>NZ_AP019860.1:5222500-9310000 GCF_009002475.1 Candidatus Uabimicrobium amorphum
GCTTCCAAGAAAATTCTCGTAAAGCGAGTTGCATAAGTGACCGTACTAAAACTGACACAGGTAGGTGAGGAGAGAATCCTAAGGCGCTCGAGATAACCTCTGTTAAGGAACTCGGCAAATTGACCCCGTAACTTTGGGAGAAGGGGTACCCTTGATGGTGAAGGATGTACATCCGGAGCTGTTGGGGGGCGCAGTGAAAAGGCCCGGGCGACTGTTTACTAAAAACACAGGTCTCTGCCAAGACTTAAAGTCGATGTATAGAGACTGACGCCTGCTCAGTGCCGGAAGGTTAAAGGGAGGGGTTAGCTTCGGCGAAGCTCTGAACTAAAGCCCCGGTTAACGGCGGCCGTAACTATGACGGTCCTAAGGTAGCGAAGTTCCTTGTCGGGTAAGTTCCGACCTGCACGAATGGCGTAACGACTTGGGCACTGTCTCAACAGAGGACTCGGTGAAACTGTAGTAGCGGTGAAGATGCCGCTTACCCGCAGCAAGACGGAAAGACCCCGTGAACCTTTACTGCAGCATGGTATTGGGTTTTGGTATAGCTTGTGTAGGATAGGTGGGAGGCTTTGAAGTGGAGACGCAAGTCTTTGTGGAGCCGCAAGTGAAATACCACCCTTGTTATACTAGAATTCTAACTGGTGTCCGTAGATCCGGTACCAGAACAGTGCTTTGTGGGCAGTTTGGCTGGGGCGGTCTCCTCCTAAAAGGTAACGGAGGAGTTCAAAGCTACTCTCAGCACGGTCGGCAATCGTGCGTAGAGCGTAAAGGTAGAAGGGTAGTTGACTGTGAGACTTATAAGTCGAGCAGGTGTGAAAGCAGGACTTAGTGATCCGGTGGTCCCGAGTGGAAGGGCCATCGCTCAACAGATAAAAGGTACTCCGGGGATAACAGGCTTATCGCCTCCAAGAGTTCATATCGACGAGGCGGTTTGGCACCTCGATGTCGGCTCATCGCATCCTGGGGCTGAAGAAGGTCCCAAGGGTTTGGCTGTTCGCCAATTAAAGCGGTACGCGAGCTGGGTTTAGACCGTCGTGAGACAGGTCGGTCCCTATCTGCTGTGGGTGTAGGAGATTTGAGAAGGTTTGCCCTTAGTACGAGAGGATTGGGGCGGACGAACCTATGGTGCTCCAGTTGTCGCGCCAGCGGCATAGCTGGGTAGCTACGTTCGGAAAGGATAAGCGCTGAAAGCATATAAGCGCGAAGCCTTCTTCAAGACGAGATCTCCCTGAAGGGTCCTGGAAGACTACCAGGTTGATAGGCTGGATGTGTAAGTGCAGCAATGTACTCAGCTAACCAGTACTAATATCCCGTTCGACTTATCTCTCTATACTCCTCTTTGCTTTCTTTTCTTCCTCCTCTCTTGATTTGTCAAGATTGCAATATTATATAGAAATAGATTATATACGGAATCAATTATATTCGGCGATCATAGTGAAAAGGTCACACCCGTTCCCTTCCCGAACACGGCCGTTAAGCTTTTCACGCTGATGGTATTGCCTCACGGTGAGAGAGTAAGTCGTCGCCGGATTCCAATCAACACGAACCCTGGTAGCTCAAAAGGCTGTCAGGGTTTTTTTTATGCCCATTCCACTTCACTCTTTCCTTCGTTTCTGTGTTCCTGAGTCTGACACCCATTGCTGAGTCTGACACCCATTTCTGAGCCTGACACCCCATTGCTAAGTCTGACTCTGACTCCAAAGCAAGGTCAGACTCAAAATTATTGTTTGTTACATTCTTTTCCTTTTAATTAAGGAATATCTCATTCGGAATCAGACCCCAAATCGGAGTCTGAACCAAATCGGTGTCTGATTCTGATTTGGAAATGAAATTGAGTTCCAAAACCGTTGAGATATTTTGCTATTTTTTTCTGCATGTCAAAATGAGGATCTATGATTACCTAGTTTGCACAATCACTTTGCCCCAAATAGCATTTTTTTCTAAAGAGATTTCTTCCTGTTCTCCTCTTGAAAGTAACAATTTTTTACCATCAATTTTTTTTACCAAAGCATATCGATATTGTCCTTCATTTTTATATATAACAATATCTCCCGGTGAATAATCGGAAACCCAACGCCACGCAAGAACTATAGAGTCTTCTTGAAGAATAGGGGCTAGCCTTGCGTTTTTTATGTAAAAAAAAGATGCCATACTGAAAAAAATTAAAACAATACCTATACCTAGTACCCAAGATTTCCAGCTCAAAAAACTCTTCTTACAATATGTCAAAAATTTTCCCTTTGCCTTTGCTATTTCTTGTCCAAGTGCCTGCGCATCGCCAAATTCTTGTTCAACCATTTTCCAAACCTCCTCTTTACTGTGATTTCTTTTGTTTTTTGAATCAAAAATTTCGTGAAGATGATCTCGTAGTTCTGATTCTACACGACAACTATCTTTGTGAAAAAGATTTGCAGAGGTCATCACTTTTTCTAAATAATTTTCAATACTATCCATAATTAGTTCCCAAAACGAGTTGCATAGCACGCACAACTTCAAACCAAGTTAATTTATTTTCTTCCAGCATCTCAAAACCTGATTCAGTGATTGTGTAGTACAAACGTTTACGACCATTATCAAGAAACTCCGTATGAGACGTCTTTATTAGATTTTTCTTCTCAAGAGAATATAACATTGGATAGAGAGTTCCTTGACCTAGTGAAAAAATATCTTCGCTTCTTTTGGCCAATTCTGTTGCAATTTGGTAACCATACATCGGCTTTTCTGATAGTAATTGCAATACAGATGTACGAATACATCCTTTTAAAAATTGTGATTTTGATTTCATAAAAAACCTTATGGTATGTGTAAAATACTATTTAATATATACTATGTATTGCATAGTATATGGATTAAATTATTTTGTCAAATAAAAAATTAGGAATATCTTGTTTTGATATAATCAAAACAAGAAAAGCATACTTGTTGAAATAAATGAGATGGAGGAAAATATTTTATGGAATCAATAATATGAAAGCTCTTGTTATTAAGAGTGAGACACTGTTTTGAGTCTGACACGACACCCATCTTTTTTGAGTCTGGCACCGTTTTCGAGTCTGACACCGTTTTCGAGTCTGGCACCGAATCGAGTCTGACACTCATTTTTGGGCTGATACCCATTTGGTATTTCTGAGACAATCTAAATCCCCAGATAAAAAAACACTTTGTTAAGACTCCTCTTCTGTATCCTATAAAAATTAAGATATTCAGAATTGGGTGTATTTTTACTCTTTGCGTGGTAGTTTAAACTCGGCTTGAGTTTGGCTACTCGGTTCGAATCGGATAGTTCGAATAAATTCAAAAGAAAGTTATATCTGTATTTGATAAGAAAGGTAGATTATGGAAAAGCAAATAGTAAAAGGAAAGTCGTTACAAAAGATAGAAGCAAATACCATATACAAAGGGTGTAGTTTTTATTTGGAAGATGTGATCAATGGCGCGGATTTCAATGGAACAGAGCTTGATAATTGTTCATTCCGTGGTTGGTTTAACGATTGGGGGAGAGACGAATATGGGTTGTGGATGGCATTTACGTTCAAGAAAATACGCCAAGTATTGCGGTGGATAGATCCCGGAACATTTACGATGGGATTGTCTGAAACAGAAGAGCACGAGGTAACACTCGACCGTGGTTTTTGGCTGGCGGATACCACATGTACACAAGAATTATGGAGGGCAGTCATGGGGAAAAATCCTAGTTATTTTAAAGGAAAACAACAGCCGGTGGAGTCTGTAAGTTGGGATGATTGTATTTCATTTATGGAAAAATTGAGCGGTGAAATACCACAGTTAGAGCTGAGTTTACCCACAGAGGCTCAGTGGGAATACGCATGTCGTGCAGGAACAACAACAGCGTTTAGCTTTGGAGAGAGTGTAGCGGAAGAACAGGTAAATTATGATGGTTATCGACCAGTGAAAGTAAAATCGTTGCCATGTAATAGTTGGGGGTTATACGAAATGCATGGTAATGTAAGTGAGTGGTGCAGGGACATCTATAACGAATATACTGGAGACAGTATAACTGACGACACAGAACCTATCGTTTATATTGAAAGAGCCTTACGCGGTGGCAGTTGGTACGACGACTCGTTGGAGGACTTACGTTCTGGAGTGCGCTACGGTGAAGCTCCCTTCGACTGTTTCGACTTTGTTGGTTTTCGGTTTTGCTTGAATCCGCAATAGGATAATAATCGTTGAGTCTGGCACTGTTTTCCGTTCGAATAAACTCAAAAGAAAGTTATATCGGCACTTGATAAGGAAGAGAGATGGAAAAGCAAATAGTAAAAGGAAGGTCGTTACAAAAGATAGAGGCAAATACTATATACAAAGGGTGTTGTTTTTATTTGGAAGATGTGATCGATGGTGAGGATTTCAACGGAACAGAGTTTGATAATTGTTCATTTCGCGGCTGGTTTAACGATTGGGGTAGAGACGAGTATGGGTTGTGGATGGCATTTACGTTTAAGAAAATACGCCAAGTATTGCGGTGGATAGAGCCCGGAACATTTACGATGGGATTGTCTGAAACAGAAGAGCACGAGGTAACACTCGACCGGGGTTTTTGGCTGGCGGATACCACATGTACACAAGAATTATGGCGGGCAGTCATGGGGAAAAATCCTAGTTATTTTAAAGGAAAACAACAGCCAGTGGAGTCTGTAAGTTGGGATGATTGTATTTCATTTATGGAAAAATTGAGCGGTGAAATACCACAGTTAGAACTGAGTTTACCCACAGAGGCTCAGTGGGAATACGCATGTCGTGCAGGAACAACAACAGCGTTTAGTTTTGGAGAGAGTGTAACGGAAGAACAGGTAAACTATGATGGCTATCGAACAGTGAAGGTAAAGTCGTTGCCCTGTAATAGTTGGGGATTATACGAGATGCATGGCAATGTAAGCGAGTGGTGCAACGACCGCTATGACGAATATATATATGGTGAAACAAACTCTACAGAACCTATCGTTTACACCGGACGAGCCCTACGCGGTGGCAGTTGGAACAACGATTCGTTGGGGAGCTTGCGTTCAGGAAGTCGTCACACAGAAGCCTCCTTCGACTGTTTCGACTTTGTTGGTTTTCGGTTTTGCTTGAATCCACAATAGTATACCTGCTTAGTGTGCACTTTGTTTTCCGATTTTGACTTCACATAAACCCAAGGTGTCTGCAGAACTTTAACTGAATGACATGGAGTCTAGCACCATTTTGACTCCGATTTGAGTCCAACACCATTTTTATCAAGAAATTTCTTGTTCCCTCTGAATTATTACCAAATAAAAAAATTAGAATCTTCAGCTGTATGTTTTGATATAATCAAAATAAAAAAGTATGCCTTTTATAAAATGAATTATTCCGAGACTTTTGTGGATTTTGCGAAGTAAGTATTTTATGGAATGGATGGATGAACAAGCAAATTATTAAGAGCCAAAAGTTATCTTCTGTAGAAGATAATGTTCAATACAAAGGTTGCGTTTTTTACCTAAAGCAAAAAAACTACAATGTTGCAAATAGCTCGTTTGATCATTGTAGTTTCCGATGTGATGTTGTCTTGGGGGAGCTGGAAAATTGTTCTTTTGAGAATTGTAATTTCTCTAACAAAGTGATTGTTGATTTATCGCGAAAAAATTTACGAAATATTCCACAGTGGATTTTTGAGATGGATGCGATAACGGAATTAAATCTAATGGGAAATCTTATTGAAGTTATCCCAAGTGAAATAGTTCATTTGAATAAACTGGAAATTTTAAGACTGGGTGAAAATAGAATAGTTGATATTCCAAAAGAAATAGGCAAGCTAGAAGAACTATTGGTTTTAGATCTTTTTGCAAATGCAATACAGATACTCCCTGCAGAACTGGGAAATTTAAGAAATTTACAAGAATTAAACCTACTTGAAAACGCTTTAACCGAAATCCCAGCGGAACTAGGAAAACTGTGTAATCTTTTATCATTGTGTATGGGAGAAAACAAGATACAAGAAATCCCCAGATCAATTGGAAGTTTGATAAATCTATCTTATTTAGATATTTCATACAACGAAATTCGTTCTCTTCCTGCAGAGCTGGGAAATTTACAAAATCTTACCAAATTGAATATCTCTGGTAATGATATTGATATTTTACCGTGTGAAATCGGTAATTTACGGAGCCTTTCGCGGTTGATGATGTATCATAATAAGGTGAAGATTTTACCTAATGATTTTGCAATGCTTGATTGTCTTGTGGAGTTAGACATTTCTGGTAATGGGTTCACCACTATTCCCGATGCAATTAAGAAGTTAAAGAACCTACAGACATTGCATCTGAGTTATTTAGATATAGATGAGGCCGATTTTCGTTCTTTTGAAAAAAATTATCCGCATATTTACATAGAAAAAGAGTTTTTTGGAATTTGATGTCACTGTTTTAGGATTTCTTTGTATGTCGCGACAACTAAAATATTTGATGGCTTTATTATTGCCGGTTTTTCTACACGTATTGCTGTTTTTTATTTCCATTCCTTGGGGATATACTTTGCAGAGGTTAGATGAAGCGTTGTTGCTTCTAATGATCGTTTATATTGTTACTGCAGGAATCTTTGCTTATTTGTTGAAAAAACATGCGATTAAATTTTTAGTTGTGACATATATGACTTTGGTGTGTCTTATTTTGTTAGAGATTTCTCTGAGGGTGTTTTTTGGAAATTCACCGCTATTGCGATATCACAGTATTGCCTTACACAATCCAAACTTATCTATGCAAGCGTTGGTTACAAAAAAAATTAACGGTGTCGATGATGTGGTAAAATTTACGACCAACAGTCTACACTTGAGGAGTCCCGAGATTCGAAATTTTAGTGATGTTGATATTTCGATATTATGTATTGGTGGTAGTACCACAGAATGTTTGCCCGTTACCGACTCTAAAACATGGACGGCTCTTTTACAAAAAGAGTTGAGTAAAAAATTGGATAAAAATGTGTATGTTGGTAACGCGGGAAAAGCGGCCATGTTTACTGTGTCTCACAAACAAGTTTTAAAAAACTATGTACATCTCAAAAATTTTGAGTGGATTGTGATCTTGTGCGGTATTAATGATCTTGCTACTTTTTTACGTGACGATTATGACGAGCGCAGCACCAAACAAGAAAGTGATGCGGTTTTGTATTACAAGAAACTTTTCCTTGTAAATTTACTTCAGGCGCTACATCGGCAAAACTATGCAACGCAAGATTTAGGTGGTTATTATATCGAAAATCGGCGTTTAAAACGTAAAAATGCGAAAATTTTGACAGAAATATACGGTGATTTTGATCTAGCTTTGCGAAGATATCGCAAGAATTTATTAGATATCATTCAAATTTGTCGCGAAAAAAATAAAAAGTTAATTTTTATGACGCAGCCTACTCTATGGCATGAAAATATGTCTTTAGATTTACAAGGGATGCTATGGCAAAGTACACTACGAGGTTCATACACGCCTAAAATATTGGCAAAGATGATGGACGATTATAATAACGTTATGTTAGATATATGTGATCAAAAAAAAGTATACTGTTTGGATTTGGCGAAAAGCTTGCCGAAAAATAAAAGTGTCTTTTATGATGACTGTCACTTTAATAATTCAGGGTGCCAAAAAATATCCAATATATTATCTGAATACTTGTTCGAAAAGATTGAATAGCTTTTGAACGTCGTTGTGACTATATCAGAATTAGTCAGCGACTAATTCTGATATTCGTTTACTTAGATAGCTTTTTTACCAAGACACCATCAATCGATAATCTTCCTGGACCGAGCAATAATATGGGAAGGTATGCAAAAAGATACAACAATGCTTTTTCTTTGGCAGCAAATGGGTCACCACTATGGACGACAAAAGCAGCAATAACCATAGTAAAGATTAGCTGTAAAACAGCTAAGCGCGTGGCTACTCCAAACATAATTGCCAGTGAACAGAATACTTCTGAAAAGATCGCCAAAGCCATGCTAAGAGAATTACCCACCCCTAAAGGATCAGGAAAGGTACTCGCCTTTTCTCCATAGTTCATCAATTTTCCCCAGCCATGTCCATACAACATGAAGCCACCTAAAGAGAAACGCGCGATAAGTAGCGTGATATCTAAAAACAATGCTTGGGTTTTGTCATTGAAAAATTGTGCCCAGCGAGTAATTAATTTAACTAACATAGTTACTCCATAATAATAGAAACTTCAATTGATGTTCGTTATTTTATTTGTCCATGAATATTAGCATTTGCTGATAGTACACACAATTGTTTTTTATCATTCTGCGATAAGCTTTTAACCTTTGGTTACTGCTATAGAAAAAACAAAGAATGCTTGCTATAATGGAAAAATGGTGACTAAAGATCACAAACGAAACTAGAACATACCTTATAAAGGAAAGCACAATGGCGAAAAACCTACGTTTATTGGCAATACTTTGTTTACTAATTTGTGTTAGTAATAGCTATGCACAAAAGTATGATTTTAAATTTGATTTGATTACTTGCGATCGCAAATCTAAATACTTACATGAGCCCGATGGCGAACTTACCGTTTCTATGGCTTTGCCACGACGCATGGATAAAAAAGATTTACAAAAACTACAAAAAGCGGGTGAAAAGCAATTGCGCAGCGAGCGTTATCGTATCGAGCGCGAAATGTTAGCGTTTAATGAAGAAATCGATGAGGTAAACTTTCTTAGTCGTTTGAGTTATAAAGAGGTCTCGGAGCTGGAAGATGAAGCAAATGACAAGTGGGAACAAAATCGCAGTTTAGCCCAAAGAGCAGTGAAAAGAGCCTTAGAGAAAGAATGGAAAAATTTACAAAAAAATAAAAGTATGTATAAGAGGCATCGGTTTAAGGTGGCTTTTCGCATTAGCTCTAATGTTGTTGCTATCGCATCGTCTCTGGCAGCTATTTTTTCCAGCGGGGGAACAAATATTGCTGCATATGCCTCCTTGGTATCGTCAACGGCATCTCTCGGAGGAAATATGAAAAATGCCGGTAGCGATGTTTTTAAAAATGCAACAGAAGTGTACGCTGTTTTAATTCAGATCAATTCTATTGCAAAAAAGATAAAGGCGGCCAAAGAAAAAGGTGTGTCCGATCGAAAAATGAAAAGATTAGAGGACGAGCTAAGCAAGGCACGTAAAAGTCTTTCGAAGAAAGCAGACGCATATCGAAGCAGTCTTGGTGAAATTGAGATAAAAGCGGAAAAGCTACAAGAACAGATTGAGGCAGTAGAGAAAAAAAGAAAAAGTATACCCTTTGATAAAATGGATCACGACGATACAGAAGACAAAGTCAAAAAAATTGACGATACTCTGGATGAAATGCGCGAAGATTTGGAAGAGTTACAAGAAAAGCTGGAAGAAGCGGAAAAATTAACCGAAAAAGTAGACCAACTTTCTGAGATAGATAAGTCGATAGATGGTTTTGGTTCGGTGAGCAAGATGTCAGGTCTACTAGCTTCTATCACCAACTTATCACAACACATCACCAAGATTATAGAGTAGTTGTTTGTCCACTTAGGTGTGGGAAGTTGATGCCCACATCTTAAGACCTATCATTTTCTCACGAACCACATAGTTATTTTGCCGACAGTATGCTGCGTAATATTTCTACTTTTAAGGATAAACATGTGTTGGAAGTATCTGATGTTATTATTGACTATGATCCTGGATCTTTAAAACGAAAACCGGTAAAACGCGAAGATGCTTTTGCAAAGGTGAGCGGATTCTGGCCGCGAAATATCATCAAAAAAATTCCACATAATGATGGTGTGCTCAATCATGAAGCTGTTGACAAAATTTTATTCAATGCTCATTGTGAAATGCAAAGGCTATGGGAAGAATTTTTGCATGGGGAGCGAATATCTGTTGTTTTGCGTACTTTTATCGATACCTTACGTGAACAAAAAATAGCGCCACCCTACCGCATTGTCGATGTTGGTTGTGGTTTGGGCTATAATATTCGTTGGTTGGCGGCGAATAACGTTTTGGATAGTGATGTTCAACTTGTTGGGGTAGACTACAACGATTCATTAATTCACCATGCGAAAGCCATTCGTGACATAGAGAACTTGAGTTGCGAATTTATTGTGGGCAACGCTTTTGCATTGGAGGAACCGGCCACTGTTTTTATGTCCACGGGTGTTATTCACCATTTTGCCGCACAGCATCTACAAGATTTCTTCTACAAGCAACAACAGCGCCAACCTTTGGCATTTTTCCATTTTGATATCCAGCCAAGTTGGTTGGCTCCTATTGGTTCGTGGTTATTCCACATGGCGCGCATGCGTAGTGCTTTGGCTAGATATGACGGATATCTTTCTGCACGTCGCGCACATCATATTGAGGTTTTAGCACAAACAGCACGACAAGGAGCGCCTAACTACAACTTAATACACTATGGTTGCAAGATACCTCTTCTGCCTGTCATTCGCAATATGCATGCTATCATTGGAATCGATCCGTGCGTCAGCGAAGCATTTCTTCAAAAACTTCCTAATCCACGAAATTTATGGAAAAAATTGTAAAACAGTTAAGGAAAATCTTATGAGATTTACGATGTTTTTTTTAGGTGTGTTGTGTGCAGGTTTTCTACACGCAAATGATTATAAATACTACGTGAAATTGGAAATACAACTTCAACCAAAATTTGCGGTGAACTTTGGAGATGAATTTGATCAGGAAGATGCGGAGGATTATGGAACATATTACAAAGTCAAATTTGCTGACAACAAAAAAATAGGCAAGATAAAACACTTTGTAAATAAACGCCTCTATACATACTATAAAATTTCATATGCCGATCAGCAATCTATCGTTGCGATATACGATCACGAAGCAAATCTCACGGATAAAATAATATACAATGAGCAAAATGAACTTGTTACGGGAGAAGTATCCCCACGTCATTTCTTACTCGCTCCGCCTATTTGGGCTCAGTGTGCTATTTATGTAAAAAAAGATGATCTCGTTCTAAACTCGTGTTTGCGCTTGTTGTTAGGAAATAACTTTTTGATGTCGCGGGAACTTGTCAATGACTTTGATTATGGTTTTGCATTTTCCGAGAATCTGAAAGACTTAGATGCATCGCGTTTTTTGATAGTTCTCTATGGAAGCATCACTAGCGAAGATTCACGTTGGTTTAGCCATGTAATGTTGCAAAATTGCCGACAAGAAAGGCGAAGTGACGATTGGAACGTTTATTACAGCGAAGGTGATTACGCGCCACTAAAAGGGGCCATTATTACCAAATCGGGTGTTGTTGCGATTTGCCCTACGGAGCAGGTGAAAGAAACCATTGAAATGCTGGAGGGCAAGAAGCAACAATGCAATGAGGATTTGTATGATAAAATGCAAAAAATGTTCGGGAAAAATTTATTGTCGTTGCTGTTCACCAAAGATTTTATTTATATACCCCAAGAAGAAATTGATTTTCAGAAGATGGACTACGTTCATGTTTCATTATCTCCTTTGGTGGAGAATCATTATGTCGCGCACGTAGATATTGCCTTTCGTAGCGCAGCTAGTGTCGATGAGTTGCAGAAAAAATTTAATACATCGATACAAAGAATGATGGGTGATATAAGAGAGTCTATGCCGCGTATGAAAACTTTTGACGTGAAAGATACTCTTACATTGCTTCAGCAGTTAGAGATAAAATACAGCAATTATGTGTTTTCTGTTGAGAATAAGATTGATCAGCATCTACTTAAAGGTTGGACATGTGTGGAAGACCACAACTTACCAAGGTTTTATTTTGAATATTTTCGCGACCTAACTGTTGAAAAAACGATTGAAAATTCACAGCAACATTTTGTCAATGGTGAGTATAAGAAAGTTTTTGAAGAATCATATCTTTGGGAGTTTTTGGAAAAGAAAGAATATCGCAAAATTTACGATGAATTTTGGGAAAAGATGGACGAAAGCAGTAAAAAACGATTTGGTTACGATAAGTTTGAGACGCTGGATGATTTAATTGTGCATAAAATGCTCCATGACAATTTTTGGATAAAAGAAAAACGTTACAGAGGAGCGTTGAATGGCATAGGTGAATTGTATCTGAAAATGCAAAGTACTCCATATGCACAACAAATAAAAAACAGATACGAGGAACTATATAAAGAGGCGGTGGCAGAACAAAAAAATGCGAAGCTTTATTTTTATTACCAATCTTTTGATGAGTATGTAAAAGACTCACTAAAATGGAAAAAAGAAAGTAAAGAAAAATATTCGTCACTGTTGGCCGAAGTGAAAAAACTCGAAAAACAACAACGTTTCCATGAGGCCATTGATAAAACGATGTTTGAATTATATTTCAGTTGTCCTTCACTGTTTGAAAGGATCGAAGCTGTGAAATACTTCTATCGTTTACTGGAAAAACGCACCGCGAAATATACTGATATTAAGTAGGAAATCTATGATACACATCATGATTATTTATAGCTTATGCTTTTTGAATTTTATTCTCATTGGAATATGCGATGCTGCGGGGCGTAATCCGCTAATTTATAAACGCAAATACTATTATAAGTCGATTCTTCATTCTATCGCTGTGGGACATGTTCTTTTGGCAGTTGTCGCAGTGTATTCGTGGACGTTATGGTGGAATTCCACGGATGCGGATATATTATGGGAGTCGTTTCTTGCTGTTAGCATGATGCCGATACAGTTATTTGTCACCTATGCGAGTATTGTACTATGCACGTTTTTGTTGTATGCAATACCAAATTCTGAGTTGCGCAGCTTTGTCACTGTGGCATCTTTTGGTCCGTTGACAATGATGAAGGCGTGGATTTTTATCATTGGTTGGTTTACGTTTGTGTCGTCCACAAGTGACTGGCGTCTTATTTCTATATGGTCTTTGGGGACAAGTGCTATTTTGTTTCAGAAAAAATTGTTGAACTCTTTGGGGTTTGCGCATCGTTTGACCTACCCTCAATCATTGCAATTTACGGAAAATAGTTAGGTGTTATCCATCGTAGCACCTTGTAAATTTTCTTTTAAGGAATAGAAAATTGAAAAACATAATGATCGCAATATTTGTTATCTGTTTGGTACACGCAAAATCCAAAGAAGATGTACAAAAGTTTTTAGCGGAAGGCAACTATAAACAAGGTGAAGTTCACTTAGAAAATATTTTAAGTGAAAATCCTGAAAATGACCGCGCACGTTTAGGTTTGGCTGCGCTACAGTTTTTTAGAGCTTTTTCTAATCTCTCTGATGATTTATATCGTTACGGTTTGCGTAACCGTTACCTAGCAAGAGAATTTCAACAAGATTTTATGCTACCTCTGAAATCCAATCCAAATCCCCAGCCCATTTCCTACAAAGATTTTCGCAACATTGTGGAGAATTGGAAAAATACTCTACAATTGGCAGACATGAATCTACAAAAAATAAAAGATGAAACAATGCAACTGGAGATCAATCTGTCACAAGCATTATTCCGTTTTTTTATGAATCTAAGGCCAAATATTTCGCAGAATGAACTAGATGCTATGCAAAAACAAGCGGCCATTGTTATTCACTTTGACATTGCCGACGCGCATTGGTTACGTGGATACTGTAATATTTTTATGGCCGCAGGCGAGGCATTTCTCGCGTATGACCATCGCGAATTATTTGAAGCGGTCGGGCACTTGTTTTTTGCCGATGTCGTTTCCGAGCATAAATTGATTGGCCACTATAAAGCCAATTACGGTTTTTCACGCGATTTAATTGACGCGATTGCTTTTATACATGGTTTTTCTTTTCAACTAAAAGAGCCACAGCGTATGCTGAAATCGTTGTATCATTTGGAGACCTTCATTGCCCAAGGGCGAAAGTCATGGGAGTGCATTCTCCGTGAAAAGGATACAGATCATTTTGAATGGGTTCCCAATCCACAGCAACAAAGTTTTATGCCAGTGGAACAGAAGATGATTGATGGCTGGTTAGAGGTCCTCAACGAACTAGAAAGTATTCTCAAAGGAAAAAAATTAGTGCCCTTCTGGATAAATCGTGACTATGGCATTAACGTACGCAAGGTATTTACCCAACCACAAAAATTTGATTTGATTATGTGGATACACGGTTCGGGAGTAGTGCGCTACGTGGAGAAAGGTTCCATAAGTGATGAAAGACGCTGGCGAGACCTAACGGAAGTATTTGGCCGTGATTTTTTTACCTATATGTTTTGGTTTAACTAAGCGACGAACAAAGAACTCGTAACGTCGTAGTTATGTAATTTATAATATTGTAAATATGAAAGTGTGTCATATAGTTGTTGGTGTTCAAATGACAATTTTATATATCGCTTCCGACTGTTCCAGAAAAAATAAAAAAAGAGAACCTTTTTGTAAAAACCTATGTAGTACTTATAGCCAAGTTAACCAAATTACGCAAAAAGGAGTTATGTATGAATCGCAGAGAGTTTATGAAAAATGCCGCTTTGAGTTTGTGCGCATTGTCGATCCCTGTTGTGGGACGCAAGGCTTTTGGGGCGGACTCGGACCCTATTGTTCTCGAAAAGAAAGAAATTGCCGGAATACCTAAATTTGAAATACCGAAAACACAACTTGCCATTCCACAGACTTCTTATTGTAAACGCGTCGTATTTGTACGCTATGGTGGCGGAGTACGGCGCCAGGAAACGATTAGTCCTAAAACGGAGTCGCCGTTCTTTTATCATGGTTTATTGAAGGAAGGTACGCTTTTTTCCAATGTATGGATTGATCGCGAATCCATTACCGGGCACGCCCAGGGATCATTGTATACCATGACGGGACGTTTTGACAACTACAAGGGACAACCATTTGATGTGGAATACACACCTTTATATCCTACTTTTGCGGAATATGTGCACAAAGGACTAAAAACAACTTCTACAGATTGTATTATGATTAACAATTCCGACAACATGTCTACAGAGTTTTTTGGCTTTTCTGAGCACAAAGATTATGGGTTGGCACACGCACCAATTTTGCTTTCTGAATGGGCACTTATGGTTAGACGTTTGGAGCGTAACCTACAAAAAGCTACAGGAAGTAATCGCAATAAACTTTTACAGAAACAAAAAGAATTATTGCAACAATTATACCGCGCGGAAATTCCTTCTGATCCGAAAACAACAGAACTCATCGATCGCCTTGACAAAGAACACGGCGAGAGACCGCCTCTTGGCGACGAGCTTGTCGCGGAGTTGGCGGTGCGCGCACTGCGGGAACTAAAGCCGCGTTATTTGCAGGTGCATCTGCAAGACTCCGACTACGTACACTGGGGACCAGGACAATTGTACCGTCGTGGTGTACGACGTATGGATACCGCATTGCGACGTATTTGGGAGACGATACAATCTAACAACGAATTGCGTGATGAAACAGCACTTGTCGTGGTTCCTGACCATGGACGCAACATGCATGGTTCGCGACGTATTCCTTATCAGCACCACGATACCGAAGATCCAGGTAGCCATGAAATATTTGCGTTTTTTGCCGGGCCAGGTATTCCTCGCGGGGTACGTATTGACCAGTCTCTACCGCAAATAGACGCTACCGCTACTATGGGAGCACTCCTGGGAGTCGCAACTCCATATGTGCACGGTAAGGTAATGGAAGGGGTGATTTCATGAGTAGTGCAGCGTCCGCTTTAACGGTCGAAACTTCGCCGCAAAAAACCATCAGTTTGGCAAATATTGTTGAAAAAATTTTGTCCATTTTTTCTCTAATCATGGTGCTAGCTATCGGTGGTTTTTTGTGCCGTAATATCGTCACTTCGATGCTCGCTCTTGGTTATATGGTTGTTGCGATGCGCAATGTGATTCATAACGATGGCAAAATAATGACAGCACTACCTGGTCAAAAAGCACTGTGTAATGTACCAATGATTGCGTTGTTATTTTTACCAAGTATTATTGTGGTGCAAACTGCTCCTCTAGTGGGAATTGTTTTATTCGTTGCCGCAGTTTTCTATACCATTGTTGGCTGCGCAGCACTCAGTAGTGGAGCATCGCGAATTTGTTTGATCAAAATCTCTGCGGCAATAGAGCATTTGCGCAATCAAAATCCCCAGTCGCATTGGATGCGCAACTTATTTTCCGCGTACTACACATCGTGTAAATCACAATTGGCAAATCTTGGGAATATGTGGATGCTGGGAGCCAAGGCATTTTTGGGAGCGTATTTGTGGTTGGTGGTCCCTAGTTTTTTTCTCGCGATTGGTTGGTACTTTGGGTGGATTTTCTCCTTTGAACGTCTGACCTATGAGATGTCGTTTTGCGTTTTGATGACAGTACTTGGTGTATTTAGCTTTGGTTGGGTAGCGATTCATCTACCTTTGTCAACGGCACACTTCGCGATGCACGGCAATATTAAGAGCTTTTTCGACATTTCCTTTGTCAAAAAGCATATACGCAAAGCCCCTTTGTCCTACGGTTTAGTCTTACTTTTCACCATTTTTCTCACTATATTTCCCTATGCCGCGAAAATTCCGCGTTTGCAAGTAAAGGATGTTGCGGGAGTGGCGTTTTTGTTTTTTGTATTGGTGCTATGGGCAAAGCTACTGTGGGCGAAAGTGTATGCCATCGCGAATAGTGGTGAAGAGAAAAATTGGTATTCGATCAATCGTTGGCTACTACGCGTTGCCAAAGTAGCGTCCTTTATTCTTGTCCCTATTATATTACTTCTCAGCCAGTTCGTTAGTTGGCGTGGAGCGTATGGATTTTTTGATCACTTTATGTATTTGCTACCGACATTTTTCTAAGGTAAAAAATCTTAGAGCTGTTATACTTAATAGTAAATTTGGCTATTAAGTATATTCTTTTTGTCCAGGTGCAATATGAAGCGTGAAAAACTTTTTCCAGGCCCATCTAGTCCATGGTGGTGGCAAGCGGTTTCTCTTATCAAAAATTCTTATGGCCTTTTAGGCAAGTGTATTCAAAAATACGGTGCGCCATTCTCGATGCGTATAAATTCTAAAACACAATTTGTATTTTTCAACACACCCGAGGCGGCCCGTGATTTATTCACCGCCAACTACAAGGATGTATTTGCTGGACCGATCAGTGAGCCTCTGCGCCCTGTATTGGGTGGCAAGTCGTTACTACTTCTCGATGACGATGAACATTTAGCGATGCGCCGCTTTATGACACCACCTTTTACAGGAAATGCGATGCGCAATTATGGAGAAATTATTCGCGACATTTCTGTTAAAAACACCAGAAAATGGGGAAAAGGTACCGAAGTTACCATGCAGCATGTGATGCAGACCATCTCAATGGAAGTTATTTTACACGCTGTTTTTGATTTGCACGAAGGCGAACGTTTTGAGAGATACAAACGCATTTTATTGGAGTATCTCTCTATATTTAACGGCAAAAACGCTATTTTTTTATATATCCCCAAGTTGCGTAAACGCTTTCTCGCACCATGGGCAAAATATTTACGTACCGTCAAATTAGTAGACGAACTGATCTACGAAGAAATCAATTTGCGCAAACAGAGTTCGCAACAAAACGATATCCTATCGCGTTTACTTGCAATTCGCGATGAGGATGGCAATGCGTTGTCTGATTTGGAATTGCGCGATCAACTAGTGACATTGCTGCTCGCTGGGCATGAAACCACAGCCGCGTCGATGACATGGTGTTTGTATTGGATTCACCATACACCGGAGGTTTTGCCACAATTGTGTGATGAATTGCGCGGTCATACTTCCATAGAAGATATTGCAAAATTGCCATTTCTAGATGCAGTGTGTCGTGAAACGTTGCGTTTGTATCCGATTGTACCCGCTGTAGGCCGCCTGTTACAACGCCCGGTATCTGTTGCTGGACATGAGTTGCCGGAAGGGACTGCCGCCATTTTGAGCATCTACCTCACACACCGCAATCCCGATGTATATCCCAATCCTGAAGTTTTCTATCCACAACGCTTTCTCGAACGCAAATACGATGCATATGAGTTTGTTCCCTTTGGCGGTGGTGCACGGCGTTGTTTGGGCATGCACTTCGCGCTATACGAAATGAAAATAGTCATCGCACATTTATTGCAGAACTATCAACTGGAGTTGTGTAGCGATAAACCAGTATCAGCGGTACGCCGTGGAGTAACTTTTTTTCCTAAAGGTGGTATTCCTATGGTTGTGAGGGAACGGCGGGAAGATTAATCGTACCATTGTTGATTTAGGTTTTGCTAAGAAAAGAGATTCGTTTTCAGATTGGTGCCCTCACCATCGCGGATTTAGTTTTTGTTAAGAAAAGAGATTCGTTTTCAGATTGGTGCCCTCACCATCGAATTTAAGGTTTTAGCTTTGCTAAAAGCCTTAATTCTCATGCCTCTCCCACGGGAGAGGCATAACACGTCTTACTTCCAGCCATTTGTGCTATTTTATGCTGTCGCATACTTATTCAAATACAACTAGATTTTGCGTTACGGTGATTTGCAATTTATTTTGTGTGACGACATCGTCCCAGTTGCTGTATGGTTGTGGGGGGTTGTATTGTGTTTGTTGGATATCATACGCGCCTTGAATTTCGGTCATTACTGTTATGGCGTTTGTCGCTGCGGCTTTTACACCATCGTCTGTTGATCTCGCCCCTACATAAAAATCATTCCCTGGCCATGAAACGTGGTCCCAGGCGACGGTACTAAATAACACGCAATCGCTAAAGTCGTCGCCTTGTTCCTCGTAGTGAACTGGTGGACATAATTGCGGTTTGTTTTCGTTTCCTTGGGTTAGAGGACGGACAAAGTATGAGATGCCGTTGATTTCATGACGTTCATTGCTGCACTCGCGATATGGGTCGTAGTACACCGCTTTTATGCTTGTGAATCGTTGTCCGTGCTCGCGTAGTATCCTTTCCAAAGCCTGTTTTAATTGTGCTCCCAATGTACCGTGAAAGATTCCGGCAAATTGACCGCAACCAAGCCCGGGAATGGTGATAAACGCTTTTTTACCGTTGCTTTTGGCAGTGTCATTGGCGTATTGTAGTACGGGAAGTAGTCTGCGTTCATAAAGTTTGGCGTACGCGGTGCTATCAATTTGGTTTTTGTCAACGACCTCGTCCCAGTCGGCGGGCGTATTGCGGTATCCACAACGCACTAGTGCTCCGGGAGTAAAAAGTAAGTGACCTGCAAATGGTGTGTCGTATATTTTAGGACGTACATGCTTTCCGTCATCGTAAATTTCTACCGGCATGCAAATGCTAATATCTCCAAGTATTTTTAACTCGCTTAGCGTCCAATCCTTGCCATCACCTCTGACAGAGCTTTCAGCGAAAATTTGTGGTATTTTGGTTTGCATAAGCAATTCAATAAATTCATTGGCAGTGATTGCGTGTGTGTCTTTGCCTTGTAGTTTTTCTTTTAAATAGGCTCCCGGTTTGGCGATGAGATTTGCTAAGTTCGATTGTATATGATCATAAGTTGTTTTGTGAAGAGTCACTATGTATTTTACCATGGTTTTGTCCTTTACTTAAAATCTAAATCAACAACAACAGGATGATGATCCATATCTGTTGTCTTTACGTTTAATATTGGTCCACCGCGTTTTATGGTAAATCCCGAAGCAAAGATGTAATCTAGACGCCGATCTGGCTCTGCGGTACTTCCTTTCATGATGGTGGTGTCCTTTAGAGATTTGGCGATGTAGTTGTAGCTTTCTACATCGAGTTGTTCGCTATCGGAAAACAAATCGCGGCGTTTATCTAAATCGATGTCAATATTTAAGTCACCCGCCAAAATTTTATATTTTGTGGGTTTGCTGTGTAATAAATCTACGGATAGTCCAATGACGGTATTTCTTTTTTTGGCAGAGTAGGCGCTCGCATGTAGGGCAACAATTGACATGACATTTGTTTTGAAGTGATAGTCACATATCAAAAAATGTCGTGGATCAGCGGCAATAGATTTTGACCGTATGATATAGCCACCCTTATAAAAAATGGCGCTATGGCGGTTGCTTCCCTTGGTAATGATAAATCGCCAACCATTTAATTGGTGAGAAATGTTGCGCGCTTGGTAAATGCTATCTAGTTCCTGCAGTACCACAATGTCCGCTTGTAAATTTTTCATGGCATTTACAACGCGCGGTACAGATCGGTAACGTAGAGCGTTGCCCGTTTTTCCCGTACTCCCTCCTACATTCCATGTAATAATACGTAAGTCTTGCTTGTGTGTTTTAGAAAATTGATAATTTTTGTTGATGACTTCGCGACTGGTGTAGGAATAAATCCCCATGGTGATGGCGAGTAGCCACAAGATGATTTCCGCTTTCATATTTCCTCCCGTAAACGAAACTGACGGTGCGCTAAGGCAAGAAACGCAAAGGTAAACATCAGGATGCACGACGCATCTTCAAAGACGCGATCCCACAAAATGTTTTCGCGAAATACTTCGCGCCAAAAACCCATATATGAAGTAAAAAAATACGGGCGCAATTTGGCAAAAAAGTGAATTTCGCTCATCACGTATAAAATGAGATAAATGGCGATAGAAGTCGATACGGCATTTAGGGGATTTCGTATCCATGTGGAGAGGTAAAAACTCATCGCCAAAGGAGCGCTAAGAGATATTGTGGCGAGTATCCACGCATACGTAAATGCTATGAGAGCTTGGTTTTGTGTCAGACTTTGGTGTACATGTGTCATTTGTAAAACACCTGGATATAAATTGAGTGTTCCCCAACCAACAAGAATTAGCCCGATCGTAAGAGCAAATGACAACAGAAATCCTACGAGAATAAACAAGTACAAAAAAGAAACGAGTAATTTACTGAAGAATATGCGTGAACGTGACAATGGGCGGGCGAGCATGAGGTATAGTGTGCGTTTACTCGTTTCTCCGGCAATTTGCGCTCCGCCTTCTGTTGCTGCAAAGATAGGTAAAACCATCATTACCGCAAAATAAAAGGCATATAAGGCGAAGGTGAGTCCATTGAAATAGCTGCGGTTTTCAAAGGTGTAGCGAAAAGTAACTTGTCCACCCGTTTCTGTTTGTGCATATGTATAAAAGCCAAACAAAATAAAGAATAAATACAAAACAATGGACAGTATAGAATAAGACGGACGGTGCGAACGCTGTAATTTGTGGTATTCAAATTTATAAATCATTTTGTTTCTCTTTATTCTGTAACTCTTCGAGAAAAGCATCTTCCAAAGATACTTTGTGGTGGTAAAATTCACATAATTTTATGTCGTGATGCTGTAATGTATCGCGCATTTCTTCGAGTTCCATTGTATTGGCTTGCAATTGAAAAGTATGGTTACTTTCGATTTTTGCATGAGGAAAAATTTGCGGAATCATGGTGATGTCACCGTGTATTTTCACCTGGAGTGTAGATTTGGTTTTGATAAGGTCTTTGATATTGCCATAGAAGATCTTCTTACCTTCGTGGATAAAAAGAACGCGGTCGGCAATTTTCTCAATTTCGGACAACAAGTGACTGGAAAGTAGTATCGTGACTTGGTGTTCGTCGCGGAGTTTGCATAGTAAAACCCTTAGTTCACGAATGGCGAGTGGGTCAAGTCCATCTGTCGGTTCATCTAGCACCAAAAGTTCGGGCATTGGTAATAAGGCTTGTGCTAAGATGAGGCGTTGGCGCATACCAAAAGAGAATCCTGCGACGCGGTCGTGAACTCTCTCTTTGAGGCCGACGAGACTGAGAACACGTTCAATTTCCTGTTGTTGCGGATATTCTTTTTTGGGTAAACCCAAACGCACTAAAAATTCCATGTTTTCCCAGGCGGTAAGATTATCATAAAGAGGCGGTGGCGCAAAGGCAAAGCGTACCTTGCGCATTACTTTTTCGCGTTTTATGTAAGGCTCATAACCAAAAACCTCCATCTTTCCCGCAGTAGGACGTAAAAACCCCGCAAGAATTTTGAGCAAGGTACTTTTTCCCGCACCATTTGCTCCCACAAGAGCCAGTATTTCTCCCGAGAAGATATCGAAATCAATTTCGTGGAGTGCCTGACGCTTGCCATATATGTGGTTGATTTTCTTTGCAGTGACGAGAACGTTATTTGTCATATGATTCACCTAAGAAGAAATTTTCTGGTAAATGGGCATATCATTTAGTTGTGTGTAGCAATCTATAAAAGGACTACCTATGAGGTTTTCTTTACTCCCCAATACCAAGTAACCATTTTTTTGTAAACTTTGGTGTAGAAGAGTAAATATATCACGACGTTTGGTTAATCCATAGTAACAAATGGCATTGCGGCAAAAAATGACTTGAAATTCTCCCGGCGATGAGTCATTGGTGAAATCGTGATGCCGAAATGCAATCATTTTTCGTAAGTTTTCGCGGAAAGAAAAACCGCTAGGCGTTTGATGGCAAAAAACTTCGAGAGTTTTCTTTCCGCCACTTTGTACATAATTTTGCTGTGACTCTTGCCAAATGTTTTGTGAAAAAACATTGTTTTGTGCTGTATCAATACGCTCGTGGGCAACATCAGTTGCGTATAGTTGAGATTTAGGGGATAGGTCTTCTTCGTATAACAATGTTGCCATTGAGTATACTTCTTCTCCTGTTGAACACGCGGTATGCCAGATATAAATGGATTCGCGTGCTCGTAATTGAGGTGCAATGTAATCGCGGAAGTATTTCCACATCGCGGTGTTGCGAAACAGTAGTGTGATCGGTGGTATTGGCTTTGACAATCTTGTAATTCCTTGTTTATCATTTACTCTGTCAGTAACTGCAACAACATTTTGGCATCTAGTTTACTTGGTTTGTTAGTACCGTCAAGAATTTTTGAAGCGAGGTCGCGCTTGTTTTCATGAAGACCAATAATTTTTTGTTCAATGGTGTGGTTTGTCACCAAGCGGTATACGGTAACGACTTTTTTTTGTCCGATGCGATGTGCGCGGTCTGTGGCTTGGTCTTCTGCCGCGGGATTCCACCATGGGTCTAAGTGAATAACAAAATTCGCCTCGGTCAGATTCAGCCCTACACCTCCTGCTTTCAGGCTGATTAAAAAGACTTGTGATTCGCCATTTTGAAAAAGATCAATGCGTTTTTGTCGCTGTTTTTGTGTGGTACTACCATCGAGATATTGGTAGAGAATGTTTTTATCTTTTACGATTTTTTCTGCCATTTTTAAGTAATCGACGAATTGACTAAAAACCAAAACTTTATCCTTGCCTTGCATAATTTCATCGAGGATTTCGCCAAACACTTGTAATTTGGAGCTAACGATTTGGCTATTGGGGTGCACTAGTTGTGGATGACAGCACGCGCGGCGCAGACGCATAATTTCCGCTAAAATCTCAATGTGTTTTTGTCCTTCTTCTCGTTGACTTTTGCTCTTGGTGAACCGTTCTATTGATTTTTGGCGCAGGGCTTCGTAAAAATTGTTTTCCTCGTGACTCATGTCAATATACATTACTTTTTCGATTTTTTCTGGCAAGTCTTTGAGTACTTGGTTTTTTGTCCTCCGCAAAATGAAGGGCGCAACCATGTTCTTTAAACGTTGTGTGGCATTTTCACATTTGTGGAGTTCTATGGGAACAATGAATTTATTTTTAAATGTCTGTAGGGAGCCTAAAAGCCCTGGATTGATGAAGTGGAACAAGGTCCATAGTTCGTGCAAGCTGTTTTCTACTGGTGTTCCTGTGGTAATCATACGGAATTTACTTTGTAGTTTCAGTGCCGCCTGAGTTCTTTTTGCATAGATATTCTTTATCGATTGCGCCTCGTCTAAAATAACAATATTCCACTTCTTTTTGCTAAACACATCTGCGCGATTTTGCAAAATACCGTAACTGGTGATGAGTAAATCTCCGTTTTTTAGACGTTTAAGTAAAGCATTTGGCGATTGGCTATTAAAGACGTAAGGGGTTAAGGAGGGGGTAAACTTATTGCATTCGATGGCCCAATTTATGCACACCGATGTCGGTGCCACAACCAGAGAAGCTCCTTTGTTTTTATTTTTCAAAAGCAAAGCTAAGGTTTGGATGGTTTTTCCAAGACCCATGTCATCGGCAAGACACGCTCCAACGCCCCATTCTAAGAGTTGCGAAAGCCAGATAAATCCTTGTTTTTGGTAGGGGCGTAGTGTGGCATTGAAATCTTGGGGGATATTTACTTGTTGGCTACGTATTTTGTTGATTTTTTGCACGTGTTTTTGCCATTCAATGTTATATTCCACTTCATCAAAACCGGAGAGTATGTTGCCCACATGAGGTGCTAGAGCTTTGTGTATACGCTTTTTATCCATACACAACGATAGTTCTTCTAATTTTTGACGGAGTTCGTTAGTGACGATGGCAAAGTG
The DNA here is from genome assembly GCF_009002475.1 of Candidatus Uabimicrobium amorphum. GTDB lineage: Bacteria > Planctomycetota > Uabimicrobiia > Uabimicrobiales > Uabimicrobiaceae > Uabimicrobium > Uabimicrobium amorphum. The sequence goes on from NZ_AP019860.1 coordinate 5,246,747, forward strand.
GTCGTCACTAAGTTGGATGTAGTTGTTATTGTCGAGAAATTTTAGGAACTTTTTGATATCCCATACGCGCTTGTCATCAATGTGAATTTGACTGTCCAATTCAAACCAATCTTTTTTCTGCACGACTTTTAAACTTACACTTCCCAAGCTGCTGATGTTCGGTTTTTTACCATGGATCCATTCGATGGGGATTGTATCTTTCCATTTGAGTAGTAATTGTAAACACTCCGCGGTGTCTAGCTCCCACGAATAATTGTCGGCAGGTAAAGAGACACTTTCTACAATTTTTTGTGCGTCATGCTTTTCACTTTTGACGTTGCGCGATAGATACCTTTTCGTTGCGGCGTCAAAAAATGTCTGTGTGCCTTCACCAGGAGGAAATACTTGTTCCTCGCCAAATGGTTTAACGATTAAGTCGGCGCGAAAATCTTTATTCAGTATTTTATCGAATCGCGCATAAACTTTTGTAGGAACTTCGACAAATTCGATATTTCCCATGTCAGTGTTTGGTGAGAGAATATCCATTTCTTTGGCAATGAGTTTGGTGACGTTTTGTATTTGTTCCTTCGCGGTATTTGGTAAAATGAGTTGTTGTCCCATCATACGCAGTATTTCACCCTGACGTTCACTGAGTGTGATTACGCGTATTTTGTTTTCTTCACACAGGCATATGATATTGTCTTGCGCTAAATTATACGGAAATAGAAATTTGTAGTTCGTCGACGTTTTCTCCAGAACAATATGTGGCGTTTCGGCGACAACCTCTACTTGGGTGTGCGGCTCTTTCCCCCAAAATACGTAAGGGTGGCCGACCATTTTTGCCACCACGGGTTTCCATTGCGCGCTTCGCGAATATGCGTAGCTTGCACGGCGTTCTTCTTCGTAAATTTCTCGATCTTGTTGTGTGGGCACATCCGAAGTCGATGTGAATTTTGCCTTGCGCCCCTTGTTCCATGTACCATTGGCGCGTAACGTTTGTTCTCGTGCCTCTATACGCCAATTGCGATTTTTTTTTATTTCTATAAACCATGCAATCCTGGTATCTTTTTGCGTTTCGCCCTGCAAGTATTCGGTGATCATTTGTAAAGAACGTTTCCATCTTTCTTCGAGCTGTACAGCATCGACGAGTAGATATTGACCACAATCACCGTAGATTTGCTCTCGGGCATCGCCATATAAAACGAAGAAAAGGTTGGCGGCCACCCATGTATAGCTATTTTGCATGGCATATTCGTGAAAGGCAATGATTTGCATATGATGGCACTCTACGGGGGCAGATTTTTTGATCCACTGAGTGACAATCATCGCAAAGAAACGCAATATAGGTTGTTGTTGCGGCTGTACAAACTCTTCGCAGAGACGTTGGGCATTGCTAAAATCGTTGTCCATAGCATCTTCTATTGCCGATAAAATAACAAAAAAGCTTGTGTATTCTGTGTCCCAGACCTCGGCTTGTTGCGAGAGTTTTTGCAAACGACCTTGGCGATTTTTTTCGTTGCTAAACAATAAACACAACAACGCAAAAAACGCATAGAAATCTTCAAAACAATCCTTTTTACTGATACGGTGGTATTGCTTGATACCTTTATCGAATATTTTCCACGCCGCATCTGCGTCCTTGCGTAAGAATCGATCCATACCACGTAGCATGGAAGCGTACGGCAAACCATCTGCGAAATCACATTGTGAAATTTCTAAGGCTTGTGAGATTTTTCCTTGTAAGAAACACATATTTGCCCATTGTTTACGCACCACATGACTTTCTGAGCAAGAATACAAGTTTTGTTGCACCATTTGTTGTAGATCATCGGGAAGTGCTTTCAATTCTACAATATACTTCGATAGAACATCGTGAAGATAATAGCATAATATTTTTGTGGGGAGTTTTTGCTGCCATGCCATGGGTAAGTTGCGACAAGATGTAAGCGTTATTTGACTTTGGGTTAGAAAATTTGGCATGCTTTGTTGTATTTTTTGCGCCGTGGAGATGTAGAGATTTTCATCTTTTTTGAGAATAGCAATTTCCAAAAGCTCGGGTCCCCCCAGGGAAAAACGCGTAAAATTTTCATTTATTTGTTCGTAAGTGACTTGTAAAAGATGCTCAAAATATGGTTGCTGCAATAAATCATTGATCACATCACTCCAGTAATCGACGCGGTTAAATTGATAACTGCGGTAAAAGTAGCGCAGACGATTGTGTACAATTTCTGAAATTTCCCGCGAGGTAAGTGTTTCTCCGTTAAAGTTACCAAATCTGTGTACGATATTTTCTATTTCGTACGGTTCGCCACCACATAAAGTGGCGATTTGCAGAATAAATTTTTCAGTTGCCGATAACTGCTCGTACTTCAAAGCTTTTCTCCCATAGATTTTACAAAGTGTTGTCGCTCAAATTATAACACGCCAACGTACAAAATAACGGTAATTTTCTTGACAACTATTTTATGAATTTTTACCGTGTACTAATTGTCTATACTATGGTATATGGCGCTATTCTATTTTATACTTTGGGGAAAACAGATGAAAAATTTATTGTGCGTGCTGCTGGTATGTATGTGTAGTCTCGTTGCGCAAACGATTACCTCCTACACAAAAAATATGAAAAAACACCAGGGGTTTTTTACTTTTTATTGGGAGGAAGACCGCGGGCAATTGTTTTTGGAAATTGAGAATTTTCAACAACAATTTCTGTATGTGAATTATTTAACCACCGGAGTTGGTTCCAATGACATTGGTTTGGATCGTGGACAACTAGGGGATAATCGCGTGGTATACTTTTCCAAAGTAGGTGGGAAAGTGTTGCTCATCGAACCCAATTTGAAATATCGCGCTATTACCGAAAACATTCAAGAGCGCCGTTCCGTAGAGGAAGCGTTTGCTAAATCAGTACTTGCAGGTTTTCATATTGTTGCACGTGAAGATTCGCGGGTTTTGGTGAACGCAAGCCAGTTTTTTCTTCGCGATGTTCACAATGTTATCGAAGCATTACAGCGTTCGAATCAAGGTAAATATATGTTGGACAAAAATCGCAGTGCGTTATATGTTCCGCGGTGTAAGAGTTTTCCGCAAAATACCGAAATAGAGGCGTTGTTGACGTTTGCGGGCAAAGCACCGGGCAACTGGGTACGCTCTGTAACTCCTACGCCTACTGCGATTACAGTAAGGCAACATCACTCTTTTGTGCAGTTGCCTGACAATAAGTATCGCGTTCGCCATAGCGATCCACGCGGAGGTTTTTTTACCGTGAATTTTGCCAATTATAGCGCCAAACCACACCAGGATATGAGTACGCGACTTATCCGTCGACATCGCTTGCAAAAGAAGTTTCCACAAAAGAAAATAAGCGAGCCAGTGAAAGCCATCACCTACTATGTAGATAATGGTATCCCCGAACCCATTAAATCGGCGATTATCGAGGGAGCAAGTTGGTGGAATGAAGCGTTTACCGCGGCAGGTTATAAAGACGCTTTTCAAGTAAAGATTCTGCCGAAAAATGTCGATCCTCAAGACATTCGTTACAATGTTATTCAGTGGATTCATCGTTCTACGCGTGGCTGGTCATACGGGCCAGCAGTTGTTGATCCGCGTACCGGTGAAATTATTAAAGCTCATGTTGTTCTCGGTTCGTTGCGGATACGACAGGATTATTTAATTAGCGAAGGGCTACTTTCGCCTTATGTAGGTAAAGTTGAAAAAGACAATCCGATGTTGAAACTTGCATTGGCAAGATTACGACAACTTGCTGCTCATGAAGTGGGACATACTTTAGGTTTGCGCCACAACTTTGCGGCAAGTGTCAACGAGCGTGCTTCGGTAATGGACTATCCACACCCCAAGGTCAAAATCAACGAGGACAGCAGTTTCGATTTAAGCGACGCCTATGCTGTTGGTATAGGTGAATGGGACAAGGTCGCCATTCAATTTGGTTACCAAACTTTCGTCAAAGACGAACAACGCGCGTTGCAAAAGATTCTGAAGCAAGCGCAAGAGTTTTCGTTTATCTCTGACAGTGATGCACGCCCCGCAGGAAGTGCTCACCCATATGCGCATTTATGGGACAATGGTAGGTCAGCGGTCAATGAATTGGAACATGTGCTGGAAGTTCGTCGTCTGGCGCTCAAAAGATTTGGGGAAAATAGCATTCCTCCAGGAACACCTTGGGCAAAATTGCACGACGTGTTGGTACCGATTTATTTCTTTCATCGTTATCAAACCGAAGCAGCGGCCAAACTGATCGGAGGTTTGAATTATACCTATGCCGCGCGCGGTGATGGGCAGTTGGTGACAAAGTTTATTAGCAGCTTTCAACAGAAACGCGCATTGGATATGCTACTAAAAACACTGCATGTCGATCACTTAGCGATTTCGGAAAAAATTGTAAAACTGATTCCTCCACGTCCGGAAGAATTACCACAAACAAGAGAGTTGTTACCGCGACGTACAGGCGTTACGTTTGATCCACTTTCTGCGGCACAAGTCGCCGCTAATTTTACTTTAAGTTTATTATTGAATCCACAGCGCGCATCGCGCTTGGTGGAGTTTCACGCGCGCAACCCGTCGCTACCATCTTTGGAGATGGTGATCGATAGCATTTTGCTGAAAACATGGTATAGACCCTTGCCAAAAGACCGTTATGAAGCGCGTATTCATGAAATAATCAACGATACGACCTTGACGGCTCTCATTCGCCTAGCAAAAAATGACAATGTACATCCTCAAGTACAGGCAATTGCTGGATATAAGTTAAAAGAATTGTCTATTTTTCTTGAGGATGAGGTGGAAAATCTCAACATACCTCTGTCAGTAGTGTACTACAGTATACAACGTATGAAATCTATGACCGTAAAAGCCACGACGGAATTAAAAATGCCTCCGGGTTCTCCGATTGGTTGTTGCGAAAGTTTACATTTTAAGTGATGAAAAAATGAATAAATACATACTGATTATTGTTGTTCTCCTAGGTTTCACGTACACCTCGGAAGAGGAATACCAATATGTGGTGGCAACGATCGAATATTTACAGAAAAAATACCCCAAACTCGTTCGTCGCGTTTCGATTGGTAAATCTGTGGAAAAGCGCGACTTAACCGTATTGCGTATCAGTGCCGCCGAAGAAGATAATGTGCCATCTCTGTATCTGGGATCGTCTATTCACGGTCATGAGCTTAGTCATCGGCCTGGACTTTACGTTTGTGGAAAATGGAGTTGTTTACTTATGGCAAATATGTGGGGACGTAAAGCGTAACAAGCCTGTTTTTGAAAAAAATTAGCAGAATATTCATCACAATTGCCAGCGAACCAGGGATCTATTATGCAAAATACATCTATATACAACGGACGTTATCAGATAATTAAAAAACTTGGTGAAGGAGGAATGGGGGCGGTATATCACGCCTACGATAAAAAATTACAACGTGAAGTGGCTTTAAAGTTTTTGCTGGGAACTATCAGTAAAAAAGACGTCAAAAGATTGCAGCGTGAAACGCGATTGATGGCAACGATGAACCACCCCAATGTCGTAAATGTTTACGATAGAATAGACGATCCCAAAAGTCCATGTATCGTAATGGAACTTATCGACGGCGTCGCGTTGTCGGAGTTTGTCAAAAGCAATAAAATGACGGTGAGAGCAATTACGAACCTCATGATCAAGGTCATTAAAGCCATTGCTTACATTCATGAACTGGGAATTGTACATCGCGATCTAAAACTGGCAAATATAATGATCGATAGTAGTGGTGAACCAAAAATCATGGACTTTGGTTTAGCAAAAGTAGCCGATTCCAAAAGTCAGTTGTCGAAAACTGGGTCGATCATCGGAAGTGTACATTACATGCCGCCAGAACAAGCGCAGGGAAATATTGATGAAGTGGACCACCGTAGTGATATTTATGCTTTGGGAGCAATTCTTTATGAACTTCTTACGGAAAAGAAACTTTTTACGGGAAGTTCGTTAAATATTCTATTTCAAATACTCAATGAGAGTCCAGAAAAACCGAGTAAAATTAAGCAACGTGTTCCACGAGACTTAGAGTTTATTTGTTTGAAATGCTTAGAAAAGAAAAAGAAAAATCGTTATCAGAGTACAAAAGAACTTGTGAATGATTTAGTGCTTTTCCAACAAGGCAAACCTATTAACGCCAAGAGATCACATATAGCGAAGATACTAAAAAACGTTGGTTTCGCTATTACTCTTTGCGTTGTGGCAGTTGCCACGATTTTCTTTTTAAAATCTCCAACTATCTTACAAGTGATATCTTCTCCTTATGAGAATTATTCACCTAATCACTATAGCATAAGTTTTTCTTGCAGAGTCACAAATGACATAAAAAAAATATTTATACAAAAAAATCTCCTAGTGCTCATGGTTCTTTTCAATTGGAGTTAAGGGTCGAAAACGATGATTTATTTTTACCTGTAGGTAACAAATTTCCTATGGGTAGTCGTGCGGATTTACAGGACAATATTTTATCGCTAAAGTCAACTGTGGATTTTGGTGTAAATGAATTTTCGGTTAAAATACTCGATTGTTGTGACGAGATACAAGAGAAAAAATGGCGGATTCACCACAAACAGCCGCAAAAAAGATATGAAATTTTTCGCGGTGACTTTAGACGCAGCGGAAAGTATGATAGCAAAGATGTTGATTCTAAACCTTTGAGTATAACAAAATATAAAGGAGTATACCGTTGTACGCCCACTGTAGTGGATGACGTTGTTTACTATGGGAATAAGACATCGTTTCGTGCTGTTCAATTTGAACAAGGTAAAGTAATTTGGGAAGTTCCCTTGCTGCGCAAAAATGACTACAATTACACTGTGACTTGGTACGAAGGTCTTCTCTTTGTTAGTGTTGATAATTCACTGCACTGTTTAGATGCTCAAAGCGGTAAGACTAAATGGGTTTATACTGTGAAAGGAGAGCCTGTTGACGGTCCTCCTTACATTGTTCGTTTTCCTGTTGCGGTAAATGGCATTGTCTTTTTTTCTTGTGATAAATATTTTCATGCACTGGATATTGATAGTTGTAAACTTTTGTGGTTGAAAAAGTACTCGAAAATAAAAACCTTGGCGACGGTATGTGTAAAACGCAATATTGTATATTTTGGCGAAGGAGATAGTCAAACAACTCTACACGGTTTAGATATGCTATCGGGAAAAGAGGTAGAGAGTTTTTCACTACCTAAAATCTGGTGGTCTTCGCCGGCATTACAGGGCGATAAAATATACATTGCGAGTTTTGAAGGCAGCGTTTTTGTTATTGATACGACACTTCAGTCGGTAAAGAGAAAGAAGTTACATCTTAATGAGAGAGAGTTGGCGAAACTGTATCCTGTGAGGGAATGGTTTTTACTTAGAGGTAAGCGTATAAGATTGAATGCGCGTTTGGCGATAGATGATTCAATACAGTACATGAGTGTTTCCACACATGGTTTATTACAAGCATTTGATCTAAATAACAAGGACGCTCCGTTGTGGACGTATCGATTGGTAAAAGAGTCTTTGTCAAAAAAACGCGAATATGTAATGACTTCGCCGATCATTACTGATAATAACATTTATGTGGCGGCATTGAAATGTATATACGCATTGAAAAAGCAAGGAGACAAAGAACCAAAATTGTTGTGGAAATTACAAACGGAGGGAAATCTTTGTGAACCAGTGATAAAAGACGGGACTTTATTTTGTGCGAGTACCGATGGTAACCTTTATGTTTTAAAGTAGAGATCACTGCGGTGATCTCTACTCAATGGCTACTCGACGACAAAAAATACTACACAATCTTCATTGGCATTCATACCTTTGCATTCCACATGAGCAACGCTTTTTACATCGCCTATTTGCAAGGCTTTTGTATCAATCTCAAAACGTTTCTCGTCTTTTACTTTTAGATTATCTATCGTAAATAACATTTGATCACATTGTAGTTGTGGGGCAATGATGGCCACAACGATATCTTTTGCGTCTACCTCTCCGATATTTTGAACGATAATTTCACAAGTAAATTTCTCGTTCCGTGTTACCTGTTGTGGACCACGGTGAATGATCTTTAGTTTCGGTGCTTGTTGCCAAGTAATACAACCTTTGGCTTGATGCTTCTTTTGTTGGTGCACTGCTTCTACGCTAAAACATTGTTCGCCAATTTTTGAGGAGGCAATGAGAATGCTAAACGTCGCTTGTTCTCCCACCGGAATAATGTCTTGTACTCCGACAATAGAGTTTTCTTTTACTGTCGCTTGGGAAATATCATGCGAGATGATTTTGTTCTGTGGTAAAAAATTCGCGTGGAGTTTTATGTCTTCTAAATCTTTGTTTCCTGTGTTGGAGACGGTTACGTTGATGAGAGCTTGCCCTTCAATAGAACAGCGTGACTCATTTTCTATGGCAATACGGAAATCTTTTTTAGCAATTTTGCAGCAAAACTTTTTGGTCACTAGTGGGTGGTTTGCGCTATTTATGTTGATTTCGCAACATTGTTCGCCAGGCATTGTGGCGATAACTTTGGTATTAATTATTTTTTCTTCACCGGCTTTGATAACACCTATGGGAAAAACTAAATTTTGTTCTGCACTTTCGTGTGAAAAGCCATCAGGCAATGCGAAAGAGGCAACCACTTCATGTGCTTCACCGTTTCCGGTGTTTTTTACACGTAGTTGATAGCTAAAAGGTGAGGCAATATTTTGATGTTTTGGGCCACTGATGGTTGCTTGTAGCTGGGGCTCGCCAATGATGACGCTACTACGATTTGCTGGAGTGGCTTTGACAAAAGAAAAAAACGATTGTTTTCCGCCGGCGGTTGGCATGAGCCATACGCGAATATTTTTATTTTCTCCTTGAGGAATAACATCGTATCGCCATGTTAAACTTTGTCCGTTGACTTCTGGGAATGGTTCGCTACGCAGATATGTCACTGTTTTGGGAATGACTACTGTAATTTTGACTTGGGCAACATCGGTAGATGCATGAGCTTTTAAGTGATAAACCATGGGAACTTTAACTGTTCCTTTTTGGGTTTGCGAGGTCAATGTCACGAGTTGTTGTGGTGGAAGTTGTGTCGCGACAACAGTCTTTTTTGCTGTTTTGTCGTTTTGTTTGTTGCGTACAATGTCGTTTTGTTTGTTGCGTACAATGTCGTTTTGTTTGTTGGGGGTTACTTCAACTTGGGGCGCAGGCTTTACCACCTCTGTATTCGATAAATTGTTGGTACTTTTGAGAATTTGTATTTGTTTGCCGTCGCCAAAAATGGTGACTTCATAACTCGATTTATCGGGATTTTCCTGTATTTGTTTCAGTAGTACATTGCGCTCTTCTTCTGCTAGAGAATCCATATTTTCCATGAGGAAGTCATTACTAAAAGTTGTATTTTTTGCCAAAAGAAAATCTACCAAGTAGCGCGAGTTGGTATGGTGAAGATGAATAAACGTGACGAAATGGTGATAGTAGCGCTCTTTGATTTGAGAAAAAATGTAGTGGAGTTGTCCATTATTTTGCAGTACTTTTCCTAAAAAAAGAGGTATATTTTTGGGATATATTTTTAGTTTTTGAGCGATGGGAAACTTTTTGGCGTTTTTCACTTCCGAGCTAAAAAATAAATCGCGTAATTGCTCTTGTCCTAAGTTGGCGATGTCATGTTCATGTACCGATGTTACCCAGGAAAACCATGCGTACTTATCTGCAGGTAAGTTGACCTTGGTTATTTTTTGTAAAAATTGACCTATTTCTTCCTTTAAACTCGAAGTCTCTAAGGTCGGGGCTACTTCGGCCACGAAGGCAGCCAACATATCGCTACTGATGGAATCCCATCGTTTTTGGTGGTATGTTATATAACTATTGAGTACGACACGCATGTATTCAGGTTTACTGTTTTGCAAATGTTCATTTAAAACGTGAATATCGTTTGTCTCAAAAGAGAGTGCAATCATTCCACCCAGATAACACTGTATTTCTGGATCTTTTTCCAAATTGTATGCGCGCTTTATTTTGTCAATACGTAAGTTCTCTCTGTTCATAAGAGCAAGCGCGGTTTCGCGGCGTACTTGTTGACTGCTATCTTCCAAGGTAATGTATAGTATTTCATCTATGGTGCTTTGGTCGTTGAAATCTTTACCTAAATTTCGTAAGACGATAATGGCATTTTGGCGAACATCCAGGGAGATAGAAGAAAAACACTCTATAAACTCTTGTGGTATGTCTTGCTGTTTGACAAAAGACTGCGCCAAATATTGATTGAGAAATGCGTTGTTTTTTGCCTTCGATGAGGTGATTTTTTTGTGCCATTTAGCGGTAGCAGACTTTTTTAACACCACATATTTTACGACAACCACAGCGAGCCCCAAAAAAATTAGCGACATAACTATGGGTAAAATTTTCTTTTTCATAACGCACTCCCACATTTCACAGTTCTTAGTCATTATCAATTGTATTATGCGCTTGTACCAAATTCGCATCATTTTGTCTACGAATATTTTGCATCACAAAGTATAAGCGCATACTGAGAAGTATGGCTGCGACACTTAATCCACTCACAAGTCCAATCCAAAAACCATTTGCTCCTAAAGGATTTTCCATCGACAAACCTAGAAAATAACCTAAGGGGATGGCAACGCCCCAATAGGAAAAAAAAGTCATAACCATGGGAATTCGCGTATCTTTGTATCCGCGTAACGAGCATGCGACACTCACCTGAATCGCATCGGAAACTTGAAATAATGCAGCGTAAAACATGAGATCTACAGCGTATTTGATGACCAATGGATCATTTGTATACATATTGGCGATGACAAATGCCAAAAAATAAATAATACAGGCGTTCACCAACGCAATACAAAACGCTAACAATACTCCTGCAAAACAAGTGGTTTTCGCTTTTTCGAAACTACCTTCTCCTAGATTGTGTCCAATGCGAATTGTAGCTCCTAATCCTACGCTAAGTGGTAGCATGAACAATATGGACGCGACGTTCATGGATATTTGGTGTGCGGCTACCTCTTTCGGGCCAATAGAAGCCACAAAGATCGCGACGATGGAAAAAGAACTCGCTTCGGCGAGTATTGCCGCACCAATAGGAAAACCCAAACGCACAAGCTTCGTCAACTCTGCAAAATTGGGTAAGTATAACTTGGCAAATAGCGAAAAAGAGGCGAGATGTTCATCCTTGTGTATGTAATGATACATAAAAATCACGGTGATGAATATTGCGATGGTAGAAGCCCAGCCACACCCAACGCCTCCTAAACGCGGAAATCCCCACTTTCCATATATCAAGACGTAGTTTGCAATAATGTTGACAACGAGAGTTATACTAGAAGCCACAAAGACCGGACGCGTATAGCCGAGTCCTTCACAGTAACTACGCATAACAAAAAAAATGGCAAGTAGAGGTGCCCCCCATGAGATTGCGTACAAATATTTTACGGCAAGAGGAATAATAACGGGATCCACCTTAACCCACTGTAATAATGGTTCGGCATTTTGTAGTACAACAACGCCAAAAATACCCAGAAAAATCGCCAAGTATAAGCCTTGTTGAACCACAAGTGGTATATCTTTGGAATTGTTTGCTCCACGCAAATGAGCAATGCTGGGGGTAACCGACATTAAAACTCCGGTGATAAAAAGAGTCGTAATAAACCACATACTACCACCAACGGAAACAGCTGCTAAGTCTAAGGCACTAACATTTCCTGCCATAATCGCGTCAACTACGCTGATGGAGGCTTGAGTAATTTGTGCTAAAGCAAGAGGAGTAACAATCGGAATGAGTTTGCGTATTTCTTCCCGTATTTTTTGTGTGTTCATAAAAGATACTTTTTTGAGGGTGTAGGGAATGAGGGCTCGTCATCTCCACAAAAGTGGAGATGACAACTTGGTGTAGGACAAATTTGTGATATTATTTGTTGTCTTCCGCAGGTTTGTCCGCAGGAGCTTCTTCTGCAGGCTTGTCCGCAGGAGTTTCTTCCGCAGGTTTGTCCGCAGGAGTTTCTTCTGCAGGCTTGTCCGCAGGAGCTTCTTCCGCAGGTTTGTCCGCAGGAGCTTCTTCCGCAGGTTTGTCCGCAGGAGCTTCTTCCGCAGGTTTGTCCTCTACTTTTTCTTCAAAGATACGTTTGGGAAAAAGTTTATTGTGATCGTCTTTACTAATTGCAGTAAATGGCTGATTGGCATCTATTCCGATGTACACGCCACTCGTTACAGCGGATACTTTACCACCAGAGAAAATAGAGTGTTTATTTCCGTCTTTTAAAGTGACTTGTAGTTGATTCTTCGGAGCTTCCAAACCTAGAGCAGTTTTGTCTGTGGTGTCGGTATAGTCTTCAGGTGTTATTTTACTCACTGTTTGCACAAGATTTTTCACAACGTCTTGATCTAGCTCTTTACCTTGTGTATCTGCCTTCCAGTTATTACCATCCTTAGTTAAGGACACTTTTGTTTGGGCGGTGGTGACGTCGATCTGTGTGATATCATCTTTTTGAATCGTTAAGCTTGGTAGTTCGAATATGTCACTACCCTTTTTGAAAATTTCTTCGAAACGCCATTTTTCCAATTTGTAAACTAGATTGGGATTGCTCTCTAAATAACAATAACCCTCTCCATCTGGATTGGGGTGGCTTCCAAGAATAACATGCTTTGTTGTTTCACCCAAAGATACTTCCAAACGAAAAGTGGGTTGATCTAAACCGTAGTCTTTCTTTTTTGTCGGATCAACACAGTCAGAAATTTTGCACTCCGCAAGAATGTCGTCAAACATATTGGTTCGGTAAGAGTCTTTGAAATCGCGACCGAATCCACCCGATGTCAATTTCCAAGCATATACTTTTTTCTTTGACTTCTTTGGTTTTTCTTGCTCGTCTTGTTCTTCTCTTTGGTCCTTCTGGGTCTTGACTTCTTCTTTACTAAGAACAAACTGTTTGTCTGGATAGGTTAGGGCCAGTCTTGTGGCCTTGTTTTTATCTACCTTCAGTATAACTTTCTCTATCCATGTGTCTTGACGAATATCGTTGTTATCTCTTGCAAGGTCTAGTTTGGAACGCAATTCTCCACCTACACGATAGACATTGTCGCTATCACTAAAGCGTAAAAAACAACTTTCTTGGTCAATACCTTTGCCGAATAGAAAGTGTTGTTTCTTTTCTCCACGTTCTACGACTAAATGAAAGGCGCCTTTGTCGGTGACTTGGTATTTTTCATGGAAATCTTTGTTACTGGAGCGAAGTTCGCCAAAGGCACGCTTGAATATTTCCATGAATTCGTAAATCTTTTTTTCGTTTGCTGGTGCGTTATACTGCGATGTAACAAGCCACTTACCATCTTTGTGACTGATTGCGACCTTTTCGTCACTTTTACTACCGTCATATAAAACGATGTTGGTAACATCGGAGATTAGAAAGTCATCGCCCAAAACTTTTTTGGCATCAGCTTGTTCTATAACACTAGGTGTACTTTGCATATTTTTTTTAACTAGAATACCTACCGCAAGTACAACAGTGATTGTTGATAGCATCACGAGTTTATTATTCATTGTTTATCCCTTTACTCAGTTGAAACTGTACAAATGTGTGTCGTAAAATGAGCTAGTTGCTTTGATGCTAGTGGACATTAAAAGTCCCACTAGCATATTTGGAACTACATAACACTCATTGTGTATTGATCGCGAGTAATACGACGTACTTGCAAGCGCAAAATACCAATAATAACGATGAGAAGTGGTATTATGAAATAATTTAGCACTTTCCAGAACGTTTTATCGCTGTCGGAAATTTTACTAATGGCGCGTGCGGATATTTTCTTACTGCGAATACTTGACAGTTCTCCACCTGTGGTTAGTACATCTACCCCATTGCGGAATAAATCGAGACTGTGTTGTAAGAAAGTCTGACTAAACATTTTGGCACAACCGACCACAAGCAATTTTCCTTCCGCAGGTTTTGCATCGCGTACGGGTGTATCTGGAGCTGGAGGTGTAAATTGATTGGGGTTGCGCTGTGGTTCTTTGGGCCACTCTGGCATCTCTTGTTTGGCGTCAGGAAATTGTCCTTCGATAAGAGCCATCAGAGGGTATGAGGTAAGTCCTTGATCGGGAGCATTGCGATTTTCACGAGTTAGGACGGTGGTTTTGGGAACTTTCCATGCTCGATCACTAGTCGTCATCAAAACCGATGATTTTAGCTTATTTTCCTTGATGGTTTCGTCTTCGACTTCTAAAGCAGAACCCCATAGGTAAACAATTTGGTCAATACGGTTTGTAATAGGACTGCTCTGTTGCATAAAATCACGCGTGACAATAATATGAGTTGGCATGTCTACTTGTAAACCAAACATTCCTGCAAATGGATTTTCTTGTGTGGCTTGTTGTTGTACAGTCAATACAAAGTTGTTAGAGTCCATAAGAACTTCTTCGTCTACTTTGATTCCATACTGACCTAACCACTCATTTACTTGTGGATCGTATGGCTGACGTGTAATTTCTAGTTCTCTATCCTTTAAGCGGTAGTCGTACTCGTAGTTTTGTACAGCGAGAAGTACATTTTTACCATTGTGAAGTGCACGGGAGATTTCCCATTTTTGACGTTCGTTTAGTTTACGTGGAGCGAGTACTACCATTGTGTCAAATTCTTCTGGAAGTGGACTTCTCTTTGTAAGATCCACTCTCTTTACTTCGTAACCATCATAGTCGAGAAGTCGTTGGATAACATCAAACTCACTTGGCGGAATAGGTTGCCCCATCTGACGCATAATGGGAATCATCGATGGATCTATACCGGACCTTGGGGCGACCAATGCTACGGTAGCCTTTTCACTTGTTTGGCGATAAACGATCGTCATGACTTGGTATTCCAACTCTTCAAGAGTTTGTGGAACAACGCGTGGAATGTATTCTTCCTTTTTGTCCATGTAGGCAATACCCATAGAAGAGTAAATAAGCTGGGTACTTTGCTTTGTCGCTTCTCCCAACGCAATCTGGAAAGGCTGTACACCTTTTTTCATCAAGGATCTTTCCAATGACTCTTCATCGCGCTGACGTTTTTTCTCTGACTCGTCATCTTCATCTTGTACAAGGCGTTGTGTATGCATATGCACAACAGAAAATTTCATCTTGCCACCGCTGACGATGCGCATCTCTTCTAATTTATCGGCAACTTGTTGTTGTAGATTTTTTAATTGGATGGGGAGTTCTTCTTTTGGACTTATGTACAACTTCACTACAACATTACCTTCTAGAGAAGTTAAAATTTTCTCTGTCGCAGGAGAAACTGTGTGTATTTTGTCTTCGGTGACGTCTAAACGACCAACCGCCAGTCCTTCAAGTAAGTAATTGGAGAAAACTCCGATAAAGCAACATAATATAAAAGAGGTCGCAAAAGAAAGTTTGTGTCCTTTGCGACTACGACCTTCTAGGTACATACCGTTTAAAAACAGAAACAACACTGTCCACACTAAGAAATATACGAGTGAGGCTGTTGGAATGATTCCTTTGACAAAAGGTTCATAGTGTGCTGTTACGGTAAGAAAACTCTTTAATATCTGACCAACTTCCACTTCCATACCAGTACTAGACTTAATCATGGCATCAATACTTGCGATGATCATGTCAAGTCCAAAAATGTATAGGAAGAAGCATGCTCCCAGGGAGAGTACCGCAGCAACGATCTGGTCTTTTACCAATCCCGAAATGAAAATACCCACAGCGAGGAACAAAGCTCCGAGAAGTAGTGCTCCGATATAGGAAGAAAATATAATTCCCCAGTCAGGAGATCCTAATGCCCCAAGCATAATGGGAAGTGTTATTGTTCCGGCAAGAGAAATGGCAAAAAACGCCAAACTTGCAAAATACTTTCCTAGAACCAAATGCGTCGGTTCCATGGGAAAAGTGAGTAGCATTTCGATGGTGTTTTCTTTGCGTTCTTCCGCCCAAAGTCTCATTGTGACAAGCGGAACAAAGACAATTAGAATAAACGGTAGGGTTTGGAACATAATGCGCATGTTCGCAGAAGGGGCAGAAAAAAATGAAATTTGGTATAACCAAATATTTAGGGCCACAAACACAAATACGAAGATGTAGCCAATAGGAGAATTGAAGTACGTAGATAATTCTCGGCGAAAAACGGTAAATATGTTTCTCATGCTTTTTCTCCTTTCGCATTCACAGTCAGCGCCAGGAATACTTCTTCGAGAGTCAATGGATGGCGTTTAAGCTCTGTGAAGTTCCATGATTTCTCACGAACAAGTTTCGAAATGTCTGCGAGAGGATTTTTCTCGTTTGATGATTCAATAGTATAGACAATTTCGTCGTTTCGGTCCTGATGTTCTACTTTTTCGATATGATCTATTTCTTCCAGTGCTTTTTTTACGTCGTCGCTGCTAGTGTCTTTTTCCACCGCAAGTTGCAAGCGCTGATGCGCCAATGCTTGTTTGCGTATATCGGGAATGGTGCCATTTGCCACGATTTTTCCGCGATTGATGACAATGATGTGATCAGTGATTGCCTCAATCTCTTGTAATATGTGGGTGGAAAAAATAACGGTTTTTTCTTGTGCTAGCTCATTGATAAGAGCGCGGATTTCTAAAATTTGATGAGGATCTAGACCACTAGTGGGCTCATCGAGGATTATAATCTCTGGATCGTGAAGCAGAGCTTGTGCCAATGCAGTTCTTTGCTTATATCCTTTGGATAATTCGCGGATTATCTTGCGGTACATCATTTTTAATCCACATTTTTCCACGACCCAATCCAAGCGTTTTTGTAAATTAAGACCATACAATCCACGTGCGTTACCCACAAATCTTAGGTATTCGCAGACCTCCATATCCATATACAGGGGCAATTGTTCTGGTAAATACCCAATCATTTTGCGAACGGCAACAGGGTCTTTACGTACATCTTTCCCCGAAACATAGGCCGTTCCCATGGTTGGATAAATATATGATGTTAAAATTTTCAATGTTGTTGACTTACCTGCTCCGTTGGGACCGAGTAGCCCGATAACTTCGCCTTTTTTGATTTCAAAATTGGCTTTATCAAGAGCGGTTACTGGTCCATAAAGCATCGAAAGGTTTTCTGCTTGTATCATTTCATGAACCTTCCACAAATATTAAATTCTAAAATAAAGTGTTTGTACAAAGTTGTTTGCTATACTATAGTAACGCTTACATAAAAGCGTATTTTTACAAAAAAATGTTTTTGAAAAATGCTTCAAATAAAGTGCCAACTAATCGCGTTTTCTAGGTAACGCTTTGTAGAAGCTTATACAAACTAACATTTTTTTTTCATTTTTTTTGGCGAACTCACATATTATCCAGCAATTGTATGTCAATTTGCCAGAGTTTTTTACAAAAATGTGCCTTGTTGACAGAATTCGAGGAGAAAGCATGGAAATTTTACTTACGGGATCTAACGGCTTTGTTGGCTCACATTTACGGCAACATTTCACCGCGAACAACCACAGGGTCCGTCGATTAGTACGCTCACAACCTAAAGGGGATGACCAGTTTTTATGGGTTCCCGATCAACAAAAAATAGATGAAGAGGCGTTGAAAAACGTAGATGTTGTCGTTCATCTTGCTGGAGAAAACATTCTTGGGATGTGGACGCAAAAAAAGAAAAATGCCATCATGGAAAGTCGTCGCCAAAGTACACAACTTATTGCGCAAAAAATAAATGAAATGTCACAGCCCCCCAAATTGTTAATCAATGCATCGGCCATTGGTTACTATGGTAACTGTGGAGACCAAATCGTTGATGAAACGGCTTCCAAGGGCAGTGGATTTCTTGCGGAAGTATGCGATGAGTGGGAAAAAGCAACGGCGCTTGCCGAAGAAAAAGGGGTACGCGTGGTAAAATTACGCATTGGTATTGTCCTTGGTACTGCCGGTGGACCACTGCAAAAAATGCTTCTTCCTTTCAAGTTAGGCCTCGGTGGACGTTTGGGAAATGGTAAACAGTACATGAGTTGGATCTCTATTGACGACATTGCCGGAATGGTGGATTACATTATCGAAAACGATAACGTGACGGGTGCGGTGAACGCTTGTGCCCCGAACCCCGTGACCAATCTAGAATTGACCAAAACGCTAGGCAAAGCTTTATTTCGTCCAACAATATTTCCTGTGCCGCGCTTTCCTTTTAAGATAGTTGCCCGTGAAATGAGTGAAGAGGTTATGTTCTCTAGTACACGTGCCACGCCAAAAAAAATCTTGGATGCTGGGTATGTTTTCCAGCATAATTATTTGCAAGAAGCTCTAAAACATTTGTTAAAAAAATAGGCATTTTCTCCTTTTACGCGTTATAGTAAACAAAACGATGTTTAAAAGTAATTTTGCAAAGCAGGATAAATCAATGAACAAAAATAAGGCCACCTTCCGCAAAGTAAAAATATCCATTGTATTTTGCGCGTTGTTTCTGATCGCGGGGATAACGGCAAATAATCTACTTGCTTTGTTGAAAAAAGAACCCGAGAAAGTTGAAAAAATACAAGCCTTTACCACTGTGAAGGTGCAAGAAATGTTGCGCGAAAATTATCGCGAAAAGATAAAAGGTTATGGCACGGTAGAACCAATACTTGAAACAACAATTTCTGCCCAAGTGTCTGGCGTTGTCACCTGGATTTCGCCGCGTTTGCGTCGTGGGCAAGTGTTCAATGTGCAAGGTAAGCCGCAAAAGTTATTGCAGATCGACGATCGCGACTTACGGCAACAATTTATTTCCGCGCAAGCAAATTTGCAAAAAGCTCAGGCCGCGGTCAAGGCTTTAGAAATCGAAACCTATGGTACAGAAAGTTTGCTCAACAACGCTAAAAAAGAGTGGCAAACTTCTAAGCGTGAGTTAAAAAGACTCAACAAATTGATTAAAGAGCGTGGAATTTCCCCCAGCGAACTCGATCGTCAGGTTTTACAAACTTCGCAAAGCGAAAAAGAAGTACTGCGTTTAGACTGGCAGTATAAATCACAACTGAATAGTCGTGAACGCGTACTTGCAGACGTTGCCTTAGCCAAAGCACAGCTACAGCAAGTAAAAAATGATTTGCGTAGAACAACAATATATACGCCTTTTTCCGGTTACATTACCGATGTCCATGTCAACTACGGGACACGTGTTACACCGGGCACACCGTTACTACGCATTGTGAATACCGATAAAGTTGCGGTAGCTATTTCCGTGGCGGCTTCGCGGTATGGGCAAATACAGATGGGGGCAACAACAGATATCTCTTTAAACAGCGGTCGCACTTGGCGTGGAAAAGTGATTCGCATTCTTCCTGACGTGGATACTCAGACGCGAACATTTCAGGTTTTCGCCGAAATTGACTACCAACAAATGATTATTCCCTCGGGAATTTTTGCAGTATGCTACGTGGAAGGCCTGATATTCGAAAATGTATTTGTGGTTCCGCGTACCGCGGTTATTGACGATTTTGTATTTGTGGCGCGCAGATTAACCAAATACAAAAACAAGGCCAAAGTGGAAAAAAGGCGTTTAAGTATCCGGGCAAGTACCTCGGAATACATGATCGTGGACGACGGTTTAAAAAACGGAGATGAGATTATCATCACCAATGTGGAAGAAATTTCCGAGGGTTCTAATGTCGGGATTTTTAGCGGTTATGAAACTTCTAAGCAGAGATAAGATAACAACATGAATTTACCTAAGTTTTCTGTTTCAAATAAAGTTGCGGTGAACCTGCTGATGTTGGGGATACTGTTTGGTGGGCTGTTTTTCTGGTTTACAATGATTCGCGAGTTTTTTCCGAACTTTAATTTGGATAAACTCATTATTACGACACCTTTTCCGGGAGCGACACCGGAAGAGGTCGAAAAATCAGTCACGATAAAAATAGAGCGCGAAATAAAATCGGTGGATAGTATTGAAAATACTTCTTCGTCGATACTCGAAGGTGTTTCGATTACTACGGTAACTCTATATCCCTACGCAGATAAGGACAAAGTTCTTAACGATTTGCGCACTAAAATTGATCAGATTAAAGCAGAGTTACCTCAAGATACCGAAGATACCGTTATCACAGAACTGAAGGCGACGATCCCCGTTATTTCGGTGATGGTGTATGGTGACGTGGATGAAAAATCTTTGCGCCGTGCCGCCATCGATATTAAAGACGATTTACAAAGCTTTCCCGATATTTCTCAAGTATTCATTTCGGGTATACGCAACCAAGAAATTCGCATTCAAGTGCTTCCGGAAAAGCTTGAAGAGCTGGGGCTTACCTTTGCCGATGTAGGACGTAAGGTGGCGGCAATTAATTTGGATGTCCCTGGAGGACAGTTAAAGGGAACCAACAGCAATATTGGTGTACGTACAATTGCCGAGAGTAAAAAAGCGCGTGAATTAGAACAAATTGTCATTCTGAGTAACAGCCGTACAGGTGCTGTTGTTCGCTTAAAAGATATTGCCATCGTCGAAGAGGGCTTTGAGGATAAAATTGAAAAGGGACGTTTTGCGGGAAAGACGGCGTGTATGATTACGGTGATGAAAACGCCGGAGCAAGACGCATTAAAAATAGCGGACATCATAAAGGGATATATCAAAGAAAATCCTACGCGTCTTTCAGGGGCAGTAGAGATAGGTACGGCAAATGAATTGTCGCGGTTTATTACCCAACGTTTAGACTTGATGTTGCGTAGTGCCTTTTGGGGATCTTTTCTCGTACTCTTGTCCTTAGTGATATTTTTGGATATTTCCACAGCGCTGTGGGTGGTTCTGGGATTGGCCGTATCTTTTTTGGGAACGTTTGTGTTTATGGCTTTAATCGGTGTCACCATTAATCTGATGTCTCTATTTGCTCTCATTTTGGTACTAGGACTTGTGGTGGACGATGCGATTATTGTCAGTGAAAATATCTATGCGAGTATCCGCAAAGGTGACTTGGAGTGCAATGCTGCGGCGATTCGCGGAGCAAACGAAGTTTCCCTACCTGTCGTGGCAGCGGTGTTAACTTCTATCATTGCCTTTGCTCCCATGTTGTTTCTTGGTAAAGAAATCGGTGCTTTTCTCGGTGTGCTTCCCAAAGTGATGATTGCAGCTCTCGCCGTATCGTTATTGGAATCTTTTTTGATTCTCCCCGCGCACCTTGCACATGAAAAGAAAGAGCCGCGACGTTCCAATTTTATCGTCAACTCCTGGCATAAATTCCAAGAAATCAAGAACATCTTTCTCGAAATCACACTGCCGAATTTTGTGGCAGGTGTCGTGGATTTCTGTCTACGTTGGCGTTACATCACCGTGGCGGCCAGTATTGCTTTTTGTCTTGTTGTTATCGGAATGGTTCGTGGAGAATTGGTACCATTTGTCTTTTTGCAAAAAGTAGATGCCGAAACCCTCACTGTTGATCTAGAAATGGCGTCGGGGACGCCCGAGGAAATCACTTTAGCGATGATCAAGAGAATTGAGAAAGTGACATTGGAGATTCCCGAAGTCAAAAGCGCATTTTCGGTAATAGGAACGGCATTTTCTGACCGTGGCCGCAAGACACCTAACGATCCCGCTACCGTTGGGCAGATTACCGTGGAATTAGTGGATTCCGATATTCGCGTTCGCGATAAAATGCGTAGCTCTTCGCAAGTGATTGCGGTTATTCGACGTAATATTGGGGAGATACCAGGGGCCAAAAAATTACTTTTACAAGAACAAGCGGGAGGTCCACAAGGAGCAGACATTGAAATACGTGTGAGTGGTGAGTCATTAGAAAAAATTGGCCAAGCGCTAGTATACATGAAAAATATTATTCAAGAAAAACAAGGGGTTCTTGAAGTCAATGACAACTTACAACGCGGTAAGCAAGAAATTCGTCTGCGTTTAAAAGACAGTGCTTACACCTTAGGTTTAACAACGTCGGATGTCGCTTTACAGGTACGCCACGCCCTTTTTGGTTTTGAGGCGCAAAAATTACAAGAGAATAAAGAAGAAATTATTGTTCGCGTACTACTTCCAGAGGAACAGCGCAAAAGTATGAGTGATTTATCGGCATTGAAAATAGCCACGGCCACTGGGCAGCGCATTCCCCTAGAAGAAGTTGCGGAGATTTCGACGTCACGAGGTTACGCTTCTCTGTCGCGCTATGAAGGACAACGCGTTGCAACGATCACTTCCGAAGTGGACGAGGATGAAGTCAACTTGTCATCACTTACCGCAGCTTTGGAAAAAGATTTCTCCGATGTGAGCGAAAAATTTCCCGGAATTACTTTTTCCTTTGAGGGACAGAAAAAGCAAACCAGTGATTCCTTTGCCTCTTTGAATGTCGGTTTTCCAGCAGCGCTACTGATTATTTACGCGATTATTGCTAGTTTATTTAGCTCCTATTCACAGCCGCTTTTGATTATGATTGCCATTCCTTATTCTATTATTGGCGCGATTTTGGGTCATTTTATTATGCAAATGCCCTTTACGTTGTTGTCTATGATTGGCTGTGTTGCCCTTGCTGGAGTTGTGGTGAACGATAGTTTAGTTTTGGTCAGTATCATTAACGATACGCGTAAAGAAACGGATTCTCTTCACGAAGCGCTGCTTATCGGTGTTCGTCGTCGACTACGCGCTATTTTATTGACGACAATAACGACTGTATTGGGACTTGTTCCTCTCATACTCGAAAAGAGCTTTCAGGCACAATTTTTGATTCCCATGGCCATTTCCCTGGTCTTTGGCCTTATTTTTGCAACAGTAATTACACTGTTAATCATACCGACTTTTTACTTAATACTCGAAGATATAAAGCGTTTGTTAAAGTGGACCATGCGCTTTACATGGCGGATATTATTTTGATCGTTTTACCGCACGTCAAAAAGCAAAAGTTGCACGGCGAAAATACATAAAACAATGCCACTAAGCCACGAAAATACTAGATAGTAGCGGTTGCGTTCATTGGTGAAAATACTTTTTGTGAGTAAACTAACACCACTTAACACAATGCTGGCTATTAGTGCATGTAGAGAGCCTAGATATAGCGCTCCAAAACGATCATTGGCCACGTCAATAAATTGTGGTAGTAAGGCAATCATTAAGATAGAAACTTTGGGATTGAGGAGATTCATCAATATCCCGTCACGAACAATTTCGCTAGAAGGAATATTTTTTTTCCCGTTTTTTAGCGAGAGGATTTGCGCGTAAAAAATATTTTTTATGCCAATGTAGATAAGATATATTGCACCACATAATTTTAATGCAAAAAACAATTGTGGAATGAGCTGCACGAAGATAGCAAGACCCAAAAAAGCCAAAACAGCATGGAGTAATATACCAATAGCATTGCCTAAAATGGCAGCAAATCCACCGTGTTGACCAGAATGCATGGTTGACTGAATAACATAAACCCAACTTGCACCTGGGGACACTGCTACCATAAAACTAATGGTGGCAAAGGCAAAAACATTTTCAAATGTCATAACTTCTCAAACCTCAGTTACATGGGAGTCATTGATGAGCGATCAATTTGTACACTTGCATACACACACACATTATAGCCTTTTAGATGGAGCAATTAAAATACCAAATTTAGTCAAAGCGGCTCGCGAATTTGGTATGCCAGCAATTGGTATTACCGACCATGGTAATATGTTTGGTGCCCTTGAATTTTTCCAAGCGTGTAAAAAAGAAGGGATAAAGCCGATTATTGGCTACGAAGCCTATGTAGCTCCGAATAGTCGTTTTGATAAAAACCGCGAAAATGCTCGGGCATTTCACTTAACACTTCTCGCAAAAAATTACACGGGTTACAAAAATTTAATGAAGTTAGCTTCCGAAGCCTATTTGAATGGTTTTTACTACAAGCCGCGTATTGACCGCGAACTTTTAGCGCAACACAGTGAGGGGATTATTGCTTTCTCTGGGTGTTTAGCATCGGAAATTTGTCGTAATATTTTGGCGAAGGATATCAAAAAAGCACGTAAAGTAACAGGATGGTATCAAGATTTGTTTGGCGATGATTTTTATGTGGAGTTGCAGAAAAATAAAATCAAAGAGCAATATGTGGCCAATGATGAACTATTGAAAATATCCAAAGACTTTAAGCTTCCCCTTGTTTATACAAATGACATTCACTATTTACGTGCGGAAGATGCGAAACCGCATGACGTACTGTTGTGTATTCAAACAGGGAACTTGGTAAAAAAAGCCGACCGTTTTCGCTTTGGCTCACAAGAGTTTTATATGAAGTCTCCGCAACAAATGCGCAAAGAGGCCGAAGAATTTCCTGGCGCAGCAGACAATACATTACTTATCGCGGAGAAAGTGGATTTAGATATTCCGTTAGGTGAAATTCATCTTCCTAAATTTGATACTCCCGGGAATATACCTAACGAAGAGTATTTGCGTCAGTTGTGCGAAGAGGGATTGCGCAAGCGTTATGGAGAAATCAAAGGAGAAGTAAAAGAGCGCTTTGAACGCGAATTTGATGTTATTTGCAAAATGGGATTCGCTTCCTACTTTCTTATTGTATGGGATTTCATTAATTATGCACGGCAAAAAGAAATTCCCGTAGGCCCGGGACGTGGTTCTGCCGCAGGGAGTATTATTGCCTACGCTCTTATGATTACCGATCTCGATCCATTAAAATATCGTCTTATCTTTGAGCGCTTCTTAAACGAAGGGCGTAATGAGATGCCCGATATCGATATCGATTTTGAAACCGAACGTCGCGGTGAGGTAATTGAGTATGTCTCGAATAAATACGGAAAGAAGCAAGTCGCACAGATTATTACTTTTGGAACTATGGCGGCGCGCGCGGTAATCCGCGATGTGGGGCGTGCAATGGATATTCCTCTGCCAGTAGTCGACAAGGTGGCGAAAAAAGTTCCTCCTGTTCCCAAAATGACCATTGCCAAGGCGTTGAAAGAAGAAGAAGATTTTCGCAAAGTATACAAGGAAGATCGCACCATCACCGAGCTTGTGGACATCGCAAAAAACTTGGAGGGGCTAAACCGTCAGCCAGGTTTACACGCCGCAGGAGTCATTATTGCCGATGCCGATTTAACCGAATATTGTCCCTTGTACAAAAGTTCGGATGGTACAATCGCGACGCAGTATTCGATGAAGTATTTGGAAAACCTTGGTCTACTAAAGATGGACTTTTTGGGACTGAGTACTCTGACTCTCATCGACAAAGCGTTGAAAATTATTCAAACGAATACAGGTACAGAAATCGATATTTCTAAAATTCCTTTGGACAACAAGGAAACATATGAGCTTTTGATGCGTGGTGATACTGGTGGGGTATTTCAGTTGGAATCTGACGGAATGCGCAACTTAGTAAAAAGACTGCGTCCCGACCGTTTTGAAGACATCATCGCTCTTGTGGCGCTGTATCGTCCAGGTCCGCTACAAAGTGGGATGGTGGACACCTATATTCGCTGTAAGCACGGTGAAGAGCATCCTGTGTACAAGCATCCTATTCTCGAACAAATACTCTCTGAGACTTTTGGGATGATTCTCTACCAGGAACAGGCGATGGAGATTGCCAAGGAAATGGCGCTATTTTCATTATCTGAAGCGGATAAACTGCGTAAAGCGATGGGGAAAAAGATCAAAGAGCTCATGGATTCTTATCGCGAAAAATTTATTGAAGGTGCGGCGCAGCAAGACATTTCCGAAGAATTGGCCGTAGAAGTGTATTCGCAGATCGAATACTTCTCTGGATACGGGTTTAACAAATCTCACAGTGCCGCGTATGCTTTAGTTACGTATCAAACCGCGTATCTCAAAGCGCTATATCCCAAAGAATTTATGTGCGCTCTGATGACATGCGAAAACCAAAATACCGAGAAAATAGTTCGTTACATGAGCGAATGTGGATCGATGAATATTGAGGTTTTGCCTCCGGATATTAATCAAAGTCGCTCGTATTTTTGCGTAGAAGAGGGTGACAAGATTCGCTTTGGTCTTTCGGCGATAAAAGGTGTGGGGGACAAAGCTGTAGAGTCGATGATGGAAACACGTGATGGCATTGGGTCTTTTAAGTCGCTTGTGGATCTGTGTGAAAATGTTGACACACGGGTCGCCAACAAACAAACGTTGGAGGCTTTGGTGAAAAGCGGTTCCTTTGATTGCTTTAATCGTTCACGAAGTCAAATGTTTGCAGGTATTCCCGAAATTTTAAAACTCGGAGCGAATATTCAAAAACAAAAAAATAGTAACCAGATGGATTTATTTGGTGATTTTGCTGCGGAAGAAGTCGATGAAGTGGCGGATGCGGACGACTTATATCCAGAAGTGGATGCGTGGACTGAGATAGAAAAACTCAAGTTTGAAAAACAAACTTTGGGTTTTTATTTCTCTGGGCATCCTCTACAAAAGTGGTCAGATTACATCACCATGATGTGCGGAAAAACGATTGATTATCTATACAAAGAAAAAAACGTTGGTGCCTCACTTCTGGGAGGAATGATTTCTGCAAAGCGAGAAATTACCATAAAAAGTGGGCGTAACCAAGGGCGGAAAATGGCGCAAGTGCATTTGGAAGACCTTACCGCGAGTTGCAGTATGATTTGTTTTCCAGACACCTATCAAAAATATTCCGAGTATCTACAAGAAGACCAAGCGGTATTTGTTCGCGGAAAAATGAACGAGCAAAAAGATGACCCGGAAATTATTATTGACCAAGTGATTCCGATAGAGCAGGGACTAGAAAGTCTTGTTACACGCATCACTCTAAAAATAAAGGATAAAACGGAAGATGACGTACGTAAGTTATTTGAAGTTTGTTCTAAATATCGTGGAGATTGCAAAACATTTATTCACGTGGAGGGGAAAGACTTTACTACCGATCTCGAAGTTGCAGAGAAGTACTTCTTGCGTCCCAGTGCAGAATTGTTTCAGGAAATTGAAAAAGTAGTGGGCAAAGGTGCTATTATGGTAATGTAGGTTTTGCTTGAAATTGGTATAGTTGTGATCTATAATTTTTACAAGGCCCTTTCATTTACTACTTACAACAGGACAAAATAATGGATATACCATCTCGAATTGGCAAATATAAAGTTGTCAAACGCCTTGGACAAGGGGGAAGTGGTTGTGTTCTAAAAGTACAGCAAGACGTTATTGATCGCGTTGTTGCTTTGAAGATACTTTTTACCAATCTGATGAAAGCCCGTCCAAATACGATTAAGAGATTTAAGCGCGAAGCGCGCTTAGCATCTTCTCTTATTCATCCGAATATCGTATTGATATTTGATATCGGAGAACAAAATGGTATGC
This sequence comes from Candidatus Uabimicrobium amorphum, assembly GCF_009002475.1. Taxonomy (GTDB): domain Bacteria; phylum Planctomycetota; class Uabimicrobiia; order Uabimicrobiales; family Uabimicrobiaceae; genus Uabimicrobium; species Uabimicrobium amorphum. The sequence continues at coordinate 5,273,934 of NZ_AP019860.1, forward strand.
ACTATTATACAATGCAGTATGTCGAAGGTTTGTCGATGGTGGAGCAGATTAAAAAAAATAATCTGTCTTTCTCACAGCGCCTAGACATTATGATGCAATTTTGCGATGCATTGGCTCTTGCTCATTCGAAAGGGATTATCCATCGCGATTTAAAACCGCACAATGTAGTGATTACGGAAGATCTCTCGCCAATGATTTTAGATTTTGGCATCGCAAAGTCACTCGTCGACGATGAAAATATGACCCAAGTAGGGCATATTTTAGGGAGCGCACATTATATGGCTCCCGAGCAAGCGCGTTCTACAGAAGTGGGAACATATACCGATGTTTTTGGCATTGGGGTTATGATGTACGAAATGTTTACAGGAGCGCGTCCTTTCCAGGGGAATGATGTGCGCAACTTAATTATCGAGCGCATTAAATACGGTGAAGATCCTGCAAAAAATAGTCCTATACCGATGTATGAAATAAATAATCGCATACCGGTAATGCTCAACGATATAGTATTTCGTTGTATGGCGGGAAAAGCCAAAGATCGTTACCAAACGGCCAATGAAGTTCTTTCCGAATTAAAGAAATTTCAGAGTCAATTGGATTTGCACAATGCAATTGATCGCGTGTTAGGGGAAAAAGAGAAAGATAAAATACTCATTAATCGCAAGGCATCTTATGTACAACCGATTTTGTTTAGTCTTTTCGTCCTAATATGTGGAGCGCTGTTTGTGTTTTTAGTATTTTGGGGAGAAAAATACATTCCCAATTTACATGAACATCTTCCTTTCCTCAAAACATTGCAAAACTATTAGAGGCACTAAAATGGCAAATTTAACTGTTATTGTTGGTGAAAATATTGGCACTGTTTACAAACTAAAAAGGCAAGAGAATGTGATCGGGCGTGCATCGGATGTAAGTTGCGTTCTCCGCGACTTACGTGCCTCGCGTCGGCATTCTTGCGTGACTTTTGAGAGAGGTGCTTATTATCTTTTGGATATGGGAAGCCACAACGGCACATACTTGAACGGGCAAAAAGTTGCAGGAAAGTCCAAACTTAAAAACGACGACAAAATAGGCATTGGCGCAACCGTGCTTACTTTTAGCGGATCAAGATCCGATGCTAAAAAGCAAGATGGTTTAGCATCATATGATATTTTAAAAGAGGTCAAGCAAAACGACACGGGAGACTTTTCCATTGCACGGCAAAAAATTGTAGAGCGCGATGTTCTTCTATGGCGTATTTCTCGGGAAGTACTAAATGAAGATCCGCAACTCAGCAAAACATTGCAGCGTGACTTTTTGTTACAGATAAGAACCGTTGCGCAGATTTTGCATCGTAATATTTTGATTCTACTCGATTTTGGGGTGAGTACTCATTATTTGTACTGTGCCTTTGAATGTGCAGATCTAAAGTATAACTTACGTAAGTATTTAGAAGACAACACCCCTACGATGGATGAAATCATTAATATTGGTTTACAAATTTCTACTGGTTTACAGTTTGCCCATCGACAAAACGTACCGCATTTGCATTTAACAGATAAAAACATACTGATAGAACCAGAAAACAAACGTGCGGTGATCACTGAATTGGGGATTTCGAAATTTTTGTCTTCGGCGACAATGACAAATAGCCACGGATCTACAACAACAGGTATTTTAGGTGTTTCTGCATACATTGCACCCGAACAGGCTTCTGGGGGACAAGTGTCAAAAAAATCGGATATATACTCGTTGGGATGTGCGCTATATCAACTTGTGACAGGTACACCGCCATTTCAAACAAAAAATATGTACGAGTTGTGCACCAAACATTGCAACGAAGAACCACCACCTATCGAAAGTAAACGTCCAGAAACGCCAAAAGCACTTATCGAGTTGATCAAAAAGTGTATGAACAAAAAATCGGAAAATCGTCCTGATATTGAGAAAGTAATTACGGAGTTGTCTTTAGTAAAACAACTGGTCGTATATGAAAAGTCTGTTTATAGTGAAGAAGGTAAGCAGTATTTAAGGGCCAAATTTGGCGAGAAGAGATTAGTGCGTTGGTGGTTTCTTGGCCCGATGATCTCGATTGCCTTGACTGTGATATTTTTCTTTGTGGCACGTAAGCTACATTAGTCGTTTGGTATGCGATGCCCCCACAGGGCTGTCAGGGCAAGCCCATTGACTTAAGAAAATCTAGTAAGTAGGTTTTCGTTTTCTTTTATAGTAATTAACTTGTTTTCGAGGAGATTTAACTCGGGGTCGAGGGCGATCTTTTCGAATGCAAGTAGGAGAAGAAAGAAAAAGTTGAGTAAGTTTTTCAAAAAGTAAATCAGAGTCATTTTCAAAAAGTAAATCAAGAGCGTAGTTTTTAATGGTATTAAAAGAAACGGATTTATTGACCTGCTGAGGATACTTATTGCTAGAAGTTTTCTGATCAAGAATATCTTGAGCATCTTCAATAAGAATAGATTCAAGACCACTAATGTAAATAGTAGCATAGAAATCTTGTTGAACAGATAGAGTAGTTTTGCCAGTGAAATTCTCAAGGTCAAGACGGTTTTTAATGCGATCAAAGAAAGTTTCTATACCCCATCTAAACCAATAAAGCTCTTTAAAATCATCAGTGGGGTACAATTGTTCATCCACTAAGGAAGAAACAAGGACTTCAACATCACCTGTATCAAGCATAACACGAACAAAACGTACAGAAATTTTCGATGGTAGAGACTGGTCATTAACTAATTTCTTTTTATCGTCAGGAGGTTCAATAGTTGTAATACAGCTCTCAATTTTCTGCTTAAACATTTTGTTTGCTTGATAGAAAGAATTAACAGGACATCTAACTACAAAATTGATACCTTTTTTACATAAATGTGCTAACAGGGTATATGAACAATAACCTCTGTCGAAGAGAATGAGATCATTTTCATTTGCATGTTGAAAGTGTTTGTAAGCAAATAGCTCTTCATCTTTTTTACAGTGTCCTATTTCGCTATCAATTGCGATTTCGTTTAGTAGATCATAAAGTACTGACACTGTTGCAAATGCGTGTGATCCTTCTACACTTATGTTTTTATTTTTATATCTTATTGTGCCAAAATGTTCTTCTATCTCTTTTTCATTTGGAAGTCTTACTTTTGATCCGTCTATTGCACATAGACGAAAACCTTTGTATTTTCTGTAGTCTTCATCTTCATACAATGTTTCAACTACTGCTTGCTTATTTAACTCTATAAAGGCTGTATAATTCAGCTTTTTCCTTGCTTTTGTATATGCTCCTGAGGTTACCGTTGTAAAATTTGTAAGCAAGTCTTTTACGAATTCGTTTAGCCTATTTTGTATTGATTTTATGCTTTTACGTATCATGAATACCATTAATCTTGAAAAAGGTAGTTTTCTTTCTCTTGTAAAGTCTTTTTCGTTTTTACGATGCATTTTTTTGAAACGCTCTGACTCTAATAGTTCTTTACTTTTATCTATTACTCTTTTTTTTCATAATCTCTTCTTTTACTGTTTTAAATTATTTTATACTATATACTTACGCTTAAGTCAATGGGCTTGGGCTGTCAGGGGGAGTAATCGGCGAAGCCGATGTGGGGGCACCAAATACCAGAGAATATCTATACTTAGGCAATACTCACACTTGCAGACTCTACCCCTTTGATATAATTTTCATAACCACGAATTTGTCCCTGTAAGTCTGGGTTATTTTTCTGGTGAAGCTTGTCGAGTTTTTCATGAATTCTTTGGGGAACACGTAGTTTTCCATCACTTCCCATCACTACACCAACAATTTCTGGCTGTTGCTCTGCACAAAACAATTGCCAGCCTTTTTGCGGGGAAATCTCATATCCAAAATTTGTGAGTATCTGTGTTACCTTATTTTTTAGACCACTATCCATACAACTTGTCGACCAAGAAAATGTAATGTCATCTCCATAACGTGTATAGGTAGCACTGGATGCTGAGGCCGCTTGGTAAATTTCTTCATCTAGTTCCATGTTGATCACATTGCTCAATTGTGGGCTTGATGGTGCCCCTTGTGGTAAGCCACCTTGATAGGTACATAGCGATACAAGCATATCTAAACTTTGTTTCTCCCAGCCTTGATCACGAAAAAAATTGCGTACGCGTTTTGTCGAGGTATTGGTGAAGAAATCTTTAATGTCAACGGTTAAAAATAACTCTTGGTTTAGGTGTTGACGCGCGTTGACAATGATCGAGCCACCAGGGATAAAGGCTGTTGCCGTGGGGTGGATGGCAAAATTTTGCAAATAATGAAATATTTCGTATTGCACTTTTTTTAGCGTAGGATTTGGGGCATAAATGTTGCGTGTGCCACCGTTTTTTTTGGAAATTTCAAACGTAGTATAGTGGCGGTGTATCGACCGTGATACTTCCTGTAAAATGTCAATACGTATCGCGAAAATACTAGACAACATTTCCAGGTTGGTGTCATCTGTATTTGCTGCCATGATATTTTTTTGAGGAAGTATATCGCGAAGAATTTTTTGCCAACTATACTTTACCATCACTTGCTCCGGAAGTACCTGAAGAATATAGATTATTGAGTCCAGGTATAATGATTAAATTACCTTCCTTTGATGCCAACTCTGCTAGAGTCTCCAACTCTTTTAGGCGCATGACGTTGGGGTTTTCTTGTAAAATTTTTGCGGCGTTGGCTTTGCTGCGTGCTACCGATATTGCATATCGTGCTGCAATCCGATCGGCGCGTCCACGGCGGTCGGCTTCTACTTCTTGCAAGAAAACATTGCGTACCACTCCGGGAAGAATAATGTCTTTAATACCAATACGTTGTACCAAAATCCCGTATTTTTCACCTCGTGGTGCCACCTCTTCGAGTAGTTGTTGCGAAAGTGCGTCGCGGTCTTCCAATATCTCTTCGACTAGGCGTCCAGTGATGTTTTCGCGTAAAGTTAGTTGTAGGTCCTGGTACAATTGCTGTTGGTAGTTTTCAACATTATGAACTGCGGCAATGGGGTCGATAATTTTATACTGCGCTACCAAAGTGATGCGAATGCCTATTTTGTCTTTGGTCAATATTTCTTGCCCTTGGATTGTTTGGCTGGACTCGCGAAGATCTAGCTTCACAATGTGTACAGGCTCCCAAGAACGTATCACATAGCGACCACAGTTGATAATTTCTTCAAATTTTCCCTCGCGGTATAACAGGCCTTTTTCGTACTCCCAGATATCAATGACCTGATCTTCCTTATGGGGAACACGAATACTTTCTATTTTTATAGACGTAATTTCGATGCCGTATTGTTTTGTTTTTATGACTTCTTTTTGTAATTTTTGCGCGATAGTATTTTCGTGGAGCGCCTCTTCAATAGTATGGTTGCGGATGTCTTGTTCTAGTAGTTCGCTAATGTCCTGAAAAATTTGTGAATCATAATCTTTCACCGTACAAATTTTTTGTGGCTCCGTCACTTTATAGTGTATTCGTAGTGCAATGTTGACTTTAATATCGTTTTTTGTGTAGATATTTTTTACTTGTATATTTTTTGTCGTTTCGCGGGTATCGACTTTTATAATTGTACTGTGTTGCCAGGAGTGCAGAGTATAACGTCCGCTATCAAGGATTTTTTCGAATTTTCCTTGGCAAAATAACAATCCCTTTTCGTATTCCCATATATCAATAGCTTCCGACGAAACACGTGGGGAAGTTATTTCGTCTATTTGCAATGTACGAACGCAAATACCGTATTCTTTGGCCGCAACAATCACCTCTTCTTCTATGTTTGTTAGAAGTTCGTTTGTCTTGTTAAAAATACTCTCCAGTGTTTGTGCGCGAATGTACTTTTGAGTGGCAAATTGGAGATCTTGTATGATTTGTTGGTGGTAATTTTCTACAGTATGCGCGGCGCAAACCGGATCAATCACTTTATAACGAATGACGAAAACAAGGGCAACACTGCAACGATTTGTTGTTAAGTACTCTTTTTTTTCCGTTACACAAGTATGCTCGCGCGTATCCATTTTATCAATATGTGAAGACTGCCATGGATAGATCGTATAGTGGCCACTGTCAAGCAGTTTGATAAAGCGTCCTTTTTTGTACAACAGTCCTTTTTCGTAAGGCAAAACCGTTATTTTTTTTGACATAAGAGGTCCCTAAAAAATAAAAGGGCTGAGTATTAAATAAGAAAGACGGGACTAAAATTAATCTTAAAATGCCAAATTATGGTCGTCAGAGTTTATGGAAGCGAGTTCTTTCCATTTTGCACTTTGACAACGGATAATTTTTTATTCTAACATGCATCCTCTTAGCCACAGGTCCTCTTACCCACAAGCGACAGAATAAAAATTTTTATTTTGTGTTATTGTGTGTTTCAGCCCAATTAATTCATCAAATAGTAAAGCTTTCTACGGAATACTCTTCCTTATTAGGGAGTACCGTGTTGTTATTTTCAGTATACAGTAATATTTGGTAAAATGCCGATTAAAATACGAAAAACTTACGGTTTTTTGAAGTGTCTTACGAAAGTATTTGAATTATTGATATTTATCTCACAAATTACTTGAAAATGGCGATTGAATTTAAAATAATAGAGCAATTTAAAACATAGTATTTAAGTTGTTTATAATCTACGAATACAGACATTCCACTATATAAGAGAAATCGATGAGCACGGAAAATGAGCAAAGCTGTCAATGTAAAGATAATATTTCTTATATAATTGATGAAGACACAGCTTTCGCAAAAATAAATTGTCGGGTATGTGGGCGACTCATTTTTATGAAAATAGGACCCTACACTGTAAAAGAAGTGTTAGGGGAAGGATGTACTGGCTATGTGTATCTTGCGCAAACAAAAGAAAAAAAAGAAGTTGCCATAAAAGTGTTAGAAAAACCGCTGCAAATCGACCTGGATTTTTTTCTGCGCGAGTGCGTGATACAAAGAACATTGCAACATCCGAACATTGTGGGGTTACTGGACCAAGGACATTGGAAAAATTTTTATTACTTGGTCATGGAGTATTTTCCTGGCAAAACACTTGATAAAATTATTGAAAAAAAAGGTTATCTCCCACCGCGCGAAACCATCAAGATCATCTTTAGTGTTCTGAATGGTTTAAATTATGCCGCGCAAAACAATGTGATCCATCGCGATATCAAGCCCGAAAATATATATATTACGAAGAACAAGCAAATCAAGATTCTCGATTTTGGTTTGGCGAAAATCAAAGATGATTGCGATCTTAGCCAAACAGGTTCTGGAAAAGGTAGTCCTTGCTATATGGCTCCTGAACAATTTCAATCAGCGAAATATGTTGATACTCGAGCGGATATTTATTCGGTAGGGGCGACTATGTATCACTGTCTCTCAGGGAAAGCGCCCTTTGAAGAAAAAAGTGACATTTTGCAGATAGCGGCGGCTAAAATGACCAACAGTTATCAAAGTTTGACGTCTATCAATATGGAGATACCAAAAGCACTAGAGAATATTGTCCAAAAAGCGATGGCGTATCCAATCAAAAGGCGTTATCAAACTCTAGATGAGTTCATTGAGGAACTCTACGATTACTATCAAGATTTCTCTGCCGAAAGTGAGAGATAAACGCGATGAATGAAGATTATACAAAACTTGTGGAGCAACACGGTGACATTATAAAAGATTTTATAGGTTTCATTAGCTGTTTTGCCAATGGCGTGAAAAAAAATGATCTCTTCGACATATTGTGTAAACATTGCGAGATTTCATTAGAAAGTTTCTACGAAACGTTGGATTGTCTTGACGATTTGATTGTTATTGAAGACAGTAAAGTTTTTAATGATGTTGATATTGAAGAGGTCTTCGATGAAGAAACACTGGCAGAATATGTTTCTAAAGCAAGTAAATACTTGAATAACAATAAAGCCACACTTGAAATGTCACAACTAAATTTTTCCATAAATGGTCATGAAAATTTGCAAAATTCAGAGACAGCGCCGAAAACTTTTGGACGTTACGAAGTATTAGAAAAACTCGGATGTGGCGCTATGGGGGAAGTATATAAAGCATATGACCCTGAGCTAGACCGTATCGTTGCCGTTAAGATTTTACAGAACTACGCAGTGGAAAAGGGAAAACTGCGATTTATATCCGAAGCCAAAGCAACCGCGAAGATGTTGCATGCCGGTATTGCCAAAATATTCGATATTGGTTCTGAAAACAGCTATTTGTTTCTAGCCATGGAATACATTAAAGGATTGACATTAGATAACTACATAGAGCAAAAGCAACCAAGTACAGAAAAGGTGATGGAAATTATTTTGCAAATTACCGAAGCTCTTGTTTATGCACATGAAAAAAATATTGTACATCGCGATTTAAAACCAACGAATATCATGATTCGCGAAAATGATGTGCCGTGCATTATTGACTTCGGACTAGCGAAGTCCGTCGAACAGAACTACGATTTAACACAATCAGGAGATATGATTGGAACCCCTATGTACATGTCTCCCGAACAAATACGTGGTTTACCTCTTGATGAGCAAAGCGACATTTTCTCGTTGGGAATTGTCATGTATGAAGCCCTAACGCGCGAGCACCCTTTTCGCCGTGAAAACAAGTTTGAACTGTTTGTTGCCATTGCCGAAATGTCACCACGTCCCCTCTGCGAAATCAACGAACAAATTCCACAAGATATCAATGACATATGTTTAAAAGCGATACACAAAGATAAACGAATTCGCTACGCTACGATGAAGGAATTTTATCACGATGTAAAAGAAGTCGTAAATGGTAGTTTGGAAAGTTCGGAAATTGCGCACGATACAAAGCCGCACTTTGCCAAGGAACAACGCTTCTCTCTACAAGAAAAACAATATACTCCGCAAGGAGATATTGAAGACCATGTTGATGATTACATAAACATGTGTTTAGAAAAAATACCACAAGCATTGGCGGTATCGGTGATTGATTTAGAAACTGGTATGCTACTGGGGATTTATACAAAAAATGAACATCCCCAAGAAGTAATGGATTTGGTGGCTGCGGCAACAAAAGATCTTTTTGAGGGTGATCGCGTTCTCGAAATAGAAAACCTTTTCAGCTCAATGCGTGGAACGAAAAATACAGGTCATTACTTTAAAGAATTTGTGATTACTTCGAAAAAACTCGTGCACTATTTTGCACGTTTTCCACATGCTACGCGATCTGTGCTCGTCATCGTCTGCCCTTTGGAAGTAAACTTGGGGCTACTCCTCGCAAAAGCGAGAAAATTACTCCAGAAAGTACCATCATAAACTAGGGCGTGTCACATCCTAGTACGTGTCACGTCCCAACTATTTCGACTCTGATAAAAACCTTATTGATAACTCGATAGCGTACGTGAGTTTTTGCAAACTCATTTGTTCTATGCCCACAAAGCAGCCATCTGCCGGAACAAGTGGAATGTGAATGAAACCACATGCTGTGTCTAATTGCATTTGCTGAATCTGATGTAGAGCCAAATAGAAAATATGGTTGCAAACATAGGTTCCCGCATGATTGGATATTTCTGTAGCAATACCGTTTTGTAACAACTTTTCTTGCAAGTCTTGTAATGGTAGTGTTGCAAAATACGCCAATGGGCCTTGCTTTTCAATAAGTTTTCCTTGGTACGTACAACCGGCATTGTCTGGGATCGAGCAGTCATTTAGATTTAATGCCACGCGTTCGAGACTTACTACGTTTCTTGTAGCTGCCACACCTAAAAGTAAAATAATTTGTGGAGATATTGTCGCAATGAGTTGTTGCAAAATGTCTCTTGCACTATTGTATTCTGTAGGTAATACTCTTGTCGTTACTTGTATTTCAGGTAAAAATTTTTGGGTATCGATTTTTTCCACGACGAGCTGTGAAGGGTTGGTATCTACGTTGGCAAATGAATTAAATCCGGTAATGAGTACGCGCATAATAGGTCTTTCTAAAGTAGTTTAATGGCCAATGTGGCTATTGTTGTGGTGGTGTATTTGTTGAGTGGTGTACTCTCATCATCCCAGTCGTCTTCATAAAAATCTTTGAGCAGGAATCCCGCTTGTAATTGTCCTCCAATTTGTTGCTCCAGTGTATGGCCAAATTCTAAAGGCACATTTTTATCAACGAGAGATTGTACTTCTTGTTCACTAAGATCGTCTATATCTGAAAAAGGCAAACGAAACCTTACTTTGAGTTCTCCTGTCTTGTCAGCGTGACTATGATCAAAAAGAAAAAAAGAAGGGTTCATGAAACCAGACAACAAACGGCCACCATTTTTCAAGACGCGAAAACACTCTTGCCACACCGGACGTAAATCTTGAACAAATACATTAGATACGGGATGAAAAATGATATCGAAATGATTGTCCGCAAAAACAGAAAGGTTTGCCATATCACCGCGAATGCATTTTATCTCTAATGAATTTTGTTGGGCCACATTTTGGTCTTTGTCCAATTGCTCTTGAGAATTATCAAAACTCGTCACCCGTGCCCCCGCAGCGCTCAGTATAGGAATTTGCTGTCCACCACCAGAAGCTAAACCCAATAAATTTTTTCCCGGTAGTGAATCAAACCAACAATGAGGTACGTTTTTGTTGGGTGTTAGAATGACATTCCACTCACCGTTTCGGGCGGCTTCGATCTCTTTAGATGTGACGGGTTGACTCCAACGACTTCCTTGCTTAGATTGCTGATCCCAAGCACCACTATTGTGATGAACTATATCCATTTTTTTCTCCTATATCAACTTCGTAACCGTAATCGTGACCATGACCGTCACCGTGATCGTAAACGTCACCGTGACCGTGACCGTGACCGTCACCGTGATCGTGACCGTCACCGTGACCGTCACAAATTACTTTTGACCACTATACTTTTCAATAAGCAATATTTGACGATGTATCTGTGGATGTGCTGCGATCTTTTGTAAATTGGGAAAATTTTTGTGTATGTAATTTCGCGTAATCCAAAAACCATTGCGTCGACCACGATCAAGCCGTCGCCGTAGATTGTCTTTTACAGCATACAGTATATATTTGCGCGCCAACTTTCTGTGATGATTTGCCTCGTCTGTGGTGAGATTTGTATCATTTTGCGCCCTACTTAGGGTATGTCGTGCCAAAAACAGTGCATAAAAATCTCCCCGAGCGTTTAGTAATAAGTACTTACATATTTCCTGCGCTTGTTTATCGAGCCCTATTTTTCGGTATAATGTTGCTTGGCGGTTAAGTAACATTGTCGTGCATGACTTTTCCAGGCCAGGTAATGTCGCAGCGATTTGATCATAATTTTTTTGTTGATGGTACAATTCGGCGAGTTCTATTCTATAACGTGGGTATTTGGGGAGTAGCTCTATTGCTTTTTGTAAATCGTTCACTGCTTGGGCAATGTTATTCTGTGAACGATAGATAACAGCTCTTTCGTAGTAAAACTTTGCCATTTGCGTTGCAACCATTTTTTGGGAAAGATCCAAATCTTTTGTCAAATCAATCGCGTAGGTCAACCATTTTCCAAATAGACGTTGTTTTCCACGGCGACGCAATATCTCTATGTATTCCCCATAGTGGTCTTCTGCGTTTTTGTGAATATACCGTTGCATAACAATTTGCGGCTGGCTAATGTGAAATTTGAGTATGCTATAGAAGCCTATGGCAGCACCGCGCTTTATACTTTTGTTTTTCGAACGCAGAGCTTGTTTGTACAAACGGTTGCGATTTTTTTTCGACAGCAATACTTTTGCGGCCATGGCATTTTCGCGCAGCGAAGGGTAATTTTCTAAACATTTGTTGATAAAGTTTAATTTTTCCCTGGTCGTAGATTGTTTTAAAAAAACATCGACAAAAGGTAAACGCAGGTATGGTTGCCTCATAAAGACCAACACTGAATTCTGCACTAGTTTTTTGTGTTTCTCCACTAGATCAAAGCGATAGTAGTTTAAAGAACTAAAAAACCAACAAGCCCATTGACTTAAAGCGGGTGATGAGTTTTGCAGAATAGAGGGGAATTCTTCTAGCATTTTGTTGAATCTTGAGATGTTGTGTACCTTACCTTTTAAATCAAATATGCGCAAAAAATTGGCAATGATATATGTATATACCTGTACGAAAGGGCGGTTACTTTTCATGATAATGCGTTCTTTTATGTTTGCATAGCTTTGGCTCTTGTTGCAATACCCAAATATGGCACGCAGACCTATATTGTTGGGGGTATCGATAAGCGACTCTAAATCTTTTGCAAAATAACGCGTATCAATATCATTGAAATAGTGGAGAAAGTAAAGAGCAGTTGCTCGGACTTTTTCGTTTTTGTCGCGAAGGCCTTGGCGGTATTCTTTCATGAATTTTTGCGCTTGGCCAGGTATATGCGGGGCACTCCAAAAATAATAATGAGCATATACTCTATGGCTTGGCGACGAATGCGTCATATTTTCCTTTAAAATTTTCAGGGCTTCGTTGTCCTTGCTAATGGCAAAAGCACTTGCCGCAGCATATAACTGGACACGTGGTTTGTTATCTTTTTTCATGAGGTAGTGTAGAATTTGCAACAGTGCCTCGTTCTGTGAACGCCATGTCTCTCTTTGAATATTATCTTGGTAGTTGACAAGGTAAATGAATGTTGATTTGGCGACGAGAGCGCAGAGAAATTCATAGCCAGGGGTTTGCGGATGGACATCTTTGATGTGCGAAAAGACGTCGGTTTCTTTACGAATACGAGCTTCGCGTAAAACGATAACGGCAATCATCGAACCTATGAAATCACGATGTTGTGTCTTGAATCTTTCCGATAAAATTTCTAGTTCTGAAAACTCAAGCAATTGCAAAAGTGCTTTGGCCGCAAGATAGCGTTTGTAGACATCCAGTTTTCGATTGTGTGCAATTTTTTTAAGAAGTTCACGATCTGTTTCGCTGATGACTTCTTCATTGTTTTGTAGAGCGAGGTGTACGCTTTGGTAATAAAGAGCATGCCTATTTTCACGTGTCTTCTCCCGTTCAATACTATGCCAAATATTCTCTACCCGAGAGCGTTTTTTTGATGAAAAGCTTTGCGCCAAAGTCATAATTTTTTCTTGTAGTTGCGGGTGATAGCGCAAACTCATTAGACCACTAATGGCATCATCGTAAATTTTCATTTGGTGCCGAGAAAGTGACTTTTCATCTACACGCATGCGCTCTATTTCAGCTATTTTTTCTAGATGAGGTGCTATACCACCTCTATTTTTCATCGTGAGGTTATTCATGGCAACACGCCTTTTGGCGTAGTCGCTATGATAGGTCTCTTGTATTTCGAGAAACTTATTGGTGAATAAATTTGGTGGGGTAACTGACGTAACCTTACCGGTAACATGCGTTAAGAAAAACATACTGTTTTCGTTTAAAGACGGTTTGCGCAGCAACACGCGCATTAAAGTATCTGCCGTTGCGAGATTTGCTCCTCCAATTTCAATAGACTTCGTGAGTGCTTTATAGGCAGGGATGTATTTTTGTTGGCGAAAATATGCCTTCCCAAGCAAAGCGTAATAGTCGCTACTTTTTGAACGGGCGATGCACGTCTTAAAGCATTCTACTGCAAGGGACAAGTATTCAGAATTTTTGGCAGGGGAGGGACTAGAAAGCGTATGATACATCAAATAGGATTCACCTAAGTAACCGAGAATTCTTGTATCCCCTGGGAAATCTTTTACTGTGTTCTTTAATAGGGTGATAGTTTCTTTTAGCGATGCTTCATCGGCAAAGCCATTTTTGACAATTCTATAATTGCAACGCGCAATGAAGAGTTTGCAGTTTTTATTTATGGAAATTTTTGCGGCATTGGCATTCGCATCGGCGTCGGCAAAGAATTTTAAGGCCTCTTCGTAGTGTTTATTTTGATAAAGTATGAGACCCTGATAATAGGAATGCCGTGCTTTGATTCTACGATTTGTCGTATCAAATTGTAAACTTTGTATTTGCGAAAGATCGCGTTTGGCGTAATACATTTCCAAAATAGCCAAAACTGTGAGGGGATCGAGTGGCTGATTTTGTAAATGTTGTTGAAATATGTTTTGCGCTTTCAGGTATTGTTTTAATTTCACGTGGGTAAAAACAAGCTTTTGGTATATTTTTAACTTGTCTACTTCGTCTTGTGTCTTTATTTTTTGCAATTGCTCTTGCGCTGCGGCGTATAGTTTTTGATTGATGAGTATCTCCGCTGTCACAAGAGGTGTTATGTGAATTTTGATGCTGTTATCGCGATAGAAATTTCGATAAAGGGCCGCAATGACAATAATAAAAACAAGTACAATAGAAGCGATGCGCCGCACATTTTTTAAGCGATGGTAAAAACCAAACCATCGTGCCGAGACTTTTTCTTCCTGCAAAAACTTGCGTATGTCATCTGCCAAAATTTTGGCATTTTTATAACGTTTATTATGCGCAGCAGTGGCTTTTAACCAAATACTTTGCAAATCCTTCGCCACCGATGGATAACGCGATAGGGGAATAATATTTGCTGCTTGTAAATTATATAAAATTTCAATAGGCGTATCCCCGGCAATCATATGTTCGCCCGTGATCATCTCATATAGAATGACACCGAGTGCATACACGTCTACAAGACCGTCTATTTGATGATAACCTTGCATTTGTTCAATGGACATGTAACGAGGCGTTCCGATCACTTCACCTGTTTTTGTGACATCATAGTCACTCATGCAAATGCTCTTCGCCAAGCCAAAATCCATAACAATTGGTTCGATTTCCTGAGTAATGATAATATTGTCAGGTTTTATATCGCGATGGACAATTCCCTTACTATGGGCATAATGCAATGCACGAGCGATTTTTTCGAGTATAATCAATTTTTTTTGTAAGGACAATTCGTGTAGGCAGCTACTTAAGGTTTTGCCATGTACATACTCCATGGCAATGTACATGTGATTTTGTATAAAGCCCACATTGTGTACTTTGATAATGTTTGGATGGTTGAGTTGTGCGGATAACTGCGCTTCACGTAAAAACCGTTTCTGGGTGATTTGTTGACTATGTGTTGCTGTGATAAACTTGATCGCCACGATGCGCTGAGAATTTTTTTCTAACGCCCTGTACACTTCTCCCATACCACCTTCACCTATTTTATCCCTAATTTCATAGGCAAAGTCTTCCGGGAGTTGTTTGATATACTCGAATTCATCAAAAAAATCTGTATTCATTCCTGTTTCCCATCATTACTATTATGTGTATACCGCAGCTCAAATTCTATCATCTATTAGAAGCCAACGTCAATCATTTCATCAAGTAAAAGGCAACCTATGAATGTAAAAAGGCTTATTTTCCGTTACGGTATGAGTATTAACGAGACACATAAAGCTTTTTGTTTTGCGTGAATTCTTGGGGTAGAGATTCGATAGGATTACCACAAGCATAAATATAGGTGAGTTGGCAAAGTTTGGCGATCTCTACTGGTATTGTTGTCAGTTCGTTGTGTGCACAATAAAGGTAATTTAAATTTTTCAATTTTGCCAATTCCGTTGGTAGTGAAGATAATTTGTTGTGCGAACAGCCTAAACTTTGCAGATTGCGCAGTTGCGTAATTTGTGTGGGAAACTCTGTTATGTTGTTGTTGGCAATGCTTATATCTTCCAGTTTGTGAAGGTGGGCAATTTCTTGGGGGAGCGTTTGTAAGTTATTGTGGGCCAAAGACAACTTTGTGAGGTTCGTAAGTTGTCCAACCTCTGGGGGCAAAAAAGATAAGTCATTGTGTGAGCACGATAGTTCTTGAAGAGTATATAAATACGCGATTTCCACAGGAAATACCGAAAAACGATTTCCGCCAAGATTTAATTTAACCAGTTTTTTACATTGTGCAAATTCCACTGGTAAAGATTGAAGTTGGTTATTGTTGAATGATAAGTGCGTTAACTCAGAGAGATGGGCAATCGTGGGTGGGATAGAAGTTAATCGATTGCTGGAGCATGTAAGCTCGAAAAGATTTTGTAAATTGCCAATCGTTGCCGGGAGCTGGGTGATTCGATTGAAATCAATGTGCAGTCTACCTAGCTTGACAAGCTGTCCTATTTCGTCGGGGATACCTTGCAACTCACATTCTGTTAAGTTCAAACAACGTAAATTGACAAGCTGTCCTATTTGAGAAGAGATTTGTTGAAGAGGACAACGTATGGCACTAAGATAACGGAGATTTACGAGCTGTCCTATTTGTGGCGGAATCTCCGTAATTTGGTTTTCGATAAGATTAAGATTTTCGAGGTTTTTGAGTTCTGTGATGCATAAGGGAATTGTTGTGAGACTGTTTTGCCCCAAAGAAATATGTGAAAGATTTTGTAATTCTTTCATTTCTAAAGGTAAACTGCGTAACTGATTTTTGTGCAAGTGCAGTGTTGTGAGGTACTTCGCATGGGCAATATCTGCCGTCAAGGAAGTCAGTCGATTGCGCGACAGGTCCATTTCTTTTAGAAGAGTTAAGTTGCTTATTTGAGGAGGAATTTCTGTAATATGATTTCCCGAAAGATCCAAGTACTGAAGGTCTTTAAGAGAAAAAACATATTCGGGAATTTTTTCAATATTGGCAAGGCGCAATCCCAATTTTCCCGAAAAACCACAATTGTGAAATTCTGTTCCTTTTAAACTGCGAAATACAATATCCCCGCGAAAACTACAATTATCAAAAATCGTATTTTCCACTTTGTAACGTTTTTTTCGGTTCAGATAAAAAGAACATCCTTGGTAACGAGTATTACTTTTTACGTCTTGTAGAGATTTTTTCTTGATGGTTTGCACGCTTTTTTCCCTTATCAAATTTGCTCTTTGAGTCTGACGATTGTTTCTTCTGAAATTTCTTTTAGCCACTCCTCTTCCCACGGAACAAAACCCAATTTACGATAAAGATTCGCCGCTGCGGAGTTTTGCGGATGGTAACTAGTGGCAATAATTTCTACTTGCGGGTAAAGTTTTAGCCGCCGAATCACTTCGCACATCGCCGCTTCACCATAGCCTTTGCCTTGGTGGTCGCGACCGATCATGAGTCGCGCAATAAAACCAACCGCCGCGTCTATTTCATACATAACAAAGCCAACCATGGGCAGTTTGGGGTTCTCCCACCCTTGGGCGGCGATATCGTAAATAGCCAGAGGGTAGAGGTTTTTATTGACATATGCCAATGCCAGAGACTGTACGTTTTTTGCCACCATTTCTTGCTGGTCTTGTTTTACATCAAGTGCGATGCATTCCTGGAAATTTGTTTTGGTGATTGGTCTTAGTGAAACTTTGGCTTTTGACATTTTGTTTTCCTTGTACATATTTTGAGAATTTCGCGAAGATAAAATATTTTTTCCGTATATTGTAACCCAAGTTGTGGCCTAGAAGTAACACGAAAAAGTAAAAGCGAGAATAAAAAGGGCCAACTCTCCCCAAGCTTCTGTTCCAACAAAATCGTTTATCCTTTTAAGCTCAAGTTTTAAAGGGAATAGGACTTTTCAAAACTAATTCAAGGTTAGCTTGACGGCTGGCATCAAATTTGATGAATATTACAACGAGCTCGAATTCGGAGTAAATATTCTAGCATTTACAAGTTAGAGATTGACCGTGCCTTAAATTAACACTGTTAATTTAAATATCAAAATTTTATATGGGAGGTTGTATATGAAGCCGCAACGTATTTTAATTCTCCTTAGCTTAGTTGTTCTTATCAATATATATTCATTAGAGATGGTCCCCCTAAGACTTTGCTGGAGTGACAAACATAAAGACCACTATAGTTTTGCTTCAAAAAATATCATAAAGATACCAGGCTATGTTTTTTTGCGAACTCAGGGATTTATTCTCAAAAAGCCAATGCAAACCACCGTAGCCCTAAGATTGTACTATAGTTCTAAGAATAATGACTATTTTTGTGCAGCGAGCGAAAAAGTTAAAAAAATACCTGGATATAAGTATCTAGGTCTACAAGGATATATATACAAAACAAAAAAGGTCGGAACGGTTCCTTTAAAACTATATTGGAGTAATTCGCGCAAAGAATATTTTAATGTGGTAACAATAAAAGAACAGAAGGTCGCTACCAAAAAAAAATACAAATTGATAGCGACTCAGGGATATGTATACAAAAATAATAAACTGCCGCAGAGTATGGTTCTATCACAAGGAGGAAGTGCACATCTCTTCGCTAGCGATTCGTGGAATATAACATTGTACACGAGTAGGTCCTCCAAAGACTTTATCTTATATTGGCAATCTAAAAATGGAATAAAGGTAAAAGACCTAAGAACTCCGATGTTCCAAAAACACAAAAACAAATGGCGGACAGTCGTTTCTTTTACAAAAGCAGACGCTGCGAATATGAAAAGTGTAATGGATAAAACCCACATTAACTATAGTTGTCAAGTATGGCTAGTAGGCATGTACAACAAAAATGCGAAATCGAATAAAATCACTATTCAATTTCGTAAAAGGCGATTTATTCCACCGCCAACGAGAAAAATTCACATAAACTTTACCCAGGCCGTCATCACAACAGACGCTGAAATTGGAAGTGGAGACTGGTACATACTCATTAAAGTAGATGGTCAAAATTTAGGCGTTTCCGAAGGAGAAGCAGATAGTAAAGAAACCGTTCTACTCAATAAAAAAGTTACAAAAACAATCACCGATAAAACCATTATTAAAATTGAATGTGTTGCCTGGGAAAAAGATGGAATGGGTGCACCGTTTATCACAAAAGAAGGTTATGTCAAAGGTGCAGATTTTGTCGGTCAAAAAACCTTTTACCTTTCAAAACAAAATAACTGGGACATTACTTCCACAAAACCGTATGTGTATGTTGGTGGTAACGATGAGGGGGGAATGAAAATATTTTATACGGTTTATGAAAAATAAATCTGTATTTTGTTCGGAAATTTCACCAAGATAAAATGCTGCGACCATGTATTTTTTTCGTTTTTTTATAAAAGTCTAAAGCATCAAAATGTATATTGTCAAGTTGAAATCTCGTGATCATTTATGTACCTTGATAGGAATAAAAAAACATGAATATATTGATTCTTGGTGGAAATCGTTTTTTCGGAAGAAAACTTGCACAACTTCTCGTGGAAGACAATCACAGTGTCACGTTGCTAAATCGCGGACGTGTGGACGATGGTTTAGGAGATCTCGTGCAGCGTATTGTGTGTGATCGCACTGACTATAGTGCGATGAAAGCCGCACTAGACGGTACGTGCTGGGATATTGTTTTTGATCAAGTTTGCTATACACACAAAGATGCCAAAGAGGCGACAGAACTTTTTGCGGGTAAAGTGACAAAGTATATTCACACTTCTACGGTGTCGGTGTACGATTACGGTGTAGATTTGACCGAAGATAAATTCAATCCACAATCGTATACGTTTAGTAAAGAAATTCACGATTATATGCAAAACTACAAAGAAGCAAAACGCCAGGCCGAAGTAGCTTTTACAAAATGGGCAAGTTTTCCGGTCACTTTTGTGCGTATACCGGTAGTGATCGGTAGCGATGATTACACCGAGCGTTTTGCGTTTCACTTGTCGCGCGTTCGCGATGGAAAAGAGATGTATTTTCCCAACTTGGAAGCGCGAAAGTCTTTTATTACCTCAGACGACGCCGCAAAAGCGTTGTACTTTCTCGGAAAAAATGATTTTAGCGGAGCGATTAACGTCGCGAGTCCACAACCTGTTTCTTTAAAGCGTTTGTTAGAAATTATCGAATCAAAATACAACAAAAAAGCGGTGATTGCCGAAAAACACCACGGAGATAACCATTCTCCTTACGGTATCGAAAAAGATTGGTTTATCAACGTTGATGTACTCAAAAGCCTTGGTTTGGAGCTGGTGGATATCGAGAAGTGGCTTACAGAGTTTACCGTCTAAAATGTAACTACGATTTTGGTGTTTTTGGAGTTCCCATCAAATACGTGACTTTGGTCAGAGGAGTACTGGCGATACCGATTTGCCAATGGTAATGTTGTTGGGGGTCTATTTTCTCTGCCATGTGCTGCCACTCTTTGGGTTTGTAAGCCCTTAGGGTAGAAATGAGCCCATCAAAAACAGTAATGATCGTCACCACGGGAAACAACACTGTCCAAAAAAAGCGTCGTAGGCGAAAAGGACGTATACCAAAAATTCCTAGATAGAGGAATATAGGCAGTGCAAAAAGAATATTGACGAAGCAACGCGGCGTTCTTTGTACCGGTTCCATAAAAACGATATTGGCATTGTCAGTGACCGCATCGTGTAAAATTTTTTCCACTTGTGGTGGTTTAAAGTGATGTACTGCATTAATAACCACACGTGTACCTTCCATTTCCTTTGGTAAATCAAAAACATCGACGCTGGTGTTATTGTAGTCGATACTAACATTTCCTTCGCGCTGTAGCTTCTTGTAGCGTTCGATATTGGGAAACTTGTCGGATAAAGTGATTTGTATTTTGTTGGATGTCTTTTGTTCTAGGTATGAAGCGAAATCAATCACCGGACCACCGCCACCTGCACAAAGTAACTGTAAACGTTGGGTGTTGGTTTCCTCTATAAATTGATGTACTTTGGGAAAAACAGGTTGGAATATTTTTAGCAAAGAGTAGGTTCCAATCAATAGTTCCATGAGGGTAATGCGCATTGATTGTGGGAGCCAATCTTGGTCGTTGAATTCAAATAGATGTAATCTTCCCATATTTTCTCCTGGTATTTTTGAGGTAGACGAACCATGTTTTGACATTTTGGGGAAATTGGAAATGTAGGGGCGGACCTAGTGTCCGCCCTTTCCCTCAAACACAGATTGATAAACGTTTCGGTAATAAACCGTATTTATTTTATTATAGCAGATGACCCATAATCTGTGAAAGTTGAATATTGGTGAAAAATTTGCTAACATATTCTATTATTTTTTCTTAAAACAAATACAAATGTTATTGCGAGGTCAGAGATGAGATTTTGTTGTGTGGTGGTTTTTATCATGTCGTTGGTCGTTGCGGATGCTCCAAAAGCTCAGGGGTACGAGCATTTTTACGGTGCGACGATTGGAGATACATTGTATTTCACTGCCAATGACGGCGTTCATGGTTATGAGTTGTATAAAACCGATGGGACAGAAGAGGGAACAGTTCTTGTTAAGAATATTGGTGTTGGTACAAGCTCCAAACCCGAACTTTTCATCAATATAAATAATATTTTATTCTTTCGCGCTGACGATGGCGTTCATGGCTATGAATTATATCGTAGCGACGGCACCGCGGAAGGAACTTACATGGTGAAAGATATTTTTCCTGGTAAAGAAAAATCCTACCCACGTTCGTTTGCCAACGTAAATGGCGTTTTGTATTTCGCGGCAGATGGTGGATATGGTACCGAGTTATACAAAAGTGATGGTACCGCAGAAGGTACTGTTTTAGTGAAAGACATTTTTCATGGCGGGCATTCTTCGCCGTTTATGCTGACAAATGTAAACGGGACATTGTTCTTTCGCGCCGAAGATGGAATACACGGCACGGAACTATACAAAAGCGATGGCACCGCAGAAGGTACTGTTTTAGTAAAGGATATTTTTGTGGGGCAAGGTCGTTCGGAACCACGGTCTTTTACTAATGTTGACGGAACTTTGTACTTTACCGCAAAAAATGGCCGCGATGGACGCGAGTTGTATAAAAGCGATGGTACGGCAAACGGAACGACAATGGTGGCAGATATTACACCGGGAAACAATTGGGACGTATATCCCGATCAACTGACCAATGTAAATGGTAAACTTTTATTTCGTGCCAATGATTTGGTAAATGGGGCCGAACTTTATGTAAGTGACGGTACTG
The DNA here is from genome assembly GCF_009002475.1 of Candidatus Uabimicrobium amorphum. Taxonomy (GTDB): domain Bacteria; phylum Planctomycetota; class Uabimicrobiia; order Uabimicrobiales; family Uabimicrobiaceae; genus Uabimicrobium; species Uabimicrobium amorphum. The sequence continues at coordinate 5,295,691 of NZ_AP019860.1, forward strand.
CCAGTGGTACACGTATGTTGTTAGATATCTATCCGGGAAGTAAAAATTCCTATCCGAACTATTTCAAAATGGTTGGTAAAACCCTGTACTTTACGGCGCGTGATGGTGTACATGGTACGGAGTTGTATCGCACAGATGGAACCGCAAAAAATACAATGATGGTAAAAGATATTTATCCTGGTATTGAAAGTTCACGACCTTATTCGATTACCAATGTGAATGGCGATGTGTTCTTCCGCGCAAATGATGGTATTCACGGCAGTGAGATACATAAAAGTTCCGGCACAAAAGCGGGAACCATTTTTTTGAAAGATATCTTTGAAGGGCAATTTAACCATTCCAATCCGAAAAACATGTTTAACGTGGGTGGTGTGCTGTTGTTTAAAGCATGGACCAAAAAGCTTGGCTGGGAATTGTATAAAAGTGATGGTACTGCCGCGGGAACTGTTTTGGTGAAAGATATTCATTCTGGGGCGGGATCATCATAATCCGTAGGTATTTATTTGTAAAATGAGTGGTCTAGTTGTTTGGGACGGACACAAGGTTCGTCCCAGCATTTCGCTTTGGTTTCAGGTTTTATTTTTGTGCTTTGTTTTTTTGTACAAGCAATTGTTCAATTTTTTTCTTTTCATCCAGATTACGTATGAACCCGCCGTGGTAAACTCTCTCAAAATTCTTACCTTTTAGCAGCATAATTACTTTTTTGTCTTTCATATCTTGGTGACTGCCCAAACTCGAATGCCACATTCTCCATAGGCCAACGATAAGTTTTTGTGGAGATTTCTTGGCGTTTGTTTTGAGTACACCGTTTTTTTCAACAACTACATGATATTGGATTTGATTTTTTAAGCCTGGGCCGGTTCGTGCATCGAGATTCTTGATTTCTTTGCCATTGCCATCGATCATTGTGATTTTCTCTATCTTAACGATCAAGACGTGGTCAGACTCTTTGACAAGCTCGGATAGTTTTTTCGGCATTATTTTTGTTGCGTATGTGGGAATGATCAATAGAGATACTAGTGCAGCGAATAAAAACTTTTTCATGTTTTGTTCCTTTGAATGTAGTTTGTTTTTTATTTTTATTGCTTTAGTAGGCATCTATCGCAAAAAGTTCCCAACAAAATATTTTTTCCCTCGTAATAACAACGAGGGAAAAGGAATTAGTGATTATTTGGTCTTGTTACGATTTGTACGTTGTTGACGTTGGTTTTGTCTGCGTTGCCAAATACGACGATCGAGACGCGAATTTCGTTCGGCTCTTGTTTGAGGGTATGCAGATCCATTCGGAGGGCACATTTCTTCTGTGATGACCACCTTATTTTTCCGAGAGTCTATTTGCCTTTGCGTTTCCAAAGTTTTCTTACGATGAACTCTGAGATACGCCTTTATATATGAAGTGTATGTGCGGAGTTTGAGTTCTTCGACGAGAATTCTTTGCTGCGCAGGTAAAATAATTTGGCGATATATTTTCGACTTTTTAGGTCGAAGGACTATTCCGTTTATGCGAAACGCTGTTTTGTAGCGAAGCTTGTGGGTTAGTTTATTATCATTGATGATCCATAAACTTAGTTTTTGTGGACTTGTGTACTCTAGCTCAAGATATACCTTGTCCCACGAAAATTTATCTTCGATGGTTAGGGGATTGGCGCAAAGTCCAGTGGTAGTTAAAATGAATATCGCAAAAACAGTCTTCATACGTGGCTCCTTAAAATAGTTTTGTGAACGATGTACTATTTTTATAGATGCGGAAATCGATAAAAGGTTAAAACAATGTAAATAAAATGCGAATTCAAACGAAAAAATTGGATTTGAGATCGCCAAGCGTTGGGATTATAAAAAAGGTGAACTTTATCCAGTGGCGAAAAAACCACTGTAAACACTTCAAGAAAGAGTAACTATGACAGACACTATAATCATTGGTGGTGGAATAGGTGGCTTAACATGCGCAGTAGCGATGGCACAACGTGGATTTAACGTGCGCGTTTTTGAAAAAACCCCACAGTTGCAACCTGTGGGGGCAGGGCTTGGTTTGGGAATCAATGCGATGCGTGTACTTCGTAAACTTAACATTGCCGATGAAGTGATTAAGCGTGGCAATCGTTTACAAATAATGTACATAAAAACACCCGCGGGAAAAATTTTGAATCGCGTGGATATTCGTCCATTGATAGAAAAATTTGCTGTTCCGGCGATTACCATTCATCGTGCGGATTTGCATGATATACTCGTCGCAGCACTTCCCAAAAACACTTTGCAGCTAGGAGAAGAATTTGTCGCATATGAACAACAAGATTCTCAAGTCATGGCCACTTTCGCGAGTGGGCGACAGGCAGCAGGACAATTGCTAGTCGGAAGTGATGGTATTCATTCACAGGTGCGTAAGCAAATGCACGGAAAACAACCGCTACGCGATGCTCAACAAATGTGTTGGCGTGGTATTTGTGAAGGAGAGAATATCGATGCGCCGCATTACTGCGTAGTGTGGGGTAGGGAAGCGCGTTTTGGTTTTGTGCGTGTCAACGCAAAGCAAATTTATTGGTTTTGCACAATAAACAAAGGGCATGGCGAAATACCTGTTGGTAAAGAGCAATTGTTAGGTGTATTTCAAAAATGGTGTAAACCTGTTCCGCAAATTTTATCTAGTACGGAAGAAAGTGCTATTCTGCGCAATGATTTGTTTGATCGCGTTTCTTCTAAATCGTGGTACGAGAATCGTGTCGTGTTATTAGGAGATTCGATACATCCGACCACTCCTAACTTAGGGCAAGGGGCATGTATGGCGATTGAGAGTGCGGAGGTTCTTGCGCATTGTCTTGAGTATCATAAAGATATTGCCATAGCTTTAAAGGACTACCAAGCATTACGTTTACCGCGTACACGGCAAATCACTACCGCATCATGGCGTGTGGGTAAGATTGCTACCATACGCAATTTAGTATTGATGCATTTGCGTAATACCTTTGTGAGAGTAACGCCAAGCATGTTCCCGCGTCGACGCCTACAGCAAGTCTTTGCGTATAACATTTACTAATGTATAAGATGAGCTACCAACGAATGTGTTTACAATGTTAACTTGTGTTAAAAAATTCTATCTCCTTTCTTCTCAGATATTTAAAAATATATTTTTTTTGGTATGTCTTTTGCTACATTCCTATATAGATATAGTGAAATATACTAGGAGTATCATCATTTATGGTTTGTTTAACGTCTAAGAATAGACCATGAATAAAGTTTAAGTGATGAAACACCTACTTTCAAAAAGACAAATGAGGAGAAATGGTGTGAAAAAAATACTAAGCATATTTATCATATTCATGGTAACTTTTCCTACACTCCAAGCGGATAAAAGCTTCTATCGCAATCGTGAACAAAAAGCCAATAAAAAGATAAAACAAAACCTAATTTTTTTACGCCAAAATATTGCCCGTAAAAAAATGAAATTTTCGGTAGGTTACACTACGGCGATGGATTTTAAAATATCGCAACTGGCAACTTTAAGATTACCAGGTGATCTATCGCAAAAGATGCAAAAGCAAAATAGCAAAGCGAAGCAATTATTAGCTATCGATAACCAAGCTTTTGAACGTTACAAAAAAATAAACCCCAAAAAATGGGCGCTTATTCGTAAAAAGTATATCTTTAGATGTTTTAGCAATGCGAGATCGTGGGACTGGCGCAAAAGAAGTAAAGTGACAAGTGTACGCAACCAAAGTGCGTGTGGTAGTTGCTGGGCATTTGCTACTTTAGGATCTTTTGAAGGAAACTTTGCATTGCGCAATGGTTTTCAATTAGATTTTTCCGAACAAGCATTGCTCAGTTGTAGTGGTGCAGGAACCTGTCGTGGTGGTTGGTGGGCATTTGATTACCTTGTCAGTAGAGGTGTTCCTGTGGAGTCTAAGTACCCATACACTTCACGTGATGATCCATGTAATTTGCCAGCAGGTACTCGTTATTACAAAGCCGTAACTTGGGGATATGTAGGTTCTAGTAGTTCCGTACCTAATGTTGCCGCATTAAAGAACGCTCTGTGCCAATATGGTCCATTAAGCGTTGCGGTTCGCGTTACCCCTGGATTCCAGGCATACACTGGTGGAGTTTTTAATGAAAGTGATACGGGAAGAGTGAATCACGGTGTCACCCTCATCGGTTGGGATGACAACAAACAAGCGTGGTTGATTAAAAACTCTTGGGGAACTGGATGGGGAAGTACTGGTGGATATGGTACAGAACGTGGTTATATGTGGATTTCCTATGGCAGTAATAAAATTGGATATGCTGCTGCGTGGGTAAAAGCTCAGAGATTATTTTATAAATTACCACATAAGTACTATAAACTTATCAAAAAGTTTTACATTATCCCACGCGATAAGATAAAACCAATAAAGCCAATACGTCCTATTCACAAGAAAGACTAATTACTATTTTCAGATTGGTGCCTTCGGGCACCAATCTAAATTGATAAACTCCTACCACAAAAATTTTTATCCCTCTCTGCTTTACCTACTTGGTGACCTCCAAAGTTTTTATGGCAAAATCTACGAAGTTTTTGTCTATTTCATCACTGTTCATATCAACTTGATTTTCTTCTTGGAATTTGTAAATACAAATAAGAAGATGTTGGTGCTTTTTTTCACCAACAACAACAAAAATTGGTTCGCGTTTATCGATGTAAAGTATTTTGTGCGCATTGTGGAATATACCTGTTGTTTTCCCTTTTTTACTAAAAACAACCTCGTGCATATTGTTTTGATAAAATTTACCAGTAAATTGCTTTTGGATATCGCGCATAAAAATATGCGGAAATACCGAGGTAATGGGTACTGTTTTACTTTTACGAGCGCCGGCTGCGGAGATTTTTGTTGCAGTGACAAACTCGAAAACTTGGGGATGGTGTTTTTTGAGGATCGCATTTACTTGTGTTAAGGTATTGATATTTTCCGGCAGTAGTAATTTAACTCCTGTTTTGGTTTTTTTTGTTTCCGTGAGATAATGCAATGTGTTGCGTTGTTTTCTCCACAACCATGTGTGTTTAGTTTTGGTTTCCCCGTTGTGAAAAATAGCGATAAAGCCTTTTTGTGGACTAAAGTGCACAGACATGATGCGCTCAGGACCTTGGTATCCGCCGCCTCCGACAATGGGACCAATAAGTTGATGTGGGAAATTTATTTCGACTGTCCATGTTGATGTAGTGAGTTTTTCGATTTTTTTAGCAAATGAAGGCTTTTCTTCGGCGAGTAACAAGCCACAGGTGATGAAAACTACAATGAAAAATTTGTACATGTGTTCCCCTTTTATTTTAGATCTAGTATTTTGATATAATCTAATTTTATCGGAAACTAATCATAAAAAACAAAAGATAATAGTTCGAGGTAAAAGTACAAAGTTCTATGACAATTTTAACTAGCACAAGTCGTAAGTTCTGGTTGTTTTTCTTGCTCGTTCTCTCAAATACTGACGGATTAACGTTTTTGAGCCACGAATCAAAAGCGTGATGCCGTATTAAAACTCAAAAAAGCCATCCTAGCATATCCATTTCAACATCTGGTAGCCACGGGGATTTGCCTATGGCTTTTATCATCAAGCAATCTTTGAAAACTTTGTTGTGAATACCTAGTGTTTGGTGTTCATCAATGGCCATGTAAGTACATGGGTTGGCTTGTAAAGAAAAGCCAAGGCGCTTGTATAAACGATGATCGTCGGCAAAAAGAACAACAAAGTCAGTATGAGCTTTTTGTGCGGCACAAGTGATCGCTTCCATTAGTTTTTGTCCCAGGGCATGGCGTCGATGGGAATTGGCAACGCATAGATCGACAACACCAAAAATACGCTGTGGTTTTTGTCCGAGGCGTATCATGCGATACACTACTCCAACATGGCCAACAATTTTATTTTGTTGTACCGCGACAAAGCGAAACGTAGGTAGTTGTTTAAAGTATGTACGACCGCTAAAGGTATCGGGGAAACATTCGTCGAGTAGAGTGGCGATTTGTGCATTTTCATCGAGTGTTAGTTGATCTTCCTCTTTACGTACAATCGAAATAGGCATCTTAGGTCCTTTTAATATTTTTTTCGGCGGGCAATAAGCCACAGGCAATAAAAAATTTGTATATGTGTTTTTACAAAAAGTGTGGCTTACCTAATCCGCATAAGTGTCATTTGTACAATAGAAAATCTGGTTAAATGTAAAAGGCATAGGTTCCCCGACCTATTCTACTATACGGTTTTTTGAAAAAAGGTAAAAATGTTACTAAGATAACAATGCTACATAAACACAGAATAACAAAAGAGCTCATTTTTACTCCTAAACGATGGGAAAATATACAGAAGCCGTTTTCACAGCTTCTGTAGAAAGTACTACTTCTTCAATTGTTGTAGTAAATAACAATAGGTGAGTGCACTGCTGAAAGCGCGCTGTTCGTTATCAGCTGCCGCAGCATGGCCACCCTCGGTATTTTCGTAGTAGTAAACTTTGTGTCCCATGTCCTTCATTTTCGCCACCATCTTACGTGCGTGCGCGGGGTGTACGCGGTCATCGCGTGTGGAGGTATTGAAATATACATGCGGGTATTTTTTGTCTGCAGATAGGTTGTGGTATGGAGAGTATTTTTTGATGTACTTCCACTCCTCTGGCTTGTCAGGGTTTCCGTATTCTCCCATCCAACTTGCTCCTGCGAGTAGTTTGTTGAAACGCTTCATGTCTAAAAGTGGTACGCGACAAACTACGGCGTTAAATAAATCAGGGCGTTGAGTGAACACTGCTCCGACGAGTAGACCACCATTACTTCCCCCCATGATGCCCAAATGTTGTGCAGAGGTATATTTTTTTGCAATCAAATCTTCGGCAATCGCAATAAAATCATCATAGGCGCGTTGACGATTTTCCTTCAAGGCGGCGCGATGCCACTTCGGACCAAACTCACCTCCGCCGCGAATATTCGCTAGGACGTAAATACCACCGTTTTGTAACCAAACACTACCAACGGTTGCCGAATATGACGGGCGAAGTGAAATTTCAAATCCACCATAACCGTACAACAAAGTTGGATTGCTACCATCTTTCTTGGCGTCTTTGCCATGTACGATAAAGTAGGGAATTTTTGTACCATCTTTAGAAGTCGCTTCTAGTTGATTGACCACAAAATTTTCGCCAGGAAAAAACTGCGGTAGACTTTTCATCTTGGTGTTCTTGTCACCCGACATGAGGTACAATGATGCTGGTGTCAGAAAATTTTCGTAGGTGTAAAAGAAAAAGTCCTTAAACGCACTCGTACTCACCACGCGAATGCTCCCGTAATCAGGCGCATCAATGCGTTCATTGTGCCATTTGTCGTCTTTGATAAAATACTTGTGTAACTTACCACGTACGTTTTCTAAAGTTCCAACCAACACATAATCTTTGGTAGTGGCCAACGAAGAAATACTAGAACGTTCAGTAGGAACGGCAATGACCTCTACTTCCATTTTGCCTTTTATTGCGTTATCGTAATCCATCGCAATCAATGACCCTTGCCTGTAAGTAGCATCGCCCAATTTCCAATCGGATTTAAGTTGCACAAGCAGTTTATTTTGAAAAATGGTATTCACTTCCGCGTCTTCTGGCAGATCAATTTTGACGGTTTTTTCATTTTCAATAAAGTGTGTTTCATAGGTATAGAAAGTTTTGGCGCGCACAATAACTTGATAGTTTCTCTGTGGCGTTTCCATGACACTTCCCCATGTTCCCACGTCCGTAGTTTCACCAGTGAAGACCGTTTTCGCTTCGGATAACTTTTGTCCGCGTTTCCAAACTTTCACGATATTTGGATACCCCGAAGTCGTTGTAGTCCCTTCACCGAAATTGGTGGAAACGATTAAGGTGTCTTGATCGGCCCATGCAACAGAACCCTTTGCCTCAGGGAGACGAAAGCCGTCCTTGACGAATTCCTTCTTCTCTAAATCAAATTCGCGCATGACCACTGCGTCACCACCACCGCGAGATAAACGGATCATGTAACGCGTAAACTGCGGCGCACAACCTACCGCACCTTTAAATACCCAACTGACCTTTTCCGCTGCCGCCAATTTATCGACGTCCAGCAATATTTCCCACTTAGTCTCTGCACTGAGGTAGCTCTCAAGTTTAGTACGTCGCCATAAGCCTTTTTTGTTGTTGGCGTCTTGCCAAAAGTTGTACAAATGATCCCCAGTAATTGAAGGATACTTAAGGCGCTCCTTGGAGTTGTAAATACCAAGAACTTTGTCGTATATCGTTTTAAACTGCTCGTTTTTCTTCAAATGAGCGGTAGTTTCTTCATTCTGAGCAGTAACCCATTTGAGGGCCTTTTCGCCATCTACTTCTTCTAACCATTGATAAGGGTCCTCATCGGCAATGAGAACGAGATGTAGAAAAATAATGGAGAAACATAAAAATTTGATTACATTCATGGATTGTCCTTTATGTTTTTATGTTACATTTGGTGGAGGCTTTGATTAACGTCACTCCACAACGCATAAATTGCCCTTAAGAATAACACAACTTATAGAAATATTGAAACGAATTTGAATCAATGACAAGGACACCCACAAAAAAATCGCATAATGGACATAAATCTATCACAAAGTGCGTTGTAGGGGCTGACCTAGTGTCAGCCCGTTCCCTCAAATTCAGATAGATAAACGTTTCCACAATATTTCTGCTCTAAACGTGAATAATGATTTTTTGATAAATATTATCAATTTTTAATGGAAAAAATAAAAAGGGGTAATATAACAGGGTGAAATTAATGGGTATTAAAGGTGTATTTTTTTTTGCATTTTTGTTTTTAAGTCTTTTCTGGTTGTTACTTTAAGTTTTTTTTGTGAAACTCTCATTGCGATGAGAGTTTTATACTCCGTTAAAATTTCTTGCGCTAGAACGAGTTTGTGCTCGATTGAGGGTATCCAGCTGCAAGAAACTTTGAATTATACGCTGACTCCGCAAACTCTTGCGCTTGTTGGTAGTATTCTTTTGCCTCATAAAATTGTTGTTGTTCTTTGGCGATGTTGCCTAAATTATTCAAAGTACGAGCTGTTTCAAGTGAATCATTTATTTTTCTGCCATTTCACACGCCTGTTAGAGTAGTCGATAGACTTTTCGTATTGTTCCATTTCCTTTAGGTTGATCGCGGCATTGTTCATACTACTATGCATTTTTCTCTTGGGAAATATTATTCCCATGCCAACTATATCTTTGTGTCTTTTGCGCCGTCAGCATTTTGAACATAGGGCGCATAAAAAATATGATTGCCAATGTCAGAGCCAACCAACCAAAACGCGTAATCACGGGAAACAGCATGCACACAAATATCGCCAACATCGAAGCGCCCCAGCACATGAATTTCAAATCTATCACCACCAATTGTTGAATGTTAAAACCCTTCTTTGTGTAAATCCCTAAAATTTTGTCGCAAAAGGGAACCTGAGCGTATTTTAGATTTTGATCATCTAGAAATAGCTCTATATCTTCTACTAGTTGTTGTGCGTTTTTGTAGCGTTCGCTTGCGGAAAGCTGCAAACATTTGTCGATAATTGCTTTGAGTTCCGCAGGAACACATGGAACGATCTCTTCTATGGGGCGTAAGTTACCTTGAATGGTTTTAAACATAATTTCTGCAGGTTGATTGCTTTCTATGGGGCGCTCTAAAGCTACCATTTCGTATAATATGACGCCCAATGAATAAATGTCGGATTGTGGTTGTAGGTTTTGTTCGCCGTCGAGTTGCTCTGGTGACATATAATGCAGCGTTCCCGAAATATCATTATCTTTTTTTTCGTTTTGTTGCTGCAAATAAATGGCAAGTCCCCAATCCACGACAAGGACTTGTCCAAATTTTCCGAGCATAATATTGTCTGGTTTGAGGTCGCGGTGTAAAATTTCGCGTGTATGCGCAAGAGAAACTCCTTGGGCCACATTGATAAAAACACGCAGTAAACGCGTTAATGACCATGCCTTGGAAATTTCCAGATCTTTGTTGCGTAAACCATCGAGTATTTTTTTTAAGGAAACACCTTCGACAAGGCGCATGGTATACAAAAGTTGTTGGTCTTCATTTACCTCGACATCGTATATGGGAACAATATTGGGGTGTTCTAGTTGTGCGGTGAGTTGTGCCTCTTTGAGTAGTCGTGCAGTGTAGTTGTCGCCTTCTTTGTGGTTGCCGACTTGCTTTACCGCGACATGGCGTTGTAGGTCGCGATCATAAATTTTCCATACACTGCCCATGCCACCACTACCAATTTTTTCAATAACCTCATAGCGATCCTCGTGGAGTTGTGTTTCACGTTCAAAACTTTCGTTTGTCACGGTGGCATTCAGTGAGCTAAATATGCTGGAAAATCCCACCAATGTTTGCTGTGTATTGCTTTTTTTATCGTTCATCATGATAACTCTTTCTGTAAAGAAAAGGCCTCGACCAAGGCAAACAATGTTCCTTCCGTAATACCATGATGCTCTGTCAATTTGCATTCAAATTCATCTAAAGGTACGCTGATTTTCCCACCACAAAACTTTTCCATTTGAATTTCACTACGATTTGCATCTTGGGACAATAGTTCTTGTAGATGGTCTAACTCCATCCAGCTCATCCCGGAAACTTCTGTCGCTTGTAGTGTTGGTTTCCAATCGCTTTGTAGTTGTAATTTAACATATAACACCACATTACACGCTTGTGGCTCTCCTAAACGGCGATGTATCGGAAATATCGATTCCCAAAAGCCGATAGGTGTTATTTTTCCGATCATATCGCTTGTTAAACCTATCTCTTCTTGCATCTCACGTAAAACACCTTCGCGCCAGTTCTCGCCATCATCTATTTTTCCACCGGGAAACACCCACATATTGGGGAATAACCGCAATTTATTGCTGCGTTTGGTGAGAACAAATTTTGTTTGTGACGCATTGGTGACCAAAGCAGTAACCGCAGGCTTTACGATCAAAGGCGTTACGCTTTCGCTTTCCTTTAATGGGCAAAAAGTCGCGTGGGCTAACGGTAAATTATACCCACCGTTAAATAAATCACGATAAGCGGGAAAGTCGGCGATCAGTGTTTTTTTCGCATCGATTATTTCCCAGCGATACCGCGGTGGAACACTCAATACGCGGTTGCTATTACCTTCCGCCATATCAAAAAAGCATTTTGTGACGCTTTTATTCATCGTTATCTCCCACACATTTTCCTTGTAAATAAATGCCTGAGATGGGTAGCAATTCATCTAACTGCTGTCGTAATTCTGTCCAGTTTGAAGTAATGCGTTCATTCGGGTAGTTATGTAGCTCATCTAAAGGCTTAGAGAAGTACACAAAATTGGCGTCATTACCGACACATAAACCCGCTTCATGATCCGCCAATTGCGTTGTGGCCACCGTGGAATAGTGCATGGCTTCTTGTAATGTCATTCTTTGCTCTTCATAGCGTGGTTTAATAGACCACAGCAAGCATTCGCGCAATCCACTCGGCATGCCATCTGATCCGGTAGCGAAAGGCACTTGTTTGTCGATTAGCTGACGAAATGGGTTGATGATTTTTCGACGCTCTCCTAGTATCGTAGCGTAATCATAACTATCCTGTGAAAAGTTGGGTTGTAGACAAGCAATTCCACCTATGTGGTGTAAACGGTCTATATCTCTTTCTGTGGGACACTCAAAGTGTTCGAGCCGTGGCTTTATTAAACTATCTTTGCGCATTTCATAAACGTCGAGAATTCTCTCTATACCCAAAGATCCTATACCGTGGCATGAGGTTTGGAGGCTGTTTTCTATGGCAAAATCTATGTCCTCTAATAACTGTTCTATACTAGAGTAAAAAATACCGTTTTGTGACGTGTTGGCATAGTTGTCGTGAAATTTAGCGGTTTGTGTTCCTATGGCACCATCGATGAATGACTTCACTCCCGTAAAATATTGTTGTACGTCAGGACGTTTTTGTAGTTCGTTGCGCGACGCATACAAACGATAAGGTATGGGGATCTTTTGTATCATCGGCAGAAAGTTTACGTCGTAGATAAACATGTCGTGTATACACACAATACCTTGCTGTAGTAATTTCTTGGCAAAGTTGACGATCGCTTTTTGCAAATACTCTTCGGCAAATACTTCACTGCGCAGTAAGTGCATCGCACAGTTTTTTACCTGCCAGTTGTTGATGATATCTTGTTGTGGAATTTGCGTTATTTGCGAAAGTCGCTGTGCTTTTTTGTTTAAATACGCTTTATGAAAAGAACGGTGTATTGCTACGACGGGTTTGGGACATGAATCGAGTAGTGTTTGCGATATTTCGTGAGTATTGTTAACGTTGCAAATGAAAACGATGTCGTGTGGGCAAGTTTGCGCGTAGGTTTGTAGAAATTCACCTAGTTGTTGTGCATTTTGCAAGTGGGAAACACAGGGGATATCACCGAGTAAGGCAAACCAAAAATGGTTGTGCGCATCAATGCCTCCTGCAGTTATACTTCCTTGTACTTCGTGTATTTCTGCAGGAGAAGCAAATTTTTCGGTGTAGCTTTGTTGCGTTCCACAAAAACAAACTTTTCCTTGGGGATCAATCGCGAGACACTCTACGCGTGCGTTTTCGCCGCGTTGACCTGTCCAAATTTGCTGCTCGCGAGAAACGTATACTATGTTTTTTGTGCGGTAATGGTTATTTGTCCGGGTATTTGACATTTTGATTCCACCAATTGAAAGCCTGCTTGCTGTAACATTTCCTGTAAATCACTTTGTTGCGGATAAAAAAGTACACTTTCACTGAAGTGATTGAAACCGATTTTTTTTGCCCATTTTTCAAATTTGGCGCGTCGGCAAATGCCTTTTTCACTGATATCTTGGCGAATGACTAACGTCCCTTTGGGTTGTAAGTAGTCAAAAATGGAAACGATGAGTTGCCGCTGATTTTTTTCATTTAAATAATGTAAGACATCACAGCATAACACCGCATCAAAAAAGTTGTGGGAAAAATGCTCGTGGAGATTTTTGCTGATGTCTGCTTGGATGAAGTTTAGTGAATCTTTGGTGTAACTAATGCGACTTCTATTGGCGATGTCGATTTTTTTGGCGGAGTAATCCACCCCCCAAACTTGACGATTTTCCGCAGAGTATACCATTAGTTGACTTAAAAAGCCTATGCCACACCCAAGATCTAGTATTTTGCCACTACGTGGAATATGAGTGACAACTTGTGTATAGTTGCGATCAAGTTTTAATTTGAAATTCAAATATACATCAAAGAACGAGTCTATATAGCGGTAACAATCGCGGATGAGATTTATTTGTACTTTACTGGCAAACTCTTTTTCTGACAAACGTTCGTATTCTTCGAGCAGCAATTTTTTCACATGGCGCGCCAGAGGACGTGGTCCTTGTTGGTATATTTCCGTTTCTGCGGTAATGGCGGGAAGTGCACTGGCATAGAGAGTGCAGTCGCGAACTACGAATCTCTTGCGGTCCATCACCCATCTTGTTCCATGGAAACACACGGGTAAAACCGGGGCTTTTGTCGATGTCGCCAAGCGGAATGCTCCCATGCGGAAACGACTCATTTTAAAACTTTTTGCACGTGTTCCTTCGGGAAAAAATAAAATATTGTATCCCTGGTTTAGTAATTCGCGGCATTCTTGTTCCCACTCATGGGCATGAAATTTATCTTGTGGCGAAGGGGCACGCAAGAAACCAGCTTTTTTGAGCATGAAATTGACAAGTGGGTATTTCCAAAACCACTTGACCATCGTTACCTTGGTAAATGGCATGCCGTTAAACAGTGGAATATCTACTGTATTGGTGTGATTGACCACCACAATGTAACCGCGCATATCTTTGGGGAAATTGTCAAAATGTATCTTGCTACCAATAGACAAATACATAATATTGCGGTTAATGATTTCAATGAGATATAGACAAAAGCGTCGTGTGTCGTAGCGAAAGATCTTTTCTACTACGGCAACTACCGGAAAAATTACCAATGTAAGGAGTAAAATGCCGCCAAAATACAGAATAAAACAAAAGAGGCTATTGAGGGCGGTAATCAGACGCACTGGGTGTGACTTGCGTTGTGGTGGAATAAAATAACGCAGAACAATAGGTGCGAGAAACGCGGTGTTAAACAGTACGGCACTCATCGCAAATAATACGCAAAAACCTAGACTCTTTAATGCGGGATGTTCGGCGATAATGAGTACGCCAAAGGCAATTAGCGTTGTCATTGCCGATAGTAAAATGGCACTTCGCGTCGTGGGAAGGAGGGCGTTTTGTGTTCCAATTTCCTCCACATAAGACGTCACCAAGAAAGTAGAGTAGTCAACACCAAGACCAAGTACAAAAACGATGAGCAGTACGCTGAACAAGTTGAGCGGTATGCCAAAATATCCCATGGCCCCAAAAATCCACAACAGGCTGAGAGCCAGAGGCATTAGCCCAATGATCACAAGTTCAATGTGAACAAAATAGGCGAAAAATAATACGCAAATGTATATACCAATGACAATGATCGCTGTCCACGCCCAATTCAGTAGAATTTCACTTACTTCACTAAGTATCTGTCGTCGGTGTACAATAAAAATCGCGGGATCATTTAGGTGCTGTTGCAATTTTTTTAAAGCCTCATCCGAGGTCATCTGTACGATGTTTTGTATGTACCACTTGTTATTATGTTGCTGTACACCATGCGCAAGAAATTGAGCAAATACCTTGTTTTCGAGTAGTGGTGCGATTTGTTGTGGCGCATTTGGTTTATGTAGAGATTCAAAAAATGGCGAAAAAGCTCTCTGAGAAAAACCGTACTCTTTACAAGTCTCTGTAAATAAACGCGAGAGTCTTTGTTGTTTTTCGTCTGTCCAGTGACGTTTCCATGCTTCGTGATTTTTTTGCATGCGTGCGAGAGAAGGCAGTAGATGAAAAGTTTTGGTCAAGACACTCACTTCACGAACTTTATGGAGATTGTTGTGTAGTGCATCGTTTTTGAGGAGCGCTTCCTCTAACGTGGGAGCATGTACCACGACGGCAATTTTTCCTTTTTGATTTCCCCAAATCGAGAAAAAGGTGTCTTCGTTTTGTTTCGTTTGCGGTTTTGTGTAGTTGAATTGTTCTAAGTTGGCGACAAATTGTAATTCGAAAATGTAATACAGCGCAGCGATTGTGAAAAATAGGGAAAGCAATACACATGCAATACTGGTGAGCAAACTCTCCTTACGGTGCAAAATTTTTGGAAGGTCCACTATTGAGCGCTCGCGTTTTGTTTTGCGAAGTTTGTTGCACATTGTGGGAAATACAATGACCACAAACAAAAAGCTGCTGAAAATACCCGTGGCGACGAACCATGCCGTTTCTTGATGTACGGGGAAGTCGGAAAAAAATAGAAAAGAAAGAGCACCGCATGTGGAAAAAGCTGCGAAACTCATGGGCTTAAATATTTTAAATTGTTGCGGGGCATTTTCAAAATGCACTAAATAGTGAATGACGTAGTCGACACTGACACCAATAAGCACTGCGCCGAGCCCTAATGTGATTAAAGAAAGTTGTGGAGCAAACAGACTGCTGATGCCAATGCCCACAAAGATACCGAAGACAACAGGGATAAACAGTAGGGGAAATAATATAAAATTTTTCAATGTAAGCAGCATCAGAATAGCCAGAGCCGCCGTGGCTAGAGAAGAGGTGAGTTGCGCGTCGCGCCAGATCGCGGATGTGTTGTCTAGCATGACGCGTTTGCCACCGATAATCACTAATGAAATTCCCGAAAATTTTGTGGCGACGCTTTGTTGTAAATCGTAGAGAAATGTCCACAGTTGTTGCGCTTTCTCATTTGAAATGCGCATTTCGCTACTGGGAACATTTAGCAGCAATGCTTTTTCATCTTTTGCAACCACAGCACCACGTACTATTTTGCTATTTAAATTACCAAGTTGTAATTTACGCCAGAATACATGCGAAAATTGTAATGGATCGCTGCGAATTTCCGCTGGCGCAGGACCTATTTCTACGAGCTGCTCGAAAATTTGCTCTATGCGAGAGTTGATAAATTGTGAGGAGGTATCTATTTTTTGTAAATCGTCTTCAGACAAGAGATTGGGCAATTGTTTGTCATAAAATTCTTTTACTTCTGATGCCGATAGTAAACTAAATTGGTGAGATGCTCCACGGAAAAAAGGGTGTTTGTTGAGAGCGGCAGCGGCGTATTCTGATGCGCTAAACAAAGTTTCTAAGTCGTGTTGTTGACTCACCACAGAAAAAGAGAATTTTTCTAAAGAGGCAAATACCGCATTGTATTTTTTTAGATTTTTGATTCCTGGAGTTTCAGGAAGTAAGGCGAAAACGTTGGTGTTTAGATTTAATTTCGTGAATCCCACTATGCTGAGTATAAAAAAAATGCACAGTAGGATTGCTGCGATACTCTTGAGAATTTTTTTCATGTGTTTAGGCCTGTCATCATTCAAAGTTTTTTCGAGCCCGAGCCCGTTTCCAAAAATCTTCTAAAAGAGATAAGATGAACAACTTCAATTGTGAACATCTGATGTTCATCAAGTAGATAAAAACTCAAAAACAAGAGCTTCGGGCTCGAAATTTTTTTTGGAGCCATATTTTAGTGATATCTATTATTCCCATACACTAAATGATGATACACCCTAGTTACTTTCTAGATTTTCTTCACGTTCAATGATTTCTACAAGTTGTTTATCTTCTACGATGTGGTGACCGCTTACAATAAGTTTTTCGTCTTGCTCTACTCCTGAGAGTACTTCCACTTGATCTCCTTCGCGAATACCAAGTTCGACAAATTTCTTTTGTGCTTTGTTTTCATCATTAACAACATATACAAATGAACGGTTATTGTCGTAGAGTATGGGAGCACGCGGAATAACGACGACAGATGTTTTGTGTTGTAGAACAATGGATGCCTGTACAAAAATACCTGGACGTAGAATGCTCTTGTCTGGACGTACAGCGACTTTTACAGCCACGGTGCCTGTTTGGTTATTGACGACGGGAGAAATCGACTCTACGCGTCCTTCTGCAACCATATCGGGAAAGTTTTCACTGCGGAGAATTACTTTTTGCTTTTCCTTGAGTAAGGTCAACTCGCGTTCTGGTATGTTTAACACCAGTATCAGTTTTTTCAAGTCGACTAGGGTGAATATTTTTGCTGACGTTCCAATGAGTTGTCCTTCGGTAACGGCCTGCTCAATAAGTACCCCGGAAAAAGGAGCGGTAATTGTCGCGTAGCTTAGCTTTAAAAGAGCATCGCGTAGAGTTACTTTTTCTGCTTTGCGAATACTTACTTGGATATTTTGAATAGCACTGTTTGCTTTGGTCAATTCTAATTCGGCTTCTTCCTTTGCCACTTTGGAACGTTTAATTTGCACTGTCAATGAGTTTTCCGCTAGGAGACTTTTTTGGTAATTGTAACGGTTATTTTCCAAATCTCCTTCAGAGATAATATTTTGCTGATAACTTTCTTTGCCGCGATCTAGATCTTTTTTCGTTTTTGTTTGATCAAGCTTGACCTGTTTCATTTGTTCTTCTAATTCCGAGATATTGAGCTGTGCCTGCTGTATTTTTTTGCGCAACGTCTCGATGTTGAGTTTCTCTTGTTTTTGTTGCTGTTTTAACTCTGTTATATCCATTCGCGCCTGTAAGACGACGATTTCCCATTCACGTGGATCGAGTTTCACTAGTGGCTGGCCTTTTTTGACAAATTCACCTTCTTTACACAAGACCTCGGTGACATACCCAGATACTTTGGGAAAAATTTCTACAGTTTTATTTGATTCTATTGTACCGCTAGAAATTAAATAGGAAGATATGGTTCCCGTTTTTACTGGATCTATATGTACAGGTTGTCCTACCTCCACTGGCTGTTCTTGTTTTTGTTGTTGTGTGTTGTCCTTCTCGGGATTAGATGTTTGCTCGGTACAGGCAACACACAGAATTAACAGAATTAAGAGTGAAATGTGTGTAAATCTAGACATAGTTTTTTTATCCATCATTTTTGAGTTGGTATTTTGTGTTATGTACTAGAATAACCGTTTATACTCGAAGTGTCATTCCTGCGAAAGCAGGAATCCACAATAGAAAATTGACTCGGAGACGCCTGGATCCCTGATCAAGTCAGGGATGACACAGTTAAAGGAGTTTTGTAGTTCTAGAGAACACTTTCTCGTTTTGTATTATTTTGTTTTTGTATTATTTTGTTTTTGTATTATTTTTTGCAGCGAAGCTTGTATTTGTGGTGTGATATTTTTTGTGACAAAAACAAACTTCTCTCTATATATTGTAGCAAATTTTTGGCTTTTGCTATTTATTTTCTCGAATGCTTGTAAAAATTCTACGGCATCGTTGTCGTGGTCCCAGACGGTAAGCCATACGAGAGCTGTTGTTTTGTCTTGCGAATTTTGCATGAGAAAATAGCGGTCTCCACCCCATCCTGCAGCAACTTTTTCGTAGTTATCTATCTTCAAGTCTTGAAGAAAACAACGGATGCCGAACTCTCCCATGACATTGCTGGCGCGAACTTTCCAATGCGAAGTTTCGAGTTCGCTGTGGTCAATAACGAAATCCAGTGGCTCATCAATACCGTATTTACGAGGGTGTAGTATCTGTTCGCTGGACTTTGGTGGATTTAAATACGCCGCATCAATTTGTTTCCACAACGAAGATTGTCGTAGGTGCAAACAAAAGAAGAAACCGTCCATGTAGGGAAACATCAAACCTTCGCGCATAATTCGTGGACACTTAGATAGTTGATCACCGCCCATAAATGGCATGAGAAACGTCATAAATTGAAAAGTAGCGCGAAAAGCAGGTCCGTCCTCGGGTTTTACTCTTTTTGGCCATTGATTGTAGTCTAGCATCGCAATAGTGGCATCACCTTCGATGAGAGAGGTGAGAGCTAGGCTCATATCATCATCGCTTTTGGCTTTTTTTTGTAAAGCAATAAGGTCAAAGTACTGATCCTGGATGGCGTGCGTCATTTCGTGAGCCAGGACCATACGGTCGTTGGCATCGTTTCGCGTTAATGGAAACCACTGTTCCCAAATAGAAGGTTGTTTGTTTTCCGCGATCAAATAAAGTTTTTTTGTTTCGGGATTGTAAAATCCACCTACCTGCTCGGTAAGGAGAGATATGTACAAAGATTTTATGTCGAGAGGTTTTGGAATCATATCAAAAGCCAACAAGGTGAGCATGTATGTTTCCGCATCTTTTGCTGATAGCTCCTTATCCAATTCTGTCATTAAAAACTTTTGCAGCTGTTGACGGTTTTTTACGCCTGCGGGCGTGTGTTTCTTAAAAGAAAAACCTCTGACCTTGGGAAGTTCCAACTCTACACCTTGGACGCGGTACTTCCACGCCTCTTGTTGTTTACCCTGTGCATCTAAAACGATCGATAGACGACGATATGCCAAAGGGTTGTTGCCGTACAGCAAACAATTTCGATAAGCTTTTTCAGCACTTATGTCATCGCGAGATTTTTCGGCAAAATTGCCGAGCTTCCAGTAAAGGTTGTAACTCGGTTGTTTTGCACAAGCTTTTTGCAGATGGAGAATGGCCTTTTTATTTTGTGACAGCTGTACGTAGCACTCAAACAAGTGATAGTTTGCATCGAAGTGATCGGGCGTTTGTTGTGTAATTTCTCGAAAACACTCCACAGCCTTCGTGTATTGTTTGTTTGTGATGTATTTTTTCCCTTGGGCCAACCAGTTTTCATGGGTGTCGGAAAATGTGAAGCACATGATGATTGTCAGCCAGCAACTCATTTTTAATTTCATAAAACTACCCTCATTGTTTTTCGTGTTGTTGAGCTCTTTCAAGCAATAATTGTTTTTGTTGTGTATTTGCGGGAGTATATGGTTTTAGAGTGTAGAAAAAATCGTGTTGATCTATTACAGGAACTGGTACGAGAAACTCGACAAAAAGGTCTATCGGAAATCTTTGATAAAGTGGTGTTGGGATATTCTCCAGATGCGTTGCGATGTGATAACCTTTTTTTATCAAGGTAATTTCGCGCGTGCCATAAAAATCAAAAGGAATTTTTGTGGGAGTTTTTCCGTGCTTCTTTCCGTCGAGAAAGACGATGGCATTAGGTGGGTCGGATTTGACGCTGATATAGCGCTTTACACAACAACTTGTCATAAAGATGGTGATAAATACTATTAGTGGTATTGTTTTTGGCATGATAAGCCTCCAACAGGAGGATGAATTTACTCTTCATTCAAATGGAATATAAGAGAATTTAAATTGACATAAAAAAAGCTCCACATTAGATGTGGAGCTAATTTGTGAGGGCGGAAGGATTTGAACCTTCGACCACCAGCTTAAAAGGCTGTTGCTCTACCAACTGAGCTACGCCCCCCAGTTGTGTTTTAAGAGTATAATACTTATTTTTTGAAAGTCAATACCTTTTTTTTATTTTTCTAAAATTTCTTTCTGTTTTTTGTCGAAATACTCATTGACTTTGTCTTCAAATTTCTTCGTAAGTTCTTGTATTTCGTCTTTTAGGGATTTGCAGTCGTCTTCAGAAATTTCTGATTTTTTTTCTAGCTGATCGGCCTGACGATTTGAATCTCGGCGGATATTTCGTATAGAAATCTTCGCTTTTTCGGCAAGATCTTTTACTTGATTGACAATTTGTTTACGTCTTTCTTCTGACAAAGCAGGTACTTGTAAACGCAATATCTTGCCGTCGCTGTTTGGTGTCATACCCAAATCGCTTTTGAGAATCGCTTTTTCGATACTTTTAATGACGGAAACATCAAAAGGTTTTACAACCAGCATTCTTGGCTCAGGAACCGAAATACTCGCCATTTGCTTTAGAGGTGTAGGTGAACCATAGTAATCGGCGCGAATATTCTCTATGAGCCCTGGTGTTGCTCTACCAGTTCTAATTCCTTTTAACTCATCAGAAAAAACAGTGGCTGCTTTTTCCATTTTCTCTTCTGTTTCTAGTAGTATTTCTTCGTATGACATTTTTTGATCCTATCAATATTTTATAGTTGATATAGGTAAAACTTGTTTTACGCCTCTGAACCTTTTATCACAGTTCCAACATTTTCACCCAAAGAAGCTCGCAAAAAATTTCCTTTTTTGGTGAGGTTGAAAATTAAAATGGGTAAGTTGTTGTCTAAGCAAAAAGCAATTGCCGTAGAATCCATTACTCTATAACGATTGAGAAGCACATCTTCGTAAGACAAAGATTCAAATTTACGTGCTTCCGGATTGGTTACGGGGTCTTTATCGAAGACTCCATCTACTTTTGTGGCTTTAAAGAAGACTTCAGCGCCAATTTCTGCTGCCTTTAAGGCTGCGGCAGTGTCTGTCGTAAAGTAAGGGCTTCCCGTTCCTTCTGCAAAAATAAGAACTTTACCACTGTTTAAGTGCTGTAGGCAGTTTTGGTAGTGGTATGCTTCGCCCACCCCT
Source organism: Candidatus Uabimicrobium amorphum (assembly GCF_009002475.1). Taxonomy (GTDB): domain Bacteria; phylum Planctomycetota; class Uabimicrobiia; order Uabimicrobiales; family Uabimicrobiaceae; genus Uabimicrobium; species Uabimicrobium amorphum. The sequence continues at coordinate 5,317,106 of NZ_AP019860.1, forward strand.
TCTATTTCACGTGCTGTCATGATCACCGCTTCTACATCTAAATCGCTCAAAATATCTTGCAATGCGAGAGCGTTGATTACGGTTGCCAACATGCCCATATAATCACCAATAGGACGCTTTATTCCATGTTTTATGAGTTCGGAGCCTCTCACGATGTTCCCCCCTCCAACAACTATACCTATTTCTTTGTTGGCAAGATGGGCTTGTTTTATTTCCTCTGCTATGTTATGGATCCATGTCATTTCAAAGGGATTGTTTTTTCCAAAACTCTCACCACTAATTTTTAGCAAAATTCTTTGATACGGTTTATTGGAGGAGGAACCTTCCATGTTATGCTCCTATTTGAAAACGTTGGAAGCGATTTAAAGTAATGTTTTCTTTTAAGGTAGCGATACCTTCTTTGATAACATCTTCGATGCTCTTTTTATCGTCTTTTACATACATTTGTTCCATTAGAGCATTTTCTTTGTAGAATCTGTTCATCTTACCAGTGATGATTTTTTCTTGCATCTCTTCAGATTTGCCTTCAAGGCTATCTTTCATTTGCTCGCGCATAATTTCTTTTTCTTTTTCAACCAACTCAGCAGGAATATCTTCGCGTTTTAAAGCTGCAGGAGATGTTGCGCAAACGTGCATGCATAGGTTTTTACCTAGCTCTTGGAATTGCTCTGTATTTGCTACAAAGTCGGTTTCACAAGCCAACTCAAGCAAAACCCCTACTGTTCCAGTTGAATGGATGTAAGAGAACACTCGACCAGCGTTGGTGCTACGATTACTTTTGGAAGCTGCAGAAGATAAACCTTTTTTTCTTAGCCACTCAACTGCTTTGTCGATGTCACCACCGCATTCATCTAATGCTTTTTTGCAGTCTCTCATTCCACAGTCTGTCATTTTTCTTAGTTGAGCAACTTGCGAAGCTGTTACACTCATAAAACTTTCCTTAAAATTTTTGATGAAAATGATACGTTTCCAAAAAAAACACATGACTAAATACTTACATGGTATTTAGCAAGATGGATACGTTTTTAAAGCAAATATGTAAAACGCTTTTTGAAGTTAAATTTAGGGGATGTCCCTAATTCGCAAACCCACAATTATTGCGCAGCGATTTGTCCCTAATTTTAATAAAAAAATGGTAAAGCGCAACATTAATTGCAAATATAAATAGAAAAAAATAATTGAAATTTTTACCGAGGAGGGACTTTTGGGAGAACGGAAAACTGTATATCACTATACAGTTTTCATGTGTTGATTATTCTTTAGATTTTTTATCTTCTTGAGGGGCAGCGTTTGTTTTTTCTGCTTTTGGTTGTTCTTTAGGAGCAGTTGTTTTTGCTTGAGAATCCTCTGAACCTTCTGGCTTACGACGTCTTCTTCCACCACGTTTTCTTCTTTTGGCTCTGTCATCTTTTTTGTCGTCGCCTTTTGCTTCTCTTGACTGCTTACTTTGTATTTTTTTGTTTTCTTCCCATTTAGCTCTACCGGATTGGATGGCTTCTGTAAGCTTTGTCAAAACGACTTCAATAGATCTCATTGCGTCATCATTACCAGGGATAGGTATATCTATAATACTTGGATCACTATCGGTGTCCATTAGAGCAATAACAGGTATGTTTAGCTTTGCTGCTTCTAATACCGCTATTCTCTCTCTTTGAGGATCAACTACTACTATTGCGCCAGGATGGCGATTCATTTTGCGAATACCTTCGAGGTTACGGTGGATTTTTTTCTTTTCACGACGTAGTGAAGAGGCGAGTTTTTTACTCAATTTACCCATCGAACCGTCTTCTTCCATGCGTTCTAATTCTTCTAAACGCGCAAGTCTTTTGCGGATGGTTGTGAAGTTTGTCAAAGTTCCGCCTAACCATCTTTCAGAAACATAGTGCATGCCACACTTGCTTGCTTCTTCTTTGATTACTGATTTCGCTTGTTTCTTCGTTCCCACGAAGAGAATCTGATGTCCCTCTGCAGTTAATTTATTTAAAAAATGATACGAGCGAACCAGGCCTCTTACAGTCTCTCTTAGATTGATGATATGGATTAAATTGCGTTTTCCAAAGATGTAAGGTGCCATTTTGGGGTTCCAGCGACTTGCACGGTGCCCAAAATGTACTCCTGCTTCAAGTAAGCTCTTAACTGAGATAAGTGCCAATACTAAAAACCTACCTTTCTATAAGGATCTACATATTACAATGAGAATTGTGTAAAAAACAAAATTACAAGAAAACCTCAAGGGATGTCCAGGAAAGCAATTTACAACTTTACGATTTAATTTTATAAATTACTTTTCTGTACATCCCTACAGGGCATAAATTCCCATTCTAAACTCTATAAGATTGTTTAGTTTAACTTTCCTATGAAGATTGTCAAGAATGAATTTATAAATCATTATTGTCGAAGTAGTTATTTTTCATTTTGTTGCTTTTGTTTGCCAAGAAAAGCAACACTGTATTCATAATGTGCTTTTTTTTCACTATACTTATAATTCGCGGAAAATTGTTGTACTTTTGTTTTTAAACTAGCATTTACTTTTTGAGAAATATGTGGTGGTAATTTTTTTAAAAATCCTTCAATATCGATTTTTTCGTCCTTTTCCCAAATAGCTAAAACTCCGCCGTGCTTTGGTAGGTTTTTCCACTGAATTTCTGGTGTAATAACCCTACTGTTGGGCATATACATTTGTAATGTACCCGCCATAGAGCGATTTTCAACAATAATTAAAAAGTTATCATATTTTTTTTGTAGAAAAAACTCTGCCATGTTACGCATGGGTAGATTTAAACGCCTATACCTTCCGGTAATATCTGGAATGGCGGTGCGTAAAATAAACACAAATAGAATAGAAATGGCCGCCAAAATCGCTGCGGCGATGTAACATTTTAACTTTTTGCGCAGAAGATCTTTTTGTATTAGGATGAAGGTATAGAGTGGTAAACAGAAGTAAAATGGCAGATACCAGCGTGTCTTGATTTTTTTGAGTTCAAAAACAAATACAATCAATAGCAAAACGGCAAAAGATACGAGATGGAAACTCAAAAATTTATTCCACTTTATTTCGCGACTATGGCGTAGTTCTTTGAAAAAAAATAGCAAAAATACAGCGATAAAGATGGCAGTGAAAGACAGGAAAGTGACTATTGTTCTGCCAAAAGAGACGAGAAAAGAGAACTCTTTCACCGTTTGTATTTTACGTGTAAAATTGGAGTCTCCTAAAAATTGGTAAGCCCATACTATATGTCCACAAGCAATGACCAAACTAATAAGTATCGCAAGTATTGTTCTTTTGTCGAGAAAAACGCGACGGAAATCGCGGTCGTATAGCCACGAAATAATGAGTACGGAGATAAAAAGTATGTAGCTATATTTGGACAAAAATCCTAAACCAACGCAAATACCGATAAATAGGTATATTTTTGTTTGTGGATGGGCAATCAATTCTAAGAACAGATATAGAGTGAGGGAGGATATTGTAAAAAGTAGCACCGAATGACTTAAGTCGCGTTGCGCTTCATAAACGATTACTGGCATGAAGAACAATGAACAAGTGATTGCTATTGCGAGAAGGTCGTCCTCTACCACTTTTTTGGCGGCAAGAAACATAAATATATAGGCGGTAATTAAAAATAAATGTTTGCACAAAGATAGTGCGAGTATCTTATGTGGAATGAGATACAGAAATATCAATTGCACCCATGTGTAAAGCGGTGGCTCTGATCCATAGCCCCATTCAAATCCACTATGTGCGTTGATGATTTGTTCTGCCTCGTCAGGTAACAGTGAATCGGAAATGGCGACACGTAAAATAATTTGTAGTACGCTGTATACGAACAAAAAAGAAAATAGTTTTTGTTTAGCCGTCATCGGTGACACCTTTCGCTGTGGTGTGAAATGCCCGGAGAGTTACCGAAATTCGCTTTTGACTATATTTGCTACTTTTGGGAATTTCGTGCGTCCAGTTTTCGTTGGTATTGTATGGTATGATGAAAATACCGTTATTTTTTGCTAAAAAATCACGATAACCTTTTTGCTTCCAAGGACGTAAACGAAAAACGCGTTCCTCTCCAAAGGAAACGGTGACAATCGGAGTATTGGGAATCATGTCATGAGTACTATCGCGATGCTTTCCAATGTAATGCCCAAGTTTTGCGTCATACCAGTTGAGCAACATACTGTTTAGGCGGTGATCTATGGTCTTTTGACACCACGACATAATGTCTTGTAGCAGTGGAGGGATGGGAAGCGCGTTGTTGACGCTACCGGTGTATTTGTAATTTTTTCCATATGCTTGTTGCCAACGCGGTGTTTTTACGACGCGACCATGCATTTTTATTTCGTGGTAGTTTTGCGGATGCATCTGCCATAATTTTTGAAATTTGTCCGTATCAAATTGTAAATCTTTAGGTAACATCGCTTCCCACAACAAATAATCTTTGTCCAGTAGAGTGTGGGTAAATATTTTTTTTTCAAACATCGGGATACCTTAATGTGAATATTCCATGAAAATAATGACCGCAGACAGAAGAGTAATGATATACATCATGGGATGCAGTTCGCGATACTTTCCCGAAACTACTTTAAGTAAGGTGTAGCATACAAAACTCCAAACAATTCCTTGGTCAGGAATGTGGTGAGGCCGGCAAAAACTTCACTTTTTACTGTAGTTCCGTTTTCATTTAGTTCAAAAACCAACATACGAATCCTTTCCGCTAGAAAAAAGAAGGCACTGTTGTCGTCAGTTGTTGTTTTTTACCTTCTTCTAATAGCTTTACAGCATCCTGAGGATCAATTTCCCAGGAAGGTTTTAGTTTATGACCAGAGAGAGCAAGTAATATTCCTTCTGCACAACATGCGAAGCAAACACCGCGAGGTAAAGACAAACTCAAGCGAAAATTTTTATCGTGTGGTAAACGAACTAGGCCGGGGGAAAGAAAATTTACATTAACGCACTTACGAATACTGCGGTCGCTGTTGGCTGGTTGTGATAAATCTTGTAGTAAAACTTGTTTATCTGTGGCGATATGTTGTGGAAATACAATAGGAGCATTGTGGTTGCTCACAACAATGATGATATCACAATCGCGCAGAGCGTATAAGTCGGTCGTGATCTGGCCACTGCCGAGTTCGTCGCGAAACTTTTCTAAACGTGTTGCGGAATAGGGACTTCCTATCAGAAGTAAGTCTGCACAATTATTTTTATATAAAAGTTTACAATAGCCACGACCAATATTACCCAAAGCACCGACAATACCTATTGTACTTTCTTGTAAAACTTTTTTGCTTTTATCAAGGGCAATATTTAAGTCATTCCATGCCAAAGACAGCGTGTAGGTATTCCCCGAAGAAATTTGTACGTGTTGCGGAACGTGAATTTTGTCACTTCTTTGGGCAATAATACTGGTATATGCTCCGAGAATAAGAGTGCGGCACTCGTTTTTTACTGCTAAATCTATTGCTTGTTGTAGGCGCTCTTCAATGAGTTGTATTTCATTGTTGAGTAGGGAGTGCTTGAAAAACGCTGGTGGTGCTGGTAAAGCAATGCCTGTTAGCCATAGTTTACTATTGTGAATATTTTTGCGAAAGGTCTCTAGTGGCCGTAACTGGAACAATTCACATAGTTTTGTGCTCAGCTGGCGTTTTTCTTGTGCTTTAAGTTTGGAACATTGTGGGAATTGAGCTAACAGTTCGCGCACTATACTTAAAGGGTGGTGGATAAAGGCAATACGTTGGCTATTTTCTGCGGCTACTTCGTGTTGTATGGAAGGTGAATTTACTTCAAGTGAATATTGTGGAAGGTCCGCGAGGTGACCGACGAGTTTTGTTACGGCGCTTTGTTGTAAAATTTCACACAAGTTCTCTAAAGCGTTTATCAGTTGATCGAGTTCATCTTCACTTGTGTAAGCACTGGGCTGTATGCGCAGTACATCAGGGGCAGAAGAGGTGGGTAATACCCGTATCGAGTGATGATGTAACAGATAAGAAGAGGCAAAGTAGCCTATTTGTTGCGCGATAAGTTGTTTAAATAAATAGTGATTTCCACTATATTGAAGTTTGATTCCCATAATGCAACCACGGCCGCGAATTTCACAAAGAACGTTTGGGTAACGATTGTGTAGTACTTGTAGTTTTTCGCGCAGAATTTTTCCAATGGTAAGACAGCGCTGGGCTATGTTGTCTTGTTGTATAATTTGTAGTACTTTCAAAGCGATGGAACACGAAAAAGCATCTTCATAAAATGTGGATGTGCGCTGTAGGTCAAATTTCTCTTGGTAGTGTGACTTCTCGATGAGAGTTACGGAAATTTTGGCGGCAGAGGCCCCTAAAGCCTTTCCGAGTATGTAGTAATCGGCAACAACGGGACTAGATGCGAGAAAACTTCCACTACGTCCTAGTCCACTTTGAATTTCATCGATGATGAGTGGTGCGGTGAACTGTTGCAAATCGTTGAGTAATTGCGTGGAGATTTCGCGAATCCCTCCTTCGCCTTGGATGGGCTCTACAACGATGGCAAAAATGCGGCTTGTGATAAATGGCGCACATGTCCAGCCGTTTTGGGAAAATTTGGGATAAAGGAGTTCCATTTCGTGTTGTTTTTTTATTTGCGGTAGGTCAGTTGTCTCATCGATAAATATCGTTTTTGTGGCAAAGAGGTTGGAAAATACGCCTTGTTTCTCTTCGTGTAAAACTTGCATGGCCCCAAGTGTTCTTCCGTGAAAAGATCCTTTGAGGGCAATGAGCACCGGAGGTTGTTTTATTTGTTCATAGCTTTGTAGGCATTTGCGTTTTATGTGTTGTGGAACAAAGAGTTGTTGGATTTTTTTTTGAATATGTTGCCAAGTGTTTTGCTGCTCAAACCAGGCATGTTTGAGGGCGATTTCGACAGCTTCAGAACCTGTGGATGCCCAGCACGCGACGTAAGTTTTTCCGGTAATGTGCGCCATAATTTTTGTGAGTTCTTGAGAGAGTAACGTGGCGTGGTGGCGTATGTTTCCTTGATCAAAAAAAAATGGTGGTGAATTTTGTAAGAGCTTACTTATGATTTCGTGATGATAGCCCAAAAGGTTGCACGAAAACCCACCGACAAAGTCGAGAATTTTTTCGTTGTGGGTGTACAAATAATTGCCTTGTGCACTTTGATAAACGCGATTTAAACGCAGCGTGTGCAATAGATTACCCAGGTAAGGAATGTGGGTGTTATATGCATGTTGTTCGTCTTGTAAATATATTTTACAAGGAGAATGTCGCTCCTCATCGGCAACAAGGTCACAAAAATCAACAAAACGATTTTGTATTTGTGAACGATCTATTTTACCTACGCCACTAAGAGGTACATCGTCATCGATAATGCCTATGGCACGCAAAGGTGTATTTGCCCGTAAAAATTCATTTTTCTGGTAGCAGGCCAGTAGTTCACTTTGGGCTTGACGCTTGAGTTTTTCGATATTTTTTGCCGTGGTGAAAACAAGAGCCAGAATACCAATATTTTTGGGATGGGTATAAAATATTTTAGGATATTGTGCCAGAATATTACTATATTCACTTTCAATAGTTGCCAAAGGTAATTTCACTCCCAGGCCACTGTTGACGACCGTGTCGTTTTCACGTGAAACAAAATATACCTTCTTTTCATTGTGTTCAACAATGTCCCCTGTGGCAATCCATGGCGAAAAAAGTTTACTACCTAGGTATTTTTTGGCGGCAAATGGACTATTCACAAAAAGTTGGCCGTTGTTGTTCTTTGTATGACGAATGGCGATTTGTACTCCGGGAAGAATTTCTCCCAATGATTTGTTGTCGGCATCATTTTGTAAAAGGGTGTTCATCACTTGTTGGGTTTCTGTTGTCCCAAAAGCATTGGCGACGCGTGCATTGGGGAATAACTTTTCTAGGTTTGTGGCAATATCACAGCCACTGGCGACAATACAACGCAAATGAATGTTGAGTGTACTACGCAGAGCAGAACTTTGCTCTTTTAGTTTATGTAACATTAAGAATAGTGCACTGCCGCAAGTAATGTGTTGTGGGGGGAACTCAAGCAACCATTTTTCGATTTTATCTGGGTTTTGTAACCATTCGCGGTAAATGAATAGCGTATGTTTTCGGGTCCACAGCGCTCCGAGTAAATTGCGAACGCCCATGGTGTGACTCAATGTAGGGCAAAATGAATTTCCTCCGGTGGTCTGTTCTGCGAAGAGCCCCGCAGCTTCCCAGGCTTTACAGCTGTTGATTAATGCACGGTGTGTGTAACAGACTAGTTTAGGACGTTTGGTCGTTCCTGAAGTAGAGAACACAATAGCTTCGTCATCATTATCGTTGGGCGGAATAGTGATGCGATTTGTTGGCGAAAATATATCTAAATCGCGATGAGCACAATATAAATCTACATCGTAACGGTCTTTCAGTTGTTGTCGCTGTTGCGGTGTATATTCATGCAAAACGCCAATGATAGCTTTTGTCGCGGTAAGGGCAAAGTCTACATGGTGATTATGTTGTGGAAGATATACACGTACTCTGCATGCTAGGAAGGCCAATAAACACATCGCCAGTGGAATTTCCGATGTATGAGGAAAGTGAAGAATGGCGACGGTATCTCCGGGATGAATTTGTTTTGCACGGCACCAGTTGTATGTGCGGTACACGGCATTTTGTATATCGTGAAGGTGAATGGGATTGTCATGAACGGCATTTGCTCCGACAATGATAGACGTATTTTCACTGTTTGGCGTAGAAAAAATCATATCTATGATGGAATTATACTTACTGTCTTGAGGTAGCGATTTTGGTGAAGATAATACGACATCAAACTTCAACGTCATCTCCTTTGTGGGCTGACAAAACTTCGTGAACAGGTTTTTTGCGTGTAGCAAAAGGGTGTATTTCACTACTGGTAAATTGAAAAATATCAGGACGCGAAGAGAGTATTTTTTTGTGTAGGGCGGGGAGATATTGATAATTGAGTCCTGGAGCGAGGTGATGTTCTTTGTGAAGATTAAAATGAAAAAATAACGTAGACGCGGGAAGACGTACGGAACGTGAAAAGTTTACTTGTTCACGGTAAGAATAGCGCTCTTTGTCTTCTGGTAACGATTGTAAACCAAGGTGTTGTGTCATCGTGAATAGATGTTCGTAAATAATTCCACTCCCGAAAAATCCACAGCCAATAACTATTAGGTAATGACTTGTTCCGACATAGCGTGCTGCCAGACAATGCAACACGATTGTAAATACTAAACTCGTCGTGAATTGTAAGATGTGTTTGACGTTGCGTTTATTGGCGGTGGGGTTTATATCGTAAAATAAATATGGAAAAAAAACGCCATACCAATAAAGTACGGGAATGCGTAATTTGAACAAAACATCTAAATACAAACTAGGGGGAACTTGTTCTTTGGGACTAGGTGTCGGATCTTTATCAAGGTTTGACCCTACCCAATTGTGGTGCGCACGATGACCGCGTTGATAGGTCGGAAAAGGCATAAAACAAAAGATACCCGCAATATGCCCGATTACGACGTTGACGATGCGTTTACGGAATAGAGAAAGATGCGCGCATTCGTGAGTAACAACAATAAACATTGTCATGGTAAAAGATAAGGTAATGACACCTATAAATAGTGGCATAAAAAAACTAGCTATGTAGACAACAGTGATCGCCACACATAAAAGTGATGTTTTTAATTGTGGAAATGATTTCTGTTGGATTTCTTGGAGAAAATCTGCCACCTGTTCTTTTGTTAAAACTTGCGGTGTATCCATGCTATTGTCCTATGTATAAAACTTGTACGTTACCAATGATCGCTCCATACGTGTTGCTGTTATCACGAGGATAATCTCCGAGATAAACAGGTAGTTGTGCTAGAGGACCACGTTGGTACTCCTTACTTTTTTCACCGTCAACAGTTAATTGGTAGACGCTGTTTTTTACGTCGATAACTACATGGTGTTCTCTGTTTTTCCTAGCATACAGGCCAATATTGGTCCAACCGCGTACATCACGTGGGCCACTTTGTGCAAAATAAACAGATAAAATAATCTTTTCTTCGGAAACACGTAAGTTCCAAGCGCCTTCTGCCGCAGAGGCCACACCAACGGTGTCGAGAATAGTTCCATCACCCCGGAAAGTAACACTCAGTTCAATACGTACCTTGTTTTTAGGCATAGCCGTTGCGAGAAGAGCACTATCGGTGATATTGGTAAGTCGCATATTTGTGATGGCATCCCTATCTTGTGGTTTGCCGGTATTTTTTGCTAGATAGTTAAAAGCGTTTTTTGTTCGCCAACGTAGGGGATGCATAGTTGGGAAACGATTACGCAGGTTGTTGATAAGTGGGTATGCCTTAGGGTGTAACCAACGCGATAATGCTAAAATAATGGTTTCTGCAAGTTTGGGGTTGGTAACGGCGTCGACCTTTTGCAATTCATCAATAAGCAAAGGATTGTCATTGTCAGGCGACATTTGTCCAAGCAGGTTAATCAATAACATTTTAAACTTTGGGAATTCTTGCATAATTGCCGTAAGGTCTTGCGGTGAGGCCATACGCAAAATTTCCGATGTGCGTAAATCTTGTTCAAATTTTGGAAGTTGTGGGTAAGCCCGTAAGGTTTTGACTATCTGCTTTTTATTCATACGTGAACGAGTAAAGTTTTTGTATTTCTCTTCATACTGATGAGCTTGGTTTTTATAGCGTATCGCGGTATTCTTCCATTTTTGAAGTTGGTCATTTTGTAGATATATTGTAAATGAAAACACTATGAGCATGGCGGAGGTAAGCGCGAAGGTAAACTTACGTTTTTTGATTTGTAGCGCCAGAGTATGAAAAGGTGACATTTTTTTTATTTTTATCTTTTCACCACTCAAGAATTTTTCCAAATCTTGGGCCAAGAGTTGTGCCGACTTGTAACGACGTTTTTTGTCTTTGGCCATTGCTTTCTTACAAATAGCATCGAGGTGTTTCGACAGACGTGGTTTTATTTCTGTCACGGAGCGTGGTTCATCTTCGTTGATTTGGCGGATTAAATTAGCGAATGATTTGCCGCGAAAGGGTGTTTGTCCTGTGCATATTTCATAAAGGACTACTCCCAGTGAATAGATATCACTTTTCGCGTCTACTTCGCGTGTATTTCCTGAAGCTTGCTCCGGAGCCATATACTCTAACGTGCCGACGATGGTGCCACTACGAGACAGTTCTTTACTCACCTGAGTTACTTTCGCCAAACCAAAGTCCATAACATAGGGAATATTATTGGCGTCAAGCATTATGTTTACTGATTTTATGTCGCGATGCACCACACCGTTTTGATGTGCATAATCTACTGCGCGGCATATTTTGATCATAAGCTCAATCAATGAGCGCGTCGACATTTTATTTTGGATCGCTTTTTTTAAAGTAACACCGTTGATGAATTCCATGGCAAAGAAGTTCATGCCACTTTCTGTCCCGATGTCAAAAACTTTGATGATGTTGGGGTGTTCTAGTTTGGCAGTTGTTTTTGCTTCGCGCAAAAATCGATCTACGGCGTTGCCTTGTTCTTGTGAGAGAAGCGTTTTTAAAGCCACAACTCTGTCAAGCTGTGGGTCATAGGCCCGATAAACGCGTCCCATCCCTCCACGTCCGATTTCTTTTTCAATACGATAGCGACCAAAACTTTGCTTTTCAATAGCCTGTAGTTGTGCCTGGCTGAGTAGTCCTTCGCGAAGAAAAATTTGGCTTAGCGAGCAGTTGGTATTTTGCTGTCGTATTTTTTGGAGTTGTTGAATACATGTGGCAAGTTGCACAGGGTTTATATACCCAAAAGCCACGGCCGTTTTTCCGATGAGTATATCTTCTTTATTGTTCATATTTTTTATCTTAACGTTTGTTTTTTTGAACTAAAAAACTAAGTTTTGAGACTTTTCTAAAGTATAGTATTTTCAATGGTACTTGGTGCCCTCCTGCCGGCTAATCGCCGGCTGTAGGGGTACCAAGTACAGGGAATATCTATACTTAAGCAACTTTCACAAATTAATGTTCCAAAGTACTAGTCAGAAAGATGATATGTCATTTTTCCGTCTTTTTCTGCGCCATATATCAAAGTTACGTCTTCTAACCATTTTAGTATGGGAAGAATCTTTTCTTCGCTAATATTGGTTTTTGTTGTCAGTCTTTCCAGGTCACAGCCATAACGACTATCATGCATTACATTCATGACTTTACGGCACACCGGATTGTTGTACGCTTTGATAATTTTTTCTTTTAAGTAACGCCCACGGTATCCTTCGATCACTTGAGGATTTTTCAAGGTTTGTTTTCCGGGTTCTTTTGGACGTACACGGTCCCACATAAAATTGAATTCTGCCATAAAACGGTCGATAACCTGTTGTGCTTCGGGGGTAGACCCATCAAAAACCATAATGTTTTCGAAATTGCGGACTTCTGCGGATTCTGACCAGTTATAGCTTCCCAAACCCATTAATTTTCCATTGACAACAACACACTTGTGATGTAGTAGCAAGTTGCGTTGGTGCATCAGCATGGCTGTTTTACTGTCCTTGTCCCAACCAAATGCATTGGAGCGCCATTTGTAGCGAATTTCAAAATTCTTGAGTTTACGCATGTAGGCACGTTTTTCCATAAAAGGACCCATCACGCCACGATGGTTTTCATCATCTTCTATTTGCGTTTGGTCTAGAAGGATACGTACTTTAATTTTAGGATTTCTCTGTGCGATGTACAAAAGAGTATTTGCTAGATTGTAATGGGTAAAACTAAACATTGCAACATCAATGGTTCCACCATCGGACTCGACTTGGCGTAGTATATTATTGAGAGTGTCATCTATTCTTTGATAGTGTTCGATGTCGATAGGCTTTGAGTTGGAAACAATTTGTACGGCACTCCACTGCGAATCAATAGGTAGGTGGCGTTCGCTTTCGCAGTTTTTGGTGACGTCCGTTCCATACTCGTTCCATAAGCGCGAAAACTCTTCTGCTAGTTGCAGACCGATGTAAGGTTCGTTGCGAAAAATGACGCGATTTTCCGCGAACATGTGTCCCGCACCCCATGAGACGTTTGCACTACCGCAAAATGCGTGGAGAGGTAATTTACTTGCCGGGTTATAAAATATACCAAATTTTTCATGCATGGTACCATAAATGACGGTTCCATCTTCTAACACACGTGTTCTTTCGCGTCTTTTGATGACATCGGGATAGATTTCTTTTAACTGAAAGTCGAAACTGCGTTTTTCTTTTTTGGCTGCTTCCATTTCCGCAGAAATCATTTTTTTAAATGCATCGCGAATTTCGACTGTCCAAGAAGCGCAGGCATCTAAAATTAATTTTACTTTAATACCACGATCGCGTGCTGCTGCGATGAGCGCTTCTTGTGTTTCCTTATGGCTAAAAGCGTACATGGCGATTTTGATTTGCCCGTTTTTGGGAGCGCGTTGGATCATGTCAAGTAGAGCATTGTTCAAGTTGGCATTGACTTCTTTGCCGTCTACCATTGTAATTTTGCGCGTGTTATTTTTTTCGGCAAAGCCTCCATTAGGAGCAAAATAGATGTCGACATCTGCTGCAATAAAAGCACTACAAAAAAACAAAATGCAGTATGAAATGTGTTTGAAATTCATCACATTATCCTTTGTTAAATTTTTTGGAGAGAAAGTTAGGTGTTATCAATTAAATTTTGTTTAAGGTGGAGAGAGAAAACGTAAGTTAACTGATTAAACCTTGTATTTTACGAGTTATATGAATTATGAGTTATCAAAGCATATCCTGCAATGAGGATGGAAAAAAAATATGATTCGCCGTTATTATAAACGATTTTGCTGACCATTTTCTAATAATTTCTACACGGAAATAACCTTACTTGACACTACTGTAAGAAAAAGCTATCATGTTAGCTTTGCGAATTGTGTAGATATTACACAATCTCCTTTAGGCAGAACACGGTTATTTTGTATTTGTCTTAGGTGTCATCAATCAAAAACAGATATGTAACAATTTTGTTACTCTTTGTTAGCGATATCTACGCTGTAAATACTGATGAATCTACAATACTCTAATGGGAAATACAAAAGCATTTACGGAAGGCAACGAGTATGTCAAACAATGCCGAGTTAAAAGTTGGCGATAAGGTTTATGAACTTCCTATGATTGAAGGAAGTGAAGGCGAAAAGGCGATTGATATTAGAAAGTTTCGTGCTGGTTCAGGTCTTATCGCTTTAGATGAAGGTTTTGCAAACACCGGAGGGTGCCAAAGCTCGATTACGTTTATCAATGGGGAAGAAGGTATTTTGCGTTATCGCGGTTACGCTATCGAAGAATTGTGCCAAAAATCTAGCTTTTTAGAGGTGGCATGGTTATTGATTTATGGTGAACTACCTTCTAAAGATCAACGCGATAAATTTGTTTCTGATATTGTTAGACACTCCATGGTGGACGAAGATATCCGTAAATTTTACGAGGCTTTTCCTCGTACAGCACACCCTATGGCTCTTCTCTCATCTGTAATATGCTCCTTGTCTACATATTACCAGGATGAATTAGACATAAATGATGAAGATGCTGTGTATATGACAATTGTACGCTTGATATCAAAGATTACGACACTTGCGGCATATGCATACAAAAAATCTATTGGTCAACCTTTTGTTTACCCGGACAATAGTCTTGATTATGCTTCCAATTTCATGCATATGTTGTTTTCAGTTCCTTGTGAATCGTATGAAGTTCAACCTGCCATTGCCAAAGCCCTCGATCAACTTTTTATTCTGCATGCAGACCACGAACAAAACTGTTCCGCGACGACTGTACGTGTTGTGGGAAGTAGCGAGGCGAACTTATTCGCTTGTATTGCTGCTGGTATCTGTGCTCTTTGGGGACCTCTTCACGGTGGGGCGAACCAAAAGGTTATTGAAATGTTGATGAATATACAGCGCGATGGTGGCGACTCTCAAAAATATTTAGCAAAAGCCAAAGACAAGAGTGATCCATTCCGCTTAATGGGTTTTGGACACCGCGTATACAAAAACTTTGATCCTCGTGCTAAAATTATTAAAGCAAGCTGCGATGAAATTCTAAACAATATTGGGGTGAATGATCCTCTTTTGAAGATAGCAAAAGAATTAGAAGAAGCCGCACTAAGCGATGAATATTTTGCAAGCCGAAAGCTATATCCAAATGTGGATTTCTATAGCGGTATTATTTATCGAGCGATTGGTTTCCCTACCAATATGTTCACCGTTTTATTTGCAATCGGACGTTTACCTGGGTGGATTGCTCAGTGGCGTGAAATGCTAAAAAATCCAGGACGAAAAATTGCAAGACCTCGCCAGATATATACTGGTCCAAATTTAAGAGAATTTGTTGACGCTGAAAATCGCACAACATAAAACTTTTATGATATCAAAAACGGACTCTTATTTTAGAGTCCGTTTTTTTTTGCATAGTTTGATCTAAAAATTTACGTTTCACTCTCGATGTTGGAATCTACATTGGCAATAGAAATAAACAAAGAAAAAACAAAGAAAAAACAAAAAAGAGAGAGTTTGTCATAAAACGAAAGTTTATTTGACAGGTTTTTCTATTTCGCAAATGTAGACTTCTCATCGTTGTGGAGAAGTGTGTATTTTTTAATTTTGTTAACTTAATTTTTGTTACCTTACTTGTTATATTTTTGTTATCTAGATTTTTTGCTGGTTTCTTCGCTTTCCGGTTTTGGTCCAGCAACCAAATTTTTACCAGATAGAGTGTTTAAAAATTTAACAATATATTTTGTATCGATGGGATTCAGTTTTTTGTTCAACTGCATGTATGCAATTTTTTTCACAGCTTCTTCCAAAGTCGCGGAGGCGCCATCGTGGAAATAAGGAGCTGTCAGTGCTACATTGCGCATCGATGGAACTTTAAAAAGAAACTTATCTTCTTCTTTTTTGGTTTCATTAAAACGACCCATATCTGTGGTGTTTTCATATGGATTTAACAAACCTGTTTTGTTGTAAGAATCACCGCCCATCAAAGGTCCCTTGTGGCAAGTTGCACATCCAACCTTGATGAATTTAGTCAAGCCTGTTAGCTCATCTTTACTCAAAGCTGTAAGATCTCCCTTTTGAAAGTCATCAAAACGATCTCGGGTGATCAAAGTTCTTTCGAATGCAGCTATGGCGTGAGCCATGTTGTCATAGGTAAGTGGCTTTTCTTCTTTAGGAAAAGCCTTCTTAAATGGTTCCTTGTACTCTTCTAATTTACTGAATTTCTCGATGACAGCTTCCTCGCTGGGCATGGCCATTTCTACAGGGTTTAGTACTGGTCCTTTGGCCTGTTCTTTCAAATCTTTTGCACGGCCGTCCCAGAACTGTGATATATGAAAACCCGCGTTGTAAACTGTCGGAGAGTTGCGATCTCCATTTTTCCCTTCTGTTCCCGGTGAGGTCGGAAGGTTGTCTACACCTGCTAAGTTGTTATCTATACGATGGCAACTATTGCAAGACTTGGTGTCGTTTTCTGAAAGTCTTTTATCATGGTATAATTTTTCTCCCAGTGCGACGAGTTCTGGTGTGTCGTTTTCACTACCGGGCATTTTGTCTGGTAAAACACCAAACAAGGACAGCGCTTCTTGTTGAAGTTTTTTGGCTCGTGGATCTGTTTTTTTCGCCGCTGTTTTTTTTCCTGTATCTGTTTTTGGTGTTTCTTCTTGATTGCCACATCCGATCAACAGGCAAAAAACCATGAATGAAACTAAGTATCTTTGCATCTTTAATCCTCGCTTAGTACATATAAGTATTCTATAGGTGAAATTTTTTTATCTCTAATAGATTTGGTGGTCAGCATTCAATCGACAAAAGTACAGACCACCAAAAAAATTAGGATGGGAAATTTCTTTTCGTTAACTTCGGTACACTATGTGCATATGTCGTGCCAATGTTGTGTGTGACAATTTAATTGTAAAGATGATTTGTCTTTGCATGCGCAATACGCGTGTACTTGCCTCGATTTTTCGACTAAAAAGTCTAATGACATTTCGCCATATATGCGATGAAATTTTTTTTAATATTCGCTTTTAACGATATATCGCCATATAATTGACTATATATCGTATAGTGCTAAATATCGTAAGTATGACAGGTGAGGACAAATGAATGAATATAACAACATTAAACGAAATTTTAGAAGCACTAAACAAAGTGATCCGCGCCGATTTAACCGCTATTTTAAAATTAGAGAGCGAAGACACTTTAGTTGTCTTAGCCTCTTCTGGGCCGTTAAACGCACCAAAGTTAAAAAATAAGCGCGTTTCCTTACACGACCGCATTAGCCTAAGCAAAGCTCTTCTTCTAAAAGAACCAAGTGTACTGGTTCATAAAGAGCACGAAAACAATGACAAAGATACATATTCTGATGTTATGGCGTTGCCCATAGATCATTCATGTATGGTAGCTCCCTTGCGCATTGATCAAAAACTTCTAGGTGCGCTGACCATCGATGTTGTTACGTGTGACGCTTTTAGTGAAGATCTCATCAAATCTATCGAGGGGTTCGCCCATCTTGCCGCAAAAGTTGTGTACGAAGAGGAACGTGCAAATGACTTGTCGCGTAATCTCGAAAAGTTCGCTGTAGAAAACGCCAATTTACGTAGCACGCTAAAGGGAGTTGCTCTAGTAGGACAATCTACACCATGGTTAAATGTCGTCAACCAAGTACGTTTAGTTGCGCCTACGCCCGCAAATGTTCTTATTTCTGGAGAAACAGGAACAGGAAAAGAGCAAGTAGCACATGCCATCCATCAATGGTCAACGCGCTCAGGAAAATCATTTATTGCACTTAACTGCTCTGCGATTGTACCAGAGTTAGCACTGAGCGAATTATTTGGGCACGAAAAAGGATCGTTTACCGGAGCAAATCGTCGCAGAGAAGGGCGCTTTGAACTCGCTCATGGTGGAACTTTGTTTCTCGATGAAATTGCCGATTTGCCCGCACAAGCGCAAGCACAATTACTGCGAGTTATCCAAGAAAAAACATTCGAACGTGTTGGCGGAAGCACCACTTTGCGTACCGATGTACGTTTAGTGGCAGCATCACACAAAAATTTAGAACAAGAAGTTGCGGCAGGAAGATTTCGCGAAGACCTATTCTACCGTTTGAACACCTTCCCCATTCATTTACCAAATTTGAGTGAACGTATGGAAGATATTGCTTTACTCTCCGAGTATTTTTTGGCAAAGTTAAAAGAAAGTTGGTCAATGCCAAATTTACAACTATCCACGGCAGCGCTGCACACTCTTGAAACGTATTCGTGGCCGGGTAACGTAAGGGAGTTAAGCAATGTTCTCGAACGAGCAGCAATCCTAGCGCGCGGGAAACACATAACGCCACAGTATTTACAACTTGGTGATAAAAAGACTTTAATGAATACTGCGCCATCTGTAAATCTAGAAAACTTTAATGTTCCCGAAGATTTAAATCGTTTAGAGAGAGCCATGGCAAACGAGATTATGCTAGCATTGGCGGAAAGTGATGAAAAAATTTCAGGCAAAGGGGGAGCAGCCGAAATATTGGGTATTCCGCCGACAACACTGCATAGTACAATAAAACGCTTGCGTCTCAAAGTGTCGTAAAGTATACGTTCTAACACCGTGACCGTGACCGTGACCATGACCGTGACCGTAGCCGTAACCGTAAACCGTAGCCGTAACCGTAAACCGTAACCGTAAACCGTAATCGAATAAATAAATATCAATAACAAATGATAAATAACGACACATCTATAGAAAATATTTGCACATCACAAGTGAATTATTACAATATGGTAGACAAAAGACATTATCAATTTACACGTCCTCAAGGACATGAAACAAGAGGGAAAACCGCACGCAACCGTTTACGGCGTGTAGACAACTTTGTTCTCATGTACACAAAAAGTTTGTTGCAAAAACGATTTTCTAAATATCGCAATGTTTTTGTTGACGTGGGGTATGGAGAATATCCTTTCACCACAATAGAAAGTGCACAACGCTTTCACGGGGTGAATAAAGACTTATATATCGTAGGTGTCGAAATAGACAAAGAACGCGTTTTAAAAGCCTCTTCTTTCCAAAAAGAACACGTTGATTTTCGCCATGGGGGTTTTAATCTTCCGCTCTGTGAACAAAGTGAGCGTGCGAGTGTCATACGCGCTTTTAACGTTCTACGCCAATATGAAAAGAAACAGGTGACGAAAGCTTACAGCGCGATGTTACCGTATCTTACCGAAGGTGGTATTCTCATTGAAGGAACTTCTGATCCTCTAGGACGTATCTGGGTAGCCAACTTATTTCGTAAGCATCATGTTTGTTTACAACAAGAAGCAGTAGTGTTTTCGACAAATTTCCGCTGTGAATTTCACCCTCAAAATTTTCAAACAGTACTCCCTAAAAATTATATAGAGTGTGTTGTTGCTGGTGAAAAAATGCATGACTTTTTTTGTGGTTGGAAAGAAGCATATCGACAGAGCCTGTACTTGAGAAATTGGGGCGAACGGCAAATTTTTCAAAAGAGTATTGCACTACTTGCAGAAAGCGGGTATCCCGTAAATTCTTGCAAAAAATATACATCACGTGGGTATTTGATACTGTATGTCAATGACGAAAAATATGTTTGAAATCAAAGCCATTAGGAGCGTGAAATGGAGTATTCAAATGCACCAACGCAGCAAA
Organism: Candidatus Uabimicrobium amorphum; assembly: GCF_009002475.1. Taxonomy (GTDB): domain Bacteria; phylum Planctomycetota; class Uabimicrobiia; order Uabimicrobiales; family Uabimicrobiaceae; genus Uabimicrobium; species Uabimicrobium amorphum. Next base: position 5,336,777 of record NZ_AP019860.1, read on the forward strand.
ATTTTAGTGATTATATAGGTCCTTACCGTATTACCGGTCTTCTCGGGCAAGGTGGCATGGGACAAGTCTTTCGTGCCTTTACGAAAGATGGACAAGCTGTTGCATTGAAGTGTATTGTCAAAGGTACTTCCTCTGAGGTAGAGATACAACGTTTTATCCGCGAAATTAAAACCACATACCGATTGAAACATCCAAATATTGTCGAAATATATGAGGCCGGACAGACAACGCGCTTTCTTTACTACACAATGCCCATGTTGAAGGGACAACCCTTAAATGATTGGTTTCGCGAAGCGCAACCTTCCCTACGCGTCGTTGTAAAACTAATAGACAAAATATGTCGCGCAATTCATTTTGCGCATTCTCGTGGTGTTATTCATCGTGATTTAAAACCGAATAATATATTTGTGGACGACAGGAATGAACCACTTATCATGGACTTTGGTATTGCCAAGGTTTTGGATACGCAAAAAGAACTTTCCAAGACGGGTGTAATACTGGGAACACTTCGCTATATGTCTCCGGAACAGGCAACAGGTAGGGCCAAAGAAGTTGATGCTCGTTCTGATGTTTATTCTTTAGGAATTATGCTCTATGAAATGATTACCGGGCGTAACGCTTTTGAAGGCGAATCTGTGGATATGATATACAACATTGTCCATAAAATTCCGCAAAACCCACGAGAGATGAATAAAGACATATCGGCAGATTTAGAATACGTATGCTTAAAAGCGATCGAAAAAAAGAAAGAAAATCGCTATAGCTCTGCGAAGCGCATGGCAATAGACCTTGGCAAGGTATATGGTGCACGCCGCAATAAACTTTCACAAACCCAGTTGATGAGCCAAAGCCTTTCCCATAAAATTGCACGTAATAGAGTCAAAATAAATAACTTTTTTTTCCTAATGAGTGGCGCGGTTTTTATGCTGCTATTTTTCGTTTGTTGGCAAGTTTTCTTTAATGGCAATAGTAGTGTCTCCGAAGATACACAGCAAAACTCTACTACGGAAGAAAAAAATTCTTCGGAGAAATCAAAAGATGAATTGTCCTTGGCGATACATAATTTAGCAATAGCGGTAAATGCGCAGAAAAAGAAAGAAATTGTTTATGCGCAACGACAAATTCTGCAACTAGTGAAAAAGTCGTTACAACAAAATCGTCAGAATGAAAAAATAACCAGTACGCTAAATGAGATTTTTGATATACCAAAGATCAATAGCGTTTTTTTGCGTGATATTCTCAATATGGTTGATTCATTTTGGATTGAAAAAAAGAATAACGAACTCTTTTTGGTAAAAGAAGATGTCCATCGCTCTTTAGCCATTTGGAGTTTGGAAAAGCATCGCTTTATCGTTGCCCTGGAAAAAGATGCGTGGGAGATACCTCTTTTTACAGAAAAAGATCAAGAACGTAACAATTTAGCCTACCGACAGCTTCTACAGGAACTCATTGCAAATGGCAAACAAAATGCCCTGGAGATTAATAATAATCGCTATCCCTATGAGGCAACATGCCGCTATAGTTTGTATTTGTTTGGCATTATTCGTTGCAAGATGTTTTTGCAGCAAGATGTGAGGAAAGATGCACAGCAATTTTTTCAAATTGTCGAAACTCTACATCGCAAGGTAAGCAATGACAAAAATCGCTATGAAGAAGATTATATCACTTGCCTTTTTTACGAAAAAATTATAGGCTTCGTGGTAAAGAAAATGTTTGATGCAAAGGGAAGAGCGGAGTATGAAAAGCGCATTGCCGCTTTGAAAGCATTGTTTTCTATTGCAGAAAATAATACACATTCATTGAAAGTAGCACAGCTTTGTTATAAGTTCGTCGAATACTCTAACTTCTCGCAAAGTTTAAGATCAAGATTGCATTTTGTGTTTGCCGAAGTGTATGCGGCAAATACGGTACTCTCACATCAAATGCAAAGCAATAATACAACATATAATTATGTGTTTGCAAAATTAGTAATGAAATTAACCGAGTATACCTTCCCCTATCACCACCACATTACAAATCTCAGTTGCCAGCGCCACATAAATAGAATTCTTCCTTATATCAAAAGTTTTCGCGAACAGTACAATCGCAAAGTTCTAGGTATAGTAGGCAATACCTACCGGCAGTGCGCTTTTAAAAAAGAAATGTTAGAAATAGAAAAATATGAATACTTTTTAGACAGTTATTTGACCAAAATTCAATCGCGCAACAAGTAGAGGTTTTTTTATGAAAAAACACCTGGTGCTATGGAGTTTATTGACGTGTTTTGCAATAACACAACAACACAATTCGCAGTATAAGCATGGGTATAAATTGTATCGAGCAAAAAAGTTTGCCCAAGCGGAGTCTGTGTTCAAAACAATACTGTTATCTTTAGATAAGGAGCAAAGCTTGCGAAAAAAGACGTTGTTTTTTCGTGGGAAATGTTTTTTATACCAAGAGTTGTATCGTTCCGCAATTAGCCAATTCGATGCCGCAATGACTTTTGAACAAAACGATGTTGATATTCTATACAATCGTGGAAAAGCATACTTTTTTTCGCAAGATTATGATCGAGCCATTGATGATTTTACACGCGTAGTTAGGCTGTTTCCCGAAAGTGTTTGGGCGTTGTACTACCGAGCAAACAGTTATTTTTCTGCCAACAAACTAGCCTTAGCGCAAAGCGATTACGAACGGTTGTTAGAGCTAGCACCTCGTTTTTTTAGAGGTTGGATCGGGCTTGCGAAAATTTCATACTCCAAAGGAAAACTGCGTATGGCGGTAAGGCAGTTGAAAAAGAGTTTACGAGCCAAAAATAGCGAAACTCACTATTATTTGGGAGTTATCGCCTTACACAAAAATAAAACTTCAGATGCATTTTCCGCTTTTTCTACCGCAGTAAAATACAATGATAAAGATTACAAATCCTGGTATGAACTGGGAAAAATTTATCTTGAGAAGAAAAAATATCAAATGGCGTTGCAAAGTTTCGAAAAAGCTGAGGGAGAGATCAAAACACACGACGTACTTTTACAAAAAGGTATTGCTCTTTACCATTTGCAAAAATATACGCAGGCAACAGAGATCTTTAAACGTTCTTTAGAGCAACGAGAATCGGCAAAAACATTCTATTACTTAGGACTTAGCTATCAAGGGGCGGAGCAGTTTGACGAAGCGACGTTTTACTATACACGAGCAATTCGTCTTAATCCACGATTATGGGAGGCATATCGCGATCGAGGTTATTGCGAAAGCAAGATCGGTAAATATTTTCAAGCACAACAAGACTACGAGGTTTTTATCAGTTCTGGCAAGACAGATTATTTAGCATTTTTTTACCGTGGAGAAATCTACGAGAAGATAAGCCAAAATGAAAAAGCGCTCCGCGACTATAATAAATGTATTAAGTTAAAAAAAGATTATGCTCCGGCATATGCCGCACGTAGCTTTTTACTGTTGCGTTATAAGAATGACGCCTCTCAAGCGCTTGTGGATATAGAAAAAGCGATAGAGCTAGCTCCGCAAGAGTCCGACTATTTCAATAAGCGCGCTACCTTGGAGTACTTGCTGGGAGATGTGGAAAAAGCATTGTCCGATGTAAGCCAGGCGATTGCATTGAACGGAAAGGCTAAGTATTTTTATAACCGCGGAATGATTTATCGCGTTCAAGAAAAATGGGAAAAAGCCATTGAGGACTTTACTACGGCGATTCGGCGTGATCCTCGAAATGCAAACGCTTATCACAGCCGTGGTCGCACTTATTTGTATACAAAACGTTTTGATAAAGCGATGGACGATTTTGACAAGGCAATTGCTCTTTTACCACAAGCAATGTTTTATTTTCATCGTGGACGTACATTTGAAGAATTAAACATGCCAAAAGAAGCTCTTGCAGATTACGATAAGGCGATTGCTTTGCGATCAGAAGCAGAGTTTTATTATGCAAAAGCAAGTATTTTATATCGCATGAAAAAGTTTTTGGAAAGCTTGCGCGAATGCAATCAAGCCATCACTGCCAATCCCGATGTTGCCGATTATTATTTTTTGCGTAGCGAAATATATAAAGAATTAGGTAACGAAGAGGACGCCGCTGTGAATCGTGCAATGGGAAAACGTTTAAAAAATAAAAAATATTAGGAAGGAAATTTTGTGCAAAAAAGAACTATTGTCACCATGCCTGGAGATGGTATTGGCAAAGTGGTATTGTCGGAAACAATACGCGTTTTAGAAGCTGTGGGTTTCGAAGCGGACTATGTACATGCGGACATTGGTTGGGATTTTTGGTGTCAGGAAGGAAATCCTCTACCTCAAAGAACGATTGATCTTATTGAAAAACACCGTGTAGGGCTGTTTGGAGCAATTACGTCAAAGCCTAACAATGAAGCTCAGGAAGAACTGGCTTCGCATTTACAAAATCAGGGATTGACTTATTTTAGTCCTATTGTGAAATTGCGCCAACATTTCGATTTGGATATCTGCATACGTCCATGTAAATCTTTTACGGGAAATCCTCTGAACTTTATTCGACGTACTGCCGATGGTGGCATAGAAGAACCGCCTGTGAACGCGGTGGTGTTTCGTCAAAATACAGAAGGACTATACGCCGGAGTGGAATGGACAAATCCCCCACGTGAACTGCGTGATGAATTAGAAAAACACGCGCGCATGGCGTTTTTTAAAGAAGTACCGAGTGAGGACTTGGCACTTTCTACACGTGTATTTAGTCGGGAAGCTTGCAGACGCATTGTCAAACAGGCGTTTCTTTATGCAAAAAAACATGGGCATAAATCGGTAACGATTTGTGAAAAACCCAATGTATTGCGCGAAACCTCTGGGATGTTAGAAGAAGAAGCCGCAAAAATTGCCAAAGATTTTCCTGAAATAGCATTGTATTCAAATAATATTGATGCACAGATGATGTGGCTTACAAAAAATCCCGAAGACACAGAAGTAATTGTGGCCGGTAACATGTTTGGCGACATTATTTCTGATGGATTTGCTGGTCTTGTCGGTGGGTTGGGATTTGCTTGTAGTGCTAATATTGGTGACGATTGCGCCGTTTTTGAACCTACGCATGGATCGGCTCCAAAGTACGAAGCGTACAGCACATCTATTGTGAATCCTATCGCCATGGTGATGAGTGCGAAAATGATGCTCGATTATTTAGATGAGTTGCCCAAAGCGCAACGGATCGAAAATGCTATTGCAAAAACAATCGCCGCATGTGAAGTGCAGACGTATGATATGAAAAAGATGCGTGGGCGTGAAGATGTTGTAGAAAAAGGAGCGGCAAGCACCAAACAAATGGTCGATGCAATTATTGCAAATTTGTAATTTGATTACTATGCCCTTTGCGGGCATAGTTTAATAAAGGAAACAATATGGAACCTCATTGGCTCTCTATCTTACCACCGGTGACCGCGATTATTTTGGCGATCTGGTCGCGACAAGTACTTGTCTCCCTTTTTGCTGGAATTTGGATGGGGTGGACTATTCTCGCAAATGGCAACGCGGTTATTGGATTGCGAGACGCTTTGGAAGCCTGTGTCAATGTCTTTAAAGACGGCGGTAACACAAAGGTAATTATTTTCTCGGCGATGGTGGGAGCACTAATTGCTTTGACACAACGTTCGGGAGGAGTTACGGGCTTTATTGACTGGATTTTTAACAAAGATTTGGTCAAAGGAAGAAAAAGTGCAGGAGTAGGAACATGGATTACAGGAATAGTTGTATTCGTCGAGTCTTCGATTACAAGTCTCGTTGTTGGATCAATTTTTCGACCTATTTTTGATCGCTTACATATATCACGCGAAAAATTAGCGTATTTTTGTGATTCCACGGCTGCCCCGGTGTGTATTTTAATCCCCATAAATGGGTGGGGGGCTTACATTATGGGGCTTCTGTCTAAGCAAGGCATTGATGGAGCTTTTGTGGTATTGTTAAAATCAATCGTGTTTAATTGGTATGCTATTTTAGCATTGGCAATGGTACTATTTGTTATCTTGTTTGATTTTAATATTGGTCCCATGGCGGCGGCAGAAAAACGTACCAAAGAAGGGAAGCTCGCCGATGATGATGCCACACCGCTTGTGAGTGATGACGTATTGTCTCTGAATGCGAAGGAAAATGTAACGCCTCGCGCACGCAATATGCTGTGGCCTATTGCCACCATGGTGATTATGATGCCTGTCGGTTTATGGATTACTGGTAGTGCAACTTTGCAACAACAAGGGCTATTTGCCGAAGCCTCTTTTTTCGATGTATTATCTAAAGGTTCAGGTTCCACATCAGTTTTTTGGGCGGTGTTGGCCGCTATTAGTGTTGCCGGCATTATGTACTATGTACAAGGTATTATGAAAGTGGAAGAGATTATGTCTCTTGTTGTGAAGGGAATGGGAGGACTTATGCCTCTAGCCATATTGATGGTATTTGCCTTTGCGATTGGAGCTACTTGTAAAGAGCTACAAACAGGAAAATATGTATCGGAGGTGGCAAAACAGTGGTTGAGCCCGAAATTGATACCACTCGTTTTGTTTGGTGTTTCTGCCTTTATTGCGTTTTCCACGGGAACTTCTTGGGGAACTTTCGCGATCATGATACCGATTGCCATTCCCCTTGTCGAAACAATGGGGGCAAATATACATTTAGTTCTGGGAGCAGTTCTTAGCGGTGGAATTTTTGGAGATCATTGTTCTCCTATTTCCGACACCACGATTATTTCTTCGATGGCAAGCGGTTGTGATCACATTGCCCACGTGAAAACACAATTGCCATATGCGCTTCTGACCGGAGCTATCGCAAGTTTTATTTATTTACTTTTGGGTCTTTTCTTTTCGTAAGGTATATTAAACATGAAAAATATGACATATTTATTGATACTTTGCTGTCTTAGTTTCATATATGCGCAGAAAACAGATACTGCTTTACCATTAAATCCCGATGTGCGCATGGGAAAACTGGACAACGGCATTACATATTACATACAAAAAAATACTATGCCCGAAAAACGTCTTACGCTGCGATTGGTAGTGAATGCCGGCTCCAATTTAGAAGATGACGATCAATTGGGGATTGCCCACTATACAGAGCACATGGCATTTAATGGTTCTAAAAATTTTGCTAAAAATGACCTTGTCGATTACTTACAAAGCGTAGGGGTAAAGTTCGGTAGCCATCTCAATGCCTATACGGGGTTTGACGAAACGGTGTACATTTTACCTATCCCGAGTGATTCGGAAGAGATTGTTGATAAAGGTTTTCAGATACTAGAAGACTGGGCGCATAATATCTCTTTCGATGAAGGTGAAATAAAAAAGAATTAGGGGTCATTACTGAAGAATGGCGTATAGGGCAAGGTGCGCAAATGCGCATTATGAAAAAATTACTTCCCAGCCTTTTAGGCGGATCGCGCTACGAAAAGCGTCTTCCTATTGGTAAGAAAGACGTATTCTCCAAATTTACCCGCGAGCACTTTTTACGTTTCTATCGAGATTGGTATCGTCCCAATTTGATGGCAGTAGTTGCTGTTGGTGATATGGATGTCGACAAAATCGAAGAGAAAATCCGCAAGCATTTTTCACAAATTAAAGTCCCCGAAAAAATACGTGAACGCCAAAATTTCCAAGTTCCCAAACATAAAGGTACGCGTGTGGCGGTGATCACGGATAAAGAAATGCCGTACTGTCAAATTTTATTACTACACAATCACGATAAGACTCCTTTTGTCACCGAAGAAGACTACCGAAAGCAAATCTTGCATTCGCTATTTACAATGATGATGAATGTGCGCCTAAGCGAAATTACACGTCAGGCAAATCCACCATTTATTTACGCGGCGTCGCGATACGGTAACATGTTTGGTGTACGTAGTAAAGACTCGTATCAGGTGTTTTCTGCGGCATCAGAGCAAAACATTTTACGTGCCGTTCAAGTGCTAGTTGCCGAAAATATTCGTGTTAAAAAGCATGGTTTTACCAAAAGTGAATTGGCGGTCGCCAAGAAGAATCTACTCAAACAGTACCAAGTGGCATTCAATGAACGCGAAAAAACTTCTTCAAAACGTTTTGCGGGAGAGTATGTTGCCCACTTTTTGACTGGCGTACCTTCTCCAGGTATTAAACATGAATATGAATTGCATAAACGCTATGTACCAGAAATTAAGATAGAAGAAGTCAATGTATTGGCGAGCGAGTGGATCAAAGAGGATGACAATGTCGCCGTCGTCATTGCACCAGAAAAACCTGGCTTAGTACTGCCGTCTTCCGAACAAATCCTCAATACAATCAACGCGACTAAGAAAGAGGAAATCGCTGCGTATCAAGAAGAAGAAGTGGACTCTAAGTTAATAAAAAAAGAGCTACTACCAGGAAAGATTATCGAAGAAAAAACTCATGAAGCCACAGGAACAACTCATCTACGTTTGGCAAATGGTGTACGCGTAGTTCTAAAAAACACCGATTTTAAAAATGACCAAATTTTGATGTACGCACAAAGTTTTGGTGGAGAATCACTACTGAGTGATGAAGAATATTTTGCCTCCACAGGAATGGTAAATATTCTCTCTGAGAGTGGACTGGGAAGTTTCACGCGCAAGCAACTTGCAAAAGCACTTGCTGGTAAATCCGTTTCTGTTTCCCCTTTTATTGGAAGCATTAGCGAAGGAATGAGCGGTCGAGCGACACCCGATAGTTTTGAAACTCTAATGCAACTCACACATTTATGGTTTACCAATCCACGCATGGATAAGGATATTTTTGCATCGACGATAGCAAAAGAAAAGGCCATATACAAAAATATGGCGGTAGACCCTAACAGTTACTTCAATGACCAAGTGATCCGCGTTTTAGGACAAAATCACCCACGTGCTTACTCCATTCCTACGGACGAACATTGGACAAATCTTGATCATGAAAAAATGTTGAAAATATACAAAGAGCGCTTCGCCAATGCCGGAGATTTTATATTTTTCTTTGTAGGTAGTTTTGACATAAATACGGCAAAGTCATTAGTGGCAAAGTATTTGGGAAGTCTTAGTGGGGAAGACAAGCAAGAAGAATTCAAAGATCTCGGTATTCATCCTCCGGAAGGTAAGGTGCAAAAAGCTTTCTATCGAGGTTCTGCTCCTCGTAGTATGGTGAACTTGATCTATCCGGGAAAATTGGATAAATACACGCCAAAATTAGCACACCGCATGAGATGCTTGGCAGAGGTTTTAAGTATTAAATTGATTGAGAGCCTGCGCGAAGAAAAAGGCGGGGTATATTCTGGTGGTGTAGGCGCTAGGGTGAATAAACGCCCAAGTGAGCGTTACTATCTGCGAGTAGCATTTCCTTGTGCTCCTGAAAATGCCAAGATGCTCATCGCAACTTTTGATAGTCTACTAAAAAACATTCGCGAGAATGGACCAGAGCAAAAAGATGTGGATAAAGTAGTGAAAGGTCAAATACGCGACTTGGAAGTCAACTTGAAACGCAATCAGTTTTGGCTAGCGCATTTGTACACCTCTGATTATCTTGGATTAGAGTTAGAAGATCCGGCAAAAGCGAAGTCGCAAATTGAATCTCTAACCGCGAAGGAATTGCAAGAAGTCGCACAGAAATATTTCTCCGGAGAGAACTGCATTGAGCTGATACTGTATCCTGAGAAAGAGGAGGCGGAAGAGGAAGCAAAATAAGGTTTTCTCTGGTGTGCGATGCCCCCACATCGGTGCTACGCACCGATTGCTCCCCTGGGGGAGCCTAATACATCTAAAGCGTACAGGGAAAGATGTCACTGGTGTGAGGGCTATAATTTCAACGTTTGACGCTCATGAAATCCAGCAATATAAACAAAATTAGACGTGTTACGCCTCTCCCTGTGGGAGAGGCATGAGAATGAAGGTTGTTAGCGAAGCTACAACCTGAAATTCGATGGTGAGGGCACCAATTCGGAAACGAATATCCCTCTTTAGTTATCCCCACGAAAAATACCTTCCATACTCCCTCGGCGTATCTATATTCCGCAATACATGGTCACAATCTACCTGTAAATTTTTACGTGTGAAAGCACGTAGTACCTCGCGTAGGTTCTCATCATCCTGTGGTGAATTTGCAATTCTATCGATTACCTTTTGCCCAAAGAGTATAGGATGCCCACCACGTTTTTCAAAACACGGCACTATATAGTCACTGTTGCCCATACTTGCACACAATTTCTGCAATAAATTTTGCTCGATAAAGGGTTGGTCGATAGGTTGTAAAAAACAGAAAGGCTGTTGGACTTTTTGCAGTCCTAACTTTAATGAATAGAATCTTTCTTTTTCTGGGGAAGGGTTTACGACTATTTGGCCTGTAGAAAAATGTTGTTTGTGAAAGTTTTTATTTACGACTGTGATAATTTGTGAACAGCCGAAAGAGGTGTATTCTGCATAGATTTTTTGTAGAAAAGTTTGGTTTTTGTCCCACATAAGAGTGGACTTGCATTTTCCCATACGCGTTGAAAGACCTGCTGTTAAGACAATGCAAGCAGTTGTGTTGGCTTGTACCACAAAAAAGAACCTTTAAAAAAAAATAACGAGGGATAAAAATCCCTCGTCTAAGCTGCTAATAATTAATCAACCCACCTATTTTATGCATTTAAGACTAAATTTTAGGTTATATGTAATTATGTTTTTTTATGGTATTACGAAGTTTTTCTAATGATTCTTTTATAATTTGTCTCACACGTTCTCTTGATAAATTTACGTGATTGCTGATTTCTTGAAGAGTCATTGGACCTTTGTTGTCTAACCCAAAACGTTTGCGTAAAATATCGCGACATTTTGGATCTAAAGTCTTCATCAACACTTCCAAACGCTCTATATCTTCTTTACCAACTTGTTCTTCTCTTTGCTTATCTTCGATAATGTCTTTTTGTGCACATATCTTATCTAAGCTTTGGATTTGGGAAAGGTTTACAGAAGATCTCAATATGTTTTCTACATATTTTCTTTTTTCTGGCTTTTCTTCCAGAATAGCAACCACTTCATCCATACCAGGTGTTGTACCATTTTGTAGTGTTAGTTTTGCAGAAATTTCTTCTGCTTTTGCCATCAACTCTCTCATGTATGATGGAATTCTTACTACTTTACTACTATCTGTAAGTGCTCTTCTTATGGCTTGTTTTATCCACCATGTGGCATAGGTTGAAAAACGACAACCTCTTTCGGGATCAAAGCGCTCAACTGCTTTTAGTAAACCTATGTTGCCTTCTTCTATTAAGTCATGAAGAGGAAGACCGCAATTAACATATTTTTTTGCAATGTTAACTACCAACCTAAGGTTAGCGCTGATCATCTCTTCGCGTGCTTTGTGATCACCTTTTTGCACTAGAACGGCAAGTTCTAGTTCTCTTTCCGCAGAAAGGAGCTTGATGCGGTTGATGTCTTTCAAATATGTTTCCAAAATAAATTCGGTAGCGATGACTAGGTCCTCCTTAAGACTAAACTCCTCTTTGTGTTTTTCTCTTTGAAAATTTCTTTGTTTAGTATATAAAACGGACCAAAAGCAAATTTGTTGGATTTTTTTTGCAAAAAAAATTACAAAATAGTTTGTGAGCCTTAATTTTACTGCGTGAAAAATTTTTATTTTACTTCGCAAACTGTAATGGAATGGTAGCTTTTATTGTCGCGGTCAGACACTGGAGAAACTACGATAATTTGTTGGCCTTTTTCCGCAATACGCGCTCTTTTTACCGTTTCGATGGAAATATCAATAAATTCACCAAAATTCACCGGAGCATCTAAAAGGACAGGTATTACTCCCCAGTACAAGGACATTTGATTGACAACTCGTTCGTCTGTACAGTAAGCAAATATAGGTGCCATTGGGCGTAAACCCGATAGTAGCCGTGGTCCATATGCTCCGTGAGTAAAAACATTCAGGGCGCGAATGGACAAATCTTGTGAAAGTAGCGTACACGCTCGTGAAATAGCATCAGGGAGATCGTAAATGTTATCGTCGAGTTCTAGTCGTCCAAGTTGTTTGTGTGACCACTTGTAATGCTCCACTTCACGTATTACGGCATCCATGACTTTTACAGACTCTAAAGGGTAGCGCCCTGCTGCAGTTTCACCGGAAAGCATTACCGCGTCGGCGTTGTCAAATGCCGCATTTGCCACGTCACTTACCTCTGCGCGTGTAGGGCGTGCATTTGTTATCATGCTTTCCAACATCTGTGTGGCAACAATAACAGGTTTGTGGTTGAGGTTCGCTAGCTCTATGAGTTCTTTTTGTACGATAGGTACCTTTTGCGGTTCTAGCTCAACACCTAGATCTCCACGAGCAACCATAACGCCATCTGTTGCGTCTACGATACCTTTCATGTCATCTAGTGCTTCAGGCTTTTCTATTTTGGCAATGATGTGTATCGGGTGTTCAAGATAACGTTTTAGCTCTTCTCCATGAAATGTTTCTTGGGTGAATGTTCGTATTTTGTTGCGAAGGTCGATGATTTCATCGGCGCGGCGTACGAAAGACAATGCTACGTAGTCCACGCGATTTTCGATGCAAAATTTTAAATCGCGAATATCTTTTGCGGTTAGCGCTGGTACGGAAAGAGCTGAGCCAGGGATGTTCATACCTTTGTTGTTTTTGAGAATACCGCCTCTTACAACACGGCAAGTCGCACACGTATCAGAATTTATGGCAATGACCTGTAATTCTAAATTTCCATCGTCTAGAAGAATATACTGGCCAATTTTTACATCCTGAATCAGCATGGAATATTGGGAAGGAATGACACCTTTGCTTCCGAGAACATTGTCGGTAACAACCAACACTTCCTCATCTACCTCCAGAAAAACTTCTTGTTTTCCGAATTTGTTGGGTGCAAATTGTCCTACGCGAATTTTGGGACCACATAAATCGCCTAAAATGGCAACATCTACACCTGTTTCATAACTTATTTTACGAATATTTCTTATGATATTTAAGTGGCTTTCGTGTGTGCCATGAGAAAAATTAAGTCGGCAAACATTTACTCCATTTACAATTAAATCTTTTAGGGCTTTTTCTGTGCAGCTAGAAAGACCTATTGTTGCTACTATTTTAGTTCTACGAAGTTTCAAAATGGGGATTGTATTATACTCAAACATAGTGATATCCAAGGTTGACAAACAATAAAAAATATTTACAATCATTCAACATGACTTTAATCAAGTATACATAGAAGTCGTAAGGATCTAAAATAGGTTACTATGTTGAGAAACTTTTGTGGCTAAATCAATTATTTTAGACGCCTTAGTCATAAAAATTACCATAGCATTGTTGTTACATAAAAACAACAACAATATACATTTCATTTTATCGAGGTAGCGAAAAATGCGTCCAGATGTAAATCAAATTAAAGAAGAAATTCGTCAGTACTCTGATTTGTTACAGCAATTGGAAAATGAAGTATATAAAGTGTTGATTGGACAAAAGCACTTATACTCACGTATACTGATCGCACTTTTGACAAACGGGCACATTCTTTTAGAAGGGTTACCGGGACTTGCAAAAACAACAGCGATAAAAACCCTTAGCGACTGTACAAACACTAAATTTCAACGTATACAGTTCACTCCTGATTTACTACCTGCCGATTTAATTGGTACGCAGATTTATAATCCAAAAGATGGTGATTTTTCTGTAAAGCAGGGGCCCATTTTTGCGAACATTGTTCTTGCCGATGAAATTAACCGTGCTCCGGCGAAAGTACAGTCTGCATTACTTGAAGCGATGCAGGAGCATCAAGTAAGTATTGGTGAAGAAACTTTCCATTTAGACCAACCATTTTTAGTAATGGCAACACAAAACCCCATTGAACAAGAAGGTACCTATCCTCTTCCTGAAGCGCAAGTTGACCGCTTTATGCTCAAGGTTCAAGTTGGTTATCCTAATCGCGAAGAAGAACGCAAGATTATGGACCGCTTTACTGAGGAAGATGATTTTTCTCTAAAGCCCATTCTCAGTAAAGAAGATATTTTTGCGATGCGCAACACCATCAAAAAAATTTATATCGATGACAAGGTCAAAGACTATATTGTCGATTTGGTTTTTGCTACGAGAGAGCCAGAAAAGTTTTCGTCAAAGGGGTTACTATACCCTGCCAGTGAACTGAAGGTAGCAGATCACAATGCTGTGGACATACCTTTTGGAGATCTTATCGAAAATGGTGCGTCTCCACGTGCTACGATTTATCTGACATTAGCGTCGAAAGCTGTCGCTTTTCTCGAAGGGCGTGGATACGTAACGCCACAAGATGTAAAAAATGTTGCACAGAACATCCTTGGACACCGCATATTGATTACCTATGAAGCAGAAGCCAATGAGATTACATCTACCGATATAGTAAATATTTTACTTCGCGAAGTACCTGTTCCTTAGAGGATATTATGCAAGCAAAAGAATTGATCAAAAAAGTACATCGCATTCAAATTATCACAAATCGCATGGTAAATGACATCCTTGCCGGAGAGTACCACAGTGCTTTCAAAGGTAAAGGGATGGAGTTTGACGAGGTGCGCGAGTATCAGGTGGGCGATGACATTCGCAATATAGACTGGAACGTAACAGCAAGAACAGGGATTCCCCATGTCAAAAGGTTTAGTGAAGAACGCGAGTTGACCATTTACTTTGTTGTCGACATTAGCCCCTCTCAGGGATTTGGTACTCAAAACCGTACAAAGGCACAGTTGGCAGTGGAGATTGCCGCCATTTTGGCGTTCGCGGCGATTAAAAATAATGATAAGGTCGGGCTAATTTTATTTTCCGACAGAATCGAGAAATTTCTTCCGCCGCGCAAAGGGCGTTATGCCGTAATGCGCATTATCCGCGAGATGTTATCTAATACGACAGAGGGGGAGGGGACAGACGTCGCCATGGCGCTAGAATATCTAGGGCGTGTGCAGCGACGCAAGGCAGTTGTCTTTCTCATTTCAGATTTTTTGAGTGCGGCATATGAAAAAAGTATAAAGCAAGCGCAGTCAAAACACGATGTTATCGCGATTACTTCGCATGATCCAGGTGAATTTTCTTTTCCTGGTGTTGGACTTGTCGAGCTAGAGGATTCGGAGACAGGTGAACGTATCATTGTCGATGGAAAGTCTCCCATGCTACAAAAAATGTTTGCGCAACGTACAAATAAAGTTAAAAAAGAGCGCGAGTCTTTGTTTAAAAGAATTGATATGGATGAATTGTCCGTGTCGACAAATGAAGATTATTTGAAAAATATCCATCAACTATTTCGCAAACGAGCTTTGGGGCGTAAAAGAAAATAAGTGAGGTTTTTATGAACACACCACAATTACAACTTCCACAACATCCCAATGCCAAACAACGAAAACAAAATACTCGTTGGGCATTTGTGATCGTTATCATATTACAATTGGCAACAATTACAGTTTTACTGTTACGACCAAAACAACAAGCTACCAA
Organism: Candidatus Uabimicrobium amorphum; assembly: GCF_009002475.1. Lineage (GTDB taxonomy): Bacteria > Planctomycetota > Uabimicrobiia > Uabimicrobiales > Uabimicrobiaceae > Uabimicrobium > Uabimicrobium amorphum. The sequence goes on from NZ_AP019860.1 coordinate 5,352,190, forward strand.
CACTAGCTATTTGCAAAAGACGGCGATTAAGTTGGAAGAAATGAATTTACGCAGTGCAGCAGTGGAAGTTTGGCTGCAGTACATAGCGACAGGTGTTGATGATAATAAACGTGCCGCTTTGTACTTAAGAGTGGCGCGTTTGCTACAAAATGACGGAAAGCATAAAGACGCCGCTAAATATTTTGTTTTTTCCCAACGATTGGAAAAAAATGAAGAAACAAAAAGACAAATCGCCGAGTATCTCAGTGACTCTTTGAGTGAAATGAAACGTTTTTCTGCAATGGAAGATATTGTAAAAGAACAGGTAGAATTCGGTTACAAGAAGAAGGCGAAGGAAGTGTTGGCTCAGATTGGCCAAAGAGAAATTTATGCTGACGACGTACAAAAAATAATAACCCGACAAATTGCAACAAAGACAAACTTGATGCGTTTGGCTTTTCCGCAAATGGCGCAAAATACACAGTTGATGGAAGGAATGTCCAAACAATACGAAACGGCAGAAGGTAAGAAGGCCGCTCTAGAAGAGTACTTATTCCATGAAGTTTTGTGGCGTAAAGCAGTAGAGGATGGATTGCATAACGAGAGTGTTCACCAAAAAAGTGTAAAAAATATTGCAAAAAGATTGTTGGTAAATGAAGTTTTACAGCGCGAAGTAAACCGACAAATCGTGGTGTTACCGGAAGAAATAAACGCGTACTACCAGCAAAATGCAGCACAGTTTGTTTCTCCCGCTTTTGCGAAAGTCACTATCAAGAATTTTTCTAACGAGGAACAGGCAAAAGAAGCCATTCTTTCTGAGGAAGAAAAAGAAAAAGCCATTACCATCACTCCGGAAACTTCTCGTGTCGATGACATTGGCGACATTAGCTCCATCGTAGGGGAAATTTTTTCTGAAGCGTCTTCCGCTAAAACGATCTATACCCTCAACGAAAAATTTGTACGTGTGTGGATACACGAAATGGAAAAACAAAAGCAACAGTCTTTAGAGGATGTCCGTGAACAGATACAACGGCAAGTGTATCAGAAAAAATATCAGATGATTATGCAGCAATTTATGCAACAACTATATAAAAAATACAATGCAGAAATGTTTTCTAAAGACGAACAACAACCCCAAGAAAAAAAAGTGGAAGAGAAAGAGGCCAAATGAAATTTCAGAATTTTGATTTGTTGATGCGCGAATACGAAGAAGCGTTGGACCAAAAAATTCCACCTAGGATCTGGCCTGTTGTACGTTTGGATGGCAGGTCTTTTAGCCACTTGACTGAAAAGTTAAATTTTGAGAAACCCTTTGATATAAGATTTCGCGATGCGATGATTGCCACGACAAAACATGTGATGCAATGTGGTTTTCAAGCTCTCTACGCATACGTGGAAAGCGATGAAATTTCTATTTTATTTTCAAAGCACGACAATACTTTTAAGCGCAAAATACGTAAATGGTTGAGCAATCTAGCTGGGGAAGCAAGTGCGGCTTTTACACATCATCTCCAACAGCCAGGAGTTTTTGATGCACGTATTTGTCCATTTCCCGATACCGAAACCATTCTCGATTATTTTAGTTGGCGACAAGGAGATAGTGCACGTAATTCTTTGAATGCTTATTGCTATTGGACATTACGTCAAAATGGAAAAAATGAACGCCAAGCAACAAAAGTTTTAGAAAGGATGCCTGTAGAAGAAAAATATCTTTTGTTAAGATCTTTAGGTATTCACCATAAAGAAATTCCTTCATGGCAGAGATATGGAACTGCTGTGGTATGGAAAGAAGTTTCAAAAGAGGGTTACAACCCTGTGACAAAAGAGACCGTAACTACTAAAAGACGCATTCTCGAAACAGTGATTGATTTACCCAAACAACAAGCTTACCAAGAGTTTATCCAACAATTTATCTGCGAGAAAATATGAATACGAAAAAAATTTTGCTAATAATCGTACCCGTGATATGTGTGGTGGCCTTTTTCTTTTCTTACGAGGAAAAAAAACGACCTGTCTACAAAAAAAAAGGCGTAACAGTAACTTCCGATTTTAAATATGGCGATGCGAGTGCTCAGGATCAGGATGACATGTGTATCTGGATTCATCCTCGGGATGAGAAACAGAGTTTAATTATCTCTGCGGACAAAGAAGCACACAAGTTATTTGTTTATGATATGAGCGGTAAGGTGTTGCAAACGGTACCGTGCTATAAACCAGGTAACATTGATGTACGTTATAATTTTCCTCTAGGAGAAAAAAAAATAGATATCGTTGTTACAACAACGCGTAGAAAAAAAAATATCATTCTTGTGTTCCAAATGGACTCTGAAAATTTACTGAAAAGAATAGACGATGGAAGTGGCCTACTAGAGTCTGTGCGTTCGCAACGTAAATCTTTTGGGGGAACATTGTATCATGATCGCACGAACAATAAGTTTTATTTTATCAAAACGGATGAAGACGCAAGTCAAAGTGTAGAGCAGTTTGAGATATGTAGTAACCCAAATAATCAGGTTTCTCTAAAAAAGGTACGAGAGTGGGATATTGATGAGAAGTGTGAGGGGGCTGCGGCCGACGATGAAAACGAAGCTATTTATATTTGTGAGGAAAAACGTGGAGTATGGAAAATCTCTACCGATTTGACAAAACCGGTAAAGAAGGAATTATTGCCTCTTCCTGATAATACCCATGTGAGTTTGGAAGGTGTTACCATTTATAAAACTTCGCCAAAGGACGGATATATCATTGTTTCCTTACAGTCACATAGTTCTTATTTAGTGTACGATCGAGTAACAAATAAATATATCACTGTTTTTCACTTGCAAGATGGTAAGGGAACAGATGGCGTGGATGTCACACCTATTTCTATTCATCCCGAAATTGAAGGTGGGGTTTTTGTGTGCCATTCTATGCCTTTACCACCCAATTATCCTATTTTGTTGACTTCGTGGAAGAAGATAGCGGAAAAACTACAGTTGCAGTACAAAAGTTCGTATAAAGTGCGTTAAACATTTCAAGAGATGGTACGGCAAATACGAAAACATCGTATTTGCCATTTTCAAGCCTCTATAGTTGTTTACCAAATCTTTTAATTTTTCGACTCTTCTAAAACATCATCCTCGGCAATATCTCCTTGTGGGATTTGCGGTTCATTGTTTAATTCTTCCACGGGCAAAAGTGTCATCGCTTGTGCCTGATTTCTCACAAAATTGGCAAGGTTTTGTAACTTAGAATTTCCAATGCGCAACTCTGCTGAGCCTACCTTGGTGATGATGGGCTTTATGTATTTGTCGTTGTAAGCATACTCGTTGTTACGTAGAGTTGAAACTGTCATGGCGATTATTTGCCGCATGTACATTGCAAACCTACCTTCATTTTGCGCGGTTGCAAGGCCTCGTAACGCATATTCGAGTTGTACCATCTTCTGTACAACAAAAATTTGTTCCACGATGTTGCCATTTCGATTGTTTATCATTGATGTAATCGCAATTTTTGGCGTAGTGTGTCCTTCGCGGATAATTTTTTCATCTAATATCATGTGACATTCGTTACACGCTGCTAGGGAAGTATATAAATTCTTTATTGAAATTTTACTGACGAGCTGCTCATGCATCACTTTGATGTTTTTTACGTGACATTTGTTGCAATTCGTTTGTGTTTTTCTGTCGCGGCGTTGGGCGCGTTCTTTTTCGATTATTCCCTTATTTTTGTTTAATCCTTTACCAAAATGAATTTTGTCATCTTTTGGTTTGGGTATTATCTTTTGCGGTTGCTTGGGCATACGCGTTTGAGCATCATTTGCAAACGAGTCTTGTGTTTTTTGTTCGTCGTTTTTTGAGGTATGCGTTTGCTGAGCCATACCAGCTCCACCTTGGGTGGCCTCAAAATTAAAGTCATCGTCCATTTCTGCCGATTCAGTACTATCAGCGCTTTCGGTGTCGTCCATTTCATCTACGTTTACCTGGCTCGGATCTCCGGGGGCTACGTCCGCTTTTTCGTCCGCATAGTCCATACCTGCATCGTCGGCGTATTCGATATCGCCCTCGTCCGCATCCTCTATTTCTTCGGCTTCTGCTGCAAGTGCTCGTTTTTGGTCTGCTGTGGTTTTTATTTCGTTCATTCTAGATATTTTTTGCTCTGTAAATTTGGACGCCTCTTCTTTCGCAACAGTCATTTCTGCATCTACGGCTTCGTTTGCCTCTGGAGTTTCATTTTTCTTTCCTGAGCGTAACTTCTTTCTGTACTTTGTTTTTTTGAGGTTATTTGCAGGCTCTACATTTGCCGTATCTTTTTCTCTATCTCTTTTGATTCTTTTGATTTCGTTACGCGCATTTTGCTTTTGTATCTTTGGTGCATTTTGCGGAACTTCCTGGCTTTTCGCAACAGCAGATTCAGTGGCAAAACGTTCTGGGTTTTGAAAGACAACAAACCACATTCCAAGTACAAACGACAGCAACAATCCCGCAGCCAGTGACAAATTTTGGTAAATTTTAAGCCACGGTGTCGGTGTGATGGCGCGCGAAATCTCTTGTTGTAAGTTTACTGGTGCCGACATTTTGGGCAAACTTCTCACAAGAGCAACTGTTTTGGACAGTTTTTGTAATTCGTTTGCGCAACTGCTACATTGTTTCATATGTTCTTCTAGAAGGTTTTTATCCTCTGTTGTTAGAAGCTCATCAATGTAATCAGATAATTGTGGCAAAACCTTATCACATTTCATACATTGTTCCTAACATGACAATCATTTATTATGTTTTGTAGTATGTTTGTTCCCAGACCAATACATCTAAGTGGCAAGATGGTTTGTTGCAGTGATGCAACGAAAATATGAGGTTGTTTCTAACAAATTACATAAAAACTAAAAAAATACTGTGCTATAGTTTGTAACACAGTCATCTCGCTAAAACGACACTACAGTTTGTTATACTGTCGGTTGAATCACTAGGTGATAGGGGTGAAAGGCATGGTAAATGTTACATTTTACTCACCCGTGGTACAGAGTGTTTCCGACGATTATTCATTTAGTTGCAGTCTATCGGTGTTTAGTTCCCAAAAAAATGATATTTTTTTATTTTGCGTTATCAGGAAACAACAGCGAGCTTTTGGCACTGTTTTGAAATTGAATAACCAAATGGTTTTGTCATTTTGATCGTAAATGATAACTGTGCGACCAAATTGTACAATCCCAACAGTTCTTAGAAGTAGTTTCATTTAAATAAAACAACAACGAATTGTTTGGTGAGGTCATTCTTTGTTTAAAATGGCTTCTAATTTTTCCTTTACTAAATTGCGAGCACGGTGGATACGTGAGCGAACAGTTCCGATGGGGCATTCTAATATTTCTTGCATTTCTTCGTAACTAAGACCTTCTATATCTCTGAGTACAATAGCAGTTTTGTATGGCTCTTCTAGCGAATCGATGGCTTGTTGCACAATGATTGTTTGTTCTGAATCTTCGGCTTTTTGACTCGGATCTTTCTCGTCGGATACAGGGTCGAACCAATTGTCTTCATTTTCGCTTTGGAATTTTGATATGGAAACAACTCTGTTGCGCATGCGCTTTCGGCGACTATTGGTTGCCGTGTTCACTGCGATGCGAAATAACCATGTGAAAAATGTTGAATGCTCCTTGAAATTTTTCAGCCCGCGGTAGGCATTGATAAAAGTATCTTGGACCAGGTCGCAAGCTAAATTTTCATCACCTGTTAGCCTGTAAACCACATTAAAAACACGATCCTGGTATTTTACAACTAAAGAGTCGAAGGCACTCTTGTTGCCTTGTTTGCATTCTGTTATAAGATGAGTATCATCATCTGAAAATTTTTTCCCCATTTGCTATGCCTTTAGACATTTTTTTTTACTTGAGAAGTTTATTGTAATTCATTAGAATAAATTCTAAAATATTGAAAAGTATCATAGCCGTCCAAGTGACCGGGAAAAGGTCTTTACACTTAATAATACAATACAAATGCTTTACCCAGCCTCTAATGAATTGTAATGCTTGTTACAAAAAATGTACACATAATTTATTGCCCTGACAGTTAGAGATGGAGCTATGTTATTCTTTTTTGCTATCTTTAGCAAACTTTTTTAACGAAATTCCAGAAGTCCATCCTCAATAATTTGGAGAGGCATCTGAAATGTCATATAAGAATAAACGTTTACCCTTTGTAATCGTTTATGTAAAAGGTTCCGCGATTCGCAAAAAAACTTTATAAGTGTAAAAGACTGTATGAAACATATTTCCATTTTCTGACACAACCCTTTTCATAATACTATATGGTACAACAGCATATTTCAGAAAGAATAAATAACTATGGGCTACCACGATAGGTTAAAAAGTATTATCAATAACAGAAATCCAGATGTACGATTGAAAGTTCCCAATGTACTAAAGAAAATGTACCGCCCAATGTTTTTGTATTTGATGAGATCAAAAATTAGAAAAGATTTTTCTGAAAATAAGATGCGCACACTTCTGGAAAACCATCCAAAAACTTTAGATAGTGCTATCGGCTTTTGTATATCCATTTACTGTTTGTGTGAACAAAATCGAATGGCCTATCAAGAGATACTCAATTGTTTGAAGTCAAGCAACTTCCAAAGAATTTTACAAAACTACGGTGATGGTTTTGGGGAGCAAGTTTTACGAGATGTTCACGAAGATACTATTACGGAACAAGATGCCGAAGGTGTTCATAGAACATTGCAGAGCACATTTGCCATATATACCGATAAAGACAACGAAGAATTGATCCAACAAACACTAAAAACTTTTGCCGAGACGGAAAATATAGAGGCTTATATCATCGGTAGTTTCAATAACTTAGCTGTTAATGCTTCTCTATGTAAAAAATATATAGCACTCTTTAAAAAGGTGCAAAGTCAACAGCCTTTGTTTTTATCTACACTACAAACAACATATTTCATCACAAAATATTTGGGAACGCACAAAGCCTATGTAAATTTTATAAAGCTTTGTGAAAAATTAGAAAATGAACGCTCCCTCCCCGAAGTGATTACTACTCTTAAAACTTTAGCACGCTACGGAAGCCCTGAGATTTTTGTCGACACAACCTCGTGGGCATGTGAAACTCCTGTAGATAAAAACTCTATAGTTAATATATTTAAACACAGTTATATATTGTTAGATCAAAAAAATCAATCTACATACTCTATGTTTTGTTTTGGTAAGTTTATGGCATATGTTAAAGATAAAGAACAGCGATTTATGGATATGCCTGACGAAGATCTAGAGTACTACATCGAAAAAGCTGTAGAATTTTTTGTCGAAGCTTAGATTTTGATGGTTTTGCCTTCCTAACCCATTTGAGGAAAGCAAAAAAATAAATATCGTACTGCTATTTTGTTCATGCGCTTCGTCCTCATATAATGTCGTCGTGTTTGGATGATAAAATTCCTGTGTAAAATTTGGGTATATTATTTATTTCCACTTCCCTAAGCAAAGTTTCTCTTCAGTGAACATCAAATGTATTTCGACTTAAAATTAAGGAATTTTTTATGACGCAATCCTTAGACGATGCTTTTTGCAATTATGTAATTTCCCAAGAAATTATTTCAAAAGAAACCATTAGCTTTGTAAAAGACAAGTACCCCAGCGTTTGTGTTCGCGAAGCACTTTTGTTAGATGATCAGTTACAAATAGAGTACTACACCGCAACGGTATCCATCTTAAATGAGCAAAATTTTGCGAAATCTGATATCTCTGAGTATTGGGATAAACGATTCATCGCCCATATAAAAAAAATCGAGTTTTTAACCGACCAGCAAATCGCCAAATTTCAAGAAAAATGCCTAGGGAAATCCATTTCATTTCGAGAGCTACTGGTTGTTACAGGAATATTACCTACCGATGAATATATAAATATGTTTCATGAGCTTTTGGTGGAACATACCCCCAACTCTCCCTCTGAATTTGGTACCTCAGAAATGGAATTTATTGAAAAAACAATAGACTCTATGGAGTCGTCACTAAAAAAGTCTTCCGCTGAACCTGATGCCTCAGAAAAAACGGTAAATCCAGATTTGTTTTCTCCATCCAAAACGGAAGATGCATCTACTCAAACATTAAATATGGTTGAGCCTCCTGTTACTAATAATGTCGAACATGATGCTTCGGCAATGACGGTTGACGCCGTAGAGGGCCCTATACGTATAACACCCGATAATTATTTCGAAAATGACGCTTCGGCAATGACCGTGGATTCGGTAGTGCCACCGATTACCCCGCAAGACAATTTTTTGGATACAGGTGCTTCGCACCAACAACACGACGCTTCAGCGATGACAATTGACGCTGTAGAGCCACCATTAGTTCCCCAAGAGAACTTTTTAAAAGCAGATGGATCATGTGAAGAGTACGACGCTTCGGCAATGACTGTCGATGCTGTGGAACCACCACTAACTCCCCAAGAGAATTCAAGCGGTCCTAACCAGGAATCGGATGCTTCGGCGATGACTGTTGATGCCGTAGAGCCCCCTTTTGTTCAGCAACGTAACTCCTACTTTGACGATGGTATAGGCAATGATGTCTCGGCAATGACTGTGGATGCCGTAGAATCTCCTGTGGCACAAAGTAACTCCTATTTTGATGAGTCAAAAATGTCCTCATCGTATTTTTCTGGTGAGCAAGAACCAGAAAAGGAAGAGAATATCGATACGGCGAAAACAATCGCCAGTGATATCACATTTTCGGAATACATGGAGTCTTTAAACGATGAGAAAGCTACGGGGCATATCGAGTCGCCAGCAATGAATACCACATTTACAGAACAAACGCTGGACAAAAGTAAATCTTATAAGAACAAGGAAACACAAAGAGATCTTTCCAGTATTGAAATTATTGAGCCAGCTAGTCCAAATCCTCCATGTGATGCATCTTCGGAAACACTTATCGAAAATTTGACGACAGATAACCTAATGGTTGTGGAAGATCGTGTCGAAACAGTAAAGGAAGAGGCGCGAGACGAAGAAGCGACTTTGGATATGAATTCTCAAGACATCAATGTTATGTTACAAGAGAAACAAGATATCGATGTTTCTGCAAAGACCGTTCAAAGTGATAGCGACTTTGATTCATATGGAAATACGGTTATTGATGCCAATATTCACGGCAAAAATCGCGAAATGGAAGATGCTTTTCCCTCTTCCATCGTCGAGCAAATTGATGGACTAGATGAAAAAACCACAAATCTCACCAACTTGATACGTGAGATGCGTGAAAGTCAAGTTCTTCAAGTTCCGCCAGGGTTCGCTAAACGCAAAAGTTTTGCGGGGGGGGTTATCGTTGTTTTTTTGCTGGTAGTTTCTGCGGGGACTTACGTTTGGTTTAATTTGCCTAAAAAGGCGGGCGCTACCGAAGATTGGGAGTCTTTAAAAGCGGAAAACGAAAAACTGCGAAATGCTCTACAGCAAAAACAGCAAACGTCTATCTACTACGATGAACAACAATACGACTTAGCGATTGGTGAGTTACTAAAACAAGAGAATATAACACCACAGCAACAATTCTTATTGGCAAAGTGCTATTACCGAACGCAAAGATATCAGGAAGCGGAAAAGATTTTGCGCAAATTGACAAAACTTTACGCGGATAACAAGCGTTACACGTTCTTTTTTGCCAAAATACTAACAGCACTTGAAGAAGAACCGGTAAAGATTTTTGAATTTTACAACAGAGCACAAAAGCTGGGCTTTCCTGAGGATTTAGTTTTATTGGAAAAACTAAATATCAATGTTCGGTATGACTTGATTGACGCTGAGGAATTTGAGAAAAAATGTGCGGAATTACCGAAAGATCTACTTAAAGTAACGGAGATAAAGGGGCATTTTTACAGCAAGCAAAAACAGTGGAAGAAAGCCGTGGAAGCGTACAATAAACTTCTGGAAAAGCAACCGCTGAAAAAATTTTATTTTGCGCGTGGAAAAATTCACTATGAGATGTCGGAGTGGAAGTTGGCCTATGAAGATTTTCGGGTGTCCGCCAAAGGAGCTGTGTTTACTGCCCCATCATATTATCACATAGCACTGATCTTGGCACGAGTCAATAAAAACAAGAAAAAAGCCTTTTTCTATTTCAGGAACGCTATTGAACACGATGCCAGTCGAAGTGAGTATTTTCAGCAGCGTGGCTGGCTATTTTTTACCGAAAAGCAGTATGCAAATTCGGTGAAAGATTTTGAAGCGGCGTTAAAGAGGGACCCGCAGCGTAAAGAATTGCATGGGTATTTGGCTTTGGCATATGAAAAACAAGGAAAAAAATCTTTGGCGGAAAAAACAATACAACTTGCCTTGCAAGATAAAACACCCGAAGTTTTTTTCGTTGTGAGCCAATACTACAGACAGGTAGGGGAAATTTCCAAGGCAATTTCTATGGCTCAAAAATCTATCAAGCTTGCCCCGAAAACAAATTGGCAAGCGTATGAGCTTCTCGGCGATATTTACCAAAGAAAATCGCAAAAAAAATTGGCGAAGGATAATTGGGGGAAAGCTCTGGAAATTAAGCCTTACAGCAAGAGTTTACGCGGGAAAATCAAATAAGATTTTACCTATATGACAAAAATTTGCAAAAAACTTTTTTTTTTACTTGCAATCACGTTTTTTGTTTATATAATACCCTTCACATTGCTAGCGTAGCTCAACGGTAGAGCTCTCGCCTTGTAAGCGAGGGGTTATGGGTTCAAATCCCATCGCTAGCTATAGAAGAAATCGGTGGTGTACCCAAGTGGCCAAAGGGGGTAGACTGTAAATCTACTGACGGACGTCTTCGAAGGTTCGAATCCTTCCGCCACCATGACGCGGGTGTAGCTTAATGGTAAAGCACCAGCCTTCCAAGCTGGCTATGTGAGTTCGATTCTCATCACCCGCTCTTCTTTATCCTACAATGCTACCGTAGCTCAGTGGTAGAGCACATCCTTGGTAAGGATGAGGCCATGGGTTCAATCCCCATCGGTAGCTTAGGAAACTTCCTTATTTCTTTTTATCATATCTAAAAATGTCAGTTACCTAACCTATCCCCCTAAAACATCAAAAACCTTTCATAAGTAACCGACATTTCGGATTCCATATTAATAGTTTAAATTATTGAAGGATGTATCCCCATGGCGAAGGAAAAGTTCGAACGGAATAAACCTCACGTTAACGTGGGCACCATTGGTCACATTGACCACGGAAAAACAACACTGACAGCAGCAATTTCTCACGTGTTGGCTCTAAAAGGTACAGCTAAAAAGATGAACTTTGAAGACATCGATAAAGCTCCTGAAGAGAGACAACGTGGTATTACGATTTCTGTTTGTCACATTGAGTACGAAACAGAAAAACGTCACTACGCGCACGTAGACTGCCCAGGACACGCAGACTACATCAAGAACATGATTACAGGTGCTGCACAGATGGATGGTGCGATACTTGTTGTTGCTGCTACAGATGGTCCAATGCCTCAAACCAGAGAGCACATTTTGTTAGCACGTCAGGTAAACGTTCCGGCGATCGTTGTATTTATGAACAAATGCGACATGATGAAAGATGAGCCAGAACTTATCGAACTAGTTGAGATGGAACTGAGAGAACTTCTAGACAAGTATGAGTTCCCTGGTGACGATATTCCTATCGTTCAAGGTTCTGCACTTCTAGCTGGTCAAGCGGAAAGCGCTGACGATGAAAATGCTAAGGGTGTTCTAAACTTGATGGACGCAGTAGACTCTTATATTCCTGATCCTGAACGTGCGGTTGATAAGCCATTCTTGATGCCTATCGAAGACGTTTTCTCTATCAAAGGTCGTGGTACAGTTGCGACTGGTCGTGTAGAACGCGGTATCATCAAAATGGGTGACAACATGGACATCGTTGGTGTGAAAGACACACAAAAAACCGTATGTACCGGTGTTGAAATGTTCCGCAAACTACTCGATGAAGGTATGGCCGGTGATAACGTTGGTATCCTTCTAAGAGGTATTGATAAGAACAATGTGGAAAGAGGACAAGTACTTGCTAAGCCAGGTTCTATCAATCCTCACACTAAATTCAAAGCAGAAGTTTACATCTTGACAAAAGATGAAGGTGGACGTCACAAGCCTTTCTTCTCTGGATATCGCCCACAGTTCTATTTCCGTACCACAGATGTAACTGGAAAAGCAGACGTACTGAATGCTGAGATGGTTATGCCTGGTGACAACGTCACATTGGAAGTTGAGCTAATCACACCTATCGCTCTTGAAAAAGAATTGCGTTTCGCGATTCGCGAAGGTGGAAAAACAGTAGGTGCAGGTGTAATTACCGAGATCATCGAATAATAAAAAAAGTGCCATAAAGTAATACAACAACGCTGCAAATTTACGTTTGCAGCGTTGACTTTTGGACATAGGACCTTTATTTATTTTCAAGAGCATTATTATACTTATAAAACAAATCATCATTTCAAAAAAAGGAGTGGCAAAATGCCTTTACTCCCCATTTACAAAAAAAAGCAGGGCCAAGTTGTTCGTTGGACAGCATTTCTAACCTTTGTTGCTTTATGGTTATTCGCAACATATAGATGTTTTGGTAGTTTTCCTGAGTGGGAGTGGACAAGTACCGTTTATATGGAAGGGATCGTGATCCCCCTCATAGACTATTCCTTGCCTGTAGTAACACCTAAATTGTTAGTTTCTCTGGGCATAGGTCTACTTTTAATCATTATGTCTGCTTACTTTTGTTTTTTAAGCCAACGAACTTCTGACTTCTTAATTGATACCGAAAGTGAAATGAGAAAAGTTTCCTGGCCAACAATGAAGGAAGTTGTAAAGTCATCCACCGTAGTTATCATAGCAATAATAATACTAGCACTTTATCTATTTGTTGTTGACATAGGATTTGACTCTATCTTTCAACGTGTTTTTTAGTAAGGTATAACATGAGTTTACCAGAAAATCCAGATACAAAAGAAGACAATGACCTAGAAAACCCAGAAGAATCTCCTCAGGTGGTCAACAATGAACTCGTAGAAGAATATGACAAAAAGTGGTATATTCTACGCGTGCAAAGTGGAAAAGAAGATCGAGTAAAAACAAACCTTCAAAAAAGAGTTATTGCAGAAAATATGCAGCACGTTATATCGGATATTGTTGTTCCGAGTGAATTAGTGTCTGAAATAAAAAAGGGATCAAAACGTGTTGTGGAAAGAAAGTTATACCCTGGTTATGTCATGGTGGAAATGGAACTAAATGATGAGACTCATTATTTAGTAAAAGGAACTCCCGGTGTAGGGGATTTTGTAGGACCTCCTTCAAAACCAATACCGATGTCAGATGAAGAAGTGGAAAGAATGTTGGCAAATTGTTCTCAATCGAAAGATAAGCCAAAACCAAAGGTATCTTTCAAAAAGGGACAAAATATCAAAATCAAAGAAGGTCCATTCGAAAACTTCGACGGCATTGTTGACGAAGTAAATGAACAAAAAGGTATAGTCAAGGTTATTGTTGGTATATTTGGTCGCTATACTCAAGTTGAGTTAGAATATTGGCAAGTAGAGAGTTTATAAACCACCAGATGTAACAATTGACATAAAGTAGAGGAAATCATGGCCAAGAAAAAGAAAAAAGTTGTCGCCTTAGTAAAACTTAAATGCCCTGGTGGACAGGCAACTCCTGCACCACCTGTAGGACCAGCTTTGGGTCAGCATGGTTTGAATCCCGGCGAGTTTGTAAAAAGATTTAATGACATGACCCGTGATCAAATGGGCATACCTATTTCGATGATCCTTCATGTATATGATGATCGAAAGTTTGACATCGAACTGAAAGGATCTCCAACCTCATTTTTGCTAAAACAAGCAGCAGGTGTAGCAAAAGGATCAGGTGTCCCGAACCGCGAAAAAGTGGGTACAGTAACAAAAGCACAGGTTCGTGAAATAGCAGAACAAAAAACAAAGTATATGAATTCACATACTCTTGACCAAGCGATGCTTGTTGTTGCAGGAACTGCAAGAAGTATGGGAATAACGGTCGTTGATGAGTAATATGGTAATAGTTATCCAATTGCTTGTAAATACGTAATTTACATTTTAGCAAAATAGATCGGTATATTAAAATGGCAAAGAAAAAGGCAGAAAAAAAAGCTGAAGTAACAACGGAAGCTCCCAAGGAAGAAAAGAGAAGAAAACGCCCAGGTCCAGCAAACAGAAGACCTTCTTCCAAACGCCATGCTGAAAATCTAACTAAAGTAGATAAAAAGAAGAGATACGCTCTAGACGAAGCTATCAGTATTTTGCAGGATTGCAAAAAAACAAAGTTTGATGAAACAGTAGAAGTTTCCATGAAACTTGGTATCGATCCTCGTAAATCAGACCAGTTGGTTAGAGGCTCTGTATCCCTTCCGAAGGGAACAGGAAAATCAGTTACCATTTTAGTTTTTGCAGAAGGCGATATTGCCAAGCAAGCTGAAGAAGCTGGTGCAGACTACGTTGGTAGCTCTGAGTATGCGGATAAGATTCAAAAAGAAGGTTGGTTAGACTTTGATATGGTGATTGCACATCCTTCGATGATGCGCCATGTTGGTAAATTGGGTAAAATACTTGGACCAAAAGGTAAAATGCCGTCACCAAAATCAGGAACCGTAACACCAAATGTGGGACAAGCCGTAAAGGAATTTAAGGCAGGTAAAGTAGAGTTCCGTTCTGATAGTGGGGGTAATGTTCTTGCACCACTAGGAAGATTGAGCTTTGCATCTGAAGATTTAGTTGCCAATGCTACAGCTTTTATTGAGCACATTCGCAACATAAGACCTTCAACCGCAAAAGGTACATACATGGAAAAAGTATGTATTTCGTCCTCTATGGGACCAGGTCTAATGATCGATACTGGCAAATAAGTTAGATAGGCGGAGTATACAATGTCCAAACTATTAAAAAAGCGAATGGCTGATGAACTAACTAATGAAGTAGAATCTCTTGAAAGCTTTCTATTGTATGACTATACAGGTTTAAAAGCTGAAGATGTCCATAGCCTACGAAGCGCTTGTTTTGAGAAAGAAGTGAAAGCCAAAGTTGTAAAAAACACGATGGCCAAACTTGCTTTGTCGTCAGATTCATATCCTGAGGAAGTGAAAGCTCTCTTCAAAGGACCAACTGCGATGGCATATGGTGGAGACAGCATAGCGTCTGTGGCCAAACTCCTCGTAGAATTTCGTAAAGAAAACAAAAAGCTAGTGATTAAAGGTGGTTATATACCAGGGAAAGTTTTAAATGCGGATGATGTTGAAGCACTTTCAAAAGTTCCTTCTCGCGAAGAATTGCTATCGATGCTTGCCGGTGTTTTCCAAGCGCCAATGCAACAAATTGCAAGTATTCTTGCTGGACCACCTCGAAATATATCAAACATACTAAGCAACTTAACTTCCAAAATGGAAGAAAACAATATCGAAAGCGTTGGGGACGCGGCAAGCTAATCCTCAATAAAAAAAACATTAAAAACCTAGGTTAATATTTAATTTGGAGATAATAACATGTCTGATGTAGCAAAGTTAGTTGAAGATATCCAAAAACTATCTGCAGAAGATAAAAATAATCTACTTTTGGAAGTATTCAAAACATACAACGTTTTACAACTTAAAGATTTCAAAGATGCTTTCTGCGAAACTTTTGACGTCGAAGCATCCGCACCTGTTGGTGGTATGATGATGATGGCACCTGGTGCTGGTGATGGTGGCGGTGGTGCTGATGAACCAACAGAGTTCGATGTAGTTCTTACATCTGCTGGCGACAAAAAAATCGGCGTTATCAAAGCTGTTCGCGCAATCACTTCTCTTGGTTTGAAAGAAGCAAAAGAGCTAGTTGATAAAGCACCTCAAGCTGTAAAAGAGAAAGTATCTAAAGACGAAGCTGAAAAAATCAAAGGTGAACTAGAAGCAGCAGGCGCTTCAGTAGAAGTTAAAGGCGTCGGCTAATATTTTCGGAAAAGAGACTAGTTCTGTCTCTTGATTCACAAAAAAATAAGTAACAGATTATAATTTATGGTTAGGGAAAAAAGCCCAAAACACACGCATAAATTGTAATCTGTTACTTTTATTTTGTAGAAAAAACATTTTTATGCTTTTTAAAGCCCTTTTATGGAGCTAAAACACACATGAAAGTTTCTCCGAAAAAAAAACATTATGGCAGATACAAAGAAGTTATCGAAGTTCCTAATTTAATTGAGTTGCAACTGAGGGCGTACGAAGACTTCTTACAAATGGAAGCTCCCTTTATTGATCGCGAAGACAAGGGACTTGAAGCCATCATTCGTAAAGTTTTTCCGATTAAGAGTTATGACGGAAAAATGTCTCTAGAGTATTTGTACTACGAGCTGGGAAAACCACGCTACAATCCTGATGAATGCCGTAAACTCAAACTAACTTACGGCGCTCCCTTTACCATACGCGTTCGTTTGAACATCGAAGGTCGTGATCCTATTGAGGATGATGTTTACCTTGGTGAGATACCAATCATGATCGGTGGGGGAGAGTTTATCATTAATGGTGCCGAGCGTGTGATTGTCAGTCAGTTACATAGATCTCCAGGTATTGATTTCGCAGAAGAAAAGCATTCTAGCGAGAAACACCTACAAACTTGCTGGATTATACCTGAGCGAGGAAGTTGGATTGAGATAAATGTAACAAAAAAAGAAACCCTTGTGATTCGCATAGACCAAAGCGGAAAAATCCCCATTACAATCTTCATTCGTGCTATGGGACCCGAATACTCGACTGATGAATCTATTATAAAGCTCTTTTACGAAACACAAACTATTTCGTTGAGAAGTAGTAAGGCATCTAAAGAACTTGCACAAAGAATTTTAGCATCTTCTATCCAAATCAATGATGCTGTAGAGCAGGATAAATTACTACAAGTACCTGCTGGAACATCTTTGACCGATGACCTGATCAAGAAAATTTGCGATAGTGATCTAAAATCGGTGACTGTCCTCAAAGAAAAGAAAAATCGTATTGATAATCTTATTTTGAAGACTCTGGAAGAAGATCCGACAAGTGACTTGAAACGCAACAAAGAGAAGGAACCAGAAGGCTATGTCGCAGCTTTGGCGCGCATTTTTGCACGACTACGTCCTGGTACACCCTTTAACTTAGAAAGAGCAAAGAATCTGTTCTTCGAGAAATTTCACGATCCTACACGTTATCGTTTAGGACCTGTTGGCCGTTTTCGCCTCAACCGAAAATTTGGCCAAAAAGTGAATCCTCAAGAGATGGTTTTGACACCAGAAGATATATTTAATTCTGTAAACTACATTTTGAAACTGAGAAAAAATGAAGGTGAAGTAGACGACATTGACCACTTAGGTAACCGTCGTGTACGAACAATCGTCGAGTTGGCAGGAGATGAGTTCTACAAAGGATTCTTGAAATTAAATCGTACAATCAAAGAACGAATGAATATCGAAGCTGAAGAGACATTATCTCCTAAAAATCTCATTAACTCAAAAACAATATCTTCTGCGGTAGATTACTTTTTTGGAAGAGGTGAACTTTCACAAGTCGTAGACCAAACCAACCCGTTAGCACAACTTACGCACGAAAGACGTTTGTCTGCTCTAGGTCCTGGTGGTCTTAACAGAAAAAGAGCTGGATTCGAGGTACGCGACGTTCACATTTCGCACTATGGTCGTATTTGTCCTATCGAAACACCAGAAGGTACAAACATTGGTTTGATATCTAGTTTGGCGATCTACACCACAATCGATGAGTATGGATTTTTAGTTTCACCTTATCTTGTGGCAAAGAACGGAAAAGTAACGCAAGAGATCAAATATCTACGTGCAGATGAAGAGCACAACAAAGTGATTGCTCCCGCAGACAGTGTCGACTCTAAAGGGAATTTTTACAACCGCTTTGTGATTGCACGTGTAAACGGTGACTACCAACATATTTCGAATAAAAAAGTAGATTACTGTGATATTTCACCAAAGCAGATGGTTGGTGTGTCGGCTTCTTTGATTCCATTTCTCGAACACAACGACGCAAACCGCGCTTTGATGGGATCAAACATGCAGAGACAAGCTGTTCCTCTTCTTGTTACAGAAGCACCTATTGTTTCGACGGGGATGGAAAAAGCTGTTGCGCAAAATTCAAGCATGGTGATTTGCAGCGAAATTGATGGTAAAGTGAAATCGGCGACTGCTGAGCGCATTATTGTTGAAGATAAAAAACAGGAAATAGAATACAAATTACGCAAGTTTGTGGGATTAAACGAAAGAACATGTTTAAACCAAAAACCGATTGTTCGTGCGGGAGACAAGGTAAAGAAAAACCAAGTAATTGCCGACGGTGCTGCGACAGATCAAGGGCAGCTGGCTTTGGGACGAAACGTTCTAGTTGCGTTCATGCCTTGGGATGGTTACAACTTTGAGGATGCGATCATTGTTTCTGAAAAGTTAGTAAAAGAAGACTACTACACATCCATTCATATCGATGAATTTGAAGCCGAAATACGCGAGACAAAATTAGGGAAAGAAGAATTTACCAGAGATATACCTAACGTTTCTGAAAGAGCTCTTCTCAATTTGGATGACGATGGTATCGTAAAAGTGGGAACAATAGTTCGCCAAGGAGATATTTTGGTGGGTAAGGTTGCACCAAAAAATAAATCTGAGCTATCTCCAGAGGAAAAACTACTTCATGCGATATTTGGTCGTGCAGGTGAAGACGTTAAAAACGATAGTTTAGAAGTTCCTTCTGGTGTGGAAGGTATTGTAATCCATACCCAAAAATTTGCGCGTAAATTGAAATCTAAAGATGCTGCTGAGGCAACAAAAAACAAGGCAGAATTAGATAAAATCGAACAACTACACCTGGAAACATTTGAAAATACTCTTCGCGATTTGTCGAAAGAGTTGGTGAGTGTTTTTGGGGACAATGTGCTGACAGAGAAAATAACCTGGCCAAAGAATCCGACTCTAAAGAGCCTAAAAGACGTAAAAGAAAAATTGAACATAAATCGTTTAAAACTGTCTAGCCGTGAAAAACGAGTAGAGGCAGCGCAAATTATCAAACAACATATGGACATCATTATGGAATCTGAAGACCAGAAGAATAAGCAGAGTACTCTGTTGCAGTCTGGTGATGAACTTCCTCCTGGTGTTCTAGAATTGGTGAAGGTCTACATTGCCACCAAACGTATTTTATCTGTGGGTGATAAAATGGCGGGTAGACACGGAAACAAAGGGGTAATTTCGAAAATACTCCCTGAAGAAGATATGCCATTTCTCGAAGATGGAACACCTGTTGAGATTATTTTGAATCCTTTGGGTGTACCTTCACGTATGAACGTTGGACAGATATTGGAGACACATCTCGGGTGGGCAGCGAAAAAGCTAAACTTTCAAGCGATAACACCTATTTTTGATGGTTGTTCCGAAAAGCAAGTGGAAGAAGCACTCGAAGAAGCGGGTTTGCCAAAAAATGGAACCTGTTATCTTTACGACGGTCGTACAGGAGAACGCTTTGATCAAAAGACAACAGTTGGTTACATCTATATGTTGAAATTGCACCATCTTGTCGATGATAAGGTTCACGCTAGAGCAACAGGACCATACTCTCTCATCACCCAGCAACCTCTTGGTGGTAAAGCCCGTTTTGGTGGGCAGCGATTTGGAGAGATGGAAGTATGGGCTCTTGAAGCATATGGCGTTGCAAATATCTTACAAGAGTTGTTGACGGTAAAATCTGATGATGTAGAAGGGCGTACCAAGATTTACGAATCGATGGTGAAAGGGGAAAATACCCTGGAGCCAGGAACACCTATCTCTTTTGAGGTTCTTACCAATGAGATCAAAGGGCTTGCTCTTGATATGCAACTGCACAAAAAGAAAGTAAAAAAGCGTCCTTCGGGAAAAAATACAACAAGTTAACCTTAACAGTACCTCGCCATTAACTTGTTTGAAAAAGGGTACAATGTTGGTTACATTTTTATTGCGTGACCATGACCGTGCCCCTAACCGCAATCGTAGCCGTAGCCGTAATCGTGATCGAAAATATCGATCAGGGTTAGGGTCACGGCTACGGTTACGATCATGGTAACGAAAAATCGTTTACAGGTTAAGTGGTTTGCAGTGAGCGCTGCGGTACTTTTTTGAGAAACATATTGTTTTGTATTACTGTTAACTGTGCATTAACAGTAAGAATGGTTATTCCGCATAAGGCGAAATATCTAAAAGGAGTTTCGCAAAATGGTAGAAACTTTCTACGATAAAATAAACGATTATGGTTCAGTAACCATAAAACTAGCATCACCAGAGGATATTAGAAGTTGGTCTTTTGGAGAGGTAAAAAAACCAGAAACAATAAACTATCGTACGTATAGAGCCGAAAAAGATGGCTTGTTTTGTGAACGGATTTTCGGTCCAGAACGCGACTGGGAATGTTATTGCGGAAAATATAAGGGTATAAAGTACAAGGGAATTGTGTGTGATCGCTGTGGAGTAAAAGTTGCTCACTCCAAAGTGCGGCGTAAGCGTATGGGTCATATAAATCTTGCTTCTCCTGTGGCTCACATTTGGTTTTTTAAAGCCATGCCTAGCCGCCTAAGTACACTTTTAGGCATTAAAAATGCTCATCTCGAAAGAGTGATTTATTTCCAAGACTATATTGTCATCGATCCCGGAGAGACAAAGTTAAAGAAGTTTGACCTTCTTTCGGAAGATAAATTACGCGACACCCAGGCGCAATACGGTGATACATTCGAAGTAGGGATGGGAGCAGAAGCTATCCAGAAACTACTCGAAACACTAGATTTAGAAGCTTTGATCGAGCAGCTTCAAAAAGATTACGAAAATACAGGTGCAAAACAACGGCAAAAAGAAATTATAAAAAGACTCGAACTCGTAAAAATGATTCGCGAATCGGGTAATAAATCGGAATGGATGATTCTCGAAGTAATTCCAGTAATTCCCCCCGATCTTAGACCTCTCGTTCTGTTAGATTCAGGAAACTTTGCGACAAGTGACTTGAATGACTTATATCGTCGTCTCATTAACCGCAACAATCGTTTGAAGAAGTTATTAGAGATGAATGCCCCTGACGTGATCATTCGCAATGAAAAGCGTATGTTGCAACAGTCAGTAGATGCACTTTTCGACAACTCACGGTGTCGTCGACCAGTTGTTGGAACGGGAAATCGACCGATGAAGAGCCTTACAGATATGATTAAGGGTAAACAGGGACGTTTCCGTGAAAACTTACTAGGTAAGCGTGTTGACTACTCCGCGCGTTCTGTGATTGTTGTTGGTCCAGAATTAAAACTACACCAGTGTGGTTTACCGAAAAAAATAGCCCTAGAACTATTTCAGCCCTTTATTATTCGAAAATTGAAAGAGCTGGGACATGCTGATACCATCAAAAGTGCTAAGAAGATGTTGGAGAGAAAAGACAAAGAGGTTTGGGATATACTAGAAGATGTGATTCGCGACCATCCGGTACTTCTCAACCGTGCACCAACACTTCACCGCGTTGGTATCCAGGCATTTGAGCCTATATTGACAGAAGGTAATGCCATAAAAATTCACCCTCTAGTTTGCTCGGGTTTTAACGCGGACTTTGACGGTGACCAAATGGCGGTGCATTTACCACTTTCGATTGAAGCGCAAGTCGAAGCAAGCACGTTGATGTTGTCAACAAATAATATTTTCTCGCCCGCAAATGGTGAACCGATTATTGCGCCGAGTCAGGACATTGTATTGGGTGTTTATTACTACACGATTGAAAAAACTTATGAAGTAAAGAAAGTACCTTTGATGTCTTCGTTCCAAGAGGTATTTTTGGCATATGAACATAAGAAAGTGGATATCCATAGCCCTGTGTGGGTAAAACTTCCTGAAGACCAGGAAATTATACCTCCACCAACAGAAGACGAAATACGCGGGCACAATATCATAAAAACAACCGTTGGCCGTGTGTTCTTCAACCGCATATTGCCAAAAGGTATGCCTTTTTACAATCATGCTCTTCACAAAAAAGCGATCACTGGGGTGATTTCTGAGTGCCACAACCTATTAGGGCGAAGACCAACGCTGAAGTTATTGGATGACTTGAAGCAGTTAGGTTTTCACGCTGCAACCGTTGGTGGAATCAGCTTTGCGAAGAATTATTTGATTATTCCTGAGGAAAAAGAGGAAATTATCAATAATGCGCGCAAAAAAGTGGAGAAAATCGAGAAGAACTTCAAAGACGGTGCGATCACGCAAAAAGAGAGCCACAACAGTATTGTTGACTGTTGGACGTATGCTCGTGACCAAGTAGGGCAGGTAATGATGAAATGCCTCGAACAAAACAGTGGTGACGAGGACATTATGTTTAACCCACTATACTTGATGGCATCGAGTGGTGCTCGTGGTAGTTTAGAGCAAATTCGTCAGCTCGCTGGGATGCGTGGTTTGATGGCGAAGCCAAGTGGAGCAATTATCGAAACACCAATTATTGCGAACTTCCGCGAAGGGTTGAAAGTACTGGAATACTTCAGTTCGACACACGGTGCACGTAAAGGTCTTGCTGATACCGCGTTGAAAACAGCCGACTCCGGTTATTTGACACGTAAATTGGCCGATGTTGCGCAAAATGTTGTGATTAACGAGATTGATTGCGGAACACCTGACGGTGTGACCAAAGGAGCGGAAAAGCAAGGGGATAAAATTATCGTACCTCTAAACCGCAACATCCGCGGGCGTTATGCGCGTAATACCATTAAAAACAAACAAACGGGTGAAACCATTGTACGCGAAAATGAAATGATTACCGAAGAAATCGCGAAGAAAATAGAAGCGATGGGTTATGAAAAAATTCGTATTCGCAGTCCATTGACATGTAAAACTCCTTTGGGAGTATGTGCGAAGTGCTACGGTATGGACCTTGCACGTGGTAAGAGAGCCGAAGAAGGTTTGGCGGTAGGGATCATCGCAGCACAGTCTATTGGGGAACCTGGTACTCAGTTAACAATGCGTACCTTCCACATTGGGGGGGTTGCGGTAAAAATGCGTCAAGAAGCCGAAGTAACCATTCCAAAACGTGGGGATCGCGTTCTTTTTAGCTTCAAAAATTTACAACACGTACAAAACCGCAACAAAGACTACGTTGTTATTTCGCGTAATGCCAGTATTGTGATGCATCACGAGGAAATTATCAAAGTTCCGTCAGGAGCCACTTTGGAAATTGTCGACGGACAGCAAGTGGTTTTAAATACTGCTTCGCAGTTGATTGCCAAAAAAGGACGTACAGAACTCAAGGCAAAAATGGGTGGGATTGTTGAGATCAAAGACAAGAAAAATGTCAATGAGAACAACAAAGTCACCAGCCGCAGTGGTTGCAAAGTCGTGATTTCTTTCGAAGAGGAAGTACCTATTCCTCTTGGTGCAGAACTTCACAAACTCGATGGTGGTAAACCAATTGTTTTCGACGGTATGGTTTTGGAAACTGCGAATTTGAAAAAAGGTGAGATTCTTGCAAATTGGGACCCTCACAATATTCCAATTTTCTCCGAAACAAATGGGGTGGTACACTACGATGATATTATCCCTGATGTGACCATGCGCGAAGATGAAAATGGTAAGGTTATCATTGAGCACAAGGGTGAAAAGCAACCTGCGATTGTCCTAAAAGACAAAACAGGCAAAAATATTGCGATTTACTCTGTGCCTGAAAAAGCGCACATTGAAGTAGATGATGGCGAAAAAGTAACTGCGGGTACTTTGTTGGCGAAAACACCTCGCGAGGTAACGGGTACTCAGGATATTACCGGTGGTCTTCCACGTGTAACGGAAATTCTCGAAGCACGACGTCCAAAAAACGCAACGGTTATTAGTGAAATTACTGGTGTGGTTGAGTTGGGCGAAAAACGCCGTGGTAAGAGAACCATTATTGTGAAGAATACCGAAGGTGAAAAGGAAATATCAAGAGAGCACCTAGTTCCTCACGGTAAACCTCTAAAGGTACGCCGTGGAGATCAAGTAAAAGCAGGAGATGCTTTAGTTGATGGTCCAAAGGTTCCTCATGATATTCTACGTTGTTGTGGAGTGGCAATGCTACAACAATATTTACTTCAAGAGATTCAGAAAGTTTATTGGGCGCAGAATGTAAAGATCGATGACAAACACATTGAGATTATCATTCGCCAAATGATGAGAAAAGTACGTGTAGAAAAATCGGGTGATACAGATTTTCTACCAGGTGCGATCGTCGATAAATTTCAATTTCATGAAGTAAATCGCAAAATGCGCGAAAGCGGTAAAAAAATGGCGACATATAAACCACTGCTTTTGGGTATTACCAAAGCATCACTACAATCTGAGTCGTTCATCAGTGCGGCATCGTTCCAAGAAACAACAAAGGTTCTTACGGAAGCGGCCCTTGCTGGTAAGAAAGATGAACTACTTGGCTTGAAAGAGAATGTGATTTTAGGACACATGGTTCCTGCAGGAACAGGTTTTAAAGCACATCACCAAACTGATATTGAAGTTGTGGCCGAAGAGGAAACGAAAGAAGCCTCTGAGTCTGTGACTTCATAACATAAATTCGTTTTTGATCCGATCTCGAACCCGAAGATTCTCAGTTAAATCGGGAACGGGAACGGGATCGAGAACGGGATCGGTGTTTAAAAATAAAAATATATTGCCAAAAAAAAATTTTTTTGTAGAATATTAAATTCTGCAATAAAAGCAACAAGTGTTAACACAAAATTGTAAATACATACTGTAAGAAAGAGAAATATATGCCTACAATTAATCAGCTAATACGCAAAGGTAGGAAAAAAGTTGTAAAGAAAAAGAAGTCTCCTGTACTGGAATCTTGTCCACATAAAAAAGGTGTATGTTTGCAAGTAAAGACAGCTACTCCTAAAAAGCCTAACTCTGCTTTGAGAAAAATTGCGAGAGTACGTCTTTCTAATGGAAAAGAAATTACAGCTTACATCCCAGGGATTGGACACAATCTTCAAGAGCACCACATCGTATTAATCCGCGGTGGAAGAGTACGTGATCTTCCAGGTGTTCGCTACCACATTGTTCGTGGAACACAAGACGCGATGGGCGTTGCTAACAGAAAACGCGGCCGCTCAAAATATGGTGCTAAGAAACCTAAAGCATAATCAAAGGAGATCTTTTAAATGGGGAAGAAATTTAAATCCACCAGAGTGTATTTACAGCCGGATCCTGTATATCATGATAAACTAGTTAGTCAATTTATCAATTACATCATGCTTGACGGAAAAAAAACTGTCGCGCAAGGAATTTTTTACGGTGCAATGGACATCCTTAAAAAGAAATTTGCTTCTGATGAAATTGCCAAAAAATCTCAAGAGAAAACTGGCAAAGAAGCGCAGTACGAATTGAAAATTTTTCGCACAGCTGTTCAAAATGTTAAGCCACTGATCGAAGTAAGATCAAAAAGAATTGGTGGGGCAACATATCAGGTACCAATGGAAGTAGAGAAAAAAAGACAAATTACTCTAGCTTTACGTTGGATCTTAGCAGAAGCACGTAATAGAAAAGGTAAGCCAATGGCTCAATGTTTAGCAGAAGAGTTAGGTGACGCTTACAAGAAACAAGGTAAGTCTATTACAAAACGTGAAAACGTTCATAAGATGGCAGAGGCGAACAAAGCTTTTGCACACTTTGCATCATAATTTTGCGAGACTAGCACGTAGATTTTCTGTATAGCAAAATGCATATAAGATATTTGAGCTGGAAAATAACCAGCAAATTAAAATGGCCATAGATACATACTCGTAATCTATGGCTATTTGTTTTAATAGAGGTAAAAAAATGTCCGAGGTAAAAAAAATACGCAATATTGGTATTATAGCCCATATTGATGCTGGAAAAACAACAACGACAGAGAGGATTCTTTTCTATACCGGAAAAGAACATAAGATGGGTGAAGTTCACGACGGCACAGCGACAACCGATTATATGCCTGAAGAACGCGAAAAGGGAATCACTATTACCAGTGCTGCGACAACATGCGAGTGGAATGGTCACCAGATAAACATCATCGATACACCAGGGCATGTCGATTTTACTGCCGAAGTAGAAAGAAGTTTGCGTGTTCTAGATGGTGCAATTGGCGTATTTTGTGCTGTAGGTGGTGTTGAAGCGCAGTCAGAGACTGTATGGACGCAAGCCGATCGTTACAAAGTTCCACGGATTGCCTACATCAATAAGATAGATCGCGTTGGAGCTGATTTTTACAACGTTATTGATGCGATTTGCGATAAGCTAGGTGCCAATGCTGTTCCCATCACAATTCCACATGGAGTGGAGAGTAACTTTCAAGGAGTGATCGATCTCATTGAAATGAAGTACCTCACTTTTTGCGAAGAGAATGAAGGTCGAGACGTTACCAAAAGCGAGATTCCTGAGGAATGCCTTGAGGAAGCTAACGAAAAGCGTGAGGAGCTTATCAACGCACTTGCTGATGTGGATGACTCTATTATTGAAAAGTATATGGAAGAAACCCTCGTTACGGAAGATGTGACTTCCTGTTTACGTAAAGCGACATTGGCACAAAAAGTAGTACCGGTATTGGTGGGGAGCTCTCTTAAAAACAAAGGGGTGCAAACCGTACTTGATGCCACGGTTCACTATCTTCCTTCTCCTCTCGATGTTCCGCCTATTGAGGGAATACACCCCAAAACAGAAAAAAAAGAAGCACGTCATCCGAGTAAAGATAAAGACTTGTGCGCTTTTGCATTCAAAACGGCTTTTGATAAACACGGTGATTTGACATATTTGCGCATATACACAGGTGAACTGAGTGAAGGACAGCAAGTTTACAACGCAAATACTGGAAAAACCGAGCGTGTGAATCGTTTATGGTATATGCACGCAGATACACGCGAAAAATGTGAAAAAGCTCTTCCGGGAGAAATTATTGGAGCAATTGGTCTCAAGCATACCACAACAGGTAATACGTTGTGCAAGAAGAACACTCCCATTGAATTAGAAAAAATGGATTTTCCAGAAACAGTTATTTCTAAATCTATTGAGCCCAAGGCCACAGCGGATAAAGATCGTTTGCTGGATGTTTTGAAGATTTTAAGTAAAGATGATCCTACTTTTTCCTACAAAAGCGATGAGGAAAGTGGACAAATCATTATGTCGGGTATGGGGGAATTGCATTTAGAGATTATCTGTAGCCGCATTTTAAACGAACACAAAATTAAGGCGAATGTTGGAAAACCTCGTGTATCTTATCGCGAAACAGTGGCTAGTGTGGCAGAAGCGGCTTTTACTTTCGAAAAGCAATTTGCTGGAAAAAATCACTTTGCATATGTTAAAGTGAAAGTGGAGTCTACAGAGGAAGAGACTGTCGAGATCAAGAGTAAAGTGCGCAAAAATAGCATTCCCGAAGAGTTTTACAACGCCATCGAAGAAGGTGTTTTCAGCGCGGCGACAAGCGGAGATATTGGTGGATATCCGATTATTAACTTATGTGTTACTATTGAAGATGTCAAACACAATGTGGATTCTACGGACACAGCGTTTAACGCTGCAGCTTTTACCGCCGCAAAGAATGCGATCCAAAAAGCCGAGTGTGTGTTGTTAGAGCCGATTATGAGCTTACAAATAAAGACACCTGTAAGCTATATGGGTGACGTTATTGCTCATTTAGGTGCAAAACGTGCCGAGGTCGGAGATATGCAGGTTGAGGGAGATTCACGAATTATTATGGCCCAAGTTCCCATCTCTGAAATGTTTGGCTATGCCGATACATTAAGAGGTTTGAGTCAAGGAAGAGCGACGTACAGCATGCAACCTTTAAAATATGCAGCTGTGCCGAAGGAGATTCAAGAAAAAATGTTTGTGTTTTAAAACTTATTTTTCTTGACAAAAGTTTTTTTATTTGATTTCATATACCCCCTGTGAATTCACTGAGTCAAAGAATTATCAAAATCAAAAATACTTCCTAATTTTTATTCTCATAAATTTTAAGTAAATATTTTTATTTAAACTGAAATTTCTAGGGATAAAACCTCTGACTCATCTTCTATGGGCTTCCATAACACAAAATTAGCTGTTGCTAGCTATTTTATTGGAGGTTTCAGACTCCTTCCGGGAACTTTTGGTTCCTTCATATAGATAAAATATCTGTATGTGTTTATATTTTACATGCAAAACTTTTAGTGGTGAACGATTTATTTGAAGACCAAGAAGTTTTTGCCAGAGAATATGGTACTTAAGAAAGGCAGTATTAACTGGAATGAACAATAACCAAACAATGAAAATTCGCATGGAAGCATATGATCACGAAATACTAGACAAATATGCCTTAGAAATAGTTGAAGCTGTAACTAAAACAGGTGCAATGGTTTCTGGTCCAGTACCTCTTCCAACAAGAGTAGAGCGCTACACAGTTCTTCGTTCTCCTCACATCGACAAAAAATCGAGAGAGCAGTTTGAAATCAGAACTCACAAGCGTTTGATCTATATATATGACGCTACACAAAAAGCAGTAGAAGAACTTACTGAACTTATGATGCCCGCCGGGGTTGAAATTAGAATAAAAGCATAATTTACTGCGTAGCACGTACGGATTCAGAGTAATTCACCCACGGGCGTGAGGTTTCGTCCTTTGAGGTAACTCTCAAAAAAATATGAAAACATTGAATAAGACTCACTTTAATACTTTGCATATAAAAACCTTAATTCGCTAGCAACTATTTTCTCACATTTAGTTTTAATTTTAGGACACTAGCAAATGAGATTGCCGGTTTATGACAAAGATGGAAATCGAACCGATGAAATACTTGAGTTTGATGAAAAAATCTTTGGAGAAGAAGTAAAAAAAGCTCTTTTAAAAGAAGCTGTTCTTATGTATGAAGCGCGCAAAAGACAAGGTACTCATTCTACCAAAACTCGTTCTGACTGCGCAGGTAGTGGACGAAAATTGTGGCGCCAAAAAGGAACAGGTCGAGCACGTGTGGGTCCAGCAAGAGCTCCACACTGGAAGGGTGGGGGAACAGTATTTGGTCCTCATCCTCGCGATTATGGATATGCTATTCCAAAAAAAGCAAAGCGTAAAGCGACAGACAGCGCGTGGTTGGCGAAGTTTCAAGATCGTGAAGTACTCGTTATCGAAGATTTCGAGTTAGAAGCGCCGAAAA
Source organism: Candidatus Uabimicrobium amorphum (assembly GCF_009002475.1). Lineage (GTDB taxonomy): Bacteria > Planctomycetota > Uabimicrobiia > Uabimicrobiales > Uabimicrobiaceae > Uabimicrobium > Uabimicrobium amorphum. The sequence goes on from NZ_AP019860.1 coordinate 5,381,306, forward strand.
CATCTGTTGTTTACAATGTTTTGAGTACTTTGGGAATCGTAAAAAACAAAACTCTTATCGGAACTTCACAAGAACGCGATAATGTTCTTTTAAGATCAGCACGCAATATTCCTAGAACTTCCGTAGATATTGTTTCGCGTTTAAATGCATACTCCTTACTGTATAACAATAAAATATTGCTTACCAAAAAAGCATTTAATGAGTTGATACAGAACCGTAATGGTGAAGTGAAATCACTAAAACGAGAATCTCTATACAAGAAATAAGTAGAGCAATATTATGGAAAAAAATCCTTACGATATTATTCGCCGTCCTATAATCACGGAGAAAGGCGAAGCTGATACTGCAGAGAGAAATGCATATCATTTTGAAGTAGCTCCTGGAAGCAATAAGATTGACATCCGTGGCGCTATCGAAAAAATTTACGCCCACAAAGGCGTAAAAGTAAATAAAGTTCGTGTAATGAATAAAAAGTCGAAAGGCCGACGTTTTCGCTTTCGCAAGGGCAAAACAAGATCTTGGAAAAAAGCAATTGTTTTCTTAGACCCTGAGTACAAATTGGAACTATTTTAACCATAAGAGAGGTATATTATGGTCCGCAAGCTGAAGCCTAGATCACCAGGAACCCGCTTTGTGGTATTGCCTGACTTTGCTGAGTTGACAACAGACAAACCAGAGAAAAGTCTACTTCGTCCGCTAAAGAAGACCGGAGGAAGAAATAACCATGGAGTTACCACAAGTCGTTTTCGCGGTGGTGGGCATAAAAGACAATATCGGGTTATCGATTTTAAACGCAATAAACTCGAAATTCCCGGTAAAATTAAAACTATTGAATACGATCCAAATCGCAGCGTACGTATAGCCCTTGTAGTTTATGCTGATGGTGAAAAAAGATACATTCTAGCCCCTCATGGAATACAAGTCGGTGAACAAATCATATCAGGGGAAAAGGTAGAGCCTAAAGTAGGTAACTCTATGCCTCTAGCAAACATTCCCACAGGTCTGACAGTTCACAATATCGAAATGTATCCTGGAAAAGGTGGTCAGTTAGCCAGATCGGCAGGTGCAAGTGCACAACTATCCGCAAAAGAAGGGGATCATGCAATACTCGTTCTACCTTCTGGTGAAACAAGAAAAGTTTCACTAAAGTGCCGTGCTACTATCGGACAACTAGGAAATATGGACCACCAAAATATTTCCTTAGGTAAAGCTGGTAGAAAACGCTGGAGAGGCCGACGTCCTCACGTACGCGGTGTTGCACAAAACCCTGTAGCACACCCCATGGGTGGTGGTGAAGGTAGATCTGGTGGTGGACGCCATCCTTGCTCACCTACCGCAAAACTTTCAAAAGGCGGAAAAACGAGACAAAAAAGAAAGCCTAGTAACAAACACATAATCCGTAGGAGGAAGAAGTGAGTAGATCGAGTAAGAAAGGTCCTTTTTTTTGCGAGAAGCTTCTTAAGAAGGTTCTCAAGCAAAAAGAGGCATCTCGCATAGAACCAATAAAGACATGGTCACGATCATCAACAATCTTACCAGAGTTTGTTGAGCATGTTTTTTTAGTTCACAACGGGAAACAATTTCATAAAGTTACCGTTCGTGAAGAAATGGTTGGTCACAAACTAGGAGAATTCGCCTTAACTCGTACTTTTAGAGGACACATAAAGAAAGAGAAAGGCAAGAGATGAAAACCTATACGGCTACACATAAATATGCTCGTATTGCGCCTCGCAAGAGCAGATATGTTATGGATATGATACGTGGTAAATCTGTGAATGAAGCTTTGCGTATATTGCAATCATCTAATCGACGTGCAGCACCTATGATAAGAAAAGTGTTGAATTCCGCTATTGCTAATGCAAACCAAGATCTTGGCAGTGTTGCAGCCTTGGTAATCGAAAATGCTCGTATAGATGGTGGTCCAACTCTAAAGCGCTTTCGTCCAGGACCAATGGGACGCGCAATGAGAATTCGCAAAAGAACCTCTCATATCACCATATCATTGGCAGAAGCACAACAAGAAGGTGAATAACGTTTCTTTGTGAAACGCAATCAATATGTTTCAAATTGAAAGGCCAAAATAAAATGGGTCAAAAAGTAAATCCAACAGGATTTCGCATTGGAATTACAGAAAATTGGCGTAGTCGTTGGTATGCAAACAAAAAGCAAGATTTTTCGAAGTATTTACTCGAAGATCACAAATTGCGTAAACATATCAAGAAAAATTACGGCTTTAGTAATATTCCAAAAATAGAAATAGAACGTACCCAAAAGAGAGTGAATATCATTCTTCACACAGCAAGACCTGGACTTATCATCGGGCGCAAAGGAGCTAATGTTGATAAGTTAAGAGAAGAACTAGGTACTTTTATCTCTAGTCAAAAAGAAAATGGGCAACAAAAAGATCGCGAAGTGAATATCGAGATTCGCGAAATTAAAGTTGCGGAAGTAGATGCTCAGCTTGTAGCTGAAAACGTTGCAGACCAATTGGTGAAGCGCGCAAATTTTCGCCGCACAATGAAAAAAGCCATGGACATTGCAATGGATAAGGGTGTGCTTGGAATCAAACTTCAAGTTTCTGGAAGATTGGGTGGAGCAGAGATGGCACGTACTGAACGTACCGGACAAGGAAAAGTTCCCCTTCAATCCTTAAACGAACATGTAAGTTATGGATTTGCAGAAGCATACACCACCTACGGTACTATTGGTGTAAAAGTTTGGATATATTTAGGACCTTATGGCAAGGAGGTAGTTTTCCATGGCTCTCATGCCGAAAAGACAAAAGTATCGCAAAAGTCAGCGCGGAAAAATAAGAGGAAAAGCTAACAAAGGTAACACAGTTGCTTTCGGCGAATATGGCTTACAGTCTACTCAGGCAGGTTGGATCAATTCTCGCCAAATAGAAGCAGGACGTATTACCTCTGCTCACTTTCTAAAAGGAAGTGGAAAAGTTCACATTCGTATATTTCCTCATAAGACAGTGACTGCAACTCCACAAGAGACTCGTATGGGTAAAGGTAAAGGGGAACCGGAATACTACGTAGCATGCGTAAAACCTGGTACCGTTCTTTACGAAATCGGCGGTGTGCCAAAAGAAGTTGCGAAACAAGTAATGAATCGCATCTCGCACAAAATGCCAGTACGATGTAGATTTGTAGAGAGGAGAGAAGAGTAGTGAAAAACGTTAAAACTGTTGAGCTACGTAAGCTTTCCGATGAAGAGCTGAAGAAAGAACTCGAAGAAGCTCGTGAAGGTTTGTTAAAGCTACGCTTTCAAAAAGTGGTAGACGAGATGAACGATACAAGTGTTATTCGCAAAACTAGACGAAAAATTGCTCGCATCAAAACGCTACTCCACGAAAGAGTAACAAGTACATAATTTTGAAAAAGAGGCAAAGATAAGATGAGCGAAACAAGAGGAAATCGCAAGAAAAAAATAGGAATTGTCATAAGCGACAAAATGGACAAAACCGTCTCTGTCGAAATAAAGCGATTGGTTAAGCACCCTAAGTACGGTAAGTACATCAAAAAATTCAGTAAGTTTAAGGCTCATGACGAAAATAACGAAGCGCGTATTGGAGATCGTGTTGAAATCATGGAGACACGTCCTCTGTCTAAAACAAAGACTTGGCGCCTTGTTAAGATCTTAGAGCGTGGGGGTGCTGTATGATTCAAATGCAATCCATTTTAGACGTAGCTGACAATACCGGTGCAAAACAAGCGATGTGCATTAAAGTACTCGGTGGTACAGGTAGAAAGTATGCCGGAGTTGGCGATATCATTGTTGCATCGGTAAAAAAATCGCTTCCTGGTGTTGACCTTAAGGCAGGTACTGTTGTTAGAGGTGTAATCATACGTACGCGCAAGTCGATCAAGAGAGCTGATGGATCATATGTGCGTTTCGACCGCAATGCAATGGTGATACTTGACAACGACAACAACCCTAAAGGTACTAGAATTTTCGGCGCAGTTGCCCGTGAATTAAGACAGAAAAACTTTATGAAAATCATATCGTTAGCAACAGAGGTAGTATAAGATGAAAATTAGAGAAGGTGATTACGTTCAAGTAATAGCCGGGGCTGATGTTGGAAAAAGAGGAAAAGTTCTAAGAACATTTCCCAAGAGAAACAGAGTAATTGTCGAAGGCCTCAACTACGTTTTTAAACATTTGAAAAAAAGTCAAAAAAATCCGCAAGGTGGGCGAATCGAAAAGGAAGCTCCCATACACGTTTCAAATGTTATGTTATATAGCGTACATTACCAAGAAACCACTCGTTCCAGAAGTAAATATGAAATGAAAGAGTCAGAATAGGGAGCTCGTTGTGGCTAGGTTAAAAGAAAAATATTATTCGGAAATTATGTCCGCTTTAATGGAATCGCAAGAGATTAAAAACAAGATGGCTTGTCCTAAACTTGAAAAAATAGTTTTGAACATGGGTGTTGGAAAAGCTATCGAAAATAAAAAGCGCTTAGAGGCCGCAGTAAAAGACCTTAGTCTTATTACTGGTCAGAAGGCAGTTGTCACAAAAGCGAGAAATTCTATTGCGGGTTTCAAACTAAGAGAAGAAGTTGGTATTGGTTGTAAAGCAACTTTGCGAGGACAAATTATGTATGAGTTCCTTGACAGATTAATTACAGTCATTATACCTCGTATTCGTGACTTTAGAGGTTTTTCAACGACAGCTTTTGATCAGGCTGGATGCTATTCTTTGGGTCTTCAAGAACAAAGTTTCTTTCCTGAAATAGATTTGGATAGACTCGAATTCTATCAGGGAATGAATATCACATTTGTTATCAAGAATTCCAATAAAAAAGCATCTTTCGAGTTGATGAAACTTTTTGGATTTCCGTTCAAACGTGAAGAGAAGAAAAACTAACAAATAAAAGGATTAGTAATGGCAAAAACCTCGCAAAAAGTTCAATGCCAAAGATTGAAAGAAAAACCAAAGTTTAAAACACGCGCTTACAATCGCTGTTCGATGTGCGGTAGGTCAAGAGGGTATTACCGCAAATTTGGTATCTGTAGAATTTGCCTACGCAAACTTGCCCACAAAGGTGAAATACCAGGCATGAAAAAGGCAAGCTGGTAAAAAATTTATTCAAAACATACAAATGTAAATATAGGATGTAACTGTATGAGGACTGATCCAATTGCTGATATGCTTACAATGATACGTAATGCAAATGCCATATATCACAAATCAGTAGTTGTACCGCACTCTAGATTAAAAGAAGGTGTTGTACTTAAGTTAAAAGAAGCTGGTTTTATCAAAGATTATAAAGTAATTGAAGAACAACCACAGGACAAAATGGAAATTACACTAAAATATGGTCCTGATGGAGAACACGTTATTCGTCAGATTGCTCGCGTAAGCAAACCAAGTAGAAAAATTTATCGCAAAGTTGTCGATATGAAAAGAGTTCTTGGCGGGCAAGGAATAAACATCGTGTCAACATCAAAAGGAATACTCACCGATAAACAATGTCGTGAGCAAAAAGTTGGTGGCGAAGTTCTTTGTGTTGTATGGTAAAGTAAATATAATAACAGGAATAATGTAATGTCTCGTATTGGAAAAAAACCGATCCCAATACCTTCAGGTGTGAAAGTGATTATGAAACCTGGATGTGTTGAAGTGAGTAGTTCAAAGGGGAAAGTTGTTGAAAACATTCACCCGAACATCACTGTAGATTTGGATCAAGAAAAGAACGAACTAACAGTAAATCGACCAGACGACAGTAAAGAAAACAAAGCATTACATGGTCTTTTTCGATCTCTGTTAGCAAATGCTGTTCACGGGGTATCGCAAGGTTTTGAGAAAAAATTGGATATCGTTGGTACTGGTTACAATGCCAAGCTGAAAGGCAACATACTGGAACTACAAATAGGTTTTTGTTTACCTAAACAAGTAGCTATTCCTGAAGGCATTCAAGTAGAAGTACCATCCCCAACAAAAATAGCAATCAAGGGCTGCAACAAGCAACAAGTAGGTCAATTTGCGGCAAATGTTCGTAAAATACGTCCACCAGAGCCTTACAAAGGCAAGGGGATTCGTTACGAAAATGAAGTAATAATACGTAAAGCGGGTAAGAGTTTTGGTAGTGGTTAAGTGAACTAACATGAAAGCTGAACACAAAAAAACAGTTGGTAGATGGCGTCGCCACATGCGCATTCGTAAGAAGCTTATTGGCACACCACAAAAACCAAGGCTATGTATCTATCGAAGTTCAAAGCACATTTATTGCCAATTAATAGATGATACTTTTGTTGATAAAAATGGAAATCGATCAGGAAAAGTAATTGCTGGTTGCTCTACATTGAGTCCTTCTATAAAAAAAGAAGTAAGCTACGGTGGTAATAAAGATGCAGCAACTGTCGTTGGAAAAGAAATAGCCAAAATAGCAAAAGATAAAAGCATTGAAACTGTAATATTCGATAGAGCTGGTTTTAAATATCATGGAAGAGTAAAGTCTCTTGCCGATGCAGCTCGAGAAGGTGGATTAAAGTTTTAGATCATTTACGAAAGTTTTTTGCACTCGTTGCAAAAAACTTTTGTTGATTTGATTTTAGTTTTAGAAAGGCAAGTAAATGGCATCTCCGAGAAGACATGATCATAGAAGACATGAGGAGAACCAAGAAGAGTGGACCGAATATGTTGTAAAAATCAATCGCTGCTCGACAGTTGTTAAAGGGGGTAGAAGATTTAGTTTTAGCGCTCTCGTTGTCGTTGGCAATAAAAACGGAAAAGTAGGCATTGGTTTTGGTAAAGCAAATGAAGTTCCACCTTCAGTTCAAAAAGCTTCTAAAGACGCACAAAAATTAATGAAGAAAGTATCCCTAAAAGGAGATACTATACCTCACGAAGTGATTGGTAGATTTGGTGCAACAAAAGTATTTATGAAGCCTGCTAGTCCTGGTACTGGGGTAATCGCAGGATCTTCTGTTCGAGCAGTTGTGGAAGCAGCAGGTGTAAAAAACATCTTGACAAAAGTTTACGGCTCGACAAATCCAATTAACGTAACAAAAGCTGCCCTTGATGGCCTCGTAAAAATGCGCAGAAAAGAAGAAGTTGAAAAATTAAGAGGCGTCAAAATAGATTAATTAAGGAGGAAGACACTTAGTTGTCTTTAGTATTGTTATGAATCTCAACGATGTAAAACAAGTTTCTATCTCGCGAAAAAAAGCTAAGCGTATAGGACGCGGTATAGGTAGTGGACAAGGAAAGACAGCTGGAAAAGGTCACAAAGGGCAAAACGCCAGATCTGGTTCCAGTAGACCACGCGCCTTCGAAGGTGGAACAATGCCTCTGTATCGTCGTCTTCCTAAGAGAGGTTTTAATAACGACAGATTTAGTGATAAATACGTTATCGTAAACGTAGAACAACTAAATGCTTTGTCCGATGGACAAACTGTTACACTAGCTGATCTAGATAAGGCTGGCATTGTTAAAGTTAACAAGGGTGTTAAATATGTAAAAATCCTTGGCAACGGCGAATTAAAAGTTCAAAAATTAAAAGTAAAAGTACACAAAATTAGTAAGTCTGCGAAAGAAAAAATTGAAAACAATCAAGGAACAGTAAAAATCGTTTCGTTGACTTCAGACAAAGATAAAAATAAAACCAAAAACAAAAAAAAATAACGTAATCGCCACGGAGAGTGCATATGATTTTCGAATCTTTCCGCAATTTATTTAAAATACCTGAGCTGAGAACAAAAATACTCTACACAGCTTTCTTTTTAATCATCTTCCGTTTAGGATCACACATACCTATACCAGGTATACAACTAGACGTTCTCCAACAAATGAGAGGTGATGGTCAACTTCCTGGTGGAGGACTAGGTGGTCTATTGACATTTTTCTCAGCATTAACTGGTGGTTCACTAGCAAATTGCGCCATATTTTCATTAGGAATTATGCCCTATATTAGTGCATCTATTATTTTTAGTTTACTAGCGAAAGTAGTACCTTCCCTAGAAGCTCTTTCTAAAGAAGGCCCTGCTGGTCAAAGAAAAATAAACGAATATACAAGATACGCAACCGTTCCCCTATGTATCATTCAGGCCATCATGATTATGAAAGTATTCAAATCCCCGATGCCCATAGGTGGAAACCAAACTGTATATCTTGTTGCTCCAGACGCAGGATTTTTATTCGATGTTAGTTCTGTCGTTGCCTTAACGGCTGGGGGGATTTTCCTCATGTGGCTTGGTGAGCAAATTACCGAGTATGGTGTAGGAAATGGTATTAGTTTACTAATTATGGCTGGAATTGTTGCAAGTATTCCGTATCAAGTTAACACCATGCTACAAGGATCAGAAGGTGGTGCGGAAGTTCAAATTCTTGGGGTCCTTCTCGCCTTGTTTGTCGTCATTGTATTTGCAATTGTCTATATATCCTTTGGACAAAGAAAAATTGCGGTGCAACAAGCTAAACATGTCAAGGGGCACAAAGTATATGGTGGACAAAGACACTTTTTACCTCTAAAAGTAAACCAAGCAGGGGTAATGCCAGTAATTTTTGCAAGTAGTCTTCTTATTTTTCCACAAGTACTGTTTAGTTTCTTGGGCGGCGGTAGCAGTAGCTCAATGAGCTGGTTCTCTAGCGGTACATTTTCTTACATAGCTTCTTATATTGTACTGATCTATTTCTTTAGTTACTTCTGGACAAGCTTGATGTTTCAACCTTCTGAAATGGCAAATAACCTAAAAGAAAATGGTAGTTTCATACCAGGTATTCGCCCAGGAAAGAAAACATCGGAGTATCTAGAAAAAGTGATGACTCATGTAACATTTGTTGGTGCAGCTTTCCTAGCGCTAATCGCTTTAACACCTGTTTTTATCACAATGAGCCTTGGGCTAAGTAATATGGCTCAGGTTGGTTTTGCCTACAACATGGGGGGAACCAGTATTTTGATTATCGTAGGTGTGGTACTTGACTTAGTGCAAAAATTAGAATCTCACCTTCTCATGCGTCACTATGAGGGTTTCACTAAAGGAAAACGAGGCTCTGGAAATAGACGCTTCTAAAGAACCACAACTATGGCACGCAGAAAGAGATTATCTTTCTACATGTCTATAACATATTTGTCATGTAGGGGCTATACTTTCATAGTAGAAGCCCCTACATAAATTAATAGGCATTTGATTAGATTGGTCGAATATGAGAATACTATTTTTGGGCCCTCCAGGTGCGGGTAAAGGAACACAGGCAAAACGAGTTCACGAAAAGTTAGAACTTCCCATTCTAACAATGGGAGACATGCTTCGCGCAGCAGTAAAAAGTGGTAGCGAAGTTGGGCAACTTGCTCAAGGTTTTATGTCTAGAGGAGAGTTGGTACCTGACGAAGTGGTAACAAAGGTTATCTTTCAAAGTCTCTCTCCAGATAATGGACTCGAAAAAGGTTTTATTCTCGACGGTTATCCTAGAAATTTAAGCCAAGCGAAAGTGTTAGATGAACACCTAACAAGTCAAAATATGCCACTAGAGATCGTTCTGTTTTTTACTGTTCCTGATGAAATTGTTAAGCAGCGTATTATGGACAGGGAAGATGGTCGTCCAGAAGATAAAGATCCTGCAGTTACCGAAAAACGGCTACAAGAATACAAAGAAAAAACACTACCTTTAGTAGAGTTTTACAGAGAAAAAAATATTCTAAAAGAAATTGATGCTAATCGCCCAGTAGACGAGGTATTTGCAACAACAGTAGGTTTGTTACAATAAAAAAACAATGATTACGATAAAAAGCAAGCGCGAAATAGAGATAATGAAAAAATCTGGAAGATTGGTTGCGGAAACACACGCACTCCTCAAATCACTAATCGAACCAGGTGTTCCTATGGAAATACTTGACAAGGAAGCGGAAAATTTTATTCGAAAAAACGATGGAATTCCCTTGTTTAAAGGTTACCGTGGATTTCCAAGTACCATATGCGCTTCATTGAATGATGAAATCGTTCACGGCATACCCGATAAAAGAAAACTCAAAGAAGGAGACATTTTGTCTGTAGATATTGGAGTGAAGTATCGTGGTTATGTTGGTGATTCGGCGTGGACATATCCTGTCGGAAATATATCTAAAGAGGCACAGCGTTTACTAAAAGTTTGTGAAGAGTCATTATACTTGGGTATAGAAGCGGCAGTCCCTGGAAATAGAGTTTCTTCTATCTCTCAAGCTGTTCAAAAACATGCCGACAAATACGGTTACGGGATTGTTCGCGATTATACAGGACATGGTATTGGAACAGAACTTCATGAAGACCCTCAAATTCCAAACTATGTCGATGAAAGCTGGTTGTCGCACGATATGCGTCTTAAGAAAGGTTTGTGTCTTGCGATTGAACCGATGTTAAATATTGGCACACACAAAACAAAAGTTCAGCGTCGTAGAGGGTGGGAGGTCGTTTTGACAAAAGACAATAGCCTTTCTGCTCACTTTGAACACAGTGTAGCTATTCTTGAAGATGGACCTCTTATTTTGACAAAAATAGATTAAATTTTGCTATTTAAAAAAAAAATATCGAAATTTATTTTGATGGTCGTTATAATACAGAGCTGCCATTTTCGATAAAGTCTTTAATAATAGGAATTTCAAAATGAAAGTTCGTACATCCGTAAGAAGAATATGCGACAAATGTAAACTTGTTCGGCGTAAAGGGGTTATTCGCGTAATTTGTGAAAACCCACGTCATAAGCAAAGACAAGGAAGATAGTTTAATAGAAAGGTAAATAATGGCCCGTATTCTGGGTGTAGACATACCTAACAACAAGCACGTTGTAATTTCTCTAACCTATATATATGGTATTGGGAACGATAGTGCGCAAAAAATATTAGATAAGTTAGGTATAGATCACAGAAAAAAAACAAAAGATCTAACAGAAGAACAACTTTCTACTCTTGCAACTGAAATTGAAAATAATTATGTAGTAGAAGGACAATTAAGTAGACAAATACGTGGTAACATACAACGTCTAAAAGAAATTGCTTGTTATCGTGGATTTAGACATCGTCGGGGACTACCTGTAAGAGGTCAGCAAACTCAATCAAATGCCCGAACAAGAAAAGGTCCAAGAAAAACTATAGCAGGTAAGAAGCGTGTAGGAAAATAAAGTGCTTGACACCAGTATCCATACTCGAGATACAAATTTACAATGGAGAAAAAGCTAAATGGCTCGAGCAAAAAAGAAAAAAATCAGACGTAATGTCGCTAAAGCAATTGCTCATATAAAAGCAACGTTTAATAATACAATTATTACGATCACCGACTTAAATGGTGATTCTTTGTGCTGGGATACCGCAGGAACTATAGGTTACAAAGGTTCGAGAAAAAGTACTCCTTTTGCAGCCCAAAAAGCGGCGGAAAGATGCGCAGAAAAAGCTATGAAATTTGGTGTAAGAGAAGTAGATGTGAAGGTCAAAGGCCCAGGGGCTGGTAGAGAATCAGCCGTTCGAGCATTGCAAGCCTCAGGTTTAGATATCAAAGAGATTGAAGATGTAACTCCTTTACCTCACAACGGTTGTAGACCAAGAAAGAAAAGAAGGGTGTAGATTATGGGACGATATACAGGACCAGTATGCCGACTATGTCGTAGAGAAGGAACACAGTTGTATTTGAAAGGTCATCGTTGTTATAAATCTTCTTGCAACCTTGACTCTCCTCCTGGTATGCACAACTGGCGTAAAGGTAAATTATCAGAATTTGGTAAGCGTCTACGCGAAAAGCAAAAAGTAAAACGTTACTACGGAATTTACGAAAAACAATTTAAGAATTACTTTAATCAGGCAACAAGACAACAAGGTAACACAGGGGAAAACTTACTTGTTTTACTAGAAAGACGCCTGGATAATGTAGTTTGTCGTGGTCAATTCACACACACCAGAGCAAGTGCAAGACAATTGATCACTCATGGACATCTACTCATCAATGGTAAAAAAGTGGATATTCCATCTTACTTGGTAAAAGTAGGTGACGTTATCGAAGTGAAGAAAAAAGAATCTTCGAAAAATATTGTGGTTAGAAATATCGAAAATCCCACACCTGCAGCGGTACCATCATGGTTGGAAGTAGATAAAGAAACACCTTCGATTAAAGTAGCTCAACTGCCAAATCGCGATGAAATACAAATTGAGATCCAAGATCAAATGATTGTCGAGTTCTGTTCACGTTAATCATTTTATCTCAACAAATTAGCTGTGCCAAACACAACAGCTATACAACAACTCCTTGTTGTTTATTATAAGGGAATGCCCTTTCGGATGAGAAATAACACGTATTGTTAGAACGCTATTTCTCATCCGTAACCTACATTGTGATCTACATTATTTCACAAATATTTCTTTTCAAGAAAGGACTTCATATGAGAATTAGGTGGCGAGATCTTGAATTACCCACAAGGGTAGTCTGTGTAAAAGAAACTCTTACACCTGTATATGGAGAATTTATAGTAGAGCCTTTTGAAAGAGGATTTGGCCGCAGCGTAGGAAATTCATTAAGACGTATTTTATTATCTGCTATAGAAGGATGTGCAGTTACATCTGTAAAAATTAAGGGAGTTGATCACGAATTTTCAACAATTCCCGGCGTCTTAGAGGATGTTGCAGATATTATTTTAAACGTCAAAAGAATTCGTCTATCCGTTGAAGACGACACTGTCGTTTACATAAGAAAAAGTGAAGTGGGACCTGTGACCGCAGGCGACATACAATCAGATGATGATAGCCTGGAAATTCACAATAAAGATCTTGTAGTTGCGCATATTACAGAAAAAACTGATCTGGAAATCGAATTGCAAGTAAGACGTGGAAGAGGTTATGTTGAAGCAGTCGAGAATATGAGAGAACCTCAAGAAATAGGTGTTATACCTGTTGATTCTATTTATTCTCCTGTACAACACGTTGAATATCAAATTGAAAATACACGTGTTGGAAAAATGACAAACTATGATCGCTTGATTTTAAAAATTACCACTGATGGAACTCTTGCACCGGAAATGGTTCTTGTCGAATCAGCAAAAATATTACGCAAACATTTAAATCCTTTTGTTCAATATTTTGAATTAGGTCAGGAACTTCAAGAAGGTCCTCAAGAAGAACTTATTTCCGAAGCCGACGAAAACCTACAAAAGATAAAAGAAAAATTGTTGCAACCTATAGAAGTACTAGAGTTGAGCGTTCGCGCATCTAACTGTCTTGCTGCTGAAGGGATTCGTACTATCAAAGATTTAGTGAAAAGGCAAGAGTCAGATATGATGAAAATTCGCAATTTTGGCAAAACTTCGCTAAAAGAAATAAAAGAAAAACTAATAGAGTCCAGCCTTTCGCTAGGTATGCAAGTAGATGAAATTTTAGCTAGTTAATCACTATGCTATTGTAAGTATTAATCTTTTAACCGAGGAAAAGAAACATGAGGCACCGTAAAAGAGGACGTTCACTTGGACGTTCAAGTTCTCACCGCAAAGCTCTAGCTAGCAATTTGCTAAGAAGCTTATTCCAACATGGAACTATTGTTACGACACTAGCAAAAGCAAAAGAATTTGCTCCTCAGGCCGATAAGCTAATTACTATAGCTAAACGCGCAGAAGTAAAAGCAAAAGAATTGTCTGAGAAGTTGGAAAACAGTGAGCAAGAAAATGTCGAACAGCAAGTAAATGCTTTAAAAGCTTTTTATTTCAAAAGAGCTTTATCTATTCTTCAAGATCGCAAACTAGTTCAAAGACTTTTTTACGATATAGCTCCTCAATATGCAGAAAGAGCTGGTGGTTATACCCAAGTTCTGCATTTAGATAAGAATCGTCTGGGAGATAATGCACGACAAGCCGTTTTAAAACTTGTGGAAGAACTACCAGAAGAAAGTGAACGCGAAAAAACATCAGAAGAATTAGAACTAGAAAAAGAACGACGCAAAAAAGACGAAAAGAAGAAGAAAGAACAAGAGAAAAAAGCAAAAGCTCGCGCAAAAGAAAAAGAAAAAGCGAAAAAAGCAAAGCAAAAAAACAAGTAGTATCATCCCCACAAATGTGGAAAATAGCTATTTACAAACCAAAATTGTCATCCCCGTGAAAACGGGGATCCGGCAATATAAATTCAATTTTAGATTGCTGGTTTCCCGCTGGAGTTTATCCTCGTGAAGATGAGGCGGGAATGACATGAGGTATTTTAGTTTTAAAGTACGCTAATTTTACTGAAAGGAATAGCAATTCTATTTGCTAATTTTTTATGAAAACAAACGTATCGTCTAAAATTCACAAAGTAATATCGATGATTCACAACGCTTTTATGAAGCCGAAAGATTCAGGGAATGCACGAAAGCAAGCCTGGATCAATACGTGGTCTGAAATAAAAACTCTAAGCCCCATTGAATTAAATGAGTTGAGTGAAGGTCTAGAAACAACTGTAGATACGCTAACTAAACTAAACAGTAAGATTAAAATGCTTAGCATAAAAAAACAAAAAGAAATCGAAACAACAAATAGCAAAAAAGTGGAAGACGAAAATAAATGGGAAGACAATGAGTTTCTCGATAGTTCCGCTGATTTACCGGTGTTCAAGAAATCTGCACAAACTAAATGGGTGTCGGTAAAACCAATAGAAAAGCCCAAAACGATCATGCAAACCTGTCAAGCCATTTGGGTAACCGTTACCAATAGAGCGATTTATATTGTTGACAACAAAGGCGACAAGAAGCCCGGGCCTAAAAGAGATTTGATGATCGAAAAGCACCGCTTAGCAGTACTTCCTGCCATTTTAGATGATAAAACAGTTACGGATGTGATTACTGGCAAGCCGATTATGAACCTCTATTTTGTAAATAAAGAAGTAAAAGAAAATTTACTGTGGCTGCTTGCGGAAAGGTCAAAAGTTAACGCCAATTTCCGTAAACTATACATTCGATTTCTACGCAAAGAGGTGATCAAAAAAGCAAAACTGTACGAGTGGGCGAAAAAATTTAGTTTACAAGCCGAAAAAATCCTCAAAGAATTGTCTTATTATTGATCTGCGGTAATATCAAAAACAGCAATAATCGTCTCTAAGTGTTCATGCAATATTTCCATGACGGCAAATAGTTGTTTATTGAGCATCGTGAATTTTGATATATCCTTTTCATCCAATGCCTGCTGCATCTTATTCTTGAAATGATACAACACTCCCTTATAATTACCGTCCATAATTTGTTCATATGTGTGTCTGCTTAATTTGAGATCGGCATTCATAATGTCTTCTTGAATGGTATTGCGCAAATTTTTAATCTTTTCTGCGAGAAATGTCACCATGTTCTCCACAAGATTTGATTCTTCTTCTAGAGACTTTTTTTCGCTATTTATATAATCGACATGCGCACTCAGTTCGTTAAACTCTACTTCTAGCTTTTGCAACTCTTCCTGTTGTGTTTGGATTTTTTCATTGAGTTGTTTGTTGTCTTGGATGAGATCTTTTGGTAATTCTAGAGCTATTTCTAGTTGATCGCGAAGCATTTTCATGAGCCCCTCCGGATCATTTTCTTGCAATTCTATTTGGCGCACGAGTTTATTGTTTTTATCGTTAATTTCACTGTTTTCTTCTTGGAGCATTTGTAATTGTTGCTCTAGATCTTGTACCTTTTCCTCTAAAGCAAAGATTTGTCGGTTGGCGTCTTCATTGAAGGAATAATCGGTTGTCAACATGAAATCTTCTGACTGCTCAAAGTCTCTTTCAATAATGATACCTGTGTCCGTATCTTCGTAGACTTGCAGCTTATTTGCTTTTATGGTAAGAACGGTGATGTCATCTTGTTTTTCGCCTCGTGTGTGTTGTGTCGCTGTTGTAAAAAGGCATTCGTTTAGTTTTTGTGCGCTGTCGTGAGCATTTTCTTTTACAAGAGCGGAAACACCTTCGACGCCCAGTTCTTCTTCATCTTGGTCCGACGCTTCGGTGATTCCATCGGAGTATATCAATACGACATCGTTTTCCATAAGTTGGAATTCTTTTTCTTCCATCCTACCACGAAACATTTCTCCGCGAACTGTTCCCAGTACCATACCGCGTGATTGCAGTTCAAAAGGATTTTCGTTACGCGCCATGTTGTACACTAAAGGATAGGCTTGGCCAGCTCTTACGAAACGCAGAGTATTATTTCGTGTATTGAGTATACCAAGAAAAACTGCGACAAAAGCTTCTCCTTTTAAGTTGGTACATATTTCTTCATTTGCCTGGCATAAAGTATCGACTAGAGAACGATGTAACTTTATATAGATACTGAGAATTTGTTTTGCCATGGACATCACAAGGGCGGCTTCTATACCGTGTCCTGAGACATCTCCTACAACAATACCTACTTCGTGGTCGTTTAGTTCAATAAAGTCGTAAAAATCGCCACCGATGGTTTCCATAGGTGAATACAAAACATCGAGGTCATAACCTTCAATGGGGGGAACTTCCGATTGCATTTGCGATTGACGTTTTTTCGCTTCGTCAAGGTTGATTTCTTTTTGTTTGTAAGCTTCTTTGACCTGTTCCAGTTCTTGCATGAGTTCTTTTTGTTGCCCACCGAGTTTTTTTTCTACGACAGAGCAGTTGTGTATGGCGGTCCCCAAAAGTTGTCCAATTTGCGTTGCCGCTTCTAGATCCACTTTAGAAAAGGGTGTAAAGTCTGCTTTTTCTGAAAAATTAATTGCACCTATGATCTTTTCCTGATTTTTGGTGCGCACAGATATGGGAACTAGCATGCAAGATCCCGATGTGTAGCGTTGTCTACGACTGAGTTTTATAGGAAGATTATTTTTGAGGATGTACTCCGCTACATTGGTGATCAATAGGGACTTTTTCTTGATAAAAACTTGAGGAATTAAAGAGTGCTTACTGCTTATGGCTACCCTATCATCTAGATGTTCTTGCAGTCTTTTTGAACTATGTCGTTTAGACTCAAAATATTGCTCATCTGGATCGAGAAGATAAATAGAAACACGATGAGAGTGAACGATTTGTGGAATTTGTTCGATTGCAACATCTAGAATTTCATTAAAGTCAAATAAATTGAGACTATGGGCTAATTCGGCCATTTTACGATCTTTTATTAGTTCCATATAACCATACATTCCTTACAAATAAAAATCCATCCCATCTTAGATTGCGTTATCCTCAATCAATTTACGGCGTTTGATCAAAGAAACAACCTACATCATGTAAGATCTAAGTGTCTTAATTATAGCAATTTTTCGTGCTTTGTGTAGAATTTTTTGCAACGGGGCGTATTTACAGTTATTTTTGTTTTTTATAAAACACAATGTGCTAAAAAATTTTCAACTAGCACAACTATTGATACTCAACTATAATATAAAAAAATGAACTTAATCGAACTCCCACTTGGTATTGGAAAGGTAGCATTTTGAATAGTTATGTTGTTGTAGGAGTAGAACGAAGAGGTCTTTTGCTCGTAGCTATTGTCTTGAAAAATAATAGCAATGGAAAAAAAATAGAAGTTTACACCCAGGATAGAGAAAAAATCAGTATAGCTGCTAGAAAAATACTATGGAATTTTAACAAACAAATCGAAGCAGATAATGAAAAAAATATGCGGTTGAAGATCGCAGAGTTGATTGATGAATTTGCACAACAACAAATTGATATTGCTACGTTATGGGAGCTTTTAGACGAAGGACAAAGTTATAGCATCGAAAATCTTTTGGAGACGTACTTTACCGAATATTCTGATTTTGATGCAGGATCTCTCTTTGTTTCTCTTGGACAAAATAACCTTTATTTCAAATTGAACAATGGAAAATTTGAGAAAAATTCACCGCAGAATGTCGAGTCAAATCTTCAGAGAATTCAAAATGAGAAAGCACGTAAACAACAAGAGGACATGTTTATCAAGTGGTTTATCTCTTATCATGGCAATAAAGAAGTTCCTGAAGAATTCGTTGCTCTTTTGGAGAAAGCAAAACTATATGCGCTTCATGGAGAGCTGGCAACTTCAGAAGTGAAAAAAGTGGGAAGTTTACTTGGGAAAACACCTGATGAGATGTTGTTACTTTTAGAAAACAAAGAGGTGATAAAAAAGAACATCAATCAAGTGGTATATCGCCAAGGATTACAAACAAAATTTTCTCCACAAGTTATTGCCGAAGTCGACGAAATTATTTCCCAAGAGGTGAATTGGGAAGGGCGTCGTGTGATTAGCGACATGTGGAATATTGCAATTGACGACAAGGAAACGGAAGAGGTCGATGACGCCATTTCTTACCATGAAGAAAATGGTCTATTCGTGGTTGGTGTTCACATTGCCGATGTAGAAGCAACCGTAAAAAAAGACAGCGCCTTAGACTCTATGGCGGAAGATCGTTTTGCGACTGTATATTTTCTCGACGGCAAAATACCTCTGTTTCCCATGAATTTGGTGAAAGAACGCTTAACCTTAGCAGAAAATTCTCCCCGGGCAACTGTGTCTGGTTTTTTTTATTTTGACTACGACGGAAATTTGCAAAAAAGTAAGTTTGAGAAAACAGTTCTCAATCTGCAAAGAAGAGCGACATATGAAGATAGTCTAAAAGAACTGGGCGAGGACTATCATTTTTGCAAACTACATGAACTTGCCTTGAAAATTCGCGAACTGCGCTGTGAAAATGGTGCGATTATCACTAACTTTCCGGACTCGAATATTAATATCAGTGATGAAAATAACATCGAATTTAAACTTATCTCTGCCGCAACTCCTGCGCATACTGTCGTTTCGGAGTTTATGATTTATTTCAACCATATTCTTGCCCAAACAATGGCAAAAAAAGGTATTCCCGCTTTTTATCGCATACAATCTATCAATAGTCCTGTGGATAGTTTGGTAAAAGACAATCCGGTGTATCCCATTCAGTTGCGCCGTTGTTTAGGAGGTGCAACGCTTTCCTCGACACCTGGTAAACATGCTACCTTGGGACTTAACGCCTATACACAAGGAACTTCGCCTATTCGTCGTTATGGAGATTTACTTATCCATCGACAGTTTTTTCATTTTATGGAAACCAACAAAATGTGCTATTCCTCCGACGATTTACGACGCAAAATAGCATCGATTGAAAAGGGGGAGAAGAAGATCAAGGTCGCGGAAAATGAGCGCTATTTATTCTGGTTTTACAAATATTTGAAGCAGCAAAAAGGCAAAATTTTTAAAGGATTTGTTTCGAAAGTTTTTGACAATAACCGCGTGTTAGTATTTTTCCCCGATTTATTTCAAGAGTTTTCTGCAAAAGTAGAACGCGAGGACTATGCGAAAGAGGGGCGTGAAGTTTCATTTCGCATTCAAGGAGCGTCTCCAAGAAAACAAAGGCTTCATTTACAACATCTAGTTATGAAGTAGGTGTAAACGGTGGTTATGAGAAAAGCTTTTTATCTATTATTGTTTGTCAACCTTGTTGTGGCACTACCCAATATTTTTAGCTATCGCTCTGTCGAAGGAGTGGAAGCAAACGTGGTATTTGCCATACAAAATGCATTTACTGCGGGAGATGTATATACAAATTCAGCACAAATACCATACGCAGTTAGTCAATATATGCCTGGATACTATATGTTGTGCAGCTGTGTATGTTCTGTTGTTGCCTGTTTTTTCGACATAGACTGTTACGCTATTTTTGTTTTGTGTCGCCTTGTCAGTACAATGGGAGTTTTTTGTATTGCCGTGTGTATTTTTCGTATTGCCAAAGATATTTTTTCTTTGGAGCGAAATTTGAGTTTGCTACTTGCAATACTTGCCATTATATTTACCAATCATCGCCATTACTTAGTAAGACCCGACGTTTATATAACGCTGTTTACTTTCCTCTCTATATACATGTTTATGCGCTACCAAAAAGACCGCAAGGTAGTCCTTTTGATTCTGGCCGGAGCTCTCGCTGTTTTTCCTCTGTACTTCAAGCAAAATGGTCTTATTATCGCCCCGTTGATGGGATTGTTTTTATTGGCGAATAAAAATATAAAAGGGTTGGGATTTTTTTTATGTGGCTATCTTTTTGGACATGCGATTTTGGGTGGAGTGTGTTTTTCACATATTAGCGGTGAATTCTTTTTGATGAATGTTGTTGATGGTGTTAACCAAGGATTTTCACTGAAAAGAGCTATGTTTAAAGTTTATCTCCCCTACTTGAGTCGCTTTAGTTTGGGAGTAGTTCTTACATTACTGTGTATTTTTTTAGTTTTTACCCACCGCAAGAAACACCCCAGTAATTCAAATATCCTTTTTCTTATATACATGTGGTTTTTTATTTCCCTAATATATGGCACAAGCGCTTTGAAGATGGGTTCTGGTATTCACTATTTCAGCGATTCGATGATCTTGAGTTTGTTAATCATCGCAGGCTGTTTCCCACACCTTGACGAAATATATCGATTGCAAACAGAGAATCGACTGCTTGTAACTCTCGTATGTATTCTTTTGTCTGGAACCGCTGTTTTAGGTAGTACTTTACATATTGCGTGGTCTTTTTCTAATACAAAAGAGCTATTGACCGACTATTACCCTTACAAAAATGATATTGTGTCTTTTATTGAGCGAGAAGTTGGGGACAATGTATATTTTATCTCGGAGTTTAAACATCTCAATTTACGCTTTCCGAAAAACTGCGCTTTTCCACAATATGAGATTCAACAGATTAGTTATGACACCGGTCGAAAAGTTTTTGGTGTTGAGCAGTTTAAAAAAGATATTGATAGTGGAAAGATTCGCTATTTGATAGGTGAAGCTTTTTTTGGTCGTTATTTGGGAGTTGATTTGCGGGAAAAATTTACGTACTTGTGTGAACTACGTGGATACCCAAAGGCGGCGGGAAAAATTAAAATTTATATCAATAAAAATAGCCGGTAAATCCTATCTTAGATAGGATTTATTCGTCTTGCGACTCGATGCATGCACCCAGGTATTGCAAGATCTTACGATCGAGAAATTCTTCATCTTCCCCCTCGGTAACTTCGATAATAAGTTCCTCGTCGGTAAAGCGCACGCGCCCCACGGTTTTGAGTTCTTTTTTGGCAAATACACCTTTTTTACGCGATTCAATCCACAAAAATTCTCGCGCACCATCTGTAGATTGTTCTGACTCTTCGAAAACAGATGTTTGACGAATTTCGACTTCCACATCGTCGCGATCTTTTACCATTGTATAACGCAAAATATGACCGGTGAAATCCTGAGGTTGTTCCTCCACTTGCCAATCGATGGTTCCCACAAGCTTTAATGCGTCATAAAATTCTTTGGGAACTTCGCTTTGTTCTTCTTTGTTCGCACGTACGACACCACGCAGGGTATTTTTGATAACATCCTCTTCGACTTTAAGCAATTTACGATCTGATAAGAAATCAGTGCGGAATCGTTCTTCTGTTATACGATCTACAATAAAACAATCATCACATCTTTTGCCAACAATTGCAAAATGGACGAATGCTAAAAGACCGCTGGGAAGTTTCCGAGCAAACAATATAAGAGCATTTCCCGATGATTGCCAATCAGGATTGATCCAAGCACCATGAAATTCAAAATTACTGCTGAGTAGCTTGTGTTTCGTGTTTTTCTTTTTCTTGCGTTTCTTTGCCATTTTTTTCCCTACTGAAGTTGTGAAACGATGATCAGAATAACGAGAATGCTGATAATAACAATCCAAATACCAAGGTACTCGTTTTGATTTTTACGATGTTTTCGCGCATATTTTTTTGATTTGCGCGTCCTCGAAGTCATTTTATTGCGTGAAGTTAATTTGTTTCTTTTGGTTTTACTGAGGTCAACTATCTGTGTTTTCTTTTTACTGAGATCAACTATTTGGGTTTTCTTTTCGTTAATATTCACTATCTGTGTTTTTGATTCTTGGAATTGTGGTGTTGCGGCTGCGATAGGCTCTTCTAGAGCTCTTTTTTGTGCGAGTAAAAAACCTTCTAATTGTTTGACCATCTCTAGGGCGGTTTGATAGCGATCTTCGCGATTTTTCTCCATTGCTTTTAAACAAATAGCTTCCAGTGCAGGGGGAATTTCACTGTTGATTTCTCGCGGAGGAATTGGCTTTTCTTGTACAATTTGAATAATGGCCGCGAAACTGTTTGTCGCAGTAATACAGCGCTCTTTCGTCAAGGCTTCGTACATGACAACTCCGAGTGAGTATATGTCGGCTCGATGATCGATGCTTTCGCCTTTGGCTTGCTCTGGAGACATAAAGTCAGGTGTTCCAACAATTGCTCCTTCCGGAGTTAAGCGCGTGTCATCATGTGCGTTGGTCACTAGTCCAAAATCCATAAGATAGCAGCGATTTTCCTTTGCGGAAATGAGAATATTTGAGGTTTTGATGTCGCGATGTATGAGGCCTTTTTTATGAGCATAGAATACGGCATGAGCGATATTCTTGATAATGGTGGCTATTTGTTTCCAGGTAAAGTTATTGTTTTTTAGAAGTGTTTCAAAGTTAAAACCATCGACAAATTGCATCACTATATAGCCGTGTCCTTGCTCTTCTACGATATCATATATCTGAATGATATAAGGGTGGTTTAACTGCGCGATGGCGTGAGCTTCATTGATAAGTCTTTGTTTGTTACCTTTTTGTAGGGTTTTTAAATCGACAACTTTAATGGCGACAATGCGGTTGAGTTTTACATCAAAGCCTTTGAAAACAATTGCCATGCCCCCTTTTCCAATGAACATTTTAACTTGATAGCGGTCACCCACAGTTTTTCCTATGAAATGTGCATATCTTTCATTGGGCTTGTTTTCTTGTTGCGACATTTAAAAACTCCTGAGGTATTCATTCTTAATATATTCATTCCTGTTATATTCGCAAATGTTTGTATAGACACTAAGTTTTTTGGATGGTCCAGATTTTACGCGGAGTATTATCAACTGCGTTTCTCAATTAGTAATCCTCAGGTTTTGAGAGATTTACTTATCTACAAAAACTTATCGCGAAGGTAAATTATATAAATAACCCGTCATTGGTTTCAATAAAATAATTTATTTGCAAAATCTACTTGTTTATGCTATATAGTTTACAACAATTAAGTCATTTCAAATGCCCAACAAATACTAGGTAACTAAAATTTAAATTTCAACACTTAGTGAAACCTAACAAAAAACAAATTTCTTGGGTCTCATTAGTTTATAATTTGTGAGATTTTCATGATACAATTTCAAAATCGACAAATTCAATTACCAGATGGTGCTCCGGTAATTGTGTCTAGGATATTAGGATCTATTGATGGGTCTACTGTACGACAATTCGAGGAAAAACTTTTGGGTTTTCTCGGGCAAGGAGTACAGCATCTTATTATTGTTTTTTCACAGGTAAATTATATCAATAGTACTGGTATGGGTGTTCTTGTTAAAATAGCCGACAAATTTCAAGAGAGCGGCGGAGATATTAGTTTAGTTGATGTTCCCGATAAACTTATTGCACTTTTCAACATGCTGGGGTTACTGTCTCTTATTAAATTGTCTAAATCAGAAGAAGAAGCTGTGCAGACTTTTTATAAAAATCGAAGCCAAAGTGGCGGTAGTGTTCCTCCACAAGCCAACATTGCACCAAAACCACAAGAACCACCGGCACACCATCAGCCGCGAAGAACAGTATCGAAACCCTCTGCTCCTAAATCTTCAGCGGTCAAAACAAGAGCGCGTAGTAACAGCAAACGCAAGACATACATCATTCGTTGCCAAAGTTGTAGCAGCAAAATTAATTTGGGTGCACGTCCCAAAGTGGGGACATACAGATGCCCAAGATGTATGGTTGTTTTTAAACTGCAAAAAAATGGAAAGATTCATTTCCAAAAATAACTCCCTAAGTTACGAAACTGGACAACAACAAAAAAAGAGGACGTAATTTCGTCCTCAATACTTTTGTGTTGTGTGGTTTTATTTGCATTCTAATGTTAAGAGTGTTGTTGACTTTCCTCGGGTAATTCTCTTTACAATCCTCTCTTTGTTGGAAGGTAAACGTAACCTCTGTTGTAAAAACACACGTGAGACTTTAGGAACATGAATTGGTCCATGTAGTGTATTCTTTGTCGCAATTGGTTGTGCTATATCGTATTTTTCCAAGTTAATGTGACACAAAAACTCCGTATTTTTTTCCACTTGAATAGATACATCTACCCCTTCTCTTACCATTCCTGTTATCGGATCTCCTATGGCGGCATTGGTGGCAACTTCTACATCGTAGTCTTGAAGAGTCTTGTACTCAGTGTAGTTATAACTCTGCGATTTTTGGTGTTGAACACCACTCAAAAACATGTCCTTGACTATGTATTCGCGTATCATCTTATGTTGTTTTTGTGTAATGTTACGCTGTTCTATTACCTCTTTGTATTTTTCGTTAGGCATTTCATAAATGCGTAGGTGAACGTTGTAAGTACTTCCAAAATCGCGCTCTATTTTTTTGAGTTTTGGTAATATATTTTGTTGCGAAGAGCTTATGATCATCCGGCCACATATTTGGTGTTTACCTAACAATTTTTGGCATGTTTTCTGGTAATGATCGATATCTTTTTGCGTGACCACTTGTTCTTCAAATAAAGCTCCACCGTTTACTTTACTACTGTTCACTAAAACAACGCCGTGTGTAGCTTTGGAAAAGGGGTCTTCGTTTTCGTAGTCTGGCGTTGAAAGTAAGTAATATAGAAGTCCACCGTCGTATAGATGTAAGTCTTTGTTCACGTGGGATGACAAATCTTTTTCGTCGTGTATCGTTACATAAATCGCATGAACTTTATTGTTTACGTTGTAGTAAGTCAATAGGGATTTCTTTGCAATAGGAACACGGAAGGTGCCATATGAGCCACTGTGCTCCGATTGTGGCAAGTCAACCTCGGACATTTCTTTCGGACTCACATTGTCCATTTTGTTGAGTTTTACCTGGCTTGCTCCTCCAAATAGATAGACCGATTGATTATCAAAAGAACGAAAAGGTATCAACTGCAAATGAAAACCTTCATTGAAATTTTGTATGACGGGGTCAGCGGTAGTACTACTTTCAGCAACTTCGACATCATAATCACACACATACGAATGATAAGTGGAAATCGCGATATTATTATTCTGCCCAGCACTTAAATATACAGATTCTTGGTAAACTGATTCGTTTTGAGAGAGATCTATGACCTCAATCTCTGCATACATAGTTTGCAAAAACTGCTGTTTTATTCGCTGTAAAAAATGGCGTAGTTCGTTATGTACATCTTGTTTTTGTATGACATGCAAGAATTTTTTGTCTATTTCCAGTGAGGCTTTACCTGTCCATGTGTCTGACGCAACATAACTGCGTATGGTGTTGACAATTTGGCGATCAGATAACTGATGGGTCGCTTCTACAAACGTGCTCGTGGGTTGTTCATTGTCTATTCCCAAATGTTGCTTTTCGCTTTCAGGTATTTGTAATGCTTGACGAATTGTTTCAATGTCGTATTGTTTGTACACATAATCTTGTGCAAGTGCGCTAACTAAAACAAGGCTAACGAATATAATCTTTTTCATATTGGACTCCTTCTCAATCGCATTATCTAAGTATTGGTTTGTTTTAAATTTTCAGTACTATTGTGCTACACGACTTATTACTGTACTCATATAGATGCAGGGTTAAGAGAAAGGTTAAAAAATTTTTTTAAAAGTGTGGATGAAAATAACAAAAAATTGTTGTAAACGCACGAAAATATTGGATTTGGCGAGATTGTTTTTTTGCGAGAATCGTTTTATGTGTTGTATTATTACACGTGGATGAATAGAACTCGAAGTGAGAATTTTGGAGGAAGAAGTGAACAAAAAAATAGTCAAAGGCAAGTCGTTGCAAGAAGTAGAAGCGAACACCAAATACATGGGATGCAGTTTCTATTTGAACTATGTAGACGGTGACAATCTGGAAGGAACAGAGTTTGAAAACTGTTCTTTTCGCGGAGGTTTTCGCGATTGGGGCAGGGACGAGTATGGGTTGTGGATGGCAATGACTTACGAAGGTGTACGACAGGTGCTGCGCTGGATAAAACCAGGAACTTTTATGATGGGGTCTCCACAGGCAGAAATGGGGAGAACGGAAAAGGAAGTACAATGCAAAGTAACGTTTAGTGAAGGGTTTTGGTTAGGAGAAACGGCGTGTACGCAACAGCTGTGGGAAGCGGTGATGGGAAAGAATCCCTGTTATTTTAAAGGTGGTCAGCGCCCTGTTGAGTGTGTAAGTTGGAATGAGTGCCAGGCATTTATGGACAAATGGAATGAAGAACTAACGGGAATAAAATTGAGTTTTGTAACAGATGCCGAGTGGGAATATGCATGTCGCGCGGGAACAACAACAGCGTTTAGTTTTGGCGAAACGATTACACGGAAGCAAGTAAATTACGGTGGAAAAGAAACAGTGGAGGTGAAGTCACTACCATGCAATGGTTGGGGACTGTATGAAATGCATGGAAATGTATGGGAGTGGTGTGGGGATCGGTATGGTGAGTATAGCGATTCTAAAACAAACCGCTCTATACGCGGTGGTAGCTGGAGAGATCGTTCGCCTTGGTATGTGCGTTCTGCATATCGCAACTGGTTTGAGCCTGACTCCGGTTACGACCTCATTGGTTTCCGTTTTTGTCTGAGGGCCGGTAATATTTGAGATAGGATTTGAGCAAATGAGCAGGAAAATAGTAAAAAGCGCTACAACCAAATAATGTTGTTGTAGCGTAATTTTTACATTTGCCCCCTTCTCCACCACATCATCCACAAGTATTGGTTGGTACCAAAATCTTCATTTGTGAGTTGTTTTAGAGCAAGATGCGCATTTTTTCGCAGACGTGAACTGCGCAGCATCGCGATGAAATAAGGTATCACTTCTTTCTTGGGCATATTGAGCAGTACATTCATTGCCAAACGACTCAATCCTTTTCTAAAAGCGACGCGTACAATGGGTTCGATGATTCTTGTATCTTTACTGTTTTGTAGTGCTTGCAGGAATTCACTGTGCAGTTTTTCGTCGTAAAGACCCTTTAGTAAGAAGCGATTTGTTCTTGGAGTATCAACGGTCGCCAAAGCGGAAAGTGCCATTGCACGATATTTTTTATAGTTTGTTAACTGTATAAAAAAATCCACACTTCTGTGGTCGTTCATCGTCGCCAAAGTGGTGGCCACTTGCTTAAAATGAGTAGTATGTAAGGCCATATTCATGAGTACTTCTGGCGTATCTTTGTTAAAGATACGTTGTGCGAGTTCAATGGCAACAACATCGTCTTGGCGAATTTTTTCGTGAATGACTTCGGTACTGAAAGGTCGTAAATATTGTAAAGATTGGACCGCTGGTTCACGTAATTGGTAGCGATGCATACAAGCAAACAATATTTGTGCTGCTTCCGTACTCCCGCGTTTTCCCAGAGCAATAACGGCTTCTTTACTATTATTTTGCGCGTATTGATTGAGTAGCGCAAGGCTGTAATTACCACGTAAGTCTCCCAGAGTACGCCACATGAGAGGTGTGTCGTACATATTTGCGCATAAGTAATTGCACGTTGTTTGTTCCGCCTCTTTGAGTAAAGATATGGCGGTGCTGTACAATTTATCTTCTTTTAGAGCCGCGACAACAAAAGGCAACGCCCGCTTTGTGTCCATTTGCCACAAATCGTAAAGAGCCAAAGTTTTTTCTTTACCATAGGTGTATATATGTAGAATATCATCAAATGACTCAAAATTTTTTCGCTGAGCAAGTAATTGCAGCACAAATTTTTCTACGTTGTGAAAACGATTGTTTTGCATGAAGTAAAGCTTGTTTACTGATCCTGATGCTTTCTCGCGTTGTAGAAGAACTTGCTGCGCTTCGCGATCTCCGATTGCCGCGAGCTTGTACAATTGATTGTTTTCGTCTATGGCTTTAAACTGGAAGAAATACAGGCCAATAACCGCGAACAAAATCGCTGCCGCAGCCACATAGCGTCGCAAAGGAAAACGTGAGGCCAAGTCCACATGGTAAGAATCCCAATAGTCCTCTCCAGGGTCGGCAAAAGAAAGCTCTTGAAAAAGACTTTCTTGCTTTTGTAAGTCTTGCCAACGCTGTTGGCAGTTTTTACAACAAGCAAGGTGCGTTTTTAGTAACCTATTTTGTCGATTAGACAACGCATCATCGAGTTTTAGAGACATATACAGTTTTGCTTTATTACACTTCATCTTTGTTCCGTTCTACTAAATCGCGAAGCTTGTTACGTGCATAGCTGACATGCGCCTTAGCGGAGCTTACCGAAACATTCATCGCTTGAGAAATTTCTGCATAACTAAGTCCTTCAAAACAGCGTAACACAAGAGCAATTTTTTGCTTTTTTGGCAAAGAGGCTATTGCGCGTTTCATTGCTTTTTTGGTTTCATCTTCTTCTACTTGTTCCTCTTCTACAGACAACGAACTCAAATCAATATCTGTGACAACCTTGAGTTTAGGACGACGGATGATACTACGATAATAATTACCCGCAATTTTATACAGCCACGGAATAAAACAAGACTCGTTTTTGAGAGCATGTAGTTTATTGTAAGCGCGAATAAAAGTTTCCTGAGAGATATCTTCGGCTTCTTGGTGGTCTTGGGATAACTTTAAAGCGAAAAAATATATGCGCTTCTTGTGACGTTCCACAATTGCGTTAAATGCCGCCGTATCTCCCTCTTTAAACCGCGAGATCAGTTGTGTGTCGTTCATTCTTGTTGTCTTAATAAGAGTAAAAGAAGATGTTGTTTATGTTGTGTTATAGGGGCACAACTTGTTACTGTACTCATATAGATGCACGGTTAAGAGAAAGGTTAAAAAAATTTTTTTAGGCTGGGGATAAAATAGCAGAAAAATGTTGTAAACGCACGAAAATATTGGATTTGGCGCTGTTGTTTTTTGTGATTGTTTTTTTGATGTGGTATGATTGTTTTAATGCGTTTGGAAACGTGTATCTGTTTACGTTTGAGAGAACGGGCGGACACAAGGTCCGCCCCTACAATGCACTTTGTAAACGAGAGATTGTTTTTCATTACAATTTACCGAATTTAATCTTCTTTTTTATAGCCTCTAAAATACACTGTTTTTGCTCGTCCTTCTTTGGCGTTATATATGGAAACGAGTCCAGAGGATCCTCCGTAAGAGTTATCCCAACCACTTACGCCTTTCCATACATATAAGATACTTCCGTCTTCATTTGTTGTGTGGATAACCCCTTCTTTCGAAATAGTAACACCGTCAGCGTAAATGTTTTGTGTAAGAAGAGGTGAAAGCATAAGGGCATTTAGAAACAGTGCCAGGACTAGAAGTAACATAACTGCTTTCCAAGAAATGTTCAAATATTTCATTGTATTTTTCTTCCTATAAATAATGCTAAATTCTAAGGTATCTATTTTTTTAAATCAACAAATAAGGTATAGTGAATTGTGAAGATTACGTCAATGAATATTTGCTATTTTTTGGCTGCCAATTTTCAGGGAATCCGGCGAGGTGTTTCGCGCTAACTTGTTTTTCATAATGCTGAAACCCATCATAAGTCGCTTGTAACAGCCCTTCCTGAACGCGTTGATGAAATGCGTCAAATTCCGCAGAATTTTCTTCGCTTGGTGGAAAATATGGACCTTGTAGAAATATCTTAATGTTATTAAACGGTAGAGGGATCATCGTGCGATCCCAGGTAGGGAGTAAGAATTTGCGTTTGCACCAGATACGTACGGAAAAAACGGGCACATTGAGTTTCATACCTACCACTAAGGCGCCGGTTTTCATTTGATAAATTGGACCGGAGGAACCATCTACGGTGATACCAATTCCAAATTTGTCCACAGTCGCAAGATGCTCAATGATTTCATCTAAAATGCGCACGCGTCGTTTTTTTCCTTTGCTTGTCCCGCCGCGGAAAACATGGAAGTTGTATTTCTGTAACATTCTGGTGATGACCTCACCGGCGTTGCTTTGGCTGGCGATTGTATAAGAAGGGAAACGATGGAAAGCATGGGTTACCAAAAATACATCTTGGTGCCACATCACACCTACAAATTTGACGGGTTTGTTTTCTTTGCGGAAAAATTCTTCGATATCTTTTGTGTTGTCGACTACTTTACTCGTGTACCATACCAGACTGCAATAGGCTGCGTACATGTGTGGAATGGTGTTTTTTAATATAAACAAGACCGAGCGTCCTAAGGCGCGTTTGGTTCTTCTAATAACATGTCTTGTTAGCGTTCTTTTTCCCACAGGAAAAAACTCCTTCTGTAAATGGTTTTTAACGCGATAATGAATCAAAAAAAGTGTCGTATATATACGATAAATGGAAGTAAATATCAATCAATAAAATTGTGAATTTTCATTTTAAGTAAAACAACAGCCTGCCACTTACTCAGGAGTAAAGTCGCATTTGTGTTGCGGCAAATCAATGAGTTCCCCTGCTAATTTATGCAATCTTTTCCAACTTATCTGTTCCCATGAATTGCCAAAGTCGCAGTCTGTCCATCGCCATATTCGCGAACAGCGTTTACAGTAATAGTAGTAAAAACTCAGCAATGAATCGCAGTATTCCTCAGCAAGTAAACACAAATCCTCATTTCGTGTAAACCTATTTACATCTATTTTTTCGCAATTACACTTTTTATAGCGCATCATTTTTCCTTATGTTAGAATCACAAAATGTTTTTTCAGGAGTTTCGCATAAACAGATATTTTTTACTTGTTTTATGTATGGTTTTGTGGGGATGTGATTTTTAAAATCAAATGTAAAACGTATCAAGCTAGCGTCACTTTATCTTAACATATTTCCTGATGGGAATGCGCAGTTTTATACCGTTATACATAAGTCTTCAAAAACGGCATCACAAAAAATAGATAGGCAAAAAGGAGCCCATAATGATGGACGATACTTTTCATTTACAGCGTTTTATCACCGCACAAGAAAGTGTGTACACTAGAGTAGTTAAAGAATTGAAAAATGGTCGCAAGGATAGTCATTGGATGTGGTATATTTTTCCTCAAATCGATGGTTTGGGATTCAGCGCAACAACAAAACGCTACAGTATCAAAAGCGTTGCCGAAGCCAAAGCATATCTCGCACACCCCATTTTAGGGCAGCGATTGTGTGAATGTGTGGAACTTATTTTGGCGGTAGAGGGAAAATCCGTTTTACAAATAATGGGCGCGCCCGACGATTTGAAGCTTTGTTCGTCGATGACATTATTTTCCCAAATGAGTGATAATCCTATCTTTTCTCAGATACTAGAGAAATACTTTGCTGGTAAATTAGATACAAGAACTCTTGAAATACTTCAGAACTTGAAAGAGGAATAGCATTGGTAACTACAAATGCTATTCTTCACTTGTGATATACCTAATCATCGATGTCTTGTGTATATAAATAAAAACAGTGCATACGCAGAGTAGCAAGAGTTGCCCCTTGTGCTGCCCCAAGTGGTAAAGTGGCGATGGCCCCTAACATAAATAGTAAAACACCTAGTTTAGAGATGGACCTGTGTTTATTGATGTGCG
Source organism: Candidatus Uabimicrobium amorphum (assembly GCF_009002475.1). Taxonomy (GTDB): domain Bacteria; phylum Planctomycetota; class Uabimicrobiia; order Uabimicrobiales; family Uabimicrobiaceae; genus Uabimicrobium; species Uabimicrobium amorphum. Next base: position 5,412,750 of record NZ_AP019860.1, read on the forward strand.
AGCGCAAACGTATATATCCCAGAGTTAATAATACCAAAGTTGTGCTACACAATGCTATGTAGGCGGGGGCTTCGCGCCAATAGTTGATATTGGCGATGGAAAGAACTAAAACGGTGAGAACAACAGCGATATGTATGAAGGTGGCGATTATGGGAGAGACAAAAGAGGGTTTTTTGAGCAGTTCACTGTTCTTCAATGCTTGCAAGACTAGCTGTTTTTCCTGTTGATCTAACTTGCGTAGGTCAACGAAACCTCTTTTATTAATGATGGTTAAAAAACGAATTTGCTTTTTTTGTGTTGCAATAAAGACGCTATTTGCTTGTTGTTGCTGACAAGTTTTACCAAAAAAGCCATTGTGTTTTTTCCATTCACTGTGACACGCCAGACCATTTTTTTCTATAATGTTTATAAATTTCTGTATTGTTTCGATGGAAAAACTACCTGGGGAAAATAAAGATTTTTTCATGAATTGTGGCGAGGATACTCTAAATTCTGTAAGTGGGAAGCTTCACTCAAATGCGAATACGTTTAAACATGAACTGGTATCTTTTTAACCTCGCATCTCCTTTCTGGAAATAAAATTTATGAGAAATACCTTTGTAGCATATACATATTATTTTGTATATTTCAAAAAAATTTGAAACAATTCGTTTTGCGTTTTTTATGAAGAATTTTTTGTAAATTTTTGGTGTTTATGGCAATATAGTGCGGAAAATGACCTAAGCAAAATAATTTTAGGAGAGCAAAATGAGAGTTGTGTTCGTTATGTTAGCTATGTTGTGTATTAGCAGCACATACGCACAAAAAGACAAGGTATTGGTTGTTGTTTCTAGTTCTGATTACATCACACTGGCTGATGGAACAAAACATAAAACCGGTTTTTTCTTGTCCGAATTGACGATACCGGTGATGGCTTTAATGAAAGCCGACTATGAAATTGTTTTTGCCAACCCAAAAGGCAATAAACCAACGATGGATGCTGTGGGGGACAGCGTTGATAACTTTTCCTCTGCAGAAGAATATCAAAAAGCCAAAGAGCTGATAAAAATGGATAGCTTTGTAAATCCGCGTAAGCTTTCGGATATTACCGAGGAAGAACTTGCCTCATTTCACGGCATTTTTTTTCCAGGTGGACATGCTCCTATGGAAGACTTATGCCGCGATGCGAGTGTTGGACAAGCATTGCTTTACTTTCACAAGCATCAAAAGCCTACAGCACTTATTTGCCATGGGCCGATAGCTCTTTTATCGGCAAAAGATGAAAATGGTTGGGCTTACGAAGGCTACAACATGACAATTTTCTCTAATGATGAGGAGAAATTTGCCGAAAAGAACATTTTACATGGCAAGATGAAAGTTTTTCCCACCGAAGCTCTGAAAAGTGCAGGCGGAAATTTAAGTCATGCTTCTACAACTTGGCAAAGTCACGCTGTACGCGATCGAGAACTCATTACTGGGCAGAACCCCAAATCAGACCACGCTTTGACAAATTTATTTTTAGAGGCATTGACAAAACAAAGAGTTGCCAATAAAAAAATGGTTTCGTGGGAAGAAACAAAAGATGGACTGAAATCGGGCGTGGTATACGACGCTTCGCTAAGCACTCCCGATTGGGAAAACGATGGTTTTATTTTAGTCTATGTGGGGCGTAAAAAAGGTGATGGAAATTTTGCACAGCAAGTAAAAACGCTCATTGATATGGAGCGTGAAGTGTACAAAGGTGTTTGTCGTGGTTATATTGTTTATACTACGGACACACTGGGCATTGCTTATATGTCATGGAAAGACAAAGAATCCATGCAAAAAACGTTCGCCTCCCCCCAAGGGAAAAAATGTTTAGAATTTTCCAAGACATTTCTTGAAGACATATTTTTTACCGCGGTAAATGAAAAGCCTTTGTGGTTACAACAAAAATAGTCTATTGCATTCCCACCATGTAAATATAACTACACACAAACGAAGTGTTGTAGGGGCGGACCTCGTGTCCGCCCGTTCCCTCAAATTACGATAGATATTCATTTCTGAACATGTCTAATAGCCCAATAAACGTTCATTTACTCCATTTTTAGCGTAGAGTCTTTTATTAAGAGGAAATATCTCCCCAATATATAGGTCCCATAGCAAATAATGTGAACGTATGACAAACGGGATTTTCTTTTTCTTTTTGGGACTTATATCGAAAATAAATGAGAACATATTTCGAGAGATGTGGATATTGTGTAATCGTATTTCAAAGTTTTCGACCTGTGGCGGATTTACATATCTCGCAATATCATTTCTCGCTTTTACATAAACGCCCACAAATAATAAGAGATCGATAGTCATGATAACGAAAGCGATTATCAATGCTTTACGACCATTCAATATGCATTACTCCAAAGAAAATGGCAAATCGTTTATACAAGTATTATTGTTTTTTCAAATAGCGAATGGTGAATAGTCCATCCCAAAGAGCTGTGACTGCCATGCAGGTTACCGCTGTATAAACTACATATTGTGCGATATTTGACCACGAGGCAATAAAGGGCAACGCTATACATAGTGGAATCGCAATGGTTAAAATCTTGTAGCGATACGGCGACGGAGTTTGTGTTAAATGCATTTTGATGAGTTTACCGCAAAAAATCATATTGATGACGGTCAAAAGAGCAACGACCCAGTGAATAGCAAGTAGGTTACAGTAAGACCACAACCCTACAGTAGCAATGGCAATGGTAAATAGTATGACGTCAAGAAAATGTTTTTTCACGCGTACAATACAACCAAGGGTGGTCAGTACGCTGCCTATCGCAACGAGAATAAACAATATCATTGGTATATTCGCAAAAGAGTTATCGCTAAACGTCAACCACGAAGAGTCGCCTAAAAAAAATACACAAAAATACAGGGCTATATACACAAACATTCGTTCGTTGCTACCAAGGTGGCCACTGAAAAATACACCTGTGTAGTGATGTTCCCACATCGTTATATAGAAGGCCAAAGTCAACAATGTGACAAATAAGAAAAACCACATACCTGTAAGACCAAGGCTATAAGCAATACACGAGTCTACTAAAACAAAAGAAATGGAGTCCAACCAATGGTCTAAAAATTCACCCAGTCGTGATGTTTGCCCTGTAGAACGCGCAAGTAAACCATCGGTGTTGTCGCAAAGCATGTATAAAAATGTACTTACCGCGGCAACGATCAGTCCCCATGAGTGCCCTAACGCAACAGCCCAGACCCCCAACATCATCGTAGTGACAAAGATTAAACCTATATACGTCAACATATTGGGCGTAACACCTTTTGGAACAGATTTGACAAAAGGCATCCACACCCACTTGATCATAAAGTCTTGCGTTAGTGATTTTTCTACTACATTATATTCATAATTTTCCATAGTGAATCCTATGTTATAAGCTGATAGAAGAGGTGGTTTTGTGGTTGTTCAAGTATCGTATCTATCTGGGGTTGAGAGAAGGGCGGATCTTATGTCCGCCCTTACAAAATATGTTTTTAGGTGATACCTTTTATGTGTACACAAAGTACCACCTAAAATTAAATAGAGTTTACTTCATATTCTCTATCCACAAACGCATAATTTCTAGCGCATCTTCGTCAACACGCGAAGTACCAATTGGTGGCATTTGTGTTTCGTGGTGGCGGGAAGCAATGCGTTGAAAAAGTATTGATTTTTGCGGCTGTCCGCGAAAGATGATGCGTGCGTCGGGAATACCCAAATCACCATTTTGTGGAGGTAAATCTATGGCCTTCATGTCTTTGGTTTTGGTTTTCCAACGAAAATCTAAAGCCGTAGGCGCGGAGCTATTGGGCTGATGGCACATGGCACAATTCGCCGCTAAGTAAGCGCGGGCACGTTTTTCGATAGATGCGCTGGTGTCTTTGGGGTCCGGCATCTGTGGTAGTTTCGTCGGCGGTGGAGTGTTTTGGGTAAATAATTGTATGTGATTTAGCGTACGCATTTGATTGTCGACAACTTCGGAACCTGGGTAGCGAAACGAGCTGTTGATTTGTGTTGTGCGCAGTCCAAGTACACCGCCGCTTGCTTTTGTATGGCATTGTACACACTGGCTGCGGCTTGGGAAAAGATGCTGTATTTTTTGTGGAACACCATTGGCATCGACGATGTCAAACTCTTTGGTTTTGCCACCAGTGAGAAGTTGGGCATCTGTACCTTCTTCGTTCCACTCATAAGAAAAACCGTACCACTGTTCGCCTTTTTTGTACATGAGACGTGTTTCAATGCGCTTGCGACTATTTTCGGGATCTTGCTCATCGGTAACTAACTCAAAATTTTTGATGAGTACTGTTTTTTGTGGAAAATTCCAGCCATTGTCATTGGGTTGTACTTGTTCGAGGTGAGGGATTGCCATGAAGCGCTGTTTGTGCATGCCGTCGGTCCACAACTGTGAAACTGGCTTGTAGGGAAGTATTCCCAAATGTGTTTGATCAACGCCCTTACCTGCTTGTAAAAGTGCGGGAATATCACTGAGTTTATTAGGGAAACCATTGCCACGTTGGGCGGCAAATGTGTATATTTGTCCTGACAAATCAACGACATAGACTTCTCCGTTGTTGGTTTGGGCAAAACTTGCGATGCTCACCCATGAGTTACGCACTAGTTCAAAAGGGCCATCTACCTTGTTTCCATCATAGCGAAGTCCCCAAATGTTCCCACTACCATAGTCACCGTAAACATACATACCGTAAAGTGAAGGTATGGAATTTCCGTAGTAAACATAGCCACCTGTGACACTGTATCCTTGCGATCTTCCATAAGATGCGATGGGCTTGATGAGACCTTTGGTGTTGCAGTTGGGCTTTTTAAAGCAACGATCTCCCTCCATGATACGCCATCCGTAGTTTCCTCCCGGAACAATTACGTCGATTTCTTCTACCGAGCCTTGTCCTACATCACCGACAAACAAGTAGTTCATTTCGCGATCGAAACTAAATCGCCATGGATTGCGTAAACCGTAAGCGTAGATTTCTTTTTTCGTCAAATTTCCCGCAGGACCTTTGGCATAAAAAGGGTTATGGCGTGGAATACGATACTTTCTACCTTTATCTGGTGTGGAGCGCACATCAATACGCAAGATATTACCCAATAAAGAAGTGGTATCTTGCCCGCTGTTCAGTGGATCACCTCCCGAACCTCCATCTCCCAAACCAATATAGAGTAGGTTATCAGGTCCAAAAGCGATCATACCACCGTTGTGATTACTGTATGGCTGTGGTATTTCAATGATGACTTCTTCACTGGCAGGACTGGCACTGTTTTGTTGTGCCGTAAAGCGCGAAACGCGCGATGTACCTGGATTGTGTTTTATCCACGAGTAGTACACGTAAAATTTGCCGTTGTTTTGGTAATTCGGATCTAAAGCCATACTCAATAGACCCTGTTCCCCTCGGCTGCGTACTTTACTGGTGATGTCTAAAAAAACTTTGGCCTTGGCAAAGTTGTCCTCTTTGGACAAATATACAATACGTCCTTTTTTTTCGACGACATAAATGCGACCATTGTGGTCTTCTGTCATAAATACAGGCTGCGTAAACGTTGCCGAGTTGAAAACTTGCTTTAATTGTAAGGCACCAGGATTTTTTTGCGGGATATCGTTGATGAGAATGGCCTCATTCGCCGTACGCGATTCTATTCCGTAGGGTTGTGCATATGCGACACCTATGATTACCAACCATAGAAAGAAATAGAGTTTCATCGTGACCTCCTATATAGTTTTGAATGTGAAAATATATGTATCAATGTTACCAAAAATATGTGCGAGATAGTATGATAAATCTATATATGTGTGTTTGTGGATTTTTATGTACCTCAGTGAAAGTTGATAAAGGTAAGTTTTTTAGAATAAAAAATATGGAGGGAGCATGCGCAAAGAAGAGCAAATCGCAAGAGATCTATATGAATTTTTAAAGTCGCAATGTGAAACTTGTGTGGAAGTCGCTATCGAAGGGGCAGGTGTACATTGGCATGTGGAGGCACAATACAAAAATCGTCGTTGTCGTATACATTGTATGTATTACGACAATATGGACGGTTTATGGCTTGGCATGCGTGGCAATGCGCATTTACGAGGTAGCACGAACGACACGCCTCAGATAACGCATCGTGGAGTGGAGTATTTGATCTCATTTCATGATAACGACGACCGCATATGCGAGGGGCGGACATATGATTACAATTCCATTTATGGATGCATTCGTGGGTGGATTATCGCGTGCGAAAGTCGCGAAAAATTGTACGAAAAATTTGACTTTATCGACAAGAATACTCGGACATTAAAGGCGTTGGGAAAGCAAATCGATGCTAGTCAAAAGCGACGGGGTTCTAAATGGAGAACTTGCTTTGAACCTTCGTATACAGGAGATGTGGGCGTTGAACTGTGGGTATACGCGCAGCGTTATTCTTGCCGGATTTGTACTACCCCTAGCAATACGATTCGCTGCTCGTTTTTCATAAATGCGACTTTGCTTGCTTCACAAGACTCTACAATAGAAGATATAGAAACTAGTGTTTATCTGTGGACAGATCAACAAATAACGTTGGATAAACTACAACAGAAATTTCCGCAACTACAAATACGTGATTTCGCTAGGGTTTTTGAACGCGGAGATTATTCGGATTGGCATTGGCAAAACGTTTTACAACAAGCACGAAGTGGCGATGAAGTTTTGGAATACTACTTGCCTATTTTGGAAGAAATTGTCGTACGTCCAGAGATAAAATGTTTTTTCTCTTTCACCAGTCTTAATAGGCTTTGCTTTTCGCGTTGTTCACATTATCCGTTTATGACAGAAGGTTTACCAGTGTTGTTTCCTACGCAAGAAGGTTGCTTTGCGCATTGTGGAGAGTATAGTATTTGCGGTAATTACGAGGTGATATGCAATTTTTTGTCAGAGCATTTAGAGCGTCTGGCACAACCAGCACCTTTTGTCGGAACCATTCGCCAATTTTTCATATCTCCACTGAACAAGGCGTTGGAAAAACTTCATAGCGATGTGCGTATGGAACATGTACAACAAAATCAGTGGAGTCGCGTGCAGGCCGCAAAAAATAATTATCGTTGTGGGTTGGAAATTTACGAAGAGGAAGAGAATCTTTATGGCATCTATTTTAGTAAAGATGATAGTGAAATAGCGCTTGGGCGTTTTGCTTCCGTTGATGCAACTGCCGTTGCAATAAACAAATGGTTAAATCATGGAAGCCTTCCACCACAAGCGCAAGATCTGAAGGATTTAGTTTGAGACTTCATCGTAGTTGTGACCACCGTGAAAATACCTAGTTGACTTGGCCGTAGTCACAGCTACAATTGTCATAACCTTCAGATTATTCGGAAATGATTTCTAAGGCAGGCATTGATTTTTTTGGGTAGCACAGCAGCTCTGCTTGGGTGTTACCGTGTATTTGCCAAAGAATTTCGGTATTGGTGTCAGTGACCTCTTCTTCCTCACCATTTTTGTCATTAAAGCGTTTCGCCCAGTAGCCTAGTATACCAACTAAAAATACAAAACTGGTGATCCAGCAAAATCCACTGAGCAAATGAATGGTATCGTGTAAGGTAAGATAAGAAAATATTGTGAAATCACCTGTTAGCCCCATTTGCGCAGATTTGTCTAGCATTTGCAAAAATGTTTTTCCAAGCAAATATAGAGTAACGGCGTAAATCGTAAAAATCTGTCCTTGTTGAAATGCCAGCCATTTTCCTGTCGAGTCAAAATGTTCTTTTATTCTTTTTTCTGATGTGAGTTTGAGAGCCACAGGACTGATTTCAAATTTTTCAATAGGTTGTCTCTCGGAGTCTTGTTGGCGATAGAAGACTTCTACGGCTTCGGTAAAATGAGAGGCTTCGTTTAAAGTAGCTTTTTCCACCATTTCGCGAAACATCGGAACGGTAAATAGGGCAATATTTAGACCAATACCAAGTGAAAAGATAGCAAAGGCATAATTGCTCGTTTGCGCAGTTGTGGATGGCGACCACAGTTGATAGACTTCATAACCTACCATAATGGGCATTAACGCAAGGAAGACTCCATAACCTTTGCGATAAATCTTACCTAAGGTAGATATCTTTTGTCCATCTTTTGTTGTGGAATGTTGCAATTCCAGTTCGTTGGTTTTTACCATTCCCGCGTAGTTGCGAAACAAGATCAAACTCGCCGCTGCCATCGGAACAAACCCCACGATGATTCCTGTGGTGAAATAGCTCCATTGTAACCATTGTCCAACCCAAAAGCCGCCCACAAAAAAAATAGCCATCGCAACAAAAGTATTGGTTTGTGCAATGAACAACGCGATGGTGAGCACAATACACATATTTTGTAGAAAATCTTGCCAGGAACTATGAGAATAAAGAAAAATTTGCAGAAGAAATGCCGCAAGTACAAATAAAATAAGAGCCATGAGCAGTTTCGGGCGATATGTGGTGTAGTCGTAGAGTTTTGAGAGTTGTGTAAAACGAAAGCGCGCTAACTGATCTTTTGGCGGCAGGGGGTTGATGATGTCTACTGGTACGAGTAGCCAGGTTTTTTTTATGGAATTAAAGACAAAAGCAATGGTAACACCCAGAGCAAGAGAAACAATGAGTATCGTTATTCCTATCATAATATTCTTTCTATATTTGATTGCTTAAATAACGGACTTTGTGTGATTACGATTTTTCTACAATACCATAATAGATTTAGAAGATAAAGCGGTCGTTCTATATTTGAAATTGATAGCGTAGCTTTTTTTGCAGTTGATAGCGTAGCCAAAAGTCTTTTTGGCTACGCATAAATAGCTGCTTCTCTTGTAAGGGCATGTTCATTTTATTTGTCTTGTAATAGCGTTTTACTTCTTTCATTACCAAGCGCTCAAGCTCTAGAAGATGGTATGGGTGCGGCATTTTTGTTTTATGCATTTGTTGACAGGTGCGCAGTATTTCTTGTGGAGTTAGCTGCAAGCGTGGTTTTACCAACATTTGAATTAGACGTTGTAGATTTTGGCGGCAGGCAATGATACTCTGATCGAGATCTGCGTAATGATGATTTTTGACGCCATATTGCTCTATGATGTTTTTTTCGCAAAGTTGTATGGCAACGCCGTCGACTTTATTGTCTAGTAGGCGTACTGTACGGCGATAGGCAAGTAGGAAGTCAAGATACATTGTTTGTAGCTCGCTGTGGCAATATTTCATATGAAAAGTGATGATCCACCAATCTTTCCACATGGCGATAAATTCGAGTGGATTAGGTAAAAAACTCCATAAAAAATCCTTCCATGTTTTTTGGGCAAATTGCATGGTCTCTTTCCTATTGAGAAAATTAAGATCGCGTTTCATGCAATCCAACCTTTCGCGTAGCTCGATTAAGTATTTCAAAGGAAAATTCTCACAGAGTTCACTTTGTGGTTGGTTCCACAGAAACAACTGGCAAATTTCGTGGCGTGCTTTTTCGATTTCATTACACAAGTCGCTGACTTCGGTTCCGGCTTTTGTACGGAGTATTTTTCTACGGATAGAGCGCATGGTACGCCATGTACTGAATATTTGCGTTACATAGTTGGCGATCCATTGCACCATGTTATCCATCGCGTAAGCTAGCAACAGAAAGCGCAGACCTATGGTAAGTTGTACAGTTTTCATTAACATTTTCGATTTGGCAAATATGCGTTCGGTGACCCCGGGTATTCCCGCTTGTTCGCTGAGAAATACCTCGAAAATGGGAACGTCGTTTTTCTGCGCCTTGCTCTTTTGCTTTGCGATCCAAGTGTGTAAGATTTTCTGTCTAGATTTACGGCCGGAAGTACGTCGCTTAATTTTTAAACTTGTGATTTTAGATGTGGCCACTTTTTTTCTAGTTTTACTTGGAGGCGTTGGTAAAGTTGTGTCAAAAGGTCGATGTTCTGTGGGAGGCATGGCTCCAAGTGTGGGAAAAGGCTTTTCCTTAGAGCGCCTTGAGGTAGGTGTCGCTGGAAAAGTAATTTTTGAAGAGGGAGGTTGAATTTCAAAAGTTTCATCAGGCCCTGGTGGTGGGGAAAAATAGTCCGTTTCCAAGTCCGTTTTATTTTCGAAAGACTGCTCTGTGTTTATTTGCTCCCAGTCCCATTCTTGGGTAAAGGCGTTTTTGGCGTGATCAACATCCATATCGTCCGCGGGAATATCTATGCTCGGACCTTCTGCCTGTGAAAAATCGAATATGGGAGGCTGCTCTTCAAAGTCAAACAAACTGTCTTTGCTGAGAGATGCACCTGCGAAGGGGTCTTGCGTTTCTATGTCTTTGTCTAGAAATACATCTGTAAATGGGTCTTGCGCTTCTAGATCATCGCGCTTTGGCTCTTCTGCTTCTATGATTAGTTTGCTATCTATGATGGATTTCAACTCGTCGTCATCTAGTTTCTCGACCTCGAATGCTACTTCGTCGCGTTCTTCGATTGCCATGAAGGACGCCAACTCCTCGCTATCTAATTCTTCCGCTTCGAGGACAATCTCTGTATCAAGGATGTCGCTTTCTAAAATAGTTTTCGCTTTCTCTACAGATTCTCTTAAAGAAATGGCTTCGCGAGACGATAGTCCTATGAACTCACACTTTTCTTCTAGCGAAAATTTATGATGGCAAAAATCAGCGTATCTGTAGTCGCATATGAGTTCTTGCCAGGTGGTATATACCGAAGCAAACAAACACAGCTCTTTCATTTGTGGAGAAAGATTGGTGAAAATAACAAGGGGAACTTCATCGTGCGTGTCAATATGCAAAATGGTCGTGTATTCTAATGATACGACAATAGCACCGCGAAAAGAGTCTGGTTGTTTTTCTGCACACGCCGCAATTAATTCCCGTAAAGACCATTCGCCGCGTGGAATAAGTAGCTGTAATTGTTCCGCGCACCACTTTACATGTGTGTATATCTGTAGGTTTGTTTGCGGAGTGCTCGACGTATTGTTCATGTGTTTTTTTAAAAAGTTGTTGATAAAGTGATTGGGGGAGTTTTCTAAACATGCAAGAATACTTTGTTCTATGTCTTTTTGTATTTGCGACGTGCAAGGTGTTTTGCGCATTAGTGTATGACGCAAAATAGCACGGTGGGTATAGTTTTTTGTGGCAGTCTGTAGTTTGTAAAGCGTCGTTTTTACATCCAATTGTAAAGAACACCACTGTTGTTTTTCGAGTAAAGCACGGAAATACTTGAGCAAGAAACTGTGTGGATTTTGCATAATTTTTTGTACAAAGGCGATGTCTGGCCCCCATTGTACTAAAATACTCACAATTCCCTCGCGAATAAACACGTCTTTGTTGTCTAACGCTTCTACAAGAGAAATGAAATCCTTGCTTTGCTCTACATAACTTTTTATTTCGTATAGCGTATCATGTCTTTTATGTATGTAGCGTTTTGTTAATGTATTTACATCCATAGTATTTACCGTTTTGATTTGGGGCGTGTCATCAATTAAAGTTTGTTTAATCGATGACACGCCCTAGATAATCTTGAACAATTTCACTAGTTTTTTCTGCAAAATATGAGCGTGTTACGTCGCTGTGGATTGTTCCCGGAAGTTTGTGTACCTTAACATTTGGGGCGACTTGTCGTAAACGTTTTTCTGCGTAATCACCCTGCTGTTTTTCCGAACGTATGTACACCAGTACACCATTGTAAGGTTGTGGTTTGTATCGATCTCGTATGGTGCGTAGTTGTGCACGCATTTTTTTGCGTAGTTTGGTGCGCGGATCAGTAAGTTTTTTTATCTTACGCTTTATACTGAGGCCACACATTATTTTTTTGATTTTTTGCGCAACGAAATGCATGTCGCCCGAGCATACATGTTGCCAAAATTTTACTAGTTTTTGCAAGCGCTTTTTTTTACGGCGCTTTTTGTCTTGGTGCAATTGTTGCGACTTGTAGTTTTCCATCCCAGGGATATTGATGGTATCCATCATAAAGACGAGTTTCACGGCATCTCCACGTTGTTGTAGTTGTCTTGCGAGTTCAAAAGCAACTATTCCACCAAGGCACATTCCACCGATAACGTACGGGCCATGCGCTTGAATAGTTTTTATTTTCTCACAGTGGTAACGAGCGGTGTCCTCAATAGATGTATCTGCGGGTAAATCATGAGTACGTATGGCATATGCCGTTTTTTTCCCGTCGAGACAGTGAGATAAATGTTGGTAACAAATGGGGTCGACGTTTGCCGCATGAACGAGAAATATACCGTGTCCACGTAACTTTGCATTCATCGGAATGATGGATTGCTGCAATGTTGTATGAATTTGAGGGACGATAGTGACGAAATCATGGATTGTTGGATGAGTGAGTAGGACCGACAAGGGGAGTTTTTCATGATCATCACTTGCAAAGCCAAAAAGCGGGCGCATTTGACTTACGGCGTGTACGGCGAGTAGAGAGTGTCCGCCAAGAGCAAAGAAGTCATCGTGAATCCCAATATTTTTTACTTGTAAAATATCTTGCCAAATGTCACAAAGTTTTTTTTCTATATCGTTGCGTGGTGCAGCGGATTTTGTTGCTGTGAAGTCGAAGTTTTCTATTTCCGCCAAAGCCTTCTTATCTATTTTGCCACTGGCGTTTAAGGGCAATGCTTCACGGAGAACAAAATGCGAAGGAACCATGTATGAAGGGAGTTTTTCTCGGACAAAGTTTTTGATCTCGTCCACACACAGTGATGTATTGGTGACAACATAGCTGACAAGAAAGGATTTAGCGTTATGTTGATAATGTACTACCGCAGTTTCAACAACTTTTGGGTGTTCTCTAATTGTTATTTCTATTTCGCCTAGCTCGACGCGAATACCGCGAATTTTAACTTGTGAATCTTTTCTACCCATGAACATAATTTGCCCATCGGCGCGCATGTAGCCCATATCTCCGGTACGATATGTGCGTTTTTCTTTGTTTGGCGAATTATTCAGAAAAGTTTGGGCATTGAGTTGCGGACGCCGCCAATACTCCAAAGCGACGTGTGGACTTTTGATGGCAATTTCTCCATACAATTCAGTGGGGCGCTGTTGTGCATCGAGAAGTACAATATCCGTGTCTTCAACGGGATAGCCTACTGCCACAGTGTTTTGGGGGATTGGTGTGTGATGATAAATGAAATTTTGCAAAGTAACCGTCGATTCTGTTGGTCCCAAGCCGTTGACAAAAATACAATGTTCCTCAAAATGTTTTTTGTAGGAATCGACATCTTCTTTACGAACTTCTTCTCCTCCGAGAACAACGAAGCGCAGATCAGGAAAATGTTGGTGTTCTTGGATGGTTTTGACAAAGTGACGGTATATCGTTGGCGTTGAGTGGTAAATAGTAATTTTATTGTCTATAATCCATGTCGCTAGATCTTCAATGCTGTCATTACGTAAATCGAAAAGATATAGAGTAGCACCATTGAGAAGAGCGGCAAAAATATCCATAATAGAGGCATCAAAATGATAACCTGCGACCATCAACAAGCGATCCGTATGTGTTATTTTCAAGTTATTGGTATAGTTGCGGATGAAGTGTAAAATATTACGATGATTTTGCACAACACCTTTGGGAGTGCCTGTAGAACCAGAAGTGTATAGAAGATAGGCAATATGGTCTGGGGATACTTTGTGGTTGATCGTGACGTTGTTGTCTTGTATCGTGAGATTGTCGAAATTGAAGACGACGGTATCGTTGTTTGCCAACAACTGTGCTTGCGGCAAATGGTTCGTTTCGGTGACAATGGCGCGAACATTAGCATCCTCCACAATAAATTGCTGACGTTGGCTAAAAACAGGCTCCAGGGGAACATATGTTTTCCCCGCGGCAACGACACCCAGTATTGCTGCGATCATGGATAAATTATGGGAAAATAGTAATGCGACTTGCGCTGTATTTTCGCCGAGACATTGTTGTAGTTGTAAAGCTAGGTGACACGATAATGCGTAGATTTCTTGATACGTGTGGTACTCATGGTTTGAAAATACGGCATGGTGGCTACCGTGTTGATTTACTTTTTGTGTATAGCGTTGAAAAATGGACTGTTGGATCTGTTTTTTGGCAAACGTAATGAACTCTTTTGTCTCCGGGACGGAGAGTAGTTGTTGCGCTCGATTTTTTTGATACTGTTGTTGTTCGTATTGCCCAAAAATCTGAAGCTGTGCTATTTTTTGTTGCGGATGGCGTACAATACTGTTTAGTAGTTGCAAAAAATGTCTGGTCATTCGTTCTATCGTGGCAAGTGAAAACAAGTCGCGGCTATAGCGAAAAGTAATTTGTAGCGCATCTTGTTGCCTTATGTAGAGTGTCAAGTCGAATTTTGTGGTATCCATTTTACGCTTGTAGTTGCTTGTTTGTAAGCCAATAAATTCTGAACCGCTTAGTTTCGCGTCATCTAGCATATTAACCATCACTTGAAAAATGGGATTGCGGCTCATGTCCCGTACTGGATTTACATCTTCTACTAGTTGCTCAAAAGGATATTCTTGGTGCGCATAGGCCCCTAAGCACACTTCTTTTACGCGTCGTAGCAACTCCTCGAAACTAGGATCGCCACTCAAGTCTGTTCGCAGGGCCAAGGTGTTAATAAAAAATCCGATGTTGTTTTCTATTTTTCCATGATGGCGATTGGCAATTGGAAAGCCAATGGTGATGTCCTCCTGACCACTGTAACGATGTAGCAATATATTAAAAGCCGTTAGCAATACCATAAATAGCGTACTATCATTTTGGTGACTCAGTATATCGAGTTTGCGTTTTAAATTTTCATCGACAACTAGATTGCAACGTTCGCCGCGATAATTTTGTTGTGCTGGGCGTGGATAGTCTGTGGGGAGGTCTAATACAGTTGGTTTTGTGGCAAATTGTTTTTGCCAGTAATCTCGTTGTTTCGCAATGGCATTTTGCTGTCGTTGCCATACACAGAAGTCGCCGTATTGCACTTGTAGTATTTGTAGTTGAGGTGTTCTTGTCTCCTGCAGTGCATTGTATATTTCGGTTAGTTCTTTCCACAAAACGCCCATGGACCAGTGGTCGCTGATGATATGATGCATGGTGATACACAACACAAAACGTTTTTTGCCACAGCAGATCAGTTTAAAACGTACTAGTGGAAATTTGGTGAGAACAAAGGGGTTTTTCTCTTTCTCTACTTCGTGTTTTATTTGCTCTTCTGTATTTGTTTTATCTGCTAAATTAGCGACATCTAATGGGATTTTCTGCGATGAAATCTTTTGCCATACTTCTCCATCGTTACTTTCTTCTAAATATGTCTTTAATGCATGTTGTCTCTCTCCAAGGAGAGTAATGGCCTTTTCCATAAGTGGAATATCGACTTCACCTTTGAGATCAACTATACGTGACATATTGTAAAATGTACTTTGTGGCTCAAGTAGATACAAAAACCACAGGCGTTTTTGCGCCGCAGATAGCGGATATTTGTCTTTTGCTAGCGCAACTATTGGAGTTAGTTTCTCCGTACTTGTTTCCAGTAGCTGCGCAAATCTCTGTATTGTTGGTGCTAAAAAGATACTTTGTAGTGGTATATCTTGTTGAAATGTTTCGCGTACTTGACTAATCATGCGTATCGCAAGCAGTGAATGCCCACCTAGTTCAAAAAAATTATCATTTGTGCTGATATTGTTTATTTTGAGTACCTTTTGCCAAATTTTGTGTATTTGTTCTTCCATAGGATTTTTGGGAAGAACATAAGTTTTGGCTGTAGTGATAAAATTCTGGGGAAGAGCTTGTCTATCTATTTTGTTATTAGGCGTTAAGGGAAATTTATCCAAAACGACGAAATGAGTGGGTATCATGTACTGTGGTAATTTGCTTTGTAACCATAAGCGTAACTGCGAAGAGGTACTTTGTGGGGCGACAATATATGCGACCAATATTTGATGGTGGTGTTGGTCTTTTTGGGCAACCACAAGTGCATGAGTTATATCGGGGTGTTGGCGCAACGTTGTCTCCACCTCGCCTGGTTCCATACGAAAACCACGTACTTTGATCTGATCATCTATACGTCCGAGAAACTGGATTTCTCCATTTGGCAACCAGCGCACTAAGTCACCGGTTTTATACATTTTGCGACCAGCTTGGTAAGGGTTATCGACAAATTTATTTTGAGTTAACTGCGGACGATTAAGGTATCCTTGTGCTACCCCCCATCCCGAAATACACAATTCACCGGGGACACCAATCGCACATAAACGATTTTTTTGCATAACGTACAGTTGAGTATTGGCAATTGGTTTACCTATGGTTACGATCTGTGATGATTTTACACGGCAGGATGTGGACCAAATAGTAGTTTCTGTGGGGCCGTAGACATTCCAAAGGGCTCTACATTTTTGTAGTAATTCACTGGCTAAGTTTTGGTTCAATTCTTCTCCGCCACAAAGTATTTTTAAATGCGAATTGCCTTTCCATCCATCATCTAGGAGTGAAGTCCATAAAGAGGGGGTTGCTTGCATGATGGTTACAGAAGACGCTTTCTGTTTTAAAGTGGAGACATTTGTCACTTCCTCTGTGGTGGCGATGATGTTTTTTGCGCCTGAGATGAGTGGTAGAAATATTTCTAAAACAGATATGTCAAAGCATACAGTTGTAACACTTAGTAGAGTATCTTGTGTGGTTATTCCCATTTGACGTTGAA
The DNA here is from genome assembly GCF_009002475.1 of Candidatus Uabimicrobium amorphum. Lineage (GTDB taxonomy): Bacteria > Planctomycetota > Uabimicrobiia > Uabimicrobiales > Uabimicrobiaceae > Uabimicrobium > Uabimicrobium amorphum. Next base: position 5,429,378 of record NZ_AP019860.1, read on the forward strand.
AATGTAATAGGAGGTTGGCGACAGAGTTGTGCTTGACTTGAATTCCTTTTGGCTTACCGGTGCTTCCCGATGTATAAACTATGTTGAAAAGGTTGTATGGCGAGACGGATGACTCTGTTAGTTTTTCTTGTGATATTTGGTTGTCGTCCACATAAATGACAGTATTTGCCTGTATTGCCTTTACATTTTTTGAAGTTAACAAAACATCGATATTGGCATCTTGTAGCATGTAATCAATACGCTGTTGCGGATAATTGGGATCTATTGGTAGATAAGCAGCACCTGATTTCAAAATGGCAAGAATACCTATGACCATTTCGATAGAACGTTCGACGATGATGGCGATAATTGGACGGTGTTTTTGCGCCAATATATACGCAAGTTGACTAGCTTTTTCATCAAGTTCGCGGTACGTGATTTGTTTGTTCTTGCATACAAGAGCTACATTTTTAGGCGTTTTGCGTGCCTGGGTTTCAAAGAGTCCATGTACGGTATTCTTTGGAAAATTGTGTTGCGTATCGTTAAACTCTACAAGTAATCGTTGTTTCTCCTCAGAGGTTAGCATATCCAAGTGTGCGATGGGGTGTTGTGGTGATTCTACCGCACTTTGCAATAACTGTACAAAATGAGTGGCCATTCTCTCAATGGTTGCCTGTTCAAATAGATCAACGCTATACTCCCAACAGCCTAGCAATTGCTCATCTACTTCTTCAAACATTAAGTGGAAGTCGAATCGCGAGCGGAGACGTTTTAAACGCAGCGGTTGAAAGGTAATATCTGAAATATGTGTTTTTGTTAACCAATTTTGCTGTAGAGCAAAGGAATTTTGGAAAATAGCAAAACGACTGGGGTCGCGGTCTATACTGAGATTTTCGACAAGTTTTTCAAAAGGCATATCTTGGTATGCTTGGGTTTCCAAACACCCTTGGCGAATAACTTGTAATACTTCACCAAAATTATATTCATCATTTAATTTTGTGTGTAACGCAACGGTGTTGACCACAAAGCCAATGAGATTTTGTAGTGCAGGGTGATTGCGACATGCAATGGGAAACCCTACCACAATATCTTGTTCTCTAGAATAACGCGATAGCAAGATTTTGTATATGGCAAGTAGCCCCATGAACAAGGTGCAGTTGTGTTCGCGTAGTAGTGTTTTGAATTTTGTTAGAAGCTGTGCTTTTACATTAAAATGAATGCTATTACCTTTAAATGTAGGCTGCGAAGGTCGTAAATAGTCTGTCACTAGAGGTAGAGGCTGTAGCCCCTGTAATTTCGTTTTCCAGTAATCTAGGAGTAATTTTACTGTCTCGTCATCAATCCATTTTCTTTGCCACAGAGCAAAATCGCTATATTGTATAGGTAAATTGCTCAGTTGTGGTTGATGTCTGTTCATGTAAGCGTCGTAGCATTTGATGAGTTCTCTTTGTAAAATGGTAAAAGAGGAACCGTCGCAGATACAATGATGTAGAACGATAAATAACACGTGATGTTGTTTATCTAATTGTAAAAGGCGAAAACGAACCATACCTTTTTCGAGATCGAAGTTCGTATATGATTCTTCATGAGTGATTTTTTCTATTTTTTCATTATGGGAAATTTCTTGCGAGATCGAAGTACACGGTAGTGTTACCTCGTAGGGGGCTAAGATTTTTTGGTAGGGGATTCCTTCGTCCTCGTAAAAAACCGTACGCAAAATTTCATGGCGCAGTACAATGTGTGTTAAACTTTTTTCCAGGATCATTGTATTGAGATGACCAAAAATTTCAAGAGCCTGGGGTACGTTATAGGGGTCTTTTTCTTGGTAAATTTGATGTATTAGCCACAAGCGCTGTTGATTTAGTGAAAGAGGTATCTTTTGTGATGATGTAATTTTTTGCAGAGGATTTCGCCGCGAACTTTTGTGCAGTTGTTGTTGATGTAAATGCATTAACAATTCACTGCGATGCTGTGCTATCGCTTGTGAAATTTGTGGTGTGATGGTGTTTTTGGGAGCACGTACATGTATTTTTTGTCCTTTGGTAGATAACTGAATGTTGTGTCTTTGTAAATAAGACAAAAGATCATCTAATTTCATCATGAAAAATCCCGTCTAAATGACAATATCTTCCATTTCTTCGTCATCACTCTTGCTTGAGGAAGATAGAATGTAGTTACTGAGTTGTTCAATGGTAATCCCTCGTAGAATCTGCACCAAGGTTACATGTACGCCCAGTTCTGCTTCGATGTGGTTGCAAAGTTCGATGGCAATAATAGAGTCGACACCAAAGTCGGTTAACGGTGTTTGTACTTCTACTTGTTGTGTATCTAGTTCAATTGTTGTTGCAATTTTTGCCTGTAAATATTTACAAAGAAAACTATTTTGGTCTGGCGCATGGTTCATTTGAGCGAGAAGCTGTGAATGTACAGGATCCGTTTTTTCTACAGAGTCACTTGTTTTGATTAGATCTACTTGCAATTTTTTTATTGTGGCGATGAGCTTGTGCTGTTTGTCGTACACATGCATATCCATATGCAAACTATTCGATTTTTTTATATATACCCCATGACACCACAACGAGTTTTGTAGTGCGGATACCTTTTCTATTTTTTGCACACCGCGTGGAAATATATGCGTGTTATCTTCCACAACGGCAAGTAAACTGACAAAACAGTTTTCCCATAATACGGTGTTAAGTAGGGCGTCTTGTGCTTGTGATAAATTTACATCGGCAATGAGTTCACTCTCATTGTAGTAAACGGATTGAATTCCTCGAATACTCGTACCATGAGTGATATTTGATGTGCCCATTTTGTGGTAGAATTCTTCATGGCTGATGGAATGGAGACAACCGTCTTTGATTTTTTGTGAGTCGAATGATGGTGAATCATCTTGTACATTGATAGTTTTTTGTGACGGTGTCTGCAAGTTTGGATGCAAATTTTTCGCGGAGATACGCAATTCATTTAGCCATGGCAAATTTTCCAGAACAGTGTTTAAATCTAAGCCAAAGTCTACCTGACATGCAATTTCATTTACGCCGATGTCGCATAGTTGCTGCAAAAATTGCATGCATTTTTGCGCAGGTCCAAATAACGCGCGTTCTTGGGAGATTCGTTCGTATATGATTTCCATCCACTCATCTTGCTGTGCGGGAGACATTTTATCTATGTCAAAAGATTGTCCACGAGTAATCGCTAAATCGGCAATAAAACCCATATTACCTTTGATATAATCACACAAAGGTTTACGTGCCACTCTCTGTACTTTTTCTTCTGTAGCGATAAACGCTGGTAGAAGTACGGCAACTTTACTTTTTGCGACATCATGGCCGTTTTTTTGTAAGGCTTGGCGGTATAAAGCAATGTTTTTTGCCATCTCGTCCACAGATAAGGCCAACATGTGAGTAAGAACGTGGGCACCTATTTCACCAGCGCGGCGGAATGTCTGGGGATTTTTGGCAGCTGTGATCCATATGGGCAATTCTTTTTGCACAGGAGTAGGATAGGTACGAACGTCAATGTTGTCTCCTTGACCATTTTTTACCGTGATCGATTCACCACGCCACAGTTTTTGTACTTTTGCCAAACCTCGGAATGTTTCTTCGTGGCGGTTAGGGTATTTTTCCGGATAAAAGCTAAAATCATTTGGATGCCAACCAAAAGCAGCTGATATTTCTGCGCGACCTTGAGATAGGCAGTCAACCATTGCCCACTCTTCGGCTATGCGTAGCGGATTGTGTAGAGCAACAACCACACTACCTGAGCGTAGACGTATATTTTGGGTATTTTGTGCGAGTGCGGCACACATTACCGCGGGGTTGGGGTAAATGCAACCTAACGGTTGAAAATGACGTTCGGGTACCCATATTCCCGAAAATTCGTTGGCATCGGCGAACTGAGAAACTTGTATGGTGAAGTCGTAGATATTTTGTGCTTGAGGGTTTTCTCCACGCGAAAAGAATATGATACTAAATTCCATTTTCTTCCCCTAATGAAATTTGACCGTGTGCATGCAGTTGCCAATCGTCGTTATCAATACTATATATAGAAAATGAAGTTTCGTGAAGAACAGCTTGTAGTGTTTTGTTTTCATTTTTTGATAAAAATAATATTTTGTCGTATCGCATATTTTGTATATCAATGGATTTTTGGTGAATCTGTCGTGCCGCGGCAGTAATTATTTCTATATAGACACCAGCGGAGACAAATATATTTTTTTGCATTTTCTGTTGATGGATAAACTCTTCTTTTGCCGAGATTTGTACTTCCCAGACGTAATGTTGTGGTAAATGAGGATAGGCTGGCAAACGTTTACTGGGAAAACCTGCGAGGAGCATATTCGTGTCAGAAGACACCTCATTGTTCTTGGGAATCCAATAACTGTTGCGTGCAAATGGGTACGTGGGTAGAGAAATTTTCCATGGTTTTTGCTCGGGATACAGAGATTGCCAGTCTATGTTGTGCCCTTGCACCCAAGACTTTGCGATTTCATGTAGTGATTTTTGTGGTGTATTGTTTGGCATAATGTCGCGTTGTTGAATTTTACCGTAGAAAATATCTTGGTGCTGTTGAGGATAGTGTTGTAATCGTTTTTGTAATTGTTGGACATTGCTGGCGACAATTGCCAAACGAAAGTCCATTTCTTCGCGACCGATTTGTAAAGAATATAAGGCACTAGGAAAATGTGTTATTTTGTTTTTCTGAATATATGTGCGCCAGCTAAATACGTACTCTTCGAGTTGCTGTTCATTTTTTGCCGACAGTATAAAGATCGTGGGATATGCCTCTGCCAGTTGTATGGGGAATTTTTCATATTCTTCTATAACAGCATGTGAATTGTTCCCGGTAATACCAAAAGAACTAACGCCCGCTATACGCCTTTCGCTTTCCCAATGAATCACTTCGCGGTTTATGAGAAAAGGAGTCTGTTCCATTTGAAGGAGAGGATTGGGGTTACGATAACCATACATTACCGGGATTTTTTTATGTTGCATTGATAACACTACTTTTATGACTCCTGCCAGCCCTGCGGCGGCTTCGAGATGTCCTATTTGTGATTTAATCGAACCGATATGGCAAAATTGTTTGCTACTTGTTTGTTGTGTAAAAGATTGTGTCAATGCTTGGATTTCGATAGGGTCTCCGAGTTTTGTTCCAGTACCATGGGCTTCTATAAAACTAGCGTCTTTAAAAGAAAGCTGCGCATCTTGCCATGCTTCTACAATGACGTTTGTTTGAAGTTTAGGACGCGGTGCAAATATACTCTGTGATTTTCCCGTATGATTGATGGCAACACCTTTAATAATCGCATGAATATTGTCACGGTCACGCACGGCGTTGGCGAGAGGTTTTAACAGTAATGCCGCAACACCTTCACCGGGAACATAGCCATCTGCCACGTCGCTAAAAGTATGACAGCGTCCACTGGCAGAGTAAGCTCCCATTTGACAGTAAGCATTATAACGCAAAGGACTGAGAATGAGATTTGTTGCGGCAACAAAAGCCAAAGAACATTTACCACGTCTTAGATCTTGTACGGCTAAATAAATAGCACCTAAAGAAGAAGCACAGGCATTGTCTACTGGCATGCATGGCCCCTGGAGATCGAAGATATGCGACACACGACCAGATAGCATATAGTTCATACTACTTGTATATTCATACGAGGAGTTTATAGCGATATTACGGCGTGCAATTTCATCCCAGTAATCGCGACTAAATGTTCCGACATAGACTCCGGTGTTACTTCCACGAATTTTTTTTGCATATCCTGCATCTTCTATCGATGCGTATATCGTTTCCAGTAATATACGCAATTGCGGGTCCATCCACACCGCTTCTTTGGGAGAAATTCCGAAAAACAGGGGATCGAATTTGTCGACATCATCTATAAATCCGCCCCATTTACAATACATCTTATTGGGTAATTTTTGTGGGGAAAACCACTGATCTATATCCCAGCGACTTTTTGGCACTTCACGAATAACATCACATTGTGTGATGATGTTATCCCAGAATTGTTGTATATTTTTGGCCATGGGGAATTTCCCTGACATTCCAATAATCGCAATGTCTTTATCTACAGCCACCTCTGAGATTGTTTGCTCCTCTTTGGAAACTACACCAATATTTGTAAGATTGTCTACTTGGTCTACTAGAAAACTGGAAAAATTATTTTTGTGCTCACGGTACAGAAACGCGGAAAGTTCAGCAATTGTTTCGCATTGAAAAAATATAGTGGGAGAAAGTTGTATATTGGCTTGATTTTCAATAGCTTTGGCCAACAGTCTTTTTTTTATCCCCATCTCGGAGATATTGACATTCCAGTCCATATGTGATGTTTCTTGGGGAAGCAAACGTGTAATCTCTTGTATTACATACTGCTCAATTTTTTTTTGTAGTGTATGTTTTTCATCGGACATGGTTAGCTTTCTTTAGATGTGCAATCTGTATATATGCCTTACTAAAACATTATTTTTATTATATGTGTTTCCTTTTTGTTTTTCAAATGTTTTTATTTTGAGTGATGGCATAGGAATGGGTAAACAGAGCACTTTATCGTAAAGATTCATAGTGTGATTACTTTTTGGTAATGGTGATGGTTTTGGTGTTCTTATCTAGTGATAATTTAATGATGTGATGTAGCTCATCTTCTTTGAGGATTTTCTTGATGAGTTTGGTTATGGAACCTTGCCAATTTCGCGAAAGAATATTCATGGTATTGTTACTATCGCGATAATCAATGTCCATGTCGTTAAAGCGTGTGGTTAGGGATAGTTTAATTTCGCGCCACAAGCTACGGTCATCTATTTTAAATAAAATAGTGGTTCCTTTGGCAAGGAGAACTATTTTGTGTTTTTCTATTGCGACACTCCACTGTGGTAGTGGTTTTTTTATCGCTTTGGCGATGGCTTTTGTTTTGTTTTTGCTCCAAATCGCAATAGCAGCTCCCTTCTCAAGTTCCCATTCGCTTATGATACGCCACTTATTACGTCGACATAAGCTAAGTACTTTGGTGAAGTCTTGTTCCGAAGGTGAATTGGTGAATTGTAGCAAAGTATAGTTGTACTTGGGTAGTTTGCGTGGACGGACGACTATTCTGTTGGCATCGGTCTTAATATCTCCGTAGCGGTCAAGACGACTTTCTATATTTTCGACAAATAGGTTTACTTTTTCCGGGTCGATTTTCGTGGTGATGGTTTTGGCGTTTTTTACCAGTTCGACATTGGGAGATTCGAGGGAAATGATATCTTCTACCAGCCAATAAAATGGCTGGTAGTCCGAATCTACTTCTATCAGGATTTGTTGCAGATTTAATTGTTCCTCTACATTGTTTTCCACTGGCTGTGAAAAATCACGTGTTTCTACTAGAACCCCTTGAGGAAGAGGTTTTTGGTTGGTAACACAAGATACCAGTATTATCGTTAGGAGGAACAAATATTTTCTCATCTTTTTCTCTTTGCTCTTTTGATGTTTAGTATGGGAGCGATATGCCCTGTGGAGCGTGCGTTCATGATGTTTAACTTGAGTGCTAGATAGGCTTTACCTTCGGGAGTAAGTTGTTGTGGATTTAATTTTTCTGGCTTTTGTAGGGCATAGTATTCGCCATTTTTTTCAACAACAACGGTGTCTTCTACAGGCCAGTTCGGGTTTGTAATAAGGTCTTTTGATACTTGTTTGGCAAAACTGTAGAATTTAAGATCTTTTTCGGTAAGTTTTAAAATTTGCTCCATTAACTCGTCTTCAACGATTACCACTGAGCGCGTTAAAGTCAGCGTCAGGGTTTTTGCCTGATAGCGAAACGCTGATAACGGTACATCTTCGTACTTGTATCCGTTGTATTCTTTCACGAGAATCAAATCGCGTGTATTGTTTTTATGAACCAATACAGTACTAAGTGCCTTGTTGTCGGTAACTCCTAGAAACCTTGGGCTACGAACTTGAGAGCCACGCGTGATTTTTTTGTTTGTCAGAAAAGCAACACGTGCATTACCAAAACTCGATTTGGGAATGGCTGTATTTCCTGTAGGATCGGAGGTATACTTTTCCTGTTCTATTAGAGATTGGGTGTTACCGTTGGTACTAGTGCTGTCGTTGCCTTTATTATTACTACAACTACAAATGAGAAATACTAGGCCAAATAGAAAAAAATTGATTTTGTACATGATAAACTCTCTAAAAATTTTCAGGTAAAATAATAATTCCGGCTTGGTGTGCATCAGCTAATATTTTGCGTACGGTGTCTTCGGTTTGTCCGCTAAGTTTGATAGCATCGGGCAAACTTATTTGATCATGCACGACTTTGAATGCAAAGAGTAACGGATCAGTAGCTACATGAAAAAACACACGCTGTTCTTGTGGATGACGGATAAGAAAAAGCATTTGCGGTTGCTCTTTTAAATACTCTTTTTCTATTATCCATGGATCTTTGCGTTTTTTATTGCGCCAGTAGTAAATAAATGTGCCAATTGGATAGCGAAAATCCATGATGGATAAAGTAGGATTTAACACCGGCGTTTCTATTTCGTGAGGTTTGGGAGTTATTAGTTCGCTACAATACACGACCACTTCTTCCCATTCGAATTGCGCCAATTCAATGTAGAACTCTTCACCAGCAAACATTTTTTCTTCGCGCACTTTTTTGGCGATGAAATCGACAAATGATTTTGAAGTGTCGTTCAATTGCCATCCGGTTGCAGGATAATTTTTGAAGTACTCATCGCGTAAACCTTGCCATATTTCTTTTTTGACCAAACGTCGCAACATCACGAAATTTTTGGCAAGCGTTTTTGTTACATGATTGCGAACAAATCTTTGATATATTTCAAGACGTTTTTCACTGGTGCCAAAAAATTCTTTCATTTCTTCTGGTGTTTTTTCACCTCGTAACAGTGAGTGCATCATGCGCATGGTTTCTTCTAAAGTGGGCATTTCTACACTTCTACCTCCAGAGCGCGTGTTCCCGCTGCGCGAACGAGCTTATTTTCTGCAATAAGATCGTCTAATGGCGGAATTTCAAAATCTCTTTCGATAATGGTTGTCACGGGACCGGTGTGTCTTATCGAGTATTCGTAAAGTTTGAACACTTCATCGATAATGTCAGCTCCATGAGTATCTATGATGAATTCACCTTCGTCAAAATGCCCAGCGATGTGGTATTGCAAAACTCTTTCACGAGGAATGGCATCGATATATTTTTTGGGATCGTAACCATGATTTGTGGCATTGACAAAAACATTGTTGACGTCAAGAAGTATACCGCAGTCGGCTTTTTCAACTATTTCAAGAAGAAAATCAATTTCCGACATTTCCGCTCCTGGCATTTCCACATAGTAGCTGGGATTTTCTACTAAAAAGGGTAAACCTGCCATATCCTGTACCTGTTTAATACGTGGAACTACATGATTTACTGCTTCTTTGCTAAACGGAAGTGGGATAAGATCGTGGTACTCTACGCCGAAAGCGGAAGAGTAACTCAAGTGGTCGGAAAAATAGGGTGTTTCAATAAATTTTACTAACTTGATGAGTTCTTGTAAGTATTCCTCGTTTAAAGGATCTGGCCCACCTATAGACATACTCACTCCATGGGCAACTAGTGGAAAATGCTCTTTGGCTTTTGCCAAAATATCATGTTCTTTACCACCCAGTTTCATGAAGTTTTCCGAAGTAATTTCCAAAACATCAATGCCATCGTTGTTGTCGAAGATTTCGCCGAAATGTTTTCGACGCAAACCTATGCCAAATCCCATATTACGGATTTTGTTGTCGATTGTGTGAAAGTAGTTTGTCATGATAAAACCTCGGAGGAAAATTGCAAAACAGTTTCCAAAATAAAGATTTTTTGGAAACTGTTTGAAAAAAAGGATATACTAAATATAGTAGTATAGCTTAGTTGATGATGTGAGTATTACTTGTCGCCGCCGCAAGAAGAGTCGCCAGACTTGTCGCCGCCGCAAGAAGCGTCGCCGTCTTTGTCGCCACCGCAAGAGTGTTCACCGTCTTTTTCACCACCACAAGAATGTTCACCAGCTTTGTCACCACCACAAGAACTTTGTGTATGACCAGCATCGTCAGTAGCAGCACCAGAACAACAGCCAGCACCAGTTAGAGAAAGACCAGCTAGAGAAAGACCAACAGCTAGTGTACCAACAGATAATTTTTTCTTAATATTCATAGTTTATATCCTACATAAATAAGTTGATTGATTGATGTGTAACGAAACTCTCTATTAGTCGTAGAGAATTTCTTAAACTTACAAAAAAACAAAATAAAAGTATAAGTAGTAATATTAACTTGGAAATACATTCATGTCAATTCTTATTTAGGTATAAAATATGAAGCATTATAGTAAAAAGGTATCGATAAAATCAGACCAACCGCGCGACTATTTTGCCATTACCCAACAAGTATCATTTGTTGTTAGTGAGAGTGAAATACAAGACGGTTTGGTTTTTTGCTATTCGAATAGTAACAGCACGAGTTTATTTATACATATTGAAGATAAAAAATTACTACAAGACATTGACGATTGTTTACACAAATTAGCCCCCGAAAAACCATATAGCCAGTACACTTTCAATGTAAATCGCACCGATGCGGCAGCGCATATTAAGAGTATGCTACTTGGGCGACAAGTATGTGTTTCGTTAAGTGGTGGACAGCTAGATCTCGACGAAGATGATCATATCATGTTCGCCGATTTCGATGGGGGACGCGAAAAGAACATTTTGGTGAAGGTGATTGGTTGTTAGGATATCACCCTGACCGTAGTCGTAGTCGTCACGGTGACGACTACGGTGACGACTACGGTGACGGCTACGGATTTCCCGCAATCTCTTCTATTTCTTTGTATTTCCCCACAACTTACGCATATCATAAAGAACGCTGTAGAAACAAGGAACAAATACCAGAATGAGTACGGTAGATGCGAGTAATCCAAAAACTAGGCTGATGGCTAGTGGGATTAGGACTTGGGCTTGTAAACTTTTTTCCATGAGCAGCGGAATGAGCCCGGCAATCGTGGTCATGGATGTTAGGAGAATGGCGCGGAAGCGTTCTTGGCTTGCTGTGACAGCGGCATTTACAATATCTCCACTTTGGCGGTAGTTGTTTTTAATAAATTCCACTAACAAAATAGAGTCGTTGACAACAACCCCGGCCAAGGATACAAAGCCGATCATACTCGGCATACTCAAACTATATCCCATCAAAAAATGTCCCCACATGACGCCGATAAAGGCCATCGGAATCGCGAGCATGACAATAAAGGGTTCCAAATAGCTCTTGAATTGGAAACTCAGGATGATAAATACGCCTAGTAAACCAATTAGAAAACCACGTTGCAAACTATTTTCTGTTTCGGCACTTTCTTTTTCTTCTCCCGAAAAACTTAACATGACACCAGGAAATTTTTTGTTGAGTTGTGGTATAAAGTCTTTGCGAATTTTCTTGGTGATTTCCCCAGAAGTCACAATGCTCGTATCCAGATCTCCTTGTACGCTGACAGTCAATAAACCGTCGATTCTACTCAATTTGGCAAATCCACGTGTGTATTTGACATCGGCGACTGTTTGTAGTGGAATGCGCGTACCATCGTGGATGATGTAAAAGTTATCAATATCGTTAAAGTTTTGTTGCGTAGCTAAACGTACGTCAATTTCGAATGAATTTCTCCCTATAAAAATTTCATCGACGACACTACCTTGGAATGCGGCACGTAGTTGTTGCGCAACATTTTGACCTTCGATGCCTAATGAAGTGGCACCTGGTCGCAATTGGATTTGTATTTCTGGTTTTCCTGGACGTAAGTCGTCGGTTAGGTCTTGTACACCTTTAAATTTATTTAACCAATTCTGCAAGAAAATAGAAGCTTGCTTTAATGTGTTTAGATTTTGCCCTTGTAAACGAACATCAATCGCAAGACCTGCGGGACCAATACTTGGTTCGGTAAATTTCAAACTAGAAATTCCAGTAACAGCCCCTACTTTTTTTCTCCAAGTATTTAATATATCGTCAATTTTCGCACTGCGTATTTCGGCATTGAGAAGGTCAACAACTACCGTAGCGATATGTGCTCCTTTTTCTTTCACATCGGCGTTTTTATTGTATTGAATACTGACGTTGCGAATGAGAGACTTTGCTCCTGGTTGTGGAAAAAATTGCTGCTCTACTTTCGACAAAGCGTTGGTAATTTGCTGCACTACTTTTTCTGTTTGTGATAATGAACTTCCTTGGGGTAAGAGTATTCGTGCCTCGACAACATCTCCGTCGATTTCAGGAAAGGCTTGAAATTTTAAATATCCACCAAAAAGTAGGCTCAATGAAAATAAAAATACCATGACGGTGCAGCCAATAAACAAGTAATTAAATTTTACCGCAAATTTAACGACGGTATGCAGAACTTTTGTTTTCAAAAAATCGAGAAAAGAATCTAGTCGCTGACGTAAACGATTTCTCTTACTATTGTTCATATTATGCAGCGCATGAGAGAGGTGATTGGGTAAAATAAAAAAAGCTTCGATTAAACTTACACTCAAAACCAAAATGAGAATAACTGGCATGACACGCATGACTTTACCAATATTTCCCTGCATGAAACATATTGGACCAAAGATGCACACGGTAGTTAAAAAGGAAGAAAAAACTCCAATGGTCACTTGTGCAGTACCGTCTATTGTTGCATTGATCGCATTTTTTCCTTTTTGTAAATGCGAAGCGACATTTTCGGAAATGACAATGGCGTCGTCCATTAAAAGTCCTAGTGCGAGAAGCAAACCGACCATGGTGATCATGTTGATAGAATAATCGATAAAGGGTAGAAAGAACAAGGCTCCGAGGAAAGAAACCGGAAGACCCATCACCACCCAAAAAGAAAAGCGAAAGTTAAAAAATAGCCACATGGTGAAAAAAACAAGAAGCATTCCTTGCCAACCGTTTTTTAGTAGCATCTGTAAGCGATCTTTGACGATGGATGATGTGTCTTGTGTAATAATAAAGCGAACACCAGGAGGGGTTTTTTCGTTTTTGATAAACTTTTTGATTGATGCGACAACATCTAAAGAGTCTTCTGATTTGGTTTTGTTGATTTGCAATATACCAGCACGTTGTCCCTCAAATTGATGAGTTTTGGCGTCGAAATTGCCAAAAATGGCTTTGTCTTCGTCTTTTTCAAAAGTTTGGGTAATTTGCGCAATGTCGCCTAGCAAAACTTCGCCGCCATTTTCGCCCAAGATGACAATCGATGAAAATTGCTGGGTTGTGTAATTCTGTCCTTGAAAGCGCAGCAAGATTTCACTGCGGTTTGTTTCCATGGTACCTGCGGGTAAGTTGAAATTTTGCCGTGAGATGGTATCACTAATATTTTTAAGACTAACGCCATACTTTACTAGCGCTCCACGAGGTATTTCGATGCGTATTTGATGGTCAGAAAATCCCAGGACATCTACTTTGGATACTTTTGGAAGACGACGAATTTTCTCTTTAAGAATTTCGCAGTAGTATTTGAGGTCATTGGCGGACATCGGACCTGTTACCGCGAGTGATAGTACTCTGTCAGCACGATTGAGTTCTTTTACAATAGGTGTTTCCGCATCTTCGGGTAGATCGTTGAGAGCATCAATTTCATTTTTGATATCATCGACAAATACACGGAAATCAGCGCCCTCTACCATTTTTACCGTTACAGAAGCGTTTCCCTCTAGTGCTTCTGATTTTATTTCATCTACATAGTTAATACCTTCTAAGGCATCTTCTATTTCACGACAAACTGATTCTTCGACTTCTTGTGGCGTTGCCCCTGGGTAAATGACTTGAATTTGTACTTGGTCGGCAGAAAAATCAGGTAAGGTCTCGCGACGTAGTTGTGGTAGAGTGGAAATACCAAGTACCAGAAGGAAAACCATTAATAAATTTGCAGCGGTAGGATGTGAAGCGAAGTAGCGAATCATTTTTGTTCTCCTTTCACACCGCATTCACGCAAAATTTCCTTGTGCAGCTCACTATTTTCTGTAGGGGCAATTAACATGCCAGCGACTGCTGGTGTAATATCCGAAACAATAACGCGTTGCTGTGTGAGTGTTTTGTCCTTTACAATGGCAAAGTCTCCTTGGGTAAAGGCGACCGTAACTTTGCGCTTGCGCAGCCGATTGTCTTTGTCAACGATGTATACTTTATGGTCGCGAATAGCCATTCGCGGTATAACTAGACAGTCTTTTTTGGGTTGACCGCGGAGTTCTACTTCACAGAACATTCCCTTGGTTAAAGGTGGCCGAACACCTGGCTTTGCTAATGCGTAAGGTTTATCTAAGGCGACTATGATGCCAATCATACGGCTACGCTCGTCTATTTCGGAATTGATACGACTGAAGTATGCTTCGTCCCACTTAATGGAGAAGTTTCCCATGGTGAAACGAATGGTTGGCTTTATTTTAAATCGTTGGCGTATTTGCTGAACACCTGGAGTGGTTTTTATCTTACGCCCTGGAGGAAGCATGTGGCGGAATTTATCAATGGAAAACATTGCCAAAATTTCAGAAACATCTGTGCCGTAAGCTTCGATGAGGACCGACCCTGTTTGTGCAAATTGACCAAGTTCGACATCTACACGATCAATGCGGCAGTCGAAGGGAACGCGAATGACACTATTTTTCAAGTCGAGTTGTGCCGCAGCAAGTTTGGCTTTGTTGAGTTCAATTTGTGCTTTCAAAATTTCTCTTTGTGAGGGAATAATGTCCAGGGAACTTTGAGTGTTTTGCACCTTGGACTGCTGAGCGAGGTATTCTCTTTCTGCTTTATCTAAGTTGGCAAAAGCTTCAGCGCGATTTTGTATGACAAGTTTTTTAATGCGGTCGCGTTCTTTTTCTAAAATGGCCAGTGTATTTTTTTCTATTTTGAGTGAAACAACTAAATTTTTCTCTTCGATGTCGAGTTTTTTGATTTCTGCCGTGGTGCTGCTAATACTGGCTCCAATTTCGGTGATTTGTAGTTTTATTCTTTGTTGATCAATTACAATAACTTGTGTGCCGCGTTTCAGAAAATTTCCCTTGGTCAAACTTTTGTGCATTTTTACGACTTTGCCGCTGACTTCGGCGATGGCCTTCCATATATTTTTCGGCTGTGCTGTTCCGTAGCCAATGACTCTAGGCTCAACATCCATGGGCTTTACGGTGATAACAGCAGCAGGGGTAACAACCTCCTTGTTTTCTATTGTTTGTGGTTGTTTTGCATTCTTACCCATCCATACCAATACGGCAATCCCAATGGCAATAGGCGGAATAATTAACAAGCGCGGGTTGAATATTTTTAGCAATTTTTTCACGCCAAAACTCCTTTTATATGTATTTACGAAACATGTCTTCTAGTGATTGTTGTTGACGATCGAGGCTATCAATGAATTGAATTTGACGTTTTACGCGATCAAGGTTGTGTAGAGGATAGTTGATTTTAAAATATTTATCTCCTTCGAGATAGTCGGTGAGAAAGCGAAATGCAAGTTCACAAGCAATGGTTTTGCATGAGTAAATGAGGTATTTTTTTTCTTGAGGTGTTAAAAAATGCACGGCTTCTTCTATGTACCCTTCCAGGAGAGTGGCGAAATAATCGCTGCGAAAAACAAATTTTCCACATTCCTTGTGGCAAGTGGCACTACGCGCTAAATCTCCAAAGTCGTAAATGGAAAAGCCAGGCATTACCAGATCCAGGTCGACGATACATACGGCTTGGTGCGATTCACGATCAAACAAAACATTGTTGACTTTTGTGTCGTTATGTACGACCTTCAATGGTAGTGATTGTTCAAATTCGTTGACCTTTTTGCAGAAATCTTCATATTGCAAAAGTTTTTGTACAAAATCTTTTACGCTAGAGTAGCGTTGGTGGTCATCAGCAAGGACGGCATCTTTGAGTTGTGCAAAACGTTTGGCAATATTGTGAAATTGTGGAATGACGACATGTAGTTTTTCGACAGGGAAATCTAGAAGCATTTTTTGAAAAATGGCAAAGGATTTTGCTACCTCTTTCCCTTGAAAAACATTGCTTATGTTTTCGTAGCAAACGCTATTTTCAATAAAGTTATACATGCGCCAGCAGTTATGTTGTGGATCTTGGTAAAAATTTTCTCCTGTGTTTGTGGGAATAATTGTCAAAACGCGCCGTTGGGCACTTTGTGGCGAAATTTTTTGCCATTTTTTTTGTAGAAAAGATGTGACAAGTGAAATATTTTCCATGACCTTATGCGGGGCAGGAAAAACATGTTGATTTATTTTTTGCAGTAAGTATCTGCGATGTTTAGTTTTACAAACATAGGTGTCGTGGATATTCCCACTGCCGTGAAGCATACCTTCGCTACACAAACCTTGTGTTTTAAATTGATTACATATTTTTATTATCGATACATTATTCATGGACAAATTTGCAACAAAGAAATTTTTATGATATTATTAGGGTGCACTATTTTATTATAGAAAAAATAATGGTATTCAGATAGGTAAAACTATCTTTTCTTAAATTCTTTTTAAGGTGCATACCTTGAGAAAATTTACACTATTAATGATTTGTGTGTGTATTATGATTATTGTTCCCATCATAATTGTAATTTTTGGGTTGGTTCTCACTCATAAAAATGCAATTGTGATGGAGGAGCGTGTTTTAGCCCCTGAAGGTTGGAGTATTGAAAAAGTTGCTTTTCAATATGCTCCGGTTTTGTTTCAAGCCGTAAATGAAGAAAAACCACGTTGGGATTATATATGCCGCGTTGATTTCGATGGGGATTGGGACGCCCTGAACAATAGCAATAACATACAAGCCAAAAATGCAATGTTCGATATCGCCCTATATTATTCTGTGATCGAAAGTAAAACTCATTTTTACATCACGTACAGTATATTTCACGCCCTAGATTGGGGATTTAGTGGTGGTGCTGTTCGCAAGTGGTATGAAAATGACATGAAAAACCTTCAGGTCGTTGTGAAAAAAAATCATAGTGATAGTATGGACGGCGAAATTGTTTTATTAACTTTACAAGATGGTGAAGACATCCGCGTTTATAATATCCAAGGATATTCTTTTCGCCGTACAAAACAAAGTTTTGCCGATGGGCAAGTCGATTTTTTAAACGACGCCGGTGAAAAAGACAAAGCGGGTACTCATGCTGCCATTTTTGTAGAAAAAGGTCGTCATAATCTGCAAGCAATTACTGTCAGCGATATACGATTGATGAAAAGCGGTGATGGGTATGTCGTCCGCGATGGCGTTACGTACTTACCATCAATGAACAAAAAGGGTGAAATTCCCGGTAACAAAATAAAATTGCGTTATGCGTTATTCGATACATCCAAATTACTATGGGAAAGAAATGCCGAAAATCCCGATGAATTGTACTCTTTTTTTGATCCTGAGCGCTTTCACTATGCGGATGAGTACGTCCATGTATCGAGTATTCCCATGTACTTTAACGGCAAACAATTAGATGGTTACGAAGCCAACACTTTAAACCCCAATGTTTTACCATTTTTATTTGGAAAAGGGAGCAAGAAACTCCCAAAAGGAATGCTATTCTTTAATCCAATACAAGCATATAACACGCTTTACGATTTACCAGGTTGTTCCTTGGTGTATAGATACCATCCATTTGCCAAAATAGAGTAAAATTTAGAGCCTCCGGGCTCTAAATTTTGTTCATCCCTTCCCCTAAATTTTCGCCCGTGTACAACGATTCTTCCCCTTGCTATCTAAAACAATTTTTAGTTGCTTGTTTGTAGCACCTTTGATATTATATGCCACCTCATCTTGTAAATATTTAACGTTTACTCTCAAGTTTTCGCACAAATATCAAAATTTAGCTAATCTCATTTTGACTTTTTTGCAAAATAACCCCTGTCTAACTCTTTACCAAAAAAGTTAAAAATATGGTTGCGATAAGAGGATCAAATATGAATGATCTTGTTTTTTTTGCAAGGGATATCCAGGCAATTTTTCCACTGTACCCAGTATTTGCAATTACAGGAGGAAATTTTGTTATCAAAAGAAAATTCACCTACAAGGTATTTAAAGAATATCATCCCGAAGTTCCAGCTCTTTACTACAATAAAATGGCATACTCACTTTCAGCAGGATACAGAGCTGTGCACAATGCAGATGCCATTTTTGCAGCGTACCCACATCGTAAAATATTGCCAAAGCTAAAAGCAAAAAAATTTATGCTTTTTCATGGCACCTATATGCAACTCAATGAAACAATTTTGCAAACCCTTAAGCATTTCGATCATTATTTCCTAGTTGGTCCAAGAATGAATAAAGTTTTTATGAAGTTGCAGGGAAAATATAATTTTTCTTTCTCTCAGACAGGGTTTCTTCCTTTCGTAAATTATCCGATAAAAAGTGAGAAAAATACACAAAGTATTCTATCTCGAATAGGCTTGGATCCTTCTCAAAAAACCATACTATACGCCACGACAGGTCTTCCTTTCAGCTCTCTTGAAATTTGTTTCGAAAGAATTCTCAAAGAAATACCGGCAGAGTTTAACTTGATCATTAGGCCTCATCCCGGACAAGTGTTGGACATGAGTAAAAATAGGAAATTCTCGAATAAGCTGAATTCTGCTATTGCCAACCGTAAAAACACTTTTTTAGATTCTATGAACCTGATGGTGGGAGAAGCACTTTCTGTGAGCGACTTACTGATCACAGATGTAAATTGTGTTACCGAAGAGTCGTTGTTTTATGATATCCCTCTTATCATTATTGAAGATGGACGCACGGAAGAAAATTTCAGCCAATTACTTAAGCAACTTGCGATGGACCAAGAAGAAATAGATCAATTTGTAAAGATATATGAAGCCGGCCCTAGATACATACAGAAGAATATTAAACACTGGTCAGATGTGGTATACGATGCTCTTGAACGCGCAGATAAATACAAAACACTACGCTCGCAAATTTTTCAATATATTTTTGGTTCGCGAGACCAACTTGCTGCACAACGTGTCGCAGAACAAGTAAAAGAACTTCTGTAATAATCAGTAAATAGCTGTAAATAAAACTTGAAAGGTCAACAAGTCATGTCTAAAAATAAAAAAATACTTGTCTTGGCAATGTCCAGCATTGTATTTTTCATCTTGCTACTGGAGATATCTTTGCGCGTAGTACTGGGATTTCCTATTGAAAATAAGGTAGATCATCCTATTTTAGGTCATACCATTCGCCTAAGTTATCCATCGATTGACGCTGACGGATTTCGTAATCCTAAGGTGTTAAAGCAAGCAGATATTGTTACCATCGGTGACTCTCATACGTATGGACAAAACGCCACATCTTTAGATACATGGCCACAACAATTGGGAAAGCTTACCAATCAAACCGTTTATAATTTGGGGATAGGTGGTTATGGAATTTTACAGTATTACTACCTTTTAGATCGAGCGATCGAAATGAAGCCAAAAACAATCGTAGTTGGGTTGTTGTTTACCAATGATTTTTCGGATATTTTGCAGATGGTTACGCGGTCTGAGCATTGGCAAAAATGGTGCAAAAAAAATAAAGAACCTATATTACAGGTCATGTCTTCAAACGATACAAAAAAGTACAAAAAGAAAAAATCATCGTGGATAAAACACACGGCTGTTTCTTATTTGTTTGATGATATTATTCGACCAAATATACTGCGTAAGATTTTCCCTAAAAAAGAAAAGGCTTTTGTTACTAAAGACGAAAAAAATACGAAAAAATTTAAATATAAGCGTTTAAAGGCGGTGGCCCAGTACATGGACTTAAAAAGGCCTGCGATCAAAGAAGCATACCTCTTAGCTAAAAAATTACTTTTAAAAATGAAGCAAAAATGTGACGAAAAAAATATTCGTTTTGTTGTGCTTATGATTCCCACCGCAGAATATGTTTTTCACGATTACTTGATCGAAAGAAAATATTCACTCCCTGAAAAATACCAAGAACTGGTTTCTAATGAAAAAGTGATTGTAAATGATATCAGCTCATACTTTGAAAAAAATGGCATAGAACACGTGACTATTTTAAATGAATTGAAGCATGCATTAGAAACAACAGGAAAATTATATCCAACAGAAGGCGATGCGCACCCCGTTGCTGCAGGGTATGAAGTATACGCACGTGGGGTATATGAGAAATTTTTTAAGAAATAAGGGTCTTACGAAAATAGATACCACGGGTTATAACTCATTAAACGAATTTATGTTCGTCTATTTTATGTCAGGGAATATGCGTTGAAAAAACTGCCTTTGAAAAAGAAAATACTATTTACTTTTTTTGTTGTTTTATTTACTTTTGTTTGTCTAGAGATCGTAGCTAGAATTGCTGAGAGCTTTATTTCATCAGAAGCGACGCAACAAATAAGTATCATGAAGGAAAATCCAAACAATACCGGGTCCTACCGTGTAAAAGAAAATTTACACATCGTTTATAATAATCGCTTTACCATTAAAACAAACTCTCATGGGATGGCGTGGTTTGAGGTGAAGAAAACGAAAAGACAAGGTGTAAAAAGAATCGCTTTTTTGGGGGATTCCTTTACGTTTGGTCAATGGGCTGATAATTTTGAACGCAGTTTCGTCGGCATTTTTGCCAAAGGTATATCGCAATTTAAAAGTTATGAAGCGTTAAACTTTGGTGTGGGAGGGTATGGCTTTCCCGATATGTTTTTGCTTCTTCAGGAGAAGGTGATGCTTTTTTCTCCTGACTATGTTGTTATATGCACGTTTAATGGAAATGACTTTCGCGACACATATCTAGGTTTAAATAAATATAATATTATCAACGGCAGTTGCCATTGGGATGAAAAAAATACCGCAAAAAAATTAGGATACACATACCGGGCAAAGAGAAAAAGATTTCGCAAAAACTTTGCGTTATACCGTTTGCATCGTTTGTATAAGAAAAGACGAAGTCGTCTTGAGTCACAATCTATATTTTTTGACACTTTGAAAGTGGGTCGTAAATTTACATATCAAAGCTTTTGGTCGCAAAAACCGTATTCACAAATTGCGAATAAAGCAAAAGAGGAAAGTCTCTCTTATCTTTTAAAAATTTACCAGTTTTTACAAAAAAGAAACATAGAGCTATTGATCGTTTCCATCCCATTTGAAAGACAAATTTATACAAAAAAACTTGTAGGACCAGATTATGACTTGAGCTATCCTCAAAAATTCATTGAGAAGTGGAGTCAACCCCGTAGTATCAAATATTTAGATTTAATGCCCGCAATAAGAGAAATTGCGTGGAAGGAAAAAAAGAGATTATATCTTTCTGGAGATAACCACTTTAATAATTTAGGACATGAAGCTGCAGGGAAAAAAATAGCAGAGTGGTTCATAAAAGAAGTGGTACAAAAATAAATATTATTGGAAACAGGAATTTACGATGTTTAATTATCTTAACATAAGCCTAGCTATCATCTTTATTGGCTTATTGGTTTGCTATATGATTTATCGGCATAAATTACTATACCACTTTGGTGTGGTTGACAAATATAAACTGTATCGCAGTGGTACTTTGTCAGAAAAAGGACTAAAAGCTGTTCATGCAAAATGTAAGCTAAAAACGATCGTTAGTTTGCGTCGTGAATATGAGTGTACTTTTGAATGGTATGAAAAACAGAAGAACTTTTGTAAACAGAATAACATCGATTTTGTTGAAATTCGCATGGACAAGAATGATCCACCTAAGGACGATCAAGCACAACAATTTATAGATATTGCATTTGATGAAAAGAGACAGCCGGTTCTTGTCCATTGTGAGGCAGGTGCTATCCGTACCGCTACAATGGTTCTGGTATATTTAAAAAATAAATATCCTCATCGTAGCAATGAAGAGTTAGTAAAAGAGATTTCTTTTTTCGGACATCCCTATACGAAAAAAAGACGGGAAAGAATCAAAGAGTTTTTATTTTCCTACGAACCAAATGTATAAAATTTGTGCAAAAAAACATGAATTGTATATCACACCAAACAACTTTCGTAAATCTGTTTGAGCCTCTATATGTATCAGGAGGCTCAAACAGATTTGCTTTACACACCTAATCTATAAAGCGATACTGGTGTCTTTTCGAAAAAGTACATCTTGGATAAACCACAGTTACGAATAAAAACTTACGACATGTTTGGTGCTAACCATTTACGCATTTCTTGTAAATCCATATCTTTGCGTTTTGCGTAGTCCTGTAGTTGGTCTTCTCCTATTTTACCTACGGCAAAGTAACGTGATTGTGGATGTGAGAAATACAGGCCACAGACCGAAGATGCTGGGTACATAGCTAAGTTTTCTGTTAAATTGATTTGCGTTTCTTGTGGTGCGGAAAGCAATTCGAAAAGCTTAGGTTTTTCTGTGTGGTCAGGGCATGCCGGATATCCTGGTGCCGGACGAATTCCTTGATACTTTTCCTTGATCATTTCCTCATTGCTCAGGTCTTCCGCTGCACTATAACCCCAATATTCTTTACGCACCAGTTCGTGCATCTTTTCCGCAAACGCTTCGGCAAGACGATCGGCGAGCGCTTTGACCATAATGGAGTTGTAGTCATCTTGTTCAGCGTCGAATTTCGCAATCAATTTTTCAATTTCAATACCAGCAGTAACAGCAAAGAAACCGATATAATCATTGACACCGTTGTCTTTTGGTGCGATAAAATCTGCCAACGCATAGTTTGGTTGACCTGGTTGTTTTTGTGTTTGTTGACGCAGAGTATGAAATGTGTGTATCACATTTTCTCGCGTATCATCGCTGTACACTTCAATATCATCACCAACACTGCTCGCGGGATAAAAACCTACGACACCATTGGCCACAAGTAACTTTTCGTCAATAATTTGTTGTAAAAGTTTTTGTGCATCATGAAAAAGTTTGGTGGCTTCTTCACCCAATTTGGGATCTTCCAAAATACGTGGGTAGCGCCCTTTGAGTTGCCAAGTAATGAAAAAAGGTGTCCAGTCGATGCGTTCGGCAATTTCTTGTAAAGAGAACTCTGGAAATGTCTTATTTCCGATAAAACTTGGTTTTTGTACTTGTGTCCATTCGGCATTAAATTTATTGTCGCGCGCTTCGGAAATGGACAGGAGCTTTTTACTTACTTTCTTGCTTTCGTATTCTTCACGACATTTGCGGTATTCTTCTTTTATATCGGTGACATAAGCCTCTTTATTTTCCGTGCTCATCAGCTTACTTAAAACGTCTACACTGCGTGAGGCATCGCTAACGTGAATGACAGGACCAGAGTATTGTGTGCATATTTTTACCGCAGTATGTTTTTTCGAAGTTGTTGCACCACCAATTAGTAGCGGTAGGGAAAAATTTTGACGTTCCATTTCAGCGGCAACACTGACCATTTCATCCAGTGAAGGAGTAATGAGACCACTGAGACCTATAATGTCGGCGTTTTCTTTACGGGCAGCCTCTAGTATTTTATCACTGGGAACCATCACTCCAAGGTCAACAATTTCATAGTTATTGCACCCCATGACGACCCCAACAATGTTTTTACCTATGTCGTGGACATCGCCTTTTACCGTGGCCATAATTATTTTACCTGCGGAGCTTTGCCCAGACTCTTTTTCTTCTTCAATATAAGGGGTGAGGTACGCTACGGCTTTTTTCATTACCCGAGCACTTTTTACGACCTGTGGTAAGAACATTTTTCCTTCACCAAATAAATCACCTACAATGTTCATGCCGTCCATCAATGGGCCTTCGATTACTTTGATCGGACGCTGGTATTTTTGTCGCGCTTCTTCCACATCCTTGTCGATATGTGTGACAATTCCTTTGATTAAAGAATGACTTAGACGTTTCTCAACACTCCATTCACGCCATTCTTCCGCAGCTTTTTCACTTTTCTTGTCTGACTTAACGGTTTGCGCAAAGTCTAACAATCTTTCGGTCGCGTCATCGCGGCGATTGAGAAGAACATCTTCGATGAGTTCCAGTAACTGCTTGTCAATATCTTCATAAACAGTGATCATACCGGCGTTGACGATTCCCATGTCAAGTCCTGCGCGAATCGCATGATATAAGAAAGCCGAGTGCATAGCCTCGCGTACTGGGTTGTTACCGCGAAATGAAAAGGAAACGTTACTAATTCCACCACTGACAAGTGCATGTGGTAGGTTTTCCTTAATCCATTTTGTGGCTTCGATAAAGGTAACTCCGTAATTGTTGTGCTCTTCAATCCCTGTACCCACAGTAAGTATGTTCGGATCAAATATGATATCTTGTGCGGGGAAGTTTACTTTTTCCGTAAGAATTTTGTAAGCGCGTTCGCAGATTTCTATCTTACGTTCGGTGGTGTCGGCTTGTCCTTTTTCATCAAAAGCCATGACGACAACAGCGGCTCCATATTTGCGCAGAGTTTTTGCTTGTTGAATGAAGGGCTCTTCTCCCTCTTTAAGGCTAATGGAGTTAACGATGGACTTTCCTTGCAGGCATTTTAACCCGGCTTCAAGCACTTCCCATTTCGAGGAGTCTATCATGACGGGAACCCTGGCAATCTCAGGTTCAGAACCGATTAAGTTCAAGAATTGTGTCATCACTTTCTTGGAGTCGAGAAGACCTTCGTCCATGTTGATATCGATGATCTGTGCACCGTTTTCTACTTGTTGCAAGGCAATGGCAACTGCTTTTTCATAGTTCTCTGCTTTGATGGCTTTGGCAAAACGACTCGACCCAGTAATGTTTGTTCTCTCACCAACGTTGATGAAGTTGGTGTCTTCGCGAACGATGAGAGATTCCAAACCACTGAATGAGGAGCGCTTTTTTATTTCTGGGATCTTGCGCGGCGGCATTTCTGCGATTGCCGCAATACTTTGGATGTGATTATTGGTTGTTCCGCAACATCCTCCGACGACATTAATTAAATTACTCTGTGCATATTCTTGTAACACCTCGCGCATGAATTCAGGAGTTTCATCGTATTCTCCCATCTCATTAGGGTAACCTGCATTGGGATAACAACTAATATAGCAATCGGCGATTTTGGCAAGTTCCGCTACGTATGGGCGCATTGCTTCTGTTCCCAAAGCACAGTTGAGCCCGATAACTAGTGGTTTTGCATGTGCTACGGAGTTCCAGAATGCCTCAATGGTTTGCCCAGAGAGTACGCGTCCACTTTTGTCGATGATTGTACCGGAAATCATAATGGGAACGCGGACATTGTGTTCTTCAAAGTAATCCTCAATAGCGTAAATGGCAGCTTTAGCATTTAATGTATCGAATATGGTTTCAATGAGTAGAACATCCACTTTGCCGTCCATAAGCCCGCGAGTTTGTTCTCTATATGCCGCAACAAGTTCATCGAAAGTGACATTGCGTTTTCCTGGATCGTTGACATCAGGAGAAATAGAAGCGGTACGCGTTGTGGGACCAAGTGCCCCGGCGACATAACGTGGCTTTTCTGGATTTTGTGCGGTAAATTCGTCGGCAACTTTGCGTGCGATTTGCGCCGAGTGTAAGTTGATGTCATATACCATTTCTTCGAGTTTGAAATCGGCTTGGGATACGATATTGCCACTAAAAGTGTTGGTCTCAATGATATCGGCACCAGCAGTTAGATATTTGCGATGAATTTCTTCGATAATGTCTGGGCGTATAATGGAAAGTAAATCGTTATTGTTGAGTAAATCATGTGGATGATCAGCGAATTGTTCTCCGCGGTAATCTTGTTCTTTGAGTTTATAAGCTTGAATCATCGTTCCCATTGCGCCATCAATAATGAGTATGCGCTCTTTGAGTAACTCTTCTATTGCAGGTTTTGTGTGCATAGAAATCCCCTTCTACGGTTTTGTGAATAGATATAAGGTGTTTGTGAAAAATATTAGGCGTATTACAGATCAAGGTGGAGGTTTATTTGTCAGAGGAGTGCTGTCACTCCTGAAATAGAGAAAGGGAGTAAAAATGTTGAATTTTTTATTCCTAATTCGTTGGTTGGTATGTAGTTGTCAGACAATATGGTCAGTAGTTTTGATTAGCGTAACGTATGCGCAGCGATTTGTCAACTGAAACTTGTTTTTCGTATTACTTTTTTTAGGTATTCTTCTCCATATTGGTGCCCTCACCATCGTGTTGCTGTTTCAGCTGCGCTGAAATCAACAAAACTCATGCCTCTCCCACAGGAGAGGCATAACGCGTCTTAGTTTGTGTACATTGTTTTATAGAGTGCGACCAAATATGATTGACAACTAGTATCGTTCGCTTGGATTTCGTCACAAATTAATGACGGTGGATTCCTAAACAAAAGCCCCATACTCCGGCTGAGGCGCACAACATACCAGAATATAAAAAAATGGTGTTTATAGAAATATATTCGGCAAGTATTCCTGTCAAAGAAGTGGAGAGAGCCGTTGTCCCGATGACGCACATATAAATAATACTAAAAACACGACCGTGAAGTTCGCGGGGTATATTTTGTTGTATTAGAGTGGTACGTGATACGGTGACCATCGGAATAAATATTGAATGAATGAACAATGTGATCGCAGTTTGGCGAAATGTTGTGGCAAAAAATAGAGGGCAATGTGTTAGGCCATCAAATATCAGTCCCCACAACAGCACTTTTCCCATGTGTTTTGCATTGCGGCTTATCCATGCCATGATCGGTACGCCTATAATAATTCCTCCGGCAAGAGAGGCTTCTGCCCATGCATAGTGAGAAACATCTAAATGTAGAGCTTCTTTCACAAATATAGGTATTCCTACGATTGCTGGTCCCATGAGAAATAGATTATTGAATACCGTAATGATAATTACGGCGCGTATGAGAGGTGTTTGCCAAACATAATTTAGTCCCTCTTTCATGTCTTGCAAAGCTGTTGTTTCTCTTTTTGCTATGCTCTTCTGTTGCGGAGCGATGCACGAAATTGCGATAAAAGATATAAGGTAGGTGACGGCATCGGCGGTGAATAGATGTATTTCACCCACGTAGTGAAGAAGAAGCGCTCCTAGAGCAGGCCCGAGAAGTACAGCAAATTGCCATGAAGTTTGAATGATGGTATTGGCAAAACCCAACTCTTCTTCGTTGGCAATTTCGGGAATAAGAGCATCGCGTGCCGGAAAGAACAGCGTGGTTGCTGCGGCAGTTAAAAACGTAATTACCGCGAGAAAGTAAATATTTAGTTGACCAAAAAAATAGCAAATGGGAATAAGAATTACCAAAAAGAAACGCAGTACATCCATTAGTCTCATGATATTGCGTTTGCAAAAACGATCCACCACCGCACCTGCGGGAATGCTAAAAAATAGCGATGGCAAAAACGACGCCATCGCCATGATTCCAGTGATTGTTTTTGATCCCGTCAACTCTAGTACGATCCACAACAAACCAATGCGAAAGATGCTATTTCCCGATTGCGAAATAACTTGTCCTAGAAACAGAAAAGTGATGTTGCGGTTTGCCAAAATTTTCATACATTTTACTCGATTACTAGGGTAACGGGGCAGTGGTCAGATCCGGTGATTTGTGGCCAAGTTTTGGATTCTTTTACTTGTGGAACAAGACTTTGCGAGACGACAAAATAATCAATGCGCCACCCCACATTTCTCTCGCGCGCTTGGTTTTGGTAGCTCCACCACGTGTAGTGACCACCTTCGCTGGTAAAAAGGCGAAATGTATCGACAAAGCCCGCCTGGATAAAATTGTCAAAGCCGCTGCGTTCTTCTGTGGTAAAACCAGCATTCTTGGTGTTGGTTTTTGGGCGCGCAAGGTCTACTTCTTGGTGCGCAACGTTCATGTCACCGCAAAATACAACGGGCTTTTTTTCTTCCAGTTTCTTTAGGTATTTTAAGAAGTCGGCATCCCATACTTGTCGATAATCAAGACGTGTTAGTTTGCGTTGGGCGTTGGGAACGTACACTGTTACAAGGTAAAACGTTTCAAATTCACAGGCAATAACCCTGCCTTCGTTATCGTGCTGTTCTATGCCGATGTCGTTTTGTACGGAGATGGGTTGCTGTTTACTAAAAATAGCGGTACCCGCATAACCTTTTTTCTCTGCCATATTCCAATATTTGTGAGGATAATTGTCTAGTTCAAGTTGCACTTGATCTGGGGAACTGAGTTTTGTTTCTTGTAAACATATTACGTCGGGGTTTTGTTCATGAATTGCATTGTATAAGCCTTCGTTTTTTACTGCGGCGCGAATTCCGTTGACATTCCAAGACATTATTTTCATTAGTTTTTCTCCAAAACTTTGTTGACTTCTTTCCATACCATGCGCGAAAATCCCTGGCGCGTTTTACACGATTTAAATTTGCTGACAACTCCTGAGGGGGTTGTAATGTGTATTGTCGTCAGTATATACTGGGGTTCCATGGATTTTACCCAAATTTGACAGTTTTCTTCTATGTCTTGCAAGAAACGGTCCTGTAACCACTGTGGAGAGAACCAGTTGGCGAAGTAACTGTAGCGATCATCGCTAATTTGTAGTGGGTAGCGTTCATAAAACATTTTCCAAAACGCATCGTCTTGGTAAGGGGCGTTTTGGGTAAATTCATCCCACTTCTGTTGTGTAAAATGTGCGAAGTGCAATTGCAAAAAATCAAAAAAAGTTTTCCAGCCAATCGCGAGAATAAGTCCGTGTAATTCATCACTTATGCTCACTTCTTCTAGCTGGTAACATTTGTGTTGTTCCGGTAAAATGTCACAATAGTATTGACGCTTTTCTTTTACCGCAAAGGAAAATTTCTGCGCAAAGTCATTTACGCTTTTTTCTTGGATAAAAGTATCTACCCGGCGAAAACTATGGTCGCGTTTGCGATATTCATCTAAGGTGGTATACAGTGAAAAACCCACTTCACGAAATTCTTGTCTAGGAAAGAAATGATAACGGACATAGTCGTCGAGTTGCTTGTTATCTACTATGGCGATGAGTTTTTGTTGCATAATTTCACTACGGTGGATGCGCATGGCGACAAGATAGCCATTTTGTTTTTGATTTTTAGTACGTCCTGCGAAGTAGGCGGCATTTCCTCCTTCTCCTGACGCTGGTTCTTTGGAAAGACAACACACATTTTCTTTTGTTATTTCTAAAATCCACGGGTCGGTTGTTGCGGCTTTCACACCGGTTTTTTTTATGTTTTTTATATGTTCTTCTACAGTTCCATGAAAAAATATCATTATTCCACCCTAAACTTGAATTCTTTGCCTGAAATTTGTGCTTCTATGTAATCGTCGTACTTTTCGGGATTTTCAAACATAGCAGTGAGCATTTTTGCCATTTTCGAGGCCAAAAGACCATCCATAAAGCGATGGTCGAATGTGCAACATAAATTCAAACGCTTGCGAACTTCTATTTGATCGTCGTCGTTGACAACCGGTTTTTTATATATACTTCCCACCGCGATTTGTCCAGGAGTTCTACCAATGTGAGTTAGAGGAACAAATACCAGTTGCATTCCCAGGGTTCCTACCGAAGTCACCATAATACTTCCCATGGCGTCTTTGGGTACACCCAACCATGATAAATTGAAATTCCAGTCGTACTGTAACCAGTTGAGAAATTTTACGAGAGTAGGCATCATACGCCACGGAATAATACCAAAACGCGATTGGCTCTTGCGCATAGGATGATTTTTTGAGGAGCGTACTTTTTCTGTTTTGCGTATAACACTTTCCGCAAACTGTGTAAGACTTTTTTCATGAGCATTTTTAATACAAATGCCGACAAGCTCTGTTTCTGCGTCTTCCATGGCCACTTGAAAAAAAATATCGACGTTTTCGCGTAAATATATTTTTTGTCGCGCGATCATTCCGTTTAGTTGCGGGTAACGATCGAGTGTCAGGGCAATAATGCGACCAACAAGATGGTTAATGGTTACTTTTACATTGAGTTTTTCACGCATTTGTTGGATGTAGCGCAGTGCATTTTCACAATCAAGTTCCAACACCGCATATACTTGCGGATCACCTACTTTCCCCCAATTCCCCATGGATAACTTACGAAAATTAGAAGGATTTTTTAAAGGTTTCATTTGTACATTTTTTAGCCCCATAATGTTCCTTTCTATTGGAAAATACGAAAACTCGATTGTATTCCGTAAAAAAATAGTATAAAATTAGTATCTTTTGGAAGAAGTCGAATAGAACCCCTGAAAAAACAGCTAAGGAGAATAACGATGGCTAATTTTAAACAACATTTACAATATGGCGTAGCTACGAGTTCTGTCGCATCCGTTGTGGCATACGCGCAGTTAGGTTTAGATCCCGTACAAAGTGGTGCCGCGTGTGTTATTGGCATTATCGCAAGCATTGCTCCCGACTTTGACCATCCTATTAGTACACCAGGAGATTTTTTGTTTAATTGTTTGGCCATTATTTTACCGCTGGCGATTATCGATCGCTATTTAAATACCAAAGCGTTACCCCTAGAAATGTGGATTTTATTTATGGCAGTTGGTTATTTGTTTGTCAAACATGTTTTGAAAACTATTTTCCATAAAATTACGGTCCACCGCGGCATGTTCCATAGTATACCGGCAATTATTTTGTGTGGCGAACTTATTTTTTTGTTGTTTGCGCATCTCGAAGTGCAGACGCGATTTGTGATTGCCGGTATAGGTATGTTGGGTTATCTTACGCATTTAGCTGCGGATGAAATATACTCCGTGGACTGGCAAGGAAATGCTTTGCGTTTGAAAAAATCATCAGGTTCCGCCTTAGATCTAGGGAATTTTCGCGAATATTCTACGTGGGTGACCTATGCATTGGTCATTGGTTTTGGAGTGCTTGTTTTCGAAGATAGCACAGCAATTCCCGTTATGGAACATATCAAGGATTATTTTTCTGCTTATACAAAGTAGGGTAAAAATTACAAAAATAATTAAAAAAAATGCCAAATTTTATTAGAATAGATGAATATTTCGGTTAGCATGTTTGTAACCTTATATGGCTTTACTTGTAGTTCGGATTTCTAAATAAAGGGAAATGGCATGAAATTTTTAGTAGCTAGTTTTTTTTGTATTACTCTGTTGTTTGCGCAAAACAACGATAAAATTGTCATTCGTTATAAAGTGGATTCTCCGGATGGAAAGGTGCGCGAAAAGATGGTTGCACACCTGGCAAAGTATTTGGAAGTTCCCGAAACACAGAAAATTGCCTGGCTGCAAAATCTCGCTTCGTTAGCAACGTATACAAACAACGATGATGGTACTGTCACGGCTGAAATTTCTTACAAAGTTTTGTTTGAGAATTTTCATGTTCTGTACGAAGAGTCGGTGGCGTCGCAAAAAAAAGTGGTTCAAAATCAAAAAGAACAACAGCAACTAAAAAAACAGTCGCAAACACAGAAGGAGACTTTGCAAAAGTTGCAGGAAAGTAATGCTGCGTTGCAAAAAGAATCTCAAAAATATAAAGATAGTGCAGACGAAAATCTAAAGAATATGCAAGCGAAAACACAAGAACTCGCAGCAAAAAATATAGAACTGAAAGCGCTTGAAGAACAATATGTCACGCTCGAAAAGTCGCTAAAAGATAAAGAGGAGAAACTAGCGTCTTGGGAGCAAAAGTTCAATGAAATCGAAACCAAACATACTACAAGCGTAGCATCTTTGGATGAAAAGGAAAAAGAACTTGTGGCAAAGAATGCAGAACTAAAAGTTTTGCAAGACAAATTGGCCGAAAGTGTTGTTTCTGTAGAAACAAAGAAGCAACAGTTAGAGTCTCGCGACGCAAAGGTCAAGGAGCTAGAAGGTAAACTGGCGGCATTACCAAAGAATACACAAGGGAAAATTGTTGTCGATTTGTTGAAAACAAAAGAGTTGCAACTGATCAAAGCACAAGGGAAGATTGAGTCTCTACAAGAAAAGCTCGAGTCTTGGCAAGGGCGCTATCAAAAACAGCAAAAAGCCTTGCATGAATTTGCACAAAAAATAACCCAAACAAAAGAACGTTTGGTAAATATGCAGAAGTTGGCAAAGAAAAGCGGCGAAATACGCCAGCAACTGATTGCTGTTGTAAATTCGCATAAAAAATTGCAAGAACAATGGAAAGTTTTGCAAAGCAAAATGCAAGATGCTAAACATTCACACCAAAAAGAAATCGAGTTCTTGCGCGAACAAAATGACAAAATGATGAAGTTTTTGTTCAATGCCAATGCTGAATTTAAAAAGATAGTGTCGCAAAAACAAAAACTCCAGGTAAATAACGCCGCGCAACAAAAGCAACTCGCTGTTAGTAAAAAACAATTGACGAAAGTGTTAGCACAAAACAAAAAGCTCCAAAAGAATGTCGAGGAATTACGCCAGAAATATATGAATTTGTATAAAAAATATTGGGAAGTACAGAAAACTCCACAAAGTACACTGCAAAGTATTGTAGACCGTCAAAATCTATTACTAAAGGAATTTGAAAAGTTGAAAGACGAAATCTACTTTTTGTTTGACGAGGAGTAAACGTGAAAATAGTTGTAAAATGTACATGTGGGAAAATTTTGCGTTTACCAATGGAGTACGCTGGTCGCCATGCCAAATGTCCACAGTGCAGTAAATTAAACCTTGTGCCCAAGCTCAACGAAGAAGAAAGTGCTACGCAAATAGAGGTGCGTTCTTGTCCGACGTGTGGTTTATTCCTGAGTGATGCCGACGAAGTTTGCGTTTCCTGCTACACAAATCTCAAAACAGGGGAATGGGATGCCAGTAAAATAAAACGTAAAGGTTTCTTACGTCAGCACTGGCAAGCAGCGACATACGCCATATTATTGGGGTGTATATCTATTTTATCTATTCGCCTTTGGCAAAAAGACCAAGAAATCTCAACATTTTTGGCGAAAGAACAAGGCCTTAAGAGTCATAGTAGAGAAGATCTACAGGAAAAGTGGCAACGGTTACACAATTTTGAAAATCGCCCTTCTATGTCAGACCTCAAGGGGTATCGCATTGCGTTGTGGAAAGAGCTTCACAAAGAGACATTGCAAGAGCAAACTGTCTTGCAAAAGTGGATGACCGCTTGTTATCTTCGCGATGAAGACGTAATAAATAAAATGGAGAAAGATTTGTTAAGTCATCTCCATTTACACCAAACAAATGTGGAACAATTACAACATGAGCAGCGCTATGGCGAAATTGTGACCCGCATTACACCAAAGTTATTAGAAGAGGTTTTTGCCTTACTGTCGGCTGTCAATGCGTCACCACGTGTCAAAGAAGGATTTCAGAAATTGATACATCAGTATCGAGGAAATACGAAAAATGCTGCTGGGCACGATGTTACGGATGATAAGAAACGTTTACGTGACTACCAAAAGAATTTTAAGAATTATCTCAAAAAGTTCTATCGAACTATGTATGAACGTCGTTATTCTAAAGCACAAGAAGAACTCGAAAAATTTTGGAATGATATAAATGCTTTGAGTTACTTCGAACCTGAAAATAAATTGGTACAAGAGATTCGTCAAAAATTGAAAGATGTTCAAGGGATAAAACGGTTGATTGATACTGCGCAGAAAGGCGCACAGCATTTCGGTGGTTTGAAAAGAAAGCAGTTGTCACTTCGTAATCACAAAAAAATTGTGGGACGCATCCAAAAATACCATGAGAATGCATTCCACATTGTCAGTGGAGGCAAAGAGCGGCGCATTAAACTCTCTGAACTGTCGAATAAAGATATTGTGTTTTTTGCTCTGCGGGAAAACAAAGATGACGATACGTATCTAAATGCTGCAATATTTTTGGGTTATGAACAAAACTATAATATGGCCATCCGCATGTTGCAAAGAGCTCAAGGTCAAGGTGCTAGCTTCCAAGAGATTAAGGTATATCAAAATTGGCTACAAGAAATGAGTAAAAATACTACCGAAAAATGAGTGTGACCAGGAACTTTTACTAGGGCGTGTCATCAATTAACCTTCATTCACTATTGAGCCCTTCTAAATACTAGCGTCGTTGCTCCTTATTTAAATAACCTAGCTATGATGCATACGGAGCGCCTAGCTAGAATTTACAATGACTTTAATATTAAATAAACTTTAATTGATGATACGCCCTAAGGCCGCGTCATCAATTAACCTTCGTTCACTATTGAGCCCTTCTAAATACTAGCGTCGTTGCTCCTTATTTAAATAACCTAGCTATGATGCATACGGAGCGCCTAGCTAGAATTTACAATGACTTTAATATTAAATAAACTTTAATTGATGGCACGCCCTATGTAAAGATAATCTAAAGTACTGGAAATTACAGTAGAATTTATTATATAATATTAAAATGTGTACTTAAACACATCTCAAGCTAAGGGAGAGGTTTAGAAAACTTTTCGCTATCGAAAATTATCTGTTAGAAAGGCAATAATTTATGTCGACGTATTCCATCAAGGTAAATTGCTCTTGCGGCAAGATACTTAAGGTTCCCGAAAAATACGCAGGGAAAAGGGTCAAATGTCCGTGTGAACGAAAAATTTCGATTCCCACTATTGAAGAAATCAAGAAAAAGATAGGTGATGACAAAGAAGATTTGCGCAATTGTCCAACTTGTGGAGCATTTTTGAACAAAGACGATGTGATTTGCGTTGCATGTCGTATGAATTTGCAAACCGGAGAATGGGATAACAGTGCACCTCCCGCGGCATACACAAAACCAAAATCAAGTAAATTTGAATACGTTGTTACGGCAGCAGTTGTTATCGTAGCGGTAATGGCCGGTATATGGGTTATGTCTGATAAGACCGAGACCGCGACAGACGATCAGAACACAATGGTAATGGGTACGGAAAAAGATGATTTTAATTTTGCGGCAGCGTGGCAAAGTTTAGACAACATGCCGGAAGACAATTCTCAGGCCATCAATAAAAAGATGGAAGCTTTTGTGAAGAAAATGTTTAATGCCGACGTAAGCAAGGCAATACAGGATTTAGAAACAAAAAAATACGAGTTGATGGCAAAAGAGTCGCATGGAAAACTAAAAGCGGATATGGATCCGATTACACGTTGGTATACCTTAGAACAACTTTCCCGTCAATTTGATGGTACTGTTTATGCTGCAAAGAGCATAAAAACAGATCAGCACAAGCAAATGGAAAAAATCAAAGGCATTGTTGGTGGACAGCAAGAGAAGTTACAAGAATACATGAACGATGGCCAGTACCAAAGAGTCCTGATGGAGTCATTTCAGTTTGTAAATCAAATACCATTCGAGTTGCGTAATAATGTGGAATTAAAGCCGATGTTGTCGCGAATGGACAATACATACCAAGAGGCTCTGTCTAATTTGCATGTAAAAGAACAGCAGGTAGCGCAAGAGACCACAGAAAAAAATACCTCTGATGAGGAATTGAAAAAAGTGGAAGCAAAAATTGCCAGTGTTAGTCAAAAAATTGGGGCAATGACTGCGAATTGGGAATACAAAAAAGCATTAGACCTTGTCGAGCCTTTGGCAATTCAGGCAGAAAAATACCGTGATGTTGCATCAGACAATATTACGATTATTTTGAAAATGCACGATTCGCTAATTCGTTTAAACAAATTGTGGAACGCGATTGCTCAAGGAGCTGAATTTTCTGTAGGTAAAAAGAAGCAAATGTTCTTACGTGCCAATGACAAAGCATTTATAAACGGCAAAATTGTCAAGTATGAAAATGACAAACTTTACGTAGTGACACGTGAAAAGACGAAAAAAGTGGTGAACTTACGCAGCATTCGTGCCGATGAGTTGATCAATAAATTTGCTTTGGAAAGCGATTTTCCTAAAGAGTACGTATACGGATTGGCGCTGCACTTTTATGCCTCTAACAGCATGCACTTCAATGTTCGTGATACATTTGAAAAATTGAAAAAACCTAGCGAAGAGCACAATGAACTCGTGGCAAACGCAAAAACACAAATTGATCGTCGTATTGCTTTGCGCAACGAAATAGCTCAACGCGTTGATGAGGCACAAGAAGAACGTGACCTAAAACGTCAAGAGCAAGCCTTGGAAAAAGACAAGCAGCGCGCATGGCAATATGCACAGAGCATTGTGGAAGACTTTAACGAAGGCAACTTTGAGAAAGTTCTCGATGAACTACAAGTCATCAAAGACATGTTGCCAAAAGATGAAGTCGTGAAAATGAGTAAGCGTCTTGGTTCAGAGCAAGGATATACGCTGAAAAAATTTGCGGAACTTGCTTTGAATACGTGCGCGGTTTGTGGTCAAGACGGTTTAGTTGAGTGTCGCTC
The DNA here is from genome assembly GCF_009002475.1 of Candidatus Uabimicrobium amorphum. Taxonomy (GTDB): domain Bacteria; phylum Planctomycetota; class Uabimicrobiia; order Uabimicrobiales; family Uabimicrobiaceae; genus Uabimicrobium; species Uabimicrobium amorphum. The sequence goes on from NZ_AP019860.1 coordinate 5,465,509, forward strand.
TTGTCTTGGTGAAGGAATTGTGGAAAAAACGATACAGTTGAAAGAAGATTCTGTGACCAAGAAACGCTACTGCCGTACATGTAATGGTGCAAAAACATTGCGTTGTCCAAGTTGCTACAAAAGACACTTCAGCAAGCCTTATCAAATGTTACAAGCTTGGTATGATGACTTACACTAGTTGGTGATCTATTAAGTAAGAGTAGATTTCTAACAAGGTGATATTTAGGGTGTGTTTTCATAAAAACACACCCTAATTTTATGGACACTATTTTAGGCAACGTCCTAACCAATTTAGGAAGGTGCGATCTGGTTTCGCTTGCTTCTCTTCTTCTTCATATAGTTTACGCAATATTTCTTTTACTTGAGGTTGTAGTAAGTCTTTGCTGCGCGAGCATGAATAAGCCGCACCTTTGGCGATTTCTTTTTCTTCGTCTTGAAGGTACTGGGTGATGATTTCTACAAATTCCGGTTGATGCTCTACAGAGTTTATTGATCTTGCAATGAATGCGCGCACGCGAGGATTTTCTGACTTAGCGTGTTGCAAAAAAATCTTTGCGTAGGCATCTTTTGGCAAAAGTTTACTGTCTTTGTGCTTTACAAGACGTTGTACTTTTAACGACAAGCTTACATGGTCTGCTTTTGGGTTGTTTTGCATCGCGTCGATACATCCGAGAAGTCCATCAAAAGTAATGCCTATGGAGATACCAGCCGTTCCCTGTCCTTTTACGTGTGCATTACCTTGTGGTGTGGCTACTTGAGAATCTAAGGTTATGGGACCCAACAATGTCGAAGAAATAACTTCTGAAGTGTCCAGACGTACCGCCATCTCTCCTGATAACTTGCAGTCCATGACGAATTTACCCATGGGGATCGATATATCCGCTGTGGCGTCGAGGATAAGGCACGGCTTATCATTTACAACACGCGTTTCTTTTACGGTACATGTCATACTTTTGACGCTCAAATTCTCTCCCAATAAAGCTTTTACAGCAGGTGTCGGTATTTCTAAGACTTTTCCTGCAGCGAAAGTGTTACCGGCGAAAATATTTGAAAAAGCGTTGTCTTTTCCCAAAGTGTGGTAGTCCATACCAACCAATTGTATTTCTTGTGGTAAATACGGTTTACGACCATTTGGATATGTGGCGTCTACATTACCATTTTGTGCCGTGATCAGATATTCTTTTCCTGATATAGGCATACGCTGTAAACGACCATTTGTTCCTGTTACTTGTGCATTGCGGTATTTCGCCTTGACTTTCGTGACGTAGTTTTTGTCTGTTGCAAGGATCAATTCTTCCTTCGTGGATATTTGTCTGTACTCCTGGCGTTTTTGTCCCATACGTCGGCCATTCATCGATACAGTAAACGCAAGTTTAAAACCAAAAGATTGGGTGTTGATGCGTTTTTCAGAAGGGGTAAATTTTATTTGCGGAAAAGTGATCTCTTGCGCAAAACATACGCAAATGACTAAGGTTATCAAAAATATGTGCTTCATAAATTTCTTTCTAAAAAATAAAATATTCTACTCAAAATAGTATATTCCGTAGAGTGAATATACTAACAAACACTTTTAGTGATTGCAATAAATTGTGGTGTGCGAAAAACGTGTGATTTTTTCACGTAAAAAATATTCTATAGATATATAATAAATTATGCTCCATAAAGTACCAGATGCAAATGATGGGAAACAATACCATAGATTCACCAAAAATTATCGTTGTGTTACATAATAACAATAGATAAAATAGTTAGAAAATGTAATGACTTATTAGCAGCTTAGTGGAAGGGGAATACATGAGATTTGTTATTATTTTTTTTACTATACTAAATATTGCTTTTGTGTATAGTGAGGTGATTACCAATACAGATTTGGTGGGAGGATCAGCTGTTGTTACTAGGCTCCCTGTCGGATGGACAGACAATGGTAATTTACCTGTGAGTGCTTTGTTTGACGGTATTTCTGCCAATCCAGGGAATGGTCGCGTTTTGTTTCAGGGGCCGACAGATCTTAGTGACGCCGATTTTATTGGTATTACCATCGACCTGATCACTCCGTTTGAAATCAATTCTTTCCAAATGGCACATGATTTTGGTAGCTCCGCTTCACAAGAAGTTGTTTCTATGGATATCTTGCTAAATGGAAGCGAAGGATTAATACAATCGTTTTCTGTCGACAATCTCAATGATGGCAACATTAACGATATCGATGACGTATTTGTTGGACAAAGCATTGCGGGAGTTACAAACATCGAATTTAGAATTACTGGTAATGAGGCGTCGCGGCAAATTGAAATACGTGAATTTATTGTTACGGGAAATGCCGTTCCTGAGCCTTCCACTTTTATACTACTAACGCTACTAGCGGCTATTGGTTTCTTTTCAAGAAAAATTAGACGTGTCACGCCTCAATAACAACATTCCTCAATGAATAGCGAATTAAACCACGAAAGAGTATCTTGGTATTGTCGTAACAGGCAGAGCTAGTCCGCCTGTTTGATATGAATGGATATGCTACGATACCGGACAATTCTTCCGGATGTAGTCTGTTGAATCTTTGATAATGTAGTCTATATCACACTGTGGTTGCCAATCTAGTTCTTGCATAGCTCTCTTTGCGATCCCTACGCGAAATTTTACGTCAGAGGGAGGGGCCGGGATATGTTTTAACTCTGGAAATGCGGTCTCAGGATTCACATGCGCCCAGATGCGTTTTGCCAACTCTAGCATCGTGAATGTATTTTCGCCACACAGGTTAAAATCGCGGTTTACGACTTTCTTATCAATCATTTTTGCGACAGCATTGGCGATGTCTTTTGCGTGAGTAAATGTTCGTACTTGGTCGCCTTCGCCAAATATTTCAAAAGGTGTTTGCTTGAGCATTGCTTTGTAAATAAAATCGGGTATGACATGCGCCATTCCGAATTTAGCTTCGCCATCGCCAGAAACATCGGGAAGTTCGCCGCTACCTACGGCATTAAATGGACGCACGATTAGGTAGCGCAAATCATACTCGCGATGCGCTCCTGTTGTTAAAAATTCCCCGAATAGTTTTTGCATACCGTAGTTGGTAATCGGAATTTGTTGTTGCAGTGCATGTTCTTCGCTTACGGGGTGATCTACGCGTTCGAAGACCATGGAGGAAGAAAAATATACAAATGTTGCTTCGGGGCATGCTGCAAGAGTGTTATCGATGGCTTGAGAAAGAATTTCCGTGTTGTCACGGGCAATTTGGTACGGAATGCGGTGGAAATATTTAATGCCGCCGATGAGAGCGGCTAGACAAAATACGTAATCATAACCTCTAAACTCTTGAGGATACATATTGCGCACGTCTTTATTGCACAATGAAAAATTAGGATTTTGATAGAAATCGTGTTCGATGTAACCGTATTTAGAAAAATTGTCGACAACGGTAACTTGATGTTCATTTTCCAAAAGTTTACGTACAATGTACGAGCCAATAAAACCTGCGCCACCGAGAGCTAAAATTTTTGCCATGTTTTTATCTTTCTAATAGTAAGAGTTACCTTTTTGATTTCCTTCAAAAATGTTGGAGTCATCGTATTGCAATTTTTTTTCCGATTTTATCCCGAAACCTTTGTTACGAATAAATTTATTTTGTGAAACTTGTGTAGGAACGCTTCTTGTATTGCAGTACAATCCATCTTCTTCATTGCTAATGATGCTGTTACCGACGATTTTTGGGGAAGAATCATCGAGATACAAACCGTAGCCCTTGTTATAGGTAATGGTATTTTGCGAGATAAGTCCTTTACTTTTGTTCACCCAAATCCCTACAGTGTTTTGCTTTATGGAGTTTTTGTTAATCTCAATAGTGGAGTTTTCCGCTTCGATTCCACGTCCCTGATTGTCAACGATATTGTTGCCTTCTAATACAACACTTGGACAAATATCAACAAAAAAGCCTTTCTCGCTAAAGCGTATGGTGTTTTCTTTACAGGTAGTGTTTTCGGAATCTTTTATGTAGACGCCGCCTCCTTGACATTCTGTTACCTTGCCCTTACCTTCTTCGACAATTGCATGACCACTGATTTCGTTACCGCGGAGTAAAATGGACTTACCTGACTCAATTTCGACAGCAGACCTTTGGCGACTACGATTCGTAAAACTATTGTAGAACACCTCGATATCTTGACCATTGGCCATCATTAAACAGCAACCGTTTTGCGTTTTTACTTTGTTTTTTACTACTTTAGAACGCCCAAATTTTATATTGCTACAGTCTTTAAAAAATACAGCATCTTTTTTGTAACTTTCGATATTGTTTGCTGTGAGTAGTATGTCGCGACAGCTATACATTTCTAATGCCTGCAGATCTGTTTTGATTTCATTGCGAAAAATTGCGGATTTTTCGCGGGCGTCGGCATGACGTAGTACAATTCCCTTACTGCCGCTTATTTTGTTTTTTTCAAGTAAAAATTGTTCGATGTCTTTAAAGTGAATAATGTCGTATTGTTCGCTACCGCTTAGCAGTGTATTATTTTTTATATAAACATTTTTGCTTTCCTCTGCATAAATAGCGCTTTTCTTAGTTTTTATATCATTCTCTTCAATATAAACACCTGAGCTTTTGGTTTGAACATGTATAGATGTTGCTGCACTTTTTATGTCGTTGTTGCGAAACGTAATCTCATTGGAATGTGAAACGATAAAAAGTGGTTGATTTTCATCTTGTCCCGAAAAATTTATATTTTCAATCTTACAGTTCTTACAGCCTTTTATGGTAATTGCCGTTCCCTTATTGGCCCAAATAAACACTTGGCCTTCGGCTTTTAAAGTAATCTGCGATTTATTTTCCATAAGGATATTTTCTTCACGTTTGGAAGGTCTTATGAGCAGAATACTATTTTGTGGCGCTTTTTTGATTTTGTGATTTAGGTTGTCATCGGCATTGACAACGATAATGGTTTTTCCCTTCGCATCATCTGGTATTTTAGCGGACGGTGAGTACCATGAAAAGTAAACAAAATTAATGAAAATGATAAATGTCAATGTCGAAAAAAACAACTTGAATGATGCAGTTGTCATCGGCATCGGAATGCGATTGCTCATTCAGCATCTCCCTTGTGAATCGTAACGTGGAATCCGGCTTTTTTGAGTAGTTTTTGCGCTGCATAACTTGCCTTGTAAGGGTCATTGCCATCACGATAGTATTTGATACGCACTTCTTTATCATTGTATTTTGTTAAAAGTTTTTTTATGGTTTTTTCCAACGCATTTTTATCAGGGCATGGCCAATTACCCACGTATAGCTCTCCGTTTACAAAGCGCATTCGCAAATTAATTTCTTCGATTTGCTGTGGTTGCGGCTGCTTATTTTCGTTTTGCGTAGATTTATCCTGTTGCTGTTTGTCTTTTTCTTCTTGGGGATTTTCTTGGGTTTCCTGCATAGAATCACTCGTTACCACCGGTAAGAATTTTAAAAAATCTCCTCCTCGTGGAGCGAAATATATTAGCGTAGCAACGATTGCGCCCGCTGCCATTTTCTTTTTTGTTAGAAATTTTTTCTTTTTCTTTTTGGACATGTTGTTTCCTTTCTACCAATCATCATCGCCACTATCTTCTTCTATGTATACAATACTTTTTTGTTGAAGAAAATTTTTGAAGTCGTCAATAGATTTGGTGAGGGTTGTAAAACCTTCATCGTCTTTTTCTACTCTAAATATGATAAATGTGGCTTCCGCAAGTTCGATTTTTTTGTCTAGTATTTGTTCCCAATCTTCATCGGATAGAGGAATTTCATCTTTACTTATAAGAATTTTGTTATTTTTGAATGTCAAATTCAAGATGCGGTGGATTTTGTTGGACAGCGCTTTGTTGGTTCCGTGTTTCCAACGGAAGTATTCTAGTTCTTGTTCTAATTCGTTTTTTTGTTTCTCTAGCATGCTGATGCGTACCATCTCATTGGACTTAACACCTGGTGGGAGAACGATGAAAAAAGCGAGTAAAATAAAAACTATGTCTAATAGAGGTAGGATGCGCTTTCCAATATCAGGCTTCTTCATCGGTATCTTCTTTTTCTTTTAAGACAGAAAGTTTTGGATCATTGGCTTGGCACCACGCGATGAGTTCAAGATAGTAAGTCTGTAAAAAGTTGAACATAAACAAATTGACGACCGCAAAAAATAATCCAAATAATGTTGTCGATAGTGCGGGAGCAATATGGGTTGCGATGTCTTTTACTGTGGGCATATCTTGAGACGAGATCACGTATAACGCCCCCATTAAACCCCAAACAGTTCCCATGATTCCCATCATGGGAAGCATTTCTATTAAGGTGGAAATATAGCGGATTTTTAGTTGTTCGCGCGTAATAAAAAGGGGGTCTTGTTGTGCTTTGTTGTAAAAAGAGTTGCTAAATGTGGTAAAGCGTTTCCAGCTTTGGTACAGGAGAATAAAACATCCAAGACCTATGATGATAAAGTCTAGAAGCGTGAGTCGGTTTTGAAAAAATTCTAAGGATTGTTGAAAAGCTTGATTTTTTAAGTATTCCGATAGCATGGCGTTTCTTTCCTAAAATGCAAATGGCGAGTACCTATGTACTCGCCATTTGATCATGCAACTAGTTTAATTACTTAACTTCAGGAATGATGTATGGTCTTAATGTGATCTTTGCATTGCGCGATGCACCTTGGTAGTTTTTATACTCTTTGTTTTCCATTGTATAAAAAACATCTACATAGTCATCGTCGTTAGAAAACCAATTGGAAGGCATTGCTTTGATGATTTCTGAGGCTAAATCAAATAGAGCTTTGTACTCTGTGGAGATTTGCCCAACAACATCGATGAGTTTTAGAGCTATGTCTTTGTAGTTGGTGTTGTCATCGTGTTCGAATACATTGATGTTACATGCGCGGTAACGATAATTTCCCCAAACAACGATTACTTGGTTTGGAAAATAATCTTTGTCATCTTTGTCTAGGTAAGGCATTTCTTGAGAAATAATGCTTGCCTTTTGTGCTTCGGTGTCAATACCATTGACAAGTAAATACATTTCTGCATCACCGAGAATCCAAGGCTCTTTATCATCATTTACGCGAATATAGTCCAATTTGCCTGTTTCTAGGCCTGCGCGATTTTGTGTACGCTTTTGTGGTTGTAAACCAGCTTTGCGTAGTTCGTCGTTTAACAAACTAAGTCCAGCGCGCATGTCGGCTTTTGAATTTAGTTCAACAATCAAAACTGGACGTGAAGGTGCTTCTTTTACAGAAAGTTGATGAGCTGTGCCATCACAATCAAAAGCTTCGATGTGTTTCCACTCTGTTTCTTGTCCCTTAGGTTCGTAAGCTACTAATACTTTTGAAAAATCAATGCTTTCAGAAGCTCTAGAGTTTGTAGCGTGTAAACGAACTTGTAGTATTTCTTGTAAACGGTTTTCAATACCCTTTACACGGCGGATGTTACGATCGAAGTTAGCACATCCTTCTCCCAAATTTCCACAACGACTGTCACCAAAAACATCGGCATAATCGTTGAGTAAAGATACCAATGAGTGCGCGCTATCATGACCTGAAAGACGACTTTCTAAAAAAGCACAAAAAGCAGCTTTGTTGAGTTGCTGTGCAAATTGTTGTGCAATAACTCTTTTTTGTTCTGACATATCATTTAAGTTTACATCAGCATTTAGCGTTTCGATATCTGCGGATACAGAAGAAATTGCCAAAACAAAAACTAAGAGTATCAGAAAAAATCTCATATTCTCCCCTTTTCCATTAAGTTTTGCGTAGGAAATATAAATTTCAGTTTATACGTTTTCTATTCTATTTTTTTTGGTTAAATTTATCAATAAAAATTGTTATTTTATTAGGGTGGGCAATTATCTAAAAAATTTTCTCCAGAAGGGAGAGGCTTATGGATCAAGAATTAAATCAAGATAATATATGGGAAAATACTCGTAGAATGATCATACGCAGAGAAAGCTGGCGCTACTACTGGACTTTCTTTCTTACGGGAGTAGTGCTTGGCGGTTTTGCCGCATACTTTTACTATGCGAAATTTTTTATTTTTATGTGTGTGACAATTGCAGGGCTCGTCTTTTGGGCAATGCACTTTTGTCTGCGAATGTGGTGGATATTATCCAACTCATGTGTTATCAATGAAAATATGCTCACGGTGCGTAAAGGGATTGTGTTTCGCGACATCTCCAAAGTGGATATTGTAGAGATCACGGAAATGCGCGTTTTGCAATCAAACAAAGAAAAAGCACTTGGAGTGGGGTCTATTGAAATACATACAAAAGATCAGAAGCCTGCATGCGTAGCATACGGAATTTTAAATCCTGAAGATATAAAAGAACATATTGTAAAGGTACAAACTGCCTTGGCCAAAAAACGACTGCCATTTATGAATACTTAGAAAGCCTACAGTGAATTTCGAATTTGTTAATACAATATTTTTGCTCAATTATTTCTACTTACTATTTTATTTAGTCACAAATATAAAATCTTATCGTACTTATCTTTTGCTTGTTGTCGCGGCAACAATTTCAAGTTTGGTTCCTTTGGTTTACCAATACAAATACAATTTTTATTTGACGATAGCAAATGGCGTTATTTTTATTGTGCTTGCTGTGGTTCCTGGAATGTTGACAAAAATGATCTATCACAGCACCAATAAAAAATTCTCCAATAAGATCTATTTCTACAGTTTACTACGCTATTTTATTACCTTTGCCCCGATCCATAAGCATGAACGCGACGTTTTTAAAACTCTACACTTGTTGCACAAAGGTAAATTAAATGAGAGTATGACTTTTGCTAGAAAATTGTTTGGCGTAATTCCGCAGCAGTTCCATTCGGTGTTGCATACATGTATCTTTTTAGCACTCAGTTACAAAGGTGACTTTAAGGAAGCGATCGCCACTTTTGAGGAAAATTTAGCAAACTCTCATGTTTCTTTGCGACATATAATAGAGGTATATGCGGAAGAAGATCAATTGGAAAAAGCGGCAGAGTTTTTAGCCGAACTTGAGCGCGAAGTCGAAATTAATCGCGAGGATTTACATGAAGCACGATGTATTTTTTATGCCTATTTAGGAAATTTCGAGCAAATCAATCGTTGGGAAAATGCTCTTTGTGAATGGAGATCCCTATACGTTAAAGGAGTATTTCACCGTATCAAAGGCAACTCTGATAAGGCGCGAGAATACCTGTATGCTGCATTAGAAAAATGCGATAAACGCGCCACTGCTAAGATTAAACTACACATAGAAAGATTGAATGTCACAAGAAATTTGACACCACCATCGCATGAGGTTATGTTGCAACTAGAAAGCAACATGGAGAGACCTAAAGTTTATGTGGAAAAGCGAATAGAAGAACCCTTTGAGGTAGTAAATATAACACCTATTTTTACTTGGGGAATTATTATTGCCAACGCCGTGATGTTTGTATTAAGCGAATTCTTAGGTGGTAGCACTGATATTTTGGTTTTGACAAACTTAGGAAGTAATGACTTTTTATTTGTAGAGCATCAAGGGGAATATTGGCGATTTGTTTCATCGTTATTTTTGCATTTCGGATACTTACACATCATCCTCAATATGTTTGGTCTGTATTTATTTGGTAAGCTTGTTGAAGGACTGTATGGTTGGAAAAATTTACTCATTATCTATTTTGCCACCGGTATTTTTGCATCGATTGTGAGTTTCTTTACACATAGCACTGTTTCTATTTCTGTGGGCGCTTCAGGGGCGGTTTGCGGTCTTCTTGGACTCAACACATATTACTTTTTGTTCTGCGGAGAGATGAATTCTGCTGTTCGCAACCACTATATCTTTTCCTTTCTCTTTATGATATTTGCCATGATCGGCATGAGTTTCTTTTTTGATTTTATCGACAATGCCGCACATTTTGCCGGAATTGGAGCAGGTTTTGCCATTGGGTTTGTGATGGATCGCATTTGGCGTATTGGGGAAGCGTTGCAAAAGATTTGCGTGGCATTTATTACATTGATTTTATTATTGACTTATTTGTCGGTAATGCAAAACTTTGCCACATATCCCTATAATGTACAACTTGTGACAACTAAGGTAGAAAATCTACAGCTTGATATACCTTTTAGTTGGAAATCATACATTGAACAGAAAAAAGGCGCTGTACACGAGTATAAATATTTCGATCGTTATTCTGTTAGTAACCGTTTGAAGTACCCACAGGCATTTTTGCATTTGACAGTATGCCCGGATAAGCAACTCAGTGTGGTTTTAACGACAAAGATGTTACAGACGCAAAGATTAAAAAACGTTAAGATAAAAAATGTTGGTGCGTTAAATATCACGCAGCAGAAAAGTTGGCGGGTATACAGACTTTCTTATGATGAAAGAATTAAACGCTCTACGGTGCGCTTACAAGAAGATTGGTACTTTTGTATACATGGGGACAAAGGTTACTTTTTTTCTTTTATTTTTGTCGCCGACGCATACGAAAAGTACCAACCTATGGTTTTGAAAATACTAGAATCGATAAAATTCTGATTTTGTAATTCCTACTGCATTGCGACCACAAGCTTTAAACGCCTTTTGTGCTTCGGTGAATTGTTTGTGGTGCAGTAAATACAAACCTATTTCGTAATAACGTTTATCCTGAGGAGTCGTTACGCGAATACCCTCATCAAATATCTGCTTTAGGGATTCTAATGTTAGTTCATGCATCGGAAATTTTCTAACTCTCTTATTTGATTTTAGAACCACCAATCCTCTCGAATAACCAATACGTCCTTTCAGTTTGTAAGTTTTACCCTTTTTTCTTACAGAAAGGGCGTATGTTTTCTTCTTACTGGCATAACGCAATCCGTTTAACAATATATCTTGGCCTTGGGCATGTAGAGGAATATCTTTGCGTAGTGCCGCAACATTTTTGTCTACATAAGGCGAAATTTTCTTGTACTTACTAATGACTTTAAGTGCCTTCTGATAGTCTTTAGCGGTATATGTCATTGCTTCTGCGTGTATTAAGCGTAGGAGGTAAATTTCTGTTTTTATTTCTTTGTGCTTTACCTTTTTTCTCAAAAAGTTCTTTAGAGACTTTATTCCCTCTTCAAAAGTTTGTTGTTCAATGTGCTTTTTAAGAAAAAGTGATAGCATCTGTGGCTTTGATTTATTTAACTTTGTCGACATTTCCGGTAGCAGATTGTCGTGCTTATCTTCTAACGACGACAAGGCCTTTTCAAATTCGCCTTTTTGGGCGCGATTTTGAGATATTTGTATCAGCTGACGCGTGGTGTTTTGCGCATAAGTCATCAAAGTTTTGTTGAGATTCTTACATATACCCTCTAAACCTTGCAGGGTTTTGTATTTGTTCAAGAGTTTTTGAGTTTGTTTGTAATGGCTAATACTTTTTAGTTCGTTTACTTTACTCGTTAGATGCTGAGTAATTTTTTTAATCTGTGCGCCTTTTATTTTTTGTAATTCTGGTGTGTTGCCGAACTTCTTAGTGAAGTCTATGATTTTGTTCATGTTCTCGTAATGTTTATTTGGCTGACTTTTTATTTGTGTTTGCAATTGCGATAAAGCAACTTGTTGTTGTTTGGGGATTGGTTTGTCAGCGCCTCTAAGCTCTTGTATTTTGGCATATGCTATTTCAATATATTTTTGCGACTGTTTAATAATGTCTTGAGCAATCACCGGTTGCTGGAACCACAAATACGCGAATGTTCCTCCTGCAAGAACAACAATAAACATGACGAAGGTGACCATTTTGCGAAAAAATGATTTTTTCTTAGGTCGCGGAATTTGCTTTTTCTTTTGTGCGGGTTCATCATCAAACATCACATCTACGTTTTTCGTTGGTTTTTGCATTTTCACTTTGGGAATTGGTGGTACTTTTAGATGCGATGTTCTACGTTGATCGGCGTTACCAGTATATATTTTTGTTGTGCTGGTATTTTTATCTTTTGTCGAAAATGGTACCGGGGTTGGTGAAAGCGACTGTTTTTTCTCCGGCGGTTTGTTTGGTGAAAAACCTGCTGGACGTTGTTGGGTTCTTTGTATATTACCAGGAAAAACTCGTTGCTCTGTTCGCATTGGCTTTTGCATTTGTGCGGATTCTTGTTGTTGATCTTGCTGTTGTTGCTGATCGCCCGATAAAGCGCCCAAAAATTCATCCCAATCTTCTTTGTTTTTCGGTTTTTCAGAGTCTGTTGCCGTAGGTAAATTAGGTATTTGCAATCTTCTCGTTGGGGGATTTTTGTAAACAGTACGTTGCGGTTCTTCTTCCTCTTGACTCTCGTTCTCTTCTACCGGAGGTGCGTAAGAATCGGAAACAGTTCGTTGCGGAGTTTCGTTTTCCGTAACTCCTTGAACAAAAGAGTCCCACTCTTCGTGATTTTTTTCTTGTTGTGGAGTAGGAGATGTTTGAGGAGCGACATCTTGGACAAAAGAATCCCACTCGCTGTGCTGGTCATTTTGCGGAGCAGTATTTTGTGGTGGAGCAGTTGTCGGTTGTTCCACTTCATTTGCATTGGGAGCAACATCTTGGACAAAAGAGTTCCACTCGCTGTGCTGGTCATTTTGCGGAGCAGTATTTTGTGGTGGAGCAGTTGTCGGTTGTTCCACTTCATTTGCATTGGGAGCAACATCTTGGACAAAAGAGTTCCACTCGCTATGCTGGTCATTTTGCGGAGCAGTATTTTGTGGTGGAGCAGTTGTCGGTTGTTCCACTTCATTTGCATTGGGAGCAACATCTTGGACAAAAGAGTTCCACTCGCTGTGCTGGTCATTTTGCGGAGCAGTATTTTGTGGTGGAGCAGTTGTCGGTTGTTCCACTTCATTTGCATTGGGAGCGACGTCTTGAACAAAAGAGTTCCATTCACTATGTTGTTCGGTTTTTGGTTCTGTTGTTGACCACTCGTTCGCTTCATTACTCGGAGTGTCATTTGTTGGCGCTTGTGGCTCTATCCCAATATCCTCAACAAAGGAGTTCCACTCATGTTTTTGCCCCGGATCTTCTGTAGGAATACGACTTGTGATTTCTGCGGGTTTTCTCTCGATAGGAGGAAGTTTGGTTTTGTTACTACCCTTTACTTTTTGTACCATGTTACGTGTTGTTACGCTCGGTTCATAAGGAGATAAGTAAAATAAAAAGCCACTAACTTCTCCTTCTACGAAGGGGTCAAATCCAATTTCATATTCCTTATTTTCCAATAACAAACCGTAGTAATCTTCAATGAAAGTCAATGCGTTTTCTTCGTTTTCAACAGCGTTAACCGGTGCTGGGATTGTGGTTGTTAAAATCCCTGAAACCACTTCGACATTAAAAATATTGTCTTGATTGTTGAGTTCATAGTAGGAAATGTAAGATAAATCTTCAAAATTTATATCAGGGTTTTTATCCTCGATGAGTTTTCCTATAAAACCAATTTCCTGAGCACCATCAACATCTAAACCATGTACTAGTATAATAATCCATCTGAGGGCTTTCATAAGTAGAACCTTAACTTTCTTCTTTATTGAGATTTATCCCTAAATTACTTATATTCATTTGTCTAATTTCTTCTATCAAAAGTATAAAAGAAGTTACTTACAAATAGCAATATTTTTTATTTTTTCTAAGGGCTTTACTTCAATCTTTTTTTGCAAACTGTGATGGTTCCTAGTCGGCAGTGCGCTAGGAACTTCGGTGATTTGCTGATACAAGTTTTGCCTAATGTTGGAGTGAATTGACTTTTGAAGTCAAGTCAGCATTTGATTTCTCTAATTCATCTACTCTTTTGGTTAGGTCATCTACTTTTGCTTGCGTTTTACGCAGTACTTCAATCGTTGTATTTAAGTCTTGTCTTGTAACAGTGGGTTTCACATCGACTGTACAGGAGATACAAAGTAATAAGCACGTTGTAAAAAGTATATATTTCATTTGAGAATCCTTTACTTGATATTTGTTATACCCGTATATTATTTTGTAAGGGACAACTATTTTTATATTGTTTTTACTAGAGAAACGCTAAAATACTCTATCTATATTCAGAATTATAAGTTTTTTTTTCTCTTAAGTGAATAATAATTTTATAGCTTTTTGTAATAAAGGAATTTTTATGAATATACCTAAGGTGTTAGATATACCCTACGACGAAAATATTGCGTTTGAAATGCAGAAAAAATACGCCGCGCAAGTGGAGGTCTCTTCTCCACAACGCGAGATTAAAATTATCGCAGGAACGGATGTTTCTTATGTGGGTCGTACAAATGAGGCGTATGCTTCTGCGGTTGTTATTAATCGCGAGACCAAAGAAATTATCGAAGAAGTGACATGGAGTGGCCATACAAAATTTCCCTATAAAAGTGGTTTACTTGCTTTGCGCGAAGCTCCTTGCCTTATAGAACTTTTTAAGAAACTACGCAGCGAACCAGATCTTATTATTATTGATGGAAACGGCCAGATACATCCGCGTGGCTTTGGTCTTGCTTGTCATATGGGGCTTTGTTTTCAGCGTCCAACAATTGGCTGTGCCAAAACTTTTTTTGTTGGCAAGCACGAAGAACTTGGTGAGGAACGCGGTGAAAGTACAGAGGTGATGAACAAAGAAGGAGAAATAATGGGCCTAGCACTACGTACGCAAAAAAAAGCTCCGCCTGTTTATGTATCTGTTGGAAATTTATGTGATTTAGAAACAGCAAAAGAAATTATGTTTGAACTTACTTCTCGCAATAACCGCCTGCCATTACCCGTTTTTCATTCTCACCATCTGTGTGCAAAATTGCGCAAGAAAGAGATGAATTAGAAGAAACTTTTAGTCTTTGTACCAAACAAGTGAGACTATCTTCCACTGCTTTTTTTTGTCGCGTATGAGTAAAAAATGATCAACGCCTGTTCCTGAAATTTTACCTTGTTCCTCAAAAGCCCACTTCGCAACAATCGCGGCACTCTTGCTATCTTCTTTTGCGGTAAAAGAAGTCATTGACTCGCGAACATTTTTTGTTTTTGCGAGATAAGCGCTTTGGCCTTTGATGAATGTTTGTAGGTCTTGTTTATTTTGTACCGTACCGTTTTTAATGTAGATGATGATGGCATCTTTATGAAAACAAGAACGGTAATCTTTTATGTTATTATTTGACCATGATGTGAAGTATTTGTTTAGAAATGGTTCGATGTCACTACTTATTTTTGTTGATTGTGTGTTACAAGAGCATATAAAAATTGCGAATAGCAACACGGTAAAAATTTTTCGCATATGTAATTCCAACTCCTTGATGAATAGAGCGTGTCGAACTAACACGCTCTATTTGTGTGAATCTATTTTTCCAATTCGACAAAGTAATTAGACTTCTGTCCAGCTTGGATGATTATTTTTTGTTCTTTGTATTTCGCCATCTTGATGGTCAAATTATATTTGCCAGGAACCAAACGCCAACGATAACTTCCATGTTCGTCAGCTGTTCTTTGTTCTTGCTCTTTAAAATTAATTTCTGCCATATTTAAAGAGGCGGCAAGAGGTTTTCCTGTGTTTTTGTCCATCACTTTTATATGCACGTGAGGCTTAGCCAGTTCGTCCAGCATAAAGGGAAGAACTTTTTGTACGTTTGGCCATACTCGGTTGCGATATGTAGAAAACGAAGGTTGAAAAGAACTACCTATTTCGAGTAGAAAGGAGATAGATCCATACATTCCGTAGTGGTGTTCAAAATCTTCTCCCGAAGAAGAAGCAAAGCGCTTGCCAAAACCAATGTGACGCGCGAGGCGATCTCTTACATCATTGTATACATTTGCTTCGGCCATGAATCCACAGCGGTATGGATATAAGACCTCATCGCCCGAACTGTGGTAAGAGATAATATACTGTGCTTGTAGTTTCGCATTTAAACGGTCCATTACTTTTGTTTCTATTTCTGATTGTGCAGATGGTCCTTTAAATACTTGGCTACTACCGCTACTCGAGTTACTACCACATGCTCCCCACTTGAACGAATAGTTACGGTTGATATCAACGCCGTGAGAACCGTCGTTGTTGCGTGTACGGTTTTTTCTCCACATTCTTTCATTGCTGAAAACATATGCGAGTCCGTCAGGATTCACAACCGGAACAAACCACACCGCACTATTCTCTATGGCGGACAGTAGCTTGGCTTCACCTTGTTGGGCGCGTTGTAAGTAGTCTTTTGCCGAGTCTAAAACGGCGTGATGCGTCATTAGTTCGCGAGCGTGGTGTTGTCCGATGATGACAATTTTCGCTTCATCTTCTAGCAAGTCTGGATTGCTACTCACTTGAAGAGCATACAAAGAGCGTCCTTCGACAGTATTTCCCAAACCTAACCATTCATTTAGGTTGAATACTTTCGCCCACTTAGGGTATGTTTTTTCTAGTTGTTGTAATTCTTGTAGTGTTTCTTCTGGGCCATAGTAGCTTTCCGCTTGTTCGCGCTTGGCGTGGTAACTGTTATAAGACTCAGAGCTAATAATTTCATCTATCGCGAAAGTCATGCCACGACTTTGCAAAATAGAACATTCTTTTTCGAGAAATCTAGGGGTGCTGGTAATGATTTCTAAGCGACTAGTTTCTTTGTTGTAGCCAGAGATATCAAAACCTTTAGTTTCGAGATGTTCGCGAACTTTTTGTACGTTGTTACTATCTACTTTAACTGTGATCAGATAGTATTGCTCTGCTGAGACAGCAACGAAAAAAATTGTCGCGAGCAAAATACGTATAGTTTTACCCATATATACTCCCCATAAAGTATAAGATATAGGAGAACAGACCTCCCACATCAAGCTTATTTTTTAAGTAATCGTAAACTTTAGCGTAACTTTTTTTCACACAATTGTCAAGAATTCAGTAAGTTTAGGATCTTTACCACAAAAATTACTTGTCAAAAAAGCTAAATTCTCATACACTAAGCTTTCATTCTTATGCACTTTGGGTATTTCATAATAATAGCTGCGAGAGTAATCACGATGGATGTTTGGCTAGGCAAAACTTTTGGAAAATATCAAGTAAAAAAATTCATTGGTAAAGGAACAATTGGTTCTGTTTATCAAGCGGAGCATATCGAAAGTAAAAAAATTTTTGCGATTAAGATTTTTGATTTGAGATTATCGCATTCTCTCAGACAAAAATTACATTTATTGGACGAAGCGAAGACTTTACAACACGACAATATTGTCAAGATATACGAAAGAGGTGAAAGCCATAGTACCTTTTATATGATAATGGAGTATATAGAGGGGAAAAGTTTATATGCGCTCATCGAAGAAAAAAAACGTTTGAGTTCACGTCATGTGCTTTCGATTGCAAAAGGAATTGCAAAAGCGCTCGTATATTCACACAAACAAGGCATTGTTCACCGCGATATAAAACCGACAAATATCATCATTACCAAAGATCAAAAAATTAAAATCACGGATTTCGGGATGGCAAAAATTGTCAACTCTGTTTCAGACATCTCGCAGTTAGACAAAATCATTAGTACTGTTTTTTATGTTTCGCCTGAGCAAGCGATGGGAGTGAAAAAAATCGATTCACGCACTGATTTTTACTCCTTGGGCATTACATTGTATCAAGCGCTTACAGGTCAAATTCCCTACCCCGGACGTACGCCGTTACAAGTCTTGCAACAACATATATCTTCTCCATTACCAAAAATGAATAAGTTACATAGTGACATTCCGTTAGAGATGGAAAAAATTGTTGTCAAGCTCACCGCTAAAAAGAGAGAAGAGCGCTATCAGACCGCAGAGCAAGTGTTGGAGGCTATTGCGGTGTGTAATACAAAAATTACGCGACGCAAAGAGACTTTTAGCGCTTTGCCGACATGGGCAGTCAGTGGTCTTGTGTTTTTCGTGTTGTTTTTTGTCAGTTTTACTCTGGCAAAAAAAATGCTAAAAGCTCCGGAGAATCAGCAAAAGGAAACACAGTTTTCCATTGAAAAAATCGAGATACAAAATAGCTTACAGCAAGACAAAGACAATTTTTCAAAAGACAGCATGATGTGTTTAGAGATTTACTGGAGTGTTACCTACCTGTCGCAAAAAGAACTTTCCAAAATATTTACTATCGTTTTCGAAGGGCGTAACCTAAACCCAATTACACAGAATTTAGGAGAGGCACAAATTGGTCAGCAGTATCATAAGTACTGTGTTTCACTGCATAATTTTGCCTACGGCTCCCACACGGTTCGCGCTGGATTTATCATTGGAAATATCGTGCGACAAAAGCAAGTTTCGTTTACGATCCCGCCACCGGTAAAGAAGGTACGTCACATACAAATTACACCAAAAAAAATTACATTGGTTCCACAAAGCCTCTACAAATTTTCATATCAACTGACAGACGAAAACAATGATGTTGTGAAAACAACAAAACCCATCAGGTGGACAGTTGACAACGGAAGTATTGACAATGGTGTTTACACCGCAGGCCAAAACGAAGGAACTTTTCGCGTAACGGTATCATGTCCGTCCTATAATATCAAAGATAGCGCAATCGTTGTTGTGGAGAAAAACAAAGATAGTAAGAGAAGTGGTTGGTTTGGTGAGCGTATGCCTAAAGGTATGGTTAAGGCTAGCACACGTGGGGAATATATTTGGCAAAAGGACCAAAGTGTGATGGCTTTTGTTCCCGCAGGAAAATTTTGGTTGGGTAGTAACTATCAGGAAAACGAAATGCCTGTTCAGCAAGTATACCTTGATTCTTTCTATGTCGATAAGTATGAAGTATCACAAAAACAGTACAGAAATTTTTGCAAGGCAACAAAACGAAAATGTCCACCACAGCCAAAGTGGAGTTCTCCTGATCACCCTATTGTAAACATTTCGTGGCAAGAAGCACAGAAATATGCACGTTGGGCACAAAAAAGACTTCCCTCGGAACGTGAATGGGAAAAAGTGGCCAAAGGTGGTTTTTACATTCCCGACTGGAAAACCGATAAGGCATCGATACCACTTATGCTAAACCCTCGTCCACGGAGAGCTTATCCGTGGGGGGATCAACTTCCCAATGAACACGGAATATATCGTTGTAATTATGTTTCGAACAATAAATGGGGTGAAAGACATCTCGATGGCTACAAACGCGGCGCTCCTGTTTTTGCTTTTTCCCGATGGAAATCTCCTTATGGTTGTGTAAATTTATCGGGAAATGTCTGGGAATGGTGTGCCGACTTGTATCGTGATAATCACAGCTCCAAACCTCACAAAAAACCACATACGAAGTATGTTGTACGTGGGGGGAGTTGGTACAATCACTCGAAAGGCTGCCGTACAACAAGGCGCCACCACGGACTAGTTAACCAAAAATCAGAGTTTATCGGTATTCGTTTTTGTAAATCTGCGCAATAAGGAAAAAAATATGAAAATAGCAATGTTGTCCCCAGAGTGTTCTCCTATCGCGAAGGTAGGTGGTCTTGCAGATGTTGTCATTGGTTTGAGTAAATCACTACAACTCCAAGGCCATGATGTGAGTATTATACTTCCTAAGTATGATTGTATGCGCTATGATCAAATTTCCAATCTAGAAACAGTGTATTACGATTTACCGGTTATGTATCGCGGAGAATGGCAAGCAAATGACGTTATGTCAGGTGTCGTGGAAGGTGTGAAGTGCTTTTTTATTGATGGGAAATGGCATAAAAACTTCTTTAACCGCGGTAAGATCTATGGAGAAAGTGACGACAATGATCGTTTTGCCTTTTTCTCGAAAGCCGCGATGGAATTTATGTTCAAGGTTGGCATGGACCCTGATATTATCCACTCGCATGATTGGCCGACAGCACTCGCCAATGTTTTGCAACGCGAAATATATTACAAAGAGGGGATGAGAAAGCCACGTCTAGTATACACGGTTCACAACTTTGCTCACCAAGGAATTGCGCATGAATCTGTTTTGGGAGATTTGGGACTAAATAGTGCGATGTTGCCATTGGAATGTCGTGAAAACGACTACTCTATCGTTAATTTCATGAAAAGCGCTGTGGTGTATTCGGATTATATAACGACTGTTTCTCCTAACTACGCCAACGAAGTACAGTTGACTGAAAAAGGCATGGGTTTACAGTATTTATTGAATAAATACCACCACAAATTTAGCGGAATTCTCAACGGGATCGACGAGGAATACTGGAATCCGAAAGACGATCAGTATCTTTCTCACCATTACGACGTGGAAGCAATTGAAAACAAATACAAAAATAAAGAAGTTCTCCGCGAAAGATTTTTGTTGCGTGATGAATACAAGCCTATCGTTGCTGTTGTTTCACGTTTGGTGCAACAAAAAGGTGTTGACCTGATCAAGCACAGTATTTTTTACGCGTTAGAGCAAGGAGCACAGTTTGTGCTACTAGGATCAAGTCCTGACCCTAATATTTCTTATGAGTTTGCAGAGATTAAAGACATGCTAAACGAAAATCCCGATTGCCATTTAGAATTTGGGTTTAACGAAGCATTGTCTCACTTGGTGTATGCCGGAGCAGATATGATTTTGATTCCGAGTTTATTTGAACCGTGTGGTTTGACACAGCTCATAGGTATGCGCTATGGAACAGTTCCCGTTGCCCGATTTACGGGCGGGCTTGCCGATACCGTACACGATGTCGAATATAGCCGCGTTTCACAAAAACGCCGTAACGGTTACACCTTTATCGACGCCAACAAGGAAGGCCTTGAGTTTGGTTTAGGGCGTGCGATCGATGACTGGTTCAACGAACCACAACAATTTCGTAACTTGGTCAACAATGGCATGAAAAGTGACTTTTCGTGGAAAATGTCGGCGAAAAAATACGTGAAAATATACAAATACTTGCATTCGCAAGTGTAATGTGACAAGTTAGTTGGTTGACTTAAGGTAAGAGTTTCTTTTTCAGATTGGTGCCCTCACCATCGAATTTAAGGTTTTAGCTTCGCTAAAAACCTTAATTCTCATGCCTCTCCCACAGGGAGAGGCGTAACACATCTTAATTTGCTGTTTTTGTTTTGTTTTGTGCCATCAAATGCGAAATTTTGTGACTACTTTCTTCCGTAGTCGTCTTCTAAACGTTCTATATCGTCTTCCCCGAAGTAGTCTCCTGTTTGTATTTCAATAAATACCAAATCTTCACTTCCTGGATTTTCTACACGATGAACAGCACCTAATGGTATATCTATATATTCGCCTGCCTTTTTGGTTATTTTGTCTTCGTTGAGGGTAACTAACGCTTCTCCACGAATCACATACCAGTGTTCACACCTTCTTTGATGTCTTTGTAGACTGAGACGCCCTTTCGGGGAAACAACAATTCGTTTTACTTTGTGATCTTTTTCGTCGCTTAGGACAGTGTAGTGTCCCCAAGGACGATGGTCTGTTTCGTTGGTCATCGTGGTTATCCTAGTTAAAAAAAATTTCTAAAGATGAACGGTGTAATTAAGAAAAAAATCCAATATAGAATTAGGGCGGCTACTAAACATTGAAAAAAATAATGTATTTTTTCTTTTAGTTTCTTTTTTTGCGATTTTGGCGCCAGTTTGAATATGGCGAAGCCCATAACTATGATGAATAAAAAACCTCTAATTTTTAGCATTTTGATATAACTTATTGTTTGTAATATATTTGTTAACAGAGTTTGGCACGAGATAGGTAATGGGATTTCCATTGCGGCATTTTTGACGTATTGTTGTTGAAGACAGGAACACAAGGGGAATTTCGATGATATTGTTGTTTAGCTTTTGATAAATTTGTGATGGGATTTGTTGTTGGAGTTTTTCTAAATTCGAAAATGGATAATTGGGACGGCTGGCGATGGCGATTTCGTATTCACTTACAAGATCTTGCCAACGATACCAGTCAGGTAAGGAAAGAATGTTATCCGCTCCAATGATAAAAGTGATGGGTTCTTTGGTTTGTGCGGTGAGTTTTTGCATCGTTGTGTATGTGTGTGAAATATGATCTGACTTCAACTCGATATCGGATATTTCGAAGAACGGGTTATCGTCTATTGCGATTTTTACCATGTTATATCTATGTTGAGGAGAGATAGATATATTTTTTAAAGGCGGTATTTTCGCTGGAATAAAGATGATTTTGGATAAATGCATTTTTATACCAACTTCTTGTGCTAAAATTAAATGTCCGATGTGGATGGGGTTAAAGGTTCCCCCAAGTACGCCTATAGCCAAAACAAGCTCCTATGATTTGCTCTGTTGTTCTTTGCAGTCTAGAATTTCATTAATTGCTTCGAGTTTATCTAATAGAGAAAGAATAGCGCGACTTTGCAATGAATCTAAAGAAAAGTTTTGATGGAAATGTTTGGCTCGTAACATGAATTAACCTCCATAACAATAGATTTTACTCGGAATTTAGTTGCAGCAAAAGTGCTTGATTTGTGATAAATAGCTTGAGGAAAGGTTTTGAAAATAGCTTTCACCATAACTTTCCTTACTATTATTGTAGGGTTATTTTTCAATTTTGTCTAAAAAAAAATATTTAAACAAAATTTTGTTTGACTTTTGCGTTTTTTTCAGGGAGGCTTTTTGTCAGTATTGTGTTATTTAGTTCTTACAAGAAACAACAAAAATAGGCCTTACACAAATTTTTGTTTGATTTTTTGAATTTTGCGTAAAACTTCTTCCGGAAGTGGTCGGTCTTTTGGCTCTTTACGCACTAATTTTGCAATTAACCGTGCCAATGATGGCAAGATATCTTTTTCTATATCAGCAGGACTTACACCATCGTAAATGGCGGTATTCAAGTAGTATTCCTCCCCACTGTTTCCTGGGTAGGGAATTGTACCGGTAAGGATATAAAATGCGACAGCCCCCAGAGAATATAAATCTGATTTTGTTTCTGCTGAATCCACAAATCTCTCTGGAGCAACAAAGTGCAAACTACCAAAAGATTCCTCTGCAACTTCATTGACTAAAACAGTCGCTCCCCAATCTGTGAGCAAGTATTTCTTGTTAATAAGAGACCCTCTAGATTCCATGATGTTCCCAGGACTAATATCGGCGTGGATGACACCTGTACTTGCAATGTATTCAATGACATTCGCAACATCTTCAATCACGCGTATTGCCAGATTTTCACGGTATTTAAGAGGGATATTTTTTGCGTGGTGAGGGTACCCTGTTTCTAGATTTAGGTTGCTTATGTCGTATTCCGCAATTCTCCCTTTGTCTGGTAAAGAAACGTGAACACTGCGCAAGTGAGGCATGGCAAACCATTCTTTGTCGCGCGCTAACATTTGCGGTACGTTAGGGTGATGAAGTTCTTTGAGAACTTCGATTTCATTTTTGATTCGTTCTTTGGCCACCGAGTCGTCTTTTGCCGTTTTGATGGTGATGGCATCATGGGGATAAAAAATAGCTTCGGCTAACCATACCACGGCATGTGAACCTTCGCCTATTTTCTCTTTTACGCGATGCTTTCGTTGATTGACAACAAAGGTTTTGTTTTTCATGCTTGTTCCCTTATCACGTGCTGCCACAAGGGTAAGTTGCTATCTTTTGTAGATAGAATTGGTTGCGTGACCGCCCACGGTATGTCGAGTTGAGGGTCATTGTATTTGATTCCACGTTCAGCATTGGGATTGTATTCTTGTGTACACATATACATAACATGAGCACTTTCCGATTTGACCGCAAAACCGTGAGCAAATCCTTCAGGAACGTATAGCATCGACTCTTGACATTTGAGTTCTACACATAAATGTTGGGAGAATGTGGGTGAATTTTTACGTAGATCGACAACGACATCTTGCACGTGCCCAGTAATGGGAACAATCAGTTTCCCTTGGGCGTTTGGTGGTTCCTGATAATGTAAGCCGCGTATGACGTCCTTTTGTGAGAATGAAAAGTTACACTGTTGGAACTCTACATTCAAAACACTATTTTTGAATATTTCTTGAAAATGTCCTCTATTGTCGCGAAATAGCTTGCTCGTTATCAATAAAATCCCCGGCAGTTCTAATTCTTCTATTGTAAAATTCATTTTATTTTCCAAAAGCTGAAAATGGTTGCAACCAGAAAATCTTTTACTATTTAGATTTTATCTAGTACAATTTATACCGTGTCGACGAATGTCGTGTTAATTATAACCTAAGTATGGACTAAATTCCACAGCATATTTCACGTCATAACCAGAAAGGAAGTCAAGTGAGAAGATAACTTCTACACTACAGCTTGGCTAGCTTACTATGGAACTTTGCGCTAAATTGATTGTATATCTGCGAGACCAAAAATTAGAATTTATTCTCAATAAAGAAAGTATGACCATTGGTCGTGGTGTTAATCAAAGTATCGTGATTAACGAACCAACTATTTCGCGATTACATGCTAAGATTTTTGTTCGCGATGGTAGCTATTTTTTGGAAGATCTAAGCACCTTTCAGAAAACGTATTTGAATAAGGGAACACTGCAGATACCCAAAAATCTCAAACACAAAGACATTATCCAGTTAGGTAATGTAAAGAGTTTATTTTTGCTAGAGCCACTGCGCCCTGAGGAAGAGGGTATATTGCACGAAATACAGTATACTTTCAAAGGTGATTATGAAAAAGAAGGTGAAGTCGAGCGTGAAGATAATCTACATACGCCCATTCAAGCAGAGGTAAGCGATATATTGGCAAGTGTTGATGAAGTACTTGACGATAAACAAGAGGTGGAGATTGAAGAGGCTCCTCTATCGACAGGAGAATCTCTAGATATGCCTTTGAGTGACATACCTTTTGCTAACCCCGTTACTTTTTCTGGAAAATCCCCTGTTGTCTCCCATCGTGTTCTCGATGCCCAGATTTTGTGTGAAAATACAAAACAATGCATGTCGGTTACCAAAGAGGCGATGTATGTTGGGTTTGATTCTATTAATGAAATACAAATCGCCGACCCGTATTTTTCTAAAGTACATTTTGCCGTACTGTTTAATAAAAAATCGGACAAGTATTACTTGAAAAATATGGGAGATAAAGAAGTCCGTTGCAATGGACGCCCGATTGAAAATATGGAGGAACTGGATCATTACTCTATCATCAGTACCGGTAAATATAAATTCCATTTTTTTTCTGGGTTTCAGGAAGTTGCCGATTTACAAAAGATTATGTGGGAAGAAATACAAAATAATGCCTTCCCCATGCGTTTTTTCCCAGAATTACCAGGTGAAACTGTCATTCTCGACTCCTCTACATTGCAATTAAAAGGAGAATATAAGTTTCTTGGAAAACCTACCCCTTTTTCACAGAATTTCTTCTTTACCAAAGATGTTGATAGTAGCAAGTACATCTTTTTAGGAGAAGTAAATGGGGACAAGGACGACTTGCCATCCTCAACGATTGAGCCCTATCTAATTAAGATTCAAGGTATTTTTGAGACAATACTCGAATATGAAACAATACCACTACAAATAATGAAAGACTTTAACCGTATCGTCTATTCGAAGTTTAAGGGATTGAGTATCAACGGTACATTGGTCATGTTACATCGCGATCATGTTATTTGGGTAGGCGATGGCGTGTGTTCTCCCATTGCGTATATTGACGGAAAATGTAGTATTCAGTCGTCAAAAGGTATGCCGATTGGTTCATACAAAAACTTTTTGGGAGTAGAAGAACAAATTACTTGGAAAGACAACGACAAAGTTTTGTTTTTCACTTCTGAAGTTCTAAATTGTCAGCTAAAGTCGCAAAGTTTACTTGTTACCCTGGAAAGTCTCAAGCTTCTTTTGGGAAGCAAAATTCAGGAGGAAGATTTTGCGCTTACCAAGCTAACGGAAGATTTGTCTTCTAAAATAGATGTGCAGCAACAAATGTTGTTTGCTCTTATTTGCCGTGATCCTTTAATATAAATATTTTCCGGATAGCTTCTTGTTTTCCATTTTTGTTTTGATATAATTTGTAGATGTATAACTAGTAATATAATCGCGAAACATTCACGAAAATTATTTTTGTCGTGAATATACGATGTTTTTATTAGTCTATATCCCTAGATAAAGAGTCTTCTATTGTGTGAATGACCGTACTTACGGTCAAAATTGTAAAACCATTTTGTTTTGTAGTTCCAGGAAACACATAGTTGACAACTCTGTAAATTTGGGCAGTAGCGGAAGTTTTGCCGCTATTCCCTTAAAGCAAAACAATTGTTTTGTGCTGTTTACATGCTCATTCTCTTAACAAGAAGTGAAAGGAGATTTTCTTGATTGTTAGTGTAGCAATTGAAAAAGGGGGAACAGGGAAAAGCCAAACAGCGGTGAATCTATCTTGTGCTTTGGTCAAATTTCACAAATTAAAGGTTTTGGTTGTTGATTTAGACCCTCAAGGTACAGCTTCTCTTGGGTTTGGTATTTCACCATTGTCCACAGACACGAATACTATTTATGATGTATTATCTGGCCGCGTTGATCCTCAAGATGCAGTTTACTCATACAACGATAGTGATCTTTGCATTATGCCTTCTAACCACGAGTTGGCGATTTACGGTTCAAACGAATTTACCACAGAACTAGATAACCTATTAAGCCCGATGAGTAATATTTTTGACTTCATCTTCATTGATTTACCACCTACTCTCGGTAACTTTACAATGACCTCCCTATGTCTCTCAGATTCTGTTCTTATTCCTGTAAACGCTTCTTCTTCTGTATGTATTGTGGCGCTACTTAGTCAATTACGTACAATCAAAACAACTGTGGAAGCTGTAAACAGCAAGCTGTCTGTTTTGGGTATCTTAGCGTGTATGGTGAATAACACGAGAATTTGTTCCGAGGTATTGTCTTGGTTAGAAGATGAATATCCAAATCTACTATTTGAAACAAAAATTCGCCAAAACATTAAACTGGCAGAATCTTTAGGTTTGGGAGAACCAATTTTTGACTATGCTCCTGATAGTTATGGTGCTCTAGATTACAAAAATGTTGCAGGTGAAATTATGAGGAGGGTTACATAAGTGGATCTTTTACGCATGGTTGTAAAAAAGCGCTCAGAGGACAATACTCGTGTAAAAGATTCAGACTCTCTAAGCCGATTTGCTACCCGAGTAGCGAAATTGAAGGGGGAAGGCCCTCTTGCGTCGTCTGCTGAGCCAGAAGTTACCTTAGAAGTGATTAGTATTAATATTATAGATATAGAAGTTCCCAAAACTTATATGCGAAAGTCTTTGGGAGATCTATCTGCTTTAGTTTCTAGCGTTAAACTCTACGGCATACAACAGCCTATTAAGGTGATTAAAGTACGTGGTACGAATAAATATCGCTTGGTATATGGTCTACGTCGTCTAGAAGCAGCAAAGAAAGCTGGTCACGACAGCGTTCCATGTATCGTTGAATTGGTAACTATCGAAAACCGTTTACAAACATTATCAATGGTAGAAAACTTTGCTCGTCTCTCTCTCAATCCTATTGAACAGGCAAATGCTTTTAAAGCAATGGGAGATAAAATGACAGATGAGCTTTGTCGTAATATCGGAAAAACTTCGGGGTATGTCCAAGAAGCCATTAGTTTACTTAGTTTACCTGAAAGTGTACAAGAAGAAGTTATGGCCGAACCTGATCTCTACACATGGGGAATTTTGATGGTTCTTATTAAAACTTATGGTTCTTCAAATGCACATGGACGAAAGCTATTCCAGGCGGTTGCCACAGGAAAAGTTAATACCGCAAAAGAAGCGGAATTTTTTGTTCAAAGTCTCGGGTAGATGTTATTTCGCATTTTGCATGTTGGTATAGCGACATATTCAATCAAGCACCTTATTAAACTAAGTTAAGTTAGATTTTAATGTCTAATAAGAAACAAAAATCCAATAACAAAAAGCAAGAAGAAGTAGAGATTATCAGTGTCGCAGAGCCTTTAGCGCCTTGGCAAGGAAGAGCACGTGACTATAAGCCCAACTTAAGTCAAGATTTCAAAAAAAGGCAAAAGCTCAAGGCTCGCGATAAAATTCTTTTGATTGTCGAGAAACAAGCAGATAAAGATAAGTCAGATACGATCGAGTATCGCTTAGAGATACCTGTTGACGAGAAAAAAAACGAAGAATCTTTACTTGAAATGCAAAAAATTATCACCAAACAAAAAGCTCATCGGAAAAGCTTACAGGAAGTTCTTGGAAAAGAGCGCAAAAATAATAAATATCTACAAAAAAAATTCGAGCGTAAAAAGCAGCAATGGAGTTTGGAAAAAGAATCGTTACAAAAAGAAGGCGATAACTTAAAAGATAATATTGTGGCTCTGGAATCGCAACTGCAAATACTCAACCAACATACCCAGATGGTCATCAATAATTATAAATCGAAACTTCTGCTACAACAATCTCAATACAGAGAACAAAAAAGAGACAATCTTCGCGTAACTCAGGAACTAAAATTAGAAAAAGAAAGACGGCAATCTTTACACTCCATCCTTGGTGAAAATGCAAAAGAAAATCGTGAAGGTCTTGAGAAACTAGTTGAAGTTTGTCAAGAGCGCGACGCGTTAGTACAAACACTTGAAAGTCTAAAAAAAGAAAAAGTTTTGCTGATGGAAGATCGACAACTCCTTCAGCAAAATCTTGATAGTCTTACGCAGCAGTTGAATAGTTACGAAGAGTCTTTCATATCGCAAAACAAAGTAGCGGAAAAGTTACAAAAGACACAACAAGAAGTTGAACGACTAAATAACGAAAATAAGCGTTTGCAAGAGCAACTTGATATTTACAGTAAATCAATAACAGGTAAATTTGTTGTTGATGAAGTGATTTCAGGAAGCCGCGGTAGCTACACAATTATAAAGAAATACAAACGCGGTGGAATGGGTGATCTTTATCTTGCCAAACGTAATGTTGACGAAGAAATCGTTGCCGTAAAAACCCTGCAATTTTCCGATGAGGGTGACGAAAACAAAAGAGTTTTACGCTTCATTCAAGAAGCAAGAATGATGTTGTATTTTCAGCACCCCAACTTAGTAAAAGGGCTGGACTTCTACCAAACTCCAGATAAGGTATTCTTAGTAATGGAATACATTAAGGGTGTTTCTCTTGAAGATTATATCGGAGAAGTTGCCATGGATGAAAGAGAGGCGGCCAGCATTGTTTTACAGATAGCAAGAGCACTCAACTACTTGAGTACATTGGGCATCGTTCACCGAGATGTTAAACCCGCAAATATTATTCTTGACGAAAATCGTGTCGCAAAATTAATGGATTTCGGCATTCTCAAATCTGTGCATGGTAAGTGTACTCTTACCACCTCGGGAATTATTATGGGGACACCTTATTATCTATCTCCCGAGCAAGTAACAGATAGTTATATTGATATAAAGAGTGATGTTTATAGTTTGGGAATTACCTTTTACCAGTTGGCCACGGGAAAAGTGCCATTTCAAGGCGAAAATCAGGTAGAGGTCATTGCGAAGAGACTGACAAAAACATCTCCACGCGTAAAAAAAGACAACCCCAAAGTCAGTAAAGTCTTATGTAATTTGATCGAAAAAATGATGGATTACAAACCAGCACGAAGACCTGCTCCTATAGACATCGTCGAAGAGTTGGAATCTTTCTTGGGAATTCAGAATTAGTAGTTTTAGGAGAAACAACGTCTAGTTGTTATTGTGAAACATGAAAAAAGATATATTAATTGTTGGCGAAGATCACAGCCAAACTATTCAAGATGCAATCAACAATGCAAATTATCAATATAAAATTGCAAATGATTTGCGAGGATGTCTGGATATTATCCGCGACGGAATTCCCAAACTCATCATTGTAGATAACGAAGCGGTGGGGGAACAAAGTGTTGAAATTTGTGAAACCTTGAAGAATTATCCAGGAACGAAACGCATCCCTCTTATTTTTATTACCCCCAAAAGTTCAGTAACTTCACTTCTTCAGGTATTATATATCCCTGTTGAGGACTATATCTTCTTTCCGCTAGATGTAGAAGAGTTTAAAATGCGTGTACAGGTTCTCGTTGAGTTAGAGGCATACAAAGAAAGTAAAACTTTGGCATCCGTGGAAGAAAAAATTGGAGAACTTGAAAAGCTACTCGAACTCTTTCCCGACTATCACGCCGCAAGACAAGAACTCGGTGAAATTTATGAAAAAACAGAAAACACCGAAGCAGCACTAAAAACTCTTTTGGGATTGGCAGAGGGGTATTATCAACAAAATAACTTCGGCATGGCGATGGACGTTATCACACGCATGAAGAGAATGATTGCAGAGAAAAGTGTTCAACTTAGTGGCGGAGCACAGTTTCATGAAGCGCTAGAGAGATGTTTTCAGATATTAGGAAAAGAATAACTTCACTTTGTTTCTGTTACTAATAGCTCTTTAAATTCTATATCCTAATAGATCGTCTATGAAAAAAAATATCTGCATTGTCGGAAACAATGGTAAAGAGTTTCATTTGTATTCTCTTTACTATAAAAAAAATAAAAACATTGTCTTTTTTGCCGCGAATTGCCCTGAAAAACTCATTTATCCCTTTGCGGGTGACCTATATCCTCAAGGCATACCCATTTTGCCATTAAAGGATTTGAATACATACATTGAAAAGTATTATATCACCGACGTTGTTTTCGCGGGAAGTAATGTTAGTTTTGAGTATTTGAGTGTTCTTGGGCAACAACTGTTTCAACGCGGTGTGGATTTGCGTTACAGCCCTGTTGCACGAATGATGTTAAAAGCATCGAAAAAAACAATTGCCGTTTGCAATGCTGTTCCAAACGTTTGTAATCACAATTTAATCGGTGCTATTGCAAAAACTTTACAAAATCAGAAATTGTCGTGGCTACTACGTCCATATAACTACACTCAATTTTGCGCAAAAGCGTTATACGTTAACCGCTTTCATTCATCTTTTCCTCCTGCACACCAAAGAATACAATCTATATTTCGCAAGTTTCATCACAATGTTATCACGGGAAACGATTTTCGCCAAGTGTTACGAGAAGGTGAAAAACAGGGAAATTTTTTGTTGGTAACTCCTCCAGGGAATGACATACCTTTTGTAAAACCTGATATCTATATTTGTGTTCTCGCCAAAAATAGCGATTTTTACCAACATTATCCTGGTCGTATTAATGTTGAAATGGCAAATGTGATTGTTGTAAGTGGTGAAGAAGATGAATCACAGTTAGAAAAAATACGTATTGTGAATCCCAATGCTCATATTATAAAAGAGAATGATATTGGGGGAGAAATGGCAGCATTGCTAGTGTAGGGATGTCATCTCTGTAAAAGTAGGGATGCAGCGTTTACAAGTCAACTTTCGATTGCTGGTTTCACGCTTACGCGCATGGCTGTCAAACTAAGATATAAAACCATTAGGGTGTCATCCCTGCAAAAGCAGGGATCCAGCGTTTTGAAACCAGCAAAGGGATCGCATACCAGATTCAACTAACCAAATAAAATACAAGAGGAGTGAATAGTGAAACAACAAGGTTACTATCGTTTTCCGTGTTTAGGAAAAGATTGTGTATTTTTTGTATGTGAAGACGATATATGGAAAGTTCCTGTTGATGGTGGAGTGGCGAGCCGCTTTACAAAAACTCCTGGACTTACATATGAAATGTGCGTTTCCGATGACGGAAAATGGCTTGCATACTCCGCAGGAGATTACGGAAGTGCGGAGGTATATTGCATAGCTACCGATGGCGGTGAAGCACAACGCTTAACTTTTCATCCTTCTTCTTGTAATGTTGTGGGATGGGACGGCGAAGATATTTTGTTTTCCAGCAATATGGAAGGCTCACATGCGAAAGACACCTCTATTTATCGTATCGCAAAAGAGGGTGGTCACTGGCAAAAGTTGCCTTTGGGGTTAGCGCATAAAATTTCGCTTGCGGGAAAAACGGTCGCTTTACAAAGAGGGTACACCGATCCAGCTAACTGGAAGTCTTATCGTGGAGGACGTACCGGAAAAATATGGCTAAAAGTAGAGGGGGAGGCATTTCGTTTACTCACTAAGGATCAAGAAGCGCAATGCTTTCCGATGATCTATGGTGACCGTATATACTTTTTGTGCGATGTATCCCAGCAAGGAAACATTTTTTCATATAATTTTGCTGGAGAAGATTTACAACAACATACTTTCCATGAAGATATGTATGTAAGACGTCCTAGTTTGTTTGACGGAAAAATTACCTACCAGTTAGGTGGTGATATACATATGCTTAATTTGGCGAGTAACACAAGTGCAAAATTAGAAATTAGTTTGCAAAGCTGCGGCAGTTCTACACGTGAGAAATTTGTTTCTCCGAATAAGTACTTGACGGGGCATCGACTTTCTCCGGATGATAAAGAACTTTTAATTACCACACGTGGTCAATTGTTTTGTATGAAAAATCACAGTGGTGCGGTGATGCGCCTCGGGGAAACGTCGCGAAGTAATCATCGCTTTGCACAGTGGACTGCGGATGGTAAACATATTCTCGTGATCAGCGATACGTCAGGAGAAGAAGAAATTATCGTTTATAGTCGTGAAACTTGCCGTGAAGTAAAGCGCATTGGTAATATCGGCGGAGGTGGCTTTATCGAGCGCATTTTGCCTGCTCCATCCGGGGATGACGTTGCTGTCGCGGTGAGTGCTGAGTTATATATTTTAAATTGGCAGACACAAAATATCACCAAAGTCGACAAAGGAAAATCGCGCTATTTTCGCGACTTTTCATGGTCCCCTGACGCGAAATGGCTAGCGTATTCAAAATACGAGGAACAAGTTTATGCATCCATCTTCTTGTACAACATCGCGAAAGAAGAAATTACACGAGTAACAACTCCTGATGCTCATGATTATTGCCCACGGTTTTCCTCCCATGGTAAATATCTATATTTTCTATCAAAGCGCGTTCTCAACCCATATGCCGATAGCCTACAATTTGAGTACAGTTTTCCTGAATCGGCAAAGCCATATTTAGTGGTTCTCGATAAAGAGGCATATTCTCCTTTTTCTCCTATGTATGAATCTAGTAGTGAAAAAGAAAAAGACAAAGATGAAGAACTCGTGGTGCAAATTGATACGGAAGAAATTCATAAGCGTATTGTTGAAATCCCAGTAAAAGAGGGATTGTATTTACAATTGAGTTCTTTTGAGGACAAAGTTTTTTTGTCAAAAAAGCCTTTAGAAGGACGTTTGAATGCTCCTAAATTTTGGCAAGACAAAGATCAGCCGACGCGTAAGTTGATTATGTACGACTTAAAAAACAAAAAAGAAGAAACTATTGTTGAGAAACTGACAAGTTATTCCCATGGCGGAAAAAAGATGCTGCTGCGTGTCAGTAAATCACTGTGCGTTGTGCCAACGGGAAATTCGTATAAAAAAATGTACGAGAAACCCAGTGAAAAAAGCGGTTGGATTGACTTGCGCAGAATAAAGGTTTGTGTACATCCACGTAACGAATGGCAACAAATATTTTTGCAAGCATGGCGTTTACAACGTGATTTCTTTTGGAAAGAACTACACGATTGGGAGAAAGTACGCGAAAAATACCGACCACTTGTGGAACGAGTACGCACAAGAAACGAATTGTCTGATATCATAGGCGAAATGCATGGTGATTTAGAAACTTCGCATGCGTATACATTTTTGGGCGATCAAATGAGTATTATCCACCAAAGAGTGGGAATGTTGGGTGTACGTGTTGCGTTTGTTGATGGCAAATTTGTGATCGAGGAGTTTTTTGAAGGTGACTTAGCACATCAAGAAAAAGGTTGCCCTCTTCTTGAACCAGGAATGAATGTAAAAGAGGGAGACGCCATTATCGCAGTGAACGGACAAAGTGTCGGACCACAGTGTCATTTGAACAAAGCATTGATTAATTTGGCAAAAGAAGAGGTCGAACTATTGATCGCCACGGCAGAAAATGAAGAAAAGCGCCTAACAGTAAAAGCGTTAGTTTCTGATGTTTCTTTGCGTTACCGAGATTGGGTACATAAAAATCGCGATTACGTAACACAAAAAACCTGTGGACGAATAGGCTACTTACATGTTCCCGACATGTCCACAGAAGGTCTTGTTTCCTTCCATCGTGACTTTCTATGGCAATACATTTTGGAAGGTCTTATTGTCGATGTACGCTTCAATGGGGGAGGAAATATTTCGCCGCTTCTCATTGAGAAGCTTCAAAGAAAAACAGTTGCGCATTTACAACCACGCCGTGGTAAGAAGATTTTTTATCCACGAGAAACACTGCAAGGACCGATTGTGGTTTTATGTAATGAATATACCGGTTCAGACGGTGATATTTTTTGCCAAGTATTCAAGACTTTAAAGCTAGGAACGCTGATCGGAACGCGAACATGGGGTGGAATTATAGGGATTGTAAATGATAAGACATTGGTAGACAAAGGAATTGTAACGCAGCCAGAGTATGCATTTTATTTCCACGATGGTAGTGAGATCGAAGGAATAGGTGTAAAGCCCGATATATATGTAGAAAATACACCCGAGGCATACAGCGAAGGGAAGGACTTACAACTAGATTGCGCGATTGAAACGTTGTTAAAGGGAATGGAACAATAAACAGCAGAATTCCGTAATCGTAACCGTAATCGTAACCGTAATCGTCACCGTGACCCTGACCGTCAATTCCATTGACTTAAGAGGTAAGTTTAAAACCAAAAAAGGTTTACAATACTTGTCATCCCGTACTCAAAACCAAAGGTTTTTGGAAAGATACGGGATCCAACAATATAAAGTCGACTCTTTTTTGACAAATAATAAAAGGAGATGGGTTTTGCAGAATGAATTTACAATTTTTGCGCAGGAGGTGTGCCTAGAAGCGGGTAAAATATTGCTCGATTTTTATGGCAAACTGAATGATGACAATATTGCGCAAAAAAACAAACATGACTTTGTGACCGATGCCGACAAAGCATCTGAAGAGTTTATTGTTGCAAAAATTGAGGAACGTTATCCTTTGCATGGAATCCATGGCGAAGAATTTACCTCGAAAGAGGCGCAAGGCGAATATACATGGTTTATCGATCCTTTGGACGGCACCACTAATTTTGTGCACAGCCACCCCTTTTTCGCTATTTCGATGGGGCTTAGGTGTGGGGAACAACTGGTGAGTGGAGTTGTGTATTCACCTTTGTTAAAGGAGATGTTCTGTGCCGGTGTTGGCGAAGGGGCGTATTTAAATGGGCGACGTATACATACTTCAAAAACAATGACTCTAGACAATAGTTTGCTGGCAACAGGTTTTCCCTACAAAAAAGCAGAGATTGAGCGCAATAATTTATGTAATTTTAATTGTTTACTACCGCAAGTGCGTGGTGTACGACGTTGCGGAGCGGCGGCCATTGATATGTGTTATGTGGCGTGTGGGCGTTATGATGGTTTTTGGGAGCTGTGGTTGCAGCCTCATGATGTGGCAGCGGGGACTGTTATTGTGAGAGAAGCAGGAGGAATTGTTACTGATTTTGCCGGTGGGGAGGATTATTTATTCTCAGGCAATGTTTTGGCGACAAATGAACACATTTATGCTGCTTTGCAAAAAAACGTGGTCTTCTAGCCTTGGTCTTTGTCTTGTTGGCGAAAAGTTTCAATTTCTGTGTAGGAGTAGTGTTTTCCACGATTCATACCTGGACATGTTTTTGCTTCTTCGTCCCAGGATTGCTTGCTTTGTAAAAGAGAATCCCAAAAAGGCCATGATTTGCATTGCTTTGGTTTTACTTGATTGATGGCGCATATCGCCAAATTTTTCTCATTACGTCGCAGAAAAATACAGTCGCCATTATTTTTTTCTACCAAGGAAAATTGTTGGCCTATTCTACGCAGATAATTGCTGTTGTGTTGTATGTTATGTTCTTCTA
The DNA here is from genome assembly GCF_009002475.1 of Candidatus Uabimicrobium amorphum. Classification (GTDB taxonomy): domain Bacteria; phylum Planctomycetota; class Uabimicrobiia; order Uabimicrobiales; family Uabimicrobiaceae; genus Uabimicrobium; species Uabimicrobium amorphum. Next base: position 5,501,200 of record NZ_AP019860.1, read on the forward strand.
AGTGGTGTTGAATCGTTTGTATTTCTTGTGGAGTGACCCATACATATCCTGGTTGTCCGCTGCAACAATTACCGCATTGTTGGCAGGAAAACTGCAAACCGTCTTCGTACCACTCTCTAGTCATTTTTACGTTCCACATAGGTAAACTGGCTGAACAATTTTATGAGTATCGCCATTTCATGTTCATCTAACCCTGTGCGTCCAAAAATTCTGCGTAGAGAACCCATGAAAATCGAAGAATCATTGTTTTTATGACGAAAACCAGCGGAATTAATCATACGTAGTACTACCTCGTAAAAATTTTCCATTTTGTTTTGATCTACTAGTTTGGGATATTGCGGTGCTTGCGTTTGCTGCTGGGTTGTCATAAAGAGTTCGTAACATGTTAGCATAACGGCTTTTGATAAATTAATTGCTGGATAATTGCGAAACGTGGGGATGTTGACTAGGAATGAGCACTTTTTTATTTCCTCGTTATGCAGACCGATGTCTTCTCTTCCAAAAAGAATGGCAACTTTGTTGTTGACGGTGTAAGGAATGAGATGTTGTCCTATCTCACGAACGCTATAACTTTGAAGTTTATAGCGTATAGTGTCATGAGAAGTAGCGACAACAGTGGAACAGTCTTTTGTTGCTTCCTCGATGCTGGGAAAAACTTTAGAGGCCTCTAGCGTATCTATAGCACCATGCGCTAGTTTTCGTGCTTCTTCGCCGAATGGGTCTCTCTTGGGTTTTACTAATCGCAAGTCACTAATCCCCATATTTTTTGTTGCACGTGCAACGGCTCCTATATTTCCCGGACTTATTGTTTCTACCAAGACAATGGCAATATTGTTAAGATTGAGAGTTGTCATTAGAAAAAAAACATCCATACAATAAGTGAGATAAAGGCGAGCAATATCAAGCGAATAATAATTACAAGGCCGTCAACCGAGTTTTTCTTGATCATCAAATGTTCTGTTGTAACCTGCATTGGATTGTAGTTGAGACGTTCTTTTTCACACAGGTATTCAATTTGTTCACGGCTCTCTTTCAGGCCCATTTTGGTCATAGAGCGAAATAAATAGATTGCTTCGAGTGTTTTACCTTGGCGTAAAATTCTCAAAATTACCTTTTTGTTTTTGGCAGGTAATGAGTCAATGACCATTTCAAAATTTTGTACTTTACATTTTTCTTGTCGTGCGAATTTTTTGATAATTTTTTGTGCTTGACGGATAGAAAGAATCTTGAAATTTTTTCGTAGTTGTCGTACCGACTCCATCATCTTTCCTTGACGAAGTAGCGAAGCGATTTCTGTTTTTTGTTGATCGCTAATTTTAGACATAATACTATCAGAAGATATACTTTCATCGGGAAAAACGAGAAAGTCATAATGTCCTGTTTCTTTTTCTCTTCCTGAAATTTGGTAGCCAAAACGATTTTCGGTATCGTTTTCAAATAGGACCCACTCCCAAGTGTCAGGATATCCGTCAATGTATTCGACTTTGAGTTTACCTTGTTGTGCTACACGGGAGATTTTTTGTGTTTGTTTATTGTCATTGGTTATTTTTATTTGGGTTTTCTTTGGTTCCACTTGTTTAGGTTGTTCCTCTTGAGTTGTTTCCTCTGAGGATTCTTCGGTGGATTCTTCGGCGGATTCCTCTCCAGGTAACGGCATGTATTCCATGTCTATGTCTATGCCGGAAGTTGAGAATGTTTCTCCATCACTTTCATCTTCTTGTGCTTCTTCTTGTTGTTCTTCCGAATTTCCGTAACCAACAATCTCTGGTTCATAACCTAGATCTTCTACTTCATCATCTTCCAAATCTGAAATAATCAACTCTTCCGATTCATCATCTTCTAGTTCATCTATTTGAGATAATCTTCCCGTTGATTTTCTGTCGTCAAATAAGGGAATGCTTATTGTTTTGTATGCCGTTTTTTTCTTTTTCTTCGCTTGGGCTTCTTCTTGTTTGGTTGGCTGTGGTTCTTCTGGTAACTCTACCGTAAACTCAGAAGATTCGTCGTTGATAATATCCATGCCACTTTCGGCATAGACTTCTGCTGTACTTAGCGATTTTAAACCGCTATCATCTTCATCATCAAAGAGCGGTATTGGTTTTGTATCTTTTATCGCATCTATTGCTGCCTGTTTCATTTGTTTTAAAAAATGTGACGGGCGAGGAAAATGGTTGCTTTCAGGTTCGAACAATACAGGCATTGCACATTTTTCGCATATTGTTACTTGTGGAAGTAGTTTGTTCGAGCATTTTCGACATTTATTCATCATGCTATGAAGAGGTCCCATATTTACGGAAGAGTTTCACCTTTGTGGTGAAACCTGTTTTTAACCTCATGCTCCCTTCTGAGGGTAAAATAAATTAACTCTTGCACTGTAAGTATTATCAATAGTCTTTATTTGTAAGATGATACGCTTAGTATATTACTAATATATGTGATGTTTGCAATACATTTTTTATCATGTAAGTGCTCATTTGTGATCTATTCTACTTTAATCCCTTGTAAACACTGACACGACTTTATTTTCTTAAATAACACACTCGATTTTTAATTAAGTCGAAATTTTTTCGAAAATTCTCTTGCTTTTTGAAATTTTCATCGTAGAATGTCTACGTCAACAGCACTTGTAGCTCAACTGGATAGAGTACTGGTCTACGAAACCAGCGGTTGCAGGTTCGAGCCCTGCCAAGTGCGTTACCTCTTTTTTTACCCCCTAAAAAACATGCACAAATTACTCAAACTCGCCAAAACTCTAAGAGATCCAAAAAAAGGATGTCCTTGGGACCAAAAACAAACATTTCTTAGTTTCAAAAAATGCCTAATTGAAGAAGTTGAAGAAGTTATTCAAGCCATTGATAGTGAGAATTACGAAAATTTAAAAGAAGAGCTTGGCGATGCATTATTTAACTTAATCTTTATCATCAATCTTGCAGAGGAAAAACAGTTGTTTTCTATGGATGATGTGGTTAATGATGTATACGAAAAAATGGTTGAAAGGCATCCTCACGTTTTTGGTCAGGAGTCTGCATCTACTCCCGAAGAGGCGAAGCGCTTTTTTTATGAAGCGAAAAGAAAACAAAAAAATAAGCGCAACTAGGAACGATTACAAATAATAAAAAATGCGCTGGTATTTTTAATAATACCAGCGCATTTTTATTGGGGAATTTATCTTTCCCAGTTATCTAGGTGTTGAATGAATTCTGATTCTAGCATAGTTTCTATACCTAGTTGTGCAGCACGTTTGTAGATTGGGTCAGCTGCAAAGTCTTTTCCTAGTATGATGAAATCCGTTTTCGCTGTAATTTCATCTTCTACAGTACCACCTATATCGGAAACCATTCTTTTTACTTGAGTTTTGGAGTATTTCTGTACTAGTTTACCTGCAATTACAAAGTATTTGACTTTATTTTTATCATATACAGCATTGATAATTTTGTCGGTGTTGGTAATCGGAGCCAAATCATTTGTAACTTCTAGAATACCTACCATACTCATTTTATCGCGTACTTTTTTAACTTCTATTTTCCCTTTGATGATTTTTTCTCCACCTTTTCCATAGCGGAAAACATCAAATTTTAGTCCGGGAAGAACACCTTGAGAGCGCCCTATGTTTATATAGGCTATTTTTAGCTTTTGGTTTACGTATATAACTTCTCCATCAGGTGTTTCTTTTTGCTTGGCCTGACGCTTTTGATTGTGAAACCATCTAGCTATACCTGTTTGTCCGGCAGCTTCGTCTTTTAATTCTGATATTCTTTGGTCTAAGTCAGCGATTTCTTCTTTATATTTTTGTTCTTCGATACGTTTTTGTTCGTTAAGTTCAGATAAGCGGTTGCGTTCTTCTGAGTTTTCTTCTTGTGCTTTTCCGCGCTTGTCTTCTTCATCTTTTAGTGACTCTTCTTTTTCGTTACGTAAATCTTCGATCGCTTGCTTTTTTTCTTCTATCTGGGTTTCTAAACCCTTGATTTCTTCTCTCTCTTTTGTAACAAGCTCGCTGTAGGTTGTTTTGCTCTTTCCGATTTCTTCATTTACCGATTTGATAGAACTTTGAAGTTTTTCTATACGACCAGTATATTCATTCCATAGCTTTTCAAGGGTTACGATTTTGTTGCCATAACCGTCAACTTGCATAAGGTCTTTTTTATCAATTTGTACTTCTGGTACTGATATACCAAATGCTTTTTTATTGCGAACAGAATCTTCGTTTGTTGTAACAGCTTCTATCTTTGAAATGATCGCGTCGATACTTGTACGTGTTTTGTTCCAGTTCGAATCGTTTTGTCTTAACTCTATGTATGAGTATACATCTTCTAGAGAATTATCTTCGTATGGTTCGTGATAACCTACAAGATTGGACACTTCTAACAATCGCTTTTTCTTTGCGATAATGTTTTTTGTCGTTTTTGTTAGCTCGTTTTGGTATCGGCGTAGTTGTTTTTTGGTATCTTCGTAGTTTGTATGAACGTAATATACCAAACCTGAAAAAGTAAGCCATAAAACAAAAAAGACACCTAAAAATATTCTAGAGGCTCCATCAGACTTCATTGTAAATTTCCTTTTTAACTACGTTTTAAGACTGCAATGAGACGTAATGTCTCCCTATTGATCACCAACATATTGGAGTAAGGTTTTCTCGTCCATTAGTGGTATTTTGAATTTGATGGCAGAAGTGTAATTTTCGTGCTCCTGGCCCTTCTTTTCATTGTCAATAACGACAAAGTTTGTCTTTGAAGTTACTTTTTTCTCTACAATACCATCGACTTCTTGTATGTCTTTGACAAGTTGTGCTAGACGTGGCTTTTCCAATTGACTGTCTGTAAAAGACAGATACATGGGTTTGTTTTGGTTGAAAATGGGATTTACAATAACGTCACCGTTTACAAGCGGGTCCATTTCATCTACTTGGCTGACAACAACTGCCTCGCTGATTTTATCCATGACGCGTTTAACTTCAATACGGCCTTTAAACTCTTTTTCTCCACGTTGTGCTAGTCGAAATACATCAAACTTAAGTCCACGGAAGATTTTGTTTTTACGGCCTAAATCTATATAAATAGCATTGCTAAGAGGATTACTAAATACAATGTGTCCATCTACGGATTCTTCTGAAGCGTCAAACAATTTTGGTTGACTTAACTGTTTTTCTTTTCCACCGTATTTTTCTGCTTGAAGAAGACGAATATCGCTCATTTTTTTCAAAATGACGTTTTCGTACTCCAAAGTTTTCTTTTTCAAATTATTTTCTTTTTCGCGGCGTGTAGCTTCCGCTTTTTCTTTGTTGCGAATAGCCAAGTTTTTTTGTTCCACTACCTTCGCAATAAAGTTTTTGTATTTTTGCTCTAAATTTTCTTTTTCACGATCAAGTTGTTCGATTCTGCTGTTGTGACGATCTTTAATAATCGAATATTCCTGTGTCTTTGCCGAAATATCTTTATTTATTTCGTTTAAAGATTCGTTTAGAGTTTTTTCTTCGTCCTGTAATTCAATAATGCGAGCCTCAAAAGCATTGAGTACCACTTCAATATTGACCGGATACGTTGTTGCTGTTAGTTTTATGCGCTGTATGTCAGGTGAAGTTAAACCATAAATACCGTAGTATTGTTTTGTTCCTTTTTCAGAACTTTTGTTTTTTCTAATGGTGTTAAGATTTGTGATAATCTTATCCAAAGAAGTACGGTCAACATCTTCACTGTAGAAACCAGTTAAATTTTCGATGCCACGCAATTGCTCGTCTAATTCTCTTCTTAAATCACGCTTAAGTTGTTCGTTCATACTTTTGTAAGCGGTGATATCTTGTTTTGTTGACTGCCAATGTGCGTAATAAAGCAGGAAAATAGTCATTGTGACGATCCACAACGACGTAAACAATACTGTTGGAAATACAACACTTCCCGTCTGATATGACTTATATCTTCTCATTCCAGCTTTCCTTTTAAGATAGATGGTTTGCGTATAATTTTTTCCTATGCCAAGAAATTGTTTTAGTATTTTTAGGAGTAGGTGTTAGAGAGGTTTAAATGATATATAAAGAAAATTTTATGTAAAATGGCCAGTTTTGACAAGAAAATTTTCTATTTTTCCCTCGATAATTTAGAGTCTTGGCAATGTATTTAGACCTTATCCCATCACTTTTAGTAGTCTTGTTGTTCATTTTCTTTTTTTATCTGATAGCCTTCTGCTTCTAAAAGTTCTATGATTCTTTCGCGAGAGTCTTGATTTTCGATAATTGTACGATACACTTCTTCCGGATCTTCTTCGATGACCGCATTTACTGTTTCAGGAGAAAGGCTTTCACCTTTACGCACAAGAAGTATATCTTTTAGTTGTAGCATTTTGTCTAGCTCTTCAGGAACTTCTTCGCCAACCTTTAAAACAACACATCCCATTTCTTCAAAGGTATCAGAAAATTCTTGTAACATTTCTTTTAAACTATCTGCTTCTATCGAAAGTTTGTACATGTTTATCTCCTTGTTTTGGATACGATAATTTTTGAACTCATTGACAAGAACACCAGAACACCAACGAAAAGTGCAGTGGTAATACCTCCCCAAAACATTTTGTTTGTTTGCTGTTGTGATATGCTTAGAATAACTTCCATAAGACCAAAAGCTGCAGTAGCGGATACAAAGATATTGACGAGTTGAATAGCTTTGTTGGTACGTAGTGTATACTCTTGGATTACATAGTCAGTCGCTAAATCTCTTTTCTTTTCTATTTTTTCTTGTAGTTCAGGAACACGATGTGCCAAGCGAGCCTTCTCTAAAAATTCTTCACGTGAAGGATAAGGCGTAATACCGGCGGTATACATAATCAAATCCTGCATAGACTGTTTTTGTAAAGACAGCATCTGCGATGGAGAGGTGTTTTCATCGGCAATTGCTCTTGATAGTAAGCGATTGTAACGATCAATAATGAATTTTTCAAGGTACAACCACTCTAATAAGACACCATAGTGGGTTGTATTATAAATGACAGCACTGTAAAAGTCTTTTAATTTTTTACGCTCTTGTAGAGTCTTGGTCACTTCTTCATATGTATTATCAAAAATAACCAAATCTGACAAACCAAATGTAAATACCCCCAATTCTTCGTCACTAGATAGATTGTTGACGAAGTTTTCGTTGGCGGTGTCGCTTTTTTGGTAAGTTTTGTGCATAGTACCAATCGCGTGCAGTTCACTAGCATAGTTTTGTATCAGTGGATCTATAGATGGATAGCTAGGATTTGTTTGGTAGATTTGCACCAATGTTGAAGACACACAACGAAATAAACTTACATCGGACTGAATTGTTTTATTCCACAAATGACGCAACATTGGACGGAGGATATTCGATGTGTAATTTTTGAGTGTAGTGACTACGTAAAAATCACCCTCGTCGCCTTTGACGATTCTTGTTTTGTCATCTTTACCTTCAAAGTGATCTTTGTAGGGAATAAACTCACTAGGGAGCTTTATGATGAGAGTACGAAGGTTGATGCGTACAGCTTTGATCGCTTCTTCTACAGAGGACTCTTGTTGTACACGAAAATGAAAATTACATGTCAATGTTCCCGAGCGGTGAAAAGAAGGGTAAACTTGCAATGTTTTCTTATCGTGTTTGTTAAATGCTTTTGCAATATCTTTATCGGCATAAAAATAGACTTTGGGTATATCCACAACCTCTATTTCCGGTAACTCAAAACGCAGCATTTGTTTTTTCGATAGCGAGCATACCGTATCGGACACCTGATTCATGGCATTGAAGACTTCATTCTCTTCCACAACAACCGATTGTACTTCGCGTAGAAGATGTTCGCGATTTTTCCATACGGGTTTACCTAGGTCAATGACATTGCGAAAAATAACCGCAAAGTCGAGAATTTTTAGGTCACTCATTGTTTTTCCTTTATATTTAGTACTTACCAAGTTTTAGTTAAGATTCGCGAAGTTTAGGTTAGGTCGTGTCATCGTTGGGTTTTCGCGGATATTTGTCAATGGCTGTGAGTACGGCAATATCTTCATTATTGGTACCCAAATCTTTAAATTTTCTAGCGCTGACTAATACACGATTTTCGAAGGAACCAACGGCTTTGTTATAAGAATCAATGGAGCGCTCTAAGCCCTTGCGCATCTCGTGTAGGTACGATACAAAAATCTGTAAACGTTCGTACAGTGTTTTACCTAATTCGCTTATTTGTTGCGTATGTTGGGTAATTTTTTCTTGTCTCCACCCATAGGATATTGTACGCAGTAATGTTATGAGGGAAGTCGGTGTTGCGAGAACAACGTTTTGTTGTGCTGCATACTCAATGAGTTGGCGATCTTGTTCAAGAGCAGCACTGAAGAAATTTTCTCCCGGTATAAATAGCACGACAAATTCGGGCGTATGTTTAAATTGCTCCCAATACGCTTTACTACTTAATTGCGAAATGTGGTTGCGCACATGTTTTGCATGCAGTTTTAATTTGGCAATTCGTTGTTCATTGTCTGGCATTTCAATGGCTTCCAAATATGCAAGAAGCGGTGCCTTCGAATCGACAATAACTTTTTTGTCATTTGGAAGACGAATGATCATATCGGGACGAAGATTACTTTCTTCAAACATTACCGATTGTTGTTGGACAAAATCACAGTATTCGATCATTCCGGCAATTTCAACTACGCGCTTAAGTTGTATTTCTCCCCAACGACCACGTACTGTGGGTGTACGAAGGGCTCGGATGAGGTTTGATGTTTCATCATGAAGTTGATTATGTGTCGCCGCTAAATTTTTAATTTGTTCTGTTAAACCGACATAAACACTGTCTCGGTCTTTTTCCATTTGTAGTATGCGCTCGTCGACTTTTTGTAAAGAGCTATACAATGGGTCTATCAAATGGCTTATTGCTTGTTGTCGACTACTTAAATCCATTTGTGCGTGATTGTGAAATTTTTCCATGGTTGTTTGTGCTAGATGCATAAATGTTTTGTTGTTGTTTTGCAAAGATTCGGCTGCCAAGGATCTAAATGTATGCCCTAGCTGTTTTTGCATTCCTTGTAGCCATTGTAGTTTTTCTTCGCTATTTTTTTGTATCTGCTCTACCTTTATACGCAGCATGGAGCACTGTGTTTGCAAAGTCGCGTTGGTGTCTTGTAAGCGACTTATCTCTATAGATTTTTGCTGAAGCTCGGTTTCTAAGCGTTGCGTTTGTTCCTCGTAACCTTCCAATTTATACTTTTTTTGTTCCATTTCTTTTAAAGCATTACGCGTTTTTAGTAGATCTACGATAAGCTTTTCGTTTTCTTGTTGTAATGAGTGCACTTGTTTTTTTTGATGCTGCTTTTTCTCCAAGAAAGCTATTTTTTCTCTATGTAGGGTACTTGTGTGTTTTTTTTGTATTTTTTTCAGATGCCTGTTGTATACAAGACCTGAAAATATTATGCCCGAGGAGAAAATCACGACAACGGTTGACCATGGGAACATGTAAATGAAAGATAGAATTTTTTGATAATTGATTATATAAACCTTTGCAAATGACATTAATTTTCTGCGATGTTATGTACTCAATATACTACAATGGCTCTATTGTATAAAAAAATATAAATTTGAAAAGGCTTATTTGGGTATCTTTGTCTAAAATGTCGCCTTTGTTCTACATACTGTGTTTATCTATTTTTTTTGTATGTTTACCCTGCGTTTTTTAGCTATAATAATGTAGCTATAAAAGGTGTAATATCGTTTCTTGGTAAAATTTTCAGTAAGTTTAATTCAACGGTTACGACTAAGACAAAAACTATCATGGAAAATAAAAATGTATTATCTAACCCCGCGGATTGGGTAGAATTATATGGTGATCAATTGCTAAAGTACACTGTTGCGAGAGTTCGACATCGTGAAGCGGCAGAAGAAATCGTCCAAGAAACTTTTCTCGCTGGACTGAAAGCACAAAAAAATTTTTCGGGCCGCAGTTCAGAGAAAACTTGGTTGTTTGGAATACTTAAGCACAAGATTATTGATCACTACCGCAAGAAAGAAAAAGAACAACAAGTAAGCACGGAAGACCCTTTCGTGGAATACTTTGATGGTCGAGGTCATTGGAAAAAAAGTCTAGAAAAGTGGGACACAAATCCACAAAAAGCGCTGGAACAAAAAGAGTTTTGGGAAGTGTTTTCGCGATGCATTTCTAATTTGCCCGTAGATATGGAACAAGTATTTCAGCTTAAAATATTAGACAAGATGGATTCCGATGGCATCTGTGAAGCTTTACAAATTACCTCTGCCAATTTGTGGGTAAGACTGCACCGTGCGCGTTTCAAGATGCGCGAATGTTTAGAAAAATGTTGGTTTATGAAAACAGGTTAGTCAATGCTTAGATGTAAAGATATTGCCAAACTTCTTTCTGATTCGTTGGAAAAAGAATTGCCGTGGACACAACGAGTCGAAATACGCTTACATTTGATGATATGTTATGTTTGCCGTCGCTATTGGAAACAGCTTCGTTTTTTGCATAACTGTATCACGAATTACTACGACAAAAAATTAGACAAAGATCCAGCCCTCTCACAAGAATCTAAAAAAAGAATGCAAGACAAGATCATAGAAGAGATGAATAAATAGTTTTTTGCCATAAAACAATTCTAGCAGTGTTAAGTGGTATGCTTTTTGCGAACTGTTAAAAGCAAAAGAAACTGAATTCAAATTTATATACAACTGCTAGGAGAATCATTATGATTGTTGAGGTAAATGGAGATATTCTGTTAAGTGGTGCACAAGTGATTGCCCATGGTGTAGCGGCCAATGACCCAATGAAACAAGGGCTAGCACTACAATTACACGAACGATATCCCTCAATGCACAAAGACTTCCACCACTGGTGCCACCAAGCACATCCCAAGCCTGGAAGTGCATGGATGTGGGGAGGTGCCGATGGAGTACGTATCGTGAATTTAATTACCCAAGAAGGTGGTTATGGCCATGGTGCAAAGCCGTGGAAAGCAACGACAACTCATGTTAACCATGCCTTGCGCGAATTGAAAAAGATGACAGAAAAAGAAAAATTTACTTCGCTGGCGATACCTCGTATTGCAACAGGAGTAGGGGGGCTTGATTGGGATGAAGTATTTCCTCTAATTAAGAAACATCTAGGGCATTTAGGTATTCCCGTATATGTATACTCCACCTTTACAAGTGGCCAAAAAGCCGAAGAAAATTAAAAAATCAAGATAATCGTCACGGTCACCGTCACCGTCCGTAGCCGTAGCCGTAATCGTGACCGTGACCGTGACCACTGCCGAATACTAAGCATAGTTATCACGGTCACACAAAAAAAACTACCTGTTACGCTGCCATTCAAAAAGAATTGTGTCTCCTGTATCCGTCGTGAACACCTCCAGTTTACTCTTATTCACAAAAACAAAATCTGCTTTTTCTAAAAGGTTCATTGTTAAACGGATTTGTCCTTTGCTGTAAACATTCTGTTTATCGTATATAGCTTTCAACGACGTGCCTTTTTTCGACATAGCAAGTATTTCTAAAGCAAGGTCAAGAGAGTAGCTATTGTTCTTTAATTGTATCAAATCTCCAAAACCTTGAAGGTTTTGATTCACTAGATTGGGAACCATCATCGCGATACCGAGCATGGCATGGTTAAATGCTCGTCTACTGTGTGGTCTTTCGTAAACCTCTGGTTGATACTGCTTGGAAGTCATCATCAATACCACAAATCCTATAACAAAAAACGGTATAAATTCATTAAAGGGAAGTATATTTATTCCACGTCTTGCTAGAGCAACGTTGATAGCGAAATATGAGCCATAACAAAAAATAACGATAAAAACCGCGCAAATAATGACACCGAGAATTGCTGAAATAATAATATCGTTCTCTGTTTCCCTGAAACCTTGTTCGAGTTTTGTTTTAGCTGAATGCATTGTTCTCCCTTAAAATTCTGTAATAGTAGTTGATCCATATACTACACAGTGTGGCCACAACAAACATAGCGATAGATAAAAATGCTATTTTGTAGAAAAAAGTGATAAAAATAGCGATGGCATACAAACGCACGACTTCAAAATAAACAGCCCATTTTTTTGTGTCAAAAAATCCTCCAATATTAATTAGCGATAAAATAATAAGTGTCGCGATGGTGTATTTCTCATGTTGCATATCGCCCATAGACCCCAGTAGGTACATTGTGGCAAGAATAACTACTGCGAAATGTAATACGGCGTATATGCTAATTCCCATGGGAATCTTCGGATCGTATTTGTCATACAAAGTATCTGGAGAGGGAGCTGGATCTTCTTCCATATTACGCGGATTCCAGCCCGGGGGCATAAACCACACTTTTATTTTATCGACAAGAAAAGGGCTTTTCAGCGATAATTTTCCGAGATGCAGAAAATAACTAGCATTTGCCCAAATGGGGTTCCAACTGTTAAGAGGTGTTGTGACTCCGTATGCTGGATGAATGTCTTCTTGCTGAAAAGACCCAAACAAACGATCCCAAATAATAAACACTCCCGCGTAGTTTTTATCAATGTAGTGTTGGTTTTTTCCATGATGAACTCGGTGGTGAGAAGGAGTATTCATGACCCATTCGAAGGGCCCCATGGTGTTAATTAATCGCGTATGTATCCAAAATTGATATAATGTATTTGCCGCTTTTGTAATTAAGTACATTGCGGGTGGAAAACCAATAATTGCCAGTGGTAAAAAAAACAAGAAGGTAAAAAATGGTTGTAGAGTGCCCTGACGCAGAGCTACGGCAAGATTGAACTCTTCGCTTTGGTGATGAATGGCATGACCAGCCCACCCAATTGCTGTTGTATGAGAAAATCGGTGTGCCCAATAGTACAAAAAATCTACTAATATAAATAGTACAATCCACATCCACACCGATGATGATATATGAAAAATGTGCCAACTGTTTTTGGCAAATATTTCATAGATAAGTACATACACACCAAGCAAAATTGTTTTGGCAAATGCCGATATAATTTGTTGTAAAACTCCACAACTCAAATCATTGATAGAATCGTTTAGCCGGTATACTTTTTTTCCTTCTACCTTAGATGCGAGAAATTCAAGGGCAATAAATAGAAAAAATACTGGTATAGCCCAAACAATATAATTCATATTAAAATCCTTTCTCAGCAAGCTTCTTTGAGCTGATTTACCTCGCCTGTTTCAATATGCGCATTTTTATGAGAAATGGTAAATTTTTCCCATAAAGTTATCGTTGCCATGTACGCATAACCGTATAAGAATAACAGCAAAAATGGGATGGCGACATAAGCTTGCATTTTATAAGCTGTATGGACGATAAAGCAAAAATATACGGCCAATGCTAGTTCTACATATGGTAAGATATTGTTTTTCACCTTGTAACGACGCGAGGATTTTTCTTTGTTGTTTTTTGCGTTGTATTTGGGGGTTCTTACAAAGCCTGTTTTGTGATTGAATATTGCTTCGAGAACAGCTTTGCTATTACTAACACATAAACCGATACCTATTGCCGTAACAAACGGAAGGTATTTGAGACGTTGTAGCCAATTTTTATGTATTTCTATTTGCGAAGCGGCATAGAAGCTATTAATGGAGATTGTTGCCGCAATGAATAGCGGGAGATCTATGAGTAATAATGTATACCAATCGTTTTGCGTGCGATAAATAAGGGCCGGAAACATTAGTAAGGAGAATACAAACATCAAAAGATACACAAAATTGTTTGTGAGCTGTATGAACGCTTCAGTTTTTGCTTTAAACGGAGCTTTACTTTTTAAAATAGGTATCAGTAGTTTTTTACAGACTTGAATTGTTCCCTTTGACCAACGGTGTTGTTGGCTTTTGAATGCACTGACTGTCATGGGAAGCTCCGCAGGAGCAGCGACGTTAGGTAAAAATATGAATTGCCAATTTTTGATTTGCGCGCGAAACGATAGGTCCATGTCTTCTGTCAGTGTATCATGCTCCCATCCTCCGGCGTCTATAATCGTTTCTTTACGCCAAATTCCCGCTGTGCCATTAAAATTAAAAAATCTACCGCTACTATTACGCGCCGTTTGCTCAATCATGAAATGGCCGTCGAGAAAAATGGACTGCACTTGTGTTAACAATGAATCATCGCGGTTTATGTGCTCCCAGCGCGCTTGAATAAGACCTACTTTTTCATCGGTAAAGTAATGTATGGTGTCATGTAGAAAATTTTTGCATGGCACAAAATCTGCGTCGAAAATAGCAATAAATTCTCCTGTGGCTTTTTGCATTCCATTTGCCAAAGCACCTGCCTTGAAACCTTCGCGATTCGTGCGATGAATATAGTGAATATTGAGTTTTTGTTGATATTCTTCTACTTTTTTTTGGCAAATTTTTTGTGTTTCATCTGTAGAATCATCTAGGACTTGTATTTCCAGTAAATCCTTGGGATAGTCCACGGCTGCGACGCTGTCAATGAGTCTTTCGACGACGTACATCTCATTGTATATGGGTAATTGAATCGTTACGTGAGGAAGAGAAGGAAATTTTTTTCTTGGTTTTTGTGGTGGCCTTTTGTATTTGTAGTACAAGTGTAGCAGTTGATAACGATGAAGACCATATATAGATAGTATGCATAAAGTGATAAAATAAAAAGTTAGTAGTATTTCGCGAGACATTGCTCCATCCTTTTTTCGTGATTCGCCGAGATTACTTTGTCAGTATCATCATTATCTTCAAGGACTTGTATAATAGATGTTATTTAACCAAGAACGTAATCGAAATTTAAGCCCGTAATTATGTAAAGGTTCAATATGGATTTATCTGAGTTTGATTATGAATTACCTCAAGAGCTGATTGCTCAAACTCCCGTTGACAATAGAGTTTCTTCGCGTTTAATGGTGTTAAATCGCCGTGAAAAGACCATTGATCATCATGATTCTTTTGCAGAAATAATTCATTATTTTGAAAAAGGAGATGTTCTTGTCATTAATACCACTAAAGTTATACCTGCGAAGCTAATCGGTAAAAGAATGACAGGTGCTAGAGTGGAAATGCTAGTAATTGAAATGGAAGACCATCTGGCTAAAGTATTTATTAAAACACGTAAAAGACCATCTGCAAAAGAACAATACCTTTTCGGTAACTATAACGTAACTGTGGTTGAGCGTCAAGAACAACATTGGGTTGTCGACTTTGGAGAAAACAATGTTTTAGACGTACTCAATGAACTAGGTGAACCTCCTTTGCCTCCGTATATCAAGAGAAAAAATGTGGTAACGCAAGTCAACGATCAAGATCGATACCAGACAGTTTATGCAAATGAACCGGGAGCCATTGCTGCTCCCACAGCCGGTTTGCACTTCTCCGTGGATCTTTTGCAACAGATAAAAGAGCGCGGTGTTATTGTACAAAATGTATTACTACACGTTGGTTTGGGGACTTTTTTACCTATTAAAACGCAAAATATTTTACAACATAAAATGCACGAAGAGTACTACAACGTTTCACCGCAAACAGCCACAACTATTAATGAGGCTGTGGCGGGCGGCAATCGTGTGGTCTGTGTGGGGACAACATCATGTCGTGCGTTGGAGAGCTGCGCTAGTGACGGTGCCGCCAAGGCTCAGAGCGGTATTACAGATATCTTTATTTATCCTGGATATCAATTTCAGGTTATGAACGCTCTTGTGACAAATTTTCATTTACCGAAAAGTACTCTTCTACTACTAATTGCGGCATTTGCTGACAAAGATTTTATATTGAAAGCATATAAAGAAGCGATTGATAAAAAATATCGATTCTTTAGTTATGGCGATGCGATGCTAATCTTGTAGTTACAGCAAGTGTTATTGTTGCGTACCAATATAGATTACAATAAAAAGTGTCTTTTGGTATTCTGAGTGATTTCTATATCACTCAGAATATACCTACCATTCATCGATATCGTCAATTTCGATATCTTCTTCAAGAGTAATTTCGTCTTCGTCTTTTTCCTCTGGTTCTTCCTGTGGGGATTCATCGCTTGTTTGTTCTTGCTGCTTCTCATCTTGTTCGTCATCGGTATTGTTTAGATGGAGAAGTTTTTGGATTTTTTCGAAGAGCGTCTTGCTATTATCCAACTGTTGTATAATTTTTTGCAGGGCATTTCGCGTGGATGATTGTACATACTCATTCTCATCATCTAGGAGCAAAATTATTTTTTCGATAATTTCATCCGATAAATGGCCTGCAAATTTTCCTAAAGAAATAGCTACTTTGTAGCGAACGAACCAATCTTCGTCATTGATTTTTTCCGCTATTTTTTCGATGGCTTTCGCTTTTTTTATGTATCCCAGAGCTTCTGCTGCACATCCACGTACCTCTGGAGATTCATCTTCCAGTAAGGATATTAATATATTTGTTGCCGAACCTACGCGCAAACGGCCTAAGGACTCTGCGGCTGATCTACGAACATTGGCATCTTCGTCATATAGTAGGCTTTTTAGGGCTTCTTTGGTGCCGCGTTCTCCAAATTTCCCCAGAACTATGGCTGCTTGCGAGCGTACATCCGCATTTGTATCCCCTAGCATATTTATAATGGTATCAATCGCTTCTGCTGTGGCGTGCTTACCAAGAAACTTTATGGCTTGGGAGCGAACTCGTGGAGATGGATTGGCCAGTATAGACATTAAGGAAGAGAAAGTACGGTCGCTATTACCTTCGACAACATTTGTTCGCGCGGCCACCTCACTGAATACGCTAGGGTTATCGGCATCAATAACTGGTTTTAATAAACTCATTGTTCGTTCTTGTGCCGATTTTTTTACTATTTTTATATAGCGGCGAATGGCGAAAAATATAGGTGCAATACACAGAAAGAAAGCCAAAATCAGTTTGATATCAGCGGTGAGTAGCAAAGTAATGGTCATAATGAGGGCAATAATCGCGGTTATAAATAGCGTTTTTGCCGTTTGTTTGTATACATAAGCATTGTTAATCGCTGAAAGAATGCGATTGCTACTGGCCACCGTATCAAGAGATATCATGTGGAAATGTGTAAATAACGAGTGAGCAATGAAGCTGTATACAACCGATAGTAGTACGGAGACACAGCTAATAGATAAAAGGAGAGTACTGATTCGCCCTGAGATCACAGGTAAATTGCTTTGCATAGTGAAGAAAAATCCTACAAGAGCAAAGCCTCCCAAAAAAATAGAGGAAATAATTAATAAAAAATTTTCTTCATAAAGTTTTTGAGAAAGAGTGTTATAGTACTCTAACTCTGTTTTTGAAAGTTTTTTGTCGTGTTGGTGAAGACCAAATTCTTGTTGTAAATATTTGTGGAAATCCATGATTCCCCCGGTGTTATTGTTTATTTTGATGAAAATACAGAAATTTTTGCATTGTATTGTTTTTCGCGGAGTGCTGCAACAAAAAAGCTAGAAAGTCAAGATATGTCTGTTTATGAAAACAAAGCAACGCTGATTACTCCGTATGGACAAGGAGGAGTTGCGGTTATCCTGGGTTTAGGAAAGAACATCAATGAGGCTATTCAGCCGTTTTTTTCGACATCTAAAAAAATAAAACCTTCACAAAATATCTACTATGGAACTTTGTATGACGATAAACGTGAAATTATTGACCAAGTCTTGATCCGTTGCTTTGAATATAAAGAGGTTGATGCCATTGAAATTTGTTGTCATGGTGGTATTGCCATTACCGAGGCAATTTTTCAACTACTTACATCTATCGATATCTTGCGTAGCGATGATTTATTTTCTCCATCAGAAAATGTGGCATTACAAAACTTTATTCACAGTAAAACAGATCTAGTGGCCAAAATATTTGCTTACCAATTAAACGGAATATGGAACTCTTACATCCAAGAAATTGTCACACATATAAACCAGGATAATTTTACTCAGGCGATTACTTTATTAGAATCTACTTTAGAGTCTTTCACTATTTTTAATATGATAACAGATCCTCAATCTATTGTAATCGCAGGAAAACCAAATAGTGGAAAATCAACACTTATGAACCAGCTTGTGGGACGCGAACGAGTGATTGTCGATTCTACACCTGGTACCACTCGTGATGCAATAAAAGTACTGGTCTCTTTAAGTGGATTTCCTTTTTATATTTATGATACCGCGGGTATTCGCGACTCAGATAATGTTGTGGAGCGAATGGGAATTGAAAAAACTTTTTCCATGTTAGACTCTGGGAGACATATTTTATGGGTGATAGATAGCTCTTTACCGCCTGTAGAAGAGGAAATACCCGAAAATGCGCTAGTTCTTTTGAATAAAGTGGATTTACAACCACGTTTTATCGAGGAATATAAAAGACTTTATCGCAACGCTATTTGTATTTCGGCTAAAAAAGGTTTGGCGATCGAGGAAATCGCACGGCGTTTGGTTCCCGGCTTAGATAAATTACAACAAAGCTTTCCGATGATTATGAGTGAAGATCAATACAATGTTATTGTGGAAGTCATCCGGCTTTTAGAGGAAAGAGATACCAAAAAAGCACTTTTACTATTGGCAGGTACTTGTTTTTATTTTTCTTGGAGTTTAGAGTAATGTGGGCTTCTAGGGAATGACCAATTGCGGAAAAGTAACTACGCAAAAAAAAATTCCCATAATATTATGGGAATTTTTGGTGCTAAAAGTAACTAAAAATCAGTGTGCAAAAGACTAGAGTCTTTCTTTCAAACCTTTACCAGGTTTGAAACTTACTGTCTTAGAAGCTTTAATCTTGATAACTTCACCAGTTTTTGGATTACGACCTTTACGAGCTTTTCTCTTCTTAACTGTGAAAGATCCGAAACCGATTAGTTGTACTACGCCGTCTTTTTTAAGACCTTTTTTGACAGACTCAATAACTGCATTTACTGATCTTTCAGCATCTGCTTTTGATTTTTCCATCTCTTTTGCAACAGCTTCAATTAGTTGCTTTTTATTCATGCATTATCTCCATACATTTTGTTTTTTTTGCGATTAGCTACCTTATCTTTTGGGAACTTGTAAAGGTAGCCTTCATAAACTATCATAACCACAAAGTAATTATACGCTCCTCAGGCTGGTAGTCAATGTTTTTTTTATTTTTTTACAGATAGCCATTTTGGATGTATAAATCTTAGTAGTTATAGCCCACCGTAAAGCGGAGAAAAAAACGCACCTCTCGTAAGCCTATAAACTGCATGGCTTTATGGATGTGATTTTGCCGCCAGAGCTTCCACCTAGGCTGTATGTTTTATAAAAGAGTGATGTAAAACTGTTGAGTCAGATAAGTTCTCAAAAAAAAGAACATATCTTTTCGTAGGAAATTACAAAGAAAACTCTATAAAGTAATATATAAAAGGATTTTGTCTATAACTACCAAGTGAATAAAATATAACAAGTGCTGCCAAAATAAGTTCGATAAAAAGCGAACTTTTTTTCTGTTAAGTGTTGTTGTTCGTGCAGGCGAAAATTTTTTTTATTTAATGGGAGCACTAAAGTTTTTTTTTTGGTATAAATTTTTAGGGGTGCACACCTCTTAATGGTCTTTAAATTTAGAAAGGAGTTTGTGATGGCAACTACATGGAATACCAATAAATATGCCAATAATGGTTATAAATTACTTGTTATTGCTGCGATTGCAACAGTGATGTTTATTTGTCACAATATATTTAAACAAGAATTGTTTTTTTGGGCGGGAGTTGTTACTTGTGTGGTCTTTTTTTGGGTGGTAACACTTGCGGTCTTTGCGGCAGCTGAAAAAATTAGCCAGTGATTTTGTTGTTATGTCCCTGAATTATTCAGGGACAAAGCTTAATATTTCCGAACCTTCGGCATATTTGTATTAATTGTGATAAGGATCGTCCCAATCATAGTTCCAAAAATGTCTATCAATGAACTTATGAATTTCTACATAGTCTTGATAAATAGCTTTTCTATGAGCACGACGGTGTTCTGGGCTACCGTGGAAAGGGCATCCTACAAAAATAAATGCCGAAGAGAATAGAAGAAGAAGAATAAAAATCTTTTTCATGATATCCCTTCCTAAAGAGTACGTACAATCTAAAATTTTATTAGTCATTACCGCAGGTAAGCGAGAATGTAACTTTTGTATTTTGGCTATGTTACCAAATTCCGATGCGGGGAACAATAAAAAAAGTTACAAAAGATTTGTTATCTTGTTTTATCTCGTTATCCTGTCTAAAATTCTTTGGTTTTGACCTTCATACTTAATTAAAAGTTACGCATCACGCCTTAAATATTTCATTTTTTTTGTAAATAGCTTTGTATTTTTTGTTTGGTTGAAGACGAAATCTGTGAAACTTGATACAGCTCCTTCCATGAAGAAAATCCCAAATCTTTCGCTTTTTGTAAATACATGATCGCCTGTGTGTGCTGGTTTTGTTCAAAATGTGTTAACGCTAAAAATAACGGCGGCCATGGATTCTGAGGACTTGCACTGCGAGCAACGCCCAAGAATTTCACCCCCATTTTGTATTTTTTTTGGAAAAACAAAGATCTACCCAATAAGAAATTCGCTTCATAGTTGTTGCGGTCTAGACTAATAACTTTAAAACAGAGAGTCATTGCTATTTTAGGTTGCTGCAATTCTTCGTAAATTTTGGCCATACTTATGTTGGCAGTGATGATTTCTGCTTTTTTACCGTTTTTGGCCACAAATTCTAAGTGATGCAGAGCTGAGGGGAAAAGCCGCATTTTGACCAGTGTGTTTGCGATGTACATCGTTGGTACAATCTTGCGTTTATCTTTTTCTTTTGCTTTGCTGTAAAAAGTCATCGCTTTGCCGTATTGACCAATATATTCGTTTGCCAGACCTATATTCATTAAAAAATCTATGTCTTTACCTAATTGTTCTCTTAAAAGCAGAGCTTTGTTGAGATAATTCACTGCTTGTGGCGCTTTACCTATGTCTAGGCAGAGTTTACCAAGGTTGTAATTGAGTTGCCAGGATTCGGGGTAAAGTCGTAACGCTTGTTTCCATGTGACAAAAGCTTTGTGGTGTTCTTTAATGTGTGTGTAACAAATGCCCAGAGTAAGGTAGGCATTTTCTAAATAAGTGGCCTGGGCTTTTTCCAGGTGCATTTGGGCTTTTTGCGGTTGTTTCTTCACCAAGTAACAACGTCCCATCTCTAGGTGGGTATTATGATCGCTCCATAAACTTTGGGCCTTTTGTAACTGGGTAATGGCCTTATCGTACTTTTTGGTTTTCATATGTTTTTGACCAGAGTGGAAATGTATATTGGCAGCGCTTTGTAGGAGCGAAGTACACAAACCACAGAGGGATACAATTAGTAACAGGGGAAAAATGGCGTTGCCGTGGATGTACTTGTGGCTTTTTTGTGCGGCAATCCCTAGAGAAATACCAAGTAGCAAAGCGGTTGTTGGAGCTATGAACACACAGTAAAAACAGGCGTTTATGAGTAAGCATATCAGAATACTTAACCCGCAAAGATACATACCATTGTGGCCGCGATATAGTTTTCGTAGGCTGAAGAACAACAATACAATAAATAAAGCTAAAATAAAAATTCCATTTTCCGCAACTATGAGTAAAAAGTCGTTGTGTGGATGCGTGGCAACACGAGAATCGGAAATCGTATACTCTTCTTTGTTGCGATAGAGTGGATATTGTTCGATAAATTTGCCGCTACCAACGCCACTCCATAGGTAATCGCTAGTCATATCCCAGGTGGATTCCCACATGTACAAACGCACTTTATTGGAGTTGTTTTTAGAATCAAATATACTCATGGTTTGTTGTTTTACCGGAGTATATAACAGTGAAGCAGCAATCGTAATGACAAATACACCTAAGATAAGCAAAAGGTGTTTAAGGCGCAATGAAAATTGGCGCGTGATGACTACAATGGCGAATAGTAAAAAAGTGATGGCAAAAGCCACATACCCCGCGCGACTTCCGGTGCACATTAAGTAAGATAGTTGCAAAACGAAAGACACCAGAAGTAGCGGAGTGTGTTTGGGAAAATTTACAACGGCTAAGGACATCGTTAACATACAACTGCAGGAGATAAAAGCACCTGCCGTATTGATGAGTGAAAAAGAAGAAGTGTACGTTGGAAAAGTATTTACGCGAAGTTGTGTACTTGCTGTGTATTGGTATATTCCATAAATACTCGCCACAGTTGCCGCAGCACAGAGACTGTACAAGGTAGTCATGATTTGCTTTTCTTCGGCATGTGAAAAAATAATAGCAAGCAATAAGATGATTATCCAATATTGTAAATGGGCAATGGAAAAGGACATGGCCATAAAAATCACTACGACAAATATCATCATGTGTTCATTGCTAATGACATTTTTTTTTGATTTATACAGTTGAATACAGAATACACAAGTCAACAAATACAATAGCGTTACTTTGGGAAAAAATTGATTTGAAAACCATGAGAAGCACAACAGTGGTACTATTCCCCACAAAATAAAATAAATACCTTGCATTTTACACTCCTATTACGACTATGATTGTTATTTGATCGCGATCCCGACCCCGTGTATCCTATTTCTTTTTCTTTTTTTTGCGTCTTTTCTTTTTTACTTTTACTTGCGGTTCTGTCATGGAGTCATCTACATCGTCATCCTGTTGTACGTCACTATCGTTTTGTAATTCTTCGGCGGAGACGGGGGCGTTTTTCTTCTCTTCGATAAGAGCTTTTTGCTCTTTTTGTACCTGTTGAACAGGAGTTAACTTTGTTTTTGCATCGTGATAGGTTTCTTCTACTTCAGAAAAATGCTGTTGCTGCTCTTCTGTGGACAACTCTTTGGGGGTATACAGTACACGTTGTGGGAATGGAATTTCAATATTGTGCTTGTCAAAATAAATTTTTATACGTCTTTGCGCAGCGCGTTTTACAGCCCATTGGTCTCCTGGGGTTGTTTTTAACCACATGCGATATGTAATCGCACTATCACCAAAGTTGTCGAGACCCTGAATTTCATATTCTTCTAAGACCTTTGGACCAACTTGTGGGTCTTGGCGCATATCAACGGCAACTTGGTGCAAAATTTCCAAAACTTTATCCACGGGCGTGCTGTAAGCAACACCGATATTAATCACTGCGCGCGAATTTTTGCTCTTATTACTAATGTGCTGTACGGTTCCGTTGGGAAAAAAATGTATTGTACCATCAAAAGCCCTTAGTATCGTGAGGCGTAAGGTAATTTTGATGATGCAACCTGTGATACCATCTATTTCGACCATGTCTCCTGTGGCATATTGATTTTCTAAAAGGATGAAAAAACCTGAAATATAGTCACGCACCAATGTTTGTGCTCCAAAAGCAAGGGCGAGACCTAATACCCCGGCCGATGCAATGATGGGGGTTATGTCAATACGAAATTGTTCCAGCATGTATATACCAGCAATAATAAAAATAAGTGCTGTCCATGTCGTTTTTAAAATTCCAAGAAGTGTTTGCGCACGTTGTTCTCTCACTTTTTGGTTTGAGTAACTGGAGGCAGTGACACGGTGGATGATTTTTTCCCCGACACGGTTTAAAACTCTAATCAATAGTAACGCTAGTATGGGGATGAAAATAAGATTGCATATCGAAATGAAAGCGGAGCGCAATAGAGCGTTTGCTTGTAGTTGTTGCGTGTAGTGAATTTCACCTTGTAGATATCGATTTTCTTGGTCTTTGTTTTGAGGCTTTTCAATCGGATCTAACGAATGCAACGACGCAAGAGAGTGCCCTGTTAATTTGTTGATGTCGGGTTTTATTTGTCTCTTTTTTGATTCTATACGTCCTATGTCTTCTTTATATTTGGCGACTTCTGTTGCGATGCCTAATTTTGAAGTATCGTATTCCACAGCGTTTTGTTGCGCTTGGAATGTCAAAAGTGTTACCCAACTACGAAAAACTTCATCCGCCGCTGTTGGGATATATTCCTGACGTTTCTCGTTACTCAAGCTATTTGGAAGTGTTATGTTTTCGCTATTGTCGGGAAAAAAGCTATCCAATATATCTTTTTGCAAAGAGCTTGGTTTTAATCGCGCTTCTATCTCGGCTAGATGCATGTCTAGCTGTTGTTGTGGAGAATGCAATGTGTAACTTTGCAAAGTTTGTTGCTCTTCGTCAGCTGCTTTGATGAGACTTTGATTTAGTAAGGCTCTCTTTTCAAGATTTTCTATTTTTCTTCGCAGCGTAACCAAATCTGCAAAGTAAGAATTTAGTAAATTCTCTTGTTGTTCTGCTTCTTTTGAGCTAAAGAAACTCAAGAGGTTAACCCACCAAATACTGTATGTGAGTTTGGTTTCGTATATCGCCTGTTGTTGTTGCTGTTGTTGCGTGTTGGTGAGCTCTTTTGCCGCGAAGTCTTCTTGCATCTTGCGACGTTTTTGTAAGTATTTTAATTTCTCTAATATAATAGATATACGCGTTTCTATGTGTTTTACATACTGAGATATCTCACTGGCATTTTTGTTTTGTTCTTCCATGGATTTTTTCACAGCGGAAATTTTTTGTTGTACCTTTTGTATTTCCGTGTCGATCGCTACAAGTTCTCCCTTGCCAGGAACATTTTTCACTTCCTCAGGAATTGATGTGATTTCTTTTTTGCCAAGGCGTATTTGAAATTCTGTTGCAGCACCATAAGCCTTTCGCAACTCTAACATGCGTTCTTTCATTTGTGCGAGTTGTAGTTGTTTTTGTTGTGAAATATCATTGAGAATTTGTTGTAGTTTTTGTTGTGCAATTTGTTTTTCTTTCGCCACAGTGAGTACATTGGAGAAAAAATCGAGCTGTTGTTCGAGCTGTTCTATTTCACCTTCTGGCATATTATTTGGAAAACCACGCGCAATTTGTGTAAGTTTCTGTAAATATTTTTTCAAATCAGCATTGCTGATATTGCGATCAAGGCGTAAGGAAATTTTGTATTGCTTTTCTGTGGCAATTTGTTCGATGCAACGTTGCGCTTGGGTGTACAAGTCTTGTAGTGCTTGCTGAGAGTATACTACTGTAGGAGACTGTATTTTATGCACAGTTTGCTGCTGGTTTTTATGAAGAACGCGAAGCGTCGATACCATTTGTTGAAATTCTTGGATCTTTTTATATTTTTCTTGAGCAGTTTTCAAGTAAGAAGTGAGCTTTTCATTTAGTTGGTTTTCGTCGAGCTTATCGACATCCACCACCCATTTTTCCCATTTCTTTTCTTCTTCGTAAACTTTTTGTAATTTTTCTACCTGTTGCTTTGTTTCCTCGATTGTGGAGGAGAGGTCATCTATTTGCTGTTGTGCAATCTTTATTTGTTGTTGCCATGCACTAATGGGATTATCGTAGTAAAAAAAATTCTGGCGTTTGTTGTGGTGTTTTTCAATGATTACTTTGTATTGATCAATAGGTAAAGCCGACAGTTTTTCTGGTTGCAATGGTGTCAAAATTTCAATAATGGTGTCTAGTTGTAAGATAGTGTCGTAGAACTGCGTGTACTGTTCGTTGAGATCTTGAGCCTCTTTGATGAGTTTTGTCATTAGCGTTATAGATTCTTGGAGTCTTTTAAGGCTATTTTTTTTGTAGTCGAGAACTATGTTGTTCGATTTCCAGTTTTTTTCTGCTTCAATCGTCGATGGAATTTTTGATACGGTTTTTATTTGCGAGTAGTCTGGTGGCGTATCGGTTTGTAAAGTTTTCAACTGTGACTTGGCTTCGTCAAAAACTGTGAGTTTTTTGTCAAAATCATCGGCCTTTTTTACGACGTCCGGACCGATGGACGAAAGAAGTGCCAATAGGGTATCTGGTTTTTTTTCCTGCAACTCTTTTTGTATTTGCATCTTTTTTTGGTAAACGACCGACTGCTTTTCCAGAAGAACAATCTGTTGGTGTATTTGTTGTTGTTTTTGTTGTTCTTTTGCGGCATTTTCTTCTAAAACTTTTCGACGAGCAGGTATTTTTTGTTGTTGTACCCCCCAAAGAGCTACACTCTTTTCGATTTGTTCTTTCTGAATTTGGAAATCTTGGGCTTTTTTGTCTTTCAACGAAGGTGGAAAACTCTGTGGATTAAGAGATTTTGTGGTGATGCGCAGCTCTATTTCTTTTAGTAACTGCACGAATTCTTGTAATAAATTTACGACAATATTTGCACGCTCTTTGTTTTCTTCGAGCTGCGCTTCGTACTTCTTTAGTTGTGAAATAGCATCTTCGTACAATCCGTGTTTTTCTTGGAGAAATTTTTCCAGCTCTGTGAGATTTTTTATTTTTTCTTGAATGTTTTTTTGAGTTACTGGTTCTGTATTTTCTTGAGGAGATGGTTTTTGAAGTTGTGCTTCGGTGTTCTGTAACGAGGTTGCTAATTTAGAGAGGATATCTTGGCCCTCGCCGAGAATTTTTAGGGGATTCACTAGTGACAAATCGTGCTTGTTGGCCGCATCTAGCAAGCTATTATTATCCAAAGTACTGTTATTTTCTTGAGAATAGGTGAGTCCTTGTACGAGGAAAAACAGTAAGACAATTGTAAAATTTTTTAAACTCATGGTGTGTACCTTATCGACTTTCATAGTTTTGATGAAATATTTTTTGCATAGTGTGGCACTTCTATTTTGCTAGGAAAGCCACAGGGCGTTTTGTTACTTTTGAAAATTTTGTTATTTTATACTAAAATGTTGTGTATACAACAACGCAAAACTAAATTTGTATTGCGATGTAATTATTGTATTTTGATACAATTTCCTACGTTACAGCGGAAAACTTTCGAATTATATTAAATAACTATAAATAATAAAATCATGTGTAACATATCCCTAACTTATATCTCTTTATTGATTTAAGAGTGTAAATTGGATAATTTGTTGATAAGAAATTACTTGACAACATTTGTAACGATGCTAAAATTTTAAATTATGTAGACAAGGCATGTAACAACAAAATACCCCTAACGAGTACCAACAAAAGTGATTTTCGCTTTGTTATATTTTGAGAACTTTTACAGAACCACAACAATCGTAAAATATAAGTACTATGTGCCTTCATCTAAATACAAGTTACTAACAAACAATCACTTATAAATAATTTTTAAAATTATAGCGCTCTGTAAACATTTATTTACTAGAAATATTCTGCTATTGAAAGGTAGCATATGAAGGCGAAATATACCGTAAACTTTATTTGTATACTTTCAACTCTTGCCTTCCTTCTTTTGGGTTGTGAAAGTCCTGCAAAAGTGAACAACGAGCAGGTGGATAATCCACAAAACCAAGAAGTTGAAGAAGCAAAAGATAACAATGCTACACCAGAAGATTCCTCTGAAGTAGCACAAACATCTGATAATACTGATGCAGCACAACCTGTTGAGGTAGCAGAGAACAATGAAGATGTTGCAAATGCAGAGAACGAAGATGTTGCCAATGATCCTCACGAGGCAAAGCTACAACAATACGAAAAGCAAGTAGCTAAGAAAAAAACTCTTGAGCAAGATTATGTGGATCACTTGATTACTACCGCACGTAAAAAAATGGCCCAAGATAAACACAATCAGGCAAAAGCATTTCTTGACCAAGCTCTTGCTATCGATCCTGCACATCCTGTGGCAAATAGACTTCGTGACGATGTAGGTGTAGTTCTCGGCGAAACTCCATCGAAAAGCCGCCGTTTTTTGGAAGAATTTGAAGACCAAGAACGAGTTAAAGCGGAACAAGCTAAAGTAGATGCACGCAATCACTATGATCGCGGTATGGAACACTTGGCCAGCAAAGAATACGATCCGGCAATCAGTTCTTTCACTTCTGCTCTAGAAATTATCAGATACGTTCCTTACGAGCTAAACATGCAAGCTCTGAGAAGAAAAGCTGAGGCAAAAGTAAAAGAAGCTGAAGAAAAGAAAAAAGCTTTGGCCGTTGAGTTACGCCGGGAGAGAATGGAAGAAGCACGAAGTGAAGCTGTTCGTATTGAAGAAGAAGAGCAATCTCGTCGTGCAACAGAAGTTCGCATCTTGTTAACAAGAGCTGGCGAATATTACATCAACAAAAAATACGACAAAGCAGATGAACTGATTAAGCAGGTAAAAGAAAAAGATCCACTAAACAAAATCGCTGGTCGATTGAGTAAAGATATTAGTGACGCACGTCATGAGCACATTTCTGAAACAACCAGAACAAAGAAAATTGACGAGTGGAAAAAGTTAGTTGCGAGTTTCCGCGAAGCACAAATTCCATATGCTGATGATTTACTATATCCTGAAAAAGATTGGTGGCACAATGTTGTCTCTAAGAGATCAAAAAGTACTTCTCTAAGTAGAGATGACTACAAAAAAGAGTTTAGTGATGCTGAAAAACGCATTCGTTCAAAATTAAATTCTGTTGACATCACTCTTGACTTTACTGAAACACCTTTTACCGATGTAATTTACTTCATTCAAAATACAGCAGACATCAACATTCACGTTGATCCTAAGGTTACACAAGCTTTCCAAGTAGAAGGTACAAAAGTAACTTTAAATGTTGAAGAACTAAAACTGAAAACCGCTTTAGATCTATTGATGCAGTTTTACAATTTAGTTTACATTTTTGAGAATGACGTTTTATTCATCACATCTAAAGATTCTGATCGCGCAAAAGGTAAATCTATTCCTGTTCTTCACCCTATTCAGGATTTAACAGCACAGATTGCTGATTTCCCTGGCCCTACAGTACGTCTACTTGAATCACAAGCAGGGGAAACAAGTGGTGGAGCACTTTTTGAAGATAGTGAAGACGGTCCTGGAAGTGTCATTACTGACGAAAAGCTAAAAGAGTTGATCCAAGCAAGTATCGCTCCTGATAGTTGGGACAAAGATGAAAACTCCATCGATATTACCAACAAACAACTTTTAGTAGTAAACACTGAAAAAGTTCAAGACGAAATTCGTCGTTTTCTTTCTGACATGAGACGTTTTTCAGGAACCATGGTTGCAGTAGAAACACGTTTTCTAGATGTAACTGACGATTTTCTTGAAGTACTAGGTGTTGACTGGAGAGGTATTGGAGATAACCAACTTCGTGGTAATAACGACCCTGATATTCCAGACGATGACAACGTCATACCTGTTACAGGTGTTACCAGAGGTGCTGAAGACTTTGCTGGAAACCCAGACATTGATCCGGATAACATTTTTACTACGGCTCTAAACGGTAGTGTAAACACCGCTGCTGGTTTCTTTTTCGAAGAAAATGTTGATCTTCGTGCTAGAACAGAAAACGTAGACGAGCAAGCCCTCGGACAACGTTTGTTCGACAACGGTGGTTTGGCATTGGAATTCTCATTCCTTGATGACCTCGAAATGAACGCTGTTCTACGTGCTGTAAAGAAAACCGCAAGACAAGAAGTTTTGTTTGCTCCTCGTATTACAACTTTCAACACTCAAAGAGCACACATTTCGATTGTACAACAGCTTTCGTTTGTACGTGACTTTGATGTAGAAGTTGCTCAGTCTGCTTACATTGCGGACCCAGTTATCGGTACAATACAGTCCGGTTTAGTTCTCGATGTTCGTCCAACAGTATCTAACGACAACAAATACATCACCTTGGAAATGCGTCCAACATTCGCAGACCTTGTAGGTGGAGTATTCCAAGAAATTGACACAACTCTTGGTGGTGTTGGTGTTGTAACCATTCAGGTACCAGAATTACAGTTGCAATCTGTTGAAACAACTGTTCGTATACCTGACCAAGGTACAATCATGCTTGGTGGATTCAAGAGCATTAACCAACAAGATCACAAGCAGGACATTCCTATCCTTGGAAACATTCCTGTTGTTAGCTTTTTCTTCTCTCAACAACGTAAAGTTGATGAGAAACGTCAGGTTATTATTGTAGTGAAAGCTAAAATTATTGACCTAGAAGAAAGAGAAGAACTTGCTGTAGGAAAACCTCGATAAGTTGTTATAGCTCCGCCTTTAAGGCGGAGTTATAATCCCCCAACGTGTGGCATTATTGGATTAATATTTCAATGAAAAAAAAGTTACACGCAGTACTCTTCGATTTAGACGAAACACTTTTTTCCACTTCCGACTTTACAAGGCTAGCAAGATTTAATGCTGTCCAAGCAATGGTTGATCTGGGACTTGACATACCTGTGCAAACACTATTTGATGAGCTTCAAGAAGTTGTTTCCGAATTTTCGAGTAACTATAATTACCACTACAACAAACTACTGCTACGCTTTCCTGAAAAATACTTTACCTCTCTCAACAAAACTGCCCTAATCACTACCGCAATCATTGCTTACCACGATACCAAATATAAATACCTAACACCTTTTCCCGATGCAGTGAATTTCATCGAAAAAATGCATAAAAAGAACGCCTACTTGGGAGTTGTGACCGCGGGACTCACCATCAAACAATTTGAAAAGCTATTACGTTTGGATTTATACAAATACTTCGATCCACACATCTATGTGTCCGAAGAAATTGGTGTCTCTAAGCCCAATGTAAAGTTGTTTGAAATGTCGTGCATGGGAATGAATATCGATCCAAAGTTTACAATGTATGTAGGTGACAATCCGACGATGGATATAGACCCGTGTAACAAGTTGGGAATGACAACAGTACTCATTAAAAAAGGCGGGAAATATCTAAAGGTAAAAGGGGAAACCAAGGCCGATTATGAATGCGAAGACTTCTCGGAACTCTATAAAATCGTAGATCAGGAATTTGATTTGGTGGTGAAATCGTAGCGTTCATACAATAATCGTCTATCGTTAATTCTTGCAATAAAGATGGACGATTATACCCAAAATACAATTCCAGAATTAGCTAAAAATGGATTTTTGGTTGGAATGTTTTGCTTGAATAGATTCGTTTGCAGATTGGTGCCCTCACCATCGCCTTGTAGATTTTAGCTTCGCTAAAAGCAACAAGTCTCATGCCTCTCCCACAGGGAGAGGCGTAACACGCCTTAATTCGTTTTTATTGTTTTCAGGTTTGCGTGTCAACGGTAAGAGAGGCAAACAAATAGATGACAAAATCACAATTTTGTCTCGCAAATCAAGCGAATTTTGTTTTTAACAAAAGAGAAGCGTGGAACCTCTCCCGGTGGGAGAGGTATGAAAATAGCAGGTTTTCAGCGCAGCTGATAACTGTCTTTGATGGTGAGGGCACCAATCGGAAAGTGAATACCAATTGGAAAGTAAATACCTTATCTAAAATTATTTATGCATCTGCTGATAATCACGGATGTATTTTTTCAACGCCTCTCTCGTGGCTTCCTCGCCCACGTTGATCTGTAAATCGGGATGAACCAACCACGTGTAGATAATGAGATTTTTCGCCACATCGTAGTATTTGCTGTGGTAGAGACATATGGCTAAGTTTCTTGTGCATTCCTTGCGCAATTCGCTATTTTCTATCCCTTTTTGTATCGCTTCCTTGTAGTATTTTGTGGCCTTTTTGTATTGCGCTAGGCCTAAAAATTGAATGTTACCCTTCTTGAAGCTCGCAGTACCTTTGTCGCGCTTTGATATGATAAAGTCTTTCGCTTGGGCGAGTTGTCGCTGTTTTGTCAGTGACTGATCGGTATTAATGGTGCGCGATGTTGGGAGAAATTCTACCTTATCTTGTCCTGATACATAAGCTTGCTCTGCCCAAGAAGAGGCTTTGTCTTTGTCGTTTGCCAGGTAATATGTTGCGGCAGCGATCACAGCACATTTTTCGCAGTTTTGTTGTTTATCTAACTTGTCACTCTCGGCTTTTAGTGCTTCCTTGTTGGCGACGATGTCCTGCGCTTTTTCATAGTAATCTTTGATATTTTCGCTTGGTGGTTGTGTGGTTTTCGTTTGTGTATTTACCTCTGTTGTTTTCTCGGCGCTATTTTCGCTGTTCTCTGCACTATTTTCTGTAGGCGCCGTTTGTTTATTGTTATTGTTGTCTAATGTCCCATTTTGCGTGCAAGATAGACATATTAGAGTTATCCCTGCCAGTAGTATTTTATTCACGATCATCTCCCCTTACTTGACAACTTTCCATACTTTTTTCAAGCGATTAATGCGAATATTGATATTCTGTTGATCTGCAAAACGAATTTTTTTGGTAAAAGAGGTTTTCCCAATCACTTTCTGCTTACCATTTTCCAAAAATTTTACTGCAGAAAAGTAGATTTTGACAGGATGAGCCCCTGGTGTCAAGTAGATAGAAGCTTTATTTTTCTTATCAACTTTTACTAACTGATTGTCAATAATAACCTTGAGATCATTATCGGCATAGAAAATTTTTAGATGATATTCTTTGGCATTTGTCACTTCTTGTAGACCAAAATCTTGAACAGGCTTTACGTTTTTATCTTGTTGTTTATTGTCGTTGTTGGTTTTTTCGTTTGTATTTGCGTCGTTGCTCGTTGGATTTTTTGAATTTTCATCTACATTATTGTTCTGCGCGTTATCATTGTTGATGGTGACGATTTCCGGATTTTGTTGGGTATTTTGCTGTGAATTCGTATTTACCTGTTCGTTGTTATTTTGCGCATTTGTGTTCGGCGTATCCGTTTGTGTATTTTCTGACGTATCTTGTGTATTGTCTTGTTGCGTATCGTTTTGTGTGGTTGAATTTTCTGCAATGTAGCTACTGTTTTTCGTATCGTTGTCGCTTTTATCACTATTTAGCATCCAAGGTAAGAGCAAAATGAGTACAAGTAGTGCTAACATGGATAATAGGACGGGTTGTCTCCAACGATCCCATGATTCTTGGGCAACTTTGTGGACTTTTTCAATAGAGGTCATTGATGTCGCAAGAATACCTTGTGGCGCAGGAGGTGCTATTTCGATGAAATCCTCTGCAGAATCTGTCTTTGTCGCATCTGTTTTTGTGGAATCCTTTTTTGTGCTCTTTAGCGGCTTTTTTGCCGCGTTTTTCTGTGGGGCAATTTCGCTGAGTGCATCACTCCACTGCTGGGGAACCGGGCATTCTGCAAAAGACTTGGCAGTTAAGCATTGTAAGAAAAGGTCACCCATATTTTCCGAGTACTCGTACATTTTTTGTACTTTTTGTGCAACAAATGGATCTTGTTCTTTTTGTAAAATTTCATCGGTGAACATCACTCCTTGTTTTGTAGGACGTTCGTCGATTTTCATCAATAAAATTTCCGCGAGAAGTATCCCCAACGCAAAGCGATCGCTGTGGTGTTGCCAATCTTTTTTCGCAGATTCCGTAATCCATGGAGCGCGGTAACCACTTGTTCCGCAGGACGTGTTCTTCACGTAGGGTAGGGACGTGTGGTACATGGTATCCCAGTCCACAAAATATACACCATTGTCATCGAGGTCTATGTAGATGTTTTCATGGCTTAGGTCACGGTGCGCACAGTTATTTTCTTCTAAAGTATTGACGGCGTTGACTAAGTTATGTGCAATTGACAATCTTTTGTTTTTCTTGATTTTACATTTACCATCGCGAATCTCACCGCTGAGGTCTTTCCAAGATTTTCCGGGGGCTTTTTGCATTAATATACTGTTTTCGAGCCACCGTGCCATTTGAAAAGAGTGGTAGTTTTTTGGCTTATTGCGTAGGTCATCGGGAACGAGAATAAGCCGTTTTTTCGCAGAGATAAAGGCCGGATCGTCGGGCACTACTTTGCGAATATTTTTGAGATAATTTTTGGGAGGTAGACAACCTTGGTTAAATTTTTTGATTACCCATTCTTTTCCAGTACTCTTTTGCACGATACCATAGGCAGTCCCTTGTTCGCCATGGTGTGTTTCAAGTTCTTTGTTTTTTGTAATGGGGGAGAGTTGTGAGTTTTTGATGACCATCGGTAACCCACTTTTACTCCAGCGTTGTATCGCATTCATAGCATTTTTCCTAAAGGATCATTGTCTAAAATTCGCGTCGTTTCCGATCGATTACCGCCAAATTACCGTTCTATTATAGCAAATAGAGCAGCATTCCGCTGCTCTATTTGTGATAAACAATTATTTTGCGAGACAAGCTCTAATCTTAAAGTTAGTTACTCGGCTGCTTTTTCTTTTTCTTCTTTTTCTTCTTTTTCCTCTTTTTCCTCTTTTTCCTCTTCGCTAGTGCTGTTGACACTTTCTTCAACGAAAGTGGAAGAGGAATGTTCGATCATCTTTTGTAGGCGCGGTACCATCTCTCTTGGATTTATGGGCGAGCCATCTAACAATAATGCATTGTCGAAAAGTTGTTCGCAGTATGTTGTTAGTAAAGATTCTCGTGGATTGCTTTTGTATATTTTGCCCATGTTGACAATGATGGGATGTGTGGCATTTATTTCCATAATGCGCTTGGTCATTTCGAATTTTTCATCCATCATTTTCATGAGTTTTTGCATTCCCACTCCCATGCTATCTTTGCTACTTACAAGACAACATGGACTATCCACAAGTCTCTTAGATTCTTTGACATCGGTAACTTTGTCTTTTAGTGTATTTTTAAAGAACGCCAAAAGATCTTCGAACTCTTTTTCTTCGAGTGTGGCCGATGGTTTTTGTTCCTCTTCGTCTTTTTTGACTTCTTCGACGTTTGCGAGGTTGACATCTTCTTTTTCCGCAGATACGAATTTTTTACCTTCGTATTCTTTAAGATCTTCCATCAGAAAATCGTCAATTGTGTCGACTAGATATAATACTTCCACACCCTTACGGCGGAAAATTTCGAGATTTGGATTGTTTTCCAATGCTTCGCGATGTTCCGCGGTGAGATAGTATATTTCTTCTTGATTTGGCTTCATACGTTCTACATACTGTTTTAGACTTACGGTTGGTTTGTTGTCTTCACAGTGAGAACTATTGAAACGAAATAGTTTTACCAAATTTTCTCTGTTGGCGAATTCGTTACGGTAGCCTTGTTTTAAGAATGTACCGAATTCTTCCCAAAATTCTTGGTATTTTTCTGTATCTTCCTCGGAAACTTCGACGATTTTTTCGAGAACTTTTTTGATCAGATTTTTACGAATTTTTGGAATAACAACGTTTTGCTGTAGTGTTTCGCGCGAAACGTTTAACGGTAAGTCGTCAGAGTCTACTACACCGCGAACAAACTTTAGATAGTCGGGTAAAAGTTCATCGCAGCTTTCGGTGACGAAAACTCTTTGCGCATACAGACGAACACTTTTCCAAGACTCTGGTGCTTGGTGTTTCATATCCCAAGGTACTTTTTTGGGAATGTATAGTAAGCTGTAATATTGGATGGGAGCATCGTAGGACAAGTGAATGCGTTCGAATGGCTCTTCTTCCATGTGGTTGATATATTTGTAGTACTCTAGGTATTCTTCGTCTTTTACCGAAGAAGGACTTTTTGCCCAGATAGCAGATAGCTTGTTGATTTGCTCATCTTTGAAGAAAATAGGATGCGATACAAAATCTGAATAACGGCGCACGATATCTTTGATACGAAAGTCATCGAGGTATTCTTCGGCATCTTCGCGCAGCTCTAAGGTAATTTGCGTACCTCTTTCTTCTTTTTCGTCTTCGCTAATGCTATATTTTCCAAGACCATCAGATACCCATGTGTAGCCTTTGGCATCCGCAGTGAATGATTTTGTATACACGCTGACTTTTTCGGCAACCATAAATGCGGAGTAAAAACCAACACCAAATTGTCCAATCAGGTTGATGTCTTCTTTTGCTTCTTTGATATTCTTTAAAAAGTTTTTCGATCCCGAGTGGGCGATGGTCCCGATGTTTTGAACCAACTCGTCTTTGGTCATCCCAATCCCAGTATCTTTGATGACCAATTGTTTTTTATCTTTGTCGTAAGAAATATCAATTTTGAGGTCAAGACCTTTATTGGCAACTTCGGACTCGGAAGTTAGAGTTTGAAAACGAATTTTGTCTAATGCGTCAGAAGCATTGGATATCAATTCGCGCAAAAATATTTCTTTGTTGGTGTACAAAGAGTGAATGAGAATCTCCAGAAGTTGTTGGATCTCTGTTGTAAATTCAAATTCTTCTCTATGAACATCTGTCATAGTTATTTCCTTAAAATACTTAAGTAAAACTTTTATCGCCTATGTCTTATACAGAATTTACGTAAGCCTTATTTTTTCTTTTTCATAAAAAAAAGCAAGAAAATTTTTTTTTAATTATTGACAAACGCCGAAAAATGTAGTAATCCTATTAACACGATGACGCGGGGTGGAGCAGTTGGCAGCTCGTCGGGCTCATAACCCGGAGGTCACAGGTTCGAATCCTGTCCCCGCTACTCTTTCTTTATCGCGATCCCAAATGACGCGGGGTGGAGCAGTTGGCAGCTCGTCGGGCTCATAACCCGGAGGTCACAGGTTCGAATCCTGTCCCCGCTACTCTTTCTTTATCGCGATCCCAAATGACGCGGGGTGGAGCAGTTGGCAGCTCGTCGGGCTCATAACCCGGAGGTCACAGGTTCGAATCCTGTCCCCGCT
The DNA here is from genome assembly GCF_009002475.1 of Candidatus Uabimicrobium amorphum. Taxonomy (GTDB): domain Bacteria; phylum Planctomycetota; class Uabimicrobiia; order Uabimicrobiales; family Uabimicrobiaceae; genus Uabimicrobium; species Uabimicrobium amorphum. The sequence goes on from NZ_AP019860.1 coordinate 5,537,481, forward strand.
ACTCCTTTTTTCTTCCAAGCACTAATCCACACCAATAAAATTCGGATGATAACGATAATATATTTCCAAATTCAAAATGTTGATCGCCGTTGAATAAATTCTTCCTCCTGCAGAACACCATTTTCCAGAAGGGTCCCAGCTCCCACGAGCCTTACCAACCTTAATTTGATTTGCAATGAGCATGTCACGCATATGAGCATTCCATTGATACCATGATCGTCCACCGGTTAAAAATAAAGACAATGTACCGTGATACCAATAGTACATGCTGTTGTCGATTGTATAGCGCAACGACCATTTGGGGGGATAATTGTCCATAATGCGAATTTGTTTGGTAGCATACGGATTTGATTTTTTCATCAAAATGGAGCACAACAAACCCACAGGAATGAGTGCTTTACTTGAACGCAATGTGTGTGGCCCGACGTCCTCGTAGCGCACTTCGCCATTTCTGGTTGTCATACGTTGAAAATGATTCCATATACGGTCAAATATTCTTTGTGGGACGGTAAATCCTGCTCTTTTAGCAGAAACGAGAGCCATTACCATCCAGCCAGTGATGGAGGTGTCGTTGCGTTCTCCAGAAGGAAAAGCCGCGTAGGTCCAACCTCCCATGGGTTGTTGTGCGCGTATTGCCGCAGCGATGCCTAGGCGAATAATGGACTTGAGTTTTTTGCGCTTCGTCAACGCGTAGGACTCGGAGAGAGAGAGTAAGACTGCGCTGTGGTTGTACATTTCTTTGCCGCCAAAAAAACCTGCGGCATCTTGTGTTGTGATTAAATAATTCTCGGCATTTTGCATCTGTAGGCGGTATTTACCCTTACGTGTGGTATACCCTGCACCTAAAAAAGCCAGGTATGCCAGTGCCGTTGCTCCAGGAGTATATTTTTTGTACCCACGCCCCCAGCACTCTTTTTTACTCGAATGTTTGTAAAAATCTACGGTGTTCCACTTCCCATCGTCGTCTTGGTGTTTGCTGAGCCACTCTAAACCCAATTCGACACTGTTTTCACTCGCAGCACTCCCCCCATACTGTGCCACGGCTTTTTTACGTCCCTTACCACTGCGTAAGGAGTACACTTTACGGCTACGTTTGCCTTGACCTGTAATTTTTTTGACCACATTTTGTGTGGATGTCGATGCCGAGGATTTTTTTCCCCTGCTATCACCTCCCAGACCTAAAATTTCGGCGATATTTTTCTTTTTCGTCGAATCACTCTGGGACTTTTCCGTAAGGTTATTCTCCGTGGTTTTCTTTTGTTGGGTAGTGGTTTCTTTTTCACTTTGTTCTTGCTTTGGCTGCTCTTGCTCGTCGTTTTTCTCCTCAGATTTTTCTGGGGTTTCTTCTTTTTGTGCCGTGCTTTTTTCTTTGGTTTTTGTTTTGGACTTCTGCGCGTTGAGGTTTCCAAAGTTTTCTATCGAGATGGTGTACTCTTGGCGTCCGGAGCCTTTTTTTTCATGAGAAAAATACACGTAGTTGAAGAAGGAAAAAGTAAGCATGTGCCATGCAAAGGAAAACAGCCAAATGAGTAAAAATAGTTTCAAGGAAACGCTAACCATATGTACTCTGCTATTTTGTTTGTGTTTTTGTACATCCATGAAAAGGCCTTTGCTGTTTTATAGTATGACGAAAGGGAAGGTCGCATTTTGCAGCCCACTATATTTTAAGCTATGATTTCGACTTGTGCCATCAGAAAACAGAGAAACGATCTCGATCCTCTTTAGTTGTCTAAAATGGTTAAAAGTTTTTCTATTTCGGGATCGGGATCGGGATCGGGATCGGGTTCGTTTTCTCTTATGTCAAAGTGATGTAAAACAATTCTATTATTTCAATAATTTACAAAGGTGTATATTTTTCTTGATTTTTAGGTATACATTTGTTATTTATTCACTCAACAAATCACTGTAATTACACCATCTCTTGCAAATATTTTCACATCTAAATAACTTCCGCGGGCTAAACCCACACAAAAATTTATTTAGAGTTTATGGGAAACAATTTGTCAATTTAGCTTGGTTATATTATATTATTAAGGTGGTCAAAGTCTTTAAAAACTTGACTATTTACATAAATCGGAGATGCAAATGTTGCTTTTTTTTATGTCTCCTCCACCTGGTGAAGGCGGAGGGGGACTACAAGACTTTATATTCATGTTTGGCGTCGTATTTTTAATATTTTGGCTAATTGTTATTCGCCCACAAAAGAAACAAGAACAACAAAGAAAAGAAATGCTAGCTAGCTTAAAAAAGGGCGACCAAGTAGTTACCCAGGGAGGGGTCGTTGGTAAAGTAGTTAGTATTAAAGACAACCGCGTCACTTTAAAAATCGATGAAAATAGCAATTCAAAAGCTACATTTCTACGTCACGCGATTATCAATGTTATCAATCAAAAGAAAGAAAAATCGTAGAACTTATAATTGTTATTTTCAGGATGGCCGCGCCAACAACTTGTTGTTGAAACGGTCTCTTTGAAATTAAAGTAGTCATGTGCATAGCTCTTTGCGACTATATTTTGCAAAAACATTTTAATTTCAGAGAACACCTACTCCTTTTTAGAATTGTGTAGTATAGAGGATATAATTTCATCATGAGCGAAAAAACCGCAAATATTTCGGGGCAGCTGATAGGTATTTTACTATTGGCACTTGCGTGCCTACTCTTTGTTTGCCCCCCAGATCAAAGACCGTTTTTAAATGAAGAATTAAAGAATTACGTTGTAAATCTCGGATTGGATTTAAAAGGGGGATCTGAACTTTTATACGAAGTAAATCCCCAAGACATTGATCCGACAAAGACAGCCGAAGATGTGATCGGTGCTACCATTGCCATTATCAGTGAACGTATCGATAATTCTGGTATCGTAAAAGAACCGCGCGTACAACGCCAGGGACAAAATCGCATTCTCATTCAGCTTCCTGGTTTGAATAAGCAAGATACCGAAGAAATCAAAAAAGTTATTCAGCGTCTAGGAAATCTAGAGTTGCGCCTTGTTGCTACTCCCGAAGTTGGTGTGGAAGACAGAGATGCCAAGGGAAATGTGAAAACAAAAAGGTTGAGCGAGGCTGAAGAACGTTCTAAGTATGACCAAGCAAAGAGCAGAGGAGCGCGTTCTCTCAAACTTTACGAGCGCAAACTCGCAAGAAGTGGCTACAAATGGTTCCCAGGTAAAGAAGGTAGCCAAGCGCGCCTTGTATGGATTAAAGATCCATATGGAATTACCGGGCAAAGATTAAGTAGAGTAAGTTACGATAGCCTCAACCAAGTAATTAATTTTGCGTTAAAATCAGAGGCAAGTAATGATTTCAAGAAGCTAACTCGCAGATACAAAAAACAATTTTTGGCAATTATTTTTAACAATGAAGTTATGGCTGCACCACAAATCGAAGATGAAATTCCCGATGGCTCTGGAATTTTACGCGGCTTTAGCTACGAAGAGGCACAAGAACTCATCAAAACCATGCGTTCTGGTTCTCTAGAGATCCAACCTGAATTGCTACACGAAAACACCATTGGTCCAAGTTTAGGTGAAGATTCCGTACGCTTGGGTATTCAAGCGGGTATTATTGGACTCGGTATGGTTGTTGGCTTTATCATTCTTTACTACCTTGCCGCAGGTTTTGTTGCGAGTGTTGCACTACTTTTAAACATTCTGATCGTTTTCGCTATTTTAGTAATTTTCCGCGAAACACTTACCCTACCAGGGATCGCGGGTTTAATACTCACCGTAGGTATGAGTATTGATGCGAACATCATTATTTTTGAGAGAATTCGCGAAGAAAAACTCAAACGTTTAAAAGGAAAAGAAGATAAGAAGTTAGACAAAGAAGAGCTTCTTGCCGATGTAGAAAGTGGTTTCAAGCAAGCATTTAGTACTATTTTTGATGCAAACCTGACAACTTTCTTGACCGCAGCTATTTTATACTTTATTGCTTCTGGAGCTGTTCAAGGATTCGCTTTCACAATGTTGTGGGGTATTGTGGCTAGTTTCTTCACCGCGATATTTGTGACACGTGTACTCTTGTACTTCCTCATCACCTCAGGCATGGTACGTAGTTTGAGCATGATGCAATTGCTAAAAGACCCTAAATACTCTATCACTACCAAGATGAAGTTGGCAGCGGTGTGTTCTTTTGTTGTGGTCGCAATTTGTTTGGGCTCTTTCTTCTCCAGTTCCGATCGCATATTCGGTTTGGACCTTCGTGGTGGTGTTTTGGCTCAAATTAGTTTGAGTGAACCTTTGCCAACCGACGAAGTACGCTCGCGTTTGCGTGATGATTTCCGCGATGATTTAGAAGTACAGCATATTGTTTCTGATCTTGATACAGACGGTAGCAAGGGATGGCACGAGTTTGCAATTCGTTTACCAAGTCTTCACCAAGATGAAATAGACAAAATCAACAAAGAACTAGATGGCGTTTCTAAAGATATGCGTCTTGTGAGTATTCGTTTGAAGAGAGAGCAAAAAAATCTCATCGAAAAACAACAACAACGCGAAGATGCATTACGTGAAGTTCGTCGTCTGAAAAGACAAAAAGCGGATAAGAGCGAAATTGACTCTGCTCGCGATCAGGCAAAATATTATCGTGGTAAAGTGGACGACATTCGCAAGAAGTTAGATGACTACGAAGCTGAAATGCAAAAAATTCGTACTAAACGTCGTGATTTAGTCGATGACAAGAACACCAAAGCCGGAATCGATGAACTACGCGAACGTATTAATGTGAAGTTCAAAAAAGAACTGGCTCCGTTTGCTTTTGGAGAAATTACCACTGTAAAACGCGGTAAGTATCGCAATTTTTACAGCGTACCGGTAAATTTACGTACACCTCTTCCGACATCTTTCATTGAAGGTCTATTCGAAACTAAAGATGTTTTTGATCAGGTAGTTGTTTCTGTAAACGACTACAACCTGACATTTAAAGCTCCTGAAGGAAAAAGCAAAGATGATTTGGTCAAAGAAATCAAAAAACACTTAGCACTTGCGCGTCCAAGTATGGAAGTTCAGACTCTAGAACTAAGCCAAGAAAGTGGATCATTCTCGACAACTCTTTCCTTTACCACTCTTGCACCAATCGCTGCAGTAAACGATGCCATCGAGAAGTGTAAGTTCGAAAACGTTTCTTTAAATCCAAAAGGTGTCAAAGAGAACTTGGTTACAAATGTAACACTTCTTGTCGATGTACCAAGCAGTAGTCAATCAGCAGATGAGACAAAGACATCCATTGAGGCAAATCTTCGCGAATATTTCAATAACGCCACTTACGAGGAAAAGAAAGTGCACCTTTCTGAACCGTTCCCGAGATTTTCTCAAATTTCTGGTGTTGTGGCAAAGGCGCAAAAAGCCAAAGCATATCGCGCAATTATTTTGTCGTTGATCTTGGTACTGTTGTACATCGCAGCGCGTTTCCCTAACGGATGGCGTTTTGGTTTTGGAGCTGTTGTGGCTCTGGCTCACGACGTTGCCATTACTCTTGGTGTGATCGCATTCTTCTCCAATACGGGAATTGTGAATGTCGAGATCAATTTACCGGTAATTGCAGCTCTTCTCACCATCGTTGGTTACTCGCTAAACGATACCATCGTAATTTTCGACCGTCTACGCGAAAACCAAATGAAAGAAGAAGTTTGGGATCGTTTGGGAATGAAGAAAGTGACCGATGTATTCAACAAGAGTATCAACCAAACACTATCAAGAACACTCTTGACATCATTAACAACATTGTTTGTCGTTTGTGTTATATTTGTCTTAAATTATGGACACGGAAGTGTTATGGAAGGTTTTGCGTTTACTCTGATTGTTGGGGTAATCGTTGGTACTTATTCCTCTATTTTTGTGGCAAGTTCTACGGTTCTATCTATAGAAGGTAGACAACGCAAGAAGTAGATTTAACAATGCAAAGAACGTATTACACGTTCTTTGCATTTTGCATCGATCATGTTTTTCGAAACTACATATACAAAATGGTTTTGTAAATTTGACTTATGTGCTTGCAACTATACGCTTGAAGTAGTTTTATTTAAACAGCACAACCATAAGTCGTTGCGCATGATCAGTTCGCAGGAGTATACAACTCCTAAAAAGATAAAGCATGCTATTTTGCATGTTTTACAAAGAGGTGGCCAGACGTAGTACACACATAGGGAGAGATTAAGAATGTTTTTTACACGGCAGCGAACTACTCTTATATGTGCCATTATCTTTGTGTACGGAATGAATATTTTTCTAGATTTTGTCTGTGATGCAGAACCGAGCGTTTCACAACGTGATGTTTCTGTGCAAGAGAATGTTGTTGAAGTAGCAGTAAAGCACCAAGTATTGCCTCAAAACAACAAAATACATGTAGCAGATAAAATTCAAGTCACAAAAAAATTGTCAGACGCGAAATTAAAACAAGAGCCTCTAAAGAAAAATGTGGCATTTGACGTTACACAAGATAATAAAAAAGTTTTTCTTGCCTTAACATCTGAGACGACGAAAAAAGAAACTGTGGCACATACTACTAAAGAAGAATCGGCAAAAAAAGAAGCAGTCAAAAAAGTAGTAGCAAAAAAAGTAGTAGCAAAAAAAGAAGTAGTCAAAAAAGAAACGAGTAAAAGAGAAAAAGCAACTGTAGAAAAAGAAACTACAGTGTATGAAAAATACGAAAAGTTCCATATTGTTTCACTTGGTGATAATCTATGGAATATTTCAAAAAGATATTATAAAAAGACGAGTTATCAAGATATTCAAAGATGTGTTTTTGCTCTAGCAGGAGCGAATCCTCATATACACGATATTGACAAGCTTAATATTGATACGCAGCTTTTTATACCTCTAGCGAGTAGAGTTAATTTATACTACAAAAAATATCTTTACCAAATTCAACTTTCAAGGCAGATGATGTCTTCGAAAAAAATTACCAAGGCCGAATAGAGTTTGATACTCTAGATTTGCCAAAGCGAACTTAAATTATGAAAACGGATTGTGAAATATTATCTCTTGATGGGAAAAGTTTATGATAGAAATTCGTACTTTCACATATATAGATGTACTACAGCCTCAGTTGGCAGCATTTTTTGCGACAGTTTGCCAAGGGTATTTTCCTCTAGAAGAACAAGCTGCCCTTTTGGTTGAAGTAGCCCCAGGGATTGCAATTAACCGCATTACAGACCGAGCGATGAAAAGAGCGAAGGTCTATCCCGGAATGCAAATTGTTGAGCGTGCGTATGGGATGTTGGAGCTACACGCTTTTGACCAAGGGGAACTGCGTGCTGCAGGAGATGCGATTCTCGAACACACCAACCAAAGCGAAACGGATCGTCTGGCTCCGCGGATTGTTTCTTCGGAAATTATTACGGGAGTTGATGGATACCAAGCGATGATCCTTAACCGTATGCGGCATGGACAGTTTATTTTAACAGGAGAAACCCTATACATTTTAGAGGTTCATCCGGCAGGATATGCGGCTATTGCGGCGAATGAAGCTGAAAAGGCAGCGTCAATTAACCTGCTAGAAATGAGAGCTTTTGGAGCTTTTGGACGTCTATATTTGGGTGGAAAAGAATCTGAAATTGAAGAAGCTGTAAAAGCCGTTGAAGCTTGTCTTGCATCCATTAAGGGTAGAGAAAACATTGCATAGGGGGTTTTCTGTTGGATAAAGATTTACAATCCGTACAACAAGTTCGCGATTTGCTACATAAAGCAAAAAAAGCCCAGGAAATTCTCGCAGAGTATAGTCAAGAACAAGTAGATCGTTTGGTGGCGCTCATGGCAGAAAGAGGATTTAATGCAAGCCGTGAGTTAGCCGTCCTAGCACGAGAAGAAAGTGGTCTAGGGCGTGTCGAAAGCAAGATTGCCAAAAATCAATTTGCGACGCGTGATGTTCACGCATATATTAAAGACATGTGCACCGTGGGTATCATTTCGCAGTGCGAGAAGAAAAAAGTTTGGGATGTTGCCACACCCAAAGGAGTTGTCGCAGGGATTACCCCAATAACCAATCCCACATCGACGGCATTGTATAAAATGCTTATTAGTATCAAGGCACGTTGTGCCATTGTATTCTCTCCTCATCCTCGTTCTGTTGCATGTGTTTCTCGCGCTGTTGAAATTATGCGCAAGGCGATTGATTCTATTGGGGGACCTGTTGACGCTGTTTCTGTGATTACAACCCCTACACTACAAGCGACACACGAGCTGATGACTCATACCATTACCAGAGTTATTCTCGCCACAGGGGGGTCGGGCTTAGTAAAAGCTGCGTACTCTTCTGGGAAACCAGCGATAGGTGTTGGACCTGGAAACTGTCCAGCATTTATTGAGAAAACAGCGGACATACGTCATGCGGTTCGTTGTTTAGTGGTTAGTCAGGGATTTGACTGGGCAACATTATGCTCCTCGGAGCAGTCCATCGTTGTCGAAACACAAATTGCGCAAGAGTGCATGGCGGAATTAAAAAGACAAAAAGCGCATATTTGTAATGAAGAAGAAATTGGATTACTAGAGCGGTTAATGCCGCCAGGAAGTGCCATAAATCCAGATTTAGTGGGACAATCTCCCCAAAAAATAGCCCAAATAGCGGGTTTTGACGTGGCAAAAGATTGTACAATGCTTGTGGCACGTCAATACGGCGTTGGGGATTCTTATCCTCTTTCGCGTGAAAAACTAGCGCCCATTCTTTCTTTGTATATCGAAGACAATTGGGAACAAGGCTTTGCTCGGTGTCGCGAAATACTCGACTATGGAGGTTTGGGACACACTGTGGCGTTGCATTCTCACGACCAAAAAATTATTTCGCGATTTGCGGTATCACAGCCGGCATGTCGTATTAATGTGAATACACCTAGTTCTCAGGGGAGCGTAGGTTTCGCCTCAGGTTTAGCGCCATCAATGACTTTAGGTTGTGGAACACGCGGAGGAAATATTTTTTCGGATAATATTTCTCCTAAACACCTGTTAAATATTAAAAGAGTTGCGTATATAAAAGACAATTGGTTGGGGACGTCGCCTTCTCTGGGTATGTTATCTTTAACCGAAAAAAACACAAAAAGCCATGATCCTTTTGCAAATCGGCAAAATAAATATTTTATTGGCAAACACAACAACCCTCACATTTAAAACGTTTTAGAACCAACTGTTGTAATTGTACGAAATTTATTTTTTTCCTAGACGTTCTTTGGCAGGGATGTTAAAGTATATCTTGGCTAGTAGTCTGTTTATGTAACCTTTTAACAAAAGTCTTTTGATTAACTAGTTTTAAGACACATCATACTTTTATGTTTCATATTACAGATACTTATCACAGCAAACGAAACTCGGTTACGAAACACTATTTGCCCTTTAAAATGCCTTGCGATTGCAGGTTTTCCAAATATCAACCGTGATAGTATCTACGAACACTAGTTATTCAAAAATCAATTATCTATAATATGTTTATCAAACAAGGCAAAATTTGAGTATGTATGAATCATATTGGAATCTTTTAGAAAAACCATTTCAAAATATTTCTGATCCTAAGTTTTTATTTTATGGGGAAACATACGAAGAAGCATACATTCGCCTTCTTTACAGTGTTACAGAATCTAAAGGTCTGATGCTTTTAACAGGCGAAGGTGGAAATGGGAAAACGTTTGTTTGTAAAAATTTTTGTAGAGAGACACGCAAGCAAGGTTATCAAGTTGCATTTATTGCTAACCCTGATTTAGAACCTATAGAATTTTTACAGAGTATTTTAAGTGAGTTTAAATTAGAATATCGAAACAAATCAAAACTGGAATTATTCAAAGAGTTAGAAAACTTTATCCTTGAGAATGCCAAAAACGGAAGCACTACAATTATTGTAGTGGATGAAGCTCAGAGTATAAGCAATCAAAAAACGCTAGAAGAACTTTGTGTACTGCTTAATATTGATTGTATTGATCGCATACCTATCAACGTAGTTTTGGCAGGAAAACCAGAACTGAGTCAAACCGTTCTTCAAGTTTCTTCTCTTCACGAAAGAGTTGGACTTCGTTATCGTTTGCGTCCTTTAAATTTGCATGAAACAGGTGAGTACATATTGTTTCGCTTAGACAAATCTGGATGCCAACGCGACATTTTTACAGCAGATGCTGTAAAAGAGGTTTACGAACACACAAATGGTTTACCACGCAAAATAAACAATATTTGCGATTTAGCTCTATTACTTGGTTATGGTGAGGGCAGCATCGTAGTAGATAAGCATTTAATCAAAAAAGCCGTTGAGGATTTGAAAGGTAATGTATATTCTGACCGAACGGTGAGTGCCTAAGTAGTTTAACTACGTGTTTGATAACTTGCTTAAAATTCATAATCAGTAATTGTAAGGATAGACAATGATTCAATTTTCTAACATTGTCAAAAAATGGCGAGAAAACGACTCTGCGGAAGACGAACAAGCAAAGTTCAATAAAGGCGCCAAAGAAATTTTGAAAAATGTTTCAGAGAACAGCCTAAAAGATAAGGCTCTCGCTAACCAAAAGTTTTCAAAAGTTCTTGAAAAACTGGATGAAAATTCACAAACTACTGAAGAAAAAATCAAAGTACAAGAGCCTCCGAAATCTAAAGAGCCTAAAAAAAATAGAGAAGCTGTGAAATCTAGAGAATCAAGATCTAGAGAAACCGCGAAATCCAAAGAACCTGAAAAAACAAAAGAAACTGTAAAAGTAAAAGAAGAGCTTCCTAAACCGGTAGTGAAAAAAGAAGTAAAGACCCAAGATACCTGGGAAGACGATTTTACAGAAGGTTTATTTGAAGATTATGACTCATCCGAAGTTACTTCAGTGAATATGCCTGACAATGATTTAGAAAACGATCAAGTGACTGTAGAAGAGAACGAAGAAGTTGACACTGAATTTGATGACAACGACGAAAATGAATCCTCTACTCACAGTTCTAAATCAAATAATAAAAATTACCGTAAGCATCATCGCAAAGGTAATCGTGGTAGATACAATCGCGACTACAATAGCAGGCATAAAAAGAGAACTCATAACAACAATTCAAATTCAAATTCGAATTCGAATTCGCGTTATAAAAAGGATCAAAATAGCGGTGGTGGTGGCGGTGGAGAACATTTGAATATTGAAAGTGTTCTCAAATCTATGAAATCAAGCAATAATAGTAAAAGCGATCATAATGATCGAAATATAAATAAACGTAATTTTTCACAGAGAAAACATGACAAAGACAAAAAAAGTCGTCATAAATGGGTGTAATTAAGGCAGGAAAGAGATATGCAAAAGTCATACATGGCGAAACCCAGTACTATCACAAAAACATGGTATGAAGTAGATGCCCAAGACCAAGTATTAGGTAGATTGGCTGGTAAAATAGCCATGGTACTGATGGGAAAACATCGACCAACCTATACTCCACACATTGATACTGGTGATTTTGTTATTGTTACCAATGTTGATAAAGTAAAGGTGACCGGAAGAAAAGAAGACAACAAGCTATACTATTCCTATTCTGGTTATCCTGGTGGTTTGAAAATACAAAACTTGAGTGAAAAAAGAAAACGTAAGCCCGAAGAAATTTTAGAGCTAGCTGTACGCAGAATGCTTCCAAAATCAAAATTGGGTCGTCAAATGTTGAAGAAACTCAAATTGTATAGTGGGCCAGACCACCCACATCAAGCACAAAATCCCAAAGTATTAAAGTAATAAAGGTTTTTAAATTATGAGTGAAAAAGAAATTATTTGGGGAACTGGACGTAGAAAAACATCCGTTGCTAGAGTAAGACTTCTTAGTGGAAATGGAAAGATTGCCATTAATGGTAAGAAAATGGATGATTATTTTCCCGTTCGTAACCACCAAAACTCCGTTATGGCACCGCTTAGTTTGACAGGTTCTGCCGACAAATATGATATACATGTAAATGTATCTGGTGGTGGTTTAACCGGACAATCTGGTGCGGTACTGCTAGGGATCGCTAGAGCTCTATGCAAAGCAGATGCAGCACTAGAAGAGAAATTGAGAAATCACGGGCTTCTAACTAGAGACAGTCGTATGAAAGAACGTAAAAAATACGGTCGTCGTAAAGCACGTAAAAGTTTTCAATTTTCCAAGCGTTAAAATTTCGCTTAAGCATTCTATAGAACCATTCCATGGTTCTATAGAATTCGTTCTTTTTCAAATCTTACCTACTTAACACAAGTCATCTATCACCATAGTCAATGCAACCTGCATTTTTAGATAATCTTCATCCACTTGTTTATTTCTCCTTTTTTATGAATACAGGAGTATTTTCATGTTCAAATATTTATTCCCTATTTTAATTGTGTTACTTGTTTTTCCATTTAACACCTTTAGTGAGGATTTCAACGCTGCCGACTATATCTCTGACGGAACACTGCTATATGTCGAGATGGAAAATGGTCAAAAATTTTGCGAACAGATGAGAGAAATAGGACTTTGGCAATTGTTCGCTTCCGACGAATGGAAAGCTTTTTTTGACACAATACCACCAGAATTTGTTGAAATGATTCGTGGACAGCAAAAGCAGTTTGAAATGCAAGCTGGTGTCACTTTAAAAGACGTTGCCGAAGCTTTTTCTGGACATTTTTCTATCGCGGCAATGGACGTAATACCTGGCCCTATGCCGATGCCCGCCGTTCTTCTAAGTTGGGATATGGGAAAGCAAGCTGACAAAGTCAGCACAATGCTTTTACAGATGTATCAAGGCTTGGTACCTGGTGCACAAAAAGAACAATACGAATACAATGGTCAAACTGTGTATCAGTTGGCAACACCAGCGATGCCTGCTTACTGTGCTGTAGTGAACAATGTAATGTTGTTATCCACTTCAAAAACACATCTCGAGGCAGTACTTTCTGGTAAACATAAAAATAGCTTACAGTCTTATGCTCGTTACCAAGAGATTAAGAAACGTACTTTGCGCGGAAGATCAGGTCTTTTTGTATATGCGAACGCAGAACGCATGATGCAAATGGGTGTGCAAATGTCTGGACAAGCACAACAAGTACAACCAATGATTGACATGATTGGTGTTGACGCTTTAAAAGGTATAGGAACTGGATTCTATTTCAAAAGCACACAGGTTGTAGAAAGTTTTTACATTCACATGCCAGGTGAACGCAAAGGAATTTTGGGAAAGATATTGCCTTCAAAACCAGCATCAAAAAATTTAGAAAAATATATTCCTGAAGACTTAGTTGCTTTTCGCCACAGTTATTTTGAACTGCGCGGCTTTGTAGAAGCGGGCTTAGAAGCTTTACAAATGTTTGCCCCACGCCAACATCAACAATTTATGGGAATGGAACAACAATTCAACCAGCAACTGGGTGTGAATTTACGCGAAGATGTTATTTACAACATGGGAGATGAATATCTATCCTCTGTTAGTTTATCTGGTGGTTTAATACCTGATTTTGCAATACAGTTTTCCTTAAAAGATCCTAAGGTATTTACAGCAGCAATCGAAAAATTACTGCAAATGGTACCGAAAAAACATCGTTATAAGTTCTTATGGAATGGTTACAACTTCCACTATTTCAATTTTAGTAGTATGTCAGAACCTATTCCTGTCGCACCTACTTTTGTTATTGATGGAAATCGTATTTTGATTACTCTTTATCCTGAAATGGCAAAAAACTTGATCGTTCAGAAGAATGGACATTTTCCTAAAGATATGATGACATATCTAGATGGTTATGAGCATACAGATATTCAATATCTAAATGTTGAAAAACTCGTAGTACCGCTATATCGTACCGCGATTCCATTTGTACAATCCATGATTCCAAGATCAGAAGTTCCCATCGAATTTGGATTACTTCCTTCGGGAAATACTCTAAAAAAATACGTGAATAATGCTATGATGGTTTGGTTTACCGACCAAGCGGGTATGTGTTTTGAGATGCATTCTCCATTTGGTTTAGTGGGACCTTTGGCTGCATTGGGTGCTATGGCGGAACAGAATTCTCCATACAATGAACCTTATGATCCTGACTATGATGATTCTCCTGTGGATGAGCCAGTCAAAGAAAAAGAACCCACCGATGTAGTTGTGGAAGAACCAGCTGGAGAAGGTGTGAGTTCGGAACTTTTAGGTGTGGAAGATTCTCGCACATGGAAGAACACCAACGTTAAGTCAAAGGTAAGCGTTTATTTTGGAAAATCTTCACTGAAAGTACATTTGTTTGCACCAATGCCTCCTAGTGTACTGTCGTATGGTAATTTTAAACTGACAGCGACAGATAATTTAGGCAATGCCATCAAATATAAACCAGGTTTTGGTTTCCGTACAGGTAGTGAGCATAAAAAAGTGGACTCTTATGCGTTGAAAAATGTGATTCGTGACAAAGGAATGCGTCTAGATCTACAGTTTTCTTCTCCATCACGCGACGCAAAAAGCATCAGCCTGACTGGATCTTTCGAAATAAAGACTGCTGAGGCGAAAACTTTAGAGCTAAAAAGTTATGGCGACTTGCGTAAGAACTTGCATGTTTCTGAAGATATTAGTGGCTTGAAGATTCAATTCACCAAAGATTGCAAAGAGAAAAGTGTGAACCTTCGCATTAGTGGTGATCCTGTGAAATTGAAAACCATTTACGCGAAAAAAGGCGAGACCGTATACAAATCAAATGGTTGGAGTTCCTATAAATCTAAGGGAGACACCGTTACCAGTTATTGGTTTAAAGACGCGATCCCCGATGATGCAAATATCTACTTTGAATATGCAGACAATGTTAAAGTACAAAAAATCACCGTAGATGTGAAAGACCAAATGTTACCATAACGAATAAACAAAGATGCCTATTTTCTAGGCATCTTTTACGATGGAAACACGTTGGAAATGTAGGGGCGGACCTAGTGTCCGCCCGTTCTCTCAAATATAGTTAGATGAACGTTTCTTAAACAATTCACAAACCAACTATGTTATTTTTCGTTGAAGCCAATCACCAATAAAAGTGGTGTAGTGTTGACGAACTTCGGGAAAACGATCCATATTGGGGATATGATTTACTTCTAGCATAAATTTTTCTCCATTTGGTTGCACCATGTAGTCGACAGCAATCCACTCTAATTGAAAGTGCTCTTTCAAATTTAAGGTATCCTGCAACAATTCTTCGTCCACGGATGAATGAATATGTGCATCTTGGTGATGTATGGACTTCAACCAGTCATCTCCTTTTAGTTGTATCTGCCAATACTTTTCTCCTATCACTAATATGCGAACAGCAGTTCCTTCAATAAATGGTTCGATAATTGTTGGCTGCTCATAACTTTGCTTTCCCATAAATTTTTGTTTATTTTCTCCGCAGTGCCAGTTTCCCCATTTTGCCACACTTTCTTTCTCAACTTCGATATTCCCTTTAACGACAAACCCGCGCGGCATTTTAAATTTAGTTATGCGTAGTGCACGTGCCAGACAAGGTAGTTTTAAACGACAATTAAGCAAAGCAACTGGGTTGGGTAAACACACACCATCCCAAATTGCCAAGGCGTTGATGGTGTCAAAGTCATCCCCAAAAATACCGTGAAAAACAACAATATCGACGGGGACAAGAAAGTCGGCAATATTGGGGTGTTCTACAAATAGTTGTTGCTCTTTTACTACGATTTCAGGTATGAGTTCGTGATGTATTGTTTTCACAGCGACATTTTGTACAATGTCGCGAATTTCATTTTTTTCTAATCCAATAAATAAAACTTTTTTCATTATGTACCTTTTCCACGTGATTTTAAAGTATAGATATTTGTTGGTATTTGGTGCCCATTGGGTTCAGTGTACTAGCATATTTCTATTACGAAGTGCTATGTGCATCGCACACTATTACTAAAATATACATAGTAAAAACAAAAAATGCATTTATAAAAAACAAAATAAAAACATAATAATTTTACATCTTGATAAAGGAGTCGTCATGTCCGATCTTCTCGCAGCGCGCAGTCAAATGGCTATGTCGTTAGCTTTTCATATAGTGTTTGCATGCATTGGAATTGGAATGCCTTTGTTAATGGTGATTTCCGAAGGGTTATGGTTAAAGACAAAAAATAATGTGTATTTAGTCCTGGCAAAGAAATGGGCCAAAGGAACAGCGATTATGTTTGCTGTAGGCGCTGTTTCGGGAACGGTGTTGTCTTTTGAACTGGGGCTACTGTGGCCACAATTTATGTTGCACGCCGGTCCTATTATTGGTATGCCTTTCTCTTTGGAAGGTTTTGCCTTTTTTCTCGAGGCAATTTTTTTAGGGATTTATTTGTATGGTTGGGATCGTGTAAAACCTAAAGTCCATTGGTTTTCAGGAATTATGGTAATGCTTAGCGGTATGTTTTCCGGTATTTTCGTGGTGATGGCCAACGCATGGATGAATAGTCCTGTGGGCTTTGAATTTGTAGACGGAAAGTTTACGCAAATAGACCCTTATGCTGCGATGTTCAATCCCTTAGCATGGAATTATGCTTTGCATATGACTCTGGCAGCGTTTGTGTCTGTGGCATTTGTTGTTGCGGGAATTCACGCATTTGTATTGCTAAAAAAACCCCACAGTGAATTTCACTATTGTGCACTCAAAATAGCGTTGTATGTGGGAATTGTAACAGCAATTCTTCAGCCGATTAGTGGGGACCTTACGGCAAAAAACACCGCAGTGCATCAACCCGCGAAACTCGCGGCAATGGAGGCTCACTGGGAGACAGAAAAAGGGGCTTCTCTGAATATTGGTGGGTGGCCTGATGAGGAAAAAGAACAAACGATTTATGCAATAAAAATACCTTATTTGTTAAGCTTTTTGGCCTTTGGTAAATTCAACGCGGAAGTGAAAGGACTAAAAGAATTTCCTAAAGAAAATCGTCCTCCCGTTGCGGTGGTACATATTGCTTTTCAAATTATGGTTGGCTGTGGTACTTTTCTAATGTTTTTAGGAGTACTGGCCGCATATTTTTTTATACGCAAACAAGCGATCAATGATAAGAGGTGGTTTCTGAAATTGCTGGTACTCGCGGCACCATTAGGTTTTATTGCTACAGAGGCTGGATGGACAGTAACAGAAGTTGGGCGGCAACCATGGGTGATTTATAATATTATGCGTACCTCTGAGGCCGTAACAGATATGCCCAATTTAGTTGTGCCGTTCATCGTGTTTACGATATTGTATATATTTCTGTTTGTGATGGTTGTGTACTTGATGCGTTTATACGTGATGAATTCTTATGAGGATTAAATGATGAGTGTAGAATTTTTATTGGCGAGCGTTGTCGTCAGCTCCTTAGTCATTTACGCTTTATCGGGTGGTGCTGACTTTGGTGGTGGAGCATGGAGTTTGTTTGCTCGTGGAGAGCGCAAAGAGCAGCAACAAAATTTAATAGAACGCGCTATTGCGCCGATATGGGAAACAAACCACGTGTGGATTATTTTGGTGATTGTGGTACTATTTGTCGCGTATCCACTGGCGTTTTCGTCTATCGCCACAAGTTTACATATACCACTTACCGTGATGCTCATCGGAATCGTTCTGCGTGGCTGTGCATTTATTTTTCGTGCCTATGGTATGAAAGACGACAAAAAATTGCGCGATTTTTGGGAAAAAGTATTTGGAATTTCTAGTTTGCTCACCCCGATTACTTTTGGTGTTGTTGTCGCTGCGGTGGCGAATGGAAAATTGCGCGTTGATGTCGAAAATACCAAAGTGATGACGGATTTTGTGGAAGCATGGTGGGGAATTTTTCCGTTCAGTGTCGGCATTTTTACATTGTTTACATTTATGTTTCTCGCCGCAGTTTATTTGATCTGCGAAGCGGGAGAACAAAAATTGCAAAACGACTTTCGCATACGTGCTGTTTGTAGCGCAGCGTTACTAGATCTTACTGCAATGTGGTGTTTATATTTGTCGCGAAGTCATGCGCCACTATTTTGGCAAGGGTTGTGGAGTAGTAAATACGCGATATTTTTTCATGGATGTGGTATGGTACTTGCCACATCTATTTTTTTTACTTTATGGAAACGTCAATACAAAATGGTACGCGTGCTAGCCATGACCAAGGTTATTTGCATTGTTCTTGGTTGGGCAGTATGTCAGTTTCCCTTTTTGGTCGTCCCTGACCTGACAATTTACACTGCGACAGCTCCAAAAAATGTATTGTATATGATGACGACGATTATTTTTTTAGGAATGATCGTTACCGTTCCTGCGTTGTACTATTTGTTTTATGTTTTTAAAAGAGATAAGGAAGTATCATGAAGCGTTTACATGTATTTGTTTCGGGAAAAGTTCAAGGCGTTTCGTATCGTTACTATACGACGTTAGAGGCAGCTAAATATCAAATAAGTGGTTGGGTGCGCAATTTAAGTGATGGTAGAGTGGAAATGCTCGCGGAAGGGTCCGAAGAAGAGTTACAACAACTACTGAATTGGACGTATAAAGGGTCTCCTGCCGCTGAAGTTAGCGATGTAAATTACGAGTGGTTGGAGTGTCGAAATGAATTTACAAATTTTACGGTGACAGGATAGGAGAAAAAAACTCGGTGATACGCGATATTCTAAAAACAACAGACCAAAAAAAGCGCAAAGAATTATTTGCACAGCTGCCGCAGAAGTATTCTTACAACGCCGCAATATTATTGCTGTGGCAATATATAGAGACCGGGTCACCTGACAAAGAAGCTCTGAATGAAATTCTCGAACTTACCCATATAAAACCTGGAGATGAGAATAAGTATATTTCCTTGTCTACCATTGTAACTTTGTGGCCGCAGGAGTTTTTGTCGCTAGATTTTGCGTTACTCATGGATATGATCATTAGAGAAAATCCCGTATATAAGGGAATTGAGAAGACAATGCATGCCGCACTTCGCTTAAAAGACGACAAGCTCGCAATTGCTCTTAGCGAAAAATTGCCAAACGACAGCAGTAAAAGCGATGTTTTGGCGCGAACGGCTATTTCGGCATCGCGACACAAAGGGCATCGCCAAGCCACGTGGTTTTTAGAACAAGCGATGGTAGCTTATAAAAATAAGCCTCCGTCTACGGGACTAGAGAATATTGTCGACGCATGGGAAAATTCGCGTTTGCGGAACCGCAAACGAATGTTTGTGGCAATACTCGATTTATGTGAAAAGAGTTTGTCGCAGAAACAAGAGTTGCAGCGTATAACGGAAACCGTGATACACAGCAGGCAACAAATCGATAAGCATATTTATGCAGAACTTATTTTGGAAAAAGCATTGAAGCACAATTACGTTTTTCTTGTAGATAAGCTTTTAGACTATGTCACAAAATACAAGATGTTGACGCGTGTGTTTCAAAGATCAAAACAAATGTCTCACGATGATAAGCACAAAATTATGTGTAAATATTTCTTTCAGCTAGCCACTTTGGAAGAAAATAAAAAAAAGTCCTCGCAACTGATGGCCAAGAGTCGTGAACATTTGCGTAGTGTCCATGACAAGAGTATCGAATTACAATTACTCATGAACATCATACGCAGACTTATTGGCATAAAAAAAGCCAATAAAGCTTATAACATGATTTTTGATGTTGTGGACTGTTATCGTAAAGTATGGCGTAGTACAAATTACGAACATGAACAAAAAATATTAATAGGCATTGATTTTGCAGCTTTTTTAGCACGTATCAAAGAATATGAGCGTGCCGGCAGTATATTTCACGAAGTGGTTAACATCGTTAAGGACTTAGAAAACGACAAAGACCGCGCGCATATGTTGCGGTTGATATTTGAAAAATTACTACGCTATACACATATTAAAGATCGTTTGTCACTACTGCACACAGTACTCGATATACTAGAAGAAATCGGAAGTGACCACGATAAAGGTTTTGCACTCAATAGTCTGGGTTTTGAAAGCGGTGGAATGATTAGCGATTTGGGAAATTTTCCCAACGAACGCAGTGAAGAGTTACTACTACGCATCGTCGAAATTGCGAAACCACTCAACGATAATGACTTTTTTATCGATGCTCTCGCGGCGATGGCCGCGTGTAAGTTAAAAGAATGCGCCTACCAAACCTACCAAAACTATTTACGTGGTAAATCTTTAACTGTCGAGCAGGTTGAACGTACAGCACAACAACTTGTGAAAGTGAAAAAGAAATCTTTGGCAGCAAAATTGCTCAAGAGTTACTTAATGCGACAAGAGTAAATTCGTTTAACAAAAAATCCTACACTACAAAGGAAAGGAAAATAACTGTGCTAAGCTCTGTAGTGGAAAGTCTCAAAAATCCTGGTGTTTATCTTCATGATGTTGATCGCGTTGAAATGCTAGAAACACATTGTTCCGTTGTTTTTATTGCAGGTGAATTTGTTTACAAAATTAAAAAGCCGGTTAATTTTGGTTTTCTTGATTATTCTACACTGGAAAAGCGCAAAAAATATTGCCATTTAGAAATACAGCTTAATAGACGGTTGGCCCCGGATGTTTATTTGCAGGTAGTGGCCATATATGAGGACAAAGGGGAGATAAATTTTTCTCGAGGAGAGGTAATTGACTACGCAGTTCAGATGCGCTACTTACCGGAAGAGTGGATGATGGATTATATGTTAAAGCATCACACATTGACCGTTGAGCATATGCAAAAATTAGGTGCATGGTTGGCTAAATTTTATCAGTCTGCCGCGCGTGGTGATGAAATTGCTCCTTTTGGAGAATGGGGAGTTGTTGCAGGTAATTGTCGCGAAAATTTTACACAAATGCGTGAATTTATCACGCATACCATCACACCGCAGTTGTACGAAGCTTTGTTGTATAAAACAGAACAGAGCTTGGAAAAAAACAAACGGATTATAAATAAACGTGCGCAGGAAAATATCACATGCGATACCCATGGAGACCTTCGCCTCGATCATATTTATGTCGAACCGCAAACGCAGCGACTTCTTATTATTGATTGTATTGAATTCAATGACCGCTTCCGTTACGGTGACCCCGTTTCTGATTTGGCATTTTTACTGATAGGATTGCATTTAGAAAGAGAAAATGACTTAGCAAAAGCGCTTGTTCAGAGCTATTTTCGCAATGTTTGCGATACAACAGGGCAGCTGGTATTGTCTCTTTACTGTAGTTACCGTGCAACAGTACGCGGCAAGGTTTCGAGTATGAAGTGGGCCGAACCCGAGACAGAGGATAAGGCTGCCGCAAAAAAACATGCCCAAGAGTGTTTTTTACTCGCATATCGCGAATTGGCTTCACGTGATGAAAACGTGGCAATAGTTTTGGTTGCAGGGCTTCCAGGAACAGGAAAATCTAAAATTTCACAATATTTGCAAAACGAACATAATTTTACTCATATAAGTAGTGATAAAGTGCGTAAGGGTATGGCGCGAGATCAAAATGCCGAAAGTGGTGGTAACGGTTTTATGCAGGGAATTTATACACCGCAGTGGACAGAGAAAACATATAGCAAATGTTTTGAACTCGCTGAGGAGTCTATTCTCAAAGGCCAGCGCGTTGTGATCGACGCGAATTTTAAGTTACAAAAGCAAAGGAAATTATTCTATGACCTAGCGGAAAAATGGCATATACCTCTAGTGATATGCCATTGTACCTCGGAAGAGGAAAACATACGCAAACGTCTTGAGGAACGTCGTGACATTTCGGATGCCGATTGGGAGGTTTATCAAAAAGCCAAAAAGCAATGGCAAAATTTCTCTGAAGAAGAGAACAAACTAGTGCATAGGGTTCACAATGAAAATTTTACTGAGACAACACAAAGGATAAAAGAAATTTTACATGCAAATTTTCTGTGCGAACGGCAATGGAAAAACAGTAACGAGACAGCAGAGGATGATGTTTGTATTGTTTTTTAAAGGCCAATACCTCTCCAAACAGGAGGAGAGGTATTGTTTTCAGCTTATCTAGTTGGACAAAGTTTTAAGCAACGATGCCTATTTGTTGTAATTTTTTATTTAGCCAGGAAACAATGGTTGTTTCTCTTCCCGAGTTATCTATTTCCATGAATTGCAACATTAGTTTATTGTTAAGCGGAGTAAATATCTTTCTAATAATTGGATTGATGTTTTCGGTAAGCCCCAGTTTTTCTATTTTGCTAAGTCTGTAAGCGGTATCGTGATATTTTATGGTTTGCAAAATGTCTATGTCATCCGTAAATATTTTTGCAAATTCGTAAGAGTAAAGCGCATGAGCTGGCTCATAACCATCGTCTGGTTTTTCGCCTACCTCTTGGATAAATTGCCTACTTTTCTGTAAATATAACTGTTTGTTCGAGGTTTCAGGTAAATATTTATGCGTGTTGTCGATAAGCTCGCCTAACTTACCCATATCGTGAAGTATCGCAATTAAGCGCAGTTTTGCAACATTTTTTGTGCAATGTTCGCTTATATATTGCAATAAATTCTCGATATGGTACCCCAATTGGCCTTCTAGGTGTCCTTGCCTTACTTTTCCTATATCCAAAGATGTTTGAAAATATGTATTTGCAAGTATGGCTTCTTCGGTTTTGTTTTGGGCCGTTATATCATAAGTCATTGATTTTAATTTTGCTTAAAAACTTGTATAAATTGTGGAGGAATATGTTTGCATAGATAGACATCGTTTTCGGAAATGAAAAATTTAATATCTGCTGCCTGGCAACCAGGCACATCAATTTTTAGAATAACAGGATCTTTATCGTATCGTTTTCCTACTTTCCACGCCGTATCTAAATCCGCAGACAAGTGTACATGGTGCCTTTGCATGGGTAACAAACCGCTTTGCCGAATTTTTTCCCATGCGCTACGAGAAGTTCCGTGATAGAGATCTTCTTGAGGTGTAATTTCTGAAAATTGCAAATCAACACCTTTATTTGAGTGCCCTTGGTTTGCACGTATACGTCCGTCCTTGATCGTGAATCTTTGTTTGTTGCACTTCTCTAATACGGTATGGATATTTTCTGCGGTGAGTTTGTGCCAACGCGGTGAGCTTCTTTGGACTTTTTGTAGGAAAGTTTCAAAGTCGCACCAACCATCACTGTCTAGTTTTATACCTATTGTTTGTGGTTTATGTCGTAATACGAGTGCCATAAATCTCGATAATTTTTTTCGTAAATTCTCATTGAGTTCCATGTTTATTTACCTAAAAGAAAGATACTAACGGCAATAATAATAACGATAACAACTGCCAAGATGGCTTTAAAGTTTTTGTAGAAAAAATGATCGTTTATGACTTCTTTTCCTTGTAAATATAAATCTAAATCTTGGCCCATTTCATCCGCAGACTTGTAACGCTGTTTACGATCTTTTTTCAAGGCTCTTTCTGTAATGTATTCGATAGCCTTGGGGATTTGACTGTCGACTTTACAGAGTGGTGTAGGAGTTTGTACCTGAATATTGGCGACAATATCTTCGAGATTCTTACCTTCAAAGGGAAGTTTTTTACTCAACATTTCATAAAAGATAATACCAAGTGAAAATATGTCGCTTTGTTGATCTATTTGTCTTTGTATTCCTCTCGCCTGTTCCGGTGACATGTAGTGTGGAGTGCCTAATATTTTGATGCCACCTACATCATATTCACGTTGGATAATGCCAAATTCAGTGACAATAGGATCTCCAGCGCTGTCAATGAATATATTCTCAGGGGTTAGATTACGATGGTATACATTTTTTTCGTGGGCGAAATGCAATGCTTGTGCTATTTTTTGTACAACTTCTACTGCCCTAAGTACCGACATACCATGAGATTTTACCTTTTTTAACGATTGCCCTGAGATAAGTTCTGTGACGAAAAAAGGTGGATCGTTGTCTTTGTGTATTTCATAGATGCGTTCAATATGAGGATGTTCTAACGATTTGGTTCTTTCGATATCTTGAAAAAAGCGCTCTAAATCTATGGCAGCGCACTCCTCTTCGGGACTAATCTCTTTAATGGCAACCCTGTTATCGTTTTTCGTATTACGCGCTTTATATACTCTTCCAATAGGGGTTTGTGATATCTCTTCAAGTATTTCATAATGAGCATATTGTTTTTTGGGAGCCCGCGAACGTTTAACAACTCCTGGAAGCTCTCTCGTAACACCTAGATTCATTTCTTTTTGAATATGTTTGTGAATAACCTCTAGTTGTTCCGGAGTGATTAAACCTTCCTCTAGTGCCACTTCTTCTAAACTAAGTTCACTGTCTTGCTTTTCTTGGAGTTGTTGTAACTGCTCTTTGGTTAGATAGTTTGTTTTTAGGACAGCTTTTCTAAAAAAAAAGTCTTTGTGCGAAACCATATTCATGCCTTCAAAAGTTGAAAAAATCTATTTCCAAATAAACATCTCTCCTTGAGACGAAGCTGTGCATAAAGTCATTTCTACGGGGGAAAAAGAAATTGATTCAATATGTGCTGTGTGCCCTGACAACTTCGTAATCATTTCTCCTTTTTCTACATCCCACAATGCGACCTTCTTGTCTTTTGATCCGGAAGCTAAAACGGCATTGTTATGAGAAAAAGCTAGTGCGGTAACGGACATCTTATGTCCCAGTAGGCTATGTCTTTGACGAAGTTTTTTGCGATGAAACTTTGGAATTTCCCACAATTTAACATAATAGTCCCCACCACCAGAGGCCAGCCATTTGCCGTCTGGAGAGTAGCACAAAGACATAATAACCCCGTTGTGGACATTGGAGTGTAGTACGTAGCGTCGTCGATGTAAATCGATGATGCGTAGGTTACCGCTGTGGTGGCCCATCGCTAAATAGCGACCATTGGGAGATAGTGCCATACAGGATATATGGCGATCAAAAAATCGTATGAGATCCCCCAAATCGCGATCGTATAAATCAGAATGAGTTACGCGCCATACGCCACCTACTTGTGAGTGGTGGAAAAAATCAGGTGTTGAGGTTCCTGTAATATCAGCAAAGAGTGACGCCGTAAAACGGATCGCAGGAGAGATTTTTAAATACTCTGAGGTGACAATAGAAGTCGCTCTTCTACTGATGGGTTTGTAATTCTGGGTGTTCCAGATTACTTTTTTGCCATTTCCGGCGCTGACGAGGTACTTTCCTTCGTGGTCGTAGCACAAGCCCCATATTTTATCGGTAAATAAGTTGAGTTTTTTGTAGATACTGATATCGTGCCATTTGAGATACTCGGCAACAACCGTAATTTTTTGTTCGCGAACATTACCCCAAATGTCTTGAACGACCACGGGAATAGTTGTTGTTTTACTCTTTATATCGGTGGGCAATTTGATCGAGATATACCATTTGTCTTTTTTAAAGGTCGATACTTTTTGCGACATCACGGTAATTTCTTTTATTTTCGAGTCGTCGATGACAATGCCTTTTACCGTAATTTTGTTGTGATATAGTTTTTCATTTTCTTTTGGAAACTCAATATAGAGTTCCGGTGCTTTTTTGTCGGTTGTAAAGGAGTAGTCATAGACACTGGTGTTGCCGGCAATATCGCGGGCTGTTAGGCTAACACTTTCTTCTTGTAAACCTAAAGGAAAAGAAATTTGCCATTTTGTAAAAGAAGCATTGAGCGGTTGCGCTTCGTAGTCGCCATAAAAAATGGTATCGACCCGCGAGTCTTCTTCTGCGGTACCTTCAATAACAATATTTCGCGAATTTTCTTCGATAAAATGTTTGGTGATTTGTAACTTGGGAGGGACAATATCTACATTCACAGTAATTTGATGGACAAGTTGTTTGTAAGTTCCACGTTGATATTCTAAACGAATTTTTTGTAAACCCTGAGGCAAAATGACTTCCGTGGAGAAAACATTTCCTTCATACTTGAGTTGGGCACCGTTCACTCGCAAATACTGACTTGAAATATGCGGTGGAATTCTTACTTCGACCGTAGTTAGTCTTTTGGATAAAATTTTACCTGTACGTGGTGAAACGACAATACAATTCTGTAGCTTTTTTGTAAGGGCATTCTTTGCCATTTCGTAGCTAGTCTGCCATAATGGCAATTTCTTTTGCGCGATTCTTATAGCTTTCCAATATTCACCTTCGCGCATCGCTTCTTTGTAGTCGTTTTTTTCGTTAAGATTGTATATTTTGTCGCGTAATTGTTTTTTTTGTTTTGGAGTAAACTGATTTTGTAACTTGTCGTACCATTTTTTGGCGTCTACAGCGTCGTTATCCTCAATGGCTTTGTGGAGTTTTTGCATATAGAACTGCACTTGAATTCTTTGCAACTGTTTTTGAAGCAATTGCTCATGGTTTTTCCACCCCTGGTATTTTTTTATGATAGAAGTCGCGCGTTGGTAATTTTCGGTACTGACTTGCTTATTGACTTGCTGTGTTGCATGGTAAAAACGCGCGTACTGGGTTAAAATATCTCGTGTTTTTTGATCGAACTCCTGTGGAAACTCCATGTCGGTTTTACCGGTAAGCAAATCGTTTTTTATTTGAGTATATGTACTATTTATGATGATTTCTTTCGCTTGATAACATGGCTTCACTTTTTGCACTTGTTGGGCAAATTCAATGGCTTTTGCCCAATTTTTCTCGTTGTAAGATGCTACAGCTTGTTCTAGTAACGATGTGTAGTTACTATGAACCGTATACTTGTTCCACAACAGAGATACGCACCACAAAACGAGCAGAATACCGGCAACAGCGATAATTTTTTCGGTGACAATATCATATGAAAATTTTAGTTTTGATTTAATTTCTTTCCAGAAGTGATCTGCATTTTGGTAACGAGCATCTGGGTCAGATGCAAGTCCTTTGAGTATAACTTTGCGTAGGCCGGAAGGTAATACGCGCTTGGGGTTTTGTCTTATGTGTTTTTGAGTATCGAGTAAATTATACACGAACTCGTTGGCGGTGCTACCTGAAACAGGTAGAACACCTGTGTACATTTCGTAAACGCATACGGCCACCGAATACAAATCACTGCGATGGTCAACAGGGTCATCTAATAGTTGTTCCGGGGATACGTAGTTTAGAGTACCACCACTAATGTTGTTCTGGTACTCTTCGCAAGAAGCGAGCCCAAAATCAAGTATTTTTATACGCAAACGATTATTGGTGTTGTAGTAAACGATAATATTCGAAGGTTTGATATCGCGATGTATGATGTTTTTTTTATGTGCATCGCATAAACAGCGTAGAAGCTGTTCACTAATCTCATAGATCTCATCTTTGCTGAGCATTTTCTCTTGCATAAGTTCTTTAAGAGTTTGCCCTTGATGATAATCCATTACAATGTATAGGTGGCCACGCCATTCGCTTACCTCGCGGATCGCGACAATAGATTCGTGAATAAAGTGTGAGGCAACACGTGCTTCATTCAAGAAGCGTTTTCTTTGTGCGACGTTTAAGGAGTATTCTCGGCGTAAAAATTTTATAGCCGCTGGTTTACTTAAGATTTCATCTTGTGCGAGATAAACTACTCCTGTTGCGCCTTCTCCGATTTTTTTTTCTATTTTGTATTTTTTCGCGACTATTTCACCTGGAGAGATTTTCATTTCGAAAACTCCTTACTCGAAAAAGAGGAAACCATATGAAAGACACGGTTCCGAGAATGCGATTTTGTGGTACCCATCCCCACATACGACTATCTTCACTATTATCGGTGTTATCCCCCATAACAAAGTAATTGTTTTGCGGAACGACAAAGGGTTTGCTCCCCCAGCCATTTTCAGGCATCCCATTGTAATCTACATATCTAGCCCAGCGATATTTACGGTGAAAAAAGCAAATCTGTGGCTTGCCGTTTACATATATGTTGCGATCATGTTTTATATATAATGTATCTCCAGGTACTCCAACAACGCGTTTTACCAGCATTTTTCTATTTTTGTGTGAAAAAAATACGACAATGTCCCCGCGAGAGGGATTTGCGATATTGAGCAGTCCTTTAAAAACGATGATACGGTCATCATGCCAAAAATGACCGTTTCCTTGTAGAGTAGGAAACATCGAGTTACTGGTTACGCGGTACAAGTCTAAAAATAAAGTGGAAAATACTATATAAATGACCGAGACATAAGTGATCAGTTGTCCAAAAGCCACGATTTGTTTACCCGAAGGAATCGAAAATTTCTCATTGTCGAGAAAATGAAAAAAATCGTCTTGCATATTTTTACCTGAGTAGTTTGTATATAGTACATAAAATTTGATCGCGAACCATTTCTCGGCGCGATTCATGATAAAGGTACATGCAATTTGGCATAGATCTGTCACTTGACATAATAAAATTTTACATGGAAAATTTCATTTACCGGGCATAAGATATCACTCTTATTGTAATAAATTATAAGGGAAAAAGGCAATGACATTTTAATTTTACTACGTTAAAATACAAAATTGCGACAATCGGTATGAATTTTGCTTATTTTCGCTCTAGTAGACTTATGGGAAAAGTTTTAGGATAAAGGTTTGTTTAAGAGGACAAAAATATGAAAGACTATTATGATATTTTAGGGGTTAGCCAAGATGCAAGTGCTCAGGAGATAAAGAATGCCTATCGCAAACTAGCAAAAAAATATCATCCAGACAAAAATCCTGGAAATGCTGATGCGGAAAAGAAATTCAAAGAGGCAGCAGAAGCCAACGAAATTTTATCGAATGAGGACAAACGCAAAAAGTATGACCAGATGAAAGCCGGTGGATTTCATAATTTTGATGGTTTTGGCGATGGTGGTTTTGATGGCTTTGCCTCTGGAGCCAGCGGCATGGATCTCAACGATCTTCTCAATTCTTTTTTTACCGGAGGTGGACAAAGTAGAGGCGGGGGTTTTGCCAATCAATTTAATCAGCGTCGTCCCAGTCCGCGTAAAGGTGGAGACACCGAGGTAAAATTAGACATACCGTTTCTCGTTGCAGCAAAAGGTGGGAAGTCGAATATCAAAATTGGCCAACAGCGTAAAACCGTTAGTGTGGATATTCCTGCAGGTATAGATACGGGACAAAAAATTCGCATAGCGGGTCAGGGGCAACAAGGTTCGTACGGAGGTCCTGCTGGAGACTTATATGTTGAAGTGCGTGTCCAAGAACACGAAACATATAGCCGCGATAAAAACAACTTGATCTGTGAAAAAGAAATTAGCCTCAAGGATGCTTTACTGGGCACTAAAATTACTGTGCAGACCCTGGACAATAAAAATATTGAATTAAAAGTTCCGCCGTGCACACAACCGGGTGCGACACTACGCATTAAAAAACACGGAATAAAAACGACACGTCAAACAGGGGATTTTTTGGTGAAATTTAAGGTACGTCTACCCGAAAATTTAAATGAAGAGCAGGAAAAAGCCATTGAGGAGCTATTTTAATGCTAGTTAAGAATTTTGGTCGCAAAGTAAAAATTTAGGGCGGTGTTACGCCGCCCATGAAAAAATGTATTCTCTTATGGTTAAGGTAAGTCTATTATAATTTGTTGCATACTAGACGGAAAGCTTTGCGTAAATCTTCTATTCTTAGCGGTTTGGCTAACACACAATCTACCATTTGTGGTTTTTGCGAAATATCACTTATGATATCACCAAAGCCTGTGACCATAATCAGTGGAGTATCGGGGCTTTGTTCTTTTATTTTCACAGCGAGAATGTCACCGCTCATTCGCGGCATGGACAAATCTGTGATCACCAAATCGAAATCTCCCAAGGCAAAAACATTAAGAGCTTCTTCGCCATTGGAGGCTGTTTTGATCGTATGTCCCTCGTTTTCTAACAAATCCGTCATTGCTAGTTGATTCAGCTCTTCATCGTCGACAACTAAAATGCGTAAAGAATTTACAGGCAGAATCGTCGGTTCTTGTTCTGGGGTTTCTTTTACTTCCACGGCTTTTTTCATAAAGCCTATGGTAAACTTTGTTCCTTTTCCTTGCTTCGTTTCTATATCAATCATACCACCATGACGTTGGACAATGCCGTAGACCATCGATAATCCCAAACCTGACCCACGTCCTTTCTTTGTCGAGAAAAAAGGTTCAAAGCACTGTCTCTTTACATTTTCCGGCATCCCATTTCCATTGTCGTTTATTTCAAAAAAAACTTTATCGCCATTGGTATACACTTGGATATTAATGTGCCCATCGTCTGCAATGGCGTCTATCGCGTTAAAAATCAAATTAATGAGAAGTTCCGAAAGTTCACTTCTGTTTGCATAGAGTTCAGGAGCGTTGTGAATTTTGAATGAGAATTCAATGGTTTTTCCTTGTGTTTGCGCCTGGTCTTTCCACCTTGGTCTGGTAAGAGACTTTATTTCCTCGAGTAAGGCTTGTAAATCGATTTGCTGGTATTGTCCCGGTGAAGGCATGTAAAATCTGTTCATGCGTTTGACAACATCTGCGGCGTCTTCTGTAGATTTTAGAATAAGCCGGAGGTATTTTTTTGTTTTTTCCGGGTCATCGAGTATCTCCGGCTGGCCCGTGAGCATAAGTTCTATGAAATTGTGGATAGGGGAAAGAAAATTGTTGAAGTCATGGGCAATACCACAAGCCATTTCGCCCAAAGCGCTCATGCGTTCGCGAAAAACCATTTTCTTCTGTACTTTCTGTAGCTCACACAACGCTTGTTCTAAGCGGAGATTGGAAGATTCTAATTCTGTAGCACGTTCGGCGAGCTGCTTTTTCAGAGTGGTTTTTTCCACTACGTTAGAAACGGATTTGTGTAATATTTCCTTGGAAATCTCATCTTTGATAAGGTAATCCTGTGCGCCATTTTTCATGGATTCTACCGCAATTTTTTCATTTCCTTGTCCTGTGAGCATAATTACGGGTATGTGGGAGTCATGCTCTTGTAAAAGATTTAGTACTTTCAATCCATTTCTTCCTGGTAGGGAGTAATCTAGTAGCACACAGTCTATTGTTTGATTTTGATATATGTCGATGCCTGTACTTCCTGAATCTGCTTCATATATATTGTTGCCTTTCAAGAAATCATTGTATAGCATCCGGTCATCGAAGCTATCGTCGATTATCAGAATATTAAAACGTTCGTTCACAGTCGTATCTCCAAGTTGGCTTTTAGTACTTTTTTGGTATAACAGCGGCTCCAAACCAGTACTCTCTTAAGGTTTTTATTGTTGCAAAGAAATTCTGTAGTTCCACAGGTTTTGTGATAAACGTGTTGGCACCTTGCATATAACATTTTTGAATGTCTTGTTCATTTTCGGATGTTGTAAAAACGATCACGGGAATAGTTTTGTATTGTTCGTGCTCTTTGATTGTTTTTAAAACTTTTATTCCATGTATTCCTGGGATATTGAGATCAAGAAGAATAATGCCTGGTCGCGGTGCATGTTGAGGGTTGCTGTACTTACCTCTATTGAAAACAAAGTCTAGAGCTTCTTGTCCTGTTTCACTACGATATATTGGGTTTTTTAGATTTTCATTTTTTTTGAAAGCACGAAATGTGATTTCGTAGTCATCATCGCTATCTTCTACAACGAGGATGGGTTGAAATTGTTTAATCACGTGTTTGTTCCCCAAAAGTAAAATAAAATGTTGTTTCCTTATCTAACTCTGACTCTAGCCAAATAGCTCCGCCAAGTCGTTCGATAATTTTCTTCACGAATGTAAGTCCGGCACCTGTACTCGTGGCATGTTGTTTTGTACTGTGAAGACGTTTGAAAATGGTAAAAATTTCCTCATAAAATTCTTCATCTATACCAATACCGTTATCTTTTACGTAGAATACATTGCCGTTTTTGGTTTCATTACAACCAATGTCAATTCGTTTTACGTCTTTGTCGTTGTATTTGATAGAATTTTCAATTAAATTGTGAAACACTTGTGTGATGTAAACAGGGTCACACAAAATGGTCGGTAGTTTTTTCTGTAGTGTAATAACGACATTCTGTTCTTCTATTTGATCTTGAAGCGTTTTTTGTACATCTTCGATGACAAGATTTAAGTCTGTTTCCTGTGTGGAGAATTCTTGTCTGCCGATGCGAGCAAAATGCAACAAGTCGGTGATGAGTTTTTGCATACGTTTTGTTAAGTACTGTAAGCGGTTTAAGCGTTTGACACCTTTTTCATCCAGCTGATGGGCATAATCTTCTAACAAAAAAGAGGAATGGTTGGAAATGGCGCGTAGAGGCTCTTTTAAATCGTGAGACGCTATGTAGGCAAAGTCGTCTAACTCGGAGTTCGATCGTTCCAATTCCCTCATTTGTTCTATGTGGTTGGTCATATCAACAAAAATAACAATTGCTCCTGTTATATTACCTTTGTGTAAAGGATGGGCATTTAAAGAAACGATGATATTTTTTTTGCGATCAAATTTTTGGCAAAAGTATTGTTTTTCGTATATATGTTCTCCTTGGAGAGCTTTTTCAAAAGGGGAATATTCTAAATGAGGTGTTTGGCTTTTTTCTAGAGAAAAAATTTCATGAACCGCTGGTAAAACTTTGCTTGTCGTGGTTATTCCCAAGATTTTCTTGGCTTGAGGGTTGAAGTGTTTATATTCTCCACTTTCGTCTACAACAATAACGCCCATTTTGGAGTACTGCAAAATGGTTTCGGATAACAATTGTTGATTGCGCAGTTCCATTTCTGTGTTTTTTAGATGTGTGATATCGGTGTGTGTTCCGACCATACGCGTAAAATTCCCCGTTTCATCTTTGAGTGCGAGCCCACGACACAATACCCAAACCGTCGAGCCATTTTTGTGCTTGTATCTCACCTCTTGTATGTAAGGGTGTTCTCCATCTGTATCCAAATGAAGCTGGAAATTTTTTTTCGCCACTTCAAAATCCTCTGCGAAAATCAAGTGTTGCCATGCACTTGCCTTGTTCTCCATTTCGTGATCCTGATAGCCAAACATCTCTTTAAACTTGGGGCTCAAATATTCATCGTCTGTTCCTAGTTTCCAGTCCCAGTAACCGTCGTTTACGACATTCATAATGGTTTTTAAACGTTCTTTATTGGTTTTTAGGATATTTTCTGCCTTTTTATTTTTGGTGATATCAACAAATTTTAACACCATTCCATCTACCACACCGACTTCATTGTGGTATGGAAAAATTTTCATCATTAGCCAACGGTCTTTCTCATAACGAACTTCTTTTTCTATTTTTGTTTTTGCCTGTTGGACTTGCTTGAGATCATCTAAAAAATCTGCTTGAATTGTGTGATGAATGTGTTGAATGGGACGTCCAATATCTTGGGGAAGTAAAGGGACTATATCGACGACTGCTGGGGTAAATTTACGAATGCAAAAATTGTTGTCTAGAAAAATGATACTGACATCTGTACTTTTTAGAAGATTGTTCATGTCGTTATTGAGCTGAGCAAGTTCTGTTATTTTTCTTCGGTATTCTGAATTGACAGTGTGTAACTCTTCATTGACGGAATGTAATTCTTCATTTGTGCTATGTAGTTCCTCGTTGGCGGCTTGTAATTCTTCGTTTGTGGCATGTAGTTCTTCGTTACTCGTTTCTTGTTGCTCTATTGTTGTTTGTAGATACTCTTTTGTGTACTTTAGTTCTTGTTGTAAACTTTCAATGTGTTCTTGTTGGTCTTTGGTGTATTTGTATTCATATTTATATTTAGTATTGGTATTCTCTGAAACACTTTGTTTTTGTTCCTCTATTTTGACTAGAAAATACTCTTGTTTGTCTGGACTATAAATAGCAAATGGCTCCACTGTTATTGTGATAAATTTTTTCTCTTCTGTCGTTAGGAGGGGGACTTTTTGATAGACGACTTTCTGGCCCTTGTCGAAGGCGTTTCTCAAAGCGGAGTTTAGTATGGATCTCATATGATTTTCAATCATAGAAAATACGTCAAAACTAGCTCTGCCCTTTACCTTTAGATATTCAGATGCCCCAGGAAAACTATGAACTAGATTATAACTTTTATCGACAATAAAAGCAGGTATGTCTATCGTTTCTAACATAGCATCATAAAGTTTTAATAAGCGAATTTCTTGTTTGTCTCTAACAGGAAGTGCGTTTCTTATTTTGTAAGGTACGCGCTTTATTTGTCCGACTAAGGAGTATTTGGAATGGCCTATCTTTTCGTAGATTTTCCATTTATGGCTAATGGGGAAAAAATCATCAATGAACGATCCGAGATTTTCACTTGGTCCAAGGAACAAGAAACCATTGTTTCTCAGAGCAAAATATAAAAAAGAAGTGGCGCGCTGTTTCGCATCTGGTTCAAAGTAAATCAACAAATTTCGACAGCAGATCAAGTCCATTTGGGTAAAAGGTGAGTCCTTTAGTAAATTATGGACGGAAAATACGATTTTTTTTCGTAAACTCGGTTGAATAACATATTCATCATTCTCAAAAGAAAAATACTTTTTTATTCGAGATTTGGAGAGTTTGCTTAATTTGTTTTCACAAAATCTTCCGGCACTTGCTGTGAGGATAGATTCTTCGTGGAGGTCAGTGGCAAAAAGTGTGAAAGACAAATCGAGTTTGTTTTGTACGATGTATTCGTCTAAGAGAATGGCAATGCTATAGGCCTCTTCTCCCGTAGCACAGGCGGAAACCCAAATGCGTAAATCTTTTTCTTCTCTTTTAATCAATTGAGGAATGACAGACATCTTTAATATTTCAAAAGCTTCCGGGTCGCGAAAAAATTGTGTCACTCCAATGAGTAATTCACGATATAAAATCTTTTGCTCTTCTTGATCGTTTTCCAGGAAAACAAAATATTCCATCGTATCGGAAAACGACTTCAGTTCCGTGCGCCTTTCAATCCTTCTTTTTACGGTGGACAATTTGTATAAAGAAAAATCGGTATCAAATTTTTGTTGTAGAAGGTTTATGATGCGGTGAAATGGTAATTTTTTGTTATGATCAGCTAAAAATGCAAAATTTTCAATATATTCTGCAAGAGTAGAGCCAATTTCATCTACATTCAGAACAAGTTTTACTTTGTTTGTGAGAATTGCATTTTCTGGCATTCCTGAAAACTTAGCATTTTCCGGGGTTTGTGCAATGGTGTTTCCACCAACATCAAAAATAGACTCAATGCCTTTGGAGCCGTCTCTTCCTGTACCTGAAAGAATGATTCCAATCGACTTATTACCACAGTCTTTGGCCAAAGAGTTAAAAAAAGTATTTATGGGAAGACTAAGTGTGTCATTGTCTTTTTCTCGCAGGTACAAAATTCCACCATTGATGATGACTTCTCGATTTGGCGGCAATAAATAAACCTTGTTTTGTTTTACCACCATACCGTCTTCTACAATGAGAACTTCCATCTCTGTACGACGAGAGAGTATTTCGTCCATAATACTTTTCAAATCGGGTGATAAATGCTGTATCACAACAAATGCAATCCCCATTTGCTGCGGCAAACTGGAAAACAAATTTTCTAGTGCTTCTATTCCTCCGGCGGATGCTCCCACAGCGGCAATGAATATTTTTTCTTGAGACATACTAGTTTCCATGGTTGACATTCGAATAGGCAAATAAAATCATCTTTGTAAAGAGACAAGAAATAATATTTTTTCAAAAAAACAAAAAAATAATATATCTATTATACAACATATATGAAAAAAATAATATGCAATACAACTTTTCCTCACTAGTTCTTTTATTGTTTTAGGCGCGAGGCATCACTTGTGGAGGTTTGGGAAATGCCGTAATTTTACACTTTGGCAACCATAATTTTAATTTTTCCACAAGACCTTCGTTTACATCCTCAATAAACAATTGTTGCAATTGATTCATTTCTTTTAATACTAGAGGAATTTTGCGTAAAGGACTTTCTACGGCGTCTAACCACAGTACAGCCAAGTTTTTGAGTTGGGTGATCTCATGCGGTAAAAAATCCACTTCATTACAGTCAACATGGAGTCTCGTAAGATTTTGTAATTTTTCCATTTGTGAAGGAAAGCTAGATATATTGTCGATGCTAATACTTAAATTTTGTAGTTTGCTTAATTTTGATATGTCGGGAATGGATTTCAAAGCATTGTATCTAAGGTCTAACACTTGTAGATTTTTGAGCGATAGTATTTGCATGGGAAATTCGCGCAATTGATTGTTGACGAGATTTAATTCACAGATACCTTGCAAATTTTCTATGGTAGGTGGAATTTTACGCAGATAGTTGTGATTTAAATCTAGTGTTTTTAGTTTTGTTAATTCACTAAATTCTGTGGGCAAGACTTTAATTTCCGTATTTTGTATGTTCAAGTGCTGAAGGTTACGCAGATTTTGTATGTGAGGTGAAATTTCTTTTAATGGGTTTCCTCCTAAGTTTAAATATTCCAGTTGAGGGAATTGTTCGAGTTCGACAGGCCAAACTTCTAGATAATTGGCGTATAAGTTGAGATGCGACAATGTTTTTAATTGCAAAATTTCGTCGGAAATACGGCGTATACGGCCAAATTCTGCCTGCAAGGATTCGATTTCGCTTAACTCTTCGATCCCTTGCCATGAGTGGAGAGTATTGTGGCCAATATTGACCGCCGATATGAGTTTTTTGGGTAAATTTTGCGGAAATTTTACTAGTTTGCGGCCGGAGAAATCCACGGCAAATTTCCCACCGCAATGATCAAACTCACATCCTCGCAAGTCGAACAAAGTAGTATTTCCGCGAAAGCTACAATGGGTAAAGCGTATATTGCGCGCAATGTTTTTGTTGTTGTTGTCGAGATAAAATGTACATGCCTGGTAGTGCGTATACGATTCTAATTTTTGGATCGTTTTACCTTTGATGAGTCTCACTGTCGTAATTCCTGCTACTCACTAAGCCATTTTTCAATGGCAACGATATTTAGGAGCGCTCTTTCGCAAAGAGACGACTTAATAATATATTCTTGTTCTTTACCTTCTTTAGGCTTGTGAATAGAACAATGGTCATTGGCTCCGATAGGACCCAGGCCGTCTACAGTAGGAGCGATCTGCCAAAAAGAGGAACCATCACTTGCTCCGGCTCGTGGTTTGGGGTCTATGTGAAGTCCAATATCTTTGCCTGCCTCGACAAAAGTTTGCGCAAGTTTATCGCTGCCTTCGTTTTGTGGCCAACATGGATAGGAAGGCATTTGTTTGACAATGGTTTTGCATTGAAAGTCGCCGCTGTTACTTCTCACTACACCGTCTCCAGCGAAGCGATGTATAAAATCGACGGCAAAATCAAAGTCGTCCTGGGTTTTGGTGCGAATATCTATATAGCAATACGCATGGTCGGGAACACGGTTAATCGCCACTCCTCCTTGCGCCTCTCCCACGTTAAATGTCAAGCCTCTTTTGTAGCAGGTTTCTTGTTCAATAGCGACGATTTTGTGCGCGAGTTCCAATAGAGCACTGGCACCGCGATGATGGTCGGTACCGGAGTGAGCTTGGCGACCAACTGTTTCCATGTAAAATCTAGCAACACCTTTGCGCGCAGTTACGATGTTACTTCCTTGTTCTTCGATGCCTCCCGCCTCGTAGACCAATACCGCCAGTGTTTCTTCGGTGACATACTCTGTAGCGAGTTGCGAAAATTCCTCGGTTCCGTCTTCTTCGCGTGCGTTTAATAGTACATGCCATGTATATTTATTAAACAGTTGTGGATTTTGGTCTTTTAGGGTTTTTAGCACCATAAACATGACAATCGTTCCGCCTTTTATATCGCAAACCCCAGGGCCATACAACTTTTCGCCCTCTTCACGTAGGTAAAATTCATTGTTTTTTTCTTCTTCTACAGAGTAGACGGTGTCTAAATGAGATACCATTGCGATACTTTTAGAGGTCTCTCCTTGGTGGGTTAAGAATACATAGTCACCATATGTCGGATCGAACTTGGAAGGCACAATTTCCGCGGTAAACCCCAATAGTGCAAATAGGTCGATACATTTTTGTCCTACAACATTTACTCCATGTGCGTTTTTGGTTTGTGAATTCACGTCAACAAGCTCATATAAAAATTCAAATGCTTGGTTTTCCATTTGCGTTAGGTGTTCTTTGTATATTTCAATTTTGTCCATGTTTTTCACCTAAAAAAATGTTTGTTGTATATCTAACTTCAGTAACTGTGGTAATTTTGCGTTTATATTACATACTTCGCGCAACTTATTTACAAAATAAATAGCGGCGTCAATGGCCAATGCTGACTGATGTTGATGCATAAAAAAATAAACATTGTCTATGCCATTTTTTGTCCAATCATCTAGGCGTTTTACCCAATCGTCTAATCGCTGATAATCAGTCGTATGTAAGTCATTTCCTACAAAGCGAATAACAGCGGTGTTGGAAGTAACACGTTGATGAAGAACATCGCGCCTACCTGCGACATCAGTAATGACAGTGGCAACGTTGTTATTTTGCAATTCTTGAAAAGTATTTCGCGAAGTAGCGTTATTTTCGAACCACTGTGGGTGGCGAAATTCAATGGCCAGAGGCAAAGGAAAATTCGCGATGTAGTTTACCAAAATATTACTGCGGTTGGGGGCAAAACTCGGCGGGAGGACTAAAAAACAAACACCAAGATATTCTTCCCATAATGATATTGTTTCGCTAAATATCTGGGTTGTTTTTTCGGCGTGCATCATTTGCTTGTCATGACTAATTTCAGAGGGAACTTTTGGGCAAAATTTGAACCCTGGTAGCGCTTTTTCTTTCCATCCGAGTATTGTTTCTGATTTCGGAATGGCATAATAAGTACTATTAAATTCTATTGTGGAAAAATTTTTACTATAATAAGTGAGATATTCGTTATTTTTGGCTTTTGCCGGGTATATTTTATCCACAAAACTTTTATCCGCCCATGCTGGGCAACCAATATATATTTTAGGCTGTTGTCCTTTTGCTAAAGAATTGAACAATTTTATGTTATCTGGATGATCTTGGGGCATTGCGAAATCTATTTTGGCAATATTTTCTACTTTTCCAAAATCCATAAGTTCCTCGGAGCTTTATTAAAATAGTAAGGTGATAAAAATGAAGGAAAAAGATTCTATAGTTAAGAAGGTTAAAACTATTTGGAGCGCAACTCTGTGCGGAGATGAGTTGCCTTCCGCTACAATTAGGAGTGATTATAACGTAGCGCGAGAATCTTCGCCACAAATATTTACAAGTGAAAAATTCGAAGAAAATGCAACAATAGTTGCAGGGGATAACATTAAAGCTCTTGAGGAACAAAAAACTATTCTCGGGGGAAGCGAGTCGCCCGTAGAACAACAGACTATTTTAGGTGAAAGTGAAGATCCCTACAGGGAACAAGCAACAATACTCAGTGACGGTGCCTCAGATAAAAAAGACCAAACTATGGTGGAGGAAACGCAAAGTCTCGATAAAGTAGACGTAGATTTCGATGATTTTGAAGTGGTCGGAGAATTAGGGCGCGGTGGAATGGGAATCGTTTATTTGGCGCGCCAGAAATCTTTAAATCGCGAAATTGCTCTAAAAGTGATTTCTACAAACCAAAACCACGGCGAAATGCAAAAACGTTTCATTTCCGAAGCGATTGTCACCGCCGATCTTGATCACCCCAATATTGTACCAATTCATACCCTCAGCGAGGATAAGAATGGACAAATATCCATTGCAATGAAAAAAGTAAACGGAACTTCGTGGAAGGAACTTTTACACCCACAAACAGTCCAAGAGAAAGAACGCAGTGCAAAGATGGAAATTTTTGACCATCTCGATGTGTTGTGCCGGGTATGTGATGCGGTTGCGTACGCACATTCGCATAACATTATTCATCGCGATTTAAAGCCAGAAAACATCATGATCGGAGGTTTTGGCGAGGTTCTGGTGATGGATTGGGGGATTGCTCTTGACATCTCGGAAAACAAAACGGAAAAAACTCTGCATCGCAGTGAAATCAAAGCTCCTGAAGGGACCCCTTTGTATATGGCTCCCGAAATGGCTCTCAATGATAGTGAGAATATAGGCGTTGCCACCGACGTGTACCTTTGTGGTGCGATATTACATGAAATAATACACGGTGCTCCTCCGCATCACGGTAAGACGATTATGGAAATTTTATGTAACGCGGCGCAAGGTGAAATTTCTCCATCATCTAGCTCTTATAGCGAATTAGATAAGGTGCTGTACAAGGCATTGGCGCATAACCCCGAAGATCGTTTTGCATCGGTTTTGGATTTTAAAGAGGCACTATTGCAATTTTCACGTC
Source organism: Candidatus Uabimicrobium amorphum (assembly GCF_009002475.1). Taxonomy (GTDB): domain Bacteria; phylum Planctomycetota; class Uabimicrobiia; order Uabimicrobiales; family Uabimicrobiaceae; genus Uabimicrobium; species Uabimicrobium amorphum. The sequence continues at coordinate 5,577,434 of NZ_AP019860.1, forward strand.
ACTACGATGCCTCTAAAATTATTGACACGGCAATGAATGAGTTACAAGATTTACAACAAAAAGAAAATCTAACCAATCAAGACGTCTACATTACCGGTGACGAAATTTACAATAGTTTTGTCCAGGCATTGAAAATACAAGACAATAACCCCACTGCGATTAATGGTATTGTGCAAATCATCAAGTTGCAATCGCAGTGGGCTTTAAAACACGAAGATTCGGGAATGATCGAGTTGTACATTGGACGGTTGAATATGCTGAAAGATACCCCCGTAGAAGAGCTCGAAAAAATGAAAAAGCGACTAGAGACATTGCGTGGTTTTCGCAAAAATATCGTGTACACCCTTGTTTTGGTTGTGCTCATTATTGGAATTGTATTTTGGGGAAAGATGTCGGTAGAAGAAGATGTCTATCTCGATGGTTTACAGGCTGAGTACGATAAAAAAACGAAAGAGGCAGCGGATGCAATGGACTTTGCGCAGAAAAAAAATACTGCGCAAAGTGTGATCGAAATGTCGCAAAAAATTCGCAAAATCAATGATGAATTGGAGGAGATCGCAGCCAAATCGAGCAAAATAGAGAAAACGCCAAACTTAGATTTAGGAGAATTACGCTACAATATCATTTATCAATCGCTGCAAATGGGCCATTACCAAGACGCACTTCTGCTAATCAAAGAAGAACTCCGTTTTGTAAAGTCACCCGTTGTCGCTATCGATAAGTTTATCGAGAAGGAAAATATCAAGATCGACAAAGGGGTTTTATCACTTTTCGCACAAAAAGATATTAGAACTGTGTATCACAGTTTGTGCTCGTTGGCCAGGAGTACCGCATACTCAGGAGAAATACTTGAGCGGATTTGGCGCCATTGTTGTACGGTGAGCGACGATGCCATGGAGAAAAGATTACAAGAAGTGGCGGCAGTTGCTTTACTGGGGATCTCCGTACAAGCACACAATATGTATGATAAACGCACAGCTCTTCGAGACGCGCAAAGAGCACTGGCCATTGATTTACCTGTTCATCTGTGGAGTCTGGCAACAGCCAATACCAAATCTGAGTCGAGAAAGAGCAGTTTACGACTAGAGAAGCGTCAAAAGCGCATATGGGGGATCGACTCACATCGCGAAAAATTTTGGAATTTCCCCCCGCAAAATTTGCAGTTAACCTTGTGTAATTTTTTATTTTTTTCCGAGCAGCAACACATTTACACGGGAAGTAAAAATTCGTTGATTGTGCTGAATTCTTCTGATGGGACTATTTTGTATCGTTATCGTTTACCGCACCCTATTAAATACTTGTACCATTTAGATAAAAACAGTTTCGCGGTAGAAATGTTGATCTCAGAATATTCGATAAAAGAGACTTATCGCGTGATTTTTGATGTGCAAAAACAACAATTTCGCACGCCACTAAAAATCTACGGCGAAGGACTAGTTTCTCTTTTATCTAGCACGATAGAAGCCAATCAAGTATTTAAAAATGCTGGCTTTAAAGTATTGGCGACGGATATTGCACAAAATGTTTGGCCGCAAAGTGAGAAAGAACGCGCAAATTTTGAAAAGCTCATTGCTACGAGCATGGCCTTAGACCAAACGAATATTTACTATCGTTTCGTCAAAGCAATGATTTTGTCGCATCGTAAGCAACAAAAAGAGGCACAGCAACTTATTGAAGAAATTGCTACACAAAAACGCATTAATTTTAATGAGTATGTTTTGCTCGGTTTGTATTGCAATTATTATGGTTTTCCCGAGTGGGAAAAAATGTTCTACGAAAAAGCCCAATATTTACAAACGAAGACTTTTCACAACCCGCATTGCGATGTATTTATTCCGTCATCCACGAATATCTTTTTGAAAAAATTGGCTCAACATTATTTCGACAAAGGTAGAACGCAAAACGATGACAAGTATATCGATAAAACTTTTGCGTTGTTGAACATCTCGCGGGAGATTTTTCACTATACGGAAGGCGATCATTATTCTTATTTGTCTTTGAGCAAGTGGGCCGCAGATAACAACCGCCCGCAACTTGCCCAAGATTTTTCGCAATTTTCTGCGGAAGCTCTCTACCAAGGTGGCGATATGTTGTCATCTTCCTCTGATTTAGCTCTCGCGGATTTTTTGATATTTTTTAATGGTTTTTTGAGTTTATTGATTTTGTCGTTGCTCATATACACATGGTATCGAGCGAGAGCTTCGCGAATATCAGATTTAGAAGCAATTGGTTATGATACGTATTTCCTACGCAATATGGCTTTTCTGGCCAACCCGTTCAAGAGAGCGCGTTATACATTTATTACCTATTTAAACAAGGGAGAGAGGGTATGTCTTTGTTGCTTTGCTCTTTTGTTTATGACAGGAACGTTGATGCTGACGACAATTGTTTCTGATACCGGTAAAATGGCAAGTATACCACTTTCACTGGGAAATGGTTATTTGGGTGGGAAAGAGGCGTATTCCTATTTGAAAAAGTTCGAAGGTAAAGTGGATGAGAAGTTATGGAAGTTGCTCATGGCAGAAGCGGAGTTTCAAAAGGGTAGCGGTTTGGCAACTTTTTACTGGCAAAGTATGGATCATCCTATTGCACGGAATAACATGGGGGTTTTTTACAGTACGTCCGATGTTGCGGTAGCGAAATCGTATTTTGAAAAAAATAAAGATTTACCGGATATCTATGGAAAAATAGCTCAAATTAACCTTGCGATTTTAAACAAAAAATCTTTCACAGATCTTGCCACGCAGCTACCGAAGATATACCAAAATCATTTGCGATTTTTTCCCCAGCGGTGCTTAATGGCATTTTGCCCATATAGCATGTTGATTTCTGTTCAAACAGGAGAAGAGAGTTTTATTCGCAAAGGGATAAAGGCAATTTTTTTCGGTGGTGGCAACAGTGGTGGGTTGATCTTTGAGCTTTCCGGTAATGACTCGACGCTCATGACACCGTTTTTATTGTGCCATCTCTTTGTCGAGTCGTTGGTAAAATTGCATTGGTTTCCCATCATCGTGATGATTTTAGCACTGATTGGGCTACTTTCGAGTGAAAGAAGTCTGCATAAGGAAGAGCCACAACAAATCAAAAAAATCGTGCTGTATTTAGGAAATATATTTCCTGGATGGGTATGGCTTGTTTCGCGCAATGGTCTACAGTGTATGATGTATTTTTTACTGACGATTGTGAGTCTGTGTGGTTTATTACTCGACTACTTTGACGGAGGGATTTTGACTTCTATTGCCTTTCCATCGCTACCGTTTGTTGACTCTGTGGAGTATTTACAACCTTGGTATTTGACTATTTACAGCACGATGTCGGCGGTAATTTTAGTGGTTTTAGTTGCTTTATCGATTCGCAAGGCGGTGAGTAAAAAATAAACGCTCGAATATGACAAATGACTATCGCGGTATAAACAAATCCGAGCGTTCAGAATGAATCTTTGATTTTGTATAGGCTCTTACATTCTTGGAGAAACGGTATACCATGATTTTGGCCCATCTGCAATAGGCCGAAACCATGATATACCAATACTTACAATAATAACTAAGTTGAGAATGTAATTCAGAATGGTTAAATAAAATTTGATAAATATATTATACAATTTGCTTTCCTGAAGTCAAATATAATAAACTATTTAATTGTGGAAATTTTTAATAGATCCTCTGTGATGCTTTTAAAATTTGGCAAAAAAAAACCACAGCCCTCATAAAAATATCTAAAAAAGTTTTTTGATGTCTTTATTAGGCTGTGGTTTTTTGTTTGGAATTCACGTTTGGTTTACAGATTATTTATCACAAAATCAGTCATTAATTGATATAAATGATATCTTTGTGAGGGACGACGGACACCGTGTCGTGAACGGGGGTAGAGCATTAACGAAAACTTTTTGTTGGCTTTTTGCAATTCATAAATGAATTGAATGGTATTTTGCAGGTGGACATTATCATCCATTGTTCCATGAATAATGAGCAGATTTCCATGCAAATTTTTTGCGTGCTGTGTTGGTGAACTTTTCAAATACCCTTGTGTATTGTTTTGCGGCATGGCCATGTAACGTTCGGTATATACCGAATCATAGTCACGCCAATCGGTCACAGGAGCTCCGGCAATTCCTATTTTGAAACTCTTACTGTTTGTGAGAGCATAGCTTGTCATGTAACCGCCATAACTCCATCCCCACATACCTATTCTCGTACTATCTACAAATGGCTTTTTCTTTAACCAAGTCAAACCGTCTTCTAAATCGCGTAACTCCAACTCTCCAAAATTGCGATATACTTGCCAGGTATATTTCATACCTCGGGCACTAGCGGTACGATTGTCACAAATCCATATAATATAACCTTTTTGTGCCAACATTTGGTGCCAAAGGTATTGGCTTCCGCGCCAAGAATCGCGTACGGAAGGGGCATGCGGCCCACTGTATGTGTAGCAAAATACAGGATATTTTTTTGTCGCATCAAAATTCACTGGTTTAATCATCAATGCATCCATGACAAACCCATCTCTTGTTTTGACTTTGTGAAACTGCGTTTTTCCCCATTTGTATTTACGAAGATTCTCCACTTTCGCCACCGCAATTTTTTTTACTTCTTTGCCACTATTGTCATACAAGCGCAATTGTGTGGGAGTGGTGACATTACTCCAGTAATCGAAAAAATAGGAAAAACCTTTACTGAAGGAAACGCGGTGGTTACCAGCAAATAGCGTAAGTTTTTCAATGGTGGAACTTTTTATGTCTGTGTAGTAACTGTGGTCTGCGATCGAGCTATCTTTATTCGCAGAAAAATAAATGCGCTGGTGTTTTTCATCATAGCCATAAACACGTTTTATTTCCCACTCTCCGGTCGTGAGCTGCTTGATGAGCTTGCCATCTGTTTTGTATAGGTACAAGTGTTTGAAACCACTACGGTCACTACACCACAAAAATTGATCGTCTGCCAACCAAATAGGAGCTTCGTTGACGCGTACCCACGCCGAGGACGTTTCACGCAGTACTGTTGTTGATTTTCCACTACCACTTTGCGCAATATTAAAATCAAGCCATGTTTGCTCACGGTTTTGCAATTTGTAATAGACGCGTTCACTGTCGGGTAACCAGCCGACTTGAACAATCAAAAACGCTTGCGCTTCATATTTGAAAGTGTCGATCCATGTGGTGCTGCCTCCCGCGACATTGATCACTCCAAGACGTACACTGGGGTTGGGATCACCTGCTTTGGGGTAAGAGGTTACTTCAAGTTCTCCGCGATATGGGATGTGGTCGACAACGGTGAATTTATTTACAGGAGTTTCATTGAGTTGCAAGTAAGCGATTTTTGTGCCATCTGGACTCCACCAATAACCTTTGAAATTACCACGGCCGTATATTTCTTCTTGATATACCCAATCGAGACGCGCATTGAATAGATTTTCGCCTCCGCCTTTGGTTAAGGATCTAACGTGTTGTGTGGCAATGTCGACGATATACAAGTCGTTGTCTTGAATAAAACTCACAAAGGCTCCATCAGGACTAAAATGGGCGACGGTTTCGCGTTTTGCCGTTTGCGTGAGGCGGATGGCTTTTTCACTGTTGAGTTTGTAGTAAAACAAATCATTGAAGGCACTGACGAGTACGGCACTTTTATCACTGTTAAAGGCATGAGAGCGGCGTGCAATGTTTTGTGCCTGGGCTTTGGTAATACCAGGAAGGGCAGCAAAAGCGGCGGACATTTTTTCCGCACTGTAAAATAGAGTTTTTTGTTCATTTTTGACATTATGAACATACCATGTGGCGACTTTGCCATCAAAATCCAATTGCAAATATTCCTGGTCATTTAGCCATGTGACACTTGGTATAGAGCTGCTGAGTTTAATTTTTTTTTGTGGATGATATATATCTTCAAGGGTAAGGTTTTGTGCATATAAAACGCTGAGGACACATATGCATAACCACAACATAATGTTTTTGCTCATGTAAATCTCCTGTTTTTTTATTTCATAATATGCTAATATACGCAGCAAAAAACGTATAGTACATCCCTTAGTATACAAATTATTCAGGTAAGCACAATGACGAAAATATACGATACTATCATCATCGGAGCCGGTATTTCAGGTTTGATCGCTGCAACACATCTACAGAATTCAGGAAAAGATGTGGTGGTGGTGGATAAATCGCGTGGTGTCGGAGGACGTATGGCAACACGCCGTATTGGCGAAGCGACTTTCGACCACGGAGCACAATTTTTTACTGTGCGCAGTGAAGCGTTTGCGAATTTTATCTCGCAAAATGAAGACTGTGTGCACCATTGGTGCGACGGATTTTTATTTGGCGACGATAACTCCGAGTTGCGCAAAGATGGTCATCCGCGTTACTGCGGAGCAAAGGGAATGACTACTTTGGCCAAAAAGCTCGCTACAAATTTAAATGTACAGCTAAAAGAGAAAATACAAAGCGCGGTATACAAAGAGAATTGGTGTGTTTCGGGTGTGGAAGACTACCACGCAAAATCTCTCATTCTCACCGCCCCCATTCCGCAGTCTTTGGCCATATTAGAAGGTGTCGAATTTGACGGACGTGGAGAATTGGCAAAAATTGAATATACACCTTGTTTTGCGGTTATGGTGAAAACATCCGCCGCGTCGAATATTCCGCAACCTGGGGGAATAAAAAATGCCAGTACTGACATTGAGTGGCTGGGAGACAACATGCAGAAAGGAATCTCTGCAAAACCGGGAATTACCATTCACTCTACCCCAGAATTTACGGAAAAAAACTGGGACCGCGATTTTGATGAAGTGGCAAAAATACTTTTGCAGCAGGCCGACAAATGGTTGGGCGGAGAGGTCGAGGACTACCAAGTACATCGCTGGCGTTATTGCGCACCAAAACAGGTGTATCCGCAGCGTTGTTTTGTTGCGAAGGAGATTGCGATGGGAATGTGTGGAGATGCTTTTGCTGGACCAAAAGTAGAAGGTGCTTTTCTTTCTGGAGTGGCTATGGCTCAGGAGATGTTAGCATGATGGGAAAGGACAAAGATGGAATTACTTCGAGATAAAGTCGTACTAGTAACGGGAGCCTCCAGTGGTATCGGTCGCGAAGCGGCAAAACAACTGGTGGAAAAAGGTGCGATCGTAATTGCCTGTGCACGGCGTTTCGATCGATTACAAAAATTACAAAAAGAAGTTGATAATAAAGAGCGCCTAGACATCATACAGGTAGATATGCGCTCTGAAGATGAAATACGCACAATGTTCACTAAAATTAAGGAACAATACAATGGAGTGGACATTTTAATCAATAACGCCGGAGTTTCACACCGTTCCCCGTTGGTGGATGGTGATGCGGAACTGTGGCGTGAGATGCTAGAGGTGAATGTTCTGTCGTTGTGCATTTGTACACGCGAAGCGATACAACAAATGCAGGAAAAAAAAGTAGATGGACATATTATTCACATTTCGTCGATGTCAGCACACCGCGTTCCTCCCGGAGGGGGAGTTTACGCGGCAACAAAGCACGCGGTCAAAGCACTTACCGAGTCACTGCGTAAAGAATTGCGTGTTGCCGGAAGCAATATTCGCATTACCTCGATAAGCCCTGCGCTTGTGAAAACCGCGTTGATGACGAGCTATTTAAAAAACGAAGAGGCACGTAGTATGTTCACCACCACAAAAGTCCTTGACGCCGATGACGTTGTCGCTGCGATTATTTACGCATTAACGCAACCGCCTCATGTGCAGGTACATGATATCTTAGTGCGCTCCGTGCATCAAATTACCTAATTTCCAAAACGATCGTATTTTTCAATAATGCGTATCTGCTCTATTTTCTGCGGCGTTAGTAACGGAATAATATCTGGGTAGGACCTGCGTAGAAAATTTCCGGTAATACGACGTACCTCTTTTCTTTCTTGATACGAATAGGCGGTGATCATATTTTGTTCCAGGGCATATGCCAAATATTTTTTGGCAAGGGGATCTTTATTATTCTGTGTTTGTTTTAGACGTAAAGAAGCAAGGGGAACACCATAAAGGTCTTTACTGTAATGCAAAAATAAATATTTGAAAATGCGATATGCCTTGTCATTGTCGCCTATTTGCGCGTAAAGATTTGCCATGCGTGACATTAAACGCTGAGTTTGCAATGTATCGAGAGACTCTAGCGTGTCGCGTACAGCATCGTTTTTGTTTTGCCACAGGTATATTTCTGCCAATTCTACCCAGTAACGAGAGTAGTTATAGTACCTTGTCGCCTGCAACAAATCTTTGATACTCTCCTCATATCGACCTAGGCTGCGGTAAACAACGGCTCTTTCATAATAGAATTGAGCCATATCTTTTTCCGACAGCGATGGATGGATACCCCTCCTAATTCGCGCTAATTTTATTGCGTGAGATAGCCATTGCAGAAACTGCTGTTGTTGCGATGCCGGAACTTGTCGCAAAAATACGATATACCCCCCGTAATTTTCCTCGGTGTTCTGGTGCAAGTTCATTTGCTTAATGATCACCTCCTGCCACAAATGAAACCTAAGAGTACTGTGAAACCCAATAGCAGCCCCCATTACCTTAGCGGTGTCTGTTTCGCGTAACATTTGTTGGTATATTTGTTGTTTTTGTTCTTTCGTGGCAAGAACTACTTTCGCTGCCATCGCATTCTTGCGTAAAGTTGGATTTGGACTTTTGAGTTTTTTTTCCACAAAAGCTTGTTTTTCTGACACTTCGGTAACGGTAATAATTCTTTTAATGAACGTTCTCATGAAAGGTTGCATTTTTTCAAGTGAGTCGAATCTCACAAAGGGCCTTCTCAGATAAACTAATATAGAGTTTTGTAATTCTGTACTTTGGTTTTCGATAAGGTCGAGACGATAATAGCCCAAAGTGGCAAAAGATATGCATACCCATTGACGTAGAAGAACATTGGGGTCGTTCAGTAGTTGTGGGAATTCACGTAAAATTTGTTGGTAGCGCAGAATATTTTTTTGTACGCTGTTGGCACTAAAAAGACGCATGAAGTTTGCGGCCATGTACGTGTATATTCTTACAAAAGGAGATAGTTCAGTGTTATAAATGACACGCTGAATCGTTTGGTAACTTTGGTTTTGGTTACTATATCCATAAATAGCACGTAAACCTATATTTCCTGGCTTTTGTATCAAGCGCTTGAGATCATCGGCAAAACGATCTATTTTAACTTGATTGTAGTTATCTAGATAGAATAGGGGAATGGATTTAATGTACTCGGAAGGGTCATTTAGTCCTATTCGGTATTCTCGGATAAATTGTTTGGGGTTGCGAAATACTTGTGGAGAGATCCAAAAGTAGTAGTGGGCATAAGCACGATGTACAATAGGTTGCGAGTACTGCATATTGCTTGTTAGAATTTTGAGACTCATGATCAACTTTTTTGGGTATCTGGAGTTGATTGCCGCGGTACTGGCCGCAGCATACAGTTTTACGATGGGGTAATGGCTGTCTATGAGTTCATATAAAATGTCGCTGGCGAGTCTATTTTCGAAACGCCACTCAGGAGGTCGTCGATTGCGCAAACGGTGTTTGGGGTAGATGAATGTACTTTTGGCAATAAGGGCTAAAAGAAATTCGTGGCCCTGTTGCTGAGGATTCAACCTGTTCATCTCCTGAAAAACTTTCATATCTTCACGTATTCCCGCTTCTCGAAGAACACACACACTAATAATGGCTCCCACTAAATCTTGAGAAGCTTGCGTTGTGAGGCTTTCAACGGTGGCAAAATCCAAGATTTGTACCAAAGCTTTCGCGGCGAGATAGCGTTTTAAAATACTCTCATTGGTATCTTTGAAGACCTGTTGTAGTAAATGGGGGTTCAAATCTTTTTTAATTTGTGCATTTGTATTCAGATATAAGTGTGCGATTTCGTAGTAAAGAGAGAGTCTTTCTTCGTGCTTTCTTTTCTGTTCAATACTGCGCAAGGTGTCTAGCATTTTTTTGCGTGCTTTTTCAGGTAAAGTCATGGCAAAGTTTTGTGTATTCTTTTGCCAATTTTTCTGATAACGCAAGCGAATGATTCCAACGATGGCACTATCGTAAAACTTTTTTTCGGGAATTTTTTTATCGGTGATTTTACGTATAAGGTCAAAAAATGTTTGTAGTTTTCCGTCAGTGTTGAGGGCTTTTTTCTTCGTTATGTACACATCGCGATACGTGTGTTCGATGGCAGCAAATTTTTCGCGAAATAAATCGGGTGCTGTTACGCGACTTGATTGAGCGCTAATATACTTGAGAAAAATGATGCTGTTGTCCTGTAAAGAGGGTTTCTGAAAACTGACTTCCATAAGAAGCTCAATGGTCGCAACGCTATTGTCTCCTTTTTCTATCGCATTTACGAACGCTTGGTAAGCTTTTTTGTACTCTTTTTGATAAAGGAATGTTTTGCCGAGAAAAGTATAGTATTCGCTGCGATGCGGATTTGCTTTTACACAGCGTTGAAAATATTCGTTGGCTTTTTGTAAATGATGACTTCGCATACGGTCGTTCTTGGCAAACATCTCAAGGTGATATTTTCCCATATACGAAAGGGCGATGTTATCTTGCGGGGCGATACTCTCAAGCTTTTGCAAAATTTGCAATGCCTCTGCAAAGTTTTTCTGTGGCTTTTCCACGGTTTCATATTGACATTGTGCGACGTAAGACAGTAATTCGCGATCAGAGTTTTCGATAATATTCGGAATTTTTTTGAAATATAGCAAAGCGTTGGTGTAGTCTTGTTTCTTATAGTACAACATGGCAATGTAGTAGTTGTTTTTTTCTTGAATATCTGATTCTTTTGGGTATTGCTGCGCTATTTTCTTTATTTGGTAGGCGTTGCGTTGTTCGTAGTACATCGCCATTAAAGTCAGGATCGTCTTATTTTTAATCAGGTCACTCTGTATATGATTTTTATAAATTTTTTGCACTTTTTGGTATTGTTTTAGTTTTGCACAAACAAAAAGTAAATTTTCATACAAAGCATGTGAAGGCTTTGTTTCGCTAGCGATGATTTGTTGCAAAATTTGTTGCGCTTTTGTATACAATTCCTGGTTGATATATCTTTGTGCACGGACAGCAGGTGTACTTTCATCTATTTCGATTTTTTGTTGCACATTAAAATGCAAATACAAACCGCTAAGCAAGGCGCACATCATAACAAAAAGAGCTGTGTATAAAATTTTCCCAAAACGATAGTGAAAACCTAGCCAGCCACCAGAAACCTTTTGCTGATTTAGGAATTTATGTAAATCGTCGGCAAACAGTTCGGCGTTGGCGTAACGATATTGGAGCGTTTGCGTAGATTTGAGCCAAATATTTTCTAGATCTTTTGGAGCGGAAGGATCTTGTTTACTCATCGCGGTAATTTTACTATTTTGCAAGTTAAAGAAAACTTCAACGGCACTCTCTCCCGGAACCATATAGGTTCCCGTTACCATTTCATACAAAATTGCTCCCAGAGCATGTACGTCGGTACGGGCGTCAATTTGAGAACGGTGTCCTGCCATTTGTTCCAGTGACATGTAGCGTGGCGTTCCGACGATTTCCCCTGTTTTCGTGAGTTTATTGTCTTGTACGCGAATATTTTTGGCGAGACCAAAGTCCATGATAATAGGTTGTTGTTCGGGAGTAATGATGATATTTGCTGGTTTTATGTCGCGATGAATAATTTTGTGGCCATGGGCATAGTGGAGCGCTCGTGCAACTTTTTCTAATATGACAATTTTTTGGTGTAAGGATAAAGTTTGTTCTTTTAGACAGACATCAAGCGGTTTACCAGCAATGTATTCCATCACTATGTATATGTAATTTTCGACGCGACCCACATTATAAATTTTGACAATATTCGCATGATCGAGTTGTGCCGAAAGTTGCGCCTCGCGTAAGAATCTTTTTTTTACGACATCGGGGTTTTTCCCCGTAGAAATGAATTTAATGGCGACAGTACGCTGTGGATTTCTCTCTAACGCCTTGTAGACAACGCCCATCCCTCCTTCGCCGATTTTTTGTAGTATTGTGTAGTTATTGGCGAATGTACGTGTTTTTCCACCATCATCAAATAAATTTGTATCTGCCATCAGTTTACCTACTCTATTGTATTATCTTACGTGGTTTTATAACAAAATTTGTTCAGAACTTTAGTGATATGTTTGTAAAAAATTGTCAAACTCTTCTTGGTAGCGCTGCAAGCGTGCCTCAATGTTTTCGTCGAGATCTTCTTCCATGTGATCGACTTTGATGAGAATGTTGGCAAACATGAGTAAACGTCCCATAAAAAATGTTTCTATCTCTCCAGGGTAACTCTGTGGCCAATTACGTACAGAGTCATAACCGTCTTTAAATTTTTGAAAAAGAATCGTGTGATTTGGTCGAAATCGAATATACAAAAGAGCGATAGATATATCTTGGATAGGGCTTCCCCACATACAATCTTCAAAGTCTAAGGCATATAGTTGTCCTTTATGAACCTTAACGTTGTCCAAATGCAAATCTCCATGAATTATTATGGATGGAGAAGCGAGTTTTTGAATGGCTTTTTCGACCTTCTCTGCGGTTTTTTGGTAAATGGAAAGTCGCTTGGTAGGCATAAGTGAGCGGTATTGATCACTAAAAAGAACTTGTTTATCCCAATAAAATACTTTATTCCATTTACGTAACTTGTTCGCTGCGGTAACATGACATTTTTCAGAAGCGTTATGAATAGAAGCCAACAATTTACCCCATTTGAAAACATTGGGACGAGAAACACGACTGCGTAAACTTACACCAGGTATCCATTTAAAAACACAACAGTGTCGCACTACAGGGCTCTCTACTGTTGCAACAAAATGGCTATTTTTGGTGAGTTTTGTGAGTAAAATGGGTAGACGAGGATTTTGCTGATGCATCATATCCAGCCATGTGAGATAAGCAACTAGTTCCTCATAACTCATGTCTCCTGGACGAACAACCTTAATAATATACTGATCATTTTGCTGATCTACCACTTTATATAAAATATTGGAATGCTCTGCGTAAAAGGAAATACTTTTGATTTTTATATCGTATTGAAGTAAAGCATTTTCGACTATCGTGCGCAAGATCGCTAGTTTTTTACGACGTGGTAAATGAGCAAATTGTGTTAAGTTCATCAGAAATCCTATTCACTGTTTTGGTACAAATCAATACTTATTAGTATAGCATATAAATATTGATTTGTACCAATGCTATTTGAGGTGTATCACGATGAGATTTTGTTGATATTTCATTGTGGTTTTGTTAGGGTAAATAAGTTATTCTCAACCACTCTTTACCAAGAAAAATTTATGTGAAATGGGGAAAAATATGCATATTTTGAAAGTATCATTGCTCGCTGCGGTGTTGATTTTGACGGTTAGTGCACAACAAGTACATCATGAGGGAGTACAACTTTATGATACACTAAAAAAAACGGGAATGGTTATGCAAAATAGCATTTCGCAATACGGAGACAATCCCAACAGCGCTGTTACAGTTCTTCGTCTGAACTCTATTTCCAAAGAGGGAAATAAAGAATTGTTAGAACAATACAGCACGAAAAGAGTTCGGGAAAATAAAAGTAGCGAACAAGTTGTAAATAGTCGTGGTGATTTAAATGGCGACGGCGAATCTGATCAGTACGAAGTAACCAAAACCGGTATTCGCGTTACGGATGGTGCTTCCAAGAAAACAAAATTTTATCCTCTACAGCCACCATATGCGGTAAATGGACAGTATGACTTAGATGGCGAACCAGGAATGGAAATTGGTGTTGTCACCATCGGAAATTTTGTGGTGATCAATCATCGTACGCAAAAAATGAAGCGTTACATCCTCAGTGGAGACTATGCCATAAACGGGCAATACGATCTAGACGGAGAACCTGGTTTAGAGATAGGGGTCGTGCAACGTGGAGCCTTTCACATCATCGATGATCGTGAAAAGAAAGCAAAAGCATATTCTCTCTACGGTGATTATGGAGTCAATGGAAGTTACCAGTTAGATGATCAGCCAGGGGCGGAAATTGGAATTATCCAACGCGGAGCTTTACGCATATTGCAACATCGCATCAAGAAAATGAAGTCCTATCCACTGAGTGGCGATTACGCGATCAATGGTCACTACGATGTCGACGGTAAAGCTGGTGAAGAGATTGGGATAGTACAACGCGGTGCGTTTCGCATTTTGCATCATGCCACCGAAGACGTGAAGTCTCATGGTTTAAGTGGAGATTATGCCATCAATGGACATTACGATTTAGATGGTAAGCCGGGGATGGAAATAGGAATCGTACAACGCGGAACTTTTCGCGTAATTCAAAACGGACGATTTCGCAATTATCACCTAGACGGCGACTATGCGATTAACGGTCAATACGACGTTGATGGGCAACCGGGAATGGAAATTGGTGTTGTGCAACGCAAAGCGTTTCGCGTTTTACACAGTAGCGGTAAAATAAAATCGTTCTATCTAGACGGTGATTATGCCATCAATGGACAATACGACGCAGATGGGCAGCCAGGAATGGAAATTGGTGTTGTACAACGCGGCGCATTTCGCATTTTGCATTACATCACCGGAAAGACAAAGTCATATTCCTTGAGCGGCGACTATGCGATCAATGGCAATTACGATGCTGATGGTGAACCAGGTGTCGAAATTGGTATTGTACAACGTGGCGCATTTCGCATTATTGATGACCGTGACCAGAAGATACGTAGCTATGGTTTAAATGGTGATTATCGAATACAGGGTGCTTTTGACCAAGATGGACAACCGGGTGTCGAAATTGGCGTAGAAAACAAAGGCCGCACCGGAAAGATCACCGATCGCATTCAGAAAATTGTGTGGTAATTTGGTGAGTCACTGGTGTGCGATGCCCCCACATCAGTGCATCTAATGGCGTATAGGAAAAGACGTCCTTGGAATGCGTGACAAATACGGATACTTATTGACGCGAATTAACGTTGCGTTTTTTCTTTACTTTTTGAACTACGTAAACTCCCCCTGCGGGGAGTAATCGGCGAAGCCGATTGTGGGGGCATCGTATACCAGCAAATATCTATAAACGAACAATCCTAATCGCGATATTTATCAAACCATGCGAGAATGTATGCTACTTTACTCATCAAATAACTTGGTGTTGCCGCAATACCATGTGAGGCCTCGGGTATACGGACCATTGCGCATTCCACTTTACGCAAACGTAACGCTTGATAAAATTGCTCTGTTTCAGAAATAGGTGTTCGGTAGTCTCGTTCTCCGGTTAAGAGCATTGTTGGTGTGGTTACGTTGCCAACCAACGATAATGGGGAGCGTTTCAGGTAGTGCTCGGGATGCTCCCAAGGAAATCCCGGAAACCAATATTTGCAAAAATAGTCGTACGCATCTGCGGTGAGAACAAAACTATACCAGTTGATAACGGGTTTTGCGACAACGGCGGCACGAAATCTATTGGTCTTTCCTACGATCCACGCACTTAAAACACCACCACCACTACCTCCTGTGACAAATAGATTTTTTTCATCAACATAACCTTGTTTGATGACATGATCAACACCCGACATTAAATCATCATAGTCTTGGCTTGGATAGTTGTGATGAATAAGGTTGGCAAACTCATTGCCATAACTTGTGCTTCCACGGGGATTTATGTATACGGTTACATAACCAGCGGCGGCATATAGTTGTAACTCGGCAGCAAAGTGGGGGCCGTAGCTAGCGAATGGTCCACCATGAATCTCTAAAATGAGTGGATATTTTTTGCTGGCATCAAACTGCGGGGGTTTGATGACCCAACCGTGGATTTTGCGCTTGTCATGTGAAGAGGCAAACCAAAATTCCTCTACACTACCCAATTGTTTGTGACCCAACAAATCTTCGTTAAGGCTGGTAAGAGTGTGTTGTTCGTTTTGATAAATCGCTGCGAGGTCTGCGGGGCGGTCACTGCGCGCTAAGGTATACGCCACTGTTTTTTGCCCTACCGAGAAATCACCCCTAGCATATGGACGCCCCAGAGCGAGCCCTCCTACATTTTTCGCGACAACGGTCATTTCTCCGCTATGAATGTCAATATAGTTTATCTTCGTTTGCCCCAAATCGGTATACGAGAAATAAATTCCTTTTCCGTCATGACTCCAAAGGGCTTTATTAACGCTGCGGTCGAATTTTGCCGTGAGATTTTTTGCTGGCGATAATAGGTAGAGGTTGGTCGTTTGATAGCCTTTGTATTTGTCGTCAAATCCTAGATAAGCTATTTGTCCAGAGGAAGAAACAAGTGGGCCGTGATCGGGACCCATACGCGACGTGAGTTGTTGTGATTTGCCGCTTTTGATGTCTATTTGGTAAATATTAGAATGGAGCGGCTCCTCTGGAGTGGAATTACACGTGTAGATAATGTGAGTGTTTTTCCATGCTAGAGGTCCTTGGTGATCGTATTTTTCTGTGGTGAGTTGTCGTGCGGTACCTCCAGTTGCGGGAACAACAAAAATTTGTTGATTTCCAGGTGTTTTATAACGACCACCGTCAAAACGATAGCGCAGTGCGTCCACAAAGATCGGTGGTTTTGCCCATTTAGCCCCTTGTGGTTTCGCGGGCAATTGTACAAAACTCTTTTTGGGCTTTTTTACAAACATCAAAAAGGCGATGTGTTTGCCATCTGCCGACCAACAGGCACCATGCGGAGACGAAGATACATGGGTAATTTTGTGACTGAGTTTGTCTTCTAGCCAATACAGGTATAGCTGTGTTGATGTGTTGTGTTTTGCTGTATACAATATGCGTGTGCCGTCGGGCGACCACCTTGGGGAATGCGTATGCTCTGGGAGAAGAGGACGATGTTTTTTGCTAACAATATCTACAATCCATATTTGTGTGACCTTGCGATCATTCATTACATCCATGGAGTTGCGTGTATAAACAACTGTTTTTCCATCGGGAGAAACTTGTGGATCGGAGGCATATTCCAATTCAAAAACGTCCATCAACTGTAGTGTGTTGTTACTTTCGGTATAAAGGCATGTGAGTGACAATAACCACAAAACGCAATAAATTTTTTTCATTTTTTGGCTTTCTAGATGTAAATTAATTCGCGGAGTGCACGTAAAAAAATTTTATGCACGGTTTTTATTTGTTATTGTATAAAACATTGATAAGTTTGCCAAAGAGAAACAAATCCACAGCGTTACGATACTTGGAGAAAATAATTTAAAAAAACTCGGACAACAATGTTTCTTATCCACACATATATTATATAGGCAGGTATATATAATAAAGGAGTGAATGATGAATCTTCAAAGAAACTGTTCTACTCTTACAATCGAATTGATACAGTATATTCAGCAAAACCCGGGAACGGTAGCGCATATGAATAAGTTTTTACTAAAATATCAGGACGCTATTTATAAATTCATATTTATGGCTACGGGTGACTATCATGATAGTTTAGACATTACCAATAAAGTGTTACTGTCACTGGCAAAAAAAGTGACGACGATGGATAAAAAAAAATCGTTTAACTTTTTGGTAATTAAGCTGATCAAGGGAGAACTGAGCAATTACTGGCAAAAACAACGTACGAACAAGATGCAGATGCTTAAGCAAGCTCTACACAATAATCAAAAATTTTCGATAATAGAAAACTTAGAGACTTGCAATTCCAAGGCCGGAGAAATACTCGATTTTTTAGTCATCAATAATTTTGTTGAAAATTCGAATATACCGTATGTAAAAAATATTTTCTTACTCAAGTATCGCGATGGCAAAAGCCTGAATGACATAGCAATGGAACTTCAAATAAGTAAACACCAAGTACAGAAGTCATTACAGGAACTTTGCCGGGAAGTGGAGGTCATTCTGAGAGATGAATAAATACCAAGGAAAAAGTGTTGATAAAATTTTGCAAGATTGCGCTAACTTTATTTATTCCACAGGAAAATATCCTGCGGATGTTCGCATTCCGGAATCTTGCAGTACCAATAAGGCCGTAGACCCTACGCAAAAGTATCGTGCGGATAATGTTACGTCAAAAGTACCTCCAAGAGTAGATAACGGCAAACACCCTCCGCCGCAGAATGCGGAAACGATGAAAAACGATAACGCGTTAAAAGCAACACAACGCATAGTACACAAAATAGGACGCTATGTCGTGCTGCGTAAAATAGGAGAAGGAAACTTCGGGCAAGTGTTTCTAGTGCGCGATCCCGAGTGGAATCGCGAGCTAGCTTTAAAGATCATTTGTGGTTCTATGTCGAATAATCTTAGCATAAAGCGCTTTTACCGTGAAGTACAGGCCATTTCTCAATTGAAACACCCTAACATTGTCGGCATATACGAAGTTGGGCAAGACCGCAACAATCATTTTTACACAATGGACTATATTTGTGGGAAATCTCTGGGGGACGTTATTGAAGAAGAAAAGCGCTTGAATTCGCGGAAGGCGGCGAAAATGATGATTAAGGTAGCGAATGCGGTACATTATGCTCATCAACAAAATGTGATACACCGCGATATAAAACCTGACAATATCATGATCGATGAATCTTCGCAGCCCTTTCTTGCCGATTTTGGACTAGCAAAGGCAACGCGTGGCGGAAGTAGATTGTCTCAGACAGGTAGTGTTGTGGGAACCCCTGCTTATATGCCGCCGGAGCAAGCGTCAGGTAAAAACAAAACCATTGATGAAAAAGCGGATATCTACAGTTTAGGAGCGACACTCTATGAAATGGTGACCGGAGTTATTCCGTTTCCGGGTAACAGTGCAATAGCGGTGTTGTATCGCGTGACTTATTCGCGTCCTACACCTCCGCGAGAAATCAATCACAATATATCGCAAGATTTGGAAAACATTATACTCAAATGTTTGGAAAAGAAGAAGCAAGACCGCTACGCAAGTGCTGCGGAAATGAGCGAAGACTTAGAGCGTTATCTCGAAGGCGCTTCGATAAAAGCGACACCAAAGAGAAAAAATCAATGGTTATTTGAAAATGCGATCACGGTTGTCGGTGGCGTTGTTATTTTGACGGCATGCATGTTAGCGGTATTTGTTTGGTATCAGAGTTCGCATATTGCCCATCTGCGTGGTAAATACCAAAGTGCGGTGGCGAAAATCGGGGCAAAACAAGACGAAGTAAATAGTTATAAAAAACAGCTGCGAAAAATGAAAGACGAGATGGAAGAGTTAGATAAAAATGCCTTCCATGCGGTAAAAGAATTGGGAGAATTTGACTTTGCGAAACAAAACCGCAGGCTCATCACTTCGATATGGATGTTGCCTAATGAAATAGAGTCGGGATTATTTTTTCGTAGCACGATGAAGAACCCTTTTATCGAACAAATCTTATCGCGGATGATGAGTAAAAAAATGTTTGACAAAAACAAAATTTTTCTCGTTTCCGGAAAGATGCACCTACAGTTTTATCGTCGCAATAGAAAAAACTCTCTGAAAGTGGCTCTAGATAAATTTCGCAAAGCGTTAAAATCCAACGAAAAAGAGTTTGCCGCGGCATTCCTTGGGTATCAAAATGCATTTTTGTTGGAGGACAAAGCAAAATCCAAAAGTGAAAGAGCATATTTTGCGAAGTTTTTTGATGGTAAGCCACACAATGTCTATTTTTACTTATTTAAATCGTACCAACATAAATTAATAGCGCACGGCAATAATGACGATACTCATTACCAAAAAAGTCTCGACTACATCGATAAGGCTTTGAAATTAGAACCGTTGTTGAATGCCGCGCGCATTGAAAAACAGTGGATTATAAAGCAAAAAAATAAAGATTGTCTGGCGGTGGATTCTCCGATGACAAGTGCAAGCGACATTCTCAATGCGCTAAAAATGATGGTCATTTCATTAGAGAAAACCATGGGAAATGCGGAAGTCAGTAACGATGAAGAATATCTAATTGCCGCACAAAAGTGGTTGCAAAAGGCGACACGTGAAAATAAATTTTTCACAAAGCTCTACATGAAACGATCACTAGTTGTTGCAAAGTGGAAGAAAAAATATCCGCAAAGTAAGCATTACTTGAAGGTATAAAGTAAAGTATTGTACTGATGAAATACGACTTTCGATCAAAAGAAAGTGGGCGTGCAAGAGTTGTTACTTTTGCACGCCTTTTTATTTTGAAAACGCGTTTTTTATACGTAGATACGCCTTTGGCAGGACATGATGATCACAAAATGGTAAAAAAAATAAAAAAGTGAGATACGCAGATTATTTTTTCCCAAACGTATAGTAACAAAACAAGTGCCGTAACTTTTTCATGGTACATCGAACTAATAGAACTAATATAAAATACTTTACAAAGGGAAAAAGAAAATGAAAAAACTTATCTTAATCACATTTGCAGTCGTTGTGAATAGCCTATTTGCGTTACAATACGAAATCGAAATTTTTAATAACGACATGAGTTTAGAGGTAATTTCTGCGGACAAACAAGCAAAGCAACTCGCTCATCGTTTACTGAAAAAAGAATTACGTGCTAGAAAAATAAAAGAATATACCGTAACAGAAGAAGGTGAAACAAATCGTGGGTATGCTATTTCTCTGTATCTTCTGCGCAAAAGCTTTGAGCAACAAAAAATGGTGGTAGAATCTAACGACAATCTAATTACCATTAGTGTGACGGCATACGATGCGGAAAAATTAGCTCAAAAATTACTGCGTCGCAAAGCAAACGGCAGCAGTTTTGGTGAATACGAGGTTATTTCTCAAAGTAATTCTGCAAACACTTATACACTAACAGCGCAACTGTCGAGTCGTATACCATACGCAAGTTCTACGCGTAGTAGTTTGAAAATGTATTGGACAGAAGGCGCTTCCATATTTGAAGATACAATTCTTTTTCAAGCCAATATCAATGGCAAATCATTGCAAAAAATAGGAAAGGTTGATGGGGAAGAATATATAAAGTTTGATATTGATGCTGTAGATCAAAAAATATATCTAGGAGAGACTTCACTTCATACTCCAGGTACAATAAAAAAAGCGAATATGGATTTGTCAAATATTGAAACGGTAATGTCTTTAGATACAGAGATACACCAATTAGCAGTTGATCATGCAAGTAATAGTATTTTTTTTACCGCGGGAGACGCAGGAGGACAGCGGTATCTTTACAAAAGTGATCTTAATGGCAACAACATAGAGGTTTGGGATCATTTGGGAGAGGTTGACGGAAGCTTAAGAATAGATGCGAAAAATCAACATATTTATTGGGCATTTCACGACACAATTACACGTGTAAATACTGATGGTAGTGGTAAAGAGATTGTATATGTAGATAATTCAGGTACAGAGGTTACGGTGATTCATGACTTTGTCGTAGATAGTGAAAACCAAAAGTTGTACTTTGTTTCCTTTGAAGTACCAAGCGATCCGGCGAAATATTGGGTGACATCCATCCGCGGTTTGGACATGAATACACAACAAGTAACAACTGTTTGGGAAGAGGAAGAAACAGAGCTATTTTATTGCGAATTGGATGAAACGCGACAAGTTCTGTACTTTACCTCATCCACAGATGAACTTGACTATATAAAATCCATCAACATCGATGGCTCTGATTTACGAATTGTTCTTGAAAGAGATAGTATCGCTGAATTTAAAATACGCTAAAATAAATAATACTCTAATTGCTAGTTGAATTTAGACTTAAAAAGTCCAATATACTATTTTACAACCACTTATGTCATTGCCGCGAAAGCGGTAAACCAGTAATGTGAAAAAATCATATTACTAGATCCCCGTTTTCACGGGGATGACACGCTGGAGAATTTAACTAGCGGTTGGTAAATAAATACATAATCACGCACGAGAGCGTCTCGTGTGTGCTTTTTTTATGAATAGAATTTCACCTTGCGCCGCACCATATGTCATTATAAGATAGATATTCCGTTACTAAACCACCAGAAACACAGTTTTTTGTAAAAATCTTGAAAGAGAATGCTATGTGGAATACAACTTCGTGGTCAAAGGTTTTACAAGCCAAAAAAGCAGATAAAGACGCCATTCAGAAGATATACAGCGACTACAACGCGGCCATTGAAAAATATTTGATGATGAAGGGACTGAAGAAAGAAGATGCCCAAGACTATACACAGGCATTTTTTGTGGCTTTTTTAGAAAAAAATTGGATAGAGCGGGCCGACCAAAGCAAAGGAAAGTTTCGCACATTTTTGTTAACTCTTATTTCACGTTTTGTACGTGATCATCGCGGTTCGCGACAAGAGCAGTTTGAAAGAGGATTTGTACACCCTGAAGATAACATTGAGGTTGGGCAAGGCTATTCGCCAGATCCAAAAGAGGCGGAAGTGGAATACCATCGCGCTTGGGCAGAATCGCTCCTTGAAATTGTTCTAGACAATATGCGTAAGGAAATCGAAGAAACCAACATGTCGATTATCAATTACAAAGCATTGTGGTTATATTTTTTCAGCGGTTCCTTGAAGCTAAAGTTGGGAGATTTAACATACCCGGGGAAATTCATGCGTATGTTTTGCAGTGATTCTTCGCCTGTGGTTCAGGGAATTCAACAATATTTTTCCCCCACAGTGGTGCAAGAGATCGCGGCAGCAGAAGCACAGCCGCCTATCGCTACACAAAAGAAATTTGTCGATGAACTTAACCATGTGCTAGAAACACAGACCTTGTACGATGGCAATTTTTTTATTGATTACTTAGAGGAATGTCGGCTATTTCAAAAAGAAATAAATGATGGTACGGCGTTTATTGAAAAGATATATAGTGGCAATCATCCACATGACAAAAGTTTACACAAAATCTTACAGGTAAAGTTTCCATTGGAAAACGCGACTTTCGATGCGTTGAAAAAAAATACCGAAGGTATTGTTCAGGAAATCAATCAGGCGATGGTAGGACCTATCTTTTCTAACGAAAACTACCAAAGGGTGCCGAAGCTCGCCATCGAAGACCGCCATAAAGCTTTTCTATATGCGAATCGCTATCTACTACAAAAGTTTTATCCGCAACACATCCCCAATGCTTCATTGCGTCTAAATAGGCGCTTTCTTGAAAAAGCATTTCCTGATTATATCGTGGCCAATATTTATGATACGCAACTATCATATGAAAAGCTAGCCCAACACTTTTCCACGACGAAAAGTAGCATGCAAAAAACCATTCGTCGCGGTTCTCTTTTGTATAAGAGGCTTCTACACGAGGAGGTTTCTCGTTATACGCAAGATGAAAATGTTGAGGAGGAAATAAACGATTTGTTGCAGATTTTGTCGAATAATTAACGGAGAGAGATAGGCGACATAAAGTCGCCTTGATGATCGCCTAGTACTCACTTTCCTGCAAAAGAAACATTTCATCTTCTAGTTGTTCGGCCAATTCCTTGCGATCTGCTTCGGAAACTTTAGGCAAAATGGCTTTGCAACTCTCATAGTCTTCTGCCAAGTAATATGCGATGGCAAGTCTTGCATATTCTTGTGAGGTTACGGTTTGATTGGCTTGCTCGCTTAACGCGATATACGCCTTCATATCTGCGGCGGAATCTGGGTAGTTTGCCAATTTGTTGTGTACGCGCGAACGATAGTAAACGATTAGGCGTACAACGCGTATGTTTTCACTCGATACTTCACCTTGCTCGTTGAATAATTTTAGCGCTTTGTTGAAAGATGCCAAGGCCGCATCGTGATTAAAATCGCGCATTTGTAGTTGTCCATTTAACGAGTATGCGAGTAGTTTTTTATCTAACGGCAATTGTGGAAACTGGTCATCGCTCATCACAATGTGAATTGCTTCGCGGGCTTGGTCGTTTTCTTTTTCTTTTACCAAAGTGGCGGTGTACGCTAGGCGTTCTTCTATTGATCGCGGCATCGCCGTATCTGCGGGTGGTGTCTCTTTTGGATCTTCGATACTTTCAAAAAAGTTCTGCGCTTCTTCGTAGTCATCATTTTTTGCATCACTCAAGTCTATGGTGGATTGTTCATCACTTTCCTCGCGGAGAAATGCTGGTAGATCTTCTCCTGGGAGTTCATCGCTTTTGGACGCGGAATGATCTTGGTTTTGGTGTTGGTGATCTTGGTGTTTCTGTTGTGCTTGGTGTTGTGCATGATGACGAGGAGCAGGTTGTTGCTTGTTGAAGTCAATCATTTCTCGTTGTGGAGAAGAAACACAAGACACCAAGATGAATATAGATACAAAATAAGGAAGTCGCTTCATAAAAGTTACCTTTGTAATAGGTTATTAATTATTTTGTTATTGCATTAACTTTAATTGTTACTTGTTTTTAAAAGCAAAGCAAGTTTTTTCTTGGGTGGACGAGACAAAACTGTTATTTTTTCGTTTTTTGTTCAAAACAAATATATTTTTGTTGTGCGAGATTTGGCGAGCAAAAAACGCTATATTGCATTGACGACGAAGAATTGCTATAATTGTTACCTCACTCTAAATCAATATTGACAAGGGAGGTTTCAATGAGATTTTGCGTTTTATCACTTATTTTTGTAATAACAACTAGTGTATTTGCGCACGATGAATTGCAGTACACCGATCGCTTTACCGCACAAAAAATGACACGCTGTCAGTGTGAAAAAGTGACACTTATCGATAACAGTATCCAATTATATCCTGATACCACAAGCGGTAAGCTTACTTCGGATGCGATCCAAAGTAAGATGTTTTTTAATGCGGCGACGATTAGTTACTTCGCCGAAGTACCAGAAGGTGCAACAATACAATTCGAAATTAGCGCACAAAATCGCGATTTTGAATGGAGTGAATGGAAACAAATCCATACTTCTGAGGCAGATGTACACTTCGAAAATACCAACCAGGCGTATCGCTACCGCGTTATTTTTACCGCAAATAGCGAAGGCCAATCTCCACAATTAAACGAAGTACAGGTATGTTATGACTTTGTATTTCAACACATGATTAAAGAAGCTCTACCTTCGGGAATGGGAATGCGCGGCGTTTCTAAGCCAAGCATTGTTTCGCGAAATGGTTGGGGAGCACGTCAACCAAAAAAAGGCTACAGCTACCACAGCCCACGTCGTTTGACAGTTCACCATACATATCGTCCACTAGCGTCTAGTTTTAAAGGTGCTTCTACCATTCGTTCTATCCAAAATTATCACATGGACAGCAACGGTTGGTCAGACATTGGATATCATTTCCTCATAGGTACATACTCTTCTGGACAAACCGTCATTTACCAAGGACGTCCTGAAAACGTATTGGGAGCACACACCGGTGGAGCTAACACCAATAACGTTGGTGTAAACCTGATTGGTGACTATGACATTGAGTCTGTACACCCAAATGGTTACAAGGCGATGATCAATACACTCGCATGGTTGTGTGATCGCTATAATATTAGTCCTAATGAGATATACGGACACAAGGATTTCTCGAACACCGCATGTCCAGGCCGCGGACTATATAGCAAAATTCCACAAATCAAAAGAGATGTACGCGATGTACTAAATGGTGGTAGTGGAAGTGAAACCGGAACTCTGATTGGTGCCATTTACGATTCCGCGAAGGGAAGTAGTTCTCGCCTTTCCGGAGCTACAGTAACACTGAGCAATGGTAAAAAAGTCACCACCGGTAGTGATGGTATTTTTCGTTTTCAAATTGCTCCTGGAAACTACAGCTACACCGTTTCCAAGTCAGGCTACAAATCAGGATCTGCTTCACGCAGTGTACAAGCAAATGCAACTGTGTGGGGATCTGTAGGACTCCGTAAGTAACCTAAATAACGACAATTGAAGTAGCAAAGCACCACCTAATCTAGGTGGTGTTTTTGTGTAACTCCCCTAAGAAGATGTTATGGTTTTTGTGGGTCCAGTCTGGGATGAAATTGATTACAGAGGGATGTTACAAAAAAGGGATGTTATGAAAAAGGGATGTATACTACTTATTTTTTTATTTGCGTCATGGTCTATCATGGCGGAGGTAATCACGCTCATTGATGGAAATGCCGATTTAGTCGAAATAGCAGGACCACAAAACTTTTCGCAAAACCAAACCCAAAGCGATGATCAAATCTTTGTTTTTCAAGAGCGAGAAGATTTCGTTCTAGGCCAAGATTTAAATGTGGATACAACAGCAACTGGAACTTTTAATTCTGCGAATGAGCCGGGTGTTATTGCCGCAGGCACAGAGGTCGATGTATTTTTGATTCACATGGACCCATTTGTGGCATTGACACACAACAACGCGGGCAGTATTGTTTTTAGCAACCCAATTATTGGACTTATCACAACCGCTGCCAGTTTAAACAACACCGATGCGGTCATTGGCGACCCTGCAAGTATATACGACGCACCTGCTCCGGGTTTTCGTGGGATATTTGATGGTGGTGGGATCAATGATACCTTAACAGTGAGTGCCGATCGTTTTGTTTTAGACCTCGACACTCTTGGAACGGCAAATGGCAACAATGCCGAGCAAATTCGCGTCATTACGGTCGCGAATTCCGTTCCCGAGCCGTCGATGTATTTCTTACTTGTGTGTTTATCATTATTATTTTATCGAAAATTACGCAACGCTAAAACACCATTTTGTACAGCTGTTCGCAAATAAAAAACACCACGCTAAACAAATGTGGTGTTCTTTATATTTATTCTTAAACCTATTTTTTGCGTTTCATACCAAAAAACAGTGCCAAACCAAAAAGCATAGTGATGTACGTACTTGGCTCTGGAACGGTGGTGCTCACGGTTAGTGTATCGATAAAAATACTACCATTTGTTGGTGCAATGGGTGTGATTACCGCTCTTTTGATTCCTTCATCCGAGATAAAACCGCCAAAGTTTATCACTTGATCCGGTAAGTCTAAACTACCCAGTAGGTTATTTTGTGCATCAAATACTTCAAATCTCTCTGCGTCTCCAAGACTCGTATTGAAAAGCCCGACGCCGTTCACAGCGTTATCAAAATTGATAACGATGGGATTTACTAAATCTGCATTGACTAGGACATTCGGTGGCGATTGCGATGTTCCGCCGTTTCCACCAATTGTAACACGGGCGTTTTCAAAGGTAATTCCAGGAATTTCATTTGTAAGGGGAGAACCACTGTTGAATGGATTGGCTGCAAAGTTATCAAAGTTATGTGTCTCAAACGAGTTGAGATTACTTAAAAAAGTTGCTTGGTCAGTAAAGGAAATGGTTGCTGCTTGAGTTACAGCTAACAATGAAAACAAAACCAATATTGTTAAAATAAATTTCATGCACTGCACTCCTCGATGCTATGTTATGTTATGTTATGTTATTACTATAGCAGAATACATAATCGTCATCAATTAAAACTTTCCATTACTCCACAAATACAACGGCGGAGAAAATTTTTGTAGCGACAACGACGGCATCATTTTTTGCGCAAAAAAACCTTCCATTGCATGTAATAAATTTCTTTCATCTACGTGGAAAATCCATTTGCGTATCGTTGGGTTCCAGGTAAAACCCGACGATGTCTTCTTACCAAAAACAATTTTTTTTGTCTTGTCGATATGGATAAGTTCAATAACCGAACCTTTCTGGGCAAAGACCATTTCGTCTGTGCAGCGCAAGTAATCTACTTTGCCCAAAATCTTTTTGACCGCGTCTTTTTTGCCTTCCCTATTCACATACAGCACTTCGTCTTCTAAACTCACCACACTATTTTTGTATGAGAAAGTCTTTTTTTGTGGTGTTTTGGTTGATTTCGCGGTTTCGAGATTGTAGTGGACAATGTTTCCCTGATAATCGCTGTAGGCAATTACCGTGTCGTTTAAAGATAGGAATTTTTTTACACTACCGCGCAGCGTTGTTTTTTGCTCTCCTGTGTCTGTGAACCATATAAATATATCGTAGCCGTTGTCTGTGGCAAAATGTTTGCCATCGTCGCTAAAAATGGCATTGGCAGCGAAGTCGTCATGCTCAATGTCATAGAGTGGTTTTCCGTTTCGCGGGTCCCACATATAAACGAGTTCTTGGTGCATGTCTAAGGTGATTGCTCTAGACCCGTCGTGGTTAAAGAAGAGGTAAGAGCCAATCATGTTTGTCTCGTTGATGATGACCTGTGTGTCGGTAATTTTGTGTAAAAATATAATACTCTCGGCGTCTGTAGATGCGAGAATATTGGTCTGTGGTTGAAAGGTTAATTGCAAAACACTTTCGAGATGTCTTTCCGGGAGGGACCACTTTTTATGTGTTTGGGTGTCGTAGATGATAATGGAATTCATTCCCTGTATCCAGGCAACGAAACGTCCATCGGCACTGGTTGTGACACCGCGTCCGTTAAATGTACTATCGCTATTTTTTACTTGCCACAACCGGATATCATTTTTCGTCATCGTTGCCAATGTTTTGCCGTGTTGCGCAAAACGGTATGTCGCAGAATTTTCTAGCTCAATAAATTGTACAATCCGATGAGGAGTTTGCGCGGCAAGTTGCAAATGAAAAATATAAATACCGTCGTTGTTACTCGTACATAAAATTTCATTGTTTTGCGGATGAAAAACGACTTCTCCGTATGACTTTGCCTTGTTGACAACCGTTGAACACATTTTCCACTGTTGTGCTGTGTGTTTATAAATGTGAATTTCTCCACTGTGCGTTCTAAGAGCGACAAGGTTTTCATCCGCACTAAAGACAGCGTCCTCAACAATGCTTTCGGCATCAAATTGATACAAACATCTTGTGCCGTCGCTTTGTACGCTTTGACCATTGTAAACACTTTGTCCTTGACTGATATCCCATACTTCTATCGATATGTCTCCGTGAGTAATGATGATTTTTCCACCACTGTTCGAAAAATGCAGTGACTGGACACCTTGTTCGCGCTGAACCACGGTTTGTATTTTTTGCGTTTGTAAATTCCACAACTGGATATCGTTGTCTATGCATACGGCAATGACGTTTTTTTGTGGTTGGAAGTTCATAGAATGAAAATTTTGCCCAATAGTAAGTTTACCTATGTATTTTTTGTCGCTGGTGTGCCACAAATGGATTTTGTCTTCTATGGCGATGGCCAGTATCTTCCCATCGCTACTGACATCTATTTGATGACCTTTTGTTTGCAACTCATGAATTTTTTTGGCGTTGTGGGTATTGTAAATGTTGATTTTATTGTTTTTTCCAACGAACAATACGTTTTTGCGAAATATCAAGTTATGATACCCATCATAAAAACCGTGCCCGGTTTTTACTTTTTCACTATTTTTCCATAGTATTGCGTGGCCTCTGTTATCGATGGCGCATAGCAAGTCATTGGCGATGGCGATGCGTTTTACTGGTTGAGAGTGTTTTACGGAAGTAGAGCTTTTTGTTGTTAGGTTCCACGTTTTTATCAACGCATCATCAGAAGCAGACAACAGTGCTTCGTTATTTTTAAATAACAGTTGGTGAATTGTTGCGGTGTGTCCTGCGAAATTTTGGTGAACGCTCTTTAACTGTTCATCCCAAATCTTAATGATATTGTCTGATGAGGCCGAAGCGATAAATTTGCCATCGACAGAGAACGCTAAGGCGGTGTAAGGTATGTGATCATCGCCTACTATGGCAACAAAAGATTTTTTTGCCACATCGAAAATCCCCATGTTTTCTCGGGTAGCAAAGGCGATTTTTTCTACGCTACGGCATGGTGCAATGTGGGTGATGGGTTGTGAGTATTTGATTCTTTGTATATTTTTTCTGGCGGTAACATCCCACAAATGGATTTCGCCGTTGGCGCAAGCGGATACCAAAAGTTCTCCATAGAATTCTAATGCGTTTATGGGCGCATCGTGGCCACTTAGTGTGTCGTTATGTGTTGTTTCTAAATCGTATACTTTGATATTTTGGTTTACGGCGGCGAAGAGGTATTTACCATCACTGGAAAATCGTATGTGACGAATGTGATCTGTGGTGGTCCAGGTCCGTAGATTTTCACCATGTACATTCCACAATACGATATTGTGATTGTGGGCTGTTGCAATAAATTTACCGTCTACACTCCAACAGATTTGTGCCCCTTTATTACGAAAAATATTTTTTACTCCCATTGTTTTCCATAGCAAAGAATGCTCTAGCAAAGCTGTAGAAATCTTACTCTTTATTTGTTTTTTTATATTCCCAATGGGAATTTGCAGTTGTTGCGCGATTTCCATATCGATGTTTTCGATAAATTTCGCCGCCGCACCGGCATAGGTCGCCATTTGTGCATATTGGCGATTGTGTAAAGGACTTTGCTGGATAACGTCTGAGGCTTTACGTAAGGATATTTGGGCCATGTGACCGCGAATGTTTGTTGCGTCGCGCTCTTTTTCTTGGCGCAGTCTTTCCGCATTTTCGCGTTGGGTTTCGGCGATGTGTTGTTGCTCTATAGCAATTTGTTCATTTTTAATCGCTACGGACTTTTCATGCATGATTTTAAAATACGAGGTGACACCGAGAATGATGATGGCTACGACACTGGCAATGAGAGAGTATCTAGTGATGCGCGCGCGGTGTTCCACGGATTGTTTTTGGCGGATCGCGAGTTCTACTTGCGCGAGAATTTGTTGTTTTTGTTCACCACCTTGTATTTTTTGTGCCTGTACTTGGGCAAGTCCTAAATCTTAGTTTCGTAGAGCGGTTTGTGCATAAAAAATGCGGGCATCGTGTCGCCAAGTTTTTGCCTGTAAATTGTCGGCCCATAGCTCCAAAGCTTGTTGAAAACCCGAAATACAAGTGGTAACCTCTTCGTAGATATTCTTTGCTTCGGAATTTGAAACACATAGTGTGAATTTTGTATGTGCCTGATTTGCGATGAGAATACTTTCGCGGTGTTTGATAAAGCTGCGCAAGTCATTGTTGAATTCTGCTGTGGTTTGGTAGCGCTCTTGTGGAGAAAGCGCCAATGCTTTGCGGCAAATTTCTTGTATTTCTAAAGGTGTGTCCGTGGCGAAATCCAATTCGCAACCTGTACATGCGCTGCGCAATACCTCTAAAATGGTCTGTCCTTGATGAGGAGGTTTTTTGGTGAGGAGTTTATAGAGGATACCTCCTAACAAATAGACATCTGTCCAAGGCCCAATATCCTCTCCGCGTCCTTCAGCAAGCTCCGCCGGCATATAGCAGGGGGTTCCCATAGGGCGATGAACATCTTTTTGAGGAATGCCGCGTTTGACTTCGCCAGGGGAGATGTCTACCGCAATTCCCCAATCCATCACCAGTACTTCACCGAACTCACCAATCATAATATTTGCTGGTTTTAAATCACAGTGAATGATTCCTTTACTATGTGCATAGGCGACAGCATTGCATACACTTAACAGTATTTGTAAATGATCGTCAAAATCTTTACTTTCGAGTAAGTCACTCCAGGTGTTTCCCCCCACAAGCTTCATGGCAAGGATGATTTCTTCGCTCT
This sequence comes from Candidatus Uabimicrobium amorphum, assembly GCF_009002475.1. GTDB lineage: Bacteria > Planctomycetota > Uabimicrobiia > Uabimicrobiales > Uabimicrobiaceae > Uabimicrobium > Uabimicrobium amorphum. The sequence goes on from NZ_AP019860.1 coordinate 5,608,764, forward strand.
CATTTTTACTAAGCTCGTATATGGGGACGATGTTGGGATGGTCGAGAAACGCGGTGACGAGAGCTTCGGAAATAAAGCGCGAAGATGTTTCTTCGTTGGTGGCCAACATCTTTTTAATCGCCACATCGCGGTTAAGACACATTTGATTTCCGTGGTATACAGCGCCCATTCCACCGCGGGCAATTTCATCTAAAATAACATGATGGGATTTGTGTAAATTCACCGGTACTTGTGTGGTATTGTTTTCGATAATAGTGCCATTTAAAACAGTTGCGGCATCGCTGTCGTCTTTTTGCTCTGCGCGTTCAATGATCGTGGCAGCTTCTTCATCGTCTAGTATGGTCACATTTTCCGCTAAGGATAGGGATTTGTAGGTGGCTTTTGTTTCTGTACTTTCGAATTGTTGTTGCGGGATGACATGTTTCCATAAGTTACGAATTTTTTTTTCCATGTTGATCCTTTACTTAAAGTAGGCGGAATTAGCATCTCCCATTTCAGTAACCACAAAACGGTTGTCCATTTTTTTTACAATGAAAAAACGTTGGTCGAATCCTATTTTTTTGTATGTTTTATGTGGTTTTATCAATTGATATTTGTAGCGTACATTTACTTTTGTCACTGTGGTTTGTTGCCACTCTGTTTCCATTTTTTCGATAGAAGCGATGTAGTAGATACCGGCCCATTTGCTTTTTTCATCGTAAAAAGCGGTGATGGCTTTTTGTAAACTGGGATACATTTTGTGCTGATGTGTACCGGCAATGGTTTGTTGACATAATTCTATATTTTTTTCCCATCCCGCGTCGGGTTGTAGACTGTGGCATTTTTTCCAAAAGCGCATAGCTGTCGCGTACTTGTTGTGTATTTCGTAAACTTTTGCTAAACGGAAATATACATCCACATATGTGTCATCTAGTGTAAAAGCTTTTTTGTAATCGGTCACCGCGGAACGATAATGACCTCTACGTTCATGTATAAATCCACGTGTGTAATACGAGTAAGCGTCGTTTGCATTGATTTTTATTGCTGTTTGTAAGTCTTGTAGCGCTTTGTCGTACTGGTGGAGATGAACATAACTATATGCTCGTGATTGGTATAAAAGGATATTGGGAGCAAGAACTATACCGCGAGTGAAGTCCTCTATCGCAAGGTTATGTTCTTTGTTTTTGGCATAAGCAGTGCCGCGCAGTCTGAGAACTTTGGCATTGTTGGGCGTTGCACGCAATAAGATATTATAATTGTTGATCGCCAAATAATATTTGCCCAAAGCGTTATAAGCATCCGCACGTGCGAGATACGCTTTTCGGTAGCTTGGCTTTACAGAGATGGCACTGTTAAAGTCTTCGATGGCCAGTTGATATTTTTGTTGATCGTAATAGGCCATGCCTCGGTGATAAAAGGCCATTGGATGATAGGGAATGATGTTGAGTACTTGTGTAAAATCGTAGATGGCTTTACTATACTTTTTTAGTTGCGCATACAAAGTACCGCGTTGTACATAACCAAAAATTTCCTTGGGGCTGATTTCGATTACCTTGGTGTAGTCTTTTATGGCGAGGGGAAAATTTTTTAAACCTTCGTACGCTACTCCGCGGTCCATATACACTAATACTTGTTTGTCATCGCGTTTTAATATGGCAGAGAAGTCAGCGACCGCCAAGTCATATTTACGCATTTTGATGTAAAGAAGACCGCGATTGGAGTATGCGGCTAAGTTCTCTGCATTGACTTCGATGGCTTTTGTGTAACTACCCACCGCTAAGTCATATTGATGTTTCTTTTCATACTGTAAGCCTTCTGTCACATAGTTGGTGGCTTGTTCTAAATTGACGCGAGGGCTTTTTTGAGTTTTGGCTTTATCTTTCGCTTTGGCAATTTCGAGTGATAAAAGTTTCTTGTACTTAGGAGCTTTTTCTATGCAAGTTTGTAAGTCAGCAATGGCGTAGTCGTATTGCTCTTGTTTTAAATGTAAAAGGCCACGTTCTTTGTAGGCCGCGGCATTTTGCGGTTGGAATTCGATAATCGTCGTGTACTCATCCATTGCCAGTTTGTACTTTTGTTGCCGCTCATATATAGAGGCACGTAGCCAGTAAGCGGCAAAGAATTTGCGATTGTAGCGTGTGGCTAGATTTAAATCGCTAGTCGCTAGGTCGTATTTTTTCTGTTCATTGTATATTTGCGCACGGTGGAAGTATGCTTTGAACATTTCGCGATTTTTTTGTAGAGCGCGACCAAAATCATTTATGGCTTTATTGGGTTTTGCTTGAAGTTGGTAAACGCATCCACGCTGGAAGTAAACTTGCGCTTCACTCGAAACGCGAAGGGCTCTGCTGTAGTAATCAATGGCTAAGTTGTATTTTTTTTGTAACGTATACTCATGGGCTTTTTGTTTGTAAGTTTCAATAAGCTGTTTTTCCGTAGGAGAAAAGACCATGTAAGCAGTGGTGATCACGAGCGTTGCGATGATGAGCGCTACGGCAATCCAACGTACGTTTTTTTGTACCGGTTTTTCTTGGTATTGGCATTTGCGCAAAAGAGATGCAAACTCCGCTAGAGAAGAAATTCTTCGCAGGTGATCTTTTTGTAGGCTTTTTGCGAGTACCATCGAGATTTTGTAGTACACAGGATCGCTATTTGGGTATGCCTCGTGTAGAGGAAGTAAATCTTTGTTCACAATTTTATCGATGGTAGAAACCATGCTGCCAGCAAAAAACGGAGAATGCTCTTGCCATGAAAAAAATTGGTAGAGAATCGTTCCTACAGAGAATACATCACTGCTCGGGTATGTTTCGCCGACAACGGATTCGGGGCTCAAATACTCCGGTGTTCCCACTATGTCCCCTGCTTTGGTTAGGGCAGAAAGCTCATCGTTTACCTGTTTGGCGATACCAAGATCTATAATATATGGCTCGTAGGTCTCGTGGTGCAAGATGACATTTGCTGGTTTTACATCGCGATGTACAATACCGCTTTTATTGATTTCTGACGTGGTTTCGCAGATTTTTATGGCAATGACAAGTTGTTCTTCTACAGACAATGACTGGTATTCTTTGCATAAGAATTGCTCTAAGGTGATCCCGGGAATGTATTCCATAACAATAAAATAGCGACCGTGTTCGTAGAATAATTCAAATGCTTTTACAACGTAAGGATGATCGATTTTTCGTAGAAAATTGAACTCCCGTTGAATACGCTTTATGTACATCTTTTCATTGGGGCCTTGTTTGATGAAGTGTTCTTTCACGGCAACTTGTTGTTGACTTTGTGTATCTCGTGCAAGAAAAACACGCCCCATTGCTCCCTGGCCAATTACTTTTTCTAAGTGGTATCGTTGTTTGAGTAATTTCACTTTTCTTTCCTGATTATGCTAAACGAATTTGCCTGAGAACTGTACATTTGGCAATTTTCCAAAAGCCATTCATATTTTTTATGGTGTACACCGCTTCATATTCATTGGTGCGCAGATGTTTGTGCCCCATGTGTATCGCCCATCCTGTCACTTGCCATTTTGCTTTGATTTGAAAGGAGTTTCTATCTAATTCTATAACAAAGTCGTCGTGAATGGCAACATTGTGTATTAGGAAAGTATTCTGGGGATCGCGAAACAAGCTGCGGTGTGCTTCGAGGTAGATTTCTTCTAGCATGTCACCTCCTGTGCTAAAATGGAGCGCATCGTACACGTCGTGTTTGTCGTCATAGGCAAAGGAGTTGTATATGTTGTAAAGGAGAGCGCGAAAAGTTTGTTTTTTGAACTTTGTAGTTGTCGGTTTTTCCACAGTGTAGCTACGAAGGGGAATTTTATACCAGGACCATGAAGACAGACATAATATGAATATGCCAATTGTGATTAGGTAAAAAAGTCTATGGCGCAAAGAGATCGCGAGCAGTAAAAATAGCGTAAAAACACACCATTTAACAGGGACGGAATGAAATATTTGTTGTGTAACAACTTTTATCTTTTGTGGTTTTTGCTTATATTTGGGGTGGTATATGAATGTTTTTTTGCGTTTGGTTAAGTTTTCTTCATATGGTGGTGCATGTAAGACTTGGAGAACCACATACACTTCTGTGTTTGCAGGCGACTTTTTTGACCAATTTTGTAGCATATCTTTGGACAGTTCAAATTGGGAAAGTTGCCATTTGTTGCGCTTTGTGGGTAGAATGTCATCTGGAAATATATGCCATAACACTTTTATTTTTTGCGCGATCGTAGAAGTATTGTATTTGATAACGGCTTTTGTGTAGAGATTATGGGACTCGTATTCGAGATGGCGAATCTTTAGCGGTGTGTCATTAATAAAAATACTATTCAGATTTGCACAAAACTGCGAAAACTGTGTATAATTGGTGTAGTTTTTTCTTTTACCATATACAATATTATCGTACACTTCTTTTGAAAAATAGATGTTTTGTACAACAGAGTTATTGGTAACGTTAATTACAGAGCGAATGTGAAAACGAGTGGTATCTGCGTGTACAAAGTGCAAAAGCAAAACAATAGTTAGTAAGCGTATCATGTTATTATTCCCATAACTTTTCTGTATGCGACACAACCGCTATTTATTCTAGCAGAAAGTAAAGATATGTTACATATAAAAATAGATGATTTACCAGAGAATGTATCTATGTACCAGGCCGTAGAATATTGCTACAGCAATGAGGTACGTTTTATCTGGTCACGACTTAAAGATGGGATGTCAGTGCTAATTCGTTGCGAAAAGCAAATTATTCCCTACTTACAGCTCATTATCAAAAAGAAGTTGACCAAGGAGGGAAAACAAATTGCGATTATTGATGGTCGCAGTGATTCTAGCGAAGCAATGCAAACAAGTCGCATCACTAAAATTGTAAATCATTTTCGCGATATTGTCTATTCTTCGGAAACCGATAAAATTTTCTTGTTACCCTATTTGGATATAATTACATCGATTGCTCATGGTGCTTTGTCGATGGAAGGCAAAGAAGTTATGACGATTATCCATGAGAATCCTTTTTTGGTGTTGGCCGCTTTCGAAGATCCCGATTTTCCCATACCAGATCTTATTGCCCAGGCTTTTCCCGCAAAAACAGAACTCGTTGGTATTCCACGCAATAAATTACATAAACTCATTACGCGAAGTGAAGCGCGAAAGTTTGCAGAAAAAGAGCTAAATGTAATGGAGTTGTACAAGTATATATCAGGATTAAATCCCGTAAAATTACGCCAGATTATGCAAATCTTTGATAGCAAAGCAGATTACAACGCGGATATGCCAGAGATGAGTAAAGAATACTTTCGCGAACTACGTGAATATACAGCAACAGGAAATGCCAACCTTTCCGGAATTTGCTTGGAACGCGATATCGCAGGTTATAGTGATGTAAAAAAGAAAATTCGCGAAAACATTCTGGGGCTACTGGAAAGAGCGTTTAAAAGTGGTGATGTAAAAGAAATTGAAAAAATAGAAGGTATTATTCCCAAAGGAATTATTTTTCAAGGACCTCCAGGAACTGGGAAAACACTTTTTGCCAAAGGTATTGCCGAAGCAATTAACGCTACCGTTCACATTGTGAGTGGTCCAGAGTTAAAATCAAAATGGGTTGGTCAAGGCGAGGCCAATATCCGTCGCCTTTTTGCTCGGGCACGTTCCACGGCACCTTCTGTCATTGTTTTTGATGAAATTGATTCTATCGCTTCGCATCGTTCCGGTGAATCGGATGGTGGTTCTCAGGCACACCATTCCATGGTCAACCAACTCTTAACCGAATTAGATGGTTTTCGCAAAGAAGAATTGATTTTTGTTGTCGGAACGACAAACTTTGTGACGAGTTTAGATGAAGCATTTCTAAGACCTGGTCGTTTTGAGTACCAGATTGAAATTGGTTATCCTAAGTGGGAAGATCGCCGTGCAATTCTCTCTTTGTACAACGAGAAATTACAGACCAATCTCGATGACAAGGATCTCGACAATCTGGCTGACTGGACGGAAAGACCAACCGAGACTTTTACTCCGCATACAGGAGACCACCTGAATGCGATTATGCGTAACCTAAAACGCCATCTCATTAACAAAGGTATTGAAGTCGTCACCGGTAAAGATCTTATTTCGTGGCTCAATAAAAAGTCAAAAATACACAAACTTAGTGAAAAAGAAGAGAAAGTCGTCGCGATACACGAGATAGGGCATGCTCTTATGTATCACAAATACGACAGAGTAGATGAAATTAAACGTATTACCATTGAAAGCGGTTTGACGAACGCTTTGGGAATGGTCGAGGCAAAGCGCAAAGATCTGAATATGTATACCCAATCTAATTTGCGACAGGAAATTTCTATTTGCCTGGGGGGTTACAGTGCAGAGAAAATTGTTTTTGGAGAATATTCAACAGGAGCGTCGCAAGACTTAGTTCGTGCCACGTTTATTGCGGAAGACATGGTAAAACGTTATGGAATGGGAAATTTAGGTGTTCCGCGCAGTTATTTAGACGAACGTGGCAATGCCAATCCATATTTTTATAATGTCATTTCTCCGCAAGTCGATGCGATTTTGATTGAAATACTCAAGGAAGTTACCGATTATTTGACCGAAAACAAAGGCTTACTAGATCGACTATGTGAAAATTTGTTAAAAGAGCGAACTCTCGATAAAGATCAGTTCGAGAAGGTATTGCAACAATAAAGGCTAGATATGTTAAAAAAACGAGTGTATTTACAGATCGACAACCTAAATGATGCATTGGCTGTAGAACTGTTTAGTAAAGAATATCCACAACTGGAAGGGTATTTTGTGGAAGAAACGGAATACCCGTGGAATTTGTGGCTATCTTTGTCAGCACAAATACAAAAAGAAGAGCAGTTGTTGGAATCACTCCCGTGGAAACTAGGCACTCCGCAAGTAAAAACGCGTAAAGTAACATGGGCTGATTTGTTGAAGAAAATTGTTCTTGAACGCGATCGTGGTCAGAAAATAACAGAGCGAATTATCATTAAAACGCAAAGTGTGGAAGTGTTTCACCATGTGATACACAAACATTTTCAATTACAACAAGGGCAAATCTTTTTTGTATCCCCCGAAGGAAAAAAAGGTTTTTATTTATTAAAAATTACTCAACCCTCGTTGTGGTGTCTTCATCTTGCGGAGAATATTGGGAATTTCGAGATTTACAACGAGAGTGAAGATATTGAGCAATTGTATATTAAACGTGGCTGGAAACAACGTCGTGCAATTCATTCCACAAAGCTAAATCTACATGGAAGTTTGACTGTTTTGCTCGGTGAAGATGATTTTGAGACCTACAATGTACAGTGGCGATCCGCAAACAATATTATTGATGTTCAAAAGACGCGTCTTCTTGAGTTAGTGGGAGACACATCGCAGAGAATCACCGTTCCGTTGCGTCTTGTAAATCGCGAACGTAGTTCTACTTCGTTGTGGAAGGTAGAAGACCACAGCAAATTGATAAAAGTGATTTCACAAGTTCATTATAATCAACTCGCTGGTTTCCGGGCGTGGTTTGATGACAAAGGCCTTATCTTTATACTTTCGGAAGGGCGTTTGGCCGATAGTATACTGAAAAGTCAGTTAGCAAATGTCTTTCGTGGTTATGTGAAGTACGAAAAATACATTTTTTTTCCGAATGGCAAAGAACTCATGCCGGCTCTTCCCGAAAAGAATTTAATCGACATGTACAATTCGCGCGGAGGAGACTATTTGTGTTTTGACGAAGATGAAACGGGTGAAATGTATACGTGGCATCTAAAAACAAGTGAGTTGCGCGATTTGAATTTTTTCTTGCAGTACTCTGCACAGACAGCGATTCGCAGTATTGAAAATTTTACCAATAATTGGGATTTAAATTTTCACGATGTCACTCCTAACCCGATTGTGGTCATTAAAGATTCCGGTAGGAAAAAAGGTATTGAAATTAAGGAAGATGTAGCGCGCGCGGCAAAGAAAAGTTTGAAAAAAGGTACGAAGAAAAAAGCCGCGACAGAGGAAACGCGCCTAGAGAATATTTTAAAACTCAAGGAGATTGACAGCTCTTTGGTGGATGATGTGGCCAACGCTGATTTGTGGCGACAACGCTCAGACCTCAGTTTACTTTTAGGAAATACTAGGTGCTCGGTAATTTCTTTTTTGACCGCGTGTATCATTTCCAATAATCACGGTGCTTTACTTGGATATTTACAAGAACACTGTACAGATAAGAATATTGAAATTCCCGAACTTTTTAGTAATAACAACGCCGATGGAAAACTCTTGGCCAAAATACGCGATCACAAGATGTATAGTGCTGAATTGAATTATGCATTGCAATTGTGCTTTGCACATCGTTTTAACGATGAAGATGTGCGCAACAATGCTATTTCTGCCATGCGTATTGGCTACGCGGGAACGGATTACCAGTTTCATATTTTTGATGATTTTGATAAATCGGTAGAAAAAATCACTCAAACGTCTTATATCGAAGAAGATGAACTCAAGGCAATCAAGAAAAAAGCCGAAGAGTTTTTATCGGTACTGAAGGCAGCAAAAGAAGAACAGCGCATTGTCATTCGTAAACAATTTGCCCTAATACTTGAGAACAACTTTGGGAAACCAATTTTAGATGAAAATGAAGACGGTGATCCTGCGACGTGGATTGAAGATTGGAAAGAAGTTTTACAGTACTTACAAAATTATCGCGGTGTGAATACCGATGACTTGGACGATTGTTACAAACAATGGCTTGAAAAGCTTTCTCTTCGCGACTTGAAAAACACAAGTTTTGAAAAAATTTTTACCGGGGAAGTCTACCGTCCAATATTCAACTTTAATTTTAAAGATGAAGCCATGAAGGAAATCGAGAATATTTACATTGACTATGCCAATGGTGGAGTAGATTGGAAAGAAAGATTTTCTTATAAATATACCGCGTTCGACAATGCAAAAAACCAGCGTAAACTACTATATTTGATCACGGAATATGGACCATTGCCTGATTTTGAACAGTGTATATACGATTTCAAGTTTGACGACTTACATTTCAATACCATTATCATGAATTGCGATATTTACCGTTTGCATTTGATGTACAACAAGAAAATGAATGAGCGAGAATTTTTCGATGAAATGTTGCGCATTTTGCCTCTCCCCAACTCAGGTTATAGTTTAATCGATTTTTGTGATGGTATGGAAAATGTCATACTGTGTTTGTTCTTGTCTTCCTATCAAAAACGCGAAGATATCTTTGTCGAAGCCTTTGATAAGATATTGAAGTGGATAGATTTTTATCCGAGTTATTTGACTGAGCTATTGACATTAGTGGCTTTTCTTCAGGTGGGAATTGTATACCACAAGTTGCCCGACAGTGTGTGCGCATATAACTTTTATGCACGTAAAAAAAGTTTGTGGATGAACCACGCCAACTATATTTCTCAAAATGGATGGACTACGTAAAATGACCAAAAAAAATGTTTCTGATATTAATGAGTGTCGAGAGAGAGTGGTCAGTTACTACAATGATTTATGCTCGTATTTTCTCGATCGCGACGAAATATTAAAGATGATGATTACCGCAACAGTTGCACAAGAGCCTATTTTATTTGTCGGACGGCCAGGAACGGCCAAGTCGTTGCTTGTTTCTCTTTTTTGCGAAGGTATTGGCTTGCAACAAAATGAATATTTTGAATATATGTTAACGAAATTTACCGAGCCGGGTGAAGTGATGGGACCAGTGGATATCAACGCTCTTAAAAAGGGAAAATACATTCGCAAAACTACCGGTTTGCTTCCCGAAGCAAAAATTGCGTTTCTCGATGAGATTTTTAAAGCCAATTCCGCTATTCTCAACATGCTACTAACCATTATTAACGAGCGCAAGTATTACGAGGAGGGACTTCCGGTAAAGGTTCCTCTTGTGATGCTATTTGCGGCAAGCAATGAAATTCCCGACTTTAGTGAATTTGACGCGTTAAAAGACCGCTTTATTCTCAAAATGGAAACCGTTTCCGTAAAAGATGATCACTTTCACGAATTGATAAAATACGGTATTGAGTTTGAATGTCGCAAACGCGAAAATAGCAAACCATGGAAATCAGATTGTACCCTAGAGGATTTTCAACATCTCAATGATTACGTTTTGCGTTATGTCCTACCTCAGATGGTAAAAAAAGAATATTCGATGGGAAGCGAAACGATGACAAAGTCGTTTAAAAGTCTCATTGATACACTAGAGAGCGAACTTGGGGTAGAAATTACCGACCGCAAATTAATCAAACTTTACAAATTAATCGTTACTCAGGCATTTCTATTTAATGGTGGTAAGGTAACTCTGGATGATATGCGTTTACTATGCTACTGTGGAAACAATTTTAAAGATATTCGCAAAATCAAAAAACGACTCACGGTATTGTTGGATGACATGTAATGCAATTTTTAAGTCCCCATCAAGTTAGTAATTGGTATCATACTTCATTGCATTATTCTGGCTATCGCAAACTGCATTCGTGGAGTATTGAAATTTGGCGCGAGCTAATCAACCATGGTTATTGTGCTTTTCCTCCAGGACTGATTGCGAAAATTCTCGGGAAATTGACCCACCGCAATGCTGGTGTGCATTTTCCTCGCGAAGAAAATCTTGAAGACAAATTGATCAACATCATCGTAAGTGGACGTGGGTTTGCGCAACTAGAGGGCGAATTTTTGATGACCAAAGAACAAAATCATAAAAAATGTTTGGCGGTGATTAAACGCATTGCAGAAAAAGCGGGAAGTTTTTACCATCCACAAATTTTGTTTTCGATTAACGATGCGGAACAAGGATTGGTTATCGACGAAAAAAGCGATGATGATTTTTCTAATGTGTTGGAAACGATCTATAACCAAGCAATTTCACATTTTGTCAAGAACAATCAGTCAATTGACGAACATGATATATTTGAAATTTTGCATCCGCACTTGTTCGCCTCACCCACAGCACGAAGTTTGTTTTTGAAGATGGTGGATTCTCAACGACAACTACGGGAAAATGTCGCAGGAGAGGTAACGCCCGTTAAAGAAAATGATGAAGTTGCCGCGACATTTGGTGAACCACAATCACTACCTTTAGGTGGTTATGACGCAATCACTCGCAAAGGTGACCTTGCCTCTCTTGTCCCTTCTGAACTGGCGTATATTGAAGAGGAAGAAGCCATTGACTACTTCGACTATAAGTACATGCAAAATGAACTCATGTATTTTAAACGCGAAGAGGGAATTGTATTCCGTATTCGTCGCCAAGGACATTTGTTTTTGGTACTCGACCATGAAATGGAGCACGAGCGCAACTTAGCGGACTTGTTTGCTTTTGTCCTGGTTTTCTGTGAAAAGTTGTTTCACGTATTTATTAAAGATATCATGACGATGAATGTGTACTTCCAGGGTTACTTGCCTTCGGAAATTCAATCGGCGATTTCTTTTCTACAACACTATCTGGAAGAAGGAAACTATCATAATCGCGTCAAAATTTATCAGGGAAGTAACATACAGGTAACAGAGAGTAAGAAAAAATATCAGCAATGGTATATCGGACCAGAGATGCCAGATCTGAAATTGGATAAAAAAGTTGAATTTGTCTTTCCCGAATTAAAAAACATCACCAAGAGTAATCGCTGTTTTTTTCTGGCGGATGTAATCGATGATTTAATAGAAAAAATAGCGGGTATGTCATATTATTAATATAGGTCGTTTTTAGATGGGTGCCCTCACCATCGCCTTGTAGGTTTCAGCTTCGCTGAAAGCAACAAGTCTCATGCCTCTCCCACAGGGAGCTGACAAGGGTAGGTTTTTATTAAATACAGATAAATAAAAGAGATAAAAGCTTTTACACTAACAAATCTCAAGGTTGTCATCCCTGGCTTGACCAGGGACCCAGGCGCTTTCAAGTCGAATTTATATTGCTGGTTTCCTGCTTTCGCAGGAATGACACCCCGGGAAAATTTAGTTTGAAGCAATATCAGTTTTTAACTACAAGCACCTTTTATCAAATGTTTTACAAAAAGCCTACCCCTGACGCTCGTGGGAGAGGTATGAGAATAGCAGTTTGCAGCTATGCTGCAACTGTTCATTCGATGGTGAGGGCACCAATTCGTAGAAAAAAAATCACGAGGGAAAAATGAGAATAGCACAGATAGTAGAGCGCACGGAGGTCGAGGGGCCTGGATTGCGAACAGCGATTTGGGTGCAGGGATGTACTTTGAATTGTCCAGGGTGTTGCAATCAAGAATTTTTGCCTCATAGTGGTGGAAAACATTGGGAAATTGAAAAACTAGCGGAGTATTGTGCGCAAATATCCGAGGTAGAAGGAATTACACTTCTTGGCGGAGAGCCCTTACAGCAGCCCGAGGAGACAAAACGTTTTCTGGAGTATCTACGCAGTATTTGTGAACATAGCGTTATGCTATTTTCGGGGTATACTTGGAAGTATATAAAAAAGCAACCTCTATTATCCGAAATTGTTTCTCTTTGTGATTTGGTAGTTGCAGGGCCTTTCATCCAAAAGTATACTCCGACTACACGAAGATGGATTGGATCAGAAAATCAGACCATACATTTTGTTACGGAGCGTTACCAACACCTACAGGGAGACTGGGATCAGCATCGCAATGAAGTGGAGTTTCACTTAAAAGAAGGTGAAATTATTGTAAATGGTACTCCTTTTGACACAGGAATAATATAATGAGAAAATATATACTTGATTTTATGTTTAATGAACGAACAGGTGCGACGAATATCGTTGTTGATTTTCACGATCAAAGTATGACAGCGCTTGAAATTAATGAGGGAATTCGCGATGGTTCTCTACGTGACGAATTGCTGGAAGTTGTCGAAGATTTCTTTGGAGATAAAATTGCCAACGACGTACGCAATGGTAAGATTGATATGATATGTCTCGATGATCATCCACAAGAAAAACAAATTGAGAGCAGTGGAAATCGCAACGAGGAGCATTCAACGCAAGAGGAAAATTTACAGTGAGGCAAAAATATATTCTCGAGCGTCTACTTTTACGATACATTGCAAGTGTAAATACTCTTTCTCCACAAAAAGTACCTATTTTCGATGGTGTGGTGTTACCCAGTCAATTGAAATTTACCGAAGAATTTATAGATCACTATTCGCAGATGGCGCAAAAAATTGTACTGCACCGACTTGTCGAAACCTTTTCGTGGCGCACATTTTTTTTCAGTAAAGACGATACTACTTACCGATGTACCGTTGCTGATCCGATGTTTTGGCAGGATATTCAATTTTGTTTTACGCAAAAAGGTGCCAATGCATTATGGCTGTACTATACAAAAAAACAAGTGTCATGGGAATCTCTCAATCCTTGGGATGCTATGTTTATCAGTATGGTTGTTCCACAAATAGTGGGGAGTTGTTACTCGGATGAGTGGTTACTAAGCAATGATGCTCATTGGTTAGTTATTGCCTACTTCATGATTACGCGCAAAGAAAATTTTACCTATCGTCACATTCCTCACAGTGCCTATTTACACAACTTTAAAAAAATTGTTTATCCGCTACGCTTTTTACTAATTGAGTTAGTGGCGAATTCCTATGGGAAAATCTGGAAAGTTCTCGATGATGTTCAGCAATCTAGCTCTGATGGTTATTGGGACAGCGGTTATCGTTACGATTTGGATTTACGCGATCGCAAATTCTGGACTTGGCTTCAAGATATGGAAACTCACTTGGACATCGAAGTGGTCACTAAGGCTTATGAATATTGGTGTAATGAAGGAATTATCGGGTACGACGATAGTGATTTTCTACAGAAAAACGAACGAGAATGGCAGTTGTTTAAAAACATTAGTGGTTTAAAAGAGATGAAGAAATCTTTAGGATCTATAAATCTGTTAGGAGAAAATAAATGAGTCGCGCATATCGCATTAAAGTCGCAGGCATGCATATGAATCTTCACGAAGATCAAAATGTAATACTGGACATTGATTTACTTCCCATCCTCGATAAAGAGAGTATGCAGGAAATTTTAACCAATGAACTCAAGAAAGTCGGTGGAAATGAAGTTGATGGGAAAATACACATCGAGCCTAAAAAAAATGTCGTATATAAAATCGACCCACAGGAGCAAAAATTAGAAATAGATGTGACCAATCTGAAAAAAGATTTAGATATTTACGTGGAGGAAGAGTCTCTGTCACGTAAAATTAAAACTTTGGCAAAAGGTGGTTGTATCGAAATTGATGCTGACTCCGATATGATGGAAGAGCTAACCGAACGTATTGGTGGACGATTAGAGCAAGCAGAGAAAGAAATATTGCAAGTTGTGGTGGAGGAGAGTTTGGCGGCTAGACAAGTACTCAATAAAGTTCTCAAAGAGGTGTATAAAGAAGCGGTAAAGAAAAAAGCGAATTCGATGGGGAATGTTACTTCCATACAAGAATGTGATGAAGATGGAGAGTATCGCGTACGTGTAGAGATTCAATAAAAAAATATCACGTATGAGTATAAGGCTATGAATAATAAAACTTTACATTCTTTTTTTCTGTGGTTTCTGGGATGTTGTGGTTTCGTTGTATTTTTGTATTTCGGCGTATTTTCCTACGATGGAGAAACCATCTATTTGTGGGATTATGCCCCAAAATTATTCAAAGATACAAAAACGAGCCTATATTTAATAGTACCTGCCATTGCCCTGACAAGTGTTTTCGTCGCGTTGATTTTTGTTGGCCGTTACCTACTATTGCAGGTATCTTGGGGACGAAATACCTTGTTATTTATCGCAAATAACTTACCAACAGTTTTTTCTTCTATACCTCTTTTTATTACGGCAATCATTTTTATTCGATATTTCCATTTGGATACCATTCATTCATATAACTTTTTTTATGGCATTGCGTGTTTAGCACTTTTTAATGTGGGTTATCTCTACCGAAAATTGGACGCGTGTCTGGGACAGCAGTTACAGAAACCTTATGTTGCCTACGCTAAATCGTTAGGAATTTCACAAAAAGATATTTTTTATTACTACGTTTTTCCTGGCCTCGTGCCTCATATTTTCTCGACACTACGCGAATTACTTCCTCATATAATTGTAGAGAGTATTGTAATTGAGTATACTTTTTCATACAATGCCCTTTTGCGTTCCGCAGTACAGGCTTTGCAATACGATAATTGGCACTATCTCTTTATCTTTTTTTATGTTATGATCCTGTGGATTAGCTTTTTTGAAATTGTCTGTCGTACCATAGAGAATAAATACCAAGTTAAAGTTAGTTGATATAATTATGGATAAGAATTCACACAACGAATATTTGTACTTTAAATGCGAAAATGGACACGAAAACTACGTATTTAAAAAACCTGATGAAAACACCTTGCAAAAGAAACAGTGGATTGTCGAGTGTCAACACTGTGATTGGAAATCACAACCGTTTTTTCCTCAATTATTTCAACATAATTCACAGGGGAACTTTTTGCTATGGATATACACTACGAAAGATGTAAATGCTGTTCACTCCGTATTTAATCTCGAAGTTGCTTCGCAAGCAAAGATTGTAAATCAAGCGCAAGCATCAACACCAGCAAAAGAGGCAACGCCAACACCAGAGAAACAAGCAGCGCAAACACCAAAAAAAGAGGCAATATCGCCAGTAAAAGAGACAGCAGCAATACCAACGCCAACAGATATAAAACTAGACAAATCGGTAGAGAAAATGCCGAAAAGACGTCCAGCAACGATCAAAATGCCGATTATGAATCGCAGCATGTTGAAAGAGGAGGAGGACAATCCTCTTGAACAAGTTTTTGAAGAACTGGCACCTCCCACTGTTCCACAAAAAAGAGCACGACAACAAACGGTGAAAATGCCGGTGATGAATCGAAGCATGCTTGCAGATGACGACGATGACGAAGAAGATCGCGAAGAGACCGTTTCCGTAAAGAGTCCTGTCACCGAAAGAAAAGTACTTAGTGAGTCCGCAAAGAAAAAAGCAAAACTCCGTGAAACGGTAAAAATACAGAAAAAAGATTTATTAAAAGAAATAGAAAAACCGTCCGTTGTCGGCAGTCAAAATCAAATAGCTTCTCCCCAGGAAATGAAAGAGTCCGTGGAAGACACCATCGAAGTTTCGATAAAAGATCTTGGACTACAAGAGGTGAAGAACGATCGTGTTGAGGAAAGTACTCTACAACACAATCGCATTAAACTACAGCAAAACTACGCCGCGATTCTCATTTTGAATTTTTTGTGGCTATTGGTTTTTACCTCTGTGGTGATGCTCGCATACCATTTTTTCGACGAACAAAACAATAAAATTGCCCAAGCATTATATTCTGTAAAAGGCGAAATTGCCAATATCGAGTTTCCCGAGTTTCCCGAGTTTCCACAGCTGCAAATACCAGCCGAAAACGCCGAAGATAAAAAATGGCAAGAAGAGTACCAAAAAGTATACAGGCAATACCGCGATGCCATTAAAAATTTACAAAAAGAAAAAGACTCGGTAAACAAAAGAGAAAGATCCTACAGAGCACTTCTTGTCACTTACCGAGAAACACAGAAAAAAAATAGTGATCTACAAAAAGAATTACAAAAAATTCGCGATGCCAACTACAAATTACAAAAGGAAATTCTCCATCTAGAAAAGCAAAAAAAAAAGACCGTTGATACCCCACCTACCCAAGGAAAAGAACTAAACACAAAAATGACCGCTCTTTCGGAAAAAGAGCAAGATTTTTACTTCCCTTTGGTGTCGGATAGCGGAAAGTACATGATCTTTTACCGCAATGAAGACGCCGGTCGCAAACGTGTACGCCGTTATCTCAAACTTGCTTTTTTGACAGACCAAGGTGTCGGGGAAGAATTTACTTTGTACGAAACACCGGTTGTTAGACTCAAAAATGGTGAAGTACCCTTTGTTTATGACTGGAATGGTCGTAACAGAATTGTATTATTGACAAGAATCAAAGGCATTAACTCCATCCATCGCATCCAATTACGCGTAGACGAAAATAACCAACAAGTATCTGTTCAAACACGTGAATTAGTCAAGACGAAATATCCCATCACCTTAGGTCCCCCTTCTCTTTCTCCAAACCAACAATTCTTTGCCTACATATATAATAAAGACCGTAAGACGCAAGTGCACATACGTGACATGCTAACAGGTAGTTTACAACACTCTATTTCAGGGGGAGGCGACACGTTACGCGCACCTTTGTGGAGTAGTAATAGTCGCTATCTTCTATTTCCCGCGAATGACCTACGCGGCATTATTTCGTGGGAAATCTCACGAAGTAAGCGCGTGAAAAAACTCGATGCGGATATCTATGGTCGCTACCTTTCCATGTCGCCAGACGGTTCACAGCTTATGTTTCTGCAAAGTAGTTCTTCCGGTAAAGGAAATGTGGATATTTGTGTTTGGGACTGGCAAAATTTACAGTCACCTATTGAGAAGTGGGTAACAAATACTCGTTCTACGGAAAGTTGCAAGATCGTTTGGTTGAATCAGTATTTTGCTTACATTGGCAAAGGTGAAAAAGATAAAATTATACTCGTCGACTACAAAAAACGCCAACAACACGAGGTATTTGCGAAGCAAGGAAGAATTGACTGGGTGTCAAAATTACAGAACGACGACATCTTGTTTTCATATCGCGAAGGGCTGTTTAGTCGCCCATATACTATACAAGTTAAAGAGGAATGATATTATGTACAGAGTGCGTATTCCCATCGGAATTTTGCTAATCACCATTGTCGCCTTATTAGGATACACGGATTATAAAACAAATACAGCATATGCCACAAGTTCGATTATGGGACTTGCTTTGCTCATTGCATTGTGGGAATTTTATGCGATGGCGAAAAATAGAAATTACGCGCCATATACTGTTTATGGTTTAATCAGCAGTGCGATCATGGTGGGGATGATGATCTCCAATAAAGTATTTTTAGATCCATTTGCGATTTTGCTTTGTGGAGTGTTTATCCGTTTTCTATTCGATGTGAACAAAGAAAACGCTCTGGAGAATTGCGCGATAACAGTTTTTGGCCTTGTGTATGTTTATTTTTTATTTAGTTTTGTGCTACGAATACGCAATATCGGCAGTGAGTTACAACATAACCTCGATGGTTTATACTATCTAGTATTTTTGATTTTTGTATCAAAAAGTATGGATATTGGTGGTTACCTTGTTGGAAAAGCCTTTGGAAAACATAAAATTGTTCGTGGTATTAGTCCAAATAAATCGTACGAAGGGGCAATCGGTGGAATCATTCTCGCGGTAGGTGTTGCCTATTTATTTCGCGAAAATATTTCTGTCATTCGCGAATCACTTACGCTGACACACACGATTATTTTTGCGTGTTTAATGGCGATTCTTTCGTTGCTGGGAGACTTTGTAGAATCTCTCATTAAAAGGCGATGCGACGTAAAAGATTCAAATACTCTTATACCAGAATTTGGTGGTTTGTTAGATCTTATTGACAGTTTACTATTAACAGCTCCTATAGGGTATTATTACTTGATATTGTTTATTAGTAATTAATGTGGGCTAGTCACCGTAGCTGTCTTAAAATATAAACCCTTATAGTGTCATCCCTGCAAAAGCAGGGATCTAGCGTTTACAAGTCGACTTTACATTGCTGGTTTCCCGCTTACGCGGGAATGACATGGACTTGCTAGTCTTTATTGAGAAAGCTTTCACGCTTAGCTTGGCATGTATGCCGTAATCGTTAGGGGACGGGCACAAATTTTTTAGCTTAAGGTTTTAAAATAGAATTCATTTACCATGGCACAAAACGCACCATTCTATATTGTGGGAACCATGTCGGGAACCTCCCTGGATGGTTTGGACTTAGCACTTGTACGTTACCAACAACAGCGCTATGAAATCATCGATTTTTCCACAGTGGAGTTTTCGGAAAGTTTACACGGTGATTTATGCAAAGTTGTCAGCGAAACTCAAATGGCAATCGACTTCTTCATGAAGTTAAACACGGCATATACGCGTTTTGTTGCGAAATCTATTGACGAATTTACCTCTCAGCATATTGATCTGATATCCTTTTCCGGGCAAACCATTCGCCACTTACCACAACACTGCGCCACATTACAACTGGGTTGTGGAGGTATATTGTCATCACTCACAAAAACAAGTGTTGTTTGTGACTTTCGTTCGCAAGATATGGGGGCAGGGGGGCAAGGTGCACCTTTAGTGCCGTTTGTGGATTCGCTCTTATTTGCTGACGTGGCTCCTGTTGCACTTCTAAATATTGGTGGTATTGCAAATATTACTTACATAAGTGCTGACCAACAATTGATTGCATTTGACACCGGACCAGGCAATATGGTAATCAATGCTCTTGTGCAAAAATTATGCAATCGTAAGTATGATGCCAATGGTGAACTTGCTGCACAAGGTAAAATTGATACCACTATTTTACAGCGTTTACTTACACATCGTTATTTTGGTTTGCCAATACCCAAGTCGACAGGACGTGCCGATTTTGGAGCAAATTTTGTGGATTATTTTTTGGAAAATACTTCACATATGAGTGTCGAAGATCGCATTGCACTTGCGACAGAACTTTCTGCCGCAAGCATCTCCGAAGCTATAAATGAGCATTGTCCCAAACCCGGAAAAATTATTGTGAGTGGTGGTGGAAAACACAATGAGACTCTGATGAACTCTTTGTACAATAGGTTACCTTTATGGCAATTTACCCCGATCAATGATTATGGTATTACCGAGGATGCGAAAGAGGCTTTGGCATTTGCGATACTCGGACACCGCGCATATATAGGGCGCAATAATCATATCCCACAAGCCACTGGGGCGGATAGAGAATTGATTCTAGGAGCGATATACCATGCAGGCAAATGAGAAACTGCCGGAAACAGAGCAACGATTAGAGGCCTCGAAAAATTTGCACACCATGACAATTTCGCAAATAACTGACCTGATGATTGCAGAAGAATATCATGTGATTGCAGCGTTAAAAAATTGCCAAAAAAGCCTGGAAGATCTTATTGAACAAACTGTACAGTGTTTCACCAAAGGCGGTCGATTATTTTATGTAGGTGCGGGAACTAGTGGACGTTTGGGAGTTCTCGATGCCAGCGAATGTCCGCCCACATTTCGCGCACCACATGAGATGGTGCAAGGAATTATCGCAGGAGGAGACGTTGCCTTGCAGAAAGCTGTCGAAGGAGCCGAAGATTCAGAGGAGCAGGGGGGAATTTCTATTACAAAGCGGCAGATTACAAAGGACGATATCGTGGTAGGAATTGCCGCAAGTGGACGTACTCCTTTTGTCCACGGAGCCTTAAAAGAAGCTAAGCAGCTTGGCGCACATACAGGACTTGTGACCTGTATCACATTGGAAAAACCATCGTATGTAACACATCTAGTCTGTGCTGTTGTGGGGGCTGAAATTCTCAGCGGCTCTACACGATTGAAAGCCGGAACGGCAACAAAACTTATTCTCAACATGATTACTACCGTGTCAATGGTGCGTCTGGGAAAAGTGTACGAAAATTTAATGGTCGATTTACATGCCAGTAACGCAAAATTGCACAAACGTGCAAAGCGCATCTTTATGCAAATTGTAAAAAATTCTGATGAGGATTATGCCCGTGACACACTCGAAAAAGCAAATTGGGAAGTGAAAACGGCGGTGGTGATGGCTTTGTGCAATTTTTCTTATAAAATGGCGAAAGAAGCTTTGCACAACAACAATAATACCTTACACTTGGTTCTGAAGAACAATGGATGAAAAACAATTAAAAGTCGTGGGAGATAGTGGTGCTGGTCACAACAGTAATCTACTCAAAGCGACATTAGAGTGGAAAGTAAAAATTGGCGGTAGTGTTCGCTATCCACAGATTTTAGACTTAGCAAAACTATGGTCTTTACCCACTTGTGAAGTTCCTATCGCAATTGAGTGTGTGTCCGCAGGAAAAATTTATGGTAAGAAACCTGCGATTTTTATGGGGGTGTCTCTACAAGAGATCATTGCACTCGTGAACCCAGAGTCGCAAGTGCAAACAGTTATTTTCACCAGCTATGCCCCTGGAAGCTGTGGACCTGAAACGGAAAAACATTGTACAGCACTTGATTATGAGTATTGTCGTACGGCACAAGATGTCATTGTTTCTGGATGTTTGAATGGCAAGCCACTGCCATATAAAAATGGCGGGCCTTTACGTCTGGTGGCAGGGGCAGAGCGTTATTTTTACAAATCGCTCAAGTGGCTGCGAGAAATCGAGTTTTCGATAAAAAGCCTTGACGAGTGTTTAGGAACTTGGGAAAAGTATGCCGGATATCACAATGTGGCACGTATAGAACATAAAGAACGCTTTTCGCCTTTTTTGTGTGAGATCTTAGATGTGGATGAAAATGGCAATGTGAGTTCATTGCAAAAAATAGCGACAGAAGAGCAAAGTGCGTTTATTGAAGACGCGCACCAACGAAAAAATTTTTCCCACATAGTTGCTGCAAAGGTAAAGTGGGAACAAAAAGATTTTAATTCTGGCGTTTTTTGTGAAAAAAATCGTTGTGCACAGTTACGTGGTATTAACTTTGCTCGCGCATCGTTTTTAAATGCCGACATGCGTAAAGCAAATTTTTCATTGAGTATCTTTCGCGAGGCAAAATTTTCAGAGGGAGGAAAAGAAGTGGCAAACCTCGATTATTGCGATTGCGAAGGAGCCAGTTTTCTCAAAGCACACTTGGAAAATGTATCGATGAAAAAAGCCTATTTGCTAAATACACGTTTT
This sequence comes from Candidatus Uabimicrobium amorphum, assembly GCF_009002475.1. Classification (GTDB taxonomy): domain Bacteria; phylum Planctomycetota; class Uabimicrobiia; order Uabimicrobiales; family Uabimicrobiaceae; genus Uabimicrobium; species Uabimicrobium amorphum. Next base: position 5,630,503 of record NZ_AP019860.1, read on the forward strand.
TACCCGGAAGGGGAAAACAAAAAATATAGCGCCTATGTTCGCGGTTTAGACCTGACAGGCTCTATTGGAATTGATCGCAAACAACTCGATTGGTTACGAGAGGACGGTGCGATTGTTGATGATATTGTTACATTGAAAACAATAGAAGATGAACAGGGTTATTTACCGGTTGTTCAAGTCGAAGTGGTACATGATGGGAATGATGCTATTTATGATCAACTACAAGCAAGTAAATTATTTCACAATACATGGCGAAGTACGTGTAAAATAAACGCTTGGGGATATATTCATAAAAAAAACGAGATAAATAAGCTTCTCTGTAAGCTTAGCGTAGTGTATAATGATGTCCTATTTACTGTTTCACCAAATCCGGTATGGTTACTCTCTACCATGAGGTCGCAAGATGGATAACGAACGTTACCGAAAAACAATGCCTATAAAAATAGATTTAGCTTCTTTGCGCGAAGCTCAGAGGGCTTGTGTTCCAACTATAACTGTCATTAAGGGGAAAAATGCAGGAAGCCGCATTCAGGTAGGCGAAGATCACCAATATGTTATTGGACGCAATGATGATTGTGACATTATGATTGACGATTCCTCTGTATCGCGTGCACACGCTATCGTATGGACAGAGTGGGTGGAAAATGAAAGAATTGTCAAATTAAAAGACTTGGGCAGCACAAATAAAACAATGCTAAACGGCAGAGAAATTGACATTGAAGAATTAAGTCCCGGCGATAAAATTTTTATTGGTAGCTCGGTTCTTCTATTTGAAATACAAGATGGTATTGTTGCTAAATTCTATGAGGAAATTATCAATAAAGCCGAAGAGTCAGAAGTAGACCCACTGACAAAACTGTTGTCAAAACGGTTTTTTATGGATGCCTTGCCAAAAATGTATGAAGAGATGGTCGCCACTGGTCGCTGCTTTTCGCTAATTATTCTTGATCTAGATTATTTCAAAGGAATCAATGATAATTTTGGACATGATATAGGCGACGAAATACTAAAAGCTCTTTCCGACATCGTAAAAAATTCGATACGCAAAGAAGACTTAGCGATGCGTTATGGAGGGGATGAAATTGTTATTGGATTGCCGAATACCGATGTGAAAAATGCTTGTGAAATAGCAGAAAGACTCAGAGCGAGCGTTCAAGATCACGATTGTTCGCACTTAAACATAGGCAGAAAATTATCTGTTAGTATCGGTGTGGGTAGTAGCCACGGAAAAAAAGGTATTAAAAATAAATTTGAAGAAATCATGAAAAGCGCGGATGAAGCTTTGTATGAATCAAAACGCAAAGGGCGAAATGCCGTAAGTACCGATGAAAATCTTTAGGAGATCGTATGCTTGAAATAGATGGATCCTTCGGAGAAGGCGGAGGGCAGGTGTTGCGTAGTTCTCTTACGCTTTCTATTTTGTGTAAAAAGCCCTTTACCATAAAAAATATTCGCGCCAATCGTCGCAAACCAGGACTAAAAGCTCAGCATTTAACCGCAATAAAAGCAGCAGCACATGTCTCTCAAGCCTCTGTATCTGGTAATGAACTTCACTCAACGCAAATGAGTTTCTCCCCAGGAAATTGTGTTCCAGGTAATTACTTTTTTGACGTACAAACAGCAGGTGCCACTTCTTTAGTACTACAAACCATTCACTTACCGTTATCATTTGCCACTAGTCCTTCTATTGTCGACATCAAAGGGGGAACTCATGTCCCATTTTCTCCGGTGTTTGAATTTTTGCAGACTTCGTGGGGAAACTTTATAAAAACAGTGATGAATGAGGTGGATATCAGCATAAACAAAGCGGGTTTTTTTCCCAAGGGCCAAGGGCATTTTCAAGCTAAAATTTCTCCTCATACAGCCATTAAACCTGTCGATTTTATGGAAAGACCTTCGATAAAGAGAATAACCATTTGTGTTGTCTCTTCAAAATTGCCAGAGCATGTTGCCGCACGAGAGATAGAGTCGCTGAAGCATTACTTGAAAAAAAATAGCATACCAGGAAAGATAGATAGTGTAGTTGTCAATCATCCATCTGTTGGAATTGGTAACTGTTTACTACTTCATTGTGAATTGAAAAACGGTTTGACAGTGAGTTTTTCAGAGATGGGTAAACAAGGTCGGCCTGCGGAAAAAGTCGCTGAAATTTTAGGAAAGACTTTCGTTAGCTACTGGAAGAGTAAATCGGCGGTAGATGAACATCTCGCCGACCAAATTTTGCTACCGTTGTCATTTGCGGCAGCACCTTCTCAGTTTACCGTTTCAAAAATAACGCAACATTTGTTGACGAATGCAAAAATTATCGAGACGTTTAGCGATACCAAAATACAAATCGATGGCGTAGAAAATAGTCCAGGAATGGTGAAAATTACACCTCATAGTTTGGTTTAAGTAGAAACAAGAAGATATGTCATTTACACAAAATACAAAATACTGTGCGATTGTTCTCTTGTGTTTGATGAGTCTGATGGCTAAGGAAAATCGCTCTTTGTACTGTGGAGACTTTCACAAGGTACAAACGCTTATTCCTAGAATGAATGGAACATCTACGGAAAATCGAATATGCCAGTTTATATTCGATAGCCTTGTGGTCCAGGAACAAGATCGTCGTTATACACTGTCCATTGCGCAGGAAGTCGATGTTTCCCCTGATAGTTTGTCGTACACTTTTTTGCTACATACTGTTAGGTGGCAAGATGGCTCTTTACTAACAGCGCGCGATATTCAGTTTACCATTGAAGTACTTTTAAACCCACAAAGTGTAAATTTTCAACCTGTTCTCGCCGCTTTTATTGAAGACGTAACTTTTGTCAATCCGAAAACGATTACCATCACTCTTACCCAACCTTTCTATGAGCCCTTGGCACTTTTTACTTTCAAAATACTTCCGCAGCATATTTTGCGCCAGAGTATATTGTCAAAACAGTCCCCTTTTGCAAAGAACCCCGTTGGTTGCGGACCTTTTAAGTATGTAAAAGGTTTGGGGAGTAATGAAGTTCAGTTAGTGCGCAGTGAGTACTTTACATACCGTAAAAGGCCGTATTTCGATAAAGTATTTTTTCGGATATATGGCTCTCGTACACAAGCGATGCAAGATCTTCTACGTAAAAAAATACATGTTATACCAAGCGTTTATACCCAAAAAAGTGACAAAATAGCATATGAGCCAAATTCGCAATACAATTTACATTTTCTAACTTTTAACTACACTCGTAAACACCGCTATCGCGAATTGTTTTCTAATGCAAATTTACGGCGAGCGCTTTTACAAAGTCTTGATCGCACAAAAATTGTGCAGCGCTGCTTTGCTGTAAAGAAAAATAATATTATCAGCGGTCCTTTCCCACACCAATCGTGGTTTTATAACAAAGATATTGCCGGATGGGATTTTGATGAGAGAGATGCGAAAAGCTCTTTGCAAAATATCATGAGTAAAAAAGGCTTTACGCAAAAAAAGTATTGGCAAAAAAATGGGACTCCTGTGGAGTTGGAACTTAGTTACACGGAAGAAAATCATCGTGAAGCTGTGGAGCTCATTGCAAATCATTTTGAAAAAGCGGGTTTTAAAACAACGGTTTTATTGTCTAGTGAACAACGCGACATCAGTTACTCTTATTATACTTTTAGTAATACAACAGATCTAATACAGCTATTTTCTCTTTACGAAATGGGTAAAAATAGTGATATTTATCAAAATTCGCAGTTGGCAGAGTTGTTACATGAATTGCACAGCACTCTAAACCCATGGGCAATCCAAGGAATTGGGCATCAAATACATGCCTTTATCCATAAAGAGACGCCTTTTATTTTTTTATGGCAATTGGATAGCCATGTCGCATATAATAAGAACCTAAATATAAAACTACATCCTATAAACTCGTATCGCTTTCCTGAAACTTGGAAGTTCAATAAATAAGATTTTGTTTTATAGTAATTTTATAGAAAGTGAAGAATTGTGGAAATTAACTATGCTAGTGGTGAAATTAGTTTAAAGATAGTTTTTTATGGACCTGGATTATCTGGAAAGACCACAAATTTAGAAGTAATACACCAAAAAGCCCCTGAAACCCACAAAGGACAGTTAACTTCTGTTGCAACTCAGCAAGATCGAACCTTATTTTTCGATTTTATGCCTTTAGATTTAGGACGTATTGGTGGATTGAAAACTAAATTGCGTCTATTTACTGTTCCTGGGCAGCCATTTTACAACGCAACGCGTAAGTTGGTACTTAAAAGAGTTGATGGTTTAGTTTTTGTTGCTGATAGCCAACGTGATAAAATGGCCGATAATATCGAGTCTTTAAACAACCTAAAAGAAAACCTTGCAACACATAATATTTCGATAGATGAAACGCCTCTTGTTTTACAGTATAACAAAAGAGACTTAGACAATATTTTCACTGTAGAAGAATTGGAAAAAGAACTAAATCCCGATGGAAAATTAAAGAGTTTTGAAGCTGTCGCAATTACTGGTGAAGGTGTATTTCCTACTCTAAAATCTATTGCAGCTTTGGTACTAAAGACGGTAGACAAGATGTTTCAATCGTCATCTTCACAGCCCAAAAAGCTAGGCAAGTTTTCCAAGAAGAAGTAAGCGAGACTCGATCTACCCGTTGGGTAGATCAGAGATCTCCTAAAGTCAAAAGGAATTTGCTATGAATCTCGCACGTTTTTTATCGCCAAAGAGTATACGCTTGGAGCCAAACTCAGAACCTCCTGAGATAGATGACGAAGAAGACATATCCAAAAAAGATATGTTGCTCTATCGCGAAAACATCATCAAAGAAAACGCCCAATTACTATATAACTCTGGCAAGATTCAAAATTTGAGTAAACTTTCGGTAGAACTTATCAACCGCGAACGCAGATCGACGAGCATTGTCGGCAGTGGTATTGCCATACCTCATGTTCGCAGTTTGCAGGCCAAAAATTTTGTCATGGGATTCTTGCGCGTCTCAGAAGGGATTGTAATGGATGAGGAAGAACAGCCCATTCAAATTTTTATTCCGATGGCTGCTCCTCCTTATGATGACAAACTATATCTGAAAGTTTATAAGCAACTGGCAAAAGGATTTTTAGAAACAAATGCCTTAGAGCAATTGTTAGAAGTTTACACCGAAGGTGAAGTGATTCGCATTTTCAATGATGTTTTCCGCTAAGAGTTAGTTCAATCTCTTGTGATTCCACACCGGCATTTCACTACGTACTTTTTGTAAATAATCCATATCTAAATCTGCAAAAATAATTCCCTCATCTTCCCCGGCCTGTGCTAAAACGTTTCCCCATGGATCGCAAATCATACTGTGACCATACGCTTCGATACCAATAGGTAATTTTCCACACTGATTGGGAGCAATGACAAAAGTTTGTGTTTCAATGGCACGTGCACGAATGAGTATATCCCAATGACTTTTTCCCGTTTGGTATGTAAAAGCCGCTGGAAGCATAATTATTTGTGCGCCTTTATTACGTAAACGAGAAAATAATTCAGGAAAACGTAAGTCGTAACAAATAGAAAGCCCTATGTGCCCTAGTGGTGTTTCAACGCTAACCACTTCATCCCCTGGAGTGATTCTTTGCGATTCATAGTGTGTGACTTTTCCTGGTATATCTATATCAAATAAATGTATCTTCGCGTAGTTAGCAAGGAGATCTCCTTGTGGACCATAAAAGAACGAGCGATTTTGTGGAAGATCTAAGGAATCGTTAATGTATAACATGCTTCCCCCGAGAATATACAGGGAGTATTTTTTGGCGAGTTCTTGTAAGTGCAAACAAGTAGGCCCATGCTGATCTTCAGAGTTTTCCTTCATTAAATCTTTTTTTACCATGCAGTTGAATAGCTCGGGAAATGCCACAAGATGACAGTTTTCTTTAGCTGCTTGGGCAACATACATATCTATTTTTTGTAAATTTTCTTCCTTGGAGGAAGCGGTGTTTATTTGTATAACTCCGACGCGAATCATGTCTTTCTTTCTCCTTTTGTTGTGTATTTATTAGGTGTATAAATATTCTATTGTGCGATGCCCTCACCATCGAATAGCAGTTGTTAGCTACGCTAAAATCTGCTATTCTCATACCTCTCCCACAGGAGAGGTGTAATGCTTCTCTTTTGTAAAAAACAAAATTCACTGTGATTTGCGAGCCAAAATAATTTTGAGTCTTACTCCGATCGTATAATATAAAACGAATGGAAGCACATTCAGACGTGTTACGCCTCTCCCTGTGGGAGAGGCATAAGGCTTGTTGCTTTCAGCGTAGCTGAAATCTACAAGACGATGGTGAGGGCACCAATCGTAAAATGAACCTCTTATCTTATTTTAACTAAATCAACGCTCTCCAGTTTGCACTCTCCAAGCGCGTGAATAGAACTGCTTGTTATTGAGCAGTTCTTCGTGTGTGCCGCTTTCCGCTACCTTGCCATTGTCCATGACGAAAATACAGTTGGCATTGCGCACGGTTGACAAACGGTGAGCGATCATGATCATGGTGCGGTTGCGTGAAATTTCTTCTAAAGATTTTTGGATGATGGCTTCGGTTTCATTGTCCACAGCAGACGTGGCTTCGTCGAGTATCAAAATCGGAGGATTTTTGACGATGGCGCGCGCGATGGAGATGCATTGACGTTGTCCACCGGAAAGTTTTTGTCCTCTCTCTCCGACGATTGTGTCATATCCTTGGGTAAGCGTGTCAATAAAAGAGTCAATTCCCGCAATTTCCGCGGCTTTTTTTATTTCTTGCATTGTGGCGTTTGGCGTACCATAAGCGATGTTATCTTTGATGGTTCCTTGGAATAAAAATACATCTTGACTAACAAGACCAATGTTTCTACGCAAACTTTGCAGATCGAAATCCTTAATGGAAACACCATCTATTTGTATATCACCCTCGGAAAAATCATAAAAGCGCAGTAGCAATTTCATTAGCGTTGTTTTGCCCGAGCCTTTGGGACCTATAATCCCAATGCTTTGTCCTGCTTCTGCACAAATGTTTACGTTGTCTAAAACTTTTTTGTCTTCATAAGCAAAGTTTAAATTGCGAAATTCCACCTTACCGTCACCATGCGAAATATCAATAACGCGCGCATTGGGTGGTGAGGTGACTTGTGATTTTTCATCGAGTAAATTGAGAATGCGCGTTGTTGAGGCCATGGCTCTTTCATATAAATCCACTATTTGTGCAAGGCCGGTTAACGGCCACAATAGTCTTTGGGTTAGAAAAATAAGTACACTGTAGACGCCGACCTCCATTGTTCCCTTAATTGTTTGCCACCCTCCCAGAAGCATGACCGATGTAAAGCCGATGAGGATAAAAATGCGAATTACCGGAACAAAAGCAGAGCTAAAACGAATGGCTTGTTTGTTCGATTCTTGATAAGATTCCGAATCGTTGCGAAATTGTTCTACTTCCCAATTTTCGGTGGTGTAGCTTTTGATGGTGGTAATTCCACCAAGAGAATTTGTCAAGCGCTCGTTTATTCCCGTGACTTTTTCGCGTATGTCGGCATAACGCGGGGCAAGTTTATTTTGGAAATAGAAGGCGCCTATTAGGATAAACGGAGTCGGTAGCATGGTGAAGAATGCAATTTTTGGCGAAATATAGAAGTACGTACCACCAACAATCACAACGGTAGTGGCGATTTGAATGAGTGAGTTGGCACCTACATCGAGAAAGCGTTCCAATTGATTGACATCATCGTTAATAATCGACATAATTCTGCCGCTACTGTATTTTTCAAAAAAAGACATATCTAGGTTTTGAATGTGCCGCCACGCGTCTATACGCATGGAATGCTGCACGTTTTGTGCTATATTACGCCAATAGATTTTCTCTGCATATTCGGTGATGGATTCAAGTGCCCAAACAACAACCGTAACAACAGCTAAAAAAATGAGTTGTGTTTCTTGGGCGATAAATCCCAACTGCGCGATCATCGAATTTTGTTTTTTGACCACAATGTCAACAGCAGCACCGATGAGAAATGGCGGAGCAATATCAAATATTTTGTTGATGACCGAAAAAAAACTCGCAAGGTATATCTGGCGTTTTTGGCGACTAGAGTAACGCAAAAAACGCAAAAGAGGTTTGTTTTTTTGTGTTTTCATAAAGAATTCTTTCGGAAGACGCCCACGTGCAAAGCGCACGTGGGAATGAAAAATTTTGGGCTTAGTAGTCCATACAACGAGCTTCTATCACCATGATCGCCCAGTTAATGGTAGATCGTTCGGCAGGTGATGGTTGTGCGTTTAGAGCTTCTTTCAATACGGGAAGAGCAGCAGTACCCATGTTTTTTATTGTATATACGTCGTTGTTTTTGATCGCGTCTAAGACCGATTGCTTGTCTTGCTCGGAGATTTCAGGTGACTTACAACGAATGCTAACAATACCTTCTTCACGTGTCGCCTCTACTCCCACTTCTTTGAGTCTTTGTATTTGTTTGTTGAAAACTTCATCAATATAGTCATTTCCTCTGATGTGGTCGACATGTCCATCTTGGTAAAGGATGATGACTGTGTCAGGAAGCTCATCGCTGTAAGCGACAATTGTTTCTGTCGTATTGCGAATACCAAGGCGTTGGTGGAATAGCCATTTGTAGTGTGTGCGGAAAGAGCTATTTACTATTCCAGGTTTTGCGGCATCAGGATCTCCCAATGGACACAAGTAGACTTCGTTGTCTACGAGAAGTTGCTCTAAATATAACTCTTCAATGGAAGCGGGATAGTATACACTGCGGCCAAAGTCCAATAAGTAGATTTCTATACACATCCCAATTTGGTTGAGATGAGATTTAGATTTCACTTCTTTGGCTTTTTCCGAAACATTACTCAGAGCAGGCAATAGCATCGCTGCTTGAATTCCCAGGAGATACGAGGTGGAAAAACTGAAATAAATCACCGAAGAGATTCCTCCGAGTATACTTCCGTCCATTTCTAACATAATTTCGTTTTTGTTATTGGTTAACGAAGTAACTGTAGGGTGTACATCTTTGATAAAGTCTTCGATAATAGGTAGAGAAGCACTATCAAAATCCACAGGATTTTTAGGAATTAAGTTGGCAAAAGGAGTAAGGCTTTCTACAGCGCTTGCGATGTTATTATATAGGTATCGAACTCCGCGAGTGGTGTCGATGTATGCATATGCCGTTTGACCTTGCGCAAGTTTAACGTCTACACCGTTGGCTTCTTTTTGGGAACCGTGTAGATAGCGCTTTAGACTTAAAATACTATTGGATAGATACATTTTGTTGTCTTTGATAAAAAAACAACGCATACCTGTTGCGACAACAAAAGCAATCGCCGAACGTACATCATCAGCTGGTTTTACTTGCTTTGTTAAGTGAAGATAGTGGATGGTTTGTTCTTTGTATGTTGTTGTGCGCAGTTCAACGTCGGGAAATGTTTCTGCTACTTTTTTTACTGTAGAAACAAAACGTTCACCATCTGACATTTTTGCCATGGTAATGGTGCTACCAATTCCACCACTCATATCGATAAACATGGCAGCTTCTTTACCAAAACAAGCGAGAAGGTCTTGTTGTAAAGATATTCCTAGCATCTGTTCTACTTGAGACTTTATTTGCCGCCACATAGGGGCAACAGGGGTCATGTTGACAAACTGCTCTATTTGCATATAAAACTTCATCAAATCAAAACTCATTACTTCGTAGTATACCGAAGTCTTAGGAATATCTTTGAATAAGTCTTCACTTAGGGGTTGGTCGGAAACAAGGTTAAAAAGACCTTTTCTTTCGTTGTCCGTTGTTTCGACGATAAAGGAATAACGAAAATTACCATCGTGAATGCCGGCACTTCCTCCCAAGCTGGTAATGTCTTGAACACCTAACATATCTACAAGAGGGTGTTTTCTCTCGCCGGGCATCACTTTTTCGATAATATCGCGAACCTTAATATGCACTAGAGACAACGCGGCATTTGAACGATTGCGGATTTTCGCATAAGAAGCATCTTCGATTAATGTCTTTTGCGGTTTTTTGGCCATTAATGACGAAAGTCTCTCTGCGCTTGTGGCAATGACAAAAGACTTATCGATAAAACCACCATATACTGGCATGGGTAGTTGCGGAACGGTGACAAACTCTTGGCCTTCGATTTCCATTTTAGGAGCACCAGGCATAAAGTTGTTTAAATGCGTGAATATGATTTCTTTTCCTTTGTCAAAATTACCCGCCAACGATATAGAAATAACGGCATCGATAACCGGTGGATTTTGCATAGGATCGAAATTGACGACAGCAACACTTACTTCTCCTTGAAACATTTGTAGAAGATCTTGAGGCATCATTCCTACAATGGCATTAAACTGTTGCATCATGGGAGAAATTTCGGGTTGTAATAATTCCCACACCGGACGGATGACTTGTTGCATACCTTCGCTACACACAAGTTGCGCATATCCTGTCTCCATAACCGCATCAACGGCTGCTTTCGCATTAGGTGCAGAGACGACGAGTAGTGTAGAATCGGGTAAATTTTGCTCTAAGTTAAAGTCTTGTGCGCCGACAACACAACTAAGAGCAAACAACAAAGTTAGGCATAACTTTGTAAATGACATAATGTTTCGTCCTTAAAGAAGTTAGAGGGATATTCTCATCTCTTCTAGACGCTCCAGTACAAATCGTACTCTGCCGTCTACGGAGACTTTTGGAATAGAAATCATAGTGTAGTGATATTTGTGGTATAAATCAACTAAACGATTATATTCTTTTTGAGCCTGAGAAAATGAATGACGTCTTTCTGCATCGTTCACGAAAATTTCACGCCACGGAGGTACTATAAATATTGTAGGGCAGTAGCGGTATTTCTGTGCAGCATTATTAAACTTGTTGAGGTTTGGACTTTGCGGATGTATGGTATCTATGATACTGCGATCAAAAAAAGTAAGTTTGTGTGGAGAGGTGCTTGAAAAATCAGAGATGGATTTTTCTAACGTTAAATGGAGAAATTCGTGTATATTAATCCACGGAACAGCCGAGGTGTTGATTTGTTGTTTAACGATAAAGCGCCCTGGTTCGTTGATCACGGAAAAGCCCTGTTGTTGTAGAGCATACAGCAGAGTAGACTTTCCACCACCAGAACAGCCGGAGATAACGATAAAATTACGGCGATATATTTTGTGTGACATAATTTTCTCTATACATTGTAGAAGAACGGATTGGTTATGAGTTATCGTGAAATACTCGATTATTGGTTTGGTGATTTGAAAAACGACGATTATTTCCCTGCACGCAAGGCAAAAATTTGGTATCGCAAAGATGAAAAAGTGGATATGTACATTCGCGAAAATTTTACAGAGGTTTGGAAAGATGCGTGTGATAAAAAACTAGGTAGTTGGTACGATGATCCGCAGGGGGTTGTGGCGGTGATTATTATTCTCGACCAATTCTCGCGTCATCTGTTTCGCGATGATGTTCAGGCATATGCACAAGATGAGTATTGTGTGGATTTGTGTTTGCAAGTATTGGATTGCGCACCACATCTATTCACTTTAGAGAAGGCATTTTTATACATGCCTTTGCAACACAGTGAGGTTTTTGAATTACAGGAAATGAGTGTGGAATTGTATAAAAAATTGGCCGACAATGCCAATGAAAAAATCCGCGAACAAATGTATGGTTTTTATGATTACGCCTGTGCGCATCGCGACGTGATCAAACGTTTTGGTCGTTTCCCTCATCGTAATAGCATTTTGCAACGTGAATCGACAGAGGAAGAACGACAATTTTTACAACGACGTGGTTCCCTATTTTAGCATACTACTAAACTATATCCATTTTTGAGTGGCTCGAACGGTGGAGTCGGCAAAATTATTTTGCCGATCCGAATTTAGAGAAGATGGAGGCTTTGTCAATGTTTCGCTTTGCGATATTCGCGAATTTGCTGCCATGCACCTAGTGAAAATACAATGGGGTAAAGCAATTCATAGTACCATAAACTTGCATAGTACAAGCCAATCGGCGTTACGGGAAAATGTGTTCCGTTTTTTGTCGCTTGTAAAAGCCATGCTTCACCATCGCGGATCGCCTTTTGTGTTTCGTTGTCGCTAGATATACAACCAAGTTTAGCAAGAGCGTGAAGTGCTAGAGCTGTCTCCTCAATAGACGGTACAACTTCACAATCCCCCCCCCAACCACCATTTGCGTTCTGTGCACGTAGCAAATAGTCTTTTGCTTGCGCAATGAGTTTGTCAACGTTGTAGATTTTTACATCAAGTAGGGCGATAAGAACACGTGCCGTTCCGTAAACCGGATTTTCTTGACGTGGGGCATGTTCATTGCCAAACCACAGAGGAATCCAACCATTACGCCAGTTTTTTTCTAGATAACGCAGGGCTTTTTTCATCGCGATTTGAATGCGTTTTTGCACGGCGTTGTCTACATGTGGATACCATTTACTCCAAGCGCTTAATGTGTGTGCTGTTAAATCTGGGGTACTGCGATCAAAAGGCAAGGCCCCCCATCCACGACAAAATGTTGGTATACCACCGTCGCGATTTTGTAAATCTAGCAGCCAAACGACACCGTTTTGTGCCGCAGATATTACCTGTTTGTTTTCGGGGGCTAAATTTGCCAAAGCAATCAAAGCTCCTGGTGTATCATCGGCATCCGGAACTCCACCCGACAGATCAATCCATGCCCATCCTCCCGGTAACGCGTTGGTAAAGGGATGGATATTTTTTTGTTGTAGTTGTAGAATCCATTCTAAGGTGTTGTCTTTGTTGGGGAAATCGGCAAAACTTTCGTGAGAAATCGCCGCCGCATTTATCGTCAGTGTCGTACCCCACACTGTTAAGTTAATATCAATAGGCCAGCTGCCATCTTCGCGCAAGGATTCGACTAAAAATCTAACGCCTTCTTCCACAACTTTGTATCCAGGGTGCTTCGGTGAAAGGTATGATGCCAAGCTCATCGCCACAAAACTTGTCAAAGGGATTGCCTCTAAGTAGCCACCGGTCGTGGGTTGGATATCACGTAGTTTGGACAGTGTTTTATTTACGGTGAGGCGACGTAAGACGTAGGTAATCGGGTTACGTGTTGCGCACAAATGATGGCGAACTTGACCAATGGCAATGAGCGCTGGTAGTGCATAGCTAACGACAGGTAGTTGTAAGAAGCTGAAAAATTGATGCGGTAAAGCGGCGAGTTCAAAGGGGAGTTGCATGATGCGCCTCCACAATTTTCTGTCTTTTCCAAAGCGTCCACTCAGGGTACACATCGTTAGAATAGGTATGGCAAACGTTTTATCTTTCCCGTATTTTTTGCGAATGGCGGTGGCTATGTTTTCCATGGAAATTCCACCAGCATGATGGGTGATCCATTTTTCCGCATTTGCCATGAGTTCGGGGTAATTTTCTTCCTGCTTGGCCGCACAAAAAGCCGCCCATACAAGACATGTTGTACTGATGTTACTCAAACTCAGTGGCGTGTCTCCCCATCCCCCATCTTCATTTACGTTGTTGGCTAGCCACTGCGCTCCACGGGCGATGGAGGCACTATGCTGCTTGGCATCAACAATTGCTAGTGCACAAATGGCAGTTGCGGTAGATAGTGCGCTGGGAGATAGTTCACCTATCCATCGTCTATTTTCTACTTGTAGTTGTTTTAGGTGCTCTAAGGTATTTTTCGCGGCTTCTTGTAATTGTTTCATAATGTAAATCTCGCTGTGTGGATTCTAGGGATATTTTTACAGCATTCTTAGCAAACATCTAATTACAATGCAATAAAAAATAATTATTGTATCGCTTATTTTTTACTATTATAATCTAAACCACGTACTTATAAATTATTAAGATTCGGTATTTGGTTGAATACGATCCCATACATTCTCAGCATTGACTATACTTAAAAACGAGATCGTACAGTTTTTTTGCAAAAATTCTCATAATATTTCGCAAACTCCAAATCATTAAATTTGTACAATAATACTCTTCAAAAACGGGGGGATGGGGACAATGGAAAAATGGAGTTGTTCGCGTTGTGGCCACGTAATGACACGATTTCAAAATTGTGAAAACTGTGGCGCTGACGAAGCTTTGGTTCTACCATTAGATACAGACGATTTTTTCGATAAGGCAATGACTAGCCGTGTAACAGAGGTTCTTGACTCTTCGCAATTTACACGTGATTCAAGCGAAGATGAGTCGGATATTGATGAACAAATTAGCGAGTCTGCCATCGAATTTAAAGAAGAAGAGATGGCCTTTTTTGATTCGCAAGCAAGCGAAAAAGGCGATTTTTTTGAAGAAACAAGCCTTGAGGATAGTGTAGACGCTACGATGGTTTTGGGTGCCAAACCAACGAAGGAACCTACGGCGCCCACCGTTTGTATTCCCACAGATAGCGAAATTCGTCAAGCTTTTGGTGAACGCCCAATCAATGCAACAGACGAAACGTTTGTTCATCCTCAAACTCCTCGTAGTCAGCTTGAAGGTTTTCCCAAGGAAAGTACACAACCTAAATCCTTGCCACATGTTGGGGGAAGCGCCCTGGCGTCCACACGAGAGCAAGAAGAAGGACCTTCTCGTTTTCAACGTTCCGACGTTATTGGTGGTATATTCGGCCGTTGCCGCGTTGTTGAAAAAATAAGCGAGGGAGCAATGGGACGCGTATACAAGGCTTTCCATCAAACACTTGATAAAACAGTCGTTTTAAAGGAACTTCCTCCTAGTTTGGCCTCTTCTCAGGAATTGCGTGAGAGGTTTATTCGCGAAGCCAAAGCATGCGCAAAAATCCATCACCAAAACGTCGTTCAGGTCTTGGACGCGGGATACGAGAATGGTGTTTATTTTTACATTATGGAATATGTCGATGGCCTAACCGTAGAAGAAATGCTCACCCAAAAAAAGAAACTTTCCATTGAAAAAGCATGTTCCATTATCATTGATGCGGCAAAAGGATTGCAAACAGCCCATGATCAAGGAGTTGTGCACCGTGATATCAAAGCTTCCAATATCATGGTGACACACCAAGGACAGGTCAAGGTGGCCGATTTTGGACTAGCATGTGATTTAAGCAGCAGTAAAATTTCGGTTGCAGGGCAAATTATGGGGACACCTCAGTATATGTCTCCCGAGCAATGGGACGGAGCCTCCAATGTAGATGCACGAAGTGACTTATATAGTTTGGGAGTCACTTTTTATTATATGCTTGCAGATCGACTACCTTTTGATTCTGGCAGTACCGTAACACTTTTTAAACAGCATATTTCGGAAAAACCACCCGCACTTAAGTCCTTAAATCCCGATATTCCGCCGGCATTAATAAAAATCGTTAACAAATTGATGCACAAAGACCGTGAAAAGCGTTACGGTAATGCGGAAGAACTTGTGGAAGATTTAGAAAACTTTTTGCGCGATAATCATAAAAGATCGGCGGTACGCCGTAAGGTAATGGCTCTTAGTATTTTTATGGCCTTTCTTGCCGGAATTGCTTATTCTCATCACCTGGGTTATACAAAAAAACTTTGGGATTATGCTCAAGTCGCAATGAAAACAGATTCTAAAACAACGAAGCAAAACACTGAACAAGGGCAAAAGAACGAGCAAGGGCAAAGTTCTGAGCAAGGGCAAAGCTCTGAGCAAGGGCAAAGCTCTGAGCAAGGGCAAAACACTGAACAAGGGCAAAAGACCGAGCAAGGGCAAAAGACCGAGCAAGGTCAAAAGACCGAGCAAGGGCAAAAGACCGAGCAAGGTCAAAAGACCGAGCAAGGGCAAAAGACCGAGCAAGGGCAAAAGACCGAGCAAGGGCAAAAGACCGAGCAAGGTCAAAAGACCGAGCAAGGGCAAAAGACCGAGCAAGGGCAAAAGACCGAGCAAAGCTCGGATACAACAAAAGAATCTAAAAACGATACACCAAAAAATGTGGAAAAAGCGCCACAAAAGATCAAAGTTGTTTTGCCGCGTATCCAGATAAAAATGAAAAAACGCATCTTCAATAAAGCGGATGTGGCTGTTTACGGTAAGATCGCTGGAAAATTGTCGGAGAAGATGAAAATTTTTCTACTGATACAAAAAAATAATCGTTTGTATAAAAAGCAAGGTGTCACGGTAAAGAAGAACAAATTCTTCAGTAAAATGCGTTTGCCGGATGGTAAGTATAAAATTGTTCCGCAAGTTGTTCACGTAAAACAAGGTAAAAAAAGAATTGGGCGTGTGTTGTCTTTTGTGATTGATAGTCAACCTCCCGTGGTAAAATTATTAAATCCTAACCGCGAGCAAATATTTTATGAAGAGCAGGTCGGAAATTCTGTACAACTTAAGATCGAAATTCGCGATTTTTTAAAGATAACAAAAGCGTTTGTCTACCAGCAAAACAAAAAAGTACCATTGCGGAGTCAAGGTGGTTACTATATGGGAAGTATAACTCTAAAGTACGGTAAGCAGAGTTTATATGTCGTCGCCTACGATCAGGCGAAAAATATGCAAAAAATGCGTTGTGAATGGGCTCTTGTTCCGCGCAATATGGTACGGATTCCTGGGGGAACAATAACTCTAAACGGTCGCGTCGTAAATTTCAAAACGTTTTACATCGATAAAAATGAGGTGACAAACGGTCAATATGCTCAGTATATTCAGAGGTCTGGAGCACAACCACCACTGAGGTGGAAACCTCAAAATACAGACCTGTGGCGCAATAAGCCTGTCGTTTTTGTTGGTTACGACGAAGTGACACGTTATTGCCAATTTGAAAAAAAGCGTTTGCCTTCCGAAGCGGAATGGGTGGCTGCGGCGCTATGGAATAAAAATAAATTGCGCAAATACCCGTGGGGAGAGAATGGAAATGTTTCATGGCCGAAAAAAATAAAAAAAGTGAAAAGTTGGTCGGTGGACACTAGTTATTTTGGCATACATGACATGGCAAGTAATGTTTCCGAATGGGTGCAAAATGAAGATAAAGAAAATGCGATGCGCAAAGGCGGAAACTTTATTTTAAATCCCAAATATCTCAAGAGAATGTTATGGGATCAAGTGAATTTTATGGAACCAAAGTCTTCGCGTAAGAATTGGCTGGGGTTTCGTTGTGCGTTTTCAGAATAGGGAGGTAGTACAATGCAGTATTTGCTGTTGTTTTTTGTAGTGTTTTTTGCTGGATGCCAGTATGCACCCGTTACCAAGACGACATTAAAAACAATACCCAAAGAGACCGGTGAAAAAATCAACAGTACGATTACGGTCGGAGTTTTTATTGATAATCGTTTTTCTTTCTGGCCGAGAAAAGAACAAAATTCTCCACTTGTTGCCGCGGAGGATAGTAAGATGATCAAGGACTTTGAGCCTATTCCCGGAATGAAGGAGGTTCGCATTCCGATGGGGGACGTTCGCAGTCGTTTGTCTTACACTTTACAAGAGTCAGGAAAATTTAATGAAATTATCAGTCCTCCGACACGACTCATTGGAGATTCTCTAGAAAAAATGATGAAGAAAGCTCTAGAGACAAGTGACTACTTAATCGTGGGAGAAGTAAATCGCTTTCACATTCGCGACTTAGGGCGCAACACCACTTCTGCATTGACGATTCCTTTTGATATGACGTTACTATTTTTACCAAATTTGATCGTGTTTCCTTTGTCGCAAGGTAAATCTTTTTTACTGACGGGAAACGCTTTTCGTACGAGAACCGCAGAATGTATCCTCTCGATGTCGATCACAATTTACGAAGTGGAATCTGGAAAGGCAGTCACCACTTTTCGCTTGGAAGAAAGTGCCATGGCTCCTGTCGATGCCACAGCAGTGTATGGTGACTTTTACAACGATGAAGATGATTGGGTGGATATCAGTCGCAAGTTAGGGGAAGTGGCTCTTGCAAATGCTTCTATTGCTGCGATTGAAAAAGTTCAACGCTATTGCAAAGAGATCAGCGGACAAACAGAAGAATAAATATAGTCGCGGAGGATATTCACAAAATAGGGGTCATCAGGATATAAAGTTTTTTCGGTAAAACGACAATCTATTAGTGGATTGCGTATCTTTTCGTGATAAAGAAAAATTTCAAAGGCCCTAGCGAAGACTTCCGTATTCTGGCAATAGTAATCACAGTTAAACTTTTGGCGACTAAACCAACGTTTTTTCAAGACAGATCCCGAAGGTAATTTTTCTATATTTGTTGTGACTAAATCAACGTAAACATCTATTATATGGCGAAATGAAGCACCTTCACTGAGTAGTGTTTCATTTTCCCCATGAGTGTAGTCAATTTGATGTGCCAGTTCATGTGCAAATGATTCTGGGTGGTCAATGGCAAAAATAGTGGCTTTTTCGCCGGGGAAATACAAACCATCGGCCCTGTGTTTCCCTAGTTTTTTTACTCGTAAAGAATGATCTCTTGCCTCGGGAATGGTAAAGCGATTGTGGAAGTCCATGAGATGCTTTTCTAAGATGAAAAAACGTTCGAGATCTGTGCTATTGTCTAGCTCTACATAGCCATAAAAATTCAAAAAAGCATTGTCTTTCATCACTGCCATCGTTTTTTTGAGAATATTTTTTTTGGTTTCAAAAACACGTGCATAACTACTGCGATCTTCTTCAACGCGTTTTTTTACCTTCACATACTGTAGGTGACGTATGATTTCTTGGCATACAAACCACTTGTCCCAATCATCACCTATCTGCCCATAAAAAATATCACGATACTTATTGACTTGGTGCGTGTAGTGGGCTTTGTAACTCTCTCCCCAATAACGCTGAATTACCTTTTTCATATCTTCGGCAAAATTTGTGTCTATGGGAAGTTGTACCTCTATACTGTTTTTGTTCACCGCGACACAGTGTTTTGCCACCAAGTATTGAATTAAGTCGCTATTGTGTTGGGCAAAGTATCTAAGGCAGTGGTCTATATACTCTTCGGCAATGAAGGAAGTGTAGTCATATATTGTATGATATTCGCCTTTAAAGTGAGTCAAACGCCACGGCTTTTTGTGACAGTTCTTGGCAAAAGTGGCACGGCGTAAACTATAGGCAACAATGGTTTCTTTCGTGTTTCTTATTTCTATTTCAATAGGTTCTAAACGCTGAACCTCTTCCAGGTCAAGATTGTGTTGTTTGCAACATACCTTTAGTAGCGAAAACAAATAACAATGATAATCGCTTATGGGATACAGTGGGCGAATGACAATATCCTCTTCTTGGATAATTTTCACCGCACGCTCTAACAACGAAAAATCTTTGCGCATGCGTTTGCGAATAGCGATGTGTAATTTTTCGTATTGTTTTTGCTCACAATCACTTGTGCTTATTGTCAACTTTGTGCTATACAATATATCCATTTTTTGCAATAAACTGCTTGACTTCACATTATTTACCTGCAAACTTATAGTAGTTCTAAATTAACATAAATTTAACTTTACAATGCACCAATAATCTGTATACTTTGGCGAATTTGTAAAGTTACATCTCTACAGTATTTTGAAAGGAATACACACATGAAAAAATTTATCATCCTGTTATTGTGTGTTTGTAGTGTGGCGTTGATTGCTGGTGAAAAAGCACCTGAATTTACCTTAACCGATGCAAATGGTAAAAGTCACTCTTTATCTGACTTCAAAGGCAAAGTAGTTGTTCTTGAGTGGACAAACTACAGATGTCCTTTTGTTGTAAAACACTACTCAGGCAAGAACATGCAAAATCTTCAAGAAAAATACACCAAAAAAGGTGTTGTATGGCTTTCTATCTGTTCTTCCGCTCCTGGAAAACAAGGCCACATGTCTGCCGCTGACGCAAAAAAAGCTGTTGAAAAAGCTGGTGCAAAACCAACCGCTTACCTAATTGATGCTGACGGCAAAGTTGGTAAAGCGTATGGAGCAAAAACAACTCCTCATATGTTTGTTGTTGGTGCCGATGGTAACTTCCTTTACAAGGGTGCCATTGACAGCATCCGTTCTGCAAAAGCATCTGACGTTGCAAAAGCACAAAACTTTGTTTCTCAGACTCTAGATGCAGTTATGGACAAAAAAGGCGAAGTTCCTGCAAGTACCAAATCTTACGGTTGTAGTGTAAAATACAACAAGAAGTAATTCATTGAACCAAACTAATATTTCACGGGTACCCCGTGAAATATTAGCTTTTATCTAACTTTTTTCCTTCAAAATATCCGCCACTTTCTTCTCTAATTGTAGCAAACGTTCATTTGTTTTATCAACTTGTGTTTGTAAATTTTTCAATAGCGCCAAAATTTCGCTGTTGGCGCGTCGTTGTTCGTCTTTGTATGTAATTTGTTTACGCACTTGACGCAATTTACTTCCCTTTAGCTCTGCGATAATTTCCGCACACGCGTCTTTTAATTTTTCTGAATCGGCTTCGCGGCAATCAATATATTGTACCACTTTCATATATGTTGGTAACATGGCCGAGTATAGATAAATGGGAAACAATATGTTTTCTTCGGTATCGCGATCACGGTACAAAGCAATATTGAACTCTTCCTTACATACTTTTGAGTTTAGATAATCTTCGGAATAGACGGCAATTACTTTGCGACAAGAATCAAGCGCATCGTAAATTTGTTGCTGCCATGCACAACCGACATTTAACTCACGACGATCAATAAATATTTGTAGCTCACTATCGAGTTCCTTCAAAAAAGAAACGATTTTGTTTGCCTGTTCGGAGTCTTGGTGGGAATAACTGACAAAAATGTCATACTTATGGTGCGAAACGTCTGAAGCTGTTTTGGGTTGGGTAAATTGATCATAGCGCTTTTTCAACTCAGGGAATATGCGATCGGCTTCGCGAATGTCTTTTTCGGTAAAAGCAGTTATTTTAAGGTGTTCAACAGGAAGGCCCATACTCAGCCAGTGTGCGGCCGCTTCGACTAAGGACGTTAGCACTTGTGATACTTTTGCACGACGTTTCCCTGTAGAGACTAGAGGCATTGCCACATTTTTTAGCTCGTTGTCATTACTTAAAAACGCAATCATACTCTGAAAGATATCTCCGATGACTTCAGCGATTTGCTGACGGATTTTTAATGGCTCGAAACACAGAAGTCTTTTAAAATTTACGGGGCAGCGCTCTTGATCGATCTCTTGGGAAATCCAACACGAAAAAGATTCGCGAAGATCTACCGCCTTATTGAGCGCGTGTCCGCCTACCGATACGTTTTTGTCTTCGAGAGCAGCAATTAGAGTTCCCTTTGATGGATCATACATCCCAGGGAAAGCGGAAACGACTAAGATATCTACATCTTCTTCTTTGGGGATTTCGCTCAGATCTCCATGAAAAAGTTGAATGTACCGTGGTTGTGAATTGTGATACACTGTGATCGAATCGATCATTTTCATTGGTCAGTTCTCCTACTCACTATCGAAAACGCGTTTGTATAATTTGTCCAATTTATGTTGCATGTCGTTTAACTTGTCGGTTGTCGTACTCATTTGTGCTTGCAGTTCGCGAATCAAAGAATATACATCATCTTTGTTTGAGCTTTGTGTTGTTGTCACGCCGCTGAGTTTTTGTGAACTTTCGTCACTAATAATTTTTTTGCAGGCAACGCGCAGTTTATTTTGATCTCCCTCACGACAATCTATGTATTGCAAAACTTTCATATATGTGGGCAAAGCGGCACTGTAAAGATATATGGGGAATAACACATTTTCTTCGCGATCGCGATCGCGATACAGGGCAATATTGAATTCTTCTTTACATACCTTAGAATTGAGATAATCTGTAGAATAAAGAGCCACTACCTTACGGCACGAATCTAGAGCATCATAGATTTGTTGTTGCCATGCGCAGCCCACGTCGAGTTCCTTACGGTCGATAAAAATGCGCAATTTGTCGTCGAGCTCTTTTAGCAAAGATACCAAGTGGTTGGCTTCTGCCGTGTTTTGATGCGAATAGCTAATGAAAATATCATACTGATAGCTGTCGTCTTTTGATTTTTCCTTAAGAGGAGCTTGTTGGTGATATTTTTCTTTGAGTTGTGAGAAAACATCCATTGCCTCGTCAACACTTGATTGGTTGTAAATGGCAATTTTGATACGTTTTACCGGTAAGCCCATGCCAAGCCAGTGTGCCGCCGCTTCGACAAGAGCTGTGAGGATTTCGTTTTTGGAAGCTCGTTGACTACCTGTGGCAACTAAAGGCATTGCCACATCCTGTAGCGATTCGCTATTGCTCAAAAATGCGATAAGACTTTGGAAGATGTCTCCAATGACTTCCGGGACGTGTTGTTCGCGCTTCCTAGGCTCAAAACATAAGATTTTTTTGAAATTGACACCCTTGTTCTCTACTTCTTTCGATAACCAGCACGAAAAGGTGTCGCGAAGATCCGATTCTTTATCTTTTGCTAATTTTCCTACAGATACCCCTTGATCTGACAGTGCCCCAATTAAAGTTCCCGGAACTTCGTTGTAGTCTCCAGGAAAAGAGGAAACCACCAATATGTCCACGGCGTCTTTATCGGGGATTTGACTTAAATCTCCTTTGTGCAGCTCGATAAAGCGCGGTTCGGAGTTGTGGTATACCGCAATGTTATTGATAAGTTGCATGAAATATTCCTTAATGGTTTTGTGATGTAGTCAATAAAATATACCACACTATTGCAACACCACATAATATTAATGCATCTTTCGCGAAGAGTTGTGGGCGTTTGCGTTTTATTACTTACGAACCTCTTCGATGTTTTGCAGCGCGTAATCACAAAATTCTGCCATCAAGAGCTGTGCATTGTCTTGGTGTTTTTCTTTAAGCTCTTTTATGATGGAGATCGCAGAAGAAGAGTTTGGGGCCATTTCTTTACCCAATATGTAAACAATTGTGCGTTTGTCACTGTCTTGGTATTTGTCGCTTTGCAAAATAGTGATAAATTTTGCCACAACTTCTTTACGTTTATTGGCAAATTTACTAATTTCCCATAAGCTACTATTTAAAATATATGGTTTTGGGTGATCGGGAGTACTTATGTTTGCCATTAAATGATCAAAGTACACTTGTGATTGTTTTTCGATCATGAGTTTTTTAAAGTGCTCATTCGCGAATGATTTGCGCTTTTTAAAAGCCTTTTCTAAAGCGGTTAGCAGCTTGTTTTGGTCGACTATCTTTAGAAATACTTGCTGGAGATCATCGAGTAACTCCGGAGATTTTGCACCGGCAACTACTTCAATAGCTTGTGGATCATCAGGAACAATGTGTAAAAGGGCCATCGCCAATTCTACACTGTAGGTGTCCCACGAATCACCTGCGAGAATTTCTTTGATCTTGGCTTGGAGTTTTTTCGACAATGGTTTGGCTTTGTCTTTTAGTATAGCGGCGGTGCGCATAATGTCGTCGCTGTAATCTTGTGGATCACCCTCAATAGCTTTTTCCAACAAAGTTAATATATATGGAATTTCGTCTGGCTTCGCGGTATGTGCAAGTGCAGGTAATGTCGCTTCATGGGGACCAATTTCACTAAAGGGAATTTGGCGAAGAACGGCAAATATTTTTCCCTTCTCACTTGTAGTGTAGTGGGGAAGTGCTTGTAGGTATAGATGATGACCGCTAGAGCGAAGATCATCGACGACTTCTTTGGCTCCAAACTTTTCGCGATCCACATGACGCTTTAGTATTTTGGCCTTTACTTGGTGACTATTTGTCGCATAAAAGGCCGCATCTACACGTATGATACCATTTTTATAAGCTTCATAAATATATGCTGCGGTCTCTTTTTCCGGAAGTTGTTTTAATATATCAGAAGCAATACCGCGATATTTCTTATCGGAGAGCAGTCCGATAAATCTTTCGGCATATTCGATACGTCGTGGAGTTTCGATATATTTTTTTATAATGGCGAGGATTCCTGTGCACTCTAATTCTTTTTGCCATAATTCATTTTGCAACTTCTCTAGATTTTTTATTTTATTCTTTTTTCTAATCTGTAATGTCAGTCTGAGCGAAGTGTACTCATGGTAATGGTCCTCAAACCTTTGTAATAAAAACCCAGTAACCGCAAGTTGCTCATGATCGGAGAGTAAAGCTAATCGTAGTATAGCTCCTGATGGTTTGTCACTAAACAAATCGTCGACGATTTGTGTGGCTTTTGATTGCGAAATGAATAGAGATGCACCACCGACTACGATGACGCCTACGATGATTAGGAGTGGTAAATTTTTCACGTATTCCCGCTTTCTAAATGAATTGTACCGGTAAAAGACAAATTACTTGTTTTTTAACTGTTGCATTTTTCGTAAGTGATATTGCGCTTTCTTGTATTTACCTAACGCTTGATAGCATTGGTAGAGTCCTTTATGTGACTTCCAGTTAGGCGAAATAGCGGTAGCACTTTGAAAGTCTTTTATCGCAGGTTTATATTTTTCTAGAGATAAATATACAAGTCCTCGGTTCATATAAACGATAAAAAATCGTGGGTTAATTTGTAAAGCTTTATTAAAGTCTGCTTCGGCTTCTTTGTACTTTTTTAAATTACAATACACAAGTGCGCGACCAGCATATGCGTTGGCGAAGTTAGGTTCTAAACGAATGGCTTGGCTGTAATCAGATATGGCTTCTTGATATTTCTGAGACATGTAGTAAATATTACCGCGATTGCTGTACGCTTGCATGTAATCGTCGTTTAATTTGATCACTTGGGAATAGTCGGCAAAAGCTTTATCGAATTGTTGCCAATTGCGATATAGGTCGCCTCGACAGTAGTAAGCGTACCAAAATGTAGGTTTTAGTTGCAGGGCTTTATTGTAGTCACGTAAGGCTAGTGAATAGTTTTTTAAAGCTTGATAAATAATACCTCTTGTATTGTAGGCAGTTTCTGAGTTAGGCCTTAGCTGAATCGCTGCGTTAGCATCTTGCAATGCTTTTTCGTAGTTTTTAAAATTTTCGTACACGAGAGCACGGTTCTCATAGGCTTTTCCATATTGGGAATTTATTTTTATTACTTTATCAAAATCAGTGAAGGCTCGCGTGTAGTCTTTAATATCTTTGTAAACAAGTCCCCTATTGTAGTAGATTTCAAAGTTTTTTGGATTTATCGCAATGGCAGTGTTGAAGTCTTGTATGGCTCGCGTATAATCTTTGAGTTCCTTGTAAGCGAGTCCTCTATTGTTGTAAGTTTCAGAGTTTTTTGGATTTATCTTAATGGCCGCGTTGAAGTCTTGTACGGCTTTTTTATATTGCTTTAAGTTGCAATAAAGTATTCCACGATTATTATACCCCTTTGGGTCTTGGGGGTTGGTTTGTAACTGTTCGTTGTAGTATTGCATGCCTTTTTGTAAGTCGCCGCTTTGTGAACTTACATACGCTTTCAAAAAACTCCAATTTTCATCTTCGCCAAATTCTTCGACATCTTGAAAAATTTTTGAAAACAATTGCGCGAATTCTTTATCGTTTTGCAAAACTTTGTGCTTTTGTAGCGAACGGTCTAATGCACTCATGACTTTGTTTAGAGAGCGTCTGATTTGGTTCTTTTGTTTTTCTGCTTTTACTCGGGCGCGATCAGCATCAATGGATTGTTTTTCCGCTCTTACTCTAGCACGATCCGCATCAATGGAATAGTGGATGACCATGACCAAAGAACAGCACAAAATACTTATAATGGTTGCCAAACTAATAAACGTTGTTTTATAACGCTTTGCGAGACTGACGAAAAAGTTCCATGCGGTATATTTTTTAGCAATAATGGGTTGATTGCTTTGTAAATTTCGCAGCTCGCGGGCCAACTGTTTGAAGTTTTGGTAGCGGCGTTGTGGCTTTTTGTCAAGGCATTTTAAGCACACCGCTTCAAAATAAGGAGAAATGCTGGGATTCATGCGACGCGGTGGAATGGGATCGTTGCGTATTATTTGAAAACAAATTTCGTGAAAGGAATCTCCTTGGTAAGGGGTTTGATACGTCAAAGCCTCATACATTGTTACACCAAGAGAATATATATCACTTTGTTGTGAGGGGTTTCCGTCGAGTTGTTCTCTGGACATGTATAGCACGGTTCCTACGAATCCCCCGGGGATTGACATGCTTTGGCTTTTGTCTGTGGAAACTTTGGCCAAACCAAAATCCATCACCTTTGGTTCCCCTTGGCGAGTCATCATGATATTCGAAGGTTTTATATCGCGGTGTAGAACTTTTTGCCTATGTGCATGAGAAAGTGCTTCACATACTTTTATCAGCACTTGTAGCAAAAATTTCGGCGGTACTTTTTTGGCTCTAATAAGATCTTCTAATGTAAAGCCGTCTATGTATTCCATGGTCAAATACGATTGCGGTGCGTCCCCAAAATCATACAAACGCACGATATTGGGATGATCTAGTTGGGTCATGATTGCCGCTTCACGCATAAACCTTTTGATTTCATTGCGATCTTTTTCTAACATGACTTTGAGAGCGACAAAACGCTGAAATTTTTGATCGAAAGCCTTGTAGACAATTCCCATTCCACCACGGCCAAGCTCTCCGTGGATAATATAACGGCCAAAGTGTTGACCTGTCTGAATTACTTGGTAATTTTCTTGTTCGTTTGTGGACATGTTGCTAGGGATTTTCGTTGGCGAAGGTCGTATAGTCTCAGCACGATAAGCAACATGTGGGTTTTTACCGGTATTATTTTTTTGTTTACGATGATCCATATACTTTCCTGACAAACAATAAAGCATTTTGCTAAACAACAAAATAGCTCATTTTTTCATGAGCAAGATTCACCATAGTGCTATTTCTTTAGTTCTTGCATCTTTTGTAAGTGATATTGCGCTTTTTCCTCATCATTTAATACTTTGTAGCATTGGTGTAAGCCGTAATGTGATCTCCAGGTTGGTGAAACCGCAATCGATTTATCGAAATCTCTTATGGCGTTTTTATATTGTTTTAGAATACAATACACCAGCCCGCGATTTACGTAGCCTTTCACGTCGTTGGGTCCCAGTTTAATCGCTTGGCTATAATCGCGCAAAGCTTGTTGGTATTTTTGCATGGAGTTGTATAAATTTCCACGGTTTATGTATGCCTTGTGAAAGTCTGGTTTCAATTGTATTACCTTATTCCAATCGGCTAACTCTTTACGCTTGTCCTTCATCTCTTGATAAAGAAGGGCGCGGTTACGGTACGCATCTACCAAGGTGGGTTGCATTTGTATTGCTCTGTTGAAATCAGACAGTGATTTTTCGTATTGGTGTAGTATTCGATAAACGATACCTCTTGTGTTGTAGACATTCACAAGTTTAGGATTTAATTGTATTGCCATGTTTAAATCAGTAAGAGCTTTTTGCGGCTGATTTATGGCGTTATAAAGAAGCCCACGATTTGCATAGACAAAAGGGTTTTGTGGATCGAGTTGTAAGGCATTTTCATAGTCTGCGAGCGCTTTGCGATATTCTTGTAAGTCATAATATACTAGTCCACGATTGGCATATGCATCCGCAAAATGTGCATCCATACTAAGCACTTTATTGTAATCGTCAATGGCTTCTTGGTATCTACGTAACCTATAATAAACAGCTCCACGATTATAGTAGATATCTAGGAATTTGGGGTTTAATTCGATTACTTTGCTATAGTCCATCAATGCCTTGTCGAATTGCTGCAAATCGTAGTATGTATGTCCACGATGGTGATAAGCGTCTGCAAAATTAGGTTGAATTAAAAGGGCCTTACTATAAGCACGCAAAGCAGCGGAATAGTTCCTTAAATTATGATGAATGAGACCTCTTTTATCATAAGCGGTTGCTAAATTAGGGTTGAGCTGAAGGGCTTTTTTTATGTCTTGTAGAGCTTTGTTGTATTTTCGTAATTTACTATAGACAGATGCGCGATTTTCGTAAGCTATGGCATAGTTGGGGTTTATTTGTAGTATTTTATCGAAATTCGCAATCGCTTGTGTGTAATCTTTAAGATTTTCGTAAATGAGTCCTCTGTTGTTATAGGCGTCTAAGTTTTTGGGGGTTATTTGAATAACTCTGTCTAAATCCTGTAAAGCTTTTTTGTACTGCTTCATGTTGAAGTGCATTAGACCGCGATAGTGATACACCTCTGAGTTGTTGGGATTTTCTTGCAACAGTTTGTTATAGTACTGGATGCTTTGCTGTAAATCGCCACTTTGTGAGCTCATATATGCTTTTAAAAAATCCCAATCCTGATCTTCACCATAGCTTTCGACATCTTCAAAGATTTCAGAAAACAACTGCGCAAATTTTTTATCTGCTTGCAGTGCTTTGTACTCACGTATTGAATAATATAAAACCTTCATGACTTTGTTTAGTGAATTCCTAGTTTGATTTTTTTGCTCTTCCGCTTTTATCCTGGCGCGGTCTGCATCAATAGAATAATTAATAACGAGAACTAGAGAACAACATAGAACACTCATAATGATGAATAAACTAATGAAAGCCGCTTTGTAACGCCTAGTAAGACTGACAAAGAAGTTCCACGAATTGTATTTTTTTGCCATAATGGGTTTATTGTTTTTAAAATTGTGTAACTCGCGTACCAATTGTTTGAAATTTTGATAACGACGCTGTGGTTTTTTTTCAATACACTTTAAGCATATGGCTTCAAAATAGGGAGAAATACTGGGATTAATGTGACGCGGGGGGATCGGGTCGTTGTGCATCACTTGAAAACAAATTTCATGAAAGGAATCGCCTTGGTAGACTGTTTGGTATGTTAAGGCTTCGTACATTGTTGCGCCAAGCGAATATATATCACTTTGATGCGTGGGATGACCATTGATTTGCTCCTTCGACATGTAAAGTACAGTTCCTACAATTCCACCAACCATCGATATACTCTGGTGTTTGTCTGTAGCAACTTTCGCCAATCCAAAATCCATTACCTTCGGTTCACCTTGGTTCGTAATCATAATATTGGAAGGTTTGATATCACGATGTAAAACTTTTTGTCTATGCGCTTGCGAAAGTGCTTCGCATACTTTTATGAGCATTTCAAGTAAAAATGCCGGTGGAACTTTTTTGGTTTTAATGAGATCTTCTAGTGTAAAACCCTCGATGTATTCCATGGTCAAATAGGGTTGTGGTGTGTCGCCAAAATCGTATAAACGTACAATATTGGGGTGGTCTAACTGCGTCATGATTGCCGACTCGCGCATAAATCGTCTGATTTCGTTACGATCCTTTTCTATCATCACTTTGAGAGCGACAAAGCGCTGAAATTTTTGATCAAAAGCTTTGTAAACAATCCCCATCCCACCACGTCCTAGTTCTCCGTGGACGATATAACGACCAAAATGTTCTCCTGTTCGGATGGCTTGATAATGATCGTGTTCGTTGGCAAACATACTTGTCCGAAATTGCTGTGGCAATGGCCGCTTCATTTCGGAGTTGTTGGCAATACGCGGTTTTTTACTTGCATTATTTTGTGGTTTACGATAATCCATATACATTCCTGACAGACATAAATATTATTTTTAATAAAATACCAAATTTCGTAAACGATTACTATGACGAAAGATAATTCAATGGAACATGCGATAGACAAAAAAATAGTAAAAGGCAAATCACTACAAGAAGTACAACCTCACACCAAATATATGGCGTGCACTTTCTATTTAGACTATGTCGATGGTGAAGATTTACAAGGAACAGAGTTTGACAATTGCTCTTTTCGTGGAGCGTTTCGCGATTGGGGACGCGATACATACGGATTGTGGATGGCGATTAGTTACAAAAATATCAGGCAAGTGATGCGCTGGATACGGCCGGGAACATTCATCATGGGGTCTCCGTCGACGGAGATGTCTCGGCAAGCAGATGAGACACAACACAAAGTGATAATTAGCAAGGGATTTTGGCTGGCGGAAACAGCATGTACACAAGAGTTATGGAAGGCTGTTACGGGATGGAGTGGGAGTAGTTTTGCAGTTGACAACTGTCCTGCGGACGATGTGAACTGGGACGATTGTCAGACATTTATCAACAAATGGAACAGTGAGATGGTAGAATGGGAATTGTGCTTTCCCACAGAAGCACAGTGGGAATACGCCTGTCGTGCGGGAACAACGACGGCTTTTAGTTTTGGGGACAACATCGCGAAGGATCAAGTAAACTATGATCTCAAAAGAACTGCGGCAGTCAAATCACGGCCATGCAATGATTGGGGACTGTACGAGATGCATGGAAACGTGTGCGAGTGGTGTGAGGATTGGTACGGTGAATATGACAGTACGGTAGTGATGGATCCTGTGGGACCTTCTGACGGAACTGACCGGGTCATGCGTGGTGGTTGCTGTAGTGATTCATCTGGAAACGTTCGTTCTGCAGCGCGCTACAAGTTCTGGCCCAATGAAAATTTTGGCGAGGTTGGTTTTCGGTTTTGCCTAAGGTCAAAAAAGTAGATAGTGGATGTACTTAGGAGAAAAAATGGACAGGAAAATAATAAAAGGCAAATCACTACAAGAAGTAAAACCTCACACCAAATATATGGCGTGCACTTTTTATTTAGACTATGTAGACGGTGAAGATTTACAAAATACGGAGTTTGACAACTGTTCTTTCCGTGGATCTTTTCGCGATTGGGGACGCGATGAATACGGGTTGTGGATGGCGATTTGTTACAAAAATGTACGACAAGTGATGCGTTGGATACGACCGGGAACTTTCATGATGGGATCTCCCAACACAGAAGAGTACAGACTAGGCAACGAACAGCATCACCAAGTAACACTTAGTAAAGGATTTTGGCTGGCGGAAACAGTATGCACGCAAGATTTGTGGACGGTTGTTATGGAGAAAAACCCTAGCAAATTTCAAGGTAAGAGTCGTCCTGTTGAGCGAGTAAGTTGGAATGATTGTCGTATGTTTATCGGCAAATGGAATCATGAAGTACCCGAATGGGAATTGTGCTTGCCGACAGAAGCACAATGGGAATACGCGTGCCGCGCCGGTACAACAACGGCGTTTAGTTTTGGAGAAACGATTACGCAGAATCAGGTACATTACGACGCAAAAAGAACCGCAGTGGTGAAAGCACTGCTGTGCAACGATTGGGGGCTTTATGGGATGCACGGCAATGTATGGGAGTGGTGTGAGGATTGGTATACTCACCATCACGTGACGACGACAAACTCTCTCAGAGCACCTGATGGCTCTGAACGGGTTATACGTGGTGGTGGCTGGTTAAATTCACCTAACAGCCTACGCTCTGCATGCCGTTATAGTTGCCTACCGAATGTCTACAATGACGATATTGGTTTTCGGTTTTGTTTGAGGTCAAAAAAGTAGATAGCGTCGGTACAGTTAAGAGAGGTAAAATTGTTTTGCAGTTGTTGAAAGGACATTTCGAAAAACATCCTATCCTTTTAATCAATCGCAATGCTACAACAACAGTTTTCGACCAACTGCCATTGGCGACGAGTCATGTTTGCCCGTGGACGTTTTTGTTGTATTTGTTCCATGGCTTGTTGTGGGGAGGATACCTTTTCTTGAAAAACTAACAACACACAAGTGATCATCGATGTTCTGCCATGCCCTTGGGCACAGTGGATATATATCTTTTTGTCGCATAAGGCGAGATCTTTGATAAAATCTATGAGTGGCTGCTGCTGTGTCGGACAACAATCGAGAATCGGAAAGCACTTGTATTCGTAGTTTGCTACGATGCGCTTGTCTTCGTTAAATTCACATGTTAGGTCAACTACAACTTGTGTGTCTGATGGCATTTCACGGAAGAATAAGCGCCTACCTATGGTAATTTGATTGTTTAGCGTATCATAGGGATTTTCTTTTTGAAAAAAGCGAATGATATGCCACAAACTCCATAAACAAACTAAGTATGGAAGTAGTATAAATTGCGATATCCAGTGCAGATGCCCGTTTTCCTTTTTGCCAAAACACTTTGTTGTTGTGGTAAGGTAAGAAATACCCACCAGTGCAAAACTTGCTGCGGGCCACAATAAGACAAAAGCTCCCTGTAAAACAATTGTGTACATAATGAGTAGCGCACTAATCGTTAAAAAGCCCCAGGCCATAAGATCTCCTAGCTAAGAATATTTTTTTCAAATTTAATGTGTATTAGGGAAAATGGTTCAAAAAATCTTAGGAAAAATTTTTATTAAAAGAAAGGATAAAGTATGTCAAAAATATGGTCATATGAATTAGATGTGAATCCAGATATGGCGTTGAAAACCATTTACGCCAATACAAAAAATGATCCAATGCAAACAAATATCGATGCGTTTTCTGGAAAGACATGGCTGGCCTTGGCCAACCCCAACGAAGAAAATATGAAGAAGTTGCTAAGAGAAAGCGACGCTGCCACAGAGTTTTGTGGGTATGTTTCTGAAGATGCTTTTCAGGTGGGTTACCTTCCTGATGATGCGCAAAAACGTTGTTTATTTGAACCGTATGTTTTAGGTGTCGCAAACGCAAAAGATTTTGGATGCTCGTTGATTTGCGAGTTGCGTTACCAGAAATATGGATTTCGTTATGTTTTATATATGGGATTTTTGATGGCAATGCTTTTTTTCTTTCGTGAGCTTTACACTGCAGACTATTTTGTTGCGGGTGTCTTTGGCGTTTTGTTTTTTCCCATAGTGTTTTACAATTATTTCAAAAATCGCAACACGGTGGCACTACACGAACAAAAATTACAAGAGTTTTTGCCAGATTTGTTCAAAGAACACCTATTGAGCAAAAAAGACCTTCCCGAGAATACCAAAGAGGATTTGCCTGATATGGAACTCACCACAGGTGTAGACATTCGACGTATTGTGTTATTGACTCTTTACTTTGTTACGGGATTGATCTTTGCGGGGGCAATTGCTATTTATTTAGTGAATTTCTTTGGGATACCAGCAAACATAAAAGAATTTGTCATCGGGCCTTTGATGCTAATTTTTTTGGGCTTATATGTTGCCACAACGGGTATCTTTTTCCGCAAAAAGAAAAACGCCGAGAAATAGTCATTCATTCTTTGTGATCCATCTTGGTGGTTTTGTGTAAAATGGATGATCATTTTCGCTTTACAGTGTTAAAAGTTAGTAATACTGTAAAGCTTTACGAATGTAAAGCTAGCAATCTAAAAAATTACATGTATTTCCATACAAAACGACGATTTTCGGCCAATGAAAAAATTTTTTATTCTGTAAACGATATTTTTATGTCAAAGGGTACAGATTTTGCAAAAAACAAATCAAAAAATTACAGGATAAACATTTTCATTTAAGGAATATAATTTTGAAAAAGCATGTAGTTATTTTTGAAGTTCGTGGTGGTAGCGACAAAGGTGCTTATGGATATCGTAGCGATTCTAAACCTATCATAGATTCTCTAAATAAACGCGGATGGTCAGCCGAAATTATATTTTATAGTGATGAAGCACGCGGTGAGATATATCGTTATGTTGTCGACAAAGCAGGTGCATATATTAGTCGCGTAAATCCGGGAAATTTGGCAGACGAAACCGGTTATTTTCAAATGCTAAGAGAGCTTGTTTCTCAAAATGTGGAAGCTCTCCCTCACCCAGATGCCATGATTAATTATGGGGCTAAAAACGCGATCGAAAAGTTAAAAGGTACCGATTTAGTTCCCGATGATGTGATAACTTACTACGATTTTGAAGCATTTAAGGCTAGTTTTCCCCTAATGTTAAAGACAGGTCCCCGTGTTTTAAAACAAAACAGAGGTTCTACCGGGGAAGGCATTTGGAAAGTAGAGATTGCCAAAAAAGTTGAAGACGACAAAGGCAATTTAACTCTCAAGACAAAAGTAAAGCTTACAGAGGCAAAGGATAACCATATTGAAGAAAAATACCTCGGTGATTTTATCGACTTTTGTGTTACGTATCTAGATGGTCCTTCCGGTTTGCTTTTGGATATGCCGTTTTTACCGCGTATCAAAGAAGGAGAAATCCGTGTTTTTATGTTACGTCGCGAACCTGTATATGTCGTGCATAAAAAGCCTGTCGAGACCGCAGACGCATTTTCTGCAACATTGTTTTCGGGAGCAAAATATACCTATGAAAACCCCGATCAGTATCCTACCTTAATTAGTAAAGTAAAAACAAACCTCAATACCATTCTTGAAAAACTTGGTGGTTACGACATACCTCTCATTTGGACACTCGATTTTATTCTCGACAACGATGAAAATGGTGAAGATAAATACATCCTCGGTGAAATCAACGCTTCTTGTGTAGGCTTTAGCACCCACCTCGATTTAAGTGAACAGATTGCTGATGAGGTGATTCGTTTGATGGAAGCGGATTGTGTGATTAATCCACGCTGGCCAGCTTATACAAGTTAGTGGTCTAACTGGAAAGGGATCGTCTTCAGATTGGTGCCCTTACCATCGAATTTAAAGTTTTAGCTTCGCTGTGTGAGGTCTATTCCAGAAAAGAGTATCGTTTTCAGGTTGGTGCCCTCACCATCGAATTTAAGGTTTTAGTTTCACTAAAAGCCTTAATTCTCATGCCTCTCCCACGGGAGAGGCGTAACACGTCTTATCTGTTAATTATTGCTTTATGTTATACTCACCTGCTCTTATTCTAGCGGCACAGATTTGAGAGTTTCTTGCTTTTGCCACTGAACTTTTGGTTTATGATGGACGCTGAAAGCAATCGTTCCTTCTACGGCGATTAGTGATGTCGAGGTAAATTCGATTTCTTTTTCGATCTGTGTCATAAACTGCACATGACATGTTTCTTCATTCATCGCAATGTCTTTTACGGTCAATTCTCCGCAAATTTTTTCAACGTAACTAGACAAATCTATGTGAGGATCTTGCTCCCATTGTAACCACTTTTCTTCTATTTCTTGTTTGACCTCGCGTTTACGTGTGATATTGATCGTGGTCATCAAAAACAGCTGTTGGAATTCTTTACCGCTATCAGCTAAAAATTGCGGAACTATCGTGTTCTCGCTGTATATTTTCGCCAAAGCTGTGGCGGCGACGTTATCATTAGAGGCATTATAAATGGCCGTTACTGCCTCATGAGCATTTAGTTCACCCAATGTTTCGATGAGTAAATTTTTGTCACCATTTTCCATTTGTAACAGGTCTATGAGTATCGGAATCGCTTGGTTTACATTATGTTTTATATAAAAATTGCATAGTTCCTTGCGCAGCGTTGGTGAGCTTTGTGGAAGAAGATCGACGAGAAAAGCTTGTGCATTAGGTATTTTAGCGAGTTTTTTCACTATTTCACATTGGAGACGCGTGTAGGGAATTTGCATGAGTTGTTGGAATAGCGAAAGTGTTTCTGGCGTCGCATGTGCGACCAAACTGGTAATTTTTCCTGTGCGTTCGTGGAATGTTGTGGCCGCAGAGAGTTGCTGTATTTTTTGTTGTAGATTTTTGTCATCACACACAATCTCGGTGAATCGTTTTGTCGTTGAGTCGTAATGTATGTCTTCTAGCGCTTGTTGTGCGGCGTACTTTTCGCTTATTCTTGCACACTGTGCCAACGACTGAATCTGCGCTGCGGCCATGCGCAACTGTAAACGACCACAAACGGCAATGGCGGCAAGTCGCACCTCTAAGTTAGTGTCGTGTAAAAGCTCTATGACAATGGGGGCGGCATCTATAACGCTTTCGGTAAAAACACTCCACACCGCGGAGTATCTAAGCGCAGCGTTTTCGTCCGCCAATTGTACGACAATGTTGCGTTTGAAAACATTTTGTGATGCGGCGATTTCGGTTACGAGATCTTTTATTTTTTGCGGTATTTTGGTGTCTGACAAACCTACCTCCCTTTACGCGCAAAGTAAATTCCTATGAGCACAATACCACCACCGACCATTTGTGTAGAACTCAGAGGTTCGGAAAGTAAAATCCATGCCCAAATAGCGGCGAGGGTAGGTTGTAGTAACAAACTCACTGAAGAGAAACTGGCCGCAAGTTTTGCTAGTGCGTATGCAATGAGCCCTTGCCCTAATGAATGCGACACCAGTGCCAAGCCTATTAAAATACTCCACTCGCGAACGTCTGTGGGAATGCTGTTTGGTTGCAGAAGAGTGGGAAGTAGACATAGCGTGCACGCGGCACTACTGACAAACATGATTTGTAGAGCTCCACAATATTCACGTAGTTTTTTTATGGAAAGTATGTACGAAGCGTAAAAAATTGCGGTGAGAAGCCCCAGTATATCGCCTCGAAGATTTGTACTATTGCCAATGTTCACTCCCAGAAGAATAATAACTCCTGTTACTGCACATGCGGCACCTAATACAAATTTCCAGGTGATTCTTTCATTAAACCACTTCCATGAAACAAAGGTGACAAAAATACAGGCAAAGTTAGCGAATAACGTGGCATTGGCAACACTTGTCATTTTGATAGACCAGTGCCATAAGGTCAAGTCTCCCGCGAAGAAAAGCCCTGGAAGAAATAAGTAAATGAGAGATACCTTACGCTGTGTAACCATTTTCGGACGAATAACAAAAAAGGCAATGCCGAGTATTACCGCGGAAATAGCAACGCGCCAAAAAGCAATGGCCGAGGGGTTTATTTGACTGTAACGAACAAAAATAGGGGCAAAAGAAATTCCACAAATTCCCAATAATAGTATGAATATATATGGTGTTGTGTTTTCGGTGTTTGTCATGAGGGTACTCTTCTATGTATTGGTATAGATGCTAGCATGCGAAGCCAATTGTGGGGGCATCGCACACCAGTGTATTTCTATACTTATTTGGTTATGTGTATTCGTAAATTGTCGTTATGTGCACTTATGTTAATATCTCGATATTTAGCAGATCTTTTTCTTTTGGAATGTTTAAAGCGTTGTGTATTGAATGTCATGGGAAATGTCAAGGTGACGCTTTGGCCTTTGTATAAATAATTCACTTGGTTAGTCGTATAACGTGGTTGAGGTTTGCCAAAAACCACTTCATAGTGTGCGGTAATTTGCAAATCTTTGATATCACGATCGAACATATTGCGAAAAGTGACGCTAACGGTTGTATCGTTTTCTTCTACTTGTAGTCCTGTAAACTCTTCTACCTTAGAGTAGTGAATAAACGAGAACTCTTTGAGTTTTTCTTTGCTGCTGCGCCCAATCGAAAATCCGGTTTCTTCGGTGACCCAATCGCTGCGAATTTGCATCATGCTTTGTTCGCGCCCGTAGTCTTCAGGAGCTTTTTCCCCTTTCACCAATATTTTGTTTAGATCTTTGACCACTTTGCCATAAATAATAACCACCTTACCTGCTAAAGGAGAAAGGTCTTGTTGTTGGTCGCTATGAATATTCATACCCGCAATACGATATGCAGCACCTTTGTATATGTAACCATCTTCTAGGCAATATTCACTGGGGTTTTTCATACCGAGCGGAACATTTTTTACTAAAGTACCGACATAAGCCACTTGTTGTGAATTTTCATCGGCATATGTTAAGCTAAAAAGTAATGCAAATAGCAATGTAATGGTTTTTTTCATCAAACTCTCCCGAAATTAAAATATAAATGCTATGAAATTGTCGTGTTATGTATTGTATGATACACCGGATTGAAAGCAATTTATTTTCTCTTTGAATGTGAAAGGTTTTGCCAATATCGCGGTGTCGTGGGAAAATTTTTTGCAAAACGTCACTATTCGATATAAAATAACGCTACAACATGCGCCAATTTTGAAATCTTAATTTAAATACAAAGGAATGTGATGAACACTTTTTCAGATAGAATGACGAATTTTGCCCAGGAGGTTCTCACGCGATTTGCCGATGAGTTGCCAGAAGAAACATTTGAACATGTTTCTGATATTGTATTGCGCGAACTGCAATACCAACAAATACAAGAAAAAATATATGTACCGTTAAAAGAATTTTTGGATGCGCTACAAAAAAATTCACAAACCAATGATAAAATTATTAAGCGCATTGACGCGATGCTGGCTGGGAATGTTCAGCAGCTACAACGCGACGACAAACAAATGAGTTTACTACAAGACTTAAAGAAAGAGCAGCAGTCTTTTGCGGATCGAGTGGATGAACTCAATGAAGAAGTCGGAACAACACTTCACAACGAACTACTGAGTAATATTAAAAGCGAGTGTAGTGAGATTGTTCAGAAAATATCGCAAAAAATGGAAAACGCTTCTGTTCAATACAATAAAGATAATACCAATATTTCCAATCAAATTGGGATGCTCATCGAGATTCACAAAACGTTTATTGAAGAGTTTAAAAGTAGTGACGTTTCGCAAGCGATTGAAGAAGCCACTACGAAATTGGAAAACCTACAGAAAGACTCCTTAAATAAAGTGTCTGCGCATCTAGAGAGTATTCCCGAGTTGATACAGTCGGAGATTATGGAAGCAATTGATCAACAGGAAATACTGGATTCATTGAAAGAACAGCAAAACTTCATTTCCAATAAACTAGAAGAGCGTGTAGAAAAAGACACCACACCTTCTCTAGAAGAGTCACAAATGCTGCTTCAACCCATCCAAGATGCCATGTTAGACCAAAGTGGGCAACTAGAAAATATGCTGAGCAATATTCAAGACTCTCTTGCGGAATTGCAAATTCAGCATGCCGAAGTTGCTGAAGAAAGCGCGGCGAAACCACAAAGCGCTACGGCGGTATCTTCCTCTGAAGACATCGAAGATAAAATCAAAAACATTTTCCAACCGCTGATTGACAAACTGGAAGATTCACTTCTTGAGAACATACGTCCAAAAGATTTGGATACAATGAAGAAAAGTCTTTCTAAGATTATGGAAACAGGCTTTTGGCGTATAGAACAATTGATCGAAAACAATGATCCTGGGTCCGCAGATTCTACCCCACAAGTACGCAAAGATTCCGGAGACGCTCTTAAGAATCAATTACAAACCATTGAGAACTTATTAAAAGAAAAGCTAGAGGGTGGTAATACGGAGACACACAGTGATGGCATTCTAGCTCGTTTAAAAGAAAATACCCAAGAAATTGTTGGCCACGTGTTTGATGATATCAAAACGCACTTTATGTCTGCGGAAATCGACAACAAGTTGAGTTCTATTGACGAAAAATTGAACAAAATGAACGTTATTGAAGAAAAATTGCAAAAGATGCAAGATTTGGATGTCATGCAAGAAAAGCTTGACAAACTTCAAGAAGCTATTAGTAGTGTAGACAATAAGGTGCTAGAGTTAGCGACTCAATTGGACAAACAAGAATCCAGTGAATAAAAGTCGTAATTTTGTGCACATTGCAAAATAGGTAACAATCCTTCAATAGAAGGCCAACGCGTTATGTATCGTCGTTGTCGGAAGAATTTACTTTTCCCAAACCGTGAGAATAAAATATGTTGAATAACTTTCTTCTCCCCAGTGCTCTATGGT
The DNA here is from genome assembly GCF_009002475.1 of Candidatus Uabimicrobium amorphum. Taxonomy (GTDB): domain Bacteria; phylum Planctomycetota; class Uabimicrobiia; order Uabimicrobiales; family Uabimicrobiaceae; genus Uabimicrobium; species Uabimicrobium amorphum. The sequence goes on from NZ_AP019860.1 coordinate 5,669,712, forward strand.
GGTTGCTATTAATCCCTTGTGTAATACTACTCTATTTTCTGAAGCTCAAACGACAAGAGTACGTTTTTTCCTCGACATTGCTTTGGCAAAAAGTTGTCAACGACATGCGAGTGAATAGCCCTTTTCAAAAATTGAAAAACAATTTGTTGCTGTACTTGCAAATTTTAATACTACTTCTAACCATTCTCGCTCTAGCAAGGCCTTTTCTCTCGCAACAAGCTTTGCAAGGGCGTAATATCGTGCTTTTAATCGACACATCTCTTAGTATGAAAACCAAAGACGAAGATGGTAGTTCTCGTCTGGCGCATGCAAAGAAAAAAGCTCTAGAGATGATGAACGATCTCAATAGTGATGATCGCATGATGGTCATTACTTTTGATTCTCATGCGGAGATTGTGCAAACTTTTACACATGTGAAAACCAGACTATCCTCAAGCATTAATAGAATTGAAGCCGTGGATACACATACCAATATCATTGAAGCACTTGATATTGCAAAAGCGATGGTGGACAAGATTTCTTCTCCGAGTATCTACATACTAACGGATGGGCGTATTGAAGGTTTTCAAAAGCACATAAACAGCTACATGCAAAACAAAGATCCGGTGCTGCCGCAGATTGTTATATGCGGGCAAAGTAGTAGTAATATCGCGATTACCGCTTTTGATGTGCAAAAAAATCAGAAAAATGATTTGTACCAAGCATTTGTACAACTGCAAAATTTTGGGCGTAGCAACATTGAAGTAATCGTAGAACTTCATATCAACGGAGAAGCCAAAGAGCAAAATATGCGTCTTGTAGAACTCGGAGGTGGTGATGTACGTGGAGTGCTACTAAAAAATTTGGAGATTCCTACAGGGGTCGTAAAAGCAAAAGTTGTTGTAGAGCGCGGGAATGACTATCTCAAAGAAGACAACGAGGCGTGGTTTATCGTTCCTCCACATTTGAAGAAAAAAATATGTTTGGTAACCTCGGGAAACTTTATTTTGAAAAAAGTTTTGGAGTCACACGATGCCAATATGTTGATTTTATCGATGGAGGAATACGAAGAAGAAAGTAAAAAACCGGATTCATTGTTGCGCAAGTACGATATTATCGTATTTGATAAAGAACAGCCAAAACGCATTTTTCCTGGCGTGGGCAATATTTTTTTTGAATGTATTCCACGGGAAAAAGAGATCGAAAATAACGGCGTTTTGAACAATGAATATGGATTTAAAGTTGTGGATCAAAATTCATTACACCCTGTCATGCGTTTTCTCGATATGCGCAAGTTTCACTTTGGTTCTATTATGGACATTACATGGCCAGAAGACACAACCCCTCTTTTAGAGGTAGAAGGTCATATGATCATAGGGCTTATCAAGCGCCAGAGCGTGTATTCTCTGGTCATTGGTTGTGATATATACGACTCGGGGTGGCCTTTTGACCCTACTTTTCCGGTTTTTATTGCCAATGCGATTTCGTGGTACAAGGGTATACATAATCAACCGAATATTATGACAAGTGACATCGCACGAGTACAATTTTTCGAAAGCGTTGATCATGTCAAAATCACTTGCAATGGTAAGAGCATTGAGGAACAAAAAATTACAGCAAACAGCGTACGCTTTTCCGATACGAAAAAGTTGGGAGTTTATCAATTCTCCGGCTTTGATAACGAAAAAAATTTAGTGGAGACGCGCAATATTGCTGCAAATATATTTTCACTAGATGAAAGTAATGTCACACCGATAAAAGAGTTTAAAATCAAGAAACAAAATGTGGCTTCGCGTGACTTTTTAACCATAAACCGCGAAATATGGCCCTATTTGTTACTGATTGCTTTTTTTGTCGTTCTAGGTGAATGGTATTTATTTCATCGCCGTTCTCTTTCGTTTAGTTTGCGCAAGAAAGACAATTTTTTTACACAATATTTGACGAATAAGTAAGGAAACATCATGGATCAAACAAAGAGTAAGGCATTATTTACAAAAGCATGTGATGTCATTCCCGGAGGAGTGAATTCTCCGGTACGCGCTTTTAAAAGTGTAGGTGGTACACCGCCCTTCATTTCTCATGCCAAGGGGGCACACATTTTCGATGTAGATGGAAATAAGTACGTCGATTTTATCGGTAGTTGGGGACCGATGATTCTCGGGCATGCCAATGATGAGGTACTAGGTGAAATCGCACGTGTTATGGAAAAAGGAACGAGTTTTGGGGCACCGACGGAACTTGAAATTACAATGGCAGAAGCGATTATTGAACGCGTTCCCGCTGTGGATGTGGTGCGCTTAGTAAATAGTGGTACAGAAGCAACAATGAGTGCAATTCGTCTAGCGCGTGGAGTTACAAAGCGCGACAAGTGTATTAAGTTCAATGGATGTTACCATGGTCACGGAGACTCTTTTTTGATTGCGGCAGGATCTGGGGCAACAACCTTAGGTATTCCCAATTCTCCCGGAGTAACAAAAGCGACCGCCCAAGACACCCTTCTCGCCAATTTTAATGATATCGAGTCGGTGAAGGAAGTTTTTGAAAAATATCCCGAGGACATTGCTTGTGTCATTGTCGAACCAATTGCAGGAAATATGGGGTGTATACCACCACAAGATAACTTTTTACAAGATTTGCGTACACTTTGTAGTAAATACAACGCACTGCTTATTTTTGATGAAGTGATGACTGGTTTTCGCGTGGCGCGTGGTGGGGCAAACGAATTGTACGGTGTTGACCCCGATTTACTGTGTTTTGGTAAAGTAATCGGTGGCGGTTTGCCCATCGGAGCCTATGGTGGGAAGCGCGACTTGATGAATCATGTTGCCCCAGCGGGACCGGTTTATCAAGCGGGAACATTGAGTGGAAATCCCGTTGCTGTGACGGCAGGGTTAGAAACGCTAAAGCGTCTTACTCCGGAAGTGTATGAGACTTTAGAGGAAATAGGCGGCTACATGCAAAGTAAGTTGCACGACATTATTACGAAAAATGGCTATCCTCTATCACAAACAAGAGTGGGAAGTATGGTGTGCCTATTCTTCACACCAAACGAAGTGCGCAATTTTGCCGACGTACAAAAATGTGATTTGGAAAAATTTAATTTGTTTTTCCATGAAATGCTCAAGCAAGGCGTTTATCTTGCACCAAGCCAGTTTGAAGCGGGCTTCTTAGGTATATGCCACACCAAAGAAATTATCGACGAAGTGGCCGAAAAAGCCCAGAAAGCGTTGTCGGTTGTTTTTTCTTAAAAGTATTAAAAGTACTATCTACACGCTGTTGTTTTTGGTGATAACAGCGTGTAGTGCACAGAACCTGCAACAAAACATCCGTTTTGATAAAAAGATTTTGGGCGATTTTGTGACGTTAGGTTCTCTCAAAATCACAAAATACCAAAAGCGCATTTCACGACAAGACAACAGTGATTTTATGGCAACAGTTTTCATACCACAAAAAAAACAAAGGTACGCTGTTGTTGTTTTTGCCCACGGTTTTTTTCACGATCCGTGGCGCTACAATTCTTTAATGAAGTACATTGCCTCATGGGGATACATTGTGGTGGCCCCGCATAGTCACAACGGTGTATGGCCTAATCATAAAGGATATGCGCGTGATTTGGGATTGTGTATGGAATACGTACGAAAATCTCAGCAAAAAAAAGATTCTATCTTTTTCGAAAGGTACAACGGGAAAGGCGCTATCATTGGTCACTCCATGGGAGGGGGAGCAGCACTACTCGCTGCGGTAGACGCCAAACCGCGTCTAGTTGTTACGTATGCTGCTGCTGAAACAACTCCTTCTGCAAAAAAAGCAACGCAAAAATTAACATGTCCAGCTGTCTTTGTCATCAGTAACAATGACAAGGTGATTTCCAACAGTGATATACACCAAATGTACGACATGTCAAAACACGAGGCATGGAAAATAGGTATCAGAGGAGCGTGGCACTGCGGATATGAGGACGTTTCCTATTTGGGGTGTGACTCCGGAACCTTAGCACGACAACAGCAAATTGACATTGCAAAAATTATCACAGTTGTCGCCCTCAAGTGCTATGTTGACAAAGTCTTAACGCGGCAATTCCTGCAAAAGGCCTTTGCCACTGACTTTCTAGAGGTAAAACACAAAAACAACGCGCCCTAAAGTTGGTGAAAATCGTGACCCTAGCCGTGACCGTGACCATGACCGTGACCGAAAAAATCGGTTACAACTACGGTCATGGGCATCCCACTAAAAACAAAACACTACTTAATTCCCAAATAATTGGCAATATTAGCATCCGGGGTGATGATTCCCTCGATTAGGTCTGTTGCGGCGGTCATCACCACTTGAACACCAGGACCATGTCCCATCTTCAGTGAATCACCGTGAATGACAACACCAATCGTTACCGCACCTTTTAAATAAGCACGACCGTAGTTGTTGCTCCAGTCTTTGATCATGACGACATCACCAAGACGTAGAGTACTGAGGTTGATTTTCTCCACCTCTTCGCTGTCGGTGGTCATAATATCGTAGTCACCCTTGGTTGCTGTCGAAGTACCAATGCCTGAGCCCATCAAATAGGGAGGAATAACATGTGTGACCGGTACTTTGAGTTTTTCACCGTCTTCCGCTACGCCCAGTTTCATCAACAAACTGGGATCTATATTCATCACATGTATATCGGGATAGTTATCTAGCTTTAATCCTAGTCCAAAACCTTTTATTCTTATTTTATCTCCAAGTGCCATGTCTTCTAAAACATCTTCTGGAAAATGTACCATCACATGATCAACCCCTCCATGAATGCCAATTACAAAACCTTTTTTACCTTTGGCTTCGCCAGACATGAGCTTCGCTTCGTTGCCTAGGCAGGCATACAGGTTAAGGGCTGCATTGTATAACTTTTCGGTATTTTTGACGGAAACGCCGGGTTCTAAATGGTCTGCTTCCCAGCCCATTGCAGAATCGCCCATTTGTACATTGTAAATAATTCCACCTGTTGCCGTGACAATATGAGCTCGTCCTTCCTTATCTATACGATAGGGAGATCCAACATATGGATGTTGTGCTTCACCTTGTACAGATATTTTTATTAATTTTTCGGCATTGTTTTCCAGCATAATGTTTTCCTTTTCTTCGTGTAAAGTTTATACTGTGGCTGTGCGTTTCGTTAATTGATAGAACACTTTATGGAGTTTTACGTTTCCTTAAAATTGTGCAAAATCAATTTGACAGTGCTGGTATCAATATGCATTTTCATGGAGAAAATTGTGAATTTTTTGTGTGATGACAAAATAATACTACAATCTAAAAACATATTTTTTTATAATTTATAGAACTCGAACTTGTGGTAAAATAACTACCCTCGAAATAAAGTTGGACCAATACTACCAAAAACAAGCTACTTCCGATTTACAAACGTAATAGCGTTTATAGGAATCCACGAAAATGACAAATGATAATAATGCTAAAAATCAACCCAAAGAGTCCTTTCCCACAATTCCCAATTACAAAATAGAAGCGGAAATAGGACGTGGAGGTATGGGGATTGTCTATTTGGGATCTCATGAATTCCTAAAACGAAAAGCAGCCATTAAAATCATCAATGATACCTCAAGCAAAAATGAAAATCAAGTACAACGTTTTTTACAAGAGGCAAGCATTGTCGCGCAATGGAAGCACGATAATATCGCTCTGGTGTACGACATGGGAAAAAATCAAAAGGGTGATTACTACTTTGCTATGGAGTACCTCTCCGGAGAAACGCTGGAGGAGCTAATTGCACAAAGAGCGTTATCTATAAAGAGGTCTATCGATATCATTTGCGACGTACTGCGCGCACTTGATTATGTACACAACTACGATCCTGTTATTATTCATCGCGATATTAAACCAGCCAATATCATGGTTGATGAACAAGGTTGTGTGAAGTTGATGGATTTTGGGCTTGCAAAAATTGAAGATGTGGGCTCCTTCACTAGTGATAGTGTGACACTTGGTTCACCATATTACATGTCCCTAGAACAAGCGCTTTCTTCAAAAACTGTCGATGCACGCACTGATATCTATTCAACAGGCGTGGTGTTTTATGAAATGCTCACGGGCAATGTTCCATTTAAAGGTGATTCTCTCACCTCGACATTGCTTCTTATTGCACGAGGTGAATATCCAAAACCAAGTGAACTCAATCCGCAAATTCCCCCCGAATTGGAAAAAATATGTTTAAAAGCGATGAGTTTGGATGTGGAAACGCGTTACCAAACTACAGCAGAAATGTTAGAAGATCTACAAAACTTTTCCATGCCAACAACACGCAATAATTCTATTGATACAACTACGGGCAAAATGGCAAGCCCTCCTCCTAAAGAGGAAAACGATGTGAAAAACGCCGAAACGGTTGTTGATAGATCGGTATCTATTGACGAAGAGTCGGTCATTGATATGCCACTGCCAAGTCTGTCGCAAACGCAGGTGAAAAGATGTCCACAGGTCATTGAAAACGTGAGAAAAGAATCGCAAAAAATAAACCTCCCGCCTATGGAACAGAGTGTGTGGGATGTTTGCTGGAAAAAGACCTACTTTAATTTCACCGAAGAAGTCTGGGTGCGTTTGCCATTCTTGAAGCAAATGGAGTATGCACAAAAATATCAATATTGGTATGCCAAAAAGCATGGCCTTGGTTTGACAATGCAGGAGAATGAGCATGCCACTCCATTTGTTTTTAAATTGATACCTCCAGGAAAATTTTGGATGGGATCTCCTAAACGCGAGTATAGACATTGCGACGATGAGATACTGCACAAGGTTTTAATAAGCGACTATTTTTGGATTAGCGAAACTCCTGTGACACAGGAACAGTGGAAGTCTATTATGATTTACAATCCTTCGCAATTCAAAAATGAAAAAGCTCCTGTCGAAAAAGTGTCATGGAACGATTGCAAGAAATTTTTTCAGGTGCTTGGCAACAAATTTAAACTTCCTACAGAAGCCCAATGGGAATATGCTTGTCGCGGTGGTACAACAGCACCTTTTAATCTAGGGTTTGATATAAAGAGTAGTAAGGTCAACTTCAACGGACATTACCCATATCGCGATAGTGAACCCCAAGAGTATCGCGAACAAACCATTTCGGTGAAAACTTTGAAAAACCAAAATAGTTGGGGATGCTACGATTTTCATGGTAGTGTCTGGGAGTGGTGTAATAGTTGGTATGGAGCATATCCGCAAAAAGAGATTATTAACCCCGAAGGACCCAGTAGCGGTACAAAACGCGTTTTACGTGGTGGGTGTTGGGATAGCGTTGCCGAAAGTTGTCGTTCGGCGAAGAGAATAAGTAGTCATCCCCATGCCGCGAGTAGTATAGATGGCTTTCGCATAGTCCTAAATCGCGAAATGAATTATAGTATTATCGGGGACGACTAGTACACTTTAGATATCCGTTTGCATGTGATGCCCTCCCGCCGGCTAATCGCCGATTGAGGGGCATCAAATACCAACGAATTTCTATACTTATTACTGAATGACGAATATGTCAAATACAATGAAAATTAAATTAGATGCAAACGAAAATCCTTGGGGACCTTCCCCCCAAGTTGTTGAAATCATACAACAAATTGCCACAAACCTTCATCGATACCCCAAGCGCGACGACAGCGAATTATGCGATGCTTTGTCCGCAAAATACAATCTAACTAAGCAGCATTTTTGTGTGGCAAACAGTGCCTGCGATGTCATTGAAATGATCACACGCGCATTTTTATGTAAACAAACGCAGGCAATTGTGTGTCCACCTACCTTTCACATTTACGAAAAAATGGCAAAGCTTCAAGAGGCACAGGTTCTCGAAGTTGCATTAGGCGCCAAAGATTTTTCGTATAACATCACGCAAATTATCGCAGCAATTACTCCACAAACACGTGTTGTTTTTGTTTGTAGTCCCAACAATCCTACAGGATCTACACTGTCTTCGTCACAATTTTCAGAACTATTGAGGGGCATACCAAAGGATGTACTTTTGGTTGTGGATGAGGTGTACAAACACTTTGCCGACGATAACGATTTAAAACAATCTATGCACTATACCAACAATTATCGTAATTTGTTTATCATCCATAGTTTTTCGAAAGCGTATGGTCTCGCGGGAATGCGGCTTGGCTATGGTGTGTCTCATCCGTCTACGATGTTGAAAATACGGAAGTTTTATCGTACATATCACTTGAATTCGTTGGCTTTAGCTGCGGGAATTGCCGCACTGAATGATGAGGAACACTTGCAAAAATCTGTTGCTCAGGTTAAAGAACAGCGTGTATTTGTGCATAACGAACTACAAAAGTTGGGTGTACAATGCTGGCCTAGCGAAGGGAACTTTATTTTAATAAAACCAAAAGACAGCGAAGAAATGCACAAATATTTACAGCAAAATAATATTGCGGTAGGTTCTACCGCGAAAAGTGGATTGCAGGGAGGACTGCGCATCAGTATAGGGCTTCCGGAACACAATCATCTCTTTTTGAAAAGCATGGAGAAGTACTTGCAAAGGAGTGACGGGTGCAAAAAATAACTGGCGGACAAGTTGTGGTGCGTAGTTTACGTGAACACAATATTGATACTCTATTTGGTTTACCAGGCATTCAGAATGATTGGCTATACAATGCTCTATACGATGAACCTAACATACGTGTTATTCATACGCGTCACGAACAAGGGGCGGCGTATATGGCATTGGGATATGCACTTGCGAGTGACAAAGTCGGAGTGTTTAATGTCGTACCTGGACCAGGCTTTTTAAATAGTACAGCGGCATTGGCCACCGCGTATGCTTTGAATGCCAAAGTATTGTGTCTATGTGGGCAAATTCCGTTAAAGACGATTGGAAAAAATACCGGCGTTTTACACGAAATTCCTGATCAGTTGGGAGTGATGCGTTCTTTGACGAAATGGGCGCAGCGTGTAGAGGAAATTTCGCAAATTCCCATGGTGGTTTCTCAGGCATTTTCCCAGTTAGATTCTTATAGACCGCGCCCTGTTGGTGTGGAAATTCCCATGGATATTTTGGCAGCGAAAACGCAACAAATGTTCGATTATTCGCCGGCACCATCTCTGCATCCGGCGATGGATTTGCAGAGTATTCGCGAAAGTGCTGCATACCTAAAAAATGCAAAAAATCCACTTATTTTTGTGGGAAGTGGTGCCCAAGGGTGTGCGAAAGAAGTACGAGAACTCGCCGAAAAATTGCAGGCCCCTGTTGTTGGTTATCGCACAGGACGTGGCATACTTGATAGTCGACATTATTTGAGTTTTACACTTCCGGCAAGCCATGAATTGTGGAAAAATGCAGATGTGGTATTGGCGATTGGGACAAACATGCGTATTCCTTTGCAAAAATGGGGTGTAGATGACAAGCTCAAAATATTACGTATCGACGTAGATGAAACGTCTCATGATGTTATTCATTCTCCAGATGTCGCGATTACGGCGAATGCAAAAGAGGCACTTTTGGAGTTGTTGCAGAATATACCTGGAGATAACGAATCTCGCGAACAACAAATGTGTCACTTGCAAAATAACTGGCAACAACAAATTTCCTATCTTGAGCCACAACTTTCTTACCTCAAAATAATTCGTGAGGCTTTAGGAGAAGAGGGAATCTTTGTCGACGAGCTCACTCAAGTTGGATTTACGAGTCGTATTGTTATGCCAGTTTATAAACCGCGGACCTTTATTAGTACCGGATATCAAGGTACATTAGGCTATGGTTTTCCCACGGCACTTGGGGTAAAAGTTGCCAAACCACAAGTACCTGTAGTGTCTGTGAGTGGTGATGGGGGATTTATGTTTGCCGTGCAAGAATTGGCAACGGCAGTACAACATCGCATAGGTGTGGTGGTGTTACTGTTTAATAACAATCAGTATGGAAACGTACAACAAATGCAAAAAAATATCTACGGTAACAAAATTATCGCATCTGATTTACATAACCCCGATTTTGTGGCGATGGCCAAGTCGTTTGGAGCGCATGCTTTTCGTGTGGAGAATATCGAAGAACTTTTAGGTCGGATGCGCGAAGGATTTTCTCATGATCTTCCAACGGTAATTGAGATTCCCGTTGGTGATATGCCAAATGTGGATCGCTTTCGCAAATTACCTCGCGTTCGATTTTGTTAAATTAAATTTGACCTACTTGTAAGGAAATGTATGTCGCAAATTATAATTCCCCATGAGCATTGTCTACACAGTTTTTTTTGCGAAGTGGCGCTACGTAAACGCGTTGTATGCTTTGCGGGACTACCTGGGGTTGGCAAGACGTTGTTTTTACAACAAATGGTTTTGTTTGCTCAGCAAGCAGGACGCAAAGTTCACTTGTTGCAATGGGATGTTGCGCGCAACGCGTTTGAGACACCACAGAACATGAAGCTTTATCCTGAAGTTGCAGGGGTAACACACCCTATGATTCGTAAAGCAACGGGTTTGTGGTCGCGCGTTGCGGTTCGCGAATGGTGGGAACGCTACACAGCGCCACACATGTTGTTAGTCGAAATGCCGCTTGTGGGAAATCGGTTTATCGAATTAGTGCAGCATCTGGAAGACCAGAGTGAGAATATCTTACAGAATGAAGAGTGCCTTTTCATTTTGCCTGTTCCGACGAAGAAAGTGCGGGAAACCATCGAAGATATACGCGCAAAAACAACCGCGAATCCACGGCATGAACGCGAGGCTCACGACGCCAATCCCGAAGTTCTGCGTAGTTTGTGGCGCGAGCTCTTCTATTTAGCGTTGCATCTAAAGATCATTGATGAAATGCCCCCATATGATACAGCTTACGATCCAAATATTTATCAAAAAACGTTTGAATACTTACTACGTCACCGTCGGGTAAAAACGATTGAAATCGATACCATTTTTCCGCAGGAGTGCTCGGCATATGATGTGACGGGAATCGAGAGCGAACCGATGGCTTCGTCACAAGTTGTTCGTGACATTGTGTCGACAATACAAAAGAATTACACCGAAGAACAGTTGCACTTTCATGTAGAGAAGTGGTACGAGGTATGAAGTCTTTCTTTCGCAAAAAATATGTGAAATACTTACTGTTTGTGGTGTTTGTGGTGGCGGCGATTAGCTTCTCGTTGCCGTACTTTGCCGAAGTGCCAAAACAATTTTCCACTAGATTTTCTATTTCAGGTGCCTATAGCAGTGGGACTTACAACAATGTATCGAAAGAACTATGTAGTTATCTAAACGAGAAATTCACGGGAGAATTTTTTTTTGGGAATACCAAAAGTTTAGGATCTGTTGAAAATATTATCCGCATGCAGGAGCACAAGACGGATATTGCTTTGATCCAGGAAGATGTGGCCTATTACTATTACCGTGGAGGCCATGCGTTACTCCGTGTAGAACACGCTACAGAAAAATATATCAAGTCGGTGTGCTTTTTTTTTAACGAATACTTTATCGTACTGGCGCGTAGCGATAAAAAAAATCTCCACGATCTGCGCACAGTAAGCGTTGGTCCACTTCATGGTGGGACAAGTATTACCGCAATTAATATTCGCGATCAATTACAATATCACTGGGAATTAGATACAAGCACTCCTTTAGAGGCAATGCGCAAAAAAGAAGTAGACGCTGTTATTTTGATTACCGCAGACCCGAAATTTATTACCAATAAGTTGCGCCAAGAAAAACTTGAGTATCGTCCTATTGGTCTTACCAATAAAGAAATTTCCGGAATATCTGCGTCTTTTCCTTTTTATCACAAAGCGCATATTGATGTCGATGACTACGATGGGCAAAAATTGACCATTCCTACAATAACAACGCGCTCTTTGTTAGTGGTAAATGAATTTGTTCCTCCCCAAATTGTCAACGCCATACTCGAATTGTTCATTGATAAAAATTTGTATGCCGCATTTTCCAAAAAATCTCCTGCGGTGAAAAATTTTAACAAGACGCGTACAAAGGATGAAGACGAGCGTTTTGGGCATTTTCCTTTGCCCATGCATCCCGTTGTGTTTGAGTTAAAGCGCGGTCGTTTTTCATTTGTCAAACCCGCTTTTTTCATTGTGCCGTTGTTGTTTCTGTGCTTTCTTCTTGTTTACTTGCACAGTGGTGATCGTTATAAGTCTTTTTTTGGGCAACGAACATTTTATGGAATACTATGGCGCGATTTATTTCGTGATTTGTGGATATATATTTTTCTCATATCATTGGTGTGTATCTATCTCATTAGCGCCGTATATTTTATAAAGTATGTCGAGATTCAAGCGTACATCCAAAGTGAATTTATGCAGCCGTCGAAATTTATTGACATGAAGTTTCGCAAGTTGATTACCTGGATCTTTGTGTTCACCGTTGCTGGTTATGAAGATGAAACGTTTCCCTATACCGAAATAGGCAAAGTCGTTGCCAGTAGTATTCGCATTGTATCTATTTCGTGTATGATGTTTATATTTGGTCGGTTGTCCATTGATTATTTGAAGAATTTAGTAAAGGATCGTCATATGTATAAAGGCTATAGTATGAGTAACCATATTGTCATTTGTAACTGGAATTCAAAAGGCGAAAAAATAGTCGAAGAAATACATAGTCCTTCTTTGAAAGCCCAAGGAATTGCAAAGCCCATTATTATTATTTGCAACCACGAAATTACTCTGCCCGATAGTGACGCCTTCCAGGATACTTTTTTTCTCCCCGGAGACCCTGCTGCTGAATGGAAATTGCGCAATGCAAGTATTCACGATGCATTTTCTACGATTATTCTCGCTGATGAGGCCATGGGAGATCGCGCAGATAGTCATACGGTAATGGTGGTAATGGAAATGACCGAGCTTTTTGATCGTTTGCAAGAGGAAGGAAAACTAAAACAACGCCCACACATATCCGCGGAACTCATCGATGGAAAGAATATTAAATACTTAAAACGCGCGGGAGTTGATGAAGTCATTTCTGGTAATGATTTAGGGGTAAGGCTTTTAGCTCAATCAACAGTAACTCCTGGTATCACAGAGTTTATGGACAATATTTTGCAGTATTGTAACCAAACAAATGAAATTTATATTATCGATGCTCCACAGAAATTAATCGAGGAAAAAGCCGATTTTGTCGCGATTAGCGAGTTTTTATTAGAAAATCGCGATATATATCACAATACTTTACTTTTAGCGATACAACGCAACAAAAAAATGATGGTAAACCCTTGCAAGGAAGAGTTTACACATCTTATTGACGACGATCGTTTGGTGATCCTTGCAAAAGAAAGACCTGATATTCATTAGGGCGTATCATCAATTAACCTTCATTCACTATTGAACCCTTCTAAATACTAGCGTCGTTGCTCCTTATTCACATAACCTAGAATTTACAATGACTTTAATATTAAATAAACTTTAATTGATGACTAGTCTAGACTGTTCCCGAAATATTCGGGAACAATAATTTTCTATCTATTTGCCATTACATATAGATAGCCAGCAGTGGTAACCACATAAATTCTACCGTTATGTAATAGAGGTTCAGCAACAATATCACCTTTCAAAGGTCGCGATTTACTGTGAATTTTGATTTCGTATTCGTGGCTTTCATCAATGTATTCCTCTTCGAATTCTTCATGTTCATTCTCATATTCACCTTCATCGAACAAATGGTTGAGATCAAATATATGCAATTGTGAACCTTGTCGGTTTTGTGCATCGTTTCCGATGTACATATAATTTCTAGTAAAAATAGGGGATGATCTCGTTGGACCAATATCGCCAAAGCCGATAGGTCGGTTTTCAAAGCGGTCAAGAACTTGAATTATACCTTTACGGTAGAAAATATAAGCGTGGTCTGCGGAAATTCCTAAAGAAGTTATGGGAGTTGCGGGTTCTTCGTTAAATAACCACTGCTCTTCTAATTTTTGATCGAGACATCCCACATAGCCAGAGGCATTTGTGAAAAAAAGTAAGTTGTCGTATGCCACGGGGGTGGTTAGGTTCGCATTTCCTATTTTTTTGAAGAGTACGTCATTGCGTTTTTTTAGCGAGTAGCTAAAAACATGTGGGCTATCGTGTTTGACGATTAACCTATTGTTTAAAATGATAGGTGAAGAAATTACCGCACGTTTTCCGCGGCCATATTTGGTGACGACTTCTAGCTTTCCGTTGCGAAGTGCAAGGACATAGATATATCCGTCTCTACAACCGAAATAAATGTTATTTTTGTACACAAGGGGAGAGGTTGTAATTTGTGTAGGCATTTTGAGGCTATCAATTAATATATCTTTATCTGGGCGGGTCTTGACAGCACAAAAAAAGCTCGGTATTTTTTTACGACGTTTTACCGGAGCGTTACATGCAAAATACAGAACTCCGTTGTGCCATAATAGGGCAGAACGCTCTTCTTTTATTCTGGCTTTAGCTAGCTTGATTGTCTGCGTAGTAAAATTTTGTTTTGGTTTCAAAAACGTCTGTTTTATTTCGAGATCGTCTAAGCCGATTTTGAACATGGTTACTTGATTATGTATATACAAACTGCGACCGACAATAACAGGTGCTGTTGCAAATGCAAACTTCCCATATAACTTTTCTTTTTTGACAATAGGAGTTGTGACATCGGGTGCGAATGTATGTCCATCGCGACGTATGTTGCAACGAAACATCTGAGTTTTTGCTGGTTTTTCGTGAGGAGGACCTTCCTGCCATTTTTCCCCTAATGGTGGTTCATGAGGAGGACGTCCATTTCGTCCATTTCGTCCGTTCCTACGTTCGCCACGGCGCTTCAAAAAGTCATCCTCCCGCTCACGAAGTTGTCTTTCCCGTTCTTCTGCTATCTTTCGTTGTTTTTCACGAAGCAGCCTTTCTCTTTCTTTGGCGTCTTTTTGCTCTTGGGCACGTTTTTTTTCTGCGGCGAGAAGTTGTTCTTTTCTGTCGAGTTCTTCCTTTAATTTTGCGGCTTTGCGCTCTTGTTCTTCCAACTGTTTTTGGAGTTCTTGTTGCTTGAGTTTTGCTTGCCGTTCTAATTCCAACTGCTCTTGTTTTTTCTTTTCAGCGAGTTTTTCTTGCTCTGCGCGTTGTGTTTTTTCCTTTTCGATCGCTAACTTGGTCGCTTTGATCTCTCCTTGGAGATTCTCGATGGTTTTTTTCAGAGATGGGTCGAGTAAAATTCTGTTTTGCGCTTGTAACGTAAGCCACTGTTCCTGTGCTTTACGCAGTGAGCGTTCTTGTATAAGTTTTTGCGCTTGTAAGGCCGATTTTAATGCGATTGTTTCCACCTCGAACTGCAAGGGGATATTATCGGTCATTTTTTTGAAGTTATCTTCTACACCAGTGTATGAATTTTTAGAGAGTAATTGGTAGTTGGCACTAAACCATATTTGCCATGCGTCTTCGTCGTCAATTTCATCGTATAAAATTTGTTGCGCTGTATCTACGGCCTTTTGTGAAAATCCCTGTTCTAAGTAGTTGGTGGAAGCAGTACGTAATTCTTGTATACGGGAATTTCCACCAAAAGCTAGGGCGCAAATGGCTACTACAACGACTGCCGCAGCGATCAATGACCATTTTTTGGCAGGAGAACTTGGCTTAGAAAGGCGAATGTTTACATCCTCGCCGCGGATGAACTTGCGAATATCATTGGCAAAAAGCTCCATTGACGCATAACGATCCTCTTTAGTTTTTTCCAAAGCCTTCAAACATATTTTTTCCAAACTTTCGGGGATACGCGGCTTAATTTGACGTGGAGGAACAGGTGGGTCGCGCATAATTTTCATTAAAATTTTCATGACACTTTCATCGGCAAAACATGGTTTGCCGGTGATGCAGTGGTAAAGTATCATTCCCAATGAATAGACGTCGGTGCGAGAATCAATGTTCTTGCGATCTCCCTCTGCTTGTTCTGGCGACATATAGTGGGGACTACCTATGATCGCCCCCGATTTGGTAAGTCCCTCTTCATCACCAGCTTCTTGTTTGGCAATGCCGAAATCCATAACAAATGGTTTACCATCTTTCATCATGATGTTGGATGGTTTTAAATCACGGTGTATAATTTTTTGGCTATGGCAATAGCTCATTGCCCGGCAAATTTTTTCGATAATCAGCGCGGTTTTCTTGAGTGAAATAGGTTGTTGTTTCAATAGTTTGTCAAGTGTTTGACCTTCAATGTAATCCATGGTAAAAAAGCATACACCGTTGTCATCTCCATAGTCGTAGAGTTTGATGATGTTTTCGTGATTGAGTTTCGCCATGGATTGTGCTTCGGCAAAAAAACGTGTCTTGCGTTCTTGGGTGAGAATGTTACCTATGAGTACTTTTAGGGCGACAATTCTGTTTAACTTTGTGTCTTTTGCCTTAAAAACCACTCCCATTCCACCACGGCCTAACTCTGAAATGATTTCGTAACGGCCTATTTTTTTGGGAATTTTTTCCTTTGTTACACTTTGATGCATTTTTTCAAGAGTCTCTTGTGCGTCAAGAGTCTCCTGTGCTGCAATATTTTCTTGTGCGTCAAGGGTTTCTTGTGCATTAATAGTTTCTTGTGCAGAGCGGTCGGTATTATTATTGTCATCCATAAGATTTCTCTTTTCCAACTGGGAAGTTCTTTGGGAAATAATTTTATTTCGTAAATAGGAACACAATAACGGTAATGGCAATTACCGTTATACATAGAAGAAGTCTTTCCCATAAAGGTATTGAAGGTTGCTTTTTTGACATTTGATCTCATTTTTCTATTAATATAGTGTACATTTGTAGTCTTCCTATAAGAATTATAAAAAAAAAAACGTATAAAATACAACAAATGTTTGCGTATGTTTTGCGATAAGCGCAAAATAGTAATGTAGAATGCGTATTTTTTAGGTTAAGACTACAATGAGAAATGTACCGTACAAGCGGGCGCAAAATTATTAAAATTGAATTTGTCATCTCAAGGAGAAAGCCAATGCCACGTATTTTAATTTTTTTTTCACTGTGTATAACGATCTTTGCACAAACAGATAACTGGCCGATGCAACATCGCGATGCGCAGTCAAGTGGAATTTCACAAAGCACACTTGCCGATACTTTAGAAGAAAAATGGGTTTTTGAAGTCGAAGAGGGAGTCAAATCAACTGCGGCAATTGTCAATGGTAAGGTGTATGTCAGCACTGTCTCAGGAAAGATCATATCTTTGAATCTTACAGATGGCAAAAAAAATTGGGAGTTTAGTACAGAAAGTGTGTTTTCCGCTTCACCGTCCGTCATCGACAATGTTGTGTATGTGGGAGACGAAGACGGTGTGCTCTACGCTGTTGAAGCGCAAACCGGTAAAAAGTTATGGACATTTGATGAGTGTGAAGACAAGATTGTTTCCGGGGTGAATTCATATAAACAGCGTTTAGTTTTTGGTTCGTACGATCATCACTTGTACTGCTTGTCCAAGGATGGTAAATTGGTGTGGAAGGTAGAAACCGATGCACCTGTGCATGGCACACCATGTGTCATAGAAGAAAATGCTGTCATTGCCGGATGCGATGGACTAATACGTTTTATCAATATTACCACGGGAAAAGAAAAGGGCCACGTTGACGGAAAATCATATTTTGCTGCGGCCCCTACGTTTGGTAATGGCAAGGTGGCAATTGGTTCCCTCAACGGTGACTACTATTGTATTGATTATGCTCAAATGAAAACAGTGTGGTCGATTGAGAAAAAGGCGGGAAAAGGTGAGTGTTATGCGAGTGCTATTATCGATGGAGATCGCGTTATATTTGCTAGTAAAAAAAGACGTCTTTTTGCGGTAGACATAAAAAGTGGCAAAGATATATGGCAATACAAGACGCGAAGTCGTATGGAGACTTCACCAGTGATTGTCGGGGAAAAGATCGTTTTTGCCGAATTTTCGGGAAAGATACATTTTTTAAACAGAAAAGACGGCAAGCATCTATGGACATTTGAAACCGGGTCGCGTATTTATGCTTCTCCTGCGATTGCGCAAGGATATCTAGTCATAGGGTGTGACGACGGTACTATATATGCTTTAGGGAAGTAGTCGTTGTGAAAATAATCGCGAAGATTTTACATCATTTCCAAAAGTTTTTGTGTATTTCTTTGCCGAGATGCTCGCATATCGGCCCTACAATTTCAAATGTGGAGGGAAGCAAATCACGACAAGAAACTAAGAACGCGTCTTTGGTGACATCTTGAAGCGCCTGCGCCGAGCATCCATAAACGACTTTGTGGATACCGCTCCAATAAATAGCGCCACTACACATCATACATGGCTCGGTACTCGTGTATAAAATAAAATTACTCAGTTGTGAGCGAGAGTATTTTTTTGCAGCTTTATGTAACAAATTCATTTCCGCGTGTTTGGTAAAATCACCATCGCTATTTACGGTATTTTGCGCGGTGAGAATAACTTCATCGTTATGAACAAGTAGAGCTCCAAAAGGATGATCACCATCTAGCACAGCTTGTTTCGCTAATGCAAAACTTTGCTTAATTAATTTTTCATGCATCACATTATCCTTCTACATGCGAAAAATGATAGGTAAAGCATTATTGTAAAGACTCCAACAACAAAAGAAAGGTAAAAATGAGAATTCTGTTGATTGTGTTAAGTACTTCACTTTGCTGGGCAAATACGATATGGGTCTCGCCGCAAGGTGGGAAAGTCGTTCATGAAAATAAAGAAATTAAAACCGTAACCCTTGAAGAAGCTTTGGAGCAAAAGACATACTCTTTGCAGCTTTTACCTGGTACATATGCAAAAAGTTACGTAATCAAGTACGGTGGACAGCCCGATAACCCGGTGGTAATTTATGGTAATGGGGATGTGGTGTTTGATGGCGAAACAAAACCCGGAGATAAAGGAGACCCCGCGTTTTTGGTCAATAAAAAACAGTGGGTTGTTTTTGACAATATTTCATTTCGCAACTACTGGAATACGGCGATTCTCATCAAAAATAGCCGTTATATTACCGTGCGAAATAGCCGTTTTACGGGTGCACGCTGGCCGATATTTGTGCGCGACAAGGAAACGCACCATGTGCTTGTTGAAGATAATCATTGGGTTCAAGATCCAAGTGGTAAAGTATGGCACACAATTCCTTGGGCGGAGTCGCACCATGGAGATTATGGATTTCTCAATGGTGCATTACTCGGTGGCAAAAAAATTCTTGGTAGCGTAGTGTTTCGCCGCAACACGATTCGCTATGCATACAATGGAATTCGCATCGTGGGAAACCGCGAAAAGCACCACATCGACAACTTCAATGTGGAAGTATACGACAATACCTTTGAGTACGTTCGCGATAACCCTGTGGAACCAGAAGGAAGTGCTTCCAATTGGTGGATACACCACAATCGTTTTTATAACTGTTATGCGTTGTTGTCTTTTACCGAAGTCGCCGGTGAAAAATGGTTTGTTTTTCGCAACATTGGTTGGTGGGATGAAGAACCAGGCAAGGATGGCGGACATACGCGTGGGAAAATATACAAATTTGCGGGAAATGGACCGTATCCACGTGGAGAATTCTGGGCAT
This sequence comes from Candidatus Uabimicrobium amorphum, assembly GCF_009002475.1. Lineage (GTDB taxonomy): Bacteria > Planctomycetota > Uabimicrobiia > Uabimicrobiales > Uabimicrobiaceae > Uabimicrobium > Uabimicrobium amorphum. The sequence goes on from NZ_AP019860.1 coordinate 5,689,177, forward strand.
TTCACAACAGTTGGTATTCGCGTAGCCCACTTATTATGGGCGGAATCACTCATCATTTTTATCACTACAACAATGCGGTATTTTATACGGGTGAGGTAAACATAATCGAGGGGGCAAACGGAAAAGAGGATGTCGTTGATGTTCTCCATCCTAGCTATGAACTAGATTATAATATCGCAAACCTAGCCTACCCAAAAAATATTTTGCAGAGCAAACGCGAACAACACAGCATTCACGCCGATCCCAAATTTAGCAATGCGCCACAAGGAAAATTTTCTCTAGAGGAGGATAGTCCTGCGATTGACAAGGGTAAGGTGTTGCAGATAGGCGATTGGCAAAGTGTTTTCGACGGCAAAGCTCCCGACATGGGCGCGTTTGAAAAAGATAAATGTTTGCCAGGACCGCCATTTTGTTTTATGTCTGACAAATACCAAGAACGACCGCGCATTGTACGTTTAGAAATGACAAACAATGATTTGCGCATATGGTTTTCAGTGGTTATGCCTGAAAAAGAGATCGAAGTACGTATGGGGGACAACAAGATTACCGCAGTATTGCAAGGGCATAGTTTGAAATGCAAGATCCCTGATGGATTGGGGAAAGAAAACATTTACTTGCCAAAAAATCTTTGTGGTACAAATGGGTTGCACATTACCCTGTGGTCTTGTCAGTATAAAAATATTGGGCTTTATGAATAGTGTTTGTGCATGAATTCGGTATTTTACCAATAGATTATGCGGTTTGGTAACAGGGCTTGTATTTGCTGTTTTTGTGCATCACTTATTTTATTTCCTTCTAAATCTAGAGTTGTAAGACTTTTGCATTGCTGTATTTCCGTAGGTAAAAACCTAATGTTATTATCGCTCAGATCTAATTCTCGGATACTTTCCATGAAATAAATCTCCGGTGGTAAGTGAGTCAGTTTATTACCACTTAAATGTAATAGAGAAAGATTTTTTAATAAACAAATGGCAGGAGGAAAAGTTGTGATTTTATTTTTAGATAAATCTAAAAACCACAGCTCTCGATAAAAGTAAAAAGAAGAAGGCAAGTTTTGTATTTTATTGTTTTTTAGATTTAACTCTCTAATACAACAAAAGTGACTTATTTCAGGCAAATTTCTTATTTTATTCCTTGCCAGCTCTAGTATATCAAGGTTATTTCGCTGAAAAATGCTATGCGGAAGTTGCGTGATGCGGTTGTCGTTTAAATACAACTCTGTGAGTGTCCTACAATTTCCGATCTGCGGTGGTAAGGTGGTCATTTGATTGTTATTCAATTCTAAAATATGAAGTTTTTGACAGTTGCCGATCTCCGGCGGTAATGCGGTCACCTGATTTTTATTTAACGTTAGTTCTTTGAGATTTTGGCAATTTCCAATCTCTGGTGGTAGAGTGGTAATTTGATTGTTATTCAATTCCAAAGTGTAAAGTCTTTTGCAGTTCTCAATTTCAGAAGGCAACGCGTTTATTTGATTGTTATTCAATTCTAAAGTATGAAGTTTGTGGCAGTTGCCAATCTCTGGTGGTAAAGTGGCAATGCGATTGTTGTTTATTTGTAACATATGAAGTTTTTGGCAGTTGCCAATCTCTGGCGGTAACGCGGTAATCCGATTGTTATTCAATTTCAAATATATGAGATCTTTATAGTTACCAATCTCCGCAGGCAAAGTGGTAATCCGATTGTTATTCAAATTTAAAACATGAAGATTTTTACACTTACCGATTTCCGGTGGTAATGTGCTAATCTGATTTCGTTGTAAACACAAGCGGAAAAGATTTCGACAGTTTCCGATTTCAGGCGGTAAGGCAGTAATCTGGTTACCATTTAACTCCAAAGTCCCGAGACCTTTACATTGGCCAATCCCTATGGGGAAAGACGTCATTTTACTGTTTTGAATACTTAGGTACTTCAGATGAGGAAAACGACTTATGTCTGGTGGTGTCTTTAAATTCAAATTATCTAAAGTGAGCTGCTCAATTTTTTGTGACAGATATTCTAGATCTTTTTGTGTGATAGGACTGAGAGATTTATTTTTAATGCTCCATGCAATGGGAATACCGTAACCATTTACAGCATAAATTTTCATGTAACGCAATGAAAACGAGTTTATCTCGTAATTGCGGAAATGCCGATCGAATCCGTTTTTGGCTTGAAAATATATAACGGCACAACCAATAGTTAGCAAAAGTACCGAAAGTATAATCAATGTTATCATTATAGTACCAAATTTGTATGCCCAACTCTTTTTAGTTTCCATTGTGATGCCTTAAAAAAAGTTTTCCTACATTATGTTTTTGTTGTGTGATCGCCGAATATTTACTAATAGTTAATTATACTCTCTAGAGATAAAAAATGACAACCATTCACAATGAACAATTTGCGGAAAAATTTATGTTACACAATTTGGAGGTTTATATATGTCGTTATTGTGGTTGGAAGCGTTACATATCGTTTTGTTGTCTGTATTCTATGTATTATGTGCGATTTTTTTGACGAAAATACTGTGGAAGCGTAGTGTTGGCAAATCTCTTTCTCGTGAAAGCCATTGGGCGGAAAAGGCGCGTATTTTATTTATCGCCCGCTTAAATGCCGGAGGATTGGTGATTGCTTTTCCGGTGACAATTATTGTTATGCTGTCGCTTTCGCGACATCCATCGTATGGGGTGGTGCCAACCACTTTGACGTTATGGTGGTTTTGTTTTATTTCTTTATTTACATGTATGGCAATTTCATCGAGGATTTTCCATTCTTACCATACGACACCGCGAATGAGTAGCCTGAAATCAATGTGCTCCTCTTTGTTGTTGTTATATCCACATTTAACGGTTGCCATAGTCTTTTTAGCGATCTCTTGGTTTGTGCCGAAAAGTTTTTTATGGCTGTGGCTAGTCTTGTTTGCTGCGGTTACGTGGTTCTTACTGACAAAATGGTGTTTACCTCTCGCACGGTGGTGCAAAGTCCTCACACCTGCACCGCAACTACAAGAAATGATACCGCAAGGCAGTTCCATTGCCACATATTTTTTTTATCACAAAACAGCGAATGCTTTTGCTCTGACTCTTTCGGGGGCTATTTGCGTTAGTGAAAAGCTCTACGCTTTATTAAATCGCGCACAAGTGGAAAGTATTATGCAGCACGAATATCAACATTTCCAGCGTCATAGCAATATCGCGCGCGGTTTTGTTTGTTCGATTCCATTTGTACTCGCGAGTAGCTATAAGATGCTTTCCGCATACCAAATAAGTCTTTACTGGATGTTTTTGATTCTGATCTTGATCATTGTGCTCAAGAATGTGGCGATGAAAATGTTTCTTCGCGAAGAAAAAGAAATCGATAATGTTGTCAGCAAGGAAATGGATAATGAGGCATACGCTTATGCATTAGAATCCATGCACAAAGAAAATCTTCTTCCTGCGGTAATGACAAAGAATACCACACATCCACATTTATATGATCGCATGTTAGATGCAGGTGTCACGCCTGATTTTCCACGTCCTGATCCGCCGAAAGGCAAAAAGATGTTGGTTTTCATTTTCTGCACAGTTGTTATATTGGCGACACCACAAATTACAAGTTTGTTTCTAAAGCGCGGCTTGTATTCTACATACACGCGGATGATAACTACTGGGATTCGCAGCAACCATATTTATGACTTAGCCAATTTTTTTTATCGCAGCAAAAACTATCAAAAAAGTGCAAAGTTGTACGCGAAGATAAGCGAGGAAAATTCGAGCTACGGTGATTTTAGTGTTGTTTTAGCCACTTGTAGTTATGCCTATGCAAATGAGAAAGATATGGCGCGTTTGTATTGGAAAAAAACGCAAGAACGGCGCAAAATTTCGCAGGCATTGAAACGTCAAGAGGAATGGCTAAAATCTGTGGAAGCGCAGATGAAAATGATGTTAGGCGAATAGTGCGATAGCGATTCCTCCCAAAATATTCTTTGGGAGGAATCCATAGTTAGCAAGATTTTCTCGTGAAATGCGGTTATCTCTTTACAAAAAAAGCCGTATCAAGATTATTTCCCTCTTTAATAGATACTCCGCCATCCGGCACAGCATTTTCCCCCATACCGTAAACAGTATAACCTTGTTTTTGCTTGTCAAAATGCAATTTTTGTCCGTAAGAATCATGAGCAATGTCTTGTAAATATTTTGGCATAAGCGCCTGTAAATTTTGCGGAAGCTTTTTGTGATCCAATCGATATTTTTCTATGGCCATCGCTGTTAAAACCGCTCTCCACCTTGCGGTGTTTTCGAGATGAACATAGATGAATTTTCGGAAGTCAGGGGCCATCATGGCACTAAACTTTGATCCCGACATCTCTAGCGGTTTTATTGCCTTTGTCGCATCACGCATCTCGCGAAGAGAGGCTAGCTCATAAACTTTTAAATGGCTTTCGATGCCTTGGACATAAAGGTTGAAATCTTGTTGGCATTTACCACTCATGCGATAGTAGAGCAGTTCAGCTTTGTCCTTCATACTCAGCTTACCAAAGAGGTCTTCATCATAGTTTCCTTCCGATATTTGGCTAAATATACCTGTAATTGTGCACATTTCTGCGACAAAACCATATTTATTGTTGTTTTTATCAGGCGATGTTTTCTGTAGAAGATCTTTTACCATATCTAGTTGTGCATGTGTGAGCTGTTGATGGCTAAGCAAGTATTCCAAGCCAAGAAAAGACATTCTTTGCATAGTTTCGCCCATCAGCACACAAATTAACATTGGAATTTGCGCAAGTCTTTTGGTTAAGACGAGGGTATCTCGTAGCGTATGTAGAGCCCCCTCTGTTTGCTTATCTTCCGTTTGTATAATAATTTGCGATGTCAGTAAGGTGATACAGAAGCGCATCTTGTATATATGCGGGAGCTTTGCGGTAAAACCATCGGTTAGTTTTACAGGAAAGCGGCATTTTTCCACGGCTGTAGCTTTGTGAAATAGCGCGAGAATTTCGCTATTGCGCTCAAGCAGCTCTCGCAAAGATTTTTGCAGTTGTTGCGAGAGAGTTTTATTCAAAGCCACTTCGTTTTTTAATTGTTGTTCGAGTTTATGGAAGTTATCCAAATCTTTTTGCGAAACGAGCGCGACGGCTTGCGCATAAAGGTCTGCCGCATTTTCCCCCTCTATGTATGGATACCACTTGTCCTCAAGCTCTTGCAAAGTAGTAGGGATTCCCGCTTTTTTAAGCGCTTCCAGCTTTTTCTCCACTTGAGAAAAAACAAACAGAGGTAGTATGAAAAGTGCCAGAGTGTACTTTAACATATATTATCCTTTACATCCTGTTAATCCTGTTAGTCTTGTCAAATCTTTCATCCAGTTAATCATCTTTCTCTATCGAGTTCATCCTAAATTCAAAAATCTTTCACCAAACGAAACCCTATACGGCTTTTCGCGGTATTGGCCGGGTATTGTTCGCGAAATTCACAACGAAAAATAACATAATCGAATCCGCTCCAACTTCCACCACGAGCTATGCGTGGACCATACGGACTTCCGCGCGGATTTTCTACTTCGTTAACCGCAGGTTCATTGTAGCTGTCCGCACACCATTCGAGTACATTGCCGAGAATATCGTAAACACCAAATGCATTGGGTTGAAAACTTTTGACTTTGGTCACCTCCACAAAACCATCGTTTACCGGTAGTGGTCTTAAGTGGCGCAGTTGTTGGGCAGCGCCTGGCCTAGTGCGAAAAAGATTTTGCGTGGCACTATCAAAATATTTTCTACCTGCGGTAAGGTCGTATACATTGGCATAACGGTGAATGTCTTCGCCATTGTTCCCCCAGAAAAAAAGTGCGGTACTACCCGCACGACATGCGTATTCCCACTCTGCTTCTGTGGGTAAACGATATTTATCATTCAATTTTTTGAGAAGTATTGCACAAACTAAATTCCACGACACAAATGAAACGGGATGCAGGTCATGATTGCGGATATTGTATGTTTTTTTGTTGTATGGATTGAGCACCATGGATTTTCCTTGCCAAGGTTTATTATCTTTTCCCATAACATCACACCACTGTTGTTGAGTAAATTCGCTTGCACTGATCCAAAAAGGTGCTGTCAAGATGACTTTGCGTTGTGGAATTTGTGGTATAGATTTTGAGCCCATCCAGAACTTTCCTGGAGGAATGAGTAACATGGTTATTTTTTTTGTGTTGAGCGTAAAGTCTTTTTCCACGCGCGTAAGATTGCATTTAGTTCTGGCGTACCACAGCTGATACTTTTGGGCCAGAATTTGTTTGCGCTTGTGACCGATTCTTTGCCACTTGGGGTGAGTAAAGTCAAAATAGCTGTTTTTTTTATCCCAGCACGCTTGCCACAATGTCGCGTCCATTGGAAGTTCGATCACTTTTTTAGGAGGCGTTTTTTTTCTCTCAGGGGGCTTGGTGGAAAAAAAACTAATAAAGAATATACATCCGACAACGATTCCGATACCTAAACCGATGAGCGGAGTGACGTTTTTTTGGTTTGGTGTCGTACGTACACGTGCTGTGGGACGTGTACGCCCGGTGGGACGCCTGTTGCGCCGTGTCTCTTTTTTCACCGACTGGTAGTTGTTGACAATGTCATTGTCTTGTATTTGTAAATTTTGTAGCGATGTCAATAATTGCTTTTCGATGTGGCTTAATGTGAAGTGACTTTGTCCTAAGGAATAATTTTGATGCAGGTCGGCAATAAAATCAGCAATTTGCCCGGCATCTTTCCACCGATGTTGTGGAGATTTTTGTAGGGCTTTTTCGATCACAGGCGAAATTTTTTCATATATCCACATATCGGGGTGTGTGGGATCAATTAAGTCTTTTATTTTCGGAGGTGTTTCTTCACTAACGGCGATCAGACATTGTACAACATTTTCCTTTTCAAAAGGCGACTGTGGACTTCCGGTAAATAGTTGATGTAGTACGATCCCTAAGGAGAATATATCACTCGTCGCGGTGACTTGCCCATTGGTTTGTTCTGGACTCAGATACATCGGTGTACCAATGACTTCTCCTCCGATGGTTAAATTAGAAGTATGTCCACGGTTTATATCTTTTCCGATGCCTAAGTCAAGTATTTTTACGATACCATCATGTAAATTTACCATAATATTATCGGGTTTTATATCGCGATGGATAATGCCCGACATGTTAAGAATTTGAATACCGCGAGCAATTTTGTTGGCTATGGCCAATTGGTCGTGCAGTGGAATTTTAATTCCGCTTTCGAAAATATCTTTTAAAGATGTTCCTTGCACAAATTCTAATACCATGTACGAACGATTGTCTTGTTGAAAAAAATCATAGGCGCGCAGCAAGTTTTCATGATGAATTGAAGACAGAAATTTATACTCGCGCATAAAGCGGTCTTGTGCTTTTTTACTTTGGGTGCGCAATGTTTTTATTGCCACTGTTTTTTGCGATTTTATGTGGATGGCTTTAAAAACATGAGCCATACCACCGCTGCCTAGAGCAGAGTGTATGTGATAGTCTTGTAGCCTGTCTCCTGCTTTTACCAATATGGGAATTTGTTGTGTACTTTGACGATGGGCATTTGTCTCTACATTGGAAACGAATGTTTTCGGTCGGTCTTTTGCCATGATTTGTTCCTTGTTAGTGCTTGTTTCAGTGTGGCAATCATCAACTAGTTGATTTACGCTTTTTTCTCATTCTGCTCAACGGACGAATAGGCACAAAAAGCTATTTCGATTTTTTTAGTTCTTTTTCGTATTGGGCAATCCACTTTTTTACGCTGATTTTTTTCACGAGTTTGCCAATAAGTGCGTAGGGAATTTCGTCCATTTTCTTGAAACGAATACAGCTTTTTCCCATGTCCAGTTTGCGACTACAGTGTTTAGGATACTCTTTTACAAACCACTCGTAAAGTTTTTTATCCGCGTACACTCCCATGTGATAAAACGCAACAAAACCTTTACGCGAAGCTATATTCATAAAAGGAAGGGGTTCTTTGGGGTCGCAATGATATCCCTCAGGGTATAATGAATGTGGAACGACATATCCCAAGCCAACACTCCCCATTATTTCGGCGAAACCTTCTGGGAGATTATCAATAACCGCTTGCCTTAGTTTGGTGACTGGTTCCTGGCGATCTTTGGGCAAAGACGCAAGGTATTTTTGTACTGCTTTGTTTTCTCGTTGCTCTACGCGTTTTTTGCCACTTTGTGAAATAGTGCGCTTTTTATCACGCGCCAATTCTTTGATGTATTTAGGATCGCGAAAACGTAAGGCCGACCAATCGCTATCGATGGCCACCATACGCACTCCTTCATATCCCAAGTCACCAAGAGGTTGCCAACTATCGTCTCGCGAAATATCCGAGGTGTATTTTTTTGATGACTTTTTGGGATAAGCAAACCATAATACTGCGTCATCGCTTAACTTCTCCACAGCTTTTGACGCATACTTGGCGATTTCCGCGCAGCTTTTGACAAACACCAACACAAATGCAAATTTTTGCCCAGCTGAGGCACGTTTTTTTACTTTAGTGACTTGGCTAAACTCTTGTAAATGAGAGTCGAAATCTTGAGGTGCGTTAATAACGTAGATTTCTGAGGAGCTATTGAATTGCATTTTTTTTAGTAATTTACTCATAATGATCTCCGCGATTGGAATTTAAATTTTTACACAATTATAAATTATAACATAATATCTTTTACAGCGTCGAGAGTTCTATTGTATTGTAGGCTATTTTCCTTGAAACAGGTCAATGTCTTGCTATATTAGAGAACTTTATTGCTTTTGTGAAGGACGACAACCAAGATGAAACTAAATTTAGAGGTGTTTTATGTTTAAAAAGATAATTATGCTAAACTTTATTTTGTTATTTTTTCTCCATGCGGAAACTTTTGAGTACAAAGAGTTGTATCGCGCGATGGCAAAAGCCGAAAAACAAGCGTACAAAGAGACGGATGTTTTCCAGGCCATCTCTGTTTTTCACCGCTATATGGAACCATATGTGCAAAATGTAAAGCAAAGCAAACGAATTAAAAAACTCCATCGCTATGGATTTGTCTACAGCCAATTATTTGAAGACTGCAAAAATGTCAATGTGGAAACCAAAATAGCTTTGGAAAAGAGTATTGCGTTATCGAGTAGACGTTTTTCCCGAGAAATTAGCGAATATGAGCGCAATGAACGTGAGTTAGTGATTGAAAGGGAAAGAACACGTGAGTTACAACGAATTATTGACGAACGCAATGACGAAATCAATATTCAAGAGCAAAACCATACTGAGCAAAAACAAAGAGAGTTAGAGTTGCTATGCGACGAATTATCCTTAGCGCATAGCAGAATTCGCAGCTTGGTAAATCGTCAGCAACAGCTAACAGATGTTATGGGAGAGCTGGGGGAACAAATACAGAAGTTGCGTAAAATAAATGATAGTCTTGTGAAAATCGATTATTGGTGGAAAAAAGAGAAGAAAAAACTCGCAAAACAGCGTTTTTTAGTAGCCGAGTATGTACTAAATAATGATTACGGTATCTTTGAGTATTATTTAGAGCATACGGGAAAAAAAGTGACACGGATATATTATTACTAGTCGTGTAGTATCGCTTTTGATGCATTTTAAAAGTAGGAAGAGTACCTTTGAAATGCATCAAATTAATGCTCAGAAATAGTCGTTGTGTCTCACTTAAACTTACTCATCACGAGGCAGCGTCACTTTACCAACATAAAGGTAATCATTCACTCTCGGTAACCAGTGTTTGCTATTATTGTTAAAAGCTTGTACCCCAAAAGTAAATGTCGTGACACCAAATAATTTCGCGGGGAATGAGATACCAACCTTGTTTTCTCTGTGGTATACCGTCATTTTTTTTCGGTAATCTTTGTTGTAATCTTGACTACCTACCTTGACAATGCTATCTTGCAACCCTTGCTTTTTTTGGTACGTTTTTGTACTAAAAAAGATATGTAAGTTGAACTCACTTCCCCATGACCCCTGGCCGGTAGGTGCACAGTCACTGTTGATATAAAAAATATAGTCGATTCTTTTCCCTTTTTTACGGAACAATTGTTTGTCAATCGGTTCTCCCAGTATTAACTCGATATCAACATAGCCTTTTTCCCAAAAGACGTTAACGGTTCTAATATCCAAAAATTTGAGTTTTTGTAGAGGGCTTGTTTCCGCTTCTTCATGGTCATTGTTCGAAAGAATGAGTTTACGTTTCGGTTGTGGCTTTTTTTCCACAACAAACAGAGCATGCTGCTGTTGCTGTATACCTTTTTCGCGGATAACAACAAAAATTTTGAACTCTCCATGGTCTTTCGTTAAATGTATTGGGCAAACAAAACTACGATATCCTCGTTGTGGCAAGGCCTGGTATTTTTTGTTGTAGGTTTGAATACCTGCCCCATATATTTTGATCACGCCTGCACTAATACTGTTCCACGCCACTTGAGTTTGTACAACTTCTTGTTCCATGAATTTGCGCTGCGGTTGTTGCTGCAAATTTATAATTTGTAGTTTGATATCCATTGGTGGTGTTTGTGGAGACCATGGTTGCATGGCAAAAGTAGCCACAACAATGCCGATCAGTAACACCAATAGTTCGTAACGTTTACTGTGACGCAATAACTTTTGCCACATAGTGTGCGTTTTTACGGTAGCTCCCTCACTAAATAATTTCAAGTCGGCAACGAATTCTAGGGCACTTTGGTAACGCTGAGACTTATCTTTTTCAAGCGCTTTTAAACAAATTCTTTCTAAAGATACTGGTATACGAGGTTTAATTTTGCGTAGAGGAGTTGGTGGTGTGTTTACAATTTGATCGAGAACGTTGACGAAGGAAGAACCGCGAAAAGGAACGCATCCTGTAAGGGCTTCATACAAAATAACCCCCAGAGAGTAAACGTCCGTGCGCACATCGATTTGGCGAATGTGGCCTTGCGCTTGTTCCGGAGGCATGTAGTACACGGTACCAATGACAGTACCAGTGCGCGAAAGTCGTTTTTTTTCGTCGAGTACTCTTGCCAAGCCAAAATCCATCACAATGGGATTGTGATGCTGGTCAATCATGATATTTGCTGGTTTTAAATCGCGGTGGATGATATTTGCTTGGTGAGCATAGTGCACCGCCTCTCCTATTTTGATCATGATCTGCACAATTTGTCGTGTAGTTGGGACTGGTTTTGACTTAAGAGTTTGTTGTAGCGATTTTCCCTCAATGTAATCCATGGTAAAAAAATTGTATTTTTCCGTTTGCACCACATCGTATATGCCTACGATATGCGGATGTTTTAACCTTGCAGTTGCCTGCGCTTCCAATAAAAAACGCGCAACATGATTGGCATCATCTTGCATGAGTAGCATTTTTAGTGCTACGACGCGTTTAAGAGTCGTGTCGTATACTTTGTATACTTTTGCCATTCCCCCACGTCCAAGTTCTGATAATATCTGGTAACGTTGTGTGAGAGTGCTGTGTTCTTTGGCGTTTATCGTTGTATGCTTTTGGTTGAGTACAATTGTCTTATTTTTAATTTCCTGTACCTGGGCGTCACTAAGACTATTCTTTTCTAGTAAGAGTTGAGCTAAAGAAATGTAGTTGTGTTGCTGATGGTATTGCTTTTGTAGATCTAAAAATTTTGCGAGCTGTGCCGTGCTAAGAAAACCTAAAGCGACGGCTGTTTGCCCAAAAAGAATATCTTGTTGATTTTGCATCTGTCCAACTCCGCGACCTCAATTATTTTTATTGTTATTCTACCAAAGAGAGAAATAACAAACAATATTTTCCATAGGTGTTAATGTCGCAAAGATTACCAGGCTTCCAACGAAGTGATTGAAGTTGTTGGAGTAAGCGTTGCCGAAGTGACGGAGGATTTAAAAATAACGCGTTTAGAACACTACTATGATAACAGTCAATTTCTAGGGAGTTTGACAAAATCAGGAAAGTGTCCGATGAGTTAAGAAACTTATTATGGACAAAAAGGTGAATAAAAAATAAACAACACTAAATTTTGCGCGCCGTGTATAAAATTATTCATACCATAAAAAAAGATTCCATCGTTGGAAATCACGAAGGAGTTTGTTTGTGGATCTATTTACAGTATAATTACTTATAAAAATAGAGCTTTTGAGAACAAAGTCACAGTTGGTATAATGAAATCGACATGAAAAAGTATAAAACACAAGCAAGTCATAAACACAAGTAATATTGCAATGATCAACAAAGATAGATATTTTTAAGGGCAGCGTGCATGAGTCAACCTCATTTTCCTGGTTTTGAAGTGATAAAGCCTTTAGGTAAAGGTGGTATGGGAGAGGTGTATTTAGTGAGAGAAGTTTCCACCTCTCGTCTTTTTGCTCTAAAAACTATTTTAGGAGAGCATAAGAACAAAAGAGGCTATAAAAGATTTTTGCGCGAGGCGCAAACATATGCACAGTTAGAACATGAAAATATTGTGCGTATTTATCGTTTAGAGCATCATCAGGAAAATTCTTTTATCATCATGCAGTATGTCGAAGGATGGCAGCTCAACGAATATCTTGCGAACAACTCTCTATCTCTTACTGAAAAGCTGCGACTGTTTAAAACGATCGTTTCTGCCGTGGGGGCCTTGCATGACAAGCATATTGTTCACCGTGATTTGAAACCTGCCAATATCATGATTGACAAGAATCACAGACCTTATCTGATGGATTTTGGCCTGGTAAAACGCATTGATAGCAAGCAGAAAAGTTTAACACGTGAAGGCGATGTGATTGGTTCTCCCAAATATATGTCGCCAGAACAAGCCTCGGGCAAAAAAGTTGAGTATACCTCAGACTTATATTCGTTAGGAACTATTTTTTTTGAAATGCTGACAAGCAAACCTTTTATTGAGGGGGATAGTGCGGTCAGCATTATGTTTGAGATTTTACATGGCGAAATGAGATATCCTCGTAAAATAAACTCTAACATACCACCTGCGGTGGAGGCCATCTGTGTGAAATGTTTGCGTAAGGACAAAGGAAAACGTTACGCAACAACTGCTGATTTACTTGTGGACTTAGAGAACTATGAAGAGGGAGTGAAAGTCAAAGCGCAGAACGTGAATTTTTGGTTTCGTCTTAATCAAAAAACTCGTCGATATTCTACGCAGATGTATATTGTTTTTGCTGTGGCTTTGTTGGCGGGCTTTTTCTTCTTTCAAAAGGCCAATCGCGAAAAATGGTTGCGCGATTTTTCGAAAGAACAGGCCAAAAAAGTTCTCGAAGAAAAAACGCACGACTACTTAACTAGGGCACTATACCTGAACGCTGTGGGAAGTTATACTAGAGCGTTAGAGGTCTTGTTGCGCAATACAAACACCAAGAGTGCCGTTGAGCAAAAACAACGTCAGATTTTAATGGGGAAAACCTATTACAAGATGAAAAACTATGAGAAAGCAAGGCAACAGTATCGAAAGGTTCTGGACACTTTTCATGAGAGCGAGGACTTTGACCGTGAGTACTTGCAACTCCTTATCAATAAGTGTTCTTTATATTTGAAGGAAAAAAACTCTCAGCGGAACATGCAAGCGTTTTTAAAACAAGTTCGTTCACCATTGCTTATTGCCGATGCTCAGTATCATTTAGCGTTTAGCTACAAAGAAGAAATTGAAAATGGATTGCAGTTTTACAAAAAAGCAGACATACATGAGTCCGATGAAAATGTAAGTAAAATACAAAGTGCAGTTGATTTATTTCTCCAAGCGAAAAAATCTATCTTGGTAAATTCGTATGGTACTCAAGATTGGTTAGAAGAAATTGATATACAAATTGGCAATGCCTACTTACTGCAATGGCAAATTACAAAACAGGAACCGTTACTAGAAAAGGCAAAAACATATCTTTTCAAAAATGAATCACCGCAGAGGAATGCTGCGATCGCGAAATATTACCAGTTGTTAGACTCTAAAAGGAACTTGGCAAAAGCCATTGAACATTATACTAAAGCCATAGCTCTTGATCCTCTAAACGCCCGGTTATACCAAGAACGCGGACAATGCTACGCACAACAAAATAACTTCCATAAAAGTGAACGCGACTATCTGCAAGCCGTTGACCTTGAACCAGATAATTTTTTTGTGATGTTATTGCTTTTTGAGAACTGTGTACACACGCTTAGCGTGGATAACAAGCAAGAGACCTTAAAAATGCTTGTTACTTTGGTGAGTAAACAAGTCAATCGCGTGTATTTTGACATTTTTGCCGAAAGAAAATCAGAATTCCGTCGCGCTTTAAGAGCGAATAAAACAACGCCCTATAATAAGAAAGATGTGTATTTTTATCTGGAAAAACTTACACAAGAAAAATCGATTAGCGCTCTTGCGGTAAATGCACTGGAATGTGTAGACGACTTTGAAAAAGTGATCAAAGATTTAGATAAAAAATTTCCTTCGAAAAATTCTTCGCAGTATATTCGAAAAATCAGAAAACGAATATTACTGCGTGGCTATATTGACCTGCTCATACGCACCTATATGTATCAAAATAAGAATATTACTCATACAAAAGTGCGTAACTTACAGGAGTTTGCCACGGTACTTTTGGAAATAGTCACAGGTGATAGAATTGTAGAGGAAATATTTCAGGGAGATGAACGTCATCTTAGCATGTTGCAGTTTCTGACGATTAGGGCCCTTGTCGATCTTGCCGAACCCCGCACGCGAAATCTTCTAGATGAGCATGTGCAAAAAACGCAAGAACTATTGGTGAAAGAAGAAGAAGTTGATGCCCAACAATTGAATACGTTTTTACTATGCAAATCATTGATGTATAGTAACGATTGGCCTTACGATATTGGTCAGGGGATTGAGCCATACAAAAAACAAATTAAAGGTAGTTCGCGCGTATTAACGAAAGCTTTAACGCTTTGTAACGATGCCTTTGTAAAAGGTATGTTTATTCAATTTTTACCCATTGAGTTTGATGATATATTTGAAGAGACAATGCGTGGAGATGATGTGACCTTGCAGTTGTACGCAGCGAAAAAAATGTGGCAATATGCCCATCTTGCGGGCGGGGAGGTATTAAAAAAATATGCACTAGCGAATAATAACGAAGGTGATATACGTGCTTTTGCTTGCGAAGCGCTTTATGGTGTGTATAGCAAAGGACTCATACATACACGGTCGGAATCCAAAATTAGAGAAATGCAAAAATTTTGCGAGCAAATCACCCCGCAAGTTTTGCGTGATTTTGATCGCCAGGATAAACAAAAATCAAATGTGATGGCGTTGTGGATTCGTGCCATCACTGGGCAAGCCTCGAAACATAGAAAAGAATTTTTAGCCCATATCGATTCACCCAAGGTGGATGCACACATCAAATTACAAACTGTTTCTCTTCTGGGCATTGGTAAAAACATGCAAATGTTAAAGGAAATTACGGGGAAAGATCTGCCTTTAATATTTCGGGTATTGGGAATTGTATCTTTGATGATCGATTCGCGTGAAAAAGGCGTTGGTTTTGGTGAAGCCATCGAAATGCTCAATATTTTGCGTATGATTTCCGCCAGTAGCCAGGACAATCACTTGAAAAATCTTCTGTTGATTTACGGGAGTACGTTTCAGTTTTTCCAACAACAAATGTATGAAAAAATTCGTACAGGAAATGATGAGGAAAAAATGGGAGCTTTAATCGCACTCTATGGTACGAAAAAAATTATGAGGAGTCATCTCACGGCAATCGAAGACTTGGCGTGGAATTCTTCGAATTTTTCCCTTCGGCGTACAGCAGCAGCAACGTTGGCTACACAGATGTATGAGGATGCATCTTTAAGGGAAAAATACATGGCAAAATTTTTAGAGGCACAAATAGATGGTAAGCCAGACCTTGCAGTACACGAAGGGGCGATTACCGGTAGTTTGTGGCAAATACATTCTATTTATCAGGAGAAAGTTTTTATCAATGATATCTATCATTTAGATATGGTAAAAATACGCGACCATGCTGAGTTTGAAAAGATGAATTTTTGTTTCAACAAGGTATATTCTTATCACATAAGGCGTTTCAATAAGGTGATATGGCCATTTATCGATGGGCTGATAAAAATTTCTCCTGATATCTCACTGCAACTGCAAGACGAAGTACTATTGTGGAAAGGTTTGATTCATTTAAAAAAGAAAAATATTGCTGAGAGCCTAACGATTCTTGATAACTTGAGAACAAAAAGTACAGACAAAAAATATTTGTATTGGACGATGAAGGCGCATCGCATAAACCGCGATAAGGAAAAAGCATCGGAACTTTTACTGTTATATCTTCAAAAAAACCCCTGGGACTATCATGTACAAGTGATCGCAAGAGCGTATTACAAAGAGCCTGAGTGGCAAAAAAAGTGGGTGCCACACTTTAGGTTACTCAGTTTAAACGATCGTCATCGGCGTGTGGATAAGACACATGCCTTTGTTTTGGATAAAAGTCGTTCCAAGAAGCAAAGAATAGACTATGCGAAAAGGTCGCTGACTTTGGCAAACAGTATACCTATCTACCAAAGAGCCGAAGCGATAATAATGACGACAACCGCACTCTACAGCATCCTTGCTCAGCTGGAAAAAAAGGAGCGCAAGCATTACCACAGTTTCAGTAAAAATTACCTTGTGCATAAATCCCGATTTGTCACCATTGATGCAACGAAATCTTTGGGAGCGAGAAGTCGAAAATACCTGTCTCGCGAGGTGTTGGAGTTACTTCGCAAATGAGTGAAACATTCATAATGCAAAACGCTGTGGAGGTAAAATATGAGGTATGACCATTGACTTTATTGTGCGGAACGCTGTTTGTTGTTTTTAATATGGAAAAGTAATCTCGTTCCCGGCTGGGCTCGGGCTCGGGAACGGGATCGGGATCGAGATTATTGGATATGTTTGTGTATATAATTGACACAGCCATCAATGGTGTCGATTTCATCGTAACTACTCTCTGGAATCTCCACGGAAAAAATTTCGTGGAGTTTGATCGCAAAATTGAGGAAGTCCATTGAGTCAATGTCTAATTCTTCGCGTAGTGACTCTTGGGAGTCCACCTCCTCAGGCTCTACCTCAGGAGCAATATCACACAAGGCTTCGAAAACCGCTTTTTTTATTTCGGATTTGTCCATCGTCGTTTCTCCTAACAAAGTTGTTGTGGATTTTGTAGTAAGCGATCTAATTCGCGTAAGAACAATCCTCCCCTATGCCCATCACTGACACGATGGTCAGCGGCAAGTGAAGCGTGAATAAACGGTTGTGAGCACAAGCCATTGTTAACGGCGCACACATGTTGGGTAACGCTGCCAAAACCGACAAGAGCTACCTGTGGCGGATAGATAACACCAAATACAGTTTCGACACCTTTTTCCCCAAGGTTTGTGAGTGTAACTGTGGGCTGTGTCATTTCAGCACCTTTTAGTTTATTTCTACGCGCTCTCTTGACTAAATCGCGAAATTCTGTCATGAGTTGTTCGAGATTCTTTTTGTCCACATCAAACAACGCGGGGGCGATTAAGCCACCTGTTCTTAGTGATATTGCCATGCCAACGTTAATTTGTTCACTCGGTACAAACTCACCGTTTTTATAAAAACCGTTTAACTCTGGTATTTTGCGTAGCGCAAGAGCCGTCGCTTTTACTAGTAACACTGCGTAAATTAAGCGCGATGGCAATGGGCGGTTGCTATTTTCTCTCTCTAACCAACTCAAAGCCTCATGCATATTGATGCGATGCCCAAGATAGTAGTGTGGTATTTCTTTTTTCGAGCGACTCATCGCTGCGGCGATGGCTTTACGCATTGCTTTTTGTTGTTCTTTTACATCACTCTTTTTCGATTTTTTCTTGTGTTGTGCAAGCGCTTCTAAAACATCTTGGCGTTGGATTACCTTACCTTTCGGTGAAATGGACGCCAAATCAACGTTCATTTCTTTCGCGAGTTTGCGTGCGGCAGGAGAAGCCTTGACTCGTTTGCTCGGTTTTTGCGCAATGGTGACAAACTTCTCCACATCTTTGCGATGAATAATGCCATGAGGGCCACTGCCTGTTACTTTGTGTAAGTCTACCCTCAATTCGCGCGCTATCTTACGCGCTGAAGGAGAGGCACGTAGTCGCGGAGGCTTTTGCGAGGTGGGTACCGACGAAGTGGATTTCACTTCGCCGATCATTTTTTCTTCACTATCGATAACAGCGAGGACTGTTCCCACGGGGACCTCTACAAACGTTTCTACGACAATTTGTGCGACAGTTCCACTATGCCAAACTTCGATTTCAATATTGCCCTTTGCTGTTTCTACAACAGCAACAATATCACCGCGTTTTACCGTATCTCCTGGTTTTACGAGCCATTTTACGATTTGTCCTACTTCCATGTCTGCCCCAAGAGACGGCATCGTAAACTTATATTCAGACATCGCTATTTAATACCTCCTGAACTTTGGCGACAATATCGGGGACTTGCGGTACAGAAGCATCTTCAAGGTGTTTGGCGTAGGGAATAGGTACTTCCACACCACAGGCACGCGCGATAGGTGCGTCGAGTTCGTAAAAGGCTTTTTCCATCACCAATGCCATAATTTCCGCGGCCACTCCAAAGCTACGCCAACCTTCTTCAATAACAACGGCACGATGCGTTTTGCGAATAGATGCGAGAATAGCATCGTGATCGAGCGGACGCAATGAACGCAAATCAAGAACCTCACAGTCAATATTTTGCGCGGCCAATTCTTCCGCCGCTTGTAGCGTTTTATGTAAACTACCACCAAAAGTAATTAAGGTGATGTCTTCTCCACTGCGACGTATTTTGGCACTTTTTAAGTCGACTTTGGTATTATCCTCAATCTCGTCGCTCATATTGTACAGTGAGACGTGTTCGAACATGATGACCGGATTGGGATCGTCCAATGCGGCTTGTAACATTCCACGTGCGTCTTCAACAGTCGCAGGACAAATCACTTTTAGCCCAGGAACATGGGCATACATTACTTCTAAGCTGTGCGAATGCTGTGCGGCGAGTTGTTTTCCTGAACCTGTTGCCATACGGATGACAAGTGGAATACGAAATTGTCCTCCAGACATATGGCGAATGGTGGCGGCATTATTGATGATCTGGTCTAGTGCCAGAAGACTAAAGTTTACCGTCATAATTTCAACAATAGGACGCATTCCGCCGAGAGCCGCACCAATGCCCGCTCCGGTAAATGCCGACTCTGATAACGGCGTATCGCGGATACGGTCTTCACCAAATTCTTTTGCCAACCCTTTGGTCACAGCATACGTACCACCATAACGCGCGACATCTTCTCCCATCAAGAATACTCGTGAGTCATTGCGCATCGCTTCTGAAATTGCTTCTTTTAGAGCGTCGCGATATGTCATCTTTTTTGCACACATACCTACATCTCCTCACAATAAACATCTTTGGTCAAATGTGATATTGGTTCCCAATGCCCATTTTCGGCAAATTCAATAGAGGCTTGTATTTCTGTAGCGATCTTCTTTTCCATTTCTTTGATTTTTGCTTCATCAAGCCATTTTTGTTCCTCTAGTAGCTTTTTAAAACGGACAATCGGTCCCTTCTTTTTCCATTCCTCAACTTCTTTTTTGTCGCGGTACAACTCCGCATCGAACATCGAGTGGGCACGGAAACGATATGTTTGGAATTCCAGAAAATACGGACTTTCATTTTTGGTGATGTAATCAATCGCTTTTTGTGTTTCCTCCATCACACTCAAAATGTCCATACCATCCACAGCAACCGATTTGACGTTGTAGCTGCTAGCCTTGGCACATAAATCTACTTGCGATTCTTCGCGTGAGATTTGCGTCCCCATCGCATAAAAGTTATTTTCACAGACAAATAGCACCGGTAATTTCCATAACGCTGCTAGATTTAATGACTCGTGGAATTCACCTTCCGCAACAGCTCCATCACCAAAAAAACAAGCGGTAACCACATCGCGGTTTTGCATTTTATCTGCCAAGCCTAAACCCACGGCAAGAGGTAAGTGACCACCAACGATGGCATTACCACCATAGAATTTCTTTTCTTTATCGTAAAGGTGCATAGAACCTCCGCGTCCGCGACTACACCCTTCGACTTTTCCGTACATTTCTGCCATAATAGATTTCATGGAAACACCGCGTGCCAAAGCATGACCATGCTCGCGGTATGTACCGATAAAACTATCTTCGTCGCGAAGCATCTCCATTACACCAACAGCAATCGCTTCTTCACCATTGTATAAGTGTAGAAAACCACGAATTTTTCCTGCGCTGTATAACTCGGCACTTTTTTCTTCGAAACGTCTGATGCGTAGCATTTCATAAAAAAGTTTTAGACACTTTTCCTGAGAAAATTTTTCTAATGTATCTTTACTCATAGATTCGTCTCCAATGTAGAGGTATCTCCTTCTGGCAAGCCCAATTCTCTTGCTTTTAATAAACGGCGCATGATTTTTCCACTTTTGGTTTTGGGCAAACTCGGAAGAAATTCAATTTCTTTTGGAGCCACCGTTGCTCCCATACGTTTACGAATAAATCCGCGTAATTGTTTTTCTAACGTTTCATCTGCGTTAAAACCTGGTTTTAACGCTACAAATGCTTTTGGATACTCCATGACCACTTGGTCAGGTTTTGCAATTACCCCAGCTTCCGCAACTGCTTCGTGTTCGAGGAGAATACTTTCAATTTCAAAAGGGCTAATAAGGTGCCCGGACGAATTGATCACGTCGTCTGCACGGCCGACAAACCAAAAACAACCGTCACTATCTTTTTTGGCCAAGTCTCCCGAAAAGTAATACTGTCCGGAAAAACATTTTTTATAGCGTCCCTCTTCGTGTAAGTACCCGCGAAACATCGAAGGCCAACTAACTTTTATCGCTAGTTCCCCCACTTCTTCCGGTGTGTCAATTTCGCTAACCGATGAATCCTCGTGCTTGACAATGACGGCTTCGATCCCCGGCATTGGATATCCCATGGAACCAGGCTTGATATCTACCGCGGGATAATTGGCGATCATAATACCACCCGTTTCCGTTTGCCACCATGTATCGTGTATTGGTAAACCAAAGGCTTTTTCTCCCCACACAACAGCCTCGGGATTCAAAGGTTCTCCCACACTTACCACATGGCGTAGATGTGGAAAATTATATTCCTTGACCACGGAAAGACCTGCTTTCATTAACATGCGAATCGCTGTCGGAGCGCTATACCAGATTGTTACTTTCTGATCTTGTAAAACTTGGTACCAATGACGCACATTAAAATCCGCTTCATCTATCAGGTTCGTAACACCGTTTGTCCACGGTGAAATGACACCATAAGAAAGCCCTGTTACCCAACCAGGATCTGCGGTGCACCAATAGATATCTTGCGGTTGAAAGTCAAGAGCATACTTACCACTAATATGGTGATGAATCACCGCTTGATGTACGTGGATCGCTCCTTTGGGCTTTCCGGTGGTTCCACTGGTAAAATGCAGAAGAGCCATGTCTTCCGGATCTGTTTTTTCTATGGAAAAGTCATCGCTGGCTTTTTCCATCAATGCGGAAAAATTATGTGTATTTTCAGTTTCCTGCTGTGGATCAGCAATAATGATAACATGTTCTAATTTGGGCAACTGATCGCGTATTTTGGCTATTTTTTTGCGATAGAGTGATGCTGTGGTGATCAAAACTTTTCCGTCACCAATTTGCATACGCGCCAAAATAGGGTCTGGGCCAAATGCCGAGAACAACGGACAGAAAACATTGAGGTTTTTGAGCGTTCCTAGAATAGCGATATATAGTTCGGGTATACGACCACATAAACCAAAAACACGTTCGCCTTTTTTAATCCCTAAGTTTTTTAGTACATTGGCAAAACGATTACTTTCACGCGACATTTCCGCAAAGGTAAAATCGCGGCTCTCTCCTTTTTTCCCTAACCAACGCAAGGCAACGTGATCGCGAAGTGGAGTCGCAACGTGACGATCAATCGCCTGGTACGCCATGTTGATATTTTCTGAACTGAGTTCATTTTTTGCCTGTTCCCAAGAAAAATTTGTACGCTCTTCTTTATAATTTTGTAAGTTGGGTTTCACAGGCAAGTTATCTGTTTTTTTGTAAATAGTATCCATATCATTACACCTAAATAATGAAAATAACAAGCGACAGACGCAAATCCTCAGTAAACACTTAACTAAAAAGCTTTAATGCAAATTTCTTGCCAAGTAGGGCTGTAGGATGACCCTTCTGTATGCAGTATGCGGTTTGACTGACGATACAAGACGTTTTAAATGAGGGTATTGTGTTAACGTTGTTAACTATGGTGAAGTATGAAAAATCGTAATCGTCACCGTAGTCGTGACCGTCATTGACTTAAGCGTAAACAACCTATAACAAAGACTTACACCTCGTGTCATCCCTGACTTGATCAGGGAACCAGACGCTTTCAAGTCAAATTTATATTGCTGGTTTCCCGCTTTCGCGGGAATGACATGGATTCGTAAGTCTTTCATTGAATAACACTTACTTCTTAAGTCAATGACATTGAAGGTCACGGTCACGAAAATTTGATCCTATGGGGAATAATCGATGTCAAAGCGCCGGAGTGGGCATCGCATACCAATGAATATCGCTACTTAAAGTTGCGTTGCATTTCCCCCACTATTTCTCTTGGCATGAAAATTGCCATGTTAAACACATGTTAATTTACCTTTTGCTAGGATTGTTGAAATTGCCATGAGCATGAAGAAAAAAAACAATTACGGATATGTGACTTCTATACGCGGTAGTGTCATTGATGTTCACTTCCCGCATAAAATACCTGCATTGAACTCGCTACTTCGCTCCCAAGAACCACGTGTTTTTATGGAGGTCATTACACATATAAATTCACAGACGATTCGCGGAATCGCTCTTACCTCTACTCAGGGACTTGCTCAGGGAACGTTGATGGAAGATACCTCTTCTCCTCTCCTTGTTCCTGTGGGAGAACGAATTCTTGGACGCGTGTTTAACATTTTCGGCGATACACTTGATGACGGCCCGCGACTAGAGGGAGGGGAATGGCGCTCTATTCACGGAAAGCCGATTACCATTTTACAACAACCTACTTCCTCTGAAATATTCGAAACGGGGATTAAAGCGATTGATTTGTTGTCTCCTATGGAGCGTGGTGGAAAGGCCGGTCTTTTTGGTGGTGCTGGTGTGGGAAAAACCGTTTTATTGATGGAAGTTGTCAATAATATGATCCAGCGCTACAAAGGGGTAAGTTTGTTTTGCGGTATTGGAGAACGCTGCCGTGAAGGAGAAGAGTTGTATCGCGAAATCCAACAAGCCGGGGTTTTAGAGCGGACGGTGATGGTTTTTGGGCAAATGAATGAACCATCGGGAGCACGGTTTCGGGTGGGACATGCTGCTTTGACAATGGCGGAATATTTTCGCGATGTTCTCAAACAAGATGTGTTGTTGCTCATCGACAATATTTTTCGTTTTATTCAGGCAGGCTCAGAAGTTTCAGGACTCATGGGGCAATTGCCGTCACGTTTGGGGTATCAACCGACACTCGCAACAGAGCTTGCAGAACTCGAAGAGCGAATTTGCAGTACTCTTATGAATTCGATTACCTCTATTCAGGCGGTGTACGTTCCTGCGGACGATTTTACGGACCCAGCAGCTGTACACACATTTTCACACTTGTCTGCGTCTATTGTTTTATCGCGTAAACGCGCCAGCGAAGGTTTGTACCCTGCGATTGATCCACTACACTCGCATTCAAAAATGCTATCACCTCACACAGTGAGTAAACAGCACTACAAAGTCGCAAGAACTGTACGCAAGACGCTGGCAAATTACGAAGACCTTAAAGACATCATCTCTATGTTGGGCATGGAAGAGTTATCGCGTGAGGATCGTTTGGTTGTGCATCGTGCAAGACGGTTAGAACGTTTTTTAACACAGCCGTTTTCTGTTTCGCAGCACTTTACGGGAATACCCGGCAAAAGAATTTCTTTACAAAAAACAATCGACGGTTGTGAACGAATATTGAACGATGAGTTTATTGATGTGCCTGAAAGTGCATTGTATATGATTGGGGATGTTGAGGAAGCTTATGCAAAACTCAAAACTATTTCTTAAAGTATTGCTGCCGACAAAAGTCATTTTACAGTGTGAAGCCATTAAAATTATTGCAGAAGGAAAAAATGGATCTTTTTGTTTATTACCACAGCACATCGATTTTGTTTCTGCACTTGTTCCCGGTATTCTCGCGGTAACAGATGTGGATGGTAAGGAACAGTTTGTCGCGGTAGATGAAGGCATCTTAGTCAAATGTAGTGGCAATGTTTTTATTTCTACGGTGAATGCAGTTATTAGCAATAGTTTAGAAGAGTTAAATACGATTATTCGTGAAAATTTTCAGCACTTGAATGAAAAAGAAAAAAGCGTTCGCTCTGCAGTAGCGAAATTGGAAGCCGGTTTCATCAAAACCTTTATAAATTTAAAAGAGCATGGATAATTCAAAAAAGCATGTCGATCAATTTGCAAAAACGATCGAAAAAAAACAGCAACGCAAAATACAGGCGCGCGATAGAAAGAACAGCACTGTATTTTGGATTGGTATGTTTGGCCTCGTGGGTTGGTCTGTGGCCATTCCTACAATTATTGGTATTAGTTTGGGGATTTGGCTTGACAAAACCTACCCTGGCAAGCACTCGTGGACATTGATGCTTCTTGTCGCAGGTGTTGCCGTTGGTTGTTGGCAAGCATGGTATTGGATTAAAGAGGAAAGTAAGGATATTGATTCATGTGGATAGCCATATCGTTATGTTGTGGGATATTATTGGGGATACTCCACTTTGGTGGATTATGGTGGACAATTGCCTTTGTCACAAAGCATAAAAATGCTCACGTCCTCCTTTTGAGCGCTTTTGTGCGTATGGGCATCACTCTTAGCGGATTCTACTTGGTTATGAGTGGTCGTTCTGAAAGGCTGCTACTTTGCCTATTGGGATTTGTGTTGGCGCGTTATACATTGTCTTTTATTTTTACCTATGGCACTACAAAGGTCGGTAGTCATGCATAGCCTTAGTTCTGACAAAGTGGAGATATTTCGTTGGCATTACTTCGTTATCAATCAAACTATTTTGTTTACCTGGGTGGTGATGGCGGTAATGACCTTGGGGGCATGGTTGATTACGCGCAAAATGAAGAAAAAAGATCACACTAGGCGTTGGCAGCATTTTTTTGAAGTGATTATCTTAGGGGTACAAAAACAGATAGAAGAGATGGTAGAGAATTCTAGACTGTATGTTCCTTTTATCGCGACATTATTTTTGTTTATTGCCAGCGCAAATTTTTTAACGATTATTCCCGGATACCGTGCGCCGACAGCGTCACTTTCGACAACGGTGGCCCTAGCGATTATTGTTTTTGTCGCTGTGCCCATATATGGTATTCGTCAACAAGGTTTTATCAGTTACCTCAAACAGTATGTAAAGCCTTCTTTTTTCATGTTGCCATTCAATATCATTGGAGAATTGTCGCGAACTTTAGCTCTTGCTGTTCGGTTGTTTGGCAATATGATGAGTGGAGAAAAAATCATCGCGATTCTGTTGTCGATTGCACCGCTGTTTTTGCCAGTGGTCATGCAAGCTTTGGGGTTACTGACCGGTTTTATTCAAGCGTATATATTTGCTATCTTGGCGATGGTTTATATTGCATCTGCTACACGTTCTCATCAGACTCATATAAAAGGAGAAAATACATAATGGATATCACATTAATCGCCATTGTTTCCATCGCGACCGCAGGTATGACAATTGCCATAGGTTCTATAGGCCCGGCCTTAGGAGAAGGTAAGGCGCTTGCACAAGCATTGCAGGCCATAGCACAACAACCCGACCAAAGTAGTACCATTACGCGTACTCTATTTGTAGGACTTGCTATGGTGGAATCTACCGCGATTTACTGTTTTGTGGTGGCGATGATTCTCATTTTTGCCAATCCATTTTGGGATTACGCCATCAGCAAATTGGGAGGTTAACCGTGATTGATTGGTTTACTGTTGTCGCGCAGATCATTAATTTTTTTATATTACTATGGCTACTCAAACACTTCTTGTACCAACACATTATCGATGCCATGGATGAGCGCGAGCAGCATATGCAACAGCAGTCGCAAAACATTGCAGATCAAAAAAAGCAGTTGCAGGGTGAAATCGATAGTTACCAACAAAAAAACACCGATTTTGCGAAAGAGTGTCAAGAAAAACAAAAACAAGTAGATCGTGAGTTGGATGTTTATCGCGAAGAACAGGTTCAAGAAATTCGCAATGAAGTTGCCCAGATGCAAGAGAAATGGAAGCAATCAATTTCTAGTGAGCAGAATACCTTTATGCAAGACCTTCGTGATTTTCTTATTAGGGAAACTATCGCCATTTCGCGGCAAACATTACGCGATGTTGCCAATGAGCAACTGGAAGACAGTATCGTTGCGAATTTTTTTCTTCAACTACAGCAACTGTCTAAAGAAGATTATCGTTTACTAGAAAAAAGTGGAACACCACAACAAAACAAAATAGTGGTAATGAGCACATTTGAAATCAAAGACGAATTTCGCCGTAAAATCCAACAAATTTTGCAAGAGAAGATCGAAGAAGACTTTGTGTTAAAATTCACCAAGTCCAGCGATTTGATCTGTGGAATAGAACTGAAACTGCCGGAACATAAGATTTCGTGGTGCTTACAAAATTACCTTCAAGATTTCGAACGAAAAGTGAACGTTGCGCTACAACAAGAAGACGTAACTAGTTGGAAAGTATAATGGAACTACAATCGCTACTAAAATCTACTTTTAGTCTACTACAAGAAACGCGTGAAAACCTTGAACCACGGCTTACAGTGAACGAAGTTGGCAGTGTTAAATTTATTAGCCAAAGTATTGCTTGGGTGACAGGCCTTCGCGGTGTAAAAGCCGAGGAAATCTTATTGTTTGAGGGCGGACTACGTGGAATTGCCTTTAATATTGACGCTGACGAGGTGGGGGTGATCTTGTTAGGGGAAAGTACGTTCTTAAAAGCGGGGTCTGATGTGTATCGCACCGGAGAGATTTTGCAAGTACCTGTGGGAGAGAAGCTCATCGGTCGCGTGGTAGACGCATTGGGAGAACCCATTGATCACGGTCCGGCAATTGTCACTTTGCAACGTCGCCCCATTGAAGCAGAGGCACCAGGTATTATGCAGCGCTCACCTGTTGTAACGCCTTTGTTTACCGGAGTTAAGGTTATTGATGCTTTAATTCCCATTGGCAAAGGGCAACGCGAATTGATTCTTGGAGATCGTCAAAGTGGCAAAACCGCCTTGGCCATAGACACAATTATCAATCAGTGCGATAAAGATGTTATTTGTATTTATTGTACGATTGGCCAACAAAACTCAGCGGTAGCGCGTATTATTGCCGAATTGAAATCTCATGGCGCTATGTCCTACAGTATTGTTGTTGCCACCGCAGGAGAAAGTCCTCCAGGATTGCAATTTATCGCTCCCTACGCCGCAATGACGATGGCAGAACACTTTATGAATAAAGGACTAGATGCCCTCGTTGTTTTTGATGATCTCACCAAACATGCATGGGCGTATCGTGAAATTTCCTTGTTATTAAATCGTCCACCAGGACGTGAAGCGTACCCAGGTGATATTTTCTACATTCATTCGCGATTACTCGAACGCTCCACTCATTTGCGTAAAGAGCTTGGCGGTGGTTCATTGACGGCGTTGCCCATCGTCGAAGTCGAGGCGCAAAATATTTCTGCATACATACCCACGAATCTCATTTCGATTACGGATGGGCAAATTTACCTCTCTCCGAGTCTTTTTGAACGCGGTGTACTTCCTGCGGTAGATGTGGGGAAATCGGTATCGCGTGTGGGAGGAAAAACGCAATTCCCCACCTATCGTAAAATTGCCGGAGATTTACGTTTGGCATATTCGCAGTTTGAAGAACTCGAATCCTTTGTGAAGTTTGGTACGCGTTTGGATGCAAAGACCCAAGAAACCATTCATCATGGAAAACGCGTAAGAGAAGTTTTGAAACAACATTTGCATGATACTTTGTCTGCCGCACAGCAAATTGCTATTTTTATTGCGTTGAATCACGGTATATTAGATGGGGTAGACCTTGAGGACATTGTCGATGTGGAAAAAAATATTTGTGCCACTTTTCACCGCGAGTTACCAAAGATTTATAAAAAGATAAATTGCGGAGAGAATATTACAGAAGAAGAAGTGCAGCAAATTGTAGATATCGCCAAAGCAGTCGTTGACGGAGACGATCATGGAAAATATGAGTAGTTTGCAAAAAAGGATCAAAACAGTACAAGAACTACACTCAATTGTCAAAACAATGAAAGCACTTGCTGCGGTGAATATGCACCAGTACGAAGAAGTTATCTTCGCTATTAACGACTATAACCATACATTGGCCCTCGGAATGCAAGCGTTGTTAAAAAACACACAGATGTTTTTTGAAACGCCAAGTGTGAAATCCAACAAAGTTGCCGCGGTTGTATTTGGCTCTGACCAAGGAATGTGCGGGCAATTTAACGACATCATCGTGAATTACACCATCGCAAATTTACAGGAACAGGAAAAAATATTTTTAGTAGTCGGTTCAAGGGCTGCAGCAAACTTGACGGACCGCAAGTGTCCTCCCAGTCATATCATCCCTTTACCTAGTGTGATTTCAGGCATTACCCTTACGGTACAAGATATTTTAATCACGATCGAGCAGTGGTTCTTGAACAGAGAAATTTCAAAAGTGTTGTTATTCTACAATAGTCCAATTCCCGGAACAAATCGCTATACGACAAAACATTTACAAGTTTTACCATTTCCCAATGATCGATTTCATGGCTTACAGCAAAAAAAATGGAATTCGAGAACGTGGCCCACTTTTTCTCTTCCAGCGAATGAATTGTTTTCTGCTTTAATACGACAATATATGTTTGCCACCATCTATCGCGCTTTGGTGGAGTCTCTTATTAGTGAAAACGCCAGTAGACTGATTGCCATGCAACGCGCGGAAAAAAATATCGATGAATATTTACACCAACTCAATTCAAAATACCACCAGCAACGCCAGACGATGATCAACGAGGAATTGCTTGATTTGGTCGCTGGATATACCGCTTCTATTAACAAACCTTTATAGTGATTTTGGTTTAGGGCTACGGTTAGGGGCACGGTCCATTGACTTAAGCGTAAACAACTTATAATGAAAGACTTACGCCTCGTGTCATCCCTGACTTGATCAGGGAACCAGACGCTTTCAAGTCAAATTTATATTGCTGGTTTCCCGCTTTCGCGGGAATGACATGGATTCGTAAGTCTTTCATTGAATAACACTTACTTCTTAAGTCAATGGCATTGAGGGCACGGTCACGGTGACGATCACGGGTCACGGTGACGATCACGGGCATTATGCGGCATATATTTTGCAACATTATCATTCGGTGGTGAAATAACTTAACGCTATTAACATAAAACAGGAGGTCTGTTATGCGTTTTATAAAATTTTGTATATTTATGTGGTGTTGTTACGGTTTATTATCGGCGCAAGTTTCTCTTCGAACGACAAAAACGACTTTTTTAGTGGGAGAGAAAATGACGGTGCATGTCGTTACTCCTGATATATCTGAATTTCCTTCCGCTAAGGTGATGATCTATGATGTACACAGGAACCAAAAAATAAGTGATGTTGGCGTCAAAAAAGGCAAACAGGTGCTCACCATAACCGCACCGAATCTCGTGGGAAAATACTTTTTGTTGTTGGTGGCAAACAAGATGTTATTGCGTAAAGTTATGTTTCGTACCGTGGTAACATCTGTCAAAGCCTTGTCTATCGGAAAACGCACTTATGTTGTCGGAGAAAAATTGTATGTCAAAGTAAATTTGCCGCAAGGGCGTTATTATGGGAATCCATGGGTTGGTATGTTTCACAAGGGGCAGCGGTTATCTAGCGGCGTTTCTATTGCCGAAGAGCGCATTCATTACCAGTATACAAAACGCAAAAAAATGTTGGAGTTTCACGCTCCGGCAGATCCAGGAACGTATCAGTTGAAAATTTATGACCGTACGGAACGCTATTACTTATTGGATAGCGTTACATTCAAAACAATTGTTCCACCAGTACGTGGTGCATTGCAAATCGCGAAGAACAAGTACACGATAGGTGAAAAAATTTCAGTAAAGGTAAATTTGCCACAAGGACGTTACTATGGCAGAGCATGGGTGGGGATGTTTAATACCAAAAAAACGGTAGATGGTGGCGCCGAGGCCGATACGCATCAGCGCATCACTTATCATTACACCAAACGCGAGCAAACTTTAACTTTTGATGCGCCTTCGCATCCTGGTAAATACATTTTTCGTATCTATGATCGTGATTCATATCGTTACTTGTTAGATAGTGTGGCGTTCGAAACCGAGGTTCCTCCTGTAAGGGGAGCATTACAAATCGCGAAGAAGACGTACACAATCGGTGAAAAAATTTCGGTAAAGGTAAATTTGCCAGAAGGACGTTACTATGGCAGAGCATGGGTGGGGATGTTTAATACCAAAAAAACGGTAGATGGTGGCGCCGAGGCCGATACGCATCAGCGCATCACTTATCATTATACCAAACGTCAGCAGACTGTCACGTTTGATGCTCCAGCGTATCCTGGTAAATACATTTTTCGCGTATATGATCGTGATTCGTATCGCTACTTGTTAGATAGTGTGGCGTTCGAAACCGAAGTTCCACCAGTGCGTGGCGCATTGCAAATCGCGAAGAAGACGTACACAATCGGTGAAAAAATTTCGGTAAAGGTAAATTTGCCAGAAGGACGTTACTATGGTAGAGCATGGGTGGGGATGTTCAATACCAAAAAGACGGTAGACGGTGGTGCAGGGGCCGATACACATCAACGTATCAGTTATCATTATACCAAGAGTCAACAAACGCTTACGTTTGACGCTCCGGCATACCCAGGTAAATATATTTTTCGCGTATACGACCGAGACTCGTATCATTATTTACTCGATAGTGTGGCTTTTGAGACCAAGGTTCCACCGGTACGTGGCGCATTGCAAGTCGCGAAGAAGAAATATATTATTGGTGAGAAAATTTCGGTGAAGGTAAATTTACCGGGAGGGCGTTACTACGGCAGAGCATGGGTGGGGATGTTTAACACCAAAAAAGCTGTGGAGGGCGGCGCCGAGGCCGATACGCATCAACGCATCAATTACCACTATACCAAGCGCCAGCAAACTGTGACGTTTAACGCACCTGCACATCCAGGTAAATACATTTTTCGCGTATACGACCGAGACTCGTATCATTATTTACTCGATAGTGTTGCGTTTGAAACGGTTGTTCCCGCGACACGTGGAGCCATTACCGTGAATCCCCGCAGTTATATGGCGGGAAAGAAGATGATCGTAAATATAAACCTGCCTAAAAATCGCTACTATGGAGACCCTTGGGTGGGGATGTTTCGTAGTTCTTCTCGTGTACAAGGTGGCGGAAAAATAAGCGAACGTCGTATAACCAGCTCCCACATACGCAATAAAAAACAATTAGAGTTTACGGCTCCGCAGCAACCAGGGATATACGAAATGCGTTTGTATGATCGTCACAGCCACTATTATGTGCTAGAGGTCGTTTACTTTCGCGTTTATCATCGACGTACACGCGCACCTTTTTTACAAAACTTTCGCGAAACGCCATTTCCACGGTTTATTCCTTTTGGTATAAGCAATGTAACGAAAACTTTACGTGTTCCTTTTGGTTTTCGAATGACACAAGACCCACAGCAGATTTTGAATATCGAAGAGGCGATTGAAAAAATTGTCAATGATCCACGATTTGCGTCTCTTGCACCTAGAAAACAAAGTCAGCTACGAGATTTGCTGTATTACCTTAAGGAGAGACGTGACTTTATAGAAGATCCAGAGTTGCCGACGTTGCTTGACACCATTGCAAAAGCAACTGACAACGCTCTACGCGATCAAGGTTTGCGTAGACTAGCAAATAAAATCTACCAGCGTGCCGCACACTTCACGCAAATGGCAGCAAACGGCGAACTAGACGTAGACGACGCGCGTTACCTTGCGAACATGACCAAGTACGGCAAAACTCTCTACGATGATTTTAAAAATTTACAGTCCCAAGATTTCTTAGGGGATAGCGACGGTGTTACGCAATTTCTTACCGTGACTCATGGAGTTACCGCTCTGGCAAAAGGAGCCAAAGATCGCGATGCGGAAGTGATGATGGATGGTCTTCGTGATACCATTGGACAAATCCCTGGTATCAGCAACAGTCCTATTGCCGCTATTCTTGACATTCCAGGTGAAGTAACAGCTTCGATGTTGAATGTGACTCGTGAAGGTTGGGAAGAATCTACTTCGGTTTTGGAGAATATAAGTCGGGCGATGGATGGCGATGAACGAGCGCTTGACGAAGCAGTGAGAGGCTCCCAAAGAGTTCAAGAGGTGTTGAGTCAAAAAAATTATGGTCGTCGAATGTTTCGCGCCATCACCAATCGCGTAATCGACAAAGTACCTTTTGCGCGTACAATTGTTACATGGTTTTCTGAATAGAAATCAACAATCATCGCTTGGTTATTTTTTGTTTAAAATGAAACTGGTGTTCTCTGTGGTTTGGAGAACACCAGTTTTATGAAAATTTAGTTCGCAATCTACAAATATAAACGGCTTTTATCTTGCTGGATTTGAGTCTTCTAACGAGAAATTTGTTTTGCTTTTTTCACAAGTTGTATGAATTCGCGTTTTTCTTGGTCGTCGATATCACTACTCTCTGCTAGTTCTAGGACAAAGTCATATGTCATTTTTGCTTTGTACTTGGAGTCGCGTAATAGCATGCCAAAAGAGGTCACTGCCGAGGCAAAGATGAAGCTGTTTGATAATTTTTCTAACTTATTTTCTACTGGTTTGCTAATGAGTTTACTTGTTGTACCTTGCGGCTCTTTGTATCTTAATTTTACTGTCATGAGTTCATTGGTGTAAACGCTTGTCGTTTTTTTCTTTTGATATTTTAGAGGATCAACAAGTGGTTGCGCATCATTTTTGGGAACAACTTCGTAAAATGCTGTGAAGCTGTGTCCTGCTCCTATATCTCCGGCATCTTTCTTATCATTGTTGAAGTCTTGGTGAGATAATATACGATTTTCATAGCCAATAAGTCGGTAAGAGCTTACATTTTGCGGGTTAAATTCTACTTGTATTTTTACATCTTTGGCGATGGTAACTAGAGTTCCTGCAAGCTGCTTTCCAAAAACTTTTTTTGCTTCGTTGAAGTTATCGATGTAGAAATAGTTACCATTTGCTTCGTTTGTCAACTTTTCTAAAAAAGAGTCTTGGTAATTACCACGGCCGAATCCC
Source organism: Candidatus Uabimicrobium amorphum (assembly GCF_009002475.1). Lineage (GTDB taxonomy): Bacteria > Planctomycetota > Uabimicrobiia > Uabimicrobiales > Uabimicrobiaceae > Uabimicrobium > Uabimicrobium amorphum. The sequence goes on from NZ_AP019860.1 coordinate 5,722,543, forward strand.
AGAACGGATAGATATATATTGGATTTGGCTTTTTCTTTGACATATCGTATGAGAGTACCATGAACAATGCCAACATTGAAGTCCCCATCTGTAGCCAAAACAACGCGATTAATGCCGCCATCGATAAAATTTTGTTCGGCCATTTTGTAGGCAAGTTCTATGCCTTGACCACCATTGGTCGACCCCCCTGCTTTTAAAGACCTCAAAGCACTTGTAATTTCGTATTTGTTGTTTCCCATTGTTGGTGGCAAAACAAGTCCTGCGGCACCAGCATAGACAACAATTGCGACTTTGTCGTTTTGATTGAGGTTGTTTGTCAAATATTCGAGGGATTTTACAAGTAGTGGGAGTTTTTTGTGCGAAGACATGGACCCCGAGACATCAATGAGAAATACTAGATTGCTCGGAGGACGGTTTTTTACTTCTTTTCCTTTGATCGCGATGCGAACGAGGCGATGTTTTTCATTCCACAGGCATCTTCCTACTTCGATAGCTGTTGCAAAAGGTTGATCGTTTTGCGGAGGAAGATAATGGTAATTGAAGTAGTTGATCATTTCTTCGATACGCACAGCATCTTTGGGTGGCATTTGATTTTGATTGATAAAGCGGCGTATGTTTGTGTAAGAAGCGGTATCTACGTCCACAGAAAGTGTTGACCGCGGATCATCCGCCACATGAATAAATTTATTTTCATTAATAAAGTCATAGCGTTCGGTGTTATAGGGCGGTTTGGAAAATTCCCTTTGCCTGTTCACAATACCCCTCCGCTGATTGCCCACGTTTCGTTGTACAACAGGCGATAAGTTTACTTCTGACCGAGAAGAGTTTGAACGAAGCATTGAGTAGTCCTCGGCTGTCAGAGAAGAATTTGAACGAACACTTGCGTTACGTGGGGTATTATTTTTTTGATGTTTATACTGCGACTTTAATTTTTGATACTGCTTTCGATATTTAACAGCCAATTTAACAAATTTTTTACTTTTCGTCCGCCAAAGTTCGATTTTATTTTCTAACTCTTTTATACGACTTTCTGTTTTTTGCGTTTGCTGTTGCACTAGTTGTTCGGTAAGCTTTTGTTTTTCCTTTGCAAATTGTGTATTTTTTTCTTGTAGTTGTTTGTTGAGCTGATTCACTTGTTCGGTGAGTTTTTGTTTTTCCTTCGCAAATTGCGTCGTGTTTTGCTGTAGTTGTTTTTTTAATTTATCCACCTGTTGTGTAAGCTTTTGTTCTTTCTTCGCAAATGGTTGTTTTTGTTGATGCACTTCATTTGTACAGGCACATATCAACATACACATAACTAAGCCAAAGGTATTGATTTTACACTTTTTCAATATATTCTCCTTTTCTACGAAGTTTTTATTTTGTTTTTATATTGAAAACAAAATGTTTTGCTTTGTCAAGCAGAAATGATTCTGTAATGAGATTTTGGAAACAGGGGATATGGAGAATATTAAGGTCGTAATGAATATTTCCGTAGTGGTGAGGATGATAGGAGTAATAATTTTAACGTGGAAGCGTTGATTTTTCCTGCGATATTCTCAATAATATGTTTATTTTTGCTCTCATTATTTTTGTAATTTATAGACGCCAAAAGAGGTAAGAAAATATCATGGATGAAATTCCACAGGCAATCGTCGAGGGAAATAGTATTGCGCATAACTATGAGACTTTTGCTGCGTACTTACAAAAAGCACAAACAATTTTCTGTGATGGAGAATATGTTGTAATTAGTGCATGCGGAGAAGAAAGATTCTTGTATGCGCAGTTGTTTGATTGGGCGCAGCGAATAATACATTTTTTGCAAAAAGTGGGTCGTAAACGCGGTGATATTATATTGATGGACACGCTAGATGTATCTTCCTTTATCGCTTGTTTTTGGGCGTGTGCGTTGGGAGGGTTTACTTTTGTACCTGTACCAACAGTGCGTGATCTAGATGACAAAAACGCGGCGGTCGTTCGCGAATTGTGGAATAAGTTAGGTAAACAAACTATCTATACATACAACAACAAGTCGATTTTAACACAAGTATTGGGAGAAACAAATGCGCAGGTGGTATCACTATCTTCTTCGCGAAATCTGCCCCCCTGTACTGAAATTTATCCTGCCGCACCTCAAGACGTATTACTGCTGATGATGACTTCCGGTACCACAGGAGAATCAAAGTTAGCAATGCACACCCAACGTACTCTCATTGTTCCTTTCGCGGACCTTGATAAACGTAGTACAAAAAAATCATATTTGTATTGGCATCCGCTAAATCACATTGCGGGAATGCGTTTGGCAGTACCACATCTACATACAAAATTATATATACCGACAGATCTACTTCTTGAAAAACCACAGTTATGGCTCGATAGCATACATCGCTACCGGGTAAATACAACCGTGACTTCAAATTTTTTCTTGCGCCATTTGTTAAATTCTTCTTCAAACCTCACGAAATACAAATGGGATTTATCGTGTGTTACCAGTCTAAGTATCAGTGGCGAGGCGGTAAATAGTCGTACCGCGTATGATTTTTACCATGCTTTGCAGCCATTTGGACTAAAATTACAAGCCCTCCTTACCGGTTATGGAATGACCGAAATGGGAAATATTACCATCACACGGGTTTTTAGCGAAAAAGAATTGCAAAACCCTCCTAAACTCATACGTGCGGGAAAACCTTCGCGTACAGTATCCGTTCGTATCGTTGATGGAGATGATGCCTTACTATACGAAAAAACGCCGGGACATATTCAAGTCAAGAGTCAGGGGTGTATCGCCGGTTACTACCAAGAAGAGAATGACTTGTTATTTACCAACGATGGATGGATGAGAACAGGGGATTTAGGTTTCATTGATGCCGGTATTCTTTACATTACGGGTAGAGAAAAAGAAGTAATTATCATCAATGCCAAAAACTACAATTGTAACGATATTGAAAATGCAATAGACTTGGATATTATTGTTTGTGGTTTACGTAGATCAAGCGACGATACCGATGAATTAATTGTGTTTTTTGAGTGTGCGTTAGATGATAAAGAATACATATCACAAGTAAAAAAACGCATCAAATTTCAAATACAACGACGTTTTGTTTTTACGCCTCTCCACATTATACCGATTTCCACGCAAGAGATACCGCGAACATCCACAGGAAAAGTTCAGCGCAATATACTACAAAAGCAATTGCAACAAGGTGTTTTTTCCGATCGTTGTCATAAAAACGAAAAAGAATGTGAACTTATTGCGCCACGTTCACCATTAGAAGAATCACTATGTTCTATATGGCAAGAAGTTCTCGGGATAGAAAAAGTAGGCATTGAAGATGATTTTTTTGCCTTGGGAGGGCATTCACTATCCGCGGTTACTTTGATGGTAAAGATTCGCCAACTACTAGGAATAGATGAAGAAGATTATGAAAAGTTACCCCTGGCTATGATACTGACGCACCCTACCATCAAACAATTTGTAGAAGCGATGAACAATTTGTCCACGGCAACAAGTGATATTATTATTCGCATGAATACGGAAGTAACAGACAAACCGCCTATTTTTTTACTCCATGTTGCTCATGTGGACCCCATTGTTTATCGTCATTTATGCAAATGTCTCGACGGTGTTGTCACCACATATACAATTCGTACAGAGGAGTTAGATAAACTTACCTCTATTAATGAAACGGCTCAGTATCATGTTGCCAAAATAAAAAAAATACAACCCACCGGACCATACTATTTGGGGGGGATGTGTATGGGAGGACTTGTCACCTATGAAGTAGCCCAATTACTTCGCGAACAAGGAGACGAAGTCAGACTTATCTTCATCATGGATACAATCCATATTCCAGGGATGCAAAAGTACAAATCGCGTAATAAACATAAGGCCAAAAGATGGCAACGCAAGATAAAGAATGTGTATAAAGTTTTTGAATTGATGGGGCATGTGCTTACTCTAGATATCGGTTTTATTAAGCAAAAATTTGAACGCGCAAGAAACAACATCAAACGTAGCGTACTAAAAATTTCTGATCCACAAACAAAATTAAAAAAAGAAATGCGCAATCGTTTACGCATTATACGAGACAACTACAATCCACAACCTCATAGCGGTGAGATTGTCTACATTCGTTCTGAAAAAGAAGCAGGGAAATACTCTGCGAAACGTTTTGAAGAACTTGCCACAAGCGTGAAGTGCTATCAAGTAGAAGGAACCGTTCACAGCGATGTGTCTCGCCCTCGTTTTGCAGAAGCTACAGCAAGAATTATACAAAAGTATTTCGATCACGATGAACAAAATGAACCTCGAAAAGAGTCCACCGTCGAAAAATAGAACGAAGTTTTCACTGCCAGTTTAAAATGTAAGAATAACAAGGATATACAATGGTTTCGCCAAACAAAACGTACGCCCTTTCTCCTTTGCAGAAAGGCATGCTGTTTTATTCACTATCCCAACCAGGCACTTATATTCAGCAAACAATTTTCACCGTAGATAGTGCTATCGACATTGCAAAATTTCGCCAAGCTTGGGAATGTATTGTTGCCAGATATGAAGTTTTTAGAGCTAGCTTTCATCTTCATGAGGGTAACTACAGAGTCCACCAACAGGGCAACGTAAATATCACCGTAAAAAACTGGTATGGCTTATCTACCAAAGAACAACGACAACAGCAGCAATTATTTTTACAAAAAGACCGTCGCACAATTTTTGGCTACGAACAACCATCTGTGATGCGTTTTACGCTCCTACAGTTGTCGCCACAAAAATCACAAATTATTTGGACATTTCCGCATGTACTTTTAGATGGACGGTCAAGGTGTAAAATTGTTAGCGAATTTCTTTACACCTATGATTGTCTTTGTCAGCAAAAACAACCACGACGCACTTTTTTTCCCGAATATCATCGTTATAGTGACTGGCTAAGAAATCACGACTTTTCTTCTGCGAAATCATTTTTTACCGATCAGAAATTTTATCCTACGAAGATGATTGCAGTGCAGGTTGAACAAGAAAAACACCACCAACAACAAATATCCTTAGATGTTAGAGTAACGCAAGCACTACAAAATGTAGCTAATCAGCATGCGATTTCCGTGAATATTTTATTCCAGGCGGCCTGGGCATTAGTGTTGTCTAGGCACGTGGGAAATAATAAGGTTACATTTGGCGCTACGCGAGCATGCCGCCATATCGCCGTGCAAAAAAGTAGTGACATTGTGGGATGTATGATCAACACCTTACCTATCGGCGTCGAAGTAGATGATATGAATTCGCTACAGGATTTTTTGCAAAAAATACACCGTTACTGGATAGATCTACGCGATTACGAACACACCCCGCTAGATGATATCCAAAAATGGTGCAACCATTCTCAGTCGCTTTTCGATACCAGTATTGTTTTTGAAAACTACACATTTGCCGAAAAAGTTGTAGAACTATACCCTGGGTGTCAAAACTACTCTTGGGAGTTGCGGCAGCAATCGCATTATCCGTTGACGTTGATAGCATCACGTGGAAAAGAATTGCATATTTGTGCGGAATACAATGCTCACCACTTCTCTTCTCCTTACATAGAGCGATTACTACAGCAAGTTGCATATGTTTTACAGCAGTTTGCGCAAAACAATTTACAAAAATCTCTACGTGGTATTTGCGTTTTACCCATTCCGCAGAAGCAACGTCTGCTACTAGAATTCAACGACAGTCAAGTCGAATATGCGCGAAATAAAACTGTGGGGGAGTTATTTGACGTTCAGGCACAAAAAACACCACACAAGGTAGCCATCATCGATAGTGCAAAGCAGTTAACGTATAGGCAATTACAAGTTTTGTCAGATAAAATAGCGTTATACTTACAACAGCAAGGCGTTACGCACGAAATGGCTGTGGCAATACACATGTCAAAATCACTCAACATGTTAACGATGCTTCTCGCTGTTGTCAAATCCGGTGGATACTACGTACCGATAAATACACGCGATCCGCAGCAAAGGCGAGATTTTATTATCGAAGACAACAAGTGCAAAATCATTATCTGCGACGATGAAACCACTTATTATAAGAACAGTAGAATATTACACTATGAACATCTACTCGAAGAGAGCATGAATGGCGATGTTGGTGAGAAACCACACAAACAATCACTGCCCGATTCTCTTATCTATACGATGTATACTTCAGGGTCAACAGGGAAACCAAAAGGTATAGGGGTTACGCATCGCAATGTTGTGCGTTTGGTGGATAATACCAATTATGTACAGCTTGATGAAGATACACGCATTTTACATGCGGCATCACCAGCATTTGACGCAGCGACATTTGAAATTTGGGGTGCATTACTTTGTGGAGGAACATGCTGTGTATCTGGTGACGATTTACTGGAAATTGGCGAAGATCTACAAAAATACACGATCAATACCTTATGGTTAACAGCGGCTCTATTCAATGCGGTCATCGATACGTTTCCCCAAGCATTGCAAAATGTTAAGCAACTTATCGTCGGAGGTGAAGCTCTTTCTCCACGGCATATAAAAAAGGCCGTGCAAGAATTACCTTGTACACAATTGATGAACGGCTACGGGCCGACAGAAAATACCACATTTACTACCTATTATGCCATTGGCGATTGCCTTGAGGGGGCAGATTTATCGGGCATTGCTATTGGTAAACCGATTGCCAATACCCAGGTATACATTCTCGATCGCTTTCTCAACATTGTTCCTCAAGGATGTGTTGGTGAGTTATACGCTGCAGGAGATGGTCTTGCGCGGGGTTATATAAATAAGTCAAGGTGGACCGCGGCAAAAATGTTGCCAAACCCGTTTAGCAAAGAACCGGGAGCACGTATGTATAAAACGGGAGACCTTGCTCGTTACAGAGAAAATGGCGACATTGAATATATGGGCCGTATTGACCATCAAGTGAAATTGCGCGGTTTTCGCATTGAATTAGGTGAGATAGAAGCGGCATTATTACAACACGAACACATTTGTGCGTGTGTCGTTGTCTGTGTCGATGACGAAGAAAACGACAAGCATTTACTCGCGTATGTCGTTGCTAGCGGAACGCAGAACATCGAACTGGCAACTTTGCGAATATGGCTCGAAGATAAACTACCATGGTATATGATCCCCGCACAATTTATCGCGCTGGATGAATTACCGCTAAACAAAAATGGCAAAATCAATCGCAAACTCCTACCATTACCGGATGATTTTTCATTTGCAAAAAGCTATGTCGCTGCGTGCAATAGCACGGAGGAAAAACTTGTCGAAATCTGGCAAGAAGTACTAAGTACAAAAAAAATGGGTGTTCACGATAACTTTTTCTCCCTAGGTGGAAATTCTCTATCTGTGATGAAAATGGCGGTCAAAATACAACAGCACTGGCAAATAGATTTGTCGTTGCAAAGCATTTTTGCCCACCCGACGATTGCTAAATTAGCGAATGTTATACACCGCCAAGCAAAAGCGATGTATATAGTTGCGCAAAACAAACAACTCTACCCGTTGTCATTTACACAAAGACGTCTATGGTTTTTGCATAGACTACAGCCGCATTCTTCGTTTTACAATATACCGATGATTAAGTCACTAAATGGCATGCTGTGTGTAGATCAATTAAAACAGGCTTTGCAGAAAGTGATTTTGCGACATTCAATACTACGCAGTTTTATACAGGAAAGTGTAGATGGTGACGTACAGCAAAAAATAGTCGAGAATCTGCCACAAATCGCCATTGTCGATCTAGAAAATGAGTTGCAAGTAGAGCAACGTATTCACGAAGAAGCTGTCGCTGTGACCGATAGAACATTTGTGCTAACAGAACCGCACCTCGCGCGTTTCAAAATTATCCGCGTAAACTCGCAGCACCATATTTTATGTGTTGTCGTACACCATATTATTTGTGATCATCAATCACTGCAAATATTGTGGCGCGAAGTTAAAGAGGTTTACGATTGCCTTGTACAAAAAAGAGATATGGTGTTACCAGATTTAGAAATACAATATGGCGATTTTTGTGTTTGGCAGAGAGAATTACAAGAGAGTCGCCGATGGAATTCACTGCGCGAGTATTGGCAATGCATTTTCAAAGACGCAAAAACATTTTTGCCATTACCCACCGACTACCCACGTCCAGCAGTACAAAAATTTTATGGGGCCGATTATCAAGTATCACTTGACGAACAGTTGTCGCAACAACTACAACAATGTGCACAAGGTCACGAATGCACTTTATTTATTGTTCTTTTAGCCGCATTCAATATTTTACTACAACGCTACAGCGGAGAGGACGATATCGTAGTTGGTGTTCCGACCGCAAGCCGTTACTACCCACAACTCGAAAACCACATTGGCTTTTTTATCAGTACTCTGGCGCTACGTTGTGATGTTGGTGGAGATCCAGACTTTATACAACTTGCGCTACGCATGAAAGAAGCATGTCTACAAGCATACGCGCATCAAGAATATCCGTTTGAAAAGCTTGTCGAAGACCTCAACCCGGTACGCGATACAAGTCGCAATCCGATTTTTCAAGTAATGCTCAATATGGTGGACGACGAACCTGATGGAAATCTCAAAAATGTACAGGCGACCAATTATCCACTAAAAGCGACTGCGACGAAGTTTGATTTGACTCTATATGTGAAAAAAAGCAATGGACTACAATTCAATTTTCGTTACGACACCGACCTTTTTCACCCACAGACAATTGCGCAAATGGCGCAACAGTTTTGCGAATTACTCAAAAGTCTGGTGGCGAATCCATTCCTGCGTATTTCACAACTTAACATGTTGACAAAATATGATAAAGAGAGCTTACCTGACCTAAATGTCGCAATAGAGGAACCACCACAAAAATTGGTGACAGACTGGATCGAGGAATGGTGCGAAAAAAAACCACAGTCCATTGCTATTTCTTACAATAAAATACAATGGAGTTATCAGCAATTACAAAACGCTGCGCAGAATATGGCTAAATTCCTAATAGAAGTAAAAGGTCAGCGTGTGGGAATATACGGTACGAAAAACGCCACTTTGGTCGCATCTATCATTGGGTGTATGTTGAGTGGCAAAGTATTTGTGCTCATCGACGAAAACTTACCGGAAAATCGCAAGGAATTGTTGGTGAAAACGAGCGAATTAGATGCGCTACTTGTTGTCTCGACACCGCAGCAAAGTTTATCTTTTGCTAAAGAAATAGATACTTACTTTGTAGATAGTGAATGTTCAACAATTAAATCTACACATAGAGAATGGGTTTCTCACAGCCAAACATCGACAATCAACGAAATTCATAATGCCAACCAACCTTGTTATATCTTTTTTACTTCCGGGTCAACGGGAATTCCTAAGGCAATCCTTGGTAGTCATAAAGGTTTGGCTCATTTTATTAACTGGCAAAGAGAGACTTTTTCTGTAAATTGTGAAGACAATGTGAGTTGTCTCATCGCACTTTCTTTCGATGCGATTTTACGTGAAATATTTTTAGCATTAACTAGTGGCGCTACTCTCGTTTTACCAACGAAAGAAATGATAGAGTCAGAAAAAATTGTCCAGTGGCTACAACAACAAAAAATAACCATATTTCATAGTGTTCCCTCACTTTTACAACACTGGATATCAGGTTCCTCATCTTGCGCAGAATGGATACGTTGTTTGTTTATCTCTGGCGAGGCTTTACTTGATACCTTGGTCGACCAATGCCGTACGTCTTTTCCTAAAACAAAAATAATTAATCTCTACGGTCCGACGGAAACCACGTTTGTCAAATGCTACTACGAAATTCCGCCGCATGTCACTCCCGGAGTACAACCATTGGGAAAACCTTTACCGCAAACACAAGCTCTTATTATGAGAGATAATCACTTGTGTGCTTTTGGGGAACCAGGAGAAATAGTATTGCGTACCCCTTTTCGTACTCTAGGTTATTTAAACGAGGAACAAAACCGCGATAGATTTGTGGTAAATCCGCAACGCGATGATGACAAAGATTTACTTTATCGCACAGGAGATAGAGGTCGTTATAACGCGCAAGGTCTTTTACAATTTTTGGGGCGCATCGACGATCAAGTAAAAATACTTGGTGTGCGCATCGAGCCAAATGAGGTAAAAAATGTTCTCATACAACATCCACAAATACAAAACTGTGCTGTTGTGGTTCATACAAAAACACCACAGCCGTACTTGGTCGCTTATGTTGTGACATCATGCGACCGTTTTTGTGAAAAAGAATTCAAAGAATATACGCGAAAAAAGTTGCCAGAAGTAATGGTCCCAAAAATATTCGTTGCGATAGAAACCGTTCCGCTCACCGCCAGTGGTAAATTAAATCGCGCTGCGCTTCCCGAGATACATTCAACAAAAAATACACCATTAATTCTACCGCGTAACAAGATAGAAGAGCAGTTGTATGATATATGGCAAAAACTTTTGCAGGTCGACGAAATCAGTATAGACGATGACTTTTTTGCTCTAGGAGGACATTCGTTATTGGCAATGCGCATGGTAAGAAAAATAAAGAGTGCCTTGCATATAGATGTCGCGCTACAAAATATTTTTGAACAAACCACAATTGGAGATCTGGCCAAATACATTGAAGATAATGAAATCAAATCGCAAAAGATGGTCCGTTTGAATCTCGAATCGTATCCTCTCTCATTCACGCAACAGCGCTTATGGTTTTTGTATTTGTTACAGCCACAGTCGCCTTTTTATCACATTTCTTTTGTGCGCAAATTAGAGGGAGAGATAGACGCCGAATGTTTAAAGAAAGCCTTTGCGCAACTTGTGCAACGTCAATCAATATTACGGACCTATTTTTGTCAGGAAACGAATTATGAGGTATGTCAAAAAGTAAAAAAAGATCATATTCCCATAACCATTATTGATGTTTCACATGACAAACACCGCGCTCAACGAGTTTCACAAGAGGTGAATGTTACCACTCAAGCACCTTTTACGCTTACCGAGTTTCCGTTAGTGCGTTTTAAATTGATCAAAACGCAAAACAAGAGTTATGTTTTGTGTATCGTTCTTCATCATATCATTGGTGACCAAACTTCCGTGCAAATTTTGTGGCGGGAACTAGTTGAGTTGTACAATGCGTTACTACAAAAAAGATCTGCGCGCCTGACACCATTGTCTTTACAATATGGAGACTATTGTGTGTGGCAACAACAACAAAATTTAGTAAAACAGCGCGAATATTGGCTGCAAAAGTTTTTGCAGGAACCGCCATTTTTAGATTTAGTTACCGATTATCCGCGGCAACAAAATAATCAATACCTAGGCGCGCAGTGTTCTGTTACGGTAGATAAAGATCTAAAGCAGAAATTGCAAAGGCTAGCTCAGAAAAGTGATTGTACGATGTTTATGGTTTTACTCAGCGCTTTCCATATACTTTTACATCGTTATAGTGGACAAAATGACATTACCGTTGGTTCAGCTATTACAAATCGTCATTCCCTAGAAAACAACATAGGGTTGTTCATAAATACTCTAGCATTGCGTATAAATATCGAAGAAAACTCTACTTTCGACGCGTTACTGAAAAATGTAAAAAAAACTTGCTTGGAAGCATATATACACCAGGATTACCCATTTGAAAAATTAGTGAAAGATCTCAATCCCATGCGGGATCTAAACCGCAATCCTATTTTTCAAGTGATGATAAATATGATGGATATGAGTGGAAACAAAGAGTGTTTTTTAGGCGTTGAGTCCAGTACATATGCGAAAGAAGTTGCCTCGACCAAGTTTGATCTAACTCTTTATGTAAAGTTAAAGCCGACGCAAAATTTGCAGTTTAGTTTACGCTACAACAGTGAATTATTTACGGCACAAACTATGCAACAAATGCTGGAACAATTTATACAGTTACTCAAAAGCATTGTCGATAACTCACAACAAGTTATTACTGATTTGAGTATTCTTACTGCGAAAGACACAACTTATCAACAGCAAATTTGCGGAGAAATAATAGAACCGCCTCAAAAATTTCTTCCGCAAGCCATATGCGAGTGGGTACAAAAGACTCCAAATTCGGTAGCGCTTTCGCGTGAAGGAAAACATTGGGACTATAGTGAATTGCAGTTAGCTTCGCAAAAAGTAGCCAATTTTTTAAGATCACACTCCGCGAAATATGTGGCGATTTATGGTGAAAAGAACTTTTCCTTAATCGCTGCGATCGTTGGTTGTATGTTAAGCGAGAAAGTTTTTGTGCTCATTGATGAAAACTTACCGCAAAATCGCAAAGAGGTTATGTTGACAACAAGCGATGCTGGTATATTATTGACAACATGTCGCGATAAGTTGGAATTTGCACGCAACGTAGACGTATATTTTATCGATAAAAATTGTGGTATTTATCACTGCTGCGATGAGGAAATAGAAGAACTTACAGGCTATGAATCCGAAGTCACTAGCCAAGAGTTAGAAGCGACAAATGAGGGGTTAAACTATCCGTGTTATATCTTCTTTACTTCTGGTTCGACGGGAACACCTAAAGCGGTATTGGGCAACCACAAGGGGCTTGCGCATTTTATTCGCTGGCAACGCGAAACATTTTCTATCTCTGCGCAAGACAGAGTGGCGCATGTAACCAATATTTCTTTCGATGTGGTGTTGCGTGAGATATTCGTTACTCTAAGTGCCGGAGCAACCTTGTGTATTCCTCCGCAGTGGGAAGAAGTTCTTACATGGGCAAAACGCGAACAAATCACTATTGTGCACAGTGTTCCCTCATTAATGGAATTTTGGCTGGAAAAAGTGGAGTCTCCGTTGCCAAAAGTGCGTCTGCTTTTTATGGCCGGAGAAGCGCTCCACGATCACTTGGTTGAAAAATGTTGCAAAATCTTTCCCAACGCACAAATCATTAATTTATATGGACCAACAGAAACTACATTGGCAAAGTGCTATCATATTGTGCCTCAGCCTGCCAAACGCGGCATACAACTATTGGGAAAACCTTTGCCGCAAACGCAGGTTTTCATTATGAAGAATGAGTCTCTGTGTGCATTAGGAGAACCAGGAGAGATAGTGATTCGCACTCCTTTTCGCACACTTGGTTATGTGAATAATCCTCACGAACGCTTTTTTACCAATCCGTTTACCAAAGATGAAAATGATTTGCTATATCGAACCGGAGATCGTGGGCGATATCATGCCGATGGCTCGTTGGAATTTTTAGGGCGCATGGATGAACAAATAAAAATCCTGGGTATGCGCATAGAACCAGATGAAATCAAGAATGTGATTTTACGTCACCCACACGTTCGCGATTGCGTCGTTGTTGCGCAACAAAATAAATCGCTATTGGTTGCTTACGTCGTTTGCGCCGAAGAAATTATTACTGAATTACCTAGTTACGTGCAGAGTTTGCTTCCGCGGATTATGGTTCCCAAGTTGTTTATCCCCATAAAATCCATTCCACTCACCGCTAGCGGTAAAGTCAATCGTCGTCAGTTACCAGCTATTGATTTGCGGCCATCGCCACAAAAAATTGTGCCGCGGACTCCGTACGAGAAAAAAGTTAGTGCAATTTGGCAAGAAGTACTGTCGACGACTGTTGTGGGAATTGATGACGATTTTTTTGCTCTTGGAGGGCACTCGTTACTCGCCATGCGTATGATTGGTATGGTTAGGGATATTTTACACGTAGAGGCTTCTCTACGCCTTATTTTTGAATTTCCCGCTCTACGACAATTTGTGCAAGCTTTAGTGCAAAAGGAGCAAATACAAAAACCCCTTGTTGCGTTAAATCAACAGCTTTACCCCTTATCCTTCGCACAGAGTCGTTTGTGGTTTGTACAAAACTTATTGGTGGACAGTCATCTTTACAACATGTCGCTAGTAAAAAATATCTATGGCGATTTACAGCTTCCCTACTTACGACAAGCTATTGGTGTCTTGGTGAATAGACATGAAACTTTACGCACCTATATCTATGAAGATGATGAGGGGGGGGCATGGCAAAAAATATGCGATAGTGATATAGATGTATTTGTACATGATTTTACACGCCAGCCCCAGCAAGTAAAGTCGTTCATTGCAAAAGAACGTCAACACCTTTTTACTCTGACGGAATTTCCCTTGGTGCGTTTTACCGTTGCCAAGGTAAATGAACAACATCATATCTTGTGCATCGTTATACACCACATCATTAGCGATCATTGGTCGCAGCAAGTTTTGTGGGGCGAGTTAACAAAAATTTACAACTCTTTATTGCAACAACAACAAGTGCAACTACCCAAATTAAAATTACAGTATGGGGACTTTTGTGCGTGGCAACAGCAGCAAGATATGACAGTGCAAAAAGAGTATTGGTTGGAACAATTTGCGACGCTGCCGCATCCCATAGATCTTCCCACGGATTATCCACGTCCCTCACGCCAGAGTTTTCGCGGAGCAACACATACGTTTATCATTGAAAAGACGCTGTGTCAAAGTTTACTGGATCTCTCACAACGCGAGAACTGTACGTTATTTTTTGTTATGCTTACAGCGTTTAATATCCTACTACGGCGCTACAGCGGGCAAAAAGATCTTACCATTGGCGTACCAATTAGTAATCGCCACCACGGTGAACTACAAAATAACATAGGCTTTTTTGTCAATACTTTGGCAATACGTAATTATATCGAAGACCAAAATTCATTCCTTGAAGTGTTACACCAAGTAAAGAACCAATGTCGACAAGCTTACGCTCACCAGGATTATCCTTTTGAGCATTTAGTGAAAGAAATCAATCCACCTCGCGATTTGAGCCGTCATGCTATTTTTCAAATCGCAATGAATATGCTGGATAACTACACAATGGAAATTGATTGTGATTGGGAGCACCTACGCATAGAAAATTATCAACGTAAAATAGTCAACGCGCGGTTTGATTTAACTCTCAATGTAAAACAGACAAATGAATTGAAATGCACCTTCGTTTACAATCGTGATTTATTTTCTGCGGAAACAGTTGGTTCTTGGGCACACTCATTTACCATGTTACTTAACGATATAGTACAAAATCCACAGCAAAGAATATCTGTACTACAAGCTACTCCCCAGAGGAGCGCAGCGTCAAATTACATAGAAAAAAAGACGCAGAGTGGGTATCTAGCTCCTCGTAACAGTATAGAGGCAGAACTTGTTACTATTTGGCAAGAAACTTTAAAAACAAAACCTATTGGAATTACAGATAATTTTTTTGAGCTAGGTGGTCATTCCATTCTTGCGATTAAATTAATTAACCGTACTCGTAAAGTTTTTTCTTTAAAGATGTCTCTACAGATTATTTTTGAAAAGCCAACGATACAGCAGTTAGCAGAGTATATCAAAAATAGTAAGACACAAACTGCTTCTCATAACCGTACAAAAAACATTGAAAAATATCCGCTATCGTTTTCACAAGAGCAACTGTGGTTTTTCTACTTGCTCGATCCACAAAGCACGTTTTATAACATAACCACTTGTAAACAACTACAAGGAGATTTAAATACAAAATATTTGCAGAAAGCCGTTGCCAAATTGAGTATGAGACACCTAGCCCTGAGAACATATATTGAACCAGAAAGTAATGGGCAAGTATGGCAAAGAGTACATGAAAGTTCGCTAAAGCTTGTGGTGGAAGACATATCTATGTATAGCGATGTCGAAAAACAACATAAAATATCCCAACACCAGAAAACTAAGTTTAACCTAACCGAATATCCATTGGTAAGCCTACGATTGTTTAGAATAGAACGACGTTGCCATATACTCTCTATTGTCATACACCATATTATCAGCGATGGTTGGTCGCAAAACATCATATGGAAAGAGTTGGTCGCATTGTATAACTCTTACATAAACTCCGAAGATTGTTCTTTGCCATCTATTGGTGTAAGTTATGGTGATTTTTGTATTTGGCAACGTGAGCAGTACAATTGGGAGGAACACAAAAGTTATTGGAAAAAGCAGTTGCAAAATTTACCAACACCTCTGGCCCTACCGACAGATTTTCCACGTCCATCGCAGCAAGACTTTGCCGGAGGAGAATACACCGTTACGATAGATAAAGTTTTACAGGAAACACTGAAGAATATCGCCCTGAAAAATGACACAACGGTTTTTATTGTGTTATTAACCGCTTTCAAAATGTTTTTAAGTCGCTACAGTGCGCAAAAAGACATCGTCGTTGGTTTTCCTGTGGCAAATCGTTTGCAACATGATTGTGAAAATACGGTTGGTTTTTTTGCAAATACCTTAGTTCTACGCACAAAATTGGACATGAATCTCTCTTTTACACAATGTCTAAAAGAAGTGACCAATAATTTCGCGCAGGCGATTACACGCGAAGAGTTTGGGTTCTCACAACTGGTTAAGACAATTAATCCACCGCGTGACATGAGTCGCAACCCCATATTTCAAGTAATGGTTACCAGATTTTACTCTACAACGAAAGTACCCCTCAAGGGAATTACGGTTTCTAACATCGCGAAACAAAAAACTACATCTAAATTTGATTTAACTCTCTCGATAAAATCGCAAGGAGATTTGGTTTTCTATTACAAAAGTGGTCTTTTCCGCCAAAGTACCATTCAAAAAATAGCTGGTGATTTTATTGAATTGTTACAAGACGTGATTTCCCAGCCGCAGAAGTGTATTGCGATGCAATCCACAGATACAGTGTACGCCATCATCTCCAGCAGAGCAAAGCAAGAACCCAACGCTATGGCTTTATTGGATCAAAAAGCAAATAGCATTTGTAATCATCAATTGCTACATAATATCCAAAGTAATGTAAGACAGCTGCAATCATGGGGCATTAAACGCAACAATCGCGTCGCCATTGTTCTTGATAATGGTCCATGCATGGCGAGCTGTTTCTTAGCGGTTTGTTGTTGTGCAACTAGTGCTCCTTTAAACCCCTCCTACACAGAAAGCGAATATGAATTCTATCTTACAGACTTAGATGCGAAGGCGCTTATTATCGCAGGAAAGGAAAATGTTCCGGCAAAAAATGTCGCGAAAAGACTTAACATTCCTGTCTGGCAATTAGTTGCAGACGAGCAGAAACCGGGTTTATTTAGGTTGGAGGGAGGCCAGGTACAAGAAAATACACATCATGAGTTTGCACATCCACAAGATGTTGCCTTGGTTTTACATACATCAGGAACAACATCACGTCCGAAGATGGTACCTCTTACTCACCGCAATATATGTACTTCCGCGGCAAATATTAGCAAAACTCTCCATTTACAGCCAAGAGATCGTTGTCTAAATGTCATGCCTTTGTTTCATATTCATGGTCTAATGGGCGTTCTTTTGTCTTCCATGTATTCAGGAGCCAGTATTGTTTGTAGCCAAGGTTTTCAAAGTGATTTATTTTTTTCATGGTTAGAAAAATGTGACCCCACTTGGTATTCAGCGGTTCCAACAATGCACCAAGCAATCCTAGCTATTGCACAAGACCATCAAGAAATTATTGACCAAAGTCGTTTACGTCTAATTCGTTCCTCGTCTTCTTCCCTTGCCCCAAACATCATTACAAATTTAGAAAAGATATTTTCTGTGCCAGTTATCGAGTCATATGGTATGACGGAGGCATCGCACCAAATGACAAGTAACCCTCTGCCACCGCAAAAGCGTAAACCAGGCTCTGTTGGACAAGCAGCAGGTCCGCAAGTGGCCATTATGGACAGCGTAGGAAATTTACAACCAGCAGAGACAGAAGGGGAGATTGTGATCAAAGGAACAAGTGTCACTCTTGGCTATGAAAATAATCCGCAAGCGAATGAAAGCGCATTTTGCAATGGTTGGTTCCGTACAGGAGATACCGGCTATTTTGATAAAGATAAATATCTATATATCAAAGGAAGAATTAAGGAAATTATTAATCGCGGTGGAGAAAAAATTTCGCCACGAGAAGTAGATGAAGTGCTACTCCAATATCCTGGTGTTCGCCAAGCAGTTACTTTTGCGATACCACACAATACTTTGGGGCAAGATGTTGCCGCCGCGATTATTCTAAAACCAGATGTCCAAATAACAGAACAACAAATACGTGACTTTGCTTTTGAACAACTCGCGGCTTTTAAAGTACCAAGTAAAGTCGTGTTTACAAACAAAATTCCTCTTGGCCCGACTGGAAAAATGCAAAGGGTTCAGCTTGGAAAGCAGTTAGGGGATTTGCTAAAAGTTGACTACAAAGCCGCGACGAGTAGTGTCGAAAAAAGCTTTTGCGATATTTGGACGCAAATCCTCCATGTCAATAACATTAGTATTGATGACAACTTTTTTGTCTTAGGAGGAGATTCTCTATCTGGAATGCAGGTGATTAACTTAATTAACTTACAACATGAAATTGACTTGCCCGTTTCACATCTGTTTCGTTATCCAACGATCCGTCAGCTTGCCGCTGTTGCTGGACAGTCGCAACAAAGTACACCTGATTCACCATTACCCGTTTCTCGGAACTTGCAAATACCATTGTCTTTTAGCCAAGAAAGTATGTGGTACTTACACTATATTACCAACTCTCCCGCCTACAATAGGCCTTTGAACTTGCGTTTATACGGTTCATTAGATATTGCGACCTTGCAAAAAAGTTTAAATGTGATCATTGCGCGACATGAAACTCTACGCACGAACATCAGTTGCGATGAAAATCATGTTCCATTTCAAAAAATTCACAGTGTAAGACAATTGGAGTTGGAAGTAGTAGATTTACAAAATTTATCTGTTGCAGAGCAACAAGAAAAAACAGAGCAGTTTTTGCTTAGTAGTGGGCAAAAACTCTTTAATCTCGCAGAAGATTTACTTGTACACGCCAAACTCTTATGTTTTTCACCGCAAGATTTTTTACTCAACATTACATTTCATCACATTGTATTTGATGGTTGGTCGGAAGGAGTTTTTCTCAACGAACTCAACGAAATTTATGCTTCCTTACAACAAAAACAAGGAATAAAACTACCTGATTTACCCATACAACATGCCGATTATTCTTACTGGCAAAGAGGAAAAACTTATGAAAAACAATGTGCCTATTGGCAACAAAAACTGGATGATTATGATGATAACTCAATGTTTCCTACAGACAAACCACGTCCCCAAATCCCCAGTGGTACAGGTGCTCAGTACCCGATAAACATTGACAAAGATCTCTATCAACGTTTACAAAATCTCGCAGAAAAAAGTCATTGCACACTTTTTTCATTACTTTTAACGGCATATAGCGTGCTCATTGTTCGTTACGCAAAGATCAGTGATATTGTGATCGCTGTTCCCTTTTCGGAAAGAGATTTGCCCGCCACTCAAAATTTAATTGCGATGATGATCCAAACACAACCTTTACGTATAAAGTTATCCAAAGAATCGAGCTTTATACAGCTTGCGTCGCAGATACAACAAACTTCACTTGAGGCACGAGAGAATATGTGTGCTTTCCAAGATATAATAAAAGTCACCCAAGCTAAGCGTCATACAATGCATTCGCCTTTGACGCAACTCATGTTTGTTTTTGAAAATTTTCCGACAATACCAAGCAATATCCATACTCTAGAAGTCAATGTACAATATGCAGATTTAAAAACGTCGTATGCCGACTTAGCTCTAGACATCTCTGTCGTAGGAGATAGCTTAAAAAGTTTTTTTACTTACGCGACAGACCTATTTTTTCCAACTACCATCGCAAATATGGCGCAAAGTTTTGTACAGTTACTTCACAACATCGTTGACAATCCTCAACAGTGCATTTCATCACCTATCGGCGATGAAAATCAAATATTAGGAGCACAATACGACGCTAAAAACGAGGTAGTCCCACAAAAAATGCAAGTAAGTATTCTTCATAAATTTAACCAAACACATGCCGTATACCCTTCTCAGAAATCGTTATTACAACTGTTTGAGGAACAGGTAGCAAGAACACCAAATTCGATGGCGGTTATTTTTGGAAACGAACGCTTGACATATCAGATGTTAGATAATCGCGCGAGTAGTCTAGCACGTTGTCTACAGACTAAAAATATTGACAAGGCAGTCGGCGTTTTACTACAAAGATCCCCTGATATAATCGTAGCGATGTTCGCTATTTTCAAAGCGGGAGGAATTTATGTTCCTATCGATCCTCATTACCCAAGTACCAGAATACTTCAAATGGTTGAATCTGCAAATATTACAACTGTGATTACCGATGAAGATCATATCAATCTTTTACCATCACATGTACAAACAATTGTCATTAGCGATAAACAATCAGCAGAAACGTCTACTTTGCAAATATCCATTCACCCGCAACAAGTGGCGTATATTATTTTTACCTCGGGAACGACTGGACAACCCAAAGGGGTCGCTGTCAGTCATCAATCACTAGTGAATACAGTTTGGTACTACAGGCATCTTTATCGAAATAATCATCACCAAGAATTACTGATTACGTCTTTTTGTTTTGACGTCTCCATGCGACAAATATTTAGTAACTTAGTTTTTGGTCACACATTACATATCGCGAATGACACCACCATTCATGACGAAAAACTTCTAGGTGAGTATATCTACGACCATCAGATTTCGGTTTTAGAGGTAACGCCCAGTTATTTTCAAGCACTATTAGAGTCACTAGACGCAAAAAACTACCAAAGTTTACATTTTATTATCTTTGGATCGGAGGCTCTTAAGTGGCAACTCGTTGAATCTGTACAAAACAGCATACCCTCGGCAGTACTCTTTAACGGTTACGGGCCGACAGAATGCTGCGTGGATAGCCATTTTTACGAAATAAGCCGAGAACTCGATACCAAAACAGTTCCTATTGGTAAAAGCAAGGATAACTTTCAAACCTATATACTCGACAAAAACCTTTCGCCTGTTGCCATCGGAGTAGTCGGCGAAATATACATTTCAGGTATTGGTTTAGCTCATGGCTATGTCAATAATACGCCTTTCACCGCAGAAAAATTTGTCCCCAATCCTTATGTAAGTGGTGCAAGAATGTACAAAACTGGAGATCTTGCCCAGTGGCTACCCGATGGTAATATCGAATACGTAGGGCGGATAGATCATCAAGTCAAAATTCGTGGCTTTCGCGTGGAATTAGAAGAAATAGAAACTGTTTTGACGCGGCATGAAAACGTACAACAGGCTGTGGTTACCCATTTAGAAAATAGTTCAAATCAAAGTTTGTGTGCTTACATCATTACCAAACAAAAAGAACTCAGTAGTCAGGAAATGCGTACATGGTTGCAACAATATTTGCCGGATTATATGATACCGACATTTTTTGTTGTGTTACAAAAATTTCCTTTAACTACAAATAGTAAAATCGATCGTAAAGCTTTGCCCCTTCCAAATGTTTCTGCGATAAACGAAGATGCACATACACCTCCGCAAAATGACACACAGCGTGCACTTGTCGATATCTGGGAGCAAATTCTCCAGCACCAGTATATTGGAATCTATGATAATTTTTTTGAACTTGGTGGTTACTCATTGTTGGCGATGGTGATGACCAACAAAATTCGTGAGCGACTTGGTGCCGAAATTTCCGTGGGACAGATATTTAAATCGCCGACAATTGCCGAAATAGCTAAGCTTATAGAAGTAAAACCTATATATGAAAAAAGTATTGGACATTCACTGCTAACGGCGCAACTTGCTAACGCCATCAATAGGCTGTTTCAAACAGAATTATCGATTCCTTTTTTACTCAGCAACCCGACAATTGAACAAATTGCGGCGAAAATACACGGCGATCACCAGTACAATTCCGTAGTAATTCCTTTTCAAAGTGATGAAAATAAAACACCGATGTTTTGTTTTCCATGTATTGGGGGCAGTGCCTTATATCTACATCATTTTTTACAGAGTATGGCAAAAACGCGTCCTTGTTATGCACTTCAAGGGATAAGTGATTTTGATACGTTAGAAGAAATCGCGCGGTTTTACATAGCGCAAGTAAAAAAAATTCAGCCTCAAGGACCCTATATCATCGTGGGACATTCTTTTGGTGGTAAGATTGCCTTTGAAGTAGCGCGACAACTCCATGTGGAAGGAGAAAAAATACACAAACTCATTATCATTGACACAACTCCAACAATAAATCTCTCAAAACAAGTGAGTGAAGAGCAAATATTTGATGAAGTGGCACAGCTATTCGCAAAAGTCTACAACCGCAGCATTGTACTGCATAAAGAACAGCTGCAAAACGTATCTTTCGCAAAAAAAATTGAAAAGCTACAGCAGTGCCTTGTTGTGTCTGGATTGCTACCTAAAGGCGACTATCATGCATACCTAGAAAACTTTACCCAAGTATACAAGGTTCAACGCCAAATTTGTTATTCTCCGGAGAAAAAGAAATACTCTATCCCCACAGTACTTTATCTTTCCAAGAATTCTAAACCCCAAAAAAATAACTTTTGGGGGTGGCAGGAATATTTGCATGAGATCGAGTTGATGTGGATAGAAAGTGATCATTACTCTATGGTTACGCCTCCGTACAATGAGGCTATTATACAACATCTTTTGAACTCTTTGTAAAACCTATAAGTAGTAGAGAATAATTTTGCCTTGGGCAATCATTATAGGTAATTTTTGCATAAAGTTACCTACAATCGCGATGGTATAGATTTGCGCCCCGCGCCACTGTTTACCAACAATCAATTTTCCTTGGATAAATTTGTCGAGGTCTTGCGCCAATTCATTGACATTTGCATAACGATTTACTTTCTTTTTGGCGAGTGCTTTTAAACAGATGTAGTCTAAATCACGAGAACGATTATTTCTAATGAGAGTACTAGGAACCGTACCTAAGAAAATTACTCTGTTAATTCTAGGATTTTTTTATACGCAAATATGTCTGCGTAGTGGCAAAAAGTTTCCGCAATAATTGTGTCAAAGGGACGAATTTCTTCTATGGTTTCTAAGAGAGTGGCAACATCGGCATCGCGAGCGCTCTCACGAAGCCTAGCTATTATATCTTTGGGAATAGTTTTTATTTGTTTGCGTATCAATTTTCGCGTTGTATTATCTCTCACATTTATTTTATTGTCTTGTTTTTCGTATTGATACTTGACGTTTATATGTTTGTGCATCAAATTAAAAATTTCATTTTCGGTAAAAGGCTTACGTAAAAAATCATCGCATCCAGATGCGAAGACTTTTTGTTTTTCCTCATTAAGTGCATTCGCTGTCAGCGCAATAATTTTTATATTTTGGTCGATTTTTTTTATTATTTTTGTGGTTTCATAGCCGTCCATAATCGGCATGCGAATATCCATCCAAATTAGGTGAGGGGAGAGCTTTTGGCAGATCTCGGCTGCTTTTTTCCCATTTTCCGCCTGCTCAACGCAAAAACCAAGAGGAGCCAATAACTTGACGAGCAGTTGTCGGCTTATATAGTCGTCATCTACAATTAAAATGCGATACTCAGGTTGATTTTCTTGCAGAGCAACTACTTTTCTTTCCGAGAGTTGTTGAACATTTTTCGCACAACTTTCCTTGACGTATATATGAAAAGAAAATGTTGTTCCCTGGTTTACTTTACTCGCAACCTGGATGTCTCCTCCCATTAAATGGATAAATTTACGGCTAATTACCAGCCCCAAACCTGTACCTTCTTGCGATTTTTGCCCGGTTTCTGTTTGTAAAAAGGCTCTAAATAGTTTGTTTATTTCTGCTTCTTTTATTCCTAGCCCGCTATCCTCTACTTCAAAATGGATATCATATGTTCCCGAATCGATCCCCTTTACAGAAACGCGCACATCTACTTTACCTTTTTCGGTAAATTTTAAAGCGTTGCCAATTAGATTGATTAAAATTTGATTGATTTTTACGCGGTCAGCATGTATGTATTGCGGTACTCCTCTATAATGAAAATCCAAATGTAGGTTTTTGTCTTGTGCTTTTAGCCAGAATATATTTTCTAAGTCGCGAAGTAGGTGGTGAAAATCAAAACTGCTTTCATGTAGTTCGATGTAGCCAGCTTCTATTTTGGATAAACTAAGCACTTGATTGATGAGAGTTAATAGATGTTCCCCGCTACGTTGGATAATCGTTACGTTTTCATGTTGTTGCATGGATAGATCTTTTTCTCTCTTCATAATTTGTGTGAAACCGATAATGGCATTTAGGGGTGTACGTAATTCGTGACTCATGTTTGCCAAAAATGTACTTTTCGCTTTATTCGCGATTTCTGCCTTTTCTTTCGCTATTTCCATTTCTCGTGTACGTTCTGCAACTTTTTCTTCAAGAGTTTTGTACAACTCTGCGTTGACGATAGAAATGGCTATTTGTCCGGATAAAAGACTAATGACTTCCATTCTTGCTGCTGAGAAGGCTTGTACAAGATTGTGCTCCAAATATATCAAACCTAAAAGTTTTCCTTGATGAAGGATGGGGTAGCATAGAGCAGAATGAATATCTTTTTTTTGAAAATAACTATCGCTAGCAAATCGAGCGTCGGTTGTTACGTCGTTGATTACTTCAGTTTTTTCCGTTCGCGAAACGAAAAGAATAAAAGGTATGGGGAAATTTGATGTGTCTTTGATATCTTGTAACGATTTATCTTTTACCATGGCAATAGTTTCGGGGGTTCCCTCGGCAACAACATACAATTGTTCTTCTCGTTTTAAAATGAATAAACCAAAAGTTGCCCCCACATTTTCGATGACAATTTTTAGCATTGTTTCTACTAATTGATCAAAAACAACAATAGAAGACAATGATGCTGAAGCCTTTAACAGCGAGACCATATCCAGAGATTCTGCAATTCCTGTCGTTGTAACAGAGCTAGATTTATTGCTCGTACTTTCCACGAAAGGGAAGTGCTTTGCAACATCTTTCATTTTCGCTGTTGCTCCCCACAGACGATAGCCTTGATATGCTCTTTGAAGATGTTCAATGGCTTGTTGTTTTAAATTTTGGTCGAGGAAAAACTTTCCTGCGAGTTCATAAGAAAGAGCGGCTTCGTTGTAAAAATTATGTTCTGTGGCTAGAGAGATCGCTTGTTTATAAAAGTTGATCGCTAGTTTGTGTTCTCCCAAAACACGGTTTTTTTCCGCTTCGACCAAACAATATTTGTGTTGAAAGTTCATTGGTGCATTATTTGCCCAGGTTTTGAGCATATTTTGATTTATCTCTACGCGTTGAATATATTCCGTTTTCTGAGCGCTGTTTTCAGAGCATAAAGCTAGGGCAATTAGAGAATCATATAGGCGGTAAGTGGCGTTTTCTAATTTAGCAAGAATCGCAGTTAAACGAGCTTCCGCCTCCTGACGATTTTTTTCGGCTTCACGGTAATTACCAAATAAGTAGTTCAATATCAATTTATTGAAAAAAACAAAAAACGAAGCGGTATGATCGTTGGCCTGTAGATGTTTAGGTAGCATCTTTTCTTCATCGTAAGCACCACCTCGAAGAAGGCATGGGTTTTCGCACTCACCAAGCAAATTGAGTACTGCCTGATGATATATTTGGTTGAAGTTATGATTTGTTTCTTGTTTGTACGACAGCATAATTTTTGAGTATGTATTTATCTGTTGTTGTAAAGGTTCTAGTTTCATTCCCATCAAGTAGCCATGGATACAGTATAGATTTATATTGATAATGGCGTACTCAATAGCCCCCGTCTCCATACCGATATGAAAAGAATCCACTAATGGTTGCATCGTGTGTTGTATATGTTTATTCCACGGAACAATTAGCGCGTAATGTGGTGTATACAGTTGTGCATACCATCCCTTGGCATTGAATTTTTCGATTAGTTTTAACCCCAAAACACCAAAGTCGTATGCCTTTGGCATATCTCCCACGACTCCAGATAAAATAACGCCATAGGTTGAATATCCGAAAGCTGAAACTGGTGTGTTACCGTATTTTACAGAGATTTTCACTAGTTTAAATACTGCAAAAGGAAATAGTTCTGCTTTGGCCCAGTAGATACTTGAGTTAATGTCTGCTAAAATAGTAAGCGCTGCTCTCATGAATGGATTTTCCATCTCCGGAAGTGCAAAAAGATCCTCTACATTTTTTCCTTCCAGTAATTTCATGGTAGCTAAAAGTTCTTTTTCTGTATTTTCAGGAGTAGGGTCTGGAAAAGTAACGCCTAAATCTTCCAATATTTTTAGTCCAGTGTCGATAGCTTCTAGTAAACGATTACGCGCTTTGAAAGAAAGAATCAAGATTTCATACGCTTTTACTTTGTCAAGTAGGTTTTCGACTTTGGAAAATATAGTTTTTACTGCTGTTTCCATCTGGGAAAACATACCACCCATATAGGCGGTCTCAGCGGCTTCCGTATACAGAGCAAGGGCTAATTTATATTGCGTTTGCCAATGATTTTCAGAGAGGAGTTCCGTACCTGTAAGAAGGTAGGAGTAAGCAGGTATATATGCTGCGGAAGATTTTGCTTTACGTCCAGCGAAAAGATTGAGTTCAGCAAGTTGTTCCCGTTGCTGTGGATTCACTATGATATGTCGTCCTTTATTTAGCTGATTGACAATGTCAAAAATATGCTCATTTCTATCTTTTTTATCTATGTTGTTTAATAGCAAGTTACCAATTTTTACATGCAGTGGCGCTTTATCCTCTTCGGCAATCAGAGCATAAGAAGCTTGCTGCACTCTATCGTGGATAAATTTATATTTTTCTTCGTCGTCGGTGATTCCTTCGGTAATAAGTGCGTTTAATTGGTACATACTGTGTAAAGGAGTGACCAGTCCTGCCTCTAAGGCTATTTGTAAAGCCAAAGCTGTGTCCACTAGCGAACATTCCGCGATTGTTGCAAGAGCAGATAGCTCAAACTGATTACCAATGCATGCTGCCAATTTCAAAATGTCAATGGTTGTGTTTGGTAGTCGGCTAATTTTTTCTGCCATTAGCACGACCACATTATCGGTAATGTCTCGACTTTTTATGCTTTGTATATCCCATGACCACTTGTTTATGGAAAAATCGAAAAATAGGTGGTGTTCTGTAAATAAAGACTTTAAAAATTGACGCAGGAAAAAAGCATTTCCTTGCGTTTTTTCATAAACAAGATCAGCTAAATGGTAGATTTTTTCTCGGTTGGCAAGTAGCGTTTCGCTAATGAGTTGCTGGATATGTTTGATCGTAAGATTTTTGACATGGACCTCGTTGACGATTGTTTTTTCTTCTTGAACTTCGTTCACAAGTTTTACAAATGGATGGGAAGCATCCACTTCGTTGTCGCGATAGGCGCAGATGCACAAGAAATATTGATTTTCATCATGCGTAAGAAGTATTTTTATCAAATCTAAAGAACCAGAGTCCGCCCACTGTAGGTCATCAATAAAGAGTACTAGTGGATGATCTTTTTGCGAGATTGATTTTACAAAATTGCGAAAAACATAATTAAAACGATTACGTGCTTCTTGACCACCTAGCTCTGGTACTTGCGGCTGTTCGCCGACTATTAACTTTAGATTAGGTATGACATCGGTAAGAACCTTACCTTCATTACCTAAAGCACCTTGAATCTTTTTTTTCCACACCACCAAGCTTTCTTCATTTTCTGTTAACAATAGCTCTACATATCTTTGAAAGGCTTGAATAATCGCATAGCATGGGACATTTCGCTGAAATTGGTCAAATTTGCCAGAAATGAAAAAACCGCGATTTTCGGTAATGGGTTTGTGTATTTCATGTACGAGAGCTGTTTTACCAACTCCCGAATATCCAGAGATGAGAATCAGCTCTAATCCACCTTTGCATACGCGGCCAAAGGCACTAAGCAGAGTCGTTTTTTCCTGGTCACGGCCATACAATTTTTGGGGGATTTGTAGCTTTTGTGAAAAATCATTTTCTCCCAGAGAAAATGATTTTTTACCGTTGAATACATTTTGTAAGTCTTTTTTTAGACCAAACGCAGACTGGTAGCGATCATCTGCACTTTTTAACATTAGCTTCATCACGATTTGTGAAAGAATAGGAGGAATATCACGATTGATTTTGTGAGGTTCTAAAGGAGTTTTGGCAATATGTGCATGTACCCAACTCATGGGATCTTCTTCTAAAAACGGTAATTGTCCTGTGAACAACTCGTATAGTGTAACTCCTAAAGAATAAAGATCCGAGCGATAATCTATGATACGATTCATGCGACCTGTTTGCTCTGGAGAAATATACGCTAGTGTTCCTGCTAGTGTGTTTGGATGGTCAAGATGTGCTACCTTGAGATCAATTTTCGAAGAGATTCCAAAATCAATAATTTTTATGTTGTTTTGGCGATCTATGATAATATTGGCCGGATTTATATCTTTGTGAATGATGTTGTGTTGGTGAATTTCGCCCAATATTTGCACAATTTCAATGGCGATCGCAACAGCGTCTTGAATGTCATATCTTTGTTGTTGTAGACATTGTTTTAATGTTTGACCTTCTATATATTCTAGAATGAGCGCATTTTTGTTGTCGACTTTAGTTTTACTGTAGGCCTTTCGCACTCCGACGACAGGTAAATCTTTTGTGTATGTATACTCATTGTTAAACAATACTAACTGCTGTAAGGACGGATATTCCTCCTTCATCACTTTAATAATAACAGGCGTCTTGTCTCTTTCTTCTAAATATATTAAAGAGTTGGAACTTTCAAAAAGTATTTTTGTTTTTTTCATATTTACCTACGTTATTCTTTCACATTGATGATGCGTTCTAGCAGATTTTCAATTTTTTGATACTCAAAATTTTCAATGATCTCGGTTAGGCGATCGGCAGTTGAA
Organism: Candidatus Uabimicrobium amorphum; assembly: GCF_009002475.1. GTDB lineage: Bacteria > Planctomycetota > Uabimicrobiia > Uabimicrobiales > Uabimicrobiaceae > Uabimicrobium > Uabimicrobium amorphum. The sequence goes on from NZ_AP019860.1 coordinate 5,751,240, forward strand.
GAATTTATTTGTTTTATTTTTACAATAGTAGAAGCCAAAAAGTCAATATTTGCTGTTGTTACACCACGATAAAGTCGAAAATTTGTGTGCTCATGGTCACTTTTCCTCAGTCTAAGGAGGTCCCTAATGTCGTAATTAGTTGTGGAAATTCATTCAAAGTTGTCATCAATTTTTCAATATCAAACAATTTCGCTTGTTCTTCTAAAGTTTTTCCCCACGACAATAAAAGAGTATTTTGATGATCAACACCTAGTTGTTTTATATGTTGTCCAAAATTTTGGATCTCATCTATGTCTAGAGAATCGCGTAATTTTTGCCATTGTTGTTGCTGAATATTTAAAGCGTCGCGTAGTGTTTGACTAATCGCAGAGGTCGGAGATTGTTCTTCCCAGCTATTTTTTTGTTTCTTTTCTTGTTCATTATCTAATTCTCGTAAATCATGTGACAAAAACTTTGCCAGCATTTGCACTAAAGATTTTTTAGAAATAGGTTTAGTTAAAAAGTCATCACAAAGGGCTTTAAACTTCTCTTCTTCATTTTTCATCGCCGAGGCAGTTAAAGCAATAATCGGAATATTTTGCGTACTCAACTCTTCTTTTATCATTTTCGTAGACTGTTCCCCATCTAAGATTGGCATTCTTTTATCCATTAGAATGATATCTGGATGATGTTGCTTCGCCATGGCAAATCCTTGTTCACCATCACGGGCTTCTACAATGTTAAAATCATATGACTTCAAAAATGCTTTGATTAATTTGCGATTATCATCTATGTCATCCACAACTAAAATAGTGGCCTTATCAAACAAAAGTTGATGTATTTGCCTTGTGTTTGTTGGAAGTTCGCTACCGACTATGACATCTTTTAAGGTAACACAAAAGCAAGCTCCTTCTCCCAGTGTACTTTCTACCGCAATACTGCCATTCATATTTTCCACTAAACGTTTTGTAATTGCCAGCCCCAGACCAGTTCCACCATATTTGTCATAATTTTGACCCTTTTGCTGTTCGAAAACATTAAAAATACTGTCTATTTGATCAGCGGCAATTCCTATTCCACTGTCTTGTACCTGAAAAATAAGATCTCCTGTTTGAGATTGTGTCACATGATAATCCACCAATAACTTTATATAGCCTGTTGCGGTAAATTTAATTGCATTGCCAATTAAATTAATAAGAACTTGCCGCAATCTACGTTCATCAACCTCTAGAATTTGCGGAAGATTTTCGGAAATGGAAATGGAAAAAAGTAAGTTTTTTTCGCGAATTTTATGACCAAAAATAGTTTGCATCTCTTTAAAAATAGAAGCTACATCGCTACTACGATATTCAAATTCTATTTTGCCTGCCTCTACTTTGGAAAGATCGAGAATATCGTTGATTAAACTCAGTAACGATTTTCCGCTATTTTTTATCGACATCAGGTATTCTTTTTGTTGGCTATCGTTTATGATGCTATCCAATATTTCTGTAAACCCTAAAATAGCATTCAATGGTGTACGAATTTCATGACTCATATTTACCAAAAATTGACTTTTGGTGCGATTGGCTTGCTCCGCTTGCTTTTTAGATTCGTCTAGCTCTTTTGTTTTCTTCTGTAACTCTTGGTTTTGTAGTTCTAAATCTTTACGCACCTCATACAAATTTAAGTGAACCTCTATACGCGCTAAGATTTCTTCTTCGTAAAATGGTTTGGGAATATAATCAATGCCACCAACGCTAAACGCTTTTATTTTATCTTCGCGATCATGTAGTGCGCTAATGAAAATAACAGGTATGTCTTTTGTCAGTTCTTGAGATTTTATATATTGGCATACCTCGTAACCATCCATTTCCGGCATATTGATATCTAGGAGAATGAGATCTGGTCGTGAGCGCTGTATTATTTCTAAGGCTTGTTTGGGGTTCAGAACAGGACGTACAAGGTAATTTTTTTGCGAAAGAATTTTACTCAATAACTTCAAATTCTCTGGTTTGTCATCAACAATGAGAATGTCAAATTTTTTTTTCATACAACAACTCTTTGATACGGATATACCTATTTTCAACACTTTGTTAATATAGTGTGGAAAAAAATATAAAAAATACAAAATTTTGTTTATAATTACGACCCAATATAAAAATATAACGAGCAGTATCATATAAAATATATCACGATTACCAAAATTTTAAACGCAAATTCATTTTGTTACAAAACAATTAGGAGATTTTCATGGTACCAGGGAACGCTCATATACTGATTGTAGACGACGTCGCCAAAAATATTCAATTACTAGGTACAATTTTACGTAATCAAAAGTACAAAGTGAGCTTTGCGCAAAGTGGTAAAAATGCTCTTGAATTGGTAAAGAAGAACTATTTTCATCTAATACTTCTGGATGTTATGATGCCAGAATTAAATGGTTTTGATACTTGCAAAGCCATTAAAGAAATGCCCGAAAAAAAAGACATCCCCATTATCTTTTTAACAGCGAAAACCGAAAAAGAAGAGGTGGTCAAAGGCTTCGAGTTAGGAGCTGTCGATTATGTTACCAAGCCATTTAATAGCGAAGAATTGTTGTCGCGCGTTCATGCACACCTAACCATTTTCTTTCAACACCAAACGATTGAAAGGCAAAAAGAGTTATTAACCAAAGAATTAGATATCACGAAAACGTTATTTAGAGACGCTTGCTATAAAACAGACGGCGAATTATTAGGTAATAGTAACGCGATTAAAACGGTTCGCGAGGCAATCAACAAATTTGCCCAAGAATCTCACCATGTTCTTCTCCTCGGAGAACCAGGCTGCGGTGAAGAAGCCATTGCACGAGCTATTCATAAGCTGTCTAAGCCTACGGGAGCATTTATTCATGTGAACTGTAGCATTTTTGACCACATCTATCACGAAGAGAGAGAAGAGTTTCATGAATTCGCACAAAAGGTTTTATTGGCCATAGATGGAACTCTTTTTTTAGAAAACATTTATCATTTACCTCCTCCAGAACAGTTAGAGTTGTTGGATATTCTCACAAAATTTTCTCCGCAAATTCGTGTTGTATGTTACTGCGGAGCAAAAATTCAAACCAATTTACACCCAGATCTAAATGAATTGTTATCAAAACAAGTTTTACATGTTCCGACTTTAATGGAGAGACGTGACGATATACCAGCTTTACTTGAATATTATGTAGATATGTTTTTCAGACAAAAGGGTAAGAACATAAAGCGTTTATGCGAAACATCTCAAAGTAAACTACATCGTTACTCGTGGCCAGGAAACATTGAAGAATTAAAAAATATTATTGAAAGGAGTGTTGCATTTACTCCAGTAGAAACCAGTGACTTGATCGTTAATGACGAACAATTGGCCCCTGGACGCCGTGTAGACCAATATCGTCTCCTCGAAAAAATAGGTGAAGGTGGTATGGGAGAAGTGTGGAGAGCAAAACATCATGCGTTGGCGCGTCCTGTCGTGGTAAAGTTAATCAATCAGAGTGGGAAAAAAGAAGATTTTGACATTAATTTAAAACGCTTTCAGTTGGAGGCGGAAATTATATCGCAATTGGAATCGCCACATACCGTTACCCTTTATGAATATGGAATTTACCAAGAAAATACAATATTCTATGTTATGGAAATGCTAAATGGCATTAACTTTGAAGATTTGATTACAGATTTTGTGCCCATTCCTCCGGAAAGAACCGCATACCTTCTATCACAATGTTGTTTGTCCTTAATGGAAGCACATGCAAAAGGAGTTGTGCATCGCGATATAAAACCACAAAACATTTTTCTATGCAAAGTTGCTTTACAATTTGATTTTGTAAAAATAATTGATTTCGGCATTGTGAAGAGATTACACAGCAATATAAATTTAACAGGAGAACATATTGTTGGCTCTCCTTTTTTTATGGCCCCAGAAATGGCGACCGGTGAAAAAATAGACGACAAAGTGGATATGTATTCTTTGGGATGTACGGCTTATTGGTTATTAACAGGCCGATATGTCTTTGCTGCTGACAATGTAATGGCGATTATTGAGAAACATATTACCGCAGCCCCCGTACCTATCAGCGAATATTCTATTTTCGATATTCCGCATGAATTAGACGCGCTTATCATGAACTGTTTGCAGAAGCAAACAAAGCGACGCCCCTCTGCTCGTGAAATGTGGCAGGAATTAGACAAAATACAGAAAAAATATTCGTGGTCGGCACAAGATGCTCAGTCATGGTGGGAAGAAAATTTGCCTGATATTGCCAGTTACAAAGACACAATATAGCGGATGTTCTTAGGTCTCATTAACAACGATTTTGATATATCAAATTTCTATCATTGCTACACATCCATACCATGTTTGTCATAAAATAGTCGTGAATAATTGTCCTCGATTATTTTCCTGAGAAAAAAGCAGGTAAATAAAATTCGTGTTGTATCAACAGGGTTTATATGATCCCTTCATGTAAATCTTTTGTCAAGTCATCTATTACGCCTGGTACTCTACCTAGGATGACGATAACAGTACCTAGACTGATTGGAATCATACCCAGTGCTACAGGGATCGCATATGCAAGTAGATCAAATTCACCGGAAGTGAAAAGCGGGAAGGACATAAATACGATAAAAAGTACTCCCACTGCTATGGTGCAAAACCCGATAAAACGCCCACGTTTTTTTGCATTGTTTAGGCGAATTTCTCTTACCACCTCGCGTACAAACATCTTTACTTCTTCATCGTCTGTTATGTTGAATTTTTGTTCCACTCTACGTAAGATTTTCGTGATACCTGCGCGATTATTTTTTACGACCGTTTTCATTAAAAATTCGCGAATGTCGTCGGCATTTTGCATTTTGGTATACCTTTCTTCGTTATAGAAATCGAAAATTACATTCTCTAGTTTATGCTTTTTCGTTTCACTCTCGTAGAAGTTTTTTTATTTTTTTAGAATATGTCTTAGCCATTTCGCAAAAGATTCTCTATTCCAGAGTAACCTTCCCTTTTCGCAGACATCAAAGCTGTATAACCGTCTTTATTTTGAATCGCAGGATTAGCCCTGCTCCAAGAAGCATTTCGACAACTTTTAAATGGTCATTATATGCGACCTTGACAAGTATACCAAAATACAGATATGGATGTTCGAACATTTTTTATCTGAGTAAAATTGATGTTTACTTGGGTAAAAACCTAAAAAAATTTCATAAAATTTTTTTTATCTCTCAGGAATTCTACGTTTTTAGTAATTAAATTTATAGAGGCGTTCGGAGTATTACAAAAATGAAGATTTTTCCAACGTATGATAGGTTCAGAGTGGATAAGTTTGAATACAAAAAACGGGAGCATTGGAGGAGATAAAATGAGATTAGGGGACTATAAGATTTTAGAAAAAATGGATTCTAGTAGAATGGGAGACGTTTTTCTCGGCTGCCATTATCAAACGCAAGAAAAAGTTGTGATCAAAATTATTGCGCATGATTTACTGCAAAATAGTCGAGCAATTGCTCGATTTCAAAGAGAAATTTACCAAACAATTCAACTTGAACATATCAATATTGTTAGTGGCTATACTGCAGGAGAATATCAAGGACGTTTGTATTATGTCATGGAGTATGTGAATGGATGTAGTGTACGAAAAGAACTTCTTTCATTGTCGTACTACAATGAAAATAAAGCCTTGAGAATTGCTTTGCAAATAGCTAAAGCGTTAAAATACGCTGCCTCTTTCAAAATTATCCATCGCGATATCAAGCCAGATAATATTTTACTGACAAAAGATGGAACGGCGAAACTATGTGATTTAGGATTAGCAAAATCGTTTGAAGATACCAATAAACATACAATTACAGGAACCGTTTTAGGAACACCACAATACATGTCACCTGAACAAACAAGAGGTGAAGAACTAGACGAGCAAACAGACATTTTTAGTTTAGGCTCTACTTTGTATCACATGTTAACGGGACAACCCCCTTTCCAAGGGAAGGATTTTATCGAAATTATGGCAAATGTTCAAGATACAGAAGCTATAAGTATTAAAGAGTGGAATCCTCTAATTTCAGATCGAACGTGTGCTTTAGTGGCAAAAATGATGGAAAAAAAACGTAGTAAAAGATATCGCTCTTTTAAAGAAGTTTGTACAGAATTAGAAAACTGTATCAATATAAAGACAAGTAGTGGCGTCGCTGCGAAATACAAAAAGTGTTATGTGCCAGAATATAGAGAAACACTGCTCGCAAAAGTTGCTTTACACAATCGCATTATAGAAATGGAGCAAATAGAGCTGTGTTTACAGCAGCAAGAGCGACTGTTTTTAATAGGAATATCGACCTTGCTAGAAGACATCATTTTGGAAAACGAATTTATATCATTACCCCAAATGAGCATACTCAAAAAAACAGTGAATCATTTTATCAATGAACAATTTGAACAAATCCTACGGAAGATTTCTCCAAATGTTATCAAGGAGAGTGGAAAACAATTCCGTTTCACAATATTAGACTATGTTGGGCAAGATGAAAAAAAACGCAAAGTAATTTACACTAAACTACACGACATTTTATTCAAAGAGGAACAAAAAAAAGTACTTAATATCGCCATCGAATATAATCTTATTTCAAAAGTGCAGGCAGACAAATGCTGGAGTATTTATTCTAATAAAGTAGTTCTCTCTGATTACAGTCCGATTATAAATATTTTGACAGAAAAGCATTTTCTCCATATTAACGATAGCCGTTTTCTGTTGCGCGCGGTGAGGAGAAGTACCATGACAAATTTTTCTTGTCAGTATTTTATGAATCAAAAAAACTAGTCCGAAGCCAATAAATGCAGACGAAATAGTCGAAAAGATACTAAAGAAATATAAATCGGCAGCAAAAAATCCGAAAAGAGCCATTCGTTTTTATCTATGTAACTAAGATTATGTCTGGGTTTATATTAGCGAATATTTTGATATATCAACTCTTCGTAATCTTGGTATATTTCCATACAGTTTGTGTCATAAAACGGTAACACTTGCATAAAAATGACAGCGACAATTTCTTCTTTAGGATCTACCCAAAAGTGGGTATTGAACAAACCTGACCAACTATAACTTCCCGGCGAACGCAGGTCACTATCTTTACTTGCCACCTTAATTTGAAATCCTAAACCAAATTTATCGACGCCCGCTCCCCGAGGAAAAGCATTGGATAGCATTGGTTTTGCACCAGGATGTTCTTCTACGACAAGAGAACCAATTTGATTTTGTATCATGAGTTCTACTGAGGATTTTTTTAAGATTTGTTTTCCATTCAAACTTCCCTTGTTGAGTAACATTTGTAAAAAACGAATATAATCCTTTGCCGTAGAACGCAAACCATAATCTCCCAAAATGGTAACTTCCTGAGCTTCAACTTTAGGCTTTGGCAGTTCTATGCGTTTACCATCTTGTGTTAAATGCATCGTAACAAAACGATGATATTTTTGCTGGGGAATACTATAGAACGTATCTGTCATTCCCAAAGGCATAAAGATTTTTGTTTGAAAAAAACTAGATAGAGAACTACCTGTTATCTTTTGTATTATATCTCCGAGAATGCGGCTACTGACTCCGTAAGTCCACTTATTACCTGGCTCGTGAACTAGAGGTAAATCGCGTGCATCTTTACCAGTTTTATCTTGTAGAAGTTTTAATGTATGATTCGAGAAAGTGTAGCCAAATCCCGAAGTGTTGTTTAGCAAATGTCGAATGGTAATTTCATTTTTGGCAGGGCTACTCTCGTATGTGCGATCTTCTTTTTTAAAGTTGCGAATTACCTTTAGGTTTTTTAAGAAAGGAATGTACTTAGAAGCCGGATCGTCAAGACTCAACAGCCCTTCTTCATAAAGTATCATGATACCTACTGCGGTAATTGGTTTGGTCATCGATCCTGTTTTAAATATCGCATCTTTAGGCATCGAAATGTTATTTGTCACATCTAGTTTACCAAATCCTTGATAATACAATATTTCGCTCTTATTCGCAACAACAGCCACCAAACCCGGAACTTTATTTTTTTCTATCGCGGCTTCGAATAATCGGTTCATTTTTATCTTGCCGCTATCTGAAATTTGGGGTTGTGTATTTTGCTGTGCGGGGCAGTTATAGACAAATAGGAACATTAGTAACGCGATATATAAGTTTTTCATCAAGCGATCCTTTCCGAAATTTCACCATTCCATAACGGTTGTATTGAATGGCAATGCCAATGCCAACTTGTCGAGCTATGTCTTATAATCCAAATTTACTGTGATGAAAAATCGTCGAAGCGCTTTTCTAGATTGTCTACGCGTTCTTTGAGTAAGGCAAGTTCTGATTTTTCTTTGTTTGTCTTTTTATGTAAATTTTGAGAAGTTGTGTTATTACGATAATCAAAGAATTCTAAGTTTACATTGAAATATTCGCTTAAAGTGATTAGGTCCTCGTATGTAACAGATCTTTTCCCTTTTTCTATTTCACTGATAAAACTTTGGTGACGTTGAAATACATCTGCAAGTTGCTTTTGATTCATACCTTGCTGAACCCTAAGACTGCGAATTTTTTCTCCCAGTATTGCTTTTTTATCTACCATACAAACCTTTCTATTATGTTGTCTAAGCCTAATTATATGGAAAAGTGCTATTGAAGTAAAAAAAATATGTAAAAAATAGATTTTTTATTTGTAATTCGAATATTTATTATGTAATATATAGATATATTATTTGTTTTTCGCATAAAAGTGTGTTTGTTCTTTTTGTCTTTTTAGGAGAGCAGCGATGAAGAATGAAAAAGTAAGTATAGATGATATTGAGTTTGTTGTTGAAGTTTCTACATTATGGGAAGAATGTAAAGACGATTTTGTTAAGCAGTGGGCATACGAGTTGTTTCTTGAATTTACAGAAAGTGAAGAATGGGTAAAAATAAAAGATATTATGCTATCTATGCCAGAATAAGCTGCAAAAAAGATTGCTCTATTCAAACGCAAAGGGAATTGCTTGCCGACTACATCAAAAATGATAATGGTCGACTTTGTCAGTACCTAGTATATGAGGATGATGGTGTTTCTGGAAAGAATACTGTTCGGAAGGAATTTCAAAATTTACTGCGTGATATTAGGGAAGGAAAGATTCATACGATAGTAAGTACAGAAGTTTCACGTATAAGCCGTAATGTTGTTGACTTTCAAAACTTTCTAAGTCTATGCCAAAAATACAATACTATTTTTAAATCCCTAGATGGAAATGTGTCTAGTGAAAATGAACAAGAGAAATTAATGATGAGTTTACAAAGTTTGTTTGCTCAAGTTGAAATAGAACAAATCTCTAAACGAGTAACACGTAGTTTTGACCACAAATCACTAAAAGGCATGTTTACAGGAGGAAAAATTTTTGGTTATCGTTCAGGAATAGAAGGAAAAGGGAAATTGTATGTAGATAAAGAAGAAGCTGAATTGGTTGCGATGATCTTTGATATGTATATCGAAAAGAAATCTTATTGCCATATTGCTTGTTGGTTAAACGATAACGGATATCATACGCGTGAGTACATTTCGAGTTATGGTGTTTTCCATCCTGGAAAAAAGTGGAGTAAGAGTAAGGTTCTTAGCATTTTGAAAAATCCAGCATACATTGGTAAAAAAAATGTGAAAGGTATTTTAGTTTCTGCTTCATGGGAAGCAATTATTGATTCCAATGTATGGAATACTGTACAAGTTATCATTCGTGCAAAAGTAAACAAGCAGAAGAAAGATAGCTATAAGTATTTACTCGGTGGGTTAATCTATTGTCAACATTGCGAAACTTACTTGGAAAGTGGATCAGGAACAGGAAGTAAAGGAAAAACGTACTATTATTATCGACACTCGGGGTGCATGCATAAGATTGGTTGTCCGTATCGACGCAATATCTCCGCCAAAGAAATAGAAAACAAAATTTTTTGCGAAATTTTGTTATTCCTTGACAGAGAAAACTTACTTAGCGTTCTTTTAGAGGATGTAATGATAAAAGTGTTTAATGAACGAGAACTGAGGAAAACTACGCAGAAATTTTGGAGTCGTAAGATTAGCTCATATAACGAGATGCATAAATTATTGTTACGTATTATACGGGTTGTTATATCTAAATCTAATGATTTTGTTCAAGAGTGTAGTGATGTAGAAATTTTTGTTAAGGATCTATTGGATATGGAGAAGAAAGCACAAAATTTTTTAAAAATAATTGTAAAAAAAGTGAAATTGGAAGGAAAAAGGGGAGCAATTATGCTTTTGTAAAGTTAGAGTCCCATTCGCAAAAAAAAAGCTCTAAGCCTTATATTGTAAGGATTAGAGCGCAAACTCCCCGAGTAGGACTCGAACCTACGACCTAGCGGTTAACAGCCGCGCGCTCTACCAACTGAGCTATCGAGGATTGTGGAGATATTTATACCACATCTTTTTGCGTTTGCAACATCTTTTTAGAAAAAATGTGCAATTTTTTTCTCACTATGTGCACTTTTTGTTCTTAACAAATTGTATTTGTTGGAGTTATGATCTTGGTCTTTTTGTGATAGTCTGTTATTTTTTTTGTAGCCATTATTCACTTTGTAACTCTTTTTCATAAGCAAATAGTGCAGGAGTGCCCCCGGTATGCCAAAAAAGTAGGTTTCCCGATAGTTTTTTACGTTGGACCAAATCAATAAATCCCGCAAAGGCCTTTGCGGTGTATACAGGGTCTAGGAAAATTGCTTCACTTTCGGCAAGCAGGGTGATCGCTTCTTTTTCTGCTGATGAAAGAACTGCGTATCCTGCTCCGAGATAATCATAATTTACATGGAAGTCATCTATAGATAGCGCAATATCTTCTTGTATTTGTTGACAACTTTCTTGCGCAATATCGTACATGGCTTTTTCAAATTGCTGCTCTGGAGTGCAATCGACACTGATTCCGAGGACCTTACTGGACATACCACAAAGCTTTGCTCCACAAACCATACCCGCTTGTGTCCCACCACTACTCGTCGCAAATACGATGTTGTCGAATACCATATCGGTTTGCTGTTGAAGTTCTTGCATGGCAGTGACGTATCCGTAAGCACCAATGCCATTCGAACCACCGTAAGGAATCACATATGCGTTTGGGAGGCTTTGTGCCAACATTTGCATTTGTTGCTCACGCTCACTTTTTTCACACCAATGTAGTTTGGCCTGTAGTAAATTGTCGAGCAATAAATTTCCGTTATCTCTCTGGGGAAGACCCAGTACCAAGTGGCACTGTATCCCAGCCAAACGCGCAGCGGCAGCGGTTTGACGGCAATGGTTGGATTGTGACATACCAGCTGTTATAATATGTTGTGCATTGTGTTTCTTGGCATCGGCAATTAAATATTCTAACTTACGCGTTTTGTTACCGCCAAAGGCGAGCCCGGTAAGGTCATCGCGCTTTATCCATATATTGGCGTCTAGCTTTTCGCTCAAATGATTTAGTTTGTGTAACGGTGTGGGTAGATTTGCCACCGAAAATTTTGTGCTCATGTGATTTACCTTTATGATAGAACATTTATCGTATACGGGGATTTCTATAAATAATAGCATATAACACATAACAAACGAATAACTTTAACAAAGTGCGGTGTAGGGGAGGACCTAGTGTCCGCCCGTTCGCTCAAATACAGATAGACAAACGTTTCTCATTCATAAACTAGCAAACATCCACAATTATAGAAAGAAGTCCATCATGAAAATCAAAACGATTGTAATCACCTTGTTACTAATTGTTTTTATATGCGCACAGGATATTGACAAACAAAAAGTCCAGGCATTTATTGATACTTTATTTGCTGACAGCATGAAAAAATACAATGTGCCGGGTGGAGTGATCGCCATTGTGCATGGGAAAGACGTCATTTTAAGCAAAGGCTATGGCTATGCCGATGTAGTAAAGCAAATTCCTGCGACTTCTAATACGGGTTTTCGTGTGGGTTCGTTGTCAAAATTAGTCACCGCGGCAGCGGCGATGCAATTGGTCGAAAAAAACCAGGTGGATATACACGCAGATATTGCCAAATATCTAGATGTGAACATACATACCAACTATCCCGACAAGGTAACGCTTGCGCATCTTTTGACCCACACCAGTGGTTTTGATGTGACAGATATTGGCGATGCGGTGCGAAAAGTCGAAGAGGTGATCCCTTTGCGTGAATTTGTGGCAAAATACATGACACCACAGATTTATCCCCCAGGAAAGTTTTTTGTGTACACCAACCATGGTTATGCACTCATTGGTTACCTTGTGGAGTATATTGGTAAACAAAAATTTGCCGATTATGTGGCCGACAATGTGTTTTCTCCACTGGGGATGAATAATAGTAGTTTTGCCCAGCCTCTCCACGAGCGCTTAACGAAGGAGTTCGCGATTGGCTACAACTATGCCCAAGGAAAATATCAAGCGCTGCCAGTTGACTTCAGCAATGTGACTCCTGCAGATGCGCTTGTGACGACAAGTGATGACTTTGCAAAGTTTATGATCGCGTTTATTGACAAACGCAATTCCAAATTACTCCAGCAGAAAACAATAGAACAAATGTTGGACAAACAATTTTCATATGCCCCGCAGCTCGCGGGACGTGGCTATGGATTTGGAGAAGAATTGTTCTCTGACAATAGGTTGCACTACGGAACACGGCGTGCTTTTTCTCATACCGGAGGGCAATTGGGTTTTACGAGTGCGATGATCATCATACCTGAGTACCAAGTGGGAATGTTTATTGTTCTCAATCGTCGTGTGGGCAAAATGCGTCGTGAAATTTTCGAAAAATTTTTGCAAGAGTTTTTCCCACATCCACAAAATAAGTTCACCGGCAAAAAATCTACATCGAAACTGGAAGTATATACGGGACTGTATCAAAAGATAAGTTACCCTCAGTATTCCTTGGAAAAAATAGGCGCGCTTCTTGATCCGGGAAGTACGGCGATGATTACCGCAGAGGACGGTCGGATTTCGTCGAGTAAGCATGGAGTATTTTACGAGCAGGAACCAGATGTATTTCGCAATCAAAACGACCTGATTGTTTTTCGTAAAGATGCGCAGAAAAATGTTACACACTTTTCCATCGAACAAGTCGCCTACCAAAAAATAGCTTGGTATCAAAGTCCACGGTTACATCTTCTGTTCTTGTTGGGGGCTTTTTTTCTGTTTTTATTATCCATACCTTTACTCATCATTGAATGGTGGCGTAAAAAAAGCTTTCCAAAAACAGCAAAGTTCGCCATTCACACGACCAACTTGACCTTTGCGATGTTTTTAGTGTTGTTTATTGTTGAAATCATTCAGGTTTCAGGGAGTGGTTGGGACTATGGATTTCTGATAACGACTTATGTGTTACTCACGTGGCCCATCATATGTGTTTTCGTGGTTCTCATGGCACTCACTCTAGTCGGTATTGCAATCTACAAACGTTTGTGGAGTTTAGGCTGGTATATCTATAGTATCTTGTTATCGACATGTGCGATTATTTTTATTTGTATCATTCGCTACTGGAATTTGACTTTCTTTTAGAACGACTTATGAGAAGGAAAATTATTTTGTCGATTTTCGTTATATAAAATTTCGTTTTGACGGCAAGAGTCGTTTTGCATAAAGTTACTTGACAATAAATTATGTTCGGTGTATACTTAGCGGACTGCAATACCCGTAGTTTTAAAATTTTCACACCGAATTTCAGACCATCAAACACTTCTAAAATTACACCTTAAATTTTGGTGGTTTTGTATGTTTCTCAACTGTACTTGTCATGTTGAGAACTGTATTTTTAGGTTTGTTATAGAAATGAAAATATATGCCTGAATCAAATACATCGGATCTTTCCGTTATAACCAGCGAAGAGGAAACAAAAAAGCATAAAGAGCGCGACATTCACAGTTTGCGCAAAAAGAAGGCTTATGAGTTAGAAGAGGCTTTCCGTAAATTCGCTGGACAAAAAATGCTAGTGTTTATCAAAGGTCACCCTGACCCTGATAGCATTGCATCTGCTTGGGCACATAGATTTATCGGAAGTAACCTAGGGGTAGAGGTCAACATTGTTTATTTCGACCCGGTTAGCCACGCTGAGAATCGCGCCCTGGTTAAGACTTTAGGTGTAGCTATGATTCCTTATAGTGATGAAATGGATCTTTCAGACTATACCTGCTACGCTCTTGTAGATACACAAGCGAATGATTTTCCTGCATTAGAAAAAATGCCTGAAGGAGCTGCGCTATTTTCGGTAGTTGACCATCATCGCAATATGGGGAAACTAAAAGCATATTTTACAGACATTCGCGAAAATGCAGGTGCGACAAGTTCTATTTATGCTGAATACTTGAAGTATGGATCTGTATCTATGACTATGGGTAACACTGAAGATGTCGAGCTATCTACAGCACTGCATCATGGTATTCGTAGTGACACAGATAACTTTCTACTCGCACGTGAAATAGACTGGCGAGCAGCAACTTATTTGTGTACATACGCCGATAATGATATGTTACGTGTAATTGCTTCTTCGCCGATAACGGCAAATACAATGGATATTTTGCAAAAGGCGCTGGCGAGTAAAGAGATTCGCGACAACTACATTTTTTCAGGTGTAGGATTTGTTCGTGACTCAGATCGCGATGGTATTGCACAAGCCGCCGATTACCTAGTAAGACGCGAAGGTATTGACACTGCAATTATATTTGGCATAGTTGATGATAAGTATATCCATGGTTCTTTACGAACACAAAGTACTACTGTGGACCCTGATAGTTTTTTAAAGTCAGTTCTTGGCGTAGACAAAGAAACGGGCAAACCCTATGGTGGAGGACGACTCGACAAAGGAGGCTTCCAAATTCCACTGGGAATGTTTTCCGGATGCTCTGACCGAGAATTGTTGTGGGAACTCGTTTCACGAACTATCAAGTCTAAATTTTTAAAGAGCCTAGGTGGTTAGAGTTTTTAAAGGTTAACAACGTGCGTTATGCTATTATTTCAGACATACATAGTAATTTAGAAGCATTAGACGCCGTACTAAAACATATAAAAAGCCGTCGTATAAATAGAATCATATGTCTTGGGGATGTGGTCGGTTATGGACCAGATCCCCAAGAATGTTTAAAAATTGTACGCGAAAATGCAGATATATGTGTAAAAGGCAATCATGAAGAGGCCGTTGTTGAAGGCGCTTATTTATTCAATGACCGAGCTAAAGCTTCCATAGAGTGGACTCGAAAAACACTCGAAAACACTGAAGAAAAAGAAGAATATTGGCAGTTTTTGTCGGACTTACCGTTACTATATACGGAAAACAATTATTTATTTGTTCATGCTTCGCCCATCGATCCAACATCCGACTATATTTTTGGATCGAAGCAAACTGTTAGAACGGACAAATACCACAATGTATTTGCTGCTTTTGACAATATTCTTTTTATTGGACACACGCATATTCCATGTGTGATTACAGAAGACCTAAAGACTAGTTATGTCGAAGATTTGGGATACAAATATCATTTTCAAAACCAAAAAGCCATTATCAATGTAGGTTCTGTAGGTCAACCACGCGACAAAGATAAAAGAGCTAGCTATTTAGAGGTGATTGATGATATGTTTTTTTTCCATCGCATTGAGTATGATGTGGAAAAGACATGCCAAAAAATATTGGCAAATCAGCACCTAGATAACTATTTAGGCGAACGTTTGCTTGAGGGTAAATAGAATTTATTTTGGCTTATTCTAAGAAATTCTTTCTGAAGGTATTTCCATGGCTTACACAAGGTCTTTGAAAAATTTAATCGCTGAATTTGGTAAATTACCTGGGATAGGTAACAAAACAGCCGAGCGGCTGGGCTTTTATATTCTAAATGTATCCCATGGCGAGGCAATGAATTTAGCAGATGCCATTGCTGAGGTAAAAAACAACGTCAAACGTTGCAAAATGTGTTTTAATATCGCCGATGAAGAATTGTGCGATATTTGTAGCAATCCACGGCGAGATCATAGTACAATTTGTGTAGTGGAACAGACAAAAGACCTTATTTCGTTGGAAAAAACAGCAACATACCAAGGTCTTTATCATGTACTAATGGGAAGACTTGCTCCCCTGGAAAATCAGCATCTCGAAACAACTACGATTAAAGAACTTATTGAACGCTCTAAAAATGAAGAGGTCAAAGAGATTATCTTAGCGACAAACCCGAATATTGAAGGAGATGCCACGGCACTATATATACGCGAACAACTGGAGAGTTTTCCAGTTAAGATTTCAAAAATTGCGCGGGGAATTCCAACTGGGGGAAGTATAGAGTTCGCCAATCAGGCGATGCTAAGCGATGCTTTGTCTGGTCGGCAGGACTTTAAATAAAGGGGGAATGCTATGCACTTGGGTTTTCAAATACAAACTAAACTCAAAAATGAACAAATTATGGCGCCGCACATTATTCAATCGATCGAAGTGTTGGCGTTGCCCGTTTTAGATTTGCATAGTTTTGTTCAAGAACAGCTGCAAGAAAATCCAGTTTTAGAGCAAAAAGAAAATTTCTCAGAGGTGGAAAATCAAAATGAAGCTCCTGAACGCGAAGAAAAAGTAGAACAAATCGACGAGGATTTTTTAAACAATTTTGAAAATCTTGAATCAGAAGACTTTCGTGAGTACTTTGCCGAAAACCAAATCCCAAAAAGATTTGAAGAAAAAGATAAAAAGTTAGAAGCATTAAAGAATACTGCCTCTCCACAAAGTTCATTACAAGACCATCTTTACGAACAGTTGTACTTTTTTGAACTATCAGAGCATATTTTAAATGTATGTAAAAACATCATTTATAACATAGATGGCAATGGATATTTACGTTACTCCTTGGAAGAAATTACCCAATCCATGGAGGACGAAGTAAGCGTTGAAGAAGCACAAATCGCTTTGGCGTATGTTCAAAAATTAGAACCCACAGGAGTGGGAGCGCGTAATATGAAAGAATGTCTTCTTTTGCAATTAGAAGAGGAAGACAAAGATTATCAATTTAAAAAAATATTGATTGAAAATCACTTAGAAGACATATACAACAATAAGTATCCTAAAATTGTCAAAGAAACCGGTCGCTCACTAGAGGACATAAAGGCAGCGATAGCATCTTTACAAAAATTGAATCCCAAGCCAGGTGGAAATATTTCTTCGGAAAGTGCTCATTTTATTATACCAGATGTGATTGTAACTAAAGAAGGCGATGAGTACATCATACATCTGGAAGAAAAATACATACCACAATTACGCATCAACAATACCTATCGAAAACTTTTGCGTGAAAAAAATTCACAAGCCAAAGAGTTTATAAAGAAAAAAATGGAATCCGCCAACTGGATTATCGATGCCATACGCCAACGTCAACAAACTTTGCGATCTGTAGTGGAAGAAATCATCCAACACCAGCACGATTTCCTAGAATATGGTCTTTCACATCTACGTCCTTTGAAAATGAAAGATTTAGCAGACAAACTAGATGTTTGTATTTCGACGATTAGTCGTACAATTTCTCATAAATATATTCAAACTCCTCGTGGAATATTTCCCCTAAAGTTTTTCTTCACCGGATCCATCAACAAAAATGATGGAGAAAATGAATCTCGCGTAAGTGTACAGCAACGTATACAGCAGATCATTGACGAAGAAGATAAACGTAAACCTCTTTCCGATGTCGATATATCGAAAAAGCTGAAAGAAGCAGGATTAGATATAGCGCGCCGTACAGTAACTAAGTATAGAGAATTCTTAAAAATCCCCTCCTCAAGAAGAAGAAAAGTTTACTAGAAGAGCTTTCCGTGAAAATCTTAAAATTATCTATACAGGGATTTACCTGTTATAGGGAACCTGTCGTTGTTGATTTTTCGAGTTTAGAGTTGTTTGCCATAACAGGCCCTACCGGCTCTGGAAAAAGTTCCATTATAGACGCTATTATTTTTGCACTTTATGGTAAAGTGCCACGTGTTACCAATGACGTAAGTTCCCTAATTTCGTATGACGCTGAAGCAATGCATGTTCTCCTGGAATTCAAGTCCGGTACAGAGAAATATAAAGTCGCACGCAAAGTACAACATAAAAAAAGTACACAAGCCATTCTCGACAAATGGAACGGGGAATGGGAAGAGTGTGCCTCTGGAGTACGTCAGGTCAATAAAAATGTTTGTGACATTGTCGGTTTAGACTACGACTCATTCATCCGCTGCATTATTCTCCCCCAAGGTGAATTTGCACGATTTCTTATGGACGCCAAGAGCCGTCAAGATATTCTCACTCATCTTCTCAATTTGGGCATTCTGGGAAGAATGCAGCAAAAAGCCTCGAAGAATTATGATGCGGTGAAAAAAGAAATTGAGTTCATCGACGTACGGTTAAATAACGAGTTTGCGGGGGCTACACCTGAGAAGTTACAAAAAATGGTAGATGAATACGATCAGTTGGATGAAGAACTGGACAATCTCATCATTAAACAGCAAAAACTCAATGAATTGTGCAATGAACAGAAAGAGCTTCTCGAACTATGGGAAAATCGTGCACATCTACAAAGTAAACATAAAAAATATTTACCGCGCTTAGAACAGATACAAGCTCTTGAGAACAAAATGAAAAAGGCGCGTAGAATCCTTCCTTTTTTACCCAAACTCGAGCAATTGAATGTTGAAAATGACAAGTTAAAAAAACTACTCCAAGGGCAACAACAAAATGAAGAGAGGATGCATAGTCTTCAACAAGAGTTGGAAAATCAAAAAGAGCAGGTTGAGATCAAAAAAGAGCAGTACGAAAAAATAGAAGAGATCGAAGAACGACTGAGTGAAGTGCAAAAAATACTTAGCGTAAATGATCAGCTAACTCTAGAAAAAAAAGCGTATGAACGCGAGAATAGCGAATACGAAAAGGTTGAAGAACGTCATAAAGAAACACTGAAAAACATAAAGGCTACCTCTGGTGAAATTGAGAAAATTTCTGAGGAAATAACGGAGTGCAGCAATCAATTACGCGAATGTGAAAAAAGTGTAAAAAAGTGGAATAAATATTGGGAAAATCAAGGGTACATTCAAGTTCTTGAAGCGGCACAACAAAACTATCGCGATAAACAAAAAAAACATGTGGCCACTGTAAAACTTTTGAAAGAGCGTCAAAAAAGTTTGCAGCACTTTATGAGTGAATACACGAAATGCACCGACAACTTACAGGCTGTTGAACAACAAATCAAAAATTTGGGAAGCAAAGAGCAGTTACGAGAAATGTTGTTGCAAATAGAAAAACAAGAAGAACTAGAGCGCAATTACGATTTACAGTGTGGAGAAAAAGAAGCAGAAGTTTTGCGTTTGGCAGAAGAAAAAAAACAATGCCAGGCAATCGATAAACAGTTGGCAAAATTGCAAGATGAACGTGGAAAATTGCAGAAAGAGCTACAGGCAAAAAAACAACAATTAGAACTCACAACAAATTTATATGAAGAATTGGTTCCGATACATAAGTCACTCGTTGAGTTGCGTATCGTTATGGATGAAAATCACAAACAATGCACGACTCTCGAAACGTCGTTGAAAAACAACAAGAAAAAGTGCAAAAAAGTGACTAGCGAACTGAGTAAAATAAACAAGTCTCGTGAAAAGTTATGTGCCGAGCTCGAAAAGGATGAAAACTCTTACGAGGAAATTCGTCGCAACAACATGTCGCAAATCCTGCGTGAGCATTTGCATAGTGGGGAAGACTGTCCGGTGTGTATGCAGACAGTTACGGCAGTACCGCAGGAGAAATCCACAGAAAAAAATAGCAGCGCACCCAAAGAACTCGAAGAAAAAATTGAAGCGTTGCGCAAAAAAATTTCTGGAGATGACAAAAAAATCGCCGAAAGTGAGGCGGCGAAAAATTTTCTAATGCAAGAGCAAGAGCAATTAAGTAAACAACTTGAAGAACTCAAGAACGAGAAAAAAAACAAAGTCAAAGAGCTGCGCACCCACGAAAAAAAATTGACGAAGTCTCTGCAAATAGAAGACAGCGACACCATTGCGGAGAATATCGAGAAATTGTACAACTATATGAAAGAAGTTGACGCGCAAAAAGATACACTGGCAGAGCAAGTGATCGAAAAAAGTGGTAACATTCGCGAGCAACAAGCTATTTACGACACCATAAAAAAACGCGAAGACGAACGTGCGCAGAAGATTAAAACATTGGAAAAAAGTCTGCAAAAACTCCAAAAACAGCTCAGTGATAAAAAATTACCGCCGAAGAAAAAAATCGCAGACAGCATTGCGAAAATCGAAGAGAAAGAAGTTGAATTAAAAAAACTAAATATCCAGCATATGCAAGTATCTTTGGATAAAAACACCGCAGAGCAGCAATTAAAGGATACGGAAAAGGCTTTTTCGGAATTAGAGAATGAAATCAAAGAAAGCCATGATGCATGGCAAGAACGTCGCGAAAGTTTGCGTAGCGAATTGAAAATTCGCGGACAAAATGTCGAAGCGTCTTTAAAAAAAGGTGTGGACAAGTACAAAGAGGCGTACGAACAGCAACAATTACTATTAGAAAAGCTGGATGGCTTTCGCAACGAAATTAGTCGTAAAAAATTAGAAGAAGGTAAACTTCAGTCTACACTTGAGGAAATTGAAAACGATTTGGCAGAAAAAAAACAGGAATTGATAGAACTAAAAGAACAAATATCTGTCATGCAACAAAAAATAAATCGCGTAACCGCAGGAGAAAATCCTCATCGCCTCATTGAAGTTTTAGAACAACAAGAAAACGAAATTCGTTATGGCTACCAGCAAGCGCGAGAAAATTTAATTCGCATAGAACATACATTGCAATCAACCGTGGAAGAGGGCACGCGTTTACAAAACGAAGTAAATGAATGCGAAAAGCAATGTGCAGCGCTTTATAAAGAAGTCGAAGAGTATTTACACAAAATGCAACTGTCTTCGATTGCGGATATTAATAAAATGAAAGTTCCGGAAGAGATACTCGATAATTGGGAGAATGAGATACAGGAATTTTATTTAGAATTTCGTGAAATTGAAGCGCAAATCAATTACTGCGAGGAACAACTGGCAGGTCGTAAGGTAAACCACGATGAAATAGATACCAATCTACAAAAGCTGGAAGAACTAAAAGAAGTGGTCAATGAAAAAAACCATCTTCGTGGACACCTGGAGAGCGAATTGAAGTTACTGCGTAAAAATTTAAAAGAAACAACGAAACTGAGCGAACGACAAGAAGAGCTTCGCGTTCGTGAAGTCATTACCAAGCAACTGGCTCTAGATTTACGCGCCAATAAATTCCAAACATACGTACTAGAAGAGGCACTACAAACGCTAGCTGAAGACGCAACGATCCAATTGGATATTTTATCTTCAGGTCGCTATTCCTTTTCTGTAGAGAAGCGCGAGTTCTATGTCATCGATCATTGGCATATGGACCAAGTTCGCATGGTAAAGACACTCAGTGGTGGAGAAACATTTATCGCTTCGCTGTCATTGGCATTGGCCCTAGCGGAAAGAATCTACCAATTAGGTTACAATATGGGAAGCAATTGTACTCTAGAAAGCCTTTTCTTGGACGAGGGTTTTGGAACACTAGATGAAGACCATCTAGATATGGTCATCAAGGCACTCAACAATTTGCAAGGAACAGGAAGAACAATTGGTATCATCAGTCACCTCGGAGTGTTGAACAATTATTTACCCGCACGCTTAGTGGTCGAAAAAAGCCGCGAAAATTCTACGGTCTCTTTACAAAGTAATTAACGAAAGCGTGGTGGAAATGTAGGGGCGGATCTTGTGTCCACCCGTCTAACAAACGACAGTTAGATATACGCTTCCAGGTTGGTGCCCTCACCATCGCCTTGTAGATTTCAGCTGCGCTGAAAGCAACAAGTCTCATGCCTCTCCCGCAGGGAGAGGCGTAACACGTCTGAATTTGTTTCCATTTGTTTTACTCTGTGCGTACCAATGGAACAATTTCAATCAAATGCATTCAAAATTACAACTCTGCCCGCAGGGCACCAAATACATAGAAGAATATCTAAAAAAGGAATAAAACATGTCTTCTGATGCGGTATTACAGGAATATAAGAAATTACAACAAGAGTACGAAGAACAACTCAGTAGTTTGCACAAAGTCGCGAATAAGATGGTTAAGATACGTGCATTTACCTTCTTAGCTTTTTCTGCCCTTCTTGTTTGGGCAATTGTTTTGTCTCGTGCCGAAAGCGTACACTACCCAATTTTGTTTACCGCTTTTTTTTCTTCGTTATTTTTTCTCATTAGTTTTGTTGTTTTTGCCACAAAGCACGAGAAGGTTAAAAATCAAATTTCTGCTCTTGACAAATTATTGGTATACAACGACCACGGTCAGAAAAAATTGCAAGACAGTTGGACAGATCTACCTCTAGATGGCAGTGATTTTACCGATCCGCAGCACGACTACTGCGATGATCTGGATATATTCGGCCAAGGTAGCATTTTTCAGCTCATAAATAGCTGCTACACCAAAGATGGACAACGGCAGTTGGCGCATTGGCTATTAAACCCCAGTGATGTCTCTGAGCTTAAATTGCGACAAGAAGCTGTTAAAGAATTGGCTCCGTTGTTGCGATTTCGTCATGATATTGCCAAGGAGGAGATGTTACTTCAAGCCAAAGATGACAAAGTGGCCTCTTTTATTTGGTGGATTAAAGAGGGAAATCCACAGTTTGAACTCAAGGGAAGTACTATATTGATGTGGGTATTACCCCTATTCAGTTTTGTAGGATTCATGATTAGTTTTGCTTCGGGTTGGACGTTCAACTTACCGTTGATTTTACCTCTGGTTATTTCGTGGCTAGTACTTAGATCCATCAAAATAAAAGTAAATGAAGTATATGAAAAAATTGATCAAGTCGGGGGCGGGATTCTGGCGTATCACAATATTTTTAAAATAATTGACACACCGGAGTTTTCTTGCAAAGAATTGCAACGTTTGCGCGAGGAGATGCAAGCCGGAGGTGAGCAACCAGCGCAAAAGTTAAAAGAACTCGCGCAAATAGCGATGGCTTTTGACAACCGTCATGGAATGTTGTACTCAGCAATGAATATCATTTTATTATGGGACATTCGTCTTCTACTTCGCTTACAAAAGTGGTGTGGGGAAACCTCGCAAAGTATACATCGTTGGTTACGAAGCCTTTCACAAATGCAAGCGCTAAACTCTTTGGCTGCTTTTTCCTACATAAATCCCGACTATCCTTTTCCACAATTTGACGAACAAAAAATATTGCGCGCCACAAAACTAGGACATCCTTGCATCGCGAGTTCTCAAAGAAAAACAAACGATTTTCATTTAGGAGACGATCGACAAATTGCGATCGTCACTGGTTCAAATATGTCTGGGAAAAGTACTATGTTGCGTTCAGTGGGACTTAACGTAGTTTTAGCAAACACCGGTAGTTGCGTGTGTGCCGAAGAATTCACTGTTGGTGAGTTTCACCTACGCACCAGCATGCGTGCCCGTGATGACTTGCAAAAAGGGTTTTCGTACTTTTATGCCGAGTTGCACAAGCTAAAGCAAGTGATCGACGGGCTATCGACAGATAAGACACTATTGTTTCTAGTCGATGAAATGCTTTCGGGTACCAATTCTCGTGAACGTACCATTGCCTCAATGGGTATCATTAAGCATCTATTTCACAAAGAAGCATTGGGCGTTGTTGCAACCCATGATTTGTTTCTTGCTTCCCTTGCGGATGAATTTCCCAAAATTCACAACTTTCATTTCACAGACAAAGTGGTCGACAATGAAATGCATTTCGACTATCAACTCAAGGATGGGCCAGTGAAAACATCAAACGCTTTATTTTTGATGCGCAAGGTGGG
Organism: Candidatus Uabimicrobium amorphum; assembly: GCF_009002475.1. GTDB lineage: Bacteria > Planctomycetota > Uabimicrobiia > Uabimicrobiales > Uabimicrobiaceae > Uabimicrobium > Uabimicrobium amorphum. Next base: position 5,775,081 of record NZ_AP019860.1, read on the forward strand.
AATAGAAGTGGAATTAGATGAAGAACAAACTTAAAATGAGGCCTTTGTTGGCATGATAACTATATGTTCGTCGAGATAAATTGTGGAAAATTACGAAAAAAGTCCTTGTAATGCTCTAGACAAAAATGATAAAATAAGTTATGTTGCGTACAAAACTTAGCGCATCATGCAAATTTTACATTCAGTAAGTTTTCTAAAGGAAATCCTAACCGGATACTCTTAATTTAAAAAGAGCAAAAAAATGAAACGCATTAGCTTTTTATTTGGGATGATAATTGCTTTTTCCGTTTTGTTTGCCGAAGAACTGTCGATTATTTCCTGGAACGTAGAGTCCACAGGATCAGACGAACATGTTGTTGCAAAACGCATTGCTGATTTTCAAGGTTATGATATTTGGGGCTTGTCAGAGGTCGAAGGAAAAAACGCGGCACAATTGTTCGAAAAAGCAGCGGAAAAAGGCGAAGAACACGAATTTGATTCTGTTCTAGGGTCTACAGGAGATGACCAGCGGTTATTGATTGTCTATAACAAAAATCGCTTCAAAATGTTAGAATCCTTTGAACTGCATGAAGTAAATATTAATGGTAGAGTTCGTTCCCCTCTAGTGGCAAAACTTCACGATCGTATTACCGACGAAACCTTTTTATTTATGGTGAATCACTTATACCGTACCAAATGGTATTACCGCCATAAGCAAGCGAAGCTCTTAAATAACTGGGCAAGCCGTCAAAAAGTCCCGGTAATTGCTGTAGGTGACTACAATTTCGATTGGGATGTCAAACGAGGAGAAAAAAAGCACGACCGTGGCTTTGACTACCTAACTAAAGATGGTGTTTTTAACTGGGTTCGTCCTAACGAATTGGTAAAAACACAATCTCATCACTTTTTCAACTCAGTACTAGACTTTATATTTACGACCATCAAGCCTGAAAAATATCACTGTGAAATTATCGTAGAGTCAGGAGATTTTCCCGACAACGAGCAGACCAGTGACCATCGACCCATTGCCGCGCGCATCACTATAAGCGACGCATTTCGCAAAGCAAGTAGCGCAAGTCTAGAACAAGTGAAAAAACATGGTGATTTAAAATTAGTAGAAAAATAAAAACAAGCTGGTTCTTGTACAAAGAGCCAGCTATGTAATTTCTGCGCGAATAGTCCAAGTATTTCGCGAAACATAAGACCAATACTTAAAAATCTGCAAGATTTTAGGTCGAAAATCACGATCATCAAAACACGGCCACTCCTCCACAACTCTCAAATTATCCACATAATTCTCTAATTCACGGGCTTTTTTAATCCCAAAATTAAACCCACATTCGACACCGATAACACAACGCATTTTTATTTGCACAACTTTCTAGCCAAAACCAACCGTATTACTCTTATTCGTTACCTCTACAACCAATTCCGATTTCGATAAGTCGTCACATATCGAGGAATGACATCTTGTGCCTGCTCCATAAATTTCCTCTCTAAATTTAGATGTTGTCTATCAACGAAGATATTTTATTATAACTTTTCTTTTACAACTTGATACCCAATACAAAATTTTATTGTGTAAACGTTCACTTTTCTGTAGCATAATAACCCTACACAAGTATTCACTTACAACAATTTATTTGAAAAGGAATTATATCATGAATAAAGTAATCGTTTTAGCCATATGCGCTTTTCTAGTGCTAGGCTGTGATAATACAGCAACAAATACAGATGCAGCAAACAATAATAATAACAATACTCAAAACCAAAAAGCAGATAACACCAAAGGTGACGCTCCTGCGAAAAACCAAGCAAACGCTGAGCCAGTGATTGAAGAAATCGCTGACACAACAGCAAAAGCGGAAAATACCGAAAATACCGCTACGAAAAAGATGGACGGTGTTGTCACCCTAGATATCGAAGGTATGACGTGAGGCGTCGGCTGTGCTCCTCGCGTTGCGAAGATATTAGAAAAGTGTGAAGGTGTGGAAAAAGTTGAAGTTGATTTTGCAACAAAAAAAGCCACCATTACTGGTAAAGTAGAAGGTCAAAAGCTAATCGACGCCTTGAAAGAAAACGGCAAGTACACAGGTAAGCTCTCTAACTAATTGAGACGCACTTGTGTAGAATTTAAAATCCAACAGAGAAAACTCTGTTGGATTACTATTTGTTACTCTACATTCAAAAACACTTTCCCCGTAGCACCATCAACCTTTACTTTTTGACCGTTCTCCAGCACATGCAATACATTTTTGACTGCCATAACGGCGGGTATTTGCATTTCTCTCGCGGTTACCGCACCATGAGACAACGGCCCACCAGATTCCGCAATCACAGCGCTAGCACTGTAAAATATAGGTGTCCATGCGGGATGGGTCATTCTTACCACGAGAATTGCACCTTTGGGAAAACGCGCAAAGTCATCTGTGGATTGCAACAAAAACACCTCACCTGTTCCTGGACTACTGGGAATTCCGCGTAGTACGTGGGCAAAAATTAAGGAGTTATGATATGTGGATCCGGAATAAATTGGGGCATATGGCTTTAGTTTTGGTCATTTTAGGTGCTATTTTTATAAGGGTTTGTAGTTCACCAGGATCTCCCGCTATTGTAGATGCCAATAAAAACGTATATGTTATTTCACAGGAAGGCAATGTTTACGGTACGATAGCTACGTTTCTTGACAAGGCCGTTGAGAATAAAGTTGATAATTTTATTTTGTTTGTACATGGGCGTGGTAACCATCCCAAAAAAGCTTTTGACAAAAAATTGATTTATGGTTTGGAAAAGGATTATTCCGCTAAGGTGATGATGTTCCACTGGTGTTCGTGTAGCAGTTGGTTTGGCTATCCCGAAGACCAAGCGCGATTCGCGGCGAAATATTTATATGGTGTTTTACAAAGTATTAAGAAGTACCGCAATGCGAAGAAAACGAACATGAAGTTTACTCTGTTAACACATAGCATGGGTAGTATTGTGTTAGAGGAAACTTTGTTGAAATTTTATAAGCGTCCATTAGGCAAGTTATTTGACACTTTGGTGATAAATGCTCCGTGTTCTGAAGGAAAAAACCATGTGTCGTGGGTGGACAAGATCGATTTTGCGAATGAAGTGTACATAGTTTTTAACAAAAATGATGTAGTTTTAGGTAGTGCAGGCTTGCAAACGGGAGCAAGGCGTTTGGGAAGAGGTCTTGAAAATCGCCGTGGACAAAAGTTTGTGCTAGCAAACAATGTTTTGTATATTGATGTGACGAAGACGGGAGTGAATCATCGCTATTATTTGGGCAATTCTCCGCAGAGCCATCTGGGTAAATTTTTTCATTTGGTTTTGAATGGCGAAGTGGCTAAATTGGTGAAGGGAGATAATGTCGTCGAGATTGTAAGAGATAAGGTTTATGTGTTGAAAAAGTAAGTTATTTATAATTCACAGTGACGACAAATGAAACACAAAAAAAGAAAGCAAGGTCAAAATAGATCATGAACGCAAAAGAAGAGCTACCTGCGAATACCAGGAAAAAAACACCCAATATGTTACGTACCTTTCTACGGTTGTTGGTATATGTAAAGCCTCACAAAGGTCTTGTTATTATCTCTGTGTTGTTGTCCATTCTTATCTCCATGACACATGTGGCTTCTTTGGCGGTTTTCAAGCCTATTGGTGATTGTTTGTTTCAGGGTGATAAGAGCATTGTGACACAAATTAGTGCTTGGGGCGAATTGGGGGAATTTGTTGTCGCTGTTTTCGGCGAAGACTTTTTGAATAATCGCTATAACATTTTATATATTAGCATGTCTTTTTTAACCGCGATGATTGTGTTAAAAAATATCTTTCGTTTCAGTCATGACTATGTGAGCAATTACATTGGCAATAAGACCTTAATTCGCGTTCGCGAGGACACTTTTCGCAAAATCATCCAAGCCAAAATGGAGTTTTTCGCGAAAAGTGACAGTGCGAGCACGATCAACGTACTTCACAAACAAATTCGTTCTTTGCGAGGTGGTCTCTCCCTTTTTTTTGGTAAAGTGCAACGCGAGCCACTGAAGATCATTGTTTCACTTGTGATTTGTTTTGCGGTAAATTGGCTGCTTGCGGTGATTCTTTTTGCGGTGATACCTTGTTTCTTGGGCATTTTATATTTTTTACGCAGGAGCTTTCGCAAAAAGTTGAAAGAGAATCTACGACAAGACAGTAACGTTCTCCGGGTAATCCAAGATGCTTTTCACGGTATTGATAGTGTGAAAAACCACACGGTGGAAGAGTTTTTTTGTCGCAAATTACATGAAGAAGAACAATTGAATTTTCAAAAGCGCATGCAATTCGTGACGTTGAGATCAGCGACTAGTCCTATTACGGAAGTCCTTATTTCGATTATAGGGGTTTTTGTTTTGGTTTTGTCGGCACGGATGGTACTGGAAAGACAGATGACCTCGGGTGACTTTTTCGTTTTTTATGCCGCGGTTGTTGTCATAGTTGATCCGCTAAGAAAGTTATCAAAATCATACAGTGAAATGTTGACTTGTACTACCATTGCCCAAAAAATATTTAAGTTACAGGACCGCGCCGTAGAGAACACTGAGCAGCAAATGAACTCTTTAGCTTTTAGTTTTAAAGATACGATTGAGTTTCGCGATGTTGGTTTTGCCTATGACAAAAATTCGCTAGTTTTGCACAATGTTTCTTTTTGTGTGAAAAAAGGGGAAAAAGTGGGGATTTTTGGCTGCAATGGTTCGGGAAAGAGTACATTGTGCAAGTTATTGCTGAAGTTGTATTCTCCGCAGCAAGGAAAAATACTGATGGACGGTGTATGTCTTCAAGAGTACGACACTATTGATTTGCGCAAGAATATTAGTGTGATTGGGCAGAAGCCGTATATGTTTCATTTGTCGATCATGGACAACCTTTGTTTGGGAAATGATTATGAAAAAGACCGCGTTATGGAAATACTCCAGGAAACTGAATCACTCGATTTTGTTTTAGATAGTGAAAATGAACTGGCGAGTTTGTACCACAAGCAAGCTAAGTTTTCGGGGGGACAGGAACAACGTCTTTTTATTTCGCGTGCGATGCTAAAAGATTGTGATTTGTTTATTTTTGATGAGTTTACAGCAGCACTTGACCAAAAAATAGAGATGCATATCCAAGAGTATATGCAAAAGAACTACCCTGAGAAAACGATGATTACCATTTCGCATAGAACTTCGACCTTGAACTATGTAGATAAACTCATTGTTTTTGAAAATGGTCAAATAGAGTGTTGTGGAGAAAAAAACAAGGTGTTGCAGGAAAGTCGCGTGTTAAAAGAGTTACTTCAAAGTAATGTAGATAGTTGAGCTGTTGCAATAACTGTATGAGAATAGGTTACTCAACGTTTTTGTGGTCGTAAAAGTATTGTACCATTGCCACAATAAAGGCAATGGGAATGAGCAACTCAATACTTTCTTCTATGGCGATGCACATTTTACAGGTGTGTAGGGAACCATGGAGTTTTTTCACTAAACGATGTACCCATTTATCAACAACAATGGACATTGCCGTGCACATGATGGCCAATAAAAGTGAAAATCTCCACGGAGTTTTTCGACATTGTGTGACAAAATCTCTTGCGTATTTATATAGGCAAAACATGGCGGCAATGATGATGGCCAAAAAAACAGTACCGCCGATGATTTTTTTGATGATGGGGATTTCAGGGCTGAGATAAAAACCATCACCAAACATACTACGTTTGGTGAAAAGTTTATGTAAACTACACTCACGCATTAGCATTAACGCAAAAAGTGCGATCCATGCCATGGTTATTTTTTTGCGCAAGTTGATTCCAATGATGATGGCCATGATCATGGCCACCACGTAACCAATATTGCTCGTATATTCCAATACACCGTTTTCTCTACCCACGTAGTGAAAATGTTTTGCAGTGTAGGGAGCGCATATTACAATAACAATGAGTGTATAGAGGATCGTTGTCAAAATGGTAAAACGTTTGGTGTTAATGATTGTTTCCACGTTGTTCCCTTACGGCTTTTTATACAACAGCTCCTGGCTGTTTGTCTGGATGGGAATTTTGGTAACTCTCTAGTTCAATGCAATTGTTGTATACGCGGAAAATGTTGGGGTATTTTTCCAACTCTACCCCAAATCGCAGAGCATTATAACATTGTGGAAGCAAGCATAAATCTGCCAGAGTGATTGTGTTACCAAAACTGTAGTTGCTGGTTGCCGACATTGTTGCTTCATAGGAAGCGAAACCAGCGTTGATCCAATGTTGGGCATACTCTTTGCGTTTTTCTTTGTCTGGCGAATAATAAACTTGTGCCGCTAAATTTTGCAATGGTTGCGTACCCGCAGCAATGATCAAAGCTAGTTGTCGTACTTTTAGTCTTTCGTGTCTATCTTTAGGCAATAAGCTGGGCTCGGGGTATTGTTCTTCTAACCACTCAATAATTGCGAGAGACTCGCCAAAGGGCTGGCCATTTATTTCTAAACATGGCACAAATCCACTGGCGTTTTTCGCAATGTATTCCGCAGACTGTTGTTCTTTTTTCAGTAGATTTACAGCGATGGATTCATATTTGATTTTTTTTATCTCTAAAGCCCAACGCACACGCCATGATGAAGATGAGCGCCAATAGTGGTATAGTTTTAATTCGTGTGTCATCGTCGTTCCTTAAAATTGCCATTCGAAGGCCCACAGTTTTATAATTCCATCACTTCCTGCCGAGTAACCGAAAAATCCTTGTGGATCGAGATGAACTTTGACTACTTTTCCGGTATGAGCCTGTATTTGGTTTATACATTTCTCTTGTTCAAAGTCCCAAAGATATAAATTACCGCGATTGCTTCCTAGCAGTGCAACGTTCTGTTCTCGGGAAATGGACATAGAGGTAAGCGCTTCATTGGTGGCGATTTTATATACATCGTTACAATTTCCGCTACGCATACTCCATATTTTTAAACAACCATCGGTACCACAAGATACCATCGCTGCTTTTTCCGGATCGAGAATGCTAATTTGTGAAGTTGGACCAGCAGTTTTGTTGGTTTGTAATATACATTTTTGGGTGGATGTTTCCCAAAATTTGATGTTGCCTTGTAGAGAACTACTGATAATAACCGAATGGTCGTCGGTTATTGCTAAGTCGGTGATGTAGTCGATACTTTGACATATACCAAGAGGATCTCCGCTTTGATGGTTCCAAAATTGAATTGTTCCATCAGAACTTGCGGAAATAAGTGTGTCATTGATTGTTTTTACGCAGGTGATATTATTGGTATGGCCTTCCAATATTTTCCAGTTGTCAGACTCGGGACTCCATAAATGTACGAAGTGGTTGTTATCACCAAAACACAGGTTGCGTTTGTTGGGTGTCATTACAAAGCACGAAAAGTCGTATTTGCTTTTTTGCCAAAAAACATCACAACTTTTTTCGGAGACTTGCCAGCGGTATAGACGACTATTCTCGCAGATGGAGAAGAAATAATCATCATTAAGAATTAGAAAGTCTTTGATGCCACTGTCGTGGTAAAAAATGGAGATTAATTTGTGATTATTGATCTCTCGTGAGCGTGCTCCATATTTTTTTGTGATGGCCGTAACATTCTTCAATGTTTCTAGATACAAATTTTCATTGGTGGTATCGAGGATTTTTTTGTAAAAATCAAGGGCCTTTTCGACTTTGTTGTTGTGGATAAAGTTTTCCGCCTTGTCTTGCCAAAAAGCAACTTGCTGCCGTTCTTCCAGTGATACGGGTTGCGTTAAACGATCGAGGACAAATGGGGATTCTACCCAACAAGGACAGCGTCGCAAGCTGATGTCCTCAAAAACGCGTACTGTACCGTCGACATATCCAGCAATGATAATGGATTTGTCACGAGAAAGCGTAATTTGCGTGATGCTTTTGCGGTTTCCTTGTAGCATGGCTATTTTTGTATTGGAGGGCACATCCAAAATGTGAATGTTACCGCATGCATCTCCTGAAACCGCCATGGAACCATCAGAGCTAAGAGATAGAGAGGTGATGTCTCCTTGCAAATTGCACATTTGCGCAATACAACCACCGTTGAGTATATCCCAAACGCGTACAGTTTTATCCCAACTTCCCGAAGCAACAATGTCTCCTTCATTGGAAATATCAACACAGTTGACGCAATCTTCATGTTCGTCGAGACTGAGCAAACATTCGCCATTTTCTACGTTCCACACCTTTACCGTTTTGTCGAGACTTCCCGAAACAAAAAGCTTACCTGTGCTGGTAATGGCAATACTGGTTACCGCCTTGTTGTGCTCTTTTAATTCATGTGTACATGTGTGCGATTTCATATTCCATATTTTGATGTTCGAGTCGCCGTGAATCGAAATTCCCACTTCTTTGTTCTCACCAAAAACAATATCGCTCATATGTTCACTAAAAAAGCTACGGTGTATGCGTCCAGTTCGTGATAGCGGAATTTGCATGGAACTTTGTACTTGTTGCTGTTTTTCGCCTTGTGGCCAGCTCCAAATATGCTCAATACCATCAATTGTGGTTACCGATATATATCTCTTTTTCTTGGTGATCGCCAAGTCGATGATGTTTCTTCTTGTGTAAAATGTACGTACATGACTCCAGTTGTTTTTGGGGTGTTGTATTTTGAGTGCCTCGCTGTGAAAACCTTTTTCAAAATATTCTCTGGCTTTTGGCCAGTCTCCCATTGAGGTTACCACCATTCCGTAAGCTAAAAATAGGTCGAAATATGGTAAAGGATAGTTGAGCCCTTCGCTCCACGCTTGGTGGGCACTTTTTTCATCTTGTAGTGCAAGACAACTTGCTCCCATCAGGTACCATAACTCTTGAGTGGCATTTTCCGTTTTCACTAAGGAACGAAATATCTGTCGTGCTTTTTCGTATTCTCCCATGCGATAGTATAGCAAGCCTTCGAGAAATTGTAGTTGTTCGTCTTTCTGTGTTATTTTGTCTAACTCTTCGACCATATCCTGAATAAAACTTCCAAATTCGAGGCACACCATACACTGAAATCTAATGATTTTTTGCGGATCTATGTATTGAAGATCTTTGGTACTTTCCAAGCATTCGCGCAATGAAATTTTTTGTTCGCGTAGTTGCAGTAATTTCAGATTTAAAATGGCAGAAATACGATCGGTGTGCAGAAGTGAGACGTCACGTAAAATACTTTTGGCTTTTTGCGGATCTTTATTGTCTATTTCGCCAAGAGCACGGTTATTGAGGGATATAGAGAGTAAACTTGTGTCAGGAAATGTTTCCGCTATGTAGTTGATGCCTGTATAGCTTTCGTATATTTTGTGTAGATTCGATTTTATTGTGGCGAAAGAAGGACGACTTTGTGGCGAAGGTGACAAGCACGACGCAACTAGTTCGGAAAACTCATTGAATACATAGGAATATTTTTGCTTTAAAGTTGGTATACTCCCACGCTCGTGTTTGCGTGTGTAGAAAGCGAATAGTTTTTTCAAATTGCCTTCGAAGTAAAAGGGGAATTCGCGCGTGCACATGTAGTACACAAGCATACCAAATGCATACACATCGGCCGCAAAATTTTCTTTCCACGAAAAGTTGGTGGTGAGAAAAAATTCGGGAGGAAGAGTTGCAAATTTTTTATATATTTTTTGTGCGTCAAAGTCAAAGGGATCTTCTGTAAATAACGGGCGCAAACCTCGTGCGGCGTTTTCTAAATTTTCGGCAAACTCCCAACGAATGTTGTTTATTTTGATACGTCCATTTTGTGAAACGATAATGTTGTCGGGAAGAAGGGCACCATGCACTACTCTTTCATCGTGAAGATATTCCATTCCTTGGCTAATTTGGATGGCAAATTCCAAAATTTGCGGAAAGTTTTCCGTTGAGTACTGCAACGGGATCGATGTTAAATTTTTCCCCACGGTGTTTTCAATGAACAGACACGGTTTGCTATCAAAAGTTTTGGTAAAATATGCACATACCACGTTGGGATGTGAACTGACCTCAATCCAAGTTTGTGCTTCGTCGTATAGAAAATCTTGAGACCCCTGTAAATCCTTAATCACGCGCACAACCACGTATTCTCTCCACGAGTTATGCCAAACTTTGTGGTCGGTGTAGTACGCTGTTTCATTTAGGATTTTTTCAAAACAATATTTTTTGTGTAAAACATTCGTATTCATAATTTTTCCGGCCTATGCGTCTAATGCATTTTTCATGGCTAATTGAGCTCTTTCACATGCTTGGATGTATAAATCGGCAACATTTTGGTATTGCATTTGATTTGAAGAGGAGTCTAGTTGTTCGAGATATTCTTCTGTAAAGCAATAGTCATGGGCAAAAAGTAAACTTTTCCATGCTTTGCGAATTGCCAATGCTTCGGGATCTTTTTTCTCTTTTTCGATAATGAGATCTCGTGCTTGTGCTGCAAGTTGGTGTAATCTTTTGTCTTGAATGAGCGCTGGGCCCAGCTCTGCTTCATTTTCTGCTCGTTCGATGAGCGGAAAAGGTAGAGAAAAGTGAAAATTACCCGCGCCCTGTAGTCCTTCGATAAAAAAGCGCAGTCTTTGGATTGCTGAACGTGGACCTTCTTGAAAAAATGGTGTCTCAGCGCTGACATGTAACATTAGAACGGGTTTATCTGCTTTATCAAAAAGGTGAAATAGTTCATTGGTGAAGTCTTTCGCGGTAATTTTACCGGTGAATAAATCGTTGATTTTTTCCTCTGAACTGACAAGGCCGTTTGTATAGCTTGAAATAACATGTATATGTGAGTTTTTTAAACCACGCATTTTGTGAATGGTCGAGGTGCTCTCAGGTGCTTTTTTGTAAAAATCGACGATGCAATTTCCGGAAAGAAGAGCACATTTGAAACCAGCTTTCTTTAAAATACCAGGCATATAAACATCAATCCATCCCTCTTGAGGCATGAAAATATTTGTCGATTTACCAAAAGTTTCTTTGTTTACTTCGTGTGCAAATCCTAGTTGATGGAGTATTTCAGTCTTGGAAAGTTGTGTAAAAGCCGCACTACTAAATCCTTTTGTGGCGATGATACTCTGCTCTTTGGATACCATATTTTTAAGCGATTGGATAATTTCTTCTTGACGCTGTGTATGTAGTCTTTCAAGAACACGCCCCGATATAGCGTGAACTGTAGGTAACATCAAGTCGTTACACATGTTGAGTAGCGGATTGTACGCCTTTTCGCAAAGTTGCGTAAACATTTCTTGAGGAACTTTTTGTGGGTTATAGTCGAGGACAACGACAACTTCTATCATTTTATATCTCCATTACTATTCCATATGACACCCAAGCAAACCAAAAACCACCAATAAACTTTTTATTATTGGCAGCACAGCTCTATTTTACAAAAAAATTAGTGTGTGTCATTAACTAAATCTGATTTTGTGAATAGAACCGCAACAACTACTTTTTCTCTAAAACCTTTAATAACGATTGCTCAAGGTTTTCTAACTGACGATACCAGTTTTGTTGTTCCGAAGTCAACTTGAGTAAGTAAAAACCAAATTGAACATGACGATATGCCAACGCCATTTTCTGTAATTTACGGTATAAGTTTGCTTGGCGGATGTAAACCTTCACACTGACAGGGAGATATTTTACGAATTCGTCATATACGTGTTGTGTGGGGAAGCGTTTACTGTGGAAAAAAGAATAACGTGAAGTTTTTTGTGCCAAATCATATAGTAGTTTTAGCACTTTGTCATCAACGCTTTTTTGTAAGAGACTGCGAATGCGCAACAACTCTAGTTGATACAGAGAGTCGTAATAGAAGCGGGGATCTTGTTCCTGACATTTTTGTAACTTTTTGAGCAATTGATGTGCTTGGGTGGAGGAAAGGCCATCTTTAAATTTTCGGCATATTTGGTCTATGGAATACCAAGTATTTAGTTTGTGCGCGTCTTTTCCTTTGTAGTTTTTCAAAACTTGTGAGAACTGCGGATGGTTTTGTGCAAGTAGACAACGCAAAATTTGTCCTTGAAGTTCTATGCCCGACTTTTTGTACAGATTTAATAGGAAGTCACCGGGTAAAGTGTGGTAATTTTTTACCATCGAAAATATATTGGGTTTTTTCTTCACAAGTTGTGGAATTTTTTCGCGAAACAGAGGGTGTGCTTTGGCGATTTTCTTTTTGAAACTTTTTGTGGCAAATTTATCGAGGCGCTGCAGACGGTAAAAGTACCAATTTAAATCCAGCAAAAGCAACAATTGTTGTTCGAGGGGAAGTTCTTGTAAATCACCCTTATTTAAGAAAGAAATTTGTAGTGGATCGCGACGGATGGCTTGCCAACGATAAAGGGTACTTGTCGCTTTATTGCCACGTATTTTTTCTATTTTACTTTGGTGATCCATAAAATCTTTGCCGTTCTCCATAAAATTTACTAATTGTGAAAGTTTTTCGTCATCTTTTGCATATACTTTTATCGAAAGTTTTATTGCGTCTGCATAAGCGTTAAAAAGTGGCTTGTTAAATGTAAAGTTACATTGCATTTTTTGCGACCACTTTCCCAACAAAATATTTACCAAAAAAAAGTGCGGGTAGTCTTTTTGTGTATGGTACAGCTGCGCTAGTTGTTCTTTATTCTCTTTTATTTTGCTACGTGTATAGAAATAGCGTGTTTCCGTCAATTCGGGATACAGTGAAAAAAGTCCACGCGATAATTTCGCCACTTTGGAATGATTTTTGGTGGCATGTGCTTTTAGCAAAGGTAACATATGTGCAAAGACTGTTTTGTCTAAATTTTTTGCGACAAAATTTTCTAAATGTTTCCAGTTGTTGCCTTTGTCGCGGGAGTGTAAAATCCAGTATTGTAAAAATGCGTCGTTGATGTTCTTTTCTTGTTGTTGAAAATCATCATGTGGGTTCCAGTTACCTAGTGCAAAAAAAGCGTTTTCAAACTGACCCAATGGATAATAGCACACGGGATGAAAAATTTGCGGTTGTAGTTGTGGGTATCTACGCGCGAAAATATCGCTATAAACGAGTAACAAGTGATACTGACCTAGACAAGCAAAAGTGCGAAGGCAATAGTACACGCCAACAGCACCGTATTTTTCTGCACGTAGAACCGCTGGGGTAAGTTCAAAAGCGCGTTTCCATTTACCGCGATACACATAACTGACGAGTTTACATAGTGGGTCACCAGTGTAAATTTTGTGATCGCGAATATTTTCCATTCCACTGAGCTGCCGTGCACATTCCTGGAACTGTTTTTGTTGCGCGGCTAAAATACAATCTTGTAATTTTTTTTCTAACACGGACAGCTTTACCGTTGCCTGTTGTTTTTCTTCGGTTTCCTGCCCCGCGAAGCGATTGATTGTGACACCGATCACAAGCCCTGTGAGCAAGAAGCAAAACATAACAATATATATGTACTGATTTTGTCGTTGTTTGCGTCGACTAGCAATGTAACGTTTACTGCGCGACAAATCAAAATCGCTACCATACTTAGCACGAAGTTTCTGTAATTTACGAATCTCTTCACTGGAAACTTCGATACTTGGTTTCCACTTGCGATTTATTACGGTATCGTCGTAAATAATTGTTGTCGAGTCTGTTTTTAACTCGTAAAAAATAGTGGCGAGTTCGTCAACGAGATCTTTACAGGAAGGTAAGCGGTTTTGTGCGTCTTTTTCCAAACACTTTTCTACTATCAATGAAATTTTTTGGTAAATAGGAACTTCATTTTTGGCTTGTTGCGGCAAGATCTCCCATAGGGAGGGGACATTGCGATTGGTGACAGCATTCCAAGTGGATATTGTCGTTGCCTTTTGAAAAGGAGAGAGTTTTGCCCAAGCAAAAAATTGATAGAGTGTTGTTCCAACGCTAAAGACATCGCTATTTTTGCTAATGAGACCTTCTATTTGTTCTGGGCTCATGTACGCAGGTGTACCGACGGCACCTCCTTGAGTCAAATCATTCGGACGATGCTCTAGATCCTTGCCAAGACCTAGATCTAATAGTTTTACATTTTTACGTCGTTCGTCTACCATGATATTGAGAGGTTTTATGTCGCGATGGATAATACCAGCGGTGTTAATAAGGTACACCGCTTGTGAAATTTGAATGGCAATGGCAAGCTGCTCTTTCAAGCTGAGGCTAGATGGCTTATTTTGAATAATTTCTTCTAAAGATACGCCTTCTGCATATTCCATTACCAAAAAGATATGATCACCTATTTCATAGAAATCGTACGCTTTGACGATATTTGGGTGATTGATCGCCGAAAGAAATTCATATTCGCGAATAGCTCTTTCTCGTGTTTGTGACCTTGTATTTGCCGGGAAAATGATCTGTTTTATCGCAACTTTTTCCTTTGTCTGAATATTATAACCAAGGTAAACACGTCCCATACCACCACTGCCGATGATTTTGCCTAATTTGTATTTTGAGTGTAAATTTTGCAAGTGGACCTCCCCCATTTTTTTGACAGGATTCCTGTCAAAAATACTTTATAAAACCCAATCAATATCTTACATGCTTACGTATCTATCTGCAAAAAAGAATAAAAAAAATATTTTTATGAAAGTTTTTTACAACAGTGAACGATTTTCGTAATGTACAAACGAAATGGATCGTTTTTAGCGAGGAACAGTTATGAAAACCGAGGACGAACAAGATTCGGATATCGATCTTGAAAAATTACAAAGGGGTCATCGCGATGAGTTTGACAAAATATATCAAAAGTATGCTAGTAAGGTTTTTATGTATGCATACCGAGCTTTATCCCATCGCGAAGATGCCGAAGAAATAATACAAGAAGTTTTTTCCGAGATATGGCAGCAACGCCAAAAAATCCACTCGGAAGGTTTTATTTGGAAATTGGTTCGCTGTCGCTGCATTGATCGCTTGCGCAAGAAAAAAGTTCAATGCATCAGTGACGAACACTTGGATCAAGTTTACCGCGAAAGTGACATTGGCAAACGTTTAATCCAAGAAGAACAACGACAAAAGATACTGCAAAAAATCTCCGAAGGTGAAAGACAAGTACTCAGCTTGTTAATGAAAGGTTTAACAAGGCAAGAAATCGCTGAGCTACTCAAAACGCCGATTGGAACAATTGACTCGCGGTTACATCGCCTTAAAAATAAATTGAAAGGATGAATATCATGGGTGTCGAAAAAGACAATGGAAATGCTCAGGACGAAGGAAATGCCGATGGAGCAGGTGTAAATATCGATGGTGCAGATGTAAATATTGAATTGTTCATCCATGAGCAGTTACCAGTGGAAGAACAACAAAAATTACAGAAACTCTACGCAAACGATATTATTTTTCAAAAACAAATAGATGAAAAGTACCAAGAAAGCGATCTGCAAAAAGATCTGGAACAACAAGGATGCGAAGCATATGATTTTTTAACCGAAAACTTTTGTATAGACGAAGATGTTGTGTTTAGTGAAAAACAGCAACAAGGTTTATGGAAAAAAATTCAACTTCGCATTCAATAAAATTACTCTACGCGGACATAGCTCAGCGGCTAGAGCACAAGCTTGCCATGCTTGGGGTCGTGGGTTCGAATCCCATTGTCCGCTCCATTTTCGCGGGTGTAGCTCAATTGGCAGAGCACTGGATTTCCATTCCAGGTGTTGTGGGTTCAAATCCCATCACCCGCTTTAGGGTGTGTCATCAATTAAAGTTTATTTAATATTAAAGTCATTGTAAATTCTAGCTAGGCGTTACAATGGCCATGTCCAACAGTTCGCTGTTGTTTTATTTAAATGAAACTACTTCAACTTGCAGTTGCAATTGTACAATTTGGTCGTGTAAAGTGTTTGAAGTATTATTACTTACGATCAAAATTACAAAACCATTTTGTTATGTAGTTTCAAAGAACTCATAGCTAGGTTATTTAAATAAGGAGCAACGACGCTAGTATTTAGAAGGTCTCAATAGTGAATGAAGATTAATTGATGACACGCCCTACACAAAAAAAAGAAAAAATTTGTATTTTTGACATTTTTAGGGATATAATAAGTGAGTCTACACCCTTGTTTGTAGATAACAAAAACCTAAAAGATCTTTTAGTTGTGTTTTGCTCGGAAATAGGTTGCATTTTGGTAAAGTGCTAGGTGCGCTAGGCCCTCCAAATGCCTAAGTTTGGTGTTCGATTCACCATTTTACCAGCAATACTATTTATGTATCCACAAGCCAGGTGGCGCTGGGCCGTCATAAAGCCCAAGATAAGGTTCAATTCCTCGTGGATGTTTGAGCATGTAACTTGTCCGTTAGCTTAATTAGTAAAGTGCAGGCCTTCCACGCCTGAGATAAAGGTGCAAATCCTTTACGGACTCTCTTTTTTCACCCGGAAACCTCATGCGTATTTTTTTCATCTTTCTCTTTTTTATCTGTAGCTGTTTTTATTCCCCCCCACAAATCACAACCCCTTATCGTGGATCTATTGGTAAAGAAGACCATGAAACAGAGCGTTTCCTGCTTGAAAAGATAGCACAAACAAAAACAGCAACGACAAAACAACTTATCTCGCAACTCTCCACCACCAAGTGCACGCTAAAAACACCCATGGCAAATCATCATAAAATGACAGGTAGTGATATTTATCAACAATACACAAAGAGTGTTGTTATTGTGGCGCAAAGATATCTGTGTGGAAATTGCAGCCAGTGGCATGTTGCTACCTCCTCGGGATTTATGATAAGCGAATCGGGAGCGTGTGTGACGAGTTACCATGTTATTGACGACAACAAAGCAGAACGTTTTATTGTCATATCTGTAGATAAAAAATGTTATGGAATTGAACGTGTTCTTGCCGCAGATAAACACAATGATTTTGTCGTCTTGCAGCTCATCGGACACAAATTTCCCATGCCTGCTCCATTGGCGAAGCCGACTATTGGGAGAAAAGTGTATGTGATTAGCCACCCTCAACGTCGCTACTATTCCTTAACTTCGGGAATTATTTCGCGACTATTTACCCCTGAGTCTCGTTCCACGAACATCCCTTACGTTACTATTACTGCCGATTATGCCACGGGCTCTAGTGGTGCCCCTATTTTTGATGAATATGGAAATGTAATTGGAGTGGTGAGCTACACTCAGTCGGCGTATGCTGGGCGAGATGTGCAAATGGTATTTAAAAATGCCACCAATGCTATCGCAATTCTGAAAGTAGTTAAAGTGAGTCATTAATATGCGATGCCCTCAGAATTTCAATTCTTTATTTACACTCCACTGCAAAATACAAAACTTATTTTCCTGACTCTTAAACAATGCAAATATGCTATCATAAACACGTACAAAAACGAAAAATACATTATTTTAGGAAAATAATTTTATGAAAAACTTTGTTGTTTGCCTGTGTTTTATTTCTCTAGTTTGTCTATTTGCTGACGAAAAGAGCGCTCATAGTACTTCGCACGATGTTGCGCAGTTGGATGCACTGAAAAAAGGTAGTGAAAATTGGAATATGTGGCGTGTTGCTCATCCACATGCCAAAGTAAATCTGCAAAAAGTCGACTTGCAGGAGGTGGACTTAAGCAATGCCAATTTAAAAAATGCCAATCTTAGCGGAGCAAATCTTTCCAAAGTAAATCTGAGCAATGCTGATTTGCGGTATGCCAACTTAACGAATGCCAATCTGTCGGAAGCCAATTTAACAAACGTTAAGGCGATAGAGGCTAACTTTGACGGTGCTACGCTTGATAAGGTAAATTGTTCTCGCGGAATGTTCCATCGTGCGAGTTTTATTGCCTCTAGTATGAAAAAACTGAACGCCGTGCACGCGGCTTTTATTGGCGCAAACTTTAGTAAAGCCAATTTGAAAGACGGTAATTTGTACATGTCTCACTGCATGGGAATTGTTGCTATGGACAGCAATTTCGAAAACGTAAATACGTTTTACTGCAACTTGGCAGGTATGAAATTTGGAGAAAACGTGTCCGCCAGCGAAGAGGGAAAGGTCAAAGTTGGTTGGTCAGACATGCCACTTGTTGGCTATGATGAAAAGCAATGCGCTATGGTAAAAGACGGCGCGGAGAAGTGGAATGAATGGCGTGCAAAAAATCCAAAAGTTATGGTGAGCTTTCAGGGAGCAGATTTAGCAAACGCAAACTTTGATGGATTTGATTTGCGGGGGGCGCATTTTGAAGGAGCGGTTCTAACCGGGGCGTCTTTTAAAAATGCCAACTTGGGAAAAACGAGTTTTGCAGGGGCCAATCTACAAAAGGCAAATTTCGATAAAGCCGATTTAAAAAATACAAATTTAGAGGGTTGCGACTTGCAGTGGGTGGTATTCGACAATGCCACAATTGACAACACCGCGTTACTCGGTTCTAATTTAGAGTGGGCGAGTGTTAATAACGTTGACAAAACCAAATGGAAAAAAGCCATCACCACAAGCGGTAAATAATTTGATACTCCAATTCGATAGATAGGTGATTTCACCTATCTAGCATTCATAACTAGGGGAGAGTTATGTTATCTCAAGATCAATTGCTGACACATTATGTTCAAGCGCTTAACAAAATTGGCCATGAGACATTACAACGAATTTTCCATCAAGGAAACCTACGTAATTACTTACAAGCGCATAATGTCCTTTCATCGCAACAGTGGGAAAAGTTTCGTTGGTTGTATATCGAGTATGTATTTTTATTTTATGCACAGCAAGAAGGACGTATTGCTTACAACAGCGATATATTTCAACGCTTATTTCAAGCCTCCATTAACAGCAATACCGCCCAACGCTTTTACTTCATGAAACCCAACATGATTTCCGGGGAAAATTTTCAAAACATCACCACTCGTTTTTTGCAACAAGGACTTTTAAACAAAAAAGAAGTGAATTCATTGTGGAATGATAGTGGTGCTAATGAAAAGCGGTACATTGCGCACTATGAACTCCTTTCGGAGTTAGGACGCGGTGGGATGGGTGTTGTGTACAAAGTAATGGACACTAGAGATTCGCAAATATGTGCTTTGAAACTGATTTTGCCATCCAAAGGATCTGACTCATCTTCTATAAAACGCTTTCATCGCGAAAAAGAAATCCTAATGCGTTTAAAGCATCGGCATATTGTAAGTTTCCGCGATGCCGGAATCGAGGGAAGTTGTTACTATTTGGTGATGGACTTTATCGATGGTTTTAGCCTAAATCATTTGAAAAAATGTCCGCCCATACCAGATACCGTGGAATTGATCAAAAAACTAGCCCAAGCATTACATTATGCCCACCACAATAATGTGATTCATCGCGATATCAAACCGGAAAATATTATGATCGACGTAAATTTTGAACCGGTACTTATGGATTTTGGTATCGCAAAAGTTACCGATTTTGAAAGAATGACGATGTCGGGCCGCGTTCCAGGTTCCCCGCGTTACATGTCTCCTGAACAAGTGCAAGGGCAAGTGAGTAGCTTTGATGGTCGTTCGGACATTTACTCTCTGGGAGCGTGTTTTTATAGACTGCTTACTGCCAAATGTGCGATCGAAGCAAAGGGGGTGAGCGAAATACTTAACGAAGTTGTCTATGGAACGATTACTCCTCCGAGTGAAATAAACCCTGGAATACCTAAACTTGTGGAAAAAGTTTGCATGCGCTGTTTAGAGAAAGATCCAAATAAACGTTATCAACAAGCTCAAGAGCTTATTGTAGATCTTGAAGATTTGATACTGCGTTTCTCTCAACAGCCTAATCCCCAGCATTGGCAGTATCTATCTACACAGAAAACAGGAGAGAAAGAATCTACCAACAAGCCGCTTGCCACAGATTTTGCAACGCTAGAAAATCTAATCGCTCCTTCTCCGACAATAGAAATTGGCAATACATTTCACCACTATGAAATCGAAGGTGAATTGGGACGTGGTGGAATGGGAGTTGTCTACAAAGTACGCGACACACAACTAAATCGCACAGTTGCACTCAAAGTAGTACAATCACAGCATTTGCAACAAGATGGCATTAAGCGATTTATGCAAGAAATCCAAGCCATTGCTAGTTTAAATCACCCGAATATAGTGCAACTATTCGAGTACGGAAATACGCCACAAACTTATTATACAATGGAGTATATCGAAGGTATTACCTTTAAAAGTTTTGTACAAAATAAACGTCTACCGATGAAAAAAATTGCCGAAGTGGTACAAAAAATTGCTCAGGCGCTTCATTGTGTGCATCAAGAAAAAATTATTCACCGCGATATCAAGCCTGCGAATATTATGATTGTGGGAGAAGAACCAAAAGTGATGGACTTTGGACTTGCCAAAGTGGGGGATTCTCAATTGTCGCAGACAGGTACAATGTTGGGGACTTTGGCGTATATGTCTCCCGAGCAAGCGGATGGACAAAACATCACACGTCGTGCAGACATCTATTCGTTGGGAGCGACACTTTACGAAGCTCTCACCAAACGTCCACCATTTCAAGGGCAAAGCACCGCAAATCTTTTAAATCAAATTTACAATGTTGATCCCATTCCCCCGCGGCAACTAAATCCCGATATCGATCGCGATTTAGAAATAGTTTGCTTAAAATGTTTGGAAAAAGATCCTAAAAAACGTTACCAAACCGCAGGAACATTCGCACGGGATTTACAAAATTATTGTAATAATTTACCGATTAGCGCACGTCCGCCTGGACTTGTCGAGCAAGTGGTTAAGTGGTGTCAACGTCGTCCGGCAATTGCAGCACTCGTTGTTGTGGTTAATATCGCGATGATTTTGATTTCTTTTTCGTGGTTGCAAACACATTTCGCCTTGCGCGAAACAGAGGAAGCAAATCGGCAAAAGCAAAAAGCTTTAGATGAAAATAAAAAACTTGTGACAAAGTTACAAGATAGCAATAAAGAATTGAACAAAATGAATAACAAACTCGCGCAAGCCAATCGCGAAAAAGATAAATTTCTCAAGGAAAAAACGCGGGCATTGGCCGACACACTGTGGCAGAGATCTTTGGAAAAAATCAACAACAATAACTATACCGATGCCACACGGCATTTTATGGAGGCATACAAGATTTTAAACAGTGGAGGCAATCCGCAAAATATTGAGGATATGCTCTTGACATTTAAATACAATATTTTATTGCATCTGCCATTACTTAAAATGGAAAAACATTATCGCAACAATGGTGAAATTGCCATCGCAAAAAATGGTGAAGTGGTTGCCTGTCTTGTCGGGCGTCACTCCGTTGGTAAGCGTGCTTTTTGTTATTATCCACAAACAAATGAACAAGCCGAAGAACTTGCTTTAGAGGGCAAATTTTTTCGCTTAACGTTGTCAGCAGACGGAAAATATGTAGGAGCCTTGGGTGAAAACTTTGTCGAGATCATTCACCTTGCGACAAAAAAGAAAAAAAGATTTTCGTATCAATATAAACCGCAAGATATCCACCGTCGTTTAGCCTTTTCTCATGATGGCAAGATATTGGCGATTAAATCACCGCAAGACATAACATTGTGCTTCGTGAAGAGTGGTAAGAAAAAAGTTCTACCTATCGGTTCGATGCTCACCAATATTTATCCGCTGGCTTTTTCTCCTGACAACACCAAACTTGTAAGCCTAATGCATGGTGAACTGACCGTTTGGGAAAAGGCCACTGGTTGGCAAGCCAGAGCTTTGGGATTTGTCGTTCCCGGTGACGAATTTCCGGTCACTTTCAGCCCTGATGGCAACACGATTGCATGCGGAGATCGTGAAGGGAATGTTGTTTTATATGACTTAAAAAATAATACCCACACCTCACTCCGCGAACACAATGGTGATATTTTTGATTTGTGTTTTAATGGTGATGGGCAATTGTTGACAAGCGTTGGACAGGATAAGCAGGTCATCTTGTGGAATATGCACAATCGCAAAGTAATTTTCCGACGAACTTTTCACAATACAAGCCCTGGAAAAATAGCTTTTACCAATAAAGATCGCTGTATTGCTGTTGTTGGGTCTGCTCCGGGGGGTAAAATCAGTTACCAAACATGGGAAATTCGCCATCGCTACGAGGAAGCACTGGCGATTAATGAACGTCGTCGCGAGTTTTTCAATAAAAAATTTAAAAACTTGGCAGTGAAGTCGGCATTACATAAGCCAGCGGTATTTAGTCGTAAAGCGCGCTATGTCGCTGTTGCGTATATCAGTACTGTCTTTTTGTGGGATCGAAAAAAACATACCAATGTAATGCTTGGTTCTCTGTTGCTTCCCCAAGTGAATATCTTGCGCTTTACCCCCGACGAGAAGTACCTAGCAATATTATATCGCAAAGGAACCATAAGTGTTTTTCGCACGGCAGATGGTAAGAAAGTTTTCAATTTGAGTGATCGCACCATCAGTGCAATTGATTTTTTGGATAACGACAGATTGCTGTGTGATAAGGGGGAAAATACTCTGGCATGCTTTGATATTAAAAAAAATCGCAAAGTGCGTGAATACAGTATGGCAATTGATGTCACGGGAATTCAAACTAGTCTTGATGGTGAATGGATTGCCTTAGGATATGTAAAATCAAGGCAGGGGCAATCCGTAGGAGGCGTTCAAATTGTCGACAAAATAGGTAATCCTTTATTTTCTGTACTCGATGCCGATCATCAAAATCGTACCGATGTGATTGCATGGCATCCCAACAAAAACATGCTGGCCGTAGGTTGCACATACAATGGAATCATCACACTTTTCCAACGCGACGACACATACGGATGGACCGTGAAGCAACAAAAAAAGCCGTTGCATTTTAGCGAAGGACTCAAAACCTTGAGTTTTTCTCCCGACGGGGATTTGTTAGCTATGTTTATGGAAAACGACGTTGTGATGTATGATATCAAAAATGGCTTTCGCACGTCGTTAACCAAGGCCTATGTAAAAAAAGGAGTTGCGAATGTTTCACCAGATTGGAGTTATTTAGTATTGCCTGGAAACCTTGGTGGATTGCAGTTGTTTAATTTTCAGGACAATAACGACTGGGCGCAATCATACTCGGTACTTCAGCAGAATTTGCAATCTTCCCTACGCTAAATTTGTGATGTTCTGCGAAACGAATTCATAGAAATAAAGCGACATCTTGTTGTTTTACTTCTAGCTATGCGTTGTTTATTGTCGGTATCCATTTGTCTAATACTTTTTGTAAACCGGGTAAGCGCAATGGTTTTAGAAGCTTATCGTCAATTTGTATCAAATTTTCTGTTTCGGTAAACACATCGGCGGTTAATAATATGATGATGGGACGATTTCCGCGTTCGTGGATAATTTTACTTGCCTCTAGGCCATCCATTACTGGCATGTGAAAATCAATAAATATGAGGTCGTATTTTTTCGTTACGGTTTTTTGTATCGCTTCTTCTCCATTTTCAACGATATCGATATCTTTGTGACCTAAATGCTTCAAAAACTCTATGGCAACCAGCCTATTTGTTTTACAGTCTTCTACGAGCAAAATAGACAAGGCTTTTTTTCGTGGTAGTTGCTGCGGTACCTTCTGTTCTTCATGTGGTGCTGTTTTGTCAATTTTTAGAGGAATTGTGAAGTGGAATGTGGAGCCTTTGTTTTCAAAACTTTCTACTCTAATTTTTCCGTGCATGAAATGTATTATTTTTTGAGATATTGTCAAACCAAGACCTGTACCCTGTTCCTCCTTTGTACTCGACAAATTGATCTGTACAAAACTGTTGAATAGATTTTCTATTTTGTCTTGAGATATACCGATGCCCGTATCTTCTACGCTAAACTTTATGTGTGCTGTATCGTTGTTGACTGAAACAGTTTCTACAGATAAAGTAATAGATCCGCATTCGGTAAATTTGATGGCATTGCTGATTAAATTGATGAGGACTTGTTTGATACGAACGCTGTCTCCAATTAAGTACTTGGGAAATTCTGGTGACACATTACAAATAAAATTAAGATTCTTTTCCGCCATTTTTATATCGAAAATACGGACGGTTTCTTGTAAAAATTTTTCAGTGGAAAACGTTTTTAAAGACAGTTCGAATTTTCCCGATTCCAGTTTTGATAAATCTAATACATCATTAATAAGAGAGAGAAGGTGTTGACTACTGTAGTTTAACAAATTGACATAGTTTTGTTGTTTGTCGTCAAGAGATGTGTTATTCATGAGCTGTGCAATGCCCAAAATAGCATTCATTGGTGTTCTGATTTCGTGACTCATTGTCGCAAGGAAATCAGATTTGATTTGGGTCGCTTTTTTTAAGGCCTGCTCGGTTTTTTTATGTTGTTCTATCTCTTTTTTTAGCGTGGTATTCGCATCGTAGAGTTCGTGAGTTCTTATTTTTACTTGCTTTTCGAGCTGTTGATTGAGGGTGTTTTTTAACTGTAAAGTTTCTTGCTGGGCATTTTCTTTTTCTTTGGCGATGGTGTTGACTCTATCGGCGAGACTAACGGATAAAAATACCGCGTCCCACACAATGGCAAATTGAAAAATAATTCCCGACAGGAAGCCAAAATTTGTGAGATAGTTACTAATAATGCCTAAACGTTGGCAAATTATTTGGATAACAAGAACTAACAGAGCACTCCAAGCGTACAAAAAATACCTGGCGGGTTTATAACCACTGGTTAAAGAGTGAAAACTTGCGACGAGAATGGTAATGATATTGAGAATACCGAGGATTAAAATGACAAAAATAACGAAATGATGGTGCACAAAACTCAAAGGTATAGAAAGAAAACCCAATATACGTAGGGTGCTGATTATTGTATGAGTAATGTTTTCTTTGGGGATATTGAGAAAGTTTATGCTAAAAGAACTTAGCGATATGATGGTCAAACAACCGGAGATCAAAGAGCTGGAGTACACAATATTTCCAGGCACATCTGTAAAGAAAGAGAATATGAAGCCTCGTGTACACATAGTTAGTAGGGAAATACTGACAATGTAAGTGACATAGTATAAGTAACAAACATCTTTTAAAATGACAAATAGAAACAGATTATACCAAACCAGTGCGAGTATGATGCCGAGATAAAAAAATGATAACATGTATTCGTTGGTTTGATTTTTGGTAAATTCATCTTTTTCCCACAATACAACCGGGAAAAAAAACGGACCTGTGTTTTCTACTTGTAAGTAGTATGTTGTTTTTTGTGATCCCGTTAGATGGAGTGCGTGGTAAAAGTGTACTATTTCTCTTTGAGAAAGATGGAAATAACCACTGTATTGTTTATGTATTTGACCGTTTTTTTCATGGTATAAGATGATCTTTTTAAATCTAAAAAATTTTATTTCTAGAATCCACTTTTTGTGCTGTTCGCTTTGGTTATCAATTGTGAACCTAAGCCAATATGTTGTGTCACCCATCCCCAAATTAGGTATTTTTGCAGTGCTCTGTGTGAACTTGGAAGAGTATTGTGGTGATGATACCGTCGCAAAATCTAGCTTTTGATCTTTATCATGCAAAAACTGTATTTGTTGGCCTATTAAATAGCAATTTTGTTTTTCATGTAAAACAACATCGCTTTGCGCATGCAATCTGAATACCATGACCAAAATGAAAATGATATATTTTGTTTTTATCATCATTAAAATCTTTTGCACTTAAAATGAATTTACTTTTAGATATTTGACTTTATATTTTAAGGTCGGCGCTTATTCTACTTTTTTTTCTATTTTTTACAAATTTTTAATGAAATGTATTTTTTTTACTGCTGTAGCATTGTGTGTATTTTGCGTGTAGTGTTGACATTTCTTATCGTTATTTTTTGATATAAATGAGATTTCGCTAGTTTTGCTCGTGCACTTTGCGAAGCATTTTTGCGATCACTGTGCCATAAAATCGCTCCTGGAACATAGATGACCGTGTCAATATTCGCTGTTATTTCGATTTTGTCTATAATAGAAATATTGTCAATATCTTCCCATAAAAACATCACATCACACTTCATTGTTTTGTCATTCACCCAAAACTCAGGAATTGCCTTAGAAACATTCGTAAATTCTTCTATGTTGCGAACCAGTACCGGAATTTTTAGGGCAAAATCTTCATAAATTGCTTTTTGCAAAACGGTGGCCAGTTGTGATTGTGGACGCTTGGTTTGTGAAAAGACGATATTCCCGGTATTGATGTAGGTTTGTACCGATTCCATCCCCGCTTTTTCAAATGTTTTTTTTAGCATCTTCATGTCGATTTTATTTTTTCCTCCGACATTGATGCCGCGTAAGAGCGCTACATACAACATGTTTTGTCCTTTGGTCCTTGATTTTTGTTTACTTGTCATGTCTAATATTCATTATAACATAGCTGTAGCATTATATTGCAATTTATAAAAAGAAACGGAATGACTTTATGTTGCTCAACAATCGTTACTTATTACAAAAAGTTATCGGCCAAGGTGGCATGGGGAAGGTTTATCTTGCACTGGATCAGTACCAACAGAATTATGTTGCCGTGAAAGAGTGTTTTATGCGTGAAAATGCTACACGCAGAGAAGTTCGTCGTATTAAACGCGAATATTATTTTATGAAAAAAATCCATCACCCCAACATTGTCAAAGCATTTGATTTATTTGTTGAGCATAATCGCCATTTTATTGTCATGGAGTACATTGAAGGAATTTCCCTTTCTCATTTTATCAAGCAATATCCATATAGCCTTGAATTGGACCAACAGCTAAAAATTATACAGCAAATTTGTGAGGCGATTGTCGCACTAAATGATAATGAGATTATTCATCGCGATTTAAAGCCGGACAATATTATACTTACCGGAGAGAATTATTCTCCAAAAATACTCGATTTAGGTATTGCGAAGTCGATAAATAAAGAACTCACTACGCTCACTAAGAGTGATGAGGTTGTGGGAACGGCGGCGTATATGAGTCCGGAACAAGTTCACGGTAAAGTGTCCCAAAATAGCGATGTATTTAGTCTGGCGATTATTTTTTATCAATTTTTGGCGTGGCAAGAACACTCACCGTTTTATGCGGGCAGCCAAGTCGCTACGATTACGCGTATTATCGAACAGCAACTTCCACCACTTGTAGAAATTTCCTCTAGTGGAGACCCTCGTATGAAACACATGTCGCGCATTTTAGAACACGCTCTACAAAAAAATAGTGCTCTGCGTCTAAAGTCGGCACGTAGGATGTTGCGCAGTGTACGTGTGGGAAAAAGTTCGCTGTGGAGCTATGTTTTACGACCGAAAGTTATCAAGTCGTTGCTCATTGTGGCTCTGTGTATGTTGTTGTCTCTGCCATTTACACTTCAAACTACTAACGACATAAAAGATACAAGCGATGAAATCACCGTGGCAATGTCGCAAATTGTGCGTTTTCTCGGAACGAAACAACATCAAGAGGTCATTGTCCATGCCAACAAAATTTTACGCGTGGATCCCAAGTTCGTAAAGGCGTATATCCATCGCGGGTTTGCCTATGCACAGATGGGGCAATACGACATCGCAAAGCAAGATTTTGTTCGCGCTATGGAACTCGATCCACAAAACCCTAGTGCGTACTCAAATAGAGCGGCCATTTATGCAGAACGCAATCAATATGATTTGGCCAAAAAAGATTTTGACTACGCTCTCAAACTCGATTCCAAATATCTACAGGCTTACATGAGTCGTGGTCAACTAAACTTCAGAGCCGGGCACTTTGAATTGGCAATGAAAGACTATGTAAAAGCCCTGTCTCTAAATCGCAAAAATGAGAGGATTTACTTACTCATCGCAAATGTTTTTGCTCAGCAAAAACAATATCTTCGCGCACTCGAAGAATATGACAAAGCTTTAGCGATTAATCCCAGGTTCTCTGTCGCATATCGCAATAAAGCAGGCGTTTATCATTTATTGGAACTATACAGTAAAGCGGATTTACACTATCAAAAAGCGATTGACTTCTCCGACGATTTGGCCGCGGAATATGTATACAGAGCCATTTCGTATAAAAGGCGCAAAAAATACGATTTAGCCGTGAAAGATTTTTCACGCGCCATTTCTTTGAAAAAACACGATCCTAAATTGTATATGCGCCGCGGAGACTTTTACAAACTTATCGGTAAGTACGGCCTGGCAGCCAATGACTATAGCACCGCAATAAAATTAAATCCCAAAGAACTCGATTATTACGGGCTTCGCGCTGATGTTTATCGCATGGATCGAAAATATTCTCTGGCGGAACAAGATTTCAAATTTTTGATAGTGGAACGTTATAACCTATCTAAGTCTTATGGAAATATGGGACTGCTATATATGGATTGGAAGAAGTATAGGTTAGCAGAAGAATATTATCGTAAATCCATCGCGTTCGACCCGAAAAATAAACAAAGTTATTTTAATCGCGGACTGATGTACGATGATTTAAAGCAATATGATCTTGCGATTGCTGACTTTAGTGCACTTTTAAAATTAGATTCACAAGATGGCATGGCATACTTTAGACGTGGCAGGGTATATGCGAAACAAATGCGACATTCTCTAGCGAGAGAAGACTTTGATAAAGCACTTTCCTTGGGTTTTGAAAGTTCCAATCTTTACTCCAATCGCGGATATATATATCTAGTTGAGGGAAATGATCAACGTGCAAAACAATGTTTTGACAAAGCAATCGAACTAAACAAAAACAACTTCTTCGCTTTGGGAAACCGCGCAGCTCTTTATTCGCGATTGCGGCGTTACAAACTTGCTGAGAAGGATTTTTTTGCTCTACTAAAGTTAAAGCCGCGCAATACAAAGGCATATAACAATTTGGCCATTATGTACGCGGACCAGAAAAAATTTGATTTGGCGAGAAAATATTTTAACAAAGCTGTCGAATTTGGGCCCAAAGATGCGGAAGCATACGCCAATAGAGCCTATTTCTTTCTCACGCAGAAAAAATACATACTTGCGGAAAAAGATTTTAAAAGAGCAATACAATTCGCTCCGGGTAATGCTCTTTTGTACGCAAATATGGCGACGATGTACTATGAACAAAAAAAATACACTGCGGCCCTGAGGTGTTTGGAAAAGTCTCTAGAATGCGGAGGAGATAAAGAATCGTTGCAAAACAATATTGAAACGGTAAAAGAATTGATCAATAAGAAGTGAGATGTGGGCAATGGAATTGAATTACAGGGATAAGGTAAACAACACAAGGGAAGTTTGATGCAGCTCAACAATCGTTACTTATTACAAAAAGTTCTCGGCCAAGGTGGGATGGGAAAGGTTTATCTCGCTTTCGATGAGCACCAAAGAAATTACGTTGCCATAAAAGAGTGCCTTATCGGAGAAAACGATACACGTAAGAAAATTCGTCGTATCAAACGCGAATATTATTTTATGAAAAAAATCCATCATACAAATATCGTTAAAGCGCTTGATCTATTTGTCGCGCACGGCCGTTATTTTATTGTTATGGAGTACATTGAGGGAATTACCCTTGCACATTTTATCAAACATCATGCCCATAGTATCGATTTAGACCAACAATTGCGAATTATTCAGCAAATTTGCGATGCGGTTGTGGTTTTGAATGGCCATGAAATTATTCATCGCGATTTAAAACCACAAAATATTATTCTTGCCGGAAACTATTATTGTCCAAAAATACTTGACTTAGGTATTGCGAAGTCAATAAACAAAGAGTTGACGACTTTGACACAAAGCGGTGAAGTAGTAGGGACAGCATCTTATATGAGCCCTGAGCAAATTCATGGTAAAATTACCAAAAATAGCGATGTGTTTAGCATGGCAATTATTTTTTATCAATTTTTAACGTGGCAAGAAAACTCACCATTTTACGCGGGCATGCAAATATCCACGATTACACGTATTCTCGAAGAACATTTACCACCACTTCATGAAGTTTGCCCTATTCGTGATCCACGCATTCGAAAATTATCACGTATTTTACAGCACGCGTTGCAGAAAAATAGTACTCTGCGTTTAAGGTCGGCGCGTGCGATGTCGCGCAACATAAAAATGGAAAAAAGCGCATTGTTGAGCTATGTTTTACAATCGCGAATTGTGAAGCCACTATTCGTTGTTTTGGTGTTGTGTATGTTGTCCTTACCCTTCATTTGGCAAATGGCAGCGCACCAAAAAAAAGACGCAGATGACGGCATTACATACTCGATGTCACAAATCATTCGTTTTATGGGAAGCAAGGAATATGACAAAGTCGTCGTTCACGCAAATAATATTTTGCGTATAGATCCCCATTTTGAAAAAGCATACATTCACCGTGGATTTGCCTACACTCACATGCGAAAGTACAAAATGGCGCAACGCGACTTCATACGCGCTATCGAACTAGATCCTCAAAATGCCGAAGGGTATGGAAATAGGGGTTTTATCTATGCAAAGTTTCGGCAATATGACTTGGCCAAAAAAGACTACGATTACGCTCTTAAGCTAGAACCTAATTATTTACTCGTTTATGTAAATCGTGGTCATTTGTATTTGGAGACAGAACGCTTCAGCTTAGCGATGCAGGATTACCTAAAAGCTCTGTCTTTAAATCCAAAGGATGCGACGGCGTATGTACACATAGGTAATGTTTTTGCCAAACAAAAGCAGTATCTTCGTGCAATTGAGGAGTATGAAAAAGCTTTGGCCATCGATGGTAAGCTTGCTCTTGCATATAACAATATCGCCAATGTATATCATTTTTTAGAGTTGTACCAAAAAGCGGAAATTTACTATAAAAAAGCCATTGATTTTTCACGTAATCCGGCAGAAGAGTATCTGGATCGAGGTATTTCGCGGGGCGAACGCAAAGAATACAAATTAGCACTTGAGGATTTTGCGCGGGCGATTTCACTACAGAAAAACAATGCCGAATTTTATATTTGTCGCGGTGAATTTTTCATAAAGATGCGCAAGTACGA
The DNA here is from genome assembly GCF_009002475.1 of Candidatus Uabimicrobium amorphum. Taxonomy (GTDB): domain Bacteria; phylum Planctomycetota; class Uabimicrobiia; order Uabimicrobiales; family Uabimicrobiaceae; genus Uabimicrobium; species Uabimicrobium amorphum. The sequence continues at coordinate 5,805,838 of NZ_AP019860.1, forward strand.
TTTGGCAGTGAAAGATTTCACGACGGCGATAAAAATAAAGCCGCAAAATATAGAATACTACGTGTTTCGCGCGGAGGCTTATCGCCGACACAAAAAATATTCTTTGGCCGAGAAAGATTTTCAATTCGTTCTACATAAAGGCTATCAGCCATCTGAAGCGCATGGGAATATGGGACTTATGTATATGGATTGGAATAAATATAAATTAGCACGGTATCATTTTAGCAAAGGAATTGAACTCAATCCGCGAAACGCAAGAAATTATTTTAATCGTGGTCTATTGTACGATAAGGCCAAAAAATATCGTCTTGCGATTGCTGATTTTAGTACCGTTCTCAAATTATCTCCCAAAGACGCGCGAACGTACTATCGACGCGGGCAGGTTTATCATCGGAACCAACGCAATGATTTAGCAAAAAAAGACTTCGATGCAGCTATTTCCTTGGGTTTTAGGGATTCCTTTCTTTATTCGCGTTATGGATTTATATACCTTTCCGAGAGAAATTACAAACGCGCACAGCAATGTCTCGACACCGCAATTGCTCTAGACAATGGCAATTTTTATGCCTACAGTAACCGCGCCAGTATGTATTCAGACCTGCAACGTTATGAACTCGCGGAAAAGGATTTTCGCGTGGTACTCGAATTGCGACCTCATAATGTTCGGGCGTATTGGGGCTTAGCTGTTTTGTATACTCACCAAAAGAAGCTTGGTTTAGCCGAAGAGTATTTCAATAAAGCCGTAAAGTTTGGACCAAAAAATGTGGAAGCGTATGGAAATAGAGCCTATTTTTTTGTTACACAAGAAAAGTATTCTCTAGCAATAAAAGACTTCGACAAAGCAATGCAACTCTCGCCGCAAAATCCATTTTTATACGCCAATAAAGCGGCTATGTATTATCAACAGAAAAAATATGCTGCTGCCGTTCGCTGTTGGCAAAAGTCCATGGCATACGGTGGAGATAAGAAAGCGTTACAGAAAAGCATTGATAATGTGAAAAAGTTGATCAATAAAGAATAATATTTAGAATAGTCTCCAACGACGTTCGGCATATTTCTCCTTATTATACCGTAAAGCAACATTTTGACATTCTGCGGCAAATTGTTGTTCATTGCCAATGAAAAATTTAACTTGCGACGCGTACGCCGAAACAATATTCCAAATTTGCGGCAAGTTATGGTTCGTTATATATTGCACTTCACGGACTTCTTTATGATTAGATAAAGCCGAAATCTCTTCCACATGTTGACGACAACGCGCCAGTTTTTTTTCGTTATTCCTGTGAGACATGTAACGTACTTTTGATAGGCTTTCTAAATACATTCCATAATCTACGTCTACCGAGTATCCAAGCTCCACAAGACGTACCTCGGTAGAGTACACGGGAAAAGAATACGGACGATCTTCATAAAACCAAATTTCCAACTCGGGGTAGTTGGAATGTAATTTACAAACCGCTTCGTAGCAAATTCGATGGTCGACGTGTCTCCCTACGCCCAAAGGAGCAATGAGCTTTTTGGCTTGCGTTTGCTCCACTATTTTTTGTAAATATTCGTAAACAGAGGTAATTAAATGCGGCTCCATTTCCCCCCAAATTAAGCCAAAGTAGCGCGCGTTTTTTGTATTGCGCAGATCATTGAATCCCGCAAACAAAAAATCGTAGTTTCCGCGCACAGCAGCAACGCTTTCCTCTTGTTGTCGTTTGACAAAAGCCTGTTTTTTATTCTCCGGTTCCGCATCACTAAAAATGGTAATAGATAGCGGTTTTTGTTCCTCCAATAACAAAGAACCAGCACATGAGAATGCCACATCGTCGAGATGCGGAGAGATATAAACGGTATGGTAGTTCGATAGTTCTGACATTGTTTTTCTTTCTTGCGTTTGGATGTGTTGGTGTGAGATGTCCTACGCCGGCTAGTCACCGGTCCCATATCAAAAATTTTATCATTTTTTGAACCAATAGCCATTGCAAAACGACTTAGTTGCAAAAGAACGTTTAAGGATATACAAATGAAACACAAAGTGTATTTAGAATACTTGGTTCTTAGCAGCCAAAAAGGGGATAGCGACGCACTCGAAAAACTGATTGACCATTGGCAGCCACGTTTATTAAAGCACGCATGGTATTTAACTGGCGATGGTGAGGTTGCGAAAGATATGGTTCAAGAGGCATGGATGGCAGCAATGAAAAGTTTTCGCAATTTACAAGATCCGTCGCGATTTCGTTCATGGATATACAAGATCGTCACTCATAAATGCGCGGACTGGGTGCGACGTTGTCAAAGGCAACAAAAATGCTACAGCGAAATTCCCAAAGTACCGCAAAGTGAAGAAGTGCAAAACAACGATGCATTTTACATCGCTTTAAACTCTTTGTCTAAACAGCACAAAACCGTTTTATCTCTGTACTATTTAGAAGAAATGAGTGTTGCTGAAGTCGCGGAGATTTTGAGCATTTCCACAGGTACTGTAAAGTCGCGTTTATACCATGCACGAGAAAAACTCAAACTCAAATTGGAAGGATCACAAAATGGATAATTTAGATAACAAAATTAAACAAGCTCTACAAGTGGAAGAAAAAGAAATTCTAACGCTCTTTGACCAACAACAATCTCTATCGCAAATGGTGATGGATACCTTTCGCGGTAAAAATCGCTGGTTATCTATTTTGGTTTACGTGTACATATTCGTTTTTTTTGCACTATCCGTCTACTGCGCAGTAAAATTTTTCCACGTGGAAACCACGCGTGAGTTGATTGGCTGGGGATTGGGTTTTGTTTTTGGCCAATTCGTAGTGATGATGCTCAAGGTATGGTACTGGATGGAGATGCAGAAAAATTCCATCACTCGTGAGGTGAAAAGACTAGAACTAAAAATCGTACATCTTGCGGATCTTCTGCAAAAGCACTTGGAAGAAAAATAGAATTTTTGAATAGCCATAAATGCTGAAAAAAGTAGTGATAAATACGTTGTCACTACTTTTTTACAGCATATTTAGTATTTTTTATAACTTGAGCTTCCAATCCCGGCTTCGTTCCAAACCGAAGTGTCATAAACCTTTAAAGATAACATCACGCTGTCGTACAGATAGATCTTGTAATTTCCTCAAAACTTGTTCTTGATTTGAAATATATTTTATATATAATATATGTATATGTTAATAAGTTATAAAGTGTTAAATTAGATTTGAAACCAAGTGTTTAGAACTGACGCCTCTAAACACAAATCTTTCTTTGTACTATTTGATGTAAATATGCAACTTGAGGTTTACAACATGACAACGGGAAATACAAGAGTATTTATTGTCGATGATCATCCCATTTTAATTAAGGGGGTGAAATTTTTAATTGAAAATGAGAAGGATTTTGTTGTTTGTGGAGCAGCTCAAAGTGTTCAGGACGCTCTACAGCAAATTGATTTGGTCAGTCCTCATGTGATGCTCATAGATATTTCTCTAGGAGGAGAATGCGGACTTCGGTTGACGGAAAATCTTAGTCAAAGACATCCCTATCTTCCTATTTTAATATTTTCGATGCATGAAGAAGCACTTTATGCCGAGCGAGCGATTCTTGCAGGAGCCAATGGCTATATCAATAAGAATAGCGATCCCAAAGAACTCATTTCGGCGATGCGTAAAGTTTTGAGTGGCAAAATATACATAAATGATCGTGTCAACACCTACCTGATCAACAAACTACGACGTAAGAATTTTAAAGACGAAAATCCTCTATCTCTTTTAAATAACCGAGAGTTAGAAGTTTTCCATCTTATCGGTAAAGGCTTGACAAGTCGCGCAATCGCCAAACAACTCAATATAAGTCTTAGTACGATTCATTCTCACAAAACAAATATTAAAAGTAAGTTAAATCTAAACAACTCCAATGAACTAACATGCTATGCCGCGCAAAATAGTTTATCGTAATTCTCTTTTTACAATTTACTGTGAAAACTCATAATATGCGACTAGTACTCTGGAAGTCTTGAACTAGATTTACAGAGTACTAGTTGTTTTACTGGTTTTATAGCACTCCATGACTTCTTCCCACTCCAACAAAGAAACATAAAACAAATCGCATAATGGCAACAATTATGATTTTAAGTAGCAATTTTTGCTAGTAGATAATTGTGATTGTTGCTATATACAAAAAAAAATCAACTCTTATACTTAAGATTCATAATCACTTGTGATGATTGTGGATTTTGTATATGGCGATAAAATTTATTTGTTGTTAACAGCCAAAGGTGTTAGCAATGCATAACTTTTAGGAGATAAATATGAGAGTTGTAAAATCATTGTTACTTATGATAGCATTTTGTATTCCAGCGGCAACCTATGCCGAGACAATAGCTTTTATTGGGGCTACTGGGACGAATTTTAATGACCAGATTGCAAATTTCAATACGATTGCCAGTTTTAATGCCGGGGTAGATCTAGCTTTGGCAAATGAAGTGAATACTCCACCCAATATCGGAGATGTACTGGGCGATACCTTTACATTTTCCAAAGCAAATACTGGACTTGTGGCCGACGTTACCATTGAGAGTGACCAACCCAACACGCAAATACTCGATCCGTTTGGACCTTTTGGTGGCGATGCACTTAGTTTTGGGCAATCTGGTCAGCAAGCGGACAGTTTTTCGATAGATTTTTCGAATTTTGACAGTGGGTCTTCCGGGAGCATTATTGGAATTACTTTTTTAAATAGTAATGGCGTGAATCCAGATGATACCGTTACCGTTTTTGGTGAAAACGGTGCCTTGGGAACTTTTTTTACCGAAGGGTTTGCAGGCAACGATTTTATTGGCTTTGTGTCTGACGAACGCATTACAAGAGTAAGGTTTGACGAAAGCGCTGCGGACGGTAACAACCTATTTCTTACCACAATTGCTGTTGGAACGAACGTGGTGCCAGAGCCTTCGACATACATGGCGATGCTTCTCGGCTTGTTAATGGTACTTGGTATTAAGCGAAAAAAGTAATTTTATTTTTATCGGAAAACGCAACATAGTTTTTCCGTATCGTGCGGATTTAATATTTCACTTTTGCTATGAATTCCGCACGGCACCTTACTATTTAACAAACGCGATCATTATCTTTTTCACGACATTTCTCACACATAACGAGCAACTCTTGCTCCATCTCTCCAATGGATCTAGAAATATGCATTAGATAGACACATCCGCATGGAGCGGTGCGTCTTCCCGTCCAGTGATGGCGTTTCTTATCCACGGGAGTTATCCTCAAATTGGTAAACGATATTACAAAATTGCGACAGGTCAACGTGATTGTCCTTTACGGCAAAGCGTGGATTCGCAACATCTGATTGTAGCCATTTGTAGGTGTCAAGTCCGTTGGCAATAGGTGAAGTTGTGGCGGCAATATTTGCCAACATAAACAGACCAATGCTTGTTTCAAAGCAACTGCTCATCACACATGGTATGCGAAGTTTTTGCGCCCATGAAATCCATTGAAAAGTCCTGGCAATACCTCCGATGAGAGCTGGTTTTAGAACTACTGCTTGAGGATAGGGTGGTTTTGTGGGGGGAAGTTGTTGTTCGTAAACGCTTTCGTCCCAAGCAACACGAATGTCCGACTTCAGTTGTGGTTGTTGTTGTGTTGCGACGGGTTCTTCTATATATTCTATGGTGTGCTCTTCTATGCGTTGTAGAAAATCTTGGGCTTGGGCTACTGACCAACTGCGGTTCGCATCGAGGCGCATTTTCCATTTTCCCTGTTGACGAACGTAAGCGATATTTTGCAAATCTTCTTCTAGGGTGTTTCTCCCTACTTTTAGTTTTACCGTTTGCACACCTTGTTTTTTGAGTATATCTACTTGCTGTTTTATATCCTGTGGTTTACCACTTAGAAGACCGTTTATTTCAATGATATCGCGACAGTCTTTTTTCCATAAGCATCTTGGAGGTGTTTTTAGGTAATCGCTGGTTAGATTCCACAGTGCTGTTTCGATTCCCCACATTACGCTAGGCGCAAAGTTATACACGCTGAGTTTTTCGCCAAAAAACCCTGGGGTGTTGACAACCGCTTTTGCATCCCACTGAAGAGAGTATATACTGTTTTTGATTATGTCGATTTCGTTGTGGATTTGTTGCAGTGTTTCGTTGTGAAAGTACGGTAACGGAGCAATTTCTCCGTAACCACGACAATCATCCCCGCGAAGTTCCACCACAAGTCCCCGACGATTTTCGACCATATCGCGTTTCAACTGTAGTGGTTTTGTCAAGGGAAGGTCAAATGGATGTATAACTATATCGTTTACTCTCATGACCAAATCCACGCAACAGAAAAACATAGGCTATAAAGTAACAACACCAAAGCCGTTTGCCCTAATAGTGGATTGAGTTGTTTGCCTTCCAGGCGCAATATTTTCACAAAAAGTATACAGGCGATAGGAGCCGGAAGTAATGTATACAAGATATTGGGTTCTTTGATTTGGGTGAAGTATAAATATAGAGGTAGTGCAAAGGCACCGAGAAAGCACAGGGCGTATTCAATGTAGGTAAAGGTTTTACCAAAGCGTACCGCTAAAGTTCTCTTACCAACCTTGACGTCGGTGGCCATATCGCGTAGGTTGTTGACGATGATAATCGCCGTGGCCAAAGCTCCCAATGCCAAACCGCAGAGTATGTGTACAAACTCTATGTTGGATGTTTGTAGATAATATGTTCCACCTACCGCAACAGGCCCAAAAAAGATCAGTACAAATATATCTCCAAGGCCGTTATATCCTAAAGGGTAAGGTCCACCAGTATATATAATGCCACAAATAATTGACACAATACCAATGAGCAAAATGTACACCCCACCATGCCACGCAAGATATAGACCGCAAAAGAAAGCGATGGCAAAGGTAAAAATAAAAGCGCGTTTCATGATTTGCGGAGTTACCCAGCCTGCTTGGGTGGCTCTGGTTGGCCCCATGCGTTCTTCGGTATCAGCACCTTTGACGAAGTCGTAATAGTCGTTGGCAAAGTTCGTTCCGATTTGAATGGCGATGGCACACGACATAGTAACCGCAAAAATAACTAGATGGAAAAAACCATCGCCGTAGGCCATCGCCGTTCCGACAATTACTGGTGAAACAGCTGCCCATAGGGTTTTGGGGCGCATGGCTAAAAACCACGTTTTTACAAACGAATTTTCCATTTTTTCTCCTTGTCAATCAGTCACAGGTCTTATAGTATGAGAAAATATTTCACATCAAGTTGCTATACATAATACGATTAGGAAACAACAATGCAAATAAAATCACTCAATGTAGGTATGCCACAAACCATTAAAACAGAGAATAACGAGTTTGTCTCCGCAATTCGCAAAGTACCCACATCGCAAAAAATTATGCTGACGAAGATGGGTTTTGAGGGCGATGGTTGTTATGAACCGGTACATGGTGGAGTTCACAAAGCGGTCCATATGTTTTGTTTTGACAACTACGCTTTTTTTGAGGAACGCGCTCAATCATCGTTGCCCATTCCTACATTCGGAGAGAACATTACTATTTGTGGTTATGATGAATGCGAAGCTCGTGTAGGTGACACTTTGCAGATGGGGGATGCCATTGTTCAGATTTCCGAACCTACGATTCGCTGTAATACAATCGGCCGATCTGCCGGATACCCTCTGATGCTAAAGTGGATTCACGAACAGTACAAAACCGGTTTTTATTTGCGCGTTTTGCAAGAAGGAAATATTTGCGTGGACTCATCTATTACGATGCTAGATCGCGGTAGTGAAGAGGCCACCATCGATAAACTCAATCGCGCCATGTTTTGTCATATGGATAATATGGAAATAGTTAAGCCGCTACTAGAAATAACCGGGTTGTCCGATGGATGGAAGGAAAACTTGAAGAAAAGGGCTAAGATTAAGTAGATCTTATTTGTCGTCCCTGATCAAGTCATATACGTGCTAAGCTAAGATAACCGTTATGGTGTCATTCCAGCGGAAGCGGGAAACCCGCAATGTAAAGTCAATTTGAAAGCGCCTGGATCCCTGATCAAGTCAGGGATGACACGGGGTATAGTGTCGCCGTAATCGTCACGTGACCGTGACCATGACCGTGACCATGACCCTAGTCGTAACCGTAGCCGTAATCGTAGCCGTGATCGTAGCCGTGATCGTAGCCGTAACCGTAATCGAAAAATATCGTTCACTGTCACGAAATTTTACCTACAACATTTGTGATTTGTTCACCATTTGTGTGATTTTGTCTAAGAGGTTCTTTTCGCCGTGTTTTTTTTCAAAAGCGCGTATTTTACGAAAACCTTGTCCGTAGATATCACGTTGTTTTTCAATGAGCAGAGCTTGCGATTTATAACCGTAATGTATCAAAGTTTTGTAAGAGATCCATTCCGCTAGGCCTTCTAAAATTAGAAGACTGGGCTTTTTGAGGAAATTGTCGGCTTGCCACGCGTGTGTATATTCGTGAGCGAGAACGCCCATACATAGAGAATACGGTAGAAGAGACTCAATATAAACGCGATAATCGCGTCCGCGTTGTACAAATAGTCCCAGAGCACGTCGGTCCGTCGCACCGTATTTGACAGCGTTTTTTTTGCGTATCTTTGCCAACGTTAAAGCGTCTACTAACTCCAACTCTGTTGCCAAATTGATTTTCATTGCGAATTTTTTGGCAACAAAGCCGACGACACGTTGTAAAATTTTCTTCGCCGCAGTAGGGCTTTGCACCGCAGTTTTCATACATGTTTTACAAATATTGCGTTTGTCGCCGATTTGGTAGTATTTGGAGGTGATCGGAGTGTTGCACATATCGCAGTAGTTTTTACTTTTTACACAAGCGCTACAAAATTTACGATTGTCGTTGGGAAATTTGAAAAACTTGGCGATAAGTGGTATATGACATTTTGCACATAGTTCTACCGAGTTTGAACATTGCACGCACAAGATTAGTTTCTGCACCTTGAGGTAGTCCTTTGTGCTTTTATGACACCGCGAACACTTAGGCGATTTTTTATAGCATGTCGAGCATATTATGGTGTTGTCCACTTTCCAATACTTTTCAAAAATGCGTTTGCGACAAAATTGGCAGCACTTTGCCTTTGCGGTGCAAGAAGTGCAATACACTTTCTCACCTCGTCTGATTCCACGCCTTGTGGGCAAACCGCAATGGCTACATTTTTTGGCTGCTTGGTAACACTTGGCACAAAAATAACTATTTTTGCACTGCCAAAATTTACCCATAATCTTTTGTTTACACAAACTACAGTTTTTCATATCGCGCTCAATAAGTTTTGGTAGTGAAATTTACAAACTATACGTAACTACGTACAATTTTTTCATCGAGAAATTTCAAGCATGTTGCGAGAAGCTTTGAAGAGGTGGTTTCCCATACAATAAACTGAATATGGTCTCCGTGTTCGCGAATAAACCATCCACTCGGCTTCTCTTCTTGGTAAGATGCTATAATGTGCATTACCTCCGCAGTGCTCATAAAACTAAATTTTGAGTGTGGCTGAAGCAGTAGAAAGGAAATGTCATTTTGTGACATTTTTTCTACGGCCTTTTCAAGATCGTTGCAGCACTCAACATCGATGTCGACACTTACCCCTTCGCGAAGCACCGCTTCGCCAATGACGCATGCAGCCCCCACATCACTACTATTGGCGATAATAACCGCAGATTTATCATAACTTTCGTCGGCGATGATCTCCCACTCGTTCTTTGCTTGATCCAATAACTCTTTAACAAGATCGTTCTCTACATACATCTCTTCACTAAAGTTATAGGCGCGTTGTAGACCGTAAATTGTCAACCATGGGCATTTGTATCTTTCCAGGCCAAATCGCGCGCTGTCGAGAAATGCCGCGACCGATTGCAAGGCATAATTTAGGTGTTTTTTAGGAGCAAATTCATCCTGAATTTCTTGTTCTTTTTTTTGCTCTTCGTGCGACCAGCTTTGGTAATTACATGCAAGAAGTCTTAAAGCTTCTACTTGGAGTAAAGGCATTAAGTGGTTGTTGTGAATATTTTCTTGGCAAAGTTTAATGGTTAGGTGCAGTGCACGCGCACAGTTAAAATAATCTTTACAAGATAAGTACACATAGTAACTATCGAGATACTTAACCGCAGCGTCGAGTAAGTTGCCTTGTTTTGCTTGTAAACTGCCCCATTTCTCGATGTTCACAGCTAAACGATTGCGTTGTTCGTCGTTTTGCGAAAAAGAAACAAGAGCTTGTAAGAAAATGGTCTTGGTCTGGTGGTCTTTGCCCGGACATAGTTCACGTATGAGTAAAAGAGCTAACTTTTCCACTTCGGGTTTGAAATATGTTTTCACACTGGCGGTGTAGGATTTTAGTAGGAAAAGTAATAACCACGCAAAGTCGGGAAATGTTTTGTCGGGACTGTAATCGTAAATAATTTTTTTCCATAAAGCGATGTCTTCGTCGCTGAGAAGAGGTGTGGCTTCGATAAGCCCGGCAATGCGATACAGTTTTACCAGTGCGAGTAGTGGCTCTAAGAAGTCTTTGTCTTTTTTCTTTTCTTTATCCTTGCTGCACTCTAACATATCTTTTGATATTTCGAGAAACATTTCACGCGCTTCAGGAAACAGCTTAGCGCCTTCTTCGTATAGAAAATAAGCATTTTCGTAGGCCATCATTTTTTCATTTTCAATTCCTGCGCGCACCATGTGGTCTAGAGACATTTCTGGTTTTTCGCTATTCTTCCAATGAAATAGATGAACATACGCCGGGTGCGATTCGGTGAGTGATGCGGCAATATTCGTGTGTAAATGTCGTTCTTCTTCAGAAGAACAGCTGGCGATTAAGGTGTACTTTGTGTAATCATTGTTGAAAACGTAATACCCGTCGGCGATCTGTTTTAATATTCCGTATTTTACCGCATTTGCTGCGGCATTTTTAAAATTCTCACTGGAAAGAGAACTACTTTCTGCCCAATCTTTTTTGGAAATGGGGTAGTGTAATAACGCCGCACGTTGCAATTCTTGAAAAACTTCTTCCCCCAAGTCTTCGAGGTTGGCCAATGTAAAGTAATCTATGTCATCAAATAGCTTAATTTGGTGTTCGTCGTATTTCAGCTGCCATTTTTGTGAGCGAAACTCTAAAACATTACGCGACAAATACAACAATAATTCACCTACGAAAAAACCGCTACCTTGGGCGAGATAGCATAGTGCATTGACATAAGTGGAGGAAAGTAATTTATATCCCAGTATCTTTTTAAATACGCGCTCAATTTCTTTTTCACTCACTGGTTGCAGCACAAGTTTTTGTGTATATTCTAAATCTTGTAGTTGCCCGACGAATTCCTTTGGTCGTAGACCAGTACGTCTTTTTATTCCAGACTTCATCGCTTTGAGTTGTTGCATAATAGAGACGTTTCTTTGGCGCAACGCAAAAGGAGTTACCATTCCTTTGTCTTCTAGGTCGTATTGTAAGATAAAGAGTATGGGGGCAGAGGTGCTCATCGCACTCTTAATGAGGAATAGTAACAACTCTAGAGAGCTTGTTTCTGCCCACTGTAAGTCTTCGCAGTAAAAAATGGCGGGTAAGTCTTCATTGAGGAGATGACGTGAAAATGTAATATGTAAATCGGTTTGGCTTTTGGGCTCTAAGGATAAATTACTACGTGCAAATCTACGTGTTGTTTTACCTATAATGCCTTTGTAAATGGCCTTTTCTAACTTATTAATTCCTTGTAAGTTTTGTTCGCGATGTGCGGCAAAATCTTCAAATATTTTAGAAAAAGAAAAGCGAAATACATCATAGGGAACGGGGATGCGTGAGCCATAGCCTAAGAAATACGGTAAGCCACTGTTTGTGACCATATTGCGTACAATGTTTTTTTGTCCGTATTGTGATGAACCTTCTACTAGAAGGACGCCTCCTTGTCCTTGAGACAATGATTTAATGCGCTCGACAACTTCTCTTTGCTCTGCGTCGCGTCCAAGAAGAGTTAAACCAAAAATAATTTTTTGCAAATCCATAACTACATCCCACTTACTTCTATTTTTTGGACATCCCTGTTAGAAAAAAATGTATCGCAAATTTGAGTGACAGTTGTTGGTCTTGAAGTAAATACGATTTTGTTGATTTTCGCTGTCTCTATCATTTGCAAACTGAGGTACCAGCCCTCTCCGCGTAATTCCAAGGGCCCTATTTCATCGATAAATAACACCTCTACTTGTTCTTTCAGAGCTTGTTGTATACAATTGTTACCAAATGATAAACCTTGTTGTGTAAAACCAAAAGCTCCTTGAGTAATGTCTGCAGCTAAATCTCTTTGCGCTAATAAAACTTCCTGACCAGTCACGACATCCCGGACCCAAAAATTTTGGCGTTTACCATCTTTATAGTCTCCTATCGTGATAATGCCGCCTTTTTTTCCCGGTAATGTTTGTACCATTTTTTTTATCGCTTGAGTTTTGCCACTACCTGAAACACCCAAAAAACACAAAATTTCACTCATATATATACCTTAAAAAGCTCTTTTTATACTTGCTCAATTGTAGATGAAAATAGTTTTAGGTCAACGAAAATTTTTGTTGTGCTTGATTTTTCACTATGTACAGGTTAGATTTTATTCAGAGAATTTCTGAGAGACCTTTACTACCTATTGCAAATGAAATTCTAGCCTCTATTTAGCGAATTCTAGCGGATTCTGTGGTATATTTATATCTGTCCGTAGTTGATTACATTTCCCGCACAATCTTATCTCTTACACAAAGGTTGTAGTATGCTTACAGTTGCCAATACTAAAATTGAAAATCTCGAGGGGGTCTTGGAAAGTGTTATTTACACCTCAGAAGAAACTCATTTCACCGTAGCGCGTTTTACCTACAAAGAAAGTGAACCATCGATTACCATTGTTGGAAATATATTTTCAGCAAATGTGGGAGAAAAACTACGCCTAAGTGGGGTGTGGAAGAAACATGCAAAGTATGGTGTGCAACTTGAAATAGAGCGTTTTGAAGTTATTCTTCCCACGCAAAAGGAGTCTATTGAAAAGTATTTGGCTTCTGGAATTGTCACTGGTATTGGTCCGTCTTTGGCAAAGAGAATCGTCAAACATTTCGGTGATAGCACCTTTGATATACTCGATAACAAACCCGAACGTATGCAAGAAGTGCAAGGCATTGGCAAAAAAAAAGCTGCGGAGATTGAAAATTCGTGGAAATCGCAACGTAACCGCCACGAAATGATGTTGTTCTTGACTTCTCACGGTATTAAAGGAAGTCGCGCGGCAAAAATTTATAAAAAATACGGTGGCAATTTAGTGGTTATGATAAAAAACAATCCTTACCGTTTGGCGGTTGATATTGACGGTATTGGATTTCTCACCGCAGATAAAATTGCGCGCGAAGTAGGAATTCCCGAAGACGATCCAGAACGAATTCAAGCAGCCATTATGCACATTATGGGGGAAGCAAGTTCCCAAGGACACTGCTATCTTCCTCAGGAAATACTCATCGATCGTACTTATAATTTACTGAAAGTGGACCCTTGTCTTATTGGAGAAGTTCTACAAAAGAACATTCATGAGGAAAAGTTGGTGGCGATAGAAGATCCTGAAAACCCCGTGTATCTCAAAAGAATTTATTTTTGTGAGACACAGGTTGCACGATACTTGCGTTCCATTATGCGTACGTCTTTTTCCATTGAAATTCCACAGTTTGCGAAAGTCATTCATCATATCAAGAAAACAATGAATGTCGAGTTGCACCCTGAACAAAAACGTGCGCTTGAGTTATCTCTCTCCAATAAGGTTTCTCTTATCACTGGTGGACCAGGTGTGGGAAAAACGACTATTATTAAAGCATTGGTCTCGGTTTTGCAACGAAACGATCATCGTATTGCTCTTGCCGCCCCTACTGGTAGAGCTGCAAAACGTCTTTCCGAGGCATCTGGTTCCCCTGCGAGTACTATTCATCGTTTATTGCACTACAATCCTCATGAAAATGCATTTGAATACAATAAAGACCAACCTTTGGAAATCGACTGGCTCATTATAGATGAAACATCGATGATGGATATATCTCTCTCCTACCACTTGTTAAGTGCCGTTCCTCCCGGAGCAGCAATTACATTTGTCGGAGATTGCGATCAGCTTCCTTCTGTCGGACCCGGCAATTTTTTGGGAGATCTAATTGCTTATGATGGTATGCCCCTGACGCGTCTGACGCATATCTATAGACAATCTACGGATTCATCGATTGTGCGAACCGCGCATCAAATAAACTCAGGTTCTCTACCACAAATCGCCAACAGTGAAAAATCAGACATCTTTTTCTTACCGACGGAAGATGCACAACAAGGTGCGGAGATGATCACCAATTTAGTGACAGAACGTCTGCCAAAAAAATACGGTTTCAATCCGATGCATGATATTCAAACATTGGTTCCCATGTATCGTGGAGAAGTGGGAGCTGACAATTTAAATGCCTTACTTTCGCAGTCGCTAAATACATCACAAAAAAAAATATCCACGGGAAAGTTTCGCGAAGGTGACAAGGTGATGCAAATTAGCAATAACTATGAAAAAGACGTGTACAATGGGGACATTGGTATTATACGCAGTGTCAATCGCGTGGACCATACTTTCTCAATTGCCTTTGACCATCGCGAAGTCACCTACGAATTTTCGGAACTAGAGCAACTCGTTCTTGCGTATGCGATTAGTATCCATAAATCACAAGGTAGTGAATATCCTGTGGTCGTTATTCCTATATTTACCCAACACTATATTATGTTGCAACGTAACTTACTATATACGGCCATTACTCGTGGAAAAAAAATGGTGATTATCGTGGGGAGTTGGCGCGCTTTGGGAATTGCAGTACGCAATGTCGAATCGCGAACTCGTTACACCAAATTAACCCATTGGTTAAGTACTTAACCTGTTAATCCTGTCTCATTATTTGTAGGATTTTTTATATGAAATGGACATTACTCACATTATTGTGTTTGTTTGTGTTGCAAGCACAAGCTCAAGTACAACTCGTCATGAACGACAAGAAAATGATTCGCGAAAACGCCCCTGTCCAGCTGAAATTTAGTTTATCTTCCTCGCGAAACGTAAAAGGAAAATTTGCGTTATATTACGGAGAGGACATTTTGTTTTACCGTAGTAAAGAACTCATTCTTACTGCCGGACAAAACAACTATCAGTTATGGCTGCCACCGTTGACAAACTTTTACTACGAAGCCTTTTTCGAAACGCAAGACGATATAATCGCGTTGGGAAATGTCGATTTGGGACGAAAAATTGATTTGTTGATCACCACGAGCTTTTCACAAAGCACTGCCATAGAGCAAGCTTGTAATGTTTATGCCTTGTTACCACAAAACCGTCAAGGCCAAAAACCCTACATTTCCTATAAACGTATCTCGCCAAATGAAATACCGCAAAGCCTTATAACGGCATACTGCGATACTGACTTACTGCTTCTTCATAGTGGGCATTTAAACTTCATGAGTGAAGAACAGATACATATCGTAGAGAAATGGATATGTATGGGCGGAAGCGCATGTATTGTGATTGGAAAAGACAGTTTATTTAAACAATATCACCTTGACTTTATCTCACGAATGAGCGCCATGGAAAGTATTCACAACTACACAAAGAATATTCATTCCAGCCGTCATGGTTTAGGACGCGTGGTGCTGTGTGATTTTTCACAACAACCCTCGGATAGTTTTAGTTTTGTGAGTAGCGAGTGGAAAAAAATGATACTGTGGTTGTGGAAAATTAAAGAAAGCATTGCTACGGAGATTGTCTATAGTAAAAAGCGTTATCTTGAAGATTTTGACTATTACTACACTACCACAGATTGGCGCGATCGTTACCGTTATCGTTATCGGCGTTCCCGCGCTGGAGCAGGGTCGATTGGTAACTATCTACTACCAAAAAGTGTACAAATTCCTCCCACATGGTTATTGTCTCTTTTGTTGTTTTCTTTCTTGGTTTTGGTAGGCCCAATAGAATATATCGTACTAAAAAAACTCAATAAGCGCGTTCTCACTTGGATTACATTTCCTATTGCGACGCTGTGCTTTTGGGCACTTTGCCAATGGGTGGCCGATGTATATTTAGGCGAAGTAAAAACGAGCAAAGTTTTACACATCGTTGACATTGGTTCTCAAAAACAAGTAGCGCGTAGCAATGACCTTCACTTTTTCATGAGTTCCAAACCTCAGAAAATTACCAATACAATTGAAAACAGTATACAGGTAAACCTTGACGCGAATGTTAACTACTATAACAATTACAACACCAACGAAAATTGCTCCTATGATGGTGCATTTCCCACACAGTTTTCGGTGACGCAAAATTTACAAAAATGGACTCCATACATGCGCAAAGTTTTTCGGCAAACGTCTGAATTTGAATTGGTGGAAAATTTTGTTCCGCGTCTTACCGAGAATATAAAAGATTTTCAGGCCACGATTATGCGCAACGCTTATGATCGCAGCCTTTCCGGCCCTAGATCCGTTGCTACTTCGCGAAATTATCCTGGTGTCGAAAATTTTGACTATATCTATATCATACATAAAGGCTATGTGTATGCAGCGAAAGGTAGCCCGAATGGACTGGTACAAGGTATACTACATTTTTCGTATGCGTTTCCTAGCGATGAGCGAATATTGTTTGCGCAGAAATCCCCCAGTGGAGGCAGTGATGCCTTGAGCGACCTAACCCTTCACGACCCTACAGATTCTAGCCAGTACGTTGTTGTTTTAATTCGCGAGCAACAAAACAAAATCATCGTCTTTCGCTATTTATACTATAAAGGAGCATAATGTGAGTTTTGTCAATATTAAGAATATGACCGTACGCTATGATGAATTTATCGCTGTTCATACCATGAATTTGCAAATTCCGCCTGGAGAGGTGTTTGGTTTTATTGGGCCGAATGGTGCGGGCAAGTCAACGACGATGAAAGTTCTCGCCACACTTCTTAAACCACAAATTGGCAAAGTTTTTCTCGATGGCATTGATGTGCTACGAGAACCGAAAAAAATTCGCAGTATCATAGGATATATGCCCGACGCATTTGGCGTTTACGATGACTTAAGTGTTCAAGAATATCTACACTTTTTTGCTGCGGCGTACCGCATTGGTTGGTCACAACGCAAAAAATTAGTGGATGATTTACTCGCTCTTACGGACCTAACCAAGAAGAAATACTCGCAAGTAGATTCTCTATCGCGAGGTATGAAACAACGTTTGGGAATTGCGCGGGTTTTGTTGCACGATCCCAAATTTTTGATTCTCGATGAGCCGGCAAGTGGTCTCGATCCCCGCGCCCGTATTGAAATGCGCGAGCTATTAAAAGAGTTGCGCAATATGGGCAAAACCATCATGATCTCAAGTCATATTCTCAGCGAACTCTCTGAGTTGTGTACGCGTATTGGTATTATCGAGGCCGGTAAAATAGTCGCGGAAGGTTCTCTCGAAGAAATATACACGCAGCTCGGTGTCGAAAAAATAATCCACACGCAAATTCTCAACTATGATGACGATTTACAAGTAAAGATTGCGGCTATACCAGGTGTTGCCTCGGTACAAAAAGAACAAAATCGCGTAGAGATTCACATCAAAGAACAAGAACTCAAGCCCGAAGAACTACTGGAGAATTTAATAAGCTTAAAAGCCTGCGTACGTATGTTCCAGCCAGGAGCTATTGATCTGGAAACGGTATTTATGAAACTAACCGAAGGTAAAACAGCTTAGGAGTACGAAATTGATTTCCAAACTACCTCTATTACAAAAAGAATTGATTGAGTACGCTTCGACAAAACGTCTCTTTATTTTGCGCGTGTTGTTTGGCCTGTGTTTATATACGATCTTTTTAGTTAACTGGTCAAATTATACCAGCAGCGACAATCTTTATCGGGTTCTGGGAAGTGGACGGTGGCTACTAGAGTATATATACATTATAAATATAATCGCCATTTTTGTCATTTTACCGATGAGCAGTGCCTGTGTAATTACCAACGAAAAAGAAAAACGTACTCTCTCATTGCTACTTACCACGCAGCTGGGTCCCACACTGATTTTATTTGAAAAATTCATTAGCTTGGTGATCTCGATTTTCTCTTTTTTGCTGATTTCATTTCCGGCAATGTATCTGGCATATCTTTTAGGGGGGCTCACCAATAAGAAGATACTGATCTCGCTGTACGCACAATTTTTAACTGTTGTTCAGGTTGCTGCAGTAGGCTTATTTTTTTCTTGTTATTGTAAAACGTCGATTAAAGCAATTATGGCGACCTACATATGGGGATTTGCACTTTATATATTTTTTCCGTTCTTTGAGATTTTTGATAATGTTAGTTACTATTTAGAAATAGTGATGTTTCCTCCGGCTTTCTATTATTACCTCGATAGTTATGCAAGTGGCCCCTGGGAAATGTTTGCCTACACAATACCTATTTGGATCAGTGCGGCGTTGTTTTTACTGGGAGCAAGGCATTTTCTCATCACATATCCACAACGTATGAATAAAAAGCCAATGGCGCAAAAGGTACGCGATGATTTCCATATCGTCAAAAGAAAAGTCCCCCACATTCGTTTACCTATTTTGTGGCGCGAAGGTAGTCACAGTTCATGGCCATTCGCCGCGAAGATATTTTTCATTTTAGGAGCGGTCATTGGTGTTGGTTTTTTTGGAAGTCTACCAAGTTCAAGAGGTAATCGCCATGAGTTCGCGATGATTATCTATTTTTTTGCTCTGGCCATCTGTGCACTTTTTCTAACCATGAGATCTGTGACGTTATTTCAGCGCGAAATCAAACAAGAAACCTGGGATGTGCTGTTGACCACAACGATGACGACAAGAAGCATATTTTGGCAAAAAGCAATGGCGGTGACACGTTTTACATTATATATCTGCATACTACTACTGTGCATATATACTTTTAACCTAGCAGCATTTCCACGCAGTTATTATTCCAGTAGTCGTCTTCCTTCTGGAGCGCGTTGGACATACGCTGTGGTCTTCACTTTTTTGATTTTCACCAACATACAGTGGTTTATGATGTGGTTGGGGTTGACATTTCGCAAAAACACCAAAATAGCTCTTGTTGCCGTTGGTTTGATAGCCGCATGGTGCATAATGCCCATACTAGTTTCTGAATTTGCACGAGAGATTTTGGGTGGTTCACGGAGTAATTATCGAGTTTTGGCATTATTTAGCCCTTTTGCCATTTTTATTGCCGTGACAGATGGCCGCATACCAGGCTACAGTAACAGAATGTACACCGCGATGAATATCGGCTTTGTCATTTTCGCCGTACAAGCCGTGGTCTTTTATGTCGCCGCGTCCATAAGTTCACAAAAACATATTCGCGTATGTGACTAGGGTAACCGTCGCCGTGACCGTGACCATGACCGTAATCGTCACCGTAGCCGTAATCGAATACTGAGTGACGATTACAACCACAAAAGTAAATATGTACTATAAAGTGTAAAGCAAGGAACACAAATGGTCGCGCAAGGTAAACGTCGCTTTTTAAAAAACATAATTATTATGTCTATTGTTTCCATATGTACTCTAGTTCTCATGACGATCATTATTTATGAAAGACAACAACACCTGATCGCAGGACAGCCTTTTAGTATATATGCGATTGCTTTTTTACTGTTATTTAGTTTTTGTACCTTTTTGGTGTTGTTTTTTCCAAGATCAAATACTCTCATTTTATCTTTCAAAGATGAAGCACATTTGTCTTCTCTCGTAAAAATAATGTTGTATCCTTTTGTGCTTCTCGTGCTGATATCACATAGTCTTTTTCAATTTCATTCCACACTTTGTCTTTTTAGTTTGTGGATGGCGATGTTGATGATCATCACCAAAAATATATATCTGTTTTGTAAAAAAATGGACAAAATAGACACGATGAATTTGCGAACAACTTTGGTGGCAATGAGTAAGGTACTGTGGGAAAAAACGTTGTATACAACATGGCATACGCTTTTTTACGCTTTTATCATGAGTATTTTGTTCCCACGTTACCATGGTAACATACCGCAATATCAAAATATCTCTTCTTATATCGTTGTGTGGGCTAACGCTTGGGGACACTACTTTTTGTGGACTTTGGCCTGTTTTCTTTTGTGTCAGTTTGTGGCAATGGCTTTTGGTAGCTTTCTTTACAAAAGAAACCATGTATTCTTTGGCGTGACAGTATTGTTTTTTTTAAGTTTGGCCCCTACCGCACCCATATGGCTTTTGGACCACCTGTATAGCTCATGGGTTCTTCCCTATAACAATTATGTAGATTACGAGTACGCGACTATTATCGCCAACAAATCACGCGCTTTTCTGTATACTCTGTCGGTGATGCTATTATGTTGCGTTATCGTTCTATACAATCTTTACCGTAAAAACAACTTTGTGGAAGAAGACGCAAATGACTATAGTACAAGTTTTAGAGAATAATAATCAATGCTTGTGAAAAAAAACTAGGTACAATTTAGCTTTCCATACCCGCAGTAGATCTTTCCATTTTCTTGAGAATAAATAACTATTTCTAAAGGCTTCGTAAGCTCCGTGTCTATCGTTTTGGTCTTGTTTTAGCCAGCCAATTAAACGAAATTTGTTTATGATATATTCTAGTAAGAATTGATACTCATCTGCATTGTCACAACATGCTAACATTTTTAGGCAAGAACTTATTCCTCCGTGTAAGTTACGCATATGCTTTTGGTAGTCTGCGTTTGCTAAAACTGTATTGCTACCATGAATGACGTAGTTGGACAGTGGTTTGTCGGTATAGGCGACGGTTTTGGCGTTATCTAGAAGTCTCACAAGATATTCATGATCCTCCGCAAAATAGAGATTGCTATCAAAAAAAACAGGGCAATCCATTCTACTTTTGTTTATAGCTAATGCACTTAAGAAAAACGTGAGTTGCTGCATGAGAACATGCCTCTTCACCTGTTGCGTTGGGGCGAAAAATAGTTCATCTTTGCTCTCACAACATTGCCTCCAAAACCTTATTTTCTTCTCTTTGACCATTAATTGTTCTGCACTTAGTCTGTTTGATGAATCGATAACGTTTAATCTAGTAAAGATGATACTGACATCTTGGTATTTTTCAAATATGTTGACAACGTTACTTGTGTAGTCTTGTTCCCAGTAATCGTCAGAGTCTAGGAATAGAACAATGTTATATTGTGCAGCGTTCAAACCCAGATTACGGGCACTGGAAACACCTTGGTTTTTTGTTTGTTTTAGGTAAATTATTTTCGTTTGAGTTTGGTTTTCTTTTATTAAATTTTCAACGACTAAAGTCGTGTTGTCATCTGAAAAGTCATCTATAATAATAATTTCTTTTACAGGATAGTTTTGCAATAGAACAGACTGTATACATTTGGGAAGAAATAAACTGCGATTAAATGTGGGAATAATTACGCTAATTTCCATTAGTTGACCTTTCTATACATTACACACTCTAAACAAGTTGCAAATTCTTTATGTAACGATAACATTTTTATCTAAATCCCAAATAATACCAGCCGGACCAGCGTTGATTATATAACTATCGTTGAGTTTTTCGATTTGTCCTTCACTACCATGAATGTGCCCACATACAACAAGACGCGGTGACTTTTCTTCGACGACTTTGCGCACCGTGGTACTGCCTAAACTTTTACCGGAAGACGATACGTCAACGATACCTTTTGGAGGAGAATGACTGACAATTATGGCATTGTCTGGACATGAAGCAAATAATTCTTCGGCCTGAATTTCGGAAAAGTCAAAGCTCCACTTACCAAAAGGAGTAATCGGGATACCTCCACCAACGCCAAAGAACTCAATTCCATGTAGGGAGCAACCATTGCCATGGAGAACATGAACGTTCTCTAAACCACTACATTCTTGACGCAGCGCGTTATCGGTTTCGTTGTTGCCGGGAATAAAAATCATTGGTTGCGAAATATTTTTTAAAATCGTCAAAATGGGGTGCAAACCGCGATGTGCACTACAAAAATCGCCTGCCCCTATTACAATATCTACGCTTTGTGCACAGTGCAATAAAAATCTTGCAGCCATATTGTTGCAGTGCAGGTCACTAAATAGCAATAATTTCATAAAAATATACCTTGTCAAAAGTAGCATTATTGTTACAATTTGCCACAAAATGTAATTTTCTACGTTACTGTGGCTTGAGACTATAAGTGCAGCGTTTGTGCACTAAATAGGGTGTTTGGTAGGGAGGTCTTCTTGAGCCCAGTACAAACATATATTATACACAGGAAAGTTATGAATAAACACAAAGGAATATTAAAAAAAAATGCGCGTATTGCGATTGTCAATCGTGGTGAAGCAGCCATACGCTTTATTCGCGCAGTGAATGACTATAATTTTTTACATAATACCAAACTCAGCACTATTGCTTTTTACATACCAAATGAAGAAAACTCACTATTCGTGAAACGCGCTAATGAAGCCTACAACTTCAGTGATTTCGAAAAAAAACCAAGTACCGTTAGTCCATACCTTAACTACGATTTACTCATCAATGCTCTCAAGAAAACTAAATGCGACGCCGTATGGCCAGGATGGGGTTTTGTGTCTGAAGACGACCATTTTGTCTCTCTCTTGGAGGAAAAAGGCATCGTATTTCTTGGCCCTTCGGCAAAAGCTATGGCGGCTCTGGGAGACAAAATTGAAGCGAAAAAAATAGCTGACAAGGCCAAAGTTCCCATTTTACCGTGGAGTAAAAAGGCTCTTAAAACGGTCGAAGAAGCCGCGAAATTTGCTGAAAAAATAGGATATCCCGTCATACTAAAAGCGGCAAACGCCGGTGGGGGACGCGGGATTCGTATGGTCAGAACACCTAAGGAATTGGAAAAGCAATTTGCTTCGGCTCGTGAAGAAACGTTGCGTATTACCAATAACGATCACATTTTTATGGAGCGTATGGTTGAAGTAAGTCGCCACCTTGAAGTGCAAACTTTGGTCGATAGTCATGGTAACGTCAATACTTTTGGGGTGCGGGATTGTTCTGTGCAACGGCGCAACCAAAAAGTTATTGAAGAGACTCCTCCACCAAATTTCTCCGAAAAATTGATGACGTCTATCCAAAAGGATGCGGCGAAACTGTTGAAAGCGGCGAAGTATCGCAGCGCAGGTACTGTAGAGTTTATTTACGACGTTCCGCGTGAAGAGTATTATTTTATGGAAGTCAATACTCGTTTGCAAGTTGAACACCCCATTAGCGAACAAATCTACCAAGTCGATTTAGTTCAAGGGCAAATTGATGTTGCTTTTGGCAAAGAGGTCAAATTTGACTGTTCTGCGCGTGGTCACGCAATGGAAGTACGTCTTAACGCCGAAGACCCCGAAAACGATTTTATTCCTGCACCAGGGCTGATTTCGGTGTTGAAAATGCCTGCGGGATCTGGAATTCGTGTAGATTCTGGTGTGGAGCAACACAGCGAAATTCCCACTGATTTTGATTCGATGATCGCCAAAATCATTAGTTATGCCCCTAATCGTGAGATGGCCATTGCCAAATTGAAGCGTGCCTTAGAAGAAATGCACATTAAAATTGAAGGTGGTATCACAAATCGCGCGTTCTTATTAGAGCTTTTAAACTCCAAAGAAGTAGTAAACGGTGTTGCTGATACCAAATTTATCGAACGCTTTCTGAATAAAAAGCGTCCGCAGGGCAAATCATGGCATATCGCGCTTGTCTCCTGTGCAATAGAAAGTTACTTAAAAGAATACCGCGAAGAGTTGCAAAATTTTCAACAGCAATTTTCCAAAAGTGGTTACTTGCGCAATGTGCCTTCGCCAACAGGTAGAGAAATTGAACTACAACTTGCGGGAAACAGCTATGTGTTTTTTGTAAAGTCTGTAGGCGGAAATGTATTTCATGTTCTTATCGACAAAACGCTCGTTGTGGTGACATATCTGCCACGAGACGACCAGCGAGTCCTCATTTATGAAGGCAAACGTTTTGTCATTCAGAATATAGAGCGTGGTGACACTATTATTTGCGAAGTAGACGGAGTACCGCACCCGATTGAAATGGATTCTCAAGGGGTGATTAAATCGGCGGCGCCGGCGATGGTCATCAATGTTTTGAAAAAAGAAGGCGACACTGTACAAAAGGGCGACGTGATTTTAACCCTAGAAGCGATGAAGATGGAAACCGCCATTTTTGCCGCAGAAAGCGGCGTGATCAAGTCGCTTCATGTACAAAAAGGCGAACAAGTCGCTGCTGGACAGCCTCTGGTTTCTGTTGATTCCAAAGAGCAAGAAAGCGGAGAAAAGGCGCCTAAAGCCAAGCGCGTTGACTTTAAGTCAATTAGCAAAGGCAAAAACTTCAAGAACAAAAGTGAGAGAACTTGGGAAGTGCTAGAACAAGAATTTTTAGCCATTTTTCTCGGTTATGATGCTGCACAACAAGCGACTATTTGGAGCGATATGCAGCAATTTGTTGACAAAAATCCTGCGTATCAGAAAAAATTATACAAGACTTTGATCAAAGCAACGGAAATCTTTATTTCTATTGAAAGCCTTTTCACTTCGAAGCGCTTTGGTACAGAAAGTTCTGCACAAGCACTCAACTGCCAAGAACTTCTTGCACATTTCTTTAAACGCACCGAAGACCGGGAAAAGGGTTTGCCTGAGGCGTTTATCGAGCGCTTAGAAAAAGCCATTCGTTGGTACACATATCGCAGTTTAAATCATTACGAAACGATTAATCGCGCTATTTTTCGTATTTATAAGTCGTACGCCAATTCCAAATCAAAGGCATCGGTGTTACAAACAGCTCTTTTTGCTGTGAAAGACATTGCTTTTTTTCAGAAAGAACGTTACGACCGCGATTTATTGGGAAGTTTGCTCGATAAACTGATTCGCGAATCACAGTTACGTTACCCCAGTTTGGTCGATGGTGCTTTTCACGCGCGCTATCACCTAGTAGACGGCCCAAATCTCACCGAAATTCGCAATGAAAATCGTCAAGAACTACTTGAGGCTTTTGACACGCTTCTCGATAAAGATGTTGCTGATAGTGACGAATATATAGAGAAGATCATCAATTCGGGTAACTACATCAACTTCGAGTTGATCAATCTTACTTTTGACAAGGATGTGGATAAAAAGCAGTTGGCTTTAGAACTCTTAGCGCGACGTTTTAATCGCTACCGCAAATTCCACAGTGGTAAAGTAGTACAACAAAACAACAGCTATTTTTACCATCTAAAATACACCGAAAAACGTAAAACAATGCATTTTGTTTTAGGGGTGATCTCGACAATTAAGTATAAAAATCGCATCAAAGATTTTTATGAATATATCGAGGAAAGTAAGCTAGATTCACCAGAAATCATGCTTTTTGTCTCTTCTCCAGGCAATAAGGATGAGAAAAAAGAAGAGGAATTTATTGCGAAGTTAAACACCTGTTCGCAAAAAATCAAAAATTTCTATTTGGGATTTTTCTACAAAGATCTCGAATTCACATACCGTACCATCGAGCAAGGCAACGATGATACATGGCAAGAAAACGAGCAGCGTCGTTATTTTAGTCCTCTTATTTACAATGAATTACGCGTAGAACGCTTACGCAATTTTCATCTTGAGCTTCTAAACAAAACGAAAACAGTGTACTTGTTACGCGCGACGGCCAAAGACAACAAGAAAGATCAGCGCTTGTTTGTGTTGTGTAATGTGACAGATACAAACCCACAATACGACGAAGAGCAGTACATTACTTCTATTCCGACTTTAGAGCATAGCATTACCGAAGCGATCTATATGATTCGTACCTATCAAGCGGCCTATGGAACGCGCTTGTATTGGAATCGCATTATTATGCATATCCGTTCCCCACTGGACATTAAATTGAAACTCATCGAAAAATATGCCAAAAAATTGGCACCGCGTTTCTATGGTCTCGGTTTAGAAAAAACTGTGATTTATGCGCACACTGATCTCGAAAAACCTGAAAAAGAAATGGAATTTCTATTTGAAAATATTTCTGGTTTGCACTTTTCGATACGCGGACGACAAATTTCTAAGGCACCACTGGAGCCAATGGATCACTATGTGGCAAAAAATGTTCGTTGTCGTCGCCGTGGCATTGTATATCCTTACGAACTTATCAAAATGCTTACGCGTCCTGGGCATTCTAATAGCGAAAATCTTCCGCGTGGTGTTTTTAAAGAGCTGGATTTGCAATTCGATGAAAATACCAAACAACACAAATTGGTTTCAGTTGCGGATCGCCCATATGGTAAAAATACGAGTAATATCATTTTCGGTATCATTATCAATTTCTCGAAAAATCACCCCTATGGACTTAAGCGCGTTTTGATTTTAGGTGATCCAAGCGGAGACATGGGATCTCTTGCGGAAGAAGAATGCCGTCGTATCAATGCCGCGATTGACTATGCGCAACAACACAAGTTGCCTGTAGAGTGGATTCCGATCTCTTCTGGGGCGCGAATCGATATGCGCAGTGGTACGGAAAATCTCGATTGGACAGCCAGTACTTTGCGACGCATCATCGAGTTTACGCAACAAGGTGGGGAAGTTAACATGATTGTGGCAGGGACCAACGTTGGTGCACAGTCTTACTGGAATGCGGAAGCGACCATGCTGATGCACACACCTGGTTTACTGATTATGACCAGCGACGCTTCTATGTTACTCACTGGTAAAAAAGCCCTAGATTTTTCGGGAAGTGTTTCTGCAGAAAATAACTTAGGCATCGGTGGAGCTGAGCGCATTATGGCCCCGAATGGTCAGGCACAAATTTGGGTCGACAATCTAACCGAAGCGTACCAAGTACTTTTCCGACATTACGATGTGACATATCGCGCTCCTGGTTGTACCTTCCCAATGAAACGCGAAACCAAGGATTCTGTAAATCGCAATGTGAGTGAAGCGTCTTATAGCGATTCATTAGGCCAAGGTTTTGAAAAAGTTGGCGACATTTTCAGCATAGAAAAAAATCGCGAACGCAAAAAGCCTTTCGATATGCGTCAAATTATGCAAGCGGTGGTTGACCGTGATTTCGGTTATCTCGAACGTTGGAATTTAATGAAAGATGCTGAAATCGGTATTGTTTGGGAAACGCGCATTGGTGGACACTCTGTGGGCCTACTCGGTATTGAAAGTCGCCCACTAACGCGGATTGGACCTTTGGCCAACGACGGACCCGAAACATGGAATGGTGGAACACTTTTTCCGCAGTCTTCAAAGAAAATTGCGCGCGCCATCAATTCCTACAGCGATTGTATGCCTTTAGTTATCTTGGCGAATCTATCGGGTTTTGACGGTTCTCCGGAATCGCTACGCAATTTCCAACTAGAATACGGAGCGGAAATTGGTCGTGCGGTGGTCAACTTTAAAGGACCCATCATTTTCGTCGTGACGGCACGTTATCACGGAGGAGCTTACGTGGTCTTTTCACGTTCCTTAAACCCACACTTACGTGTCGCGGCGATTGAAGGGACATATGCGTCGGTAATCGGTGGTGCTCCAGCAGCAGCAGTGGTATTTCCGAAGAAGGTGCAAAAGGAAACCTACAGTGACTCTTCGGTAATTACGGCGCAAAAAGATCTTGCTGCGGGAAAGATTTCTCAAGGAGAGTTTAAACAAATTTTCCAAAGAGTATATACGGAAAAGCAAAACGACTTAGCCCAAGAGTTTGACAGTATACACTCAGTGGAACGCGCACAAACTGTGGGATCTCTTCACGATATCATTTCTGCAAAAAACCTACGTCCATACATCATTGATTCTCTAGAAAAAATGATCGAGAAATATTTGTCTGACATGGACATTTAGAAGAAACGATGCACAAGTACCATTTAGCACTTGTGCATCGTTTTCTTTTTTATTCACTTCTGGAAGTTCTTTTCTTAATTCGTCAATAGTATTCATGAGTATGCCTACAATAAACTATTGATACCTAAACCAATGATAGTCCTATTTATAGAGGAAACCATGGAAGAAAAAAAACACAACCCCTACGTCTCTCCGACAGAAAATCTCCCTGAATTTACATTTAAAGCGGTGATTTGCGGTATTGTCTTTGGTGTTTTATTTGGTGCGGCAAATGCCTATTTGGGATTGCGCGCCGGATTAACCATTTCAACGTCCATACCTGTTGCGGTGATGACAGTTGCTATTTTTCGCGTTTTTCACAAAGCGGGAGTGCAAAATTCTATTCTCGAAGCCAACCTCTCACAAACCATAGGTTCTGCCTCTAGTTCCGTGGCGAGTGGGGTCATCTTTACTCTACCAGCTCTATTTTTGTGGGGGCTTCCACCAACGCTATTGCAAATGACATTGTTGGCGATGTGTGGTGGCTTGATAGGCGTTTTGTTTATGGTGCCACTACGTCGTTTTCTTATCGAAAAAGAACATGGCCTCCTTCCTTACCCTGAAGGAACGGCATGTGCCAAAGTTTTAGTGGCGAGCGAAAGTAAGGACAATCAAGCCAATTATGTATTTTGGGGATTGGGTCTTGGTATGCTATTTAAGGTTGTCTTTGGTTGGTTAAAACTTGTTCCCAGCAAAGCAACTTTAAAGATTCCTTTTATCAAAAAAGCGCAACTTGGTTTCGATATGTCCGCGGCTCTTTTTGGGGTTGGCTATATTCTTGGTCCAAGAATTTCTTCGATTATGGTTGCCGGTGGTTTGTTGTCGTGGTTAGTGATTATTCCCGCCATTGCATATTGGGGCGACGGGCGAATGACGCCTTTGTATCCCGAAGGGACCTTACTCATTTCGCAAATGACCGCAAAACAAATTTGGCACAGTTATGTACGCTACATAGGGGCAGGAGCTGTCGCTGCGGCAGGTTTTATTACTCTAGCAAAGAGTATCCCGACAATGATTCAAAGTTTTCGCATAGGAGCGGAGCAACTCAAGAAGAGGTTGGAGCAAGATGGAGAACAACAGTTGCGTACCGACCAGGAGTTGTCTCTAAAAACCGTTGGCGGTGGACTGCTCGTGATCGCAGCGGTAATGGCATTTGTTCCGACAGTATTTGGTAGTGAACTCTCTCCTGTTGTGCGCATACTTGCCAGTGTCCTAGTGGTGATATTTGCCTTTTTCTTTGTAACAGTGTCTTCGAGAATTGTGGGTATGGTTGGTGTTACCTCCAATCCCACGAGTGGTATGACCATTGCAACACTACTCATTACTTCTTCTATTTTCTTGATGTTTGGCTGGACGGACAATGTGGGAAAAGCCACGGCCTTAACCGTAGGGTGTGTTGTTGCGATCGCCGCCTCAATCTCAGGGGACACTTCTCAGGATTTGAAAACCGGTTTTTTAATGGGGGCCACACCGCGCAAACAACAACTAGGCGAATTGGTGGGAGTGATGACCTCTGCTGCATTCGTTTGCCTTTCGGTGATTCTGTTAAACGAAGCATACCAGTTTGGAAGTGAAGAACTTGCTGCTCCGCAAGCGACTCTAATGAAATTGGTCATCGAAGGGGTGTTAGAAAGTTCGCTGCCATGGACGTTGGTTGGTATTGGCGTCGTGATTGCTGTGATTGTGGAATTGCTAAAACTACCAAGTCTTGCGTTTGCTGTAGGGGTGTATCTTCCGGTAAGTACGATGACCACGGTGTTTTTAGGTGGAATGTTGCGCAAAGTTCTCGAAAAGAAAACAACACCACAAGAGAAAGAAAAACGCGCAAATCGCGGAATACTTTTAGGCTCAGGGCTTGTAGGTGGCGAAGGGCTTATTGGGGTGTTGATCGCAGGTATGGCTTTCACCCAAAGTTATTTGACACCTGCTGGTGAAAAGGTCAAAGTTTGGTTTTTTGGCTATGACTGGGCGCAAAACATCGCTTGGTGGGCACCTTCTTTATTTGCCGTTGTCATATTCTTTTTATTGGTGTCGGCGTTTACTCAATTGTGTGTTAAAGGAAAATAAATACTTTGTGAAATAAGGCAAGAGGCGTTCCGCCTCTTGTCGTTTACCTCCAGAATGAGATTTTGACGAAATATTACACTGCGACCATTGGGGGAATGTTATGCAAATACTAAACAACAGGTATAGGTTTGAGAAAGTACTTGGACAAGGAGGAATGGGGAAAGTTTACCTTTGTACAGACATCAATAACCAACAACTTGTGGCAATAAAAGAGTGTGTTCCTAAAGGGCAAAGAACCGAGAATACCATCAGACGTATCAACCGTGAATATTATTTCATGTCAAAAATTCAACATCCACACGTGGTACGTGGCATAGATTTTTTCAAACTGCATGGTAGATACTTCATTGTTATGGAGTATGTGAGAGGAATCACGCTGAAAGAATTCATTATTCGTTATCCTCACTCAATTGATTTTGAAAAACAGTTACAAATAGCAATACAGATATGCCGCGGTATCGCCAACCTCAATGAATACGACATTGTCCATCGCGACATAAAGCCCACCAATATCATTCTAACAGAAGAAAACTTACTTCCGAAAATTCTCGATTTGGGAATTGCAAAGTCGATTAACAGCGACTTGGTGTCGATTACACATAATGATTTGATTGGAACGCCACAGTATATGTCTCCCGAACAAATTGAGGACAAATGGGATGTGGGCAAAAATACCGATGTCTTCGCCTTAGGGGTGTTGTTTTATCAATTTTTTTCTTGGTCGCGATCCTCTCCTTTCCATAGTGAAACAATGGTCTCCACCATACAAAAAGTTTTACATTTTAATCCGCCACCACTATTTCCTGGCGACAAAGAAAAATCTTTTGTGGCGTATACTATCTTTCAAGCACTACAGAAAAACCCACAACAGAGAATAGATTCGGTGAAAACCATAATCGAAATGTTCTCAAATCGCGAGAGTAAATTTCCAGTTACTGACGAAAATATACGGCAACCCCATGTTGTTGCGCGGCCCTCGCGTTACAAAAGAGTACAGAAGAAAAAAGGCAACAGCAAATCAATCGCTTTTGTCGTGTTGTCGATGTTTTTTGCTATAGGTATTGTATGGATTTTCTCCCAGGAAAAGAGCCACACAAACCGCGTAGAAAAAAACATTTCGGAAAGACGCTCTACAAACAAAAAAGTACGGGCAATACCACATGAAGCAGATCGAACGAAACAAACGATCAATTGGGAATTGTATCAACAACATATGATTCGAGGTGTCTCGTATCATGAGCAGAAAAAGTACCGCGAAGCTTGCAAACATTACACAAAAGCGGTGACCATGAATCCTCAGGATTTTCTCGCTTATTGCAATAGAGGTATTGCGTATAGAGAGTTGGGAAAACTGAAAGAGGCTTTGAACGACTTTAACAAAGCCATTGAACTCAATCCCAATGACAGTGACTCGTATTTCAATAGAGGTAACGTATACAACGATGTCCGTAACGAAAAGCAAGCGGTGGCCGATTACAGTAGCGCGATTAGGTTGAATCCTCGTAGTCACATTGCGTATACAAGTAGGGGAGATATGTACGTTGACTTAGGTAAGTACGAGGAAGCTTTGGATGATTTTAATCAAGCGGTGAAAATAAAACCTAACTATAGCCGCGTTTACGTTTCAAGAGGTTTACTGTACAAACATCTCAAGAAGTACAATAAAGCTCTTATTGACTACCTGAAAGCACTACAACTTGACCCCAACGATGCGTTCGCCCACACAAATCTTGGCAATATATACAATATTCAAAATAATTATCAAAAAGCTCTCGCCAGTTACAACAACGCATTACGACTTAGCCCTGATAATGGTAAAATCTATCTCAATAGAGCCAACATCTACTATCAACAACGGCAATTTGAATGGGCACTTCGCGATTTAAATAAAGCTCTACAGCTCAGCCCAAATAACCATCAAGTTTACGACAGTCGAAAACTTGTATACGAGCAACTGGGAAGATATGAGGAAGCTTTAGATGACTACAATAAGATTAGGCATCTAAACACGGACAACTACTTTTTTTATGCGGGGCGCGCCATTGTATACAAAAGGTTACGGAGATATGACAAAGCATTGGAAGATTTTGATAAATCCATCGAACTCAATCCAGCGGAATATACAACCTATGTCAATCGAGGTTTGATATATGAAAGACAAAAACGCTACGAAAAAGTAGTTGAGGACTACAATACCGCTATTCGTTTAAATCCGAATGATTATCTTATTTATTCGAATAGAGGTATTGTATTCAATACTCTACAGCGATATCGCGAGGCTATTCAAGATTTTAACCAGGCCATCGCGCTCAATCCCAATGATTATGTTAGCTATGGAACTAGAGGAGCGATATATGTAAATCAAGGAGCATATACACAGGCCCTTAGCGATTTAAATAAGGCGATTAAACTCAATCCCCGTGATGGTGAGTACTACGGAAACCGAGGTGTTGTGTATTACCACCAACAAAAATTTGCCAAAGCGATTTCCGATTGGGAAAAATCGATGGCTCTCGGAGGACCAATAGATATACTCAAGATTCGTATCGAGGAAGCAAAGAAATTATTGCAAAAGTAAAGTATTTGAGCTCTTTTTACGAACACGGACATTTCTCTGTCTGCAAATCACACGTAGAGGATAGCGTTTTTCGTAAAATACACAGATGGCATTTTACTATTTCGTAAATGTCTTTTTGTAGGGCACAGTTATCGACAATCAAACATTTGTCAAGAGGTGTTTTCATGTGCGTTGTGAACGTTTTTTTGGTGGCGATGTCTGGAAAAAGGTCTCGTAAAGAAGCGAGTTTACTTTTGAGCCACTGAGAATTGATATTGGTGTTGGCATCGATAATGTTTAGCATGTCGTCTATTTCGGCGACAATTTTACATATATCTTCTTTTTTGTAGGTGTTTTTTTTTAGTAAATCGCCCATTTCAACAGCAAGTTTTTCACGGTGCTCTCGTTCGTTTTTCACAAGGGCGTCACAGTTTTCTTTGGGAAATTGGCAGCGAATTTGTGACGAACAGGCAACAAAAAAGCATACCGCAATTAGGTAGTATATTTTCAAAACATCCTCCTTTTTTGTGAAGATTATAAGAGATATTTTGCATTTAGCAAACATGTTATCGTGGATACTCCGGACTAAAAAGTTGGTCTAATGATTCTTAAAGAATCCAAATTTTCGATTTCTTGTGGCAACTCTTTTATTTGCGTACGCCCCAAATCCAAAAGTTTTAGAGATTTGAGTTGTACTATTTGTTCTGGCAATCTTTTGATTTTTGTGTCACATAAATGTAAGTGTATGAGAGAGGCTAATTGTCCAATCTCCTTTGGCAGTTCTATTATCTGTGTATAAGAGAGGTACAGACG
Organism: Candidatus Uabimicrobium amorphum; assembly: GCF_009002475.1. Lineage (GTDB taxonomy): Bacteria > Planctomycetota > Uabimicrobiia > Uabimicrobiales > Uabimicrobiaceae > Uabimicrobium > Uabimicrobium amorphum. Next base: position 5,839,127 of record NZ_AP019860.1, read on the forward strand.
TCGGAGAGAAGTTAATTGTCCGATTTCTTTTGGTAATTCTGTTATTGGTGTTCCGCTCAAATCTAAAAACTGTAGATGCTTCAGTTGTTTTATCTGTTGGGGTAACCATTTCACTTTTGTGTGACTGAGATTTAAATGGGTGAGCGAAGTTAACTGTCCGATTTCTTTGGGGAGCTCTGTCCCTCTATAGCTGGACAGATTCAGTTGAGAAAGAGAAGTAAGTTGCCAAAATTCCCTGGGGAATTCGGAGATTTTACATCTTTCTAAATTCAGCTCCGTGAGAGCTGTGAGTTGCCCGATTTCTTTGGGGAGTTCTGTGATCTGTGTTGCGCTCAAATCTAAAAAATCGAGAGCTGTGAGTTGACCGATTTCTTTGGGTAGTTCTGTTATGTTACAATGGCCTAAATCAAGTTCGGAAAGAGAAGTGAGCCGCCCAATTTCTTTAGGAATTTCTCTTATATTTGTTGAATTCAACAGCAAACCAGTGAGAGAAGTGAGTTGTTCAAATTCTTTGGGTAGCTCCGTTATTCTGTTATGACTTAGATCTAAACAAAATTCGCTAGAAAAATTGCAATTGGTAAAGCGGCAATTTTCTATTTTTTTGAAACACACATCGGTGCGAAAGCTACAGTTTTCGAATGCACAGCCTTCGATCGCGAGCGATTGACTTTCCTCAAAGAAAAAAGCGCAACCATAGTATTCGGTGTGGTTTTGGATTTCCTGTAACGATTTTGATTTTATTTTCATCTGTTTCTGCTTTACCGTAGTACGAATAGATTTGGGGGCACGTATTTTACCATCATAAGTCTAAATTGTAATGCCAACTTTACCATCGCAAAATAAATAATAAATTTTTTGTAATCTCTACTTGCGTGAGCGTATTATAAATAATAGGATGCGTAACAAAAAATTTGCTAAAAGGATGGTGGCGTGAAAAAGTTAAATGTGATGGATTTAGGATTAGGGAATTATACACAAGTCTTGCGTTTGCAAAAAGAGATTATGGAAAAAAGAGCGCGTGGCGAAGTAGAAGATACACTGATTTTAGTAGAGCATCCCACCGTAATTACCTTAGGTGTTAAAGCCAATGAACAAAGTATCAAAGTCACCAAAGAGTATCTGGCGGAAAATGGGATAGAGGTACACGAAATACTTCGTGGAGGGGCGGCTTTTCTGCATAGTCCTGGTCAGATTGTGGGTTATCCGATTTTTTTGTTGGAAGCAAATGAAAGAAGAGCATACCTTGAAACAATCCAGCAGATGATGATGGATCTCACCGAAGAGCACAAAATACCCGCTGTCTTACATCCCAACAAGGACTATATCGGAGTATGGTACGAGGTAGAAAGTGGTGCCTATAAAAAGATTGGTGCCGTCGGCATGCGATTTGTCAATAGAAACGACCAGTATGTCACTCTCCACGGTTTTGCTTTGAATGTCAATAACGACAGTTCTATTGTCGAAAAGTTGATTTTCATGTGTGGATGCCCTTCGGAAACCTGTATTTCTTGGAAAGAGATTACACAGAAAACATTTGATTTGTCACAAATAAAAGAAAATATTATTCATAAGTTAGCAAAAGATTTGCACTACAACACCGTGTATACAAACAAAAAAAATAACCACCACTAGTAGAAGTAAAACAAAATCACAAAGTAAAATGAATAGCAACTAGGAGATGTGGATGAACAAACTTTATAACAAGCCGGAATGGCTAAAAATAAAAATAGAGCACGATCCAAAGTTTGATGATGTACGTAAAACGCTTTCAGAAAACAGTTTGGTCACTGTATGCGAAGAGGCTCATTGCCCCAATATTAATGAATGTTGGAGTTCTGGAACCGCAACGTTTATGGTTCTGGGCGATACGTGCACAAGAGGATGCCGTTTTTGCAACGTAAAAAGTGGTCGCTATGGCGCCAACATTGATCCGATGGAGCCCATGAAGATAGCAGAAAGTGTCAAAAAATGGGGTTTGGATTATATTGTCATTACCAGCGTTGATCGTGACGATTTGCCCGACCAAGGCAGTGAACATTTTGCAAAAGTCATCACCACCGTTCATCAGCAAAGCCCAGAAGTGCTTATCGAAGTGCTCGTTCCCGATTTTCGAGGAGATGTAAAATGTGTCGAAACGGTTGTTCAGGCAAGACCAAATGTTTTTGCACATAACGTCGAAACGATTGAACGTTTGCAGGGGCGCGTACGCGACAATCGCGCGACGTATGAACAATCGCTCATGGTTCTCGAATACGCCAAAAAACAAGGTTTGTATACAAAGAGTTCACTTATGGTTGGCTTGGGAGAAACCGAAGAGGAAATTGCGCAAACCATGGACGATTTGCGTCGTATAGATGTAGATTTTTTGACTCTTGGACAGTATCTACGCCCGAGTTTGAAACACCTAGAGGTGGTGGAGTACGTACATCCAGATCAATTTGAGCACTACAAAAAAATAGGATTAGAGAAAGGGTTTCGCTACATTGCTGCGGGGCCATTTGTGCGCAGTAGTTACAAAGCAGGTGAATTTTTTATCAAGAGCATTGTGAAGGAGAATGGTAATGATGGAGCTTAAATTTCCCGACTTAGGCAATGGTATTAGCGAAGGGCAAGTCATTAAGTGGTTGGCAAAAGAAGGTGAAGTTGTACAAAAATCACAAAATGTTCTTTATGTCGAAACTTTCAAAACCATGATTGAAATTCCTGCGACTTCTACGGGGAAAATTCGCCAGCAAAAGTGCAAAATAGGCGACATGGTTAAAGCGGGAGATGTGATCGCGGTCATTGACGCCGATTAAAACAAATACAGTAGAATCTGGCCCTAAATCTAGGGCCAGACAAATGCTTGGTACTATAGTGATTCTATTTTCACGATAGCAAAAATCATAAAAAGTGCCAGCAGCAATGCGAAATGTTATTTTGCGACATAGTAATTGAAAGCATATATTTTGCAAGCCTGAGTTCCTAAAACCACTTGCGCACCCACTGAAACATCGAGAACAACGGTGTATACTTTGTCTTTTGATTTATGAATTCTTTTTTCAAACCACACCTTTTCACCGTCAATGACGACAACAGCAACGGCAACGCGGTTATTTTTGAGTTTTATGTGTAGATGAAGCTTTCCTTCTTGAACAATTTGTAGTGGATCATAGGCGCGAAAGTGAATTTTTACTCCGTCTTTTTTGTCATCCCACTCCGAAACTTCTTGTAGTGGAGCGCCAGGGTATTCATTTTTAACATCGTGATGTTGCGCATGACTGATGTGATGTGAGCGACTGTCAATGGCCTTAGTGATGAACCACGATGAACTTTTTTCTCCGCGTGCTAGTTGAATATCTCCACCAAATGCGCAAATAGAAAATTTTGCATGCCCGTTGACAATGTTATTCGCAGGAATGATGATTGTACTTTTGTCTGAGGGCACTACGGTGGTAAATTCTCCACGATTTTGTGGATGATTTTTACTTAAAGTTTCATACGTGGCTTCAAGAAGTGTTGCGTTGGTGCGGGTCCATCCCATCGAATAACTATGGTCTTTGCGCATGGACAGTTGCGTAATGGTGGCCAATTGTGGAATTTGCGCCGTACGATGGAAGAATACTTCTCCCTTTGCACTTTTGGCGATCACTTTAACGAGACTGCCTCCTTGAACATCGTGGAGTTTCGCGGTGTACATGCCGTGTTGTTCTTGATATACAAGTTGTATATCATTTACCGTGACACTTGCCTCTTTGATATCATCGCCATCATGGGAAACGTTTGCCCATACAAAAGAACCCTCATTGCTATACGAGATGCCACCTTGGAATTGATAGTCTTCCATTTTCTCTGCTGTTAAAGAAATCAGCGTACATAAACAGATGGCAAAGATGATACTTTTTTTTGTAGATGTAAAAAGCATTGTATTTCTCCTTATTTGTGGAGGATTGGATATTTTTTATTGTTTTACGCTTTACCTCTTTTTCTCCAAGGCATTTATCGCAATTTATTTATGATAACAACTTTTTACTGTGGTCTGCGAAATAAAATTTTGATTTCCTATGTCACCTTTTTTTTCGGTAAGGCCAATACATATATAGAAGCAGTGTTGTGTAATGAAATAACGAATTTAACGATGAGGAGATAAAAATGCGACTATTCTTTTTCTGTATATGTACTTTTATATTTTCGAGCGTTATCGTGGCGGACAATGAAAATTGTACACCGCAACAACATAATGGTAAGCCGCATATAATTGTAACCCATATTTATGCAAGAGACTTTCTTTACGAGGAAAAGAATGTGGATTGGGAAAGTGAAATTCGCGCACTATCGAGTGTTAAACGAGTTCATCGGCGTTATGGTACTTCGATATTTGATGGGGCAAGAGGCGTCGGCATCTCTGCAGAAGAAGGTATTTCTTGGCCAGACATCAGAGGACATCGTGTACGGTTTCTAACCAAAAAACAGCTGAATTCTCCTGTGGATGAGATCGGAATCATTGTTTCTTTTAGTTTCCTAAAAAGTCGGCGTTATTTACCCTACGATGCAAATTTACATGAAAAAGACACTTGGGAAAATGTGCTATTACCTTCGAAAATTGACCTTGAGGTGGATTCTTGGCATGGTAAGAGTACAATACCTGTACCTGTGATCGGTGTCGTTGCGGATGAATTTCTACCAAAGCCGTACGTCATTACTTGCGGTTTTCTGGAAATTTTACGAAATTGGCGTTCTGAGTTTTTGTACATGTTGAAAAATCGTAAAAATGAACCATTGGTCTTGCCGCCCGCACAAAGCATTTATTATACCTTGACCGAATCGCAACGTATGTGGTTACAAGACAATGAAAAAGTGGTGGAGCAAATAGAGGAGAAACTCTCTATTCCGGTTTTTGTAGATTTTTGGGACAATGGAGAAGCAATACAATGTCGTTTGGTGATTGAACCTGAAGAGGAAATTTCTCGAAAAAAAGTGAAAGAAATAGATGAACATTTGCGTTCATACACAGAGTTACGAGATTTACCAGAAGCTATGGTTGACTTTATCCCCGTATGGAAATGGGAAAATGTTGAATTTTATCGCAAATACGACGCGGATCATTTCGCTATTTATTTGAAAAATAATGACCAAAATGTCCTCCAAGAATTAAAAAAAATAGGATTGAAAATCATTTGGTTTCGCAATGATACACGATACTAAGGTCTGAATATATTTTATACGGTATATGAAAAATAGAACGAGTCCTTGCTGAAAAAGTTCCAGTAGTTTAGTATGTCTGTTTTAAACTCTATTCGCAATACCGTCTAAATTTAGAAAGTTCGAGGTGAGGAACATTGTTGCATATACTATCGATCTCTTTTATTTGTTTAACGGCCATTCAAATTACCCGTGCGTGGTTTCCTCTGTTATATTCTTTCGCAGAAAAAATTGGCTTTTATAACATACCTGTGTTTGTACTCGTTGTGTCGTGTATACCGATTTTAGGTTTACTGCTAAAGCGATTTCATTCCTATGGAATAGTGATTGTCGGCTCATATCTCGCGTTGCTACGCGTTATAATTCAATTGTTTGCGATGAATTTTTGGATTATGTTTGTCGGTATCAGCTTGTTTCTAGTGGTACTTCCCCTTGCGGTGATTGACATACGCAAAAGCACGCGTGCAAATGATTTTGTATGTGGTTTACTTTTTGCCATGGCGATAGACACAACGCTGCAAACATTTCACCATACTTGGGACTATATTTGGCAGCGTGACTATTTTTCATTTGCGCTTACCGTTATTATTGCATTGATCACTGTATATTGTGTATGGAAGCGTAAAAAACAACCACAGCAAGATGAGCTACTTGTGATTCCGTGGTGGATTTCTTGTTATTTGGCGATACAGACCGTTTTATTGCATAATATCGCATTTGTCGCTGCGTCGGCACAGTGTTCTATATTTGTAGCAAGTGTCGTTATTATCGCTGCGGATATTGTGGCGATAGGTAGTTTATTTTTTCCGGTAAAAATATCACTGCGTGTGCCTGTAGTAGCGATTATCGTATACAGTATACATTGTCTATTTACAGGACAATTTATTTTCCCGGCGTTATTTGCCGCGCAACTAGCGTTGAATTTTTTATTGCGTATGTATTTGCAGCCCGTTGCAGCACACCAAGAAAACAACTACGCCTCTTATGTTTCCACATTGGTCGTATGCACACTATATGCTTTGACTATTTTACTATATCAATTGCATTACGAGTCACCATTACCTTTTTCAAATATTTGGCTTTTTATTGCACCGTTTGTCGCTGTTGTTGTAATTTCCATGGACAATTCACAAAAATATACCAACGAAAAGCCTCCTTTGGCAGCGATAGGTGCGATGATCGTGGCGATTATTTCTGTGGCTATTTTTGGTAGTCTGCAACCTCAAATCACAGAAAACGTTTCGGAAAAAGCACAGTTTAAGATGGTGTGTTATAACATTCACGAAGCAGTAAATGCCCGAGGAGTACTTGATCCCGAAACAATTGCGCAGATTATGGAACAGAATCAGGTACACGCCGTTCTTTTGCAGGAAGTGGGGCGTGGTTGGCCGATTTCGGGAATGATTGATTTGGCCCACTGGTTTCAAAATCGCTTGCGAATGAAATTGGTATATGCTCCGGCGGCAAGTGTGAAGTTTGGTAATGCGATTTTGACAAACTTGAAAATAACAGAAAAAGGTCATAAAATGCTGCCGCAAGGAACAGGATCTATGGGGCGCAGTTATGTCTATGTGCGTTTGCAACTGGGAAAAGAACTTGTTTACGTGGTGAATACCCATTTACAGCACAAAAAGAAAAATACCTTGGTGCGCATTCAACAAATTAACGAGCTTTTGAACAATTGGAACCTTACACCGCACACGATTATTGCCGGGGATTTAAACTCTCAGCCCAACGGGGAAGAAATGAAGTTGTTTTCAAAAGATAGATGGGTTAGCGCCCAAGATATCACCAAATACGACTATCCTTTTACTTTTCAAAAAGGCAAAGGGTCAGAGAAACGCATAGATTGGATTTTAGGTAGTAAAGATTTGAGTTTTCACGATTTTTACATTATAAAAAGCGACGCTTCCGATCATTTGCCATTGTTCACTTCGGTAAAAGTGAAAAAATAAAACATTTTGCGAAAAATTTTATTTCATCACGTAAAAATGTATCAAATATCCCAAGAAATGGTCGATAATAACTACAATGGACATATTGATATTTCTTTGGGAGATATTGAACATGAATATAGGTGGTAATTTTAACCATGGCATTGAAATACCACGTTCTCCACCAAAGCAAACTTCTTTATCAGACCTGAAAGAAGAAACTGGTAAGTTAGCCTCTGAGAAGAAACTGGAAATGAAGCCTATTTCTGAAATGAATATGTCTGAGAAGAGAAAGCTAGAAAAACTAAAGTTACGAGACCAAGAAGTTCGCACCCATGAACAAGCACACGTTGCTGCGGGTGGGAAGTATATAAAGAGTGCGATCCACTACGATTATCAAGTTGGTCCCGACGGACGAAAATATGCCGTGGGGGGGAACGTGAAAATCGATTCACAACCTGTTCCGAATCAACCACAAGAGACGATCGCGAAAATGCAAGTGGTCAGAAAAGCGGCCCTTGCTCCTGCACAACCTTCCTCCGCTGACCACCAAGTTGCCCAAAAGGCTTCTTCCGAAGAGGCAAAAGCGCGCCAAGAGTTGGCTCAAAAAAAGTTAGAGGAGCAGGCAACAGAGAAGTACAGTTTTCATCAGCAGCAAGGGGAAAGCGACTCACAAGATAACTTCAGTATCGTGGTATAAGTTTTTAAATACAAGAAAAGGTGCAAGCACCTTTTCTTTTTATTTTTTCTCATTCGACAAAATATAATTTGCATTGTAGTATATATGTGTCAATATTTCATTGACGTGTTAATTATAGTCTTCTTTTTTGCTTCTGACTACAAATCGATTGAGAGAAAATACTATGAGTAAGAGAAAAAAAAGCGTTTTAGTGTTGTTGTTTTTTGGAGTGGCAATGTGGATGTTTGGGTGTACAAGTTATGAAAGACCGAATTACAAAGTAATACAAACGTATGACCACTTTGAATTACGCCACTATCCCGCCCATATCGTTGCTGAAACACAAGTGAACGCAAGTTTTGACAAAGCAGGTAACAAAGCCTTCCGACGTCTTGCCGGTTTTATATCGGGAGCGAATAGTAAGCAGCAGAAAATAGCAATGACGGCTCCTGTAAATCAACAAGCATCTGAAGGGGAGACAATCGCAATGACGGCCCCTGTCAATCAAATAAATATCGCAAAAGATAAATACATGATTGAATTTATTATGCCGCAAAAATACACAATGGAGACCATACCGCAACCAACGAATCCAAAAGTAAAAATTCGTCAAATTCCGGCGAAAATTATGGCGGTGCGTAAGTATAAAGGGAGTTGGAGTCAGGTAAAATACAATAAAAACAAAGAGATGCTCCTGACAAATGTCCAACAAGCTAAGTTAGAAGCAAATGGCAATCCTATTTTTGCGCGTTACAATTCACCGTTTACCATATGGTTTTTGAGGGAGAATGAGGTTTTAGTTGAAATAAAAAATGCCGCAAGGTAGCGTGGATGACCGTGATATCACGGTCATGCCTAACAAAGAACCGTCTCTGGCAATGTCTTTGCAAAATTTATTTGAGTATTTTCCATTTGGCCCCCTCACTCATTTTTTTACTGCGAGCGTCGACTTTACCGCCACCGTTATTTTTTGCCTGAAGATAATAACCTTTACTTGTTTTAAACGTAAAGTAACCACCGCCAACCGATTGTCTGCGCCACTTTTGCGATAAACCTATTTTTCTATGGCGCGCGTCGACCTTACCACCACCACTGTTTTTTGCACTGAGGTAGAACCCGCCACTACTTTTAATCGCATATGAACCGTCTTCTTGTGGGATTAGCTGCCATTCTTCCCATTCACCTCTCTTTTTTGCTTTTGCATCTACTTTTCCCCCACCACCGTACTCTGCGCGGAGGTAATATCCACTGCCGGTGTAAATTGCATCGCAAAAACCGTAAGAACAAACGACAAATAATGCCATAACAACAACATATATTTTATTCATTTTTGTTTGTGACTCCATTCTATTGTGATCGCTATACAGTAACGGTATATAATGATTACTGATATATTTACGTTACAAATACAAGTTTAATATTTCTAACGACTCTATTATTATTTATCTAAAAAATCGACTTTAAGCGGTTGCCAAAGGCGTTGTTGATAAACATAGGGCTCCAGTTCCATATTTTGGTTCACTTGTAACCCAAACAATCGCTTCGTTAATTCCTGCGGTGTTTTTTGCAGAGTACTATAGAACGAATCCCTCTTATCGTTCCCCATGGAATCAAACCACGGTAATGTTTTGTTCTTTTCTATATTCCACAGTCTAACGGATTGATCCCATGAACCTGAGCCGAGGATCTTGCCGTTGGGGCTAAAGGCTACTGAATTGACGCTTTGTGAATGTCCTACCAATTTAGAGAATTCTTTGCCGGTTGTCACGTTCCATAGCCGAATTGTCTTATCCCAAGATCCCGAGGCAAGAGTGTTGCCATCTGGACTGAATGCGATAGACAGGACGTAACTTGTATGACCGGTAAGTATAGAGACCAACTTTCCCGTGGCAATTTCCCATAATCTTATGGTATTGTCGTTAGCCCCCGAGGCGAGAAGTTTACCATTTGGATGGAACACCAAACAGGAAATATCATCGGTGTGTCCATGTAGCGTCATGATTTCTTTGCCGGTGGTAATATTCCATATTCGTATAGCACCATCCCAAGAAGAGGCAATCATTTTGTTTTGTGGACTAAACGCTATCGAGCGAATATTGCGCGAATAACCATTGAGCATGAGCAACTCTTTGCCTGTTGTCGTGTCCCACAGTCTTACGGTATTGTCCCATGATCCCGATGCCACTATTTGTCCATCACGACTAAAAATAACGGATTTTATTGGTTCGTTGTGCCCATTGCAACGAATGAGTTCTTTGCCTTTATCAACATCCCATAGTCTCACACTACAGTCTTGGTATTCTTCGTTGTCGTCGTCGTATATTCCCGCACCAGAAGCGAGTATTTTACCGCTGTGACTAAATGCTAGTGAGTGAACTTTGCCGGTGTGGCCGACAAAATTTGCCACATTTTTCCCTGTCGTTGTATCCCATAAGGCAATTTTGCCATCCCACGATCCACTAGCAATTATTTTGCTATCGGAATGAAAGGCGACGGTATTTACTTTGTGTGGAGACGGTGTTATTCGCAAAAAACTATTTGTGATGTTTACATCCCAGACCTTTAAAGATTGGTCTCCTGAGCCAGAAGCAAGTCGACTACCATTAGGGCTAAATGCCACTGTGTAAACAACATCACTGTGCCCGGTAATTTTGGAAATTTGTTTGCCCGTTTGTATATTCCACAATCTAACGGTATTGTCGTACGAACCAGAGGCAAGAATTTGACCACCTGGGTGAAAGGCCACGGAATAAACGGTGTAGTCATGACCGACAAAATGGGCGATTTCTTTACGGGTTTCGCACTCCCATAACTTTATCGCGCAATCATTTCCATATTCGTCACCAGAGCTAGATGCAAGCATTTTACTATTTGGACTGAATGCCACAGAGTAGACTTTACCTGTATGTGCCGTAAACACAGATAGCTGTTTTCCGGTAATAGAGTCCCATAATCGCACTGTTTTGTCACTGGAAGCAGAGGCAAAGAATTTACCATCATTACTAAAAGCGACAGCGTTGACGGTATCACTGTGGCCTTGGAGATGCAAAAGTTCTTCGCCTGTTTCTACCTCCCAAAGTTTTATGGTGTGATCTTCTGAACCAGAAGCCAAAGTCTTGCCATCGTGGCCAAACGCAATCGCGTGTATTGTTGCGTTGTGTGCGGTTATTTGCGATAGCTGTTGCCCAGTGGTTGTATTCCAAAATTTTATGGTGCGGTCTTCCGAAGCGGAGGCGAGAATGTTATGACGGCTAAACGCTACCGCATTTACCGCAGCATCGTGTCCTTTTAGATGGAAAAGTTTCTTGCCGGTTTTGGTGTCCCATAATTTTACTGTGTGATCTCGGGAAGCAGAAGCTAGAATCTCTCCGTCATGACTGAACGCTGTGGAGTGTATTGCCGCAGTGTGTCCTGCTATTTGCGATAATTCTTTTCCCGAGACGGTATTCCATAATCTTATGGTGTGGTCTTCAGAAGCTGAGGCTAGGATTTGGTCGTTGTGGCTAAACGCGATGGCGTTCACTGTCGCGGTATGTCCTGTGAGAGATAGGAACGACTTTCGTGTTTGAAGATCCCATAATTTGATGGTGTGATCTCGAGAAGCAGAAGCTAGAATTTCGCCATCATGGTTAAACTTAATAGAGTTTATGGCATCGCTATGCGCTACGATTTTTGATAACTCTTGTCCGGAGGTAGTATCCCACAATCTTATTGTCTGGTCTTCGGAAGCGGAAGCTAGGATTTTGCTACCTTTCGCAAACGCTATGGAAGTTACCATATCGCTATGTCCTTTAAGTTGCAAAATTTCTTTACCCGTTTGTATATTCCACAACTTGACTGTTTTATCACTCGAAGCCGTGGCTAAGATTTTATTGTTATGGTGAAACGCCGCAGAATTTATTGTGTCGGCGTGTTGTATGTGAGACAGTTGTTTTCCTGTATTTATGTTCCATAGTCTAGCGGTGTTGTTACCAGAGCTAGAAAATATTGTGTTGCCATCTTCACTAAATACAACGTGTTTTACCGGCATTTTATGTTTCGTAAAACGCAAAACTTCACGACCGGTTTTTACATTCCACAGTTTTACCTGACAATCGCGATATTCTTCCTGTTCTTCATCAAATTCTCCCATGCCGCAAGCGAGTATCGTACCGTCTGCGCTAAAGGCTATTGTCAAAGCGTTGCGCATATATTTTTTAAATTGCGCAACTTCTTTGCCGGTTTTCACATTCCACAGTTGTAATTTGTTGTCATCGTAAATCGAGACAATCGCCTGATCATCGTGTGTAAATGTCAGGGAGCCTGGAGAACCAGAATGACCGTAGCTTGGAGAGTGCCAAACTTCTTTTCTCTGTTGTAAAGCGAGTTTGACAAATGCGCGCCCTTTGTTTTGCAAATCGTCAAAGTCTTTGAGTTCGCGAAGGTAATCGAGAGCTTTTCCCGCGTAGGCACCGCATTCGCGATAGGCTCTTTCTTGTTTCATGTAACTGTTTATGTTGATTTCTTCGTCTTCTAGCAATGACTTTTGATACGCCTCTTCGGCTTTTTTGAGGCCAATTTCCGCCAATTGTTTGGTGATGGCGTCTTTCTGTTGCTGGATAGCGTCTTTTTGTTGCTCGACGGTTTTTTTCTCTTTCGCCAATTCTTGTTGTGCGCGGTTTACCAGTAAAAATCCAACGGTCAAACCGGCAATAATAAAGATGAGTGCTGCATATACCGTTATGCGTAGCTTTTTGGTCGCTTGCTCCATCTGGATTTTTTTTATGCGCGCCTCCGCGATCTTTACCTTTAGCTGTTTTATTTCGCCGGTCTCGGTAACTGGTGCGATTTGCGCATCTGCCAATCCGAAATCTTCATTAATGAGAGCGACATTGGCGTAGGCAAGTCTTGCCGCATGTTGGCCGCGCATCGCTTCTTCGTTTTCCTGCCATAATTCGAGTGCTTGTTCAAATCCCGAAACCGCTTGGGCAAATTTTGCATAGAGCTTGTTGCGTTCTTTTTCTAGCAATAATTTTTGCTCTACTTGTAAGCATTCCTTGAGGATATTACGCGCTTTTGCCGAGATAACAAGGCTTTCGCTGTGTTGTAAGTATCCCTGTAGGGCTTTTTGAAAATCACTGACACTTTGGTAGCGCTGCGAAATTTCTTTAGAAAGGGCTTTGCTGCATATTTGTTGTAATTCTTTGGGAATGGCTTTGGGGAATGCGGGTAATTTTCCGGTAATCGCGGAAACAAGGGCTTCCAATGTTCCGCCTCGGTGTGGTGGTGTTCTCATGAGAATATGATATAGAATTCCTCCTAGGAGGTAAACATCTGTCCACGGACCAATATTAGTTCCGGCACCTTCCGCCAATTCCCAGGGCATGTAATGTGGGGTTCCCATGGGCGATTTTACTAGCGAACGATGCATGGTCATCGTTTCGTCACCACGTTCATCGCTGTCGCGTATGTCCACGGCGATTCCCCAGTCCATCACCAGCACTTCACCGAACTCTCCCACCATCACGTTGGAGGGTTTTAAGTCATTGTGCACAATTTTTTTGCTGTGGGCATAGGCAATGGCGTTACAGACATTGATCAAAATACCCAGATGCTTCTCGATGTTGTATTTTTGCGCCAGCTCTTTATCTTGCGCTGTTTTGGGGTTGAGCAAACTCTTCCACTCGGTTCCACCAACGAGTTTCATGGCCAAAAACACTTCTTCTTTTTCATTTTGTCCGAGATCATATACCGGAACGATGTTGGGATGGTCGAGATAAGCGGTGACCAGAGACTCGGAGATGAACTTATCTTTATTGGCAACGTCTTCTTTGGCGCTCTTTATCTTCTTGATCGCCACTTCGCGCCGCAGACTAAGTTGTTTACCTTTAAAAACAACTCCCATACCACCACGTGCGATTTCATCTAGCAACTCATAGTTCAATGTTGTCGTGGCGTAACCGCCGATTCTTCGTGTATCGTCTTCGTATTTTAGAGTTAACGCGGTGGCAAAATGGTTTTTGCCGCCACTCGCGGTAGATCTAGTGTCTTTTTCCTCATCGCTATTTTCTTGTTGCGCGGCGTCACTTGTTAAAGTAATGAATGGTAACTCAAGGGAAGCGATTGTGCCTTTCTCTAATTTTACACTTTTGTACGTAGATCCTGGATTGGAGTTTTCCAATTCCTCTTCCGGAATGACATCTTTCCATATTTTTTTAATTCTATCTTCGTCCATAATTGCTGTCCCTGACTCATGGGAATGCGCAGCGATTACTCACGCACATTTGACAAAATTGAATTGCTACTCACGCAATATCATTATATGTCATTTATGCGGATGTATCACGCTTTTTGTTAGAGTCAGTATTTTTTTACATTTTGAGATGATAAATGCAATAACGATTATAGCCAAAATCACCAGGATTACAGGCCAAAACATAAGTAATAACAATAGACATATGAATGTCGTAATGAATGAATCAAAAGGAGATGGACGCGTATTACTAATTATAACTTCAGGTACAGTTTCTAACGCCGCCACTTGATCGTCATCCAGCGATTTATAAAAGACGGGAATGAGAACACCTGGTGCTGTTTCTTGTAGTTCTATCGTATTTATCTTTGCCATTTCATTCGTAATAGGAACCTTGTGATAGACAAGTATGACAAAATCCTCGCATGTTCCGTAAAATTCACCTCCGCTCAAATATTCATTCTCTTCTTCGAGCTTTTCGCGTAAATGAACTAAGCGAACTTGTTCGTTATTGGTGTTACCATTATCGATGACAATGATAAGTGCTTGTTTGCCGTCGACTGTTTTGTCGAAGAGGGGATGAGAGCAACAAAAATCTCCCATCTTGTCCAAGCGTACTTTATGTTTTTCCCATTCTTCCCATTCTTCTAGCTTAAGTAATTTTTGTTCGTCGAGAACTTCATACACCACTTCAATCGTAAGGTCTTCGTCTACAATCTCGTGGTCTATAGCCGCCATTTCTTCGCTAATCGGGTCTTTGTGGTACACGACAATCACAAAGTCTTCGAGTTCCATATCGTGATAAACATCTTTTGCAAGACACATTAGGTTGTAGTAGTCTGTTCTTTGTTTTATTTCGTCTTTGATATATGCAAGGCGTATTTCTTCGTCGTCTGTGATTCCTTCTTCAAGAATAATCAACGGTTGTTTGCCGTCTCTTTTTCGTGAGAATATGTTGTCTGTTTTTTGCAATAAATCGATTAAGTTGCCTCTGTGCCAAATTTGTGCAGGCGAAAATAATTTTTGGTAGTCCATGTTGATCTCCTATAATAAAGTTGTCTTTACATAGGTATTGGCAAGGTGGTCAAAAAAGGTGATGTAAGTTTTATTTTTTTATTGGAAAAAGGAAAAGAGGATGTTGTCATGCGCAAAATTACTTTGGTGCACTTAAGACCTAACTCGGAAAATTTAAGTTACACCGCGATAAAGTTAACATCGCGCATGGGTGTACTAAAGCGTTTAGCGGTATTTTGCGAGTTTTCTATTGTGGAATTCACCAGTGACGAAATACTACAATCACCGGTGGGTTCTTTACATTTGATGAAAGGTTCGCAGGCGGTGTGGTGGTTTGGATGTATGTCGTTTGCGGAAGAAACGCAGAGTTTATACAATGCCATCAAGAAGCATCTACAGTCTTTGGGCATGGAAGACATTCCTATTTATGACTCTCCACAACATATTAAAGCGGTATTTAATTTGCATCATAGTTATTCGCGTCTCAAGAGAATAGGTATTCCACAACCGCGTACCGAATTTTTTTCTCTTACCGCCGCCGAGGAAAAGTTTTCCGAGGAGCAGCTAAGGGAATTGTTTCGCGAATGCCTGGACATGCCGTTTCCACAGACGTTTATGCGTACCTACTACGGAACAGAGAAAATACATCCGGGACGTAATGTGGCATATACGAAAAAAGAGCTGTGTTTGGGGGCGGCACGCCTTGTTTACAATTTGGGGCAACAACACCAAGACATTGGCGGTTTAGCACTTCGTGAACTTGTCGACGTTCAGTGCATACACGATAAAGCCAAACGCAACTTTTTCAATCGCGAATTTCGCGTTTTTATTGTCAACAACAAGCCAGCGATGTGGTTTTGTGATGTTCCCCTTGACCGTGCACGAAAATTACTGCCTAATGAGAAGTTATGGGAATTAGGTGCCCTTACGCCTGAACAACATCGCGACCTATATGGATTCAGCGCTCAAATAGGTAAGACATTTTCACTGCGTTTGATCGTTGCCGATTTTGTGATTTTGAAAAACGGTGGTGTTATGCTACTCGAAACAAATCCCGGGCACTGTAGCGGTTGGCCGCACTTTGCCGCGCACGTTGGAGTTTACGCGCGTTTTATCAGACAAATACTACAACTACCAGATTTTGACCGACAGCAAATGATTGATATTACTACAAAAGTATATCGCGATTTGCACAATGAAGAACTGTGGGGATTAGATACTCTCTATGGTTTTTATCCGTAAAATGAAAAAAAATTTCACTATTTTTTGTCACAAATAACCAACACCGTGACAAAAATATGCGTAGAAATAGTGGTAAAATAATGACACAATTTGTAACCGTGACACTTCCATCGTCACGCCTATTTTTTCGCTCATTTTTTTACTTGCAATATGCTTTGCTGCTACGTATTCTTTGGTAACAAATTAAAAATGACTTGTAAGTTCTGGGAGCCACTATAAATGATAATTACTCATTTTCAACAACAACAGCAGTTTTTTTTTCAGTTTACCTTTTTTGGGTGAAGGCGGTCAACGTATGTTGTGTTTGAAAATGAATGTAATGCATTGGCCCCTTTTTGGGGCCTTTTTTTTTGAATCAACATATAAACGGGTGCCGTAAATTTTCGGGAGGTTAACTCAGTGGCAGAGTATGGGGCTGAAAACCCCAGTGCGGTGGTTCGATTCCACCACTTCCCACCACGTAAGGGACATAGCTCAATTGGTAGAGCCCCAAGATTTGGCCTTGGAGGTTTCAGGTTCGAGACCTGATGTCCCTGTTACACGAAAGACGAATATTATTTTACTTATGGAGTTACAAAAATGATCATTACCAATTTTCAACAACAACAGCAGTTTTTCTTTGAGTTTACCTTTTTTGGGTGAAGGCGGTCAACGTATGTTGTGTTTGAAAATGAATGTAATGCATTGGCCCCTTTTTGGGGCCTTTTTTTTTGAGAAAACATAAACGGCAATAAATTTTCGGGAGGTTAACTCAGTGGCAGAGTATGGGATTGAAAATCCCGTTGCGGTGGTTCGATTCCACCACTTCCCATCATAGAAGGGATATAGCTCAATTGGTAGAGCGCCAAGCTTTGGCCTTGGAGGTTTCAGGTTCGAATCCTGATATCCCTGTTCTATTGTTATTAATGTTAGGGGACGAGTTATGGAAAATGCAAAATGCGAGGATTTAACGTCCCATGAATGGGAATTCCTTGCTACGCTGAGTAAAAAACTGAATGCAAATGAGTACAATCTTTTAGTGCGTAGAACGAGAAATAGCGATGAAAGCTTAGCCGAAAGTGCGCGAAAACTGGGTATTAAAGAAGATCATGCTCGTAAAATCGCACACCGTTTACGCAAAAAGATTATCCATATTCTAGGAATAGGAAAGAGGTAGATATGTTTTGTATGAATATTTATTGGTCGAAACGTTCTCAAACTAGTTATCAGCAGAGTTTGGTACGTTTCGTTTGTTTTTTAGAATACAAATTTTACTTCCTGGACCTAGAACGTTTTCCGAACTGGGTTCGGGATCGTCTTTCTCCCCACACGGATGTTTGTTTGCGCACGTAAGTTCCATTGTTTTGTTTGGCGAGAGTTTGTAAATAGAGCTCATTTATACGCTGTCCGACAGCAATGATATTTAAAGATGTATAAACGCCTATCTTTTGCCAACTGCCGATGTGATTTAATAGCGAACGTAGTTTGACGGTGTAACCATCGGTAACCAAATAGATGGTGGTGTCTTCATCGATCATTTCGTAGGTAACTTTTAGCGCTTTGTATAAGTTGGTCATCATTTCTCCGCCTAAGTTTTGTAACCATTTGTCGGCATCTTGTTTGTTTTCTTGGGTGGCTTTTTGCAATTTATCTTTCCATGAATATACTTCCCCGGCAAAGGCAATTATGTTAAATGTGTGTTGGTCGGTGAGTTTGTGGTAGCTTTGTTTGAGTTGTTGTGCGGCGAGATAGACATTCATACTTGTCGAAATATCAATCACGTAAACGACATTATCCGCTTCCACACTGACATCGAAAAACGCATTGCCGTTGCCGATGCCATCGCCATTGCCTCGACCACTACCATTTCCCGTTTTGCGCGCGCGGACTTTTTGTAAAATTTTGGCTATGTTGCCTTGTGGCGCGGTCAGTCTTTCGCCGCTCATTTTGAATTTGGACTGCTTGCTTGGTTTTTGTTTATTCAGAGTAGGAGCGACAAATTTTTCCTGCGCTGCGGCGACGGGAAACCAATTTTCATCATGTGTCACCTCTTGCGTTTGCACCTTGTTTTGTGCGGTGTTTGCTGCGCTAGCCCCACCAGCTTTTTTTCTTTGTTTTTGTGGAGCTACACGTTTGATACGCACAAGAGAAACTTCATATACGGGGGAAGTACGTTTTTTTTGTGGCGGCGAAAAAAATACAAACAGATAAATAACAATGATGTGTAACAATAGCGAGATGAAGCTACTCATTATTTTCTTGCGGCGTTTCATGTTTATCTTCCTATACACAGTTCTAGCTCTAGTCAGTCCCTGACAAAATATGTTCTACTTTGTTATTGGAGAACACTTGCAATCCTGACAAAATTTTTACATTTTTTTTTGTGTATAGGTGAAGATTGTTGCCTTATTTATTTTTGCAGCTGATTTTTCAATCGTGGATTTAAAGCGAAAGCTTTGTCCTCGTCTTGTTGCGCTTGTGCATGTTTACCTAATGCGTGCTGTACTTTTCCTCTTTGATAATAGGCGTTGGCGTTGTTGGGATTTATTGTAATGACCGTCGTGTAATCCTCTAGTGCTAAATGATATTTTTGCAGCCTTTCGTATATTCCTGCACGACGAAAGTATGCTCCGATGTGTTTACGGCTTAGTTGAATAGCTTTATGGTAATCTTTCAACGCAAGATCGTATTTTTGTAGTTCTTGATACAAGTCGCCGCGCGTTTGGTAGGAGGCCGGATCTTTGGGATTTAATTGAATGATCGTGGTGTAGTCCTTTTCCACAAGATCATAACGCCCTTGGTTACGATATAGATTGCTGCGTATATTGTAAAAACCTTTATATCGCGGATAGGTCTTGATCGCTGCGGTATAATCTCTTGCGGCCAGATCATACTTTTGCATGATAAAGTATAAGTTAGCCCTTTGGCAATATCCAAAGGCATAACGAGGATTGATTTCGATGGCTTTGGTGTAATCTCTCTCCGCAAGTCGATATTTCCCTTTCATACAATACAAAAGCCCTCGATTATGATATGTAATATAATCACGAGGATTTTTTTCTATGCGACGTGTGTATTTTTTTACGGCGAAGTCATATCTACCTTGTTCTATGTACAGGTTATTGATATTGGCACATGCCCCTACCTCGTAAGGGTTCAACTCTATCGTTTTCTCGTAATCTTTTTCCGCCAATGAATATTTTTTCTGCATAAAATACATATTTCCACGCTGCACATACCCCGCCGAATCCTGTGGGTTAATTTCGATAATTTTACTACAATCTTTAATTGCTAGTACGGGCTTTCCCAGGGAATCGTACAACTTACTTCTGCGAATATACGTTTGTATATTTTGTGGATCAAGCGCAATTGCTTTGCTGAAGTCTTTGATCGCTAAATTATATTTTTTTTGTTCCTGGTATAAGACTCCACGGCGCTGATATGCATTCGTATAATTCTCATTTAGACGTAAAGCGGTATTGAGATCTTTTTCAGAGAGTTCATATCGCCCTTGATCACAAAATAGCCCTCCTCGATTGTAATAGCCCTCTTGTGATTTGGGAGCGAGTGCGATGGCTTTGTCGTAGTCTTTTTCTGCAAGATCGTAATTACCGCTTTCTTGATAAGAGCGTCCACGGTAGAGATAGGCTTTGGCAAATTGAGGATTTAATTTGAGAACAGCATTCGCAAGTTTAATGACTTCTTCGCTATTTTTAATACCGTCGAAATGGAGTATTTTTTGCATATATTGAGCAACTTTATCCGTTGATTTTTTTATGTTAGGCGTTATCAACATGAAAAGTAAAAGAGTGGTGGACAATAGAACCGTGGCGATCAGTTTATGATCTGCGATGAGCGAGATAAGTTTATGTCCATAAATAATGGCGATATTTCGATCGAGATTGTTCATGGCATCTAACATTTTTGCCGTAGAATCCAAACGTGTCGCGCTTCTTTTGATTAGTGCGCGATCAATGATGTGCGATAACACCGCGAATCTTTTGTCGTTGATACTTTGAATGCTTGCCAAAGACGGTAATTTTTTCTTTAGGATTTTATCCACAGTAGAAATGGGACTTCCCGAAAAAAAGGGAGACTGTTCTTCTCCAGAAAGAAATTGATAAAAAATTACTCCGAGACTAAATACATCGGTATTTTTAGACACTTTCCCCCGTACTTGCTCAGGACTCATATACGCGGGAGTCCCAATAATTCCTCCTGTTTTTGTCAGTGTCGTCAACTCTTTGTTCATGATTTTGGCAATTCCCAAATCTAGTATTTTTGGGCAATAATCTTCGCCATGAAGGATAATATTTGCTGGTTTTAAATCGCGGTGAATAATACCATTGCGATTCAATTCGACAACAGCGGCACATATTTGCCGCATAATCTCAATTTTTTTGCTGAGACTTACGTCAATTTTTTGCTTTATAAAATCTTCTAGACTAATTCCTGCGACATACTCCATGACAATAAAGTAACGGTTATGTAGGTGGATGCGTTCGATACCTTTCACAATGTTGGGATGATCGATTTTATGCAAAAAGTAAAACTCACGTTTTACACGACGAATTTGCATCTGAGATGTGGAGTCGTTGATAAAGCACTCTTTTACGGCAACTGGCTTTTCGGTGTGAGTATCTATACACAAATAAACGCGTCCCATACCGCCTTGCCCAAGTACTTTTTGAAATTTATAGCGATTATTCAGCAGTTGCATTTTAGCTCCTCAACCAAGTTTCTTTTCGAAAACCAGCTTGCTTTTTTGATATTTTTTCGGAAAATATGGGGAAATTGCTTACATGTAAACCAATATAGATTAGAAAACCATATTATGTCTGATATTAAAAGTATAAAAAGAGTCGTTGTGAAAATTGGCACTTCTTCCCTGTTTGCAGGAGATGCACCAAACACAAAAATGATTAATCATCTAGCAGAGGATATATCGGAGCTGCAAAGCAGAGGCAAGGAAATTATCTTAGTGTCTAGTGGGGCAATAGGATTTGGGAGAGAAAAACTTTTTCTCACCGATAGCAAACTGTCACTAGAAATGCAACAGGCCACCGCAGCCATTGGGCAGAATTTATTGATTCATGCATACGAAAAAGCGTTTTCCTCACGGCACAAAATCATTGCGCAATTGTTGTTGACACACCAGAATTTTGCCAATAAAAATGCCTTGCAGTCTCTAAAAAATACCGCGGAGAAATTAATCGAACTCAATACGGTTCCCATTATCAACGAAAACGATCCTATTTCCGCCGAAGAGCTCGATGTGGATGGATACTTTTCAGATAATGATGAACTGGCAGCTCTTTGTGCGATCCACTTTAAAGCAGAACTACTCATTATTTTAACCAATGTATCGGGAATTTTTACCGAGAATCCCGACAGTAGTGCTGACGCTAAAATTATCAATGATGTCGCACAGTTGGAAAAATTTCGCAATTTCACAGAGGAAAAATCTGCCTTAGGTTCAGGGGGGGTGAAATCAAAAGTGATTGCTGCCAAAAAAGCGTTGGCAAATGACGTACAGGTGATTGTATGTAAAGCGGGTAAAAACGTGATAAAAAACATCTTTCGCGGCAAAATACCAGGATCTTATTTTAAACCGGAGTAAAAAGTGAACGATTTACGACAAAAAGTTTCTTCCTCAAAAATGGCATTCTTAAAAACAGCGTCTATCGAAGCACAGCAACGATCAAATGCCTTGAAACGCATCGCGGATGAGTTGATTGCAAAAACACCGCAAATTCTTGCCGCCAATGAAAAGGATCTCGAAGCAACAAAGCCTCTCGTGGAAAAAGGGGAAATTTCCGAGGCTCTTTTTAAGAGACTCAAATTAAGTGAAAGTAAAATTAGAGACATGGCCGTGGGGGTACAAAGCGTCGAGGAACTGGCAAACCCCGTAGGAAAAACTCTGAGTTGTTTGGAACTCGATCGTGGCCTAGAGCTTTTTCAAATTACGGTGCCCATTGGAGTTATTTGTACTATATTTGAGTCGCGACCAGACGCACTTATTCAAATTAGTAGCCTGTGTATAAAATCAGCAAATGCCGTCATTTTAAAAGGCGGGACCGAAGCGCAAAACTCCAACCAAATTTTAGCCACTATCGTAAGGGATGCTCTTCGAGAAAACAATTTACCTGTGGATTTGGTGCAGTTGATCGAAACAAGAGAAGATGTAAAAAATATTTTAACGATGGACGATTTAATCGATTTAATCGTTCCTAGAGGTTCCAATGAATTTGTGTCTTTTATTCAAAAAAATACCAATATACCTGTTTTGGGACACGCCAGTGGTATCTGCCATGAGTATGTCGCACAAGATGCCGATTTAAATAAAGCGTACAGTATTTGTTTTGATGCCAAAGTACAGTACCCTGCGGTGTGCAATGCCATGGAAACTTTGTTGGTAGACGAAGCAATCAGCGAACAGTTTTTGCCGGAAATGGCAAAAAAATATTTGGATGCAGGCGTGGAATTACGCGGTGATCAAAGAGTTGTTGCTGTATTACAGGCTCACGACATCGATATAAAAGAAGCCAGTGAAGAGGATTGGACCTACGAGTACAACGATTTGATCCTATCGATAAAAATCGTTGGCGATATGAACGAGGCAATTGATTTTATCAACCGTTGTGGTTCTGCGCATACTGATGGTATTATTACCGAGAATAAGGAAAAAGCGTTGGCATTTATCACCCGCGTTGATTCTAGTAGTGTCGTATGGAATGCGTCCACGCGATTTAGCGATGGTTATCGTTATGGCAAAGGAGCCGAGGTAGGTATTGCCACAGGTAAAATACACACTAGAGGACCGGCAGGCATAGACTCTCTTTTGACTTACAAATATGTTTTAGTCGGAGACGGTCACGTCGTTGCGAATTATTCGGGGAATGATGCGCGGAAATTTACCCATCGTAAATTGGAGAAAAGCTGGTAATTAGGGGTTTAGACACTCACTTTTTATTCATTTTGCGTTTGGCAAATTTGATATTTGTGCGTAAAAATTTCATTTCTTGTGGTGCGAGCTGAAGGGCATATTGCCAAAAACGTATCGCTTGGCGGTAATTCTTTTTGTTATAGCACACAATGCCCTTGTTGCCATAAGCATTCGCATTTTTGGGGTCTATAGATAAAATTTTATCAAAGTCTTGCATTGCCTTAGAATATTGTTCTAAAGAACAGTACATGGCCCCTCTATTACTATAGATTTGTATATTTTTAGGACTTAATATGATGGCTTTCTCGTAGTCAACAAGCGCTTTTTTATAGTCTTTCCAAGCATAATAAATATTTGCTCTGTTGGCATAAGCCTCTGAATACGTCGCGTCCAAGGCAATTGCTTTGTCGTAGTTTTTTTTGGCTTCCGCGTATTTTTTCCATCTTTTGTATAAATTTCCGTGGTTGTAGTAAATCACGGGGTCATCCGGGGATAGCATTTTAGCTTTGTCATAATCTTGCTGGGCCTTTGTGTATTTTTTCCAATCGGAATACATGTTACCCCTGTTGATATATGCTTTGCCTGAGTCTGGGTTCATTGCTATCGCTTTGTTGTAGTTCATCTCTGCTTGTTCGTATTTGCGCAATCTTTTGTACAAAAAAGCTTTGACGATATAGGCATCGTAATACTTCGCATCTAGAGATATTGCGGTGTCAATGTCTCTTAGCGCCTTATCATATTTTCCTAATTGAATATATACCTCTCCGCGGCCAACATATCCCTCGGGGTTTTTTGTATCGAGTCGGATGGTTTTGTCGTAGTCTAATTTTGCTTTTGTATACTGTCTTAAGGATCGATAGGTATTTCCTCTTTGGTAATAAGCTTTGCGATCGTTGGGAGTGAGTGCGACGACTTTGTTGTACTCTAGCACTGCTTTTTCGTATTCTCTTCGAAACTTATATAGGTTTCCTCTACTGTAATATGCTTTAGAGTACTGCGGGTTGAGTTCGATGGCTTGTTTGTAGTCTTGTAGAGCTTTTTCGTAGTTGTGTAATTCGTGGTATACAAATCCTCGGTTGTAATAATATTCTGCCTCATGAGGTGTGAGAGCTATTGCCTTATCGAAATCTTTTAATGCGCTATCGTGCTTTTCTAACCCGACATAAACGGCACCACGATTGTTATAATTGGCTCCCATTTTCGGGTATTGGCGAATGGTTTGGGTGTAATCGATAATTGCTTGTCGCATATTCTTTTTATCGACGCTTTGCCCAAGTATAACACCACGTAAAAAGATATACTCTTCTGCTGTCTTTAAGTGTATTGATTGTGAAAAAACCACTGCCAAAGGTTTGATGATTTCTGGATTGACTAACATATCGCTGTGCGAACTTTTTTGTATGTTTTTGACAAACTCGATCATGGCACTGTTGAGTAGCTTGAGCTCATTGTTCGTTTGTTGTAAAGCCCTTTCTTTCGAAATCATATAACCACTAAATATCACGAGCATCGCAATAATAAGTCCCATGACCGCAAAAAGTTTGCGATGAGTAAACATTAGATTGCGCAGTGCGTGTATGTGAGTGTAGCGTCGTGCGATGATCGGACGATGATTTTTGAAGTTTTCCAACTCTTGCAGGAGTTGTTGCGCACTTTGGTAACGCCTATTGGGATTTCTCGATAAGCATTTTAAACAAATGGCTTCTAAGTAGGGAGATATATCTGGGTTGAGTTCACGTAGCGGAATGGGCATTTTATTTTGAATTTGAAAAATGATATTGATGTCCGTAGCTCCTTGGAAAACGGTACGATACGTCAATGCTTCGTACATCGTCGCTCCCAAAGAGTATATATCACTTTTTTCATTTACATGCCCTTCGATTTGTTCGATGGGCATGTAGAGAACGGTACCAACTATTTGCCCGGTTTTGGACAATTGTTGCGCATCCTGCTCCAACCTTTTGGCCAAACCAAAATCCATAATTTTTGCACGACCACTACTTGTCACTAAGATATTGGAAGGTTTTAAATCGCGATGAATGATGTTTTTTTTATGCGCAGCGACAAGCCCTTTACAAACTTGTATCATAATCTCAACTAAAAGACCCGGCTCTATTTTTCGTTCTTTAATGCCTTGGGAAAGGGTAGTACCTTCCACGTATTCCATGGTAAAAAAAGGCTGAGGTTCGTTACTGAACTCGTAGAATTGGATGATATTTTCATGTTTGAGTTGCGCCATCATTTCGGACTCTTTGAGAAATCGTTTTACATCTCCTTGAAGGATCAGCTTTAAGGCGACAAAACGTTTGAGATAGGTGTCATACGCTTGATAAACAACTCCCATTCCCCCACGGCCAAGTTCCTTTTCAAGTACATATCGTCCGAATTTTCGTGTTTTCATTTTTACCAGCCTGATTTTGTACGCGATCTTTCATTTTTTTGACATCAATACGTATAGGAAGCCTATGTAATACAATTTGTTATGGAATTTTATTATAGAGTAAATTAAGTTAGAAGTAAATCCATTTGATGCATAGCTTTTACCAATACAGCTATTCACAAAGGCATTTTTATTTTTCCTGACAAAATCATAAATAGTGATGTAGAATATAATGTTCTTTTATTTGTTGATGTATTATATATTATACTTTTTATTGGATTTTGTAAAAAAGGAAAAAAATGACGTACCTACAAGATATATCTATGATAACCATTGCCTTTGTATTTGGAGGGATGGTCTTTTTTTCTTTTGTAATGGCACCACTAATTTTTATAAAACTTGAAGGTCAGATCGCCGCGCATTTTATACGACAGGTTTTTCCTGTTTACTATATAGTTATGGCGATATCCTGTTTTGCAATTTCATTGCTAACATTTTCTATTCATCTCTATGTAAGTTTGGCCACGTTAATTTTAGCACTCATTTTTATATGGCTGCGTTTTTACCTAGTTCCCACTGTGAATAAATATCGCGATTTACAAAAAGAGGGTGACAACGATGCGGGAAAGAAATTTGACTTTTTACATCGATTAAGTGTCATCATTAATTTTATACAGATCGTAACTATTGCCACTGTTTTTTTTGTTGTTCTCTATACAAAATAGGACGACGTTTGTCTGAAAAAACGCAATTTTGGTTCGGTCAATAAGCATGAGTTTGTCTCGCATTAACGTGTCGTTTTTTTCTATTAAGAAGTGCTATACGTAAGTCCTCCCAGTGGGAGGACAGCCGGCTAATCACCGGCAGGAGGGCATGGCATACTATTGTAAACACTGTACTTTAGAGAAATCTTAGAGTACTACTCTCCGGGTACTAATAGACTCTTTTTTCCTCTTTTTTTGTAGTACAGCATCATATTACGCCATGCTTTTTTTCTTTCTTTGCCATATGGAGTGAGGGAAAGAATACTTTGTTTGAGTACTTTGTCGATTTGAGGATGAGGTATTTGTGAAAGTAAACTATAACTACTGGCCACAATAACTTTTGCTCTGGTAAGTTTTTGTAAGGTATTTATGATATTACTTGGTATTTTTTTGGTGTGTTTCCAATAAAGATCCGCGAGTTCAACATAAAATATCACTTTTTGCTCAAGAGCGGTGGCCTGTTGCATTAATTTTATAGCACGTTCATAGTTACCATCTTCCTTTGCAACCATAGCTTGACGAAATATATCATCGACATCGACATATTTTAACTTATTGATCTTTAAAAACCATGCTTTGTAGCGCCTACGGTAGTTTTTATCTTTGATATTTTTGTAGAATTCATCAAGGAACGGCACTTCCCCTACAACGCGCGAACCTTGGAATACGCTAATAAGTTTTAAAGCCCCGGATTTTTCTAAAAGCTCCATTTCAATGCGCCGATTAATAGCTAAGGAAATTCCCTTGCGCGCATAGAAATCTTTTCCCCTCACTTGTTCGATAAGTTCATTTAGTTGTTGGAGATTGGCGAGAAATGCGTAGCCACCATACGCGTAAGTTCGCAAGTTGGTATTTTTAGCGGAGAAATATCTTTTTAATATCGCCATTCTTTGGTCAACAGGTTTACGTCTATCCCGAGCAATGGGTAAAGTCATCATTCCTACATTTTTTAAAATGAGAGCTTGTATATTGGAATACTGCTCTTTTTCCAACCAGTCAAGCACTTCTCCTCCACAGGCGGCGTACATGCTATAACCGTAACTGCGCAAAAAGTTATTTTGGCTTTTTATCAGGAATTCGGGGTTTTCTAATCGTAACTTTATCATTCCCTTGCGAAATATCTTATAAAAAATATACAGGCGAACAATGGGGTTATTCTTTTCGTCTCGATAGTACTTTCTTAGAATACCGTCGCTTGTGTTTTCTAGTAACATGCGGTCTATCGCAGCTATTTTTACATAGGGGTGGTGGGCGGTGTACAAAATATTTTTCATTGTGCCTTCGGGTACGTCAAGAATGCTTGGTAGTTTTTGCAATATGGTAATCTGCAATTCTTGAGGAAGCTTTTCGAGTTGCTGTAAGGCTTTTAACCAAAGACCCGCGTATTGTTTTTGTAGTGGTTTCGCTCTTCCTATAATTCTTCCCAGATAGTGAAATGCTATCTTGCGTATGTGTGGTGGATACTTCTCATCGGTGTACTTGGCAAATATTCTTGCGGCGGGCGCAGCATATTTCTTTTTTAAATTCATTGCAATTTCCATCGCGACCGTCGTATTATCCAACAAGGAAGGTGGTAATTTTGACATATCTATTTTAAAGAACGACCTAGCGCCGGCGGCGATCATCACTATGTTTGGATCGTGAGAAGCAAATGCAATAGTTTGTGGCTTTCGCACTGTAACGATGTCGAAATCCTGTAGTGCTCTGGAGCACACTATTTGCAAATTTTGATCTTCGTTTTTCCTGCGAAAAAGTTCTACTTTTTCAAATTGGTAGAGAAGTAATAATGACCTAGCTGCGATGTAGCGATGCCAAATATCCACTTGGCGGTCACACAATATTTTTTCGACATTTTTGACATCCAATTCGTCGATAATATTTGAGTACGGGTATAGACATGCTTGTGCCATGACATAGCATGTCGCAGAGTATCGTTCGCGAATGGCCATCTTTTTTACATCTTGTGCTATTTTGTGGTATTTTTTTTGTTGTAGTATCTGCAACACTTGTGGAGTATGGCGCATAGTTAGAATACCCAATCGCGCAGCATGAGATACACTTTTATTTTTGGAAGACATCTTATCCACTAAATGTAAAATTGATTTCCTATGCGTTTGAATGGAGAGTAATCGCTGCAAGGTATAATAGTCGTTTTTATGTTGGTCTCGTATCGAATATAACTGATGACGTATGTTTTCTGTAGGAACATAACGCCAATTTTCTAGATCGTGGAGTAGGGCCAGATAACGTTCTTCCAATAGGTTGATGTCCTTATTGGCAATTGCGGTAAATTCTTTTAAAGCTTTAGTGTTCAGTGGATGCAAAGCGCGTACTTGGAGAAAAACATCACCAGCTTCTTTATATTTTTTTTGTTTGACCAACAGTTTTCCTAGGGATATGCGATAGTCAGCATTTTCGTAATCGAGTTCGATACTTTTTTGTAGATTGCGATGTGCGCGTTTATAATCGTTGAGAAGAATGTAACTTTTTGCTGTATAAAAGTAGATTTCTGCATTGTGCTGTAGTTGACTTTGAACCGATTGAAAACTTTCAATGGCCAACGTCGGTTTGTTTAAATAGAAATAATTTTTTCCGATAAATAGTTGCAGCATTTGATGTGCCAGAAAAGGCCACTTGCTTCGTATTTCTTGGCAAAGGCGAAAATTTTCTAGCGCAAGTTGGTACTGTTGTTTTTGGAAATAAATTCGTCCAAGGTAATAAAAGGAATATTTTTTGTGAACGCCCTTACTCTTTGCAGAAGTAGCTACGGTTTTTAAAAGAGGGAAAGCTTTCTCGTAGTTGTTTTTTAAAAAATGATATTCGCCAAGGGCCATGGATACCAAAGTAGAAAATGGTTTTTCTTGCTCTTTTATTAGAATTTCAAATTTAGAAAAACGTTGTGATTTCGCGTAGATTAAAAGTTGATATTCGCGGTATTCTCGTGCATTTATTTTGCTCGCGAGCAGTTCCTCATGGGCCTTTTCGTAAAGTCCGTTGTAAATCCATTGGTCTATTTTGTTTTGTAATGTAAATGTTATTTGCGAGGATGGTATTTGCACTGTTTGCTTTGTAAATACTAAAAAAACAATGGGAGTCAAAATGAGAATGGATAAAAAAACAACAAGGCCATTTTTGTAATATGCTATAAAGTTTTTTAGTGAACTTGCTCGAGTAGATTTTCCTTGTAGCCATGCCTGTATGTCATGAGAGAATAAATCAGCGCTCTGGTAGCGATGATTTTTATTTTTTTGTAAAGCGTTGATACATATTGCATCTAATGAGGAGGGCACTTGTGGATTTATTTTACTGGGAAGACGCGGTTTTTCATGGACAATTTTATAAAAAATATTAATAGGAGTAGGTCCATCGAAGACTTTTTGTGCGGTTAGCATTTCATACAAGATTGCTCCCAGTGCATAGATATCAACTAAATGATTCATGTTTTTTTGTGCTTGTACTTGTTCTGGAGACATGTAAAAGAGACTACCAATAACCTGTTGCGATTTTGTTAGGTTTTTTTCGTTGTGACTCAACTTCTTGGCCAAGCCGAAGTCCATTATACGCAGCGAGCCATCTTTGGTAATCATTATATTGCTTGGTTTTAAATCGCGATGAATAATTTTGCATTGGTGTGCGTAATGAATTGCGTGGAGGATTTGATCAAAGATTTTTACTTTTTGCTGCACAGATAACGAGTGGGTGTTGAGATATTCTTTTAATGTGTGACCTTCTACATACTCCATAACAATACACGGGATATTTTGAACCACAAAAAAATCGTATATCTTCACAATATTCGGATGATGGAGCGAGGCAGAGTACTTGGCTTCACGAACAAATCTTTCATGGGAAGTTTGTTCATCATTCATCATTTTAATCGCAACATAGCGATTAATTTTTGTGTCGCGAGCTAAGTAAACAATGGCCATTCCTCCTTGGCCGAGTTTACGGATGATTTGGTAGTGCCTTAAGTATTGATTTTGCATAATATGACAGCCACAGTAGTAAGCGAAACGATGAGCAACCACAACTGTAATTCAATATACAATATGCGGTTACTTGAGTACATCATAAAGTTTTCAATATTGTATAGAACAATGGGAAATAATTAGGAAGGTGAATATGTTTTTTTCGCAACGTGAATACTACGAAGAAACTTTTGAGGATATCGAAGTATCGGAACAAGAAATACGATCAATAGAGTTTGAAGATTGCAATTTTGTACAGTGTGATTTTAGTGAAAAAATTTTTTGGGAGTGTAAGTTTTCTCATTGTCATTTTACGCAATGTAACTTAAGTTTGATGAAGGTAGCTCAAAGCACATATTGCGACGTGGTGTTCGAAGATTCAAAAGTAATGGGAGTAAATTGGAGTGAAATATCATTGCCAAAGATACCACTCGCTTGCCCGATAAAATTTCTACGATGTAATATTAGTAATTCTAGTTTCCTGGGAATGAATTTGCCAAAAACGTCCATAAAAGACTGTGTGGCAAAAGATGTAGACTTTCGAGAAGCGAACCTGTGTGAGTCGAATTTGACACACACTGATTTTTCGGAGAGTCATTTTATGCAAACAAATTTGTCGAAGTGCGATTTTTCCCATGCTAAAAATTATCGTATCGATATAGCGATGAATAAGATCGAAAAAGCCAAGTTTTCTCTTCCAGAAGCCCTGTCGCTACTTTATCTATTGGATATTGAGATCGATAACTGAAATGCTTTTTGGGTTTACGGTAGTGTGCAAAAAAATCTGGAATATCGCAAGGATGATAACCAAGGTAACGTTTCCCCTCCTGTTGTGGAAGAATGAAAAAGCTATCGTGGCTATTTTTCGCAGATATTCCAGTGACAATTTTGAGTTTAGATTACAATGAAAAATGTGGAAAGTTGTTCAGCAACTTGTGTATTAAGTGATTCTAGGTAATCCATCCAAATTTCCAATGTGGACGTTTATAAAATTTAGATAGGTGTTCTTTTCTTTTTTGGTAAAAGTAACTCAATATTTGCGAGTATTGGTTACTTCTGTTAAAAATAGAGCACATCAGCTCAACAATATATTCGTTGGGTGCTGCCCATGGTTTTAAACGCAACAATTCTTCAATGGCCTGTTGGTAGTTGTTGCTTTTTTGCAAGAGAAATCCCAAGGCTATTGCCGTGGATCTACTTTTTCCGTGGTGGCAATGAATGAGCAGTGGCCCATCGCTGTTTAAAAATTCAATGGCTTTTTGACAGTCTTCTTTACTTACAGTCTTTAGCTGTATAAGAGCGCTTTTTTTTCTACTTTTGTCTATATCATCAAAATACAGATACAAAACTTCTTTTGCGTTTTCCAAATCATCCACTGGATCAAGAGGACTGGAAATGGAAACCACACGATAAAAATTCGGTTTTTGTTCTAGCAGTTCTTTTGCTTCTTGTAAGCTAGTAATAAAAAGTTCCATAGCTACCTCCTAACTATTCGTCAGACCAAAGATTTTCTTCGATCGTTCGTGAACAATAGATGTACTTCTAGTATTATGTCACATAATTTGACAACGGTTAAACATATAGACAGCGCTGGGTAAAAAAACTTCATTTTTTGTGCAAAATTTTTTGTATAACGATGACAAAATTTTGCTATATAGGTCTTTGCGCGGAGTCGGGGTTTTCACCTGCGCGTAGGGAAATGATCGCACCTTCCTCACCTAATTCTAAACATTCAAACAAATTGCGAATACATTGCCCAAGACGATCTGCTCCGCAGTCGCTACATTCAATTTCGTCAACGAGGTTGCGTGCCAACTGCGCCGCTTCTTCGCGGACTTTTTGTGCCTGCTGTGGTGGTGGATTTTCACCGTAGCGCTTGTAGGGTAGAAGCAACAGCATTAATTTATCACTAATTTTTTGCATTTCTTGGAGTTGTTCGTTGTCCTTAGTTTCTCTACTCACTAGCGTTTGAATGCGTTGTGCAATAGTGCCGGCATGAGGCAAGTTCAGTGGTATGTGAAAATGGGCTACCATTTATTCTCTTTTCCAAAAAACGTTTGAATTCTTTTGTAAAGTAACACGCTTTTTCTTCGTGTCTAACAACTTATACTATGCTATCATGGAATTTTACATTTTGCGGAAAAAAACGGGAGTTGTTTTATGAATTATCGCACGCAATCTCTAATATACCAGGCGCAAAGCCTAGGTTATCTCGGCAAGGATATCCCACCTTCTTTCGACATCGACGCATTCTTGCAACAAAAAATATCTCGTCAAGACAGTTACTATATCTATTTTTTGTATGTGAAGCATTGTTTACTCAATAAAGCGCAACAACGAGGACTTATTAGTGAACCACAAAAAAATAGTCTATGGCAAAAATCAACTCAGCAACGAAATGCACCGAAACTTTTTTGTGGCGAAGAAAACGTTGTCTCTGTCACTTTTTATGAGAAAAGTGTCCAAGAGTTGATGGGGCAAAATGTTTTTTCCGCGTTGGAAAAGAAACTTTTTCTTTCATTAGTCGCGGCGTGGCAAAACAGGCACGCGCAAACGGCCAATAACGCAACTGTGGCGGTGAGTGATCGAACGGAAGTTTTGAGCGCAAATGTAACTATAGCAGACTCTGGACAAGTGGTCGCAAATGAGACGATAGCTAGTTCTTTTGGCAGAGGTGTGGAAGAGCCTTTTTCGAAAATAGAGATGGATTCAAATGCGAATGTAACCATAGCAGACTCTGGACAAGTGGTCGCAAATGAGACGATAGCCAGTTCTTTTGGTAGAGATGCAGAAGAGCCCTTTTCGCGAATAGAGGTGGACGTCTCTCCGGAAGAAACGATCGCTAGTGTTCATTCTCCTTCCCCCAACACCCCAGTTTCCACAAGTCATATTTCCTCTACGGCGCATGCCAAGTCAGCGTTGGAGAATAGCGATTTGTTCGCCGGACGTTATCGTATAGAAAAAGAACTTGGGCGCGGTGGCATGGGCGTTGTTTATAAGGTATACGACGAGAATTTGGGGCGTGATGTGGCTTTGAAGTTGGTTTTGGCAAAACATGCCACAGAAGTCCAAATTCGTCGTTTTTTGAAAGAAGCACAGGTGGTCGCGAAACTAGACCACCCAAATACAATTCGCATTTTTGATATTGGGGAATTTCCACAAAAGTATTTTACGATGGAATACATCGAAGGAAAAACCTTGACGGAATACATAAATGACAAGTCTCTCGATTTTGCTACGATTGCGAAAATCATGCACAAAGTGGCGCAAGCGCTGCAAAACGCGCATCGCCAAAATCTCATCCATCGCGATATCAAGCCCTCAAATATTATGTTAGACGTAAAAAAACAGCCGCGTTTAATGGACTTTGGTTTGGTGAAAGACGCAGATAGTGATCTTTCCCACGAAGGCGACATATTGGGGACACCCGCTTACATGTCTCCTGAGCAAGCCCATGGCCAAGAAGCGGTTCCAGGGAGTGATATTTACTCACTTGGGGCAACGCTATACCAATCTCTTACAGGCTGTGCTCCTTTTAGTGGGTCTTCGGCATTAAATATCATTGTACAAATTATGCAAAAGGACCCCGTACCTCCTCGCGAATTGAATCCTGACATTCCTCGTGAATTAGAAGCCATTACCTTGAAGTGCATGGAGAAAAAAGTCGCCAAGCGTTATCGCAGTGCGCATGCTTTGGCAAAAGATCTTGAAAATTATTTACAAAATCGTCCCATTATTGCTTCCTCTCCCACCCAGCTTACCTATTTAAAAAAGTGGATTTTGCGCAATAAAGCGGTCAGTATAATGGCGTTTTCCTCATTTTTGGTAATTCTGTTTGTCGTTTCGTTATCTAGTTATTTGTACGTGCGCGAAATTACAAGAAAAGACATTGAAGAACAAAAGAAAAGAACCGAAATTTCTGAAAAAGCCAGAATTAAGTTACAAGCAAAGAAAGACGAATTGCAAGTAAAGAAAGACGAACTGCAAGCAAAGAAAGACGAACTGCAAGCAAACAAAGACGAGCTGAAAAGAAAAAATGACGACCTGGAAAAAAATATCTACAATGCCAACATTGCCTTAGCCGCTCTGCGTATCGAAAACATTAATATTAGTGGTGCACGTCAGGCTTTGAGTAGATGCGACGAGGAGCGGCAACAAAATTGGGAATGGAAATGGTTATATAAAACGCTGGAAATAGAGCATACGTCTTTTGGACAAACATTGTATAACTATTGCGGATTTCATCCCAAAAAAGGGTTGTTTGTGGCAGCAAATAACAATTACTTGGAACTGTGGAACGTGCGCAACACATTAAAGCCCGTTTGGCATTCTCCAGCAGTTAATGACAAAATTACCTGCTGTAGTTTTTCGCAAAATGGCAAATGGATTATTGTGGGAACATATGGAGGAGACCCGAATCGCAATCGTTTGTATGGAAAACCGGCAAAAAATTTATATTTGGTTGATAGCGCTACGGGAAAAATTATTCATACGTATGAAGGACACGCCTATGCTGTGCGGCAAGTATCTTTTAGTTCTGACGATAAACTGATCGTTTCAGGGGGAGATGATTGTTGCATAAAGATATGGAAAGCAACGCCAAAAAGTACCAAACCACTACAAAGCATTGACCTGTTGCAAAAAATCAAAAAAATAGTTGAAGACTCCGGTATTGGTAAAGAGAGTTTACGTTCCACCGAGGACTATGAAGTTAGCAGTTGTGCTTTTAGCAAAAATAAACAGTATATTATTGCGACACGAGATGATGTACTGATATTGTGGAAAAAAACATCACGTAAGTACCAGTTATTAGACGAAAGTTCTTATAGTTTGGATTTAAAGCGTTACTCGGGTAGTATTAATCACTGTGTATTTCACCCTACTATGAATATGATTGTCGTGGCGACAAAAAATGGCAGCATTGATTTGTGGAGTGTGACAAAAAATAAGCTGAACTTTGTGCGGTCGTTGGAGAAAGTACATAAACTAGAGGTGGAGCACTGTACTTTTTCCAAAGATGGTAAACAAATGCTTTCTTGCGGAAGAGACACCAACATCGTGTTGTGGGAAGTCGAGAGTCAAGCGAACATTTTTGTCACCGCCAAGTACTATGGTCATGCCAAAAGAATACTCAATTGCGATTTTAGCACGGACAATAAGAGTTTCATTTCGGCTGCTGATACGATTAAATTGTGGTCAATCAATGAAAAATCACGCCCGGCGATGTTAGCGAAAAAGGCCAACGCAAAAATAGAACGGAGAGGTGACTTCGCAAAAACGGCAGAGCATCGTCATTTATTTGCCTCGGCAGGAGACGATGGTTTAAAAATATGGGATTGGCATAAACAAAAATTATATAAAACCTTGGGGAAAAATCGCCAATTTTACCAATGCACATTTCATCCGCATAAAAATTTGGTGGCAACTACGGACAAAAGACCAGACTTATTGCGCAATGCTCTCAAAAAAGTTTATGAAGTTACGTTGTGGAATGTCAATAGTGGCGAATCGCAAGTGGTTGGTGCACATAAAAGAGCCGTTCGCTTTTGTGCATTTAGCGACGATGGTCGTTATCTAGCATCTATCAGCAAACGCATTAAAATTTTTGATTTTGAAAATAACAATGAGTTTGAATTGCGCCATAGTCACAAAGGTGGTATACGTTGGTGTGGCTTTGCCCCCAACGATAACAATGTATTTATAACCGCTTCAGAAAAGATTATCATTTGGGATCTCAAAAATAAAAAAGAGCTGCACAGTTTTCGCGACAATATTTACAAAATACACTTTGCCGATTTTCACCCAACCCTACCGCTACTGATAACAGCAGATTCGCATGTTTTGGACGCTAAGCAAGATATTAGTTTCGCCGTTTGGGATTTCGAGAATAAAAAATCACTCGGCCATATTTCTGGGTCGAAATCCAACATCAACGCTTGCTTTTTCGACGCGCGCGGGGAAAGGATTATCACTGTGAGTAGAGATCGTGCAGTGAGAATATGGGACTTTGAAGCAAAAGCACATCAAGATTCTATTCATTGGAAATCTCAAGAACTTTTAACCCTGCGAAAACATCGTGCCTCTATTCATCATGGAAGCCTTTCGCCAGATGGGAATGCCTTGATTTCTATTGGTGAAGATGGCGAAATGTTTCTATGGAGCACCAGGTAGTCACAATTCCATTTAGTTTTAGTCATTTATACAAAGGAAAAAAAGGAATTAGCGGGAGCGATTTATCGGTCAATGGAGTTTCGTTTGCATTTATTTGTCGATATGTTGGCGACCCATTCTCCCAAAGCACATTACTACAGGTACCTAAATCAGTTACTGAGTAGCGTTGCGCAAAAACGTTATCGCGAAATGGAGAAAAGTATAGAGCATGCTTTGCGACTCGATCCCGGTAACACAAAGTATTTATTTGAAAAAGCTTGCATACTAATGGGACAAGGAGCTACACAATCTGCGCTGAAAATATTGCAAAAAATTGCGGTTTCGCCACCTGGGGACTATATTTTTCAAAGAGATTTAGCGCGTTTACAAATCGCAGAAATTTACGTGTACGATTTGCAGGTCAGCGAAGAGAAAAAATTAGCGGTGGTGAAAAAACTCGTGAGAATGCAGAACTCCAATATCTTCCAACAAGACATGGTGTATATACTAAAGGTAGGCCGGCTATATGCAAAGTTAGGTGAGTGGAAGATAGCGCGACAAATTTTTGATTATTTATTTTTTCACAAATACAAAGTAATGTACCGAGTTCCTTTTGCATTTGAATTTTACAAAGACAAATTAAACGAAAGCGACGAAGCGCGCGTGAAGAGTTATTTACAACAATTTACTTTTGACTACAGCAAAAAGTAAGATGGATTGAAAGTATTGGTAGGATTCGACTCTTCCCTCAGAGCGCCATTCCTGCAAAGCAAGGGACACTCTGAGTGAGCTGTGGAAGTTTAGTCTACGGGTAAAATATTTTCAATAGGGTTTGCTTCGCGAGGTCTTTTAAGAAAATAAAATACAATGGAAATAAAGAGGAATACTCCTGCCAAAGCAAGTCCAAAGCCGGTTTTTCCACCGAATAGCTGTGTTAATTTTGACAACCATTCGATTGCCATCGGTAGCTTTTCATTAAAGTCTATCTGAAAAGCGTCCAGAGATGTGGAGATCACCGGAGATATAATACTCATATACAACGCAAATTTTGCGATCGTTTGCTTTTCTACGTGATACTTTAGCTCTTCGACGGTATCAATCACTTCACCATTGTAATAAATCTCAACGTATCCCTTTTGATTTTTACTTTCGGCGAGAGGGGTAACCGAAAAATTTGCCTGAGAAATTTCGGGGGTTACATCTACTTTTTTCCGCGAGGGAACAATCAAGCAACCTGGAAAGTGAGGAACCACTTCTACTATTGGCTTTTCCTTGGAGACAACAACATCTTTTTTCCCCTCTACCTGTGCGATTTTTTTGTGTACGATTTTCTGAATTTTTTGTTGGGAAAAGATCACTTTTAGTGGGAAAATACAAAAAGGATACATTCTGTTGTAAAAGCGTATCGTCGATTTGCGTTTGAGCTCGGTTTCAACAACCTCTTGTATTTGGTCTTTTGCCGCAGATTCTTGGGGAACTTGTGGTGGAGACGTAGGCGCTGGTGGTGGAGGTGAGGCAGCAGGTGCGGGTTGCGAAGGAGTAGATGTTGGTTGTGAGGCAGCAGGCGGAGCCTTCTTTTTGGGTGCGGATGCTTTTGTACGACGGGACTTCTTTTTTGGGGCAGACTCCGACGGTTTTGTGCTCGAAGAACTAGACGACAAAGGGGATTTATCTGCTTGTAAAGTTTTTTCTTCCTTTGCTTTTAACCTATTCTCCAACGGAGAATCTGTCATTTGAATGGTTGCTTCGTAAGGATCATCGGCTTTATCCTGAGAAGGTTTTATGTTTTGCAAAGGGGAACCCGTCATTTGAATGGTGGCGCCATAAGGGTCATCCATTGGACTTATGGAAGAGCTTCGTTGTAACGGAGACTGATTGTTTTGGATTGTGGGGGCGTAAATATCCGAAGCTGGTTTTAGTGGAGATTGACTTGTTTGTATGGTGGCACCAAAAGGATCTTCGACGTGGTCGCTAGGGTAAGACGGCTGTTGCAACTGTTGAATAGCCGTTTGTATATCTGTACACAAAGCGCTGTCATCGTTGAATCCTGCATAGCGTAGAATACCTTGAAGGTCTGGTGGCAAGCTAACCAGTTTTATATCACCCCCACGATTGCGCGCTGTGGTTATATTTTCTAAAAAAGTTTTTAGAACCGGTGCGGAAATATGTTTTACGTTTTTCATATCACAGATAATTTTGTTTTTGTTCTCACTAAATAACCGAGTAAAATTATCTTGCAACGCACCAATGGTATTTTCATCGATATTACCGTTGAGAACCATCAGATGAATATCACTTTGAAGACTCTGAATACTTATTCTTAGCATAGTTATCTCCTATAATGTTTTTTTGGCAAAAAGACATCAAAGTATATCCCACAAAAATTGCGTTCGCAAATATGACAATTGAAATATTTAAAAAAAATAAAAAGCCCATTCCAACGTTGGTGGTTGCGGCTAAAATAATCAAGATTAAAGAGGTTTATCGTGAGGAAAATTGTATTCTATCCCGAAACAACATTGCAAGACCTGGATGCGGGCACTGTTGTGATGTACCCCATTGACAAGCGCAATTTGTATTACGTCGTTCCCAGCTTTTTGATTATCGGAGCGCAAAAGTGCGGTACACGAGAGCTTCATACTTGGCTATCGATGCATCCCAATCTAAGAGCATCAGACAAAGAACTTCATTTTTTCAATGAAGTAATTGACATAGAGCAGGAATGGATTCGTTATGTTTTACAACCGTGTTTTATGCACTCACGTGGTAAAAAACATTTTGATAAACACCGTTTCTACACATTTGAAAAATCCCCTGCATATTTCAACGACCTAAACTACCAAACACCCACCGCCGAAATTGTAAAACAAATGATGCCCTCTGCAAAATTAGTACTACTACTAAGAAACCCCGCAGACCGCGCCTACTCCGCATACCAAATGGGAAAAAAATCCACCAGATTTCGCGAAGCCAGTAAAAGCTCTCAGCAAGATTTCACTACTTTGATTAAACGCAAGATGAAGGTCGTCGAAAACAAACCACAAGAGCAACTTGTACGGTTAGGTTATTATTCGTTGTATTTGCAGAGATGGTTAGATGTATTTCCACGCGAGAATCTTTTTGTGATCTTTCTCGAACACTTCCAAGAAGAGCCGCTTGTGGTGATGAAGGATTTGCTAGAGTTCCTCGAATTACCTCCTCTGGACTACGCACCACTTATCGAAAAAAACTTTCGTGGATTGTGGGTGGTGAAGGGGCAATACTCTAAGGGAAATCGTAAGCCATATAAGCCGATGTCAAAAAAGGCGAGAACAATACTCGATGAGCATTACGCGCCGTGGAATGAGAAATTGAAGGAGTTACTTCCTGAGTGTGATATACCGTGGATGTCGTAAGAGAATATTTGTACCGCTTTGTTTTGTAAACGGTACAAATATTTTAAACGCTAACTATCAAAGCCATCAAACAGGCTATCTTGACGTTGGGTTTTGACTCCCATGGCGTCATACGCTTTCATTGTGACCTTACGACCACGTGAGGTTTTTTGTAGAAAGCCCTCTTGTATCAAAAACGGTTCATACACCGATTCAATGCTATCGTCTTCTTCTCCTACCGCAATCGCTAGTGTTTTTAACCCTACTGGTCCACCTCCGTAATCGATGATGGTTTGCAGTATTCTACGGTCGGTCTTGTCGAGACCACTTTCGTCAACTCCCAACATCGCGAGTCCTTGGGCAGCAACCTTGTCGTCGACAACGCCGTCTTCTGTATGCACTTGGGCCACGTCGCGAATACGACGCAGAAAACGGTTGGCAACGCGAGGTGTTCCACGGCAGCGACTGGCGATCATCATAGCACCTTGGTCGGTAATGGAGCAGTTAAGTATTTTTGCGCTGCGTTGTATGATCTTGAATAGGTCATCTACAGGATACAGTGACATCTTTTCATGGATGAGAAAACGTGCACGAAATGGGGCAGTGAGTAAGCCTTCGCGTGTTGTCGCACCTATTAAGGTGAATGGTTTTAGCTTTAAGTTAATGGAGCGCGCACTTGGTCCTTGGTCAATCATGATGTCAATGGAGAAGTCTTCCATTGCCGAGTATAGAAACTCTTCTACCGCAGGGTACATACGATGAATTTCGTCTATGAATAGGATGTCTCCGTGGGCGAGATTGGTGAGAATTCCCGCTAGGTCTCCAGCTATTTTTAGCACGGGTCCGGAGGTGATGGTGATTTGTGCACCCAGTTCTCGGGAGATGATGCGTGCTAGTGTGGTTTTTCCCAAGCCTGGTGGACCTGAAAGAAGAACGTGATCGAGTACTTCTTCGCGTAAGGTGGCGGCTTTTATATACGTTTGTAGATTACTTATAACCTGTGTCTGGCCAACAAATTGGTCGAAACTTAGTGGTCGCAGACTGGCTTCTAGTTCGTGGTCTTCTTCTAGTTCGTTTTTCGATAAGGATCTATCTTCTTCCATTTTTTATCTCTTATACGGTGAAAGTACGGCTTAAAATTATATTCTACTGCGCAGTGGGGATTATTTCCATATATTTTTTGCGAAATTGTCGTTCGTGTTATGTTGCTGGTGGTTGTCATTTGTGGTAAGGGTTTCGTTTGCCGATTGGTGCCCTCACCATCGTCTTGTTGCTTTCAGCTTCGCTGAAAGCAACAAGGCTCATGCCTCTCCCACGGGAGAGGCATAACACGTCTTAGGTTGTCTTATTGCTTTATTTTATGCACGTCTGCGATAAAAGGACCTACTTATTCCACAAATCATCGGTTTGCAGATTGCGATGCGAGTCGTTGTCGCACCATAGGGTAAAGTATTTGCTCTTGATTCCCATGATTTGTACATTGACTACTTGTATAGGATCTTGGTCTACTTGGGCAATGACTCTGCCATAGGCATCGCGGACGTTTTTCTTGGCAACATAGGTCGCGGTTTTTTCGACCACGGCGATGAACTTCACGTCGTGAAATCCCGGAAAATGCCAGTCGACGCGTCCTTCGGTGTCTTTTATGTTGTACTTTTGTAAAATTTTGCTGCGTACATCTCTGAAAATTTTGTAGTGATCTAACTCTATCTGGCGAAATCTTTTCCATAGACTAGCATCCCAAGTGTAATAGAATGTGCCATCGTGTTGTAGGTACCAACCGTTTTTACTCCATTGCAGTGTCGTAAATTGTGCGTTGGAGAGAGCTTTACCTTTTTCGTATTCTAGTGAGTCGAGTATTTGTTGTCTTTTGGGTCGAATGTGCTCAAAATGGCTGTCGTAGCTATTGAAGTCTTGGGACAGTCTTTGTGATTCAGCGGCAATGCGTTGCAGCAGCTTTTCTTTTACCTTGCGCAGTTCTGCGTCTGCAAGACCAATGTTACTTGACGAAGCGGTTTTTTCAGTAAAAATTTGTTGTAGCTCTTTGTTGTTGCCGACAATTTTTTGGGCGTTGTCAAAACTTTGTTTCATGAAGTACTTATTGTTGTTCTTTCGTGCGAGTATTCCTTGATCACAGTAGGCAATTACTGTCCATTTTTTTGCCAAGAACAGCGCTTTGCTGATCTCTTGTGACACGTTGTGTGCGGCACCTAAATCTTTTTGCGATTGGGTGTGCAGTCTTTGTAATTCGTCGGCGTAGTGGGCAAAACTCAGCGGCGAAAAATGCGGTGATTTGTATCCGTTTATTT
This sequence comes from Candidatus Uabimicrobium amorphum, assembly GCF_009002475.1. Taxonomy (GTDB): domain Bacteria; phylum Planctomycetota; class Uabimicrobiia; order Uabimicrobiales; family Uabimicrobiaceae; genus Uabimicrobium; species Uabimicrobium amorphum. The sequence goes on from NZ_AP019860.1 coordinate 5,881,279, forward strand.
GCTTGTTTAGCGACTTCTGTAGTTCCGCTAGGCGTTTCTGTAGGTTATTGATGGTGGAACTATTCGACAGGCTATTGGTAAATGTTTGTACTTCTTTTTGTGAAGTTAACCACTGTTTTTTGTAAGCTTCGATGATCGCATGTGTGCCAAACTTCTTTTCGAGTTTTTGCAAAGCTTCGTTACCTAGTTCAATGTTATTGTTGAATTGTTGGACAATTCCCTGGGCGTCGGTGTCGGAGAGCTTTTGCATTTGTTGTGGATTGTCGCGGTAGTATTTGATCCAGTCGTTGTTTTTGTCCAGGTAGTATTTTGCTTTGCGAAGTTCGTAGTTGATGTCCTTGGCAATTTTGGCGGCCTGGGCTTCTTCGGCATTTTTTTGTAGAGCACGATATTTTTCTAGGTGTTCCTTATGTTGTGCGGGGTATTTGGCGAGAACATCGGCAAATGGTTGTGCTTGCTTGTAGTAGTTCATCAGCTTGTTGGGGTTACCGTTGGCGTATTTTGCCCAACGAAAAATGGAGTCTAATTTTGTTCGTGCTTGTTTTTCCGCTGCGGTGATGGTTCTCGAAGTATTTGTGTCAGAGTTGTTCGTTGTATTGTTGTTTGACGCGGTCGTGTTATTCGAAGTTGTATTGTTATTGGCCAAGGACGATTTTTTTAAGTCTTCGTATTGTCTCTTCCAACGCGATTTTTCATTTTGCACAGTATTGTATTCGCGTAGTTTGTCTTCGTATTGTTGTTTCCACTTTGTGCTTTGTTGTTGCCAGTGCGATTTTTGACTTTGTAGAGCGTTGTATTGGCGCTCTTTATCTTCGTATTGGCGTTTCCAGTTGGCACTTTGTTGCTGCCAACGCGATTTTTCACTTTGTAGAGTGTTGTACTCTTGTGATTTTTCTTGGTACAGAGTTTGCCATTTTGTGGTGTTTTGTTGCTGGGGTTGTTGACTTTGTAAAGCGTTGTACTCGCGCTGTTTGTCTTCGTATTGGCGTTTCCAGTTGGCACTTTGTTGTTGCCAACGCGATTTTTCGCTTAGCAGGGTATTATAGTCACGGAGTTTTGCTTCATACTGTTGTTTCCATTTGTCGTCGGAAGAGGACGAGCTTTGTTGTTGTAGTTGTAAACGCTCATTTTCTGCACGTAATTCGGCGATTTGTTTTCGTAAACTTTCTACCTGTGCGTTTTGTGATGCTTTTTTCTTTAGGGCATTTTGATGCTCTAGGAAAGTTTTATACGGCGAAAAAAAGTACGATAGCGATTTGACACTGAAAAAATTTACCGTATGGGTCTTTTCATCTGTTACGGTAACTTCGTATTCTCCAATGACATCGTTTTGGAAACTATCGACGTCGACAACTTTAATTTTTACCTTGCTGCCATGATCAACGTCTATATTGGTATTGATGACCTGGTCGATATTCGTGGTGTTTTTGAATAGCGCACTTGTGAAAGTCTTTTTCCACTTGCCGTTTTTTTGTTGTAAGACTTCTATGCGAACGTCGGGTTTTTTTCCGGTAAAATCCCAAGATTTTCCGTTGGGCTTTTTGGCGGAGACTTCTATAGAACTAATGTAAAGTCTTTTGCTTTCGGCATAACAAAAAACCAGTAGTAGAGAGAAAATAATTGCGATTTGTTTTATCATTTCGTATCACAAGTTAAAAAACTTGCTCTCCTTTCTGTATTCAATGATCGAACTCAAGTAGGGATTTTATTACCTCTCATTTTTGTGCGGAAACATGCAGATGTTTTCCCAAATGAGTGCTACGGAAACATTTCTTTCTGTCATGTGCAAGCACTGAAGTAGAAAATCCAAAAAAGTTGTTATTTCGTAATGGGTGTAGTTTACCGTTGCTCTTTGCAATTCTTTGGAAAAGTCGCTGTTGATGATTTGTGTGTTTATTTGCTCACCGGCTAGTTTAACGAGCATCATATCGCGTACAACACTACACAAAAACGCAATCCATTTCTTGGTTTGTTGTCGTCCTTCTTCGCCTTTGGCACAAAAAGACATGATCGCTTCGGATATGGAAATAGGATCGCGATTGCGTAAGGGAATTTGAATTAAACTATCGCGAACTTGCCAATCATTCTCCAGTATACTTAGAGCACTTTGTAGATTACCATCGGAGAGTTGTGCCGCCACTTGGGCACGATGAATAGGAATTTGGTGAGTGTTCACCAGTGTTTCGCAAGTATTTTTTATTCCTAAACTGTGGAGCTTGAACATTTGGCAACGCGAGAGAATGGTGTCGGGCACGCTATAAATATTTTCTGCGGTGAGAAGAAACAGAGCATGTCCCGGAGGTTCTTCTAATATTTTTAGAAGAGAATTGGCGGCCTCAATGCTCATGCGTTCTATATTGTAAATAACAAAAATGCGATACTTCGCTTCCCATGGTTTTATGACGGCGTTTTCAATGACTTTGCGTATTTTATCGATGGAAATGTTTTTTTTGTCTTCTGCGGAAATTTCCATCACGTCTGGATGAATTTTTTCGGCGACTTTTTGGCGTATGTTACTATTTTCTGTTTCGGGACTGAAGATTTTCTCAATGACTTGCTGGAGAGTATTTTCGAGTAAGAAACGATCACTTCCCATAAACAATGAGGCGTGAAAAATGTGTTCGTGTTTTACACTTTCTTGGAAATAGTGAATGATCTCGGTGGCGGATAAAGTGCTCTCCATGATTACTGCTCCTCGGTTTTTTCCTCTATTTTTAATTGTCCCATCAAAGAAGCTCTAACAGTGAATTGCTTTTCTGTACCCTGTTCGATAACAGTAATGCTTGCGTTTCCTTGGTGATAGAGTGGATGCAGTTTTCCTGCTTCGTCAAATACAATCGGGGTCGTTCGTGGTCCGAAAACTATATTTTCTGGTAGAGTGTAACGTTCAAGCTCTACCAGTGTTTCGACCACAATTTCATCTAGTTTAAACTGTGCATCTTCCGCAAAAATCAATTCGGCATCATAATGTTCTATGGGAATAAAATCGGTAAATGTTAGCGATTTTTCTTCGATATTATTGACAAAAATCGAGGATTTTTCACCATCGCAGCGTATTTTTAATTGTACCCATTCAAAAAGAGGTATGGATTCGGGGGTTTGTATACTTTCTTCTCCCCAGTTAAAAACGATGGTATGCTGTGGAGTTAACTGTAAACTACCATTTTCCCCTAAAGAAAAGATCGTGCGATTTCCGGTTTGCCCGGTGTAAAAGAAACACCAGAAAGAGATAATAAATCCATTGTTCAAACCCAGTGCTTGTACACTACCGCAATTTACTTGTCCAATTTTCTTTAGCGATACGGCACTTCCTACTTTACCAGGAACGATCTCACCGCCTTCGATGGAAATTTGTCCTCCAAAGCCATCGCTTGTGGACTGATTGATTTTTTCTAAATGCCAGCAGCCCAGCAAACGACTTCCTTGTAGGATAACAGCGTCCTCTACAACGCGAACCGTGCTTTTGTTCTGCGATTCGGCGGCGTAGTTCTTGCACGAACGCAATACATTGCGAATCTCAAATGCTGCTCCTTGAACCGCAAGGCGTTTATTGAACTGCGTAAAAAAAGCACTGCTTGCGCCAAGTACGATAGAAATTATGGCCATAACGACCATAAGTTCTATCAAAGTAATACCTTTAACTGTTGAAAAGCGTCTCATTTGTTATTGATTTCCAAATTTTTGTGTCCAATAATTGCTTGATTGTCCAGAACCCATCGCTCTCCAGCGTGGATTGAGAATATTGCGATGGTGGCCTGCGCTGTGAACCCAACCATTGTGTGCTTCTTGAGGCGAAGTACGCCCCATATAAATATTTTCTCCAACCCCACTACCTGTGTATCCGGCGTTTCTAGCTCTTTGTGCTGGTGTTTCGCCTTCCGGTTCTCCAGGTACTACGTGGGCAAAAATTTTGTTGGCACGCAAGTGACCACTGTGCTTTCGTGCAGCAACAGTTAGTGAACTATTGATTTTGACAGCAACACGCCCCATCATGTGACGATAGGCGTTGGTGATCGCTACTTGTCTTCTCTCGGTGGATGTGGCGTCATTTGTGCCGTTATCGTTTTCTTGCATGACTTTCAAGCTGTCTTTGATACGTTGTTGCTCTCGCGGATTTTCCGCATAATTTTTTATATCAAGACGACCATCAATAAACGAATTGAGCGATTCTAGTCGATCTTCTTGCGCAATCGAGTACATGTCTGGATATTTTTTGGTTAAAAACGAATCTATTTGCGAGATGATCTTTTTGCTTTTCAGTATTCTTGGAGACAGTTTTTCTATTCCCTTGGAAGGGGTATCCCATATTTCGCGTACGGCGGCTACGCGTTTATCAACATCTGGCTGTGCTGCCGCACCTTTTGTTTCATCCGCAGGATATGTTTTTTCATCGAAAATGAGTTCTAATGCGTGTTTACGTCTTTTTTCCAATTCTTGTTTGAGTTGCTGCAAATACTTTACTGCGGCAAAATCGAAGCTGTTCTGTACTTTTTGCATTAGTTTTTGGCGGGTCGAAAATAGATTTTCTCCCAAGGCAATGAGTAGAGTATCCTTGATTTCCAAATTGGAAACGCGGTTAATTTTTCTGTGTATTGTCTGTAATTCACCGTCAAAATCTCTGCTAGGGTTGGTGATTTGTGAACGACAAAACTTTTTGACTTCTTCACGGTACTCTACTAAGGTTTTTTCTTTCGGGTGAATCAGTAAATCGCGAAAAACGATAAAGCCATCTGGTTTGGGAATTTCGACACCCGTCCAACGCGAGAAAAAACTATCTACTTTTGTCTTGCTACTCGGAAAACTATCCAGTATCGCAATTAAGATTTCGTGGACGCTGTCTTCTAGACCTGAAACCATACATAAACTCGCTAGGCCAAAAGCATTGCTTTTATCAAAAGGAAGTTTTCGTAACGCCGACAACTTTGCCTCTGCAGGTAAACTTCCCCATTTAAAATGTATTGTTCCTAACTCACCACGTAAACCAAGAATAAGGGTTTTCCCTTGTATGTCGCGAACAAATGCTTCTTTGTTGGCCATAGGAATGGTAAAGTCTTTTATGTCTTTCCACGAAGCGAAAAAGTTGTTTTGTAAGCGCGCTAGGCTTTTAAAGTCTTTCGCGTATTGTTCAATAACTGCGCGCGTTTTACTATTTTGTGTTTCATTGCGCAATTTGGCTAGCTCTTTAATGATTTTAGTCCACTCGTCGTTTTTGATAAGTTTTTTGACGTCGTACTTATTTAAAAAACTGGCGATGTTGGGAATATAAGAGCTTTTTTTCACCGTAACAGCAACAACCTCTTGGCTTTTGTTTTTCTGTAAGGAAGTAAGCAGTGTTTGTACTTCGTTGGCTAGAGGGGTATTCAAATAGTTTTCGTATTTCATTAATACCTGCATACGCGCTTCCAGAAAGCGATTTTTGCTTTGTAGATAATCTATTCTTTCGTTAAAGGCAACCCAATCTTCGCGTTGCAGCGCATATGTTTTGGTGATTTCAAAATCTACTTTGTCTTGCCAACGCTTTATGGGGTAGTCTCGGGAGAAATTTTTATAGTACTTTAAGGCCGCTTGAAAATTGCCCTGTTCTAGTTTAAGTTGCGCCGAACTTTTTACTCCTTCGAAAACGCTGGCGATTTCTGCTTCATAGTCATTTTTTGCTTTAACCAATTCCGCTTTGACCACGGTCGCAATCTCTGGCTCCGAATAGATTTTATTCAAATCTTCTAGTACATACATATATTTTTGTGGAGAGTAGCTTCCTGTCTCGTAGGCTTTACGAACAGAGTTGATCGCTTCATTGGCGTTGGCAAAGTAAGTTTCTTTTTGTTTTAGACGTTCAATTGTTAGTTGAATGGCCTTGGCCAATGATGTTCCTGGTACAACTTCGACAATTTCTTCAAATTTTTTGATGGCCACTTCTGTTTCAAGGTCTTGTGCAAGAATTTCCTTGTATTTCGCAACACTGTGACTGTAGTAATCGAAATTTTCGCGAACTCTCACAAATAACGATAGAGAAAACAATACTAAAAGCCCTACCACAAAATGAGTTGCGTATGGAATTTCGCGCCACTTTGTCAATTCGGTAAAAAAACTTTCATTTTGTATTTTGCGTGCATGTGTTGCTGTGATGCTACAATCACTGGCGAACAGAAAATTATCAATAACTTTCATCACCGTTTTTCCAACCGTGATTACATCACCATGCCCTAAGGTATGTGAGGTTACTTTTTCGCCATTTACTTTAATTCCATTGTAACTACGTAAATCTACAATCTGATAACTTTTATCGCGATACTCTATTATACAATGGTTTCGCGAGCAACTATTATCGTCTAGGTGAATAACGTTGTTTTCGGAACGACCAATAGTTGTTGGTTCTTTTCCTAGAGTGTGAGACTGTTCCTCACCCCTGTTTTTAAATGTCAACTTCATAGTGACAGCCCTCCATGCTTTTTTGTGGTGTAGACCACTTTTCCGAGTCATCTTATTATATCACTTGCAGTAACGTGCACAAAAAAAAAATATAAGAGCAATAACTTTCTCACATTTTTGTGTGCCTCTAAAATGGATTTTTTTGTAAGTTGTTCATTTTTATACGCTTAAGTTTTTGGGTTTTGGTTTGGCATGATGGTTGCTTTTAACAGAAATTATCTCAATACCAACTTAAACTCTATAAGGATTTGTTTATGAAAAAAATAATATTGGTTCTCGTACTGTCTACATTGTGTTTTGGATATGCACAGCAAAATTCAGGTAAAGTTACCGAAGTAGACGGAAATATACATTTCTATGGGGATCGTTATATTGTAAAAGGCGTCGGAGATGATTATGGTAAATGGTTCGTGTTACTGGAGTCGCCTCTTTTAGAAAAATTGAGCAAAAGCATCGATTTGTTTTCGCGATATAAAATAAAAGGTAAGATTTATATGTTTAACGACACCAAATACTTACTCCCCACAACTTTAAAAACGCAAAAAGCACAACATAGTTCAAAGATCTCTAAAAATAAAGCGAAGAACAAGAAGAGTACTGGGAAATCAAAAGGAAAAAGCAAAAAAGCCAAAAAGAAGTCTCGTACAAAAAAAGGTAAGAAAAAGACCAAAAAGAAACGCAAAAGTAAGAAAAGCATGAAGAAAAAGACCAAAAAGCAACGCAAAAAGGAAAGTGAGTACTTGGAAGACTTAGATTAGCATATAGCTTTTTGTCGCTATTTTGGTAACAAAATAAAAAAAAATTGCGAATTGCGCGGATCACATCGTATAATATATGTAGCTAAATATAGGATAAATCGTGAGATACGATTTTACTGTGTATCCTAATTTTAGCATATAACTCTTATGCCAAAGGAGGTTTTATATGATACGCGCGATTTGCTCTCTAAAAAATACAATTACTGCTCTAGCACTTTTTTGCATGTTTTTCGGAACAGTTGTTACAAGCGAAACACCTATTCCCAGAGATATCCAAAAAATAATACACAAAAATGCCAACAAAGAAAATTTAATCAAGCATGTCTACAGAAAATATCCCAAGTTAACGGAATATTATTCTCAGAGGCAAGGATTTTTTGCGATAGAGGCGTTAAGCGAAGATCCCGTTGCTGCGATATACACCATGGAAGTTTTTCCTGGTTACTTTCACTACTTGTCGACAAAAACAAGTGCAGCAGAAGCGGTGAAATTTTTCAAGGCGACGAGTCATAATGCTGACTTTTTAAAAGCCTATGCCCAAAAATTGAGAAAATATCAACATAAGCCAAAGCTTTTGGGATTGTTACTACGTTCAAACTCGCAGTCTAAAGAACACTTAATCACGGATCTAGAAGCCAATTCTGCGTATTTGGCATCGAGACTGGTCGAGTTGTATAGTGAAGCATCTCCTGTTGTTCGCAAGGCGATTCAAGAAAAACCACATGCAGCGTTTTTCTTGCTGGAAACAAAAGAAGATGGTATCGCCGCAATGGACAAATACGGCGATGTCGTGGCATCTATCGCCACTTTTTACAAGCCAGGAGAAAGACGCGAAGTTTTGAGGGAACTCCAAATAGGTGGCAAAAGTTTCGTTGAAGCTTACAACAAGTCATCTATTGTTGGCTGGCGTACTGCCGTACGTTTCCCGAGATTGTACCAAAGACTTGTCGAGACAATGGGAATTGTTTCCGCATTAGATTTTTTAAATGCTAACGGGCACTATCTGGCGTCACATGTCCAAGATCCTACAGACGAAATGTGGATTACATCTGTGACGCAACAAGTGAAGTCGTTAAACCGAGAAGGCGTACTGAACTACACGTTTGTCGATAGTTTTGCCTTTGCTCTATGTTCTGAAGTTGAGGAAGGGAAAGAATTAATTGCGCGTATGGGGGACTATCTTCCTGCGGCTTTAATTTATCACTACTATCCACGACACAAAACGTTTCTATGCCGTTTTTTAAACCGTTACGGGGTCGCTCCTTTAAAGCTATTGTTTGATTATGCAAAGCAAGAAGAAAAACGACTTCAAATCGAGAGTATTATCGATAAATATTCATCAAACGGTTTACTACTCGCTACATACAGTGCACGTAGAAGTGAAGCAATAAATCTATTGTTATCAGATGGCTATGATCGTGGAAAACACTATCTCAACAAATTTTCATTTGATGAGTATGGTATACCAAGTTTCCAGGGATCAAAAGATTTAATGCCTGACTTAGTAAAAACAACCATGAACTATTTCTGGTATGGTTCCAAACCTACATGGGCAGAATTTGGTTTGGCGGTTTGGGATGCAGTGGACTATTTACACACGATATACACCCTTGGAAACTCTAAGTTGATCAGCCAATCGGGTAAAGTATTGTTTGGTCGTGCAACAGGTTACACATTTGTAAAAATTGCTGAACAAGAGTCGAAAAAATTTACTTTGGCAAAATTGAAAAAAGTAGCTTTGAATATTGCGTGGAAATCTTTCAAAAAAGTATTGCGCAAAGAGTTAATTCACCAGAGATTTAACCAACTGGAAAGACTCACAACTAGCAATGTTGGAAGGCGAATGACGAAAAATTTTCTGAAAACGTCATGGAAATACTCCTACAACATAGCGCTAAATGAATTTTTGTCATATGCTTTTGACTAAAAAATTTGTATCTGCGTAGTAGACTTTGTTTGGCTAAGGCATAAAAAATAGCGTGATTTTTGCTGCATGGTGATGTAAACTATACGGCAAAAACCACGCTATTTTTTTGTAAAAGTCACTAGATGGTGTCATCATTTAGAGTACTGCGTTATTCGAGTGCGAGATCCAAAAATTTTCATAGAGAATACGGTGTCTATTATTTGCAATGATGACAGCCCTATGTTTTTTTACCTATATTTAGAAAGATACTATGCATCCTTGGCATGATATTCCCATTGGTGAAGAAAGCCCTCTTTTAATAAATGCCATTATCGAGGTTCCCAAGGGATCAAAGAACAAATATGAGTTAGAGAAAACAACAGGCATTATTAAGGTTGACCGCGTTCTGTACAGTTCCATCCATTACCCTGCAAACTACGGCTTTATTCCACAAACATATTGCGAAGACAAGGATCCACTTGATATCTTAGTCCTCGGACAAGAACCAGTTCATCCTCTATCGATGCTTATTGCGAAACCGATAGGTTTGATGAATATGTTAGATGAAGGCGAGGCCGATGATAAGATTATCGCTGTTCACCAACATGATCCCGAATACTGTACATACGACAACCTTGAAGATCTACCCGTTCACCGCATGCGCGAACTTAAGCGCTTTTTTGAAGATTATAAAATTCTAGAGGATAAAAAAGTTATTGTTGATGACTTTCGCGGTAAAGAAGAAGCTTTGAAAGTAATTATGGACAGCCACAAGTCGTATAAAAAGCATTTCACCACGAAGAAAAAATCGCGGACCAGGAAAAAAACGAAATAGTCTATTTTCCTATAAAGCTTTACATCAAAAAATAGCTTGCAAAAAAGTACCGCTATGGTATATTCGCAGAGTTGGCCATATTTAAAGTCTGAATAACACTAATGTACAAATTGGAAGATGAAGAGTAAAAACTATGTCCCCATTGAGTATAATGACAGTCGATGATGATCCCATCATTCGTTTGGCTCTAAAAAAAATATTAGAACGCGACGGTTGTGTCGTTGTAGAAGCTCGTGATGGACAAGAAGCGTTGGATAAAATTCGCGAAGAAAAACCCAATTTGGTTATTTTAGATGTAAACATGCCGCGGATGACGGGTTGGCAACTAATCCGCATGTTGCGAGCTAACCCAATGTTCTCCCTGATACCTGTCATTTTCCTATCTGTTGAAAATGATCCCAAAGATGAACTACAAGGCTTTCGCCTCGGCGCTGACGCATATATTTCGAAACCATTCTCCCCCAAAAAACTTATTGCAACCACCATTGAAGTTCTTAAAAAATCACGTGCATTTCGCGAAAAATTCGAAAATACCGGTATGTACAACACACCAGCACGACAAAATAATATTGTCGATGAATACATTGCCGACAGCGATGAGTTTATGTCGATTGATGAGTTTGAAGTTGACAATACCGAGGAACCTGCTTACGAAGAAGACGACCTCGTTCTCATCGACAACTTTGAAGAGAGCGAAACCGAAAGTAAAATGCCAGTTGTTCATACAATCCTTAGTGGCAGTCTAATGCAAATCGGTCTTTCTTCTGTACTTTCGATGATCAATCTCGAACGAAAAACCGGCATACTTATCTTAGACAATGTCGATAAAACCGAAAAAGTGCAAGCGTATGTCGTAAAAGGTGAAATATTTAAAGCCGAAAGCGAAGGCGTTGATTTTGTCAACGAAGAGGCGATCTACAATGCACTGACTTGGCAAGGCGGAAAGTTTGCCTTTTACTACCAGGATGTTGATATCGAAGATGAGATAGATGCTCCTATTACCTCTATTTTGCTTGAAGGCGCACGCCTTATTGATGAAGCTCTACGCGATAATTCATAAAAATCTATTTTACCATTTGTCATACCACAAAAATCACATCATAATATTATGAGAATTCCACTCGTTCGTTATGGACAAACAGATGCTATTCTTTGTAATGGCACTTTCGTACTAAGGTATTCAAAATCTTACCGTAAGGCTCTATAAAGGAACAAAACTATGAGATTTTTAATTGGTCTTATTTTAATTTTTAGTTCTTTTACCTGGTCACAGTTGGTAGAAGAAAAATATGAAGAGAAACAAATTGAAATTTTATTACAGCAAGATACGCAACTACACGCAAAAGTAAAAAATATTTGGAAAACACTCAATGCGGAAGAAAAATCGCAAATGATTTTTTTCCAAAGTATGAATAAGAAGATAAAAGCATTGTTAGCCTATAGTCTCAAATACAAAATGCAGTACCAAGAATTGCTACGACGTTATAATTTAAATGTAGCGGACATGCAAAGACAGCAACAAGCCTTACAAGATTTGAACGCTCAGCAACAAAGTTTAAATAAGAAATTACAAGATGCTTACGCGTTATTGGAAAACACGAAACGCCAAAGCGCAAATTATCAAAATAAGTACAATCAAGCACAGAACCGATGCGATCAAAGCCAGCGTGAAAATGCGGCGCTATTAGTGGAAATCCAGAGGTTACGCAAAGAAGTGCAGATGTACAAAACAAAATACGAAGATTCAAATAACCGTTGCTCGCAGGCAAAGCGCGATAACGAAGATTTATTGGCGATTGTTAACAAGCTACGTAGTGAAAAGCAAGGTTATCTACAACAAATAAATGATGCCAATAATCGTTACAATTCACAATCGCAAAGCTATTCTGATTTGCAAAAAGAGCGCGACGCATTGTTGCAACAAAATAAGATGCTTTCTGCGACCATCAACGAATTACGTCGTCAGTTGCAAGAACGTCAAAAGCCCGTCGAAAACTATGACGATGGAAATTGGTATGTGGTTACAGGAAAAGGTAGTATACCTCGCGGAGCAATTGCAAGAGCATGGCGTAAAGCAATGTTGCAGTATTTAAAGAAAAATTATGATAGTAGTGATTTTGAAGCGCATGAGAATGAAATTGAACAACACCTAGCAGAAAATTGGCGCGAGTACACTATTGGTTCCGCGGATAAACCACAGATAGTGAAAAGATTTAACCGACGTCAAATTACGATACGCGTTCGCATAAAAGAAGATAAGTTATTAAAAGACATTCGCTATTTATTTGACAAGACACGCTCAAAATTGAAAGGCATGCGCGTGGCTCTTATCGCGGAAAGAGGCAGTTTTCATAGTGATAAAGATGTCATGTTTGACACTTTACAAGACAAGCTAGGTCAAGACATGGTAATTCGCGATTTACGTGCGATAGATCGTTTGATGAAAAAAGAAGCACAAATGTTAGGACTGAGCGCGGGGGCAGATCCTTCGGCATATGTCGCAAGAAAGTTTAATCAGGTAAATCTTTTGATTTATTTGGATGTCGAAACACGAATCGTACGTGATCCATATGCTGGCAATATGGTTTATGCGACAATGCGTTGCCGTGGTGTATGGCAACAAACAGCACAGGAATTGTGGAAATTTCAAATTACTTCAGGGAAAACAGCAAAGCCCGTTGCGATACAATACCGCGGGAGAAAAGGTGCGATGCAACAGGCAATTAAGAACGTAGCTCTTGTGGCGTACAAAAAGATTCGTGCGCAGGTTCGCAGTCGTAAAACAGTATTACCAGATAACGTGTACGAACTAAAATTTGTGAACTTGGGTAGCAAGAAACGTCGCATTATGGACGCGATTGCCGATATGAAATTCGGCCGTAGACCAGCAATGAAAATTCTTCCTGGTTCACAAGGAGCAGGATCAGACTATTTTACCTTTCGCGTAAAATGGTTACTGAATCGCCAATCAATTGACGATATTATTGCACGTGTTGAAGAAACATGTGAAGATAATGAAGTTGCTGTGGAGTCGAAGGTGTATAGTAAGGGAGTTATTATCTTTGAACCAGCAGACTTTGATGACGACTATGATGATTTCTAAGATGTAGGTTAACGTAGTTTATTTTGAAATTTGTGGCTGCCATGCTAATTTTACGGATGGCAGCCGATTTTTTTACACATCACTTTTCCTCTAAACGCTACCATTCCGCAGTTGACGCATCAACTTTCCTCTTTTTTTATTGCTGCATTGACAAAAATATGCTATAAAACGTACCATACCGTATAGTATGTTTTTGAGGATGTCATGAAAAAAACAAAAAAACATTGGTTCGAAGTGGGTATTGATATTTTAGGTGAAAGCGGAGAGAAGCAGCTTACGATTGATTGTCTCTGTCAGAAATTACAAATGACAAAGGGTTCTTTTTATCATCACTTTACGAGTCGCAAAAAATATATTCATGGCTTATTGGAATATTGGAGCCAAAGATATACAACAGAGATCATAAGTAGTATTGAAAAAATAGACGCTCCGACACTACGAGCTCACGAGTTAATTCGAAAAGTATTGGTAATTCCACAAAAAGTGGAAATGGCTATCCGCGTTTGGGCTTCACAAAATGAAGCCGTACATCATTTTCAACAACAAGTGGATGATATGCGCATACAGTTTTTAGAAACATATCTACATAGCATAAGTGACGACAAAATCTACAACAAGAAAAACGCAAAGCTTATCTACACTTGCTACATCGGGTGTCAACATTTGCTACCACGTATCTCCCATGAAGAATATATCGAAATTTTGAACCACTTGTTGACCATCGTTGGTTTACCTCCCTATTTTGACAAAGACGCGAATCATTAAGGAGATGTAATATGGCGACAATAAATAATAACGTATGGCGAAAGTACACAAATCATTTCGCATGGCCAACTCTTTTTCTAGCGCTTTTTATCTTACTTGGTTTTGGTGTTTCGACTGTTTTCGCCACCAATAACCCTCATTTATGGATTTACTTAGGTGTGTGGCATACCATATTACTATATCTGTCGTTTTCTGTCGCTCACGAAGCCTCTCATGGGAATATTCATGGTAGTCACAAGAGATGGAAGTGGCTTAACCCCGCTTTGGGTTGGGTATTCTCTGGATTTTTTCTTGTACCTTTTTCAGTGTTTCGCCGTATTCATCTTCGTCATCATGGGGTTACGAACAATCCTCATGAAGATCCCGATTACTGGGTGGCAGCGGATAAGTGGTGGAAAGTTGCTCTGCGTTGCTTGACAATTTTTTTTCACTACTTTAGTAATTTAGGGGGAGCTATTCTTGGAGAATCCCCAAAAGCCATATGTTCGTGGCGCGCAAATGTCATTGCTACTTTTGCCATCGCTACGATGATACTTGTTCCTTATGCTCTTGGATACATATACGTTTTTTGTGTACTATGGTTAATTCCGGTCATACTTTCGAGTGCTTTTCTCGCATTGGTCTTTGACTGGTTACCGCACCATCCGCACCAAGTTCAACAACGTTTTATGGATTCGCGGATTATTCTTTTTCCAGGACTCAATGCCCTTTTCCTTGGACATAATTATCACTTAATACACCATTTGTATCCGAAAATACCTTTCTATCACTACAAAACTTGTTTTGAAGAAATAGAAGATGATTTACGCGAAAAAGGCGCACCTATTTCTGGTCTTTCATAGTATAATTTGATTATGATTATTATACACTCTAAACAAGATAACTTTCTTTACTGAGTTAGGACACTATGATGAGAAATATGTTGTGGTTATGTATTTTTATGTGCTGTATCGGTGCAGAGCAAACAAAATATAAGTTACTGCGCTGTTTGGAAGTAGACGGGCGTCAAGGTGTCGCCACGGATGGGCAACATTACTTTGTGAGTGGTAGTAAATCACTATACAAATACGATAAAAATGGCAAACTCGTTGCCAAAAACACAACACCATTTGCCAGCTACAAAATTCCTTGTAATCACATCGGGGACATTGACGTTTTCCATGGTGAATTGTTTATCAGTGCCGAGTATTTTATGGATGGTAAGGGCAAGGATATTCAAATCGCTATTCACGATGCAAAAACGTTGAAATTTAAACGCACCTTCAAATTTGACGCCTCCTCTGGACAAGAAGAAGTAAGCGGTATTTGTGTTGATCGTGACCGAAAAACGGTGTGGATGTGTTCGTGGGTAGGGGGGGAAAGTGGAAACCATATATACGAATACGATCTCACAACCGGAAACTATCTGCGCAAGGTACGCCTAAACCCAGCACCACAATGGCAACAAGGAATATTTTACTACAAAGGAAATTTATACCTTTCCGCAGATGATGGTGATGCCGAAAAACAACAGTGGGATCATTTGTATCGCGTTGTGCTTCATAAAAATAATACGGCTAGCGTCACAATGGAAAAGACCTTCGATGACATAAAATTTCCCGGAGAAGCAGAAGGCCTCGCCGTTGACCCCACAACCAATGAACTATTAATGCACTTTAATCGCGGAAAACGCATTGTCTTGGGTATGCCAAAAGGTTTTTATCCTGGCTACACACGCGAAATACACGAAATTTATGTGTACAAAATAATCAAAACTCCATAGTAGACACAATTTCCACGATGATGATGACCCACATAGTCCATAGGGACAGAGAACTAAGTAGATAAAAAGCAAAACGGTGTTTGATGCGATTATATGTACCTTGTATTGCACTGTGAACAAAACGAAGTCCCACAAAACAAAAAGCAAGAGTAATATACAGTGAACTAACAATACCGGTGTTGTATATCACAAAAATGGCGACATAAAACAACACCGGCATTTCGAATAGATTGATAAAATTATCCGAAGGACCTGAAACTTTTTTCAGAAGATCGCGTTTTGCCGCAGAATCCGCCAAGTCTTGAACATTGATTTTCTTTACGTATATTTCCTTGAGCCGTGTAACATACATCCACAGCCAAACCATTCCCGTCAATGCCACCTGTGCAAAGAGCGGTAAAAAAATAATTTTATTGTCCATAATACTCTCCTTGATAATCGTGCCCAACAGCTCGCTGTTGTTTTATCAAAATGAAACTACTTCAACTTGCTGTTGGAATTGTACAATTTGGTCGTGTAAAGTGTTGTTCAATTATTACTTACGGTCAAAATTGCAAAACCATTTTGTTTTGTAGTTCCAGAAAACACGCTACTATTCATAGGACGAAATATCTAAGTCCGCTTTTATTTCCGTTAACGACTCATCTCGTATTATTTGAATGTAGCAATGGCGATCACTGTTTTCTATTTGTAGGAAAAAGTCGTGGAAGCCGTTGACTTTCTCGCCATTGACGGCAATGATTTTGTCGTATCTCTCCATTTCCGCTGCTGGTCCTTGTGGATTGCGATGTTCGATGGAAATTTCTTGATGTGTATTGACCTCTACTTGGATTTCTAAACGATCTACCCAATAACTGGCATCTTTGGGGTAGCCTGGAAAATAAGCTTTGGAAGAACTCTTTAATATGTGGCCTTTGCGTTGATCAATGCACAATAAATCTCCGGCAATGTTGGTCGAAACGATGATTTCTTGATGTGGATGAAAAGCGTGAGCCATGGTACGACTTGGACATTTTAAACGCCAAGCAGGGCTACTCTTTTGCTCGCAGAAAATCACATCTTTCGGGTAACATTTATTGTCTTGTAGTGCGGCAACCATCATATGTGGGGTTTTTGAGGAAAAAATCATGTAGGTGTTTTCCATATTTACTTGGAGGGAAATAATGCCGTAAAGTGTTTCGTATTTATATGTTTCACCATGGTAAGAGGAGGATTCTTTTTCATAAGAAAGTCGTGTTGTGCTGTTAGAATCCCAATGATAAGCGTGTGCTTCGCCACGATACCCACTGATATATACAACACTCTTCTGTTGGGGTAAAATGCAAGCATTCGAAATAGAGTCGGCTATTTTATTTTGGAAAATCGGCAAACATTTATTGCTGCTAATATCAAAACAATATAAAAAATTATCCGTAGTGAATATCCATAAATTTTGTTTTCCGTCGAAGTGTAACTTCAGTATTTTGTTGCTTTCAAATTCGCCAGGATTTTCTTGGAGAGAATCGCTTATTACAAACTGTTCGTTATCCGCCAGTGTCAAGTAGTGCTTTACTTCCCAGTTAGGTGTTAAAACAGCAATATCACTTCCCCAATTCGAAACCGCAATATAGCCATCGAGGGATATCGCGAGTTGTCGCTGTAAGTTATACCATCCTAAGGGAGCAGGCCATGTAAATTGGACTTTAAGGTCTGGCCAACTAAGGCGCTCTATATTTCCACGCGTTGCAGCATACAACAGATGTCCACGCGGGGAAAAAGCCAAATCACATGCTCTTAAACGATAATTATTTGGTGCCATTGTTTACCATCCAGATGTACATCATTTTTTCATCACAGAACTACGATTGTATGGCATGAAAGTTTACACGCTGATTTGTGATGAGAAATTAGGTGCATTTCCACTTTAAATAGTGGCTTCTAACATACATTCTACCAGGAGTTTTTATTTTTATGCAAGTTTTTCATAAAAGAATAAAATCTTCTGTGTCAAAAGCAAAACAATAACTATGCGAAAGATTTTCGCTATACATTGTCATTTCTCCACTGTAACTCATTCATTCCTTCATACAGAATTCTCCCTTTAGCATTTTGAGGTGAAAGCGAAAATGACCATCTTGTTTGTGGACGAGTTCGTTAGAGATTTCGCGACTTAATTGTGGTAACGCGTGAAAGGGAACTCCTGGATAGGCATGGTGCTCTGCGTGATACGGCATATTCCACATCACGAGTTTTATGAAGCGGTTGGTTTGTATACTTCGCGTTTTTTGCAATATGTTTCCTTCATGAGGTAGACCGTTGTGCTCTAGGATTAAATAGTTCGCCAGTACACAATGTGCAATTACCTGCCCAATAAGAATTCCCCAAAAACCAGGATGAACGAAAATAGCGAAGAATACAACTCCTATGTGTACACCCAAAATAAACATGCTTTCGAGTGCGAGTTGCTTGCGTACTTTTTGATTGATGAACGGAAATAGCATGCGGCGCAGAAACTCTGGCATTCCCAGCGTGCCGCTTACGAGCATGTTGAGTTTGAAAAGCAGCAATGGAAAACCCGATAGCCATCCCAAGTACATGGGTAAGTTTGCCACTACAGAAGGAGCTGGTTTGCCGCCAAGAGAAATTTCTGGGTCTTTACCTGGTATGTGTGTATGACGGTGATGCGTAAAATGTAATTCACGAAATGCTGTCGGGGCATATAAATGTCCAATTCCACAAAGAAAAGCAGCGAAACGATTTAGTGAACGCGACTTGAAGGCGGTGTTGTGAACCGTTTCATGTTCACATGCAAAAAGGCTACACCCCACAACCGCGTACCCTATAAAAGCAATTGTTAACTCCCACCAACTACGTGTCCAACACACGACGACTAGAGCTGAGGTTACCAGAAACAATATGTACATGATCATGAAACGCACGGAGGCCGGATGGTTACTTTTGGCAAGCATTTGTCGGAGTTTTTCCTTGGTTAGATCACTACTTTTATAAAATTTTTCATCCATAATTATTTCCTGTAAGGTTTTTGTAGACTAAAAATACAGACTTGTGTATGAAAAAACAAACACCTGTGTCGTCTTCGTCGTTACTACTTAGTCCACGTATTCATTTTGTTAAGGAGTCACGATTGAAATACCAGTTAACAGATTCAAATGCCCCTGGTTATACAAATATAGTCATGCTCATCTTTACTTTATTTATTTGCATTGCATTTGTCGTACTTTCTTTGACAATGCACCTTCATGAAACCTTGACTATTACTATAAATGGCAAAACCTATGCTCCTAGTGATATTGGTTATGCCGATGCTCTTGTCAAAGCAAAAATTGTGATGTTTATGTTTGCTTTGGGTTTTTTTGCAGCGTTTGTTGCAAGCCTACGATGGTATAAATATTGGCAGATATCGCGAAAAAATTTTCGTGGTCGAGTATTTGAAAACTTGAGTGATGCTCTCTGTCGCAAATTGAAATTGGCTCATAGCGATTTGTCTGATTGCACTTTTATAAATTGTCAACTCGGAAGCGTTGATTTCTCCAGTTGTATACTTGAGGGAACAACTTTCATTGATTGTAATTTTAACAGCAAGTCCTTATTCAAAAGACCATTATTTACCTATACATCGTTTGCAAAAACAAAATTTATCCGCTGTCGTTTGCACAAAGCATTATTTTGCGGTAATTTAAAAGATACGTCCTTTGAGAATTGTGATTTGCAGCAGGCCAATTTTTCTCCTCGTGAAGTAACGGACTTGCGTTATTGTTCTTTTGAAGACACTGTTCTCGACAAAATCTATTACTCGGATCTGACATTATTTGCAAAAAATGTAGAACTTCCACAAAGCGCTGAAAAGAGAAAATTACTTTTTCAGAAAAACACATACTTATTTCCTATATTTGACATTTTTCCTTTACTTATTATTCTTGCATTCCTTAGAGCTTATATGAACAGTTTGGTGACTTTTACAATTTTTTGTTGTGTCTGTGGCTTTTGGAGCATTGTTATCATGGCAATTGCCTTTTTTATGAAAAAAAAGAGAGTGAAAGAGAAGCGCGAATTGCAAGAATTTAAAACTGAGGTATATGCGTAAGTAACCGATGCACGATTTTTTTAGCAAAAATATAGGTTTTTGCTACTTCTATGTCGCAAAATATAAATATATTCCACTCGCTTATTTCTCATTGTTTTTCAATATTTTGTGCTGTTTATATTTGTTATAATCCCCTTCCGTTATACCAGAAGATCTTGGTATTTATAAACATTTTTCATTGATTTTGTTGTTTGGGAGTAAAATATGGGAGCGGATTTTGTTTCTTTATTGCAGATTATGTGGCTTGTGATTCCTATTTTGGGAGTGTTAATTGTTTCTCAATGGCCGGATTGTCCGGCGAAACTTCTTTTTATGATCTTTCTGCTCGGAAGAATTGCAGTGCAAATAGGCTATCGGTTTCTCGATCAAGTAGGATTTCAATACTCATATATTTTAAATATAGCTAGCTTACTCCTACAACTTGTTTTACTTAGCGCGTTATTTAATTTGGGAATGATGCTATCACAAAAAAACTCCGATGACACTTTGTAAAGTTTGTGATACAATTGAAAAGGTCTTTAATGCGTAGAATTTCAACTTATTTAGGAAGGCAATATTATGTATTACTTTGTAACTTTTCTCATGGTTTTCATTTTAAGTGGCAACTTAGTGGCAACAAAAATGGAAGGCGAAAAACCTGTACGCATGGTAGTTAAAAATCAATCCGTAGACCAAATTGCACAGCAACAATTTGTGAATTTGGCCGGAACCTATGACTACAAAGTTTATGTAGAGAGTAACCTAAGCGGCTGGCAAAAAATGGTTGTTACCCCTCGAGGTGATGGTTCGGTATTGATGAAATCGAGTATTAAGTTTTCCTTTCGCGCGCTACTGTTTTTTACGGTAACCTACGAGCACCAATGCGAAGAAATATGGAAAAATGGTCAGTTACAATCGATGAAAACCTATACCGTGAAAAATGGAACAAAGATTGTGTTGAAGTTAAAACGTCAAGGTGGAAAAATGGTGGGAACACTAGACGGTAGAGCATTGACGACTGTGGCGCCTGTTTCGACAAACAATGCTTGGAACTTGGGCGTTTCTTTTAAGCATCGTAAACAATACAATTTGATTAACCCCGAAGATGGAACCGTTTCACAACTTTCGTTTTTGAAAAGACGTGGTACTCCTTTCAAATTTAAGGGAAAAAGCATTTACAATACTTTGCTAAAATCGCAAGGACGAAGTTGGGAATTTTGGTTTAGCCCACGTAATGTAATGCTCAAACAAAAAGACGTCCTGAAAGGATATACTGTAGAAATTGTTCTCAACAACATGACAAAAGGCAACTAGATTGGTTTAGCAATGTTCACGTTAAAACTGTTAGAAAAAAATGTTTTACCTGATGCGGCGATCCGCAAAGGAATCCGCAATTTATTGAAAATGCGCTTAGATTCGTTGTATAGTGAATGGCTTGATGATGAGCAGGATGCGTTTACCAAAATGGTAGAACTACTGCGTAAAGACGCCATTGCTGTCGAGGCAGATAAAGCCAACGAGCAGCACTATGAACTACCACCGGTATTTTTTGAAAAAGTTCTTGGTCCATACTTGAAGTACAGTTCTGGATATTGGAAGAACTCTAATGATCTTGCAGGTTCTGAGAAAGAGATGCTCGAATTGAGCGTGTCACGTGCGCAACTGCAAGATGGGCAAAAAATTCTAGAACTCGGTTGTGGTTGGGGGTCCTTGACCACTTACATGGCGGAAAAATATCCCAATGCAAAAATCACTGCTGTCTCGAATTCTGCACCACAGAAGCAATTTATCGACGCCAAGTTACAGAAAAAAAATCTCAATAATGTGGAAGTGATCACCGCAGATGTAACGCATTTTGAAACAGAGGAAAAGTTTGATCGCGTTGTGTCTGTAGAGATGTTTGAGCACATGCGCAATTATCAACAACTTCTTGCAAAAATTAATCATTGGCTTGTCGACGACGGCAAATTATTTGTTCATATTTTTGCCCACCATAAATATACATATTTGTTTGAAGTAAATGATGAAACCGATTGGATGGCAAAGTACTTTTTTACCGGAGGTATTATGCCATCAAATCACCTGTTTTTTTACTTTAACGATGATTTAGTGGTGAAAAATCATTGGTTGATTGACGGAAGACACTACTCAAAAACTTTAGAAGCGTGGCTGGAAAAGATGACCACTCAAAAGTCGGTAATTTATCCCATCTTAGAAGAAACGTATGGCAAAGAAAATGCGCGTAAGTGGTGGGTGTATTGGCGTACTTTCTTTATGGCGTGTTCGGAATTGTTCGCTTACAACAAGGGACACGAATGGATGGTAAATCATTATTTATTTACCAAAAAGTAGGGAAATATGATTAGTGTAAAAGAAGCTTTTGAAACAATTATTGCACAGGTAAACGAATTTCCCAAAGAGTTGTGCGTTTTTGACAAAAGTTATGGTAGAGTTTTGGCGGAAGACATTGTTGCCGATCGCGATCTTCCGCCTTTCCACCGCGTGGCGATGGATGGAATTGCGATTGCTCTTAGCGCATGGCACAAAGGGCAAAAAAGCTTTGTGATTGAAGGAACACAAGGAGCTGGTTCTCCTTGTGTTTCTTTGCAAAATAGCGAAGGCTGTTGGGAAATTATGACCGGTGCCGTCTTACCGACAGGTTGTGATTGCGTTATTCCAGTCGAGTACTTAAAGATAGAGAACAACATAGCCCATGTTGTGGAAGAAATTCAGTTGCAAGAAATGACCAATGTGCATCAACAAGCAAGTGACTACAAAAGTGGAAGTAAACTGATTTCTGAGGGACAACGAATCGAAGCGCATCATATTTCCGTGATTGCTTCGGTGGGCAAATACGAAGTGGAAGTGTACCGCATACCAAGAATTGCGATTATCGCCACAGGAGACGAACTTGTTGCGGTAGATGCGCAAGTTGCGCCCTATCAAATACGCATGTCAAATACATATGCGATAGAGAGTGGCTTACACAAACACGGTTTTGATCAAACAATGATCTTCCACCTCAAAGACGACAAAGAGCAATTGCATAACAAACTGCGAGACATTCTCCAGGATTTCGATGTTCTTATTTTAAGTGGCGGAGTGTCCAAAGGTAAATATGACTATGTTCCCGAAGTTTTAGATTCTTTGGGAGTGGAGTTAAAATTTCGCCGTGTACAACAGCGTCCAGGAAAACCACTGACATTTGGAGTTCATACCACCACAAATAAACCAGTATTTGCCATACCGGGAAATCCCGTGACCGCCATCACTAATTTTCGCCATTATGTCGTACCATACTTGAATAAGTGTTGCTCCTTACCCCAACGCCCTTCTTTTGCGGTACTGAAGTCGGATTTTAATTTTCGCAAAAATTTGACGTATTTTTTGCCGGTGAAAATTGAAAATATACAAGGGCAACTCGTGGCAGATCCTTGTCCAACCGCTGGCTCTGGAGATTACGCCTCTTTAATTGGCACGCACGGTTATGTAAAGTTAGACGCAAACACCAATTACTTCGCCAAACAGACCTTAGTTCCCTTTTATCCTTGGTAACTGGATGAAAAATGTATCAAAAATTATTGCACACTATCGCCGGTTACACCACAACGCAGTACAAGAAAATTTTTCTGATCTGTGGGATACTAACTATTGTCCTTGGTTCTCTTGCCGCAACTCTCGAAATCAATTTGAGTTTTTTGGCGATCATGCCGGAAGACGAGGAACTCAATCGCTTTAAAAAAGTTACAGCAAAATTTGGGGCATCTTCAGACCTACTGATTGCTGTGGAGAGTGACAATCCTCAACAATCCAAAAAATTTGCTCGCGCGCTGGAAAAAGCGTTTGACCAAGCGCGTGACGCGGGTACTTTGTCGGTGGTACGTTCTTTTCGCTATAAAATCGACACAGATTTTTATCGCAAGTACGGTTTGCTGCTCACACAAAACCAACAGCTTGAGGATTTGGCAAACTTTTTCGAAAAAAACAATTACCCACTACGTGCGACATATCGCGACTTGTCTCTGCCTGGCCTTCTCGAAAAAACGTACGCGTTGTTGCAATTCAACTCTCTACAGCTCGATTCGTTACAAGCTCCGAAAGAGCAAGACATACAAAAAAATTTACGTCAATTTCGCACATGGCTTGATGTAATGCATATGTATGTTACACAAGGAAGCGATGTGCAATCTTCGCAAGTGAAGGAAAAAATATCTTCGTTATTTTCTGCCGAAAACCGTGTGTTTCTCGATGTCGACGATGGTTATATTTTTTCTCAAGATAAAAAAATGCTGCTTATCTTTATGAGATTAAATGTCGATTTGATTGAAGTTCCTTTTGGCATATCGTTTTTTGAAGACATAAAGAGAATCACCCAAGAAACGGTAGATCAATATCCAGGCATTACAGTGGGATTTAGTGGTATGATGGCCACCGGATATGAGGACCAGGCCTTTACCTTAAATCGCTTTCAATGGCTATCATTTCTCTCTCTCATTATGGTGACCATGCTATTTTTTTACATTTCGAAACTTGCCTTGGGACCGATACTTGTTGCCATTCCCATGTTAATGGCCATGGTGTGGACTTTTGGTATGGTGAAAATAGGCATTGGATTTGTGAGCATCACTTCGATGATATTTGCCATACTTCTTTTTGGTTTGGGGGTTGATTTTGCCATTCACATTATGGTGCGAATCAATGAGGAATACAAAAAGACGTTGGACTATCAGGTGGCAATCCAACAGGCAGTGGTTACAAGTGGACGTGGAATTATTACAGGTGGTGTGACATCGGCCATGGCCTTTTTTGCGATGTGTGTCGCTGAAGATAAAGCGGCGAATCATTTGGGATTTACCACAGGGTGGGGACTCTTGAGTTGTATGATCGTCATGGTAGTGTTTTTTCCCGCTATTTTGTATCTTCTTCTCAAGGGAAACAAAACGAAAGCATATTACGGATACAAAGACAATCGCTTCCTGACATGGTGGGCACAACAAATACAAAGACACCCGTATAATTTTTTGGTACTTTCTATTGTGGCACTGCTATTTTTTGGCTACCAGATACGCCATTTTCGCATGGAATACAATTTGGAAAAAATTATCCAGCGCAATATTCCCTCGTTAGAAACAAAACGCAAAGTACAAGCAAAATTTAATCGCACCAACGATTTCGTGATGGTAACCGCTAGTGATCTCGAAGAAGACCGCGAATTCACACAACGCTTGCAAAAATGCGATGTATTTGCCGAAGTAATGTCGATTAGCCAGCTCATTCCTCCTATGCACAAACAGCGCAAACGTTTAAAAAGGATAGAACGCATTCACGAAGTGGTAAAAGAACTACGGGCGCGTAATGTACCTGGACGCGATGAGGTGTCATCGTTTGATGTGGCGCGTATTATTCTACTTCTTTCGCGTATGCAATTAGATGTTGTTCTGGTAAAGGAGTTCATTCATTCGTCGCAAACGATGGAGGTTCTCAACGACATCGAGAGTCAGTTGCGCTCCCTGCGTAGATACATACAAAAGAATGATCACATCGTACGCGAAAATCTGGCATATTTAGAGTCTGTCATTGCCCAACAAGCGATGCAAGCGGTTAAGACCATAAAAAAACTAACAACAAATATAAGGCCTCTTACCTTGCAAAATCTACCTGGGTATTTTCGCGAGCGTTTTGAGAGCAATACCGGTGATGAGTTTTTAATATTCGCCTACCCTAAGGATAGTAGTCTGGATCCTGACAATATTGATGAAATTGAAAGGGCGCTACAAAACATTGCTCCGGGAAAAGCGACGGGGATGTTGGTCATTACCAAAAAATTTGTCACCGGAGGTTTGCGCGACTTTCCGATTATTCTCTCTGCAGTACTTATTGTTCTTGTGGTGATATTGCTTCTGGATTTTCGCAGCCCTAAGTACTTATTTTTTGCCATTCTACCACTTGTATTTAGTGGAATAATTAGTATGGGCATTATATGCATGAGCAATGTCACTATTAGTATTTTAATGTTGTCGGCGTTCCCGCTTATATTCGGCATTGGTATCGATGACGGGGTTCATATTGTGCATCGCTTTCGCGAAAATGGTGATATCATCAAAACCATCAGTGAGACAGGACGTGCTATTTTGTTGACAACCATCACTACTTTAGTTAGTTTTGGGGCACTGCTTTTTACCAACCACAGTGGTCTTATTGGCTTGGGAATTTTAGTGGGGGTAGGAGTGAGCTTGTGCTTTGTTTTCTCGGTAACTATTTTGCCTGTGGCCCTTATTTTATTTGATCAAGAAAAATTACCAAAGGAGTAATTAAGATGCGCGTCAGTATACGAACTAGTATTCTCGTAGTATTGTTGTTCCTTATCATTCTTTGTTCTAGTATGCTTATTACAGTATTTTATTTTAACAGTAAAATTTCTGTACAATTCATCTTAAAAGATTTGATGCGCAACATTTCTCTGCATATGGCGGATAAATGTGTTAATTACTTGTATACGGCAGAAACCGCTTCTAAATTAAGCAAGAATCTCACCGCAAATCAGGTGGTGCAAACACAAAACCCAAAAATTTTGCTACAGTATTTTCGGCAGCTTCTTCATGTAAATAAGCAATTTGCTATGGTCACTTTCGGAAAAGTAGATGGTGACTTTTTTATGGTCAAACGCATGCCCGATGACACCTTCAGTACAAAGACAGTACGCCGAACATCAAAATTTGTTTATAGTACATGGGAACACGAAAACCCGCAGTGGGCGAAACAGTACCCTAATGCGAAGGAGTCTCTAAAAACAGCCTTTGATCCACGTAAACGTCCGTGGTTTCAAGAATCGACAAAGACGCAAAAAGTTAGTTGGACAGACGTATATCTTTTTTACAGTGACAAGACACCGGGAATTACTTGTTCAACACCTGTATATGATAAAAACAAAAAGTTGATAGGCGTCGTGGGAATAGACATCAGTATTAGTGGTTTTTCGTTTTTCCTTGGTAACTTACGCATCGGTAACAACGGTAAGGCTTTTATCTTGAATCACAAAGATGAGGTGATTGCACTTCCGGCAAAAGATCGCGAAGATATTCGCAAAATATCGCAACGCCACGATGACATGAAAGGAACCGTTTCTTACAAACTGTGCCATGCAAAAGATGCTCCCAATCCAACACTACAAACATTTTATACTTCGCTACAACTCAAAGTTAAGAACAACAAGAAACTCAAAAGCAGATTCAAAGAATACCTAGACACCACTTCGAAAAAGCTAAAAAGCAACTACAAATCGCTATTTCTTAAAGCAAATGAAATGCTATCTGACGAAATCGTGAATGTTTCGTTTGAACATGGTGGCGAGGACTATATTGCGATGTACGCTCCGTTCGCTAAAGAGATGGGCTGGAATTGGAAAATAGTCATTATTTCACCTGAAGATGATTTTATGTCAGTAGTGTACTGGACAAATATCATTAGTTTCGTCATTGCTGGTTTGAGTATCGCGATTGCTCTTATCGTTAGCTTGTTTTTCTCAAAGCGCTTATCTTCGTCTCTCAAGACACTTGAGAGCGAGATGGAAAAAGTCAAGAATTTACAATTGAACAAGGGCACGATGGCACGCTCGCGAATTATAGAGGTCGATCGCATGACTTTGGCTTTTGAGAAAATGAAATCCGGACTACGAAGTTTTAAAAAATTTGTGCCAAGTGATGTGGTGCATAATCTTTTAGCCGGATCAAGAGAAGCTTGTTTGGGGGGAGAAAAGAAAAATATCACCACATTCTTTTCCGATGTTGTTGGTTTTACAACTATTGCCGAATCGATGTCGACAGAAGATTTATTACAACATCTAAGCGAGTATCTCGATATGGCGAGCAATACGATTCACGGTTACCAAGGAACAGTCGACAAGTTTATTGGAGATGCCGTGATGGCGTTTTGGGGAGCACCTCACGATGTACAAGATCATGCGATTCTAGCATGCCGCGCCGCGCTTATTACCAAACATCAGACACAAAAGTTGGCGAAAAAATGGCAAGGCAATGTGGAGTGGAAAGTTCGCATTGGTATCAATACCGGCGAGGCGATTGTCGGTAATATGGGGTGCGATGATCGCATGGACTACACCGCTGTGGGAGATAGCGTTAACTTAGCCAGTCGCTTAGAAGCGATCAACAAAGTGTATGGAACAACGATCGTGATCGGTGAAAGTACTTATCATGTGGTGAAAGATCATTTCGAAACGCGCCTTCTCGACTTTGTCGTTGTGAAAGGAAAAACTCAGTGTGTGGCGATTTACGAGCTAATTGCGGAGAAAGACGACATCTCACCCGCAAAACAAAAAGTTGCGCGTCTTTATACCGCCGGTATGCTCGCCTACAATGAAAAAAACTGGCAAAAGGCCCTAGAAATATTTCATCAAGTAGCAGAACAAGACCCTCAAGACCAACCGACTCATCTTGCCATCGAAAAATGCGAACGGGAGCTAGCAGGGAACTAAAACTGCCAGAATTCCAAGAACCGTTCGCTCTCATGTGTCATTCCCGCGTAAGTGGGAAACCAGCAACATAAAATTGACTTGTAAACGCTGGATCCCCATTTTTATGGGGATGACATGTACTTGTAAGTTTTACATTATAAGGTATTACATCCTGATTTTGCAGGGATGATCCCCCTAAGTAAAAAAATTTATCCGCCCACAAATACCTACGCCAAACCACTTCCACACCAACGAATACCTACACTAGCCACCACAAATGAATACAAATTGTCATATAAGTAATTATTTTTTCATTTTTTTACTTGATAAATGTATCACTTTAATATATGTTAATATGAAAACAGGAAGACAATTACAGTCTTTATTGCAAAAAACTATTTATCAACTGCAATTTTAAGGAGATTTAGCATGCGTCTTAAAAACAACCTAAGGATTGAAATCTCTAATGAAGTTAACGGTGACAATAAAGTTTTTCTTGCCAAACGTGGAAAACCAATTCCTACTTGCTGTTCGTTTTATTTTACCCAACCTTCTGAATCAATCCTTTTGCTCAAATATGGTGACAAAACACTATTATGGGAAGTAATTCCCTGCGCAAAAAGAGTTGTTGTAAATAAATTGAAGATCACTAAATTCACACTGTCTTTTAATTTAGTAGCGGATGGGAAAATGCTGGGGAGGCATCATGCATCATTGCATAATTCGGTGGCGAATTTATCTCTTTCCAGGCTGTAAAGTATTTACCCGAAATTTATCAAAGATCAATTCATGCGAGAATACGCATGCTTTTTTGGAATGATTGCTTGGTGACGAAGGCGCTTAGTTTACGATAATTGGCGTCTTCGTCACACAAGTATAACGAGTGTACGTTTACTTACTACTATAAATAAATTGTTCTGACATCGCTGTTGTTCCTATCGCGGCGAGTGGAATACCAATTATTTTGACAGGCATTAACACACCATAGCCAAGCCATGGTTCGCGATTTTGCCATCCCCAAATTGTTTTACTTACCTTCGGAACGTTCAATGTTCCACGCGCAGGGTTGACAAGTGCAATATCGACAACACACGCGACAATGTATGTGGGCAACAAAACAGGAGACAGAGCCAATTTGGTTGCGTCATTTTTCGGGAAAGTGTTATCTCGTAAATAGTTTGCCGTGGGCAATTGACATGAGACGATGAAAACGCACATAGCAACTAAAAAATAATGTTTTCGCATCTCTACTCCTCTTTCAAATGATTAATTATGCGAACGATACGATTGGGATAGTCGGATATAATTCCCCTTACTCCTGAACGAATGAGAACTTCCATTTGTTTGGGGTCATTTACTGTCCATACATTTGTCTTTATACCCTCTTTTATAGAATTTTGTACTGGTTCTAAAGGAAGTTGTCCGTTGTTGCGAAAGCGTATGGAATGAAAGCCAAATGTTACTAATTTTAGGTTTGCCGCATCTGCTTGGATAGATTTGCAATAAGTTCCCGGTTTAAAAATTCGCGCGCTACACAAAGCGGCGGTTGCAATCTTGGCATTGTATTTTTTGCATTTTACAATCTCATAATGATCAAAAGATGAGATGATGACTTGATTCTCGACTTGTTCTTTTTCCACCAAAGAAACTACTTTTTTGGCGATATCAGGGTAAAATTGTGCGATGGATTTAATCTCTATATTCACGTAGCAACTATTTTTCTTGGCAAATTTCAGTACATCTTGTAAACGCGGAATTTTTACCTTGCCACTGACATAAAATGCAACATCTTCCTCGGTAATGAGTTTACGTTCCTCTTTCGTATAATTGATCTTCTCCATTTTCTTTACAAACCAAGAACCCGCGTCTAACTTTTGCAGTTCATCGTAGGTAAAATCGTTGACAAAATATGTGTCGCGATCTGGAAACACTTTTGCGACATCGGTGCACTTTGTCAAAACGTCATCATGAAACACAATGACAACGCCGTCTTTGGAAACATGTGTATCGAGCTCAAACATGTGTGCCCCCATGGCAATGGCTTTTTTAAAAGCGACCATTGTATTCTCGGGAGCATAAGCACTTGCACCACGATGGGCAATTGCCAAAACTTCAAATGGTTGTTTTTGTCCATATAAAAAAGGATTGTGCTGCGCGTGAACTGATATAGATAAAAGTATTACCAGTAGTGTAATATATTTTTTCATCGATTTACCTTACTAAACCCTGGAGTTTAATCAAATTTCCATTTTTCTTGTTTGGTGGGGTATTCGAGAGCTTTACGCAGTGCATTTTCAAACACCTCGCGCTCCCATAATTTTGCACCAAAGCGTTGTAAATGATCCGTATGCATCTGACAGTCGATCAGGTGAAATTTCCATTTTTGTAATTGTTTGACTAGATGAACAAAAGCAATCTTTGAAGCGTCGTTCTCATGTGCAAACATTGATTCGCCATAGAATGCTTTGCCCAAAGATATACCGTACAGCCCACCGACTAACTTACCATCTAACCATGCTTCACAAGAATGAGCATATCCGTCATCATGTAAACGCGAGTATGCGGCGACCATGTCCTTGTTAATCCATGTTCCATATTGTCCGGGGCGTTTCTTTTTCGCGCACTCTTCGATGACCTTGCGAAAACAAGTGTCGAGGGTTATATGAAATTTTTGTTTTTTTACGGCACTGCGTAAAGTGCGCCCAACATAAAGTTCGTCCGGGACGAGAATCATTCTTGGAGAAAGAGAGTACCATAAAATAGGTGGATAATTGAACCACGGAAAGATACCTTTTGAGTAGGCTTCGAGCAATGTTTTTGTTGTTAATTGTCCTCCGACCGCAACGAGACCGTTTTCGTCTGCCTCCACGGGATCGGGAAAACTGCTATGGGGTAAAAGATAACGAACCATATATAACCTATATATTTTTGACGGAATAATTTATTGGAAGTTCAGTGGATAATTTATTATAGTTTGACAAATAGCGACAAATTTAGCAAGCATTTTAGAGGGACAATACTATGTCTGAGATAGAACGTATTTTTCGCTTACAAAATGAGTATAGCGAAACAATGAAAAAAACAACTGCAAAAGAGAGAATTGCACTACTAAAAAAATTAGAACGCCACCTGTATCAAAAAACCCCCGAAATATACAAAGTATGCTATCAAGACTACAAAAAAGGAGAGATGGAAGTTGATTTGGCGGAAATCATGCCTGTCATTACCGAAGTGCGGCATACGATTCGCAAGTTAAAAAGTGGATGAAGCCGAAGAGAGTATCTCCTTCCCTTACCATGCTGGGAACCAAAGCGCGTTTACACTATGAACCCAAAGGAGTTGTTTTAATCATTTCTCCTTGGAATTATCCGATCAACTTAACCTTAGGCCCTCTAGTCTCTGCCATTGCCGCTGGAAATACCGTGGTTTTAAAACCTTCGGAGCTAACGCCGAACATATCGGCATTTATCAAAAGTTTTATCGCCGATATTTTTGAGGAAAAACAAGTCGCTGTTGTCGAAGGAGGTGTCGAGGTATCGACGGAACTCCTAGAGCAACCATTTCATCATATTTTCTTCACCGGAAGTCCGATGGTGGGAAAAATTATCATGGCGGCGGCGGCCAAAAATTTGGCTTCGGTAACGCTAGAATTGGGCGGGAAATCTCCGGTAATTGTCGATGAAACGGCAAGTGTTAAAAGTGCTGCACAAAGCATTATGTGGGGGAAAGTTACCAATAACGGACAGACATGTATTGCACCCGATTATATTTTCGTGCAGAAAAACAAAAAGCAGCAATTGATTGATG
The DNA here is from genome assembly GCF_009002475.1 of Candidatus Uabimicrobium amorphum. GTDB lineage: Bacteria > Planctomycetota > Uabimicrobiia > Uabimicrobiales > Uabimicrobiaceae > Uabimicrobium > Uabimicrobium amorphum. The sequence continues at coordinate 5,913,177 of NZ_AP019860.1, forward strand.
AATTGAAGTCGGCGGTAAGTACTTTTTTCGGGCAAGATGCTTTGGAAAAAAATCAGGACTATTGCCGTATTGTCAATGATCGACACTTCAAACGCGTCAAACATTTGATTGATGAATCGGTTAGCGAAGGGGCTAAGTTAGAATGTGGCGGCGAAACAAATGACGAAGACAACTTTATCGCTCCCACCGTTCTGTCCGAAGTCAACTCAAACCATGCCGTAATGTTAGAAGAAATATTTGGTCCGGTGCTACCGATTATGGAATATGAAGACATCAAAGAAGTGGTTCAATATATCAACACAAATCATAAACCGCTGGCGATGTATATTTTCAGCAATAACAAATCGCAAATAAAAAATCTCATCGCACAAACCACTGCTGGAGGTACGGTGGTAAACAACACCATGATTCATTTTTCCCATGCAAATCTCCCATTTGGTGGAGTAAACAACAGCGGTGTGGGAAGTAGCCACGGCGAGTTTGGCTTCAAGGCCTTTTCTCATGAACGTGCAGTTTTATACCAGTCAAAGCTATTTAACTTGTCGCGTTTGTTTCTACCCCCCTATACTTCGACGCGAAGAAAACTACTGCAACTGACAATGAAATACTTTACCTAGGTTATTGCGACAAACTTTGAAGAGGAGACACACATGGCTCACCAACATCACGGACACTGTCACCACCATCATCCGGATTTAAAAGGCAAAAAGCTAATGCTATCTATTCTTCTCAATACCGCGATTACTCTATCGCAGATAGTGGGAGGAATTATTTCGGGAAGTTTGTCGCTCATTTCCGATGCGTTGCATAACTTAAGCGATGTTATTTCTTTAGCCTTAAGTTATGTGGCCAACCGTCTGACTCAAAGAGAATATACTCACGAAACTACCTATGGTTACAAACGTGCTGAAATTATGGCCGCGTTTATCAACGCAGTTATTCTCATTGGTGTTGCACTTTTTCTTGTGAAAGAGGCTTTTGAGCGTTTGTACGATCCTATTGTTATTGATTCTACATGGGTAATTGTTTTGGCCATTCTAGGGATTGCGGTAAACGGCGGAAGTGTTTTGCTGTTGCGTAAAGAGGCAAAAGACAATATGAATATCGAGGCCGCTTCTCTGCACCTATTCTTTGATATGGTCACTTCTGTAGCGGTGTTGCTAGGAGGGGTTGCTATTTACACCATGCAAGTCTACTGGGTAGATAGTGTACTCTCCGTGTTGATCGCTATTTATTTGGTATACTCTTCCCTAGGACTTGTGATAAGAACACTTAAAATACTCATGCAATTCGCTCCACAAGGTATTGACCTTAACGAGATACAACAACAAATTTGCAAACTACCGGCCATTGCGAGCATTCATCATTTCCACTTATGGCAACTTAACGATCAGGAAATACATTGTGAAGCACGTGTTGATTTTGAAGAAGATTTAAAACTTAGCGAAGTTTGCAAGCATATCCGTGAAGTGGAAAATATATTGCGTGATGAATTTAATATCCACCATGTTACTTTGCAGGCGGAGTATGGTTGTACGAATAATAAGGCTCTTGTTTTTGATGAGCGTAAGCACTCACATACACATGCACATTCGCACTCACATACGCATTAGGTTGAATTTATATGGACGAACATCGATTACCAGATTCTTTTATTGAAAATGTAAAAACACGATCCTTACAAGAAATGTCTCCGCGTCAAGCCACAATACGTAGTTATCGTATTATGCAAGAGCTCGGTAGTGGTGCTATGGGAAACGTTTATCAAGCGATTGATACGCGGTCGAATAAAGTTGTTGCTATTAAAAGTATAAGATCATCTGGAAACCAGTCTCATCGCGATCGTTTTATACGTGAATATAAACTTCTTTCTATCATCAACCATGAAAACCTCATACGTGCATATGAGTTTTTTGAAGAAAATGGTTACCTGCATATGATTATTGAATATGTAGAGGGAGCGTCGCTGGAAGAGACACTTTTGAAAAAAGCTCCTCTAAATCTTAGTGACAAACTCGCCATTGCCAATAAAATTTGTCGTGGAATCGAAGTTCTAAATACCGCGGGTATCATACATCGCGATATAAAACCGGCAAATATAATGATCAATAGTGCCAAAGGTCTTACCAAGATACTGGATCTTGGTATCGGTAAAAATATAAAACAGATGGGCGAAAATCATCTGACTCTCGACGGACAGGTGTTGGGGACGGCGATGTATCTTAGTCCTGAGCAAACAAAAGGCAAAATTACCGCCACAAGTGATATCTTTTCTGTGGGGACTGTTCTTTATCAACTTTTCACAGATACTTGTCATTCGCCTTTTGACCGTAAAGGGATTTTTGAATGCTTTTTTGCCATCAATTCGTTTTCCCCTCTTGAAATTAAAGATGCTGTGCACTTAGAGCCAAGGTGGCTGTATGAAGAAGTCTCCCGTGTTGTCGCAAAAGCTATGGAGAAAGACTCTAATTGTCGATGGCAAAGCGCTGGACAGATGGCGCATATATTTGAAGAGTTGCACCAAAAATTACAGCATGCCACACAGAGAATGAGTAGTTTTCATATTACCGCGGTAAATCCACAGTTACTTCACTCCCTACACGCGGTGAAAATAAAAGTTCGCGATAGTGATCTTGTGACGCGTTATGTTCCGCAAATGGACTCTCCACCTGCGACAAAAACAAGTACACACACTACGCGTAGGCGATTGAATAAATATAAAGATCAACAGAAACCTAAATCCAATTATGCGGCATGGATGATCGCCCTACTAAGTGGTGCTTTCATCGGAGTTATCCTAATGTTCGTTGTGCAAAATTTTGCAGCGCTTGGCAATGAGGAGAAGCAAAATACTACGAGGAGTGCCTCTGTTAAAATCGAAACGCAAACTAAGATGCCCTTGCCTGCAAAAATATGGGACAAATGTTGGAATGAGAAACAAAAATATTTTGATTTCACTCAATTAGTGTGGAAAAACCTAAGACATCCTCAGCAAGTACAATACGCAGGAGAATACCAAAAATGGTATGCACAGCAACATAATTTACCTGTAGAGAAAGATTTTGTTTTACGCCGTGTGAACATGCGAATGATGCTGATACCTCCAGGGCTATTTTTTATGGGATCTCCTTATTTTGAAAGAGGAAGAAGTAATCAAGAACAACAACATAAAGTCCTGATTAGTAAATGTTTTTGGCTGGGTAAATACGAGGTGACATGCGAACAATGGAAGGATGTCACGGGAGAAAATCCTCTACAGCAAGACTTACGAGTCCACCGACAACATCCGATTGTCTTTGTTTCATATGAAGATATTCGCCGTAAATTGTTGCCAAAATTGGGAAAAAGTTTTCATTTGCCCACTGAGGCACAGTGGGAATACTCTTGTCGCGCAGGTACTACTTCCATTTTTTATTGGGGAAACGATATTGGCCTGGTCGGTAAACATGCAAATCTTGCCGATCAATTACTCAGCCAAATATCGTTTCGCATTCAACAAAGAGTGAGTGACGGATTTTATCTTTTAGCTCCCGTGGGTAGTTTGGGGCAAAATCCTTTTTTACTCCATGATATGATGGGCAATGTTTGGGAGTGGAATCGCGATTATTACGGACCGTACCAGCAGCTAAATCAAGTGCAAAAAGATCCACTAATGACGAAAGGATACTTGATTTCCATCCGCAGTGGGAGCTGGAGTCTGGTTCAGGAATCTTTAATGCGTAGCGCTTCGCGTCGCGGTTTTCATCCCTCTAAGCGTGTTGATTTTGTCGGGCTGCGCTTGATGCGCCGTTGTGACGAAAAATAATTTGGGTTTTCTTTTTCGAGTGAATGAATATGTCGATTAAATATATCATTGCAATTATCATTCTTTTTGTGGCGTATTATAAAAATTGGCGACATGTTTTTGCCTTTGGTGTTTCTCTCGGTTTGTTAATGTCGCTCCCGGTTATAAAAGAATTTATCATACCAACAAGAGGAGTTCTGGGTGCGGTCTATGCGGCGATGCTAATGGCCAATTTTGCGCATATTATACTTGTTGCCTCCATGCACTATGAAAACCACAGACTGTCAGGTTTATTTGCCAAGTTGACTTGGGGAGCTATTAAGGGCGCAGTGGTTGTCACGATTTTTTTTACCCTAGTCACTTTCGTTTTATCGGGGCTCGTGTACATTTTTTGGCCACATTCATGGCGGAAAATCGCAGAGAATTGTACCTTGGTTTTGTTGATGGGAGTAAATCTCTGTACCATTTCCTTTTCATTTAGCGTGTTTTTATCTGTGGTGTACGTGGCAGTAGAGATGACCTTTGACTCCAAATCTGGCAATCGTTATAAACCGCACAGTGCCATGACCAATGAAAATGTATATAGTAAAAAAACGACCAGAAACGAAAAACGTTACGATTACCACAATTACGAAATCCCCAATGCGCAAAAACGGTCCTTTTCCGGTCTCTATCAGAAGAAAACCGAAAAAAGTGATGCCTTGGCGGATCATCGCGTTTACGAAGGTTTAACAAAAGAAAAATTTATTCCAGATTCTTTTAACACGATACCGTTTGCCGCGTTCAAAAAAATAGCGTACTTCGTATTTGGAGTGGTGGCGTTGTTTTCCATCCTATTTCGCGGAGGCAAGCTCGATTTGTTTGACTCTAGCAAAAAGCGAGGAAATACCCAATATGTAGAGAGTCTACAAGAAGACTATGAGCGCTTGGTTGTGAAGGAAAGCAGTGATTTGCAAAGGAATTTACGCAATGCATGTAAAGTTTTGTGGAGTGAAAATGCTTCGTCGCGTGCATTGCAAAATGCTTTAAGTGCTTTGCAAGAGAACCGTTGTCGTGCAGGCGTCTCTGCTGCCCTAGCATCCTATTATCTTCAAAGAAGACATGAACAAAAGTACCTGATATTGTCTACGATATCTATCTTGTTAGGCGAAAATGTCACGAGAAAACACAGCAGCGGGGTTGAGTTGTTAACCAAAGAATGGTTGCAAAACAAAAAAGCCGTAAAATACGAAAACATGACCTTTGACAGAATATGTTTGACCACACATGTTTTTGCGGAAGTGAATAATATTCGTGCTTCTTTCTACGACCATAAAGCATATTCTTGTCTTTTTTTGCTACCGGTAACGCAACAGCCTATAGCACAGCAACCTGTAGCTCAACAGCCCATAGTGGTGAATAAACGCAGTGGTAAACGCCGTGCAAGCCGTCCACGCCGTCCTTATCGTAGACAAACACATAAAAAAATAGATCGTGCGATCTTGCCATTTTTGTGGAAAACATTGAACAGTCCGCGGTTATTCCCTGTTGCATTGTTGTGTTTAATCGAATATAGCAAAAAACCACAGGTTGATTTATTGGCGATCGCCCACAATGAAAACTCTACGGAAATGCAACGGGTTGTTGCGTCCATTTTACACTGGAAACATTCGCAAAAAATAGATAGCCAAATGCTCATTGACATACTGAACAATACCAATAATTCGCATTTACAACATGTCATATTGATGTGCTTGGGGGCAAGCTCTGATTCACTGTCTATTGATGTGGTGAGTAAATATATCACCCATACCAACGACTCTGTTCGGCGTGGAGCGGCATATGCGAGTTTGCAACACAAATCACCGGAGAATCTACATTTATATTTGCAAACAACAGCATACCAAAAGCAAGATTTTATCTATGCGGAAGCTTTACATAAAATTGACCGCAAACGCGCCGAGAAACTTTTGATAAACAAACTAAAAGAAGCGATTGCTGATCAAAAACAAAGTGAAATGAGATATCTATATATTGCCTTGCAAAAGTGGGTAGGAAAAAAGAAATTGAATAGCATTGAACGTCGTCGAGCGCGACGTTTAAGTGTTGAAAAGAGCGCCCGAGAATTGATCCGTGCGTGGGAAAAAGAGAACGCAGAATAATGGTAAACCCTCGAAAAAGACAACCCCTTTCACTCTCCTTTTGCGATGTATACAGTTTGTTTTCTTTACTTTTAGTCGTTGATTTGGTTATACTTAAATAAAATTGGCAGAAAATATATTCTATTTTTCTGAGGGTAAAATGAGAAATATAATGATGACCATTATGGTCACCTTCACCGGTATAATGAGCAGTATCACAGCCCAAGAGTGTTGTGGTGTTGCCGAAGATTTCAGTGTTGTCGCAGATGAAAATTTAGTGGATGTATTTGCGATTGGCAATGAACACGATATCCGTTTATATATACCTCCGCTGGCCAAAGAGGTTGGAAAAGAGACTCTTTTATTCAGGGGTTCTGGTTTACAAGGTTTTGTGAGTAATAAATCGCGATCTATACTCGCTGTGATGGAAAAAGAACATGTGAACTTGGTGAACAGTTCTGGAAAAATAATTCAACGAGGAATTGTTGGGCCGACAACAGCACTTGCATTTGACGAAGGTGAATTTGCTTTGCTGTCCAGTGACAAGGGAATGTTGTTCATTGATGAACACGGCGAACGCCGCGGACATGTGATGATTTCTGGTAAATTAAACGCTTGCGGTGTTGGCAAAGGACTGTTTGCGGTTACTAGCGTTGACGGCCACGTGTATTTTTTCAAAAATCCTAGTGGCAAAGATTTGTCTTTGCCCGGAAAGAAAAGTGCGCACGATACAACTCTACAATCACTCGTTTATCGCGAAGGAGAAACCAGCGAAATTTCTCTCGCGGTCCGCAAAATTTTTGTCGGAGTTGGCGCAAAAGATGTGATTTGGGGCGATGGTGTATTTGTCGTGACAAATCCTCAAAACAACTCGGTTTCGGTGTTTAATGACGCTGGTTTTCCTATTGATTTGAATTCAGCGCAAATAGTCGCAGAAGGTGGAAATAGAATATACACCGAAAGTAAACTTTCACAGGGACTTGCCTACGGCGCTGGTTCTTTTGTTGTGGCAAACGCCGAAACCGGTGTGAGTATTTTGAGAAAAGGCGAGGCAATTCAACACGTTGCACTATTAGATTCCTTGGGAAACAAAGGTCTCAACACTAAAGCGGTGAGTTTTTGTACAAATGCGCAAGGTCAAGGTGTCTTTGCCATTGTCATGTCCAATAGCCGCGTTTTTTTTATGTCGGCAGACGGCACTATTCTCGGAAGTAGAGAAACCGTCAAAAATCCGAAAAATATCGCGGCATTTAAAGTGCACAAACAAGTGTTACATGTTCCCGCATCTGTTCGAGCAAACACATTCGAGAATGCCATTCGTCAACTTGGTGGTAGTGCCGTGAAATCGACCATGTTTCCGAAAACAGTGGATGGATTTCAAATGTATCTCGACGCCGTGGGGGTTAGGTATTTTTCAGCAAGAGAAATGACCCGACCAAATCACCCAGATAAAGCCAAGCAGTGTGGTTTTGACAATTTTTTACCACCACACGAAGATTGGCCAAAGGGCGCTGCTCTTGCTCTGTTGGCAGATAAAATGCGTGCCCTAGTCAATGAGCCAGTGAAAATGCGTAATTGGTGGCGACCTTCGTGCTACAACTCCAAAGTGGGTGGTGCGAAAGGAAGTGACCACGTACAAGCCTTCGCTGTGGATTTGGACTTCAGGTCTGCACAAAGTCGTGCAAAGGCCCAAGCTTATTTGTGTCAAAATTACTGGAGCGGTGATTTGCAACTGTCCGTAGGACTTGGTGGTGTCACCATTCACTTGGGAATACTATCTCCTAAAGGAAAACGCAGTTGGAAATACAGCAGTTATACCAAATTACCCAATTCGGGAAATTGCTGGTAACCAACCAGTGTCGTTTTGTTTCACGATTGAAATGTAGGGGCGGACCTTGTGTCCGCCCGTCTTGTAAATACAGTTAGGCAAGCGTTTCTAACGCTAATTAGCGCTTTTTTCGTGGAGGAAAATAGCAATGACGAAAAAAGTAGTGAAACGTCAGTCCTTACAAAATATAGAAGACAGAACTTCCTATATGGGCTGTACATTCTATATCGAAAAAAAAATAGACAAAATCTTGCATAGTGATTTTACAAACTGTAGTTTTCGCAGCGAGGAACTTTATATTATTTCTATGCATGGTTGTACTTTTGCCAGTTGTAATTTTACGAAATTAACAATAGAGGCGTTGAACAATTGCACATTCAAAGACGGATATATAGACCATCTCTCCCTAAGTGGACCCTCTTATTTTGATTTTTTAGAAAATGTGAATGTCCACAACATTTGCCTACGAAATATCCAAAAACTTCCAGCAGATATCACTAAGTTTTCTCAGTTGAAAACATTAGATATTGCCGAAAACCGTCGCCTTTCTAAATTGCCAAAAAATATCCACCGTCTGCCGTTGTCGTTTCTCGACATTTCGCAAACGCTCATCAAAATTCAATCCACGGAAAATTTTTTACCCAATTGCCGCATCCGCAAGCACATGATCTATTCCGCGTACATACAGAAACGGCTACAATATAAGAATCCTTCGTGGAGTATCATTGATTCGATCGCCACAGACGCGGAAAAAAAAATATGGGCGGTGAGCAAAAATAAAATCTTACGCACCACACGGCTCGTCTATTGGCAAGATGAAAATTGGCAGGTCTACCCAAATGTTAAAAGAGTTTCGCATTTTAGAACGCTACAAGATGGAACACTGTATGCGGTAGGGGAAAAATGTTGGAGATGGAAAAACAGTGGATGGGAAATATTTCCCATACCTTTTGTTGTCGAAGATTTGTGGGGGCCATCACACGACGAAATTTATGCTTATAACAAAGACCACGTTTACTATTTTGATGGCAAAAATTGGCGTGAAGTTTCCGCACTAGAGGAACACTGTTATGTCGAATGGATATGCGAGGGATTGTTACACGACGACATTGTGCTTGGTGGACGACAAGTCATTCAAGATGGTATGTTTCATGAAATACAGAAACAAAGCGTTATGTTAAATGATGTGTACAATGGGATGCAAAGCGGTGAGTTAAGAGCCAACATATTTCATGTAACCGGTCGTAAAGATAAATGGTCTTTGCATGAATATAATTATCGCGTAAGCAAAGTAAAAAAAGTCCATTACGTGGGACCTAAAATGGTCACACTGGAGATGGACAATCAAAGTCTTATCGAAAATGGCGTGATGTTTTTTTCTCATGATACCTATCGTTCGCTATACCTAAACGCCCGATCGAAAATAACCAAAAAGGACAAGTCCTGTGTACTATGCCGCGTGGCACTATGGAAAGAATTACCACTCATTATAATGAAAAGCTCTGCCAATGCTATTTTTTGGGTTGTGTGGTGCAAAGACATTTATGAACTACAAGTGTCCGCCAAAATTATTCGCATAGATTTTTTGAAACCACACATCTTTGTCGTCACCAAAGATGATGTCTATCGCTATGATTTATATGACATATTGGTAAAAGATACGCCATTTCGCAAGTTAGATCGGTGAAATGCGATAGAAAATACCCTGTTTCTAAAACTATGCATGAACTTTTACACATAGTTTTAGAAAACACGATTATTCTAGCGTATTATTTCTTCTGTTGTTGTTTCATTACGCGGTGTAAAATGCGTCGCGCAATGTTTTGTACCATCTCAATTTGTTTGTTGCTGAGCTTAATTTCACCACGGAGAAACTTGGCAACACCAAGATCCATTTCGTATTTTTCCCCCTCGGATTTCATTTCGTGAACTGTACGCAATATGCCGCGCATTGCCCCTTCCATTTGCTCATTGGTAACCCCAGCATCTCCAAGCGACTTTTTGATGTTGCCCATTTCTTGCATCGAAACTCCCAAGCGTTTGTAGTGATGGATGATTTCATGATGTTTGTTGTCTTGTTTGTTGATTTCTTTCCACTTTTCCCAAGCTTGTTGTTCTGTCATTTCGCCTTTCGCTACTGCGGCCTTGAGTTTCTCACTGATTTCTGCTTTTTCGATACCGTGCCACAGTTCCTGGGCCCACTTTTCGCGCACTACACCCTTGGCAACGGCCATCTTGAGTTTGGGAGCGAGTTCGTGTTCTTTAAAATGCTGCCACTTTTCCCAAGCCTCTTTTTCACTGATTTCACCCTTCATTGCCGCAGCTTTGATTTTTTTACCGACACTATCAATCCATGCACCAATTTTTTCTTCGGCGTTGTGATGCTTGTCGCTAGCCATTTCTCGAAGCGTTTTCATCATCGCCGCGGCTTGGTCCAAAGAGAGATGACCTTCGGCAACTGCCTCGCCCAGTTTTCTTTCGACAGCATCAAAATTTTGTGTATATGTCCACGTTGTAAACAAGATGATAACGACTATTAATTTACCTATATTCATTTTAGATTCCTTTCCATAAATTGAGTGGAAAATTTTTAAAACGTCAATTCTTCCCAACTAAAATCATCTACGCGAATGATGTTATCTCTAGCGTTTTCCAAATTACGCAGTAAAGTAGATTCTTCCTTGGAAATAACACCTTCACTCACCGCCGTTTCAATATTTTGTATCAAAGGTTGCTTTTGCAATTCTCCTTTTTTGACCGCTTGGTTGATCTTGCGCAAAGTAGGTGCGGCCTCTTTCACTAACAGCAGGGTTTTTTCCAAATCGGCAAGAGGCTCGTTTTCTACGTAGTCAGGTTTGTATGCAAAGGTTAGATTGTCACGTTGTTCTCCGGGATTTTGGGGGATTTGCGCAACTTGATTGCTTAGTAAATCACGCGGCGCTTTGCCAAGTGGGTTAATGCGTAGACAAAACAGTTGAAATTTGCCGTACAGACCGCCAATGATCGGCACCTTGATGTTGTCGTAAATTCCAGCAAATGCTTGCTGAATTTGCCACAGTGCATACTCCATACACCACTCCACAACAACTAGGTCGCTTTTGTTGTCTCCTTCTTCATGATAACGACGCAGAACACATGTCCCGATGTACATCCAGGAGAGAATATCACTAAAGCGTCCGGCGAGGTTACCTTTCTTTTTTAATTGGCTACCCATCGAAATGGCCGCAACATCGGTTAAAGCGGCAAACTTCAGGGAAGCCCACTTTAATTTTTGGTAGTAGCGACGCGTTTTATTCCATTTGGGGGCGCGGAGAAAGTATCCTCTTGTGGTGCCTACCAGTAAGTGCATGACGGTATTTTTTGCCATAAAAAAAGAATGCGCGGCGAGGAGGGCAACAAATTTTCCGCCTTTTTCTTGTTGCAGCGCCTGAACTTGTCGATATAGATATGGATGGCAGCGAATGGTTCCCTGCCCAAAGATAATTAGTGTGCGCGTTAGAATATTTGCCCCTTCGACAGTGATGGCAATAGGTGCTGCTAAATACCCTTGGGCAATGGGGTTGTTGGGGCCAAGGCAAATGGCTTTTCCTGCCATGATATCCATCCCCTCGCCGATGGCCTCACGTCCTAGTTCGGTAAGGGAGTATTTGACAATGGCAGAGACAACCGATGGGTTGTGACCGTTGTCAATTGCTCCGCAGGTAAAAACGCGCGTTGCTTCCATCAAATAGCAAAAGCCAGCCATTTTCGCCAAAGGCTCGCGTATTCCTTCCATTTTGCCAATGGGTATCGAGAATTGTTCGCGGATCATCGAGTAGGCCGCGACACCACGTGTGGCCACATGTACTCCTGCTGTCGCAAAGCCCGGGAGTGAAATTCCGCGTCCGGCGGAAAGCGCTTCCATCAACATTCCCCAGCCTTTTCCCACATACTCACTACCACCGATGACATTTTCGAGGGGAACGACGACGTCTTTGCCACGTGTTGGTCCGTTGGGAAAACCGTTGTTTAGTGGATCGTGATAACGACCGATTTCCACTCCCTCTGTTTTTGCGTCTACCAAAATGCAGGTAATACCAATATCTTCACCTTTGCCTAAAATATTTTCGGGATCTCTTAGATAAAAAGCCAAACCAATCAATGTGGCGATGGGGGCAAGAGTAATATAGCGTTTGCTCCAATTGATGCGCACATATATTTTGTCGTCTTCGCCCTTAAATACAACGCCCTCTGATCTCAGTGATCCCGCGTCTGACCCTGCTTTTTCTTCGGTGAGAGCAAAACATGGAATGTCTTCGCCTTTGGCAAGACGTGGTAAGTAGTATTCTTTTTGTTCTTTTGTACCGTATTTGGCCAATAACTCGCTAGGACCCACAGAATTGGGTATCATTACCGTGACATTTAAATTCATCGAACGCACACCTAGTTTACCAAATATAGTGCTACAGGCCAGCGCACTAAAATGATGTCCGCCATATTCCTTAGGGATGACAAGTCCAAAAAAACGGTGTTCTCGTAAATAGTCCCACACCTCTTGTGGTAATTTTTTTTGCTTGCGTATTTCGTACTCGTTGACCATTTTACAGACTTCACTCACCGGACCATCGATAAACTCCTTCTCCTCTTTCGACAACTGCGGATAGGGTTCTTGCAGTATTTTTTTGAAATTTACTCTTCCACTGAATAAGTCGCCATCAATCCACACACTACCCGCTTCTAGAGCGGCGCGTTCCGTATCGGAAATTTTTGGCAATAAGTTATTTCTTTTGATAAAACGAATCATCCATCCAAACATCGCACTTCCTCCAACAAAAGCTTTTTATATAAGAGATATTATTATAGAATAATAATTGTTGTACGACACTCATTATTTGTTTTATTCCGAATATGTTACGACATTTGCTTTGTTTATGGTTAACGTAAAAAATGACGGAAAATTTTAGGAGATCTTACAATGTCTGCAAAACGTGCCATTATCATGGGAGCTGCGGGACGCGACTTTCATAACTTCAATACTTTTTTTCGCAACAATAGCGATTACCACGTTGTGGCGTTTACCGCGACACAAATTCCCAACATTGATGACAAGGTATATCCGCACATTCTTGCCGGAGAATTGTATCCGCAAGGTATTCCCATACTATCCGAAAACGATCTTGTCGATATCATCGCCAAAGAAAAAATAGATGTCGTGGTATTTGCTTACAGTGATGTGTCACACAAAGAGATCATGCATAAAGCCTCTATGGTGTTGGCTGTGGGAGCAGACTTTTGGCTACTTGGTGCAGAAAGTACCATGCTAAAATCTCAAAAACCCGTCATTTCAGTTTGTGCAACGCGAACTGGTTGTGGAAAGTCACAAACCGCACGTAAAATAACACAAATACTGAGTGCCAAGGGCAAAAAAGTCGCCGCCATTCGCCATCCGATGCCATACGGAGAACTCTCGAAACAAATCGTGCAAAAGTTTTCGTGTTTAGAAGACTTAAAAAAACACCAGTGCACCATCGAGGAAATGGAAGAGTATGAACCATATATTGCGATGGGAAGCTATATCTACGCAGGTATAGACTATGAGGCGATTGTTCGCGAAGCCGAAAAAGACGCGGATATCATTTTGTGGGATGGTGGCAACAATGACATACCATTTTATCAACCAGATCTAGAAATTGTGGTGGTCGATCCATTGCGACCAGGACACGAAGTAGAGTATTACCCCGGAGAGGTCAATCTACGCCGTGCTGATTATGTGATCATCAATAAGATCGACAGTGCAAATTACGAGGATGTTGTTCAGTTACGCCACAACATTATTGCGGTGAATTCACAAGCAACGCTTATCGAGGCGGCATCTCCTTTGACGGTAGAGAATTACAAGCAAATTAATGGTAAGAGAGTCGTGGTGATCGAAGACGGACCTACTCTCACACATGGGGAAATGAAATACGGTGCCGGAGTTTACGCTGCGAAAAAATATCGCGCAAAACAAATTCTCGATCCACGTCCATTTGTCGAAGGGGAAATGGCAGAAATTTTTGCGAAACATCCGCACATCGAGAATTCCATACCGGCGATGGGTTACAGTGAAAAACAATTGCGCGATTTAGAAACAACCGTCAATCGCATGGATTGCGACCTGGTGATTATTGGTACGCCCATTGATCTTAGTCGTGTTATTAAAATTGAAAAGCCTTGCGTGCGCGTACAATACGACTTGCAAGAGATTGGTACGCCGAATTTGGAAACGATATTAGAGGACTTTTTGGCCAAAAAATCAGTTTGAAATAAGTGGACGCAAAAGAATGGAAACTACGAATAGAACGAAAAATTTTGTTTTGTACTGTGGAGGAGAGAATCTGCTTCTTCAGGAGGAATTTTGGTTTCCTATTGACGATGAGTACTATTTCGAAGCTTTTCCGCTGGAGCCGGAAGATTTGCTCGAAGAGAGCGATGTTATTTCTCTTCGTTTACTGTGTGAACTCTGGGGGAAAGATTACGACAATGCCTTTGCATTCGATGACATTGCTCAATGTGCAAATGGTGGTTTGTTGCCATATGCTATGACAGAGGAGGATCTTTGTTTTGACGAAGGTTACGAATACATTGTTTATCTTCCCCAAGAATATACGATTCAAATAAACTTTCATGACCAACTGCAATGTTTTCTGACACATCCTAGTTTTCCTAAAAAAATAGAGTTGTATTGCGCGGGAGATATGGAGTTTTTGTGGCCAGCTTTTCGTTGGCAAGAAGTGCAAAACATCATCAGATGTGCTCGTTATTTTTCGCATGTAAATGGAAACTTGAATCGTATATTTTTGCTTTTGCTGAAAATGACATCTACTTGTAAAGAAGAAGCACAAGAACTGCGTCAAGTAACGCGGCAATTGTGTCTTGATATCGGTTTGTTTGAAAGGCCCACACTTGATACAACCGTTGCGAAACTTACGCCTCTTTCGCGATTAAAATGGCGGAAACATCCGCAGTATGGATGGTTGAACAATTGTAGTGGAAGTATGCGCAATCTCGAATGTAGTTTTGTGGATCGTTTATGGGAGAAGGAAAAACTTTTTGGTGCCCTTAGAGAGTTCTTTTGTGTGATGGAGAATTATGAACATAAACCATGTGTAATGAGTGGTCATGATTATCGGGAAGTCCACCAACAACTACAGAGTCTTTGTGCCGAAGAAAAGTATCTTTTGCATTTGCGATATATCATGTTTTTTACTTACGAGGAAATGGGTGACTTACTACAAGAGAAACCTTTTACTATTTACGAGCACATTCAGAAAATCATTGCCAAAATAAAACGCCACTTGCCTTTACATGGCCAATAAAAAAGGACACGCTTAACAGAGGAAGCGTGTCCTAAATACATACATCTGTCTTTAACGTTGGTTACCTCAGAATACTATCGTAATCACCTTCGCCATCAATGGCGAGTTCACCTCTATTTTTTCCACGCTTTTTCTCAAAAAGACTTTTGGGACGAATGATGAAACGATCTTTTAAGCCACCGAGTTTACGTAATCTCTTGGCACTGACACGTACAACCACTTTGGACCAGCGATGCTCCTCTTTTAAAAGCTTATGTAAGGCGGCGATTTGTCTTGGTCCAAGCACGATACGGATATTTCCTCTTCTCTTTACTTTGGCGCGTGCATTTGCGGTGCGGTACTGAATAGGAGTCATGCGAATACAAACGAATTCTTGGTTTTTCTTATTTTTCTTGATAAAAACAACACGTAATTTTTCTTTCGGATTGCGATTTCGTCTATCGCGGTCGGCAAAACAAGGTAGGGAAAAACACATTACGAGTAAGACAATAATAAATTTTTGCATGTTTGACCTCTCTTTGCATCGAATAGGAATTTTGATGGCATGATGATGGTCTGTAACGAGTATCGAAATTTTTCGTTGAGATGTGGGTTTGTCGGAAGAGCCATACAAAACATAGACAAAAGTTATACACTTTACGTCTAGTAATAAAATAGATAAGATATGATATCGTAGCAGTTTGCACAAGGTGAAACAAGGGAATTTTGCATGTGAGTAGGTGTCAAGTGTCACTTTGTTGATTTTTATAGTTTTAACGCAACAGGTGGCCATTTTTACCGTTTTCTAAAATTTCTAAATTCGGCCCATAAATATGCCTGTTTAGCTCAAAATGTACCGCACTTTTACATTTTGATGTATGAAAAAGAATTTGCAGTGAAAAAACTTAAAATAAGATTTACTTATGGCAACTATAAAGCTTATTGCATTTTATTATAATGAACTTTCGGTTATTATGAACGTAACAATTTAGTAGTATCTTCAAATTATAATTGAAAGGTCAGAGACATGAAAATAATAGCGCTACTATTTACAATTCATTTATGTTTTACATTAACCGCTGAAAATGAAAACTGGGAAAAAGTGTTTTCTGCAAAAGATATTATTTCTTTTGCACAAGATGATTCTAGTTCTTCGTCAAAGAATATTTGGGCAGCAAGTACAAGTGGCAAATTGTTTTTTTCCACAGACGGTCAATCTTGGAATACATCTAATGTGCAAACAGAAGGTAGTATTTCTCATGTGGTGTCCCAAGAAAACATTGTCTTCGTTGCTTTTCGCAATAAGAAAAAAGATTCTCCTTTGCTCTCACTGTCTTTAGATGGCGGAAAAAATTGGAATAGGGTTGGTCAAGATATCATTTCGCAGTTGCCATCTTCTGATGTAATTTTTGTGACAGATATCACTATTTCCAAAAACAGTTTGTTTGTTGTCACTCGAGATTTTCGTCCTCACAATCCAACAAGTAGATGTTTCCGTTCTGATAATTTCGGAGCAAGCTGGTCTCTAATTCATCAAATGTCTGATCAGCATAGTATTAACACTGTAGCTGTTGATAGCAACAGAGATGTTCTTTTAGGTACTAGCAGTGGCGTTTTACGCTCTAAAAATGGACATGGTAATTGGGAACCCCTCAACGGTGGCATGGAAACAAACAAAAAGACGCCTTTCGTAAAATCTATAAGCTACAATCACACCTTAGGAGAACGCTTTGCGGCAACATCAGCGGGCATCTTTAAGTCTCACGAAGAGGGTGCATGGCAATTTCCCAAAGGAAGTAATTGGCAAAACGTATCTTCTCATAAATCACAACAAGCAGCCGTCGCTTTAAACTTAATTCATAATTATTCTACTTCATATATCGTCATGGGGACACACGAACGATCGGGGATTGGTGGCCATTTTTTTTCCACAAGCCGGCTATTTATTTCTAACAACTCTCAAAATGTAACCTGGAAAGAAATTGATCTAGGAAGCCTAACGAAAAAACCATTGTATGATGTTATTGTACACGAAAGACATGTGATTATTGCAACTTCAGAAGGTGTGTTTAAAAGTACAAAGTCCATTTTAGAACTAGGTCGTGCAAATTCTCCAAAGACATCTAGTGCAGCAAAAGTGATATTTTTCGATTTAGGAGATACCTTAGTTGTCTCCGGCAAAAAGTGGGCAACTGGAGCACAACAAATTCTGCAGCAAATGAAAAGTAAACGCTTAGGCATCATTTCTAATACCGGAAACTTATCACGAAGTCAATTACTAGAGCTACTTCCTCAAGATTTTTCATTTGATAGCTTTGACGAAAATTTGATCTTGCTCTCTTCAGAAGTAAAAATTGAAAAACCAGACCCGCAGATTTTTCAAATGGCAATTAAACGTGCCCAACAAATAAACCCGAGTTTAGAAGCACAAGATTGTTTATTCGTAACGGAAGACATGGAGCACTTATCTATTGCGAGAGGTCTTGGAATACAAACCGCAATTCTTGTGGACGGAAAGCTCATTAGAGTAGAATAACGGTTTTAGCATAGACAAGAGAAAAAATATGAAAGAACAGTGCTATAAAGAAATTTGCGATCTTCATCAAGTTTTTGAAGATTGGTTTATTGGTCGTGTACCTAAAGACGATTTTAGTTATCTTCCGCAGGTGTTGTCTGACGATTTTGAAATTGTCTTTCCTGGCGGAGAGATTTTTTCGCGACAACAGATTATCGACATCATGCAGAAAACACATGGGCGATATGCACATATGCCGTTTCGCATTGAAATAAAAAACTATCGCAGTCGTTCTCTTTCCGATACCTTACATTTAGTGACTTATGAAGAGTGGCAAGTAAAGGACAATGTAGACGAAGTTAAGGTTTCTACGGCTATTTTTCGCAAAAATGACAGTATGCCTTGTGGAGTTGAGTGGCTGCATGTTCACGAAGTATATCGCACTTAGACAAGGTTATACCTACCAGGAGAAATAATTTTGTTTGGATCAAGTATGTCTTTGAGTTGTGCCACTATTTGCCAATGATAATCTTGCGATGAGATAATTTCGGACATTGCTTGGATACCAACGCGATAAGGAATGTAGCCCGAAGTGACAAACTGACGGTTTACTTCGGTAATAGCGTTATGAGCTTTCTGTACTTGATGTGGATCGTCGCGATGAAATGCAATATTAATGACACTTTCAAATACTTTATCCTTGGCCATATTCATGGTGATATACGGTGTAAAGCCAAATTTGTCGTGGAGAATATTTGTGGTGATTTGTACTACCTCGCCAAACGCTTCTCCTGACATGGGAACGAGAGGCAAGACATACAATTTACCACAGTTTTGTTGTGCGGGCTCAATGAGGTCTTGGGGAATTTTATTGAGCGGCCAGAAGATACTATTTAAGGCGTCGTTGGAGGGAATTCCACGGCTGTGCCCCAAGGGTGGCTCTAAAGTTGCGAGCAACGCTTTTTTTAAGCGATAAGAAGGTAGAAAAGATAGCCTTTGCGCGATTTTCTGTTGTTTTTTCAAGGAAGAAAATGTCCATAATTTTACAGAACCAATACCTTTTAGGGCTTGTTTTGTGTGCTCGTAAGCATCTTTGATGTAGCTCTTGGTCCCTAGAAGTCCACAAGATGCGCTCCAGCAACTTTTGATGCTGTTGAAAAGCTCCACGGCTTTTCTTTTACTGGTTTCTTTGTCGTCACCTTCTTTTAAAAAGTAGTTATACAACAACGGACAGGCATTAATTTCCGAACGATGATCGTTTGAAATGTGGAAAGTAGTTCTTACAATATTTCGTTGTCTTAGATCTGTGAGGATATCAACAAATGCCTCTAGATTGTTCGGGTTTTTTAGCGAACACGACAAATAAGCATGTGAATCTTTGTGTGGAATCAGTTCCATACCTACTTTTGTCACAATTCCAAAATTCGATTGAAAAAACAATCCTTCTAAACTTGGTCCGACACCATGAGGGTAAAGATACGTTGTTTTGGAATTTAGGTAGTGACCAAAGCCGGTACGTAAAACCTCTCCGTTACCTAGTACGACTTCCAATCCCGACATACTATCCACACGAGAACCATAGTAGCCAATGCCGCGGTCCATGGCATTTCCCACAAAAGTAGTGTCTGAACCAGCCCCTGTAATATTGATGATAAACGGAAGGTTATGCTCGCGAAGATATTCATAGAGTTGCTTTTGGGTAACACCTGGCTCAATCACCGCATATCCATGATGCGGGTCAACACGATGAATTTTATTCATTCTTTTTAAATCAACGATGGTGGCACCGCTTTGTACAGGTAGCCTATCACCCAATCCCCAGTTTTTACCGGAGCTAATAGGGTAAAGCGGGGTTTTATTTTCGTTGGCAATGGCGACGATCTTTTGTACTTGTTCTGTACTTTCGGGAAGCAACACCGCTTGAATGGACCTTTCAATTCCAGTGACGTTTGCTGTATAACGCTCTAAGTGTTCACTACTCGTAAGAATATTTTGTTCACCAACAATGCCTTGCCACTTTGTCAAAGGATTCATGCCATTTCCCCTTTCTGGGATTCGGAATTTAGGCTTTTCTCGACTTACGTCTTTTGCTAACATAATAAACCGTATAAAAATTGTAACCAAATAACGAAGATCTGAAAAGTGGAAAATGTTAAAATATCTTATTGTAAATGCCGATGATTTAGGGATTTCTCCTGGGGTTTCTTCGGGGATATTGCATGCGCACAAAATGGGTATTGTTACCTCGACAACAGCGATGGTCAATACCGCTTTTTTCCGAGAGAGCATACAAACAGCGATGACCGAAAGTGTGGGGATTGGTTTACACATTACTCTTTCTTACGGTGCACCTGTTTTACCCGCTTCAGAAGTGCCCAGCCTTGTGGACAAACAAGGAAATTTTCTCTCCTTTCCCATTGTTGCTCCATTTAACGCGCAGGAGTTACAGAGTGAAATCGAAGCGCAATTTTCTTTGTTTACCGAAGTAGCAGGTTGTCTTCCCGATCACATCGACAGTCATCAGTTTATGGCCAATGTCCACCCTGCCGCTTTTAAGACGGTGTTAAATTTGGCAAAAGATCATCAAATTCCGATTCGCAATCCGCACATGTTTTTATCAAAAAACAAGCTTCATCAGTTTATGAGGAGTCGTAAAACAAATCCACTTGCCGAACTAGATGGACGGATAGAAGAACTGCAACAAATCTATGCGCATTTCTGCGTTGCGCATCCAGATTTTTTTGAATATCGTTTTTTCGACACCGGAGTGACGGTGGATAATTTACTGGAAATTCTGCGCAACTTGCCCACAGGGGTCACGGAAATAATGTGTCATCCAGGTTATAGCTATGATTTACAAAATGATTACTATTTAGAAAAACGAGATCAAGAGGTGGAGGTTTTGACAAACGAACGCATTCTACAGGCAATCCAAGACGAGGGCATTCAATTGGTTACTTTTGGACAAATTGAGTCTATTCACGGAAGTAAAATATAATGTCGCGGGTTCTGATCACCGGAGTAAGTGCTGGTCTTGGACGGAGTTTAGCGGAACTCTACATGAAAAAAGCACAGGTATATGGAGTGAGTCGTCGCCGACCTGGGTTACCGCAGATTATTCATCAGTGTATTGACTTGGCAGACCTGGAGACCGTTGCCGCAAAATTAGGCATGTTGGTAAAAAATATTGATGCATTAGATGTGGTGATTCTCAATGCCGCGCATATGGGAGTTGTAGAAGACTTAAAAGATACAAGTGTCGACTTGTTGCGCGAAGTGATGGCGGTAAATGTTTGGAGCAATAAAATCATTTGCGATACTC
Organism: Candidatus Uabimicrobium amorphum; assembly: GCF_009002475.1. Lineage (GTDB taxonomy): Bacteria > Planctomycetota > Uabimicrobiia > Uabimicrobiales > Uabimicrobiaceae > Uabimicrobium > Uabimicrobium amorphum. The sequence goes on from NZ_AP019860.1 coordinate 5,934,062, forward strand.
TTTTTCAGCAAGGCATCCATGTTGCGCAAATAATTGCTATCTCTTCTGGAATGGCAGAAAATACATGCCGTGGGGGAAATGGCTATGCTTTATCTAAGTTAGCCCTAAACCGCATGATGGCCATGTACGCATTGGAACAACAACAAACGCATTTTTGTACCATTTCTCCCGGTATTATAGATACCGCAATGCAAGAATATCTCCAAGAGCACAAAGGTCATGAAAAATTTCCCATTCTTGCACAGTTACAGCAGGCAAAAGACCAAGGTATGATGCAATCTCCCGATCATGTCGCGCAAAGAATAGTGGGTTGCCAAAGTCAATTTTTACATTATCCAAGTGGGAGTTTTGTTTCTTTAAAAGAGGTCGAGGAATGTTATTAGACAATCAAACGCAACAAACTATTCTCAACGAACTTTCTGGTGAGCGAGCAAAAGATTTTCTAACAATGATCTCGCGTTTCGATCGTGTTCAATGCTCTTCGGGAACCTATGAGTGTATGCAAATGGTTCAAGGCATGCTCAGTAGTTTTGGAATAGAAAATATTGAAATCGAACGCTATATCGCCGATGGAAGGAAGGAATATTGGACATGGCCCACAAGCCTAGGGTGGGAAATAAACTACGGTGAGTTGTGGATGCGTCATCCACAACAAATGAAGTTGGCAGACTACGACGAAATACCTGTGTCTGTAGTGCGTGGTAGTCGTTCGGCGGATGTTGTCGCCGAGCTTGTTGATGTTGGAACAGGCCTGGAAGATTACGAGTATGAAAATGTCGACGTGCACGGCAAAATTGTCCTTGCGGGTGGCCCCACCTTTAGTAACTATGCTGGAAAAGTTCAACGTCAAGCGGTGATAAAACGCGGTGCTGTTGGAGTGTTGCTGTACTTAAATCCTGAATTAAGCTTACGTCCACATCCTGGTAATTTGATTCCCTATTACGGAATGTGGCACCATGCCGACGAGGATGAGCAAATTACTTTTGGTTTTTGTATTTCGTATCGCAACGCCGTCATGTTAAAAAAGATGATAAAGCAAGACAAGGTAACTCTGCACGCGCGACTCGATGCCAAAAACCAACAAAGTACCATTGATCAAATGACATGTGTAATTCCTGGGGAAAATCTTGACGAAGAAATTTTGCTTGTCGCCCACCTTGATCACTACCAGCCAGGTGCTCATGACAACGCTTCGGGAAGCGCAACGCTCATAGAAATTGCGCGTACTTTGCAAAAGCTTATCACAAATAAAAAGTTACCAAAACCTCAGCGCACCATTCGTTTTTTATGGCCCACCGAATTTCAAGGGATGGCTCCGTGGCTGGAAAAAAATAGCGATATTGCGCAGAGAACTATCGCCGCCATCAATTGCGATATGGTGGGAAGTAATTTTTTGAAGACAAAATCAAGCCTCAATATCATCAAAACGCCTTTTTCCAGGCCACATTACATCAACGATGTGGTCGAAAATTTTGCACGTCAAGTGGCAAATGAGGTTGTGATTACGAGTCCTCGTGGGGAAAGTCTTCCTCTAAACTATCGTGTCGTTCCATATCGTGGTGGTAGTGACCATATGTTCCTCAACGACTCGACAACGGCGGTTCCTACTGTCATGCTTGGTGAGGATAACCCTTTTTATCATACCACGCAAGACGTTCCCGATAATTTGGATTCTACACAGCTAAAAAAAGCGATGTTTATTGCCTTGGGATCTGTTTGGTATTTAGCGAATATAAATTCATCACAAAGTACACAATTGTCTGCCTTAGTAGGAAGCAAAGTCCTGCGAGATTTTTCGCATATGAGTTGCGAAGTGAGCCATCTGTTGCACAGTAGTCAGCCATCTTCGTTAGAGCAAAACTATTGGGAAGGCCGTAATAAATTGCAGTGCTATTTACAACAAAATATCGCACGTGTCGATTCTGTTGGTGAGCTAGATCCCAAAAATGACGGCGTTTTATGGCGCGAGAAAATTAAGGAACAACTGCACAATGTCGCTGCTCTTTATGAAGAACAACTGCAAGATAGTTATGCGGGGTATTGTCGTGAATTTACGTTGACAGCGAAAGAAACAAAAGAGCTTGGTGAAGAACAACAACAAGCGCAAAAAATAATTCCGCAACGCACATCGTTATTTAAAGGTCCGTTGGCGATTCATTTAAATTTTGCTCTTAAGGCTTCAGGTTTTCCCGAAGAAAACATGAAATTTTTTGATATTCAGTTCGAAATTGTAAATCTTATCGATGGGAAACGTTCCATTTGGGATATTCGCAATGCGGTGTCTGCGTATTTTGGAGCACAGTCGCTGCAAGATGTGACACAGTTTATCAAAAATCTAGAGCAGGAAAAACTGGTGGTGTGTAACATGGAAGTATAGAAATATACTGATGTGGGGGCATCGCATATTAGCATATTTCTATATCTACAAATCAATTTAGTTTTCTTTACTTTACGAGAGGACTCCCTAAATGAAAATTTTAGTCATTACCTTACAGGTTAGCGATGGCAATTCTAAAGGGCATATCCATCCCTTTATCACCACAACTCAAAAACTCATCTCGATGGGGCATGATGTTTTTTGGTTGTCATTGCCAAAAGCCCTATCCCAAGCAGACCGTGAACAAGTGGAGTCTCTCGGGGCACAAGTTGTTGTACCTCCACCGTTGAAAGAGGGGATTATCAAAGAAAACAAAGAATTGGCGCGCTTAGCGATGGACAAAGAAAACAATTACCAGGCGTATAAATCTTTTCTATTAGATCCTGTTCCCCATCAGTTAGATGGTTTGATGGAATTGATCAAAGATTTGGCTCCGAATGTCGTACTGCAAGATAATGTTCTGTATTCTGCGGCAATTGCTTGTACAAAGTTACAGCTTCCTTTTGTCTCTATTTGCGTTGGTCCTAAAATTATGGGAAAAGACTTTGAGGAGTCGTACTTGGGAAACCTACAGCCCATCATCGAACCACGACGTGCCATGTTTGAGTCTTATGGCGTCAAACCGAACTTTCGCTTGTTTGAGTATGTCTCTCCGTATGCCAATATCATTTTTGCCACCGAAGAGTTTGTCGACAAGGCGGCATTGCCAGAGAATTCGTTTTTAGTTGGTTCCGCGGTGCCGCAAGGCGGAAGAGGAGATGATGTCGATTTTCCTTGGGAAGATGTGGCAACAGACAAAAATATTATCTATGCCGCTTTTGGTTGTGTGCTATCGAAAATGCCTTTGGCAGACGTGATCGATCCTATTTTTAAGGCGGCAGATGCCTTAGATGCACAACTTATTTTAGCGTCGGAACATCTTGCGGCTTCCGCGAAAGATTTTGGAAGGCACATCGTCGTTTCCTACGCGCCACAATTAGAGATACTAAAAAAAGCGCACGTCTTTATTACCCACGGAGGAGCAAGTTCGGTAATGGAGAGTATTTACTTTGGTGTACCGCCTATTGTTGTACCACTGTCTAGTGATCAGCCGGTCCAGGCGCAACTAGTGGAGAAGGCGGGTGTGGGATTTAACATTGCACGAGAGCAGTGGAACGATGAGGTTTGTTTGGCAACGCTTCAAAAACTTTTGGCTTCGGGAAATGAATTTGCCGCCAAGTGTAAAACTTTACAAACAACCTATCAAAATAATGACGGAGCGAAAAATGCGGCCGATATCATTTTGCGCTTTGCCGTGACAAACTCTTAAAAGCTTGGGTTGACAAAATGCCAAATATCATTCAACCACTTTTACAGCAGCACGCTGACAGTGAATTTTTATTCGCGATCTTGCAGTGGAAGGCTTTTTATGCCGATGATCACGAGTGGAATAACATCACTTCTCACCTGTGGCAAGAAGCGCAAAACAACAATAAAATGGCCGCGTACTATTTGCACAAATTAACCAGTAGCAATGATATTTGCTTATCACACGTGAAAAAATTGAGCCAAATGGCGAGCCGAACTCTACTGAATTCCGACTACTCGCGACAAGTGGATTGGGAAGAGTATTTGTGTTCATTACATGAAATGGATTCCCTATTCCACGAAACAGAAGTACACAGCGATTTTGACCAAAGTTTGTTTTGTGCATCGACATTGCAAAGTGTTCTTGCTTCTTTTGATGTTACCAAAAGTATTCTATTGAAATATATCTATCGTGGAAAGCTTGGTGTCGACTTTCGTGATAATTACATCGTTTTTGTGTACTCTCAAGTATCTGAGCTGTTCCACTGCAAAAATTCAGGTATTTCCACGATGGCTCTTTGCGAAATTATGCAAAAGTGTGAACTCGAAGACAGCGTGTATACCTCTATTGCTAACGGAGAAATCGCGGTACACGTGATCGACAATGAAATACACATTCCGCAAACGGCTTTTTCTTCGTTTCTAACACCGCAACAAGTGAAAATTGTAGAGGAAGATGACGATGACGATGATGACATCGTATTTATTGTTGGAGAAACACATAAAGATAAAGAGCCTGAAGAATATCCCTCTATTGTTATTCTTCCTTATGAGTTTACTGATAGAGATTCTGCGCAAAAAAAATTCTACAGTTGGGATGAGGCACTAAAACGCCTACAAATAGAAAACGAAGATTTAGAACGTTTTATCACAGATGGTGACATTCAAGCGTACACTCAGGATGGCGAAATAATATTCTCCTGTGAAGAAATAGATCGTTGGATCAGCACCCTCATGGATGACAAGACTATTGTGATGCCCGGAAGTAGTGGTGATGTCGTTGTTGAAGATGAAGAAGCGATTAGTTTAAGTCTACCCATGGGTTTAGACGCCCCAATGCCAAAAAAAGAAACATACTCCTTAGACCAAAGTCTAGATGAACTGCAAATAGAAGCAGAAACCTTGGAGGAAATAGTCGCAAAAGGTGAAATTGAAACTCAAATTGTCGACGGTGAGCTTCGCCTTGTACAGGAAGATGTGGATAAATATCGTCAGCAAAAACAAGCCGACCAAACTATTGTTATGCCTTTAGATGAAGAACTTGTGGAGGAAGAAGACGATGAGTTTGTACCAATTGTGACACCTACGGCAAATAAAGGCAAAAACATTGCATTGGACCTTTCCTCTATACTGGAAGAAGACGGGACGGCTATAACAGTTGATCTTCCAGATGTCTCCGACGAATTGGGTACCGGAGAATTGCGAATGGATGAGGAAAAAGAGGTTGAAGATACGCCGTTCGAATCCATTGTCATTGATCCACAGGAATCCGTTATTGCTGATAAAACTGAAACAAAGCAGGACGATGTATCGTTCAAAGAAAAAGAAATGGCAGATTCATTCCAGCGGTCTACGACTATAGAGCCTGAAGAACCTGTCGTTGATCAGATGCCAAGAGAAGCGGATTTTTGGATAGATGGTGAAGACGCCGTTATGTCAACGATTGTTCCTCCTCGGGGAGGGAAAATGCCTGATTCCGAAATGGAAACAACCACCCGTGCGAGAAGAAGTAGAAGCGTTGCGGCGAAAAAACGCGGTAAAAAGCGCAGTAAAAAACGACAACAACTGTATCGCAAAGTAAAAAAACAAATTGGGCAGCGGCTCGCCAAAAAATATCAAAAAAACATTGGCCAAGTTACTATTCCTACGTTTGAGGGGATGCTCAGCGAAGAAGCGGGGCAACCAGGTCCGATCGAAAGAATCTTGGCACAGTCGCAGTTGCTGTTGAAGTCGATACAGGTCACGATTGGTTTACGTGTGCTGACAGTGATTAATTTTGCGGACAATGTGACGGAATTTGTCGCGGGCTATATCACCAATATTTATCGCACGTGGAAAATGACAAAAAGCATTCAACGTCGTTTGCAAAGAAACAATCCACAACAACAAATTAGCGAACTGCAAAAAGACTTGGATGTGATGCGTTATCAACTCTCGCGTCTTCTGACCTTTCCTGAATTTTGCCTACGCGAGCACAAACCACAACAAATAGATAGCGAAGCTCAAACGTTTGCCTTAAAACTTGTCATTGAACTGCGTGGGCACCTCGACGAGATGAAAAGAGATCTAGCGCTTCTGACACCTAAGCAAGCTGCGGCAACGGCGCAAAAAACCGCCAAAGATTTCCTCCTAAGTTTTATTCCCAATCCCCTAGAACTCGCAACGCCGTGTAAGGATTTTATTATCTTGGTGTTTTTTATGAAATATTCACGCAAAGATATCGAGGTGATGTATATCGATCTACTCTCCAGCTATAGCGATATATTAAGCCTCATAAATGAAGAGCCATTCTATCGTTTGGAAATGCAAGACTACGAGCGTAAAATTTTGCATCGTCTACAGCGTGAGATTTACTGTTTACAAGACATAGAAAAACACATCGAAGAATGCCGTCTACAATTGCAGCGTTTCATACAACTGTTGTGTTGCGTGCAAAAGTTTATCGATCCGCGTTACTGGCACATAGAAGATATTTTTTATGAGTGTAAAAATCGCAATGACTATATGAGCGCGAAATTTCTGTTGGAATGGGAAAAGTGGGTCACAGCGCAACTCAGGAAACAACTCAAGAATTATCATTGCTCCACACAGGAGAAGTCGGTAATGCTAAAAGAGGAAATCTACTTTCGCCGAAGATATAAGTTACAACGAAAGCTTACGCAAAATTTTATGTAAAGTACAAGAGAAATGAGATACGAATGCAAGTAAAATCGAAATCTCTCAAGACAATTGAAAATCAAACATCGTACTTTGGTTGCACTTTTTTTCTTGAGGAAGACATTCGTTATGAAATAGAGAATTGTGCCTTTTACAATTGTAGTTTTCGTACAAATGCTGTTTTTAGAAAAATAGAGAATTGTCGTTTTGACAACTGTAATTTTTCGAATATTTTCTGTGTGGATTTAAGTGACTCAAACGCAGTAGTGTTACCTCTAACAATGGAACAGCTTTCTTGTCTTACACATTTGAATTTGAGTCGTACGAAAATAACTGCATTGCCCAAAGAAATTGGTCTGCTTTCTTCTCTTACACATCTATTTTTTGACTATGTAACAGAGGCAACGGAGATATCTATTAAAGAGTTTACTATCTTAGCTTCTTTTGCTTATTTATATTTAGATGAAACACCCATAACAGACTTACCGCAAGAGATTGAAAAATTTTCTCAATGTAATTATGTATATTTAAAGAAAAAAATAAATAAACTGCCAAAAGAAATAGGGCTACTTTCTTCCCTAAAACATCTCTCTTTGCAATTTACACAAATCACAGAGTTGCCAAAAGAAATAGGACTACTTTCTTCACTGACTTGTCTCAACTTACAAGGAACGGGAATAACAGAGTTTCCAAAAGAAATAGAACAACTTTCTTCACTAACGCATCTAGATTTAAGTAGTACGGACATCGAAAAGTTGCCAAAGGAAATAGGACAACTTTCTTCTCTCACTCATCTCAATTTGAGTTTTTCAAAAATCACCGAGTTACCAAAAGAAATAGGGCAACTTTCTTCTTTGGCTATTCTGGATTTGCGAGGTTCTCGAATAAGCAAACTGCCAAAAGAAATAGGACAACTTGCTGCTCTTACTCATCTCGATTTGGGGAATACTACGATAACAGAACTGCCAAAAGAAATAGGACAGCTTTCTTCTCTGACGCATTTATATTTGCGCGGAGCAAATATACGCCATTTGCCAAAAGAAATAGGGCAACTTCTTTCGTTAATGTACTTATATGTAGGCAGAACAAAAATAGGTGATCTACCGAAAGAAATGGAGAGGCTGTCGGCGCTTGCTCATCTCGATTTAAGTGGTACTGAAATAACAGAACTACCAAAAGTAGTCGCGGCACTTTCCTCTGTGACACACCTATATTTAGAGAATACAAAAATAAGTAATTTGCCACAAGAGATCAATGAACTTTCTCTCCTTACGCATCTATACCTAAAGGAAACAGGAATAACAGAATTTCCCATAGATTTAGCATCATTAAATCTTGCTTGTTTGGACTTAGAGGGCACAAAAATAAGTAAGCTACCGGCAAAGATAAAACAATTTTCTTCTTTGACGCACTTATTTCTGGGAAAAACAGAAATAAGACATTTGCCAAAAGCAATAGGAGAGCTTGTTTCTCTAACCCACCTTGATTTACAGGGAACACAAATAAAAAAGTTACCAAAAGAAATAGGGGAACTTTCTTCTCTTTGTCAGCTAGATGTACAAGATACGAAATTAGAAGAGTTGCCACAAGAAATAGAACACCTCTCTTCTTTGACGCATTTGCATTTACAAAATACAAACATCGAAGATTTACCAAAATGGACAGAACGACTTTCTCATCTTTTTCAATGACAAATGCAATGGGATGATGTTGCATGGTGGGATCGCTATATAAATTTGTTATCGCAATGGTGAAGGTCCTATACCGCGCTATAGATAAAATTTTGCACAGTTTTTGTCCAGTAGGTACCGTTTTTTTGCCAGCCCGATAATTCGGTGATGTCTTCGAGCCAATCATTTTCCTTTTCATTGAGGTGAATCCAAGTATGGGTACCCTTACGGCTGATGCGAACTACTTCACGACCGTTTTTTGCGTTAAATGTCAACTGCATAGAAAAATCTCTATTGATACAGGCAATTACTGCTTGCACTTCTCTTTCTAATACAAAAAGTTTCGAGGATATGCGGTTTGTTGCAGATAAAGAACGAACGTTGCTTCGCAGTCTCTCTTCTTTGATGTTGTACTGTTGAAGAACACGTTGATACTCGGTGCGGGTGACGATAATTTCTTCACCATATTGCGTCCAATAACCGTTGTAGTAATGAATGTGCCCTTCGCAACCAACGGCACGAATAACTTCTTCAGGAGTCATTCCTTTGTTGCGGTATGCAAAGACAATGAGTTTGTCGATAAGAGTTACATTGTGATTATCAAAAAAATTCATTGCCGTCCCTTCTACAAACCGAATGTACTAGCATATTCCCAAACGTAAAATTTCCAACACCTATTATAAAAATCTCAGCAAAAAATAAAAAGTTATTTTTGTTAAAAAAATTAAATTATAGAATTTTGGTAATATTTTCTTAAATGAACACTTTAACGTTTTATAAAAATGGAAAGGAGTATTTTGATAAAGATTATTGCATATTGTGAAAGACCATATATGAATAGAAAAATCTTTCACTGTGTTCCACAAATCCCATTTTTTGGTAGAATTTTTTTGCAGGATTGTCAATGTGGACATGGAGATGGACGTAGCGACTCTTTAGAATTTGTTGTAACAACATTCGTCCAATGCCCTGTTTTCTATGCTCTTTGATAACAGCTAGATAGATAATCTCATTTTGGTTTTCGAAACAATAGTTCACTAAAACACCAACTAATTTTGATGATAGTGTTGCAAGGTATAAAAAGCTACCGTCTTGCCGATGTAATGCATAATTGATCGCTTTTTTGATTGCCGATAGAGAGTCGTGATATTTTCCTAATTGATGATGTATAAAATGAGAAATGTTTACCTTGCTATAAGTAAGTTCACTTTCGGTCTCTATTTTTAATATTTTGATATGCTCCATCATTCTCTCTATAATTTGATTCTAATCAGTAGTAGTCTATATGTTACTCTAAATTTTTTAGAAGTTGTGACTCTTTTGTTTTACAGCACTTAGCACCAACAAACAAAGTGTTTATGAAAATGAATTCTTGCAATACAGGAGTCAAAGATGGTTGGCATTTCAATCTGTTTTTTTTTGATATTCATACTGGAAGTTTGGGATTTCTACGTGTTGAAAAATATCAAAAACCCATCTTGGCCGCTGGTGTTGTCTTTTTTGTCAGTGCTATACTTCACGAGTATTTAGTCTTTGTGTGCATTCATACTCGTATGTTTGGATACATGACCGCTTTTTTTATGTTGCACTACTTGGCAACTGTTGTGGAAACAGCAATCGCAAAAGTGTTTCAGCGCAAACATTTTTTTCCATCACCTATTGCGATTGCTTTACATATTTTATGGCTAGTAGCCACAGCGCCTCTCTTAATAAAGCCTCTTTTGCTCATTTTTCCCGTGGATAGTTGGCAAAGTATTGTGAGTAACTTTTAAGAGAAACACTGTGAACAACTCATAAAAATTTGATGATATCAACGATGGCTAACTTCATTGGGAGAGTACAAGAAAAATCCAATATACATCTCTTCCCAACTTTGTTCGCCCCATCGTACTTCTTTTTCCGGATCAGGATTGTATTCGTTGTATTTTGAGTTATCAAATGCTCCACTACAAACAAGTTTTGTTCCCTTGGGAATTGTTTTTGGTTGACTCAATGTATAGCCTGTTTGCCAATCAAATCGGTAGTTCGGAACAGCGAGAAGAATCTCTTGCGATTTGTCGGGATAGATTGCTGTAAAAGTCATGCTTTTTCCACGATAGTGCATGTGGGGAGATAAACCGTACAGTGTAACATCGCGTTTAAATGTATGAGACGCAACTACTTCATGATTGGGATCATTGGCGGGGATACGAATCTTTACATCGTATGCAGCACCAACTTTAAATTCACGTTGTGGCTTTTCTTTGTGTAAGTAAAAAGCGATTTGCGAGTGATCAACAACACTACGTCCGCTCGTTGTATAGTGCAACTCAAATTCAAACTTGCTGCCCTTTTTGACTAAAACGCCGGTATTTTCGGGAAACATATCGGCACCACTTCCAGGAGCATAGCCACATAGATAAATTTTGTGTTTTTTTTGCTTTTTCTCGTCCATATTTGGATCTTTTGGCGGGTATATATAAATAATCATGTGGTGCATGACTTCGCGCTCCCCAGGCCGAATATCAACGCCTCGAATCCAAGTATCTTCTTCAAAAGGAACCTGTTCTTTATAACGAATATAGTCCATAACACCTGTGGAGGGAACTTTCTGTGGTTTTAATTTTAAGAGTACGTCGGGTTCTCCCTCACGCCAATCTTGCTTGGCCACTTTAGAATGAAGCTTCACAAGGGGGTCTTCGTTTCCATCCACAGGAGAACCTGAGTTAATCCAGTGAACTAACGTACGCATTTCTTGTACACTAAGAGATGTATCGTTGGAAAATTTACCGTAATGAGCATCGGCTGTCCACGGCGGCATTCTCTTGGTAAGAACCACCTCTTTGATCATTTCTGACCACCCTTTTATTTTTTTATAACTTGTCATCGCCCACGGGCCGATGCCATTGTTTTGGTGGCATTCCAGGCACTTGTTTTTCAAAATAGGAACAATGTCTTTTGTATAGGAAATTTTCTGACTTTTTATAGACAAATTGTCCTGCATATTGATCGCACAACCTTTTACCTCTGTAGGGACAATATCGATTTTTTGTTTGTTGAGCAGTGCGTGTAAAGCCGTATTTACAAAGTTTTGTACTTTGCCGACTTTCTGCGTTTCATATCCCAAACGGTCGGAAATGGGTCCACGATAAACAATCTCCCATGTTTGCGGATCAATGACTAAAGCTTCACCGGTTCTTGTAATTTTCAACTCTTGTGCGATCAACTGCGTAGGGTCTTTCAATACCGGTATCGTTGATTGAAATTTTTGCATTTCCTGACGAATATCCTCGCGATTGTCCTGAGGGTTTGCGTTGAGCATTAAAAACGCCACTTGGGGATATTTTTTTTGTAAATCTTGCAACGATAACAAACTATGACGTACGATGGGGCAACCAACACCATGAGAAAACAATACAACTGCCGGAAAATGTTTATACTTGTACAATTCATGGTGTTTGCCTTCATGATCTAGCAGGGCAAAGTCCTCAACTGTTGTAAGCTCCTGCTGTGATCCTTGTGTCGTGTTATATCGCATATCTAGATAGAGAAAAATCCCTACAAGAACAACTACGTTTATAAAAAACAGTTTTTTCATCGTGACCTCGTGAGAAAATATTTGTGGAATAATTTGGATAAGAAAATCAACTTCAATGAGTTTCTTTGTTGGTAAGCAGAAAAGATGTTCAAAATCTCTAGGTGATAGTCTCTAAAAAAATAATAATTTTTGTAAATTTTAGCAAGATTATTTTTTTAAGTAAATTAAAATATTGTTTGGAGATTTGGTGTTGGTGAAAAAATGTCACAACTCAGTATTATTGATGCCCACGACGATAAGTTTATAAAAAAACAAAGAGGAATACTTGCCAAACCATGCGCGAAACTTTTCGCGCATGGTCGAAATCGGTTCAAAAGCTAAAAGAAAGCATACTATTTATGCTTTAACACGTCACGAGACAGAGCGTTTTGTAATGGATTTTGCTGGACCAAGAGCGCGAAAGAAAAAATTTGAGATTTTATTTTCCATATAACCTCTTCGGCTTTTTTGTGCAAATAGACATATGGAAAGCCTTATTCGAAATAATATTTGTCTAAATAGTCACTATATAAATAGTTGGGGAGGATGTCGTATGGAAAATGCAAATATACGAGAAACGATAATTGAAGTGATTATACAGTTGTCCTTAGGAAAAGAAGTTGGTGAAATCCGCCAAGAACCCTGAATACAAGGAACTTGTGGAAAAATATTTTCCATAAAATATTTTTTATATAACCAAACACTGTATTTTGACAAATAGTACACACAAAGGAACTTCTTTAACTCTTTTAGGAGGAACTGCTATGCGCGTACAAAACGTCATTCGAAAATCACTAACCGAAATTGAGAGTAATACTATATACCACGGCTGTACTTTTTATATCGATCACCCAGTACCTATTTTGCACAATAGTCAGTTTTATCATTGTAGTTTTCGCGGGGAAAAGTTGGTTGTGGATGAGATATACAATTGTACTTTTATTCATTGCAACATGAACGAGCTAAAAATAAAAGCTTCCAAGCGTGTTAGTTTTGATGAGGGGTATATCAACGAGATCACCGTTGAGGTAGATTCTGCGGCGTTTGTTAAGATGTATTTTAACTATCAAGGCAACTATATTCTATTAGAACCGCATGGATTTTTGGGCAAAGAAACCAATGTTTTTTCTCAAGCTTTGAATTTAATCCCCCGAGAGAGTACTCAAGTGATGTGCAACATGGAACATTTGCAATATCTCGCAGTGCGTTGCTTTTATCGTTTGCAATCGTTTATGGAAAGTATCCGCGAAGAAAATGGTGATATTCGCTTTTATAAAGCGCAGTCATTTATGATGAATTTATTTGCGGTAGCGGATTTTTCGGAAAAACTGTATGGTAGTTTTGAAGAGGCCATGTGTGCACCACGTTACCGCAAAGCACAGGACTTTAGCTCTATCCAACCCACGCAGGGATGGTCTTCAGATAGGATGAATAACTTACGACGTTTTACCTATACAAGTCGCAGTTACTGTTTTCGCGCCACGACTTCTCCATTACAAAAATAGCCAAATTTATCAAAGAAAATGAGCGTATTATGGACTTGAAACTTTCTCCTACCCAAGCGAAGTGTTTTCAAAATCTCGAAAAAGCCATGGATATTGGCAACATTGTGGTTTTGCGTGGGCAATCGGGCTTGGGAAAAACAACTTTGCTACAAGTATTACAAAAAAAAATAAGCGGTACTTTCATCGGAACACCTGATCTCTTATGTTTACAAAAAGAAAAAAATCATTTATCATTGCCACAAATACTTGACGAACTTTGCACAATCGCCTTTGAAGAAAGCAATATTGTACTGATTGATGACCTTTTGTCTTTGTACGATCGACAATCGAACGAATTTTGGGAGCTGATTCTGCAACTTATTTGTTCTAAAGCGATGTCCATGAGTAAAAAAATCATTTTTTCTCATACAGGTATCGCTACCTCACTGGTACATAAACGTTGCATGTATATCGAGCTTGAAGATTTTCAAGTAGAGGATTACCAGTTTTTTGGTGAAGTTTTTTTCAAAAAACACACGTTAGATATGAGTAAAGTCTATCAATTTGTTCCGAGACTAAATGTTTATCAAATGAAAATGGCTGGGCAGGCGTTTCACTCACAAGAGGACGTTCATAACGATGACGTGATTGATTACCTCTTAGAACACCACAATGTCAATAATGTGTTTATCGAAAATGTGGAAAAAGTTCACCTGGAGGAAATCAAAGGATTAGATGACGTTTTACAAACTCTCGAAACACATGTTATTTTGCCTTTAGAAAGTCCCTTGGCCGCAGAATTAAATCTAAAACACAAAAAGGGGGTGTTGTTGTATGGACCTCCTGGCACAGGTAAAACGAGTATAGGTCGTGTACTTGCGCATCGTTTGAAGAGCAAATTTTTTTCCGTAGATGGTCGATTTGCCAGCAATGACAGAGAGTTCTATCTTCAAGTGTGCAAAGTTTTTGAAGCAGCGAAAAAAAACGCCCCGAGTATTGTTTTTATTGACGAAGCAGATACCTGCTGGTCATACGGTAATTTGTACCGCTATTTGTTAACCGAACTGGACGGTATAGAAGGCGCTCGATCAGGTACTGTCTGTATTATTATGACAGCAATGGATGTAAGCAATATTCCTCCTGCGCTAGTGAGAAGTGGACGCGTAGAGCTATGGCTAGAGCTTGAGTTACCAGATGAAAAAACGCGTCGCGAAATACTAGAGCACTGTATACAACAACATGGAGATTTTTTCCATGATGTTGACCTGAAATTGTTAGGTCGAAATAGCGAAGGGTTTTCCGGGGCGGATTTGAGAAGAATCACCGACGATGTAAAAAATTTCTACGCTTATGACAAAGCCCATGACAACGAAACATTGTCCGTAAATGAATATTTCTTGAAAGCCATTAAAGTGGTCAAGCACAACAAACAAAAACAAGAACAAGCCGCAGGTAACGCAAATAACAACCAAACCGCTTACAATTCTCTGTTTTCTTTTTTCGAATGGATGAATCAACTGCCCAAAAAATAACGATCATGATTTTGCATACAAATAATACACAGAAAGGATATCGATGCCTGTAAACATGTTTTTAAAAGTAGAAGGAATAAAAGGCGAAGCAAAAGACGAAGGTTATGAGGACTGGGTCGAAGTTCTTGCTTGGAGTTGGGGATGTTCGCGAAACTTCGACAAAGAAACAAAAGAAGAGTACTACAACAAACAAGATATTAGCATCACAAAGTGGTATGATCGCACGAGCCCCATTATGGCTTTTTCGTGCTCGCAAAACACCATTTACCCAGAGGTGATACTCGAAGTAAACAAGGGAGATGGCGATAAGGGAAACTTTTTATCTTACAAAATGAAAAACGCAAGAGTCACTTCTTGTTCGACAGGAGGTTCCGGTGGAGAAAGGAGACTCACCGAAAACATTACTTTTGAGTTTGAGGAAATTGAATGGATATATCATTTACCAAAAGAGTTTCATACGGAAGAGGAAACATTTGTGAGCCGTAGTTACTCAAGTAAAGAATAGTAAGTGAATATTTCCCCGCCCAAGATTGTTGTTACCTATTTATAGAATGTTCCACGGTATTAGGGCGTGTCATCAATTAAAGTTTGTTTAATATTAAAGTCATTGTAAATTCTAGCTAGGCGCTCCGAACGCATCATAACCAGTTTATTTAAATGAGGAGCAACGACACTAGTATTTACAAGGGCTCAATAGTGAATGAAGGTTAATTGATGACACGCCCTAGTCCGAATCAAATTGAGCGAGAAATTCTTTCACTTGCGATGAAACTTCCTCCATGGGGTTGCCTGTATAATAAAAACTTTGTAAATTTTGCAAAAGAGTGATTTTGTCAGGTAAGGTTTGTATGTTGTTGTATCTAATGTTTAGGTAATTGAGTTCCGTGAGTTTTGAGATTTCGTGTGGAATGGTTGTGATATTGTTGCTAGAAAGATCTAGCTTCTTCAATTTGCGCAGATGGAGAAGATTGTGAGGAATTTCTTTGATATTGCATGAACTCAAAATTAGAGAAGTTAAAGATGGTATGTCAGAAAGAGATTCTATTTGGAGTTGCTCACAATAACAGATTGCTAAAGTTTTTAGTGACGAGCAACTACTTATTTGTTGTGGAATTTTCTGGATAGGTATTTCGGATAAACTAAGAACTTTTAAGTTGGCCCAATTTTTTATTTCTACAATTTCTACAGGGAATTGGGGAATGGCTTTTCCTAAAAATAATATTTCTAGTGACGATAATTTAGTTAATTCCCTAGGGAAAGACGTTAAATTTTTGGAGCTTAAAAGTAGCGTTGTTAATGAATGGAGTTTTGCAAAACTTTTCGGGAGGGTCTGAATTAACGTTTTTCTTAAATCTAAATAGTTCAATGAAGATAGTTCACCTATTTCACTACAAATTTCGGTGATTGGGTTGTGTACTACGGATAAGACTCGTAAACTCTTTAGATTTTGTATCGCCGGTGGCAAACTTTGTAGTTTATTCCGTTCAAAGAATAGTGTTTCTAGAGATGGTAAATGGCAAATTTGTGTTGGAAATTCCTCGATTTTATTGACTTTGACATTCAATTCCTGTAGCTGCTCTAGCTGATCCATTTCTTGTGGAAGACGACTAAGTTTATTGTTTCTTAAATTTAGAGAAACGAGAGGTAGTTTTCCGATTTCTTGTGGGATACTCGTCAACTGATTACTCTCTAGATTAAGATGGGTAAGATGACAGAGTTTGTCTATTTCTTTTGGAAGACTAGTTAGTGCATTACGCTGCAAGCTTAAACTCTCTAAGTTTTTCAAGTCAAGAACAGCCAAAGGAAAGGACTCAAAATGGCTATCGTCAAGGTTTAAATGCCGTAGATTTTTTAACTTTGTAATTTCTTGTGGTAGAAAACCCGTTTCACTATCATATAGCTTTAATGACTCTAAGGAAGACAGTTCGAACACTTCTAGTGGTAAAGCCGCAAACTGTAGATTTAATTCAAGATGCGTTAATTTTTTTAGCTTTCCTATTTCTTCAGACAATCGATTATATCCTCCAGATAATGTCAGATGATATAGATTTTCGCATAATAGGATTTCTTTCCCTGGTAGTTCTTTTATTATATTGAGTTGCATTTTGGTGATGTAAGAGCCAATATCTTTGGCACATACTGCGAGGTTTTCAGGGGTTGTGAATACTTTTTCTAATTGAGAGAATGTGCAATCAACAAAGAGACACTCATCTCCCATTAGAGTACCGATGTATAAGGTGCAAGGATTACGAAAACTACAATTGCGAAATGTGCAATTTTCCATATGGATTAACTTGGAAGAATCTAAATAGAAAGTACACCCTTCATAATTAGTATTGTTAGATATTCTTTTTAAGCTTTGTTTGTAAATAGTTTGTTTTGTCATGGTTTCCCTCCAAGTCATCGTAGTATTTTTTATGTAGAATTTTAGCGGAAATTCACTGACATCATTGCGAAAGATGTCCAAAAAACACTATGTCGATCATCACATCGATTGGTACAGTAAAGAAATAAAGAGAACGCAAAAAATAGGTGTACGGGCGCGATTCACGGTATGCATTTTTTCTTTTTTCCGTTTGCTGTTGTCCTTGTTGATTTGTGTAGGTGAAGTCATATTCTTCGACGTGTAACTCTTCTTTACTTATTTTTTGCGACAATTTTGTTGTGAGTGGCTCACAATTATTGCCTGTTTGATACCCGGTTAATAAGCCTACAGTATGACAACATCCACTAAAAATTAGACATATTAAGAGTATACAATATCTTGTATACGCTCGCTTTCCCATAAAATTACTCTCCCTAAGTTTTATAGTCTACAATATTTTTTTGCGATCGACCGCTAAAATCGCCAGGTATATGACTGCGAAAGTCGCGATGAGTATGTCGTCGTTGATCCCTGGCGCACCGCTTTGGGGGATTACAAAAAGAGCAGCGAAGTATCCACCAAAAAAGAGTAGCGCTGTTATGAGTAATGTGTACCATGCCCACTTTTGAGGATAAGCGTTCCAGGTGATGATAACACCCAATGTATGTATGGTGATTAGCCATATGGTCGCTTGAAATGCGTGATTACGTGCATGAAGATCCCATGAATGATCGGCAATGTGTCGTGCCATCGCGATGGAAAATCCCACGGCAATTGTTACATGGATGAATGTGAGCCCCCATTTTGTTTTGTTCATTTTTGCCTCCTGTTTTCTCATCAATATTTGGTTACTTGATTTCTTTTCTTACAATAACGTACCAACAAATCACTGCCAAAACAAACCCTCCGATAACATCGTAAATAAAATGTTGCTTTGTGGTAAGAGTGGACAAGCTAATAAGAGTCGCGACGCAAGATGCAGCAAAAAACAATGTCTTTCTGCGCCATAAAATTAGAGCCGTTACCCACGATGCTGCCACGTGTAAACTAGGGAAGGTATTGGTGGTGGCGTCAAGGTGGTGAATCCACGAATATACAAAATACCAGATCTTATTGTCAATTGTTGTGAGTGATGGCCTTGTGATGGCGGCGGGAAAGAAAATAAAAAACAGCCACCCTGTGGCACATGTCAATAAATAGATGGCGATAACGCGCATGAAATCTTTGACATCTATGAGTAAAACCACGGCCAAAATAAAGGGGTATATCGCGAGGTAAATGATCACTGTCCACGGAAGAAAAGGAATCTTTTTGTCTAAAGAAGTTTGTAAATCATATGCCGGCTCTACATAGTATTGAATGAGGAAATATACTATTTGAAAAAAAAGCATGACTGTGATGCCTATAAGGGCAACGAAGCTCTTTTTTTCGAGGCGTTCGCGTAATTTTTTTTTCATCAATTTATGTCTTTCTATGTAAAGATCCTACTTGCGTAAATTGCGTGATATTTGTAAATGGTATTGTGCTTTTTGTGTGTTATTGATCGCTGTGTAGCACAGGTATAGACCACGATGAGAACGCCATTTATTTGGTTCTATCGAAATGGCTTTATGGAAATCTTTTATGGCGAGAGTATATTTGTTTTGTTGGTAGTAGAGAATACCGCGGTTGTGATAAGAATTCGAATCTTTTGGGTTAAGAATAATCGCTTTACTATAATCTTGCATGGCGAGAGTATATTCTTTTTGTTGGTAGTAAAGACTGGCGCGGTTGTAATAAATATGTTGCGCATTGGGATTGAGGAAAATCGCTTTGTTGTAGTCGGCAATGGCATGCTTATACCTCCTTTGCTTTTCGTAAAAAAGAGCACGGTTATTGTAGGCATTTGGATTTTTTGGATTGAGTAGAATTGCTTGGTTGTAATCGCTTTGCGCAAGAGTAGGTTGGTTTAGCTTGTTATAAAGTTTGGCGCGATGACTGTAAGCGTATTTGTGCTTAGGGTCTAGGGCGATTGCTTTGTTGTAGTCGCGTATAGCACGTTTGTATTTTTTTAGTTTTTCGTAGATAAGTCCACGGTTGTTATAAACATCCGCATTTTGTGGAGCGAGGAGAATTGTTTTATGATAATCCGCCATGGCCAGAGTATATTTTTTTTGATTTTTGTAAAGATTCCCGCGATTGTTATATGCTTCTAGATAGTTAGGTGCAACGGCGATGGCTTTGGTGTAGTCCGTCCGTGCAAGATCGTATTTTCCCAGTTTTTCGTAGATAAGTCCGCGATTATTGTACGCTTTAGGAATTTGCGGGGCGAGGGCAATGATTTTGCTATAGTCAGCGATTGCCAGGGCGTATTTTTGTCGTTGATGGTAGAGAATAGCTCGGTTGTTATACGCGTTTATGTCTGTGGGGCTAAAAAGAATAGCTTTGCTGTAATCCCATTCTGCGAGATCGTACTTTTGCAATTGTTGATAAAGAGTTCCACGATTGTTATATGCCCCTGAATCGTTAGGGGTTTTTTCGATTTTTTGTGTGTAATATGCAATGCTTTTTTGTTTGTCACCACTTTGCGCAGTTACGTATCCTTTTATAAAACTCCAATCTTCATTTTCTCCGTAGCTTTCGACATCTTCAAAAATTTTAGAAAATAGACTGGCGAACTTTTCATCGTTTTGCAACTGCGCGTAGTTGCGCACCGCATAACTGAGAACGGCCATCACTTTATTGAGAGCCGCTTTGGTTTTGTCCTTTTCCTGTTGCGTTCGTTGTGCTGCTTGTTGCGCTTTTTTACGTTCTTGGTGCGCATAGTTCAATGCATTGATTGTTACCAAAAGAGAACAGAACAATATTAGGAAGACTAAGGCAATGCTACTGCATATAACTTTGTGTTTGTGAATGAAGTGGGCCATCACATCCCAGGAATTGTATTTGCGAGCGATGAGCGGGCGATGCGCTTTAAAATTTTTTAGTTCTCGTGCAAGTTGTTCAAAGTCTTTGTATCTTTTGTGAAAATTGCGTTTTAAGCATTTTAGGCATATGGCTTCGAGGTAGGGCGAAATATCGGGATTGAGATGCCTAAGAGGAATAGGCGTGTTTTTGATAATTTGTACAATGATATTGATTTCCGACTCTCCCTGGTATACGGTTCTATAGGTGAGAGCTTCATACATCGAAGCACCTAGTGAATATATGTCACTGGCAAAAGTTGTCTTGCCTTCTACTTGTTCAGGAGCCATATAGTAAACAGTGCCCAACATTTGTCCTGATTTTGACAATCGTTGCGTTTGGTTGGACTGTTTTGCCAAACCAAAATCCATGATTTTGGGCAGTTTGTCTTTGGTGATGATAATATTCGATGGTTTGATATCGCGATGGATGACACTTTGTGAATGCGCGTAGTGCAACGCTTCACAAATTGGTATGAGCAAGTCAACTAAGTCCTGTGGGAGAATATTTTTATTGCCAACCAAATAAGAAAGAGTAACGCCTTCTATGTATTCCATTGTAAAGAAGGGACGTGGTGAACTGCCGTATTCGTAGAAACGCACAATATTGGGGTGATTCAGCTTGGCGATGGTTGCCACTTCTAAGAAAAAGCGTTGTAGATATTCTTGTGAGTCATGAGTAATGACCTTAAGGGCAATGATCGTTTTTAGCTTTGTGTCATAAGCTTTGTAGACGGCTCCCATTCCACCACGCCCTAGCTCTTCTAATATTTGATATCTATTAAATTGCTTTGCCGATTGTGCATTCATTCATTTGACTTTCCACAGTAAAGAGAAGTACTTTGTAAAATAAGAATATTCTCTTTATTATTTTTTGTAATTACATTCCTGATGAAGGGAGAAAGTTCTCTATTTGCAAATTTTATCTAGGCTAGATAGATTTTATGAAGAGAGAGCATCCTAGATAAATCTAAAATCAAAGTAACAAGATTGCCGGAATAACACAATCGTGTTACAATAGACATATGCGCAATTTAGCGGTCTTTTTACCACAGGAGGTCAAAAATGTTTAAGATTCTAATATGTAGCATAATATTCATTCTCACCTATACCGTTCAGGCAGAGGAAATAGTTATTTCAGGTAGCGGTGACAACCTTATTGCGGCAGAACAAGATGCCTTACACAAAGCAAATTTATTTGCTCAGAACTACATTATTGTCAAAAAGACAAATGTTTCTCCACCTCTAACAAAAAATTGGCAATCCAATTTAACCTTGCGTTTTGCTAGCGAGCAATACGCAGTAGTGGTTTTTACGGGCTTTGCTAAAACAAAGGAACAAGCACGCGAAAATGCGGTGATACGATGCAAACGATTCTTTGGTGATAATTTTAAGGTGGTAGATGAACGTTATCAAGGAAATCTTTTTGTTGTTTGTCGTCTGTCGGTAGAACGTACAAAAAATTTCTCACAAATAGAAATAGAGCAAGGTGCTGACACTGACGGTTCTAATAAAATGAAAGAAGACCGTGGGTGGTCGTTTCGCGATGTGGGTAGGAGCAAACAAGAAGCACGTGCAAATGCGTTTCGACGCGCCATTCTTCTTTTAGGTAAAAATATTAAGATTGTCAAAGAGAGTTATCGGGGCGGAGGAGCATTCGTCATCTGCCGCATTTGGGTCGAACGCATACTGCGAAATAAACGTATTTCTCTATCTCCAGCGTCAGGAATTGATTGGTTTACAGGCACAGATCTCCAAGTACAAAAAGCGTATGAAAAGGCCATTTCTTTGGCGAAAAAATTGTGGGGAAATGATGTCGCTGTTTATGGTGACACACGCGTAAGGCTGGGAGAGACATGGCATTGTACCGTCTACGTAACACCTCTAGAAATCACCGAGCGCGAATTGACGATCCATGGCGTCGGACGATCAGAGGAACAAGCGTATAGTAATGCGCAACGAGTGCTCAATATGATGCTTCCTATCGATGGAAAAATGTACGTTTCCGTAAAAACCGTTTATCAAAAAATAGACGATAATTGGCAATGTACCATCATTAGCATTGTTGAGTAACAATACGAAGAAATGTATATGGTTTACCTTCACAATACATTCAATACTTTGGTGAAATCGTTATGTCTAGCGGCCATTATATAGAAAATATTTATACCCAAAAATCCATTACCGAAACAATTGAAAAAAATTCGGAGTATCGCGGATGTTGTATTTACGTAAAAAAACAGAGCACGATAAGTAACTGTGTTTTTGATAACTGTAGTTTTCGCGAAGATATCGAAGTGGGTTTGATGAAAGAATGTTTTCTGAACAATTGTAGTTTGCGTAACGTCAAAATACATAAATTACAAGTGTGCAATTTTAGCGGCGGACATATCGATTACCTTGAGTTAGACGAAGGAGCCAATGGCAGTCTGTGGAGTACAAATATTGATTTGTTACTACTGAAAAATACATATAAAATTTGTAGAATTCCCCACAAAGACATCATGCACGTGAAAGTTTGCGGAATGATAAGCGGTTGTAACGTAAGAGAGTTGGAGCGTATGACTCTTGGATCTTTAGAAAAAGGTAACAAAAAACTTGTTGTGGATTTTGAATCTGCCGTGTATGGTTCTAGTACAGGTATGGGAATTCTTGTTAAAATAGCAGACGGCTATCTGGAACAAAAAGGGGCTATTGTTTTGACTCATGTACCGGAAAAAATGATCGCTTTGTTTGAAATGTTAGGTTTAGCAACTATTCTTCCTGTTTTTCCCGATTTGCCCAGTGCAATAAAAGCTTTTGAAGATGGTACAAAATATTCGTTTTAAAAAGATCACACCGCATATAACTTTCTCGCTTTTTCTCGCGAGAAAGTCATTTCTGCTATTTGGGATTTACGACACGTCCCATGAATAAAATACTACCTGTTTCTACATGCGAAATGGTGAACAAAAATGGATGATCGGCGATAAATTGCACATCGTTCATGATGGCACTTGTTGGTCTCATGGTAATACCAGTCGCCGCTGCGGCTTCTGTTCCTTCCTCATCAACATTTACCACGGCTTTATGAACTACTTTATCAATCATCAGTTTTTCTGTCTTCGTTATACCTGAAAAATCAGCGGAGTTGCTAAAGGCCTCTTTCATACCCAATGCTTTTAATACTTCAGCCAATTCAAAACTCGAACTCGATTTAAATTTTGGCATCATCAATAGAGTGCTCTTTTGTGTCATCTTTTCGCGCACTTCTGCAATTTTTTTTGCGTCTAGGTTTTTTTCCAGTTGTGCTAGACCATCTATTGCTGCGGGTAAGAAAATCAACATTTCCAATTGCTTGCCTTTATATGCCAAAGCCACTGCTTGAAAATCTTGTTGTTTGTAATGAGGTATACGAGTATTCTGTTGCATCATCGGTACTTTTACGGTGCTTTCGCTATTCATTTGGAATTGTCGCTCAGAGGTGTCCATACTTTCAAACTGATTTAGCCAGTCGGCTTTGAAGTAAATTGTGTTGGTCAATGCCAAGCGGGTAGTATTTTTGATCGCACCTTCTTTGAATAGCTCTTGTATCTTGTCGGCGGTATTCTTTTCAACCCAGGCGTTGATGGTTTGACGTGCAGTTTCTGTGTTGCTGGAAAAATCAACTTCGTACAATCCTGCCCCATAGTTTTTGCCGGTGGTTTCTAAAAAAGCAGGTAAGAACTCATATCCTTTTTGTCCCCAGAGCGCATTGGCTACGTATAATTTGTAGTCTGTTGTTGCGTTTTGCACACGATCAACTAACCCTGAAAACAACACATGCGGATCATTCGTGGGAAATTGTAGTGTGTTTTTCATTTGTGTTGCGGTGTTTTCTCTGGCTCCGACATATGCCATTCCCAAAGCGGTTGAGATACTGTAAGGGGAAAAAAATAGATTACCAGGCTTCTGTCCTAGCTGCTCGTAAAGGTTCCATGCAAATGCGTTGTTACCTGTGACTAGCGGAGAAATTTGTTCTAGTGGGGCATTTGATTTTTCTTTTGGCGAGAATTTGGCCACGGGTAAACTACTGGAACACGAAATACATAATGCACATAACGCATAAATTACAATCTTCATCGTTGACCTCGTCTATTAAATAGTGGATACAATTGGTTTTTTATCGTAAATGTTATTATAGTAAATTATGAACGATAACAAAATGATGTAGTTTTTTATCATCGCAGGCTGTGAGGGCGCTTTCAGAAAAATAACACTTTTGTCTGCGCGCAAGGAGATATAAATGCCGTATTTTTTTCTTTTATACATTTTAATCGTTTGTTGTTTTGTTTTTGTCGGTTTTTGTTTTGCCAAGAAACAAGACAACAGTAAATATTTTGCCCCTGTCATTTTGCATGAGTTACATCCTTATGAGATTGCCTTTTTTCGAGGCCATGAGTACGAGGTGGCAAATCTCGTTGTTTTTGAGCTTTTAAATGAGGGGTATGTTTCCTTTGATGATGAGGGGGACCGTTGCCAAGTACAAAAGACTCACCTTGAGCTACCCGAAGATAAGCCCAAATTGCAAAAAAAGGTATATCAATTTTTTGAGCAGCCTGTCGAAGAAAAGACTTTTTTTGAAATTTTACATCGTGTGGCGTTTGATATAAAGAGCGATATTGAAACTTATAAACAAAAATTTGAACGCGAGCGTTTGGTTTTTGGGCAGGGGTATTATGGCAAGATATTTTCCACTTTCTTTTCGATCAAAGTATGTGTTGTTTTACCTGTTATTTATAAGTTCACCCATGTGGGGTTAAGAAAAACGGAGTTTCTTGTTCTCACGATGGTTGGTCTTGGGGTGTTGTTTATTGTGGTGAAAATCGAGAAGTATTTTAAGAAGAAACGATTGACGGCTCTTGGAGAGAAGCATTTTAAGGAATTACAAACTCTGTTTGCCCAACAAAAGAAAAGTTCACCGGAAAACGCTGAAGAACTTTCGAGGGTTTTGGCGGTGTTTGGTATGAAATACTTGCAAGAGATTGATCATCATCATAAAAATCTGTTCACTCGGCCTGTTCGCAAAATGGATTCACAGCATCCTCGCACTTCGCAGGTTAAACGCAATACTTCCCAAAATGGTGAACGTATAGAGGGGGACGTAGAGGTGGGAGGTGGATAATACTGGATGAATCATTGTTTTTCAAATTGTTTCTAGAATTACCTAAAGCTTTTTGCCAATGTAAAAAGCATAGCCATAATATTCTTTGTATTTGTAATACAATTGCGTTTCATGGCGTTGGCTTTTTATAAACTCCTCTGCGGCTTTGTCGCCGGCATACTTTTCAAGAAAACTTTTTTCGACACTTACTTGTGGCTCATAGAAATGTTCTGTCCAGCAGTTTTCAGGTAAGATGAAGGTTGCAACGGGGATATAACCTGCTTTTTGCATTTGTGCCACTTTGTGAGGGATTGTGTCCATCTCCGGATAGGCATCTTTCCAGAATTCTTCAACTTCAGTCGGTCGTTCTTCGGTAAACCACGATGCTTCGGAGACGGCCACATAGCCACCTATTTTTAAAAATTTGCGCCATTCATTCAGTCCGCATTCAAAACCCATATTGTAGATAGCTCCTTCGGACCAAATTAAATCAAGTTCCTCCTCCGCAAAAGGAAGATTTTCCATCGAACCGACAATACCTTGTACTCTATTTTGCAGTTGCCTTTTTTCTACATTATCGTTGAATAAGTCAATAAAAATAGGGAAAAGATCAATCCCGGTGATATTGCCCCGCGTATTATTCGCTAATACCATTGTCTGCCCACCTGAACCACAACCAACGTCCGCAATACGTGATTTTTCGTTGAGGTTGTCGATAAAGCTCAATGCTTTTATGGTGACTTCTGGACTACCTGGTCCTTGTCGTTCTAGATGGGAGTAATATTCGCAAATTAATGGTAAATTGTCGTCCATAGTTTTTCTCTTTATTGTTTATGGCGGAGAGGACGGGATTCGAACCCGCGGTTTCCCTCCCGAGGGGGACTTCGGTAGCCCTATAGCTCG
Organism: Candidatus Uabimicrobium amorphum; assembly: GCF_009002475.1. Taxonomy (GTDB): domain Bacteria; phylum Planctomycetota; class Uabimicrobiia; order Uabimicrobiales; family Uabimicrobiaceae; genus Uabimicrobium; species Uabimicrobium amorphum. Next base: position 5,960,237 of record NZ_AP019860.1, read on the forward strand.
CACTATAGGTGTACTGCTTTAAACCACTCAGCCACCTCTCCATGTATTTTGCGTTATGAAAGCTTTTTTTGTAGTGGTGACATCGTGGCACGCACACAATAATTGCGATGAGCGTAGGTAAATTGAGCTGCATTTTTTGTTTTCGAGTTCAACTCCGTAGGAGTACTTTTGCGGTGACTCTTCTTGGAGGCATTGTTTAACGCATGATCAATTTTATGCGACAGACGACAAGCGGTAAAAAGATTTTCCGCAAATGGTGGAACGTTGTAAAAACGAATGTCACAGTTTTGTCTATTTGTGATGAACTGCTGTAAGTCCCAGAAACAAGAAACGCTAATACGCTTCAAAAATTGCATATCGCATAAAATAGACTTTTGTTTTTGGATAAAGCCAAGGGCTTTTGATAAGTTTTGTCTATTGTGTTCGCTTTCATAACAACCGCGTATTTTCAGTAAAACGGAGTTGTCGTTGCGATTGAAGTGAACCTTTACGAACTCTTCTGAGTGCATCATGTAGATGACCAATGTGTCTATCTTGGTGTTTTCAAATTTGGTAGATGTTATTCTTTTTATATGAAATTTCTCAAAGCGGCAATTTGTAAACACACAACTGCTGACCTCTTCAGCGATAAACGTATTATTCGTGAAGCGACAATTGTCAAAATGGATGTTGTGTAAGATTTCCATTTCATAGTCAATATCGAAGGTACAGTTTTTATATGTGGTGTTATTGTGGACTTTGGTGATGGTTTCGTTTTGCAATTGCATTTTTCATTCCCTTAGAAATTATAACTCCTATTCTAGTGTAGTAGATTTAGAGTAATCCCTTATTTTGTATATATAATAAATATAATTTATTTAATTTATATTATCAATTACAAATATAATTTCTTTTATGTTGTTTCTACAAAACACAAGTCTATTCAATAAAAGCATAAGTGTCTAAAAACAAAAAGGTTTATTTGTGGGTTTTACATCAAGGTAGGTGTTGTCGATAGATAGTCTGCTTATGTTCTGAAAAGAATATATTTATTTAAATATATTAAAAATTCGAGATTTTACCATCAGGAATGCCCCTGATTTTTTTGTAAGATTTATCTTATTTTTTCGTTTCGTGTGTGAAACCAATATAGCCCACTCAATTCGATTGTTGATTGAGTAGGCTTTAAATAACATTTGCGAATACTTTATGTACTCTATCGGATTACTTCCATAAAAATAATGTCTCTGGAGTGAAATTCTCCAGCAGTAATCAGTCTCAGCACTGTTCGGAGACTGTCCTCTTCTTCTCTTTTTTAGATTTTTGAGGTTTTCTAGGAACGGTTTATTTTATTTTACTTTTCGTAACATTTTGATTTCGGTGTGCGATGCCCCACATCAGTGCTACGCACTGATTGCTCCCTCACAGGGGAGCCAAATACATCTGAGGTGTGTAGAAAAGATGACATTGGTGTGCGATGACGGAGTGTTACTTTGTTAGGGGTTGTGTGGATAGGGAGTCGGTTAACTTTTTGGCGAATATTTTTTGTGCGGTTTGTCTAGGGGTTTTGTTGAAGTCTTTTTGTAAAAGCTCCTCAGGAGAGGTTTTTATAAATGTATAGTGTGGATGCTTTGCCACGAAAAATGTAGTGGCTATTTTCAAATTCCATATCTTGATTTTCCCTGTGGTGTCTCCGGTGGCGATGAGATCGTTATTGTTGCTCAAAGCACTTTGGGTGATTTGGCTATTATTTATGAAAGAGCGTAACGGAATTCCGGTTTTTGTTTCGCGGTAGGTGACGGTGTATTTATCTTTTTGGGTAAGAAAAGTGGTTCCTTGGTGTGAAAACTCCATTTGGTTTTCGCAGTGGGGAAATTGTGCTACTTTGTTTCTCTGTGGTAAATTCCATAAATACATGTGACCATTACCTATGGATGCCAATATTGGTTTTGTGGGGTGGAAGGCGATTTTTTGTGTGTATTTGTGCGGAAATTGATACCGTAGTTTACCGCTTTTTATGTGCCATATTTTGATGGTATCTTTTGTTTTAAATGAATGAATATTGGTCATGGCGGCAATAAGGGAACCATCAGAGCTAAATGTGACTTGTGCAGAACCGTTGGCATGAAATAGCGTGGTTAGTTTTTTCATTGTCAGGGCTCTGTATATATTGATGTCGCCATTGGTGGCTACCGTTGCTAATTTGGTGTCGTCGGGGCTAAATGCTAGCGATACGATGTCGTACGTTTTCTGGGAGAACGTTTTTTGTTGTTGCGTTTGAATGTTGTGCAGTGTTACTTGCGGTTGTGTGGCACTGTGGCTTATGGCCAGATATTTACTATCATGGCTGAAGGTGATGGCCGTAATGCGATTTGAAAACGATAGGGTACGATATCGTTTAGAATTTTTCCATAGTTTTGCATTTTTATTTGCGGCAGAAACGATCATTGTGTCATCAGCAGAGAAGGCCAAATGACGAATCGGAGTTTGATGAGCGTTTATTGTTTGTGCGGAAATCGATAGCAATAGTGTTAAATCATAGTATTGTATACTACCTTTTCTCGTCACTACCGCGAGTTTGTGTCCCTCATCACTAAAATTTACCTGGATTACTTCACTGTCAAAATGATCGAGCGAGTATATTTGTCGATTATTTTGCCACAACTTTACGCTTTTATCCTTGGAACCAGATGCGATGATTTGTTGCCGAGGCGAAAATGCCAGGGTGTATATCGTTGCTGTGTGTCCGTTCAATTGCTTCTTTTTTTTCGCGTCGTTTCCAAAAACGGCAATGGCGTTTTGTGTTGCAGCAATGATATTTTCTCCTGCGAAAATGGCGTGCTGGTGTTGGGAAAATTTGGCCAGAGGTTTGGTGGTGTTTACATCATACATCGCATTTTCGCAGATAATCTTTTGCGCATGGAAACTCAACATCGGATGTGGATACTCTTGTGATGTTTTTATGGTTGTATGAATCATTTGCGGTTTATCGAGGTTGCGGATTTCTAGAAGACCTTGGTAGGCAAAGACAATATATGGCGCGTTTATTTTTACGGTGCAGTTCATGACGTTTAGTGTTTGTGACGTTTTTTTGAGGACATTGTATATTTTGACTGTGTTGTTGGTGAAAGAACAGGCAAGTACTTCTCCGCTTTTATTGAGACTCAGCGATATGAGGTCTGTGTCGCGGTATGTTTCGCGAAAGATACATTTGCCTTCATTGGCAACAATGACTTGCTGCTTGCTTGAGAAAGCGATGGTTTGTAAGTCGTTGCTCATCGCAACATTTAAACGATTTAAGCGAGTGTTTATCTGATATTTATGTAGCGATATTTTACGTAGCGATTCTTGCAGGTAGAGCTTACCTTGTGTGCGTATGTTATGGACGTTTGTTCCTGACTTTTGGGAAAAATCCAGGGCGGCAGCGGCAAAAACACCACTATCGCGGTATTTTTGTAATTTATAGTGATCCGCGGATTTTTGCAGCGAAATTTTCGCCAAAGTTTTGTTGGCATGGTTTTTTTGTTGTTCTAGTTGTGTATATGCGGCGCTCAGTTCCCGGTCTTTGATCCATATGTAAATATCAAAAGCACTGAGTAAGAAAATGATAAGAAAAATGACGGTAAATAGTTGCCAATTGTGACGAACAGTATTCTTCACTTTGTCGATGTAGTTGTACTTTCGCGCGATGATAGGACGGTTGTTTTTGAGGTTGACTAACTCCTGCTTCAGCTGCGCAAAGTTATGGTATCTTTTTTCTGGTTTTCTTTGCAAGCACTTTAGACAAATGGCTTCGAAGTAAGGACAAATATCTGGATTGAGCTGTCGTGGGGGAATGGGATCTTTTGTCAGAATCTGTAAGCATAGGTTGGCAAAAGAGTCACCCTGGTGTACGGTGCGGTATGTCAATGCTTCGTACATCGTAGCCCCAATGGAGTAAATGTCACTTTGTAATACCGCGCGTCCATTGAGTTGTTCGGGGGCCATGTAAAAAACCGTGCCCAGAACATCGCCGGTTTTGGAAAGATCTAGCTGAGTGCGGTCAAAAACTTTGGCGAGACCAAAATCCATAATTTTTGGTTTTTGATCATGATCAATCATAATATTAGACGGTTTTATGTCGCGGTGCAGTATTTGCTCGTGATGAGCATGGGCCAAAGCATCACATATCTCAATGAGAATATCGATAAGTAATGCCGGCGAAATTTGTTTCTCTTTAATGAGCGTACTTAACGTGCACCCTTCGATGTATTCCATCGTGAAAAAAGGTTGTGGGTGTTCTCCGAATTCATAAAAGCGCACGATATTGCGATGATTCAATTTGGCGGTAGCTGTAGATTCGACAATAAAACGCGCAATATATTTCTCGTCGCCGTGCATAATGACTTTTAAGGCAATGTTTTTCTGAAGAGTCGGATCATGAGCTTTGTAGACAATCCCCATACCACCGCGTCCCAACTCTTTTTCGATAACATAGCGTCCGAATGTTTGCCCACGACTTATGGTCTTGTCTTGCTGCGGAATACCAGGAATACTTTGTATCGTATCGTCATACTTTTTTGCTGTAGAAGGCCGTGGCGGTGGTGTTGGGTCCATGAGTAACTCCTATTTTATTGAACCTTTTCGTAGACAGGGAATGATTCCTAAAGCACATAGAGTAGCGCCCATGTACAGTACATAATAAGGAAGTACCGTGGGTATATTCAGATGTGTGGTGATGCCCAATATACGCGATGTCATACCTGGAATGGCAAGCAGTTCATCATTAAAACACGCCAACATATTTTCGAAGCCACCAATGGTAAAGACACTTCCGTAAAACACCAGTAATACTCCCAATACCATGAGTAATTTTGGGCATGATTGATGAAAATTATTTGTGAGCACAATGCAAATATGTCCCAAAATACACAAGCTAGAAACACCACAGAGCAATAAACGGAAAGAATCGTTTGTCCAAAAGTTTAACCAAAAATAAAAAGGCCCGCGAAGCGAAAGAATAACACATATAAACATCGAGAAGATGATAAGAGGCAGCATTGTTTTGCTAAAATGTGTGCGGGGCACAATCCATTTTTTTAAACCAACAAAGTAAATAATGAAAGCGATGGTATTTATGCATGAGAATGTTGGAGCGGTAAAAGAGGTAAATAGCCATAATAGTAGTGTGGCGATTACTGCTGTACTTGCCAGAAAATCTTTGCCTTTGTAGTAGAGTACTAAAATCGTGAGGATGGCGATCACCAAAATGCGTGCCAGCCAAATCACCCATAGGCTTTTTAAGGCTTGATGACTACCAAAGTCGGCGAGGGTAAAATTATATGCGGGAAAATCTAAGTTACCTTTGTATTTTTCATAGTGTGTTTTGCGCGCACGGTGATAACTTTCGATGGCTTTGCGCCAATTGTCTTTTGTTCCTCCGTTATCTACCCACTGGTAAAACTTTAGTAGAAACTTTTTGTGATATGCCAACGTTTCGAACAAGTTTTCTTGGTACGCTAGAGATCTTTCTATGGCAGGTAACCAGTGCCTACCTTTTGTTATTTTGGGCTTGATGATGGAAAATGCTTTGCGCTTCTCTTTGATTTTGTGTAGCAATGCGAATATTTCACTGATTGTTTCGTCTATGTTATTGCGGCTGACAAAATATAGATGGCTGGCGATGGATGTTGATGAGTCAACAATGTCCCAATAGCAGTAAATTACTGGGGGAACCTCTAGTCCTAATCCCACGATGTATTTTCGCGCAAAAGTCGGTATCGTTAATCCCTGAGCTGTTATTTGGTGAGAGTCCTGTAGCAGTTCACACATCGTGGTGATGACCTTCTCGTCTTCTCCAAAATTTTGTGCGACCCAACTGCGCGTCCATTTCTCTACTGGTTCATGGGGGTTTTGCGCAATCATTGCCGAAGAGTATACATTGGCATCTGTCCATAACCATAGGCCGTGAAAGGGATATGTCATCATCGGTCCGCGGCGTAATGGCCCACCGGATTGTGTCCATAACCAGATGCCGTGAATGTTTTCGTTGTGCTGTAAAAAACTATTGAGTGCGGTATGGTGTAATGGTCCCAGGTAATTGGGAATGACATTAAATGCTTCGAACTCGCGACGTGCTTGTAATTCCACTACACGTTTATGTTTTCCGCGAAACAACGTAGGATTTAAAGGCAGATGGTTCCAAAAATCTCCCTGACATAATTTTGTTGAAATAATGAGGTTTTCCGAGTCGAGTTCACCAAGGACTTTTTTGTAGTCGTGGGGATTGGTATGCATATGTCCGACTTCGCCTACTCCTACCGACCAAGTGCGGAACATGATAAAGCGTTTGTTTTGTTCTGCCACCTCCAAAAAAGCTCTAAGCATTTTTTGTACGGAGGTGATACTGCGCACCAGTAATTCACTACCATAATCATATCCGGGACGATTGTAAACCGCCCCGGCTTCTCCCACACGTATGATCATTCCGCGAACCTGTGGAAAATGGGTAAATAACTCTTGAAGACCTTTTTGGTATACTGTCCAAAACTTTTTGTTTTCAACGTCAAGGCTACCTATATTTTTATGGAAATACTTTTTGAGTGCACCATTGAGGGCCACCATATCGGTTTTTAGAAACACCTGCATATTTTTTTGTTGCGCGTAGTCAAAAAAACGTCGATAAAAATGGCGCAGAACTTCGTGGCGTTTTATATATACGCTATCTGGTGCGTATACTTCGCGACCGCTTCCGAGTAGTTTAAAATCAACGAGCTTGAGAAAACCAGGGATTTCAATGGCGTTGAAACCAAGAGCGGCGGTGTGGTCGATGTATTTACAGTAGTCCACAAATACTTTTTCGAATGCTTCGCGACTTACAAAAGGTTCTTCAGTGAGAAATACATTTTCAAAGCGCCGTGTGTTATGTGAGTAGCTGTTTCCCCAATCTTTCGGATTGGTGACAATCCCAACCCCGCCCATGTCCACCATGCGTAACTTTAAAGTTCTTGGTGTTGTTTCGTTTATATTTTTTAAAGGTTGGGGAAGTTTTTTGTCTTTTATTTTGATGGCCAAAAAATGATTCAAATGGTTACCGATAAAAACGCCGATCGCTAGTGAAATAACAACGAAGATTACTTTTCGCATTTTACCTTCCCCTTGACTAAAGCACTTGACAGTTGACACAAAAAAACGTAGAACGGCCACCAATGACACAGCTTTTTATTGTTTCTTCACAAAAGTAACAGGGTTCGTCTTTGCGTGCATAGACATTCAGGTCTATGGCAAATTCGCCGTGGTTGCCTTCGACATCAGAAAAACCTTTGTCTTGTAATGTTGTACCTCCGCGAACAATGGCACTGCGCAGTACACGGCGGATTTCTTTTAGCAATGTGCGCCATTCTTGATGATTGAGAGCATTTGCCGGAGTGCATGGATGTATGGCACTTGCAAACAACGCTTCATTTGCATAAATGTTCCCGACGCCAACGATGATTTTTTGATCCATAATGAATTGTTTTATTGGTAAGCTGCGCTTTTGCGCTTTGGTGACAAACATCTGGGGATTGTGTACCTCTAGTGGCTCTACGCCTAAATGGACCATGAGAGAATGTTGCTGCCATTTTCCGTCATCTATGGCAATAATGAGACCGAAACGCCGTGGATCGCGATAACGTATTTGCTGTTTGTCGTCTAGCTCAAAAATGACGTGATCGTGTTTGTCGTACGCGGCTTTTTTGTCCAGTTTACAAAAACGCCCTGACATTCCTAAATGCACTATAATAGCTTTGTCTTTTATTTGCCAAATCATATATTTTCCACGACGCAGGATATTTGTAATGCTTTGGCCTTTACAAATGTTATTGAGTTTTCTCGGTTGCAGGTCGTAACGCAAGTTTTTGCGTAGACACTGCACTTTGGTGATGGTGCGACCTGCAAACATTTGTTGCAAACTTCGCGCGACGGTTTCTACTTCTGGTAACTCTGGCATAGTTCTACTCCCAAGGTGTATTTTCCAATATAGCAGCAAACATTTTTCTTTTTTGACGATACGGACGTTGACGGCGATATTGTTGATAATATTGTATCAGATACAAGCACGCCGCACGACGTCTGGTGTTATGGTCGAAACCTAGTACACTCTTGCACTGGCTGAGATAATATTGTAATAAAATTTTCTCCACCGCAGGAGTATTTTTTTCCTGAACAAAATTGACAAATATCTCTTCCGGAAAACTATCTTTTTTCAATATGCGCAGTATGCTGTTGATCAATTTATTTGGTATCTTTTGTTGTATTTTCATATAACATTCGCTTAATTCAACAAGGCAAATGAGTTCGTTGAACCTATCTTTAAAAGAACGCGTTGCAATCGCGGCATTCAGTTTTTCGATCGCCGTTTGCCACTGCTCTTCCTGTTTGGCTATTAGCCCCCAACGAACGTAATCTTCGGCAACAAGAGTCTTCAGAGATTTGATTTGTTGTAGCATTTTTTTGTATTTATTGCGTATTTGTCGTGGCTTGAGACTCGATTTGAAATTGCGATGGACTTGCAAACGATTTTTAAAATTCGAGTGTTGTGCAAAGTATTTCATATTGGTCCGCAAATTTCCTCTCTCAATAATGTCACGCATTTTGTGACGTATTGCCGCGGCCACACCAGAGCGTACCGCAGGATCACGGTCATTTTTATACTGTGTGTATATCTCATCTATTTGTTTTTCGCTATTTGCATAGTAAGTAAATGAGCGATAACTTTCGCGGCGCACTTTCGGGTTTTTATGTCGAAAATAACGCTGAACTATTTTTTGACGTTCACGATACTGTTTACGCTTATTTATCGAGACAAGAGGTAAAAGAGGCAAGGTTGAACTGCGCATGAGAGCAATCTTGATGTTAACATCGTGTTCCTTGTCGAGATAATCGAGTATTTCGTCGCCATACGCCGCCGCAATTGAATAGGCGTAACTACGCAGAAAAGGTTCCGGACTTTTTAGAATGAATTCAATATCGGGTTTTAAAAATTGTTTTGCTTTTATTGCGCGATTGCGCAAAAACATGTATATACTCGAGGCTCTGGTTGCTGGATCTAGTGACTTGTCGCGAAGATATTGCTCCATTAGATGAATCTGTTTTTCTGCAATTCTGCGTAGAGCAAGTCTCTGAATAAATGGTGGATAGTGCTTGATAATGTGATCAAGGATACTTTTATCTGTAGGTTGCGCTCTGTGACGTGCTGCCTGTAAAACCACATTAATGACATCTGCATGTAAATTTTTTAAGAAATTGTCTTTTAGCCATGCATTGAGGCTTTTGCCTCTAGATATATGCCAGTACACGGAATGGGCATTGCTGGCAATGGTTGTCGATGGATTTTCAAAAAACGGTGTGAACTTACTTGATACTTGTTGAATGAGTTTTATCTTGTTATGAAAAGGCTTTTTGTGCAGTTTCATTTGGTTGGAGTATGTTGTTAGTGCTGCAAGTTTTGTCTTGGCATCAATGTTTGCAAGATCAGTGTTTTTGAAAAATTTTTCGCAGAGGCCTATATTGTTATAGAAGGGATGCACACCGGTTGTGACATAGTTCATAAAAGGTGTGTTGGTATAGTCGGGAATTTGAGAAGAGGAATTATCTGTGTATAGGCGATATTTCGCCAGAACATGCGCACAAATAAGTTGTAAATTTTTGTCTGTTGTGGTACAGCGTATTTTCTCTACTAAGAGAAACCGATGTTTTAAGATAAGGCAATGGATAGCTAGGTACTGAAGAAAGTGGTCTTTTTCGTTTTCGATAACACTTCGTAATTGCTTTACGGAGAGACTTTTTAAAATATCAGAGTTTGGTTTCATGGCGGATTTGGCCATCATATACATAAGTGCTTCGCGCGTCTCTTGTTGACACATATCGCGAAAGGAGCGAGCAATGCGTGGTTTATTCTTTAGTGCGTCATATAAAAACGTATTGTACCGAAACAATTGTAATGCTTCATGAGCTGCAAAAGAAATTTTGGCATCTTTGTGGTCTAGACGCTTTACAAATCCAGTAATATCGGAATTTTGCGCTTTTGCATTGAATGCCTTTGTGTATTTCCAGTAAGTGTTGCTATGTTTTTTGGCGAGGGCATCGCACAGTTCATATGTCAAACTTTTTGGCGGATAAAATTTTCTAAGGTATATAAAATAAAAATAGCGGTACTCCATTAGATCTATGTTACTCAAGGCCACGCGAGTAAACCACTGCAATGCTTCGACGTCGCGTGGGTCAATATCCAATGCCTTTTCGAAATTTTTGTTCGCTTCGGTAATTTTATCCTGAGACAATAACGACTTTCCCAGCCATACGTGGTAATTGCATTTATTGTTTTCTAGTGAAATACATTTTTCAAAATGTTGTTGTGCTTTCGCATAGCTTTTTTTATGCATATAGCACTTTCCAAGCATTTCATGCCAGTTAGGGTTTTCAGACAACTGCGCCTTTTGTAAGTATTCTTGCGCAAGTGTATAATCTTTCTTTTCGAAGTAATATTTGCCAAGATAAAAATACGTGTGGGTAATTTCCGTAAAGACAGTATATTTTTCATATAATTCAATTACCTTTTTAAGATATATAACACCTGTCTGGTAATCTTTTTGGGCGAAGTAGCTTTTTCCGGTGAAATACGCGGCGTACATTTGCTCAAAGCACGGTTTTCCTGCCAACAACTGGTCAAACTTTTTCTGCGCTTTTTGCTGTTGTTTCATGTGTAAGAGAATCTCACCTTCCGCAAGTGTTACTTTGGGCGAATTTTTCGATATCTGTTGGCGAATTTCGTCAAAGCCCGCGACATTTTTTAGTTTACTGTGAACTACCAACATACTTTCTAAGTATTCTTCTTTGCTTATCTTATTTTGTTGGCGCAGATCCTGCAAACGTTGCGCAGCATTTTCAAAAAAACCGCGTTTAATCCATTCATTGATTTTGTGGTCATTTTTTGACGAGAGAAAGAAATATGATGCCATAAATGCCGCGCATAGTGACAATGTAATGGCGGCCATGATCCATTTGCTATTTCTGCGTAGTGACATGCGCCACCTCTGGGCGCTAATAGGTTTATCTTCCAGGTAATTATTTAGGTCATTGGCAAAATCAATGGCACTTTGATAGCGATAGTGTTGTTTGCGTTCAAGAGCTTTTAAAATAATGGTCTCTAAAGGACGAGAAACTTCTTTGTTGTGTTGTCGTGGAGGAATGATTTGTTGGTGCATGAGATTATACATATACTCGATCATGTGTTCGGCAACAATATGTTCATGATCGGTGACCAATTTATATAACACAGCGCCGATACCGTATACATCACTTGTATGATTAATCTGACGAATTAAACCACACGCTTGCTCGGGTGCCATGTAGCCGCAACTTCCCATCACGGTACCTGTTTTTGTGAGTGACTTATCTTGGATGCGAGTACTTTTGGCCAAACCAAAGTCCATAACAAGTGGTTCTCGATTCTCGTTTACCATAATATTGGAAGGTTTGATATCGCGATGAACGATACCTTGTTTGTGGGCGTAACTAAGAGCATGCAGTGCTTTTATTGCAATATATACTTTGTCTTTTAGGGAGAGTATTTGCTCTGCCAAACAGTCTTCGAGCGTTTTGCCGTTGACGAACTCCATTACCATGCATGGCGCTTCCTTGAATTTGAAGAAAGCGTACATTTTGATGATGTTGGGATGATCAAGTGCCGCAACAGCTTCTGCTTCGCGCATAAATCTTTTCATGTTGATGGCATTTTCGCGATCAATAATTACTTTGATCGCTACTTTACGTCCAATTTTTAAGTCTGTGGCTAGGTATACGATCCCCATTCCACCTTCGCCGATTTCACGTTCTATTTGGTAAGATCGAATGCGTTCGCCGATGTTAAAAGGTTTCTCTAAGCCTAGCTCTTCTACAAACTCTTTCATTTTAACCACCCAATATAAGTATCGAAGTGCTTAAATTTTTTGTTGTTTCTTTGATAAAAGTCTTGTAGCACTTCTAGGGCAATAATGAGAAGTCTTTTTCTACTTGCGTTTTGTTTTAACAATAGTGATGCCAAGTTCTGTTGCAAAATTTTTTCCACTTTGGGATTTTGCATTGTGATTATGGGTAACAAAGCGGCGCCGGTTACCGGCTCTTTTTTAAGTGTGTGTAAAATAGTTTCCAATAATGAATTGACGTCTTTGTTAACTTCAGAACTTGAAAATTTTTGTTGACGATAATATAGACATGACAACAGTTCGAGCATGATGAATATATCTTTCTTTTTCGACAATGCTTTGCGAAAGAAATGCTGTGCGCGTTTCCATTTTTTCTGTTGTTTGTATGCCATTCCTATGTAAAAGTTATATTTCGCATTGGTATTGTCCATTTCTATTAATTTCTGCAAACGTTTTATGTATTCGTTTGCCTTGGTTTCCGCACGTGAATAAAATCTTTGTATTGCATAGTAACGAAACATGTTTTTGTCATAGTCTGGATTACCATATTGCCATAACAGGGCTTGCTCTTTTTTTCCGCGTTCAATGTGGGCAAAAATTCCCGCAGCAAAACTAGTGTTATTTACTTTTCGGTGAGGAGCCGTTAAACGATTACTGATGTGTCCGTATGCATACGAAGAACTACTATTGATGATTTTGTTTTCTGAAAGCATGTATTTCTTCATTAAGGCTAGACGTTTTTTGGGGGAAAACCTTTGCATTGGCACGAAAGAGGGAGCAGGAACCGTGCACGACAGTAAAATATAACTTTTTGCAAGAGGATCTGTTTCTGTTTGAATGTACCTCAAGGGCTCTTCTCCCATAAATCCAAGTAGCATGTATGCGTAGCCACGTAGCAAAATATCTGGTTTATTTTCGATAAACACTTGCTTTACATACTGCCGTTGTTGCATGAACTTTTGAAGTGTATCAAACGCATTTCCAATACCACCTAGCTTCACACTAGTGTTGAAACGATGTAAGTAGATGAAGTAGGCGTAGCCTCGGAGCCAATAGTTATAGTCGGTATTTTTGGCGTAGTCTTTTAAGTTCTTATCGTTGAACAACCGCAAGGCAATCGTGTGTAACAATTGGTTGTTGTTTTGCGCCACAAAATTTGCCCAGAACGTTTGGTCTTGCAATATAAAATTTTTGGAAAAATGCTCTCCCTCGACGATATGGGCAATTGCTTTGAGTATACTTAGTTTTATATTGATGTCTTCACTTTTGTCTGACAGAGTATTTTGTAAATCTTTCCACATTTTCTGCGACAATTTATTTTGTGTGACAAAAAAATAGTATGCCAAACAGCGCAATTCGTTAGGGTTATTCGTCTGCGTTGTTTTTTGCAAAAACTCATAACTCCATTTATACAATGAGCGATTTCTTTGCCTATGTTTTACACAAAAAGACGCTATATATATTTTATTTATAGGATGCCCTTTTTCAATGATATCTGTGATAAACCGCGGCGGGCATTTTTTTTGTTGTGTGTATAGCTGAGTGAGTAAGTATTGTAAAAATTCATTACCTACGGTGAAGCAAGTCTTTTCACATTTTTTAAAAGTTTTTTGCGGAATATCGAAACCCATATCACGAAGAACTACTGCGGAAATTAGTCCCATTTCTTGATCCGAACTGTTTTTTACATATTGCACAATGGTGGGAAATTGCAATAAACCAATGAGAGCTTTTGCGACCATATAACGACGTATTGTCGGTGTGTCGGGGTTTTTGAAAATTTTCATCAGTAGTTTTACCAATTGTTGATCGTTGATTTCGAGATAGGTTTTTAATTCAGTTATTTTTGTACTATGGGTTTCCTTGTTGAGCTCGCGAATAAGACCACTTATCCATTGTTCTCTATCAATAGCCTTTAGTCGTTCTATCGAAGTCAAAATTGCTTTGGCTTTTTTGCCACTACTTTTCGTTAGTATTTCTGCCATTTTGGGATGATATCGTTCGACGAATAGACCTTGCTTGGCTTGTGCCATGTGAGATTTAGAAATTAAACTACGAATAACTTTAGTATCCGATGTTGATTTGGGTTTAACGGGCCAAGTGGATGTCGTGTGGGGAATAAACTGTTTTTTGGGATCAGGTAATTGAAAATTATACATGCTAAAAGCGGCAATCACCTCGAAGAGCAGAGACTTATAACGTACAAAATCTCCAGTTGCTAACTTGGTGTAATAGGAAAACATTTCTTGGTTTAGTCGATCTAATCGCGAAATATGACGTAAAGTGTCCGTTAAATTTTGATAATTACGTCTTGCACCTTGTTTATCGGATTTTTCTTGGTAGTTTGCTTTTTCGTAGTACGCTTTTGCCATGGATAAATACACGTTTATATTTTCCTCAATGGCGATACTTTGTTTTGCGTATTTGATGATTTTGCCATGGGTGTCTATTTTTTGTTTTCCGTTTTGTTTTAATGCAATACGCATAAACTGTTTTACCAATGAATTGTAGACTTGTAACTTTTCATGATTCAAGAGAACATTTTCTAGTTCTTCTAATTCAAGGCAATACGCGAGAATTTTGTCTTTGTTTTGTTCCATCTGTAGAAGATAGAATAGTCTCAATGCACGATCTCTTCTTGCGAGTTTTTGCGGATCAATACCACGCAATATGCGCCGTGCTTCTTCCCATACTTCTGTCGATTCTTTGCCTAAGATCGAAACATGAACTTTTGCCAAAATGATTTTAATATTATCTTTTTCTTCTTTTGGTAAGCGTTTGTAAATAAAATTGAATTTTTGTTGTTGCCCCATCCCACTGGAGATTCGCGCTAGGTAAAAACTATAGGCATCTTGCGATATTTCTGTTCGTACGGTTTCAAGTAAGTCATTCGCCTCAGAATACATTTGTTGTTGTAAGTAATGCTCAATTTGCGTAGCACTCTCGTTAATAGCGCCCTCTGGAACCATTTGCGATGTACTAAAGGAGTAATATGTAATTGCGGTAACCAAAACAATGAGCAAGGTAACAAGCCATATCCCCCACGAATATAAATGCCATCTCCGGGCATTAATGGGTTTGTTTTCGTAAAATAATTGTAAATCGTTTTTGAACGTCGCCATATGGCTATAG
The DNA here is from genome assembly GCF_009002475.1 of Candidatus Uabimicrobium amorphum. GTDB lineage: Bacteria > Planctomycetota > Uabimicrobiia > Uabimicrobiales > Uabimicrobiaceae > Uabimicrobium > Uabimicrobium amorphum. The sequence goes on from NZ_AP019860.1 coordinate 5,975,293, forward strand.
CGTTTACTTTTGTGTTTTTGTAAAGCTTTTAAACATATGGTTTCTAAGTCGCGTGGTGCCTGAGGGAATACTTTACGCAGTGGCGGAATGTTCTTGTGAATTACGTTCACAACGACTTCCATTGACGAGCCTCCCTGAACAGGACAACTACCGCTAATAATTTCGAAAAATGTGATACCCAACGAATAGATATCCGTTTGTGTATCTATTTCACGGGACCTGCCACGCGCTTGTTCTGGCGACATATATCTGGGACTACCAAGTACAGAGCCTGTTTTGGTTAGCTCTTGGTTGACATTTGCCATTTTCGCCAAACCAAAATCCATGAGATATCCGTGGTTATTATCGGTGTCTATTAAGATATTCGATGGTTTGACATCGCGATGAATGATCCCCTTACGATGCGCGTGTGCAAGGGCATCGGCAATTGGCATAATAAGAGCGACTTTTTCGCGTACGGAAAGTTTGTTGTTGGCCATGAACTCTTTTAAAGAGCACCCTGCGACATACTCCATGACCATGTATGGGTTTCCGCTACTAGTGAAACCTAGCTCATAAATTTTGATAATGTTAGGATGGCTTAAATTTGCGATGGCTTGCGCTTCGATTAAAAAGCGTTTTTTGGCACGTTCTTTGTATTGCGAAAGAATAACCTTTATCGCTACGTGTCTGTTTAAAATATTGTCGTAGCAAAGATATACCTTTCCCATGCCGCCTTGTCCTAACTCACGAATAATTTGGTACTTTCCTAGGACAGTCGCCGGTTCCTGGTTGTGTTGTTCTTTGACATCGTCAAAGAAAGAACTTGGCATTTCTGAATTTTGATTTTCAATATTTGGTGTACTCATAATCCCTTATCCCGTGGTTTCTTATTTTATCCCTTGTGGTTATCTTTGTTCTTTGCCTAAAGTTTTGCGAAATTCTGCATACTGGTTTAGATGAGCATCTCGAAGTAGATTGTGATTAGGGTAACTACGACGTAGATGTTGTAGATAAATTTTTGCATATGACTTATTGTTTTGCCGTAAATATGTTCGCAACAAAAGAATACTTTGTTCTATGGATAATTGGTAACTATCACGCATCTGCTTCAACATTTTTTGCGCTAACTTGTTTTGCCGAAGTTGAAAACTGAGAACCGCGGTCTTCGATATGGTTTTTTCACTTTGTGGTTTGATATCCCAAAGTAGTTTTTTTGCCGCAGTAAGGTCTTTGTTTCGAAATAACGATTGCGCTAAAAAATAACGATACACAGCGTTTTCAGGAGATTTTTTTACGGCTTGACGCCAATCTTCTATTGCGCGATTTTTCTTATTCGTTAAAAAGAATAAATAGCCGCGTTCGAAGTAGTATTCGCTGCGAGAGGGATCTAGCTCAATGGCTTTGTCCATAAAATCAATATAGTTATTGTGTTTTTGCGATGTATCCATAAGTTCTCGCAATATTTCTAAGTGGTTCCAATAGTGGTATTCTAAACTCTTACGCGAACCTCTTTTTCCCAGTGGGATGTTGTTATGCACTTTGATTTCGAGAAGCGAGTGAAATCCCTTTGCTGTAGCTTGGCGAATAAAAGTGTTCTGGGATGCGAGAGCATTTTCGTACAATTTTTGTCGTTGTTTATAGCAAAAAATTACCTGGGCAATATAGGCATTTTTGCGCAGATGATCGTGAGAACTTTGCGTGTACAAATCAATAATTCCATTGACTTTTTTGCGGTCATAATAACCATGCTTACGTAAGATCGATTGCCAAATGGCTTTGACGGACTTTTGCAACGGCTTTGGAATATCTGGTGGAATTCTTTGTCCAATCGTTTCCAGACTCAAACCATAAAAAATATGTGCCTTAATGTCATTGTTACTTTCATGTGGCAAATTGCGCAGTGCGCGACAATCGAAGATTGCTGTCAAGTAGTAGGCCATGAATTTGAAATAATTGTTTTTTTCTTTGGTAATAAACGGTACTGTCGCTACGACCATCCTGATTAAGTTGCGGATACGCGCCATAGCGATTAAGTCGTTTTTCGCAGCGTAAGTGACATGATGGTTGGTCAAACTTTTTAGTAGTTCCATGTACATGTACACTTTGACAATCGAACTTTTATTCTGTTGAGGATGTAGCGGCTGTTGTGTAAAAAATTGAAAAATCATTTTTGCTTGTGGTTCTTTCGTGACAGCAATGGAAAAAGCTTTGCATACTAATATCGTCTGTGAGTAGCGCTGAAAGCATTTCCATGTCCATGGTACAAGGCCATCATGGTTATTTTTTTCTAAATAATGTAGGAGAATTGCTTGTATAAACACATCGTTTTTTGCCGCTGTTTTTTCAAAAAGTGTACGGTTTCTCTCCAAGAAAGAAGGTGAAATATTTTTCCACAAGTAGTAATGGGCAAACTTTTGTTGCGATATTTTTTTATTCGCGATCGTTTCCTTCAGGATAGCGATTGCTTCCGGCTCTTGCCATAAACTTGCGGCGGCATAAAGTTTTATTTTTAAATTGTTGCTGCCTAGTAAAGAGCGCAGTTGTTGTTTTACCTGTATACCAGGTGACGAATTACTGTATAAAGCGTAAATGGCCATGCATTTCACGAAGTTGTTATCGTTTGTTGCAATGATGTCGAGTAGGGTTCCTTCGGAGATAAAGAACTTGTGATTGCGCAGAACAATACAACTCAAATCATGTACCGTTCCTACTTGCTGTATGCGATAGAATTCAAGTTGCTCGAATTGATGCAGTTTTCCCAATGTGTCCGCTGCCAAATAACGTATAAAACTATCTTGTTTATTATCTAACAATATCTCTTGTATTTGAGGAATGTGCTCGCGTAATTCTCTTAGGGTTTTCGCATTAGATTGCAAAAAAAAACGCGCCATTACATGATTCAAAGCTTGATTATATTCGCGTTTTTTTTGCCGTACGATTAGTTTTTTGATTTGCAGTAAACGCCTGCGTGGTTTTGGAGAAACCGTTTGTAAAAATGTATCAAATGTCTGTTCCCAATTTTCTTGATAGCGTGCGTTGCGCAAGCCAAGTAAACTGGCTTGGTATATTTCCTGGGCGGCATCAGGATTTGCCAACACCGCAAAATACGTGTGGAGATTAATCTGTGGTTTTTGACCGGTGTAAAATCGCCACTCGTTGTAAGCTGTGGCATATGTGTCGCGTATATTCGCCATCTCTTTGTCAAATAAACTCGGAGAACGTATTTGTAGATCAAAACCTTTGTCTACATAAAACTTCATAAAGTTAAAGCTATCTGGCACTCGGGTAGCATCTTGTAAGGTTAACTGTAACATCGCTTTGAGTGCATTCTCGTTGTCTGCTTGTTTTTCTAACGCAGTGGTTATATTTTTAAAAGCACTGTCGAGTTGCTTGAGTTTTATCTGCGTTCGCGCCAGATATACAAAGTAATCGCTATTGTAGGGAGACAACCGTAGACTCTTTTCAAAGTAATGTTGTGCTTTACTAAGATTTTGCGAAGTATGGGCGTTTTGTAAATAGGTGCGTCCTAAATATTCGTAAATAAGCACTGTTTGTGAAAAGCGCTTTTCCAGGGGTTTTAACAACGAAATGATTGTCTTAAAGTGTTTTTTACTATCGAGAATGAATAAACTCTTCGCGTAAAAAAACTGAGCATTGACCACTTGTGATGATCGCGGAAATTTATCGCGCAGTTTTTGAAAAAATGTGATGGCTTTGAGGTATTCGCTGTTGCGAAAAGCAAGTTGTCCACGGATCGCTAAGTATTCAGGAGTTTTGCTTGTGACTTGATTGATATAACGTTGTGCTTGGCTTAAATCTTGTTGCGCTAAATACGCTCGGGAAATGGCCAACAATAGCTCGTCGGTCTTGTTTTTGGAGAGTTTAGCAAACTCTGTTAACGCGGAGTCGTATTTTTTCATTTTCACCAAAATAATTACCATTTTTTGCAAAAGGTTTTGTTTGGCGTTGTTAGATACTGTTTTTTTAAGTATGTCATTCAAATATTGTCCGGCTTCTTCATATGCGCCATATGAAATCAAGTTATCAATATAGTTTATCTTTTGTGACAGAGGTAAACTCTCGTAGGACAATTGATCAATGTTCAAGGTGTTTTTTTGTGGAGATGTGGAGAAAACGAAAAAAATTGCTGCCATTACAGCGACCAATAACATGAAAGCGCAAAATATTATCTTACGACCAAGGACAAATTGAAGTCGTGATACTGAGATGTGCTTTCCATCGCAAAATGCCTGTAAATCGTCGCGCATTTTTTTGGCTGTATAGCGCTTTTGTGGTGATTTGCGCATGGCTTTTAGACATATGAGTTCTAACTTTTGTGCAATACGTGTGTTTATCTTGCGCAATGGTGTAGGATCGTCGTTCATGATACTATGAAATACTTGTATTTCGCGAGCGCCATCGAAAGGGAGTTCTTTGGTTAGTAGTTGATAAAGAATGACTCCCAAACTAAAAATATCACTGGATACGTTGATTTGTTTGGGAAACTCAATCTGTTCCGGAGACATGTAGTAGGGAGTTCCTAAGATCTGCCCAGTTGTGGTTAGGGAATAATCACCGCCGATTGTTTTTGCTAAACCAAAGTCCATGACGATCGGTATGCCTGTTTTGTCAACGAGAATGTTTCCCGGCTTTAAATCGCGATGTACGACATTGTTCTCGTGGGCATAGACTAAAGCATCGAGTATGCGAATGACTATTTGTGCAATACGTCGTGAAGAAAGATTATTTTCTTCCACATGGCTGAATAAATCAGATCCTTCGATGTATTGCATCACAAAAAATATGTAATCGTGTGTTTCCCCTGTTTGGTACAGCCTCACTATATTGGGATGCACAAGTTGTGAAGTTAATTGTGTTTCGCGTAAGAAACGTTGTCGACTCTCTTCATGAATGGTCGCTTTGGGAATAACTTTAATCGCCACTTTACGCTTGAGTTTTTCATCCCAGGCTTTGTATACTGTTCCCATTCCACCTTTCCCGCAAATACTGGTAACTCGATACCCTGGTATACTGGGAGGGGAAGATGTCACAAAATCTTTGAGACCCAATAAGTCATCATGAAGGTGCTGATTTTGTGGAGGTTGATGGTCTCTATTATGGTGTTTGGCTGCTTGTGTTGTCTTACCCTTGCCAACAGATTGTCCATCAGATTTTTTTGCCATTGTAAACTCCACGAAATCAATTATTTCCATCAAGATATATACAAAAACCGTATATTTATTATCGCAAAAACTCAAAATTACTTCCAACAAAAAAACCTTTAGGATTTAGATGATGTTTTCAGACTACATATCACCGCTTTTCCTTTTCTTAGTAGGAATAGCAATGGCAGTAGTAAACATCCTTGCCGGCGGTGGATCTATTCTTAGTATACCAATGCTTATTTTTTTTGGAATTTCTCCCACAGAGGCAAATGCCACCAACCGCGTAGCAATTCTTATGCAAAACACCAGTGCACTTTTGTCTTTTGCACGACAAGGAATTGTTGTGATCAACGAAGCGAAAATAATGATTGTCCCTAGTTTATGTGGTGCATTTTTTGGTGCACACCTGGGAGTGTACATTGGCAATGAAATTTTTAAAAAAATTTTCTCGACGGTGATACCGATTGCTCTGGCCACTATGTTTTTCAAACAACGGAATGTCGAAGTGGATACAATGAATAAACCGCTATTAATGAGTGTCTTTTTTTGTGTAGGAGTATATGGCGGATTCATTCAGGCGGGAGTAGGGTTTATTATTATACTAGCATTGACTTCATTTACCAATTTTGATTTAATTCGTATCAACGCAATCAAGGTGACAATCGTATTTTGTTACACAATTGTTGCCGTTGTTATTTTTATGATAAATGGAAAAATTCAATGGACTCCTGCTATACTTCTATCGTGTGGTGCAGTTATTGGTGGATGGTTGGGTAGTTACATTAATGTAAAGTTAAAAGACGTATGGGTAAAATGCTTTATTTTGGTGTTGGGAATACTTTTTTCTATACGTTTAATTCTTTCGTAAAAGGGCTTTCGTGTGCAGAAGTTGGATAATACCCATATTGTAATTATGGCTGGAGGAGGGGGAACGCGCTTTTGGCCAGCAAGTCGCAATATTTTCCCCAAACAATTTTTAAAATTGGTTGATGATACAACAATGTTGCGCAATACTCTACAGCGCGTTTTTCCGTTGGTCGAACCCGAGAATATTTGGATTTTGACCAATCATTTATACAAAGATATCGTGATAGGAGAAGCGCGTGAAATTCCGCAAAAAAATGTTATTGTCGAACCACTACGTCGCGATACTGCCGCAGCGGTAATGCTAGCAGCAAGTATTGTGAAGGCGGAAAATCCTAAAGCAAATATGTTCGTGATGCCCGCAGACCATGTCATCACACCACAAGAAAAATTTCATGACGAATTGATTTTGGCAAATGAATATTTAGTAGAGCACGATAGTTTATTTACGTTTGGCATTGCTCCTACATATCCGTCTCCGCAATTTGGTTACATAAAGGTAGATGCGAAAGACACTAAAGTAACATCGGTAAGAAAATTTGTAGAAAAGCCAACAATTGATGTCGCTAAAGAGTACTTACAACAAGGAAAATACTTTTGGAATAGCGGAATATTTGCGTGGAAAGTGAGCACGATTGTTGATAAGTTTGCACGTTTTTTACCCCAACACTACCAAGGAATTGAGACTCTTTCTGAGAGTTGGAATGGTGACAATTGGCAGCAGAATTTGGAAAAAGTATTTAGTAGTTTGCCATCTATCTCTATCGATTATGGTATAATGGAAAAAGAGCAAGATGTCTTTATGCTCCAAGCATCCTTTTCATGGAATGATGTTGGATCGTGGGAAGCTCTAGAGAGTTTACATCCTGGAGAAAATTCTGTGGTGGGGGAGCACATAGGGATCGACACGAAAAACTGTGTGATATATAGTGGAAAACAGTTGGTGGCAACTATTGGTGTTGAGGATTTAGTTGTTGCCGCCACAGAGGACGCCATTCTTGTCGTTCCTAAAAACCAAACATCTAAAATCAAAAAACTTGTATCTCTTCTCAAAGAGCAAGGCCAAGATCAGTACCTGTAAGCGTTTATCTAGAAAGCGATTTCATGCAAATTTTTAAAGGTAGTCAAGAGGATTTAAAACGAAAGTTTGAGCTCAATCCCCTTACTGTTACCTGGGTAGGGATTTTGCGAAGTAGAAATATTTTTTGCACCGAACCTGTCTTGGAATTGTGCCGTGCTGGGGGACCTTTCGAGGAGATGTTCAAAGATCGCACGTTGATAGGATCTCTCGATAGCCAAGCGCAATTTAATGCACTGCAAGAACAATACAATACTCAGGAGTTTTTTCAACTCATTTTGTTAGATAATGGCAGCGAAAAAGTGATTGCCTTAGAAGATGAGGTGATTGCCGAGCAAGGCTGGAAGCAAAGTGCCCCAGAAGAAACAGCGTTGTCCAATGTTTCTAAATCGCCACTAGTACCCAAGATGAACATCAAAGGTGTTGAGCACCTATTCGGCGAAGAAGAAATAGCGCGTTTAAAGATGATTATTGCCACAACGGTTTCGTCATCAGAGAAGATCGAAGCGATCCGCAAAATTTCTTTGTCACAAGTTGATGAGAAAGACAAATCGTTGTTATTCCTACATACTCTAGGAGATCCAGACGTTATAGTGCGTAGTGAGGCAGCAAGTGCGCTGGAAAAAACAGGGTTTGATGAACAAATGGGCAATGCGATTATTGCTCTGTGTACAGGAGACGACAAACAACAAAAACACGCGATTAGTAGTTTGGGCAATTTGTTTTTGGAAGCTTCAGAATTCGAAAAAGGGGCCATATTACAAATTTTCCTAACGACAATCAAAGACAAAAACTACCATCAACATGTTCTAAATATTTTGGAAATACTCGCGAATATTATTCCCGATCTTCCGGCAAATAAACCGATGATTGAGCGTATTATGCTCAATGCGTTGGAAAATTTAATTAGTGACTTTGACCATCTGTATGAGAAGATGTATTTAATTTTCAATGCATTAAAAAAGCTAGATGAAAATTATGTAGGGGATTTTCTGTGGAAAGAAATAAAAAAGTCTAGTGAACGACGACTACGTTCTTTCTTGCTGACCCTAATTGTTGACGTTCGCGACTGCGATGAATCAAAAAAATTGATGGTTTTGGAAGTCGGTTTTGGAGATGAAATTGATCCTATCTACATTCGACTAAATAATGCGATAAAGTCATTTGGGGTTAAAATTCTCGATGTTCTCACCGAACGTTTTGAACAGTCAAAACGCGTTACGGAAAAAATACAACTGTTGCAAATTATGCAAGAGATTATCTCTGGTGGGGTAATTTCTGCGAAGAAAGATAAGATTGTCGAAATTTTTATCAAACAATTTGCCACAGCCCATAAGGCTTTGTGTAATTCAATTATGGAAATGCGATTGCTTTTCGACGAAGAGGTAAGTGAAAGTTTGCGTTTACAAATGGCAAAAGAGCTATTGGTAAACTTGGATACGGGAACGATAGATCAATATCATGAAGCGGTACGTTCTTGTTTAATACGTATGAAAGGTATCGCAGTTACCGCGACACTTAAAGTACTAGAGAACCCCATTTCCGTTGAGCAGGCTCTTTTTGCGGGATCGGCATTGGGAGACGTGGTTATTAACTTAACCGATAACATTGATGACGAAGTGGATAGAATCCAAACATTTTGCTTTTCTCAAATAGAAGAAAAACCTGAACATATAGAAGAGATATACAAAGTTTTGGGGCGATTAACGACTATTGCGAAGGCGGAAGATGCAAAAAAAATAGGACAGTATCTTCTCGACAATATATGTAAGTCGTACCGTCCATATGCGGTAATTCAAGCCTTATCTTGGGTTGGACTTAGTCCACAAATAGAGCATGAACTTAAATTTGATATCGGTTATTTGTTTATGAGTCTTCTCGACCGCGATGTGAGCGGAGATTTTACCCAAAGTAAGGAGTTACCTGAGAATGAAACTCTTTATGAAATCGACATGAAAGTATCTGCGTTTACCGACTTAATACCGTTTTTAATTAAAGGTCTCGAAAGAATGGTTGTTTCTGAAGACACTCCTACGTCTCTACAACAAAAAATTACTGAGCGTCTATTGCGTAAGTGGGAAGACGTGTTGTCGTATAAGATGATTTGGGGACCAAAAAATACTCTAGACTTAGCCTATGCTTTGCAGCAAATTGCTATTCATGCAGACGAAGACACAAAAAACAAAATTATAGAGTCGCTATTTAAAAAGATAGAAGTATTTTCCATTACGGAATTACTTGTCGAAATTTTTGCCCAGGATTTTTTAGCGGATAACGTTGTAAAATCAGCACGTATTACGGTAGAAAAGTTATTAGAATTCAACAAGGACAAAGATTTTCAAGGGCCGGAAGACAAGGCTGTTATTATGCGTTGTATTGGCAAAATGGCAACAGCAAAAAAACTCGACGTCGATGAACTCAAATCGGAGCAACTACGTGAACGATTGATTTTTTCTTTGTTCGAAGGGCTTCGCGACCGTATTTTTCGCGTACAAAACATTTTGCAGGAAGTGGCAGGTTGCGCGCATGTGTCAGAAAAACTAAAGCAAGAAATAGAAAAACGTTTAGCTTGATCTGTTACGGAAAATCCTACATACTAGAAATAATAAAGATCTAGGAATGCCATCAATAAAAATATTGTGTTATCCCTGCCGAAGTAGGAATTTACAATGTGAAGTTGACTTGTAAACGCCTGGATCCCTAATCAAGTTAGGGATGACCGTGGGCAACAACGAGCTGTTGTTTTATATTTAATCAAACTACTTCAACTTGCTGTTGGAATTGTACAATTTGATCGTATAAAATGTTGTACAGTTATTACTTACGGTCAAAATTGCAAAACCATTTTGTTTTGTAGTTCCAGAGAACAGCTCGCTTTTTATGAGATAGAGCTATCGCGAAGTGTCATTCCTGCGAAAGCAGGAATCCAGCAATGTGAAGTTGATTTGATGGCGCCTGAACCTTGGTAAAACCAAATAAGAAATATCATTTTCTGTGGTAAGGAGTGCTATTTTATGACAAAGATAATAATACTATTTACTGTAGTGCTTTTTGCGACGACAGTAGTTGTGGGTGAAAAAAACGATGAGTATGTGAGTGCTCTTCTGGAAAGTTTAAACGATGAAAATCCGATTGTTCGTGACCAAGCTGCAGAAAAATTGTCGTTACAAGGCGAAGATATTATTCCTCTGCTAATGGAGAATTTCAGCAAGGACAGCTATGCTGTGCGGCGGACAAAAGCGTATGTGATTGGACAAATAGAAACCAGGAACAGCATTAAATATTTACTAGAAATACTCAAAGATAAGGATGAAGGTGTTCGCAATGTTGCCGCGTGTATGTTGCTAAATTTATCCGATAAATTTCCTATTCTCGAAAAATTGCAGGGACTTCGTACCACTGTTCCGCAAATACGCGAAACTTTTACCGACTTACGTAGAAGTATTATCTACAAAGAAATCGAACAAGAGTTGCTTTACTATGTGTCCCCCGATGGGAATTCAGGATATTTTACCGGACAATTTGCGAAGCTACAGCGTAAATGGAAACATGAAGCCATTATTCCTCTTTTAGACATTTTTAGTGATCCCGAGTATCGTTATGTGAACAATCACATTAATGATGATCGAGAAACAGCGCGACAAGTTCGATTTCTTGCCGGAGAGGGATTAGCGGATTTAAAAAACATTTATACCACCAATTTGCGTCTTAGTGTAAAAAGAGCCTTGGATGATATGGTTCGAGAGATGAGATCCGAAAATCAACAACTCGATGACTATATCAAAGGGCTTGTGAATAAAATACTATACAATATTGGCTATACGGCAAATTTCGATGCCGAACTACGGCGTTTAAAATGGCGACTACGTATGAATCCAAGAGATCGCGATACGTTATTTGAAATCGGAATGAAATATTTGCAAATAGGTGATACGAAAAATGGTATTTTGTACTTAAACAAAGCCGTGGCTGTGAGTCCCAAGGATGGAATTACCTATTACAATTTGGCATGTGCATATTCGGTGGCTGGTCGCGTAGAACTGGCAATGGATGCCTTAGAAAAATCAGTGGATTATGGCTATACAGATCTTGACTGGATGCTAAAAGATGGTGACTTGCGCAATGTACGTAAACATCCACGATTTGTAAAATTGGTAAAAAGGCTGGAAAAACTAAATGCAGGTAAATAGGTTGTTGTCGATGAAAGTTATATTTTTACTGATGCTTGCCATTTGCGGGTTGTCCGCGTCTCTAGATAAACAATATCTGCAAGCATATGAATTTGCGCGTAACCCTAGGGGGTTAAATTATACACATGGACAAGCTTTTTTATGGGCAAAAAAATTTGTCGAAACGAAAGGAGTCTTTCGCCAGAAAATTTTAGTTGCGCAGTACCAAGAAGCCTTTGATTTTGCGACAGAGTTTCTTGAGATATCCACTGACGAAGCAGATATTTGGGCAAAAAATCTTATTTTACGTCGAGGAACAATACCACTACGCGCGGATATAAGTAGCGAAATGAACACTCTGCTCAATCGTATTACCTTTACGGCGGAAGATGGTAAAACTTGGGTGGAGGAATTTTTATTTTCTTCCGCGCCTTTATACACAAAATTGGATATGCTAGACATGTATCGCGATGTGTATCTTTTTTGCCGGACAAATTACCTTGTCGCCGTCGACGATGAAACGGCACGTAAGATGGCGAACAAATTTGTTCAAAACCGCTTTCGTTTCTATAGTGATCGAAACCTGGTTGAGCAGTACGTGGTCGCCTTTGAGTTCGCTTTTAACTCTGAAGGACTGCGCCTGAGTTTTGAAGAATCCGTACAGTGGGCACAAAGTTATATAAAAAATCATGGTGTGATAAGCCGCGAGTTAGGGCTAGGTGATCAGTACCGTGAAGCATTCTTATTTGCACGCAGTAGTGGTGGTTTGAGATTAAGCGATGAAGAATCAGTACAATGGGCACGTGGTTTTGTACAGGCACATGCTCAATTTTCTCTCAATCAAGGTCTTCTAGATAAATACCAAGAGTCTTTTCTGTTTGCTTATAACGGAGAAGTGCTAGAAATGCTTACGAAAATGCGCGACGCTCCTCCTGGCGTTTTTCTTGTCGATGAAGCACAAAAATATGCGCGAAATTTAGTTCAGAGTAGAACGGAAATAAATCCACTAGGCAACCTTTTAACCCAATACCAAAACGCTTTTGTATTTGCTCATTCCAGTGATGGGTTACGTTTAGAATATTATAAAGCAAAGAGTTGGGCCAAAAAATTTATGGAATATAGAGTACAAAGATAAAGTGAGGAATTTACAATGATGAGATATACAATGGTCCTTTTTTTTCTGTGTTGCTACACTTTTACAACAACAGCAGTTCATGCTGATGATAAAGAATTGATTTATGCAGCTCTAGAAAAGATCATTATACTCGAAAAAACTGTTAAGCGTTTAGAATCTAAAATAGTCGCGCTTGAGAAAAAAATTGAGCAAATGCAGCAACCAACCAAGAAAGACAATATGTCTTCAGATGTTGCTCGCGAAATACAAAAAATTAAAGATCGTTTGGCAAATAAAGAACAAACAGATGATAATAAAGATCTGACACAAGTAACGCCACCAACAAAATTGGGGAAGTCAGACATTTTAGGGTTTGATTTTGTTGGTACCAAAACATATAGCTGTGAAGAAAAAACAAATACAGTAAAAGAATATATCCATACAGAAACAGGTATTGAATTTGTATTAATTCCCAGTGGAACTTTCAAAATGGGTAGCAGTTACGGACAAGAAAACGAAAAACCTATTCATAAAGTTACCTTAGATGATTTTTTGATTTCGAAATATGAAATTACGCAACTCATTTGGCAAAAAATAATGCAGGGAAATCCTTCTTATTTTAAAGATAAACACAAGCCTGTGGAACGCATTTCGTGGAACGATGTTCAAAAATTCTGCGAGAAGACGAATTTGCGCTTGCCCACAGAAGCGGAATGGGAATATGCGTGTCGCGCAGGAACAACATCTTTGTATTATTGGGGAACACAAGACGCTACAGAGTATGCATGGCACTGGGATAATAGTAGTCGCACAACACATCGCGTAGGCTCAAAGAAGCCAAACGCGTTCGGTTTATTCGACATGAGTGGTAATGTGATGGAGTGGTGTTCCGATATCTACGAAGAATATACTAGCGCAGATGTCACCAATCCCAAAGGTGCGGAAAAAGGTTTTGATCACATATTACGCGGAGGAAGTTGGTACAGTGATGTGAAAGAATGTCGTTCCGCATACCGCTTGCGCAAACCACCGCGACACTTCAAGTTTAATATTGGATTCCGCGTTTGTAAATCTTTAAAATAAATAGTGCGTCAAGGCCATTGATGCTCATGCATGAAATAAAAACTTCCCCAGAGTGTCATTCCCGCGTAAGCGGGAAACCAGCAATGTAAAGTGGATTTGTAAACGCTGGATCCCTGCTTTTGCAGGGATGACACCATAAGAAGTTTATATCTTAGCTTGATAGCCAGCAGGGAGGCCCCTTACTCAACAGTTCTAGAGAACTCCCTGAGTTAGTTGCTAACGGGCTTAGACTCGCAAACGGACTTGGGCTCTATTATGCGTATTTTGGCATTTAAATTACTTGCTCGTCATTCATCTGTGTAATTTGTGCGTCGCTGTATTGTAATTCGCGTAAGATGTCCTGTGAATGTTCACCAAGAAGCGGTGGTGGCAAACGGTAATTCACAGGTGTTTCGCTCAAGTTCATTGGATTTCCTAGCGATTTCACCATACCAATGACCGGGTGTTCCAATTCGACAATCATTCCACGTGCCAGTAAATGTTCATCATTTAAAGTTTCCTGAGGCGCATAAATCGGTCCGCTAGGGATGCGCGCTTGTTGTAACTTTTCCAACCAATAACTACTGTTGTGTTGCCGCATACAATCACTCAATAATTGTGTTAATTGTGGACGATGTTGTAAACGTAATGTATTGTTGATAAAACGTTCGTCCTCAGCCACTTTAGGGTAGTTAATTACGTCTAAAAAACTCGTCCACAATTTTTCACTTCCCACTCCAACAATAATCCAGCCATCTGCTGTAGGCAGTGGTTGGTAAGGTACAATAGAGGGATGAGTGTTACCTATTTTTTGTGGTGCTACACCTGTTGCAAGGTAACTACTCGCAACATTCGCCAACCATGTTGCTTGGCTATCAAAAAGAGCATTGTCGATACTTTGACCTTTTCCCGTACGTGTGCGTGCAAAGAGAGCTGTCACAATCGCAAGAGCTGTGTATATCCCCGTTGTGATATCTGCGATTGGTGTGGGGAAACGCATAGGATCACTTCCTGTCTCCCCTGTTAGTGACATGCAGCCACCCATTCCTTGGGCAATGACATCGTAGCCTGGTCTCTCGGCATAAGGACCAGTATTTCCAAACCCAGAAATGCTCGCCCAGATAAGTTGCGGATTTATATCATGGCAATACTTTTCATCTAAACCAAGCTTGGTGCGCGATGACTTGCGAGGGACATTGTGAATGAGAACGTCGGCTTTCTTGATGAGCTTAGCCATGACCTCTCGCCCTTTTTCTTTACCTAAATTAAGTGTTAAACCACGTTTGTTGCGGTTGGTTCCAAGATAATACGCGCTTACCTCGCCAACGAAAGGTGGCCCCCAACCTCTAGATTGGTCTCCTTTTCCCGGCTGCTCGATTTTAATGACATCGGCTCCGAAGTCACCTAGTATTTGTGCACAATATGGACCAGCAAGTGCTGATGTGTGATCGAGAACAAGTATTCCCTGTAAAGCATTGCTCATTATTTTTCCTCATAATTCTAAATTTATTTTTGTATAACTTGTATAACAATATCTAAAAACATCAAAGGCGGGAGTGCAAGAAAAAATTATCCTAACTTTTAATCAACGATTCAATTTTGTTGTTGAATGTTATAACGCTTTATTTTATCTTTATGAGAACTGTTACAAAACGATGAAAGGAATTACCATATGTATGCATTATTTATCTCTGACTTGGCCGGTGTATGGGTAGAAATATTTGGCGCTATTTGCGTTTTATCTATCGGTTGGTTATGGGGACGTTGGCGATCAGGAGTCGCTTGGAAACAAAAAAGATTTACAAATCGTGTTGTTCTTTCCTTAAACTCACTTACCTATAAAGAAGTGGAAAGTGAAGGAAAAACAACCAAACGACCAGTACTACAGTTGCGTACTATATTTGAGCGCGATGCAATTTATGTTTTTCAAAATGAAATTATGGCGGAAATTTTGAACAAATGCATCAAACAAGTAAAACCTAGTGACTGCCTTGTTCATTTCGCCAAAGAAGATTCTTGGTATATGCTTAACGCTATCTTAAACCAAATTTGCGAGCGCTTTGCCGACGGAATTTTGAAAAAAGATATGGGAATGCCCATTGAAACTAGATGGTATACTTTTTGTGTAACATACGAATTAGAAGGTGCAATTCGTACTCACAAACCAAGGGTTATGATCATGGAAAAAGAAGCTTTTGAGAACTTTCCCGACGATGATCCTGAAAACTTTGTGTTAGAAGCGGAAACTCATACCACTCGTGTAAAAACTTTGCAACATTTGAAGAAACAACGCCAGAAGTATCCACATTTATTTATGGACATACAATTAAGTTTTTAAAGGAAGTAAAATGGATGCGACAAACACAAATGGAATTTTAATGGTTAACTTAGGAACACCAGACTCGACAAAAGTATCTGATGTACGCAAATATTTACGACAATTTTTGATGGACGAGCGTGTTATTGACAAACCATACTGGGTACGTAAACTCGTAGTGGAGTGTTTTATCATGCCCACGCGCCCCAAAGCTTCCGCTGAAGCATACAAGTCTATTTGGTGGGAGGAAGGCTCTCCGTTACTTATTTTAAGCCAAAGACTACAAAAGCTTTTACAAGAAAAAGTAAAAACACCGGTTGCACTAGGTATGCGTTATGGAAACCCTTCTGCGGAAAGTGCGATTTCGGAACTTTTGGAAAAAGTAAAGGATCTGAAAAAAATATTTTTGATACCACTATACCCTCATTATGCGATGTCAAGTTATGAAACAGCCGTTGTTGATGTGCAAGACACCATAAAAAAGATGAAACTTGATGTCGAACTCGACGTACTTCCACCGTACTACCAAAATGAAAAATATATCGACGCCTTGGTCGATAGTGCCAAAGAACATCTAGAGTGGGACTATGACCATTTACTATTTAGTTATCATGGTATTCCTGAACGGCACTTGTGTAAAGCAGATCCTACAGGAGAACATTGTCTTAAAGTAAAAGATTGTTGTCATGTACCATCTGAAGCGCATAATGTTTGTTATCGTCACCAAGTATTTCGTACTAGTGAAGAATTTGTGAAAAAAGCAAATATTCCCGAAGGTAAATACTCTGTATCTTTTCAGTCGCGACTCGGTAGAGATCCATGGCTTACACCATACACCGATGCAACATTTACCAAACTTGCGGAGTCAGGTGTGAAGAAACTTTTACTTCTTTCTCCTGCCTTTGTTTCTGATTGCCTGGAAACATTGGAAGAGCTTTGTGAGGAGGGGGCGGAAATCTTCGAAGAGGCTGGAGGGGAAGAATTACGCGTAGTTCCGTGTTTAAATGAAAATAAGGTATGGGTGGATACTCTAGCTTCGTGGTGCAAAGAAAGAGGCTTTGAGTAAATAAAAAAGCGAACCAAAATTCCACATTGTGTTTCTATTTTAAATAAGAGCGTGTTTACACGCTCTTATTTATTTACATGCAAAAAATTATGAATTTTCCGCACAAACTCTTGTCACTTCTTGCTTTAGTCGTTTTACAAGCCAACTTAGTCCGTTAAGACGCGTCATCCCCAAAATTTGTACCAACCCCAGAGAGTTTAGTAGCGTGTTGGGGCATTCCATAACCTCTTGTGGAGTTTTACCGTCAAAAGCGTCGAGGAGTAATGCCACAAAGCCTCTGACTGTCGGGGCTTCACGGGGAACATCTACAAATATTTGAACTTTTTGTTCTTGCATCTCTACCCATAGATGTACAGGAGTCTGGCATTCATGGAGTCTGTTTTTTCCTTCATCTCGCGCTTTGTGGTAGCGTTGTGGTAAGTCAGGTAAATTTTCGGAATAGTCCATCAATGTATCTAACTTTTCATCGCGCGACATCAATTGAAAATCATCTATAATTTCCTGTAAAGTACTCATGAACGACACTTTCTATGGTTTTTCAATGGGAACGCGAACCAAATTTCCCCACTCAGTCCATGACCCATCATAATTTCGCACATTTTTGTAACCTAGCAAGTAGCGAAGAACAAACCATGTGTGAGAAGAACGCTCACCGATACGACAATAAACGATGACATCATCCTCTTCGGCAATGCCGGCACCTTGTGCATACAATTCTTCTAAGGCTTTTCTATCTTTAAAAGTGCCATCGTCGTTTGCTGCTTGCGACCATGGTACACTTTTCGCTCCCGGAATATGACCACCACGTAGAGAACCTTCCTGCGGATAGTCTGGCATGTGCAAAAGCTCACCCGTGTACTCGCCAGGGGAACGAACATCGATGAGAGGTTTCTTACCATCAATATGTTTGAGAACATGTTCGCGAAATGCACGAATTTCATCTTCGTTAATTTGTGAAACTTTGTACTCGGTTGCTGGAAAATCAGGAGTATCTTTGGTCATCTCTCTGTTGTCATTCACCCACTTTTGACGTCCACCGTTTAACAACTTGCATTTTGTATGACCATACATGGTAAATGTCCAAAAAGCGTAGCATGCCCACCAATTGCTTTTGTCTCCGTAAAATACTACTGTTGTGTCATTGCTGATACCTTTTTTCGACATTAGTTCTTCAAATTTTTCTTTGCTGATATAATCGCGAATGAGTTCGTCTTGTAAATCGTTTTGCCAATCAATTTTGACGGCATTGCGAATGTGCCCTGTGTTGTATAGTAAAATATCTTCATTAGATTCTACGATACGGATATTTGGATCATCAATGTGTTCTTGAAGCCAATCAGCACTGACAAGAACGTCAGGATGTGTATATTCACTCATGAGTTTTCCTTTGTAATTAAAATTATATACTGTAATAAGCATATTCTAACACAACAACTAATTGTCTTTCCAAAAATTCAAAGGATTTTTTTTCTTTGGCTTTTGAATGACAATTGTTGAAAGTTCCATTGCCATTGAACGTAACAATGTTACCTTTCTCTTTGGAAAGTATCTTTTACCATCTATCATGGTTGGGATCAATTTTTTTTGTTCAATCATGGATTCTAAACCATCTCGGTCTGTTTGCAGCTCTAGCATTACCTCATTTTCGTTGTAATAATCTTTTGTACTTTCTTTTTCCGGGGTTTCTTTTTTGGTGCTGCCAAAAATCAAAGGTTGCTTCACCGGTTTTTCAATAACTACCGTCGAAGATTCCATCGCAACAGAGCGCAACAATGATACTTTTTTCTTTGAAAAATATTTTTTGTCTTCAATGAGTGTTGGAGTGAGTTTTTTCTCCTCTATCATTTCTTCGAGACCACTAATATCGACTTGTAATTCTTTCATTACCTCGTCTTCGCTAAAGTAAAGATGTTTATTTTCCGCAGTATCTTGATGTTTTTGTGGTGTGGAAATGGTTACTTGAGGTTTTTCGTCTTCTCGTGAAGGTGAAATGTCCAAAGGAGCGTTACTAAATGTGTCTTTACTTTCTTCCAATGTGTTTGCGTCAACTTTTGTAAAATTTGGTTTTTCTTCAGTGATCGCATCGCCTGTTGCCGTTTCTTGAGTACTTTCAGAAGTTGTGATTTGTTGCTCGCTCTCAGGAACTGTTGTCTGTTCACTCTCAGGCGTTGTGGTTTGTTGCTCGCTCTCAGGAACTGTTGTCTGTTCACTCTCAGGCGTTGTGGTTTGTTGCTCACTCTCAGGTGTTGTGGTTTGTTGCTCACTCTCAGGTGTTGTGGTTTGTTGCTCATTCTCAAGCGTTGTGGCATCTTCCGTTTCGGAGGTTGCGGTTTCTTGCCCACTTTCTGAACCAGCAACTGTGGACTCCGATGTTTGTTGTTGACTTGGCGCTTGTTCTTGCACTTCAGAAATTTTAGCTACCGTGTCACTGGTGGCTGTAGGGAAAGTTGGCTGCATTCCCATTGCAACCAAAGCTTTCTGTAATGAACAAAATGCTTCCAGCAAGTTTTGACTGTCCTCCAGAGCTTTTTGTGTAGAAGGTATAAGTTCTATCATTTTTTGGGTGATATCTTGTAGATTGCTATTAAATTCGCTATCGGATATTTTTTGAGAAATATTAGGAAGCATTTCTTGAAATTTGTTTAAATAATCAGAAAATTCGCTTAGAGACATAGTAAAGTTACCTTTCTATGAAGGATTACAATCCAGGACAGTTACATTCTTATAAAATAGCAAAATTTACCAATTCTGTAAAGAAACGAACAAAACCTTTGGCAAACTGTAATATTTTTTGTGCGCATTTGTACTACAAATGCAAAAAGATTTGACAGCCAAAGAGAAAAGCAATAAGATAAACAAATTCTACCTGTATTTGATATTGCAAGTTCTATAAAACTAATACAAAATACGAGTTTCAGAAAAAATCTGAATGTACCGTCTCACTTGCAATAATTACAAGGAGATATCTGGTTATTTAATCCAGATACCTAATCATATGACAAATGAAAAAGAAACTTTTGAAACTTCCATCAAGCGTTTAGAACAAATAGTTAGCGAGCTGGAAAGAGGAGATCTTCCATTAGAAGAATCCCTTGCAAAATACGAAGAGGGTATAGAACGTTTGCGAAGGTGTCACTCTATGCTGGAAGACACAAAGAAAAAAATTGTGATGTTGACTAAAAATCCTGATGGATCTCTAAAAGAGACTGATTTTGAAGGTAAAAGACATTAATTACTTTCTTGTTCTCTGGAATTAAAAACTACCTTGGATATTGCCCTAAATCATTGATTTAGTAAAAACTAGATCGCCAAATCAATGATTTAGGGCAATGGTTCTATTTCTTACAGTTCTTGGAGAATACCACAAATTTTTTTGGAACTGTGTAACAAAATGGTTTTGTAATTTTGACCGTAAGCCATAACACTCCAACATATTACACGACCAAATTGTACACTTGCAACTACAAATTGCAGAGTTTTGATTTAAATAAAACAACAGCTCGCTGTTGCCCACGGTCACCCCTTGCTTAAATCCAGAAGATTCAAATTATCCAAACTGGTCGTCCTAAACCTTAGAAAGGAGACTCGAGGTTAAGCTTCGCAACCGCAGCTGCTCCCTCAACTAAAGGGAAATCCTCGCATAGAATATGGAATATCCACAGCTAATAACAAAGACAAGAACAGAGCTAGAAGAGTTTTTGTCAAATGCAATTCCACAACAACAGACAAACACCGAATTACTTCTTGATGCCATGCGCTATAGTGTTCTTGGTGGTGGAAAACGCCTGCGCGGTATTATTACGATAGCTATTTGTCGTTTACTTGGTGGAGAGGATGCCAACTGTTTTCCCACCGCGAGTGCGATTGAAATAATTCACGCATACTCACTAGTTCACGATGATTTACCGGCAATGGATAACGACGATTATCGCCGCGGAAAATTGTCCACGCATAAAAAATATGGTGAAGACATGGGAATATTAGCCGGTGATGCTCTTTTGACATATGCATTTTGGATAATTGCTTCTAAAACAAAGGACAAATCAATTGTACCGCAGCTTGTCGAAGATGTGTCTTTTTTTTCTGGTCTTGGTGGAATGGTCGCAGGGCAAGTAAATGATATTAAGAACGAGAACAAAGAAATCTCCTTTGAGTTACTTAATTATATTCACCGTCATAAAACAGGTGCGCTAATTTCTCTGGCCGCGAAATGCGGTGCCACTTGTGCAAAAGCGAGTGAATCACGGGTGAAATCTCTCGAATCATTTGGGGCGAAAATTGGTTTGGCTTTTCAAATAATGGATGACATTTTAGATGTTACCAGTACATCGGAGAAAATGGGTAAGAAAGTTGGTAAAGATAGCGACAAAGGCAAAAATACCTATCCTAAATTTTTAGGAGTAGAAGAATCGCGCAAGCATGCTGAAAAGCTTATTTCTGAAGCGAAAGAACTCATTTTAGATATACCTAATGCCGGTTTTTTAGAATATTTAGCGGATTATGTTGTGAATCGAGAAAACTAAAATGGAAAAATTTGCCCTTGTTGCAGATTTTAGTAAATCAGAGGTGAGAAAAGCAGTTAAAGCTTTCCAAGCTTCCGTAAAACCCATCGAGTTAGTCGATTGTTTTGAAAAGCCAGAGCAACTAGATAGCTCTATTATCTCTCAAAAAAAAATACAAGGTATCATCGTTTTTGGAGGAGATGGATTTATTTTATCGACAGCTCGCCAACTTGATGCTCCCATCCCTGTAGTAGGAGTTAATTTTGGGAAAGTTGGTTTTCTAACAGAAGTTTCCATCAGTGAGTTACCGCAGTGTATGTCGAAAATAGTGAGCGGAGAATTCACGGTTCAAAAACGGATTATGCTACATTTTGAAATTATTCGCGATGGAGAGGTTGTCAACGAAACAGTGGCTTTGAATGATGGGGTGATAAAAAACGTAGCGTCGCGTCTGATTTGTTGTCAGATAAAGGTGAACGATGAAGAAATGTGTACTTATGGTGGTGATGGGGTGATCATTTCGACTCCTGTAGGCTCCACAGCTTATTCAATGTCAGCTGGGGGACCAGTACTAACACCCGGTATGTCAGCGATGATTATAACCCCTATTTGTCCTCATACACTGACCATGCGACCTGTTATTATTCCATCGGACAACACCATAGAAGTTTGTTTTTATCCACCATATCCGGGAGGATGTATTTTCACCGCAGATGGTCAAATATATTTTGATCTAAACGAAAATGATATTATTAGAGTAAAACAAGCAGAGAGGTCTTTTCATATCCTAAAGACAGGTAATAGAAATTTCTTTGATATTCTAAAAGAGAAATTTTCTTGGGGCGGAAAAAAGTACCTTATGCAACCATAGAGTATTTGGTATTGTTGTAAACAATACAACTGTAAAATAAAAAAGAAAGGCAATATATGAAGTTAGGTCTTGTTGCTGACATTCATGCAAATTACGAAGCTTTGTCCACAGTGCTAGAACACTTCCAAAAAGAAAACGTCGATCAAGTTTACTGTTTGGGGGACATTGTAGGGTACAATGCAAATCCTGCTGAATGCATAGAACTTTTACTTGAACACAATGCTTTGTGTATTAGCGGTAACCACGATCGATTTGTTTCTGGAGAAATTGACGCTGTTATTCGCAAAGAAACGCGACATGTGATCGAATACACAAGAAACATTCTCACCACAGAACAAATGGATTTTGTCTCGTCATTACCCGAAGAAAGATCTTTGCAAGATGTCATTTTATTTGTCCATGGTTCTCCAAGACACAAAGACGAATACATTAACTCTCTGCAAGTTGCAAAAAATAATCTTCAACTCTTAAAAACGGAACATCCAGGTGTGGGGATATGCTTTTATGGACACACACACTTACCTTATGTAATCTCTTCGAAATATATAGAAACAGATATTCACAAGAGTACAACTTTTGAATTAGATCGCAATTTAACATATCTGATAAATCCTGGAAGCGTAGGACAGCCAAGAGACCAGTGTCCTCTTTCTTCGTGTGCAATCCTTGACACCGATGAATATAAAATTCATTACTATCGTTTAGAGTACGATATCGCCACAACACAACAAAAGATAAGAGACATTGGTTTCGACCATAAAATTGCCGACAGGTTAGCAAAGGGAAGATAATGAACAAACGACGCCGTATAGTTGCCATTTGCGGACGTAGCGGCAGCGGAAAATCTTTTTTAGTAAAGCGATTTACCAATTATGTCAAAGTTGGTACCGACGATTTTTATATTGGCAAATCAAAAATGGAGCCAGATGAAAACGGAGTGTATAACTTTGATAATCCGAATACGGTAGATTTGGAAGCGTGTGCTAAAGCTGTGATTGATCTCGCCGAATCTCCTACGGGTGCTAAGATCACCATTCCAAAATACGACATGAAAATTTCGGAGCCTTCGGGAACAAGAACACTGATAGCTCCCAGTGAAGATGGGATTATAGTGGTGGAGGGAATATTTTCTTTTCATCCGCCACTTTTAGATCTAGCATCACTACGTATTTTTATGGATCCACCTCCTGAAGTTATTCTCGCACGAAGATATCGCCGTGATATCGAAGAAAGAGGACGAACTCCTAAAAGTATATTAAAACAGTATCCAAGCGTGATAGAAGGCTATGAAACTTACATTCGTCCTATGCGCAAATTTGCTGATTTAGTTATTGATTTTGGTTGTTTGATTTAAAGGATAGGAAAAAAGATGGGGATACTCGTTTTTATCAGTTATGCCACACCAGATTCACAAACGTTTCAAATTTCTCAAGTTGCAAAGTCATTGAAAGAGCGCGAGCAAATTGCGGATGTTCTTTATTGGGAAGAGCATATGGATGACGATATCATGAAGTACATGAATGACAATATAGCCAAGTGTCATGTTATACTGGTGTTCTGTACACAAAACTCTATGAAGTCTGAATCTGTTGAACTTGAGTGGATGACGGGGCTAAAACTTAAAAAGAGACTAATACCGGTTTTCTTAAAACCAGATGATATTCCTCCGCTTCTGACGACAAAATTAGGGATTGAATTTAACGACAACGACTTTGAAGCGAATATTGATATGATGCATAAGCTTGTTGTCAAAAAACATGAAGGTGTTGAGATCAACATCATCGACTCGCAAGGGAATGTTACGATCGACAAATTTTCATTAGATATGGATGTGGAAGATTTGGCAAATAAAGTCGCCGATGCCATGTTCGAAGATCGTAAGGAAATTGTTCTGGGAAAATACCAGTACTGGGTAAAAAAATATAAATCAACTGGCGTACACTTTGTCGACATTAAACCATATCGTTTTTTAGAGCAAAATCCCAACAAACCCTCTGAGTACGGAAAAATGGCAAAGCAAGGACACAAAGTTATGTGGGTGATGAAAAACGGTAGTTATTTTGCACGTTGGGTGGACGGACAATTTAATTATATCGGTAGCTAATACCGATCCCGTTCCTGATCCTGATCCCGTTCCCGATTTAAACAACGGGAGCGGGATTAGGATCAGGAACGGGATCGAAGTTAAAAATTAATATATAAACAAAAAAAGGTCGCGTGTTACACGCGACCATCTTTATTTAGGTAAACAGGAGAATAACAGAATGTCCTATCAATACACATATGTAATGAAGGGTGTTAGCAAAGTATATCCCAACAGTGACAAGAAAATTTTAAAAGATATTTGGCTTTCTTTTCTCCCAGGAGCCAAAATAGGAGTGATTGGACATAACGGTGCCGGGAAAAGTACTTTACTGCGTATTATGGCAGGAGAAGACACAACTTTTGAAGGAGAAGCATGGCCTGCAAAAGGAGTTAAAGTTGGTTTCCTTCCTCAAGAGCCACGACTAAATGCGGAAAAAAATGTCCTTGAAAACGTCATGGAAGGGGTTGCAGAAAAGCAAGCGGTTTTGGATCGTTACGAAAAGGTGAACGATCTTTTCGCCGAAATTACCGACGACGACGAAATGAATGCCCTCATAGAAGAGCAAGGAAAGTTACAAGAACAAATAGATGCTGAAAATTTGTGGGACTTGGAAAGACAGATAGAAATTGCTATGGATGCGCTTCGCTGTCCACCAGCGGAAAGTAACGTTGATAGTTTGTCTGGTGGAGAAAAAAGACGTGTGGCCTTGTGTCGCTTATTGCTACAAAAGCCGGACATGCTACTTCTCGACGAACCGACAAACCACTTAGACGCAGAGTCTGTCGCGTGGTTGGAACGCTTTTTACGTGAGTACGCCGGAACTGTCGTTTTAATTACCCACGACCGTTATTTCCTAGATAACGTTACCGGATGGATTTTAGAGTTAGACCGCGGCGAGGGAATTCCATGGGAAGGAAATTATTCCTCATGGTTAGAACAAAAACACAAGCGTTTAAAAGATGAAGAAAAGCGCGAATCAGCGCGACAAAAATATTTACAAAAAGAGTTGGATTGGGTGCGACAATCACCAAAAGCGCGACAAGCGAAAAACAAAGCACGTATTCGTTCTTACAATGAATTGGCGGAAAAAGAGCAAACAAAAGTACCTGGAATTGCGCAAATTGTTATCCCCAATGGTCCAAGACTAGGGAATTTGGTGGTCGAAGGCAATAATATCACCAAAGGCTATGGGGAAAAACTTTTAATTGACAACTTTAGTTTCAAATTACCTGCGGGAGGAATCGTTGGGATCATTGGAGCGAATGGTGCAGGGAAAACAACTTTATTCCGCATGATTGCACAATCTATAGATCCTGACAACGGTGACTTGAAATTTGGAGATACAGTTAAAATTGGTTATGTTGACCAATCGCGTGATGCACTTGATGACAAACAAACTGTATGGGAAGAGATTTCTGGAGGACAGGACGAAATTTCTTTGGGGCAGCGCATGGTAAAAAGTCGTGCATATTGTGCATCATTTAACTTTCGCGGGGGAGATCAGCAAAAACCTGTGGGAGTTCTTTCTGGTGGAGAACGTAACCGTGTTCATCTCGCAAAAATGTTACGTGAACATGTGAATTTATTGCTTCTCGACGAACCAACAAACGACTTAGATGTAGAAACACTACGTGCCTTAGAAGAAGCCATTCACGATTTTGCCGGATGCGTTATGGTGATTTCTCACGATAGATGGTTTTTAGATCGTATTGCTACCCATATTATCGCTTTTGAGGGAGATAGCAAAGTTGTGTGGTTTGAAGGAAACTATGCTTCCTATGAAGCCGACCGTCGTGAAAGATTGGGCGAAGACGCAGACAAACCGCGAAGAATTAAGTACAAACCTTTGACCATTTGATTATTGAAATTTCACCACAGGCCAAAAAAAGTTTCAACAAAAATGTATTATTCAACGTATGTAGTTATTACTTGGGAGAAATGAATGAAACAAATACAAAACACAGATGAATTTGATAGTGAAGTTCTAAAAAGTGAAAAACCCGTTGTCGTGGATTTTTTTACGGAATGGTGTGGTCCTTGTCGTGCCTTAGCACCTATTCTTGAAGAGCTTTCCAATGAGCGTGATGATGTTGTAATCGCAAAAGTGGATGCTGGAGAACTGGCAGACTTGGCACAAAAATACAATGTCATGGCCTTCCCTACCTTAATGTATTTCAAAGGCGGTGAAGTCGTTTCTAATCTTACAGGACTTCGTTCAAAAGATGCTCTCTCAAAATGGATAGATGAGCAAGGCTAAAAGCGACTTATTTTAGAAAGGATTTTTTATGAAAAAATATGCCAAATTTTCATTGTATTTGGCATTAATTCTCATAACTACTTTGTCAGTTCATGCCGAAGAAGAGAATTTTTCGCTAATTGATCAACTACCGAGCCATAGTTTACTTGTAGCACACTGGCCAGACATACCACAAACAATTGATGCTTTTCAAAAAACATCTCTATATCAGTTATTCAAAGATCCTGAAGTAAAGATGTTTATTGATTCGATGTATGATGTGGCCAAACCTCAAGTGGAAGGTATGCTACAACAAGCTGAGCAACAGTTTGGTATTTCCCTTCAGGATGCTCTAAATATCTTTCAGGGAGAAGTTACTTTAGCGCTTGTCGATGTTAATTTTCAACAAAAAAAGTTGGGAATTGCAGCGACCATCAATTTTGGTGAAAACGGCGAGACCGTCAATAAAGCAATTGAGTTGCTCAAACAAATGACTCAAATTACCTTTTCGACGACCACCTACGAAAACACTGAAATTCTCGTTTTGGATCAAGCACCGCCCAAAATGAAGGTTTGTTATGCGATACTTCACAATTCCCTAGTGATTTGTTCTAGTCAAGAGTTGATGCAACAACTCATCGCGGGGCAGAGCGATAAACTAGTGGACAGCGCAAATTTTAAGACCGTACTTTCCAAAGTTTTCCCTGAAGGGTCCGTACCGTCGAAGATGATCTACGTAAATGTAGAGCAAGCATTGCAACAATTCTCACCGATGATTCCTCCTCAAGCACAACAAATTGGCGGAATGTTAGGTTTTATGAATATCAAATCTATTGCTGCTGGTGGCAGTATTTCTGGTCAGCGAATAGGCTCGGCAATGTTCTTACACTGCGAAGATAAAAAAGGTGTTATGTCTCTTTTGGATTTTGGTGGTATTGCCGAAGAAAATGTACAAAAAATACCTCATCACAGTATTTCCGCATCTTTAGTGCATGCCGATTACGATGAACTTTTTCGCAAAGTGGAAGCTGTTTTGCAAGAGATTGATCCCAATGGTGGTCTTCTCGCTCAATACAAACAGGGAAGTGAGCAACTACAACAAATGCTTGGCTTCTCACTTCAAGATGAACTTTTTGCCTCCATGGGAACAGACCACTATTCTTTTGCTTACATGCCACAAGAAGGCGGACTTTTACCAAGAGGTGTTAGCGCTGTTCAGCTTAAAGACATCAACAAATTTATGGAAGTACTAAACAAAATATGCGCGAGTTTGGGTGTTGACATCGAGAGTACCGATGCGAATGGCACAAAGCTAAGTTATTTTTCCGTACCTCTGGGAAAATTTGGCGAGGACCCATTTAAAGATCTAGAGCGCAATCCTGTGCAAGGATTTTTTGTTGGTCTGGGGCTTGGTTTGTCTGGTATGGCGTTTTTTGTAGAGAACAACTACATGTACATGACCGCAAATGTTCATGATGCAAAAGATTTTCTGACAAATCGCAGTAATTGGACAAAGTCCATTGCAACACATGAAGATTTTGTATCTGCCAAGAAACACGTTCCACAAGGAAGTTCGTTTGTACTATACACCGACCTACGCAAGCCATTTTGTGGGATATGGAATACCGTGACACCTGTCGTACGCCCATTTGATGGTTTTATACGTAGTTTGGGCATTCCATTCGACAGCGCACTGGTTCCACGTGCTGTGACAATAAGTCGTTATCTAACTCCAGGGACTCTTAGCTACACATGTGATCAGCACGGCATGCTTCTTTCCTCGAACGGAACACTTGAAGCAACTTTACCACTTGTTGGCGTTGCGGCCGTGGGAATTACAGCTGCGATTGCAGTGCCTGCTGTTCTTCGTGCACGCCTAAAAGCCAATGAAGCTTCTGCCATTGCAACTCTGAGAACCATTTCAAGTAGCCAAGCGATGTTTCAAAGTTCTGCTGTACTTGATCAAAACGAAAACGGAACAGGAGAGTATGGATTTTTGCAAGAGCTTAGTGGACAACAAAATCTACGCGGAAAAAACCACACAATACCTTCTGCTTACCTCGCAACGATGAATTTCCGAGACGGTATTGCCGAAAAAAGTGGTTACTACTTCTATTGTTACCTACCAGGAAGTAATGGTACCGCCGTTGGGGAAAAAGATGCTTCCAGCGCAACAGGTGACGATGCAACTCTTCTACAGGAAAACGGTTTTGTTGTGTATGCATGGCCTATAAGATACGGTAATACTGGCGAACGTGTATTTGCAATTAACCAGAGTGGCGAAGTCATTAGTTGTTATACAAGTTCTTACAGTCGCTGGAATATACCAAAAGCGGATGCGGCATACGCTGACGCGAAAGATTCCTCCAATTTACAAGGAAAATTTTCCGTCAACGATATGGGGCAAGATGGTAATTACTGGTATAGTTTGTACGAATAATAATAAGCGAGCCTTACGCTCGCTTTTGTTTAAAAGAGGTTTATAATGCAAAAAATATTTTTGTGTATCATTTTCGCAACATTGGTATGTGTGAATGCACAGGAGAATTTCCAACTGTACGATCAACTACCTGAACGTACACTAGTATTGTGGCGAGCTCCTGATGTTGCTACATCTCGAGATGCGATGAAGGGTTCTGCACTTTACAAATTATTCAACGAACCCGAAGTACAAAACTTTGTCAAAAAAACAATCGATCCTTACAAAGATCATCTTCACGGAACGATAAACCAGGTATCGCAAGTACTAGGTATGCCTGCAGAAAAAGCCATCGCTGTACTACACGGGGAAGTAGTTCTTGCGGTTGTTG
The DNA here is from genome assembly GCF_009002475.1 of Candidatus Uabimicrobium amorphum. GTDB lineage: Bacteria > Planctomycetota > Uabimicrobiia > Uabimicrobiales > Uabimicrobiaceae > Uabimicrobium > Uabimicrobium amorphum. The sequence continues at coordinate 6,004,615 of NZ_AP019860.1, forward strand.
ATGTAGATCCAAGACGACAAAGTGTTGGTGCTGTTTTGTCCATAGAGTTTGGCGAAAATCGCGAAGCGATAGATGCTTTACTGAATTTGGCCAAACAAGCCAGTGGTTTTACCTTTGATGAAGAGCAACACGATGGACACACTGTGTATAGTGTCCAGCAAATGCCTCCACACATGAAGGTGAGTTATGCGATCGTACAAGACACACTTCTCATTAGTTCGCAAAATACTTTATTAAAAGAACTGATATCGGGTTCCGAAGGTGCACGTCTAAAAGATGCCGCAAATATAAAAACCGTATCTTCGAAGGTTCACCGTGCGGGAGTTGCTGCTGAGTTACTTTACTTAAATGTAGAGCAAGCCATGAAACAGTTCTCGCCGATGATGCCTCCACAAGCGATGCCGATGATGGAAAAATTAGGCGTTGCGGGTATCAAATCACTAGGTATGGGAGTGAACATTGATGGGGACAACATCAACGTTGATTTCTATTTACATTCACCTGGAGAAAAAAATGGTGTTATGTCGGTGTTTGACCTAAAACCAACCTCTATGGAAGCACTTAAATACATGCCAAAACACAGCGTGGGTGTGTCTTTAATGCGTTTTGACATGGTCGGATTACTCAACAAAGTTAAAGCAACTCTTGAAGATATTGCTCCCGATGGTAGCTTGCTACAAATGTATGAACATATGATGGGAGAAATTGAGCGTGAGTTAGGCTTTGATTTCGAAAACGGTTTGTTCGATACATTAGGTACCGAGCTTTACGGTTGTAACTACATGCCTGCGACAGGTGGATTGTTACCGCGTAGTTTAGGTGCTGTCACTTTGAAAAACGAAGCAGAGTTTTGGCGCATTGCAAATGAAATGGCCACCAAAGGTGACCTTTCGATTAAAAAGTTAGAGTTTGCTGGGAAAACAATTCACTATGTTTCACAGAACGTCGGTGAACTATTCAATTTTCGTACCTTCCAAGCGCTACCTAAACTAGGAAACTTTTCTGGGCAAGCATTGATGGTCGAAAATGGTACGTTGTACATAGCGGGTAGTGTGCAAGACATGAAGTCTTTCATTGAAGAACGTTCGAGTTGGAAAGAAAATATTGACAACAATGTTGATTTTCAACAACTCAAGAAGTTTCTACCAGCAGAAGCCTCTTTTGTCACATACCTAGATGTGCGTCCGATGTTCAACTATGTGTGGAACACGATGATTCCGATTTTGCGTTCTTTCGAAGGAATTATACGCAAGGCAGGTGTTGAGTTTAGCACGGCGAATTTACCACAAGCAACAACGATTAGTCGTCATTTGAAGCCATTTTTAATGAGCTATGCTTCCGACAAAGACGGGTTGCTGATGTCGTATACTTCTCCGATGACATTTATTATTCCTGTTGCTGGAGCAACTGGAGTGGGAACAGCCATTGCCATTCCACTGATTGAAGAGCAAAAGAAAAAAGCGCGTCAAGTGATGATCAAAAGTAATCTACGCAACATACTGTCTGCACAACAGATGTACAAAGTAGACAGAATGGGCTACGGATCTTTTACCGACCTAACTCAGAAAAATTATACATACAATGTGTACAATTACGACTCTGGAGTTTTCATGTGCGGTGACTATTATCTCTATATGTATCGTGCAACTGCTGATGGAGAAGTGACGGAAGAAGGCGCAGAAAGCAATCGTGCTCATCACAAATTTGTTATCTATGCATGGCCAGCTTCATATGAAGACAACACTGTATATGCTATGAATGAAAAAGGGGAAATTGTTTCTACGCAAACGAGACAGTACTATGATCTCGATATGCCAAAAGCAAATGCCGCATTTGCTGCAGACGCAGAAAATGCAAGCAAACTCGAAGGAAGTTTTGCTTCGGGAAGCGCCGGGCAAGATGCTAATATTTGGAATTCCGTAGACTAATTTTTTTTCGTATAGTTAGCAATACAACAACAGACGCCAAGAACATATAGCTCTTGGCGTCTGTTTTACATTTGGCAGGAATTATAACATGGACAAACAAACCTTTTGTTCTTCATATCCCGAAGCGTATTTTTTAGAATGTGACGCGCGTAGCATTGAGGACTATCTTTTGCAACAACAATACTTACTTTCAGGCGAAACAATATCACACGTTGAAAAAGCGGGTGATGGTAACATGAATTGTACCTTACGTGTAAAAAGTGACAAACGCTCTTTTATTGTAAAGCAATCGCGACCTTGGGTGGAAAAATATCCTAGCATTGCAGCACCTATAGAGAGAACACTGATGGAAGCGGAGTTTTACAGTAATGTACAAAGAAATGATCTTGTTTTACGTGATATGCCACGCCTTCTCCATGTGGATGAAAATTCGTATATCGTTGTCTTCGAGGACTTGGGAAACGCCAAAGATTTTACCTTTCTCTACAACGGAGAATTTATTACGGGAGATCAACTACAACAACTCACGATTTTTTTGGGTAACCTCCACACAACAAAAACGACGACAATGATTACGAACGAAGCGATGCGCGCACTTAACTATCAACACATTTACGAAATCCCCCTCAAAGACAAAAGTGTTGACCTCGATAATATTACCCCAGGACTTAACGACGTCGCTAGTGAATTTCGCAACAAAAATGACTATAAAAAATGCATTGCTACTCTTGGTAAGTTATATTTGGAAAACGGTACGACGCTTCTCCACGGTGACTATTATCCTGGTAGCTGGTTATTAACAGATGATGGGGTAAAAATAATCGATGTAGAGTTTTGTTTTTGTGGACCTGCAGAATTTGATATGGGTGTAATGATTGCGCATTTACTATTGGCGAAACAACCACGCAGTTTTGTATTTAAAATTTTTGCGCACTACAGACGAATGAATACCTTTGATGTACGTCTTGCTTTTCAATTTGCAGGAGTTGAAATCATGCGTCGCTTACTAGGAGTAGCGCAATTACCTATAAAATACCATTTACAAGATAAGCGCAAACTATTAGAATTGTCATATCGCCTTGTAGTGACACCTGACAATACGTTATCTGAAGTAGATTAGGGGGAAACATGACTAAGTGGATTTGTATATCTATTGTTTTCATTTCCTGCATCTATGCACAGCAAAAAATAGATGTGTGGATTGATACGGACCCTGCCGCTGGCATCGAATATCGAGATGTGGATGATGCTCTTGCACTACTTCAAGCATTTCGTTCTCCAGAACTCAATATTGTGGGAATTAGTGTTGTTTTTGGTAATGCTTCGCTAAAAGAAGGTTACCCCATCGCTAAATTGTTGGTGGCAAAGTTCAGCGACAAAAAAATTCCCGTATACAAAGGGGCCAAAGAAGGAGATGAAGTTGGCAGCGAAACCGCCGCTTCCGAAAATCTCTATGCGGCCTTACAAAAAAGACCACTGACAATACTCGCTTTAGGTCCCGTAACAAATATTGCTACGGTGGTGAAGAATCATCCAAAAATTGCTGGACAAGTAAAAGAAATTATCGCGGTAGCAGGGCGCAGACCTCAGCAAAGGTTTCAGACCGGAACAAAAAACACGAAAGCGCATCGCGATTTTAATTTCGAAAAAGATCCTCAAGCTTTTCGTGAGCTTTTAAAGACGGAAATTCCCCTCGTACTCGCACCTTTTGAAATTTCATCAAAAGTGTGGATGAAAAAAAGTGATCTAGACTATTTAGAAAAGAGCAAAGATGCCGCTTGTACGTGGCTTGTTCCTCACGCAAGAAATTGGTTAAACTTATGGGAAGTTGTTTTTTATGTCGATGGTTTTAATCCTTTTGATACATTGGCGGTTGCGTACTTAACTTCTCCTAAAATGATCACTAGTGAGAAATTACCCGTCGCAATTCAGACCTTACCTGATGATGTTACCGAAGAGAGAATGCAAGGAACAAAAGAAAAAGAAAAACCCTATTTATTGGTATCAAAAACTTTTAAAACAAAACGCACCGTGCGTTATTGTTACAAAGCTTCTGAAGACTTCAAGCAAGATTTACTAAAACGTTTAACAACAAAAAAGGAGCAACGTGATGAGTGAAAAAATAGGTATAACCTGTCATCCACAAATGGACCCACAAATTTGTATGTTCGAAATAGCACATGACATTTACCCCGGAAAAAAATATAGTTTTAAAACGCGTGAACAAGCCCAAGGTTCTCCGTTGATTGAAAACCTATTTGCTATAGAAGGCATTGACCAAGTATATGTAGAGAATAATTCATTGTATATTACAAAAAATACCTTAGATCCATGGCCACATTTTGCCAAACAAATTGGGACGAAAATCCGTGAGTGTATTGCCAATGAGGATGTTCTCATCTCCGCAGAATTACAAAACGATATTCCGGTGGGCGATTTAAAAACCCGCGTACAACAAGTTCTCGATGAACACATTAATCCGGGACTTGCGATGCATGGCGGAAGTGCCAATCTCATTGAAGTAAAGGACAACGATGTTTATATTCAGATGTCCGGTGGTTGCCAAGGATGTAGTATGGCAATGGCAACGCTACGCAATGGTATAGAAGCGACCTTAAAGCGTGAAATTCCTTCGATCAATTCCGTATTTGACAACACCGACCACTCCCAAGGTCAAAATCCATATTTTTCGTAAATAATTTATGCCTTCGGGTAAATTTCTACATGAATAAATGTTCCTATTTTGCTAGGACAAGATAGGAACATTTATCATCTAACGGCAGTATTTTTTCGATTTTAAACGGATGCAATTACCGGAAATTGTTCCGGAGAAGTCTTTGTCGGTGTTACTTTTGTGCATTTCTCTGCGCCCTTTCATTACCGACTGAGAGGTAATCGATAGGTAGATCGTACTTCCCGAAGCCGCCCATGTCCCTTCTCTTATTTCAATGGATCCATCACGGCGCTGTCTTTGCCAGTATGCATCACCATTGTGCCCTAAATCTAGGGAGTATGACCCTGCGCCTCTTGCGCGATAGCTACCCACATAATCACTGTTCACACTTGCACAAGAGCAGAATAACAGTGTGCAAGCAATCATTAAACAACTGTATTTCATTGTGTATCCTTTACTAGTAGTAATAAAACATGAGCGTCCATCATAACAAATTGTCGAACGGCAAATGTACTCAAAATATGAGAATTTTCCTTATTGGTAGTTGTCTGTTAGCCACCAATAACTGTTTTCGGTTTCATCACTTTTTAACTGACCAAATTGGAGCGGGCATTCTAACTCATGGGAAAAGTCATCGTCTTTATTCCACGAATGAATTTCGGTACCGATTTCCTTCATGGAAGAGAAACGATCGCTACAATGAAAACTGAGGCATTTTTTTATCAAGTCACGTACTCTTTGTATTGATTTTGTCGGGACAGAGCACGTGGTGGGATCTAAGAATACACCTGGATCTTTTAAGATCGTCATTCGCGTACTACCTGAACCGCCTGTGGGAATAATAAAATTAACCTCTTCGCCGTATATCACTCCCCCAAGTAATTCCGCCAAGATTACGCCAAAAGCATATTGATCTGTTTGTGGGGAAACTGTTTCGCGCATGATTTGTTCTGGAGCAGCGTACCTTTTTGTCATTCCTTTGGAGTTTTTACCAATCATTGCTTCCATACTATCGATGGCGATCATGCCTTTTTTGGTAATGAGAATGTTTTCCGGTTTTAAATCTGCGTGAACAATTCCCTTTTGGTGAGATTCATGGAGAGAAAAAGTCAGTTCCGCTAAATGATGGAGAATTTCACTCACTTTTACCTTAAATTTCCACTGATAGTTATTGAAGACTCCTGGTTTACGCAACTCAAGGTATTTTTTTCCCAAAGATCCTTCGGCAATGATATTATTTGCAACATAAGCATAAAATTTACCGGTTTTTAAATGCGTGAGGTCTTCCGAGATAAAGTATCTTTCCCAAAGAACACTTCGGTCTTGTCTCAGACGTATAATGCCTAGCTTGTTGCCATCGGTTTGAATCGCCAGTTTGGGAGAAGAGGCATGAAGTCTTTCCTCTATTTTTTTTTGGATAATTTGCGCTTGGGGAGAGTTTTCCTCATCTAGGTGATAGGAACGTGAATCTTCTATACTGGAATCCCGGCAATAGGTGTCGCTTTTCGTGTCTTCAAATTTATCAATCATTCTGCGCAAAATGGTTTTGCCAAACAGTTGTTTCATATTACAACTGAGGATATAAAATTCGTGGTTCTTATTTTTGTGTTCGAGTTGAAAGAATTGTCGGTCGTCTATTATTTTTTGTACGGAACATGCTAACTCTTCAAACTTCGTCCCCCATTTTTCAGGTAGAGGGTCATACCCCAACGATACCGCGATGGGCTGTATGTACTCATTGGGAGATTTTCCACGGTAGATAGAAATTCCCCAGGGAATCCCATCAGGTGATTTTACGAGTGAGACCATACACTTTTTTTGCGATTTTAGTGATTTACGCGATGAAAACATATTTGCTCCTGCCTTGGCATCTTCATTAGAACTTTACAAAACGAAAAAACTTTTATATAAAAGATAACACGCATTCAAAAATTTTACAGTATTTTGTAAGGTTATTTACCATGTCCTATTTTTTGAAAACTATTATTATTTTATTTGCATGTTGCACAGTTTATGGGCAAAATTCAAGAGAAAAAATTGCCAACGAGGGGAATTTCAAAACGGAGGAGTTTTATTATCAACCACAGAGTAATGATCCACAGGATCTGCTACGCACGGATGTGTCTTCGTATTTCGCTACCCCTGACGAGGCAGTCCAAGAACAGATGGACAACGTACCGATCTCTGGTGTCGGCCACTACCCTGTAGGTAAGGGCCCTTTCCCTCTGGTGGTTATTTTTCATGGAAATCATTTTCCTTTGCGTCCTAGTCACGAAGGATATAAATATTTGACGCAGCTTCTGGCAAGCCATGGCATGGTTGGTATTAGTATCGATGGGAATTTTCTCAATGGTCGTGTCTCGGGAGAAATGGATGCACGCGCTATTTTAATGTTACGCCATTTGCAGGTGTGGAGGAAGTGGAATCAGACACCACAACATCGTTTTTATCAAAAAATAGATATGAACAGCATCGGCCTTGCAGGACATTCACGCGGAGGTGAGGCGGTTGCCGTTGCCAATTTATTTAATAAAACCCTACATGACCAAAACGATCCACTACATAATTTTGCTTTTAACATTAAAGGATTATTTGCCATTGCCCCGGTGGATGGTCAAATAGGTAAATCCACGAAAGTGGTGATAAACGATACGAATTACTTTGTGATGCATGGAAGTCATGATGGAGATGTCTACAACTTTGCTGGTTTACGCATGTATGATCGTGCTTTTCCCGTTGACCATGACGCAGGAGGTTTTAAGTCCCTGCTGTTTGTGCATGGGGCCAACCACAATTATTGGAATACAGTATGGCAATACTCCAATGATGGAGGATCAGGTTTTGGCATGTCATCGCCATACTTACAAATTACCGCAGAAAAACAGCAGTTGCTCGCACAAATTTTTATGCGCGCTTTTTTTGAGTGGACCCTACAAGGAAAGTCTCGCAAAGAACTTTTTACGGGTAGTGAAAGCTTGATTCCTACGGATATAGTCGCGGTACAGCAATATAGTGATCGCGAACATATCGACCTAAACAACTACGAAGAAGACGTTGACAGTACCACAGGAACATATCCTGGTGTACAAAACAACGCGAGAAACATGTCGCAGTTTAAGGAAGCTTCCATCAAAGGAGGTAGCAATGTAACATCACAACAAACGCATGGTGCATTTGTTACGTGGAATAGCAATGACGCTGTATACGAAATAAAATTACCTTCACAAATCGAAAAGCTTGTCGCGGACTATCCTTATTTGTCGTTTCGCATTGGTCAAATGTATGAAAAAGAGCCGCAACATAATCCTGTAGAAGGGCAAGATTTATCGTTGAACTTACAATTGGCGAAAAACACAACCGTACCCGTGAAAATATCGCGCTTTACTAAATTGGTCGCTCCTGTTCCGGTGTTTAAATTCAATTACGATATCAGCAAAACCAATATGCAAACAGTGCGAATTCCCATCGAAAAATTCACCAACAACAAAATTCCTTTAAAAGACATCACCATACGTATCAAGTTTTGTAATACACCAACGGGATTTATTGTAATGGATGATATTCAATTAAGTAAATAGGAGGCCACATGAAACTTTCATATTACCTTTGCATATTGTGTTGTATGACCGTGCTCACTGCCCAAGAAAAAACATTGATCACGTCTTGCAATGTCGTGAAGCAAAAGCTAGAGAAAAAAAACAGTGGTGTACAACGTGATGAACATTATATTGTCACGATTGTAGGACAATTCCCGCAAAAAAACATCGAGATCTTTATCGGTGATTACCAAGTGAAAAATGCCAAAATTTCCGCAAAAAATATACGCTTTGTGATCGAGGACAAAAGTTTACTAAAATTTCTACAAAATAAAATGATTGGCCATCGTATCAAAAATGGCGATGTGCAATATAGCAAAGTGAAATTTGTGGTATATAGTTTTCGAAACCGCAATAATATTCAAATCACATCCTGTACTATAGTTCCCGCTATCGTGCGTAATGGAAAAACAAACGAGAAAAAATATCGCGTAAACATCAATGGCGATTTTCCGCGTCACATGGCGATGGTCGTCAATATTTTTATCGGTGAACATGAAGTTGTCGAATATGGTGGCACCGCGACAGGAATCTATTTTTACATAGATAATACGAAGCGGTTAAAAAATCTACACAATAAAAACATTGCTTATGGCTACAACCATCGCATATGGGAGATCTCTACGGTAAAGCTGCAAGTACCACAACGTTTTTTGAAGTAGATGAGTGAACCCTCCCGGCTTGAAGAAGCTGGGGCTTCCAAAAGCAAGAGATTTCAAGGAGTATACATCAAGTAATCACAGGCGGTCATCCACAAGAACAACCTCATCCACGAAGGATGCGCATCATTCCATCAGTGCTCCTGACAACTGTAGTACAAATGAATCAGGGGTGGTTACCGGACTCTCCTACAGGCTCGGAACAGAGCTTTCTACTACTTTTTGCCGCAAGCGGCAGGCCGTAGATACGTTATTTGTTTGACATCTATCCCCAAATTTTGGATAGAGCCATATTTGTGAAGCGATAGTATATTTTTAGCACCATGAATATCGCGATGTTCGCAATAACCACAGTGGCAACGATATACTCTACCAGAAGGTTTCTTTTTCCGATGACAGACAGGACATGTCTGAGAAGTGTATGCTTCGCTTCGGCAAACCAACTCAATAGAGTTAGCAGCTAGTTTGTATGCAAGGTAAGTGAGGAGAATGCCAAAAGACCATTGGCTGAGTTTTTGACTGACTTGACGTCGACGTCTTTTTTTATTGGGATTTGTTTTTTTACGAGCAGAAGTGTTGCGTTGTACTCCCTCAACATCACCAACAACAACCGTTTTGACCTCATTTTCTTTGGCCCACTTGAGAAAGTTGTGACTGGTTTTATGGAGAATATCTTGTTGTTGTCGGTCAGTTTTATTAGTGATTGAGTGCATGGCTCGTCGTAGCTTTCGGTGACGCCTGGAGCCTTTTTTTGTACGAGAGAGTTTCTTTCTTATTTGACTATGCTTTTTGTTTCTCAAACGTTTGATGGAGCGCAATTGTCGTGCGGTGATAATTAGAGACTCTCCATTTTCAGTGACACTTGCAATTGAGTGAATCTCTCCCATATCAATTGCAGCAATAGTTTTACTATTATTTTCTTTGGGATGATACCCATCTTCATAGGTAATTGCTAAATGTAATTTACCACTGTACACCAGTTCTATTTCTTTGATCTTGCCACTTGGAAGTTTATCGACTTTAACAGAGAGCGGTTTTTGCCTTTTGCCATCTTTGATTCCCATAGAGAAAGTAATTTTTCCTTTGTCATAGTCAATATAAAATCCATCTTTAGCCCATTTTGTTGGAAAATACTTTTTCTGTTTGTAAGGATAGCGGTTTTTATAGCCTTTTTTGCGTGCTTCGCGTGCAGCATTTCTGGCATCAAGATACTTATGGCACACAGCTTGAATCGACTGAGAGTGAAGAGGATATTTGCGTTTTGTTGCCTGTTGCAATTGTGTTTTATTGATCCACCTGCCATTATCTTTGCTATAGGCTTTTGATATTTTCAAGCAGTCATTGTATACCTGGGCACTTATTCGATTGCAATTGAAAAGACGAGAGAGACTTTCTTTGTTCGTTTGAAAAGGTGTCTTCTTTACTCTTATCACTGACCGTTTGCCTTTCTTTTTTTCTCTCCCTGTGTTTGAATATAACTTTTAATGACTTCAAGCGGTGCTCCTCCGGTACTGATCAAACAATAACTTTGTGACCAGAAGCACTCTTTCCATAATTTTTCTTTTACATGAGGATACTCTTTTTTGATAAGTCTCGAAGATGCACTTTTGAAAGCACCGATATACTTTGATAAAGCGCTCTTTGGATGGGCTTTGAATAGAATGTGCATATGATCTTTCTCGTGATTTACTTCCAAGAAATTTATATGATATCTGTTTCCTATGTACTCACCTATTTCTCTTATACGACTTACCATTTGTTTGTTCAATACTTTTCTACGGCATTTCACCACCAATACCAAGTGGTAATTCAGATTGAATACTGAATGATTATTTGTATCTAAAGTCGTTACTAATTTGTTATATTTTTCTTTCATAGTGAAAGAAATTTTATCATGCCTTGAATTTGTTTTCAAGTATTTCCCCTAAAAAGATACGGAAAAATTACGAATTTTGTTCTCGATTACGAAAATATCATGTACAGCGATAGTAAAATTTTATAAAATTTTTTATCACTGTATTAGGTAGCTAGCGATTCATCCCCCACCTATAGAGGATGGGGGACTTTTCGCTTAAAATGTTAAAATTCAGGTACAACCTGACCTACAACAAAAACTCTTTGGAACAGAATCCATGAAAATTTTAGTTACAGGTAGTGCAGGGCATCTAGGCGAAGCGCTAATGCGTACCTTGCGCAATACAAATCACGATGTTTGTGGTATTGACATCAAAGAATCACCGTTCACGGACAAAGTAGTGTGTGTTACAGATCGCAAAGGCATTGCAAAATGTATGGAGAAAATCGATGTTGTGATGCACACTGCCACACTTCACAAACCACATGTTTCCACTCACACGCGACAAAATTTCATCGACACCAACATCACCGGAACTTTAAACTTACTTGAGGAAGCGGTAAAAGTACAAGCCAAGGCTTTTATTTTTACAAGTACTACGAGTGTTTTCGGACGCGCTCTGCGTCCAAATTTGAACGCACCCGCTGTGTGGGTAGATGAATCATTGACACCAGTGTCGCGCAATATATATGGAACCACGAAATTTGCTGCGGAAAACCTATGTGAGCTTTTTCACTACAAATTTAAACTTCCCGGTATTGTTTTGCGTACCTCGCGTTTTTTTCTGGAAGAAGACGATAACGCGGAAATGAGAAATTCCTACATAAGTGACAATATAAAGGTCAATGAATATTTATACCGTCGTGTCGATATTGCCGACATTGTCGACGCGCACATACTCGCGATGGAGAAGGCATCACGCATTGGATTTGAGCGCTATATTATCAGTGCAACAACACCTTTTACGAAAGAGCATCTTTGCGAATTACACAAAAATGCTCCGCAAGTTGTCGCACGTTTGCTGCCAGACTATTCCTCTCTCTACCGGCAAAAAAACTGGAAAATGTTTCCACGAATAGAACGTGTTTATGTCAATAAAAAAGCTCGTGAACAGTTGGGGTGGCAGCCACGTTATGATTTTGCGTTTATTATTGGGCAACTAAAGAACGGTGAAGATTTTCGCAGCCCTCTTGCTTTAGAGGTGGGAATCAAAGGATATCATGAGGAAAAATTTGTCGAGGGACCTTTTCCTGTGGAAAGAGACACAATAGACTAGGAGGTTTCCATGGTTCAATTTAATTTTTTTCGCAGATCTATTAATATGAAGATCGTGTTTTACGGTCCAGAAATGTCGGGGAAAACGACTTCCTTTGAATGCGTTCATGAAAGCTATCCCAAGGAACAACGTAGCGACATTGCTGTTATTTCTACAGATCAGGACCGTATGCTTTTTTCGAGTGTGGCTCCCGATGCAAAAATAAATGGTATTTATACAAAGTTACGTCTGTTTACTGTTGCGGGTAAGGTTACGTATGCTTCGAGCAACAAACTTGTTCTTCACGGAGCAGATGGGATCGTTTTTGTCGCGGACTCGCGCAAGGAACGACAGCAGGACAATATTGATTCGTGGCGTGAGTTACGCGGAAATTTACAAGAACACGGAGTAAAGATCGGCGATATTCCCATTGTCATACAATGGAATAAACGCGATTTAGACGACATTCAATCGGTGGAAGACTTGGAGAAACAAATAAATAATAAAAATCTTCCCAGTTTTGAAACCGTGGCCACTGAGGGAAAAAATGTTGAAGAGTGTTTTGAGTTTCTTCTAGCAAAGTGTTACGAAAAGTCACTGGCGAAAATAGAGGGAAAAAACAAGAAAAAGAACAGTGAAAAGAATGTCGAGAAAAAGAAGAAATCAACGAAAACAGCGAAGAGAGAAACGGGGATTTCCGATAGCATTATTGATCGGATGCACAAAGGGAAGGTCATCAAAGATTGTCATATCGATATGTTAGATATTCGCGACAAAGTCTTTAAAAAAGAAATCATCTTTGATAACGTGACGATTGGTGTTCTAGAGGGAAGTGGTGCGCATTTTCAACAAAAAGTATGCTTTAACTTAGTGAGTGTTGACGAATTAAATCTTGGTGGCGAGTATTTAAGCGACATTGAAAAAAAGTTACTGCGTGACGAAGAGGTGGTCCCACCATGTAAGTTTGCGGAAGATTTTATCTTGCAAAATGTCACAATAAAGCGCAAGGCCGATTTGGATCTAGCGCAATTTTGTAAAGATGTGGTGTTGTACAATGTACAAATGCCTGTAGATGCTGCGCGAAAAGCCAAAAGTATGGAAGACTTTATTTTTTCATTTCGCGCAGCAAGTTTTCACGGGGAATTTGAAATGTATGGTTGCCACCTAATGGGGTTGGACATTAGAGAATCTGTATTTCATCACCAAACGAAAATAGTAAAATGTGCATTTCACGGCGAATTTATTTGCGGTATTGTTGCCGAAAAGTCAGGTGCTGTATTTAAAGATGTGACAAGAGTCAAGGAATGCTCATTTCATGAAAAGGCACAGTTACAGAGAGTTCGTTTTGAAAATACTTTAGAGGTAGTGGATAACAAATTTAAAGAAGCCGTTTTTTGGGGGGAGGCGTATTTTTATAAACAAGCGCTGTTTTTTCGCTGTAAATTTGACGCCAAATTACACTTTCCGCTTTCGATCTTTCACGACGAAACTCATTTTTCCGAAAGTGAATTTTGTGCCGGGATAGAACTCATCAAAACTAAATTTTGTGGAAAACTATTTGCGGGCAATAGCAAAATCGGAAAATTAGACATGGAGCGTGCGCGTTTAAACGAAGGCGCCGATTTTACCAAGTCGACTTTTGAAGAAACTAACTTTAGTTATGCGGTTTTTAGCGGGGCAACAACTTTTCACAGTAGCATCTTTACCAAGAACTGTTGTTTCTATGCCGCTATTTTTGAGCCGAAAGTTTCTTTTGCAAAAGCGGAGTTTCAGGGAAAGCTTTCTTTCTCGGGCATGAGTGTCTACGACATGGTTATTTCGTGGCGTCAAGTGCGTGGCAAGTTGCAAAGTGTTGCGCAAAAAAACTATGTGGAGGCCGCGGAAGAATATTCTTTGTTGAAAAATGTATTTGAAAGGCAAAACAGATACGACGACGAAGATGAAGCTTATCTTCTCTATAAGAAAGCGATGCGCAAAACACTAAAGATTTCCCTTCTTCATCCATGGCAAACTCTTGGACGCTTTTTGAGTTTTTGGGCTCTTGATTTAGGATGTGGTTATGGTACGCGTCCGTTTCGCATAACCGTTACTTCTATTTTTATCGCCCTTGGTTTTGCTGCTTTGTATGGCTACTTTCCTCACGAGTTCGGGTATAATGGAGCGCAACAAGGTGTATTTGATTGGAGCAATGCCACATATTTTAGTATAGCGACATTTACCACCATGGGGTTTGGAGACTGGGCACCTAATCCAGATAGCATATTTCGCTATGTTGTGACTATCGAGGCATTTGTTGGAATTTTTACCATGGCCCTATTTGTTGGTGCTTTCACGCGAAAAGTTATTCGTTAGTATAGGGTTACTGTTGTTGTGCAGAAAATATGCGTAGGAAAAAATGGAATATGCATCCCGTAAACCAAGATACCCCTAAATTAGGCTGGAAACAGTTTATGGGGGTCTACCGCCATAGTGGGCGTGCGATCTCTTTAGTGTGGGCAACAAATCGTCTATTAACGATTCTTCTTGCTGGTTTGGTATTGTTAAACGGAATATTACCGGTAGGTATTGCTTATCTGGGGAAATTGATCGTCGATACCGTTATTATGGCGACAAAGTCGCGAGCAATTGCCGACCAAAACCAAGCCATCTATTACATTGTTTTTGAAATGATTTTGGTGATGCTCTTTGCGGCAGGACAAAGAGGAATTAGAATGTGCCGTGCTTTGCTACGTGCGCAATTGGGCCACCGTGTGAATACAATGATTTTGGAAAAGGCCTTAACTTTAGAATTGACGCATTTTGAGGATTCTGAGTTTTACGACAAGATGACACAATCCCGCCGTCAAGCTTCGTCTCGTCCTTTGAGTTTAGTGAACCGTACATTTGATTTTTTACGTCATTTTATTTCTCTATTTACCTATGGAATATTGTTGTGGCAGTTTTCTGGTTGGGTGACATTGGTTTTAGTCGCGGCGGTACTGCCGGTGTTTTTTGCCGAAACTCATTTCTCGGGAGCGGCATTTCGTCTATTTCGCTGGCGAACTCCAGAGACGCGCCAGCAAATGTATTTAGAGACGGTAATTGCACGCGAAGACTATGCAAAAGAAATTAGCATTTTCGGGGTAGGAACAAAACTTCTCGATCGCTATAAACGCATTTTTAATAATGTATACCAAGAGGATCGCAAATTAACCATTCGCCGTATTTGGTGGGGGTATCTACTCGGTTTGCTCGGAACACTCGCATTCTATGGTACTTATATATGGATTGCAACTGCGGCGATTAAAAGCCAAATTAGTTTGGGAGAAATGACAATGTATATCCTAGTCTTCAAGCAAGCCCAAAATAGTTTATCGTCGGTGTTGAGTTCTATCAGTGGAATGTATGAAGACAACCTTTATGTTTCGAACTTATATGACTTTCTAGAAGAAGAAATTGCCTCTCCTAGTGGAGGCCACGACGAAGGTTTACAACCAGGAGACGGAATACGTTTTGAAAATGTTTCTTTTACATATCCCAATTCAGAGACGCCTGCCGTACAAAATATTTCTTTTCACTTACCCCCAGGAAAAAAGTTGGCATTGGTGGGGGAAAACGGTTCGGGGAAGACGACTTTGATCAAATTGCTGACAGGTCTTTACAATCCTAGCTCTGGACGTATTCTTTTCGAAGGTCGCGACTTACAACAGTGGAACAGACAAAGTTTACGTCGCCGTATCGCAGTCATTTTTCAAGATTTTGTCAAATATCAATTTCAGGTGGGGGAAAACATTGGTGTCGGAGATGTTTCCGGTTGGGAAGATGAAGAACGTTGGCAAAAAGCAGCGGAAAAAGGAATGGCGGCATCTTTTATTCAACAACTTCCGCAGCAATACAGCACACAGTTGGGGAGATGGTTTCGTGGTGGACAAGAATTGTCCTTAGGGCAGTGGCAAAAAATCGCCTTAGCGCGCGCTTTTATGAGAGAAGATGCCGATATATTTATCCTTGATGAGCCAACGGCTTCTATCGACGCGGAAGCAGAATATCAAATGTTTGATTATATTCGCGAAATGACATCTGGCAAAATGACTATTTTTATTTCACACCGATTTTCTACCGTACGCATGGCCGACCATATTATCATTCTTGATAAGGGACAAATCACCGAAGAAGGGAATCATCGTCAGCTTATGCAGCAAGCAGGACAATATTCACGACTATTTTCATTACAAGCCCAAGGTTATCAGTAAGCAGGTTGATGTTCCAAATAACAATTGCTATTGAATTGGTAAGTATCGTATAGGTGTTGTAACATATTATTAATGGGAACAATGTCAACTACCGCCACTTAGTACCTAGCGGTACTTGAAGTGGGAGCTTGTAAGCTCAGTTGTTGACCAGCTTCTATCAAGTGTAACAAACTTGATAAGCGTTAGAAACGAAAATATAGGTACTCTGGGGTGCTTCTCCAGCTCCAGACTCTACGGTTAGTAGTTAAACAGGTGTAGTGGGTTAAGCCAGTGCTGCTAACATACAAAACCGTTTCATAACATTAGCGAGGAGACCTTTACCGGTTCTAAACCGAGAAACCAAAGTAATTTGGTACTTTACAAAGAAAGATAGCTTTGATGCAAAGAAGAGTGTTTGTACTCAGTAAAAATAGAAAACCTCTAATGCCATGCTCTCCGGCGAGAGCACGACAATTGTTAAAAGAAAGAAAAGCAAGTGTCTACAGACAAGAACCCTTCACCATTATTCTCCAAAAAAGAACAGAAGGAGACTTACAGAAGGTGCAACTCAAGTTTGATCCGGGAAGCAAAATTACGGGAATGGCTCTTGTCGTATTTTTTCAAAAAGGTACAATCGTTACTTGGGCAGCAGAACTAGAGCATCGCGGCGAAAAAATAGTCGATTTGCTAAGCAAAAGGCGTGCAATTCGCCGTAGTCGTCGCAATCGTAAAACACGATATCGCCCACCAAGATTCAGTAATCGTACAAGAAAAAAAGAATGGATTGCACCTTCTTTAAAATCAAAAGTAGATAACATCTTTAATTGGACGAAAAAACTACTCACTTATACACCAATTGACAATTTGTGTGTAGAAACAAATCGTTTTGATACCCAGAAGCTACAAAATCCTGAGATTTCAGGCGTAATGTATCAACAAGGAACACTGTTTGGCTACGAGATTCGCGAATACCTACTTTACAAATGGAATCATCAATGCGCCTATTGCGATGCAGAAAATGTTGCATTGGAGATAGATCACATTCATCCACGAAGTAAAGGCGGAAGTAATCGTGTATCTAATCTGACCATTAGTTGTCGTAAGTGCAACGAAAACAAAGGTAATGGTGATATCCATGATTTTCTTAGCAAAGACAACAAAAGATTACAGAAAATTGTGTCTTATAGTAAAAAAACACTGCGAGATGCTGCAAGTATCAACACAACACGCTACGTCATCGGCAACCAGTTAAAGAAACTCGGTATAGATGTAGAGTTTGCAAGTGGAGGAAAAACAAAAGCAAATCGTCGACACAACGGATTCAACAAACAACACTGGATTGATGCTGCCTGTGCAGGAAAGAGTGGAGAGAATGTAACTATTTCTGAAGACCTAATACCTTTGGGTATCCAATCTCAAGGTAGGGGCAGTAGGCAAATGTGTCGCGTGGATCAATTTGGATTTCCTCGTACAACAGCGAAAAGTCAAAAAAGGGTAAAAGACTTTCAAACGGGTGACATCATAAAAGCCGTTGTGACAAAAGGTAAGAAAAAGGGTGTTTATGTTGGTCGTGTTGCCGTAAGATCTAACGGATATTTCAATATCAAAACGAATAATTCTACAATACAAGGTATTTCTTATCGTTATTGTCACTTGATACAACAAGTTGATGGATATTTTTATTTCCAGAAAGGAGATGCGAGATTGAAAAAACCATCGTGCTCATGCTTCGCGCATTCGCGTCCGAGTGGCGATTCCTCCCCAACTTATAGAAGTCGGGGTATCCTCGCCACAAATTGATGAAAACGGTAAAATCAAAGTCGCTAGAACACATAGAAAGTAACACCGCGTACCATGGCTGTGCTTTTTTTTTGGATGATAAACCCGTTAAACTCCAGAACAATGTTTTTGATAATTGTTCTTTTCGCACCGATTTACACTTAGGGGTCGGCGAGATCACCAAGGATACGTTTACTAACTGCAATTTTAGTCGTGAAGTTGCTTTGCTATGGCGCGCGCAATATATACTTTACTCGGAGTCGGCTCCTGAGTTACTCGATGTACAATTTCTCCCGTTTATCACAAAATTAGAGGTGGGAGGATCAAATATTACAGAGTTGCCAAAGGGTATGGAGCGTTTGCGTTCACTAAAAGAATTGAGTTTGTGCTATACCCGTGTGAAACAACTACCTGAAGAGGTGTATAACTTACCGAAACTAACAAAGTTAAATTTGTTCCATTCTTTTTTTTCTGAATTACCGGCGGAAATTGCGAAGCTGACTTCTTTGACAACCTTAAGTTTAACTGGGTGTCCGATGTGGGAGTTACCAAAGGAATTTGTTCAGCTGACATCTCTTACACATTTGTCGTTGCCACATTTTATAGAGGAAGTCCCCAGTGAAATTAGCAAACTTTCGCGCCTCACCTGTTTGAATGCCTCCAATACGCAGATCACAGATTTACCAACGGAAATTACGCAACTAAGATCGTTGACAAAGCTGGAGTTGCATAATTCAAAAATAGAAGAACTCCCGAAAGAGGTGTATGAATTAAAGTCCCTGACGCATCTAGATGTATCAAAGACACCCATTTCCAAATTAAAAAAAGAAATTAGACAACTAAGCTCGCTTAAAAATTTAAATTTACGCAGTACAAAAATAAAAAAACTCCCCAAAGAGGTGTACGAGTTAAAATCCCTGACACATTTAGATGTATCCAATACACTACTTACAAAATTGGCAAAAGGAATAGGGCAATTGACGTTTTTAGAAGATTTAGATTTACGATTGACAAAGATTACAAAACTACCAAAGGAAATTGGATATTTAAAAGCACTTACACAACTTCGTTTAGAGAATACCGAAATTAAAAAGTTACCTAAAGAGATTGGTCAACTCTCTTCTCTACAGAATTTGGATTTGCACAACAGAAAAATAAACGAGCTACCACAAGAAATAGGACAACTCACTTCACTAAACCAACTCAATTTGAGCAATACACAAATCACCAGTGTACCAAAAGAAATAGGTCAACTAAGTAGGCTAAGCGTCTTAAACTTATCACACACAGGAATAACCAAATTACCAAAAGAGATAGGGCAACTGATTCATTTAACTGAATTAAACTTGTGTCATACGGCAATCGAAAAATTACCAAAAGAAATAGGGAAATTAACCGCTCTAAAGGCGCTATATTTAGCAAATACTCCGATAGAAGAACTTCCCCAGGAGTTAGAAAATCTATCCTCTCTACATTACTTGGATCTATCGTACACCGAATTGACAGAGTACCCACGGCAAATCGAAAAATTACCTATTCTTCGCTTAGAGCTACCACCTAAATTGAAAAATAAACGCAAAAAAAATGAGGGAACTGTATGAATTCATATACATCAAAAGATGTAGAACAAGCATGGCGGGAAATTGTTCTTTACTATTTGGAGTCGGAGAGCAAACGCTGGGGACGCGATCCTTCGACAAAAGCATGTATCGACGCCATTCGTAAAGTGGAGTCTATCATGCAACAAGTCAACATTTGTGAAGATGCGCAACAGTACTTGCGCGCTTTGCTACACGCTGTAAAAGAGGGAGCGAAGTCATTTCAGGCGTATGACAATAA
Organism: Candidatus Uabimicrobium amorphum; assembly: GCF_009002475.1. Taxonomy (GTDB): domain Bacteria; phylum Planctomycetota; class Uabimicrobiia; order Uabimicrobiales; family Uabimicrobiaceae; genus Uabimicrobium; species Uabimicrobium amorphum. Next base: position 6,024,411 of record NZ_AP019860.1, read on the forward strand.
CGAAGTGGCAAGTGGTATTGGCTATTTTCATTCTATCCCCGCCGATCTTTTCTATCGATTTACACCCTAGTTAATTTTTCAAAAGTTTTGGAGAAAAGCATGAGAAATGTATGGATTGGATCAATGTGGGTTATTTTTTGCTGTTTGCCCATTTGCGCCATGATTATAAGACGCCAACCTTACAAAGGTTTACTTGGTATTGCTTTTGTTGCAGCCATTATTCCGGTGATGATCGTTGTCTATAATTTTCTGAACGATGAAAAAAACCATAATAGTCGCGTTGCGCGTATGATTCGCATTACTTTAGGGATCTACGCTGTGTTCATAATGGCTTCAAATGCGTTTTTAGTATGCAAAGGAATATATTTATACTTCCAGGAGGCAAGCACACGCGAAGTCTTTTTGCATCTTATGTCCATTTTTGGCGTGATGATCGGTTTAATCATGTTACAAATGACGCGTTTAGGCTACAAAAAGAAAAAGTTATCGCATAAGTTACGTATTGTTCCCAAAATCAACTTTATTCTCGGTGCAATAATATTTGTGGTAGCTGCTGGTTTTTTTGTGGACCAAATTATAAATAACATCGTACCCAGTTTCTCGATCTGCATTATTACATGCGTCACTTGTTTAATTGGTACGGTTTTCATCCTTCGTGGTGGGATTGCGATCTGTTTTGCCGGGAAGGTTCACCACTTTTGGCCAACAATGACGCTACTGACGGGTATTACCTTACCTATTTTATTTGGCTTTATGATCACGACAGTCTTTTTAGGACATAGTATGTCTGAAGAGGAGTTTGAGGTTGTGATTTTCGTCGCTGGCGCTGTCATCCTTTTCGTCGCCGCCTTTGCGATGGTTCTTTCTGTGGCGTTATTTCGCGGGGCATATTTAGAGGCGCATTCTTCTGAAAGCTGGATAGAGTTCGCCGGTATTGATATAAAGAATAACCCCAACAAAATTTCGGAGCGGGATAGTTCCGCCATGATGTTCAATTGTATTGTGTTAGTGGTGGTTATCATAACTTCTAGCTATTACACAACGAAGCATACCCTTTATCGAAAACATTACCAAAAGCGAGATGCAGATAGACTCAAATTTGAACAATATACCGATTTCGCACAAAAATTGTCGCAGCAAACAGGAAATGCTTTTCAGCAAACCTTTCACAATATCAAAAACTTTCCTGAGATGGAACAATTTGCGAAGATCCATAAAATTTACAAGTACGATGGCGCAGCCTTGGCTTATTTTTATTGGCTGAAAGAAAAGAAATCTAAGAAGAAAAGTAATATGATCATGGGAGTCGAAGTGACAATGTTGCGTGAAGTCAATACGCAAGCGGCGAGTAAAGACGATGCAAAAAGATTGATTGTCTATCAAATACTCCGACACTTTTTGGGTTATGACCTTATCTATCGTACGTTTTTGTTCAATAGCAAAGACCCCAATCCTGAAATTGCGAAATTGATAAAAGAAACTGTAGAAAAACACGAAGAAAATTTGCATATTTTTCAGAAACATATTCGCGATGATTATAAAAAACGCAAGTAAGATTGACAGGGAGGACAGGAGGAACAGGATAAAGTTTTCATCCTGCCAAATCTTTTAGAGAGGTAATAGATTGCTAGAAATTTTTTGTAAAACAAAAATGTAAAGACTAAAATATTACAGGCAATTGATTATCGTTTCTGATAAATACGAAAAACTCAAAAAATAACACATCTACTGCCATGCCTAGTTTGAGTATCAATTCAGAGATAAATAAAATTTAAAGTTGAGAGGTTGTTGAAACTTCTTCATTTAATGCGAACATAGGAGGAACCTATGAAAATATTTATGAAACTCACGCTTGGACATGTAGCGATTGCTTTAGTGGTGATCGTTAATAGTTTTTTAAGTCTCCGCTTTATGAGCTATTCAGAAGAAGTCATTAGCAATCTTGTTGATAAAGCAATACCGGCGGTTGTTAGTTTACGAGAAGCCGAGTTCGCTAGCATGAAAATGCTATTGGCGGTACATACGTCGATTGTGACTGACAACGAAAACAAAAAAATTATCGCTAAAAAAGAAATCGAATTTAGTAAAAATTTATGTCGCATGGCTATGGAAGATTACGAGAAGTTTATCACCAACCATTTTCCACAGCACGCAAAGCATCTAAAAAAAATAAAATTTAATGGGCAGTTGTTTATCGACACATGTCAGAAAATCATGGATTTACAAGAAAAAGGTCACAATCTCGAAGAAATCTTGGAGTACGAAAAAGTATTTTTAATACAAGAAAATGAATTTTTCAACGCAATAGAGTCATCGTTGATCAGTCAAAGGGTTGAATGGGAAAGAATGAAACATCTTGTAAAAAATACGCGGAGCCGTGCTTTGTTTTTTGTAATCGCAATGTGTGTCTTTACGATATTCATCACTCTTTTTATTAGCTTCAGGTCTTCGCAATTGATGGTCAGGCCTATTGTGGAAATAAAAGATGCGGCCATCGAAGTGGGAAAAGGTAACTTTGATGTACAAATTAGCCATCGCAGTTCTAAGGACGAAATTTCCGTTTTAGCGAAAACATTCAGTAGCATCGTGCAAGACTTGCGGAATCGAAAATACTTGAACAAAATTATCGAGTCGATGTCAGATACGCTGGTTGTTGTTGACATTGAAGGCAATATTACCATGGTGAACAAATCACTTCTCGATCTTCTAGAATACGAAAAAGACGAATTGATAGGTCAACCATATGCGAAAATAATCGATAACGACGAAATGTTTCGCACCAGTACAATTACCAAGAAAAAAATGATCGGCAATAACATTCGCTGTGAATATTTAAAACAAGATGGTTGTAAAATTTCTATGGCCTTGTCAGGTTCTTTATTAATTGATAGTAGTGATAAAGTCTTAGGCATGCTCTTTATTGCCCAAGATATGACAGAGCGTTACGAGGTTCAATTTGAGTTGGAAGAGCAGAAGAAATTTTTGCACGTTACTTTGTCAAGTATCGCCGATGCCATTATTACCACGGATGTAAGTGGTAAAATTACATTTATGAACTATGTCGCCGAAAATTTAACCGGTTGGAACTTTTTAGATGGCAAAGGTAAATCCATTGAGAAAGTTTTTCGAACCGAAAGCTCGCAAACAATGACGGAGCCAATGCAGAGAAGTCTGACAAAGAAAATTCGACTTGCCGCGGGCACTGATACACGCTTAATCTCTAAAGACGGTCGCAAGTATTGTGTTGAGTGCAATATGACACCTCTTAAAACGGAAGACAACAAAACATTGGGCGTTGTACTCGTTTTTAGAGATGTAACGATGCAACGAAAAATGGAAGTTGAGTTGTTGAGCACCAAACAGAAGGCGGAATTCGCAGCACGGGCCAAATCGAAATTTTTAGCGACAATGAGTCACGAAATTCGCACCCCTATCAATGGTGTCATTGGGATGTCGGAGTTACTCATTCATACCGAGTTGTCGGGAAAACAAAAAAAATATTTAGACGTGATTTACACCAGTAGTAAACATCTACTTGGTATCGTGAACGATATCTTGGATTTTTCGAAGATCGAGTCTGGCAAACTAGAATTAGAACAACAACCATTTGACTTGCATAAGTTGATCAATGAACTTATCACATTATTCGGACAAAGAGCGCAACAAAAAGGTATCAAAATCACAACACAAATCGATGAAGAAGTTCCTTCCGTTGTAACATCGGATGTCGTGAGAGTACGGCAAATTTTAACAAACCTAATAAACAACGCCATCAAATTTACAGAAGAAGGGCAAATCACTATTTCGATAGAAAAAATTTCGCAAAAGGACGAAGTGATACGACTACGATTTATGGTAAAAGACACAGGAATTGGAATCGCCAAAGAAAAAGTTTCTTCTATTTTCAAAGCGTTTTCACAAGAAGACACTTCTATTGCAAGGAAATACGGAGGTAGTGGCTTAGGATTGGCAATTTGTTCTCGACTAGTAAAACTTTTAGATGGAAAGATATGGGTAGAAAGTATGGAGCAAATTGGTTCGCAATTTTTCTTCACACTACCAGTGATTGCCGCGCGAAAGAGACCTCTGAAAAGTACCAAGACATTGAACAAAGTAGAAAGACGCTCTTCGTTAAAGATCTTGGTCGCAGATGATAGCGAGGTCAACCGTGAAGTTGCCATTGATACACTAGATCACTTGGGATATAACGCTAAAGTGGTCAATGATGGCCAACAAGTGCTGGATGCTTTGGAAAAAAACACCTACGATATCATTTTAATGGATGTACACATGCCAAAGTTAAATGGACTGGAAACAGCAAAGGCTATCGTGCAAAAATATGGGGAAAATCGCCCTCTTTTAATTGCCCTTACCGCAGATGTTACTACGGAAAGTCGCAAGGAATGTTTAAATAGCGGTATGAGTGATTTTCTTGCCAAACCATTTTCACTCAACAGTATGAATGAGATTTTGAAAAAATGGAAAAAGGCCTTGAGATTGAATAAGTCCGAAAATTTAGAGTCGCTTGAGGACTAGTGCTTTGGAACATTGATTTGTGAAAGTTGCTTAAGTATAGATATTCCGTAGTACTTGGTGCCCCCACAATCGGCTTCGCCGATTACTCCCGCACAGGGCTGACAAGGCAAGCCCATTGACTTAAGCGTAAGTATATAGTATAAAATAATTTAAAACAGTAAAAGAAGAGATTATGAAAAAAAAGAGTAATAGATAAAAGTAAAGAACTATTAGAGTCAGAGCGTTTCAAAAAAATGCATCGTAAAAACGAAAAAGACTTTACAAGAGAAAGAAAACTACCTTTTTCAAGATTAATGGTATTCATGATACGTAAAAGCATAAAATCAATACAAAATAGGCTAAACGAATTCGTAAAAGACTTGCTTACAAATTTTACAACGGTAACCTCAGGAGCATATACAAAAGCAAGGAAAAAGCTGAATTATACAGCCTTTATAGAGTTAAATAAGCAAGCAGTAGTTGAAACATTGTATGAAGATGAAGACTACAGAAAATACAAAGGTTTTCGTCTATGTGCAATAGACGGATCAAAAGTAAGACTTCCAAATGAAAAAGAGATAGAAGAACATTTTGGCACAATAAGATATAAAAATAAAAACATAAGTGTAGAAGGATCACACGCATTTGCAACAGTGTCAGTACTTTATGATCTACTAAACGAAATCGCAATTGATAGCGAAATAGGACACTGTAAAAAAGATGAAGAGCTATTTGCTTACAAACACTTTCAACATGCAAATGAAAATGATCTCATTCTCTTCGACAGAGGTTATTGTTCATATACCCTGTTAGCACATTTATGTAAAAAAGGTATCAATTTTGTAGTTAGATGTCCTGTTAATTCTTTCTATCAAGCAAACAAAATGTTTAAGCAGAAAATTGAGAGCTGTATTACAACTATTGAACCTCCTGACGATAAAAAGAAATTAGTTAATGACCAGTCTCTACCATCGAAAATTTCTGTACGTTTTGTTCGTGTTATGCTTGATACAGGTGATGTTGAAGTCCTTGTTTCTTCCTTAGTGGATGAACAATTGTACCCCACTGATGATTTTAAAGAGCTTTATTGGTTTAGATGGGGTATAGAAACTTTCTTTGATCGCATTAAAAACCGTCTTGACCTTGAGAATTTCACTGGCAAAACTACTCTATCTGTTCAACAAGATTTCTATGCTACTATTTACATTAGTGGTCTTGAATCTATTCTTATTGAAGATGCTCAAGATATTCTTGATCAGAAAACTTCTAGCAATAAGTATCCTCAGCAGGTCAATAAATCCGTTTCTTTTAATACCATTAAAAACTACGCTCTTGATTTACTTTTTGAAAATGACTCTGATTTACTTTTTGAAAAACTTACTCAACTTTTTCTTTCTTCTCCTACTTGCATTCGAAAAGATCGCCCTCGACCCCGAGTTAAATCTCCTCGAAAACAAGTTAATTACTATAAAAGAAAACGAAAACCTACTTACTAGATTTTCTTAAGTCAATGGGCTTGGGCTGACAAGGGTAGGTTTTATGTAAGTTACATGATGCAAGGTGCTTATGGCTAAAAGTAGATATTATTTCAAACTAAAGTTCCCCAGGGTGTCATTCCTGCGAAAGCAGGAATCCACAATATAAAGTCGACTTGTAAACGCCTGGATCCCTGGTAAAGCCAGGGATGACAACCGGGGATTCGTCAGTGAAAAAGTTTTTATCTCTTTTCTATATATGTGTTTAGCCAAAAACCTACCCCTGACAACTCCACAGGGGGAGTTTACGAAGTGCTATACGTATTGACTCATTTTATTTAGGATATTTACGGTTAATTTTGTAGTGTAGTTTCAATAATTTCATACCTAAAAAACGAAATTCATGATCGGTACGTAGAACTTTTTCTTCGTCATTGTAGACGTGAATTACTTCTTTTATTGGTACATATTTGATTTTGATCGTTTCTTCGTCGACTTGATGTATGCGATAGTAGCCCGGATCACCTATCTTTTTTCCGTAGGATATTAATTTGAACGAGCCATCTGCTTCTAGCTGCGGGCGCAAAATTACCGTTACATAGCCTCGAGGTAAAGGGAAAAAAACTTTTACACAAGGTTTTCCGTATCTGGGAGGAGTGCAGGTCGTGTAGAACCCAGCGTATACGACTTGATCGGTTGCTTTGACTTTTCGCAACCAACAAGTGTATGCCACTTCCCCGTTTTCACGGCGTAGTTGGATCACTTGGCTGGTCATTCCTTGGCTAGTATCTAAGGAGGACAATGGTAGATTGAGTTGTTCAATTTGTTTAGAGACGGTGCTGATGAGAATTTTGGCACCTATAGACATAACTCCGTACCATTGTGACCATACATCTAAACTAAAGTTGGCGGTTTTTTCGTAAAATTCGAGAACGTCGGGATCTACTTTGTTGGTGTCAAAGCTTTCGCTGTGTAAAGCGTTAAAATCATCAAGGAGTCCCTTATCTTCTGTACATTCGTGTATGGAAAGATTTTCCCTTGCGGCGTACTTTTTATAAAATTCGCTCCCTATTTTTGTTTCAAAGTTAACCGGACCAACCAGCCACGGCGCGTCTTTTACTTTTATTTTTTTTCCGGTCCATAAAATCCATCTTTGAATAGACCATTCTAAAAAAATACCAAATACATTCTTAAACCAGTTCATTTTTACCGTACCTTTCAAAACTCAAAAATCTAAAATAGGTTTGAGACGTTCCATGTTCATTGTGTCGCGATCCCAAATACATGCATGTAAACAAAAATTAGTTAACAATATTGTTAAGATATTTGTCTCCTTGATACTGTAAACTAAGAGAATCGCAGCGTAGTCGTCACGATAATTTTTATGGCGAATATTTTCTAAGAAAAAAAATTACAGATAAAAAACACTGGGAGGATACTCTAGTTGATATCTGTTGCCACATACACTAGCGTTAATGAAAGTTGTACGATTCCATTGATGCGTGCCGTTGCTGTGAACGTGGCCGAAAATATGATACTTCGGTTGTATTTGCTGTACACGTTTGGCAAGATATTTGCAACCTTGATGTTTGTGGGCATTGACATCAAAGTCTAAAATTTTGGCAGGTGGCATATGAGTGATGAGAACATCAACATCATGAGGGATATTTTGCCATTTGTCTTGTAAAGAATCTTTTTCGCAATGGTATGCCCAGTGTGCAGGTGTCCATGGACTTCCGTAGAATTTTATATTGTCTATAACGATACATTCATCAACTAAAAAATGTGCGTTATGAAAAAAGTCGCAGAAGTTATACTGCTCATAACAGGGGTCGTGGTTACCAGCAATAATAATTTTATGTGGATGTGGTAAGCTGTTTACAAATGCACTGAAACTTTGCAATTCGTGAATGCGTCCTATATTTGTCGCATCACCTGCATGAATGAAGACGTCACCAGGGGGAATACATAATTCGTTATGTTTGTTGTGGGAATCAGAAATAGCTATTATTTTCAAATGTTTCCCTTTCAATAAATACTGGTAATATTACAAATAATGTGTTTGAATATTGCGTATTCATTTCCTGGTTTTCGTGATCTCCTAGTTTACTCTTCTTTGTGCAGTCAATGTCAACAAAACCAGAAATTTTTTCTATATATGGGTTGTTGTTATGAATGATTTTACAATTAGTGGTATTCAAGATTTTTTTAAACGTAGTCTGCGACTAGCGATCAATCGCTATTTTTTTGTTGCAGTCATACTTGTGGCGTTTGCCATTTTTATCAATATATGTGTGGAGATTTTTGCCAATGAGCCAGTGATTCATATTCCTATTGCTATTCTAGGTATGGCTTTAGAAATTTTTGTTTCTGCCATGATATTATATGGTTTGCACCATGTGTATACAAAAAAAACATTTAGTTTTTCTTCGGCGATTGAAAGAGGAATAACGAGTATTTTTGCGATGTTTATGATTATTTTTCCTCTTGTCTTTACTCTTACGCTCGCTTATCTAGCACTTGACATGGCCAAAAGTATGTCCGCCATTTACCGCTACGCGATCATTGGTCTTTTTTTGTATGTGAGTGTGCGCTTGGTGGTATGTACGCCTGTTGTTTTGCCGATTGTGGTGATGGAAGATGTTACTTCAATAGGTGCCATTCGACGTTCTTTTTCCCTGACTAAGGGATGTTGGTGGAAAGTTTATTTTTGGTTCGGAAGTATGCTATTTGGCCTGATTTTATGTGTTGTCGGTTATTTTGCGATTATGAGGTTGCAAATAAATGGTGTTCGTCTTTCCTTGTACCTTGGTGCACTTGAGACGTTTTGTTTGCATTTAGTTGTATTCAGTTGTATTAGTATATTGTTTCACTCCAGCGCCATCGTAATCTACAATCATTTACTATCGCGAGGAAAAAAATAGGACGGTGTGCACCGTCCTATTTTTTACTTATCTTGCAATTCCAATAACAAAGCCTTGAGTCTCTTGAGGTCAACCCACGCCTTTTTCTTTTCTTCTGTATTGCGTAATAAGTACGCGGGGTGATAGGTACAGATGACCGGTATACCTTCGTAATCAAAAGTTTTATCGCGATATGTCCACATTGCTTGCTGTGTATTTGTCAAAAACTGCGCGGCAAATTTACCCATACTACATAGGACTTTGGGACGAAGTATTTGCAGTTGTTGTTGTAACCACGGACGACACGCGACAATTTCATCAGGGTCTGGGTTGCGATTGTTTGGCGGACGACATTTTATCACATTGCAAATGTAAACATCCTCACGGCGGATTTGTATTGCTGCGAGCATTTTTGTCAACAATTGCCCGGCTTTGCCAACAAACGGTTCTCCGCTTTGGTCCTCATAGTAACCAGGAGCTTCCCCGATAATTACCAGGTCGGGATTTGCCGATCCCACACCAAAGACTACTTGGGTACGTGTTTTGGCCAATTTGCATTTCGTGCAGCTTAGCGCTTGTTGTTGTGCTAATTTAAGTGAATCATTGCTGTTACCCTGTTGCGGCAGTTCATTACTTTGATTTTGTGGTGTATCAGCAGGGGGCATTCGTCGCTCCTTACGTTGTGTAGGATCGATATACGCATAGCTTCCCGCGTAGTTTTTTTCTAAGATTAAGCGCTCGCGTATCATTGCGATCATTTTTTGTATGTCACTCATCAATTTTATCCAAAAAAGCGGCGGTCTTATGACCGCCACTGTTTTATCTATTACTTATTCACAGGTGATGGTTTAAAACCCGACGATCCCCATGAGACGCCGTTTTCTTTTTCAATAAAGTTGGCGAGAAAAGGTGCTTTTTGCTTTAGGTTTTCCATAAACTCCTCTGCCGGCTTAAATTGAAAATCATAGGTTCCATCTAAACTACACCACCCCTTTAGTGCAGGGAAAGGTTTTCCCTTTGGTGTAAAACTTACTTCTACGTAGTTTACTTTGCTAAAAGGATGTGAAGACCAATTGTTTGAGTTACCCTGGTATGGGGAGTCGTTGGTCACTTTAAACGCGATATACAACGAACCAAAGTCGAAAGCAAAAGGATCATCTATTTTTAGTTTAGACATTAAGCTTTCTTGTTTTTGTTGGATGTTGTTTTGCATGTCGGTTATTTGTTGTTGATATCCAGAGATTTTCTTTTGCCAACCTGCAATTTGCGTTTCCAATTTACCTTTTTGCTCTTCATATTCCGCAATCTCGGTATCATAAGTTGATAAATACTTTTGGGTATTTTTCAACTGTTTTTCCACGGGACCACGTAAAAACTGTGGTGTGTATTTGAGTTTTTCACTCAGTGAGTTGATAAGGCCCTCTGTCTCGCGTTTTTTATCAATGGTAGGCTGTATATTCTTAGTAAGAGTTGTGAGTGTTTCTTGTAACCCACTCACGCTGCCTTTGCCACCAGTGAGGTTCGTTTGCAATTGAGATAATTGTGATTTTAACGGAGCGATTTGTGCCTCTAGTTCTTGTTTTATACTGTCGAGGTCGACAAAATTTGACATATCAAAACCAAGGTCAAATTTTCCTCCAGAGATCTTTAGAGAGGTTTCGCCGTTTGACAGTAAGCTCTTCTTGATCACACGTGGGTCGAGACCTGTCCACACATTTTCGCCTTTAAAACTAAACTTGACAACATCACCTTCGGCAAAATTGATTTTGTTAAAAAGCGGGAAGGGGACAACGCTATTGAGACGCTCTGTTACAGAGCCAAATAGAGATGTGGTGTATGACATTTCTTCGATGTCACTGGTGAATTTACACTCCGGGTGTTCTTTGTCGAGATTTGCTTGCGCGGTGACCGATAGTTTACCATCGTTGGTCTGACCGTTGACATCAAACATGAACATGTTGTTCGCTTCTTTTTCGTTAAGCGCCGCTGTTACGGTGAAATCCTTTGCGGTGTTTAGTTCATCAATTTGTGCCTTATCAACGATAATCTTGAAATCGACAATAAACTTTCTCAACATATCGCGCACTTCTTGCGGCAAAGTGACTATATGCTCGTCTGTTTCTGTATTCGTGTCTTCCTGTGCTTTGTCGTCGTTTGTTACAGGAGCGGGTTTGTCTTCTTTTGCCACAGGTTTTTTTTCCGTACCCAGAACTTTTTGAATATGCGGCAAGTCAATTTCAGGGATGGTGATACGTCCAAACAGTTTTCCGGATATGTCCTGTGCTTTTTTGTGCATAACCAAATTACCGATTTCGAATTGTAGTTTGGCATTTTGCAGCTTCAGAGTTTCGATAATAGGTAACATCGCACTTAGCTCGGAGAATGGTAGTTCTTCAATGTTTATTACCGTTGCAGGACTCTTACCGTCTTCTGCGGTGATGTGCAAATCGTCTTGTTGTTGTACAATTGCCAGGTTTCCCATTTTGATTTTTGTACGGCCTAGCTTAGGAACGGAATTTTTGATGTCAATAGATGTTTGTGTATCTTGCTTTTGTAAATGGATTTCCGTAGCGTATGCTAAAGCAAAATCACTTTTCTTATCAACCAATACACCTTTCTGGGCATCGGTGAATTTCAAGATAAACGGGGTAAAATCTTTGCTAAACTCCACGGTAAGATTTTGTGGTGAACCGTTTAGGGTCGTATTTATGTTGAATTTTCCATCGATTTTTAAATCTTCGCGGAGCATTTTTCGTAAAGATGCGTCATTTTTAGCGATAAAGTTTACCGGAATGGAGTCTTGAATTTGTTTTCCATGTCCGAGTACTTTAACACTGAGGTTATTGAGCTGTAGGTCTTGTTGATCTTTACTAATTGTTCCTGACAAGCGGCTATACAATAGAGGTGCTTTGCCTTTGTTTAACCCGAAATGTGACTTGGGGTTTATTTCGATGTTTAGTGGGGCTTTTTTTTCGTTAAACTTACCAAGGTCTTTTATGACCAGTTGTATATCGCTGTCCACTCCATGGTTTGATTCAATGGTGGGTAGAAACTTTTCGCCATCTTGTAAACGTATGGCCAAATCACCGCGATATAGAATTTTGTTGCGTATTTTTAATTCGTCTAAATTTCCTTGTAGACGTGTATTGTAAAGGAATTTACCACGTAGTTTCTGTAAGTGTACGCCACTACTTTTTGCCATTTCGCGAACAAAGTAAGGAATTTTTTCCAAGTCGCCATCTACGCGAATATCAATACCATCGGTAACGGTGGTCTTGCCTTTGTTTTTCACTTTCACTTTTCCCGTGGAAAATGACAATGGTTGTAGGACGATGTCTTTGATAGCCCCGTGAACATTAAGTTGTAAGGCTTCATGCTTAAAGCTAACGGTACGAATTTCTACATTTGTTGGCTGGTTGTCTTGAAGAGCCATTACGATATCGTGTTTCCAGTCCGCTTTGGGGATTGAGTATGGAGTCGATTGTAACACAAAGGCCAAGTTGCGAATTCCACCATTTCCTGCGATTTTAACTTTGTCACCTTTTTTGGCAACACGTGTAATGTGTTGAATCTTACCACGTGGTTGCAAGCCTGGAATAAAAGGCTTAATGTAAGGCTCTAAGCCACCTAAATTTACGGCCAGTTTTACCTGTAAATCATTGCGGTCATTTCCAGCAAGGCTGACGTTTCCTTTTCCTTTTAATTCAAGAATATCACTGCCTTTGGTTTGAAAATTTAGGTCTTTAATGGTGACTTTCTTCAGAATTTTATTCGCATCAAAATCCATAAAAAAAGAGCGTTTCCCGGTTAAATGAAATGGTGGTAAGTCTTTCGTTTTCGGTGATTTTACATGTGCATAAATTTCTGTGCTTCCGCCAATTTCCATTTTCTGGTCAGATAGTTGCGAAATCCAGTCTTTGTTGTCAAATTTTCCGTGTAAACTGGTTTGCGGAGGAAGAAAATCAGCAAAGATATTACTGAGTACATCAAAATCGATAAAAACATTTTGACTCGATTTGTTTACTTTTAGGTTTCCCTTATCGAGAATATTGCTAAACGATGAATCAAAAGATATTTTCAGTAGCGTAGTTTTTTGTGTTGGGTGCACACCTAATTCGAACTTAGCCTGTGCATTTTCTTTTTCAAAACCTACGTCAAAGTTAAATGTTTGTGCTATTTTATCAAAGTTAATGCGCACGTCTTTGCCTTTTTGACTTTTACCTGCAACAAACAACTTTGCGATATTAAATTTCTCATTGATGTTTACCGCTTTTTCTTTGCCACTAAGTGCGACTTCAAAATTAAATTTTCCACCAAAGTCACTCAGCTCTTTCAAGCCATCTCCACTGTAGTCGGTTGTATCTTCGACTAACACTTTCTTCTGTTGTTTTTGTAGGTTTTTATTTACAGCGGCCATAATACTCTTGCCGAAATCTGTTTTGACTTGATCTAAATCAAACGAAACAGAAAAATTTCCGCTCCAGTTTTCGAAAGACAGCGCCTGTATAAATTTTTCGACGGCTTCTTTATCACCAAACTTATCGTTTTTTGCGATATCTTGTAAATGTTCAATGATGGTGTCTAGTTTATCTATTTTGACAGAGGAGCCCTTTACGTTTAGATAGTCGGATTCGAGTTGTAAGTCATTCAAACTACAAACGCCAGAAGCCATATCCACACTAAAATCGTGTGTAACTTTTAAATTAGTGTTTTCTACATCCTTGTCACCAAGACCTTTGGCGTACATGTCGAGAAACGATAGAGAACCTTTGGAATACAAGTTCAATTTTCCCTTTTTCGCGGCGACTCCAGCGTTTCCACTTAGACTATATACAAGCCCGGCGGAGACTTCTTTCCCGTTTTGCGATTCAAACTGTGCTTTTTCCCAATTAGACTGATAACCGATATTATCTAGGCCTGCAACATTACAAAAGAAATTGAGTTTCTTTAATGCGAAACTACTATTTTGTTGTAAATCTTCGTAATGAAAGTTGATGTCCGCCAATGTGACTTTTACCCCTAAAGAACGCAGTGAATCAACGGGATTTGAGTCTGAACTCGGTTGTTTTGTGGTGTCTTTTTCTGTGTCTTGTTGCGGAAGTTCCGTCTCCACATTTTTTGCCGGTTTTGAACCGTCTACACTGGCAAGGTTGTCTAAAATAGATTGAAAGTTGAACTTTCCGTCTTTACCTTTGACAACATGAACATCTACTCCGGAAACTTCGGCATTGGCAATGTTGATATTGCCAAAAATGAGTGAGAGTATTGCAATGTCGAACTCTACTTTGTCAACTTTGACAAAATCGTTTTCTGACTTGTCTTCTTTTAACAAAACTCCGCCGACATATACACTTCCTCCGAATACGTTGACGGATAAACTCTCTATTTGTGCTTTGCGCCCGGTTTTTTGTTCTACAACATCGACAATTGTCGCAACAAAAAGTCCCGAATATAGAGGAAGAAATGCGATTAGGACAATGATGAACAATAACGTATATAGAGGTATTTTTAACCACAAACGTCGTCGTTTTTTCGTCTTTTGTACTTTTACTTCTTCTGTCATTTTTATGATCAACACTTTGTATGGAATGGAAAGTGTTTGCCTTTCATTTTTATTAGAGGTAGAGCAGTCACAGAGAAATCTGGACCACAGAAAATGATTATTTACCCTTAGTATAACACTACATACGAAGAACTTCTATGTGTTTTAGAAATCTTATGTGGTGAATGAGCAAAAGGTGTGCCTGAGAATATTTGTGGAAAATAGAAGAGGTTTGGTATGACGATCAATGTCGCTTAGCGACATTGATCGTTAAATTTGGTTTATTCTGATTCTGTGGATTCTACTGCGGTTTCTTCTGAGGGTTCTTCTGAAGATTCCTCGGAAGACTTTTCGGAAGTTTCTTCATTTGCAACCTCACCATTATCAGCTTCGGCTTCTGTTTCTGAAGCTTCGGTTACCGAAGAGTCTTCTCCCATATCTTCAAGAATTTCTTTCGTAAGTTTCGCTACGGAGACGACACTGTCGTTCTTTTTGAGTCTGATCAACCTCACCCCTTGTGTGGCTCGCGATAAGATGCGTAAAGAAGCAGTACCCATGCGGATTACCATTCCTTTACTTGTTATGATCATGACTTGCTCTTCGTCTCTTACGGAAACAATGGCCACAACATCACCTGTTTTATCCGTGCGTCGGAAATTTAAAACCCCTTGTACACCTCTTCTTGTTAAACGATAAGATTCATACGCAGAACGTTTTCCATAACCTTTTTCACAGATAGTTAGTAAACTGTGGTCATCGCGAACCACAACCATACCAATGACGATGTCGTTTTCTAAAAGTTTACATCCGCGTACTCCTCGGGCCGCGCGACCTAAGGGGCGTACTTCTGTTTCATTAAAGCGGCATGCACGTCCTAGTTTCGTACCGATGATGAGATCTTGCTCTCCGTCTGTAAGAACGGTGGAGATTAGACGATCACCTTCATCGAGATTAATAGCACGAATACCACTTTTATTCGGACGAGAAAATGCAGAGAGTGCTGTTTTTTTGATGATACCTTGTCTCGTGGCCATCACCAACCACCGACTGTCAAATTCACGAACAGGAATGACCGAGCTAATATTTTCGTCGTTGTCAAGATTAAGAAGGTTGACAAGAGCTCTTCCTTTTGCGGTTCGTGACATTTCTGGTATATCATACACTTTTAACCAGTACACTTTTCCATAGTTACTAAAGAACAGAATATATTGATGCGCGGAAGCAATGAAGAAGTCTTTGACGATATCTCCTTGTTTCATTCCCGTTCCCGTGACACCTTTTCCTCCTCGATGTTGCTTGGAGTAAGTATCAACAGGGGTACGCTTAATATATCCTTCGTGAGTGATTAGAACGACGGATTGATCATCGGCAATGATATCTTCCAAAACAAAGGCTTCGATTGCAGTGCCAATTTTCGTACGTCTTTTGTCTCCGTATTTGTCACGAATTGCGATGGTTTCTTCTTTGATGATCGCTAGAATTTTTTGCGGATCTTCGAGAATTCCTTTAAATGTTGCAATTTGTTCTTCCAAGGTTTTTCTTTCATCGTCGAGTTTATTAAACTCTAGATTGGTTAGAGCACCTAGACGCATCTGCACAATCGCATCCGCTTGTTGAACGCTGAGTTGCCATTTCTCGCGTAAAGAGCTTTTGGCTTCCTTTGTATCTTGAGATCCACGAATTACTTTGATCACTTCATCAATGTGGTTTAATGCTAGGATTAGACCCTTTACGATGTGATGGCGCTTTTCCGCTTTTTTTAGTAAGAATAGTGTACGACGACGAATGATTTCTTTGCGGTGTTCAACAAAATGATAAATCATTTCTTTTATGTTTAGTAGTTGCGGTCGACCGTTGACTAGAGCCAACATAATAATCGAAAAACTAGATTGTAGTAGTGTGTATTTATAAAGTTGATTGAGGATGACATCACTATTTTCCCCGCGCTTTAAATCCACAACAATACGCACAGGTTCTTTGCGTCCACTTTCATCGCGCACATCAGAAATACCTGTTATTTTACCGTCTTTTACAAGATCAGCTATTTTTTCAATCACTTTTGCTTTGTTAAGCTGGTAAGGAATTTCTTTGAATACTATCGATTCGCGACCATTCTTTTTTTCTTCTACTTCGGCCTTGGATCGTACTTTGACTATACCTCGTCCTGTGGTGTAGGCTTTACGTACATCCTTTTCACCGCAAATAATAGCTCCTGTGGGAAAATCAGGTCCTTTAATAATCTCACATAGGGCCTCTACTTCAATGTCAGGGTTTTCAATTAATTCGATGATTCCATCGCATATTTCGGTTAAGTTATTGGGAGGAATAGACGTCGACATCCCCACCGCAATTCCCACAGAACCGTTGACCAATAAATTAGGAAATTTAGCGGGAAGAACCGTTGGCTCTTCACGTGTTTCATCGTAGTTAGATACAAAATCAACCGTATCTTTGTCCATATCTTCTAGCATATTGACACTTGGAGCTGTTAAACGCGCTTCCGTATAACGCATCGCTGCCGGAGGGTCTCCATCGATAGATCCGAAGTTTCCCTGTCCCTGGATTAACGGGTAACGCATATTAAAGTTCTGTGCCATTCTAACTAGTGTGGGATAAACTACCGCTTCACCGTGTGGGTGATAGTTACCCGAAGTATCCCCGGCTATTTTTGCACACTTTCTGAATTTTGATGATGGTCCAAGATTCAAATCGTTCATTGCCAGGAGAATACGCCTTTGTGATGGTTTCATACCGTCACGAACATCAGGTAATGCCCGTGATACGATTACACTCATCGCATAGGTTAAATAAGAGTTTTTTAGTTCGTCTTCTAACCGAACAACAGGACACTGCTTTGTATCAGTCATATTTAAAATAGATATGGATTTACAGCCTTCACTGTTCTTCCATTTTCCTTTCTACTTTAATTTAAAATTCTGATTCTAACATTTTGTGATTTACTTCGTTGTTCTAGTTCAACAACTATTATTCGCCGGTTTAATTCTAGTCGTAAGGCTAATTTTGATAGCAAATGAACATTACGAGTAAAACTAAGTGCGGCCACACCACTGACTTTGTTAGAACTAGTATAAGTTAGGTGAAAATACACCTATGGTTTTTTTATCACTTCTATTGCTTTTTGTATTTGTTTGTCATCCAATTTACTTCCTGGTTGACTGAAAGACCTAATGAGTTCACGCTGTTCTTCAGTGGAAAGGGGTAGTAGTACATCTGGTGTAATGCCCCCTTCATCATCGGAGCCTTTTTGAATAGATCTTCCTGATGGAGTGTAGTATTTTGCCGTTGTTATCTTTAGTCCACGTTTTTCATCTCTAAGAGGTAGAATACTTTGAACGCTTCCTTTACCATATGTTCTGTTTCCGATAATAACAGCTCGGTGATAATCTTGTAGAGCACCTGCTACGATTTCAGAAGCACTAGCGCTTCCTTTATTGACTATGATTACCATGGGCTTTTTCCAACAAATTTTGTCGGGTGCAGCACTATAGGTTTGTTGATTTTGCTTAATACGACCTTTGGTATGGACTATATTGCCCTCAGAAATAAATGTATTTACGACGTCAACAGATGCTGTTAGCAATCCACCGGGATTAAAGCGTAAATCGAGTATCAGGTTTTCCATTCCTTGTTCGCGTAGTGTTTCAATATTTTTCTTTAAGTCATCGTATGTATGTTTATTAAAACGCGTTAGGCGAATATATCCTATATGGTACTCGGTATTGATGATATGGGCATTTTTGACACTTTTTAACTCTATGCGCCCTCTTACAACTGTAATCTCATCGCTTGTGGTGCTACTGCTGTGGAGTATACGTAGTTTCACTGTTGTTCCTGCTTTACCCCGCAACCAATCTACAGCCTGTTCTATGGTAATTCCTTCCGCAGATTTACCATCTATTTCCAAAATTTTATCTTCCGCTAAGATACCGGCTTTAGATGCAGGAGATCCTTCTATCGGAGAAACAACAGTAATAAAATTGTCTTTTACGGAGATTTCAATTCCAATCCCAATAAATTCTCCTTCTGTCCCCTCAAATATCTTTTTGTAGTCTTCTTCATCTAAGTAAGCAGCATAAGGATCATCTAGAACAGAAACCATTCCATCTAGAGCTCCACGCATTAGCTTTTCAGAATCGACGTCTTCGACGTAAAAGTTTAGAATTTTATTGCGAATTTCGGCAATAATTTCCGCTTGTTGATATGCGTCGACGGAGGAAGCTCTTAGAGAGCTAGTGACTTCCAAGGTCAATGTAACTACAATTACAAAGACAGACATACTAAAAAAAATTTTTTGTGTCATGTTTTGTCCCCTGTTTTTATTTTGAGAATAAATTATAACACAAAATGGCTAAAAAAACAAAAAAAATGTATCGCTTTGTATAGGAAAAATAAGGAAAAACGTATATTTTTGTCATTGTGGTGAAGGAAGAAAAATTATTGAGGGAATTGGTGTATTTTTACGGGAGGTTTGTCGTTGTGTAAAACAAGAAAAAATATATCGATAAATTATGATCTCTGGTTTAAATTCAACCAGAGATTTACATCGCTATGCTTACTTTGCTAGTTCAAAACAACTATCTTTTAGACCTTCTATTGTTTTTCGGTCCGCAGTTTGAAAAAATTCTAGCTCTGTTTGCGATAAGTTGTAAGACTGTAGTGCTTGTTGCGCATTCTGCAAAATAGAAACCATAAATTCTTCATTTTCTTTTGCTTTTTGGATAATTTTTTTTACATCTTCTTTAGCCATTGTTGACTCCTAAGCTTTTTTATTGTAGATACTTAAGTGCGACACAAACATCTTTTGTAAAAAAAAGTGATCATTCCGAAAAATATATTTGCAATGCTTTTCGCGGGTTTATTATAATTTGTGCTTAATGACAAACAATATTTTTTTGTGATTTAATTAATACGAAATATGTTTGTTATGTGTTTGATTTTGCGCCAAACATTTTAAATCATAGTTCAAATTTGCTGTAATTTTAGGTTCTAAAACTGCATTGTGAATTTGAATTGTGAATTAGCAATTGTAAATGTAGAAAATTTTAGACAAAAGATCAAACTTAAACTACAAATACATGTTTTGACGCTATCTCGTAAAAAAAAAGACGAAATTTTGTCAATATACAAAGTTTCGTGTAACATGTATAAAATTTTTATATCGTTTATCGCAAGGTTTTCCTTGCATAGCGATAAAGTTGCCCCCCTTGTTTTTACGCTAAAAATATTGTTTGGTATACTAATTGCAAAAGCTATATGCAAAGCACAATGCAAAAAACAAATTTGAATTTAAGTATACACTAAATATGAAATACCTAGCTATACAATATTTATAAGTGGGTGTAGCTTCCGTTTTACAAAGGAGAATTCTGGTATGAAGAAATTCGTACTACTTACCTGTGCAGCAATCATCGCTTTCACAGGCTGTACTTGCAAGAAATTTGACGCAGGTACAAAAGTTGTTTACAAAGACAGAATAGTCGAAAAAGTAGTTGAGAAGCCCGGCAAAGTTGTCGTGAAAGAAGTTCGCGTTGGCGGCGGTGGCGGTGGATGCGATACATGTGGACTAATTAAAGTAACACCTAAAGCACCAGGTGAAGCAGTTATTGGTCAACCTTACACATCAGAAGTAGATGTTGAAGCTCTTTCTGATGCAGGTAACGTACATCTTTACACCGTTGTTCCTGAGGGAGTTCAGTACATCAGTAGCGAACCTGCTGCGAGAGTTAACGGCAACAGATTGATGTGGAGTTATGCCCTACTTAAGCAAAAAGACGTAAGAAAAATTAAAGTTAATCTACGTTCTAACCGCGAAGGTGATGTAAGACTATGCTATGTTGCTACAGCTGATCCTGTATGGTGTGTTAACACCAAGATTGGTAAGCCACAACTTAATATTACCAAGACAGGTCCTCAAGTTGCTCAGTTAAACAGCAATGTTAGTTACACCATCACAGTGAAAAACTCTGGTACAGCTGTTGCAAGAAACGTTGTTATTACCGATCCAGTTCCTAACGGACTACAAGATCCTAATGGCAAAAGCCAGCTATCTTTCCCTGTAGGAGACCTAGGCCCAGGTCAATCTAAGACAGTTCAAGCTCCATTCAAAGCTGTTAAGCGTGGTCAAGTATGTAACGTAGCTACAGCAAACTCTTCTAACGCTGGAAGTGTTACTGCTAGAGCATGTACAAAGATTTTGAAGAAAGAACTTCTTCTTACTTGCCAAGCTCCACAACAAGGCAAAGTTGGACAACGTGTTACAGCTAGAGCTGTTCTCACCAACCAAGGAGATACAGAGTTAACAGATGCAACACTAACTGTAAATGTATGTTCTCAAGGACAACTTATTTCTTCTGATTGTGGTGAAGTTTCCGGAACAAGCGCAACCTGGCGTGGTGCTTTGGCTCCTGGAGAAAGCAAGACATGTAGTTTTGTAATGACCGCTACAGCTGAAGGTCAGTGCTGCATGAGAATGAGTGCATCTGCAGATGGTATGACGAAAACATCTGAATGTTGTACAAACTGGACAGGTGATCCAAAAATTGAAATCACCAAAACTGGTCCTGCAAAAGCTTCTGTAGGTCAACAAATTGCTTACACAGTAACCGTTAAGAGTACTGGTACAGCTACCGCGAAGAACGTTGTTGTTGTCGACGATCTTCCAAGTCAACTAGCACACTCTAGTGGCGTTAGTTCTCTACGTACACCAATTGGCGATATGCCTCCTGGAGCTACAAAAACTCTAAGCATTCCTGTAACTGCAAAAGCTGCTGGACGTGCTTGCAACGTAGCTAAGGCTAACTCTTCTAACGCTGGTACAGTTCAAGCGCAAGCATGTACTGAAATTAGCAAACTGGAAGCTCAAGTTAGCGTATCTTGCCCAGGTATCGCTTTCCTAGGTAAACGCATAAGAGCAACCGTTGTTGTTAAAAACACTGGTGGTGCACCTCTATCTGGCGTAACTGTCAATGCTAACTCTGACTCTGGTCTTCAAATTCTAGCTGGCGAAGGCAACCCAACCATTTCTGGAAACTCAGTAACTTGGAATGTTGGCTCTCTACCAGTTGGCGAAACCAAGACATACGCTGTAACCGTTATCTCTAAACAACCTGGCGACCACTGCTTCCGCGTTGGTGTTGCAACAGCTGAAGGTGTACGTAAGCAAGCTGAATGTTGCACAAACTGGAGAGGTTTCCCAGCGTTACTATTAGAGGTAATTGATACCGTTGACCCACTTGTAGCCAACGAAGAAACCACTTATGTTATCGAGGTAACCAACCAAGGTACCGCTCCAGATAAACTAGTGAAAGTTGAAGCTGTATTCCCAGCAGAAATTTCACCTGTATCTGCAAGTGGTGATACTCAATGTACAGTATCTGGTAAACGCGTAACCGTTGTACCATACCCACAGTTGAATCCTAAAGAAAAGATTAAGTGGCAAATCAGAGCGAAAGCTGTACAACCAGGTGACTCACGCTTGAAAGTATACCTAAGCTCAGACCTACTCAAGAAGCCTGTAACAGAAGAAGAAAGTACACACGTATACTAGAATCTTTTTTACACTTGAGTAATGAATAAAAAGAGACCGAAAATTTTTCGGTCTCTTTTTTTTTGGGGAGGAGGAACTTGAAAATGTCCCATGAGGTCAAAACCATCATCAAAATGAACTTGTGTCTGCAAATAATAGTGGCCACGTTGGGCTATGGTGGAAATATTGCCTACGTTTGGGGACCTCTTTGTGTTTTGTCTCTGGTAAATTTAATTTTAGTGTTTGATCAGGCAAACGAGCAAAACCCATACATTTCTGCGTTAAATGTTACGATTCTATTGTTTTTTGTGACATTATGTGTTCAGTTTTTTGTTCCGTCGCGCATCATAAATGTTCCATCTCACCCTGAATTGCAAGTGCCGTATTTTTTCTCGTCGCAGAACGTCAAATTGTCGATTTACCAATGGCTACTACCTATAAGTGCGATGATTACCATTCCTCAAGTGCTAAAAACCGAAGAGGATTTTTTATGGTTATTGCGCTGTCTAATTTTTGTGGTGTTGCTGCAAGTTATTGTAGGTGTTGTTCAATATTTTTTGTCGCGAGAATCTTTGCTTTACCAATACTTTCCGTTTTTTAGTCGCAAGAGAGGGATTACGGGAACATATGTGACGCGTAATCTATATGCAAACATTCTTGTTGTAGGCACTCCTTTGTTGTTAGGGCAAATACTCCACTTTCACAACCAAAAGAAAAAGTTATGTGTCGTTCTTGGTATTTTGTGTTGTTTACTGATGTTCCTTTGTTTGTTGGCCAGTAAATCACGTACCGGCGTTTTTCTGTATTTGCTTATCGTAATCGGAATTTTTTTATACCACAGACATATACCGACCATTGCACTGATTTTTGCGATTATTGTGGTCCTATTTGCTTTTCAGGTAGACATAATGGAACGTTTTTATCGCAGTGGTGAAGATTTTCGTTATAGGTTAGAGCACTACAGCGTGGGGTTGAAAATCATACGTGATCATTGGCTTTTTGGTTGTGGGGCAGGTAATTTTTCACTGGCTTTCGAGATGTATCGCGATGTTCCCGTAGTGATACAATATTTCCATCAAGACAACGATTACATTGAATTTGTGGCAGAATATGGTATACTATCGAGCATAGCAGGTGTAATATTTCTTTTGGTTTGGGGAATTTTGATAGCGAAGAATACTTCATACGACAAAATGCTTTGGAATAGTGTATTGGTATCCATCATTATGTTTTTTGTCTTTGCTGCATTTCACTTCCCTCTGTTCATAAATTCAAATCGTTTATTTCTCGCATACTTAATGGGAACATTGGTCGCAATGTCAAATGCCACAAAGGAAGTGACGTGATACGCTCCATCATAATTTTTTTGTTACTGTGTAGTAGTCTGAATGCGCAAGGTGTATTTTTCCCTATAAAAAAAGGAAATAAAAAATACGAAACAACGCACACTTATATAAATGTGTATTGTTTGCCAAAAGCATTGGCCGTATCTATTCGCTTCAAAAAGCCGCAAAAGCACTTTCTAAAAAAACAAAACAATAAATTCAAGTATGAAGGTAAAAAGCCTAATTTTATCGCATTCTCTTGTGGTAATATAATCGCCAGCAAAGAAGGTAAAGCAAAGTATGTGTTTGATGGTCAAATGTCGGTAAGTGCGCAAAGAATTTACCTTGTACTCCGAAAAGGGATGTATGAATTTCGGTATAATGATAAAGTGATGATTTCTTTCCACTATTCGTCTGGGAAACACGGTGTGGAAATACCTAATCGAGTTATGATTGACATGGCCGCGACTTTTTATAAAAACCAAAAAGAGATTCCTCGAACCGCTGTTATTCCTGGAGCATGCCAATGAAGTTATTTTTTTTATTGCTTATTTGCATCGTTTGCTTGTGTAGCCAGGAAGACTATTTTGCAAATGAAGTAACAGAAGTGGGCGAACTCGAAACCGATGAACAAATTGCCGTAGTCGATGAAAATGAAGAATTACTTGTTCGTGATAAGGATCTTGTTTTAGAGTTTTTTAATCGTCCGGGCTTGGCTCTTATTCCTCGATCGCGCACTTTCAGTATGCGTAACGTTCTTTCGATAGGGGCGTTTTTTGAAAGTGATGGGGATCGCGACGGGAATAATGAGAACGACA
Source organism: Candidatus Uabimicrobium amorphum (assembly GCF_009002475.1). Taxonomy (GTDB): domain Bacteria; phylum Planctomycetota; class Uabimicrobiia; order Uabimicrobiales; family Uabimicrobiaceae; genus Uabimicrobium; species Uabimicrobium amorphum. The sequence goes on from NZ_AP019860.1 coordinate 6,048,535, forward strand.
GCGGGACACTCCTCACTTTACTGACGGAAGTGTCGAAAAATTTCGGTTATTTGCAATTTCAGTTATCGAATTTAATACGCTATAACGATAATTTTGATATATTCCCAACGGCAAGTGTACAATATCAATATGTATCGCGAAAATTTACATTTAGAGCCTCTCAAGATTTCAGTCGCTCGAATGCATTTGTTAGTTTAGACGAAGGGTTGAATGATGTTCTCCATACTGCAGTCACCAGGTTTTCTCTAGAATCCAATACGCGTCGTTTTTCTTATGGAGTGAATTTGAGTTACTTGTACAGGAAATCTTTTGATTTAAACGACGAAGATTCGCGGTATAGCGCAAATTTTTTTGCGGGATACAATTTCGTTTCAGGATTATTCACAAGTCTTAATTACCAAGTTAGTTTCCTGGACGATGATGTAGAAAATGTTGTCGCTCATAGTGTCTTGGTCGGAATTACATTTCCCTTAGTTCGCAAAGTGTCCAACCGATTGAGTTTTGGGTTGCAAACAATAGACAATCAGGTGTTTTTTATTAGTGCCTTAAACGCTAGTTGGAACGTGTTGCCAAACCTCAACCTTTTTGTTAGAGCAAGTTCCAATACCGCTCCGGCGTTTAATGATGTTTTTCAATACTCGATTCGCGTTGGTGGTGGTGGAAGTTATGTTATTTCGGGTGCTTTTGGTATCGAAGGTAATATCGACCTGTTGTACTCCGAATTTGACAACAACAACGTGAACTATGGGGCGATCAGTTCTTTCGCCGCAAACTATCGTTTGACAAGTAGCGTGGACTTAAGTTTTAGCTATCGTCTAGAACAACGTGAAGGAGAGCAGGGCGAAAATTTCGCAAACCACCGTATCATTTTTAGTGTTAATGTTATTTTTTAGTGAAGGTCTCGTTATGTTAAGAGTCATCCTACTACTTACCGTCATTCTAGCATCTTGTACAAACGATAATAAACTACCTGGTTACGAACCGCCTCCACAGGAAGTGGAAATAGAAAACAACGACGAAAATAAGAATTCGACAGAGACATCGTCTGTAAGTGAAGACAAATGGATTGCACCTAAATTGCAAAAAAAATACCGTGAACCGGTTTTGATACCTGGTGATACTATTCGCATAGAAATTACCAATGAGCCTAAGCTAAATAAAGATATATTGATTCCTCGAACAGGAGCTATCAATTATCAACTTATTAAAGAATTTAAAGTTGTCGGAAAAACGGTTCAAGAAGTGACGGTGGAGTTAAAAGAAAAGTTGTCTGACTACATAGAAGAGCCTCTTGTTAGTATTAATGTCATTAATTGGAAAAAGCGCCAAGTTTATATTGATGGACTGGAAAAAGGTTCGCGAGCAATCCCCTTGCCCAATGACGAAATATTTACCATAAGTCGCTTCTTACTAAGTATTGGTATTTCACCCAATTTGAAAACAGTAAAAGGTGTAGAACTTATCCGCGAAGACCCTGTCGACAAAGGTAAAAAAGAAACATTTTACCTTCCTATTGATGCCATTTTTGAAAACTACGATACCGAAAACGATATTGCTTTGCAAGCCGAGGATTTAATCGTTATCAAGGAAAAGGCAAAAGTTTACGTCCAAGGGCGCATTGTTACTCCAGGCAACTACCCTATTAACGACGATAAAAAGCAGACATTGTGGGATGTCATTTTACTAGCTGGTGGGCCAAGGCCTGATGCCAATCTCGATAATGTTGAGGTGATACGCGAAAGTGAGCAAAACAAAAGAGTCACTTTTAAACTTTCTGTTTCTCCCAAGGCACAAAAGCCATTTTATTTGCAAAAGAACGATATTATCACCATTCCTTCTAAAGATGAAGAGAGTAAAGTCGTGAGTGTTTTTGGGGAAGTAAGACGCCCTGGGGCAATTCGCATGCCCGAAAGTAGAACACGCATGTCCCTAGTGATGGGTCTAGCAGGAGGTCTTACCGAATTTGCCTCGCCTAAGATTAGAATTATTCGTCACTTACCAGGAGGGGTAACCAAAAAGTATGTGGTGAATTTCGATAAAATACTTCAAGGGAGTCGCGCGGAAAACATGCTGATTCGCGGTGGAGATTTGATTATTGTCGATGCTGGCTGGTAATAAAAAGTTTCTAGTAAGAGTGGCTGTTATTTTGGCTGTAATGGTGTCTTGTGACATTTTAAAACATTCCTGGGCTTCTTACCATGTACCATATTATGACTATCCTCTCTATATTCGTGGTAAGAAAAAGCCTCTTTTGCATGAGGCTTGTAAAAAATTCTCTCAGGTACTGGCAATAGAGCCCAATAATTATTGGGCTCATTTTGAAATAGGTCGTTTATATTGGCGCCTTTATCAAACGGAAGAGAATCCACTGTACCTTTCTAATGCTCACTTTCACTTTTGTCGTTCGCAACAACTCATTCCATTTTGGGGATTACCATATCTCTACTTAGCGCAAATTTCACAACTTAACAAGCAAAATTTAGATTCACTGATGCTTAGAGCACAAACGCTTTCACCTGCACATGTTACTGTTTTGCTATCGACAACCGCTTACTGGTTGCAAAAGTATCAGCAAAAAAACAATCATACCTACGTAAATTTCATCCGCAATAACCTGTTATTATTAAATTATTACAATGTAGCAAAGTACGGTAGATGGTCTATTATCGTTGCGCAAATTCTTTTTCCGCAAAATTGGCAACAAGTTATCCCCAACAACTCCTCGAAAATTATTGCCATTATTCCATGTGTGATAGAACTGCAAAAATTTGAGGCTGCGCAAGAAATGATACACCAAATTCCTGACCATGAGCGTGAAAAGCGCGTTTTGCAAAAATATTTAAAACTATCGATGTCCGACAAAACCCAACAACAAGTTTTTGACTTTTTCGATTTTCTATTCGCCAGTGAAATGGAAAATTACGCTCCGCTTTATATTAAGTATCTTCTCCCTTACATAGAAGATAGAGATGTATTTTTTGCGATGTTAGCGAGGAAATTTTACGAAAAACGGCGGTATCATTATGCGATTGCTTGGATTAAAAATGCTCTGCGTATTGCACCTGATAATCCCAAGTTTAAAAAGTTAAAAAGTCAAATACTTGAGATGGAATATTGAGGACAGCTAGCTTTCTGCGTCCCGATCCCATATAGACTTTCTTTGTGGACCGGGATTGATAGTTGTACGATTATGAATTTTGATGGTAAACAATTTTAAATATATGCTCGTAACAATCTAGCATATAGCGAATACCTGTTTTTTTACAAGCCTTATCGCGAATTGCTGCGGGACATCCAAAACCCAGGAAACCAGGATTTCTTTGGTCCAGTTCATACACTCGTGTTTTTAGGTAATCCTCTTTTAAATTACGCGCTTTTTGGCAAAAGTGAGGATTGAGTTGTAAACCATTTCGTTTCGGCTGTAAAATATGCGGATAAAATCGACCGCGCCTTACCACAGGCAGGGTGTAGCCGAAAGGAACTATTTTGGCGAATTGTATGGCCACCCCTGAGGAAATGATCGTTCTCAAGTAGGCAATAGGGTCTTCGATAACTTTTTGGGCATAGAAAGACGACAGCGCCGCCTGTACACTTTGGATGGCTTCTTTAAATGTATCCGGAGCAGCGAAACGCGCAGATTCTTTTATGATCAATTGTCGTTGCTCTTTTTGCAACTGGTAAATTTTTTGCGCATGTTCGCAATGGACAGGAAAATTCTGCCAATGGCACATTTGTTCTGCCTGTGAAAGTGCCTGTTGTTTTTCGCGACCACGTGCGGTTTCGTTGTCAATAAGTTGTTGATACTTGTCTTCGATGACCGCCGTTTTTTGAAAAAAATCGTAGGTGAGTTTTGCCATTATATTGGTTGTCAGTACCATAGTGCGCGATAAATTATATCCATATTCGCCAATGGGAACAAGAGTCGTGTCTACAGCATGACTTGTGGTTTGAATACCATTATCAATTGATGACCACAGATAACTGTGGTAGTGACCACTGACAATATCACTGAGTCCATATCTTTCTAGAGTAGCGACACTTTTGCTATGTAATAAGAGTTTTCGATAATATGCACGCATTTTTTCTGGTAGAGCTTTATATGCGTTTGCGAAATCTTCGAATTTAGAGTTTGACGTATCTATTGTATCAATACTTTGATAACCTTCGAGAAATGGCATTGCGTTTTCTTCGAAAATAACATCACTGTATACGTTTTCATACACAACAAATTGCTTTGCCATATCCGCAATTGTTTGCGAAGAAATTTGTGTGATAAATTCATAGAATTTTAATGTAAGCGGCGTGAAAATATCCCGAAGATATAGAGTTACGGCGCGGTTTACTGATTCACTTTCGTGGCGAATCCACTTTTTTTTGACACTCAAATCAGGATGCTTTCCTTCTAGAGCTTCGTAGTATAAAGATCTTTTGTTGATAAACTTATTCATGTCTATGCCCTAAAGCTTGAAAACAGTATTTAATAATAAAACCACTAACGATCAAACTACCAGGTATTGAAATCCAGGGGTATGCAGTCAAGTAGTAAAGATAGTTGTCGAGCGAATTTTCTTGGGCGTAGTAACCTATTGTTAGGGTAGTCGAATTGCACAATATATGAATAACTATCGGCACAAGAATATTTTCGGTGCGCAACAACACAATTCCGAGAAAAATGCCCATAACAAAGGTAAAGGAAAGACGCGAAATATCCATATGCATCACGGCAAACAATAGAGCTGTCCATACAACAGCTGCCAATGGTGACATTTTTTTACGAAAGCTGGAGAGTAGTAACCCACGAAAAAATAGCTCTTCACAAATTCCCGGTAGTACCGCAAATACGATAATCATGATCCACAATGGATATCCTTGCAATAGAGTTTGTAGCATTTTTACCAATTGCTCATTGTGAATTGGCAAGATAAAATCTTGGATACTTTTTACCGTAAGAGCAAAAATAAGCCCACTAATACTCAATGCGATAATAACAGGGATTTTCGTAACAGGAAACTTTTCGCCAATTGCAAAGGTTTTGCGTAGATCGTAATGGAATACCTTTGTAACAATGACTGGGACAGCAACAAGAAACAATACCATGGATAGTGCTTGACCAAACAAAATGTTGTTGGAAAGTTTTGGTCCCATAAAGTGGAATAAAATGGTTGTCAGTGCAAAAAATATGAATGCCTGGTTCGTTGTGAATATCACCGTGGAATTTTTTCGCCAAAAATCCCATTTGATACCTTCTACCTGGCGGAAAATAACTTCTTCACGACTAAAAAGCCGTATCGCCCATATCAGAGCGAGTAGCGCATATAGAGCGGTTGAGAAAAACACTAATAAAATCTGTGTAAAAGTGGCGTTACCGAGAAACATTTCTTTGTAAAGAAGTACAATGTTAGAAACGGGTACAAAACAAAGCCGCGTTGTCAAGTGCATGTTAGGCAAAAACGCTACCATGACTAGTGGCATCACTACAATGACCATAGGGGTCAAATAATGCTGGCCTTCTTTGTAACTTCGCGCAAAAATAGAAAGACCTAAACATAGTGCCGAAAACATACCTACAAGAGGAATGAGCAATATAAACATGCCGACTAAAACAGAGTTTGATATGTCAAACTTGAGTGGGGGAGATGTTGACCAATTCATCAATGTCCCTGTTTCATCAAGGCTTAGGTAGTAATTGTCAAATATATCTATATGGGTAATAGGACCTTCGTGTGCTCCAAGATAAGCAACGAAAGAGAAACTATTTTTTTTGTAACTCCACAACTGTACAACACCATCTTGAGTACCAAGTACCAAATTGTTATTACTGTGTGTAACTGCAGTGATGGGTAGCTGTGTATATAAATTTATAGGTATTTCTCGGATAATTGCTTTTGCCCTGGTATCATAGATCCCCAAGGTGCTTTCCGTAAAGAAAACAATGCGATTTTTGTTGAAAAGTAGTGCTTTGTATCCTGGTAATGCGGTGATTTCTCCACTTTGTGTATCTAGCAACTGTAAATTTTCATTGCGAAATATAATGTAGTTGATGTTACCATCGACTATATTGCCATAACCATCAAAGTTTTGTTCGACTTGCCAAGTTTTGGTGTCCAAAATAACGAAGCGTCGCTTTTCTTCTTCTACTTTTAGTTCGGCAATGACTTTTTGTGTGGAGGAATCCACTATAAAATTTTCTATGATATGTTCATTTTGCCACAACGTACGCAAGCCAATCCCTTGTGATGAAATGAAGATGTGTATCAATCTGTTTTGTGTACTCGCAATCCAACTGTTGCCCATTGTGGATATTTTTGTTACGTTCGCAAAGGTCCATGGGGAGCGGTACATTATTTTTTCCGCTTTTATGTGCCACAACGAAATTTGTTGTTTGTTGTTGTTAATGGTAAAAGCCACATTTTCGTTGTAAAGTTTTGCATGAGATATTTTACCTTCTTCGCGAATATGTGGAATATCATCGTTGGTGGCTAATTGGGTTATTTTAAAATCATCAACACTTTGGTACTCTTGTGTCCGTGTTGCTTCGAGAAGCGCATTGCTTTGCTTGGTAAAATATCCAAAAGTAATTCCCATGCTCGCGAGATTCAATAAAGATCCAAAAATGGCGATGCTAAAAATGGCAAGATATTTCCCAACGACAATTTCAAATCGGGTGGCAGGAGCAACTAGTAGTGTCTCCATTGTACCTCGTTCTTTTTCGCCGGCCCCCATATCAATGGCAGGATATAGCGGAAAAGTAATGGCCATGAGTACGACGAGTAAAGCGAGAAGACGTCCAAATTCAAAAGCTCCTTGTTTTTTTGCACCAGCGGTGTTTTTGAGGGCTATCGTGAATGGTTTTACCAATCCTGGTGGACTATTTTGTAGCGCTTTGCGTTGAGTTTTGCGTAATAAAACATTTAGAGAGTCACGCACTTTCTTGAGCAGTAAACGCGCTTTGTCATTTGCACCAGAGTAGTAAACTAAAATACGAGGAACAGCGTTCAAATCACTGATGTCTTTGTCAAAATTCTCAGGTATTTTCAAACCTAAAACAGCTTTCTCTAAGTAGACTTCATCCCAAGCACTTTTTGTTTCGACTATTTTAAAAGACTTTCCTTGCAATAGTTCGTTAATTTTTTGCGAACTACCCTCTATGGCAATTGTTACATCTTCTTTGTCTATTTTATCGAGTTGATATACAATGAGCTGCGTCATACCCAGCATTAGTGATGGATAGAGTAAAATAGGTAGTAAGGTCATGATAAAAAGAGTTCTTTTATCGCGAAGCGTTTCTTTTATTTCCTTACCCCATATATTTAAGATGTTATCTAATTTGTTTAACCACTGCACTTTTTTCACCTTTTAAAAGCCGCTATCGATTAGAGAAAAAAAGATATCTTCGATATCTCCACAGTCGTACTGCGCACAAAGATCTTCTGTTTTGCCTTGAACCAAAAGTTTACCTTTGTGAATAATGCCCAAGCGATCGCAAAGTTTTTGTGCTTCGCTCATGATATGAGTTGACAAAATGATACATTTGCCTTTCTCGCGGCAATCAAGGATAAAATTGAGTACGTTTTTTGCCACTAAAATATCAAGGTTTGCCGTGGGTTCGTCGAAAATGAGTACTGGTGGGTCGTGAACAATGGTTCGGGCAATAGAAACTTTTTGCTTCATCCCTGTTGATAGTTTACCATTCAGAGTATGAATGAAATCTGTCATTTGGAACATTTCATATATCTCATCACAGCGCTTTTTGAGAAAACTTTTCGATAGTCCGTACAGCTTTCCAAAATATAATACGGTTTCGTGAGGAGTTAATCGGTCGTATATCCCCGTGTTCCCGGAAATAAAGCCTATGCGGCGACGCACCTCTTGGGGATTGTCAACAACATTGTAATTTGCGACTTTGGCTTCTCCTGCTGTAGGACATAACACAGTTGACAATATTCGCAGACAAGTTGTTTTTCCTGCACCATTCGGACCTAGTAGACCAAATATTTCTCCTGCACAACATGAAAAAGACACTTCATCAAGTGCTTTTGTTTCTTGTGCACTATCCTCAAAAATCTTAGAAACGCCATTTACTTCTATCATTTCACCACCAAACTTCGAATTTAAGGGACCAAGTACCAGCTCATACGTCAGGAACTTTTAACATTTTGATAAAAGCACAACAAATATGTAAGTGCTGGTATTATGCCCGAACTCTGCCAAAGATTCAAATGATAAGTTATGATTCGCTATGAAAAAAAATTTGACAATTTCTAAAAATCAAGGTAATTTAAAATTGCATCAACCTGTAGTTTATATATGGTCTGTAATTTTTTTTCCTATAAAGGAACGTTTAATGAGTTTGATTGATACAATAAAAGGTTTGTTTTCTGGCGGCAACGTTCAAGAACAATTGAAGAAGAAATTCAAAGAAGAAACTATCGCTAAAGTAACAAAAACTGTTGTTGGTAGATTGATCGAAACAATGCCTGACAATCTTGCAGATGCTGGCGAAGAAGCAATAAAAGCATTCGTATCTGAAAAAGCAAGTGACATGGTAAAAGAAGAAGTTGAAAAACAAACAGGTGGAAAATTTAAAGAACTTACCGATGTTATCGTTGAAGAAGCTACAGATCAAGTTGTTGATGCTGCTGTTCAGCAGATAAAAGATCAACTAAGTTCTTAATAGTAAAGCTATAATCGCCTAAAACTACAGCAAGAAATTTTTAAATTTCTTGCTGTACATTTTACTTTGTCTAAATTCAATTTTAAACGTTTTTTTATCGATGGAACTGAGTAATGTCAGATATTTCTCCTGAAGAAAAGTTATTTTGTAAGTTAGCAATCAAGTACGGTATACTTTCTCGTATAGAAGTAAAAGAGTGCTTAAAGAGAAAAAAACGTGAGTTATCAAGCAAACCGCTATCGGTATTTCTTATCGAAAAAGGTTATTTGACAGACGAAAAATTAGACGTTATCATCTCTATACACGAAAAAAACGTGCAAGCCTTTTTTGATCGAGCAAATCAATATCAATCAGATAAAGATTTCGAAAAGGCCATCTCTGATTACACGCGCGTCTTGAAAAGTAATCCGTACCACACCGATGCGTATTTAAGTAGAGGAAACGCTCTTGTTGGTCTACAGAGGTACGAAGAGGCGTTGGTCGACTTTAACAAAGTTCTGGAGTACGATCCTGACAATGCAATTGCTTACGCGAATAGAGGAATTGCGTATAACAGCCTCAATAACCTTGAACAGGCTCTTGAAGATTTCAAAGCCGCAATTGAATTGAAGCCAGACTATGCCAAAGCATATTACTTTCGTGGAGTGGCCCATCACTTTCAAAAAGATTACCAACAAGCTTTAAAAGACTACACTACCGCAATACAACTAGACAAAAAATTTGCAGATGCATACAACAACCGCGGGGTTGTATATTCACTATTAAAACAATATGACGAAGCCATTGATGATTGGGAAAACGCTTTGAAAATGGACCCGAGCTTTACTTCCGTAAAACTCAACTTACAGGTAGTAAAGCGTCGTCGCGATATGTTGAAAGAAAAACAAGGAAAATGAGCAAATACAATAACCTACCAAAAGACCGTTGGCTTGTACAAGAAGCCCTAATCAAGGTGGCATTGGGCCCCGAAGGCTTTAGTAAATGGGTGAAAGACAATTATGAAGAATTTGACACACCCTTTTTTAACCTACTGCGTAAAATGCGCGAGTATACCGAGAAGCCAGGGCAAGATGCTACGTTGGGTAAAACATTCCGTTTTTTAGAGTCTTGTTTTCAAAAAATGTTTGATTTCGATGGTGAATATGGTTCTATCGTCATTACCGAAGATAATTTTAAAACCTATTGGGGAAAATCTTCTCAGTACTTACAAACCAACCGTGCGCGACACGCGATCCCCATATTAGAAGCCTTGTTGTTTTTTTTCAAGCAAACCAACAAAAGTCTCAAGTATATTGAGTCTGCCTACAGTAATTTAGGTATTGCATATGCCCAAGTAGGGGTCAATACCAAGGCTCTCAAAAACCTTTTTGCGGGCCTATCCATGGCGGAAAAAAACAATAGTAAAGATCGGGCAATGATTTTGTCGAACATTGCTATGGTTCACGGCGCTATGGGTAAACACAAAGATGCACTTAAGTATCACAATGACGCGTTAGAAATTTCACAAATTGAAGGCCGCAAGGATCTAGAAATTAAACATTTAAATAATTTAGCGATCGCAAATATGGACAACAATAGTTTGGAAGAGGCCATCAAAAATCAGACACAGGCTCTAAAAATAGCACAAGATACAGGAGACAAAAGAGCAATGTCTGATGGGCTAGCGCGTATGGGACTTTTATGTGCTTTTACCGGAAATGTCGAAGAAGCGAAAGATCTATGTACGAAAGCCATTGACATCAATTCGCAAAATCCTTTTACTGGTGGTGAATAGCAAGACTTACCTATCTCTCATAATCATACCATTCATTCATCTGTGGCAGAGCACAAAGAATTTATCATTCTTGCGCCCGCTTTTTTATACCAAAATCTTCACTTACAATGCATAATATGAGAGTAGGACTTCTAGAGGAGTCAAAATCCGGGTTTTACAAGCTATATCGCTATATTATTAACTTCCAAAGTTATAGAAACTACCTCAAGACGATCCTTTGTAGGGCGTGTCAGCTAAAACTCAAAAGAATCAATTACATGTAGAGATTTGCCTGACATACCACTAGTTATAATAGTTATACTACAAAGCACAAGAAAGGAGACACGGGAACGTCCCGTAATATCTACGATGAAAAGAATCATAATTTTATGTTGTGCACTGATAGCTTTGTACGCCGAAAAAATCAATATCGAGGAATGGAATATTTTTCAAAATGTGCGTGCGGTGGTATATAGCAATGACGGCAAATTTATGGCTGTTGCGCATCAAAATAATCACATTAGTCTACGCAACGCCACCGGTAACATGGTATTGTTCACATTAAAAGGACATTTTCACTATATCAATGCCTTGGCATTTAGTAGTGACGGTGCTCTATTGGCCAGTGCTGGGCAGGATATGCTGATTAAAGTTTGGTCAACGAGTAATGGAAATGACAAACTTACACTTTCTGGTCATAGTAAAGCTGTGACTTGTTTGGCCCTTAGCCCAAACAAGAAACTCTTGGCGAGTGGCAGTGAAGACAATACTATTCGCATATGGTCACTGGCAACGGGAAAACTACTACGAACTATTTCTGATTACTCTGTGGCCATTTCGCAAGTATCTTTTAGCAAAGATAGTGCCGTAATTTTTGCGAGTTCACAAAATCACATCGTGAAACTTTGGAAAATAGAGGTTACCGATAGTTCGCGTATGGCGAGCGAAATTAAAGATGCGAACTCTTACTACTTGCAAGCGGTTACGGCAAAAGAAGGTGGTAAACTTGCGCAAGCGATTAAAAGTCTTGAGACATCTCTTAACATGGACCCTAAGCAAATAGATGCGTATTATCTTCTCGCTTGTTGTTATAGCTTACAGGCACAAAAATACGATCGTACTCCAGTGGGTATAGGCAATAGAAATGGAGATATTCGCAAAGCGATTACTGCTTTGAAGGACGCAGTGCGCAATGGCTTTAATAATGTAGAAAAGATACAAAAAGAAAATGACTTTGACATTCTGCGCACCGAAGATGCGTACCGCAGTATTATTGCAAAATTTCAGCCTGCAGATGCCGGGAGCGCACGAAGAATTTCTTTTCACGTGAAAAATGAAAATGGTCATTCTGCAAAAGCGATTGACATAAAAATTGGCAAGAAGGACATCGCAGAAGAAGATGTTTTTGAAGTGGGTAAAAGCTATGAAATAACCGCAAGGTTTAAAGAGTACGATACATTGAAAACACGTATACGTATAACATCTGGCAACGGACCGTTTGTGATCGAAGCTCCTCTTCGTAAATTAGGTAAATACAAATTTTTTATCACCGGTAATTCGGTAGAATTAGACGGTATTCTCTACCCGTATAAAGTTTTTATCGATGGCCAGCCCGTTGAAGATCATCATATGGAGATTAGGAAAGAAAGAATTTTTACTCACTATACCGTTTATGCCGAAAACACGGCAAAAGATATACAAATTGCTGCGGGATATCAAATTGTGAGTAAAAGACTATACCAAATCAAAAATAAGGGTGTGCGACGTTTGGATCAAATCAGCGCTCCATTGATGATTAAGCACCTTGGTGCACTGGCAAATCGCGGTCGTGGACCAATTGATGCTGTTGCGTCCCTTGAGAAGTTATTCAAAAGTATTTACTGGCGAAAAATATTTAAAAAAATGACGGTAGACGAGTTGCTCTCTATTCACGATACCGTAGAAAAATGGGAATTTTACAACGAATCGCACGATTTGCGACGTCGTTTTGTGTTGGATGCAATTAACGAATTGATTGAGTATTAAACATGGCAAATTTTTATCAATTATCAGGCCGGTCTGGATTGTTTGGCGTTGTAAATGGTCTTTTTTCTGTAACTCTCTCGGCGATTATCGTTGCGTTTCTGCAAGTGTACATCCGGCAGATCTTTCCGTACTTTATCGAGTTTATCATTGTTTATATCGTGTACATTATTATGGTGTGCACAATGTATGAGGGGAGAGAAAAGAAGGGAAACAACCGTAACCGCAAACTATCCTTTGTGGGAACGACGATTTCGGCATGCATTGTTTTGTATGTATTGTGGTGCGCCGACGCAGTAATGTATGGTAAAGGTAGATTGTTCGAACGATTGGCGGATCCCGAATGGATGTTGCAGTACATCCAATACAATTTTTTTAGAGATGAAGTGTATGGCATCCTGGAAGTCGTGTGGGTTTTGTTTGCCTTTTATTCCATAGGAATGCTTTCCAAATATGATGTTTTTTGTGAAAATTGTTATATATGGTTAGAGAAAGAACCGCTACCGATGACAATAAATGCCGATATCGCAAAGCGCATCAAACAAGATATCATTGTGGATAGCATTGCTTGGGTCGATGAAATAGAGGTGGCGAAGTACAAGCCATATATTCAGTTGTATATAACTTACTGTGGGGGATGTGATAGTCTCAATTTACTCTCCGCAGAGCATGTCTACGAAAAACAGACATCTGATGGTAAAGAAGATGTAAAAGAGTTTCTGTTCCAAAATTTAATGCTAACGAAGGAAAAGTTTAATCAACTTTTGGAACGACTGGGAGAAAACGTTTCAAAGGCGAAAAAAGAAGAGGCGTAGGGCAAACTAAAAAAAAACTAGCGTTTACAATCTACATTTGTTAACATATACTTAGCCAGGATTATTGTTTTTTCTAAGGTATTTAGAAAACTGGCTTGTAGAGATCTTTGTTATAGAAAGGCTTGTATGCGTAATTTAATCCTTATAACAATATTATCTCTATTGTCTTCTATTTTCGCGGCGGAACTTGGCCCGAAATTACAAGAAGCTTTAGAGGGAGACGCACAGAGTTTTGATGTCGTTATCGAACTAAAAGAAAAACTAAACGGAAAAAAAATCCGTCGCGCAGTAAGAAGAGCACTACGCGGTAACAACAACATCCGCGAAGAAGTGATCAATCGTTTGAGAAAACGTTCTGAGCGTGCACAACGTAGTTTACGTGCTTTAATTTCCAAACTGACCAACAATGAAGCTAGATACCTATGGGCAGTTAATTCAATTTCATTGGAGTTAAGCAGGGACGCAATTACCGAACTTGCCGCACATCCAAAAGTTGAATCAATTGAGCTAAACATTGTACAGCAGTTTTTGGAGCCAGAAGAAGTCAATCAAGTAAAGTTTAAGAGACGTTCTGGTAAAAGAGAACTTACCGTTCCTGGCGCACGTAGAGCAGGAAAGAATAGACGCAATAAACGCAATAAACGCAATAGACGTAACAGACGCAACAGAAATAACAACAATAACGAAAACGTCAGTGGTTTGGCTGTGAACGAAGCTGTTCCTGGTTTCGACAGTTTCAATACCTATGGTCTGGAAGTTACCCAGTCTGACGATGTAAACAACATCCTTGGAATCACCGGAAAAGGTGTTATTGTTGCAGTACTCGATACAGGGATTCAGTCCAATCACTCTGAGTTTGCAAATCCAGCGAAAGATAAAGATGGTAACAATATTTCAAGATTTGTCACCGGAGCGTCTTTTGTTCCTGGAGAAGCAGATCCTGAGCAAGACGGCAACAACCACGGTACACACTGTGCTGGTACAGTTGCTGGTGCAACAGCCGGTGTAGCTATTGACGCACAACTTATGGCTGTAAAAGTTTTGGGAGCAAACGGTAGTGGTAGTGGAATTGGTATTATTCAAGGGATTCAATTTGCTGTTGCTAACGGAGCAGATGTTATTAGCATGAGTTTGGGAACCAATGGCGACACGCCAGGTGTAAATGGTATCGAACAAGCAGCGAATAATGCTGTTGCTTCTGGTGCTGTTTTGGTTGCCGCAGCAGGAAATAGTGGCCCAACTGAAAGAACCGTAGGAAATCCAGGTTCTTCGCCTATAGTTATTTCTGTAGGTGCACATGATAGCCGTGGAGACCTAGCTAATTTTAGTTCTAGAGGTCCAAACGCAGATAATCAAGACATTCCTACTTTGATGGCTCCTGGTGTGGGAGTTCGTTCTGCAATCGCTAATGGTGGATTTGCATTCTTCTCCGGAACTTCTATGGCAACACCACACGTTGCTGGTATCGCAGCATTGATGCTAGAAGTTTTAAAGCCTGCACTAGCTGATGGTACTTTCCAATTACCAGAAGGCGAGACACAAACTTCTTTCTTGAAGGGTATTTTCACAAAGCCTGAGAACGTGTTTGGTGTAGCACAACGCAACGCAACAGGTGCGGGAGCAATCAACGCTTTCACCTCTGTAAGTGAGTTGGTGACACTACTAACACCTCCAGAACCAGAGCCAGAACCAGAACCAGAGCCACAAGCAGCTGACTTTACTCAAGAAAAGCTGATCAATGACTTTATTCCGGTACTACAAGAAGTTTATGGAAACAACATTCGTTTCTTCCGTTTCTTCTTGAACGCACCTGTTGAAATCAACGAAGAAGAACGCACTGCGACCATGCGTCTTGGTGTACAACGCTTTGTTGTCGTCAATGGCCGTTTTGTTAGACGTCAAGCAAACTTAACTTTAAATTTCACTTTAGAACATTCAAACCCAGAAGCTCCTGTTGAAGAAGCTGTATTCAATTGGGTATTGGATGATCAAGGACGTCAAGCTCTAGAAAACACACGTAACCTATAAGTTACACTTGCAACAAAACAAGGAGTTCAACTCCTTGTTTTGTTCTTCTTATCTTCAATCCTTTAAACCTCTCCTTACCATGTGGCAATTTCTTTGTGAAATGTGCTAATTCGTTAGAGTTTATTCTTGCAAAACATAGTGTATCGTTGTAAAATCACAAAAAAGTTTTACCGTTTTGTAGGTGTATTGAGAGATGAAAAACAATTTTTGTCATTCTTTTACTCTTACAAACAATCTACAAATCAAATAAATTGACCTGGGAGAAACATACTTGGGTGCACAACTATAATTTTATGAAACAATTAGAGCTACCACTGGAAAGTTGTCATTTTATACCCAGTTCTACATCCAGGCACCATGTTAAATTCTTAGAGAAATATTATCATAACGTGAGAGGAGCCTTTTGCTATGTCTGAAGGCAAAGTACGAATCTTAGCTGTTGATGATTCCTTGGTGACTTTGAAAATACTCAAGAAAACTTTAAAAGATACTGAGTTTGAAGTTGTTGGCGAAGTGACATCCGGAGAAGAAGGGCTAGTAAAGTTTGACGAACTCAAGCCAGACTTAGTATTGTTAGATATTATCATGCCCGGGATGGACGGCATTCAAACTCTTGAAAACCTTGTAGAAAAAGATCCAAACGTTAAAGCTGTTATGGTCTCCTCTATGGGAGCAAAAGAGAAAGTTATGGAGTCGTTAGAAAAGGGTGCCAAAAACTTTGTAATGAAACCTTATGAAAAAGGAACCCTAATAGAAGTTCTCAAAAAGGTTTTAAATGAGGGCTAATATGAAGTTTACCATGTAATCTTCCATAAAAGTATAGAAAGGCAGCTAAATGTCTGTTAAGTTTTTTGGTCAATTTCTTTTAGAACGTGGGCGAATTCTAAAAGAAGAACTTATGGATGCTCTAGATTTTCAAAAAAGCGTCAACGTGAAGTTGGGAACGCTTGCTCTTGATGCTGGTTATCTCAAAGCAGAACAAATCGAAGGAATACACTCAGAACAACAGCGAACAGACAAAATGTTTGGTGAGATCGCCTTAGAACAAAATCTGCTCTCTCCCGAACAATTAGAAGAACTGTTGGTTATTCAGAAAAATGAAAGAATTACTCTTGGTGAAGCTCTAGTTCAAAAGGGTTATCTAACTCTTGGAGACTTAGAAGTAGAACTCACTGCATATAAAGAAGAGCAAAAAGGATACACTGTCCAAGCACGACAAGCCATTGAAAATTTACAAGGCGGACAAATTGCAGATACGTTTCTCGATGTAACAGCAAAACTACTATTGCGTCTTGTTGATATGGAAGTTCAACCAATAGAATCACACAACGATAAAGAACGAATAGCCCCATTTATGTGGAATGTGTACCAGCAATTTTTTGGAGACACCGACGGTACTTATATCATTTCGCTATCCGATGAGCCTTTTTTAAAAATAGCGTCTCAAGTAGCTCATGAAAAAATATGGGAAGTCAATGATTTTGCGAAAGATTCTGTTATGGAGTTTGCAAACATCGTTGTCGGAAATACAGCTTCTAAACTGAGCCAAGAAGACATCAGAGTGGATTTAAAACCATCAAAAGTGGTGACATCTCTTGGAAACATAGAAATACCAGAGAACGCTGACCAAACTATTGCAGTAAGCCTGGCTTCTCAAAGCTATTCATTGCAAGTTTCTGTTGTATATTCCCCCCCACAAAAATCCTAATTTTCGTGGCAAGTGAAAGGAATAATTTTTGCAACAAGATAACAAAATTTTTATCTATTTACGACTTCAAGATGAAAAAGATACTCTGTTAAAAAGTCGCATCCGGGAATTTGCCGCCTTAGGAAAACTATTGATTGATTTTATCAAGCAATGCTGGGAAGAATACGGTCAATGGATATTAAAAACGGGTACTTTGGAGTATATAGACGCAAACACAGGTATTGTTTTACTCTCCTTTCGCTATGATATAATTCATGGAAAGTTAATAATAAGCGGTCTCATTCCCAAAAATTATCAAAAACGTATGTTGGACTTAGAAGAAACAAAAAATAAGTTGTCATCAGATGAAATCATCGAACATATTTCTCAAAATCTGTCTATTGTCCAAAAAGATTCCTTGCGAAAGAGAGTTTCGCAATCACTCCCAAATGTTTTAGCTCTTATTAAAGAACGCATAAATACAAATGGAGAGTATTATATTGCTATTAATTTGCACAACGTAATATAAGAAAATAACTAACTTAAAATTCCAACAAGATATTCTTGAGGAAAGAAAAATGTACGAACGCTTTACAGAACGCGCTCGCAAAGTAATGAGTCTAGCAAGACAAGAAGCGCAACGATTTAATCACGAATACATAGGAACTGAACACATTTTGCTAGGGCTGATACAAGAGGGAAGTGGTGTCGCAGCCAATGTTCTTAAAAACATGGATGTCGAACTACGCAAAATACGCTTAGAAGTGGAAAAAATGGTCGAATCTGGAGCCAGTGCTTTACAGGTCGGTCAACTCCCTTTTACACCTCGTGCGAAAAAAGTATTGGAACTAGCTCTGGAAGAAGCAAATAACCTGGGCCACAATTATATTGGTACGGAACATCTACTGTTAGGTCTTTTACGCGAAAATGAAAGCGTTGCTGCACAGGTTCTCGTAAACCTATCTCTTAAACTAGAGGATGTCCGTGAAGAAGTGTTGGAGTTTTTGGGGGCAGAGTTCCAAGGAACAAGCTCGACAAAAAGTTCTAATTCAACAAAGTCTAAGACTCCTGCCCTTGATGCTTTTGGACGCGATTTAACTGAAATGGCCCGTGGCGAAAAATTAGACCCTGTTATTGGGCGCGAAAAAGAAATTGAGCGCGTTGTACAAATTTTGTCACGTCGTACCAAAAATAATCCGGTACTCCTAGGTGAGGCCGGTGTAGGGAAGACAGCCATTGTCGAAGGGCTAGCACAAAAAATCGTCAAAGGTGACGTTCCTGAATTACTGCGCGATCGACGGCTTGTCGTTCTCGATTTAGCCATGATGGTTGCAGGTACAAAATATCGCGGGCAATTTGAAGAACGTATCAAAGCGGTGATGGCCGAAGTAAGACGCTCAAAAAACATTATTTTATTTATCGACGAGTTGCATACACTGGTGGGTGCTGGTGGTGCAGAAGGAGCAATTGACGCTTCAAACGTTCTTAAACCTGCTCTTTCACGTGGTGAAGTACAGTGTATTGGCGCAACAACCATGGATGAATATCGCAAGTATATTGAAAAAGATGGTGCTCTTGAGCGTCGTTTTCAGTCGATTATTGTCGAACCACCTTCTAAAGATGAAACCTTCATCATCTTAAAAGGACTCCGCGATAAATATGAAGCACACCACCGCGTTCAATTTCAAGACGAAGCTCTAAAAACGGCCATAGAATTAGCGGATCGTTATATCACTGGACGCTTCATGCCAGACAAGGCGATTGATGTCATGGACGAAGCTGGTGCAAGAGTGCGATTAAAATCGATGACAAAGCCCTCGGGAATTAAAGAAATCGAAGACGAGATACGCAAGTTAGATAAAGAAAAAGAAGAGGCCGTTGCTAACCAAGACTTTGAACGTGCTGCCAACTTTCGCGATAAAGTAATGAAGTTTCGCAAAAAGCGTGATCAAGTAATGAAAGATTGGCGTGAGCAGTCCAATGAAGCTGATGGGGTTGTTGATGTAGATATCGTGTGTGAAACAGTATCTAACATGACAGGCATACCGTTAACGAGACTGGAAAAAGGCGAAGCGGAACGTCTATTGCAAATGGAAAATACACTCAGCAACATTGTGATTAGTCAGATCGAAGCAGTAAAGGCAATTTCAAAAGCCATTCGTCGTAGTCGCACAGGAATAAAAGATCCGAATAAACCAATGGGTTCTTTTATGTTCTTAGGCCCAACAGGTGTTGGTAAAACCCACATGGCAAAATCTCTCGCCAAGTTTATGTTTGGTGAAGAAGAGGCTCTTATTCAAGTGGACATGAGCGAATATATGGAAAAACACAATGTAAGCCGTCTTACAGGAGCGCCTCCAGGATATGTTGGTTATGAAGAAGGTGGTCAGCTGACAGAAAAAATACGCCGTCGGCCTTACGCTGTCGTTTTGCTAGACGAAGTGGAAAAAGCACACCCTGATGTATTTAATATGTTACTGCAAATTATGGAAGAAGGTCGATTGACCGACTCTTTCGGTCGCCATATTGATTTCAAAAATGTCATTCTTATCATGACATCAAATATTGGTGCAAAACAAATTAAAAACCAGGCATCTCTTGGGTTTAGAGTAAACAATGACGAAGTTTCTTACGAGAAAATGAAAGACCAACTCGATAAAGAAATTGAAAACCACTTTCGTCCAGAATTCATCAACCGTTTAGACGACACCATCGTTTTTAGACCTTTGACAAAAGACGATATTACCATCATCCTAGATCTGGAACTTAAAGGTTTAGAAAATCGTCTGGCGGAAAAAGAGTTGAATATAGAACTAACTGCCGAAGCTAAGGATCACATCGTAAATCAAGGTTTCAATGCTGATTTTGGTGCTCGTCCACTAAAAAGAGCTATTGAGCGTCTTTTAGAAGATCCTATGTCGGAAGAATTATTACGCGGTAATTTTAAAGATAAGAAAGTGATACGCGTCGATTATCAACGCGGCGAAAAAAAGCTTACAATTACTTGCGAATAGTATATTGAAAATTATATCATAGGTACGCTATTAGGGCATGTTTGCAATCTATTATTGTCATAAAACTGACAAAGCGCTCGTTCGATGTTGTCGCTTAGTTTTAGCAATAATTTTTATGCAAATACGCCCTAAGATTGTTTTAGGGCCGATACCTTAAAGTAAAGATAGTAGCGGGTATATTCTACCCGCTTTCGTTTTTTTATGGACAATGAAATGGATAGTAAACAACTAGCGCAAATGTGCGCGCGATATGCTTACGACAGAAAATCGCAACAAGTTTCGATTATGCATGTAGAGAAGAATTTTGTTCTTGCCGACTACTTCGTCGTGTGCACAGGAAACACCGAGAAGCATGTAAAAGCCATCGCGCAAGAAATTGAAGTAGAGTTAAAAAAGAAACACAGTACAACTTGTCATCACATCGAAGGTTATCAAGAAGGCAAGTGGATCTTGATGGATTTTATCGACGTTATCGTGCATATTTATTTAGAAGATATGCGTGAATTTTACGAACTCGAAGATTTATGGGCGGATTCCCCAAAAGTAGAACTTGAGTTCGAAACATCCTCAGGATCATAAAAATGCCCGAATATCGAATTACATTTTTGGTTACCGTTCCAGAAAATACCCCACCAAATGATGATATATATATTTGCGGTAACCATAAAAATCTTGGTGGTTGGGTCCCCAATGCAACAAAGCTAAATAAAGTAGGTGAACGACAGTATCAAACAAGTTTTACTTTTGACGAAGGTACACATCTAAACTACAAATTTACACGAGGAAGCTGGGAAACAGTAGAAAAAGATGAGAATTTTTTCGAATACCCAGACCGCAATGTGTACGTGACAAAGGGGCGTACGGTTCATTTTGCGATACACAATTGGGCAGATATGGGGGTTCCCAAATTAAAAGCGACCCATACATGGTCAGGTATCATTAAAGAACATCGTGATTTTGTGGCAACTAAGTTAGACAACAAAAGAACTATTTGGGTTTATTTACCTCCAAGTTATCCTAAGAGTCCTTCAAAACGCTATCCAGTTTTATACGTCCATGACGGAAATAATGTCTTTGACAGTCGAACAGCTTTTTTGGGTGTGGAGTGGGAGTTAGACGAAACAACAGAAAAGCTCATTAAAGAAAAGAAAATGCGCGAAATTATTATTGTCGCCATAGAAAATAATATTCAAAGACAGGAAGAATACACCCATATATATATGGAAAACTACGGTGGTGGCAAAGCGGACTTGTACGCCGACTTCATCATAAATGATTTGAAACCATTCATAGACAATACATATCGCACATTAAAGCATCGTCAGTACACCGGGATTATGGGGTCTTCTCTGGGAGGTCTCGTATCTATGTATATCTGTTGGAAATACTCTCATGTATTTTCCATGGCAGGTGTTGTTTCACCATCTGTATGGTGGGGGTATCAACATATTGTACGTTATATCAAGGAAAACAAACTGAATGATAAAATCAAAGTGTGGCTTGATATAGGTACTTTAGAGGGGAAAATGGACGGTGATGAAGATGAAATTCCCTACGCCGTACGCGATACGCGGCTACTACGAGACACTCTAATCGACGAAGGCTTTAAACCAGGATATGATCTAGCTTACTTAGAGGCCGAAGGAGCAGATCACAACGAGGCGGCATGGGCAAAAAGAGTGGATAAAATTTTATTGTATTTTTTTGGTAAACAACGTTTTGGATGGAAGCGTTCGCTACGTTTTTAAGAGAAAACACATGTTTGCAGATATCTTATTTTTAGCAGGACAAGCCATACCTGCTATTCTAGCGGTGTACATAACGTACAAAAAGCGCTATGCTCTACCTGCTCTTATTAGTGGTGTACTCGCGGCCATAGCATTTCCTCCATGCGAGTTTTATGTTTTTGCATGGGTCGCTTTGGTTCCTTGGTTGTACTCACTACCGAAGTTAAATACAAAGCAACTTTTGATGAGCAATTTGATTTTTAACCTCACTTTTTTTGGGATAGGTATTTCGTGGATGGCCACGGTGCATCCACTTAGTCCTATTGCTATTTTGTTTCCTTTGTATTTTATTATTCTTCCCTTCCCTATTTTATATGCGCATTTTAGCAAAAATTTCATGCCGATGTGGCTTGCCGCTCCGATCGTCTGGGTTGCGAATGATTATTTACGCTGCTACATCTTTACTGGTTTTCCATGGTTATACATGGGGCATACACTTGCTTATGAAACAACGCTCATACAATTTGCTGATATCACGGGCGCCTATGGGGTCACATTTCTCGTAGTATTAGCGAACGGGGTTATTGCCAATTGGGTAGTCGAAAAACAAACACGACCACGACATTTGTATGTCGGAACCGCTGTACTACTGTTGTTTTTGGTTGGGGCATATATTTACGGCGCAAAAAAAGTACAACTTCCATACACAGAGGGCCCTAAAGTCGCGTGTATTCAAGGAAATATACCTCAAGATATTAAAGACAATGTTACGCAACTTCGCAGCAAAGTCTTTAATACGTATACTTCTCTAACTTTACGGGCTTTGGAACAAAAACCAGATTTATTAGTGTGGCCGGAAACTATGGCACCGGGAGATTGTAATCTCTCGCCGGAAAGCTGGCAAATTTTTAACGATCTATCTAGCAATAACAATGTAAATTTACTGATTGGCTCGCATCGTTATTTGTTGGACAGCGGCAGAAAGACGTTTTTTACACACAATAGTGCTTATTTTTTTAATCGCCTTGGTAACATAGAAGGACACTACGATAAAATTAGATTAGTTCCCGTTGGCGAAAGCATACCATTTTCTTCTTACATCCCTTTTGTTCCGGCATTAGTCTATATTTTAGTTGGTTACGTACCCGATTTGAAACCCGGTACAACACGACCAGTATTTACTTTAGATGACAAATATAAATTTGGCAGCCTGGTGTGTTTTGATATTATCTATCCAGATGAGACGCGCATTCTTGCAAAAAAAGGTTGCCAGTTCGTGGTGAATGTAACAAACGAAGGCTGGTTTGCACTAAGTAGCGAGATCGAACAAATTACAGCAAACTCTATTTTTCGCGCTATCGAAAATCGCGTTGGAGTTTTGCGCGTCGGAAATTCGGGGGTCACGCTTGCTATTCCTCCCACAGGGAAACTCAATGCAAAATACATTCATAATAAACCTATAGAAGAGTATTGGCAATCCCTACCATCTTATATGCAACAGCGATGGGAAGATCGTTTTCTCATCAATTGGCACTATCTCCCGCAGTGCCTTTGGGGACAAGGTTCTTTCGTGTCTTCGATCAAAGATAGCTGGGATTTAGAGCTGGAAGGAAAAAGAGTTAAGTGGAAAGATTTTCCTGGCTTTTTTGTGACGAATATTCCCATAAAAAATACACAACAACTCACTGTTTACACTAAGTATGGAGATTGGCTTCCACAATTTTTAAGCATAATAACAATGATACTCGCAGGCATTTCAGTGTATCGATTGTATCAGAAAAAAGGTTAGTTTTTAGGAACAGGATATGAGTATACCAAGTGTTTTAAAAAGAATAAAAGCGCTTAGAGGACTGAGCGAGGATGATTGCAAGGCAATTCTTGACAATACCTCTTTGGAAAAAGTACCTCAAGGCCAGGTATTGTTCAATGAAGGCGAAGAAGGTAATGCTCTCTATATTATACGTAGAGGGAAGGTGAGAATTTTTAAACCAGCAACACCGGGAAAACAAGAGGTTGAGATTGCTGTACTTGGAGAAAAACAATTTTTTGGTGAAATGGCGCTCATTGCTGAACAAAAAAGAAGTGCAACGGCGATCACCGTTGCCGATAGCGAATTGTATGTACTCACTCCTAAAGCGTTTAATGTGTTAATTGAAAAAAATCCTGATATGGCGAGCCGTATCAGTGAAGAATTTATGAGACGTTTGAACGAAAATATACGGAATGATATATCATGAAGAAATTAATAGTTTTAATAATTGTTCTTGTGAGTGGTTTTGCGATATATGTCTATAATACTCCCTCTTCTTATGATTATTGGTGTGGTTTTTTTGTAGTTGTAAAAGAGGAGTATGAGGAGCACTCTTGGGAGATTGATTTTGGAGAAGAAGAGACTTCGAAACAGGGAAAATTTCCACAGCAGGCAAAATCTTCACAACAGGGAAAGTCTTCACAGCACGCGAAATCTTCACAACAGGGGAAGTCTTCACAACAGGGAAAGTCTTCACAACAGGGGAAGTCTTCACAACAGGGAAAGTCTTCACAACAGGGAAAATCTTCGCAAACGGCACAAACAAATTTACAAAAAGCTGTGACAAAAAATCAATATTTTTCTAACGTAGCTTTATCTGTAGGCAAAATGAATGTTGCGTGGAGCTTTTCTTCTCAGGGACGCATTGTTGGTGCACCTGTTTTTGATCGCGGTCGTGTTGTATTTTCAAGCCTAGACGAGAATATCTATGCCGTTTCTGCAAAAAGTGGAGAAAAAGTATGGTCGCGATCTTTGGGAAGTGGCTCAAAATCAACACCAACAGTTGCAAATAATATCGTATATGTAGGATGTAATGATCATTACTTGTATGCATTGTGGGCCGATAAAGGAAAACCTTTGTGGAGATTTAAGTCTTCGGGAAAAATTACGGCACCAGCAACTTGCTATGGAGATCAAGTATTCATAGGAAGCCATGATAAATATTTTTACTGCTTAGATGCGAAAACGGGAAGAGGAAAGTGGAGATGGAAAACCGGAGGTATTATTAGCTCTGGTGCATCGGTAAATAGCAAATTGGTGTATTTTGCTAGTGAAGATTTCCATATTTACGCTCTGAACAGATTGACTGGTATGGTTGAGTGGCGATTTGCAACAAAAGGTAAGGTCAAAGGTACGCCGATCCTACATAAAAATACGCTACTGTTTACCAGTGAAGACAAAAGTTTGTACTGCATTGACAGTCGCACAGGGAAATTGATCTGGATGTTTATCTGCGGAGGAGAAATTGTCTCGGCCCCCACTTTGTCGCGTAATATGATATTCGTGAGTTGTATAGATCGTCACCTATACGCTCTTACGAGAGAGGGCGGGTTAAAATGGAAGTTCAAAGCCGATGGGCCGCTTTTGGCTTCCCCAGCAGTGACCAAGGACTTTGTGTGTTTTTCAACAAAGCGCGGTGGTGTATATTTTGTTGATCGAAGTGGTAAAGAATTCAATAAATTTCATATTGGTGAGACAATTGAATCTTCGCCGCTACTATATAAAAATACGACATACTTCACGAGTCACGATCGCAAATTATACGCGATTCGTTAGCATACAACACTTTTCCGCACTACCCGTGAAAAGAAAAAACGCAACGTAAATTCGAACTAACGTTGCGTTTTTTCAACACTTTTTGATATACGTAAACTCTCCCACAGGGAGAGTCAGCGGCGTTAGCCGCTGGAGAGGCCGTATACCAACGATTTCTAATACGCTTTTCCGAAGATGACGCGTTGTTTGCTTGGCTTGCCGCTAATAATACACTTACCTTCTTCTCCATCATCATCTAAAGGTATACAGCGTATCGTGACCTTGAGATCTTTCTTCACTTGTTCTTCTACATCAGCGTCTCCACTCCAGTGGCACAGTGCAAACCCTCCGTGAATCTCAGGCTTTTTCTTGTTTTCTGGAGTAAAAAACTTGTAGAATTCGTCTTTATCATCGATCTTCTTGGTATTTTCTTTGCGGAATTTCTTCGCACGCGTAAATAGATTGTTATGGATGTCATCTAGGATATCTGTAACACTGGCCACGAACTCATCTTTTGCCATGGCTTTTTTGTCTTTTGGACCTTTGTCTCTACGTCCCATAAACACGTTGCCTTCTTCCAGTTCGCGTCCACCAACCTCGATACGAATAGGGACACCTTTTTTAATCCATTCCCAAGTACGTTGTCCACTACTCGTGTCGCGTTTGTCGTATTCCACACGTATATTCGTACCGTAGTAGTTGATCTCTTTTAACTTGGCAACGAGATCATCGCAGTACTCTAGTACTTGATCTTTGATTTCTTCTTTGTTGAGCATTGGTATAATGGCAATGTGTGATGCTGCGATTCTTGGAGGCATGACGAGTCCATCATCGTCTCCATGAGCCATGATAAGCGCCCCCACTAAACGAGTGGAAACTCCCCATGAGGTTGTCCATGCAAAACTTTCTTGGCTATTTTCATCTTGAAATTTAATATTCGATGCCCGCGAAAAGTTTTGACCTAGGAAGTGTGAAGTTCCTGCTTGTAGAGCTTTCTGGTCTTGCATCATCGCTTCAATACAATATGTTTCGACGGCCCCTGGAAATCTTTCACTTGCTGTTTTGCGTCCTTTAATGACGGGAACCGCCATAAAGTTTTCACAAAAGTCAGCGTAAACATCCAGCATTTGCAGTGTTTCATCTACCGCTTCTTGTTCCGTTGCGTGCACGGTGTGACCTTCTTGCCATAAAAATTCTGCGGTACGCAAGAATAAACGCGTACGCAGTTCCCAACGCACTACGTTGGCCCACTGGTTAATCAAAAGCGGTAAGTCGCGATACGATTGTACCCAGCGAGAAAAGGCCGCTCCAATAATCGTTTCAGAAGTCGGGCGTATAATTAAAGGTTCTTGAAGAGGACCAGCGGGAACTAGGCCACCATTTTCTCCTGGCTCTAAACGGTGATGGGTAACAACGGCACACTCTTTGGCAAATCCTTCGACGTGCTCTGCTTCTTTTTCCATATAACTTAGTGGAATAAATAGCGGAAAATACGCATTGCGGTGTCCGGTATCTCTAAACATTTTATCTAGACAACGTTGAATGTTTTCCCATAAGCTATATCCCCAAGGTTTTATCACCATACAGCCGCGGACTTCTGAGTTTTCGGCTAGGTCGGCAGCTTTTATGACTTGTTGGTACCACTCAGGATAATCTTCTACACGTGTAGGAGATATAGCATTTCGCATTTTCTTTCCCATAGTAATTTTGCTATAAGTATACTCTTATAGACTCTCCTCTTCTTCAGTTAAAATTTGTTGAACAAATTCATGTAAATCACAGCAAACTTTTTGTGGAACTAGACTCATCTGCGGATGATGAAAACTTTTTCCAAGACCTGTAAGTACTAAGCATGTCTTGCAATCGAGAGCACGACCTGCTTCAATATCGCGAATATTGTCTCCCACCATCCATGTATTCTCTTCACAAAAATTGTGCTCGCGTATTGCTCTTTGCAATAGACCTGGTTTGGGTTTTCGGCAATCGCAATTGTCTTTGTCTTGGTGGGGGCAATAGTACCAAAAAATAGGGCCAGACATCTCTTTTTTGAATTGTTGTTCGATAAATTCGTGAACATCGCGAACATCTTGTTCTCGATATAGACCCTTGCTGACACCAGACTGGTTTGTGACAATGCAAATGGTGTAATTTTTGCTCCACAAGTCCATGATTGCGTCTTTTACTCCGGGGAGTATTTTTATTTCGCTAATATTTTTCACATAATCTTCGCGGTTCTCGATAAGAACACCATCGCGATCTAACAATATACCTTTGTTATACAATTCTATTCCTCAAACAATGCTTTTTTTATTTTTTGAAACGCATGGTGTAAACGCGACTTTACTGTTCCCTCTGGAATCGATAAAATTTCCGCAATTTCGGCATATTTCATATCATCGTGATACAACATAAAAACCATGCGTTGTTCTTCTGATAATTCGTTTATGGTTGTTTGTAATAGTTCTAACTTTTCCTTATAATAAACCATTTCCTCAGCAGAAGGTTCTTTTGATTTTATATTTTCGAATATAATTTCGTGAGTTTTGCGTTTGCTTAACTCGGTTTTACCTCTTTTACTCCGCAAAAAGTCAATCCATATATTTTTTGCGATTGTAAAGATGTATGCGGAAAATTTTCCGCTACATTCGTAACGCGATAAATTTCGATACAGCTTGATGAACACTTCTTGGGCCAAGTCTTCGGCAAGTTCTCTTTGCCAGCATAGGCGATATATAAAGTTAATAATACGCGAACTGTAGCGTTCT
The DNA here is from genome assembly GCF_009002475.1 of Candidatus Uabimicrobium amorphum. Lineage (GTDB taxonomy): Bacteria > Planctomycetota > Uabimicrobiia > Uabimicrobiales > Uabimicrobiaceae > Uabimicrobium > Uabimicrobium amorphum. The sequence continues at coordinate 6,076,585 of NZ_AP019860.1, forward strand.
ACCAATATCTCAAAAGCTTGTGCTTCGCCGTCGTTAAATAGTTCCACCAGGTCATTGTCTTCGAGCATGAATTATTTTCCGCGATATTTCGATTTTGCCCATTCAATCCATTTGCGTGTGGCTGCCTTGCGTTGTTCTTCACTGGCCTCAGGATCGTAGCCAAAGTTTTCAAGAGTGCGATCGCGCAATTCGGTGATGACTTCTTTGCGTACTGCGAGATCTTTGTCATTGAGTGCAAAAATCATCATCTGTACCGCAATGATATCTGTAAGGGGCTTCACAACGCGTAGACATGTTAAACGTACGTTTTTATCTGGATCATTGACCAAGCGATCCTTTATTATTTGAATGATTTCGTCTGGGGCAATTTGTCCGGCAACGTGAATAGAGCGCATGCGTATTTCTGGATTTTCATGAGCCGCTCCCCATGACAATGCGCGAATAGGATTTACTTCATAATCGTCTTTGATACGTATGAGGAAAAACATCGCTTCGGAACGCAGTTCACTATTACTGTCTCCCATCGCCTCAACAAGAGCAACGAGACCTTGCGCACCGTAGCCCACAATTTCTTTTTCGGCTTCTTCGCGAAGTTCAGGGTCTAGTAAATTGCGAATCACCACTCGTATTTGCGGATCAATGGTTTCTTGCTTGGCCTCTTCTTCTACCTTGCTATTGTCCACGATTTCAATGATGACCGGCTTGAAAAGAATTTGCTTGTTTTCCTTCCAGTTGAGATCAAAAGTGAGCCGATATTTTCCCGCAGTCGACGCAGAAAAAACATTCTTCACAAAAAGTTTTTCTTCTTTTGGTTTGATAGAAATGGCACCATTAATGGGTTTGCCAAAATCTTTGAGCTCAAGATGTTCGAGTTGGTTTTTTACCGAAGCGGCGTTAAAACTGTATGACTGGAATGCCTCTGCGATATTTTTACTTCCATCTGTTACGGGTTCTTGATGTAATTTTTCACCATTATTTTGGATAACATACTCGGTAACGATATTCTCACCAAGTTGGTACTTTTGTTTATCTGTTTTAATGGTGCCATTGAGGTTGTAAAAATATTTAGGGTTACTAACTTTTTTTACCTCTGTAGAACCACAACCTAGGCACAGAAATACAACGAATATAATATAGTATTGCTTTTTCATAACATGATCCATTACAATGAAGGTTTTAAGCATGTAGTAGAGACGCGCTACTGAGAAAATTTCTCCCATCGTAAAAGTTATTTTCAGTATGTGCAAGTAGTTTTTAGGAATTTTCGATGAAAAATGTTGTGATTGTTGCAGGTTTACGCACACCTTTTTTAAAAATGAACAGTGAATTCAAAAATATCCCTGCTTACGATTTAGGGGCGCAAGTTATCAAGGAATTGGTGAAGCGCAATGAATTAGATGTTAAGCATATTGACGAAGTGATTATCGGAAATGTCGCGCAACCTCCTGAAGCGGCCAACTTAGCGCGCCATATAGCGTTACTTGCCGACATTCCTTATAGTGTGCCCGCCGTTACCGTACAGCGCAACTGTGCAAGTGGTATGGAAGCGATTGCCTATGCCTACCAAAAAATTCAAGCAGATATGGGAAAGGTATTCGTTGTTGGTGGCGCAGAGAATATGTCGCAAATTCCTCTAATGTGGAATGTTGGTGCACGCAATTGGTTGCAAAAATTCATGCGTTGTAAGGGAAAATGGCAACAATATCGCATGCTGGGCAAATTCCATTTTGACTACTTTCGACCGATTATTGGACTGAAACTGGTTTTGTCAGATCGCTTTTGTGGTTTGGAAATGGGACATACCGCGGAAATACTCGCCCATGATTTTGGTATTTCCCGCGAAGAACAAGACGCTTTTTCGCTTCGCAGTCATCAGCGCGCCAAACAAGCGATAGACGGCGGTAAATTCGCTGAAGAAATCATGCCGTATCTCATAGATGAAGAGGAAGAAGACAGCCGTGTATTTCACGACAATGGTGTTCGTGAGTTGTCGAATACCGATAAGTTGGCAAAATTAAAAACTGTCTTTAAAAAAGACGGTGGGACAGTTACAGCGGGAAATGCCAGCCAAATCACTGATGGCGCGGCGATGTTACTAGTGATGGAAGAGGAACACGCCAAAGAAATGGGTTACAAACCCTTAGCGAGACTACGCTCATTTGCCTTTGCGGGTTTGGACCCTTCTTATATGGGATTAGGTCCTGCTTATGCAACTCCTCTGGCACTTGACAAAGCACAAATGACAGTGAAAGACTTAGATCTAGTAGAAATCAATGAGGCGTTCGCCGTGCAAGTGTTGGCAAACTTGCGCATTTTTTCCTCAGACTCATTAAGTGAGAAATACCTACAACGTCCGGCGATGGGGGAAATTGATGAGAATATTCTCAACGTCAACGGTGGAGCGATCGCTTTAGGTCATCCCGTAGGCGCTTCGGCGGTACGCATTGTTATGAATCTTGTCAATGAATTGCGACGCCAAGACAAGAACGCTGGCCTCGCGACGTTATGTGTGGGCGGCGGACAAGGTGCCAGTTTTATTTTGGAAACTGTGTAGGATAAGGAATTCGTTTGGTGTGCGATGCCCTCACCATCGAATTAGTAGCTTACAGCTTGGCTGTAAGCTACTATTCTCATACCTCTCCCACGGGAGAGGTGTAATGCGTCTCTTTTGTTAAAAACAAAATTCAATTGATTTGCGAGACAAGAGTATGGCGTTACTATATTTATAAAATTATGGTTGTGCGTGTGGCGGCACAAAGTAACACAAATGGAAACAAATTAGGACGTGTTACGCCTCTCCCTGTGGGAGAGGCATGAGAATTAAGGCTTTTAGCGAAGCTAAAACCTTAAATTCGATGGTGAGGGCACCAATACGCAAAACGAATCCCTACAACAAAACCCTTTAAATTCGATGGTGAGGGCACCAATACGCAAAACGAATCCCTACAACAAAACCCTTTAAATTCGATGGTAAGGGCACCAATACGCAAAACGAATCCCTACAACAAAACCCTTTAAATTCGATGGTGAGGGCACCAATACGCAAAACGAATCCCTACAACAAAACCCTTTAAATTCGATGGTAAGGGCACCAATACGCAAAACGAATCCCTACAACAAAACCCTACAGCAAAACCCTTTCAATTCGATGGTGAGAGCACCCACATAAAGAGGACTAAAACAAATCCAGACGTTCCTTTATCACTTCCATCACTCTTAGTAGTTCATTGTCGTCTTGTGGTTTGTTGTAATCGAATGGGGGAACGACGATATAGCTTTTCCCCTGCTCTTGCCAGTTGACATTCAGCATTTCCGCTAGCGGGTCCTCTACCATAATCACCTTGCTAATATCATGATGCACCCAACGCAAATCTTTATCTGTGCAAAAGTTGTTTTCTTTTCTAGGAAATGCATATATGTGTTGCGTGATGTACTTATAAAGTTCCCCCAATTTTCTCCGACATTCTGATTCTCGCGAAAGTGTTAGCAGTGAAACCGTTGCAAAATTTTCCACGCAAAATTTTAGAAAATCTTCTAAATGTGGGCGTAATGTCGATTCGGGACCTGCTAACAATGTGTCGTCCACATCTAGTGCAATGTGATATTCCATAAATCCTCATATGTTTTTAATAAAAATTTGGCGTTGGCTGTGTTTTTTTGTACAATGGCGAGGTAAAAAAAATAAGGCCAAATTTGTCGTATTTATTTTACACTTAGAATTTTACTATATTAGATTATTATCTTACGATCAAAATAAAAATATGCCTGAATACATAAGCTACAAAAAATCTAGATTTTTTACTCGCCTTCCCACAAAGTATATATATACTCCCTCACATTTTTGGATGTGCCAACAACAAGACAATACGTGGCGTATTGGCTACACAAAATTTGCCCTACGTATGTTAGGAGATATTGTTGAGTATGATTTTGATGTCACACAACAAGCGAAAATTGGTGTGGGAGAGGTTATTGGCTGGATTGAAGGATTTAAAGCTGTCTCCGATCTTTTCAGCGTAGTAAATGGTACGTTTGATGGACGCAATACAGACCTTGACGAAGATCCATCGGTGATTTATTCCGATCCATACAACAAGGGTTGGCTCTATCTGGCCAAGGGAGAACCAGAAGCACAGCATTTTGATGTGCAGCAGTACGTTGATTTTTTAGATCAAATTATTAACAAGATGTTAGAAGAAGGATACGAAGATGGATAAAGCACGCTATATTATGATAGGCGGATTTTTGGGCGCAGGAAAATCGACATCCATTTTACAAATAGCAAAACAACTTGCCACACGTTACAAGGTAGGGCTTATTACCAATGACCAGGGAGCTAGCCTTGTCGATACAAATACTTTTCAAGCAAGTGGTTTTGCAGTGGAAGAAATTTCTGGTGGGTGTTTTTGTTGTCGCTTTAATTCTCTCATGGAAGCGGCACAAAAACTACAACAAGATAATACACCCGATATTTTCATTGCCGAACCTGTCGGAAGTTGTACGGATTTAATTGCAACAGTGAGTTATCCATTACGACGTATATATGGTAATCAGTTCACGATTTCTCCGCTAAGTGTTGTCGTGGACCCGATTCGTGCGATGCGTATTTTAGACCTACAACCAGGTAAGAAGTTTTCGCCAAAGGTAAGTTACATCTATCTCAAGCAATTGGAAGAAGCGGACATTATCGTTATCAATAAAAAGGATTTACTTGAAGATAAGCAACTAGAATCGTTAGAGGTTGCTCTGAAAGAACGCTTTCCTAGAGCGGAAATTTTTAAGGTTTCTGCGCGGCATAACCACGGAATGGAGTCGTGGATCGAGGTAATGATGGAGCGCGAACTAGGAACAGCAACACCGATGGAAGTGGATTATAAAATCTATGCCGAAGGTGAAGCACTTCTAGGTTGGTTAAATTGTAGTGTGAGTGTGAAAAGTGATTATCATTTTGATGGCAATGATTTTTTAGAAAAAATATCACAAAGAATAAAACAAGAATTGCCACAAACAGAAATTGCCCACTTAAAAATGACCCTATTACCACACAATGGTGATGGACAAATTGCCGTTGTTAACTTAGTGCGCAACGATGGTGTTCCCGAAGTTGCTCAGACACTTCTCGAATATTTAAAAAGTGGTGATTTGACCATTAATTTACGTGCAGAGTGCGATGCGCAACTTTTATATGATGTGGTGCAAAAAGTTTTGCAACAATACCAAGAACAGGAAAACATCGAGGTCTCTTTTGATCATAAAGAGTTTTTTCAACCAGGAGAGCCCGTCCCTACCTACCGCGATCAACAAGCAAGTTAGTGAGATTTTATGTCAGAAAAACCGAAAATATTATATTGCCACTGTGCATATTCACGTGCTGTTCCCAAAGAAGTAAAGATGGAGGTTTTGCGCAAACTATCGGACTCGGGAGTAAATTTCGAAGCAGTACCGGATATATGTAAACTTTCGGCGGAGAAAAGCCCCGTATTAAAGGATTTTGCGCAGCAGGAGGACCTACATATTATTGCCTGTTACCCTCGTGCGGTGAAGTGGTTATTTAAATCGGCCCAAGCACCTCTACAACAACAAAAAATTGCCAACATGCGTGCACAGCAAGCACAAGAAATCATTGACCAAGTGATGGAAAAATGAACAATTATTTCCTAAATTCGTTTTCATGATAACAGCAAGGACATAGCCATGACCGTAACCTTCTACCAAAACGAAGCAAACGACTTAGATAAAAAATATTCCGCGTTATGTGATTTACTGCAACATGGTCACCATGTTACGTGTACTTCGCAAACGCAAGCACTCCAAGGTAGCAGTATTGTTGTCGGAGAATTTGCGGGAGACTTTCCACAGGACGTAGAGCAGTTATCTTGTCCTATCGTAGATTTGAGCGAGACACCGCAAGTGATGTCGAAATTAGAGCAAAGCACCGAAAAACCCTGGAAACCATGGTTTCCGGTTATTGATTATGATCGCTGCACAAATTGTATGCAGTGTATGAATTTTTGCTTGTTTGGAGTATACGGTCTGTCCAATGAGCAAAAGTTGCAGGTGCAGACGCCGCAAAACTGTAAGACCGAATGCCCTGCGTGTTCACGTGTGTGTCCCGAAGCGGCAATTATGTTTCCCAAATACAAAGCAGGACCTATTAACGGCGATGAGGTCAGTGAAGAAGATCTGAATAAAGAAAAGATGAAGGTAGATATCTCTTCGCTTCTTGGTGGAAACATTTACGATGCTTTGCGACAAAGATCTGAACGAGCACAATCGCGTTTTGCCAAAGAACGCGACGAAGATCGGGCGTTAAAAGAACGCAAGCGTTGTTTAAAGAAATTACAAAAAGATTTAGATATTCCCGATGAAGTACTGAATTCATTACCAATACCAAAGCATTTATTGGATGACAGCTCGGAATAGAGAGTTTGTTACGAATAACTCTCGAAGAAAGGTAAAATCATGCAAGTTAAACCACAAGTAGTTCTCGTTGCCGATCGTACATTAAGTGCTGATTACAAGGTGCTTTTTGAAGGAATTTTTGCCACAATGCAAACTACACAAGTGCCAGAATGGGCAATGCGTAGTTTTGTATCTCCTAAAGTTTCGACCGACGAAAACGGACGCGCTGATGTCGTTCCGTTGGGACTGCGCAGAGTCGAATCGGCCTTGATCGACCAAACATCTTTGACCCAAGAAGACATTGTATGTACAACACCTGAATATCTTCCCAAACTACTCGGCCCGTGGGTGAAAGTGGTGGGGGTAAGTTCCAGTGATCCCTTGGGGAAAGGTATGAGCAACACCACCACCACAAATTTTTGGAAAGGTGAATTGTATACGCGTACGTGGATGAACAGTATGATGGACTACATCAAAGAACAAAAATCCAAATACGGTTACAAGGTCATTGGCGGGGGTGCGGGAGCATGGCAATGGGTTCAAAACCAAGAAGAAACTGCGCGACATGGTATTGATGTGGTATTCGAAGGTTATTTTGAAACCAAAGGTCCACAGGTATTTATGGATTTAATCGAAGGCAAGGATGTGGATACGCATATCTACGAAGCGCAAACTTGCTGTGCGGATGTCGCACCACTAAAAGGGGCCTCGATGCTCGGTGTTGTGGAACTTTCGCGTGGTTGTGGTAAGGCGTGTCAGTTCTGTACCTTGGCATTCAAAAAAATGGAACACTTACCCACCGAAAAAATTATTGCCGATTTACAGACCAACGTTCGCGGTGGAGTGCGGGCCGTAGTAAGTGGTAGCGAGGATTTCTTTCGCTATGGCGGTTATGGTTCGAAAGTACGCTTTGAAAGGCTTCACGATTTGCTCGTAGAAATGAAGAAAGTCGAAGGTTTGTCTTTTATGCAAATTGATCACGCCAACATTTCTTCCGCTTTACAACTCACGAACGAACAATTGCGTGAAGTGCGTCAACTCCTTACTTGGGAAAAACGCAGCGATTATCTGTGGGTAAACATGGGAATTGAAAGTGCCAACGGTCACTTGGTACAGCGCAATGGGCAGGGAAAAATCGCTCCGTTTCGCGCCGACGATTGGGAAGAGATGGTTCGTGAAGTGGCCAATCGCATGACCGAATCGGGTTTTTTTCCTGTTTTTAGTGTGATTCTGGGACTTCCTGGTGAAACCCCAGATGATATCGCACGAACCATTGAACTCGTGAAATACTTAGGCACAAAACGCGCGGTGGTATTTCCTATATTTCACGAACCAGTTCTCTGTGATGATCCTAAACGCGGTGTACAATTCAACCTAATGCGGATGCGTGAAGATCACTTAAAGTTATACACCATGTGTTACGAAATCAATTTTAAATGGGTCCCACGACTGTACTGGGACAATCAACGAGCAGGTGGCGTTGCCTGGTTTAAGCGCTCTCTAATTCAAATGTTGGGAAGAGCTGAGATTTTGTCGTGGCGAAAACACTTTTCGCAAGCACGCAAAAAAATCACTCGTAGACAAAAAGCTTCATAGACCAAAGGAATGCGGTAAAATTTTCCCATTTCCGATATGCAAAGGAAAAAAAATGTCTGAATCTACAAAACCTTTACCAAAACCTGTATTTGTACAACAAATGCGCCCGATACAAAAAAATATTCCACAAACCAAAGGAGAGCGAGAACATGTGTGGCGTGTCGTTAAGGATTACGTCGCAAACAACAAGGTTGTTTTTCCTCTAAGTTTTGACGATCTGAAAGAATATGCTGATGATCTCCTGAGCCATTGCAACATCAACCCTATTTACCGCGACTATATCGCCGTTTTGATTAACAATGCTGCATGTCGCGATCTTTTAGCAAGTATTCCCTTCGAACGCCGCTTGCTACTTTTACCGAAATGTTTACGCAAAGAAGATACTTGTAAGGCACCTTTCGATGAATTTGGACTTTTGTGCAAACACTGTGGAATGTGCTCTATTCAAGATTTTCAGTTAGAAGCAGAGAGATTAGGATACGCAGTGCTCGTTGCCGAAGGTTCGCCGATCGTGGTTTCTATTATCCAAACGGGGAAAATCGAAGCCATTGTCGGTGTAAGTTGTTTAGCGGTTTTAGAGAGAATGTTCCCCTATATGGAAGGTTCAGCTATTCCTGGCTTAGCGATTCCTCTTCTTCAAGATGATTGCGCCAACACCAATGTCGACCTAGATTGGCTGTGGGATGTGATTCATCTAACTAGCGAAGACAAGACATATCGTATGGATCTCGATGGTTTGCGTGAAGAAATAAATACATGGTTTGACAAAGAACCTCTCAGTAAAATAATGGGAGAGGCGAAAAATAAAACCCAGGAAATTGCCCATGAGTGGTTAGGGAAAAGCGGGAAACGTTGGCGTCCATTTCTAACGGTATGTAGTGCTCAGGCAATAAAAGGTGTCGACGATGTGAGCAGCAATTTGAAAAAGTTAGCTGTTGCTGTCGAGTGTTTCCACAAGGCATCTCTCATTCACGATGATATAGAAGACAATGATGCGCTGCGTTATGGAGAAAAAACTCTACACGAGGACTACGGTGTTCCCGTGGCGTTAAACGTAGGGGACTTTCTCATCGCCGAAGGTTATCGCCTAATCGCCGAATGCGACATTGATGCGGAATGTAAAAATGAAATACTACAGCTAGCGATTGCTGGACACCGTGAACTGTGTATTGGTCAAGGCGCTGAGTTATGTTGGATGCGCGAACCTAAACCGTTAAAAGCAGTAGATGTGGTAGACGTGTTCCGCAAAAAAACGGCACCCGCATTTGAAACCGCTCTACGCATAGGTGCAACATACGCTGGAGCCGAGGAAGAAATCCACGATGTACTAGAAGAGTACAGCGAATCACTAGGTATTGCTTATCAAATCCGCGATGATTTAAATGACATTGAAGGCGAAGCCGACGACATACACTCCATGCGTTTGTCGCTTATTCTTGCCATCGCCCACGAAAAGGCCGTCAAAGACGACAAGAAACTCTTGGCCGATTTGTGGACCAAGAAAATTCCTGTCGCGGAAAATTGGGATAATATTCAAAAGATTATTGAGAAAAACAAAGCGGTAAAACGCGCAACTCAATTGTTAGAGTCATATAAAGAACAAGCAACCCGCTCCATTCGCTACATAGAAAACCACACTTTAAAAGGATTATTACGCCGCGTAATAAGCAAGATATTTAACGACTTAGAAATAAAGGGATGGTGCAGTGAGTTTGAGGCTAGAAATGTTGCAAGTCGCGAGACTGGCACAGAAACCGTTGCAGGAAGTAAAGAGCCTAATACATCGTTTTCTGTATAGTCACCTAAACGAAGATGGTGGATTTAAGGATCGCTCTGGAAACAGTGACCTATACTATACCGTGTTTGCCCTGGAATGTCTTCATGCTCTGCAAGGAGACATTCCCAAGGAACAAACCACAAAATATCTACTTGGGTTTCGCGAAGTCGAAAAGCTCGACTTTGTACACCTAAGTTGCTTAGTGCGTGCGGCTGCGGCAGTCGGTATACAAGACAAAATAGACGGCAAGCGCATACTCGAATGTATGGCTGAATACAAAGCGCAAGATGGCGGGTACAATGTAACCAAAGAGCAACAACATGGTTCTGCGTATGCGAATTTCTTGCTACTAGGCGCCTACCAAGATTTAGATATCGGCATGCCAGACGCGATAAAGAATGCCATTGTTTATAACTTGCGCTCTCTGGAAGCGACAGATGGTGGATACGCCAATATGCCGAACATGCCGCAAGGTAACGTAACGGCAAGCGCTGCGGCAATTGCCATATTGTACGCTTGGCAAATTCCCTTAGGCAATCATCTGGCAATGTGGTTGATGAACCACTGTATTGATGGTGGATTTTGTAATAACCTAACCTTCCCCGTTCCCGATCTTCTCTCCACAGCAACAGCTTTGCATTCGTTGTCGTATTTAAAAGCGAATATCGAACCTATTGTAGAGCCAGGTTTGGATTTTGTCGATAGTCTGTGGACAAACAGCGGTGGTTTTTACGGCAACTGGACCGATGATATTCTCGACTGTGAGTATACCTTTTACGGGCTTCTCGCACTGGGGCATTTGAGCTTGTAACCGCCGCATAATATTTGACTATCTTTAACACAGTGCGTTGTAGGGGCGGACCTAGTGTCCGCCCGTTCTTCCTTATTCGTGATAGATAAACGTTTCTTAAAACTACCATAACCACCTTTGCTCTTCCCATTTGCGTAAGCGAAAAAAAAATAACGCGATAGATCAATACTTAAAGCTATTTTTTCGTTGTATTTTGTTTTTTCCCTATATATTATGAGTATGTTTCACATTTTTAATTTATTTTAACTTGGTTTTTATTATCGATTCAGCTTAAAGATAATACACAAGGAGAATGCATGAAGAACTTTATGGCTATAATATTTTTCCTGTCTATATCTGTTCTTACCGCCGAGAGTATACAGATTACAATGATTGCTGATATAGAAAGTGTGACCGGAAATTCATTTGGGACAGCGAGTGCCGGTAACCAAATGACTCTAGTTTTGACGGGTGATTTCCCCACAAATGGGGTTGTGGACAACGGACGTTTTGATTTTGCAGATCCTGCATCTACATTTACCATTTCTACTTCTGGCTATAACGCCAGTGCTACCGGGGTTGAGCTTTTCCAATTTTTCAATCCCGGTGCGCCTAACGGAATCGAAACTCAAGTAGGTGTTGTTGCATCTGACCAGGGAGTTTCCTTAAACGATGGCAACCAGTTCAACTTTATCGCTGGTTTTTTTGGCGGAACGCATGACTTAAGTACCTTAATTGATCCTAATGTTTTAAATGCAAATTTTGTCTCTTTTGATAATGGAGGGGCAATTATCAATGGTAATGATCGCTTAGAACTTACTGTTACATCTTTTACCGCTGTGTCAACCGTTCCAGAACCATCTACCTACATGGCTATCTTGCTTGGATTTGCGATGTTATTTGGCTTAAGGCGTAAAAATAACCTCTAATGTACTAAGAACATTCATTGAAAGTCAAAAGAGGCAATTTTTCTCTATTGACTTTCAATAACACATACCATGATCCGAAAATTTCCATAGCTTTTAGCATATTCTATACTATATTTATGCAAAGGCTTATTTATTTGCATTGCTGGAAATGTCTATCTGTCGCGAATTTGGAAGAACGGGCGGACACAAGGTCCGCCCCTACAACGCATGTTGTTAAAGATAGATAAACATTATGCGATTTGTAAATAATATTGATGAATGATACTATATTTGACTGCGCATATTTTCGTGTAGTTCATGTAAGGACTGTAGTCCTGAAACAAAGACTGCCACATCAAACGTTTCCAACGAAATATTGCGTATTTCTTGGTATAACGTTGTTCTTTCCTCCAGTAATTCTTGGGCCAAAGGATGCAATATTTTCTCCAATTCTTCCTTGCTGCGCTTCGTAAAATCATCCAGTACAAGGTCCATATTTTGTAGGGCAAGGCTAATAACTTCGTTGGTAAAATCTTCTTCTTTTAGTTCGCGTTCAAGAGTATTGAGCACGTTGCTAATGCGCCCAAGGACTTGCCCTTGAAACAATATATTGCGCATTGTTCCTAGTTCTGCAAACACACCATCCCATGTTGCCATCAAATCCATCATTCCCACAATGACCATACCCATGTTATACGATAAATAAATGCGGTTCTCTGTTTGGTTTGTCATTTTGGGATACTCGCTGACTAGTTCACTATAACGGTTCGCCACGTAAAACTGTTGAATATCAAATGCAAAAAATTCTTTGAATTTCTCATAGTAAGGAAGTGTAGAGATCATAGTGAAAATGTCGTCCCATAACATTAAGGATAGCTCCACAATTTGTCGTTCTTCTTCGTTGAGTTTTTCATACTCAATATACTCGCTGTTGTGAGGGATTTTGTATAGCTCTTCCAGAAGTTTAAAATTACGGTATTTGGGATTATCGGCAAGGTCATCATACAGTGTAATCCACATGCCAATTTTTGTTTTGGCAACAATAAGATCCTCTACATACTCTGAAGAGACACACGATAAGGTCACATAACTGTAACCAATGGGAAGAAAACGCAAAAATAGGGTGGAATTACGGTCTTTAAACAATGGGTACTTTTGTAGAATAGCGGCAATTTTGTTGGAAATTCTTTGCAGATCGAATTGCTCTTTACTCAGTTTTTGTATATGAGGAGGAAACACGATTGATGTAGAAGGCATGGCATGCTCAACTTTCGCAAGCGATTTTTTTTGTAGTTAAGGACAATATTTTGCAGCGAATCTGCGTTGATTAGACAACATCTATTTTGTCTATGTCATCCCAGTGGATGTAATGAATTTCTCCATTATCATAAAAACCATCGAAAAGATGATGAAGAGCTTTTAAACCACGGGCGAATTCATGTACGCAAAAAGTGGTAATGGAAGATGTTGTGATTTCTCGGTAAAGTTTTTCAACATCTAAGTGTATTTTCTGAATCACCGGGGCAAATATTTGTTGGAGTTCATCGTTGGTTTTTTTATGAATTTGCGTGGGGAGTAACATATGTTCTATGGCAATGGCGATCACTTCATTGCTAATATCTCCACTGCGTATGCTACGCTCAAGAGTATTCATTACGCGACTAATGCGGCAGATAATTTGCGCCTTGTAAAGTACATTTCTCATCGCGCCAAGTTCATCAAAACGTCCTTCCGTTGTTCCCATGAAATCAATCATTCCGTTAATGACGATTCCCATATGATGTGAAAGAAAGGAACGGTTTTCTACTTTATTGGACATTTCCGGATATTTGCGAATGAGTTGCCAGTAACGATTGGCAATATAAAACTGTTGAATATCGAAAAAGAAAAACTTTTTGAATAAGTGATAGTAAGGTAATTGAGGTATAAAGTTGATAACGTCGTGCCACAAGTTGGTGCAAAAATGTAAAGTCTCTGCTTGTTCTTTGGACAGTTTTTCAAAATTTAAGTGTTTAGACTGCAAAGGTAACTTATACAATTCTTCTAGTAAGCAAGTTGTTTGTGAATGCTGTGATGAGTGAGACAGATCAGCGAGTTCATAGTATATTTGAAAAAGTATCTTAAGTTTTACCTTTATCATGAGAAGATCTTCTGCCCACTTAGGGGAAATACAGTTGAGCATCACATAATTAAAACCAACGGGCACGATATCGAAAAATCTGTCTCTTTTGCAAGAGAGTAGCGAGGGACTTTCCTGTAACGCAATATCTATTTTGCGATCCATGCGTTCGATATCGAAAAGTTCCTCGTCTAGTTTTGCCAAATGTGGTGGTAATACAGTTTGTGGAAACATAGCTTGGTCCTTGCTAACATTATTTAATGTTGAAATGCGTGGCATATTCGTTGTATTTTTGTTTCCATTGTTGAAAAGCTTGCGATCTATTTAGGTATATTTTGGTGACAATGGCGTTTTTCGCAAGCGCAATATCAAACCAACCTTTGGCTTTTTTTATGTTTTGTTTTGCCTCTTGGGGGGAAATCATCGCTCTTTGTAAATAAATGAGTACCATTTCCAGTAAACCGTATACATCGTTTGACACAATCGATTTTTGGGCAATGTAATAGCGACCTAATTTCCGCAATACAAAGCTTTTTTCTATGTGAGCTGTTTTTAACGCTGGCTGTTTTTTTATGACCTTGTTTAAATATTTCAAACTTTCTTCATAGTATTTTTCGTTGTTTTCTTCTTGCCCAAGCATTTTATATTGCAACGCTTTGAAGAGAAAAAAGTAAGCGTTTTTTCCTTGTTTGGGGAAATGTTTCACAAACTCTTTTACTGTAGCGCGTGATTTTGTTTGATCGCTGAGCAAAAGGGCACTCTGGTAGCCCATAAGTATCGCTTCGTGTGCTTTTGGGTTGAGTTTGACAGCTTGGCGAAATTTGTCGATGGCCGTTTGTAGGTGCTTCTCGTTTTGTTCTTTTTGGAAAAATAATAAATATGCTTTGCCCCACACAACATATGGTCTACTATCTCTAGAAGCGATAATCATGAGGTTGCCGAAAAGAAAATCGATTTCTTTAATCGAGTCCATCTCTTCTGGTAAAACCCCCGATTGAATGTGGTAAGGAAGAGACCATACCTTCATACGAATATCAGAATAATCGTTGCCACCCCTCCGATTTTGCCATTTCCTCATATTTTCTTGCCAATTTTGCCCCCAATTTTGCCCAAACGGTTGCTTTGTGTTTCCGTCTTTTGTCTTGAGTTCTTTTATTTTGTTTTGAGCCTCTTTTAGTTCCTTGCGTGACTTGGCAAGTAGCTTATTTTCCATGGCGGCTCTGTCTCGATCCCTTTGTTCGATAACTAAAGCTTTTTTTTCGGCCTTTTCCCTTTTCTCATCGGCCTTTTTTCTTTCCTCATCAGCCGTTTTTTTGGCAAGGGTTATTTTTTCTATTTTTGCTAGGGCATCGCGCTTTTCTTTTTCTATTTTTGTAATGAGTGAGCTTTGATGCCATATATAAACTAACATAGAGACAATGGTAATGGCAAAAAAACTAGCGATAGATACCTGTTTATTTTGACGGATCCATTTTGTTCGCGAGGTTTTTACACTTGCTTTAATTGCCGCTCCTTCGAGATAGCGTTCTAAATCTTGCGCCATCTCTAAAGCACTACTGTAGCGATCTTTTTTCTTTTTCTGTAGACACTTTAGGGCGATATTCTCTAAGTCTTGCGGAATATTCTTATTGATTTCTCGTGGGTGTGTTGGCTGAACGTTTGTTACGCGATATAGAACGTCCATAGTGTTGTTGCCGGGAAAAGGAACTTGTCCGGTAATCATTTCATATAGTGTGGCCCCTAAACTGTATATATCCGCTTTTTCGTCAATACGGCTATTTTTCCCTGAAATTTGTTCAGGAGCCATGTACGCCGGTGTCCCATTGATTTGTCCTGTTTTGGAAAGCCGTGTTCCTCCGCGAATGGCTTTGGCCAAACCAAAGTCCGTTAAAAAGGGTTCGGATATTTGGTTGAGCATGATATTGTCTGGTTTGATGTCGCGGTGAATAATATTGTGTTCGTGGGCATAGTGCACTGCCTGGGCTACTTTAGTCATAATGCGCGCGGCTTTGCGTGAGTTGATGCGTTTCTCTTTGTCGAGTACATCTGCCAAAGACCAGCCACCGATGTAGTCCATGGTGTAAAAGTGATTGTTTTTGTCTCTTCCCACTTCGTAAATACCAACAATATTTGGGTGGTTTAATTGCGAAATTGCCTGTGCTTCGCGATAAAAGCGTTTAATGGTGAGATCATTTGCCATTGTCCCTGCCGAGAGAACTTTTAAGGCAAGTTCACGGTCCCATTCCAGGTCTCGAACTAAAAATACCTGCCCAAAATTTCCTTCGCCCAACTTGCGCATGATTTGGTAACGTCCTATGCGGTGTGCTGTGATCGGCCTTTTCTGTGTTTCTTTTAATAGGTCATTCGTTTCGCTGAGAATTCTAGTTTTATCATCTTTCCCAGCTTTTAAATGCGCATTACTTTGTCCAAATGTCTCATTACCATTGCCGCGATTGCGGTGTTGCGTTTTTTCTGTTTTCAAGAGGGCTTTTTGTGTAATGGACAGCGTTTTATCGTCTTTGCCAATGCCTTGCGGTTTACCTGAGTTATCCATCTCTCTCTCCTGATTGCACACGAAAATTTTTAGTTCTTTGGAACTACATAACAAAATGGTTTTGTAATTTTGATCGTAAGTCGTAGTACTTCAAAATATTACACGACCAAATTGTACACTTGCAACTGCAAATTTGAAGTGGTTTTATTTTGATAAAACCACAGCCTGTTGTGGAATTTGTAAATTCTATACTAACATAGTGATTGGATAAACTCAAATGCCGTCTCCGCCGCCTCATCGTAAATATTTTTTTCACTTTTACGCGAGCGTTTTAATATTTTAAAACTGTGGTCTGCCGTATCTAAAAGATGCAGAGAGATATATTGCGCGTGTTCAGCACAAACGGATTGCAATAGATCTAGTTGTGCGAGTTTGTCGCGTGTTCCGGAAAGAAATAACATCGGTTTTTGTATTTGGGCAAAATGCTGTGCTCTTTTCGTGTCTGGCTTTCCAGAAGGATGTAGAGGAAATGAAAAAAATATTAGGCCACAAAGATCCTCGATACTTTTTTCTGCACAGTATAGAGATGTCATTCTTCCACCAAAAGAGTGGCCACCGGCAAATAAGGGAAGATTTTTTTGTAAACTTCGCGCTTTGTCGATTGCTGCCTGTACGGTTGCCAAAGAAACACTTTGTGCGTCGCGCCCACCGCCGCGCTCCATAAAAGGAAATTGGTAGCGAAATGTGGCGATTTTGTTACTCTCAAGACTCTGGGCAATGTCCTCCATGTGTTTATGACGCATACCAGCTCCTGCACCGTGTCCCAAAACAATCATTGCGATGGCGTCTTTGGGTACACACAACAAAAAAGAAACCTCACCTTTGTCTTTTGTCGCGAGAAACATACCTTCTGTATATTTTGCTTTTGTCATGTTGGACTCCTGGAGAAAATTTTCCTACGCAAATTATTGAGTAATAAGGATTTAAAATGTACACTGTTTCATTGTAGTCATTTTTATTATAATGTATAATTATATTTTTCATAAAGCAATACTCACAAATAAATATGTTTGGTTACAATTACTATACAAAAAAAAGGAGAATAAAGATGAGGACGCTGCTGTGCATTCTGATGAGTAGTGTTTTGATTTTTGGTGACGCAAAGCAAGAGCTTGTGATCAGTGGACCCGTTGTAGGTATTCCTTTGCCAATGGCGGTTGATGGAGACTTGTTTTCGTGCAAGGTATCCATTCACGTCGGTGAAAATGCGACGAAGAGAGCTTTACAGATAGACTACCGTGAAGAAAATAGTGATAGTGTTCGCCAAGTAACAATGCAAAGATTATCACGTCCTAAGTTTTATACAACACCAGCCCCTTATATCTCTACCTTGACAGAGCTAAAACCTGCGACGAAATATATGTACGAAGTGAAAATCGATGGTAAGTCGGCAAGCGAACCTATCCAAGGAAGTTTTACGACTCCTCCTACTTCAAACAACGTGAAGCCTTTTGGTGTGGCAATGGTTTCCTGCGTAAAATACAAGCATGACTCTATCCAAACCGCTTGGAATGATGTTCTCGCGCAAAAGCCCGACTTTTCGATGATACTCGGCGACAGCGTTTACGCAGACACTACCGATCATGGAGAGTTGTGGAAGTATCATATTCAGCAACGTAGCGTGGCCAATTTCCGCAAATTTTTGGCGCAATCTCCCGTGGCCACATTGTGGGATGACCATGATTATGGTCCAAATAATTCCGATGGCTCTGCGATAGGTAAAGAACATTCGTTGGCTTCTTTCCGTGAAGTATGGTGGACAAATCCAGGACACGGTACCAAAGACATTCTGGGTACTTTCTATCGTTTCACATGGGGAAATGTACATTTTTTTGTTTTAGATGGCCGTTACTACCGCAGCAAACCTTTTTCTGGCAAAACAATGTTGGGCGCTAAGCAATTGGAATGGATCACTAATGAGCTAAAAGCACAGCAAAAACAAGACGAAATGAATAATACCTCTTCGTTTAAAGTTCTTATTTCGGGTAGTGTGCTTGCCGAAAATCCTTTCGACGGTTGGTATGCCTACGAAGAAGAACGTGCGAAATTATTTCAAACCATTATGGAAAACAACATTGGGGGAGTCATTTATTGCAGCGGTGATGTCCACAATTCTTTTATCACCAAACACAAAATCAAATACAATGGCTCATACCCTATCTACGAAGTTGTTTCCAGCGGTGTGGCCAACAAGCATTTTATCTATGGTGATACAAAAAGCTTTGCCATGTTGAATTTCGACACCTCAGACAGTAATTGGCAAAATCACAAATTACAGATTAAAATTCACGGAGACAAGGATTATTTACTGTTTATTAACAGCGAAGAAAATCTTGCCTTGACGCATTTACAAGTAAAACCAGGAATGAAAAATGAAGGGAAGGCAAAATTTTTGTACTCTAAGAAGAGTAAAGAGTACGAATGGCGTCAAAAAGTGAACAAACTAGACTCTGAATTTAGTGGAGTTATTGTCGAAGATAAATAGTGAAAAATGCCACGTTCGCGAAAGTAAATCTTCGCGAATGTGACCTATAAGCGAGTGCTATGGAACATTAATTTGTGAAAGCTGCTTAGGTATGTGTTGATTTTTCGAGCGGCTAATGTGTATTTTATAATTTTGTCAATGGAAACACTACGCGAAAACCCGTTACCTCGTCGGTAGTCGAAGACCAACGCCTCATTCTCATCGAAACACGACAATCTTTCACTTTGTCATTCCGCCAACTTCCGCCGCGAATTTCGCGATACGATCCGTCGCCAAACTTGGGAGCGGTGTCTGGCTTTCCCGAGTAGTGATAGTACTCTGTCTGGCACCATTCCTGAACATTCCCCAACATATCGTAAAGGCCATAAGCATTTGGTTTTTTTTGACCAACCTTATGGAGTACTTGTTGGGGTTTTCCCTTGATGGTATGTAAGATATTATACCACACATAATCGTTTATATTGTGCGGATCTTCTCCCCAATAAAAAGAAGTCTGTGTACCTCCGCGACAGGCATATTCCCACTGCTTTGCTGTTGGCAAATCCAAGCCGACGGTGTCACAAAACTTTCGCGCATCGTCCCACGAAACTTGGTTGATGGGAAACAGTGGATTTTTATCTCGTGCTCGATTGACCATAAACTTTTCCCACACTTGCTGCGTTACTTCGTATTTGGACATGAGAAAAGGGGTAACTTCCACATAGTGTTGCGGAGCTTCATTGCTGTACCCTGTTTCGCTTCCCATCATAAAACTGCCACCTGGAATGAGAACAAACTGTAGTCCTGTTGGTTGATGTTCGTACTCTGCGATTTGGTGTTTGACCTCACCGCATGTATAGGTTGTACTTTTTACAAAAGTAAATTGCGCTGGAATCTCAAAGTGGTTACTTCGTTTGTTTGCCATCCATAACAAAGGTGCGAGTAACAAAAACAATACAAGAATGGCAATGTTTTGTCGTTTCGGCCGTTTGGAGTTTTGCAGTGATTGCTTCAGTAATGTGTAGTCGTTACGATTGCAGGATATAATCACGGGTTTGTCGTGCTTTTGTGTTGTGATCTTAGCGAATACTTTTTGCGATAGAGGTATCTTTATTGCGGCAATGTCTCTATCACACAATTCTTGGTAAAGAAGCTGTGCATCACATTTGTGGAGGACCAGTGCCAGCGCGTTATTTTTTACAGCGGCCAACCATTTGTGATACAGAGATTGTTTGGATAACGTTTCGTCCTCGTTGGTGACTTTTTCTAAAATCACATTTTGCAAAGCAAATTGCTTTTCTTGAGGCACAAGTGCGCAAGAGACAAAAATTTTTCCTGTAATTGTTGTAGGCGCTTTGTACAAAAAAGTGGCCAACAAACAGCAAAGTGCATCGGAATACCCAACGTCACACATATTCTTGGGAGTGCTCTCAGGTCCTGGGTGAGGGAGTATCTCAAACTGAAAACTATATTGATTTTGCATTTCGGGAGAAAGGCGTTCAAATACATAAAAAGCACCGGAATTTTCGCGAAGCGCTGAAATGCCACCGTCTTTACAACTATGATGAGTCGCTTTTTGTAAAGTGACCATCACAACATAAAGATGCTCATCACTTCCTGTATCAATGGGAAAACCTATTTCCAACATGTTGTTATCTCTCTTCAAAATCTATAATAACAGAAGATATTCTCGCCACTTTCTCTAGCTCAATTTTCCAAGCGCCGGCCATGGCGACATCCTTGCCATATAAAACTTCCCGACGGTGATCCTGATACACCAACTCAATATGAATACGACTGCGTAGCGCAAAACTCCCTCCTTCTAGCGAAATTTCCATATGACCTTGTTTTGTCATCGTAAACTTAAAAGAAATCTCTCCGTATTTTTCTAATAGAAACGGTGGTAAATTTATTTGAGAAGGAAATCCTTGAGAAATTCCAGCGGCCTTTATTTGAGGAATTTGGCGCTCTTCCCAAGCTCCGCGGCGAAAGATAAAAGGAATACCCGAACGCATATAAAGTTTTTCGTAAAGCAATTTTTGGTAGGAAGGACTATCTGGAGGAAGTGTAAAATCACATTGCGAAATTCGCCAAAGATCGGGAGTTGTGTTTTCGCGAAGAATGGGACTTCTGGCTAAACAAAATGGACATGTGAGAAGATGAAATAAAGTTTGGTAGTATTGTGTTTCATATGATGTAGGTAGTTGCGCACAAAAATGTTGAAGAATCTTCTGGTGTCTATTCACGGGCGTCCACTCTTCGACAATAGAGAACACAAACATCTTTGCTTCAAAATGACGACAATCAGCACTTAAAATCTTCTCAATGTTCACTTTCACTTCCTTTGGCAAGGATAAAACCTAGTAATCTATCCAATACTTTTTGACATGTTTCACTGTCGCTAGGCAAATTTTCGGCATCCAACACATCTTTGACGTAAGAGCTAGAGGAAGATGCCTGCAACATAGGCGTTAGAAATTTTTCGATCGTGATATCGAGCATCTTGTTAAAGGTCTCTTCGTTATAATCTTCGACAATTTCGATATTGTGTTCTTCGCCAATGTCTTCTACCCACTTGGGGTTCCAAACCTTTGTTCCTTTTTTGGGAGGACTTTTTTTCGCAGGAACAAATGCCATGACTCCATACACAGGTAAATCAGGAGTTGGTAGCAATTGGCGATCAATAAAGTAACAATCTTCCTCGAAGGTAAAATCAGCCTTTACATACACGGCAAAAGAATAGCTTTGTTTATAGTTAATCGCAGAAAATGTCTCTTTTAGATAATCATCTAACTTTTCCATAGTGTTGGGAGAAAGCGCGATTTTGCACAACATTTCTTTGAACTTTTGTTGTTTTTTGTAATCCCCAACGAACAAAGTTGTGTCTTTTTCACAAGAACGACACTTAAAAAAACCACCTTTGCTGACACCTAGTAATGGCTCTTGATTCACACGCAAGAAATCGGCTTTTTTATCAAAAAGTAGAGTTTGCTCCCGCGCAGGTGGATCATGAAACTTTACCTGTATGCCTTTTTCATTTTCCTCATCGCAAACGACAATCAAATCCACACGCTCTGCTATGTTGACTTGTTGTGGCCAAATACAAACGAAAAGCTCTTCTATATCTAGGCCTTGCGGTATAGAACTACCTATAATGGGTGTCGAAAAATGTATTCTTTTGGGTATTTTTTTCATCTCAACAAACTCTATAAAAATTTCTACTCAACCGTAGTTGAGAAAACCTTGTAGTGAACCAACATGTTTTACAAAATTTCAAAAATTTTTGCACATAGTTAAGGAAATGACAAGATGAAAATGAAAATACCCGTCTTTTGTTTTATGCTGGCGTGCGCTTTACACGCACAAGATTTACACCTAATGGTAAGGATAAAACTAGAAAAAGTAGAGAAGTATATCCAAAAAGCACAAAACTCTTATAACCTAAGTTCTAGCTACGACAATAAATACAAATTGCGCTACATGAAAAAATACGTAACCGAAGCCGAAAAACATTGGAAACAAATGTTCGAGTGGAACAAAGGACGTATCGACAAAAATCACCCAAAATTACAAAAAACAAAACATAAGATGGAAGACATTTATCGCAAGATGCAGACATTGCAAGCCCCTCCTGCAATCAAAAGTCAGACAACCGCGACAAACAACTACAAAGGAGAACAACAAGATTTGCAAAAGCTACGAAAGGTAGTGGAGCAATATCACAATCTTTTAAAGAAAGCATGGTCTTCTGCGAGTTATTTATCTGCCAGTAAACAGGATGTCGACTATGTACGCGAAGTAACAGACAACATGAACCGCAGTTTGATAGACGCGCGGGAAATAGTCGCCCATATTCGCCAACAAGTTTCCCCGCAAGCGCTCTCTGGTTTGGGAGTGGGAGGTGATATTGAAACCTATTGTCGTCTAATCGAAGGGCTTTCGCAAGATTGGCAAAACCGTGTAAATGCCGTTAGCGCCGAACATTTTAACGACATACAAATATTCTTGTCCAGCGCAGATAACTACAAGAAATTGGTCGAAAAATCACGCGTATCATGGCAAAAAAAATCGTATGCGGGCAGTATAAAAGAACAAGCAACAAATATCGAAAAACGTCTGGCAATTATCAAGGTTTTGTCTAGTAATAACGCGCATTTTAAAGCGCATTTAGACTTAGTTGCCAAGTACCAAGAACAGGCCTTTCAACTACAAAAACTCGCGGCTAAATTACAAGACCAAGTCATTTCTGACGAACGACTGCGTTTACAAAATGCTAAAATCCCCGCTACGAAATACGCGGGAATGAAATGGTCCGGTATAGCGGAACAAATTTCACAAATATGCACGAAGCAATTTCCAGGACATCGCATAGAACGCGTCGTAATTCGCAGTGATTGGAGTGAAAAAACAGAGGCGCGATGGCGTCATCACCGCTGGGTTTATGGAACATATCGCTACATAGAAGCGTGGATGTGCAAAACTCATAACAACAAGACTTTAGTGTATAGTATTACTCTACGTCGTACGAAGCAAAGCGATGGTGAATGGAGTGATTTGGCGTACTGGAGTATCGGTGATTCTTATCCGATTTTGTTAGAGAATGTACACAAGTGAATAGGATTTATTGGAATGCCCACATCGCCTTACAAGCGATGTGGGCGTCAAAACGAAAGATTTAGCTTGGTAGATATGTCTACCTACAACCTAACGCGGAGCACTAATTTGTATCTCAAAAGGTGTCCTACCGTGGCGGTTTGTTGCGTACCGCAAACGTTTGGTGATTTGCTTCAGCATTGGCTCTGCCAACAGTAAAATTTCCTAGATCCAAAAAGTGCGGAACACCGCCCTTTTCAATCCATGGTAGTCTGGCACTCGCGTTAAATATAGCAAATGGTTCTTTCTTTCCCGGACGACTCTTGGAATCTTTACTGATGGTTCGAAACTCTTCGACTGTTGGTAAACGCCAACCACCACCTGGTAAATCATTAATAAAACGTTTTGCACCAGAAAAATTTCTATCGCCAGAGGAAACATACCATTGTAGATTGGTCTTTTTATCCCAAATAACCCCTCCTGCAATCATCACAAAACGCTGTGCAGGAGAAACTAGTTTGCAAACGCGAAAACCAAGATTTTCATAAAAATTGCTTGGTGGATTTGCACCGCGGTAAGCCACTGTAATATATTCTAAACCGCGTACTTCATAATACTCTTCGCCGCGTCCATTGCGATAACCACCTCCGCGATATATACGTGAAGAGCCATTTCTACTACCTGTGGGATCTATTTCATATTTCGCGGGATAGTCTCCTAACCAATCGTTACACCACTCCCATACGTTACCGTTCATATCAAATAAGCCAAAAGCGTTCGGTTTTTTTTGTCCCACTTTATGTGTTTGCTGGTTAGAGTTCGCGTCATACCAACAATACTCGTTCGCATCGGCTTTTCCCCAATAGTAGGTTGTCGTCGTTCCCGCGCGACAGGCATATTCCCATTGTGCCTCTGTTGGTAAAGACAGTTGGGTTTTTTTGCAAAATTCTTTTGCCTGATGCCAGGTAACTTTTTCTACAGGTTTGTTCGTGCCTTTAAAATTAGAGAAATTATGCCCCATGAAGCGTTGGTAAACCTCTTGCGTGACTTCATATTTGGACATCAAAAAAGATCCTAGCTCTACTTTGCGTGTAGGCTTATGTTTATTGTCTCCCATGGTAAAAACGCCACCGGGAAGTAACACGAATATCATATTTGTTTTCTGATGACGATACTCGTGCACCACATGAGTTTGACCACCGGCGGAATAACTTTTTTCCTCTAAAAAATCAAAA
This sequence comes from Candidatus Uabimicrobium amorphum, assembly GCF_009002475.1. Classification (GTDB taxonomy): domain Bacteria; phylum Planctomycetota; class Uabimicrobiia; order Uabimicrobiales; family Uabimicrobiaceae; genus Uabimicrobium; species Uabimicrobium amorphum. The sequence goes on from NZ_AP019860.1 coordinate 6,101,023, forward strand.
CCTTCTATTTGTTGTACGGGTTTTTGTAAAGCTGTTTTGCTGTCGGTACTCTGCGGTGGTGTTCGCGTCAACCATGAATAAAGAATGATGGTCGCGACGATCATTGCAATTGATAAAGCAATTAGAGCCAAATTACGCGAAGGTTTTTTGGGGGATGATGCCGGGCGCTTACGTCGCGGCCTCGATGTTTCTTTATGTGGAAATTTAGGCTTTGCGCGTCTCACATGGCGTTCACTTGCGGTTGCCGATTGTGAACCAGGAGTAGATTTGTTCGCTCCGATATAATTCGCGAAAAAATCCGCGCATTTCTTGGACGACGGTCGTTGCGCAGGATCTTTTTGTAGGCAAGCATCCACTAACTGGCAAACACCATCCGCAACATTTAATTTACGTGTTTCGAATAAGGATACCGCTTCATCACAGCTGATTCGTTTCATCAACTGCACCATACTGTCCCCGGTAAACGGAAAATGACCACTAATTAAACGGTACAATATGACTGCAAAAGACCACATATCTGTCGCGGGATAGGCCTTGCCATTTAAGGCTTCAGGAGCAGCATATTTAGGTGTGTAACCTCCCTCTAGTGAACGCAATGACTCGGACTCATATGTCATTTTCGCGGTTCCAAAATCAGAAACCTTAATCACGCCATCACTGAGTAAAATGTTTTGTGGTTTTAAATCGCGATGGATCATATTGTCAGGTGTTAGGCTGTGGGCAGCCAACAATGCACTGGCAATTTCATACGCCCATTTATAAACGTCTTCGGTCGTATATGGTTTCGTCATTCGCTCTGCCAAAGAACCACCATTGCAAAATTCCAACACCATGTACGGTACAGATACATCATGATCTAGAACTTTGACAACATAGGGATTTAACGCCAATCGTGCAGTTAGCAGTGCTTCTTGCGAAAACGCTTGTCCAATGGCCATCCGTGAAAACATTTGTCCCTCTGTTCCGTGTTTTCCGGCTTGGCGTGCATATTGATCCAGTACATTCTTTGTCGGTCTTTTTATGGCCACCAGTCGACCCGTTTTACCACTTTTGGTCTGTCTAGCATCAAAGGCCAGATAAACCTTACCAAAAGCACCCTGTCCGAGCTCTTTTAATATGCCGTAGCGACCAATAATCGAAAACCTCACCTTCAACGGTTGCCAATCATCTTTTTCACTGCGGCACATAACCGATGTGTCTATTTCATTTGCCAGGATCTTTGCGAAAATTTGACGCGTATCTAGCACACTACCGTCTTGTAATTGCCATTTTTTGAAGTCTGTAAAGTCATTCATCATTGCCTCTATAAAACAAATTTATCGTAAATCTTTTTGCTTGGTATGCTTTCCGATTCTTTATCTTTCCATAATTATTTTTTATCTCCTGAACTTTATCATATCACTTTTGAGTGTTTTTACTAAGAGCACCAGGCATAAACAGTGATTGTAAAAATCTTTTAGAATGATTACTATATAAAATTACAAAAAGCTAATCTTAACCTCTATGTCATCAAAAAACGATTTGATATTTTCGCATAAAAAAACAGGAACAAATATTTTCTAGAGAGGGAAACAACACAATGAAAATATCTTCTATTGGTATTGCGATCATTGTAATGATTATTGCAATAGGTTTTCACTTTTCGCAGTTAGGGCAATTAACCTCTGCACATGCGGCGATTCACAATGGTGAGCAAAGTTGTCATGCGTGTCACACCCAACAAAAGAATCCACGGGGCGACGCATTACAGTGTATTGTGTGCCACGAACAAGCCGATCGCGGGACGAAACTAAATGTTCACGGACTGCCAAATGAGTACTTTCGCACGATTGCGAAACGCAATTACGGTCCTTTTGCGCAAAGAGCGAATGATTTCCCCCAAGCGGCGTGCGCCACATGTCATCAGGAACATCAAGGACGTAATTTTGACCTAACCAAGTTAAATGACCGCAAATGCCAAACGTGCCACCAACAAAAATTCGCAAACTTTTCTTCAGCTCATCCTGAATTCGCGCGATATCCTTATAAACGACGCACAAACATTATGTTTGATCACGCAACGCATTTTGAAGACTATTTTACACATAAAAAAGACGAGGGGGTAGAAAACATACCTGACAAGTGCAATGCATGCCATGTACTTAACAATGACGGACAGTTGATGAAGACAAAAACGTTTGAGCAAACGTGCGCACAGTGTCACGACAATGACATTTTAAAGTACGAACAAGATATTGATGTGATACGCTTTCCCGGCTTTCTCATCGAAGATTTTTACGCGTACTCCAAAGAGCTTAAAATGCGTCCCAAATTTAAAAAATGGCCGTCTATAGATGAAGAGGAAATGGGAGAGGCTACCGATTTTATGCGTCTGTTGTTGTCAAAAGACAAAGAACTTGACAACAACGACATCAATGAATATTTAGAGACATATCTTTTCGATCTTATTGCCGAGTCTCCGGAGGAGGAAGACAGGAATGAAATACAGGCAATAAATGCATATGTCATGATGATCAAACGTCTTTGCGACGAAATTGCGGACGAAGATAATTCGGCTTTAAAAAAGCGTTTGCAGAAAGTTCTTAAAGTGTCAATGAGTGATGAACTTTTGCATGATTTATTTCCTGATGCGTCCAATATGCTGCAAGTCATTCGATCTCGTATTCTTCCGCCAATTCATCCGAAACACAAAGAACGATTTCGCGCTTTTGAGTTTGAAGAGAAAGAGCTACCCACCGGCTGGTACTTTAGTGATTATACCTTGAGATATCGCCCCAGAAAACACCGCGATTCGATGATGAAGGCATGGTTAGATTTAATGGCAAAAACTTATAACATGGATAAAGTAGGTCCCGGAAACAACTTTGACGGCAATACTCACTATGTGATGAACGCATTAAATCGCTGTTTGAAGTGCCACAGTGTGGAGAAATCGGAAGATCGCAATTCCGTGTTGAAAATCAATTGGAAATCCAGCTTGCCGAAGTATTCACCAAAATTTACACGTTTTTCACATCGACCACACATTTTGGCGCAAATGGATTGTTCTTCATGTCATATTTTGAACAAAAAAGATTTTGATAAATCTACCTATGACATGTCTTATGAGAATAAAGACCCCAAAAAATTCATGAATGAATTTCAATTTATAGAGAAAGATTTATGTAGCAAATGCCATAATCACAATGTTGTGGGGGAAAATTGTACATCTTGCCATAATTACCATGCCATTCCATTTGTAAACAAATTTACCGATAATGGAAAGTGAGTAGAACGGTGGTCGTATAGATATATGCTAGTGTGCGATGCCCTCTCCAGCGGCTAATCGCCGCTGACTCTGACGTTGATGTGAATTATGAAAATCGTAATCGTCACCGTAGCCATAATCGTCGCCGTGACCGTGACCTTCAATGCCATTGACTTAAGCGTAAATACTTTTTAATGATAAGCTTACCTTACCGTGTTCTCTGGAACTAGAAGTTCCCTCAGGGTGTCATCCCTTACTTGATAAGGGATCCAGGCGTTTACAAGTCAACTTTACATTGCTGGATTCCTGCGTTCGCAGGAATGACACCTTGTGGTAGTTCCGGCTCAATAAAACTGAGGCTTACCTCAGCGGGCGTTCATCCCTGACTTGATCAGGGATCCACGAACAGAAGTCGACTTTATATTGCTGGATCCCGTATCTTTCCAAAAAACTTTGTTTTTTGGGTACGGGATGACAAGTATTGTAAACCTTTTTGGGTTTTACACTTACCTCTTAAGTCAATGGCATTGGACCGTGACCTTGACCGAAAAAATCGGTTACGACTACGGTAACGATTACGACTACGGACTACGGTAACGATTACGACTACGGACTACGGTAACGATTACGACTACGGACTACGGTAACGATCACGACTACGGTCAAGGTCACGGTCACGGTCACGAAAAATCGGTGCAACACTTGAATGTAAAAGCTTTGTTTTAAGAGAATTACATGACTTTACACTTCATTCAAATCATCACAGTATACGACAATGGCTTCGTACAAGAACTGCGCTAGCCCGCTTTGCATATCTTCAAAATACGCGGTGAAGCGTGGGTCACTTATATACATTTCTCCCAATCCACGAAAGATTTCCGGAGTGCAGTTGTAAAAGTACTGACAGAAACTTTCCCGTAGCGCGGCAACGGCCTCTTGTACATTGTTGTCTTTCGCACCTTGCGGCATATGAGCGATTACCTTTTGATAAATTCCCGACATTTGCTCTTGGATATTTTGCCAGTCTTGCGCTGTGTATTGCGAAGTTTTGCGTTCGCTGTCTTTGTAAGCGTTCGTTTTTCCCCATCTTTTTTTCACCTCTTTGGCGTATAGCGCTTTGTGTTTACGAATAGTCTCCATTTCTAAACCTCCAAAAAGATCTTGTTTTTCTAACTTGGTATTGTTGTGAATCGCCGATAGCGTTTGCTCTATGGTACCCAGTATTTTCTCCAGGCGCTTTTTCTTTTGCAGGAGAAAATTTTTGTGCATCTTTAACGCTTGTTCGCGATCAAAATTCGGAGAATGCAAAATATCTTTGATCTCTTGTAAACGAAAATCTATTTCGCGAAAAAACAGAATTTGTTGCAATTTTTCGAGATTGTCTTCGCTGTAAAGTCTATATCCTGCTTGCGAAGTTTGTGCGGGTGTCAACAGACCAATGCGATCGTAATGGTGTAAGGTTCGTACGGTGACTCCTGTTATCTCCGCCACTTCTTTTACTTTATAAAACATATTTTTTCCTCCACAAACGAACTATACGCTATGACGTAACGTCAGGGTCAAGGCGAAAAAATTTTTTTGTTCAAAAAATTTCGTGTATATCGCTGCGATCTACTTTGTCGAAAAAGTGAAAAATATGGGAGCAAGAGGTACACCTTCTTTACTAATGAAGCCCCGTTGTCCTTGAGAATTTAGGGCGAAACCGTATTTCTGACCACTTTGCAGTTGAACGGGCATGGTGAAAATCGTATGGTTTTCATTGTAATAGACATTACCTGTGAGTGGAGGAAAGGGAAGTGTGGTTTTCATAACCGACCATGAAAAATTGCGCATGGGCCGATCGAAGACAATGACTATTTTGTCTAAAGTGGCAGAAACGTCTTTGCTACCATTTACAGGAGAAGTACGAATGATTTTAGGGGTTTTTTGTTGCAGTTCATCTATTTTCAGTGACCATTTGTGAAAAAAGGCCACGATTTGCGGGAAAAATTGCGCAAAATTTTGGTACTGTTTTCGGTCGTATTTGTGGAGAAGGGTGACTAGATCTTCTATCCATAGAAAACCTCTGTTTCTTTCCTGGTGAATGAGCAGTTGTGCGTTGCCACTATTGTCGTGAACATAACGAATCACACACGCGCGTACAATAGATTCATAGATCATGTATTGCCATTCACTGTATGCTTGACGACGCATGGCTTGTGCTGTGTAACTGAATAACTTTTGCGCGGGTTTTTGCAATTGTTTTTGATGTTCGTCGACCAAGGGATTTACATATGTGTGACAAAATTCATGGATAATAAACGGTACCACCGTGGCAGGAAAGATCGCGTCGCCGTTTTTGTCGATGTTCCACACTCCCATGATACTGTATACATGTAGAGTTGTTTTGTCTTTGTAACGCGTGGCATAGTTCATTGGCCCACCAATAATATTGACCACAACGTGAAATGGCGTGGCTTTGGTGGCAAAAAACTCCGTCACCCAGTTGTGTTTACAGTAAGTGTCGAGTGTTTGTTGTAATCGTGCGCAAACTTTGGAGTATAGACCTTGGTTTTTTTGGAAAAACTTCGTGAAATTTGTGTGTTGCGCAAATTCTTGGAGTGCTTTTGTGAAGGTATGAATGATTTTACTATTCCAGCGTTTGTCCATTTGCGCGTTGGGCAAAGTGGTATTTGAAACGGTAAAATCCATATTCATATGTGCCGCGATATCCATAGGCGCGTTGTAGGAAATCCCAAAATTTTGACGCAATTGTCGCGCGAGTTGTATGGCGCTGTGGTTGCGAAAATTTTTAAAATAGTCGTTCACCTTCGCGGCATATGTTTTGTGAAACACACGGTTGTATTCCGGATAATCGGCAAGATGACATACGATGGAGCACAATTCTACGCGCGGATCTACCTTTACTTTGAGATTTTGTGCACAAAGAGGTAACAACAGCAACATAAATAAACATGAGATCTTCATAGATAACTCCTAGTGTTGGAAACCAACTAAAAATGAATTTCACAGTTAGGTAACTGTGAAGTAAGCCAGTTTTTATGTTGTTTATCTATGCTGTTTTCTGTCAGGTTCATAAACTGGAGATTTTGTAATCTTTTTATAGAGGCGGGTAGATGACACAGAAAGTTTTTACTGAGGTCTAGGTGGGTAAGGTTGCGTAATCTACCTATCTCAATGGGAATATCCCTAATTCTGTTGTGCGACAAGACCATACTATTGAGAAAAGTGGCATCAAACATCCATGGTGGGGCGCATAGCAATCTTTCTTGCCGAAAATTCACTTCGTAGTCTCCCGAGAAGTCGCAATTGGTGAGTTCGCAACGTCCGAAAAACGCGATCTGTGCTTTATTGCCGTAGAAACTACAGTTGTGAAATTCGCCATTTTCAAATCTTACTTTGTTTTCAAGATGAAACGTACACCCTTCGTATCGTGTTTGTTGATCTATTTGTTGTAGTGTTTTTCCTTGCTGTTGATCGCGTATATCGCGTCGCACTTCGTTCATGATTTTTCCATATAGGCGCTTTAAACACATTTTCATCGTATCAAAAACACCGTATGCCGTTGTGGCGTTGGCAAGCGTTGAATAAAAACCATAATAGTTGATCGCTCTTTGCAGTTCCTCTATTTCACAAGCGTCTTTGAGGTCTCGCTTATTCCACTGGATGACCTTCAAAATATCGAGAATGTCTTCTCCGTAGAGGTCCAGTTCCTGTTCTAACTTTTGTAACGCTGCGAAATTTTTTCGTAGTTGACTTTTACGGCTGTCTGCGACAAATATGACACCATCTACTGTTTGCAAGACTTTCTTTCGCAGAGATTCTTCCATATCTGGTTGCAAAACGAAAAGTTGTAACTTGGTGTCGATGATGTCCATGGCGTGGATGGCCTCTATGATCTCCATCGGATAACGAACGCATACACTTGGTACGCCATGCACATCATGCCAATCCGTACGTTCTTCTATCGGTGTATGGTCATATAATGATTGTAAATTGGTCGTCTTTCCCGATGACGCGGGTCCACAATAAGCAATACGAACCCATATTTCGCGTTTTTCGCGATCGAAGTACGCCATAAAAAAGTACCCTTATGAGCGCAGCGCACGACGACAGTGCAAGGCGATGTCTTTGATATAGATATTACCTATGCCGGAAATGACAATATTCAATTCGATCGCACTCGGACTTTGTTTGCGGCTAAGGAAAAACGGAATGGAAAATCTTTGCCAATCCTGCGTTCCGCGAATGGGACTATTCACACCGCGTGAAAAATATTTTTGGCCGTTGTCAAACACGGCCCACATTTCCAGGTATGCTTCTTCGACGTTTTCGCTTTTGATATAAGCTTCGTAAATGATCATACTGTCGGCAAGTGATGTCGCACAATCGTAGTGAAATAAGGAGAAGGTTTTTTTGTGTTGTTGGGTTTGCTGGATGGCAATCATCTGATTTTCACAACGTGCGTCTTTGTCTAAGGGCTCATCGGTGAATTTGCACAATAGCTCGCGTTTTTTGGCAAAAGGACCGTAGTTTCCGACATAGGCAAATTGCACAAATAAAAAGGAAAACGCAAACAACATCGACCAATAATACTGGTGGAGAATACCCAGTTCACTAGTACTTCTGAGTACCAGCAAACACAATGTCGCCGGAAAAAGAGCCAACACAAACAAGCGCATCGCTTGGCTAACCGAAAGATTGGTACGCCAACGCCATAGTAAAATTCCCAGAGCTGTTACACAAAGAGCGATGTTAAATCCAATAATAGGGTGCAAGTATGTCTGGCCACTCCACAGCATTTCCGCGGCGAGAAGGTACATCCATAGACTACTCCCAATCACCCCTCCAAACCATCCCCATTTATTCCAACCGTTTTCGTTCATGGTCTCTCCTAGTTATCCCAGGTGTCATTCCTGCGAAAGCAGGAATCCATGACTCAAAGTCGACTTGAAAACGTCTGGATCCCTGGTCAAGCCAGGGATGACAACCTGAATGAGTTGTAATTACTGGTTGTCTTATCTCTTTTTTCTATGTATTTTACAAAAAAACAACCCTTATGAGTTTAGTTATCTTCTAAAATATTTTGCGTGGAAATGTAAAAGTTTTTATCGGCCTTTAGCTGGCGAAATGACTTTGGCAATGCCATACTACGCCATGAGGTGATGGGATCTAACCATAGTGATTTTCCATCACCGAAAGAAACACGCAGTGGCATATTGAACATGGCAATGGTATTTGCCCAACGATAGAATAGTCTTCCATCGCGAACATAGTATTCGAAATTAGGAATGCGTATATCGCGTAGGTATTGATCAAAAATATAGCGTAAATCCATTTTGGTGCGCTTGTTGATATAGTCTTCTATTTGCTCGGTGCGAACCGTTTGGTGATAAAAATCGCGATTGAGCCCGCGCAAGATCTCACGCCATACCTTGTCGTCATCGATGATTTGGCGAATGGTATGCAAGAAATTTGCTCCCTTGAAGTAAATGTCATCACCGGTTTTATAAACATTGTATGGACCGATGATGGTTTTTTGATTGCGAATTCTGGTTCGTGAGCCAATTACATATTCGCTACCAGCTTTTTTGCCATAATGATAGTCGACAAATAGGCTTTCCGAATAGTTGGTAAAACTTTCGTGAATCCACAAATCCGCGACATCTTGCGAAGTGATATTATTGGCAAACCACTCATGGCCACTTTCATGTATGATGATAAAGTCGAACTTCAATCCCCAGCCAGATCCGCTAAAATCTCTGCCTTTGTAGCCCTTTAGGTAGCCATTGCCATAGGTGACCGAACTTTGGTGTTCCATTCCCAGATACGGAACCTCTACCAATTTATAGCCATCTTCATAGAAAGGATATGGTCCAAACCAGTGTTCAAATGCCTCTAACATTCGCGGCACATCTTTAAAGTGCTCTTTGGCTTTTTCTAAGTTATAGGAAAGTACATAATAATCGCAATCAAGTTGTCCTTTTTCTCCGTTGTACTTTTCGTGGAAATGCACATAGTCGCCAATATTGATATTGACGCCATAACTATTGATCGGATTCTGGACAACCCAATGAAAGGTCTTGGTTTTGGCTTTTTTGTCGTGATCGATTTTTTGCAAACGGCCGTTGGAGACGTTCATTAGATCATCCGGTACGGTAACGCTCATCGCCAAACTCTCGGCCTCGTCGTAAGGATGATCTTTGTTCGGCCACCACAAACTCGGTCCTTCGGTTTGGCATGAACTCGCGACAAAGTGCTTGCCGTTGAGATCTCTGCCCCAGGTGATTCCGCCCTCCCACGGTGGCATCTTACTCTCTTGGGGATAGCCCGAATATTCGATCAAAATCTCATTCACCGCATCGACAGTTTGTGGTTTTTTTAGCGCAATAAAATGCGAAAATCCCTCTTGACGTATACTCAGTTCCTCTCCGTCTTGTAAGACGCGTGTTATTTTCATCGGTTGCTGCATTTCTATTTGCAGTTCGTGGTACGGAGACAAAACTTTGTAACGCATGAGATTTGAACCAGAGATATACTTCTTTTCGGGATCAACGACTATTTGTAAATGATAATGCTGTACATCCCACCACTTTCGCGCGGCGGTGATACTTCCTCGTAAATAGTCCTGACGCGTAAACTCTTGGCCACACAAACTGGTAACTACAAGGGATAACATGACAAATGACATGAGTGATTTCATATACTTTCCTTCATAAAAATACCCTTCTCTGCTGCGAATTTAATTGGCAGTGATAATGGTTGCTACGCCAGCAGAACCTAGCAATATGATGGGAAAACTCGCGGCAAATAACGGGGTGAGCAGCTCTTTTTTCCCCATACCCAAACACAAAAAATTAATGCAGTAAAATATCAGCGTTAATATGATGCACACAATGATTTTCTGTGGGAAATTTTCAATGGCACTGTGCAGGATGACGGCGACGGTTAGTAGCACTAAAAAAATAATACTAATCGGTGTTGTCCAACGATTGTACATGGTCACCAGTGCTCCGGGGTTTCGATAGGATTTGTAAAGATCTCTGAGTTGTGCGTAACGCAAAACATCGAGATTTTTATCCGGGGTGAGCAATTTATAGAGAGTTAAATCGGTGTCTAGTTTGTATCCATCTTTGGTGATGATCGACTCTTCATTTGTTTCATAGTTGACGATCGTTCCTTTGTACAATACCAGGGTATCGTTTTCCCACTGTCCGATTTTCGCTTCGATGACTTTTTCGGGAATATAGTTTTCTTTTTGGAACTGCGTGACGCGAACATCGTATATTTTTTGCGTGAGAGGATTGATAATCGCAATGTAAAACACGCGCTGTTTATTGTCTTTGTATTGAGAAGCAGAACGAACTCTTCGCCCTTTGCGAATTTTGTTTGTCGAGATGATTTCATCGCCGATTGCGGGGAGCAAATATTCTTGGGTGTAGACCATTCCCCCGGCAATAAGGATCGCGAACACCACAAAGGGAAGCGCGATACGATAGTTGGAAAGACTCGTTGTTTGCAAGATAACGAGTTCCCTACTGCGCATCATGCGCAATAAGGTAAATACCGTTGCAATCACTGTAATTAGCGGGGTGAAATAGTACAAAATCATCGGAGACAAGTACATGTAGTGGCTGACAATGATCGATATGAGACTTTGTTGCTGTTTTCCTGTCTCCTGCGCCGCTTCGTTGGTTCTTTCTACATATGTGGAAAATCGATGAAAATTTTCAAATAAATCTACGACGATAAAAAAGCACATAATCGTCATCATACAAATACAAAAAGACAATAGCATGGAAGAGATGACATAGCGATCAAGTATTTTCGTCATGTAAATTCTCCGAATTTGCAAAAGACTTCCAAATTTTATTCAGTGCTGAAGAAACCAAATATTCCGGTACTTGTTGTTGCGGAGTCCACAGCAATGTATTTTTGTTGGTATTCTTTTCCCATGTTTTACTAGAAATGACATGCGGGAAAATGGAAATACGATGCTTGGTAATACCGTGCTTCAGCGTTTTTAGTGGTTGCGCCTCGTATTTCTTGATCAACTGCGATACCGAGTGTTTGCTGTCACTCCACGAACACTTTTGCATACCGTCTTGCGGAAACTCCAGTAACGAAGGAAATGCCACTTGCTTTTTTAAAAAGTAAAAGTCATTCCAGCGTTGCAGTAGAATGTCTTCCCCTCTTTTGACAATAAAGATATGCCAATTGACATCTACCTTGGGCGGCTTTTGCGCTTTCATGGGATAGTCATTGACCACATCCTCAGCATAAGCCTTGCAGTACTCACTGATTGGACAATCGCCACATTTTGGTTTACTGCGCGTACAGATTTTTTGACCCAACTCCATGATGGCTTCGTTGGTATCTCCGGCAGGTAAACCTTTGTATAATTTTTGCAATTGCTGTATACACTTTTTGTCCGTTTGCGGATCACGAGGAACTAAAGGCCATTTATTCACACGTAGCAAAACGCGCTTTACGTTGCCATCGCACACAGGGTGTGGCAAATCAAAACAAATGGATGCAATTGCCGCTGCTGTGTAGGGGCCTATAGACGGTACTTGTAGCAATTCATCATAGGTTTTGGGAAGTTTTCCAGAGAAGTTTTCCGTTAAATACAAAGCACCTTTGCGTAAATTTCGCGCACGTGAATAGTATCCCAGACCGCGAAATTCATACACCACTTTCTCTTCTGAGGCATTTGCCAACGATGCCACATCGGGAAAGTGGTGAAAAAAACGCTGTAACGGTTTGAGAGCCGCCTGTATACGCGTTTGTTGCAAAACGACTTCGGACACCCACACGCGGTATGGATTGCGTTCTTCACGGAAAAAATACTCTTCGCGAACTTCCCAAAACCACGCCAATAATTTTTTTAGCGTTTGTTTACTGATACGCTTACTCAAAAGCACTTACTCCTGTGAGATGTTGCCCTAAAATTAATGTGTGTACTTCGTGAGTTCCTTCGTAGGTAATCACAGTCTCTAGATTCATCATATGACGCATAATGGGATATTCGTCGACAATACCGTTTGCCGCAAGTATGTTACGTGCGGTGCGGGCGGTGTTAAGGGCCATGCGAACATTATTGCGCTTTGCAAGAGAAATCATCGCCGGACGAACTTGCTTTTGGTCTTTGAGTTCGGCAAGACGAAATGCAAGGAGCTGCGCGTGCGTAATGTCAGAAGCCATTTCCACAAGTTGCTGCTGGATCAATTGGAAGCTAGCGATGGGTTTGTCGAATTGGATACGCGTTTTGGAATAGTCCAGTGCGCAGTGGTAGGTCGCTAAAGCGGAACCGATCGCTCCCCAAGCAATTCCATATCTTGCTTGCGACAAACACGACAGCGGAGCTTTTAAACCTTGCGCTTCCGGCAGCATATTTTCCTTAGGGATAAAGCAATCATTGAAGCTCAATTCCGAGGTGATCGAGGCGCGAAGAGAAAATTTGCCCTTGATCTCGGTAGCGGTAAACCCCGGAGTATCCTTGGGAACGAGAAATCCATGGACTTTTCCATCTAATTTTGCCCATACCACCGCAACATCGGCAATGTTACCGTTGGTGATCCACATTTTGCTACCGTTGAGCAAAAAACCATCTTTGTGCGGCTTGGCGTTGGTGAGCATTCCCGCAGGATTCGAACCAAAGTCAGGCTCCGTTAAACCAAAACAACCTACTTTTTCCCCCGCAGCAAGTTGCGGAAGCCAGTGCTCTTTTTGTTGCTGCGAACCATAACGCCAAATGGGGTACATGACAAGTGCACCTTGGACACTGGCAACACTGCGTAAAGCACTGTCTCCGCGTTCGAGTTCTTGCATGATAAGTCCATAGGCGCGGTTGTTGATTCCCGCACAACCATATTCTTCAGGAAGTTGCGAGCCTAAAAAGCCCAGCTTTCCCAATTTGGGAATAAGCTCAACGGGAAATGTGGCGTCGCGATGGTGTGCAGAAATGATTGGCATAAACTCTTTGTCGACAAAATTCTGCGCCGCTTGCCAAATCTGCTGTTCTTCGGTTGTTAAAGTCTCATACATTTTATATAGATCTAATGTAGCAGGCATTTTGTGACTTTCTATAAATAGTGATAGGGTATGCTACAACACACCCTAATTTTGTTCTCTACGATTTGTTCTTCTTTTTATTTTTGTTTTTGTTTTTCTTTTTTTTGCTGTTGTCTTTGGTGTCTTTTTGTTCTTTCTTTTCCTCTTTGGGAAGTTTTTTCTCTGCGTATTCTGGAGCGGTGATTACGTTTAGCAACATGTATAAACCGGCAATCACAAACGGTACGCTCAACCATTGTCCCATGGTTAACCCCGAGGTAAGAACCTGGTACTCTTTAAAATACTCGACAATAAAGCGTCCAATAAAGTACACGAGAAAGAAGGCACTGATGAGTAAACCACGAGGACGTTTGCCCTTGTTTTTGTAACGTTGGTCTATCAAAAGTAAGGTTATGTATACGATCACCCCCAAAAGTACTTCGTATAGCTGCGAAGGATGGCGCGCTTCTAAAGGAACGTTCATCATTTCGGCATGTATGGGAAACTTTATTCCCCAAGGAGCATCGGTAACACGACCGACTAACTCGCTATTCATAAAATTACCAAGGCGAATCGTGATACCACAAATTCCCGCAGAAAGTGTCAGCGAATCGAGAACATCGCGAAATGGTATTTTGTAGACCCTATGATGGCGAAATAGGACTAAAATCAGTGCCAGTGTCGCCCCATGGCTTGCCAATCCCCCTTTGTATATTTTTAAAATTTCGAGAGGGTTCGATAAGAAGTATACGGGATCATAAAACAGACAGTGCCCTAAACGCGCTCCGATGAGTATGGCGAAAAAACCCCACATAACAAAATCTTCGGCCACATCTTCTTCATAACCCAAACGCGTCATCATTTGCTGCCGCCAATGCAAATAACCAATAAAAATGCCCGAGGCAAATAAAAGACCATAGTAGCGTATTTGAAATGGACCAGCTTGAAAAATAATGGGGTCTACATTCCAAATAATATCTAAAAAATACATGTTGTACTCCTAGTGGAATTTTTGGGTAGTAGTAATAGAATGCGCAGCAAAAATGTATACAATATTACAGTTGTATAGCAAATATTTTACTATTATTTCAAAGGCAAAGAAAGCCTTGATTATTTATTTCGTGGATAAGGTGACGGATATTAACTTATTTTGTTTGGTTTGTCACGACAAAAACTTGTCAAATTCACTTGCAATGTGGGAAAGTAAGGTTATACTTTGAAGTTTACCATTAGAGCATGTCATCAAACTTCATTCGCTGTCAAGCCCTCACAAACACTAAGCGTTACTTATTTTCATTTGCAATTTGTTTCGCGTAGTTTGAGTGTACGATGATGAGGTAGACATGACCTAAATGGCTTGATGAGCATTTGTATGCTTTGACAGTTACCTGAAAAATTACGTAAATTTAAAGTGTGGAAGGAAACAAAGGAATGGTAGCAAAACAGTTGGAAGGTAAATTTTTGTCCGCTAGTATTATGCAACAGGTCAAAAAAGATATTTCCTGTTTTCCTTCTCCTCCTAGACTTGTATCGCTTCTTATAGGTTCTGATAGCGGAGCATTATCGTACGCCAAAATTCAGGAGTCTGCTTGCAAAGCGGTGGGTATTTTATTTGAATTGGTTAAGTTTCCCGCTTCGACTTCTCAGGAAGAAGCCATCGACTATATCGTCAAATTAAACAACGACCCAAATGTCACGGGTATTATGGTTTTTGTACCTGTCCCCGATCATATTGACAAAAATAGCTTAATAGCAAGTATCTCACATCTAAAAGATGTCGAAGGTATCTCTCCGACAAATATGGGAAAACTATTCTATGATAATTCCTCTATCGTTCCTTGCACACCCAAAGCGGTGATGCTTCTTATTAAGAGCATTGATTACGACCTTGCCGGAAAAGAAGTTGTTGTTATTTCACGAAGTCCTATTATTGGACAACCTTTGCTTCTTATGTTGCTTGAATCGACGAACAAGTCTCCAACACCTACCTGCTGTCACATCGCAACACAAAACTTAGCCCTGCACACCAAACGAGCAGACGTGGTTATTGTTGCTGCCGGAAAAGCAAACCTAATTCACGGTGAAATGCTAAAAGAAGGTGCTGTTGTTATTGATGTGGGTATTAACCTGGTAGAAAAAGAACAAAACGGAAAAAAATCGCGTTTGATTGTTGGGGATGTGCACTACGATTCGGCGATGAATGTCGCATCATGGTTAACCCCTGTCCCCGGTGGTGTTGGTTTGGTAACGACAGCTGTGCTATTGCAAAATGTATCTTTGTTGGCGAAACAACACTTTGCGAGACTCGAAAGTTAATCTTTATAAAGACGTGACGAAACAAAACTTAACAGTCTCCACAATCTCAAACATGATATTTAGAAAGGTTAAAAATGGAAAGAACTCTAATTCTAATTAAACCAGATGCTATTCAAAGACAATTAGTGGGAACTATATTACAGCGATTTGAAAATAAGGGAATGAAAATCGCAGGATTAAAAATGATGCAGATGACCGAAGACATGGCGAAAGAACACTATAAAGACTTAGTCGACAAGCCTTTCTTCCCGTCTTTGAGTGAATTCATGACCTCTCACCCGATTATTGCGATTGCAATGGAAGGTGCGGGAGCTGTTGGTATTTGCCGCAAAATGACAGGAGCTACTTTCGGAATGAAAGCGGAGCCAGGTACGATCCGTGGAGATTATGGTGTATCTACCAGCTACAACTTAATACACAGTTCTGAAGACAAAAGTGCTGCAGAACGCGAATTGAAAATTTTCTTCAAAGACGAAGATTTCTTTTCTTACAACGCAGTAATTTCTCAGTGGATTGCAACAGAAGAAGATGCTCAAAAAGCATAGTTTGTATGTAGTCAACTGCAAGGACGTATCGCACGATACGTCCACAAACACCTTTTCTCACAAGTCGTCATTTTACAAATAGTACAAATTATCTCACAATACCGCTACTTGTTCCGATAATATATTTTGTCGTAGTGGCGTAGCGATAAAACTCATCGACATAGCAGTAAAGTTACTTTTTTGAACATCCCTTACTAGACGACCACATAGAATATTTGGTAAAATGTCTATAATACTCGTTGTATAAATATCATAGCGAAGTTTGAGAGACAGTATTCCTTCCTGGATTATCTGGAACTACAATAACAAAATGGTTTTGTAATTTTGACCGTGTAGTAACACTTCAAAAAAATTACACGACCAAATTGTACACTTGCAACGGCAAGTTTGAGGTTTCATTTAAATAAAACAACAGCGAACTGTTGGGCGGTCATTTATCTCTTGAACAATTATTGAATTCCCCAAAAATTTTGCCTACTACTAGGGTTAATATTATGGAAGATTTAAAGTATTTATCTCATTATAAAATCATCAAAAAAATAGCCAGTGGTGGTATGGGAAATATTTATCTTGCTGAGCAACTAGGGGCGCGTGGATTCTCAAAAACCGTGGCAATCAAAACAATACGTTCTTCGCTACTCAGTGACATGGAAACACTTGACATGTTCATTGGCGAGGCAAAACTTGTTGCCAATTTGATTCACGCAAATATTGTACAGGTATATCATTTTGAAAAAGTAGATAATTTTTACTACTTAATCATGGAGTATGTCGAAGGAGTGAACCTTGAAAATTTACTCAAACGCCATAACTTTATGAAAAACACGATTCCCGTTGATATTACCGCATACATTGTCAGCCAAATATGTCGTGGTTTGGATTACGCTCATCGCAAACGCGATCATCATGGCAAACGTTTAAAAATAGTACACCGCGATATCTCGCCATCTAATGTAATTCTCACCACGGGTGGAATTGCGAAACTCACGGACTTTGGTATTGCCAAAGCGATGACCATGAAAACGCCCGACGAACGGCTGGTGATTATGGGAAAATATCCCTATATGTCTCCAGAACAAGCACAATTCGAAGGGACAGATCCACGTAGCGACATCTATTCTCTGGGAATTGTTGCCTACGAACTTTTCACCGGTCAAATGGTGTTTAATGTGAGAGATGATATTGAGCTTATCGAAGCAATGAGAGTGCCTGTCACACCACTGCACGAAGTTAATACGGCAATTCCGCCTGAATTGAGTAATATCATTATGAAAGCCATTTCGTTGTCACCAAAAGAGCGGTTTCAATCGGCAAAGAAAATGGGAGAGAGTATAGATAAATTTTTGCATGACCATCGTTGTCAGGTTTCGAATAGTAAACTTGCGAAGTACTTAGAGTTGTTATTTCCAGAAAATAAAACCGCACGTTTGAAACTTCATGAAAAACCTAAAATTTAAGAATACGCTGTTTTGTTTACCGTCTATAGGGAGAACATAATGAGGTTAATTAAGCGCTACGCCAATCGCAAATTGTACGATACAATCGACAAAAAATACGTTACGCTCGAAAATATCGAGGCTCTGATCAAACAAGGTGAATCTGTCAGTATCCTTGACAACGACAGTAACCAAGATATCACCACCGGCGTTTTATCGCAAATTATTGCGGAGCAGGCCAAAAAAGAAAATCAATTCTCTCCGTCACTGTTCACACAAATTATTCGCAAAGGCAAGGGGAACATGTATTCCTATGCGAGTAAAATTGTGCAGTCTATCGGAGAAACCACTTACTTCATTGAAGAAGAAGTGCGCGGCAAGGTAAAACAACTTGTCTCTTCGGGAGAAATTACCCAAGAAGAAGGTGATGCCCTACAACAAGATTTGACAAATAACGCGCCTTCGACCATTGAGAAATTGGAAAAACATCTTGAATTACTATATTCGACTGTCTTAAATAAACTAAATATACCAGAAAAAAGCGAAGTAAAACGCCTGCGCAAAACCATTGATCGGCTAGAAGCCAAGGTCAAAGAAATCGAAAATTCTTATGATAAGGAAGGACTGTAGGATGAAGTGGCAAATAGTCATTTTATTATTTCTCACCGTTGTTCTACAAGCCGAAACGACCATTTGGTTTCGCGAAGATATTGGAAGCCCTATATACAAAAAATGCGTTTTCAAAAAAAAGAAAAATCAGGAACAAATTACCGAGAGCTACTACCTATTGGCAGATAAAAGTACCAACACCTGTATTTTGCTTTACGAACACCGCGTTTTATTAAAAGACGGTAACGCGTACAAGCAAATTCTATACAACCACAACAACAAACAAAAAATCAGTTTGCAGTTGGCCAAAGACAAAATCAATGTCCAGGTGGTGGTGGGAAAAAACAAAAATACCAACACGATGAATCGCCCACAGGGAAACGTTTACTTTCCGCTATCAGGGCGTATTTACAATCATCCGGATATTTTTACGCAGGGCAAGAAATTTTACATTCAAGTGATTCCTGTTCCCATACGCGAAATCACCGTTCTCAAATTACTAGTGGAAGTTTTGCCCAAAGCCAGAATACCCAATTCGCGAAGCGATAAATTGTACTTTGTCGCCGAAACAAAAGAATCCGGAGCCGTTGCCAATAGACGTGTTTTGTACTATGACAAAAGTGGTACCATTGTGTACTCCATCAACAAGTCACAAAGAGACTTTGTGAGAAAACGCATTTCCAAACCCAATATCTCGATACAAAAGATTCCCAAAAGTACAGAAGAGGTTTCGGACAAAGTAAAACCCATCGCACCGATTGCCAGCGTACTGTGTCGCGAAATTTACTACTCACATGCGTACCCACGTAACTGGGAGCGCACAGACATTTCTCCGTTCTCTACCGCGTACAAAGGAAAAGGTGGTACCATCGGTGCCTGGACATCGACAAATAAATTTTCGAATAACAACGCCCTAATTTCGTCACTTCTAGAAAAGTTAGGATCGAGCACATTTCCCTTTTCCAAAATAGAATCTCGCGAAGATCGCAAAGTTTTTATGGGTAGAAGCCTCTTTACCGAGAGCCTGATCAAATGCGAATCAGATTCGGGAACCAAATATATCTTAATGCTAACCGTCCTAAGAGGCGGACGCAATTTTGCCATGGTTGTTTTTGGCAATGAACGTCAATACAAAGCCAATTGGCCGACGTGGATAAACACTCTACATTCGTTTGTTCCCAATTTTAATTAAAGGAAATACTATGGGACTTTCTGTTCATATGTTGCCCATTCTCGGTGATAACTATACATATATTCTGGTAAGTGACAATGAAGTTGCCGTGGTAGATCCCGGAGTAGCGCAACCGGTATGGGACTATTTGCAACAGCACAATTTAAAACTAACGTCCATACTATGCACACATCATCACGGAGATCACATCGCCGGTAACGCCGAGCTTAAGAAAAAAAGTGGTTGTAAAATTTACGGGGCACTAAAAGACAAAAACAAAATTCCCGACATCGACCACACCCTAGAAGAGGGTGATGTTGTGACAGTAGGTAGCGCAAAAGCACAAGTCATCGCAACCCCAGGACATACCCTAGGGCACATAAGCTATTACTTTGCCGCAGACAAAAAACTCTTCTGCGGCGACACGGTTTTTGCCGCCGGTTGTGGCCGCCTATTCGAAGGCTCCCCACAACAAATGTCGGACTCTTTTGACAAGATCGCCGCTCTACCCGACGACGTAGAAGTATATTGTGGTCACGAATACACCGCAAGCAACGTGCGTTTTGCGCGTAGCGTAGACCGCGAAAATGCGGATCTGATCGCCTTTGAAAAAACGGTAAGTGAAAAACGCAGCAATAACGAGGCCACCATTCCGACAACCATCGGTCTGGAAAAACAAGTAAATCCCTTTATGCGTTGCAGTGATAAATTGATACGCGAACATTTAAATATGGAAAATGCGACCAACGCCGAAGTATTTGGCAAGATTCGCGGTTTAAAAGACAGCTTTTAATAAAATCCGATTGTCATCCCTGACTTGATCAGGGATCCAGGCGTTTACAAGTGAACTTTATATTGTGGATTCCTGCTTTCGCAGGAATGACACCCCCGGGGAAAGTTCCGTTTCCATAAAGCTATCTTTAGAGGCGGTCGTCCCATTCTAACTTTTTTGACGTACTTCAGAGATAAAAAAACTTTCTCTGTGTACTCTGTGGTTTCACTCTTTATGACCGCTCAAATCCGTTAGAGCAAGTAAAATTCAAATTATTGTGGAATAAAACATGACAAATGATACAAAACTCCCTGACTCCATCACCCATGTTACGTTGGGAGATCGAGATATTTATCTTTTAGGAACAGCACACGTTTCTAAAGAAAGCGTAGAAGATGTTCACCAAAGTGTAGAACAACTCTCTCCCGACACCATTTGCGTCGAACTATGCGATGCGCGCTTTAAAACACTGCGCAATCCGGAAAATTGGAAAAACATGGACGTTTTCCAAATCATCAAGGAAAAAAAAGCCTTATTACTTCTAGCACAGCTAGTCATGACCTCTTTTTACAAACAAATAGGGGAAGAACTAGGCGTAAAACCAGGTGCCGAGATGATGGCAGGCTGCGACCTAGCAGACGAACACAAAATCACTCTAGTTCTTGCCGACCGCGATATCCAAATCACCATGAAAAGAGTATGGGGAAACCTACGCTTTCGCGACAAACTCAAAATCATGACGCAGATGGGGGCAAGTTTGTTTGTCAGCGAAACCATCGACGAAAAAACCATCAATGAAATGAAAGAAAAGGGAAATATCGAAAACGTACTAGAAGCTTTTTCCAAAGAATTTCCCACCATAAAACGCGTACTAATCGACGAAAGAGACATTTATCTCTCGCAAAAAATACGCAACTGCGAAGGCGACAAAGTCGTTGCCGTAGTAGGCGCCGGTCACGTTCCCGGGATCACCAAAAAAATCCAAGAAGACATCGCCCTAGATCCCTACCGTGAAATCCCAAAAACCTCATGGGCCACCACGTTTGCCAAATGGTTTATCCCCCTAGCCATCATCGGAGTCTTCATCTACTTCTTCACCTATGCCGACACCGAAAAGTTTAAAGACGCTGTATACATATGGGTTGTCGTAAACGGTGTACTCTCTGCCATAGGAGCCGCCATTGCCCTAGGACACCCACTAACCATTATCTCGGCATTCGTCGCCGCCCCCCTAACCAGCCTCAACCCCCTAATCGCTGCCGGTTGGGTTTCTGGCTTAGTACAGGCATGGCTAAAACGACCAACAGTCGCCGACTTAGAAAGTCTACCCCAAGATATCAGCTCCGCCAAAGGCTTTTGGAAAAACTCCGCCTCGCGCATTTTACTAGTGGTTGTATTTTCTAACATAGGCAGCGCCATAGGCTCCCTAGTTGCCTTTCCATGGATTCTCTCAACGTTTTTTAAGTAAAAGGGATTATTATGACACAGTCAAACCAAAACAATCCATCACCCGAAGAAGGTGAAAAATCTGCATTGACAAATGTCTTAGAAAAATTTAATGCTTTAGATGCACAACTACCATCTCAAAAACATAAAATTTTACCCGCAGAATGGGTTTCTCTCGTCGTGCTAGTCGCAGCAGGAGCCGCTGCCATTTTTATATTCAATTGGCAAATATTCCTACTAGGAATCGGACTCGTCGTGTTGTGGAACATCACCGCAACTCTCACCGCCGAAGATCCAAAAATCATCCGTGTTCCCCACTGGGATGAACAACAGATAAAAGCGTGGTTTCACTTCACCGCCAAATCCAAAAGAGTGATATTTCTAGCAGTACCCTGTTTTCTAGCGGCCTTCGCCATACCAGCCTACGGCAACCCGTTTTTTGCCATGACCGTAACCCTGGTGCTACTAATACCACTAAAAATGCTACTACAATTCAGCAAATGGCCCGACTCCGCAAAATACGACAAAGACTACATCGCCCTATGCTCCTCATGTGTGGTAGGAATCCTATGCATGGTCCTAACTCTGCCTTTCGTAAAAGGCGAACTGGTACCAACAAACAATAATCAAATTGTGGACAACAATACCGAAAATAACACCGAAAACAACACGCAAAATACCGAAAACAACACCGAGAATAACACCACCGCAAAAAACAACACCGAGAACAACACAGCAGCGAACAATACCGATAAAACAGAAAACAACACAACCACACAAAAACAGCCCACAAAAGCAGTGAGCAGCAACTTCGAGAAAGACCTTCTCAAAAGACTAGTGGCCATAGACGACAAGCTGTCCTCTCTATCTCTAGACAACAGCAAAGACGTAAAAGTCGCACAAGACAAATACAAAAAAACACTACGCGAAAAACAAGACCTAAGCAACAAACTCGCCAGCAGTCTACAAAAGCTAGACACCCTAAAAAAAGAACAACAACAACTACAGCAACAAATTCAAAACAACAAAAACGCCACACAACAGATCAGCGAACTGCAACAAGAAATCAAAGCCCTAAAACTAATGGAAAAAGCGCAACAAGTTCGCATCAACACCCTGCAACGCGAAAACAAAGACCACAAAGCAAATAAAAGTTCTAGTGAAAGCCTACAAAAGAGAATTTCCGTTCTAGAAAAAGAAAACAACGCCCTAAGACTTCTAGCCGACTCACAAGACAACGCCGACCAAACCATCAAAAGACTAGAAACACAATTAAAACAACTAGAACAATCCAAAACAGACCTACAAGGCCAAGTGCAAGAGCTTACCAAGCAAAACAATGCGCTAACCAGCAACCTTCCCGAAGAACAAAACGCAAAACTACGCGAATTAGAAACCGCAAAACAAGAACTACAACAACAAGTAGACACGCTAACCACCCTAAACACAAGTCTACAACAAAAACAAAAAATTTATGACGACGTAGTCAAAGCAAAAGACAGCCTACAACGCAAGTTCAACAATCTAAATATCGAGAACCAAGCGCTAAAGCTCAACCAACAAAACGCCGACGACCTAAACGGCAAAATCAAAAACGTAGAAGCCAAGGTGGTAGAAGTCTCCAACGAGAAAAAGAAGCTAGAACAAAAGATAAAAAGCCTGACACGAGAAAACCTAACCCTAAAACTAGCACAACAAAACCTAGAAGACCTCAACGATCAGGTAAAAAGTCTACAACAACAACTCTCTGACGCAAAAGCGCAAGGCTCCAACGAAGCCGACGTAGCAAAAACACAACTAGCCACAGCGAAACAAGAGCAAGAAAAAGCACAAGAAGCTATTGCCGATTTGCAAAAACAACTAGAAGAACTAAAAGTAAAAGAACAACAAGCACAAAAACAAGCCAGCGACATGGAAAACGACATAGTCAAAGCCGCAGAGAAAATAAGCGAGATGGAACAAAGACTAACAAACGCACAACAAGAGAACGAAGCGCTCAAGCAAAAGATCGCTGAACTAGAGAAGCAAGAATAAACCAAATCATTACGAAAAAACGTCCCCCTTACTTAGGTAAGAGATTCTATTACCGAGGGGGGACAGCCCCTGAAGTAACTTCAGTTTGATTAACGAAATTTCCCCCACGTGTCATTCCTGCGTACGCAGGAATCCACAACACAAAGTTGACTTGTAAACGTAAGTAAAACACCACGTTTCAGGAACCACATACGAGTTTACATGGAGTAAAGGTTATGACAGCAAAGCACATAGGTCGTTACCGTTTAGTACGTGAAATAGGTAGTGGAGGTATGGGAAAAGTATACGAAGTATACGACCCTGTTCTTCGACGTAAAGTTGCCCTAAAGTTGCTGTTAAAATCCAACTCCAACCTAAGTATATCCAGATTTCTACGCGAAGCACAAAGCACCGCAAAACTAGACCACAAAAACATCATCAAACTACACGAAATCGAAAAACAAGACGACGGCCAAGTCTTCTACACCATGGACTTCATCGAAGGTGAATCCCTAAGCGAACTATTAAAAACAAAAAAACTAAGCATGCGCGACGGCATAAAAATCATGGAAAAAATATCCCGCGCCGTCTACTACGCCCATGTAAAAGGCATCATCCACCGCGATATAAAACCCGGCAACATAATGATCGACCGCTACGGTGAACCATGCCTAATGGACTTTGGCCTAGCAAAAGAACTAGAAGGTGACGCCACAAAATTTTCACAAACAGGTGTCATCATGGGAACCGTAGGCTACATGCCCCCCGAACAAGTCGAAGGCAAAGTACAAACAACTAGCGACATCTACGCCTTAGGCGCTGTTCTCTACAAGATACTCACCGGCAAAGTGCCCTTCGAATCCGAAAACTCCGTCACCATGATCTACCGCATACTGCAAGAAGAACCCAAACGCCCCAGAGAATGGAATCGCAAAGTACCCAAAGACTTGGAAGCAATTTGTTTAAAAGCAATCGCCAAAGACCCGCAACAACGCTACGAAAATGCCGGAGCCCTTGCCGATGATCTAAAAAGTTTCCTAAAAGGAAATCCCGTAAACGCCCGCCAAAGATTCCTGCCTCTAAAGCTTGCCAAATGGCTGCGGCACAACAAAAACCTTGCGATTATTTACGCTTTAACTACAGTAATCTTAATCTTAACGAGTATGATGAGCGTACTACTATTCTTCCCCCACAGCAGTACCAAACGTGTGTTACTACTTTTCAGTTACGAGCAAGATCTCGTCTGGGATACGCAAATCAAAGACTCCATCATAAAGTCATTCGAAGACCATTTCGTAAATGTAGACAAACACCTAAAAATAGATGAACACTACATGAACACAAAAAAACTCAGCTCTCCACAGCAAATTCAGGAGCAGGTAAAAAAGGCTATCGCCAAAATAAAAAAATACAAACCACACCTGGTAATCACCGCCGATGACAACGCCTCGGGAAAGGTCATACCCGCATTTTTCGATACCGACATACAGTTTGTATTCTGCGGCGTAAACAACGACCCCAAACAGTACAACTTCCCTCAAAAAAATGTCACTGGGGTGAAAGAGAAGTTGCTGATAGACCAAACCTTCAACATGCTACCGTATTTCTTGCCCAAGGCGAAAAACTACATTGTAGTTGTCGAAGACAGTGTATCTGCGAAGATCGTCGCGAAAGATATCGACCAAGATTTTCCGAACTACGACAAAAAAGCTACCTTGCGATCATCGAGTTTTGAGGAATGGAAAAGCTTTTTGAAGCTATATGAAGATGACATTGACTTTGTTTTGGTACCTATTTATTTAAACCTAAAGGACAAAGAAGGCAAGCTCGTTCCCGCAAAGGCCGTGATGAAATGGATACTCAAAAACATCAGCAAGCCACCTATTGGCGCGTTGGGATTTAACATTGAAGACGGTGCGTTATTGGGTGTTGTCGATACCGGAAGCAAGCAAGGTAAAACAGCTGCGAAGTACGCAATTAAGCTGTTGACCGAATCGATTGACGCAGAGAAACTTCCGTTGACAGACATCGGTAAAGGCGAGTTGTACATCAACACGGCAACAGCGAAACAATTTGGCGTAAAGATACCGAATTGGGTTTATCAATACGCCAAATTGATTGACGGAAATTAGTACGGGTTTTGGCGTAGGTTGTTTTGGGTTCTGTTTTTATTGGCTTCCAATACATTTGATGTTTTTGGGGGATTTTTGGTGATTTTTGTCACGTTTTCGCCTCGCGAATTTTGCTTGTTTGGTAACAAGAAACCTTCTATGGGTGTTCTCTGGAACTACAAAACTACCGCGGGCTGTCATCCCTGACTTGATCAGGGACCCAGACGCTTACAAGTTAGCTTTTCATTGCTGGTTTCCCGCTTACGCGGGAATGACACTTCGTGGTAGTTTCGTCTCAATAAAACTGAAGCTAGCTTCAGCAGGTGGTTCTCTGAAACTACTCTCAAACGCTTGTTTTTAGGTTGTTTTAGAGACACCGCAAAGGAAATATTTTTTAAATTGATGACAGCCCCTACGTCAAAATAGAGACTTTGCCTTATCGCAAAAACCTCTTTGTCATGTTTCCTGCTTCTACTACAGTTAAAATTGTGACATATCTTAGACAAAGACCTTTTATTGCTTTTTTACAGAACCAGTTGCTACTTTCTGCGCAATTCGTTGTATAATGTAAGGAAACCTTTATGGACGAACAAATATTGCAGCGTATGTTAGAACTTGAAAAGCGTATGAATGAATTGCAAACTGAATCAAACGTTGCGTCAAGATATGAATGTTTTACGTGGTGAATTAGAAATGCTTTGGGATGAACAGAACGAAACAATGGAAATTGTAAAGTTGGTTTTACAACAATTAAGCGAAGGACGTTAACATGGACAAAAACAAAACACTCATCGAAAAACGAGAGAAAGCTCAAAAGACAAAGCAAGAAGTAAAAGATATGCTCAAAAAATTACCACGAGAATTCCACATTATTGAGAAAATGACCACTTCCGAGATAGAAGATTATCTACAAAATCGTAAACAAAAGAGCGAAAAAATATAGCCATTAAATATCTAGGGCCTGTCATCATTCAGTGCATTCAATTAATCTTTGGTAAAACTGTTTAATATTATGATAGTACATATAGCTTCGAGCCCGCTTGCGAGCCCGAGCCCGTTTCCGAAAATATTCTAAATTGTGAATTTCTTTTGCGATTTTTTGCAATGCTTACTCGTTTGATCAAAGTCAAAATTGAAATAAAAACTTCGGGCTCGAAAAACTAGTTCATACTTTGAATGATGACACGCCCTAGAATTCGATATACTTTGCCGTATTTTGCTATATCGCAAAAAAACCTCTTTGTCACGTTTTCGCCTCGTGGTTGAATTGGTTGAAATGCAGATGCGCTATAGCACTTGAAATATATAGCCTACAAGGCGATGGCGGAGTCAAGTTTGCCAATATGCGAAATTAATTGATGGGAATTGATACGGGTTTTGGCGTAGATTGTTTTAGGTCATAGATTTATTGGCTAGGACTGTCTATTTACTTACTTCTCAAATTTACATATAAGTGAAATTCATCTCCATTCTTAATCGCACCAAAAAATGCTGAATACGGGGTAATTCCAAAATCAGTAAATTTTAATTTGCCTACTGTCTCAATACGTAAAGCACCTTTTTCAAAATAGATTCGTGTTGGCATATCACGTACGACAGTTTTGTCTTTAATTGTTACGGCCACCCGGGCTAAAAATGGGAACTTTACGCTTCCGACATCACTGTTCTTTAGAACAATTTTTTGTACCTTCGCAGTAACGGCCGCATATTTTTTAGAATCTAACTGAGAACTAGATAACATATTTGTGCGAATCTTCTCACGATCAGACTTAGAAACTTCTGAGAAACTCGACGTTTGAACAGCCAATGTTTTCAGACGTGGATACCAAGTTTTTTGCAAGCTGAACAAGTCATTGTACAGTTTATCCACTGGGATTTTTACGGAGAATTGTACGCTATTTACAAAATTAGGATTACATTTTAGAGTAGATTCAAATGCGGTGGCATAAATCATATGATCATGTGCCAGATACGCAGCCACACCGGCTTTGTGAGTGATAATAGACAGCAAAGATTTATCCTGATCAGCGATATATTCTTGGATAAACCGATCATCAAACAAACTGTTGTTTAATGCCCAATTATAGTCGATGTACTCTACTTGATATTGGCGCGCATTTTTTGTTAACAATCCTTCGTTCATCAGCCACTGTTTATCATCGCCAGCAAAATCCTCTTTAAACCACGAAAATATTTGAGACAAATAAACAGTATTGTTTGCTACGCGCATCCCCTTTTTGTCATTCTGTAAATATCGAATCAACTGCTCTTGTAGTTGCTTCTCTAGCTTTTTACTTGTGTATGGCTCATTACGCAGATCAGGACAACCAAGTGCTGCACACACTAAGGCAAAATGGATACGTGGTTCCTGAAATTTTTTACGAATAACTTCATGCTCAATTTCATCCAATGTATATGTATTTCCAGCAACTTTCCCTGCTGGTTGTTTCCACACATTTTTTTCTCCTTGTTGCAAATCGTTAAACGTTTTGATCGCTGGATTCTTCGCCACACGAAATATTGTCAAAAAGTTATAAGCATTAATCCACATCGCCAAACGCATATCTTGTTCTTCATTAGAAAAAGACGGTAGAGCACCCAATTCACGATAAAGTTCATCCAAAGAAGGATCAGAACTAATACGTTGGTAGTCAACAAGTACAGTACGTATATTTTGTGCTCTACCTTCTGCAACATTTCCTTGTAGAAGTTTGCCATACTTGTTTGTCCATCTTACATACGCATTCTCTTGGGGAACATCGACAGCAGGGGTCTCGTCTTTTTCTTCGGCTTGGTCAGAAGTATCTTCTTCCAGCTCGTTGTTGTTGCCACTAAAATCAGGATCGTTACCCGATATAGGATTTTCAACCGTTGTATTTTCTGCCAAATCTTCATCACTAGCTAAAACTTCGTCTTCTAGACTTGTTTCATTTTTC
Organism: Candidatus Uabimicrobium amorphum; assembly: GCF_009002475.1. Lineage (GTDB taxonomy): Bacteria > Planctomycetota > Uabimicrobiia > Uabimicrobiales > Uabimicrobiaceae > Uabimicrobium > Uabimicrobium amorphum. The sequence goes on from NZ_AP019860.1 coordinate 6,129,678, forward strand.
GAAAGTTCCCCTAGATTGGTTTCATCTTCCGAAAATTCCTCTACATTGCTTTCATTCAATTGTGTTTCTTCTAACGCATCATTATCCTCTAAAGCATCATCAGGCTGTGGTAAATTGTTATCAGTGTTATCATCACTTATAGAATTTGAGCTTTGGTCTTCCTTTAAAATCTCTTCAACAACAGTTGCATTTTGTAAATTATCAGGTACTTTATTTTCATCTTCTTGTTGCCTTGGAGTCTTTTGTTCTGACAAATTTATTTGATCTGAACTAGGCACATCACCTTCCATTTTGTTTTCTGGCAACATTTCATCTTCGACCTCTTTTGTTACAACATTTGGTGAAGATTCCTTTCCTACAGAGGGCGTTTGCACAATATCTGTTGTATCTTTTGGCGTTTTATTAGAACATGCTAGCAAAAAACAAACGCCAATAATTATAATTATATTTCTCATTACACATCCTATTCTTTGTGGTGTTGTCAATGTACAGCCGTACCATCAGCAACAAGAAAATTTCGAAGCTGGTTTATGATTTATCTTTCAAAATTTTTTTCGCTATATCCATCAACCTCTGATCTCGGGAAAAAACGCCACATCCGTTCGTTACTGTCATTCAGCTTACTATTTTTATGAACTTTGTAACGTTTTTGCAATTCGCTATGAGACATTGATTTCGCTGCTCGCTGGAAATACTCTAGCGCTTTATTACGCTTACCTAGTTGATAGTTACTAACAGCTTTATGCAGGTATGCGATCGCATTGTTCGGATTTATTTTAAGACTTATCTCTACTTCCTGTGTCGCTCTTTCGTAAAAGCCCAGGTTATTATAAATAAAAGCCAAGCTATTATGAAATTGTTGTTGTGCGGAATCTATGTATATTGCCTTATGGCAATCAACCAACGCTTTCTCATATTGCCCAAGAGTAGCGTACAAATAACCGCGATTATTATAATTTTCTGCACGATCGGGGTTTGCCTCAATCGCTTTATTGTAATAGCTCAACGCTTGCGTGTACCTAGCAAGTGAAAAATAGCAAAGACCTTGTAAACCATATGCATTACGGTCATCTTGAGGTTTTAATTGTATAAAATTTTTGATGCTAATAATGGCTTGTTTATATTGGCGCAGACGATAATGCAATTGAGCTTTTGCATAATAAGTATCTATAGCTTTCGGGTATAAAGAAACGACCTCTTGTAAAAGAGCAAGGGACTCACCATATTTTTTTTGTGTACCGTAATCAATCGCTTGGTCAAACAATTTTCTCGCTTTTTGAATATCATTATAAGAAGTTTTCTGCGAATCTTTATAGATGACAAAAAATGCAACTTCTGTAGCTATTTCTAAGTCTTCTTTCATCGCCAGATTTGTTTCTAAACTTAGAGCAGATTGCCAGTTCTCTATTGCTCGAGCATAATTTCTACTCTCCAAATAGCAATCACCGATTTTTTTATACACATGCGAAGAGGACTTCATCTCTAGTAGTTTCGTGTACTCTTCGATGGCTTTTGCAAAATCTTTTTGCTCTTCGTAGATAATGGCTTTTTTGTATTGCGCCTCATACAACTTGTTATGCTGTACAGTCGGATACACTTGATAAAAATAATGATACAGGCCAAAGGAAATGACGAAAACAATCAAGGCAACGATAACCCCCATATAGTTTTTCGCCACAACAGGCTCATCCTTTGTTTGTTCACCATCTATTTCAGCAGAACCACGAAGCATTTCCAACATAGTATCGGCAGAATCGAGACGATCCTCACAAGATTTACGCAGCGCGAGGGAAATCATTCCCGAAACACGCAGATACTGTATGTCCGAAGTATCCGAAAATAGAGGTGGTAGCTCTAAATGCACAATTTTGTCTAACGTAGCAATTGCACTTCCCGCATAAAAAGGAGACTGTGGTAACCACGAAAAAAATTGATAGAGCACCACACCCAGACAAAACACATCGGTGTTTTTCTCTACTTTTAAACGATGATCTATTTGCTCCGGACTCATATACGATGGTGTACCCACAATACTTTCCATATTGGTGATTGTTGCAAGTTCTCTGTTGATCGACTTTGCAATGCCTAAATCTAAAAGCCTTGGTGTCAAATTGTCACCTTGCAAAATAATATTAGACGGCTTGAGGTCACGGTGAATAACCCCTTGTTGATTGATCGCCGCAACAACGCTACATAACTGCTTGGCTATTTCGAGCTGTTTTGTAAAGTCAATTGAATTTGGTTTCTCTCGAATAAATTGCGACAAAGTAATTCCTGCGATGCACTCCATCACAAGATAATAGTTATTTCGCCAGCAAAAAATATCTAGCGCCTTCACTAGATTAGGATGCTCTAGTTTGGTTAAGAAGAAATATTCACGTTGAATTCGCCGTATAGTCTGTTCGGGGTCTTTGCCATGTACAATACACTCTTTTACCGCAACCATTTCCTGCGTTTGAATATCTTCAGCAAGATAAACTCTTCCCATTCCGCCTTGCCCGAAAACTTTTTGTATTTTGTATCTTTTATTTAAAAGCTTCATATTTACTCACAAATTCGAGATTTATCCTTGAGGATCTAGTTGCCCTACCACTCGGAACTAAAAAGTTAGAGCTCGTCTTTACAAAGCGATTATTCATGTAATCCTGGTAACAATATCTGTTGATGGAGATTATTGCGATCGATTGTGGGATGTTGTTTGTCAGAAGTTTGTTCTGCTACCCTAGACTCAATGCGCGTTTGTAACTCGGCGATAGAAATCATGTAGTCGCGATTTTTATCTGTGCCAGAGAGATCTGATAAGGCATTTATAATCTTTTCGGTAAAAAAACCGTTTTCAATGGCGTTACTTTCGTACGAAAACTCTCCTCCGCGACACGATGAAAAAACAACAGCTCCAGATCTGCGCGTTAAATTATTAAAAATATAACGGTTGCGATTGTAAATAAAAGGCCTATATTGTATAACTTGCGCTACTTTGGGTTTATTCTTTGTCATTTTTTTCTTCAATCCTCGTGTCGTACGAGCATAGATTCCTCGTGTATTTGCCATGGTAAAATAGTCCTGTGTTGTCTCTTCATCTACCTCCCCAGACTCACAGGTATCCATGAGAAATAGCTTTCTACGGGGGGCTATATTTTGCAACTATTTTGTTAGAGCCATTTGCCAACTCTATTTTTTCCGTGGCAAGCATTTTTTTCCCGTAAATCGCTTTTCCTTTGGCACCAAACACCGGAACATCGTTGATATAAATCTGGTAACTTTACATTTTTATTTTTAGGGTTATAAAATCTTCCTGTTTCTCGATAGAAATAATCTCACAATGCGGATAATGTAAATCTAAATTTAGCTCGTCAACGCTAAGTCCCATTTTCCGCAATCGTTTGTGATATTGTGCTTTGTAAAAATGGATCATGTCTTTTGAACCCAGTCCCATATTCGCAATGGGCGATTGTAGCGTACCGCAAACTGGTCCATTCCAAATTCAACATCTCAACACCAGAAGAATAGCTCAAAAGTAAATTGCCATCCTCGCTAATATGCGACCAGGCCTCAGGAAAGTCATACAGCAATTTTTCAGAGACAACGTCTCAAACTTGTGTTTGTAGATCATTCGCAACCGTTAAATATTTGTCGTTTTTCGTAACGGTTGTTCCTCTATAATTCTCTGTTGATACTGTCTACGTGGATATTCTTTTATAAAAGAGTGGTTGCTCATCTCCTTTGAGATTTGCACATGTAAAAATTCAGAAAACTCTGCCGGGGTATTCGTGCCTTTTTGCACAATATTGTCAATAGCAACAGCATAGTTTTGTTTCGGAAGTCTGCTCTTATAAAATTCAATAAGTTGCGCTGCCAACGCTTTTTTAGACGTATTCGCCACTTGTTGATTTGCAGGTGGATTTGTAATTGCCGGCACAGTTGATATCCTGTACTACATTTGTTTGTGGCTTGTTATCCTGACAAGAAATGCAAATGAGCATTGCCGTAATAAAAATGAATACACATCTTTTCATTCTACACTCTCCCACTATTTTGTAAAATTATATGTAGATAATTTTGTAGATGTAGATCATTTTATATTCTACAAAAACGATAAAAACCGTTCGATGCTAAAATGAGAAACTTTTGTTTTCCGTCATGTATTCATCGCAACCACAAAAATACACGGAGTCTACACCAATTTTTAGAACACGGTGTGATATTGGGTGTTGTGACACCGGTACTGAGCAAGGCAAAGCTGCTGTGAAATATGCAATTGAGTACCGAATCAATCGTTGCGCAAAAGCTCCCATTGAGAGACATTGGCAAGGGCGAGTTGTACATCAATACAGCAATGGCTAAACGGTTTGGTATCTTTACACCAAACTGGGTATATCAATATGCAAAATTGATTGACGGTAATTAGTGGACGTTCGCTGTTTTAGTATATGTAAGTGTTTGACTGGTTAATCAGAAAAAATAATTAAGAAGTTGCGACCTTCCGATATTAATCTGTTATTATGGAATTAGAAGAGATAAAAAAGTTAGGATCATTTGCTTATTTTTACTGTGAAATACATTGTTAACTGTACACTAATACGGAGGGAAAATGAATTCAAAGTCAGAGCTTCACTATTCTATGGGAACTTATTCGCTACTTGATGATTGTAAAATGTTTATCAAAAAGGCAATATTAGGTTTTCTTTCCTTACTTTTTCTGTTCTTAGTATCCCAAGAATGGCAAAATCCACTTTTTAGGTGTACATTTTTCTTCGCTTGTGTTTTCTGTTTTGCAAAAACTTTGCTTGTTACTTCGAAAAATACTATAAAAAATGTTACTTTTGACAATACTAAACAGCAAATTATTTTTCGTCATAACAAAGTACCCGATAATAGATACGTTATTCCTTATTTTGATATTTCTCATATTGAAATAAAACTAGTTGATGCAACAGAGGATGAGGTTGTATTCGATTTTTGTGCTATAAAAAAAAATAAAGGCGTTTTTTGGTTTCACGAGGCAAGATTTTCATCGAGTTTTTATAAACAAAGACTTGAAGAACAAACCGCTGAACTACATGCTAATACCGGCTTTCATATTCAAGTAGAAAGAGAGGGATTTTCTTATCCTCAGATAAAGCAATACCAAAAACTATCAAGAAATATATCTAAAATTGAATCTCTAGAATACGCGGTACATAGTGAACTTCAACGTTGGGTTGCAAACTTTGCTCTTTTTATTCTATGGGCATGCTACTTTATTTTTGTTTGCCAAATCAACGATATTTCCTATTTAATGAGAATACTTTTATTTATTTTTTTTGTCGTGACTTGTATGCTTAGTGTTCCGCTTCTTGCTCCAATTCACAGCATAAAGATAAAAAAAGGAAAAAAAACTAAAATTATTCCTCGTGATAAACTATATCTTTTAGCATATCTACCCATTAGCTTTCCTCCTTCTTTTGTAAAACGAATATCATTAAATCATAATAAACAACAAGACTTTTTTTTTGAAGTACTTTTGGAAGATTCTCTCAATGAAGTTCAAAGGAAAGGGGTGAAAAATATTGGGGCTTTTTACAGTGAATTTGCAATCAACTCATATAAGTTAACTATTTATGCAAAAACAATAGCTAAAGGTGACTTTTTACTGAATGAATTACAAAGTATGGAGGAATTTTTTCTAAAAATCGATGAAGATATTGCTAATAACAGGAATGAGGAGAATCTCTTTTCCACAGAATTAGAGAACAAAAAACTTTCAAAGCTAGGTTCATGCAATTATGCTAATAAGTTTACTGCAAAAATACCAGACGAAGATCGTCTCTCATTACAATTTGCCCGTTATAAACTATATGGTTTTTTCGGAAAGATAAATTTTACTTTTCTCGATGAGGGAGTAGTAATACAAGGACAAAAATTATTGCAAAGTAGATCATTTTTGTTACTAGACTTTCTAATTCTGCTTGCAAGTTTTTCCTTATTTCTCAGTGAATCTATTGGAAGTTTTTGGATTTTTTTATTTGTTAGTTTTGCGTTAAGCGCAAGTAAGATTTTACGAAATAGTAACTCCGAAATAACCGTCCCATTGGCTTCATTTGCCAAAATAAACACTCCTCGAAAAGAATTATTAGGAAATAACGCAGAAATAGTGATTGAGGTTCAAGTTAACAAAGAGAAAATAAAACAAACCCTTGTTTTTGAAGATCTCACCCAAGCGGAAGAATTTTACAAGACTTTTTATTTTTTCTATACAAATGAAAATGGAAAAGATATATCCATGATAGATTCCCCCAGCAGTTAGTCATTATTTTCCGGACTGCTATAGTAATTTAATGTCACAGTTCGTAGCACAACTGTACCGCAATTGTAAGCTCTATACTATCGTACTTATTAACTTAACACCTACTCTTTTTTCGAAGGGACATGATAAAATTTCTCGTTTCTTGTAGAAAAATTTTACATTGTGTAAGCTATTATGTAAGGTAGAAGTGGTTCTGTTATTTGTGCGGTCATATATAAACCAATTAGAATGCCAATAAAAATACTATTTGAGTGTAACCAAAAAATAACAAAGTTAATGACAAAAAGAACTGCAATAGTCGAAATCACTGTCGATTTTGGGCTACGCTTTTTCTTTGTTGTTTTTGTTGTTTTTAAGGTAAAAGGTTTGTCACACTTGGGACAATTTCCTTTAAAAATGCCTGTAGCACGAATGAGGCTACGACACCCTGAACATCGGAATATAAACTTTTTCATAACTACTCCCATCGTGCATTGTTTATTTTTCAATACGACGCACAAATACATATTGATGCGCTGAAAAAAGTTGATCCGAGCAGCGAAAAAGTACTATACCAAAAGTTGCATTAAATCGAAATAGAACAAAAAGTAGATAATTTTATCAAAGCTTTTACCAAAATGTGTGGTGTGATTTTGTTTTATGTGTTTTTGCTACCATTTACCTTTCTACTCTTGTCGATTTTGTTTTGTCAGAAAGTGCTTGAATTGGGTAGAAATTTGATAGGTGGCCAGAAAAGTAAATACAAGGAAATTTGTATGAAAGACAATTTTAGATATATATGGCAAAAATTAGCCAACGATGACAATTTGGAAGACGTAAAAGAAATTTACCATACGTATAGACCACCACAAGAAACATATAGTAATTTTTCGACGCTAAAACATACTTTTTCACAAGAAGCAACGTTACACTCGGAAAGTACGTTCTCTGAGGGAGAAACCCTGGCGCCAGAGACATTTTCACAAGAAGAAACGCAGGCCTCAACGAGCACCTTCTCAGAGAATGCAACTATTGCGTCGCAAAAATCTTTGAATGTAGATGAGCCGTCCGCGAACAAAAATAAAGAGTATGATGATTTAGAAAAAATCAATCAAGGGGGAATGGGAGTTATTTTCAAGGCATGTCAGACGATACTCAATCGCGATGTTGCAATTAAAAAGGTACTTGGTAAGGCACAGCAAGAAAAGTTTATGGCCGAAGCGTTGGTAACAGCCTATCTTGAACATCCAAATATTGTTAGTGTATACGATTTGGACTATGATGAACAAGGTGAGATGTTTATCGCAATGAAGCTCGTTGAAGGAGTTTCTTGGCGAGAGTTATTGTACAAGGAAAATCAAAAAGCCTTTTGTTACAAACATATCGAAAGGCATTTACAAATTCTCATTGATCTTTGTAACGCTGTTGCTTACGCTCATAGCAAAAATATTGTACACTGCGATTTAAAACCTGAAAATGTGATGATTGGAGATTTTGGCGAAGTTTTATTAATGGATTGGGGAATTGCTGTCAATATAAGTGAATCAAAAACGGCATGGGCTCTTCACAAATCGCATGTCAAGTCTCCGATGGGAACTCCATGTTATATTCCACCAGAACTTGCTGAAGGTCAGGGGGACAAGATTTGTCCAGCAACAGATATTTATTTACTAGGTGGTATTCTATACGAAATTTTACACCAAAGACCACCACATATGGAAAAAAGCACTTGGTTAACTCTTCTTGCAGCAAAACAGGGAAAGATGGCGACTTTTAATGAAGATCTGCCTCAAGAACTTAAAAATATTTGTATGAAAGCTCTCTGTAAAAATCCAGAAGATCGCTACCAAAACGTTCAGGAGTTTCAACAAAACCTACAGTCTTTTCTGGTGCATCACGAGAGTATCCTTCAAACAGAGAGTGCGATAAATATTTTACAACAGTGTTATTTTCGGATAGAAAGCGATACCGAAATGGGAGGTCTCGATGAGAATTTGGTACAGCGTAGTTACCAAAAGATTCCACAAGCCATTGAAAAGTTGCAAAGTGCTCTCGATATGTGGCCAGAGAATTCTCGGGCGTATATCGAGATGCAAAACAGCTATTCGCGTTATGCAACAGTTGCTTTGTACAATAATGACCTTCATCTCGCAGCAGATCAACTTGCAAAATTAGATAGCGAAACCTCGAACTATGATGAACTGCGGGAAAAACTGCGAAATATCCAAAAAGTGAAAAAAACAATCCGAAGAATTACGATAATGTTTATCATTTTAGCAATGACAAATACGATTCCGATGTTGTTGCTCCTCGTTTCTATACTAGTTCCATATACATTGGCAAACATGCATAAATACAGACCTCTTAATCGCAAGATTTTAAATACCAGTATTTTTTTTACCTTACTAATAGGCATACCGTTTCTTTATGCGGAACTATATATGCCAAGATCTATTCATTTATATCGATTTTTTGGGATAATTTCCAATTGTGTATTTATTGTATTTATTATTGTGTATCCAATGTTTCTATATTTTGTCAACAGGAAACAGAAGTCTTTCCGAAGAGACGTTGAGTACGTATTTTCGCACTGCCTACCGAATTTTTTATACAGTTTTTTATTTCTGTTTTACTATTTCATAATAGCTTTGATGCATGGATAAAATAATGAATGAAACTGAGTTTAGAGAATTGTGGACAAAAACTGTTGGTGACAATTTAAGTAACTGCGAGATAAAAAAAACATATAAGCCCACAGACATAGACAAAAATTTTTCTCATCAGACACAAACATTTTCAGACGGGCAAACTTATAGTCGTAAAACCATCGTAAATGCATGCGACATTCATGATGTGGATTACAATAATATTCAAGAGATCAATCGCGGTGGCATGGGGATCATTTATAAAGCTTTTCAGAGAAAACTACATCGCGAAGTAGCGCTAAAAAAAATCTTGGATGCGCGGCAGGGAAAACAGTTTGTTGCCGAAGCTTTGGTTACAGCTTACCTTGATCATCCGAATATTGTCCCTATATACCAGCTGAAAAAAGATATGAATGGTAATATCTTTTTTGCAATGAAACTTGTCAATGGAATACCATGGCGCGAATCTATTTATTCTAAAACAGAGGATATGGATTTAAACAAAAACTTACAAATTTTATTAAATGTATGTAAGGCTGTAGAGTATGCTCATAGCAAAAACATTATCCACTGCGACCTCAAGCCTGAAAATGTTATGTTGGGAGACTTTAACGAAGTCCTGGTGATGGATTGGGGGATCGCCGTTAGCATGGAAGAGAATGAACATGCCATTTATAAGGGGGATATCAATAAACCGTTGGGAACACCTACATACATGCCTCCAGAATTGGCGACGGGTAGTGGGTTAGATATTTGTCCGGCAACGGACACGTATCTTTTAGGAGGTATTTTATACCAAATTTTACATCAAAAACCGCTTCGTAATGGAAGTAATCTTTGGAGTATTATTTGTCAAGCAAAGGAAGGAATATTTTCCGAAATAGACAAATCACTTGCGCCATATCTGCAAACGATTTGTAAAAAAGCATTGCATAAAGACATTTCTCAGCGTTATCAAAATGTAACAGACTTCAAGGACGATATTGAAATGTTTTTACGTCACCAAGAGAGTTTTGCGCTGGTACAAAAAGCGCGAAAAATAGACGTTCTATCCTACAATAAAACGCAGGCTACAGTAGTCGCACGTTATTTACCAATCATAACGGCGTTTTTGAGCAAATTCCTTCACCTATGGAGAGAGTTTACCAATTACCGTACAAATACTTCCAAATCCATTTACGAAAATTTCCAGAAAGTCATTTCTCTTTATAAAAATTCTCTAAGGATATGGGACGGTAACAAAGACGCTTATCAAGAATTACAGAATACGTATCTTCGTTATGCACAAACGGCGTTCGATATGGGAGACGTAAAACTTGCCCAGTTGCAGTTAAAAGAAATTGATCGCAGTGTTGTGTCTCCCAAACGATTAGAAGAAAAGATTCATCAGCAAATGGCGTTAAATAAAAGAAACCATGGTCATTGGTTTACTCTGGCTCTATTGTTGCTATTGTTGCCAATGGGAATAAATTACTTGCCAATGTTCGTCTTGTTTTTTGTGATATGTTACCGTATTGAAAAACTCATTGCGCGAAAAATCGAAAACAGTGCTCCATTGCGAAATACCGTAGTAGCCGCTTTTCTGACGATCGTAATGTTTAGCATTACGATGTACTCAAAATGGAACCCGTATTGGTCATACTTACTTTATTTTACGGTGATGCTTTGTTATTCGTGGTTGTGGTTGCCACAAGCTAAGTTTTTCCAGCGAATGCAAGTTTCCATGCAACAAACACTCCCGTATTTGGCTTGGTGGTTTATGTTTTCTCTCACGATGACGTCAAAATTTATACTACCAGCTATCATTTGTTGTAATCTATTTTGGGAAAAAATTTATTTTTACTTTTTGCGAATACCCTTCGATCACAAATATGCGTTTTATAGGTATTTATTGGTGTATTTTATATTTTCGTACGTTCGAGATTTTATTTTGATTTTTTCTCGAGGAATAACACCTGCCGCGGCTGCATTTATTATTATGTGTTTTGTTTATGGATTTATGCTGTGTAAGTGGTATCAAAAAAAGTATTCTATCTCAAAAAAGAAGTCTTTACTCTTCACAATCGTGTTGTTTTTGTTACACATAGTATCTTACGGCTCTGCATCTTTTCTTCTCCGATATTACATCGATATGTCTTACACCGTGTTAGTTGTCATTTCTTGCGTGTGGCTGTGTAAGGTGGTTCTCGAAATAGAACAGAATATCCTATTTCATTGTGGAATGCTTATCCTTCTACTCGCGTACTTTCCTGGTTGGTATTGTGTGTGCTGTTACTTATTATTGCTTTCTATTGAGGACTTTTGGCGAAGCCGGAAAGCTGTTAACCATACCCTTTTATAAATTTCCTAGAGTTTAAATGCATTTGTTTTTCTCTTAAATAAAATTGTATTTACTTACGGATAAGTTGTTCGTGCCGGATTTACTCTAATATTTTCTTGTGAAGATGATATATCTTGCTTTTTGTTATTTTTATTCTTTTGTATGTATATCTCGGCATTATATCCCTCAAAATTTTACAGAGAGGTCACAGTGAGAGCGATTATTCTTTTTTGGCTCGTCTTAACTTTTGCGACAGCACAACATAACATGCAGCATGTGCCACACCGAAAAGCAAAAGATAAACACCATATAGTTAAGTACACCAAAAATTTAGGTGGAATAAGTATTTTGGGACACAGTCATGATTTTGGAACACGTCTAAAATATAATAAATATCACGCCTTGGTTTTGGGTATTAACCGCTACGATAACTTTACCAATCTTACAGCACCTAATTTTGATGCCGCAGAAGTGGCATCTGTTCTCGATTTACGCTATAAGTTTGATAATATCGTCTTGTTGGTCGATCAACCGCCGCGTGTTTTTTTGGGAAATGTAAAACGCAAAGTCTTGCCGCGTATAAACAGACAAGTAATAGTTGATGAATTGCAAAAACTTAAGAGAAAAGTACAACCTGGTGATGCCTTATTGTTCTATTACGCGGGACATGGAATTCCTGGGTATTTGGTCGCTGCTGATAGCAAAGATTCAACAACAACGATGTTTTCTCTCTCAAAAATAGCCCAAGAGTTGGAGTCAATGTCCGCACGCCATACTTTGATGATACTAGATAGTTGTTTTAGCGGGTCTATGTTCGAGGCAAAGTATCGTCCCAGTTTTTCTCACTTAACTAATAAGTCTTTTTTTTCCCCGGGAGGCAATAACCTTAGTCGTCTATTCAAACGCCGTGTATTTCAAGTAATTACCAGTGGTTCTAGTGACGAGGCCGTTGCGGATAAAATACAAGCTTCGACCGAGTATGCCCAAAAGTTTAAAAATAGTCGTGGACACTCACCATTTACCGCTGTTCTCTTGCAAGCGCTATATGGATTTATTGGAAGAAGTGATGGCATAATTCTTACCTCACAGCTTGGTTATTACATGGCGGATGTACTTGTAAATGATGAAGATGTGGCGGCATCACAAGTACCGCGTTATGCGAACTTAGGGGGGGAGGGGGATTTTTTGTTTATTCCCGCTTACAAAGTAATAAATCCAAAGCTGATAGCTCCACTATATCAAGAGGGAAAAGTTTACGAACAGTTACGGATGTCGGCATGCTACGCCTTGCGAGATTTTATCGAGGCTAGTTCTTCTCAAGAACAAGCTTTTTTCATGCGTAGTGTCATCGTTCATCTTACTCAACTATTGGAAGATATGCAGAGCAGTCCTCGGTTAGCGGCTTGCGAAGTTTTGGCGGATTGGGCTAGTATCCATGGAAATCAAATAGAGGAATTTAGCAAAGTAGTTGTGCCTATGACAAAGCTCCTAGGGGCACAAAGTAGCTCAGAGTTTTTAAAATCTGCTGCCGCACGTTGTTTAGGAAAGTTACCCAAATATAGCACCAAACAATCTTTGTTGGCAATACATGAGTATAACGAAGCGCTACTACAAAAATGGACAAAGATTAGCAGAGGGCGGTTTCTTCCTGTAAAAGTCAAAGCACGACGTACATCCATTGAAAATACGCGTGGAAATCTAACTATTGAAAATCTGGAGTTGACAAGAGAAACATGTGAATGGCTATTGACCACAGGTATTAAATTAATTGAAGAAGACGAACGGCAAGCGGATAAAAACCATGAAATGGGAAAAGCTCTTCTTGAAAAGTCGCAAAGCTTGGCAAAGGAAAAAAGATTTTTTGAATCAAAGCTTCTCGCTGCGCGAACCATCCGTTCTAAAAATAATCAGCGTCCCCTATTGAAGAAAAATACACCGTCATGGCGTACAGCACAAAACTTAATTGCTCGTGGCCCGAATTTACAGCTTATGATGCAAATTCCCGTCGATCTAGATATTAAAATGTCTCATGGAACTGTGGAAGAAAGTGGTAGCTATATAGATGAAAATACGCAATACGAGGCGTTTCGACACAAAGGCAGCATCTTAGCTACTTGCTTTGGAAGATACGGAAATACGTTTCTCTCCGGAGGAGAAGATGCAACGATAAAACTGTGGAATATTAATAGCTTAGGCTTTCAAGATCAAAGACGTTTACAAACATTTACTGGACACAGTGCAGTGGTGAACAGCGTTGTTTATAGCCCAGATAACAAAACGTTTGTTTCGGGAAGTGACGACCGTTCTATCAAACTTTGGGATATAAAAACGAACCATGAAATTTTCACGTGTACCTCACACCATGGGGCGGTGAATAGCGTCGCATACAGTCCGGATGGCAAAACGTTTGTTTCGGGAAGCGACGACCATTCTATCAAAATTTGGGATGCTGCAACAGGAGAAGAAATACTTTCGTGTATAGCGCACAGTGCGGCAGTGAATAGTGTTGCGTATAGTCCAGATGGCAAGATGCTTATTTCAGGAAGCGATGATCACTCTATCAAAATTTGGGATGCTGCAACAGGAGAAGAAATACGCTCATGTATCGCGCACCGTGGGGCGGTGAACAGCGTCGCATACAGTCCGGATGGCAAAACTTTTGTTTCAGGAAGTGATGACCGCTCTATCAAAATTTGGAACGCCAAAACCGGTAAAGAAATTCTATCGTGTACCGAACACAGTGCCGTAAACAGTATAGCATACAGTCCTGATGGCAAAACTTTTGTTTCAGGAAGTGATGATTATTCTGTCAAGCTCTGGGATATAACAAATGGTATTAGTATAAAAACTATGTATGGACACTACAGTAAAGTGCTTAGTACGAATTTTTCCGCAGATGGTGGCAAATTAATTTCCGCCAGCGAACAAGGGAACATCAAATTATGGAATATTACGACTTACCAAATGAATAACCCTAGCACTGATGGTATCACCTATATAAATTTTGTTCCGAGCGGAGAACACTTTCTATTTCAAGCAGCAAACGGCACAATACAAAGACAGAACTTCACGCCAAAAAGAAATTTACAACAACTGTTGATCGATTCGCAAATGCTAGTATCAACTTGTAGTTATGATGGACGTCTTTTAGCTGTAGGAAAAAAGAACGCACTTGATCTATGGGAGATCGGCGAACAAAAATGTACTTTGCGCAATAGATCTTCGCAAAGCGGTAAAATAAACGCTGTGGAGTTTAGTCGCGATGGAGAAATGCTAGCTTACGCGAGTTCTAACACCATAAAAATACGGGATGTTGTACTGGGTTCTATAATGGCAGCCCTAAAAGGGCATAGTGCTCCTATACATCATGTAAGATTTGATCCCAGTGGCCATGCATTGGCTTCCGCGAGTATGGACAAAACTATTCGTCTATGGAATACGAAAAACGGACATGAAATTGCGACCTTGTGGGGCCATTCTGGTTATATACATGCTCTTGTATATAGTGCTGACGGAAAATGGCTTGTCTCCGCAGATAGCGAGGGAAAAGTTTTCATTTGGAATCCACTGACAGGTCAAAAAATTGCTGATTTTAGCGCAAACTCCGAGAACGTATTGTGTTTGGCCTTTAGTCCCGACAGTAAAATATTGGCGTGTGGTGGTAAAGACAAAAGTATCAAGATGTGGGATGTGAACACTCAACGTCTAGTTGCAGTGGTCATGGATGAAGCACCAGTAACAAGTATCGCATTTAGCCCAGATGGAACATTGCTCGCTTCGGGAACAAGTACTCATAGTGTAAGACTGTGGGATGCGCGCATTAGTAAAAAAGTCATGACCCTAAAAGCACACGATGCAAATATACAAAAAGTGTTTTGTGGTGAAAACAACACTTTCTTTTCGGTTGCCAATGACGGCTCAATCGCGATGTGGAACAAGTTGCGAAAAGAAAAATCGCTGCCTGCTGTCGACCATAGTGCAATCACAATCGCCCCTAATGCAAAAAGTATTGCTATGGCACAACACAAAACCGTTCGCCTGATGGATGTATCTGGAAATACAACATCCACATTCGAAACAGACAATATTGTGTGTAGCATGGCTTTTTCCAAAAATGGCCAAAACTTGGCCGTAGCACAGTACAATTCCATTCATGTATGGAGCACTTTCAACAACAAGAAGATAGCCGTTTTTGAGGGGCACGACCGAGAAATAACTACATTGGCTTTCGGTGATAAATTCTTAGTTTCCGCAGGTTTAGATAACATTATAAAGTTGTGGGATGTAGAGAATAACACTCTAGTGGCAAATTTGTTGGGGCATACACGCAATATCCATCACCTTGTTTTTGACCAAGCGGAGAAACTACTCGCTTCCGCTAGCGCAGACAAGACGATCATTGTCTGGGATACTTCTACTTTTAAGAAAGTTTTTACTCTAGCTGGGCATACTTCTGGTGTTAATAGTGTTATTTTTTCGCCGCAAAATCACTTTTTAATATCAGCGAGTAATGACAAAACCATTAAGGTATGGGATGTAGAAAGTGGTCATGAAATAGAAACATTACATGGACATCAAAGCTATGTTAGCGATTTAGGGTTTAGTGACGATGGTAAAAATTTGATCTCCGGAAGTTGGGATCGAACAATAAAAATATGGGACTTTGCGACGTTGTCTTTTGACAAATACCTGGAGCTATATGATCTTGAATCTACACACCGAAGCAATCAACAATTATTTTTCGATGGCCATAGCTATGCACAAAATAACAAAACGCGATGTAGGAAATTAATAAATTGCGGGAATCTTGATGCTGCAGTATTTGTTTTCTCTCATCTAACTGTAGAAGATAAAAAGGCTCTACGAGCCTATTTGATATACGAGCTTGCCAAAACACAAATGGAAACTGCTAACATCGGCAGGAAAAGTTTATCAGCAAAGCGCAATAAACAGATTCACACAGTGACTACCGCAAGTTTCGATGCGCAAAACATGAACGCGACTTTATGCGTTGCGAGCGTAGACGCCGAGAATTTTCATTTGGCATTAGATTATTACGACAAGATTCGCTCTACACAAAAAAAACAAAAATTACGTAAACATATTGTCGATCATCTGATACGAAAAATTACCGATTGTATTGAATCGCAAGCAGTTCCCTTAGATAAATATTTAAAATATGTAGATACATTGCAAATAGATTTATTCAACTACCTACATGTACAGCACTTTTTTGCGATTGGAATTTCTTATTTACACCAAGGCAATTTTGTCAAAGCATGGCCATATTTAAAAAAATCCAGTCCATTGCACCAAGCATATCGCTATTTGCTACTAATTGGCTACGCTAAACGGGCCAAAAAAGAACAATTATTACCTGAGATGATTGCAAAAGCACAGCAAGAAAGGCAAAATTCTTTTTCGTGGAATCTTCTTGATTTTTACACCGAGAACATTTCGGAACAACAATTATTTGCAATGGCAGATATAGAAAATGCCGATAAACAAGTCCGATTATGTGAGTTTTACTATTATGTGGGTCTTCACCATTTAAATCGTGGAGATGTAAAGCGCGCACAATTGTATTTTGAAAATTGTGTGAAATACACAGTGGGAAAGCATATCGAGCCGCACCTTGCCAGTATAGAATTGCAAAGGTTAAAGCAGCAAAAGCGACAGAGAAATACCCGTTTAACGCCATACATAAATCGTGCTAAACGCTATATTGAACAAAATGAAATTAACAAAGCGATAACCGAATATACATTGGCGCTACAACTATTTCCAGACAATCCGCACTTGTACGTTAAACGCGCTGCAATGTACAAAAAACAATCCAACAACGACGCATGTATCGTTGATTACCTACATGCGATTGCCCATGGTGCGCCGCAAGAGGCCGATCAAATAAAACAGCTATCCCCTTCGCTGTTACAAAAAATACTCCGTGGTCGAGATACGCAAATAAAAATGATCGCACTTAACATTGTTGCGCAAAAATCTTTCGGCAACCTCGCGGAAGTCATCGCACAAAATATAGATCAACAAGAAAAAAACGTTCAAGTCGCGGCAATTCATTGTCTCGGAAAAATAGGTAACGCCGACACGCTAAAATTTTTAGCCAAGTATGTCACGAGCGAAGACGCATGGATTCGTAATGTCACGCTAGATTCTTTAAAGAGTATCCATCCATATTGGGTATATCTACCGCAAGCAAAAAGTATGGTTTCGGAAATCCTACAAGGTTTAGCCCATAAAAGTTTACCAGTTCATGTAATATCGCTGAAGCTTTTAGAAAATATCGACAAAAGTTGGATAGACACTCCTCAAGTAAAAAAGATCGCAACGCAGTTTATTGGTTATTTATCCTCCGAAGACCTGGAATTTCTCAAAATTGTCCAAAAAGTTTTGCAAAATTCCGTGGTTGAAACAACCGTTCCCATATTAATTGAACAAGCAGCAAATAATTCCGCTATGCGCCAACAAGTTTACAAGATGATATACCGTATATATCAAAATGCCTCTACACAAAAAAGTCCACAAACAGTAGAAACAATTCATGCGATACTCGTAAAGTCTCTGCAAAGCCCACAGTGGCAAATTCGTCTAACCGCCATACAAATTGTAAAAGAGCTCAATTACGACACCCCGGAATTGATGAAACTCGTAAAAGACAAAAATGCCAAAATTCGTCTGGAAAGTGTTCAAGCTTTAATCAAACTAAGATGTAAAATGCTTGCCAATGAGTATCGCCGACTTTTAGATGACAATCAACAAATTCAGCTACAGGTACTAAAGATTTTACCACAAATAGCAGATAAATCCATTGTTCCTAAAGTGATTACATTTCTTGAACGCCGCAATTTTACATTACAAATAGAGGCCATACGAGCTCTAAAAAGTATAGCGAAGTCTCCCGTACCACAGCTCGAACCACTTCTAAGTAGTCATAATAATTTACTTGTGTTAGAGACGATCAAAGCGTTGCAAAGGCTAGGCACAAAATCCACTGTTCCTAAATTGTTTCCACTCCTTGCCCATCGCAATGAGTCCATTCGTATAGAAGCAAGAAAAGCCATTGAGATAATCGGAGCCAGACCTTTTGTTACCGATTTGGTTGCTCTTGTCGATGTTTCTAGTCAAGAAACACAGCTGGAAATCACCAAAATTCTAAAAAGAGTTGGTGACAAGAACCTACAACCATTGTTATTAAAACTTCTCAAAAACAGCAGCGGAAAACTGAAAGCGGAAGTTATCTACACTCTGCGACGATACGGAAATGCGCGTCTTGCTCCCGAGTTGGTAAAAATGTTTGATGACCATAGCAAAGAAGTAAAAATCGCGGCGATAAAAGCTCTGCAAAAATTTGGTAATAACTCCTATATTCCCGACTTTGCTGCAATGCTGGGCGATAACAATATCTCCGTAAAAATGGCTGCGATAAGCGCTTTAGAAAATTTGAATACAAAACAAACGATAACTCCGCTATTTCAGGTTGTCACAAACCAAAAAGAACCTTCAGAAGTCCGTGTTGAGGCGCTGTACGCTTTAGAAAATCATGTGCCAGAGGTTATTCTCGAACTCATTAACATACACACAAAAGAACGAGACTCGGAGGTGGCGACAACCATTAGATCAATTATTGAAAATGCCTTGTATGAATACCAGCACGAAATTAGCACGAAATTATTACAAAGCCTTAAAAGCAAAAACAAAGAGCAGCGCACCACCGCCATATTTGGCCTGCGTATGATTGGTCAAATAAACCCGGCGCGATTGACACAACTTTTGCGAGACAGCGCGCCACAAATACGAGCGTTAGCTGCGAAATTGTCTGGCGAGATAGGGGGCGTTTCCGATATAAATCTAATAAAAGCTCTCAAGGACAATGAACCAATAATTGGTATCGCGGCAACCATCGCTTTAGCAAAAATAGGCGAGTTATCTGCGATGCGACGACTGGTGGATTTGCTTTCCAAGACAAACGATAAAAAAATGCGTCGTACCATTATCAAAGTCTTGGGAAATACAAAAAACAAAATCGTTGTCCCCATACTTGAGAAACACTTACAGGATCACGACGACGCCACACGAAAATCTGCGGCGTTGTTGTTAGGAGAGATTGGAAACGCACGTACTGTTCGCCAACTATTAGAACTTTTGCAAGATCCAAATCAGGAAGTGCAGAATTGCGCGGTGAAATCTATTGTGCAAATAAGCCAACGCCTACCACAAAAACTGACATACATTATCCCAAAAATCTTAAGTGACGTAAAAGACAAATACCAAGTCAATGCAATATTTACCAATCTTTGCCCTGCTTTAAAAAATCGCTACTCCACACCTTTTGATAATTTATATTCACGCCACGAATATATAAAAGAACTATTGATGGACAAAGAGGAGCTGAATATCCACGAATTGCTTGTCGATTTACGCGAAGGAAAAAAATATGCAAAGGAAGTCGCAGCTTATTCCATCGCAAAATTTGCTATCGATTCTGCACCATTCTTAGAAAATTTACTACAAGACAATGATCCAGGAGTCCGATTGATCGCCGCATATACCCTAAATAAAACTATGCCAAACCAAAAATATGTTGATGCAATGAATACATCCAAACTACAAGCGACACAAACATTGGAAATATTCAACAATATATTTGCTTGTCAAGTCTGGCAAGCGTATCAAGCTCAAAGAATTGAGGACATCGATGAAGTAACACTTTCGCTACTAGCCACATCGCAACATATATACCAAAAAAATATAGCGATTATCGCATATGCGTGGATCGGCAAAACCGAGTTGGCAAAGTCAGTGTTTGAAGAATCGAAAAAACAAAAGGGGTACTATTTTGAAAAGGCGATAGAGAAGGCATTCACTAACCAAAAAAGCTTGAGTGATTTTTTGACGAATCTTTAATATAGTGTAATGCTTTACTTTTGGATCGTACAAAACGAAGCATTACATATTGTAAGAGTTTCCTGTAATCTCAACGCAAAATAAGCGTACCCTATAGTTCTAAATAACAGCATCTTAGATAACTAGAGTTTTTTATCAGTAAAAATAAGGGAATCTCTTAGAATGTTCTTGGTTGAAAAATAGTGATTTTTTTAGTAATTTAAATAAAATCAATTTTGATTTTTTTAAAAAATAAAAGAATTTCCATTAAAAAAGAACTTACTTTAACGGATTTTGTGGTTTTTTGTATAAAGAAAAAAATGAAACCAGCCATTAAAAACGTCAGAACGAGAAAAAGAACTATTTTCAATAATGTACCTCAACCGAAAGGGAAACAATGTACCGAATACTTTTAGTATTGTTTGTTATTTGTTCAACATTGATCGCACAAGATAGAAATGTAAATGGAAGTATCAATGACACGTCTAACAATGGTAGCATAAACTTACGTGCGGACAATGGTGACATAGGCATACGTGGTAAATCCATCACCCTGGTGCCACTTTCAAAAGTGATCAATACTTATGGTCGGATTATCATTCATCATGACAACTATCTTCAACTTGGTCAATCCACTATTCTACAAGAGAAAAATGGAGATGGAAGTATCTATAGTCCCAACAATTTAAGAGTAACTTCCGGAGATATTAACATCGATGTTAGAAAAGGAACTTTATATATCAATGCACCGAATATGGGTAGCAAAAGCGTAGGGACAACATCTATTGTTTTGCAAAACCACAAAGAAGGATTTGTATGGTCGATGGGAGCATACAAGGATGGTTATTATATCTATCGTTCTAACAATAAACGCTACGCTTTATTTGCCGATAATAATTGCAATGTTGGAATTGGAACAACAAATCCTCAAGCCAAACTACACATTGGTGGCAGTAATCCCAAAATTGCCTTTGGCGAACAAAATGCTAGATATGCTATCGATATGTGGGAGGAAAAGCTAAAAGTAACTGTACCTGGTGTAGCCACATTGATGGAGTTTTTTGGAGATTCTACAGGAGCGTCCATTAAAGTTAATGGAACAAGCTATTTTACAGGTACATTGAACGTAAATACTGGCAATGGACGTTTGGGAGCACATTTTAAAAGTAGTCATGAACATGGGCCATTTGCTCAGTTTAGTGGTAAGTCCGACGAAAATTTATTTATTGGTTATGGTCCATCTTCTGGTGGAGGTTATGTTCAATCCACTAAATCATTGCACTTAAACTCACCGAGGGTTCTAGTTAATGGTAGACTTGAAATTCAAAAGGGAAAGCACATTTTTGTTGGTGAATATACACACATTAGCGAAGGTGACAACCATGTTGGAACAATTTTTAATGGACAAGGCGGTTTAAATCTAACAGGTAAGAAACTTGATTTGGTCTCACGCGATGGGATTGTAGGTGTTATATCGACGACTACCACGGCCAACATTAAGTTGACAAATAGCACAAATAACAATTGGCAAATGGGTGCTGGAGAAACAGGCTACTATGTTTATGATGTAAATAACAAAAACTATGCACTATTTGCCAATAACAAAGGCGATTTAGGTCTTGGTACTACCAATCCCCGAGGAAAGTTACACATTGGTGGTAGTAATCCCAAAATTGTTTTTGGTGAACAAGCGGACTTTCAGAATGGTCGATATGCTATTGATATGTGGGAAGAAAAGCTAAAAATCACCGTACCTGGTGGAGGTGTATTTATGGAGTTTGCTGGTAATTCTGCAAAAAAATCTGTCAAAATTCCTGCAAATGTAGGATTGGAAGTTGCTGGCGATACTAAATTTATAGGGTCGGTAACAACAAACTCTATTAATATTAGTGGTGCTTCCGTTGGAACTTTTAGCGATAAGTTGATTTTAACCGCACCCCAGTCATCCGTTGGTGCTATGGCTGTCTCTAAAAATGACGTACGTCTTTCTCAAAACGTTGCTTTCATCGCAAATAACGCTCCCATAACCATCAATCACATCGAATCTAACAGTGTTACTCCCAAAGTGCACTTAACACAACAAGGCAATAGTTATTTTAATGGTGGTAATGTAGGTATTGGTACAACTTCTCCATCGGCAAAACTCCATGTCAATGCCACAAGCCAATATGGATTGCCCAGTGGTATTACCTCAGAGACAACAGGTAATCTTAACACCAGTGATGAATATCTGAGTTCTCTTTTTAAAGCAAAGTTTTCTGGCGAAAGTAAAAGTGGTTTTGCTTTTAGCGTTGTTGACTCTAAAAACGTTATGAAATACGGTGTTGATAGTGAGGGAAAAGCTGGATTTGGCTGTAAACCGCTACCAGGCTTTCAGCTTGCAGTCAATGGTGGAGTAAAAGCCAGAGAAGTCGAAATATCAATTGAAGGTTGGCCTGACTTTGTTTTTGATGAGGGCTATGAACTTGCGTCACTAGCACAGGTGGAAAAACAAATCAAGCAAAACAGACACTTGCCGGATATTCCTTCGGAAGCAGAAGTCAAAAAGAATGGTATATCTATTGGTAAGATGCAAGCGAAATTGTTACAAAAAATCGAAGAGTTGACCTTGTATACGATAGATCAAGAAAAGCGTATTTCTACACAAAATCAACAAATTAAAGAAATGAAGCTATATATGGAAAAGATGCAAAAAATCATTAAAAAGTTATCAGATGAATAGTCTGTCGATTTGATGGAATGGACTCCTTTATTGGAGTTCATTCTATTGTATAGATTATGATTGCGTGTGATAGAAACTGTTTACACCTTAAATTCTTATCATGCTTTGCCTTTAATTGTTGGATTTCATCAAAAAGGAAATACGAATGAAGAAATTTGTACTACTTTGCGTTGTCTTTTTGACATCGTTTTGTATCGCCGAGTATCCATACTATGGCCCCATAAAAACAGTATCGAAAAAAACTTCTGGGGAAAGATACATTTTACGTAAACCAGATCCGTTACTTAGCGACCCTATGCTCATCGCAGATGGTACAGTAGATATTATGCTAAAAAATAGCAAAACAAAAGTAAAAGCACAAAAAACTATTCGTTTGTTACCAGGTACTTCTTTCAAAGAGGGAGAAACCTTTCACGGTTCTATTTCAGATAAAATTCCTGATAGCATATCTGTCACCGGACGAAGCGCTGTCTATGCAGGAAAGCCCGCTGCTTATAAGGCATACGTTCATTTTCCCGATAAGCCGAAACAAGATGCTACAAAAACTTGTAAATGGATTATTTCTCATAAAGATTACGCGACCATGGCGGTGCCTGGCGTAATGGCTGTCAGTCCTAATATTCCACGTGACATCACTATTGAAATTATCGCTGCTTTTTCATTTGACGGTAACTATTTCGAAGTTGCTTTTGAAGTACAATTGCTGAAACTCGGTATTACAAGCTTACAGGTTGGGTTTTCTTACTCATCAAATGCGGCAGCGGTAGCCCACGCAAAAAGAAACAGTCATATTGATGTAAAGGTTCTTGGTCTAGAAAATGGTTTTGCAAGTGGCTCTGGAGACCGTACACCATTTCAGGCTCTTGGCTATAAAATGGAATTTTTACCTCCCGAGAGAAGAATTACAAGTATCGCTCTCGTCGCAGCTCCAACAAATCATGTTACTGCTCCAAAAGGGTATGATGAGTTTGTTGTCGATTTCAATAACGAGTATGGATATGATACGGCTAGGGTATGTTTGTATATTAAGCGTGGAGGTGTGAAGCCAATTGATGGTTTAATTGCTTCGCATTGGCAAACCATTTCAGAACCAGACTATACAAGAATAGAACTAGATACCAACTTCGGTTCTAAGAGAATGACAGATCGAACTGTAGAGAAAGACGAGGATCCTTATCATGGAGATACAGCATACCTTTTTGTCAGAGGTGGCGACGAAATTATTTCTAGTGCTCTCGGAAACGATGGTGATTATTTTCACAAAGATGTGCGTCATCCACTAAATCAAAAACTTGCTATCCTGAAGAAAGAATTCGAAAAAGCCGAAGCAAAGGTGAAAACTTTACGCAAAGAAATCGATAAAATTGCCAAGGCGGTAAGTACCGCTGTTGATTACGACACCAACAAGTGGGATGTAAGAGAGCGGATTTATAACCATAATCTTAACCATGAAGAGGGTAAAGGACGTTGGACTGTGGCTTGGGGGAGAGAGCTTACCGAAACAGATTTAGCTGAACTTTTAATTGCGATAGGAGCGGACATTTCTGGAGGAGGTGGCTCTGCGACTTTAACAAAGCTAGAGACCGTTGGTATTGAATCTATGGAAAAAATTACACAAAACACCATTGAAGCTTTCTCAAATTACCTACAGCAACAAGCTAATGAAATCGCCAATGATCTACAAAACGACATTAAAAATCTTGCTTCTGACGTAATTGGTAAGTTTTTTGGTGCTTTAGTAAAAGGTAAAGATCCCATTGAGGCTATCCGTCAGCATTTTGATGGTAAAATAAAAGAATATACAAGCATTACCATCCATTTAAGAGCTGGTGTTGCGGAATATTCGGGCTCAAATAAATTATTTGGACAAACAGTTACAAAAACATTTTCCTGGCAACCATTTGTTGCCATTCGTGTTGTACGTAAAAAATGAGGTAATTATGAAAATCCATGTGTTATTCTTTTTTATACTGACAAGCATTGTATGTATGGCTGATTGGCATTCCGATATTTTAGATAAAACGCAAGAAAAACCCGTTTTTTTGCATAACGATCGTCCATGGAATTATACTCTAATCATGGGGATCTGGGGGCGAGGTGGCGGAAGGGGAAAAGGAGGCGGAATTTTTAATCTCTGTACCGAATTGCGCGATGAATTTCCTGAACTTCCCTACAGAAATACAATTGCAATGAGTTGGAATCCTGGACACCTAGAAAATGAAGATCCTTTTGGAACGCCAGCAACAATGAGACATATAAGTGATTTGTATTCGCGAATACCAGGATCAGAGAGATATAAAGATTACCCCATAAAAGACTTGGAGAATCGAGGAAAAAAACCAGTATATGTAGCTTTGATTGGTCATAGTTATGGAGGACGTTCCGTAGTAATACTCTCCAACCATTTGGAAAGGAAGGCAAACTATGTTGCAACGATTGATCCTGTATTTGGAGCAAGTGGCGATATCGATGGAATAACTTTTGGACTGGGAATAAAGCCTAAGGGAGAAGTCATACATAATTGGTATCAAAGAAATGCAATTGAGTTTGTCGACCACTGTACTGGTCCTCCAATACAAATTCCAGGGGGCATTTCTTTGGGACAAGCGTTAAAAGGAGAAGGCGTTATTAATTATAAGAGAAAGTTTCAAAGAGGCGCTAATGGTGAAGCAAGATATATGAATTGTCCCTCTCTTATAGGAGAAGATTATAAAGCTCCTTTGTACACGTATCACACGATTATAGACGAAGATGACCTTATCTGGCACAAAATTACGAAACAAGTCAAAGAAGGAATTAGCCTTGCACATACAACTCTTGTAAAAAAAACTTTTCGCGCCACAATAGGACGGTTTCCTATGGATAAAAAAGAAATTGAATGGGGTTATGAAATAGCTAGTGCAAAGGGTATGAAAGCATTACGAGAGGAGCTGGTACAAAAGTTTGGTAATCTAGCCATCCAAATTGAATATAATCGTTATGGGGCAATACCAGACGACAAATACGGAGAATATAAAGAATGGTTGTCCGTTCATGGAATAGATTTTGTAGGTAATGAGATAAAAAAACGTTTACAAAATCCCCCCTCTAACATTGTAATAAAAAATCGTACGGCTGGTTCTTCATTAGGAGTGATCAATACATCAGGCAAAATGCATGCTTCGGAATCCATCCATCTTGGACCAAATGTACACATCGCAAGCCGGAAGCAGATTACGTTTGACTCTAAGAACATTATTCTTGAAGGCGTGGTTGTCGAGCGAGACAGTAAAATTTCAAACGGCAAAGTAATGATGTCTGCTAAAAAAACAATCAAACTTCAACATGGGACTGTTATCAAGGCCGCATTTAAAGGGCTAATAAAACAGTAATTCCATTTTTATTTTAAAACCAAACAATACAGTAGGCTATTTTTTATTAAAAAAATAGCCTACTGTACATTCTCTAAGTCATTTGTTTTTGCCTCCATAAAGATACACAATAATACTTTATGGATACTTCATCCTTGAAGCTATAAAAAACTAATGCAAATAGACTTTTGTGTTTCATGAGGGCTTTGCAACGCGTAGGGGTATTTTATTTCACTTTGTCTTTTGGTTCAACCATTGCCGCGTTACGTTTCATATAAAACTCACTAAAAAAATAACAATATAGACTTCTCCATTTCCGATGTAATTTTGCTGTCCAATTTGTGTGTGCTGTAAAGTGGATTCCATGAGATCGAAATAAACCAATTACCTGCAATTTACCTTCTATAGGCACGAAGTATCGTAGTGGGGTATCATTTGTTTTTTTACGCTGCTGTTCAGTAATTGTTGCGGACTTTGCGCACGCAATATGATGCTTTACATGAACAAAGCGTACCTCTTTGTCATAAAGATGGCAGTTGGCAACGGTACCTTTTTGCTTGATCAGTTCTTGGAATTCCGCATAAGTGATTTCATGGAAACTTTTGTTAAAGAGAAAGCTATCTACGAAAAGAGATATAAGTCCAATCAACACAATAAAACCAGTAACTTTTTTCATAATTCTCGCCTCTTTGAAAAATTGTAATTATGGGAAAATAGAACGGAGAATTTGGTTCTCAAAAGATTTTACTTTGGCCTCATTGCATTTTGAATGAGGCCAAGTTTTCTAATGACAAAATAGCGAACGTGTCACAGGTAATATATTTAGCGCTTTTTGTTCCATTCCTTTTGGTATAATGATCTCAAAGTCGTGTTTTTGTGTAAAGAAGTTGGAAGTCCCGACGGTTAATACTAACTTATCTTTCTGTATGCTCGCATTGTGCAAAGACATATTCTTGGTATTCAACAATATATATTTACTTGCATAAACGATAAAGTCGATATCAATGCATGCTTTGCTAAAAATAGAATTTTCAGTCTGGGATTGTCTGCATATTTTTAGAAATGAATTTCTACAAATAAAAAATCTAACACTCAAAATAACAACATATATTAAACCAAATATTGCCAAATTAAAAAAAATACCCTTTTGTAATATCGAATAATAACGAGTAATATAACGACTGTAAAAGTGGCGATTATGAGAATGCGCTTGTCAAAAGAAGGATCTAACCCAAGGAGAGAATCTATATTTTGTTGAAACAGGAACAGAACCGAATTATTAATTTTGCCATAATAAATTTCTGATACTATCTAGTTGTTAACTATAAAATTAACAGTCTAATAGTATTAGAAACTTATCATGCGTAAGCGATTTTACGTTGCACTCAGATTGTGTCTTCAAGGAATGAATTCTACTTGGAAACAAGTAATACTTAGGTTAATAAGGTGATTATTTTCCCCTTACAATGCGTACAGCAATGTAAGGTTGCCATGAAAATGTTTTAGAAATAGTCTTGCCGAATAGTTTATTTGATCCAGAATATTCAGCAACACCCGCTTTAAAATGAACCCTGATTCCTCCTATTTCTCTACTTTTTTCTTGCATAAATGCGGCAACTGCTTTTTTGGGATTGTCGCCATCAATGAGTGCTTGAAAAAAAATACCAATTACTTTTCCAGAGTAACCCGTGATTTCATCGATCAATTTTTTTGTTTCTTCAGAAAAGTACTCTGTGAACTCTTCTATCACACTTGAGGTGAGTTCTTCTATCGATTCAAACCCTAGTTTTTTCAACTTTGCTGTTGTTGCTACTCCTCCGCCACCTAAAAAATCGGCACCGATAGTTGCAATGAATTCGAGAAGATCTGTTTCGGTTAACTCTCTTCCCCATGCAACACGCCAGCCACCATCTCTGATTTCATCTTTTATACGCCATTTATTTGTTTCATAATCTGCGATAGACCCTATTTTTTTTTGTATTTTATTTAAAGCTGTTTTTGCCTTATTGTAGGCTTTTTCGACATCTCCAAACGCTTTTTCCGCGTCCTTTACAGCCCTAGTAATGTTGTCACTATAACGAGTAATTCCATAATCACTTTCACTTCCATATGCAAAATGTATGGTTTCTTCACCATTTTTTATGGCGATATACAGTGGGATTCCGTGTTTTTTAGTTTTTGTCCCGTCAAAGTGTTCTGTGGCAGAACCTGACCCAAAATTGATATCAAAAGGGATTACTTCAAAATCTCTATGTTTTTCGTCAGTTGCTTGTGATCTTAGAACAGCAATGTCTGTAATCGGATGGTACCCATAACCACGCTTGAAGAATAGATTCACATGCGCAGATCCTCCACCAATTTCCATATTGCAATCCCCAGCACGATTGATGGCATATCCCTTTTCTAATTTGGGACGGGAAGTATCAGCAGCAATAATGGCAATTCCAATAATTCGCTTGTTCGGATCCACATACTCTTTTTTCATACCAAGATATATGGTTTTTCCCCTTGAGCCTTCATTCAAATCTTGTCCAAAGTCACTATGTTGCTCTAAAATAAGTTCATATCCTTGCTCACGTAAAGGTTCTTCTAAGTCTATTTTTAGTTCTGTAATAGCAAGTGCAAGTATTCTTACTTGTAAATTAATTTCAATCACAAAACCCTGGTAATGGAGGCGGGCAACAACATCAATATCGATATCGTGAGGAACATTTTTTGCCCTAAGCTTTCCATCTGGTGTGATTTCAGCGTAGTCTTTGTGTGACACATCCCACTTGCAACTGTTGGTAACATCTTGGGAAGATCCTGGAAAGTACACCCTCACTGTATAGTTAGCCTGTTTACCTTCATACAATTCCGTTATACCTGTTAAAGAGAGTTTGGTGGGTATCTCTCTAGAAATAGAAGCATTGAAATGAGCTCCCTTTTTTATAACTGTTTTTGGTAAAATTTTGATGCTGTTACGGGCTTTAAAAAAAAACTGTTCTTCTTTGGCAATTATTTTTGTGGAGGAACCGAAATTTGAATTCCATGTTTTGCCAATAGATTTATGAGCGGGAATATCACGAAAAACTGTTTTTTTAGGACCGATGTAATCAGCATATAGGGGGATCAATAGCAACAACGTAATACTAAATACTGCCAATTTCATATTGTATTTCCTTTCGTTTACTATTTGACATATTGAATGCTTATAAATTAAAAGATTTGATATGAGTATATAGTTTGGTCGCTTATAATAATTATCGTTATAAAGTTTGAGTACCATACAGCCTTATTCTTAGTAACGATTCGTTAATTTTGCACGTTTAGAAGTTGAGATCCGTAGATTAAATTTTGTGGTTAAAACAAGATACAAAATGACTTACAATTTCTCATCTTGTATCTTGTTCTAAGACTACTTACTCATAAACCTATTTAGCATTTTTTCCATTCTTTGCAAACGTTGCTGCATGTTGTCTTTTTCTTGTTCTAAGGAGTGAATTCGCTTGTTTTGCTTTTGTAGAGTCTTAATTTGTTTGTTTTGTTGAATGGTATACAAGGTAAGCTCTTCTATTTTTTGCAATAACTTTGCTTGCATTTTACCAATAGCGATACCGTTTTTTATGACTTCAGTTTCTGATGGAATGTCTGGAAGGTGCCTATTTTTCTTGATTTGTTTTTCGACTTCGTCTAGCGACATCAATGGGTAGTTATCATTGAAAACAAAGTCCGACCAGTCATCCAATGAAACTTCAATTTCTTCTGCTTTGATCTTTCCTTTTACGGCTAGATTAAAATCTTTTTGTGGTTTACAGTTGATACCAACTTCATTTTTATCATTCCATTGTAAAGCAACTTTTTTTTCTTTTATTGTCGTTCCAAGGGCACCACCGGTGGCTCCATATACGACAGGACCACTACTGACGAAATGCTCAAATGTTTTGACTTTGTTATATACGCCTATTCCATGATATTCATCTGTATGTAGTCGAATATCATTACCATGAGTTTGAACAAGGCTGTAAAAGTTACTTGCTGCATTTTGTTTACTATCTCCTGAAAACTCTAAGAAGTTAACGCCCTTACCAGGTACAGTGAACATTAGCTTGTCATTAGTCATGTTGATTGCATATCTACCATACCCATTTCCCATTGCAATCTTGGTTGCAGCTCCTCCTAAATGTAGTTCTGCTAGAGGATTATTTATTCCAACACCGATACGTCCTAGTTTATCAATAACCAGGGGAGTTCTTTTTGTTCTTCTGTCATGGAATTGCAAACTGCCGGATTCATCAGGTTCAATACCCCATTTATTTTCTGGTTTTTCAAGATTAATGTGCGGTGAAACTAAGGCTGCTGTATTTAAACTACCTGTGACATTAGCTGTTGTAGCTTCGAGTTGTTCTGCAACAGTTACGTTTTTAGTGTTCAATTTACCATTGATCGTAGTATCGTTGTTGATAGTAATTGACGAATTGGCAGCAGAAAACTCCATGAAGTTCGTACTTTTACCTGGAGCGGTAAAATTAAGATTTTTTTGATGTGTCATGCCAATAGAATATTGGTCGGGAGCGTTGCCAAAGGTAATTCTTCCACCGTGACCACCTCTGATGTGTAGTTCAGACTCAGGATTTGAGTGATTTATACCAACGTTACCATCCCTTGTGATGGCAAAACGAATTTTATCATTACTTTCTTTAAAGATGAGACCTGTTCCATCAGGTTGAATACTCCAATTGTTTCCTGGTTTGTCAAATTTGATATGCTCTTTAATATTTGCTTGTGAGGTAGTCAAGCTGCTTGCTAAATTTAATTTACCATTGATAGTAGCATCTTTATTGATTTTAATACTGCCAGAGATATTTACATCTCCATTTTTTTGAATGCTCAGAAGATCGTGAGTTACATGATAATTACCAAAACTAAAGTTTCCTGATTTTGATTCCAAATACCAAGTAGCGTCGTTATTTTCTAATAATAAAGATGATACTTTGGTTCCTTCTGCTTTTATATGTACGATACGTCCATCAATATGAACATGATCTGTTTTAGGACTATGAATTTTTACTCCATTAGCTAAATTCAATTTGCCATTGATAGTTGCATCTTTATTGACTTTAACACTGCCAGAGATATTCACGTCTCCATTTTTTTTAATGCTTAGAAGGTCGTGTGTTACATGATAATTACCAAAACCAAAGTTTCCTGATTTTGATTCCAGATACCAAGTAGCGTCGTTATTTTCCAATAATAAAGATGATACTTTGGCTCCTTCTGCTTTTATATGTACGATACGTCCATCAATATGAACATGATCCGCTTTAGGGCTATGAATTTTGATTCCATTAGCTAAATTTACTTCTTGAGCGTATATAAATACACCAAGAACAATCAATATAACAAAAAATGATTTTTTCATTACGTCTCCATGTTACTGTGAATGAAATATTAATAGGTTATTTTCTTGACAATATTAGTTCTTCCAATACGTGTGTAGCGAACTTCTGTAGTTCCGGTTTTGATTCATGGGCACTAACCCAAACAAAAAACTTTTGCACGCGCTCGTTTTGTAGATAATGTGATAGATTTCGTAGTGCTTGAGCCTTGATGTGATCTGATAGTGTCTTAGTATAAATGTTCGTGTGCAAAGTAAGTAAATCTTCGTTTAGATGCCTATAAGCAAAAGTTTCCAGTATTGTGAGTTGTATACTCTCTTCAGACTTTTGTAATAGCTGGATGAGGAGTTTGTTGATTTTTTCACCAGGAACAAATCGGAGAGCCCATAATGCGTTTGTATGCAAAACTCTATTAGTTTCTGGTGCTAAAAAAAATGTAATATGAGGTAAGATGGCGGTTGTTCCTACATTACCCAAAGCAAGAATAAAGATCGATTTCTCTTTTAAATCAACGGCATGTTGTAAATTTTTACTCAGGTACTCTACTATTTTTTTTTGCAGATTAGGTTTTGCAGTCTGACCGATATTGCCTATGGCAAGTATTGTCATGTATTTTGTGTTTTGGTCTTCTATTTTTTTATGACAAATTTGTAGTGTTTCAAATATAATGGTGTTTGGTTTTTTCAAATAAACAAAAGCAGGTAAAATGAACCTAAGATGTTTAAGGTTTGTTGTTTGTATCTCGAGAACTTTGGCAATGGCTTTTTGCGTTTCGAGACTTCCCACCTCCATGAAAATGCTAATCATCAATTGAAAAACATCATCGTTGATAGGTTTGTATAAGAACTTTTTTGATAGTACCTCTACTGTTTCAGAAGAAAGATTCAACAACGCATGTATTTTTTGTCGTAGGCGATTTAATTTTTTTATATCGTTTTGAAATAGTAAAATTTTTTGACTGATGGTTTGTAGAGTATCTTTACCAAGGATAATCTGCTGCTGCTCGCGAATAGAAACACTTTTTAGTAAGCTAGCGTCGCGTACTTTTCTACGTAACATATTCATCTTGCTAATCAATAGGCGAATTTTCTCTGTGGGTACTTGGATAGTCTCAGTATAATTAAATTGGAATTTACTAACGGCTTGTGAAGTTTTTTTGCCGCTCAAAAAGCTACTTTTTGTTATATTGCCTTTGAGTTGCTGCATTCGTTTTTGACTTTTCAACCATACAGCACTGATGTCGGCTTTGTATTTTGCGATAAAATGGTTTTGTTGAACCTTTCGGGATTCTTGAAGGCTCCACATTTTGTTTATGTGTATATCCGTAGTCTTTTCGGTCGCAATATAGCGGCCTTTGTATTTTCCATAGATACACTGTTCTATTGTCGACCACTCTTTTGTTGTAAAACTTTTTCCTGATAGAATCAATTGCCAGTAACAAACCAGTAGTTTACAAAAATTTTTTTGGTGGCTGCTCCACTTAGGATCTATATAAATTTTTATAACTTTACCTGTGTCGTTCACCAGTAAATAAAACTTCTCAGCGGTGACCGCCATTAATTTTTTTCCTAGAGAATTATTCTGACCATCAATTACAAAACGAATATGATGATCACTAAGGCAACAGGCGAGTAATGTCAAATTTTTTTCCTGCATCAGAACTGTCATTTCCCAGTTTCCATTGCAATATACTTCAAAATGACTGTCACTAGCGTTATTTTGTGGTAAATTTTCGCTAATGAAAGTTCCTATATCGGAGCTTTTAATGGTAAATACCATTTTTTTATATAAAGGAAAATGGTATTTACCAGTTCCTTGCGCCAACGATGACACAAGGAGGAATATGAGAAGGATAAAAATTTTATACATTTTTTAACGCTTTGCTGAAGCAAAAAAACTAGCGTCAGCCCCGACTTTAAAACCTGGTGTTAATAGCATTTTTTCATTCTTTTCCATGTACTTGTTATAGCGGATACCTTTTTGGAGAGGTTTATCAAGCATGACGTTTGTCATTCCTGTTATGGGATCTAAGACAACTTTCGGTATTACGGCCTTAATATCAAAAGTATCTGCTAATTCTTCAAAAGGAATGTCTTGAGAGAATACGATTGGGGCAAAAAGATCATAACTGTTACTGATACCTTTAAACCGAAAAATTGTTTTGCGTGTCTCTTTGGATGATATGATGGTAACTCCTCCGGCTTTTACTGCTTTTGTGGCAATATAAGGTTGTACATAGCCACCTAGAGCACTCACCGTCATTTTACCACTGATTTCTCTATAAAATTTTGCTCCCTTGGAGGTGAAATTTATTCCCGCTTCCCCTTTTAAAGGAATGCGTACATCTACAATAGTGATAGCAATTCTTACCCCTGCTTCGGCAACAACAGCATCAATGGATACGTTTGCAAAACCCTCCAATTTGGCATAAGGAGTTATTGTTGCATTTAATGAAGTTTCTCTTAGGCTGAAGGTATAACCAGCGCTGTATTCCAGACCGACTTCCCCTGCTGCTCCAACTTCTACCCCTATCGAGATAGCACCAACAATAGGTATGCTAAATCGTGGTGAAGTTACCCGAAATCCTTCCCAGGAAAATTTGTCCCCCCAAGAATTACTTTTTTCGGGAACGTTTATCTTTGAAGATAAGTCAAGTCGATCTTCTATTTTTACCTTTGGCAACTCCACATATTCTTGTACCGGAGGAAATTGATCTTTTCCTAAAACTTTCAAGTGCGCATTTAACGATACAAAACTAGAGTTATCCGAATTTGCTTCAACTTTTCCATGGAATATCTGAAAGTTCCGGCCCCATAGATACCCTTTTAACTCGGAGTCGAGAAGAAAGTATCCACGATTTGGTTGGTTTCTCATGGATATCGCGTTGTCAAAATGTACTTTGATTTTATCAACACCGATTTTTTCTTTTGATGCAAATTCCCAGGTAAAAACTTTTGAATCTTCAGGATTCATCAGTCCTAAACCTTTTTGTGGGGAAGTAAATGCAGTTGCTTGCGCTTCGAGAGCATCTTGGTCGGTGGTATCATCGAGAGATACAACTTGTTGTTCATCGCGTAGACTGTGGCCTATTTCATTTAAGCCTTTCTCTAACTCATTAAGAAACACTATGTCTTCTTCTGTGAGAGGTCGTTCCACAGGTTCTCCTGTTAGGGCAAGTCCATCTGGCTTACTTTCGTAAGTGGCATCACTGAGATCAGAAAGAGAAAAAGGTTTATATTCAATTTTTGTATCAGATGCTTCTTGTGCGAAGGTAAAGGTGATAAACAATACCAAAAACATCAATGGTTTTGCTAAAAATTGTGTCGCCATTGTAATCCTTTCAAATGAAATTAATACATTGAATTTTTTTGTTTCCTTCCAACTATTACTTTAGTTGTGATACATGAAGTGTCTAATTATATCCAACTGTATAATTCCTGAAAAACTCATGAGTTTTTCAGGAATTTTTCAGGATTACTTTGTACTCATTTTTTTCACAAGTTTTTCTAACAGTTCAATTCTTTTATCTTGCAACTCCATCTTTTGCTCTTGAGATTTTATTTTCTTTTCCTGATTGATGGTGTATAGTGTCAGCTCTTCAATTTTTTGCAATAATTTTGTTTGCATTTTGCCTACAGGAACGCCATTTTTCTTGACTTCTGCCTCGGAAGGAATATCTGGGAGATGCTTGTGTTGTTTGATCTGTTGTTCTACTTGTTCAAGAGGCATTAGTTGATAGTTGTCATCAAATACAAAATCAGCCCATCCATCCACTGAAATTTCAACTTCTTCTGCTTTGACTTTACCTTTTGCAGCTAATAAAAATCCGGGCTGTGGATTACAGCCAATACCCAACGAGTAATTGATTTTTGTACTTCCATTGATGGTCAATGTTACCCCTGGGGTAGGTGTTGCATTGAAGGCTGCCCAACCGTCTTTGTCCACCTGAAAGCCCTTGAGGTTTACCGCTCCATTGACAGCTAATGCTACTCCTGGGGTAGGTTTGGCATGGAAGGCTGCCCAGCCACCTTTATCTATCTCGAAACTTTTTAATTTGACAGTGGCACTCATGCTACTTGCTCCACTGACAGAACCGTTTAAGTTTATCAGAGAACCGCTAATATTCACTTTACCTTGTGATAATCCTATGGACGCACCACCGGATGTTGTTAAGCCTAAAGAAGGCTTACCGTATATATTTCCGCTATCGCTGATGGAAAATTTTAGTTTATCTTCGCCATCGACAATGGCAAATGCTGTTCCATAACCTCTGGAGAATTTCGCCTTAAATAGAGCTGCTTTATCCATAACGTTTCTGGTTTCAGAGACGATCCCATCAACCTTCCGCAATTTATATCGTATGTCACCTGGTATTTCAGGGTGACTTACATGTAAAATACTTCCTGTATTTGTTGAACCTACTATATCTAATCTGGCAGAAGGATTACTTGTTCCAATACCAACTTGTCCATTTAAATGGATCATTTTTGAAACGACTTGCAATTTATTGCCGGAGGAAACGAGCCCTATACCTTTTGATTCCCCAAAATAAGTGTCGTTACCAAATTTAGCATATGGGCCGTCTGCATGGTTACTGCGAAAAACAGCTACCTCTCTGGAATTTCCAGGATTTACATATAGCTTACCTATCAAGTCTGTTGTTCCTACGACCGTTAGCAGTGAAGATGCATGACTGTTTATTTTGACTTTAGCACTTCCGCTAGAAGTTTTGGACATTTCTAGAAAAGTATACTTCCCAGGGATAGTTATTCTGAACTTTCGATCATCATCATTTTCAGTGTAAGGTACATCGATAGAATATCGACCGTCCTTATACACATTACTAGGTTCACCAAAAGTGATTTTGGGATAGCTTGCTCCAATATGCAACATTGATTTCGGGTTGTGTGTGCCGATTCCCATTTTATATCTAAAATATGTTCTACCATCCTCTTTGAAAATTACAGGTGTCAATTTTGTTTTAGCAACGTAAAAATTTAGTGTTCCGCCTTCTTCGGGAGCTAACTGCCAACGGTTGTCGCTATTGTCAAAATTGATAAGTTTTACTCCTAAGCGATTTTTAACGGTGGCATTACCCTCAACATATAGTACATCGTCTTTAGGAAGTGCACTTGGGTATCTAATCGTGCCAATGCCTACAGTACCATTGGTATTGATACAAAACACATCTTTTTTACCTGTTAAATCTGATATGTAAAAACTACCTGTATGTGACATAATTGCCCAATTTCTTTTTTTGGTGTCTAAATGTAGGGCGGAAACTTCAGTATCAGTAGTTTTTAAACGTAAAATTCGGCCCATTGTTGAATCTTCGCCATCAACAACGAGGTGACTTTTTACATGTAAACGATTTTTTATGGTAGCATTACCTTCAACATATAGTGCTTCACTTTTCGGTAGTGCGTTGGGGTATCTAATCGCGCCAATTCCTACAGTACCGCTGGTATTGATACAAAATATATCTTTTTGGCCTGTGATGTCTGATACATAAAAGTTACCGGTATGTGACATGATTGCCCAGTTTCTCTTTGTATTGTCTAAGAAAAGAGCGGTTGGTTTTTCTGAGTTTGATCTTATATATACCTTGCGTCCGTCAATATTTATTCTTTCGGCTTCCGGACTAAAAATTTTACAACCATTGCCTAAATCCACTTGCCCTTGGAGACAAATAAGCAAGTTAAGTATAACAATCGTGATAATAGCTTTTCTCATTTACTACTCCCAAAATTTTATATAAAAATAAAACTAATTATATATCTTATAAAAAACAAAAAACGTGTTTTATTTCAATGAAAATTTCCTAAGGAAATCCCTTATTTTTGTAGGGGAAAACGATCACTCTTGTTATAACGTTATATTCAGAAAAGCTTTAGCTGATAACTCCTACTACAAAAAGGAACAGCAATTAAATATCTCACAGCCGCGAAGCGCCATGTCACAGTTTCGATCCATTACATACAAACCCATTCTGATATGGTCCTTCGTGGACTTTTTTTTCTCCTCCATAAGTAGCATATTTGCCTGACGACACGCCGCAAACCTTTGACGGATCTTCTTTATCGAATTGTATACACCATTTTGCGCGACAGTTTTTTTCGCATATTCAGAACAAGAGTCGAGACCATGTAGTACACGGTGCGCACAACAAAAACCTTTATAGGGCGATATGTATTTCTGGTAACCATTGATGGCATGAATTGCTAACGTTTTCATTTTTTTCCTCCTATTGTTTTTGAACAACCCTAGTGACATGGTCAAACGCATGTAAAATTTACGACTTGTGTCACAGAAATAACATCAACTCCCAGAGCAAAATATTTCTCTAGGAGTTGACGCAATAAACATTGCCTCCGTCTCAATCGCTAACAATCAACTCCACCAATGTTAAGATCCCATTATCAAGTAGTTGCAGCTCGCGGTTCGTCAGTGGATGATGTCCCATCTGTAGTGCCTGGACATAGAGCACTTTGACCACAGTTTCTAGTACACATGGGTCTTTGATCGTGGCCAATTTTTTCACCAGCGGGTTGTTTAAGTTAAAGCACAGTTGTGCTGTATAAGTCGCCTGTGCCATGTTGTATTCCATTTGTTGTAGAACCTCTCCCCAATGACCGTTGGCAATGTCTTTCGATTTTTGTACAAAGCGAATCGCCATACCTGTTTCATCATTGCTGTACATGGTTGCTAAACTATGTGGACTAAATTTTTTGATTTCGGCACGGCATTTATGTTCTTGCAGTACCAAATCAGCAATGCGAATAAATTCTGCAAAGTCACTACGTTCGTTTAGAGTGATATCTTCTAAATCGTGAATGAAATCTTCACTATCAACACATTTTGTGTACTCCTGTGGGAATTCTTGATGGAATTTGCGTAGCAAATCAGCATCGTATATGTAACCGGCGTTGATGATGCACTCTTTTTCGGAACTCGCCACCGGAGCAATTTGCCGAAAACAATCCACACTGTTGGTGTATTTCACCGCGGCATTTTGTTGGCGATATTCGCCTAAGGTCATTTGCCCTAGAGTTGTTTCGAAGGTAAATAAATCGATAAACAGATGAAAACACTCGTTGTCTTCCAGTGCCAAAGACTTTAGCGAACGTGCGTGGCATGCCATGATTTTTTTCATCAGCAGTGGTTGCTCTTTGGCTGTTTTCACCAGATACTCGCGAAAGCAATTATCAAGTGCGCTACGCGCTTGTCGTAACTTACTGTCTTTTTGAAATGTTTCCCGAGAAGCATTGGGAGTAATTTCACTGAAGTTTAAAATTAACTTAAACGGGTGCGCTAATGGCGAGCGCAAATCCTGGCTGTTTTGTGTGAGGAACATATTTTTCAGATAGATGCGGTCGTCACTTTTGCTATTGACACTGACTTCATGAGCCACAACGTATGCCGTACCACTCACACCCGCTTCTTTGATTTCAAAACAATCCAGAAAATGACAACCAAACTCGTTTTGCCCCTCCTGCATCATCGCTTGCTTTTTGGCTTCGATGTTGACATAGTTTTTTTCCCAAGGTGCCTTACCATCATTGACCCGCTCGTTGCGTCTTCCTTCCACCAAGGAAATGGGATAGGGCAGCAACTTACCGTATTTGTAAATGAGTTTGTGTAAATACTCATAGTCAAATAAATGCTTACTTTCCTCGGTAGCGCGTAAGAAAATCTTGGTGCCAATTTCGACATCACTATCAATTTTTTCCACGGTATAGCTTCCATTTTTTTTGCAGTGCCACTTCAGCACATCATCAGGAGTTTTTACCGAACGCGTAATAATTGTCACTTCGTCGCTAATCAGAAAACACGACAACATGCCAATTCCAAAGCAGCCAATCGCCTCTTCATTGTCACTTTTTGAGCTACTACCAATTGTAGAGAGAAACATATGAATCTCTTTTTCTGTTAGGCCACAACCATTGTCGCTATTTATAAGCGTTGGTAGCTCACCGGGAATGATCTCAAGGTGAATACGCCCTTGCGGAGTGTCGTCTGTTGTTGCACTTTGTCGCATGACAATGGCATCGGTATTGTTTTGGATGATTTCGCGGACAAAAACATCTGCGCTGCTATATAGACTTTTCGATAGGATGTTGGTGATGACTCTCTCGGTATCCATTTGTAGTTTGTAACTCATGCTATTCTCCTTGATTCTCGCATTTGCATTTTTTGTTTATTTTTCAATACGACGCTTGAAGAACAAAATTTTGTATTTTGTAATAGGAAAATAGTGGGGGATTTTCAATCGAGTTTTGATAATACTGTATGCGATGATTTCTCCAGCGGCTAATCGCCGCTGGATCTTCCGTACACGGAGAGTTTACGTATATAAAAAAGTGTCGAAAAGACGCAACTTTAGTTCGGGCCAATGGGCACGAGCGTTTTTTCTTATGAAGAGCTACGTTGTGGTATGGTGAAATCAGTTGACGAAATAACGTAAAACTGCTGTTACTTCGAAAAGGTGTTTTCTACTTTTGTTGGAATGGTTCCTTCTAAAAGAGCATTTACTTTTTTAGAGGTAGATAATAATGCTTTATTTGCAAATTTGTATGCCAGCTTTTTATTACCTAACCAAGCATATATTTTTGCAACGGTATCTAGTTCCAAAATTTTTGGAGAACATGACAGAAGTTCTAACTCTATTGGTTTTAGTCGTTGTTTTTTGTTTGTAAGGTAAATGCGGTATAATTTTCTATGAAGATCTCCCTCTAGTAAATTTTCAATTTGCTGAGGTGAAAACTTCATTAGTAGTAAGTTTACTTTTTGGGGTGTCGATGAAAAAGCTTTTTTCGCAAGGTTTTGAGATTTTCTTACATCACCAAGCCAAGCATATATAGTTGCTGCGGTGTCACGTTCACGCCTTTTCGATGATTGTGATAATAGTTCCAGTTCTTCTTTATTGATTTGGTATTTTTGCCCTTTTAGATAAAGGACGCGTAATTTTTTACCAACGTAACCATTGGATAATTGATGAACCATAAAAGGTGAAAATTGTTTTAATCGTACATAATTACGCTTCTCTATCTGTTCTAATCTTTTCAAATGTGATACGGCAAGAATAGCTTCCACAGACTTGTTGCGTTTTTGCTCCAGACATTTTTCAAAGTAGCGTTTAGCATCCGAACTTTTACTCCGTACAACATAGTACAAACCCATGTAGTAGTAAAATTTAGCACGTACAGTAGGTGTCATTTTATCCAAGTCTTTTGCTAACATTTTTTTACTTATTTTATTTTGATAAAAATCTAAAATTCGCCACTCCAAACGATTTCTCGCATGAAGTTGCTTACCGGTGATGCTGTCCCATAAAAGTGTATGTCCATTTGCGACAGTGATGAAGTTGTGTTGGTCGGAACTATATGCGATAGATTCTATTTCACTACAATTTAAAGTTGATTTTTTGATGAGCTTTCTTGACATTGTTAAGAGCCTTAAGTTGTTCTTCTCTGATGTCAACGCCGTTTTGCCATCAGGTGAAAACGCGATGTTCCAAATGGGAAACTTTATAGCTTTTGTAGGGGTTGTGCGAGAGCGACTTCTATAATGCCAAAAAAATGCTTGGTCATTTTTGTCTATAAAAGCTATTTTCTTCTGCTTGGGATGAAAAACAACCTCATGTATAGGGTGTTGGTGAGTAACTTTGTATAAAATTTGTCCACGGGTATTAGATGTGTATACGATTCCTCCATCGCAAGCGGAAGAAAATATATCGTTGTTTGGATCAAAAGCAATAGAAAGAACAGCTTTTTTGTGCTGACGGAAGATAAGTTCTTTCCTTTTGCTTGCCATCTTCCATATGATCACTCTTCCAGAAATATCACCTTGGGCAAGGTATTTATTAGTACGAGAAAAAGCTAGACATGTGATTTCAACTTTATTACTCCATTTGTGAACCAGTTTACCAGAGGGAATATCTATCAATTTTATGTTTTTGTAGTCGGCAATAGCGACAAATTTGTGATCAGGAGAAAAAGCAAAGTAGTTATTTGTATTTTCTATATTTATTTTTTTGATTAAATTACCTGCGATATCAAATTGCATAATACAACTCTCATCGTCGTTTATGCCAATCAATGTTTTCCCGTTGGAACTAAAGGTGCTTCTACTAATGGGTAATGTCGTAATTTCCCTCGAGTCTTTTTTTACAAATACCTGTTTGTAAAGTTTTGCTTTTCGCATTTGTCGATAGTACGCTAAAAGATGTAAATATTGTTGGGGAGTGTTCATGGTGTCTATTTGCTGTTGCTTCAATCCTTTTGCTTGTAAAAAACTATAAAGCAAACTTTGCTCTCGATCTACTTTTTGAACTTCAATGACTTTTTTGCGTATCGTGTTTTCGACTTGTAAAGGAGAAAGTTCCTTCCGTAATAGCTCTATGCTTTGAGGTGTACTTTCTAGTGCATTGCCTGCAAAATTTTCTGCTCTTTGTTTGTTTCCCATACACGCGTAGATTTTGGCAACTGTATCTATTTCTAATGGTTTTTTGGAATAGGAGAGCAACAATAAGTCTTTTGTTTCTATTTTGTTTATTTGCGCATCCAAGTATAAACGCCATAATTTTTTATGAAGCGTACCGTTCGTAAAATTGTTTATTTGTTGCGAGGAGAATTTTTTTTCTTGTAGTATGGATTCAACATTTTTTGGCGAAAACCCATGTTGAAGGAGTTTAACGCGCATTTTTGTATCATCGTCAGAAATCTCGAGGTGTTTTTTTCCTCCTATTTTTTCCCCCAACCAAGCGTATATAGATGCAACAGTGTTGACATACTCTTTACGCGTGAATTGACTCAGGTACTCAAGATCTTGTCGTTGGATCGCAAAAAAGTCTTCATTTAGATAAGCATTCCACAATTTTTGGTTCATAGAAGATGGCTTGCTACTCCACGGGTAATCTATAGGATCGAGCTTTTTCAAGTTCCATAAATATTTTTGTTGGTACGGTACTATTTTTAGTTTTTCATCGATACGAAAACCAAACAATATTTCAGTAAATTTTTGTGGGCTTTTTGTCAAAGCGGTGTCAAATAATTGTTGCTTGGATAGAAGCTTGAAAGAGGAAAGTGATTTGTGCTGTTTCATCCATAGTAAATGATTTGCGTTCAGTCTTGAAATGGATGTATTTTTATTCAACTGCCACAATGTTATATTTTTCATAGAATCGCATATTATGTTATCCTCTTTAGGATGAAGTTTCACCGAGTAAATACTCTCGGGCAGTGTAAGCTGAAACATTTGTTTTCCCGTGGTGATATCCCAAAATCTGACTGTTTTATCTAGTCCACTGGAGATAATTGCCTTATTATTTGGATGAAATACAACCGATTTGATTTCCGAAGAGTGGCCTATAAGTCGTCCAATTTTTTTAGCTGTACCGGTGTCCCATAAAATAGCTTCTTTTGCAGCAAAGGAAATAAGTTTTGTATTATCTGGATGAAATACAACCGATTGGATACCAGAAGAATGACCTGTAAGTCGCCCAATTTTTTTTCCGGTCTTGATATTCCACAAATTAAATTCTTTTGAAGTGCCTCCTGAAAAAAAAACAGACATCATACTTGCATTTGACGGTGGAGGAGTATCAAAAGAAGCAAGATATTCACTATTAGGACTGAAGACAAGTTTTCCGATCCCCGAAGTTTGATGCGCTAATTGACAAATGCGTTTCTTGAGAGATAAATTCCATAGGTAAATCATTTGCCCAGAGGCACAAGCTAGGTATTGACCATTGGGACTGAACGCCATCGGATCAATAGATTTTGGATGTTCTAATACCGAAATCTGCTTACCGGTAAGAAGGTCCCATAATTCTACTTTTCCAGCGTCGTCATATTTCCAAGAGTCGGATATAGCGAGAATTCTCTTCTGCATATCAATAGCCCTTGAAGGTGAGGGACCTCTTTCTTTATGATTCAATCCAGTTACCAACTTTTTGGTGGTAAAATTCCATAACTTTATTACCGTATTTTTTAATCTTACTTCTTCTTCGCTTTTTCTCTCTAATAAGCGAGAGGTATAATTCACTGTTGTTCCACTTGGAGTAAAATAGATAGAACCTATAAGACCTTGGTTCTTTAGTGTAGATATTTGCTTTTTTTCATCGATACTCCAAATTTCGATTGCTGAATTCCACTTTCGAATCTGGTCTCTATTTTGATGCGCATACAAGCCTGCAAACGAATTTTTTGCTATAGCGAGAATGTTGCCATCTGGACTGAGTGCTGTCGCGAAAATAGCATCTCCCTCTTTTTTGATTGTTTTTGGCGTAATTTTTTTTATTTCTTCGGGAGTAGTTATGTCCCAAACTCTTACTGCGCCTTCTGCAGAAGTAGAGGCTAGATTTTTCCCATCCGGGCTAAATGCTATACGGAAAAACTTTGAAGTACGCCCTGTAAGATTCAAGGTTTGTTTACCAGAAGCAATATCCCATATCAAAATTTGATCACCCCAGGACGCCGCAATGCTTTTGCCATCTGGAGAAAAGGCTACCGATAAAAGAGGTCTAATACTTTTCTCAAAAGTAGCCAATTTTCTATTGGACTCCATATCCCACAGGTGAATTTTCGAATCGTTTGAAGAGAAAGCAAGTGTTTTGCCGTTAGGGCTAAATGCTATGGATGTTGTCGAGGAAAAGAATTCGGGGGGCATTAACTTTTTGCCAGAGAAAATATTTTGTATTATTACATCATCTTTTGAAGCCGAGCACAAAATTTGTCCGTTTGGACTGAGAGCGATCGCTGTAACTGGCTTGCCATGCTTTGCTAATTCAGTTGTCTTGTTAGTTAGTATATCGTGTAATCGTACTTCACCATTTTGTAAACTATAAATGAGCTTTTTATTATCTGAACCAAATATTAAACCACGAACAAGACCATCTATTGCAATGGATTGGAGTTTTCTATTTTTTTCAACATCTTGCAATATGATAGTTGATTTTTCATTATCAGAATCGATTTCGCTATAAATAAGAATTTTACCATTGTGGTTAAATGACACCTGTGTCGCAAAACCGTTTAGGGTATATTTGGCGATTTGTCTGCCGGTCTTGGCTTCCCAAATTATAATTGTGTTATCAACAGAT
Organism: Candidatus Uabimicrobium amorphum; assembly: GCF_009002475.1. Classification (GTDB taxonomy): domain Bacteria; phylum Planctomycetota; class Uabimicrobiia; order Uabimicrobiales; family Uabimicrobiaceae; genus Uabimicrobium; species Uabimicrobium amorphum. Next base: position 6,174,361 of record NZ_AP019860.1, read on the forward strand.
ACCGACGCTAAAGTTTTGCCATCAGGACTAAATGACAGGGATTCTGTAGGGGCTTTGTGTCCCACAACTTGCGAAATTTTTTTACCGGTGTTGACATTCCATATGTTATTAGAGGCTGCAAGCGTTTTGCCATCAGGGCTAAATGCTACAAAGTTTTTTGTAGAACCTCCTAAAATGGTTACAAACTCTGTTTCAGAAGCATGCTCTGTTATGCATGGAATTAATTTACCGGTTGCTGTTTCCCACAATTTGGGTGCGTGGTTGTCGGAAGCGGAAGCAATAGTTTTGCCATCAGGGCTAAACGCAACAGAATTTACACTCTCGGTATGTCCGGTAATGTTGACAATTTCCTTACCATGAGTGTCCCATAGTTTTACAGTTTTGTCATCTGAAGCGGAGGCAATAAACTTGCCATCAGGGCTAAACGCAACAGAATTTACATTCTCCGTGTGTCCGGTAATGTTGACTATCTCCTTACCATGAATGTCCCATAGTTTTACAGTTTTGTCATCTGAAGCGGAGGCAATAAACTTGCCACCAGGACTAAAGGCAACAGAATTTACATTCTCCGTGTGTCCAGTAATGTTGGCAATGTTCTTACCACGGGTATTCCACAGTTTCACAGTCTTGTCGTTCGAAGCGGAGACAAGAGTTCTACCATCGGGGCTAAACGCAATAGAATTTACCCTCTTGGCGTGTCCGGTAATATTGGTTATTTCTTTCCCATTGAGATCCCACAGCTTCACAGTTTTGTCATCTGAAGCGGAAGCAAGAGTTTTACCGTCCGGGCTAAACGTCACAAAGTTTATACGAGCGCTGTGCCCTCTAAATGTCCTTATTTCAGTGCCTGTAAAGTAATTATACAATACTATTTCTTTATCTAAAGCAAAGGCCAGAATACCATCATGGGGGCTAAAAGTTATTGAATAGTAATCGGAGTTATGCTGAAAAGAGCACCAAATTTCTCTTTTTTGTCTTAACGCTAGATGTACGAGATTACGCGCTTTTTCTTTGAGTAAGCCTAGTCCTTTTAGATCTTTAATGTAAAAAAGCGCTTTGCCAGCATAAGTACCGCATTCACGATAGTTTTTTTCGCGTTCCCGAAAGTAATAAGGATTACTTTCGTTATGCAAGGTTGATCTTTTATAGGCCTCTTCGGCTTTCTGAATTATTAATTCGTACTTTTTTATTTTTTCTTGGTATTTTTGTAACAGAGGTAAACCTCTATGATACAACCAGTAGTATTGATCATGTAAGTTTTTCCAATATTTCATCTGTTGTTGCTTAGTCATTGTGGATGTTATTTCACGGGCATTTTTTTGTATTTCATTTTCTTTTTCTTCTATCTGTGGAGAGATAAATACCTGTAACATATTTTTTTTCTTTTCTTCGGGCCACTGCTTTGCTAGATATTTCACATAGTTTTGAGTTTGGTCAATGGCATTTTGAGTGGCATAAAGGTATAAATTCCCCAATATTAGGGCGGTATTTTCTATTAATTCTTTGTCTTTGTTTTCTTTTTGTAATTCATTTCTCAATAATTTCGCAACAGGTTCTACCACCTGAGTAAAATTAGTTGTATTTTTGTGGCTTCCATATTTTTGAGCGGTGTGAGCCAAAAATTTTAAAATAGTTTTTATGGCCGGCTCATCTTTTTGGAGCAAGTGAACAAAATGCGGAATGGCATTTTGTACTAAGGGTGGTTGAAAGTCTTTTTTTTGTTCCAAAATGAATTTTTCTAATGCTTCACAGGCGGAACGACGTAAATCTTGATAAGTTTCATTAGTCAAATATAAGTTTGACAACAATTTGGGATTGAGAACTTTTTGGGCTGTTGGGAAAAACATGAAGTCGCCACCACCACCTAAGGTTTCATAACGAGGTGCCTGAGAAGCTCCAATGCGCTGGTCATTGACAAGGGTGTCCGTCATATGATAGCCCAGTTGCGATGCTAAAATAGTTCCATCTGCGCGTCCTACCAGTCCCTGTAAGGCCTGTATAAAAACTGCCGTAAACGGTGAATGACCACGGCTATCTTTAAACTTTTGGGCATAGGTAGTCGAAACCTCATCTAACTTGTCCGCCACGGCTTCATCGCCAGTTCCAGCGGTAATGACTTGAAATACACGCCGATTAAATACGCGACTTAAATTATCGCCACCAGGAGCGACAAAAGAGCGATTGGCCAAGTGTGAAAAGTTTGGACGATATTCATTGTCCAGTAGAGAGCCACTAAAACAACTGTCTAGAACCATTAGAGTATGGCGTGCTTTAAAGGAATCCAAATCTTTAGCGATCTGATGTAAAGAAATCATTGTTTTTTCCGTCGGTTTACCTGTACTCGAATTTTTCTGGCTATCAGATACAACTATATAACCAGGAATTCCATGACCAGCGTAGTAAAAAAATAGTGCATCTCCTGGTGCGACTTCTCTCTCTAGTTTTTGTAAACATTCCTTGATCGCTTCTTTTGTCACGGTGCTTTTTCCGTTGGTTTTGGCAATACGCCACTTTACATTCCCCTGCGCGATCGTTGGTTTTTTATCGACGAGTAAAACGACATTTTCAAACTTAAAGCGCGAATCCAACACGCCAGCGACCGCCGCAGCATCAAAATTTGGACCTTGGAGATCTGTAAAATTATCATAATTGTTTATGCCAATCACTAGGGCGTGTTTTTTTCGATAATTCAATCGCTGTTGGAAATCTCTGCTGACACCAAGAATATTTAAACCGCCAAGGTTTTTTCTTACCAAAGAGGGAATAGAACGCGTTTTGTGTGTTGTTTTCTGGGAGGGAGGTTCATTTTTTAGTTGGTTGATAATACCAATAGCGTAGTTAATTGTTAGTCTGCTGTGTCCCCTCGCCGATTTCAGAGCCTTTTCCAAGTGCGGACGGATTACTCTAATGGTCGGTCCCATTGTTTCTAGATCGGTTAGTGCGGAAAAACGCTCACGAGCATCGGGAGATTGCAGTTGTGTGACTATTTTTTTTAGTCGTTCGTCTAAAACGGAATTTTCTGACTGTGCACAGAGGAAACAAGAGAACGCGAAAAAGATAACAATACACCGTAAATATATTCTACTAGCCATAATATACCCCGCCGAAACAATGTGGATTTTATACCTGCAATTTATCATTGTAGCAAAAAAATATCTTTGGCAAAAAGCACTTTCCAAATCCACATTTTCATAAATAAATTTCCCCTGCGTCGTATTGAAAAATAAAATACTGTTTGCAAAGGGGGAAAGCGATGTCTTACGAGGAAAAGTATGAATCTCTGATGATGAAAAGCTGGGGAGCGCCTGTGGAGGCGAGGTTAGTATTTTTAGAACAAGCCGCTAAACTCGCAGACGCCCATAACAATATTCGCGATGGTTTTCGAGCGAGAAAGAATATGTTTAGCAATGAGCTCTCTGGTTATCCAGACAAAGTTGCGGCGATATACAGTTGGTGTTTGAGCCAGTGTGACGCAAATCCAGAGGAGTTTGACGATGATGAAATTCTATTTGCCTATTCATGGGCCATTGAAAATCTTTTGCAACTTACATCTACATCTGCTGCGCATATCGAAGCACTTACCGTTGATTTTGAAAATCGCACGCGTAAACATCAAAATAGCATGGCAGATGTTTATAGCTTACGCATGTACAATGCCATCGCCATGCATCAGCCACAACAAGTGACAAAGTTCTACAAACTGTGGCGAGAAATAGAGGATCAATCCTATGGATGTAGTGGATGCCTACAGCAAGTGCACCTAGCATATTTTGAGTTTCAAAAAAAGTACTGCCAGGCATTTGTAAGAGCCGAAAAAGTGTTTGATGGCAGTGACTACATTTGGGGATGCGACAATGTGATGAGGTGGGTGACTTCTTCGATGCTTTTGCCATTGCTTCTACTAGGGAAAGACAATCACGCACGAGAATACCAAAGACGTGGATATGATATCATTGCTGGTAAACGCGCGTTTTTATCTGAAACAGCGCATCATTTATTATATTTTACCACGTGTAATTTATTGGACGACGCACAAAAAATTATACGCAAACATTTACCAATGGCGTTTGCTACGCGCAGTGATCACGATAAATTCTATTTTTACTTGGCAACGGCTCTCTTTTTGGAAAAGACGCAAAGCAAAGATATTTCGTTGCCTATGGAAAAATCATTTCCGTTGTACACGGAAAAACAAATCTATTCTGTGAGGGCTGTACAAGAATACTTGGAAACACAAGTAAAAGACCTTGCCGCACGTTTTGATGAACGTAACGGCAATGACCATTACGCGCAGACAGTTGCAAGTTACCGCGATAATATTCTAGGGACTATTACGGTCTAAGTTGGGCGAATGCGAAAGTGTTTAGGTGTTGCTAGGAGTAAATATGGGATTTCTCCAAACACGGTAGAATGCGGAGGCCGTGTCTATTGAATGACATTGCACCGTATGTGAAGAATTTTATTTTGTATTGTTTATTTCTTCTTCCACCTGTTTGGGAGATTTACCTTTGAGTAACAGTTGAATTCTTTTACGCGTTTTTCATCTCCATTGCCCCAATAGTTCTGTAGCGGAACCTGAGACGCCTTTATCCTGTCATCATTCACCAGAGTATCTGTCATATAGAACCCCAATTGCGATGCTAAAATAATTCGATCATCGCGCCCAGTTAATCCCTAGATTGCTTGTAGGAATACCGCGGTAAATGGTGAATGTCCACAGCTATCTTTAAACTGTTGTGCGTAAACAGCGGACATTTCGTCTAGTTTGTCGGCCACGGCTTCATCTCCGGCTCCGGCAGTGATCACTTGAAAAACGCGGCGATTACACACTGTTTAGGTTACTTCCACCGGCATTTGTCTGTATTTACTCAGAGTACCAAAGGTAACGTTTTTTTACTTTCTCAAGAGACATATCTACATTTACTTTATATAAAAAACAAGTAATTTTTTCTGGTGACTCTTGTAATGTTTGTAAAAACCATCGAGCAAAATCTTGATGAGGACTTTTGTGAAACATTCTTGCTGTTGGCGTATGAAGAAGCCATTTCGGGATCGAGTGAATGGTGAATTGATGAGATGGCAAATTCCATAAACGAATGGTTTTGTCATTGGAAGCAGAAATCAAATATTGATCTTTTATATAGATTAGAGATTCAACACTATCTGTGTGTTCGCGGAGAACATATAGAGGTCTTTGTTTCTGAATATCCCAAACTCTGATGGTTTTATCCGCGGCTCCTGAGATGAGGTATTTTTCTTGTGAATCAAAGGTTAAGCTCTTTACTGAATTAGAATGACCTAAAAATGTGTGCATTTGCTGTTTGTTTTCGATATTCCATAGTTGAATATCGTCATCAGAGCCAGAGGCAAGTATTTTTTTCGTAGGAGATATCGCCAATGATCTCACGGTATATTTATGGGCGGCGGGAAAAGTGGCAATTTTTTTTGGTTTTGGGATGTTACCAATGTTCCAAATCTCTATACTTCCGTCCAAAGACCCTAAAGCAATTAGCGGATAACTTATGCAGAAAGAAAAAACGTGCAAATCTGTTGACAAAACAGTACTTGTTCTTGTTGCTGGGAAGTGAATAGTTACTTTGGAATCTCCTGTTTGTTCGACAAGTGCTTTTGTATGTGAAAATGATTCTGTGCTATTTTTTGCTGTGATTTTATGAATATGCATTTTGTTTTTAGAAATGTAGGCAACATGGTTACCTCTGTCGTCATAGCATATACTGTTGAGCGGTGTATTTTTGTCTATTTGGCGTAAGAAATTTTCTTGTGGTTGCCACTGGTATATCTGTTGATTCTCTAATCCACATATAAGTTTCTGTTTCGGGTGATAATCTAACGCTTTGATAGCGCTAGTAAATTTTTTTACTTTGGATTTATCAAAAAAAATGTTCCATTTGCGAATAGTCCCATCAAGTCCTGCCGATATGAGATATTTGCCATTATGTGTAGACTTAATATCTAGAACGGCTAAATAATCATCTTTTAGTTTTGCGATTTGCCTATGTGTGTTTAAATCCCAAATACATATGGTGTCATCATCTTGGGATACTGAAATAAGATGGTTGTTGTTAAACAGTAATGAACTCACAAAGTAGTCGTGTGCTTCCAATTCTACTATTTTTTCGCCATCGCGTAAGAGAATGATTGACCCGTTATTGAAACCGATCGCCATGGTTTTGCTACTTTCGTCATATGCCAGAGCATTTATGTTGTGATAGTCATTGATGATGTGTTGTTGCTGACCATTTTTGAGATCCCACACATAAATGGTATTTTCATCAGCGGAAATTATTTTGTTTTCTAAGCAGACTAAATCTACGATTGGCGAAGAGTGCTTTTTGATATTTCGAACCAATTTGTGATTTTCCCAAATTTTAATTGTTCCGTTTTCTAGCGAGGCAACCAAATATTTTCCGCTAGGGTCATACTTTACATGATTTGCAGACGGAGAAAAATGAAAACTATCTATAATTTCATGTGATTCTTTGCTCCATATGAAAATATTTCCGTCCCTAGAGCTAGAAGCAATGGTTTTCTTTTGCCGATTATAGGACACCGAATCTATGGCTTCTCTATGCCCTTTTAAAGTGGTGATTAAACTACCATCCTCAGAATTCCATAGCTTTAGAGTGCGGTCGATCCCCCCGGAGATAATCATTTTTTCTTGAGGGGCATGGTCAATAGAAAACACTGCTCCCGTATGAGTAGGAATTTTTCGTAACTCTCTTGCCGATTTTATCTCCCAAATGTGAATATTTTCAAAAGCACTAGAGATAATGTGGTTCTCATTTGGGCTATATGCGACAAAGTTTACACTACGAGAATGTCCACGTAGTGTCTGTGGAGTGTTATTTTTTAAATTCCAAATCTTAATTGTTTGATCACTAGACCCCGAAACAATAAATTTTCCATCACTTCTAAATTTGACATTCATAATTCGAGAACTATGGCCATATAACGTTTGTTCACATTTGTCATTGCGCCAGATTTTAATCGTTTTGTCCGCAGAACCAGATGCTAATGTTTTGTTTTTTAAGTGGTAGTCTAAACTGGTAACACTTCTTTTATGACCATGGAGCGAATGAACTTTTTCAAAAAGTTTTGTGTCGTAAATGACTATTTGGCCATTTTGCAAGCCAAAAGCAATTTGCTGTTGATCGGCTAAAAAACAAGTAGAAAAAGTCCGTTGTTTTATCTCTAAGTTCCTTTGCTTTTCTGTGGCTAAATCAATGACCACTGTTTTTTCTCCGCCAACGACAAGGTACTTATCGTCCGCACTGAATGCGAAACAGTGTATTTGAAAACCGATATTCACCAAAGTTTTTTCTTTTCCCGTTAGCGTATCCCATAATTTTACTTTTCCTTGCTCCGTTCCAGATGCTAAAACTCGTCCGTCATTACTAAAAGCTAACGCTCCGACAAAAAGCTCACTGTCAGACAAAATATGTACTTTTTTACCTGTAGTCACATCCCAAAGAATGACAGTTTGGTTTTCAGCTGCCGAAGCTAAGAATTTTCTACACTTACTCTGGGCAACAGCATTTATCGCTTCTTGGTGACCAAAAGTAGGCGTTTTCCAAACAACTCTACTATGTAATCGTTTAAGCGATAAAAGTACTAAGTCGGAACACTTTTTTCGTATGGTCTGTAATTTTTTAAGATAGACCAATTTGCCCGATTGCACTTTGCGAATATGTTTTATCGCTTCTAAGGCAATAGCGCCAAATTCCTCATAAAGTGTTTCAATTTCTTGCAAATCACAAATTTGCTTTTCGTTTTGCTGTTTACTTAAAATGCGCATAAGTTCATTATAACTTTTCTCCGCTTGTTTTAGCATCACTTCGGCGTCCTGCACAATTTTTTGACACATCTTATCGTAGCTAAGAATTTTAGAAATTCCTTGGGTGTTTAGCGTGTGATATGTGTCGTTTTTCAACGCCCAGAATAGTAATTGTTTTTCAACACCTGAAGGAAGGTCACCCAATAACTTATTTGTGATCTTTTTGATATCAGGAGGTAAAAAATAATCTTCACTACTATTTTCCCATAAGGGCTTTTGATAAGTTTGTACATAATTTTTTAAACTGTCAACGGCATTATTGTTCGCATATATAGATAATAATTTTAAACTCAAAGAAGCAACATGAGCCATGTTTTCGGTTTCTTGATGTCTTTTTTGTACAAGTTTTCGAGTTTGTGAATGCAGAAAACGAGAGATGGGAGAAACAAAATTACGAAATTCTTCGACATCCGCAACGACAAATTTTTGTGCAACATTGTGAACAAACTTTACTCCGGCAAATTGTACCTTGGCATCGGTCGCCGATAGCAATCCAATGACATGTGTGAGTGCATTTTTTGTTAAGTGCAGTTGCTCTTTTGGTGTATGGCGAGGGTGTAAAATAAAGTTTTTTAAGGCTTCGCATGTAGAAGCGCGAATTTCCTGGTAACTTTCTTCGTCGAGATACAATGGAGCTATCAATTTGGGGTTTAAGACTTTGGTTTTGGGGAAAAACATGAAGTCACCATTTCCACTTAGGCATGTATATCTAGGAGTTTGTGAAGCTTCAAGGCGCTTATCATTTACGAGACTAGTGGTCATGTAATATCCAAGGTCTGAGGCCAGCTGAATTCCATCTTCTCTTCCGGTAAGTCCTTTGAGAGCTTGTATGAATACCGCAGAAAAAGGAGAGTGTTCGCCTGCTTTTGTAAGTTCCGCGTATTTAGTAGAAACTCCCAATTTATCAGCAACCACTTCGCTACCTGTTCCAGCCGTAATGACTTGAAAGGCTCTACGTGAAAATACCCGATCAATGTTTTCTCCTATCCTAGGAGCTAGATATTTATCTTTGTAACCTTTTAACTCAGGTTTGAACTCTTCTTGTAAAATGGAACCACTAAAACAACTATCAAGAACCATCAAAATATGACGCCCCTGACTATTCGAAAGTTTTTCCGCAACCTCTTTTAGCGGTAAATTACTTGAATGATCTTGACTATTGGCAGCGATTATCGCTCCTTTGGTTCCATGGCCAGCATAGAAAAATAGCAAAGCATCATTTTCACCAGTAAGACTACACATATGATCTAAATGCTGCTGAATAATAGATTTTTTGATATAGTTTGTTGCAACAATGATTTTCTCTGTTCCATATTTGGTCGTGTAGGTTTTTTGATTTACATTTTCTTTTTTGAGTACTAGTTCCTCTGTTGAATAAATGTTTTTTGGGATTTCATCACAAAGATAAACAACATTTTCAAATCCATAGCGCGACGATAAAATAGAAGCCACCGCTGCTGCATCGAAGTTAGGCGCACTTAGAGGCGTGTAATGCTGGTACTTGTTAATACCCACGACAAGGGCATGCCGTTTACCATACTTCAGTCTTTGCCGAAAATCTTGGCTTGAACCGAGAATGGTGATACCACCTATATTGGTGTTTTGATGAGCGATTGATCTTGTCCGAGATAACGATGAACGAGAAAAAGGAAAGTTGGTTCGTGATCGAGAATTTTGTTCTATCATACGAATCGCCTTCATTGCATAGAAAAATAGCATATGCTTATTCTCGTCTAGCGCCTCATCGGCAATTTTTTTTAAGAGCGGTATGGTATTTTTTGCCTCTGTTTCATTTTCCAATAACTTTTCTATGGCCTGCATTTTTTGTTGCTGCAATTGCTCGATGAGTTCGGAAGTGTTTTGTGAAAAAATAGAAGAAACAAGACATAGGAAAAAAATATATCGCTTTAGGTGGTTGTTTGACATAAGTTTTATCTCACTATTTTTATTTTGCTATGCGAATTTCTTTCATAGTTCGGCCTACTACATCGCTATCGTTAAGCAAAATGATTGAGATGCTTGCGAAAAATTTATCCCAATCATTTTTATCGAAGATCTATAGTTACCGATGTATTATTCTAACATTGCCACGAGTGACTTTTGTTTCAAAAAGCCCAGAAATTACATAATGATGAAGGCTAACATTTAACTTTTTTTGGTACGGAATTGACCATTTTACCGTTGCGGTCTTGGTATAAGGTCCTCGCGGTGGAGGAAATTCAACCAGAAGTTCTTTTTTTGCCGCGCCATCTACACTTAAAGACCAGTACTGTTGCAAATTTGTGCCATTTTTGTTCTCAAAGGAGTACTCCACCTCAAACTCTATTTCCCAATTAGATGGAGGTGTACCAGGTCTGTCTGAAAAGTCAAATGAAGCGTTGTAAACTTCTTGTCTCTCTTTGTTGTTGATGGTCTTTTCGTGGGCATTTCCCGCAAAAAGTTTACTTGTTTCTTTGTAATTTTTATGTGGTAAAGTTCCAAATATAGAGCAACGTAAGTCTAAATGTCTACCAAATTTGTTTTCCACCAAAAGGCAGTAATCACGACTACCGTCTGAGTCAGTGTACAAGTTTATCTTTCCGTTTGTCCCCTTGTTTTTTCCCAATCTGTCACTGTTTACCGTAAAGTGATTGCTATGAGAAATCAATGTTGTTTTGCCATTTCCGGAGCGAAGGCCAAAAGCGTATATCGAGTTGGGATCCCCTGACCAATATATCATGAAGAAACCCTCTCCTAACATAATCGCCTGTTCTTCTCCATTTTGGATAGAATAACGTTTAAATGCTACCCCTTCTCTTGCAGATAAATCAGCAATTTGTTTTTGCTGATCTTTATTTTGCTTTTCCAGCTTTTTCACTTCTTTTTCCAGCATCTCGAGTCTTTCAAGGATACTTTTTTCTCCATCTGCAACAAGGGGAGTGGCTAAAAGTAGTGATAAGAAAATAGTAAGTTGCAACACTACTTGAAATGTATATTTGTTCATGAGTATGAACTCCTAAGTAAATTTGTTTTTATTAGGGGCTGTCATCAATTAGAAAATTTATTCCGTTCTCGTGTCATCACTGCGAAAGCACATACCTGTCAAGTTAAGATGTAAAATCTTTATCAATAAAGACTTACAAAGCCGTGTCATTCCTGGCTTGACCAGGAATCCACAACACAAAGTTAAATTGTATGCGCTTGGATCCCTGATCAAGTCAGGGATGACACCGGTAAGGTAGTTTTTTAGTTTCAGAGAAAAAATGTAATTCTTTTATTTGTAGTACTTTATGTCTTAGCTTGACAGCCATGTGCGAAAGCAGGGATCCAAGTTAATAAATAGAAATATCAAAAATAAAAAGAAATATTTTTAGAAATAAGAATTCCTTATTTTTTAAAGCTTTTCTAATTTTATTTGTGGATCCCGCATCAAGTGCGGGATGACACCAGACGTATATTTTATCTCGTATTTGTACATTTTGTTAATTGATGACACTCCCTAATTCAGAATAAATGTTTTGTCACTAAAAAGGCGATTTGAGTTTCTTGGCAAAGCTTTTCGCTCTACTGGCAAATTTCTGAGCTGCCTTTGTGGCTTTTTCGAGATTCTTTTTGATTTCTTCTTGCATTTTTTTTGCTAAAAATTCTCGTCCTACTTTTTCTAGTTGCTTTGTATCAAGTGAGATCGAAGGTGTAACTTTAAATTTGTTATCCTCATAACTGATTGCCCATCGTAAACGACAGGTAACTAGCACTGTGACTTCTCCTGTTGCGTCTATTTTGGCAAAAGGCCCCTTGCGCAGCATTCCTTTCAAGTTTGCTGTGAAATTAGGCATTTGCTCTACCACGCCGTTCAAGACGTTTGAGGGAATGAGTTTGCATTTGTTTTGGATCTTGTTTTTGATATCCGCCTGTAATTTTTTGCGAAATTCTTTACCTATTTGATATTCCGCATCGACAATAGCAAAGTAATCTCCGTTTGCAAGTAAGGCGAGTACGACGTTCATATCGCCATCGCCAATTCCAAAATTAAAGTTAACTTTGCTCTTTCCAGTAAAACCTTTTTTACTAAAATGAAGTGTGGTTACGCTTTTGAGAGGTTCCTTGAGAATTTTAATTTTCGTTGCTTTGGCGGTGATGCTTGGGTCTTTACCGAATTTTATAATAAGTTCCAGATGATCAATCGCTACTAAGGAGGAATCTCCGATTTCAATCATGGCTCCTGCGCGAAATTCAATGGGCGGCTCTACGATTCCCTTTATGCCACCAAAAACTCCGCGAAGAAATATCGGAAAAGGAGGAATGAGAGAAATTTTCATGGATGGGGGGAATTTACATCCGATTACAATTCCATCTAGTTTGCCGTCTTTGGTAAAAGATAGGTTTTCTAAGATTAAGCCACCGACATCCGATATTTCCACTCTTCCACGGACTTGGCGTACGAGAATGCCCAGTTTTCCATTGTTAATCTTGACCATAAAGTCAAAGTATAAATCTTCAATTTTACAGCATGCCAAAGAAAGTTCTTTTATATGAGCAAGAGAAGTTCCTTCAATACCTTTTTCACTGATGGTTAAAGAGGTAAGTTCGGCATTAAAACCAACACTTTCTACTTCAAAAAAAATACTACCAGTAACAATAATTTCTTTTTGGGAAAGTGTTAGGGAAAAAATTTGGATCGGAGCACCGCTGATTTCTATTTCGGAGAGGAATTCATTGAAGCTACTTTTACGTAAATCAAAAGACATGACAAGTCCTTGCTCAAAATCTTTTTTTATTCTATCACGTAAATCTATTAATGAACTTGTTGCCTGGTGTTTAGAAACGTCGGGTATTTTACCTTTTAAATCTTCTCTTAGCTCCTGTGGTATATCCTCCAAGGATGCTTCGCCAATCTCGCCGTAAGTTTTCGCCCTCTCTTGTATTCGTGTCTGGACTTGTTGAATACCTTCTTCTAGAGCTTTCATTCCTTCACCAAAATGAAATTTGAAGCTGTTTTTGAAGATCGTCGCAACTTTTTTATTGTCTCTCGTATAGACATTAAGAGCACCAGAACCTTCGATGAGCATTTGCGTTAGATCTAGAGAGACAAGATCTTGTGCGGCATCATTTGCCTCACACAAAAAGTAGACAGCGCTATTTTCACCAATGCTAAGTTTTACTTTTCCTTTGAAGGTGTAAACTAAACCATTTTCATCAACGGCTATTTTTGTCGCCTCTACGCGTAAAGGTCGAATATCTTTGTTAAGCCTTTGTAAAAGATCCTCTTTTTTTGTTTGATTTTCGTCCGCCACAAAATTGACAGTACGATTTAAAGTAACTACTGGTGGTGAAGACGGACGTTTACTTAAGGACGTTGGTGACAAGGTTGGCCTGAGAAGATTTTTTTCGAGATCTTCGATCTTGTCGTTGAGTTCATCGAGTCCTTTTGTCATGTCTTTCCACAAAGGCCCATGGAGAATATCGAATTTATCGCGATACACTTCTCTTAGTTCTTCTGATGCACAAAATTTACTTTGGAAAAGCTTTTGCAAAGAGAATCGAACTTTTTGCGCATCTCTTTCCATGGCATCGCCCCATTTAGATTCATTGCTGTCGGGATCTTCATCATAAGCCATCGCCAATGCTTCGAAGAACAGTTCTCCATGTAAAAGAATATACTTGTGACACTGTTCTGAAAATTGATGATAGCGATCAAAAACCTTAAATAATCTCTTTAGGTCTGTTGCACTTAGTTTGCGAAAGTCAATGTCTTCGATTTTTTTGGCAAATGAGTTCTCCACTGTGGCGATTTCACTTTGCAAATTCGCAACCAAAGAAACGATATTGTCTTTGATTTCGTTGCGAACATCATCATCCCACCCGCCGGTTATTTCTTCTAGAAGAGCAGGTTGTGATCCAACAAATATTGATGAAAATAGTAAGACGACAAAAAAGTATAAATTTGTTTTGTTCATTTTTTCCTCACTAGATAGAGAAAAGTCAATATGAATATAGAATTACTCAACGAAGTATGTGTAGTAAATGATAAAGGCCGCTCTTGTAATTTGTTGATGATCGCGAGCGGGATCTATCTTTATGGACCACTCACCAATAGGACTTCTAAAGATAAAATTTGACTCAGATAAATTTTTTTCTATCGTACTGGTCTTTTGTGATAAACTTTCTATATCTTCTAGTCGAACAAAATTACCGTCTTTACGAACCGCTGATGCAAAGGTGGTCTCGACACCTATTGTTTTTCTTTGTAGTTTGTCTTCAATAGGTTTTGGTTGGATCACACCCTTGGGACGAAAGGAAACCGTTGTAAATCCAAATGTTTCTGTATTTTCTCGTATGGAAAAAATAGGATCAACAGAAAGAATGGATGGATTTTTCATTGACAGAGTTTCCACAGAGCGATTTTTGTCAAATGGATTTTGCGCTTTTATTTCATCTATGGAAAAACTTATTTTTCCTGTCTTCACTAGTTGATGTAAGAGATCTCTATTTTTTTTATTTTCTATATGTAAATCGAGAATGAAAACTCCTATACGCAAGTGACTTTTACTTTTTAATTCTTGAAAAATAAGTTCATTGTAATTTTCTTTAGCAGGTTCGTCTTTCTCAAGGAGTAACTTTTTATCTGTTGTTAGCTCTATTATTCGTCTCATCGCTGTAAGATAAAATTGTAAGCGAGCTTCTGACTTTTCCTGTATGCGATGTAGATCATCAATGGAAATTAATGGTTTAATTTTCGTCGGAATGCTTTTTACAACGTGATTAAAAGCTTGGCGTTCCTCTTGTTGAGCAACTTCCAGAGACTGTATTTCGACTTGGACTTTCGCAGCATCTATTTTTTTTGATAGAGATTCTTTTTGCTTTTCAGCTTCAGCAACTCTTGTTTTTGCAACTTCAATTTTTTTAGCGATGTTCTCCGCTTGTTGTTGTGCCATTTCCAACTCGAGCTTTCTTATCTCTATTGTGAGTTCATCTTGCTCTATTTTGGTCTCACCAATTTTTTGATTTTCTTTTTCCATTTCTAAAAAGATTTTTCTCTTCTCCGCTTCTATAGATTCTCTTTTCTTTTTTATTTGGGAAATGAGCACTCCTAGTTGCGCTTGTTGTTCACCGATTTCCGCACTTTTTAGATTTTGAATTCCCTGAAAATACAACAACGTAGCCTGTTTGTAATCTACATCCTGTTTTTGAATTTTGTCCTTGAGTTCTGTAATCTCTGCTATTTGTGCAGCAATTTTACTTTCTATTTTGCTTATTTGTTCATTTTGTTGGGTTTCTAATGTTTTCTTTTTTTCATTTAGACTTTGCTTTACGCTATTGACTTTGCGTTCTAGTTCGTCAATATTGGCAACTGACATCAATCCTGCGATGTTGCATTGAAAACTTTTCACCAAACTTTGCAGTGAATTTTGTAAAAGTTGCTGGGATTCATCTGCAAAAAACTGTTGCTGTACAATGCCAAGCCATTTTTGAATCTCTTGCTGTAAAGACTCCGAACTTCCAAACAAAGCTCGTAAGTCATTTTCGATTTTTCCTTCAGCGGTATCCCACTTTTCCTCAATGTACTTCATCGCAATTTTGTGGATTTCTTTTTCAAGAACAGTTGCGTATTTATTACTCAGGCTAAACAAAACTGCTTTTTTTAACGCTTCGTCGTCCATGCTTTTTTTGAAAGAAATTCTCTTTTCAATGTTACGAGTGATAAATTTTAGATAGTTACCTATGTAATTTTGTTCTTCGTTAGTAGTAAGAAGCAGTTCTCTCTTAACTTGTGTTTCCATATCTGCAGAAAAATCTTCTGCGACTACCTGTGTCATAAATTGCTTAATCGTATTACGTAGCATGTTGCGTTCGTAGTCTCTGGTAAAGTCGATAACCTCTGGAAATTTTTTATGCAGTTCTTGAAGAGAAATGCCTTCAAAGACAGTATTTTCGATCGCATCAGAAGAAAGCTCTTGAAAAATCGGGTCGCTATTAGAGCGAAAAGACGATACAGCATTTGCTTGTGCACTGCTATTTTTTTTCTTTTCACGAATGAGCTGCTCTAAATCGGCAACAAGTTTATTTTGTTGTGTATTTAAGAACGGACTTTCTAGAAATTTTTTCGCAAGTTGCCAGCCAATAATCGTTGTTCTTTCTATCAAGGTTTTTACCCTGGCATCTTGTACGTTGTCATGCTTTTCTCTCAAGTTTCTGACTTCTTCGTCAATCTCTTTGATAATGAGGCTAAACAACTGTCCCAGGCTAGTGAGTACTTTCTGTCGACTTTCAAGTTCTCCTTGCAATAACTGCAATTCTCTTTGGTGTTGTTCTAATTGTTGTTGGTATTGTTCTTTTATTTGGAAGGATTGTTTTTGGGTCTCATGTACTCTTAATTTTTCTGCCTGAGCTGCCAAACGCTCATATTTCTTCTTGTAACTTTCTTTTTCTTGATATTCTCCTTCAAGCTCTGCAATCTCTGTATTAAATTCTTGAATATTAATATCTAAAACTTGAACCTTAGTGGCGAGTTCCAAACGACTTTTTTCTATCTTGCTAATTTCTAAAGATTTCTCTGCTAGTGTTACATTTATCTCTGCAGCTTCTTTCGCTTTTTTAACAACAGAATGCATTATCTGCATTGCTTCTAACTCTTGAGATCGCGCTTCTACCGCAAACTTTGCTGCTTCCTCCTCAAAAAAAGCCTGCTGCCGTAGATGTATAGCTTTTTCAACTTTTAATTTACTTTGCGCTTGTTCTTGTGTCTCCTGTATTAATTCGCTATGTTTGTTGACTATGTCACGAAGATTATCAGCTTTTTGTTTTTCTATTTTTGTTCTAATTTCCTTTAAATGGTCTATTTCTAACTTTGCGGCTAGTCGATAATTTTCCCATTGTAGGCTCGGAAACATATTCGGGTTTACACCATGAAAATTAAAACCTTTTTCGAGATACTTTTGCTTTATTTCGCATCTCTTCACTTCAAGCTGAGCTCGTTTTTGTAGACTCTGTACTAAGTGGTAGTTAAAAGCGCGTAGACTTTTACCGTACTCACCAAAAATCTTATTTTTCTTTTCAAAGCGATCGAATGAATCTAATAACACAGGACCTTTGTTAATAGCATTTTTATAGTGCTTACCTGCATCACTTAACTCTTTTCCTTTTCGGAATAAACGGTCTCCTTCTCGCGAATAATTGAGAATCCAAAACAAATGAAAAAAACTTTGACTTCGAAGATCTAATTCGGAGATGGAATGCTCGGAAATGAGTTTTAGCTCTGTAAACAAAGAAGGTTCTGAGTCTTCGAAAGACCTGGAAACTTGCGCTGTAGATATTTTTAGTAGTCCACGAAAAGCAATCCATGTATCAAAATAGGGTTTGGTAAAGTTTTGTTGAGAAGACAGTATGTTATCAACAAGACCAAGAACGCCCTCTTGTTCAAGACCTACTCCTCCAATCTTCATCCAATATATTTGCGCTATTTCGAGATTGAGTTTTTGCGTACTCCATAATGCTCCTGGTGGAGCGTCTAATTCACATAGAACTTTAAAACGAGAAAAAGTGTCGTCGCGAAAACTACGTTGTTGGATATCACGTATAATAAAATTTGCGACAGCGTCGTAGACTTCCGCTTTTCTTTCCGAGCTATTTTCGATCAACGTTTTTATAGAGGAAGTTTCTGGAAAAATGTGCTTTACTAGTTGTTGACCTTCATATCTGTGATCTCCTATATACAAAAGGAGTAGAGTATCACTCAAGTTTTTGTCTTTTTTCCAGCGGGCAAATATGTTGTCTACTTCCTGCGGTTTAATTTCTCTGTAAGCAAATCCCTCAAAAAGTAGAGACATGGTTCTTTTGGTTTGTGGTGTCTGCTGTTGATCTGCTAGCGTTTTCCAGGCTAGTTCGCTGAGTTGCGGAATTCTAAGAGCTAGTATGGATAAGAAATTACGTGCCGCTAAGAAAGCTTTATTTTCTAAAGTATGCAAGGAGTTAGCGATCATAATCAAAGAATTGTACTCTGTAGGAGAAAATTCAAAAATGGCATATGGATTGTCGAAAACGAGTTTTGAGGTATGGGGAAAAAGAATTTTGCGGAAATCTTCAGCGAACTGCTTGTTACTATCTTTGCGTAATTTCCATTCTCTAAGTGACAAAAGCTTGAGATCATTTTGCGTGTTTTTGCTAATTTCAAATAAATAATCCACCGCATGCGTGGTTAGTTGTATTCTTTCCTGGTAGAAATTGTTTTTCCATTGCTTGCCAAGTAAGGCAATGTCGATAATAGAGAAAACCTTTGGCCAATTCTCTTCTAATCCAAAAATGACAGTTTGAATTACCCTCTGCCAGTATACAGGAGTTGTCGGGGTTTCTTTCGCTAAAAAAGTTGGAATTTCTTTCCCGGGAAGTGTTGCCTCTGCATTTTTCCAGGCCACGCGAAAGAGGAACGAAATGATTGTTTCGTCCTTACGACTAAATGTTGCCAGCCACTCCATATAAGAAAGCATTGCCTTAGCAGACAAACTATCATCTTTTCCACTAGCGATAATGTCTTGAAATTTTTTATTATTCTCCAATGTCAGAAAAAAAACAGGGTGAAACCCAATACTGTTTTTCGGCTCGTTGTACGGAAACCATAAGCCTAATTGTGTCGTGTCTTGAAGAGCAGATTCCCCTTTGAATTGAATATCGTGAAAAAACACTTCCAGTGACTTTTCCAAAAACGGAGATATTGCCTTTACTATTTCTTGGAATTTACCATCTACCACTAGTGGAGTTTCCTGTGTCTCGTATTTAAACAAGTAAGGTACCGCAATACGCATCCAGGCACGGAACTCTTCTGCGGATATGTTTCCTGCCTGGTGATGTTTTACAAATAGCTCATAGGTGTTTTTTAGTAAGTTTACTCCGCCACTAAAATTCACAACAGTTTGTTGATCCGACTTTTTTGTAAAAATTTGATCGTGCAATTCTTTTAGCTTTTCCATTTGTTCCGAGTTAGCGGGTGTCCGTAACGCTTGAACAGAACTTAGTAACAGAACATAGCTTTTTAAAGTATTCGCATCTAAAGAATGCAGGTCAGCACTTTTGCTGTTGTTCATTTGCAGTTCTTTTTTGATCACTTCTCTTCTGATAAAACTAAATTCTTGCATAGCGTTATCGAGAATGAGATCCTGCTGCGGTTGGGACAATTGTGTAAGAAGAGCATTAAAGTTAGATATAATAGCACTGCGGAAACTTTCCTGTTCGAGAAATTTACTCGTAGTAACTTCTTGCGTTTCGAAAGCGCTCTTGTAGAGTGAAGCAAGTCCGTCTTGTGCAAAAACAGGTAATAGTAAAATGATCAACGTCAGAAAAATCCTCATTTATTTTCTCCCACTACTTTTTGTATTTGTTTCGTCATATTTTCAATTTGTTCCGCAGCCACCAGGGGGTTTTTACTCAACACAGCTAAGTAATTTCCCTCAGCATCGGGAACGACTGTTTGGGAAAAATGGTATTGCTCTTTCAAATATTTTTCGCCTAAGCAATGTTGTAAACGAGCTAAATCGTGCCATAAAATCAATTGTTTTTGCCACGAAGAAAAATTTGTCTCAAGAGAAGTAGGTGTTATACCTATTTTTTTATACAAAGATGCTCGATTATTTGTAGACATTTCCAGTGATTTTTCCAACACGACTGCAAGGTGAGAGGCGACTTGTTCGCGCTGCTCTGCAAGTGGGTCTATAGGAATAGAAAGCTCCTGAGCACATAAACCACAGACGAAAAAAAATACAAAAAATATATGTTTCACAAAATATCCTTTCGTTGCCATTCAAACTAAAATACCTGTTATGCAGCAGAACACGTAAAGTTTCGTCTTATGCTGCACTTGGAAACATCAATCGAGAATGATTTCATCTTCATCTTCGTTTTGAATAGAAGGTGTGGGAGATACATTTTCTTGGGTAGGAGAGCTTTCAGACGCAGGAGATACAGGTGTATCAGAAGATGGAAAACGATAGCCCTGACCAAACACTTGAAAAGTGTCCCATCCAAAAAGAAGTAAGTGAAATGATTTTCTCTGCACGACAACTTTTCGTAGATATCCTCCTTGTGTTTTAGAAAGAGCGTCGTCAATTGCTTCATACGGTGTTGGGGCAAAACCTAAAGGTAGTAGAGTGAGCCAAAATCTTGAATCACTTCCCTCTATTTTCCCTAACGAGCGGCTTCTTTCCTCAGATAATTCGATATTCTCTAGATGATGTTGCGTTGTCGATACAATAGACAAATTCATATATTTGTCGTTAGAGCATCCGGTGATAAAGTAACACAATGTAAAAAATAAAAGTAAATTTTTACCAGACATTTGTTCCTCCCTAATTCTGATAACGTACAACCCGTCTGCCTGTTCCATCAATACTGTAACTTCCATAACTAAACAAAAGAATGGACCACCAACTAGAAGACAGTTCGGCGTTTTCAATAAAATCTCCCTGACCGTTGTTCAGAGCGTTGTCAATTGCATATTGTATGCGTGGTGCTTCTCCAAAAGGTATAAACAAAAACCACACGCGACTAGAACTCCCACTGACTCTTTGCGCTTGAGATTCACTGGTAAATACCAACGTATTGGAATCACCTAATGTACGCGAAGAAATAATGGAATACTCCGCCAACTTGGATGAACATCCTGATGCGAATATCAACAACACGATGAGTAAAAAATTGGTTGTTTTCACATGTATCCTTTCTTTCAAATTTTAACGAAAACTAATCGTTAGACTTTTTTTCTTTTTAGACGTGAGTGGCTTGCGCACAAATTGCATCCACTTTTTACCGTTTCCCTTTTCCTGCGCCATGAAATAAACTTTGCGAAAAGAAAGAAATTTCCCTTTCATACTTAAGAATTTTTTTCCTTGGGCGGGAACAATGACTTTCATTTTTTTTCCACCAAATACATCTGGACTACGCAAAGTCACAACAACATCTCGAAAGCGAAGATTTTTGAATTCTAAGTAGAAGGAATTATAATATGTTGAGCGTTTTCTTATGTCGCGTTTTACGTGGAGTGGAGCATTCGAGGAGGGGTTCTCTTGGTATTGGTGATCGGTGTTGTATCGTTGAATAGATTGATCTATTTGATTTCCTACAGCCTCTACAATTTTGGCTGTTCCCTGTAAAGCTATTCTTAATTGTCTTTCTTCTTCTGTTTCTTGTCTTTGCGTTTGCCTTTGTATTGGTGTTTGTGTTTGAACATGATGTTGGTTGTAATGACGATTTGTCGGTTGGAATTTATTTGAGGATGTAGCTGTATTGGGATGTAGTACTATCTGCAATCCTCTAGTGTTTGGTATAAAAAGTTTTTTGAAACGTACTACTTGATTAGTCTTAGGGGATTTTATTTCTTTTGCGAAACGCTGAAATAAAGTTTTTACGTTTTTAATACGGCCAGGACTGTTACCTTGCCATATCAAAGAATTTATACGGTTGAAAGCATAATAATATACATATTTTCCCGTTTCACGCGTAACTCTTAGATTCTTAGATGGATGAATGACAAATCCTTGTTGGATAGGCCTTTTGCCTGGTGGTTGATAACCAAGAATGACATAAATTCTTTCATTGGTAGGGTTGTGAATGTAAATGAAAGATTTATTATGCTGATTTTTACTTGTTTGCTGATTAATGTTATTTTGTCTTTGTAAATCTCTCATTACATATTTCGCTTTGCCTTCCGCATTTTTTTCTAACGTCATGTTACCATGTATATCGATAAGACCGCTAATACTGTCTCTAAAGCGGTGAGTACTAGTAATTTTAATTTTATGAATGTTATTAGAGTTTTCAAAAGTCGTTTGAGAGGCTTCATAGAAATATCTTTTCATAAAATTATCGATACCACCTGCTTTTTTATACTGAACAGCGTGCGCTAGCTCGTGTAGCATCAAACGTCGATCCTTCTCCTCTGTCCATGTTATGTGTCCTCTAAAAAAAATATCATAGCCAATCGTAACTGCATCTTGTAGATCTCCTGTTCCCAAATTTATTCCTTCGGCATATTGTACTTTTGCTAGATTAATATCACGATAATAATTTTGTATTTTCTTTATAAACCAGTTCGGTAAGCGCTTTTTTCTCCCGTTAGCTTGATTATTAAGAAACCTTATGTATGTCTTCCAAGGCTTACCTTGAGCAAAATTTGAAAGAGTCTTTGCTCCATTTTTTAGGTCTCTCCGTACATGATTGGTGGTTTCTTTCCCTTTTTTTATTACATGCTTATTAGCTTCTTCCAATTTTTTTATGGGATTAGCTGGTGGCTTTAACTTTTTAAGATCAAAGTCCGAAAAAATAAAATTAAAGCTAAAGAAAAGAAATAGCACGAGTGACTTACTCATATTCAAATTCATAATAACCTTTTCTTTTAAATTTTTTGTTTAATACTAAATTTGATTTTAAATTTTTTGGAAACAAATCTTTGGCTTTGCAAGTAGACAAATAAAATTTTATTTTATCCCAAGTCGCTCATACCTATGTGTAACTTTAAACCTTTGATTTCGCAAGATCGGAGATTCACGAATTCTAATACAACATATTCGAAAAATTACGAAATCGAAAATCAGAGTCGAAAAACGATTCATACTTTTCATACGTAGGAAAGTTTATCCTCCAAAACTTCGCGACATAGTCATGTTCCACAGAGGCAAAGTTTTCTTCATCGAGAATACACAAACCCGTAACGCTTTTTTTATGCCCAGAGAAAGTCGCAATGGCTCTTCTGTGTTGTAAACTCCAAATTTTAATGGTTTTGTCTTCACTGGCAGACAGAAGATATTTTCCATTGGGAGTAAATTTCACTTTGTAAACCATCTCCTCATGACCACTTAAATTTGCAATAGGATTGCCAGATTTGGCATCCCATAAAATAATGGATTTATCCCAACTGCCTGTTGCCAGTAGCTTACCATCAGGGCTAAGATCTATACTGCGAATGACACTCGAATGCCCGGAGCGTTTGATGACATCATTTGTTTTCCAACGCCACATCATCAGCTTTTTATCGGTGCTGACGGAAAAAATGGTATTTCCATCAGAGCTAAACCGTAAATCTTGTATCCACCCAGTATTTCCCTGCAAATCCTTAATCCACTTTTGCGTTTTTATACTCCACAATTTGATTACCTTATCGCGACCAGCAGAGGCGAGTATCTCATTTTTAGGGTGGAAGCATACGCTTTCCACCCGGTCTTGGTGAGTAAAAGTCATGAGAAGCTTTTGGCTTTCTACATCCCACACGCGAACAGTTTGATCAGCGCTCGCCGAAGCAAGGTATTTTCCGTTTGCGCTAAAGGCGATTTGGTTGATGCGCTTTTTATGTCCTTTTAGTATCGTTATGTTGTTGGGATCTTTCCACAACTTGATATTCCGGAGGTTTTTGCTAATGGCGGCGTAGAGATTTCGTTTTTTATGAAAGATAATGTCAATAACGCAGTTGTCAATCGAACGGTGATTTTTGGCAACTTCTATTTTCCACGACTTGATGGTGTTATCAGCGGCAATCGAAAATATACTGCGGCTATTCTTTGCGAAATGTATGCTGCGAATCGTTTGCGAATGACCACTTAGCTTTGCAACTAAAGACTTGTTTTCGAGGTCGTGTATGTAAATTTTGTTGTCTTCTCCTGTATAGGCGACAAGACGATTGTCAGGGCTAAAACAAACGACATTCAACCAATTTCCTCGTGGACATTGCCAGGAGTGAATTTTTTGTTTAGATGTCACATTCCACAAGTGAAGGCGTTTTTTGTTTTTCTCATTTTGTCCAAGAACAACACAAAATTTTTGATCCGTACTCGCAAAAGCGTACATATATGAAAGGTCTTCTTGGATTTGTTGTGAGATCTTTTTGGTTTCGGTATCCCAAATGATTACTTTTTTATCGGTAGAGCAAGTTAGCACCTTACCGTTGTTTATAAATTTTGCCATACCAATGGGATGGCTGTGCTCGAGTTTGTTGATTAACTTGTGGTTGGCAATGTCCCAAATTTTTACCGTTTTATCAGCGCTGGACGATAACAGCATGTTGTTGTGGCAATCAAAACTCGTAATTTGTCCATTGTGCGCGGTAAAGGTTTTTTGCTGTTTGTTATGTAGATTCCATGAATAAATGCGGTTGCCATAAGCAAAGAAAAATTGTTCGCTCTTTGTGCCAAAACGGATAATATTTACACTCCTACCAAATCGGCCATATGAAAATCGCAGAGGCTTTCCTGTTTTGGTATCCCACACAAAAATGATATTGCGACTAACGGCTCCTAACTTTTTACCGTCGGGACTTAGGGCTATAGCCAGTGGCCAATTAGAAAGACCATGAAGAGATAGAGTACTTTTTCCACTCTTTGTGTCCCACAACCGAATGCTTCCTGAACTATAACCGACAGCGAAAGTTTTTCCATCCTCGCTTAAAACGGAACGTACAGGTGTGCCGTAGTAATTTTTATAGTCTCGAAGAGGTTTACCGGTATTTAAGTCCCACAGCCCTATCGTATAATCGTTGTTTGCGGAGATTAAATGTCGTGGAGTAAAAAGAAGAGCTTGGGTGGCGTCTTTGTGTCCATGCATAGTATGTCGTAGCTTTTTGTTCGATAGATCCCAAAGGCGAATTGTTTTATCTCCACAAGCCGTGGCCAGAATGTTTTCTTGTGAAAGAGCAAGTTTTCGTACGATATTGGGGTGAGAAAATGTATGTCGTAATTTTTGGGTTTTAAAATCCCACATTTTTACAGTTTTATCGCGGCTGGCGGACAGTAAAAACGAATCATTTCCGATAACATGGTTCACTTGTTGTTTGTGTCCGATGAATTCTTTTTGTTTACCTGTTTTTATGTTCCATGTAAAAAATGTATTTTTTTGTAGCTTGGTAAACGCCAGAGTGTTTTTGCTGATAAAGCTCAAGCTAGATATGTTGATGTGGCCTTTTGCAGGAAAAGAGCGTTTATTTTCATAGGTTTTCGTATCCCAGAGATGTATATTGCCATCAGTATCCGCGGAAGCTAAATATACTCCATCTGGAGATAATGCCAAACTGGTAATATGCTCGGTATGCCCGGTTAGTTCCATTTTTTTGCTGTGCGTTTTCAGTTCCCATACAATGAGCGCATCGTCACCAGCAGAAAACAACACCTCTTCTTGTGGATGAAAACACACCGCATTTACTTTCTCTTTGTGTCCATATAAAACAGCACGAAGTTTACGCGACTGTAAATCCCATAGTTTAATTGTTTTATCACTACTTCCGGAGGCAAGAAGGGTATTTTGTTGGTTTTTATCTATACAAGTCACTGCACCTGTGTGCTGAGAAAAAGCCGCGTTTTGCCACTGCAACGTACAATGGAGATTAGAATTGAGTAGGCGATAAGCCTCAAACCACTCTTTACTATAATTTTTCAAAAATTTGGATTTTCGTGCGGGAGTTTTGTCGACATTTGCAAAATTCGTTGCCCGAGCCATCGTAAAATGAGCCGTAAAGAAATCTTTTTCCTCATACAACTTTTTGGCATTTTTTAACAATAAAAGCCCCTGCTGATGCCTTTTTTCTAAACGATCTTTATGATTAGCTATGTGAACTTTTCCCGTAGATGTTAGCCACTCATAAATGACGCCTTTTTCGATCCAGTAGTCCATTTGTTGTTGCTGAGTGTTTGCATCTGCAAGTTTCAGGTTTTCCAGGCGTTGCACATAATCCTTGACGTCATTTGGTAACTCTTGTTTGTCGATTTGTTGCCAATCGCGGATGTAGTGTTTTTCCACCAGATTTTTGAGGACATCCATAGATTGTGGCGTGGCAAAAAAAGACATTTTCCCCAAGCAACTTAACAATAAACGAATCTGAGAAGATTCCTGGTGATTGGTATTTGCGAGTAACTGTGTTATTGGAAGAACAAATGCTTGGACCTCGTTTACTTTTTGCGCAGGAAATCGTTTTAGCATATCACGGATAAATGTAACCGCTGCTACTTGTGTTTTCACACGCGACTCTTGAAGTAATTTACCTACGTGGGGCATGGCACTTTTTGTCAAGGCGAGGCGTTGCTGTTGTGGTTGTTCTAAAATAAAACTTTTTAAAGCTTCACAGGTGGCAATGCGAATATCCGCATAGCTTTTTTCATCGAGATAGAGCGGTGCGATTAACTTCGGATTCAAAACCAAATCCTTGGGAAATAACATAAAGTCGCCATCTCCGGCAAGACTACTATAACGTGGAGCCTGCGACGCCTGAATACGACGGTCATTTACCAAGTTACTCATCATGTAATAGCCAAGATCAGAGGCCAGTTGAATACCATCGGCACGCCCGGCAAGACCTTTTATTGCCTGCAAGAAAACTGCCGTAAAAGGCGAATGTTCCCCTTCTCCTGTCAGTTGTGCATATCGCGTGGAGTTGCTCAATTGGTCTTCGACGGCTTCGCTACCCGTTCCTGCCGTAATTACTTGGAAAGAACGGCGTGCAAATACACGATCAATATTCTCTCCACGACCAAACAAAAGCTGTTGATCGCGATAACCTTGTAGTTGTGGTCGGTGGGGGTTTTGCAACAAGGAACCAGAAAAACAACTGTCCAAAACCATCAATGTGTGATGCGCCTTGACTTCAGATAATGTATTCGCAATTTTTGCCAAAGGATAACCCGAGTTTTTTGGACTATCTCCCAAAACAAAACTTCCTGGAATCCCATGTCCCGCGTAAAAGAAAAACAGCGACTCGTATTTGTTTTCTACTTTTATACGAGAAATACACTTTTCTATCAACTCCCCTGTGACAAAATGCCTAGGATGAACAACAACAATGTTTTCTTTATTTAACCGATGCCGGTAAGTTGTATATACATTATTGCTTGCGATCTCTTCTAGGTAGCGTAAAGGATAAATTTTTTGCGGAAGTGTATCGGTGATTAAGGTGATGTTGTGGTAACCATAACGACTTGCCAAAACCGCCGCAATCTCGGCAGCATCGTAAGACGCTCCATGCAAAGAAGGGTGATGTTTATAACGATTTATGCCAACAATAACAGCATGGGAACGATTGTAGCGCAACTTCTGACGAAAATCCTGGCTCAACCCCAAAACAGTAAGCCCACCAAAATTCTCATAGCTCTTTTTCGCGATAGAGCGCTGTTTGTTATGCGTTGTTGATTTCTCTTGTGCTGTTTGCATGATATCGGGTGTAATCTCTGCAATCGCAACGAATACAGCATTAAACAACCGTGTGTCGTTGTCCCTGAGGGCTTTTTGTAAAACCGTTTTTAAAAAAGGAATCGCTTTTTTTGCTTGTGGTCCAACCGCTTTTAACTTTTCTATCGCAAAAAAACACTGATCTGGATTTTGTAACTGCGTAATCCAAGCAGAAATTTTTTCGTCATTTTGTGAAAATACACAACTGCTTAAAAACAAAACATAGATGAAGATATTTTTCATGTTGCACTCTTACTGTTATTGATCTACTTGCAAATGGATTGATTGTCATATTCCGTTTCTTTACATTTAGATAAATATACTCATTTATTGCTAAATATCAAATAAATTAAATAAGTTAAAAGGAGTGTGTGATTACTCTCATGGATTTGATGGTCGTCTTGTATAACCAATAAAAATGAACCACAGAGCAGGAGTTTCAGTAATTAGCTAAAGATTAGAATTAACAGAAGAAAGAAGAAAGGAGAGTGATGCAACTGTTTTAATTTAATATAATTAGGGGAATTCAAAATTCAAAAATTCAAAAATTAGTTTCCTTTTTAAGGATATAAAAATGGAAACAGGAATTCCCCTGATAGATAGAGTACAAGAAATATATCCGTGGTACAAGAGTGAAGAGTATAAAAAATTGGAAGAAAGATATGGTACGAGAGTAAAAGAAACTCTAAATGAACTGATACTTTATCCAATATTTCAATTTGATAGTATTAATGATATTTCACAAACGTTACAAAAGAACAAAAACAAATATTATGATCTTTTGAAAGACAAAGATGTCGATTGGTGGCAACTAATCAAAGAAATAAGCTTTGGGCTATTAGTAACGTTCTTAAAAAAATACAGAAGCAAAAAAGAGAAATCGTCAAAGAGTCGTTGGAAAATAAGACTAATTTTAGACAGCACGATAATAAAACGCTGGGGAAGAAAAATGGCATATACATTTAACGTGTACAATCCAACAGATAGGTGCTACATGCATGCGCAAAAATTGTTATTTTTTGCTGTATGCGTAGGAAAAGATAAATTCATTTTTCCTTTAGCCCCCACTTTTATTACATCGAAACAGCACCCTAATCATGTAAGTCCAAAAGTGCAAATAAAACAGATGCTTTTAGAATTAAATAATTATGTACATGCCAACGGTCTTACTCTTGATGGGGTGCGCATGGTTACCGACTCGGAATACTCCATCATTGAAGTTATGAAACTAGCAAAGCAACTTGGTCTTGAATTCTATGGAGCATTAAAGTCTTCGTGGGTTGTTAATATCGATTCTGTTGATACTCATGTTTTAGAACTTAAGAATGGTTGTATTCCTAAGCCTCCGAAGCATAGTCATTCGATCGGTTTGTACTATCGTTTAAATGCATCGCATAACATTCTCGGCGATATTGCTCTGTTAATTAAACCCTACTTTTGCCCATTTACTCGTCGGCTTAAATATTCTGTTTTTCTCTCTTCTAACCCCAATGTTAACTCTAATGTTATACATCAAGAGCATTCTGTTAGATGGAAGATCGAAAACATGTTTCGCGACTTTAAGCATGTTCTTGCCATTGCTTCTTATCATGGAACTTATCATGTCGCACAAAATGCTTCTTTTGCCATCAGTTCTTTACGTTTTATTTTTGCTCGTCTTTCTTTGAAAGTTGCTGCTCTTTCTCCTTCTTTGCGTTGGAATATCAAAAATACTAAATTTACTCTTACTAAACTTTCTCGTTATATTCGAGATCATTATTTTCTTGATTCTAAATCATTTAAATTAAAACGGTTGCAGTACTCTCCCCTTTCTTCTGTTAGGTAACTCCTACTTATCCGACTACTACGGAAACTTCTGCAGAGGTCGCAGAGAAATTTTTTTCAAAAAAAAGATTTAGAATGTTGTAAGTCACTATGAATGTAAGGTTTGTTTGATTTTTGAAAGAATGATGTTTCTGCTGGTTTTTTATAATTTTTTCTCTGTGATCTCTGTGGTTTTATACCAACCACCAAAACGTTAGAGATCTGCGTCGTATTGAAGAATAAAGAGACTATGTGCGAAAGGAGATATGACGTGAATTCAAAATATAAAATATTAATTGTTGACGACAAGTGGGAGAATCGCTTTTTTTTGCGAACTATTATGGAAAACATACCTGCGATTGAATTACTAGAGGTAGAGAATGGCAAAGAAGCCATCGATGCGTGGCACAACTGGCAACCAAATTTGATTTGGATGGATATGTGCATGCCGATTATGAATGGTTTCGAAGCGACAAAGACTATTCGCAAATTGGATACTTCTTGTAAGACAAAGATTATCGCGATTAGCGCTTTTTCATCTAAAGAGGATCGGAAGAAAATCTCACAATTAGGCTGTGATGATTTTGTCAAAAAGCCATGTCGAATTGTCGAAATTCACAACTGTTTGAAACGCCACGTTCCCGAGATCATTTTACCCAAGGACGATTAAATATATTTTACTTTCCATTTACTATCTGACTTAAGTATGGAAATATCAATATCAGCGGAGGAGACTATGAAAATTTTAGCCATACAAGCCATTAATTTCTATCAGAGATTTATATCTCCATACAAAGGTTTTTGTTGCGCACATAAAGTTCACCATAAGCAAGAATCTTGCTCTCAGTATATAAAGCGACAAATTTTAGAAAAAGGATTATGGAACAGTCTAAGACTTGCAGGCTTAAGGTTTCGCGAATGCAAAGAGGCTTCTATTGTTCTAAATAGTAGCATCGAAAACCAAAAATATGAACAACCGCGAAAACAAGAAAAGGCAAATGGATATCGCGTAAAAAATCGTTTGACCACTTCCAACTGCAACACAACTTCATTGGCATGCGAGACGGCTGATTGTTGCTTTATTGCCTCGATGTTCCGATTTTTTTAGAGCTTATCGAGGTAAAGATATTTGGGGAATACATTTGGAAATGGTTTGCGATTAGGATGGTATATTGTTCGTGCGCCAAGATTTTTGCAATGGGCAATCCATTGCAATCCACTCGATTAAGGTTTATTACGTTACTAAAGGAAGAAGAGCATAAAATTGAAAAATACTCAGAAATACATGGCAAAGTAACCGTTCTCCACTATTGACAACTTGTTTTTTATAGAAAATAGGTAGGAGCAATGCCGTGAGAGGAAAAGCGAAAAGAGACCAAAAATAAATAACCATTTCCAACACATGTCCCACCACCAAAGGTAAATTTAACAAGTAACCTAACTTGAAATATATTCCCAGCTCTAAGTTTTTTACGTCGCAGTATGACCAACCAGACAGTAAGCACACAATAACAACATGAGTAACAAGCAAAGTCAGTGATATTTTATTCCATCGCTTCATTTTAACTCCTTTGAAAAATTTGTTTAAAACGCCATTTGCTTCCTCATCGAAAAGATGCTGACGATTCTGTTAATACTTATCAATACGACATTACTTGTCAAAAAAAAATAGGCCGTGTCGTATTGATTGTAAAACGAAACTCTTTTTACAATTCTATTTAGGAGCGAATCATGTCAGATAAAACTAGATTGCAAGAAAAGACACCACCAGAAAATAGAGAAGGAAAAGAAGTAATATCGATATTTGAAAATTTGTGTCAAGAGCTTATTTCCTATGTGTTGCACTGTTTTGATTTAGCTTGCTCTTCATTGGTATACATTGTGTATTTTGTCTTGGTAGTTTTAATAATGATATCGGTATCTTTGTTTATAACGCTTCTATAAGTAAAAGACGGAGGACATTAACGGTTTTAAAGCAAACGCATAGCCAATAAGTAAAAGGTGAAAAGTTTGTTGCAAAAAATCAAGGAGTTAACTATGTCGAAGCAAAATAATACTGAGACGTTTTACAAAGTAATCACAATGTTTTTATTATTTTTTCCACTGATACTATTTTTACCTCTTTTGACATATGGAGTTCCCAACCAAACGACGACTTTGATTTTACTAATATGCGTTTCTTGGAATTTTGTATGGCATTTATTGTGGATAAAATATGAGAAGGTAACTATGGCAGCAAAAATAATCATTTTGCTTGCCCCCATTTGCTTTTGGTTTGATATATGTTTTTTGGGGTGGCGCACTTATTCTCAGGATATTTGCCGTGGCCGAATGAGGTGTGAATTCGCAGATATGCTTTTTTTTGTTCGCAATGGAAAAAATACACATCTTATCAACAAGTGGTTGGGAGAAACCGCTCCTCATTGGACGCACTCACATATTGGTGGTTCACCTTTTTCGTTAGTTGTTGATGGAAATGAACGAGTAAACACACATTCAATTGTACATCAATATTATCTCCCGCGAATTCTGAAGCTGTTGCCACATGATAACGCACGAAAACAAGTTTTACAATGCGTTTGCGATTCCCAAAATCAATTACGCTTTTATCAGGGATTATTGATGGTCTGCGTGATGGAATGGGGATTTCCGGAGAAAAAAACAGCAGAAGAGTGGTGGCAAAAACACCAACACTTTTTTATCCATGAATCGGATGGATATGAAGCCGCTAAAACGGTAGTAAATTGGCGTCTCAAAATAGAAGAAATCACCAGGAAGAAATTTGGCCTTCGCGATAGAGGGACGGAAGTCGAAGTGCAATTGAGAGCGATTGAGTATTTGGAGAACGGTTATCGTACAAAAGAAAAAAGCTTTGTTCGAGAAATCGCGGAAGATATTATAAAACCTTATCATCCTGTAGAGCCACAATGGTGGAAATAAAATCTACCAAACTAGAATTATACGATGGTGTAACTCTTAACTACATACTCTTTCTCAGATATGCGAGGACAAAATTTTAAATAAGCAATTAAAATAATAGCGAATAACTACCCTCTAATATCAATCAACACTTGTTTATGCTAAGAAAGCTTAATAGATTGGGCAAAATGCTATTGAAAGTTGTCTATTGTTTTACCAGGCTTCTTCTTCCCACATATCTGTATCTTCGTTTTGTCTTTTTTCTTCTGCTTTGATAGTCTCTTCAACCTGTTTAGGAGTTTTACCTTCAAGAAGAAGTTTCACTCTTTTTGGGGTATTCTCTTTTGCTTTAGTGGCAACATATGTGCTTTTTCCGCATTTTTTTGCCAAACGTAAATAGCAGCAACAGTATCCAGATGTCCCTTCTCTTTTGATTTTGACAGTAGCATTACATCTACTTGAGTAAAGCTACTAGTGTTTTCTTTTATGTATGCAGCTTGCAAATATTCCCCCAAAATTTGGAGTGCAGATTCAATTGCTTGTTTATCTTTCTCTTTTTGGAGAAAATATCTAATAGAAGGCAATGCCTCTTCTCGCAGTTTTCTTAACGCCATTCCTGTAACAATTTTAACATATCTATCAAGATCTTTTAGTAACGGACTGGTGTTCTTGGCCCAGATGCTTATCCCGATATATTCACTGGACAGCAAGCTATTCATCCCAAATATGTCAGAAAATGGTTCGAGTATTTGTGGTCTAGGCTCAAAGTGATGATCCTGCGGTAAAAGCATTTGTCTTGGGCTACATGACTCATGGTGCCGGAGATATGTTTGGGCATACTTTTATTACCCATTTTTCAGGGGCCATTTAGTTTTGCAGAGTACAATGCTGTTAAACACTTTGTGGTAGAAAGCTGTGTGGCAAATAGGAACCGCCTTTAAAAACCTATAATGCTAGCATTACAGGTGTTGAAGACTTTATTTACCAAACCTTGATCAATGCCCATCCCGATTCTCATTTAAGAAAATATCCTCAAAATACTAGTGCCAGACTCGAATGTCATTCAGTTAAGCGAAGGTCTATCAGTTCGAACTCCTTACAAAATAAGCAAGCGATAAACATTCCGATGTACCGCAGACTCTAACATAAGAGTTATTATCTTTGAATATGGAAATCGTACTATTTATCAATAGGACGGGAGAATTTTTCAAATGTACATTTATTAATTACTTAGATCAATAAGTTTTCCTATTAGAAAAAGTATAATGCATGTACCAAAAAATATGAGGGGGTTATCAGTAATTTCTAAACTGTGGTTTATTAGACCGAGAATAAAAATAATAAAACCAACGAAAACAATAACAAAAAAGACGGTCAGTACAAGATTAAAGGTGTTACTTCTCATCTCAGAGAAAACATCACGTCTATTTTCTTTCATCTTTTTTTGTAATTCTTTTATTTTGGTTTGTTGTGCCGTGTAGCGTGTATCTAGTTTTTGTATATCTTCTAATTGCACACTGGCGATACGAGTATCGCCATTTTCAAAAGCTAAGGTGGCAAAGGATAGTCGTGCTTCAATTTCTCCTTCTTCTGCTTTTTTATTTTCGCTCCAAAGATCTAGTGCATTTTTAAATCCAAAAATACTTTCGTAAAAACTATCATATAAATTAGGTTAACTGAATATGTGGTAGTCATAATGAAATTGCTGATCTTAGATTGAAAGATGTCATCGCAAAAAAAGACTTCGACACAATTGTCGGCGAATACAAGTGCTCAGCGTGCAATAAAAAAATCTACAATGCCAAAAGATGTAAAAATCAATATCATGATATGTGTCTCTACTGTAAAACGACACATTTTATACCACCACAATCTTTTTGTGCTAGAGCTTTAAAACTTACTTAAAAGTGATAGAGTGGTCTGCTAAAATAGAGTGTTATCTATTACAATATTTTGGTGGGTCTAATCATGGTTTATGGGAAAAGATATTTACAGAATACATTAATATTCTTTGTGCTATTCAACATAGCTTTTGCACAATCTAACAAAGAAACATTAGATGAAAAACTTAAACTAATACTCAAATACCTAAAGTCTCCTGATACTCAATTGCATTTTTCAGCTCTCGCTGAGTTGGAAAAAATAGGAGCTGATGCAAAAAAAATACGTCCAGAATTAGAGAAAGCGCTAACATCTGCAGATGGTCACAGTAAACATGCCATTAACTACGCAGTGCGAAGAATAGAGTTTATCAATAAAAAATTCCCTTCTAAAATCTTTCCAAATGCCAGTCAAACAAAACGTTCTCCAGCATCACGTATTTCCAAAAATGTAGGAGGTTTGAATATTCTTGGTGTTAGCAATGATTTTAGGCAACGGTTGCGCTATGGTAAGAGACATGCTCTAGTCATTGGTATTAATAAGTATAATAAATATTACAGTGAGTTAGATGGACCGAATTACGACGCTGGCGAAGTCGCTTCTATTTTGGCAGATCGCTATGGTTTTGAAAATGTAACATACCTTTGTGACACAATTCCACGAAATGTCTACCGCCAAAATGAACTCAAAGAGAGAAACCCTAGACGCCTCGAAAATAGAAAATCTTATACCACAAAAAATGGAAGTGAAACCATCGTTGTTGCTCCGCTTGTGACAAAAGGTGTTATCGAAAAATATCTTACCGAAACCTTTGCCAAGGTCGGTCCCAATGATGCCATTTTTTTATTCTATGCAGGACATGGTGTACCTGGCCATATTGTGGCAACTCCAAAAAATAAAGACGACGATGGCTATATATCTCTAACAAAATTGGCCTTAAATCTTTCAGAAAAAAATGCCAAACACACTTTGATAGTGCTTGACTGCTGCTTTGGAGGATCTCTTCTTCAGGATAAGTACAAACCAAGACTTAAAGGCTATAATAATTCCACATTTCAATTTGGTACGGGTGAAAATATAGACCGCGTTTTTGCACGTAGATCTTTTCAGGTAATTAGTGCCGGCACCGGAAATGAAGTGGTGGCAGATAAACTTAGTGCTTCAACCAAATACGCACAACTCACAGATTCAAGTGGGCATTCCCCTTTTTCAGCTCTGTTCTTGCAGGCACTTAAGGGATTAGTTGGCCGAGATGACGGTATTGTCCTGGCATCCGACTTAGGCTATTACATGATGACGACACTCACAAACGACAAACGTTTAGATGCGAAGCAAACACCACGCTATGGTAGCCTTGGAGGAGACGGAGATTTTATGTTTTTCCCCGCCTATAAAGTTCTTAATCCAAAGCTTTTAGCACCTCTATACCTTAGTGATAAAATGTATGCTGACTTCCGTAGTTCGGGATGTGAGGCCTTGGAAAAATTTATCAATACATATTCCAGGCAAGATCAAATCTCCTTGACCAAAAGTGCACTGCATCACATTTCGAAACTCTTGGAAGATGAAGAAGTTGGTCCTCGTAAAGCCGCTCTAAATTTTATTACGGAAAAAGCGACAAAATACGCTAAAGATATCAAAGAGTTTAACCACGTTGTATCTGCACTAACGGCATACTTTTCTTATAACGATAAAAAAATAGATTTGAATAGTTTTTTTACGCTGCAAAATCAACAAGATGAAACAGATTTATATGAAGTGATAAACTGTTTGGGGATTTTACATAAGGACGCAAACAAAAAGGTTGTTGATATACTAGAAGCTTACAACAAAAAACTACGGTTACAGTGGCAAGAACTTTCCAAAGATAAGAAAAAACCGCAAAGTGTAAAAGATAAACTAGAAGAATGCAAAGAATTAGGCTCATTACCTGATGAGTCTTTTCAGAAACAAGCACATTACTACTACCAAGTAGTGAACGTATACAGATGGCTGACTACTATTGGGGAAACAGAGCTAAAAGATTATGAAAATCGCATGAATTTATTTTTGTCGAATACAGAAGATAAAGAGCGCAAAATTTCATTCAACAAATACAAAGAAGAATTTAGCAAGGACGATTTCAAAAAATATTTCATGGTTAGAGACCAGTACATCAGAAAAGAAGTGTTAACTTATTTGGCAGCAAAAGGAACAGATTTAACCATACTTTTTGAATTACTAAAAAAACTAGACAAGAGAGAAGATATCAAAAACGACATCGCCAAAGATTTAGAGAATGTCAGAGTCAGAGAAAGAGCTTTTTTAAAGATTGTTGAAGAAGTTAATAATCAAAGCGAAAAATCTAAAAAGTTATTGTTTGCTTTTCGGAGTTGGAAAAAAAAACCACTATTTGAATTGATAAATAAAAAGTTAAGTAAGGAAGATCAAGATATATTTCTCCCTATTTTAGCAGAAGAAAATTTTAACAGTATTTACAGTTTGATGACGGATAAGTATCAAAACAAAAAAGATATTAGGTCTAAAGCCGCTTTTATTATATCAAAATTAAATAAAAAAGAGCGCTTTATCGCTCATTTTTTCACTTCTATAAATGAAAGAGATTTGTTCGACAAGCAAGTTGCTATTGATATTCTTACTTCAAAAGAAACAGTAACAGAATATTCGACTGTTACGATTCTCTCCCTGTTATTAAAAAACGAAAATAAAAATTTAAGAAACTCTGCAGCAAAGACACTGGGAGAGATAGGAGAAAAAGCATATTCCGCAGTACCAGACCTGATTCTTGCTTTAAAAAATGGGGATCCCGGTCTAAAAGCTCATGCAGCAGAGGCATTGGGAGGTATAGGAGAAAAAGCATATTCCGCAGTGCCATATTTAATACCTTTGTTACAAAATAATCATGCAGATGTAAGAAGCTCTACAGCATGGGCATTGGGAAAAATAGGAGAAAAAGTAGAAAAAGCTGTACCAGATCTCATTACTCTCTTACAAGATGAAGATGAGGATGTCAAAAAGAAAGTAGCAGAAGCATTGGGAGGTATAGGAGAAAAAGCTCACTCCGCAGTGCCACATCTCATTACTCTCTTACAAGATGAAGATGAGGATGTCAAAAAGAAAGCAGCAGAAGCATTGGGAGGTATAGGAGAAAAAGCTCACTCCGCAGTGCCACATCTCATTACTCTACTAAAAAATTCTGATATACAAAAGCATGCAGCAGAAGCATTGAGTAAAATAGGGGAAAAAGCTGTACCAGCTTTAGCTGATGCCTTAGATGGTGATTATGATGTGAGAATTTCTGTAGCAGAGGCTCTTGGTGATATAGGAGAAAAAGCTGTAAAAGCTGTACCAGCTCTTATTCTTGCTCTAAAATACGAATATCTATATGCGAGAGAATCAGCAGAAGAAGCATTGGGAAAGATAGGAGAAAAAGCTGTACCCGCTCTTATTCTCGCCCTAAAAGACCAGAATAAAAATGTGAGAAGATCTGTAGCAGAGGTATTGGCAGTCATAGGAGAAGCGGAGAAAACAGTGCCAGCTCTTATTCTTGCTCTAAAAGACAATGACGAATATGTGAGACGGACTGCAAGTTGGGGATTGGGAAAGATAGGAGAAAAAGCTTACTTAGCAGTACCACATCTCATCACTCTCTTACAAGATAAAGATGAGGATGTTAAAAATAAAGCAGCAGAAGCATTGGGAGAGATAGGAGAAAAAGCTCACTCCGCAGTACCACATCTCATTCTTCTCTTGCAAGACAAATATTCATGGAACAGAATTTCGGCAGCAGAAGCCTTGGACAAAATAGGAGAAAAATCTCACTCTACAGTGTCACATCTCATCCCTCTATTACAAGATAAAGAGGTTCGCGCAGATGTAGCAGAAGCATTGGGTAAAGTAGGAGAAAAAGCTGTACCACATCTCATTCTTCTCTTACAAGATAAAGATAAAGAGGTTCGTGCAGATGTAGCAGAAGCATTGGGCAAAATAGGAGAAAAATCTCACTCTGCAGTGCCACATCTCATCCCTCTATTACAAGATAAAGATAAAGAGGTTCGTGCAGATGTAGCAGAAGCATTGGGCAAAATAGGAGAAAAAGCTCACTCTGCAGTACCACATCTCATCCCTCTCTTGCAAGATGAAGATGAGGATGTTAGAGATAAAGTAGTTGAAGTGTTGGGTAAAATAGGAGAAAAAGCTCATTTGGCAATACCACACCTCACCCCTCTATTACAGGATAAAGATGAGAATGTTAGAAATAAAGTAGTTGATACGTTAGGTAACATAGGGAAAAAAGTACGCTCTATTGTATCATATATTATTCCTCTATTGAGAGATAATCATGCAAGTGTAAGAAATTCTGCAGTTAGATCATTGGGAATGATGACAAAGAGCGAATATCCATTAGTACAGTACATCATCCCTTTGCTGAAAGATAAAGATAAATGGGTCAGAAAAAATGCAACAGAGACATTGAGAAAGATAGGAGAAAAAAGTATCTGTTTTCTTATCCCTCTTTTAAAAGATGACGATGAAAGCGTTAGAAACGCTGCAGTTATAGCATTGGGAAAGATAGGGGAAAGCGTATTTTCTACAGAAGAATGCCTCACCTCTGTTTTAGAACATCTCTCAATAAATGAAAATTGGGAGGTAAGAGTTTCAGCAGCTGAATTATTGATAAGAATGGGAGAAAAAGCGACATCGTCAATTATTCTCCTCTTGAAAGATAAAGAAGTTTGCATAGAGGCAGCACGGGCACTAGAAAGATTAGGTGAAAAAGCTCATTTAGTTATAGATTTTATTATTTACATAGACACAGTATCTATAAGCCCAGACGAGCTAGCCGAAATTTTCCAATCAATAGAAAAAAGAATGATAACATCTATTATTCCGCTCTTGAAAGATAGAAATTATAAAGTAAGATGTTCTGCAGCTAAAACGTTAGGATTTATGAAAGCATATTCCGCAATACCACATCTCATTCCTCTCTTGCAAGATAAAGATTATTTTGTAAGACGCTCTGCAGCTAGAACATTAGGGTTTATGAAAGCATATTCCGCAGTACCACATCTCATTTATCTACTACGCGATGATCAATGTCATAGTATGCAAACAGATGCAGCAGAGGCATTGGCAGAAATAGGAGAAATAGGAGAAGAAGCACATTCAGTAGTACCAGATCTTATCCCTTTGTTAAAAGATGAAGATTTGATAGTGAGAAGTTCTGCAGCAGAGGCATTGGGGGGGATAGGAGAAAAAGCATACTTAGCAGTGCCACATCTCATCCCTCTCTTGCAAGATAGAGATGAAGATGTGAGAAATTCTGCAGCATGGGCGCTAGGAAAAATAGAAAAAAAAGCTCACTCATCAGTACCACATCTCATCCCTCTCTTGAAAGATAAAGATAAAAAGGTTCGCGTAGATGCAACAAAAATATTGGGAAGAATAGGAGCTCACTCTGCAGTACCACATCTCATTCCTCTCTTACAAGATGAAGATAAAGAAGTTCGCGCATATGCGGCATGGGCATTGGGCAAAATAGGAGAAAAAGCTCACTCCGCAGTACCACATCTTATCCCTCTTCTAGAAAATAAAGATAAAGAGGTACGTGCATATGCGGCGTGGGCATTCGGCAGAATAGGAAAAAAAGCTTACTCAGCTGTACCATATCTCATTCCTCTCTTACAAGACGAAGATAAAGATGTTCGTATAGATGCAGCGGAAGCATTGGGGGAGATAGGGGGAAAAGCGGAAAAAGCAACATCGGATCTTATTGTTGCCCTAAAAGACCCGGATAAATATGTTAGATACTCTGCAGCAGAAGCATTGGGAAAAATAGGAGAAAAAGCTCACTCAGCAGTGCCACATCTCATTCCTCTACTAAAAGATTCTTATACACAAGAAGTAGCGGCAGAAGCATTGGGAAAAATAGGAAAAAAAGCCGAAGAAGCGGTACAACATCTCATCCCTCTACAAAACGATATCTCTATGGCTCTTGTAGAGAAAGTACTGGAAAAAATAAGAGGGAATATTATATCGACGCTTATATTTCATTTAAAAAATAAATCTCTGAATACCAGACAACAGGCAACTGAAGCGCTGGGCAAAATAGGAGGAAAAGCTCACTCAGCTGTACCACATCTCATTCCTCTACTAAAAGATTCTTATACACAACAAGTAGCAGCAGAAGCATTGGGCAAAATAGGTGAAAAAGCTTACTCAGCTGTACCATACCTCACTCTTCTCTTACAAGACGAAGATAAAGAGGTTCGCATAGAAGCAGCGAAAGCATTGG
Source organism: Candidatus Uabimicrobium amorphum (assembly GCF_009002475.1). Classification (GTDB taxonomy): domain Bacteria; phylum Planctomycetota; class Uabimicrobiia; order Uabimicrobiales; family Uabimicrobiaceae; genus Uabimicrobium; species Uabimicrobium amorphum. The sequence continues at coordinate 6,214,281 of NZ_AP019860.1, forward strand.
GGGGGATAGGGGGAAAAGCGGAAAAAGCAACATCGGATCTTATTGTTGCCCTAAAAGACCCGGATAAATATGTTAGATACTCTGCAGCAGAAGCATTGGGAAAAATAGGAGAAAAAGCTCACTCAGCAGTGCCACATCTCATTCCTCTACTAAAAGATTCTTATACACAAGAAGTAGCGACAGAAGCATTGGGAAAAATAGGAAAAAAAGCCGAAGAAGCGGTACAACATCTCATTCCTCTACTAAAAGATTCTTATACACAAGAAGTAGCAGCAGAAGTATTGGGCAAAATAGGGGAAAAAGCTCATTTGGCAGTGCCACATCTCATCCCTCTCTTAAAATATGATAGTGAATGTGAAGATAATGTTAGAGAGAAAGCAGCAAAAGCGCTGAGGAAAATTGGAGAGAAAAAGATACCACAGATTGTACCTCTTTTGAAAAATAAAGAAGATTTTTGGATTAGATATTTAGCATTAAAAGAATTAGTAAATACAGGAGAAAAAGCTGTACCATCTCTTACCCCTCTATTAAAAGACTCTGATGAATACGTTAGGAATTCAGCTGTTTATGCGCTAAAGGAAATCGCAAAAGAAAATCCCAAGACAGTTATTTCTTACACTAGACGTTTTCTACAAGAAGAAAAAAATCAAGCAGCGTTAGAACTTTTGAACTCATGTGTATGGCAAGCTTATATTGAAGAAGATAAGAGTGTATTTTCCCAAGAAGATATACAACTTTTAGCAATATCAGAAGACTATAATATTCTAAATACTACCGCGACAATTTATGCCTGGCAGGGAAATACAAAAAAAGCAAACATATACTCATCCAAAGCATTTAGAGAAACGGCTAAACGAGTAAAGCTTTTACTTGAGGGAAAAACCCCAAAACAAGTTGAAGAAGAAATAAAAACTAAGAATAGTTTTTGATGCGATTTACAGCTTTAAATAGCAAATCTAAATTGTAAAAGCGGGCTTTTAAAAGCATCTAATGATTCTGTAGAAAAGAATTTAGTAGCAAAGAAGTAAAGATTTTTGCAAACGTTATCCAAATCATTGAGGAGTCAGTTACTTATAAAATTTGGTATTTAATCAAGCAAACTCAAAATATCTGATAACTGCTCAAATGTCAAAATTATGTTGTCTCAGCATAATTCTGGCCACCTCTCCAGTTTTGCTCCGACAAGGATGGGTGAGGGCAAGACCGGAGAGGTAGGGTGTCAGGTAATTTTAAACTTGTCTTACGGTGTACGTCAGATCAGATAGAGACTTTTACAGTTTTTTACTACCACTCTTCGTCGTCCCAATTTTCGTCTCCATCATCCCAATCTTCATTTTCCATTGCATATTCTGAGTCATCACCCCAGGCTTCGTGTTGCATTTCGTACTCCACTTGCTTGGGAGATTTACCTGCGAGCAGTAGTTTTACTCTTTTAGAGGTTCCTGTGGTATATTGATTTGCTTTTTTTACATTTCCTTGCCAGGCATAGATTGCTGCTACTGTATCAAGATGGTCTTTATCTTTTGATAAAGATAAAAGTTCTAAATCTTCTTGAGCAAATTTATCTTCTTCAAGATATGCTTTTCGCATATAGAAATTCAAAACTTGAAGACCTGACGCCACCGCTACTTCATCTTTTTCTGTTTGGATAAATTTTTTAATAGGCAGGAGCACTCTTTTACCTATCTTCACTAACGCCCATATGGCATATCTTCTCGTACTTAAGTCCTGATTTTTTAAAGCGAAAATCAGACCTGGTACAGCTTTTTCCGCTTTTTCTCCTATCTCCCCTAAAACCCATGCGGTAGCCCCTCTCACTTTAGAATCCTGGTCTTTTAAGGCAAGGATCAGAGTTGGTATTGCTTTCTCAGCTTTCTCTCCTATTTTTGCCAATGCCTCTGCTGCACAATATCTCACGTGTCTATCCTGGTCTTTGAAGGCGAGAATGAGGTCAGGCACTGCTGAGTGAGCTTTTTCTCCTATTTTTCCCAATGCTTCTGCTGCAGAACTTCTCACTATGAAATTTTTATCTTTTAGGGCAGAGATAAGCGGGGGAACAGCTTTTTCTCCTATCTTTGCCAGTGCTTCTACAGCATAACTTCTCACTATGAAATTTTTATCTTTTAGGACAAGAGTCAGAGGTACTGCTTTCCTAGCTTTCTTAGCGATCTCAATTAATGCCCATGTTGTATATTTTCTCACATCTTCATCTGGATCTTTTAGAGCAAGGATCAGAGTTGGTATTGCTTTACTAGCTTTCTCTCCTATTTTTGCCAATGCCTCTGCTGCAGAACTTCTCACCCATTTATCCTGGTCTTTGAAGGCAAGAATAAGAGCGGGCACTGCTGAATACGCTTTTTCTCCTATTTTTCCCAATGCCTTTGCTGCAAATTCTCTCACATCCCGATTCTGGTCTTTTAGAGCAACAATAAGAGGGGGAACAGCTTTTTCTCCTATGTTTGCCAATGCCTCTGCTGCACAATATCTCACATGTTTATCCTGGTCTTTGAAGGCGAGAATGAGGTCAGGCACTGCTGAATACGCTTTTTCTCCTATTTTTCCCAATGCTCTCGCTGCATAACTTCTCACATATTTATCCTGATTCTTTAGAGCAAGAATAAAAGTTGGTACTGCTTTCTCCGCTTTTTTCCCTATCTTTTCCAATGCCAGTGCTGCAGAATCTCTCACATCCCAATTCTCGTCTTTTAGGGTGAGAATGAGGTCAGGCACTACTGACTGAGTTTTCTCAGCTTTCTTAGCTATATTGCTTAACGCTTTTACTGCAGATTTTCTTACATATCCCTCCTGGTCTTTTAAGGCTAGAATGATAGTTGGTATTGCTTTTTCGGCTTTTTTTCCTATCTTCCCCAATGCCTGTACTGCACGCCACCTCACAACTTCATCTGGATCTTTTAGGGCAAGAATAAGAGCTGATACTGATTTCTCAACTTTCCCAGCTTTCTTAGCTATCTTGCTCAAAGCATTTACTGCATCAGACCTCACGAAGGAACTTTTATCTTTTAGGGCAGAAATAAGCGGGGGAACAGCTTTTTCTCCCATCTTTGCCAGTGCTTCTACAGCATAACTTCTCACTTCCCAACTCTCATCTTTTAACAAAAATACTACAAACTCTATATTTTTTATGTTATTTATCTTTCCTAGAGTTCTGCCGACAGATACTCCTACACTTCTGCCTCTGCCTTTCAGAGCAAAGATAAGAGCTGGCGCTACCTTCTCTAATTTTTCAGTTTTTTCTCCTATCTTCCACAAGGCCTCTGCTGCAGAATTTCTCACATCTCCACTCTGGTCTTTTAGGGTGAGAATAAGGTCAGGCACTGCTGAGTGAGCTTTTTCTCCTATTTTTCCCAATGCCTCTGCTACTTTCTCTTTGACATACTCCTCTTCGTCTTGTAAGAGAGGGATGAGATGTGGCACTGCCAAATGAGCTTTTTCTCCTATGTTTCCCAATGCCTGTGCTACACACCACCTCACAACTTCATCTGGATCTTTTAGGGCAAGGATCAGAGCTGGCACTGCTTTTTCGGCTTTTTCTCCTATGTTTCCCAATGCCTCTGTTGCCGATTTTTCCACCCATTTACTTTCATCTTTTAGAGCAAGAATAAGAGTTGGTATTGCCTCTTTAGCCTTTTCTCCTATTTTTCCCAATGCCTCTGCTGCAGAACTTCTCACAACTTCATCTGGATCTTTTAGGGCAAGGATCAGAGCTGGCACTGCTTTTTCGGCTTTTTCTCCTATGTTTCCCAATGCCTCTGTTGCCGATTTTTCCACCCATTTACTTTCATCTTTTAGAGCAAGAATAAGAGTTGGTATTGCCTCTTTAGCCTTTTCTCCTATTTTTCCCAATGCCTCTGCTGCAGAACTTCTCACAACTTCATCTGGATCTTTTAGGGCAAGGATCAGAGCTGGCACTGCTTTTTCGGCTTTTTCTCCTATTTCGCCTAACGCTTCTACAACTTCAGTTCTTACATATACGTCTTGTAAGAGAGGGATGAGATGTGGCACTGCTGAGTAAGCTTTTTCTCCTATTTTTCCCAATGCCCGTGCTGTAGAGCTTCTTACACCTGCATGGTTATTTTGTAACAAAGGTATTAAATATGGCACTGCGGAGTGAGCTTTTTCTCCTATACCTCCCAATGCCTTTGCGGCATGAGCTCTTAGACCAGGATCTTCATTTTTTAAAGCAAGAATCAGGTCTGGTACTACGGAACATGCTTTTTCTCCTATTTTTCCCAATGCCTCTACTGCACAATATCTCATCTTCGAATCTTTGTCTTTTAGAGCAAGAATAAGAGCTGGTATTGCCTCTTTCGCCTTTTCTCCTATTTTTCCCAATGCCTCTGCTACAGTCTCTTTGACATACTCCTCTTCGTCTTGTAAGAGAGGGATGAGATGTGGCACTGCTGAGTAAGCTTTTTCTCCTATTTTTCCCAATGCCTCTGCTGCACAACATCTCACATCTCCACTCTGGTCTTTTAGGGTGAAAATGAGGTCAGGCACTGCTGAGAGAGCTTTTTCTCCTATTTTCCCCAATGCCTTTGCTGCACAATATCTCATCTTCGAATCTTTGTCTTTTAGAACAAGAATCAGAGCTGGTATTGCTTTTTTTCCTATGCTTTCTAGTGCCTTTCCTGCTCTTATTCTCATCCAAACCTGCTCTTTTAGAGTAAGAATAAGAAGAGCTGGCACTACCTCTTTCGCCTCTCCTATTTTTTCCAATGCCTGTGCGGCATCCATTCTCACACCCTCATTCTGGTCTTTTAGAGCAACAATAAGAGTTGGTACTGCCTCTTCCGCTTTTTTTCCTATTTTTCCCAGTGCCTGTGTTACGTGTCCTCTGACACTCACATTCTGGTCTTTTAGGGCAACAATAAGAGCTGACACTGCTTTTTCCGCTTTTTCTCCTATGTTTCCCAATGCCTGTGCGGCAGAACTTCTCGTCTCCGAATCTTTATCTTTTAGAGCAACAATAAGAGCCGGTATGGCTTCTTTCACCTTTTCTCCTACGTTTCCCAATGCCTGTGCCGCCGATTTTCTCACATCCACATCCTGGTCTTTTAGAGCAACAATAAGAGCTGGTACTGCTTCTCTTATACTTTTTATATTTCTCAATCCTTCCACTGCATTTCTTCTCACATCAGGGTCCTGATCTTTTAAGACCTCTAAAAGAATTTTTGCTGTAGAATATTTTTCTTGCGAGATTATAATGTCAATAGCAATTTGTTTTTCAAACGAATCCCTTTCATTTATAGAAATGAAAAACTTTGTAAGAAAGGATTCTATCATCTCACTTTTCTTTATAATGGAAGCTGCCTGCGATCTTATTTTTTCACTTTCATTTCGATTTATAATGATCTCGTAAAGGCTATCAAAAATCTTCTTTGCTAAAACCGGAATAAAAAAATCTTGGTCTTCCTGGCTTAATTGGTCTATCAACTTAAATAGCGATTTTTTTTGCCAGCTAACAAAGCAAAATAGCAGCTTTCTTGATGTCTGGTTTTTACTATTATCAAGTTTCTTAACAATAGCAAAAAAAGCTCTTTCTCCTATTTTTTCTAGATCTTTAGCTATTTGTTTTTTCGTATCTTCATTGCTTTCTTGGAGCAATTTAAAAAGTATCGGTAAGTCTCTTTTTGCTTTTGCAAGAAACAATAGAACCTCTTCTCTTATCACTTTGTTTGTATCATTTGTTTCAAAGTATTTGATAAACTCTTTATCGGTAATTTCATCTTTCACGAGATGAAAAGCTTTTAATCTTTTTTCTTCATCTTCAGTGGATAAAAGAAATGTTTTTTTGCCATTTTTGTAGAACTCGATCTTTATTTTTCCCTCGGTATGCAACCATTGATATATTTTAATCGTCTGCCAGTAAATTTTTGCTTGTTCTTGTAGCTTTTTAGTTGTAGTACTCAGTGTTTGTAAAAGATCATTTTGTTTTTGTCTTTCTTTTCTTACAACTAATGGAAGTTTTTTATCTTTTTTATATTCTTTCCACTCTTTATCCTGATCGTTGCAATAGTTTTTGAAAACATTCACAAATTCTTGGTTAGCATGTATGCACAAAAACCCTAGGCAATCAATAACTTTGAAATAATCATCTTCAGAAGAAAATTTGTTTCTAGATTTTGCTAGTTTCAACAAGGGAGGTATCACATTAGAAAATTCTTTTATATTGTGAGCATGTTGCTGTGCTACATTTTTAATAAATTTTAACGCCGCCATACGAGGAAATGTTTGTTCGTCTTGGAGTAGTTTTGCAATGTGAGGTAGAGCACTTTTCACCAAAGCAGTCTGGTCTTTTTTGTGTGCCTGACCATCAATAAAGTTTTCTAATGCTTCACATCCTGAGCGCCGAAATGAGGCAAATTCAATACCGTTGAGATACAACGGGGCAACCATTTTAGGATTGAGTACTTTTTCTGTGGGAAAAAACATAAAATCGCCATTTCCCCCTAGAGTACCATACCGTGGAGCCTGAGAGGCTTTTATTCTTTTGTCATTTACCAGCGTATCCATCATATAAAACCCTAGCTGAGATGCTAAAACGACACCATCGTCGCGTCCTGTTAATCCTTGAATAGCTTGCAAAAACACAGCGGTAAACGGTGAATGCCCCCGGCTATCTTTAAACTGTTGTGCATAAATCGCAGATTTTTCATCCAACTTATCAGCAACAACTTCATCTCCAGTACCTGCTGTTATGATCTGAAAACTTTGGCGCTTAAATACCCTGGTAAGGTTGTCGCCTCCCGGAGTTACAAATTCATCATTTGCTAAGTCTGAAAAATCAGGTCTATATTCTCCTTCTAATAACGAGCCACTAAAACAGCAATCTAAAACCATTAAAGTGTGTCGTGCTCCAAGTGATTTCAGATTTTTGGCTATTTTTGTTAGGGACATCATGCTTTTAACATTTGGCTTTCCCAAACCATCTTTGCTGCTATCACTCGCAACCAGATAGCCTGGAACCCCATGTCCGGCATAGAAAAAAAACAAAGCATCGTCGGATTTAACCTTTTGGCGAAGAGCTTCTATTTTATTTTTGATTAAATCTTTTGTAACTTGTTGAGTCTTGAAATTTATTGTTGTAGAGGGCTTTGTGTCTGCAAGAAGGTGAACATTGTCGAAATTATATCTGTTCTCTAAAACTCTTGCTACTTCGCTGGCATCAAGACAAGGCCCAGCTAGCGAAGTAAAATGTTCGTAATTATTAATTCCAATAACAATAGCATGACACTTGCCATATTGTCGTGAACTAAAGTCGGGACTAGAGCCAAGAATTGTGAGACCTCCAAGCTTTTTGGGAGGGTTTGTTGCTCTACTTCTTATGCTAACTTGGGTTTTCTTTTGAAGAGTTTTTTTAGAAGATAGCTCAATAGATCTAATTACTTTGCTTATTAGTAGAGTTAATTTATCATCATTTGCATCTAGCGCTTTTCGACGTGCTTCTTCGAGTTGAGGTAGGATTGATTTCACCTGCTTTTCGCGCAATTCTTTTATAGCTTTGATTTTTTCATTTCTTGAGCCTTGTTCCAGTTGATTAACCCAATATTTTATATCGCTATTTTCGGCGGTACAAAAACTTATTAATATAAGTATGAGAACTATTGTTTTCTTCATGACTTTCTCTATATAATTTGCGATTCGATATTTGAATATATTTTATTACACATCTTTAACTAGTATTCATATCTACTCTTTATGAATTTCTGCTAAAAACTTTCCGCCTTTTTTAGCGTGAAAACCTGGTTTGAGAGTTATCTTTCTTCGGGCTTTCAACATCATTTCACCACCAGGAGCATTTTGAAAAGTACTAACATCAATATTTACTGCTTTTTCAATATTAGCCTGTTGCTCTCCGAATTGTTCTTGTGAGCGAATAGTCACATTTTTCAACAGCTTTTTGATTACAACATCATCCATATTTCTTTCTACTAGTTGTTGTCTACTATCCTCAACAAATTCATCACTTGCTTCACTTCCTGTATACATGAGATAAAAACTTTTAATCTTTTTCGTTGCTTTCTTGGCTATCAGATAACGCATTTCTAATAAGCCATAATCATGCATGTAGTTACTACACTCTACTATCTCGTTGATATCAGGTTGGCGTGAGAGTATTTCTTCAAAAGCACGATAGAGTTCACGTTGTACAAATCGATGGTTGTCAGAACTTCTGGTATATGGGTATAATTTATTTGCAAAATATCGATCTACGCTAGATAAGGTGTGACGTCCTCCCCACCATGGATAAATATCTAGATTTCCTGACTTTGAGTTTGGCATTAGTATATAACGGATATCATCAATATTGGTTCTGATGTAAATGTTGTCATTATTTCTATATAAAATTATTTCAGCATCTTTGTCGATTTCTAGTCCTTCTTTGCGGAAATCATAGCGCATCTCTAAAGTATTACGCCATCCTTTGAGATCCTCTTCATGTTTACCATCTAAAATTCCCAGGCGGTACTTGCTGTAGTCTTTTACCAGGTGCAAATTAATCGGATAACACATAATAGAGTGAGGATCAAAATCTGTTGTAGCATGCATAGGTTTGAATCGTACTTCCACTATTTCACTTTGGAATGGCCCCGTGTTGTATCCCTGATTGTTAGATGAGTCAGAATTGATTTGTTGTACCTTACCATAAACTCTACGCGTAAAAGAACTGCCTTTTAGTTTTGTCATATTTATAGACATCATACTGCGAACGACTTCATCTTCTTTTTTAGGGTAGATTTCCTTGTAGTAATTGAAAAGTTTCTCCTCATCCCACTCTACTCTAAAGTTCGGACTTTGTTGTTCATGTTTAAAACCCATAGCATGGCCGAATTCGTGTAATATGGTTCCATATGTATAAGAGTCGTAAGGAATGACCTTTTTGCCACCAATTTCTCTCAACACATCACTGCGCAATTTTGTTTTCTTGGACTTTTTATCATAGTAGTAAAACAAAAAGTTCATGCTTGGATTTTTACCTTTAGAATCCGTCCCTACATAAGAGTTGTTACCTTGGCTGGAAGAAATATTTACCGTAATTTGAGCTTTGCTGCTGTTATCAAATACAAAATCGATTCCACAACACTGTTCCCAGTTGTCTTCTACGATTTTTTGAATCTGCTGTTCAAGGATACGATTTCTGATACCAACAAAACGAACATGAAGAACTCTTTCGTTTTTAGGCCATAATTTTTTAACAGCACCAACAAGAGAGAGACCTGACTGTTCTTCTTGTTGGTGTGTTTGCTCGGTAAAGTTTTCGCTACTTAAGTCAACTGTTTTACACATATCTTGTGCAGGTAAAAATATACTCCAGTGTAAAAGTAAACATAAAAGAGGCCAATTCTTTAGATTAAGCATTATCATTCTCCTGCAAAACCACTAACAAACTTGTTACTTAATCATGTCTAAATCTTTCATGATCCCTCGTAACCTGGGTATATATACCTCGTTAAAGTCATGAGCATCAAAACTCCAGCCAGATAGCCCACTCATACCTACAGAATTGACGACAATGTCATCATTATCAACTAAGCGATAGTAGCGGTTTTCTTGTTCTGGTGGTCGTGGATGGTTAAAATTTTCATTAACAGGAGAACCTACAGCAACCCAACGTAAATGCTTTTTTACCCATGGTCTATATCCCAAAATTTGCATAATAAAACACGCATTACGAACTATTACGCATCCTTGAGAATGACTTACTATCGTCATCGGTTCGCCCTTTTGAGCTTTTTCGTACATTAGCCCTGCAACGCGTCTAGTACAGTAGTTACTAACATAGATTTTATCAAGTAATCTTCTTGGATCTCTTGGTATTGTTACATCAAATGATAAAAACTCTTGTGCAAGTTTGGACAACACACGGAGTGTTTCTTCAAAAGGTGCGAGATTATACCAATCTAGATCACTAAGAGTTTCTGTAAAATCTAGTGCATAAAATTTATTTCCTGTATTATAGCCATCAGGATCATCATGTGATTTATTATAAATTACGCGGATAGGGTGTTGTAGAGTATCAGCAAGCATTCTCATAGAAGTTTGAGCTTTCTTTTCGGTAGTTGCAACACCATTAACATAATAGATTATATGTCCATCCAGTGTTTTTCCCTGACTATCCGTATTTTGATGAAACTTCTTAGGTATTTCTGTATCGCGATCCATTAGTGCATTTAGTAATTCTCTTAGAAGAGTTCCTTCTAGCCTGTTAAATTCTACCATGCTCGCTTTTTTTAAAGTCTCTTTGCGTCGTTTGAGAAACTTCATTCCATGTTCCCACTCATTTTGGGGATCGTAGTTTTTAAGGTCGAAATTCTCAACAGCTCGTATTCTCTCGTCAAGGTATTTTCCTCCCGCTTTGAGTTCTGTACGTAAGCTATCTTCTAAAGTTCGGAAACGATTATCAATATACGTATTTAAGACTTTACTTCGATCGGCAAGGTAATCATTTGTAACCCTGAGGTGCCTTTTGATGTTAAAGGTCGCTTTTACAAAATTCCCTAGATGTTCTCCTTTTTCGTCAGCCCAACCAGTAAAGGCGTCCCAGTCAGATTGTTTTTGATAGTCACTTTTTTCGCCAACTATTTGGTAGATTAGTTCTTCTCCGCCTTTTACTGATAAATATAAATATTCTCCGCCTACTGACCAATTTAAGTCGAGAGGAATTTTTTCATACCCTTTTGTACTTTCTTCGTGGCGAGTTAAAACTTCTATTTCTTGAAGTGGATTATACCCTCCTTTTTTGTAAGCCATGTATATATATGATCCACCAGCACCAGCATTGAGGTCATGTCCCCTTAAAGTATAACCAGGAGGGGCAGAAACATTTTCTGGACCAGCTACCAAAAATAGACCAGTGATTCTGTCATCAGGATTTTCGGGGGTTTCAACTTTATAACACAAATAAATATACTCTCCACCTGCACCAGTATTGAGATCCTTGGTACTTTTGTACCCTTCCGGAATTTCTTTACTATCCCATTTTACAGTAAGATGCGTTATTCCTTTTCTATATACTGTTACACTTTTCTTAACAGAAACTCCGTTGAAAGCTGCAACTATCTTCACCTCTAAATCTCTACTATCTGTTGATAGTGTTTTAAAAACTTTTTTTATCTGATTTTGAAACACTTTATTTTCAAGTTTAGCATATCCATTTGGGGTAATCATCCATTCACATTTATCTGTTACCCTATATGAACACGGTTCATTTTCGGAAAAAGAAGCATAAGCTTCAAATTGAGGTTGCTCATTTTCATAAAACGAATCTGGGCCAAAGATAGCTATCCTATGAATATCAGACTTATCAATATGAGCCCTTAGATTTTTACAGTGAAAACCAGGCTTAAAAAAAATTTGTTTTTTTGCCATCAATTCAGTTTTAGAGCTACCAAACCTTTGTGTTGTTTGTATGTCATTTAATGACTTATGAATTACACCAACTTTTAAGTTTTTACCTGTTTCGAAGCCACAATCTAAATATAACTGTTTTTCTTGAGACGCTAAAAAGTTTGTAGCGATAAAAAATAGAATGAAATATACTGTTTTCATATCCCCTCACAATTTTTAAATTACCTAATCTCTAACTACGCGGATAGCAACAAATGGTTGCCACGAAAACGTTTTTGAAGCGGTTTGTCCAAATAATTTATTGGAACCAGAATACGAAGCTACACCAGCCCTAACATGAATACGAATGCTGCCATATGAATTTATTTTCCCATTTACAAAACTCCGAACAGCTTCATCTGGATCTTTCCCATCTACTAAGGCTTTGAAAAAGCGTTCCATGACATCAAAAACTAAATTATCTATATCGTTGAGCATTTCATCCGCTATTTGTCGTGCAGTTTTTTCTAAATACAATGAAAATGTTTCAATTGTATTTGTTGTAATTTTTTCAAATGACTCAATGCCAATTTCTTCTATTTTGGTGAGAGTTGCGTTGCCGCCTCCTCCATAAATATCAATACCTATAGCTACTAAAATTTCGGCTAAGTCTGTTTCTGTAATTTCTCTTCCCCAGGCTACTGTCCAACGTCCTTTACCATCTTCATTTTCATGATTATAAATTTCTTCTCTTTTATCCCACTTGTTTGTTTCATAGCCGACAACATTGCTAACAGCTTTTTCTATTTTCTGAAGTTCTCTTTGGATGGTCTGTGCAGTTTCTTTTGCTTTTTCAACTTCTCCCTTTAAAATTTCAAGTTTTTGATTAACATATCCTTCGATATTTTTGTGTAGGTAATCTTCATCATTTCCATAAGGAATAGCAAGTATTTCATTTCCACCTTTTACAAAAATATAAATATCCTGCCCATGATATTCGCGCAAAGGAGACTGGATTGATTCTTTTATATGTTGATGGCATCCAAAGTTTGTACTGAGGTTTATTCTTGTATATCCTGGCTCAGGTAACCCCATTGCGTCTTTCGCTGCAATTAAGTTTTCGATAGGGTTATTTCCTCCTGTTTTGATACAAAGATAAACATAGGCCGTTCCGTCGCCACATCCTTTGTTCAAATCAACAACAACTTTGTATCCTGGAGAAATAGGAATTTCTTTACCACCTGCGACTATGGCAATACCCGTAATTCTATTATCTGGAGAAATAGGCTCGGTCTTAACTCCTAGAAAGATATGCGGTGTAGTAGGCGCAGTGCCACTGGTAAAACTGTTTGTACCTCTCACTTCAATATGCTTATGACCATTTGCTTCCGCTTTTTCTATAGCGCCTGATATTTCTTTATCAATTCCTGCCTGAATTGAGGTGATACCGAGCTTTAAAATTTTTACAGGAAACTTTACTTCAAACACAACACCTTCTACAGCAAAAGCGGCGACAATATCAATTTCAATATCGTAGGGAACTGTTTTGGCTTCAAAATTACCTTGAAAGATACCACCATAGCTCTTATGAGAAACAATCCACTTGCAAACATTTGTTATATCTAGAGTTGTATCAGGAAAATGTGCAGTAGCTTTATATTTTGCTGAACGCTTTTCATACAAAGCACTTATGCCACTAACAGAAATGCCTGTAGGGATATTTCGCGAGATGCGGATACGGGATTGTGTAGTGTGAAATCCAGGTATAAGTTGTACCTTTTTCCTGGTAACTGTGTTGTTTTTTTGTGCTCCATCGAACAATTTTTTGCCAAGATATGTTTCTGTAGGAATTTTTTTATAAACAGTTTTTACTGGTCCATAATAATCAGCAAATAACGATATGGGGAACAAGAAAAATAAAAAAAGTATCTTCATAACATTCCTTCTTCGTGATAGAAAAGGCAGGAGATCTGCCTTTTCTCTTATTTCTTCAATAAACCGTGGAGTAGTTTTTCAACTTTTTCGAGACGCTTTTGCATTTCAAGTTTTTCTGCTTCCATGCGTTCTTTCATTTGGTGCTTTTCCACCTTGAGTGATTTGATTTGTTTATCTTGCTGAATTGTATACAAAGTAAGTTCTTCTATCTTCTGTAGTAGTTTCCCTTGCATTGCGCCTAACTGGATACCATTTTGTTTTACTTCTTTTCCTGAAGGGATATCAGGCAAATGTTTATTCTTTTTAATTTGTTGCTCTACTTCCTCTAAAGAAGTCAGGTTATAACTGTCATCAAAAACAAAGTCCGGCCAATCTTGATGAAGTGCAACCAGTACTTCTTCTGCTAGTACCTTTCCTTTTACAGCAAGACTGTATGTGGAATGAGGAGAACACTTAATTCCAACATTCCCACCTTCGTTGATAGCAAACAAATCTCGAGCTGGAGTCGTAGTATAATTACTAATGTAAAAACTACCTCCGCTGGAAGCTAGCCTCCAGTTACCTTTATGATTATCTAACCGTAGAGATGTAAAATGCTTTTCTGAACAAATATGTAAATTTGCCTTTGGATCTGTTGTACCAACCCCAATCGCTCCGCTAACATTAAGGTTGTTATTAATTTTGGTATGCCCACCTATTGTTAGAGTGTATTTATCAGAAGGTTGTGCATTAATTGCTACCCAGCCATCCTTATCGATTGTCATTGCTTTTCCAACAGGGGTATTGAAAGAAAGTTCTGTTGGAGACATAATTTTTCCAGTCCCCAGCGTCAAGTCTGTTATGTTCACTTTTTTAGCATTAATATTTTGAGCAATGATATCTTTAGAAGCCTTTATGGATCCATCCACAAAAAGTCTATGGCTTACCCCATTGAGATTGGTATTTGTACCAATAGCAATACAACCGTTGCTTTTTACTGCGAACAAATCTTCGCCGCTTTTCATATTGCTGAGATAAAAATTAGTTCCACTAGAAGAAGCCTTCCATTTTCCAAGATTACTTTCCAACAGCAGGGAGGCATAGTTTTCTGTTGATTTAGCGTGTAGCACCCCTTCAGGACTATCTGTTCCAATACCAATTTTATTTTGAGCAATGATATTGGTAGATGCCTTGATAAGCCCACTGTTAATATTTTGAGAAAAAATATTTCCAGAAGCCTTTATGGAACCATCAACAAAAAGTCTGTGGCTTACGCCATTGAGATTGGTATTTGTACCAATAGCAATACAACCGTTGCTTTTTACTGCAAACAAATCTTCACCGCTTTTCATATTGCTGAGATAAAAATGGGGACCACTGGAAGTTAGCTTCCACTTTCCAGACTCATGTTCCAATAGTAAAGATGTTGGGCTTTCTGCTGATTTTACATGTAAGTTTGTAGCATTGATAGTTTCTGTGTGGTTTTGCGCTGTAGTAAATCCAACTATGGATAAAAATAAAAGAGTAACTATATATTTTTGCATCAAATTCTCCTGATCTGAATGAAACTAATAACTTTGAAAAATTTATAACATCATGGGCTAAAAAAATTAATCTTTTGAATTTATATTTGCCCAATTCTTTCTCAATTAAACCTCTTAAGTATTTATGTTTTGGAACGGTTATAACTCATATGGTAGACAATGTAGCAGCGGTTGGGTGACAGGGCAAGCCCATTGACTTAAGAAAATCTAGTAAGTAGGTTTTCGTTTTCTTTTATAGTAATTAACTTGTTTTCGAGGAGATTTAACTCGGGGTCGAGGGCGATCTTTTCGAATGCAAGTAGGAGAAGAAAGAAAAAGTTGAGTAAGTTTTTCAAAAAGTAAATCAGAGTCATTTTCAAAAAGTAAATCAAGAGCGTAGTTTTTAATGGTATTAAAAGAAACGGATTTATTGACCTGCTGAGGATACTTATTGCTAGAAGTTTTCTGATCAAGAATATCTTGAGCATCTTCAATAAGAATAGATTCAAGACCACTAATGTAAATAGTAGCATAGAAATCTTGTTGAACAGATAGAGTAGTTTTGCCAGTGAAATTCTCAAGGTCAAGACGGTTTTTAATGCGATCAAAGAAAGTTTCTATACCCCATCTAAACCAATAAAGCTCTTTAAAATCATCAGTGGGGTACAATTGTTCATCCACTAAGGAAGAAACAAGGACTTCAACATCACCTGTATCAAGCATAACACGAACAAAACGTACAGAAATTTTCGATGGTAGAGACTGGTCATTAACTAATTTCTTTTTATCGTCAGGAGGTTCAATAGTTGTAATACAGCTCTCAATTTTCTGCTTAAACATTTTGTTTGCTTGATAGAAAGAATTAACAGGACATCTAACTACAAAATTGATACCTTTTTTACATAAATGTGCTAACAGGGTATATGAACAATAACCTCTGTCGAAGAGAATGAGATCATTTTCATTTGCATGTTGAAAGTGTTTGTAAGCAAATAGCTCTTCATCTTTTTTACAGTGTCCTATTTCGCTATCAATTGCGATTTCGTTTAGTAGATCATAAAGTACTGACACTGTTGCAAATGCGTGTGATCCTTCTACACTTATGTTTTTATTTTTATATCTTATTGTGCCAAAATGTTCTTCTATCTCTTTTTCATTTGGAAGTCTTACTTTTGATCCGTCTATTGCACATAGACGAAAACCTTTGTATTTTCTGTAGTCTTCATCTTCATACAATGTTTCAACTACTGCTTGCTTATTTAACTCTATAAAGGCTGTATAATTCAGCTTTTTCCTTGCTTTTGTATATGCTCCTGAGGTTACCGTTGTAAAATTTGTAAGCAAGTCTTTTACGAATTCGTTTAGCCTATTTTGTATTGATTTTATGCTTTTACGTATCATGAATACCATTAATCTTGAAAAAGGTAGTTTTCTTTCTCTTGTAAAGTCTTTTTCGTTTTTACGATGCATTTTTTTGAAACGCTCTGACTCTAATAGTTCTTTACTTTTATCTATTACTCTTTTTTTTCATAATCTCTTCTTTTACTGTTTTAAATTATTTTATACTATATACTTACGCTTAAGTCAATGGGCTTGGGGTGACAGGGGCGTGGTTTTGTTAAAACAAACTCAGCACTATGACTTTTTCAAAATTTTTAAAATTTTCAATTGTAATTTTACAATAACCGACAATATCTTGTTTGTCTACAAAAAAACAATGCTTTAGCGAAGCTCTATCATTACATTCTCAAACTAAACCACTTAAGTTATGTAAAATTTTTATTTTTTGAGAACTTTTTGTAATAAAGACTAACAGTACAGGAATTATTGATTTTCTTTTAATTCTATTTCTACTTGCTTTGGAGTTTTTCCTTCAAGTAAAAGTTTTACTCTTTTTGCTGTCTCTTTATATGTTTTGGATGAGTACATGTTTGCTTTTTTGGTATTTCCCTGCCATGCATAAATAGCAGCAACGGTATTTAGAATTTCATAGTCTTCTGATTTGGATAAAATTTGTATGTCTTCTTGAGTAAAGACGTTTTTCTTTTCTTCTAGATAAGCATGCCATACGCATGAATTTAAGACTTTAAGTCCCAATACTTTTTGATTTGCTTCTATTTGTAAAAATTGTCGGATATGAGGAATAACAGTTTTTAAAGAATTTTTTTCTGCTATTTCTTTCAAGGCATAAACTGCTGAATTTTGAACATCTTTATCTGAATCTTTTAATAGGGGGATAAGAGAAGGTGCAGCTTTTTCTCCCATATCTACTAATGCTTTTAAAGCTGAATATCTAATCCAGAAATCTTTATCTCTCAAAAGGGGTATAAAACATGGTACAGCTTCTTTTCCTTTTCTCTTTATCTTTTCCAATGCTTCTTTCCCAAAAGATCTAACATATTTACTATCATTTTGCAAAAGAGGGATAAGATGTTGAATTGCAAGAGTTGTTTTTCCGATTTTCCCCAATGCCTCAGCTGCATCCCCTCTCAAATAGTAATCCTGGTCTTCTAAGAGGGAAATTAATGCTACTATTATTTTTTCAGTTTTTTTTCCTATATTTCCCAATGCCTTCGCTGCATCCCCTCTCCCCCTCCAATCATAGTCTTTTAGAGCAGCAATAAGAGTAGGTACAGCTTTTTCGGCTTTTTCTCCTATCTTCCCTAGTGCTCTTGCTGCATTTTTTCTCACATCTTCATCCTGGTCTTTTAACGCAAGAATGAGGTCTGGTACTGCTTTTTCTCCAATTTTTCCCAGTGCCTCTACTCCAGAATGCCTCACATTTGAGATCTGATCTTCTAGGAGGGGAATTAATTTTGGTATTATATTTTCAGCTTTTTCTCCTATCTCTCCCAATGCCCACGCTGCATTTCTTCTCACCCTCCAATCCTGGTCTTTTAGAGCAAGAACAAGAGCCGATACAGCTTTTTCAGCTTTTTCAGCTTTTTCTCCTATCTCTCCCAATGCCCACGCTGCATTTCTTCTCACCCTCCAATCCTGGTCTTTTAGAGCAAGAACAAGAGCCGATACAGCTTTTTCAGCTTTTTCTCCTATCTCTCCCAATGCCCACGCTGCATTTCTTCTCACCCTCCAATCCTGGTCTTTTAGAGCAAGAACAAGAGCCGATACAGCTTTTTCAGCTTTTTCTCCTATCTCTCCCAATGCCAACAATGTGCTACACACTACATCAGAATTTTCATTTTTCAATAAAGGGACAAGATGTGATACTACATTATCGACTTTTTCAGCTTTTTCTCCGATTTCTCCCAATACTTCGGCTGCATTTTTTATAATATTTTTATCTTCATTTTGTAAGAGAGGAATTATTTGCCGAATAGCTTTTTCTCCCATGTTTCCCAATACTTCTATTACACTCCGTTCTACATCTGGATCTTTTAGCAGAGGGATGAGATATGGTACAGCTTTTTCGCCCATCTTTGCTAATGCTTCTAAAGCATTCCTTTCGAAGTATTCATTTTCCAATAGGTGTATCATTGGATATGCGTTCTTTTTCAGCCCCAGTACTTTTTTAGCTTCCTTTATTACATCCGAGTTTTCATATTTTAACAGAGATATCAATGCGTACGCGGCATATCGTCGGACATTAGAATCTTCATCTTTTAGTAAAGAACTTAAGTATGGAGTAGCAGAGGTTGCTTTTTCTCCGAGCATTACTAGTGCTATAGCTGCAGAGCATCTAACATCTGAAATTTCGCTTTTTAGAAGAGGAATTATAGATGGTATTGCTTTTTTTCCGATTGCTTTTATGACATCTTGTGTTACATCTGTGTCTGCTTTCATCAGATGTATAAGGTATGGGATAAGATGCGGTACTACAGAGTATGTTTTTTCACCTATTTCCCTCAGTGCTTCTAGTACTTGCCATATTACATCTGAATCTTTCGAGAGAAGAATAATAGATGATATGGCTTTTTCTCTCATATTTATTAGTGAGATAGTTGCAAAGATCTTAACATCATAATCTTGGTTTTTTGAGAGATTTTCTAAGATAGGAATGATGCATTCTTCTGTAGAGAATTCACTTTCTTGTATTCTACCAAATGCTATAGCAGCAGCTTTTCTGACATGTTGATCTTTGTCTTCCAAAAGAGAGATAAGTGAAAATATTGCTTTTTTTCCGATCACTCCCAACGCTTCTACAGCTTCCCATCTTACATTTGGGTCTCCATCTCTCAGTAGAGGAATAATATACTGCACCATTGGATACGCACTCTCCTTCATCATTCCTAATGTTTTTACTGCTTCTCGCCTTACAACTGAATCTTGATCCCTCAACAGAGGAATAACGTAAGATACAGTAGAGTAAGATTTTTCTCCGATCTTTCCCAACGCTTTTACAGCTTCCCATCTTACATTTGAACTTTTGTCCTTTAACAAAAGTACAAGATCTGGTATTGCGGGATGTGCTTTTTCCCCTATCTCTCCCAATACTTTTGCTGCATATCTTCTTACAAAAAATTTTTTATTCTGCAAAAGAGAAATGAAAGGCAGTGTTGCTTTTTTTGCTATCTTTTCTAATGCTTCTGTTGCCGAAAGCTTAATATCGTAATTTTTATTTTCATCTAATAGAGGAATAAGAGCGAGAATAACTTTTTCAGACTCACCAATCTCTCCCAATGCTTCTACGACAGCGTTTTTTCATGTTCATATAAATCCTGATCTTTTAGCGCGAGAATAAGAGCTGGCACTGCTTCTTCAGCTTTTTCTCCTATTTTTCTCAATGCCACCATCGCAAGGTATCTCAGATTCCCCTCGTCTTTCAATAGAAGAATAAGAGCTTGTACAGCTTTTTTAGCTTTTTTTCCTATATCACCCAGTGCCGATACCACAGATTCTCTCACCATCCAATCCTGATCTTTTAGTAGAGGAATGAGAACTGGCACTGCTTCTTCAGCTTTTTCTCCTATTTCTCCCAGTGCCGATACTGCAGATTCTCTCACATCTTCACTTTGGTCTTCTAGCAAGAGAATAAGAGCTTGTACAGCTTCTTCAGCTTTTTCTCCGATCTTTCCTAATGCACCTGCTGCAGAACTTCTCACCCTCCAATCCTGATCTTTTAGTAGAGGAATGAGAACTGGCACTGCTTCTTCAGCTTTTTCTCCTATTTCTCCCAATGCATCTGCTGCATACCCTCTCACACCATAATCCTGGTCTTTTAATGTGCGAATAAGAGCTGGCGCAGCTTTTTCTCCTATTTTTCCCAATGCATTTACTGTATACCTCCTCACTAAGTCGTTTTTGTCTTTCAATAGAAAAATAAGAGCTGTTACAGCTTTTTCAGCTTTTTCTCCTATATCCCCCAGCGCCTCTACTACAGATTGTTTCACGTATACATCCTGATCTTTTAGAGCAAGAATAAGAGCTGGCACAGCTTTTTCTCCTATTTTTCCCAATGCATTTACTGTATACCTCCTCACTAAGTCGTTTTTGTCTTTCAATAGAAAAATAAGAGCTGTTACAGCTTTTTCAGCTTTTTCTCCTATATCACCCAGCGCCTCTACTACAGATTGTTTCACGTATACATCCTGATCTTTTAGAGCAAGAATAAGAGCTGGCACAGCTTTTTCGGCTTTTTCTCCAATTTTTCCCAATGCACCTGCTGCATATTCTCTCACATCTCGGTCCTGGTCTCTTAGGGCAAGAGTTAGGGCAGGTACCACAGCTTTTCCCCCTATGTTTCCCAATACTTTTGTTACAGTTTTTCTCATATCTCGGTCCTGGTCTCTTAGGGCAAGAGTTAGAGTGGGGACCACAGCTTTCTCTCCTATTCCGCCCAATGTCAATTTTGCAGAAAATCTGACATTCTCATCCTGATCTTTTAGAGCAAGAATGAGAGCAGGTACTACAGCTTTTCCCCCTATGTTTCCCAATGCTTTTATTACAGTTGTTCTTACATTAATGAGATCATCTTCAAGTAAAGGGGTTAGATATTTTACTGTCAAGCGGGCCTTTTGTCCTATCCCTCCTAGGGCTTCTGCTGCCGACTTTCTCACCTCACTATTCCTATCCTGTAAGAGAGAGACAATATCATCTATTGCTTGCTCAGCTTTCTCTCCTATTTTTCCCAGCACATGAGCAGCAGAGCTTCTTACATTTTTATGTGGATCTTGTAATAGAGGGATAAGATATGGCACTGCAGAATGCGCTTTTTCTCCCATTTCTCCCAGTGTATTAGCTACGGAACTTCTCACATTTTCATTTTCATGTTTTAACAACTCTAAAAGAATTGTAATTGTAGAATACTCCGTGACTGTTTCCTTAGAAGTAAGAATATCAATAGCGCTTTGTTTATCGAAGCGATCTCTCTGATCTATAGAAAGAAAAAAATGAGCGATAAAAGGTTCTTTTTTATCTAACCTAGCTATAACTGAAGCGGCTTTAGAACGTATGTCTTCCTTTTGGTTGACATCGATCATAGTTTGGTAGATATCATTAAAGTTTTCTTCTGCTAAAATTGGGATAAAAAAATCTTGATCCTGTGTATTTAGTTTATCGATTAATTTAAAGAACGAAACTTTTTCCCAAGTGAGAAAAGCAAATAGTAATTTTTTCGATATTCGGTTTTTGCTTTTATCTCTCTTTAATTCTTTTACAATGGCTAAAAACGCTTTTTCTCCGATTTTTTCTAAATCTTTTGCGATATCTTCTTTAACATTTTTATTTTCTTCTTTGAGTAGTCGAAGAAGAGTTTCCATGTCTTTGCCTTTTTCTTTGAGATACTTTAAAACTTCTTCTCTGAGATATTGATCTCTTATGCCAAAATATTTTTTAAATACCTCAAAATGTTTTGAACAATCACTATCTTTAAGTTCATCTTTTAATAAATCAAATGCTCTCTTGCGCTCAGGATCATCTGTTTTTGACAAAAACAGATGCATACGATTTTCATAAAGCTTCAACTCTTCTATTCCAGTATTTATCAACCAGTGATATTCCTTAACTATCTGGTGGTATATCTGTGCTTGACTTTGAAATTTTTTACTGATCATTTTTTGAAGTTCTTGTAATTTATCTACTTTATTCTGTATACGTTTTGGCTTAGCTTTGTCTTTCGATGATTTTTCCCATTTTAACTTTAGTCTATTACTGTATCCCTTAAGAATATCAATAGCTTTCTCATCTGCATAAAAATGTAATGCCCCCAAACAATCAACTACTTCATATAAGTCTGCTTCATCTTGCTTCTGATTTTTGAGAGAAAAGAAGCTTTCTAAATCTATTACTTTTCGTTCTTTATTTTGATAAGAAAAATACTTTGTCAATACAGATACAATATCGTCAAATTCCTTTATTTCTCGAACATGTTTTTGAGCTTTCTCCTGGATAAACTTCAAGGCAGTTTTACGAGGAAGAAGTTCTTCATCTTCTAATAATTTTGCAATGTGAGGTAGAGCACTTTTTGTTAGAGAGATTTGGTCTTGTTCAGGATAATCATTGATAAACTTACCTAATGCTTCACATCCTGAACTACGAAAGTCAGCGTAAACTTTGTCGCTGAGATACAAAGGAGCCAAAAGTTTTGGGTTGAGAACTTTATACGCAGGAAAAAACATAAAGTCACCATCGCCTCCCAGACTACCATAGCGTGGTGTTTGTTTAGCGTTTAAGCGTTTGTCGTTGGTGAGGTTAGTCATCATGTAGTAACCTAAGTCAGAAGTCAAAACTATACCATCATCTCGCCCAACTAATCCTTTCAATGCTTGTAAGAACACAGCAGAAAAAGGAGAGTGGCCACTTGTATCTGTGAGTTGTGCGTACTTTGCAGAAGTGCTTAGTTTATCAGCAACTACCTCGTTCCCTGTTCCTGCACTAATTACCTGAAAAGATCTACGCGCAAAAAGTCTATCTATGTTTTCTCCTGTACCAAATTGGAAAGTCGCGTTGTTGTAACCTTGGAGTTTTGGTTTGTACTTGTCTTGGAGAAGAGATCCTCCAAAACAACAGTCGAGAACCATCAAAGTGTGCTTGGCGTTTTTTTGTGAAAGATCTTTTGCTACTTTTGTTAGCGAAATATAACCATTTTCATTTTTGTTTTCTGGGGTTGCAACGATGTTGCCGGGTACACCATGCCCTGCATAAAACAAAAATATAGCATCGTTAGAACCTACTTTAGAAAAGGTTTGGTATAAAAATTCTTTGATTACTTTTTTGGTAATGAGCGGATTGACAACGATAGTTGTATTGTTATATTTCGTTGTATAAGTTTTTCCATAAGGAGTAAATTTACTTTGTGTTTTCTCTTTTAGTTCATTTTGGGGATAGACATTTGCAGGGATTGTATCGCAAAGATACACCACATTCTCAAATCCATAACGATTGCTCAAAACAGATGCGACTTCACCAGCGTCGTAGTTTGGTCCATCTAACTCAGGATAGTATTTATTGTATTTGTTGATGCCGATAACTAGTGCATGGCGTTTACCATAGCGCAAACGCTGTCGAAAGTCGCTACTAACACCGAGGATATTCAGGCCACCGAGGTTTTTGGATACTCGCGATGCCAGGGAACGCTTTGTTGTTGTTTTTTGGAATTTCTTTTGTAAAGTTTGTGGTGGCAAATATCGTTTGATAATATCTAGTGCATATTCAATCGCTTTTTTGTTTTCATCATTTGCTTTTGCCAGTAATTTTTGCAAATCCGATTGAACAGAGATAGCATTCGTACCCATTTTTTCTAATTCAAACAATGCCAAAAGATGTGAACGTGCATCTTTTAATTGTAATTGTTGTAATATTTTGTTTAGTCGTTTGTTTAAATTATCGTCTTCTGATTGCGCAAAAGTTAAACAAAATAACATAAACAGAATTACCACATATGGCAAATATTTTCGTTTCATCATGAGAAACCTCACCTAAAAAACACCTCTTCAAAAACATAAAATACCATAGCAAATCTAGGATGATGTTGCAAACTTGCTTGATTTTTACCAATGTATTAAACTTTTAGACTTTAAATTTTCCTTTGTGACTAGGTAACAAGAAACTTGTTACCCTTTTATTCTCCTATAGACAATCGTCAAATTAGACAACCTTACAGTTACAATGTCATTTTATTAATACAGTCAATCTGCGATTTATAATTCATCTTAACCAAACGACGAAGTTGTCTCTCAGTAACAATTCGTTTGCCCCAATAATCTCCCAAACCAACTACTATCTTCTGCACTTCACCACAAAGTTTTAGCAAATTTAACATCTGAGTCACTCGCGCACGAGATGTTCCTAGTTTTTTGGCGAGTTGAGAGTACGAGGTAAGTTTATTTTCGTTGTAAAGGTTTGCCATTCTTTAACAAGGATGATTGGATAGCGGAAAGTCTTTTTTCTTTAGCTTTGCCGTCTGTTTTTCTTCCGAAAAACTACAAGTAAAAGTTCTGCCTATGGTTGGTGTAAACGGTGTGATAAAAGTCTATGAGTAAATAGGAAACGGCAGAGGAATGTTCTCCCCTCATTTACTCCATTTTGGTAAGTTGGAGTTTCAACAAATAATTCCAAGTTTATCGAATGGAGGGGAGAAGATGATAAAAATGGATATGTACGGTTATATCCGATTTGCTCATGGCAAGCTCGGAAAAAGTATCAACAGTATTCATCGAGAAACAAAAAAAGCACGAGAAACAATACGTAAAGCGATCAAAGGAATCGAACCAAAGTATCGTTTAACAAAGCCCAGAAGAAAATGGGTAATGGGACCTTACATGGAGATAATAACGAAGTGGTTAGAAGAAGATAAAAAGGTCCCAGTAAAACAAAGACATACAGCAAAAAAGATATATGACCGGCTGGTAGAGGAGTACAGCTTCAAAGGAGCAGAAAGAACAGTACGAAGTGCTGTAAGAGAAGTAAAAGAAAAGATAGGGATATTAAACAACGAATCGTTCATCCCTTCAGATCCAGAGAAAAGGCACGGGAGTGAAGTCGACTGGGGCGAAGCATACGTAGATATAAAAGGGAGCAGAGTAAAAGTATATATGTTCTGTATGCGCGCTAAATACTCTGGGAAAATATTCGTAAAACTGTATCCAACAATGGCACAAGAATGTTTCTTCAACGGTCATATCGAAGCGTTTGCATACTATGGCGGAGTATTCGACGAATTAGTATATGACAACTTAAAAGCAGCAGTACAAAAAGTACTGAGAGGTAGACAAAGAATAGAGCAACAATCATTCATATCATTCCGTTCATACTACTGTTTTTCTCCACAGTTTTGTAGCCCTGCAAAGGGCAATGAAAAAGGGGGCGTTGAGCAGTTAGTCAAATACGCCAGACGTAACTTTGTAACTCCAATACCAGAGTGCAACTCCTTAGAAGAAATAAATAATAAATTGTTAGAACAGTGCCTGGCGCATATCATGCGCCAGAAGAATAAAGAAAAAATAACGATAGGAGAGAAGTTCCAACAGGAGAAATCAAGGCTATTAAAGCTACCACACAGCCCTTACAACAACTACAAGCTAATCGAAAAACGAGTAGATAAATACCAGACAATAACGGTAGACCATAACAAATACTCTGCACCGTACGATTATGTAAATAAAAATGTAGTAGTTGAACTTGGTTTAAGCGACGTAAGAATCACCTACCAAAGCAAGTTGATAGCGAGGCATCAGAGAGTTTACCATCGTGGTTACTGGCAGCTAGATCCCTGGCATTACATGGAAATGTTGCGCAAAAAATCGCGAGCTTTTAAAAGCTCCAGGATACTAACAACTATCGAAGAAAAATGGAGTCCTGTAGTAAAAGAACTCTGGAATCAACAGAGACTGAAATACGGCGATGAAAAAGGAACAAAAGAGTTCATCGATAGCCTTCTGTTGTTTAAAAATAAAGACTACGGAGACATGATTAGTGTTATAGAACTTGCAATAGAAAACAATACTTTTTGCAAAGCAAGTATACAAAATCTTTATGATGCTCTTACAGAAAAAGAAATAGTAGCAGGAGAAGCTTCTGTCGACCATATCAAAGCGATAAAAGAATTCGACCTTCCACAACCAGATGTTAACAAGTTTGATCAACTGATGGAGGGACAAAATGCCAACTAAAACGAATCTTCAAGTTTTACTCAGAGAGCTGAAGTTAAAGGCGTTCCAAGAAAATTATGAACAATACATCTCTGGTAAAGTTAACCTTGAAAAAACCTTGTTAAAACTCTGCCAGTTAGAACGAGAAAAAAGGTTCAGTGCTAAAGTAAAACGACGAATAAAAGCAGCGACGTTTCCAAAAGTAAAAACTCAATCAATGCTTGACTACAAAAAAGCTCCAAAGTTACCAAAACAAAAAGTACAGGAGCTGTTTACTACTGAATTTATCAAGCAAAAGGAAAACGTTGTTCTTGTTGGCGATAGTGGAGGAGGAAAGACTCATCTAGCGATAGCCCTTGGTATCGAAGCTTGTCAGAAAGATATCTCTGTTAAGTTTTACACTGCAAGCCAGCTAGTTAACAAACTTCTGTCTGAATATAAAGAGGGACGAATCGAAAAGTTTATGATGAAACTTCGGAAATACGGACTTCTCATCATCGATGAACTGGGATATGTTCCCTTCTCAAAGAAAGGTGCAGAACTACTCTTCCAGGTGTTCTCTGACCGCTACGAAGCTGGATCTATCGTTGTTACCAGTAACTTGAACTTCAGTGAATGGACACAGGTGTTTATCGACAAGAAAATGACAACTGCTTTACTTGATCGACTTACACATAATGCAACCATCATCAAGTATAACTGAGGTAGTATACGCTTTAAACAAGCAATGAAGGGAAATAAAAAGAAGTAATTTTTGCGACCGTAAGGCTAATTACGTAGTCTCTTCGCTTATCAAACAACTCGCCTGCCTGCTTGCAGCGGGACGTAAACTTAGTCATGTTGTTTGCTGAAGCTACGAGCCAACTACATTACCTTACTCATCTTAAAACTTATGTTATCCTGTCTTCTCCCCACCTCCTGGGAAAATGAAGGAGGTGGGGATGAAGGGAAATGGGTATTTTTTTGTAAATTTTTGACGGTGTAGAACATTAAAAAGCCACGACCAAAGATTTTTAACTTGCCGTTACCAATAGTCGTATACGCGACTATTACTAGCGTTTTTTTATACTTGCTACTTTTATAAGAGTTATAATTATTGCTATAAAAATAGACACTTCAAACACAGGTGACGGAATCCACTTGGAAAAAAATATGAATGCATGAAAAAAAACGACAAAGAGTATGCAAGCTCCAATAATAGAAATCGTAACGGAAAGCACACCATGAGTATGGTGATTTATTTTTGAGTATACATCGCGTTTATCTCGGGCTATTTTTTCATACAATTCACTTATTTCTTCTTTGTTTTTTTGAGTTGTATCTAATTCATCTAATTTTTCTAGCTGCGACAAAGCAAGATTTGTATCTGCATTTTGAAATGCAAAATTCGCGTATTCTAGTCGCGCGGTAATCTCTCCTTGTATTGCTTCGACATTCTCTTGCCAAATTTCACTGGCGTTTTTAAAACCAAAAATACTTTCAATAAACATATCATAAAGATGAGCTTTCAATTTCTCTTTCTGTTTCTCTTGTCTTTTGGTAAAGAATGACTTTTTCTTGGTTTTGACTATCTCTGAGTTTAGATTTTTCATGCGTTCTAAGCAGTTGTCGAGATTGCTTTTTGCTTCATCACTTATTACGACACTTTCTTGGTTCGATAAAAAACTTTCTATCTCCATCTGAAATTCATCGACAGTTTGGTATCGTAGATGCGTATGCTTTGCCATGGCACGCTGGCATGTGTTTATTAAATTTTGAGGATTTTTACCATCAAATTTTGGCAGTGTACCACTCTGCGCTTCGAGCAATGTGTTCCATAAATTTTTGTTTTTGCGCGGAGCGCTTTTGTGCAAAATTTCATATAAGATTGCTCCTAAAAGATATATATCTGTTGTTGTTGATATATCTTTACCTCTTCCTTCGGCTAATTCAGGAGGCATATAACAAGGTGTTCCCATTGGTTCGCAAATGGAATCTTTGTAAAGGATACTAACCTTTTTTACATCGTTATCTACACTAACCGCAATGCCCCAACCGATAACAAGGACTTCACCGTAATTTCCTATTAACACATTTTCAGGCTTCAAATCACAATGAACAATTCCTTTACTATGTGCATATCGAACTGCGTTGCACACTTTTGTTAAAATACGAATATGAGCGCTAAGGTTGTATTGTTTTGATTTGTTTTTTTGCTCTTCTGTTTGCGGGTGCAACAATTGACTCCATGAGTAGCCTTCCAATAGTTTCATTACAAGTAAAGTCTGCCCCTGGGCGTTTTCTTCGATATTGTGGATCGGCAAAATGTTGGGATGTTCAAGATAAGCTGTCACTTGAGCCTCTGTCAGAACTTTGTTGTTATGAGATGTCGAGGGAATTTTTTTGATTGACACCTTTCTTTTTAATTTGTTTTGCCATGCCTGAGAGATGACGTCTGTCTGAGCATCGACCTGTTGTATATCCTGATCATTTTTTTGGAAGTTAATATCCGGAGATTCTAAACATAATGCTGTTGTTTTTTCGTTTGAAAACGTTTCGTCCGTTTGTGCTCCAACAGTCTTTTCTCCAGAAAAAGTTTGGTCAATATTTTTTATAACTAGAGTATTTTGCTCAGAGAATGTTTGGTGGGTAGGAAAGACTGTTATGTCATTTGAAAACGTCATATCGTTGGGTTTGTAAGTGTGACTTATTTTATCGCTGTCTAGTATTTTTTTATCAATAACTTTTGTCCATAGCGATTTAAATTCTAAATCATTCATCGTAGACCTCTACCAATTGTAAAAAGCTATCATTTGCCGTTTCTGTCTGTTTTCTGACCTGTTCGTCCTGCTGGGATATGCAAGGTGCTTAGAATTTCTCCAAATATTACAAAAAGTAACGACAAGAAAAAGTAACAAAGAAAGCGGGGAATCATCGTTATAATGGATAATACATTTTTTTGCGTTGTAAAATAAATACTCAGTTTGCCTGCTATTTTGTCTTGTATCTCTTTTATTTGTTTTCGCTGTTCAAGTGTCAAATTTTTAGAGTTTAGATTTTCCAATTGCGAAGTAACAAGACGAGCATCTCCGTTGCCAAGAGCAAATTTTGCATATTCTAAACGTGCTTGAATTTCACCTTGTATTGCCTCATTATTTTCACTCCAAAGTTTCAATGCATTTTTAAAACCAAAAATACTCTCTAAAAATAAGTCATTGACTAGCAGTTTGTCTTTGTTTTTTTCTTGTATTTTTTTTGTAGCCGTATCTATTTCTTCTTTTACTGTTCCGACAGCGAGTTTCCATCTTAGCCCTTTGATTTCATCTTTTAATTTGCTCATTTCACATTCGATATCTTCAAGGCGAACTTGGCTCTTATTTAGACAGCTTTTTGCCCGGTCACACATTCGTATACTTTCTTGATGTGACAAAAAGTTTTCGATGCGTTTCTTAAATTTATCAACATTGTCATATCGATACATCGTAAACTTTAACATCGCTTGACGACAAATGGAGTTAAGCAAAGCAGGTTTGCTATCCGAAAACTCAGGCATTTTTCCATGTTTGGCATCTAGTAACGTTAACCATAAGTTTTTACCCCGTCGCGGCGGTTTTTTGTATAAGATTTCGTATAAGATCCCTCCCAAAAGGTAGACATCTGTGGCATATGCGATATCTTTGCCTTGTCCTTGGGCTAGTTCAGGAGGCATATAACAAGGTGTTCCCATGGGGCTTTGTATACCATTCTTATGAAAAGTACGCATTTCTTGTACGTTTTCAGTTACCTCAACAGCTATTCCCCAATCCATTACCAAAACTTCACCATAGTCACCAATCATTACATTCTCAGGCTTCAAATCACAATGTACAATGCCTTTACTATGGGCATAACTAATCGCATCACACACATTAAGTAAAATTTGCAAATGCACATTAAGATCGTACGGCTTTGCTTTTTCTTTTTCTTCTGGTGTTTTTGGATATAAAAGTTGCTTCCACGACATGCCCTTTACTAACTTCATCGCAAGTAAAATTTCACCGTTTTCATTTTCCTCTATGTCATGAATCGGTACAATGTTTGGATGATCGAGATACGCAGTTACTAAAGATTCTGCCAAAAATTTGTTTTTTTGTGCTTCAGGCAACATTTTTTTTACGGCAACATCTCTACTAAGCTTAGATTGTCGAGCACAATAAATAACTCCCATCCCACCGCGATTGATTTCTTTGAAATCTTGATAGCCACTATTGCTGTCGACTCTAATTTGTTGCGACTGTGAAGCTAATGCAATAGTTTCTTCTTTAGAGAATGTTTCATTTTGCTGTGCAATGGTTTTATCTTCAGAGAAAGTATTGTTGGGGTTGTGCGGAGCAATTGTTTCACTACTTGAAAATGTTTCTGTTACTTTATCAGGAAAAACGGTTGTATCATTTGAAAATGCCATGTTCTTTGATTTATACGTGGTACTTATTTCATTACCTTTGAGTAGTTCAGTACTTACTACTTTTGTCCATAAGGATTTGAATTCCGAATCTTTCATTTTTCAACATATCTCCATCCTACATATACAGAAAGTTGTCTATTGTTTTACCAGGCTTCTTCTTCCCACATATCTGTATCTTCGTTTTGTCTTTTTTCTTCTGCTTTGATAGTCTCCTCAACCTGTTTAGGAGTTTTACCTTCAAGAAGGGTTTTTGTTTGTAGTTTTATCAAAGAAGGTCTTAATTTTTTGGCTTTTGACCCAAGTTGTTCTATTTCAGCAAGGGCAGAGAATCGTTGTTTGACATTTGGAGACTGGAGTTGTTCTAGCACGGCACTAGAGTTAATGGACTGGGCTAAAACATTTGAGAATGCTATAAGAACAAATAAAAACAATACGCTAAATTTTTTCATTATTTTTGCCTTTTGCTTACAGAAAATCCTATCACTTTACCACTACCACTCATTACCATGCTCATGTGTTATCTTTTATGTCTCTGTGGTTTCATTTTTTCCTTTACGCAACATAACCACCAAATTCGTGCAAATAATATTTGACTACCATATGAAATATAATAAGATATTTTATCTTTTTGTTAATATTAAACAAATCATTTTAATGTAAAAAATTAAACCTTGACTCAGTAGAGATAGGTGTTAAACATTGAAGTTTTTTTACTTTATTTTACCTTTCAAAACATCCTCTACATGAAGGATAATTTATGAAGACAATCGTTATCGCTTGCCTCCTATTTTCTCTCACAACCATGGCATATGCGTTCAAACCTAAAACACATGTTTATCTTGCTGAAATTGCAATTGAAGATGCTTTGGATGATGGCAAGGTGACAATCCACTATGTGGATTATGAAGGGAAAAAAATTGTTGGGGCTATTGGGGAGTATCCGGTATCTAGTGAAGTTCTCTACGCTTTGCGCAATCACGCGGCGCAGTACCGGGCAGGTGTTCTTGGCCCAGATGCTTATCCGGATATATTCACTGGGCAACAAGCTATTCATCCCAAATATGCCGGAAAATGGTTCGAGTATTTATGGTCTAGGGCTCAAAGCGCTGATCCTGCGGCAAAGGCTTTTGTCTTAGGCTATATGACTCATGGCGCCGGAGATATGTTTGGGCATACTTTTATTAACCATTTTTCAGGAGGGCCATTTAGTTTTGCAGAGTACAATGCAGTGAAACACTTTGTGGTAGAAAGCTGTGTGGCAAATAGGAACCCGCCTTTAAAAACCTATAATGCTAGCATTGCAGGTGTTGAAGACTTTATTTACCAAACCTTGATCAATGCCCATCCCGATTCTCATTTAAGAAAATATCTTCTCAAAGGAGAAGGAACAGATTTATCTTTGCCGCTTTATGCTTCAAAAACAAAAAGTTGGTTGGAAAGATATATTCAAGACTACTCTAACTGGATTCAAAAAAGAAATGAAGAGATTGATGGTCTGAAAAAGAAAAACCAAAGAGAGCGAGAAAAAATAATTCCCGATATATTTGCAATAACTTCACGGTTAGCAGAAATTGGCGTTCTCGAAGCTGATAAGTCTACTTTTATCAACGCGCGTATTCATGCTGTAAATTACGCTCGTGAATGGATAAAGGATATCGATCGCGGTTTGAAGGTGTGGCCAAAAGTTAGCCATGAAATTGCGACAGCACTTATGTTTGATCCTTCGGGAACCAACCTTGAAAAAGCGAAGAAAGTGGCGCAAGATTTTTTGCTAGACCATTATCTTTCGATGATTGGTGCTCCAGATGTCGTTGGCGACGTAATTCAAGAAGCACTAAAGCAAATAGCGGCTCTAATCGAGTTTATCATGGAAAAGGTTCCTGCTTTAAAAGTGATTTTGGCGGAACTAGAAAAAATAAAAAATGATTTTCTCAATTATCTTTGCAAAAAAGCCTTTGGAATGTCCGCCGAAGAGTATAGTAAATACCTCAAGTCTCCAGAGACGTATTTTAATGATGTCATCCATTTAGGACAAGGATCGGCTCGACCAACGTTGGGTGAGTTTTATAAAAATTATCTTCATTTAGCAAAAAGTAGTGATTATTTCGACTGGCAAAAATTTGCTCCGGCGTATAACACTGTCACTATTAGCAAACTCATTCTTCTTGATCAATCTACGATCAATCAACTACTGCAAGACTTAGGGACATATCGAAGATTGACCACAGCCAACATCATGCTTGGGTTTATCGAAAATCTAGATGCCGACAACCAGTGGGCATGCTGCACTTCGAAAATGGTTTTCGCACAAGATATGGAATTCTACCAGCGAATTTTTATGTTCCAAGCCGGAGAAACCAAAATAAATGTGCCCGTGCAAGATAGCTTAGACTTAAATCAATTTTTTGCAGGTAAATTCATTTATAAAGCAAATTCGAAAATCAAAGCTGGTGGAGGGTTCATCATAAAAGAGCAAAAGAAGGTTGTATTTAAAGCACCAGAGATAGAATTTACCCCAGGATTTGAAGTACAACCAGGATCTGAGTTATCAGCAGATCAATAGCTTTGCATATCTTAGATCTTACAACGAAAAATCGATAACGAACGTTGGTCGTAATTTTATTTGATATCGATTTTGGATTTTACCCCATTCTCGTGAAGAACAATATTTTATAACATTTACTATACAAAGGAATTATTCATGACAAAATGGATTTTATTATTCGTTACAGTCACCTCATTTCTTACAGCGCAATCGTTCACGCATGTAAACGTTCACAACCCAAATAGCAATAGTGGACTGGTTACTGTCAGTGGTACTGGTGCAGGATGGACCCATGCAGCGATAAAGTTACACTCTGGGCAAAGTAGTCGTGGAACTGGTATTTATGGTACTTATGGAAGTAATTCATGGTATTTTGGAAATCCGTATCGTTCTCATGATCGTTTTATCATTGGGCGTGTATCTGGTCGGGATTATAGAGAAGCTGCTGATTTTAACTATGCTCTCTTGACCGTTTTCAACAACGGAACATTAAGAGCAAAAGCCTTAGAGGTTGTAGGGCCGCATTTAAAGCTTGAGTATACTTCCGAAGGGTCTAAGATTCATAGTGCATTTGGAGCAAGTTCTCCGCGCAACATGATTTTGGATATAAATGGTGGAACAAGCTCCTCTGGCGCAATGATTTTTCGTACGCAAAGCAAAGAAAGAATGTATATTGACCGCGGTGGACTAGTAGGAATCGGCGTACGCCCTGCAGGAGGCTACATCTTAAAAGTTGGGGGAAATGCAAACTTTATGTACGGCGTCAAAGTGGGAGGAACAATCGAAGCGGGAAAACTAACTCTCAATGGTCTAAGTGCCGGTCGTACAGATGAAGGGACAGTGGTTTCTAGTGCATTTGGTGGTAGTTCTGCTCTTGATTTGATTTTCGATGTCACGGGTGGCACTAGCCAACATGGCGCCATGATTTTCCGTACACAGGGGGCCGACAGAATCAATATCAACCGTGGTGGAAATGTCGGTATTGGTACAAAGCCAACCAACGACAAACTAACGGTCGCTGGAAATGTCAACGCTTCTGGTAGTATTACCGCGGGTGGTCTACTCAAAGGCGGTAAATTAGAGCTTAATGGCTTTAACGCTGGACGTACTGCGGAAGGGACAGTGGTTTCTAGTGCATTTGGTGGTAGTTCTGCTCTTGATTTGATTTTCGATGTCACGGGTGGCACTAGCCAACATGGCGCCATGATTTTCAAAACCCAAGGGCAAACAAGAATGTATATCGATCGTGGTGGATTGGTTGGTATAGGAACTAAACCAACAAATAATGTGGCTTTAAACGTTGCGGGCAATGTCAAAATTTCCGGAAACATAGACAATGCGCAAATAAGTAAATTGCAAACAGATGTGAGTAATCTACAAGCTGGCTTTAGTTCTGTACCGACTTTTGTAAATGTCAATTCAGACACACAAAATAGTTCTCGTGGCATTCATTTTAATAAAAACAGTGTCACTACCGCGAAAATTTATTTCTATGGTAGCAAATACGATCCTAATTTTGATTATGAGGGTACAGACCCTCTAGAAGAAGAACTAGAAGAAGATCAGAAAAGTTATAAAAAACAAGAATATGTGGGTGTCTCAATCGATGGTAACGATATCATAAAAGCGCATCGTCATAAAGTGACGATCGCACAACCAACGGATGTAACAAGTAGCTTAACTGTTACAGGGACTCTTACTGTGGATAGTAACCTAACCGCGAATAAAATGATTATTGCCAAGTCAGATATAAAAACATCGAAATCAGTGATTGCTCCCATCGGAAGATTTGATAACTTATCAATAAACACATTTGGGTCTTCGAACTTGGGAGGTTATGTCGATGATTCGAATAATTTTATTTTGAGATTAGCTTCGAAAAACAAGTCTAATATCTACTTTTCGAAGATTGCAAGCGGAACTGGATACAACATGAAAATAGCTCATGACACAGATAAACTTGTGGTCACAGGCAAAGACCCGGAAAAAGCTACATTTGCAGTAGAAGGGAAGATCGAAGGGGCAAGTGTTACAAGTAAGTACGTCGCTTCGCCTCACCGTATGCATATTTCTGCAGAAGAACATCTTTTCTTACTAACCAAAAAACCAGAACATGCTGTAAAAATTGGTACGGAATGGGGAGGAAGCGGAGATCTTGATGTATATGGAAAACTGTCTGTGGGAAGTCGCATAAATGTAAATGGCAGCCTGTGTTCGACTAGTGCTTTTATCAAAGGTCAACTTCAGGCGCAAAGTGTTCTTGTCAAAGCCGCCGTACAATGGCCAGACTATGTTTTTGATGAAAACTACAAACTGACATCTCTAGAAGAATTGGAAAAGCAAATCAAAAAACAAAAACACCTTCCAGGAATTCCTTCAAAAGAAGATGTCAAAAAAGGTGTCGATGTGGGAAATTTGTCCGCCAGCTTACTGAAGAAAATTGAAGAGCTTACTCTTTACACCATTGAACAAGAAAAGAAAATGAAGCAGATGCGAAAGCAAATGCTAGAGATGCAACGTAAGTTAAACAAAATTTCAGAAAAATAAATACATTGTAAGAAATGAAGGCACCTTCATTTCTTACAAACTACAACAGGGAGTATATATCATGCGACACATGATACCTTTATGTGTTTTTTTCTTTGTCACCAGTATCTTCATATCCACTCAAGAAATCAAAAATTTTCCCAACTACGAACAACCTGACGGTTTTAGCTGTGGGCCAGCGTGCGCTTCTATGCTTTTAAAGTACTACAACATAAGTGCTGGAATTGGTCCTTTAAAAACAAAGGCTGATTCTCGCATTTTAGAAGAAGAAGGTTGGGGCTATACGACTCCTGATGATTTGGAAAAAGCAATTGAAGAGTATGATCTATCTGTCACTCGCAAAAAAGGAACCATTGCAGATTTAAAAAACAATGCGAAAAAAGGAATACCAACGATCGTTTTAGTGCGCTCTGGTGTGGCTATGTGGCATTACGTTGTTGTAATTGGCTACGATGAAATCAATGACGATTTCAAAATTTCCGACCCAGGTGGTACCGGAATCTATCATATCCGTGATTATTTATACAGTAACCTCTACACACCATCGGAAGCCTTAGAGTCTTGCTGGCGATACGAAACCGCAATGTGGGGAGAGGTAATTCCGGCACCAGTACAGTTAACTGTTTTAGGACTGATTGCGCTATTAAATACTCAAGCGCCGCAAAATACAATGATATATCCATCTTTTGCATGGCCCACAATAAATGAATTCAAAAATAAAGAAACGCCTTTTTCTTTTCCTGAAAATAAAATTTACGATACTATTTGCCACAAATCCTTCTATTTCCACATTGATGAAAGTGAATCGTCGATATTTGGGAAAACCGGTAACGAAACATGGTTACGAGATACCCAAACAGGAAATATGAAGGTAAAAAGAGTCAATCGCGTAGGAAATCACTACACTTTTGATATCCAACTTCCGGCCTACGCGTACTATGATCGAAAAACTTTTATTCGCGTCGGCGGCCCTAAAAAGGAAAACTGGAACATGGTATTCGTATCTTCATTTCGTTACAAATGTCTGGTAAAAGAGGGTAATATCATTGCCGGAGTTGTCGAAAATTTTAGTAGCGACCTCAAAACTAAAAATGGTCACGGTCATGATTCTTTCAAATTTGCAAGAACAGAAGTACAAAAGAAAATTGTCAACAAATTGTACACACATTCTGTGGCAGATTTTAGAAAAGAAGTGCTGAGTAAGTATCCCCAAGTTGTTGCAGAATGTTACCACAAGTATAACTTGATCCCCGACGATAAAGAATCTTACTTTAGGTCTCTCCTTGAAAAACATGGTGTAGACTACATTGATAACGAAATAAAAAAACGCCAGCAAACACCGCCATCGAAAATTACCCTACAAAATAAAACCGTTCACTCATTTGGTAAATTAGCTGCCGCAGATTCTATTACCATAAACTCTACAACTATGACAAAAGATGCACATGTAACCATTTCAGCTAAAACCGTTGAGTTACAACCAGGTACTAATCTACAACAAGGAAGTTTCGTTAAGATAACGCCTAAAAATTAAGAGGAGTATATCTAAAGTGAATGCAAAATTTTACATTGTCATGATCATTTTTATGATTTCCCTAAGCGCTGAATACGTGGGGCCCAATAAAACAATTACCAAAAAAATTCCCACTCACATGAAGTTGCAGCACAAAACCATTTCGAGTGGTCATCA
This sequence comes from Candidatus Uabimicrobium amorphum, assembly GCF_009002475.1. GTDB lineage: Bacteria > Planctomycetota > Uabimicrobiia > Uabimicrobiales > Uabimicrobiaceae > Uabimicrobium > Uabimicrobium amorphum. The sequence goes on from NZ_AP019860.1 coordinate 6,251,317, forward strand.
CCTAACTCTGGCAGCACAACAAACAGTAGAACTACTTCCAGGGGCAGCCGTTGCACCAGGCGGAAGTTTAGAAGTAAAAGTTTCCTCAAATATCCCCCGCGAAGTTTCCATTACCGGGCCAGTAGAACTATACGAAAATTCCAAAGCGCAATACAAAAGTACGGTAATCTTTCCAAATGGCCATAGTAAAGATATTACCAACAATTACAAGTGGCATGTTTCTCACAGTAACTACGCCAGCATCCACAACGGACTTCTTACCACCAAAGCAGTTAAACGCGACTTTTTTATTGATATTGTAATATCTACGGTATATGAAGGTTATCCTATTGAGGTTAGTTTCGAAGTCAAAATCCTAAAAGAAGCTTATACCTCTTTGCGCTTAGGATGGAGCCATGATGTCGACAAAGCCGCGCATATGGCCCAGGCAGATGGCCATAAAGTGATTCACGTTGACAATGGTTTAACAGCAGGTTCAGGACCAGACACTCCCTGGGTTTTACTCGGTGGCAAAAAAGCCCGAGTTGCTCCACATCAAAGAATTACCGGTATTGCGATTATTGGTGGCCCCGACGGAATTACTGGTCCTCCGGGTTACACTTATGTGGGAGATTTAAACAAAGGGTGTGGTTATGGTACAGCAGGTGTGTATCTTTACTACAAACATGGTTACCACAGCAATCCTGTCAGTGATTTAAAAATCATCAAATCAACAACGCCTCCACAAGGTTACTTTCTCATCAACGTAAATCTGAACTTTGGGTGCAATCGTTACATCGACAAGTTAGGAAGTAGTAATGACCAAGAGTATCACGGAGTAACGATGTACCTATCTGCACTGGGAGGGGAGTATTTTGTCGCAGAAACTTATGGAAAAGATAGCGACTATGCATACAGAAGAGTGGAAGGCTACATCAATCAACGCCTCGAAGTTCTGCAAAGAGAATTCAAAAAAGCCGAAAAGAAATTCATACAAATCAAAAATGACGCAGGCGCATTCTTTGACAAACTCGAGAATCTCAGTACCTATGAAACAACCAAATGGAAAGTTCGCGATCGCATCAGAAAAGGCGGTTGGCGCGTTGCCTGGGGACGAGAAGTTACGGAGGTGGATCTACTTGAAATTGCCGGCGCTATTGGGGCAGATGTCTATGGCGGAGGAGGGACAGCGACAATGTCCGTTCTCGAACAGATCGGACTCGAATCTATAGAAAAGCTTAGTGAAAATGTTGTCGATGAATTTAGCGGTTACTTTGAAGGCCAGCTAGAAAGCCTGATGGACGAAGTCACTGATTTCGCACAACAAATTATCCTCACTTTTTTCAAAGCGCTCATTGATGGAAAAAGCCCTGAAGATGCGATTGGTGATTTGGTCACTGCTTTAGAGAGAAAAGCACAAGAAGCAAAGGGGTTTAGGATTGAGTTTAAAGCCGGAGTGGCGGAATACTCGGGAAAAAACAAGGTAGCCGGTGTGACACTCAGTCCGACAATTTCCTGGCAACCTTACATCGCTGTGCGTTTAGTTCGACCTTAGTACATTCACTGACTATTATTATATTTCCAGGCTTTAGATGGCAATGAATAATAACTAATTTTCTTATTGTGTTTTTGTACCAAAACACAATAAGAAAAGGTTGGTGTTATTTTTGAAAGAAAGCAATTATGCTTTGTACTCCAGATAATTTAGAGACTGGATCAAAAATAATTTTTAATACTCTGCAATAGAGCCTTACCTTTTGTTGAAAAAAGAAATATTCCCGTTAGGTAAAAGGCTTGTAAGGAAAAAAATACAAAAACATGATACAGCATCATCCAAAATTTCTCTTTAAATCGATATTTTTTCGGCCAGACATTGTATATACGAAAATATAAATTGTAAAAAATAATGATGCTCAATATACCTATCAAAGGTCCTCCGAAGATTACTGTCAATGCAAGAATAGCTTGAGCTCCTTCTCCCCCAGTAGCAGAAACTAGCAAAACAAAGCATATTGTCAAAGCAGCGCAGAAGATAGCTACGGATAACACCATCGGTATAATAAAAAGTACCTGCTTCCACCATGGCTGTTTACACTTAACTATAAATTCTACGGTTTTTCCTGCGCCTATCGATGAAAATAGTGTGGTTATAACTAACATTATTATTTTGGATTGCAAAATTGATATTGTAAAAACATTGCTAATGATTTCAAATAATACAAGTATAGTGATAAAGGAAATAAGAGGACCTATCTGTGTAAGTACAATGGACAATCTTTTCGAAAAACTTACTTTGATCCATGTCCGGCTGTACAGTAACATCATAAATATGTAGAAAGTAATCGTTGCAATCCAAAAGAGAACAGTTGAGTATTTACCTAGTAGGATAGAGTATTTGCTTGCCCATATCGGCGAAACCCCCACGCATATGTAACATAAAAAGCTAGAGATAATTGTGTTAATCCATATGTTTGCTGTATGTTGCGTTTTTGCTTTTATCGCTTCTTCTGTCGACTTTGTTACGAAACAAATCATCACAGTTAATGGAATCATGAGATAATCAATATTTTCTATATCTTTTACGTTTACAAAAAAAGGTGCAATAATAATACTCGACATAAGTATAAATATGGATAAAATTCCAAATTGTGCGAATTTAACTACAATTGAAATTCCGAATTTAACGGCTTCCTTTTTACTAATTTTCTTCTGTAAAGCCTTCCTTTCTTTTGTTTCGTGTAAGTGTTCTATTTGAGTTTTTGCAATGCCAAAATCGTCATTTGCAATTGCTGATTTAGTATACAAGTTGTGTGCTTTTAACAGACTTTTTTGCGCATTTTCATTCTCTTGCCATAAGTTAATTGCTTGTTCAAAGCCAGTGATTGCTTTGGTGTACATCTCGTATAACTGTGTTTTTTTCATTCCCCGAGCTTTTTTATCGGTGCATTTTTCTAAAATTTTTTCCGCTTTTTGGGTGATGATTATGCTTTCGTAATGTTTGAAATAATCTTCTATTGCTATCCGGAATGAATTTACATTTTGCGGTCTTTGTGTAGCATTTTTCGCCAATGCTTGCTGACAAATTTTTATGAGTTCTTCGGGAATGGCCCTGTCAAATACAGGCATTTTACCTTTTTTGGCTGCCAGTAATGTAAGCCACAAACTTTTTTCTTTTCGCGGTGGTTTTTTATGCAAAATTTCATACAAAATTCCTCCCAGAAGATATATATCTGTTGCATACGAGATATCTTGTCCTCTTCCTTCTGCTAGTTCTGGAGACATATAACAAGGCGTCCCCATCGGTTCGGTGATGGAACTTTTGTGAAAAGTACGCTTGTCATCGATGTTGTCAGTTACATCAACAGCGATTCCCCAATCCATAACATAAATTTCCCCAAAGTCACCTATCATGATATTTTCAGGCTTTAGGTCACAATGCACAATACCTTTGCTGTGAGCGTAACTAATGGCATTACAAACATTGACTAAAATTTGCAAATGTGTTTGTTGACTGTATTTTTTGGCTTTTTCTTTTTCTTCTTCCGTTTTCGGATATAAAAGTTGTTTCCATGAAGTTCCCTTGACAAGTTTCATTGCTAAGAGAATTTCATCATTGTCATTTTGTTGGATATCATGTATTGGAACTATGTTTGGATGCTCTAAGTATGCACTGGCTAAGGATTCTGCTAGGAATTTATCCCTGTCAGTCCAAGCCCATTGACTTAAGCGTAAGTATATAGTATAAAATAATTTAAAACAGTAAAAGAAGAGATTATGAAAAAAAAGAGTAATAGATAAAAGTAAAGAACTATTAGAGTCAGAGCGTTTCAAAAAAATGCATCGTAAAAACGAAAAAGACTTTACAAGAGAAAGAAAACTACCTTTTTCAAGATTAATGGTATTCATGATACGTAAAAGCATAAAATCAATACAAAATAGGCTAAACGAATTCGTAAAAGACTTGCTTACAAATTTTACAACGGTAACCTCAGGAGCATATACAAAAGCAAGGAAAAAGCTGAATTATACAGCCTTTATAGAGTTAAATAAGCAAGCAGTAGTTGAAACATTGTATGAAGATGAAGACTACAGAAAATACAAAGGTTTTCGTCTATGTGCAATAGACGGATCAAAAGTAAGACTTCCAAATGAAAAAGAGATAGAAGAACATTTTGGCACAATAAGATATAAAAATAAAAACATAAGTGTAGAAGGATCACACGCATTTGCAACAGTGTCAGTACTTTATGATCTACTAAACGAAATCGCAATTGATAGCGAAATAGGACACTGTAAAAAAGATGAAGAGCTATTTGCTTACAAACACTTTCAACATGCAAATGAAAATGATCTCATTCTCTTCGACAGAGGTTATTGTTCATATACCCTGTTAGCACATTTATGTAAAAAAGGTATCAATTTTGTAGTTAGATGTCCTGTTAATTCTTTCTATCAAGCAAACAAAATGTTTAAGCAGAAAATTGAGAGCTGTATTACAACTATTGAACCTCCTGACGATAAAAAGAAATTAGTTAATGACCAGTCTCTACCATCGAAAATTTCTGTACGTTTTGTTCGTGTTATGCTTGATACAGGTGATGTTGAAGTCCTTGTTTCTTCCTTAGTGGATGAACAATTGTACCCCACTGATGATTTTAAAGAGCTTTATTGGTTTAGATGGGGTATAGAAACTTTCTTTGATCGCATTAAAAACCGTCTTGACCTTGAGAATTTCACTGGCAAAACTACTCTATCTGTTCAACAAGATTTCTATGCTACTATTTACATTAGTGGTCTTGAATCTATTCTTATTGAAGATGCTCAAGATATTCTTGATCAGAAAACTTCTAGCAATAAGTATCCTCAGCAGGTCAATAAATCCGTTTCTTTTAATACCATTAAAAACTACGCTCTTGATTTACTTTTTGAAAATGACTCTGATTTACTTTTTGAAAAACTTACTCAACTTTTTCTTTCTTCTCCTACTTGCATTCGAAAAGATCGCCCTCGACCCCGAGTTAAATCTCCTCGAAAACAAGTTAATTACTATAAAAGAAAACGAAAACCTACTTACTAGATTTTCTTAAGTCAATGGGCTTGCCCTGTCAGTCCCTGGTAGCATTTTTTTTATGGCAACATCTCTTTTTAACTTATTTTGCTGCGCTTCATAAATGATTCCCATTCCACCGCGATTTATCTCTTTAAAATTTTGATAGTCACTTTTGCTGTCGACGTTGATTTGTGACTGCAAAACCGGCGCAATAGTTTCTTCTTTTGAGAATGTTTTGTTTTGCTGTTGTAGGATGGTTTTGTCTTCCGAAAAAGTATTGCTGGAGTGAGGAGCAACTGTTTCACTGTTTGAGAATGTCTCTTCTACCACTTTATTAGGATCAACGGTTATGTCGTTGGAAAATGTCATCGTATTTGATCTATAGGTGCTTTGAGAAGAGTTTTTGTTTTGAGAATCTTCAATTATTTTAGACCATAATGACCGGAAGACATTATTATCCATAAGAACTCCTTTTCCACTTGTTTTGAATTTAGAACTTGATTATTAATTAGTTTTGATTACCTAAATAATTCGGTCATTAGCCCAAGGTTGTTAATCCTAATATCTTTAGAAGGCGTTCATTTAACAAGAAAACTGTTATCGAAAAAAAGATAAACACATGGTACAACATGGCGAAAAATTTTTCTTTAGTGTCATATTTTTCTGGCCAGACATTGTATATACGAAGATATACAACAAAAAAAATAGCAACACATGCTAAACTTGCTATAAGGAAGGCAACAAAATTTATTAGATCGGTATACCCACTTGAGCTCTGAGAGTATAAATATTCATGATGAAATTCATCTATGGCATAATAGAGTACCGCTGTAACCATGAGATTTATCAAAAAAAGTAAGGTTTTTAGCCATGGCTGCTTGTAATAGTTAAAGATATCTATTGTTTTTTGAGCATACCTAGATGACACAAATAAAATGACTGCAACGGATAAAGCGGCTATAACTTGAAGTAGACTTTCCAGCCCCAAATTTGGATGAAGTTGTTCAAATATTAGTTGTATAAAAGTATAAAGTATGAAGAGGGATATCTGTTGTACTACTAAGGATAGTCGTTGACGAAAATCTATTTTTACCCACAGATAACTGTAGCACAACATCAGAAAAGCATAAATAGCGATGGCAATAAGCGGAAAAGTTACAATATTGATACATATGTAACACAGAATGCTAGATACAATTGTATTTTGATGTACACTGCTAGAGGATTGAGTCTGGGCCTTTATTATTTCCTCTGTTGCTTTGACCACAAAAAAGATTATAAGTGGCGATACTAAAAGATTATCTGAGGTTTGACTTGAGAATATTGATTCTGCTATATAGCAAAATATCAATGTGGCAACGCATGAGAGTCCTATACTTAAGATTTTCATTAGTTTTGAATTAATAAATTTTGAAGTTTGCATTCTACCGATTTGATTATGTAATTTTTTTTCTTTGGCCTGTAAAAATTTTTTTTGGGTTTCGGCAATACCAATATCATCATTTGCAATAGCGGTTTTTATATATAAATTTCGCGCCTGTAGTAAATTTTGCTTGGCCGCCTCATTGTCTTGCCAAAGTTCAATCGCTTGTTCAAAGGTAGCGATTGACTTTGTGAACATTCGGTATACCTCTTCATGTTTCATCTCCGAAGCTTCTGCGCTTGTACACTCTTCTAAAATTTTTTCTGCCTCTTGAGCGATCACGATACTCTTATGGTGGCTTAAATAGTCCTCTATTGCTGTTTTAAATTCACCAACGTTTACATAACGATTGCTAATATTTTTAGCCAATGCTTGGCGACAAATATGTATTAATTCGTTGGGGAGCGTTTCATCAAAATGTGGCATTTGACCTTCTTTTGCCATAAATAGTATCTGCCATAAATCTTTACCTTTTCGAGGAGGTTCTTTATGCAAGATTTCATACAAAATTCCTCCCAGAAGGTATATATCTGTCGCTGGCGATATATCTTCTCCTCTTCCCTCAGCTAATTCCGGTGGCATGTAACAAGGTGTCCCCATAGGCGTTGTAATATCACTCTTGCAAAGAGTACGCTGTTCTTTTGTATTTTCATTGATGTCTACTGCGATTCCCCAGTCCATCACCAAAACTTCGCCAAAGTCACCGATCATTATATTTTCTGGCTTTAAATCACAATGCACAATTCCTTTACTATGCGCGTAATCGATCGCATTGCATACTGTCATCAGAATTTGCAAATGTGCTTGCTGGTCATATTGTGTGGCTTTCTCATTTTCTTCTTGCGTTTTCGGGTAGAGAATTTGTTTCCAAGACAATCCCTTTACCAACTTCATCGCAAGTAAGATTTCATCGTTTTCGTTTTGTTCCATGTCGTGGACAGGTACTATATTAGGATGCTCCAGGTAAGCCGTTACCAAAGACTCTGCCAAAAACTTCTCTTTTGGTGCATTAGCAAGCATTTTTTTTATGGCTATTTTTCTTTTTAACTTACTTTGTTGCGCTTCGTAAATAATGCCCATCCCACCACGATTAATTTCTCGAAAATTCTGATAATCGCTTTTGCAGTTGAGGTTGATTTGTTGCGATTGCGAAACTGGCGCAATCGTTTCTTCTTTTGAGAATGTTGCGTTTTGCTGTTGTGCAATGGTGTTTTCTTCGGAGAAAGTATGGCTGGAGTTATGCGGAGCAACTGTTTCACTACTTGAGAATGTCTCTGCTGCTATATCATCAGGAAGCATGGTTATGTCATTAGAGAATGACATGTTATTCGATTTATATGTGGCACTTACTTCATTGCTTTTGAGTAGTTCAGCACCGACTACTTTTGTCCATAGGGATTTGAATTCCGAATTTTTCATTTTTTACTCGTTTTTATATCGATAAATACAATAAAATTTTTGAGAGTCATTTGTTTTGAATTATGGTTTTGACGGAACTATTGCGTGTTGTTTTTTTCACCTAAAACGACAGCTACTAATTCTTTGAAGTGATCTGACAGTTCCTTATTGCTACGAATCTTGCGAATAGGGTCATCGTGCTCCATACTGTACTCCTTCGTTTACTTACATTATAACACTTTCTGGAAAAAGTGGCACACCCTCGACAACCTCACCGCTTTCTTTGATTTCCCTTGCGAGGTGCGCAAGATCATGTATACTACTAATATCATCGAAAGTTTGAACAGCAACATCCGCAAGGTTACTAGGGGTAAAAAAATCTTTCCTCATGACCAGGCGGTTCTCAAATCTGTATACCTAGGTGTCCAGCAGGCGAAAACTAAGTGGACGATGCCTATCCATAATTGGCCTCTCATCCTCCAACAACTTGTTATCATGTTTCCTGATCGCCTAGGTATAGAAATGTAATGTCCACAGTTCGTGGTACATTCCCAATAATTACTGCAATAGAGGTTATGAAATCCATAACTTGTGAATATCTCTCAAGCTTCATTTTGTGTTGTGGTGAAGCGTTGTTTAAATTATTTTCTGACTTAATCATTCATGGTGATTTAAATTAAGTAGAAGTCTCTAACATTTGTTAGAGACTTCTACTTAAAATCTAACAAAACTAAATACTATAGAGTAACGCATCTATTAAAACCGTCTACTTATCATCGCTGGATTTATATATACTCTCTATCTTTATTATGTGCTCACTTTTCTATTCTTTATACTTTTGCCAAACTGGTACATACTCTATATCTTCGGATTTACTCAAGTACTCCATTTGTATACGAATATCACTTGCTGATATTTTAGTTTCTTCGAAAAAAACTTCAAATACACCATTCGTTTCTTCAGCTTTAACATCCATAGAATCAAGAATCGATTTGAATGAGTCAATCTCTGGAGCATTTGATTCGAGAACAACTTCCGTTTTTGTTTTATTTACTTTTTTCATTATCTTAAATTTTACAGAACTTGTGTATTCAGATTTTCGCTCATACACAGTAGCTAAAATTTGAAGTTGTTCCATGGTTTTTTCTAACATAGGTGGTACCTCTGCTTTTTCCTTTATTAATCTCAAAAGAGATTGTTCAAAGAATGGTGGAAATGTTTTTCCGAACGATTGACGTATATCTACAGTGTCACTACCTGTATTTATACTCTCATACTCTTTCTTTATCATTTCCCCGTCAGGAAGTTGCTTCAAGGATTGCTGAGTTATATACTGACCAGAAATAGGATAAAACAAATGGATGTATTGTTTTAGTAACTCTTTTTTTATGCTAAGTTTATCAAGAAGTGGACGTACTTCTTCCAACCAGTTGCTTCTTTTTTGATTACGAAGAACTTTTATTTCTTCGAATAACTTTCCCTGAAAACCGGAACTTTCTTTATTTACACCAAATTTTATCGTTACATTTTTTTTAGGACGCTTAATTTTTAAGTCACTGGCGAATTCAATTTTATTTCTTGCTTCAACAGTTACTTCAGCGTCATTAGGAAGAGCTACTTCAAATTTTACATTTTCCTTACTGCGTACAACTAATCTAGAACCTTGGTTTAAGTCATTTGAATATAATTTTATAAACTTTCCAAGGATCACACTTCCATCACTTTCAATAGATTCTTTGAGTGATTCTGGATACAAGATGTTCCCGCCATACTTTGAAGTAAATCTTTTAGATATTTTATCAAAAAAGTAATTTTTTAAATTTGCTCCTTTTTCCCAATTATTTTTAATAAAAGAACTAGGTTCTCCCATTAAGTTGTCGTGTTTGTAATGAAACGATAGTAATTCTTCAAGAGCAAGTTTCAACGCCTGTAGTTTTTGTACTTCTTGACCTTGTTGTTCACCTTCTTGCATTTCCCCACTATTTAGTTTTGACTCGTTACATTTTATGGCTATACGAAGAAAAACTTCCACTTCGCCAACCTTTTTAGTTCGGTAGTTGTTTCCTGTACCTCCACCAGTATCATACTTATAAGTCCATTTTTCGTAGCATAGTATTTTATCAAATTCGAAAAGACCAATATCTTCGCCCTGGTGTATATAATGGGGAAGTAAGTCTTGTATAGGAGGTAGTGAAACCGAATCTATTTCTGTATTATTGTCCCAGTTTTCTGTTTCCTTAATTTGAAATGCATCTTCAGAGGTGATCGCTACATAACTTTTATAGTCTCTTGGTTCTTCCTTGAAGGGAGATTCCCATAAATCATCGAACGACGTTAAACTTTTGGATTTTAACTCATTATAAGTACTCATGTAGTCTTCAAAACGCTCCATAAGAAATTGGTCTGTAGGAAAGAGATCTAGAAGTTTTTTATACTGGTCTCCAGTATACATTATTCGATATAAACCATCTGTTGTTGTATTTTCGAGATAGTGGTACGGCCAGTTATTAACTGCTCTAATGAAGTATTCTGCACCATCAGACCATGCTTTTAAATTTATTGGTAAGAGTGGCGCAATCGGTGGAAAGATATTTAGATGTTTTTTTTGATGGTTGTCAAAAAGTTGATTTAATAGTGATAGTTGCTTCCAATTAAAATAGCCAAGGTTTTTTAGTTGAGTTTCAAGACTTTTACGTTTTTGGATTTGCTTTTTTAAATCTTCAATTTGTTTTTGGGAATATTCTGAATCAGAGTTTTTACTCAACCTCTCTTCTAATTTTTTTTCTAATTCTTCGGTTGTCGAGCCGTCTTCTAATTTTTTGGCAATTTCTAGTGGACGCTTTAACAAATTGGACCATACGTAGAAAAATATTGCTGACAGCCTTACTTGTGTCATAAGTGTTTGATCGCTTTCCTGTTCTCCTAGCGATTGGTTTTCACTTAGAAACTCAGTAAGATTTAAAAAATTTTGAAGTTGTTCATAATCATTATTATTAATCGCCTCCTGTAACTTAGCCAAATTTTGAGTGTAAACAGATTGTGTTGATCTCGTTACTGCATGTTCAGACGAAAGTGAAAAAAAACCGTTCAAGTCTTTAATAAATATTTGTTCAGCGTTTTTATACTCCTCATCTTCGATATCGGGAAGTTTGCGGGTAGACAAATCCCCATATTTAGTATAGACTTCAAACGTGTGCTCCTCTTGCTTTATTTTTTTTATATCGAGACCTAACTGTTGTATTTCATTAGATATATCTTCATTCAGTACCTTTAGGTCATTGCGTATATCATTTAAAGTCTCCATCATTTTTTTCTGATTGATTATTATGTCATGAAGGAGATCGTAACTTTTAGATGTTAAACTGTATATTTCTGCCAGTTTTTTATCTACGCGGTCAAAACGCAAATGCATATCTTTACTTACATCTGCTAGCTGTTTACTCAACTTTCCAAATTGTTCCATCACTATTTGGTGTTCACTCGGTTGCTCGTTAAACATATTGACAATTTCCAAAGCAACTGCTAAGTAATTACCACTCGCAACCAAAGTCGCTGCACTAAAAAGATTTACTTTGTTTGCTTTTTTCCCAGTTGTATTCTCTGTGAAAATATCAGTGATGCTAGGTTCAAAAACTTGAGCTAACTTTCGTGTAGCAACCATTGCCTTAATAGAAGCAGACCCAAATTTTTGAATATCTCTGGCTAATTTTTTTTCTTTCTCACCCCCTCTATTTAAAATTGTCGAAGTTAAGAATATTATGGTTTTTTTCGTTTCCATAGATGTAATAAATTGTTGTTCTTCTTGCTCTCTTTTTGCTACTATTGAAGCTAAAAGTGCTTCATCTTCTTGGCGTTTCTTTTCTAATTCTAATTCTTCTTTCTTTTTTTTCCAAAGAAATTCCACCATTGATTTGGTTTCTTTTATATCCTTTGTATTTTCTATTTGTTGCTTCCTTATCGCTTCTATTTCGGCTTTTTGTTCTGTCATTGCTTTATCTAGGTGATCTCGTATTTTTTGGCCTTCACGTATAACCTGATCTCCCACCTCTGCGATAACTTTTTGTGCTAGTGCCTGGTTGTGATTTTTTAAATCATCAACCATTGCCTCAGCATCTTCTCTGCTTAAACCTATTGTTTGTTGAATGACAGTAACTGGTGGGCTATCATGACTGAATCCTTGTCTTTTTTCTTCGTCTTTTGCTAATGCTGTATCCCCATTTTTTTCAGTTTCATCACAAAGTTGTTCAACTTCTTTCTCCATCTTTTCTTCAAAAAATTTTAATTTTGCTTCTGCAGGTTGAACCCCCTCTCTTTCGTGTAACTCTTGAGCCATTTCAGCTCCGATTTCAACGCCTGAGGCAATAAGCCCAGCAGTGGAAGCGCGTCCTATGTATTTATAACCTTTTTGACTAAGATGTTTTTCTAATTTGGGATTAAGTACGGATTTGTCATTTTTTCCTTTAATAGAAGCAGCTTTTTTTATTGCCCCTGCAACGTTTCCCATGTTACTAACAGCATTTGCTGTTCCTTTTACGTAACCGATGATTTCTCTTTCTTTGTATCTTTTACTAACTTTTTTTCTTTGTTCTGTTGCGAAAGCTGACCACATGGTTACCTTCTGAGTACGCTTCACTTCCCTACCGGAAGGATCATATTTTAGACTTTTATCAATCTCTCTGCTTACACGTTTGTATACGGGATGTTTTTTGGCTTCTGCATCTGTTGTTATGTTATATTGTCTTTTAATCTCCTTCCTTGTGGCATTTAGAGCCTCTTTTTTCACGTTATGTTTTGTTAGAGTTGTCATCGTATGATCATTTGGTCTAGATGCTGCAGTAACATATACATCTCTTTGTACATCTTTTTGATCTTGTTGGGAAAACAAATGACATGAAAACAGGCAAATAATAACCATATATCGAAATTTATTCATAAAAGCACCTTTGTTTATTAAAAATATAAGTTATTAATTACAAGAGAATTTAATCCCTTGTAATCCAATATCATGATGTACTCATTTTGTTTTTGTGTGTGTTTGAGCTATTTTTTGCAAAATACTTTGTAGTTGTTTTATTTCTTGGCGAACGTTAGAAAGCTCCGTTTTTAACTCATCGTTCTGTTTTTGCAAATGTTTATTGCGATTATTTTGCTTAATGGTGTAAAGAGTAAGTTCTTCAATTTTCTTTAGTAGCTGAGTCGAAATCTCCGTGATGTTAATGCCATTTTGGGCAATTTTTTCCTTGCTCGGAATCCCCGGGAGATGTTTTAAAGTCTTAATTTTTTCTTCTAATGTTTCAAGTGGCATCAAATTGTAGTCCGATTCAAAAACATAATCCGGCCAGTTAACATCATGCATAATTACTAATGACTGTGCTTCAATTTCCCCTTTTATTTTTAGAGAGCGTGTACGTACTTCATCTGTTTCTAAAATGTTTTTATTTTCACTCTGAAATAAATGTTGTCCTACTTTATTTTGAAGAGCTGTGAATTCCATCTGGTTTTGGAGAAAAGCGCCACTTAACATAGTAAAATTTTGTTTTAACGCCGTCTGTGTTGTATCTATTAAATCTATTTTGTTAGTTTTTTCATTTACTTGTTTCAAGGTTTTATTTACTTCTTCTATACTACCTTTTAACTTAAGTATTTCGAACAAATTCGTATCTGTTGCTTTTATACGATCTTCAAGAGTAGATACCTTTGTATTTAGATTTACAAGGCTTATTTCACCACTTTTAATATCACCGTTAGTGCTTATTTCTCCGCCAAGTATTAAATTTCCAGAAGATTTGACATTCCCTTTGACATTTAATATAAAACCATCAACTGGTGTAGTTCCAATTCCAACAAGCCCACCACTGTTGATGTACATTCTTTTTTGCCCCTGTGTCTGAAAAATAAGGGAACCGTTGTCACTTGTGCCCCCTTCAACATCAAGAATAAGATTTCCAGGGAAACTATCACCAAATTTGCCAAAAACTCTCGTTCCGTTAGTTACTCTTTCAACTTCTAGTCCTTTGAGTTTAAATGAACTACTTTCTATATATTCCGCTTCAACTTTTTTGGCAAATACGGTTCCAGATGCTTGTATGTCACCAACAATGTCTAGCATTTTTGTCGGTGTAGTTGTGCCAACGCCTACAGCTCCGTTGCTGTTTATAAACATGCGATCTTTACTTTGGGTGCGAAAAAGAAGTCCACCAGCGGTGCTTAATCCACCATTGACATCTAATACGAGATTGCGATTAGAACTAGGACCAAAATTGCTGTGAACCTTACCGTTTTCTAATTTTAGGTGTCCTCCCGATACGCTTACTGTTTCTGCTGAGAGTTGATTGGATGCTGTAACGTTCTGGGCTGTAATCTTACCAGATGCTAATATATTTCCTCCCACATGAAGATGCTCTTGTGGATTTTTTGTTCCTATGCCAACAGCTCCTGAATTACTAATACGCATTCTTTCTTCGGCTTGATTTTGACCAGTTTGAAATACCATCGCTCCATGACCACTAACTCCACCTTCTATACCCAGAACCAGATCGCGATCAGAACTTGTGCCTATTTTTGAGTGTATAGATGTTCCACCCACAGTTAAATTCTTGGTTTTTAGGAAATCACCAGTGACAGACTCCGTAGCAACTACATTTTTTCCACTAATGGTACTGCTTGATACAACTTCCCCACGAACATCTAGCATTTTTGTCGGATTTATAGTTCCTATACCAACATTTCCACCTCTGCTAATATACATTGCTTCTTTGGCATAGTCTTCTGCTGTTTGAAAAAGGATTCCTCCGGCTTGTGCTACTCCACCTGTAATAGAAAAAGTTAAATTGCTTCCAGACGCTTCGCTAATAGTAGAAGAGATAGAAGTCCCACTTAGGATTAAATTCTTGGTTTTTAAGGAATCACCAGTAACAGAAGTCGTAGCAACTAGATTTTTTCCAGTGATGGTATCACTTGAGACGACTTCACCGCGAACGTCTAGTGTTTTCGTTGGATTTATAGTTCCAAGACCAACTCTACCACCTCTATTGATGTACATTGCTTCTTTGGCATAGGCTTCTGCTGGCTGAAAAAGGATTCCTCCGGCTTGTCCGACTCCACCTGTAATAGAAAAAGTTAAATTACTTCCAGATTGTTCGCTGATAGCTGAAGAGATAGAAGTCCCACTCAGGATTAAATTTTTGGTTTTTAGGGAATCGCCAGTAACAGAAGCAGTAGCAACTAAATTTTTTCCAGTGATAGTATCGCTTGAGATGACTTCACCGCGAACATCTAGTGTTTTAGTTGGCTTTCTAGTTCCAAGACCAACTCTACCACCTCTATTGATGTACATCGCTTCTTTGGCATAGGCTTCTGCTGGCTGAAAAAGGATTCCTCCTCCATCAGCTGTTCCTGCTCTCTCTCCTGGCCTACCTGTAATTCTAAAAGTCAGGTTATGTGCAGAACTTGGGCCTAAACCGCAAGACACTGTTGTTCCAGCTAACTGTAAAGAATGAACTTGTAGTTTTGGAGTTGAGACTGAACCTATTGTCACTAAATTTCCAGATTTATCCAACTTTAGTACAGCATGTTCTTGGCTCGCTACTGGACGATAGTCAGTTCCTGCTGGGGTATTTCTAAAAGAAATTATGAATTGATCTTGTGCAGCAGAGCTTTTAGGAGGTAATCCCCAAAACCATGCAGTATTAAGATTATTTAGGGTATGAGCATATACACCTGCACCGCGGATATAATTGTAGGATTTTAATAGTATAGCGCTTTGAGTCCAGTTATCTCCTCCTACTGCCGATATTGTTAACAAGCCTGGATCACCTTGATTCCTATTTATGATACTCATATTCGGATATTCTTCTTGTTGGGTAAATGCAAATGGCACTGCTAAAACAAACACCAATAGTATATATAATAAATTTTGCATTCCTTGTTTCTCCATATTCTGTAAATTTGTAGTTATAGAAGTACTCGATGAGTTAACTATGGTGGAAAATATCTATCACCTTATTATCTATATCTTGAATAAACTAAAATAAAGCCATACAAATTAAAAATCAATATTATTATTAAAAATCAATAAAGTTAAATTTTTTATATTTATGGGTAAATCTAAAATAAAAATATAATTTCTAGTTTTCGTAAAAGAATGACTCTTTAATGTAATATTTTTTTGCAAAGGGAGGGACGTTTTTTCGCAGTTCAAAATGAGGGAAAACCTTAGATTAATTTTCTATGAGGTCAGGGAGGTAGGATTTTAAAATTAGAGTGCTGGATACTCCGGAAAGAATAAAATTGTTAGTCTGACTCTAGTCCAAGCATTATTTGTGCACAAATGTTTGTATAATTACCCGTGGGTCTTTGCGGCGGAGCATTTTCATTAAGGTGGCTAACGGATTTTGTATTGCGGTATTGCTATAAAAAAAATAAATAAATTCATCGCCCACCACATCGTCTAAAACAAAAGCTTTTCCCATCTCAGGAATAAAATATGTACCTGAGAGTGTTGGCTGGGTTGGCTCAGGACGCTCAAAAAGTGGGTTGTTTGGGAAAATTTGAGCCCATTTCCCCGAACTATCTTTTTGATATCCATATAAGTAAATATTTTTTTGAATGCTGGAGGAGACATTCAGAAGTAAAAAGTATGGCTGTTGTGAATGCATTACATCTCTCATAACTTCCCACCCCTCATTCTTTGTGCGTTTTGACATAACATCAAATTGGACGGGAGGATATAGTTTTTGGTATTTTTGCAGTTGTATTTTTTCTCCACTACCTTTGATTAATTTTTGTACTTTTTGTAGTAGTGCATCTACTTTTTCCCACTGTCGTTTTTGTAGCGATGTGTCTATTTTTGAGAATATCTGCTTCACTGTTATTTTGCGTTTTACTTCTTTGATATTTGCCAAACCGGCTTTGATCGATTTTTCTGCCTTTTCTAAAAATGGAGATACTTGCAATGTCGTTGATTGCGCGTTTGTTTTTGCTACTTTAAACCTCTTGACGGCTACGCGCCACTGCTTGCTTTCTATTTCTTTTTTTAAACGGTGTAGTGCTTGTAATGTGTATATCTCTTTTTTAAAACGGCGATTTGCTTGTTGTGCTATTAGCAAATTTTTTGCTGCCACAAAATTTTGGCGCTGGACATAAAGTTTTACTTTTGCCCTTGCTTCCTGCCAAATTTTCTCATTGCATAGGCGAGAAGTTTCTTGTATATAACGAATTTCTTCTTGTAGTGATTTTTCTATTTTTCCCATTCCCTCTAATGCTTTTTTCCATTGTTTGTCTTTCACAAAAGCTTGTACTTTTTGTAGTTTTTGACTAGTTTCTAACCACATCGTAAATGGGCGTAGTTTGTTTGGAAGATAGGCTTGTTGATTTTTTTGCCCCTGTAAAAAAGCGGCGGTTGCTTGCTCAAATTTGTGGTCTGAAATATTCTTTTGTCCCAATTCCCAAAGTTTTTTTACCTCTTCACTAACAGCGTATTTCATTTTGTCAGATAAAGCAACAATTGCCTTGTGATAGCTTTGGAACTGTAGGTCTTCATCAATGTCATCGAAAATGTTATAAGCAATAGCAAATTTTTTGTTCGTTAAAAGCCGTTCTATTTTATCAACAGTTGTTAAGAATTGATTTCGTCGTAACCTTTTTTCTTCTAATGATCTTACTTCACCTTGTGTTTCTATCAACTTTTTGTTTCTCTCTTCGGCGAGTTTTGTCGCAGTTTGTGCTTTTACTTTTTCTTGATTGATCCAGTATGAACTTGTGGCAAGTGTTACGATAATGATGACGACGGCTGCTAAAAGTCCATATCTGATTATTTGCTGTCGCAGATCTCGTTGTTGATTTTGTTTTAAGATAGATTTTATTTTTTGTAGTAGCTGAAATTTTTGCAAACCGTCTTTTAGTTCGTTAGTTTGTGCTATTGCCAATCCCAAGTCTTCATTTTTAAGCGCCAACTCAATCAGTGATAATTGGGCAACTTGCTTTTCTTTTAAAGCTTTCTTGTTATTCGGCCATAGTTCAATTGCTTGTTGGAAACCAAAAATTGCTTCAGAAAATTTATGGTACAGAGGTGTAGCTTGTTTTCTAATGATCGCTGATTCTGCAAAATTTATTTTTCGTTGGCAGTCATGAAGTCGTTTTTCTGCAGCATTCGTAATTGTCATACTTTGTTGATGCGACAGGTAACTTTCGATATCTTTTTTCATGTGATCCACATTTTGATAGCGGTTTTTAATATTCACGGCCATTGCTTTGTGGCATATCCGTTGTAGTTCCTCTGGTATGTCTTCGGAAAATTTAGGTAGTTCACCTGTAACAGCAGCAACAAGGGCTGCCATAGTGCCTCCTCTATGTGGAGGAGTTCCCATCAAGATGTGATAGAGTATACCTCCAAGTAAATACACATCTGTCCATGGGCCAATGTGCTTTCCCGATCCTTTTGCAAGTTCCCATGACATATAGCTAGGAGTTCCAAGAGGAGATTTTACGGCAGATTTATGTACCGCGACACTGTTCTCTTTTTGATTTCTAATGTCGACGGCAATTCCCCAATCCATCACCAGTACTTCGCCAAATTCTCCGATCATCACATTTGATGGTTTTAAATCGTTGTGGACAATTCCTTTGCTGTGCGCATATGCGATCGCATTACATACATCCAGTAACACTTTAAGATGTTTTTCAACATTATATTTTTGAGCTAATTTTCGTTCTTCAGATGTCTTAGGATGAAGTAAGTTTTTCCACTCTATTCCCCCGACCAGTTTCATTGTTAGAAATACTTCTCCATTCTTGTTTTCTCCGAGTTCGTGGACCGGAACAATGTTTGGGTGGTTGAGGTAAGCAGTTACCAATGATTCAGAGACAAATTTTTGTTTTTTGATACGATTTTCTTCCCCAAGTATTTTTTTGATGGCGACTTCGCGTTGTAGACTAGACTGCTTCCCTCTGAACACAACTCCCATACCGCCACGGGCGATTTCTTCCAGCATTTTGTAATTCCGAGTTGAAGAATCTGTTGCATCTGGGGCTACGCGATTGGCTACAACCATTTCCTTATTTTGTTTTACTTGAGAATGTTTATTTTTGCTGTCTTCTGCCAGTGTTAGTATAGGCAAATTTAGAGAAACGTTCTTTCCACTACCCCAATTTCTACTTCGGTAAGTTGCGTCCGGATTTGATTCTCCAATTTGATCCTCTGGAATAATGTCTTTCCATACCTTTTTTATTTCGCTTTGGTTATTTGCGGAATTTTCTTCAGGGGAAATTGTGGAGTCGTGGGAAAATGTGTCCGTCGGTGATAGATTTTCACTATGGATTGTGCCATCGTCGGAAAAGGTATCTGTTGGTGACAGATTTTCACTATGGATTGTGCCGTCGTCGGAAAAGGTATTTGTTGGTGACAGATTTTCACTATGGATTGTCCCATCGCCAGAAAAGGTATCTGTTGGTGACAGATTTTCACTATGGATTGTGCCATCGCCGGAAAAGGTATCTGTTGGTGATAGATTTTCGCTGTGGATTGTCCTATCGTCGGAAAATGTATCTGTTGGTGCAGAGTTCGAGTGAATTGTGCCATCACCAGAAAAAGTCTGTTGCTCCGGAAATACGGTAATATCCTGTGAAAATGTCACTTCCTGCGATTTACAAGATTTGTGTACGGTGTGTTTCCGCGAATTATCTTGTTCGTTATCCATGATTTCTCGCTATTGAATAAATGTTAATGAACGACACGCCGTAGCACAATTAATCTTTTAATTTCGTAATAACAAAATCAGGAGAATTATTTGGGATGGCAAGAGTCGGTGTTTGCCGGCGATCGGTTAATTCTTTTACCCGATTCGAAATATACAAATACAGACTAGAAACGGTAACTTCGCCCGTATTCATCAAATCTGATTTACCTGCTAATCCTTCAAGAAGTGCCTTAGTAAAAGCACCATTACCCCATTCTTGATTTTCTAGAGATAATTGTTGTCCTGCCGAGGAGGCAAAAATAACTAAGTCTTTGCTTTTTGACGAAGATAACTTTTGAATTTGCGAGTCTATATCTATACGTTTACCACTGAGAATCCCTCCAGAGCGACATGTATCTACAAAAAATACTGTCTTTGCAACAAAGGAGGCAATTGCTCTTTGCAACTGGGCAAAAGAAATGGCTGTGAGAGGTAAACTATCTGGTAGAAAGTTATACGGCAAAAAATAATACCCTCCGTGATTATCGTTTTCCCCATGCCCGGAAAGAAAAATCATCACCATGTCTTTTGCAGTGCTTTGGCGTTTTATCCATTCTAAACCATCGAGGATATTTGCTCTAGTAGCGTCGCTGTCTACAATCGTCTTGACTCTAACACTCCGATATACTTGCTGCTTTTGATTTTGCAGATTGTCAATAAAATCTTTAGCGTCCTTGGCGGCAAATTGCAATTGCCAACGTGGATTTTTGTAAAGACTGATACCGATGCTCAAAATGTAAAGATCGGGCCGTTCTTTTTCCAATTTTTGTTTTTTTTCTGCTGAGGTGAGTTCCGCTTGTAAAGAGCGACTACTTTGTTCGTCCGCATCGGTGTTATCTTCAAAGAAAATATTGCCAAATGGATCTACCACTTGTTGTTCTTGTATGTTTTTCAAAGCTGTTGGTGGTAAAGTTGGAGAAGTCACTCCCAAAGACTGCGCCACGGTTTTGGGACGACGAAACTCACTGGAAACCGACAAGATATTTGGCAATTTACTATCCTCGCGATTTTTGTGTTGTACAAGCAAACTCTCACCATTGGCAGATGAGGCAAATGCTCCTCGTGGGTTCCATACAACCCAACGTTTTAAATCTTTATGTTGAAAAAAAGTCAGTTTTACGTCACCATTTTCTAGAGAATACCATCGTATACAGCCATCGGCCATCGTAGCAATGACAAATTTACCATTACGCGTTATATTCACATGACAGGCCTCCGACACTGCGGCTTGCCATACTAATTGTGCTTGAGTGTTAAAACACCTCAAATAAAGATCACTGCCTACCACGACTTTTTTATTTGCGTTATCGAATGCAACGCATCTAATGATTTCCGCATCGGAGAATCGCACATCTTTACCGTTTAGACGAAAACTATGTTGATTTCGTTCAAATTTGATTTTCGGTGACTCCGTTATGGCTGCGAAAAAAGGTATGGTGTTACCGTTGTGATCTCTTGGGATCTTTTGCGAAAAGCCATTTAAACCTTTTGCAAGGGGAATGAGAGAAAAGTACGCCTGTTCCCTTTCTTTTTGACCATAACGAAATTGAACTGTTAGACCATCAGGAGATACTTTTAGGTATTGTCCATATTTACGATTGTCGATCACGGGAGCACTTTTGTAGAGTAGCAAGTTGTTTTGGTAAAGAATTCCAAAAGTTGGGTCAACTGTGGCAAAAGCAATGCTACCATCAACCAACGAAAACAAACTACTCACATCGTACTCTCCCAGAAGTATATCTTGAAAAGTATCAGGAGCAGCATTGTACCAACGGCGTAAAAATTTCCGATTTTGTGTTTTGTGGAGGCTACCTCCAGCGTACAGAGAATTGTCAATTGCCCAGCATACAGAGTGGGGAAATCCTTTTGTGTCCTGAGTAGATAAGGTGAGTTCTTTTTTCAAATTAGCGGTAGAGAGAATAGCTACCTCAGGAATATCTAAAAAACCTATCGCCAAGCGGAGACCATCGGGAGAAAAATCGAGAGAATGTGGTTGACCTGTGATGGCTTGTTTTGCGGTTAGCAGAAATAGATTATTGTACGTTCTTATGTGTCCATCGCGACTTGCTGTTGCCAATTGATTGCGATTATTAAAACGTATTTTGCTTACGGCACCATCATAATGAATATCCTTGGCAAATAGAGAATAATTATTTGTTTGGTAGACACGGATACCGTGCTTTCCTCCTAAAGCCGCGACTAAAAACGCGCCGTTTTTTGAAAATTCCAGATCCATAATCACATTGGGCAAACCGGTGATGCTTTTCACTAGTTTACCTGTTTGTACCTCGAAAACATAGATAGTTGCACGATGGTCCTGATCAAGACCTGTCCACCCGCCAATCGCTACAAAATCGCCATCCGGAGAGATCGAAGCGGCATATATTTTTCCCTCACGCCCCTGATTGATGGGGGTTCGTAAAGTGACATGCAAACTTCCACTATCCACAAACCAAATACGTGTCGTTTTATCCAGCGAAGCGGTCACCAAGTATCGTCCATTATCGTCCGCTAAAATCTTACGAATGGGGGCATTATGCATTTCCGCTTCGATTTGTAATTGTGTTTTAGGAAAAATTGCCTCTTTTGATTGTGGGAGTTTTCTTTCAACACTTAAATCATCGCGACTGTAAAATTGGTGTTGGCAACTTGTTATAAATAACGTAACAAAGATGATGATGCGAATCATAACAGTTTCCTCGATTAAGGTTAAAAGTAGTAATGCATACCGAACATTAAACGTATTGCTGTGAGGTCTAACTCTGCAGAGAAAATTTCTTCCCCTCCTACCTCCACGGAAAAATCACTGATATTAGTTGCGTATGACAGTGTGGAAGAGAAAGTCCATTGCTCCCATAGGTACCACTCCGTACCGATGCCTATTTCATAACCAATATTAAAACTTTCAAAGTCCTCGATCTCCAGACCATCTCCGGCTTTGTCAGAATACAAATTGTATTGAAATCTACAACCAATATACATGAAGGTTTCAAAATAATTAGGTAGGAGCACAGAAGGAAACATGTGCTCTAACAAAGAAAAAAAGCGCAAGTAGGCAGTTGGAGTTAAACTAATGCTATGCGAGGTAATAAAATCGTCGTCAAAATCAAAAACTACATTTTGCAGTGCGTCCACTGCTTGTAATTGCACATCATCAACGTAAGTGAACATGTACTCAAATTGTAATCCAAAAGAAATTCCCGGATAAAGATAACGATCCATGTCACCCCTAAACGACATTTGCAATACAAAACCCGGCTCAAATTGATTTACATCTTCTTGATTGAATACAGCATTGTTATTCGCAAAGAATTCATCTGTGAAATCGATGGAATCATTTACGAAAATACGAGGGCCAAAAGATACTCCAAAATTCCATACTACTGGACGAGTTTCTTCTATAATTTCTTCCGGTAAAACGGGCATGGGGTAATGTTGCGCATGCGTAAACAACGTTATGAAAGCAACAACACATAATCTCTTAAAAAGTGATAGCATCCACTGTCTCCGATAGGAAAGCTAATATTGGAAAATGGCGATTTTAAAATTTTATTTGCAAATTACTCCTTGAATTTTTCGTCAAGGCTTGAGATAAAGAGAAATAAAATCTCACTGTAACAGATTTGGTGGTGGTAGTTGTATACGCATAAAATAAAATCACCAAGGTCACATTGAAATTTTTTCTATAAACATAAAAGTACTGCAAGACACTAGAAAATGAAGGCTTACTCTCTTTCAAGAGAATAAATATTTCTATTGTTTTTTTAGATTTTCTTTGTGACCTATGTGGCTTTACACCAACCACCGAAGGCGCTAGAAGTGAGAATGAAATTTTATTTTTATAATTATTTGAAATGTTTTTTGTATTGGAGAATTATAGTCAAAAAACATATTATTGCAAATTATTTTAATCTACATGTTAGGAGATTCTCGTGATTAGGTTTCTTTGCTTTGTGTCTTTACTTATTATTTTGGGATGTAGCAATACAAAAAATGTTTCACCTCAAAACAATCACTCCGAAACCATAGGCCAACAAAATAAAGCTGAAATTCCGTTGATTTTGATAGATAACAAACCCTTAAAACTAAATGGGAGTTCTTATAGTTTTTCCAGTACGGCTTCTGCGGAAATACAATACAAAGGCAAGGCTTCGTTATTTGTAGAGAAAAATGGTCAGATTACCCGCGAAGAAATGCCAGAATACATTGCGTTAGAGAATTTCCATCAGAATACCAATTGGTACATCACCGATGATACAAAGCCCATTGACAAAAGTGCAATAAAAAGTACTCACATCGCCACCGACGCCTCACTAGTTTCCCCCATTATATGGAATATATTCCAGATAGAAAGTAGTACATCGTCAAAAAAACTTTTGGCGAAGATTCAAATTTTACAGACACCATTTTCGATTAACATTATGCTGAAAGATCATGATAAAGAACTTCCTCTACATCAGGTACAACTAAAGAGTAACTCTCAGATAAAAATGGGCGTACGTTTTTATGAACGCAGCCACTTTGCTATTTTCCTTTGTTATTTAGGGATGAATGATCATCCTGTAAAAATAGAGCAAGTATATCCATATAAAGAAGAGAATAAAACCCAAGAAAATAATCGTGATGCCGTATTGACAATACCAGCACAAGACACTTTAACTATTGATGATCATCCTGGAAAAAAAGTGGTGTATTGTTTTTGGGACAAAGCAACTTTAGATTGTTCCGAAATCAGAAAGTGGTTGACAAATAACGCTAAGGGCTTTTCTACTACGCAATTTTATGATGTAAATGAGAAGAAATTGGTTTACATTGGGGACGAAAAAAATCGCGTTGTGAAGGGAAATGACATTAATTACAAAAACATTCGCATAGATTTGGACAAGAAATAACCAAGTGGAACATCAAGGCGAGATGAACAATAAAAAACAATGAAGTCCAATGTCATTTCTTGTACAAGTTATCATTAAAAATTTTATACATGAGTAAAATTTCATAGCATTAAAATAACTTATTTTGTTAGTATAGCTTAGATATTATCATCGATAGAAAGTAAATCCGCTCTCGTGTTCCCTGAGCGCATACTTTATCTTAAATTTTATATTTTATGAATTGATGATTCGACCTAGATAAAAACTTGAGCAAAGGTGTTTTTTACCCCTGGTGACTGTTTTATCTTAACGACTGATACAGTAACATACTATAAAAAAGTAATGCTTGTCAACATTGCCTATGGAGGAGGTCATGAATATTTACAAAGGACTGTTGGTCATTTTTTGTGTATGTGCGAGTACAATGATCTACGCGCAGGAGCGCGGTTTAAAAAAGCTACAGGGACTTAAGTACTCACAGCCATATGTCGTGTCCACTATTGGCACGGCCATTGCCGTTAATGTCCCCTCATTTACACAAGGGGTCGCTTCGCGGTACGAAATTACCCCAGCCTTACCAGCAGGGCTACAATTTAACAACAAAACGGGTGTGATTTCGGGAACTTCTGTCGCCAACAGTGAAAACGAAACAAAGCGTTTCACCATCACCGCCTTTAACCCGGTAAGTTCTACTACTGGGTTTGTCGAAATTGTGGTGATGCACCCGCAAAAATTTCTCGTTGTCGATGACGAAAATGGATTTGTGCGCATTTTTGACATCGCAGCGCCACAAGATGTCGCTGTAGTTGCGGTTGCAAATCCTGTGTCTTCTGCCTTTGGCAATGGTCGTTTCGCAATTGCAACAGACGGCAATGGCGTTGTTTTTGTCGATGCAATCACCAATCAAATTCAAGAAATTGTGGCACAAGACGTCGAACTAGGAGGAGACAGTAGCGTATTATTTTTCCAAAATCGCTTTTGCATTGTGGGCGATGAAACCGTTTTGATTTTTGACGTTGCGACTACAGAGAATAAATTAGTGGCCACTCTGCAGTTTGACGAGGGCATAGAAGGACAGGCCGTTGTGATTAACGGTTTTTTCGGTATACCAACATTTTTTGAAGATGGAGATTTCCCCACAGCGTTGGCTTTAGTGAATCCTCAGACATTTGAAATAGAAGACGAAATCCCATTAGAAGGCCAACAGACCATCGCTACAGATGCTGGTAACCGTATGTTGTTATATGTCGATTTTATCGATGACGGAGTCAATGGTCCTACAGCTTCGTTTATCGATTTTGAAACACAAGAATTTATCGATTTTTTCTTTTTTGACCTAGAACAAGTACCCACGCAAATGGTTTTTGGCAACAACGTCGCGGCGTTAGTTATGCCACAAGTGGGTGATAAACTTCGTTCGGAAGTGCGATTCTTTTCTATGCATCAACGGATCGTAGAACAACTGGACTCTGTACCAGGAGCTGGTATTTCCAGTATTGCCTTTGGCAATAACCGCTTTGCTATTGCCAACCAGTTAGACAATACGGTGACCATTGTCGAAGTTATATCGAACATCGGTCGAATGGAAATCAACACACTCGCAACTATTCCAGTGAATATTAGTCCCAATCGCATTACCTTTGGCGGTAACCACTTTCTCGTTACCCACCAGTTTTCCGATACGGCAATATTAATTGATGCCACTACCAACGAAATCTCTACAACGATCAATGGCATTCGGACTCCCAACGCCAATCCTTTTAGTAGAGCTGATACTTGTTTTAGTTTCGGCAATACCTCATCTTTTTGTACCGTTATGGAAAGATTTCTTGGTGCTAGGAGTAAAGTTTATATCATCGATGGCAACAACGGTGGCATTGAGGACGAGTATGATTTTCCACCTGCTGGTCCCTTGTCTATAGAGGACAAAAAGGAGCAGCAAATACTACGCCACCAAATTCAAAAACAGTTTCTCCAGTATCGACGTAATAAAGATCCGCAATTGCGCAAACAGATTCGTAAAAATCAGCAAAAACTATACAACCTGACCAATAAGCGTTCTGTCTCTTCATCGCGTTTTTCGCGTAGATTTAACCGCAGGGTTACTTTTGAAGGTGGTAAATTTTTTGCTTTGAGTCGTTCGGGAAACATCTTGGTTATCGATGCCGCTACACGCCTTATACCTCGAGCTTTTAACACGGTAGGAGGTGATACAATTGCAAGTGGAAAAAATCGCATTGTACTACCAAAGTTTCCCGGAGTTTCTATTTTCGATTCCCAAAGCTTTGAAGAAACTACCAACATATCTATGGACGGCAATGTTTTTGAAATTGTATTTGGCAATGAAAAGTTTTTAGCGGTCTCCGATAATCGCCAAGCGAAAATTTTTGATGACAATGGTAATGTATTGAAAACATTTGTGGCCGAGACACTTCCATTTCAAATCAGTGCCGCTGCTTTTGGCGACAATTATTTCGCGATTAAGGGTTCTACTAGAACTGTTGTAATAGACGCAACCAGCAATGATGTTGTTTTCACAATAGGATCAGAATCTACTAACGATTCAGACTCTATTGCGTTTGGTAATGGTAACTTGGCGATTACCAGGGGAAATTTTCAAGCCAATTCTGTTGATTTAGTAAACTTAGCGCAAAAAGGGATCTCTACTTTTACGAATAGAGGACAACCTGGAAGCGTTATTTTTAACAACAATCGTTTTATTGTATCTAATTTACAAGCTCATACAGTGAGTATTGTTGCTAGTTTTGGTACAGAAGTACTCACAGTACCAACTGCGTTTAACCCTCACAACATGGCCGCTGGCAACAATCGAATTGCCATACTCTGTGGAATAAGAAATGGAAGTGAGGCGATTACTGTTATAGACAGTATCACACACAAAGAAATCACAACGATTCCTGCTCCTCTAGGAGTTCCAGAATTTACCGACATTGTTTTCAATCCAGGGAAATAAAACGATTCAAGGACAATAACAATGAACTATGATTATATAAGAAAATGTGGGCTTTGGTTGTGTGTTTGCTTAATGTTTATTAGCTATGTACATGGAGACAACGATACTAGAAAGCTCGGATTTAAAAAGCTCAGCGGTATGAAGTACAGCACTTCTTACTTAGTCGCTACGGTAGGTTTACCTATCGCCAGTAATATTCCCTCTTTTCAAGAAGGGTTAGCCTCTAGGTATCAAATCACACCAGCCTTACCGGCTGGTCTACAGTTTAATAACAAAACCGGTATCATCAGTGGAACACCGCAAACAGGCAGCGAAATAGCAACAACTCTTTTTACGGTAATTGCTTTCAATCCGGTGAGCAGTACCAGCACAAATATTGAAATCATTGTTGTTCCGCCGCAAAAATTTTTGTTGGCGGACGCCAACAACGATTTCGTTAAAATTTTTGACGTTGCCGCGCCACAGTTTGTTAGCACGATAGAAATGGCATTTCCCGTATCCGCGGCATTTGGCAATGGCCGTTTTGCCGTAGCATGTGATGGTGGGGTAGGAGTTGTTTTTATAGATGGCACTACCAATGAAATACTAGAAGTTGTAGGAGAAGGAATTGAGCTCGGTGGTGATTCCAGTACTATTTTTTTAAAAAATCGTTTCCTAATTACTGGTGATGAGGGCGTTTTGATTATTGACTCTTCAAGTTCGCAAAATATATTGGTGGCAGAAATCCCCCTTGAAGAAGGCATCCAAGGGCAAGCAGCTATTGTGAATGGTTTCTTGGCCGTTCCTTCATTTCTTGAAGATGGAAGTGGGGCGCTGGTGATTATCGATCCTGAAACCGCCGAAGTAATAGACTTTCTTGATTTAGAAGAAGATAATGGAATGGACACAGCTTTCGGGAATGGTATCCTTGCTCACACAGGAAGATTTAATGCTTTTTTTGTGGATATAGACGATGAGCTAATTGCGGGTAAGAGATTTTTTCTGAGTCATGATATTTCTCCCCAAAATAAAGAAAACCTCGATTTTCTTCGGAAAAAAAACGATAAACCTCGTTTGCAAAACAAACGCAACGATTCCGACCAGATACTTTTTGGCAACAATGTTTTCGTCCATGTTAAAGCAGATGATTTTCCACCTAGATCCAGAGTAGATTTTTTCTCGGCGGATGGTAAAAATATCGAACTCATTGGAAGTTTGGTGGGGGGAGGAGTGAATCACGCCGCTTTCGGCAACAACCGCTTTGCCATAGCTCGTAAAGCTATCAATGTGGTGACCATTGTCGAAGCAGGTATAGATCGCGATGGCGTTCCTTTTTTTAAAGAACTGGCAAACGTACCGGTGAACATTGGTCCCAACCATGTTACCTTTGGTGGCAATCACTTTTTGGTCACACACGAATTTGACGATCGCGCAGTACTCATTGATGCGATTACAAATAAGGTTGTTGCCAACATTGATGGTGTTGCTATGCCAGACTTAAATCCATTTGTTAACGCCCCAGTATGCTTTAGTTTTGCCAACGCTTCTTCATTTTGCATTACCCATGACGAACCTCAGGCGGTTATTGTGAATGGCAATACCAATGGGATCGAAAGGCAATTCTTTTTCGAGCAACGTCGAGGAATGTCAGTAAAAGATAAACAACAATATCGATCACTGAAAACCACTTTTCGCCAACAATTGCAAAACTACAAACACCATAAAACACGACAATTAAAGCAAGAAATTGCGATAACTAAAGAAAAAATAAAAGAAATAAATCTTCACCATTTCCAGACAAATACACCAAGACAAAAAACAACACGAAATAGGCGAAAACTTGAAGAAAAGAACCGTCGTGTTGCTTTTAGTGATGACAAATTTTTTGCGATTGACAACAACCAACTGTTGATTATTGATGCAATTCGCAATGTGCAACTTGATTTAAGAACATTTCCGTTTACCCTTCGTACGGTAGTTGCTGGTGGCAAGCGTGTTGTTGTTACGCACAACGCAGGAGCTACTCTTTTAGACTCTACCAACCTCAATGAATTGGCTGTCGTACCATTTTCTGGTTCTAGCCGTGTGGTGTTTGGGAACGATCGTTTTTTTGCTGTTTTTCGTGGAGAAGGTAAAATATTTGGTCTCGAAGGCAATATACTCCAATCTTTTGTTTTTAACGATACGATTCTGACGGATGTTGCATTTGGCGGCAATCACTTTGGAGCTCACGGTTCACATACAGTCCTCATTGATGCCACAACTAACAATATTGTTTTTAATGCACAAGCAGGCAATAATGCCATTTCTAATACCATTGCCTTTGGCGGTGGTAAGTTCATCACCGCGACATTGGACACAAAATCTAAAATTGGCATAGTCGATATTGCCCAGCAAAAAATTGTTACTGAATTTGCAGCTATTGGAAATCCCACGGCATTTGCTTTTGGCAACAATCGCTTTGGAACCATCAATAGTATTGGGGATACCTTTCATACCATCGACGCCACACTTAGCATAAACAAAAATATTGACGTTGGCTTTCGTCCAACGATTGCTGTTTTTGGGAATAATCGCTTTGTAATCGGTAGTGGTGACGGCAGTTCGATCGATAGCTCCATCAATATTATTGATAGTATTCGCAACGTTCGTACAACCACAATTCCTTTTGTTGATGCCGAGGGCGATTTTCTGTCTATTGCCTTTAATCCGGGAAAATAAGTTTATTTTACGTATTATTGTCCGAATATAGTTTGGGATTAGGTCATGATAAAATGTAAGTCAATATTACTAGTCGTATTTACCTCTATGCTGTTATGTGCTAATGGCTACGGTGAAAAAACAACAACACGCGGTTTTAAAAAATTACAAGGGTTCAAATATTCACAGCCAATAATCATTGCGGTAGTAGGATCTCCCATTACCGCCAGTACTCCTTCTTTTACCCAAGGGCTTGCCTCTAAATTTGAAATATCTCCGGCTCTACCACAAGGATTTGTTTTTGACACAAAAACAGGAGTGATCAGTGGCGTACCCACAGTGGGAAGTGAAAAAGCGCTAAGCGGTTTTACGGTAACAGCTTTTAACCCTGTGAGTAATACCAGTACTTTGGTGGAAATTGTCATCCAGCCACTACAAAAATTTTTAGTCGTCGACCATGAAAATAGCCGTTTTCATATTCTCAACTTGGCGACCCAACAAGTGACCGTTTTTGATAACTTTGGACTGCCCACTTGCTCTGCTTTTGGTAACGGACGTTTTGCGGTTGCCACAGAAAATGATGGTATCATTTTTATCGACGCGGTCACCAATGAGGTACAGCAAATCATTAAAGTTGCAGAGTTTTTAGCGGCAGATG
Source organism: Candidatus Uabimicrobium amorphum (assembly GCF_009002475.1). Lineage (GTDB taxonomy): Bacteria > Planctomycetota > Uabimicrobiia > Uabimicrobiales > Uabimicrobiaceae > Uabimicrobium > Uabimicrobium amorphum. Next base: position 6,282,084 of record NZ_AP019860.1, read on the forward strand.
CGAATTTGTTATTTCGCGACAATCACTTTTTTTACGCTGATGAAGAAATAGGTGGATTAATTATCGACTCTTCCGGTGATGAGAATGTGATAGTGGCCGAGATTCCCTTTGACGAAGGCATATTGGGAAGTGCCACATTTGTGGAAGAATTTTTTGCGGTCCCCACGTTCTTTCCTGACGGAGAATTCCCTTCTGCCCTTGCTCTGGTAAACACAACAACGGGGGAAATTGAAGATGAAATTGCTCTTGAAGGAGGAGGAACAATTAGTGTAGCGGTAGGTAACGGTATTATTGCCTACACCGATGATACATTTGCCAATATTTCTTTTATTGATATTGAAACCCAAGATTTTATTGATTTTTTCTTCTTTGATCGTCTGCCAACACAAGTACTTTTCGGAAATAATTTCTTTGCAACGGTTGTCCCTGAAGAGGATGGAGAGCGTTCCGAAGTTATATTTTACTATGCTGTGGATCGCAATATCAGCGAATTAGTAAGTTTTCAATTAGAAGGTGCGGTACACCTCGATTTTGGGAACAATCGTTTTCTCATCGCCAACCAGACAAATGGTACTGTATCCGTCGTTGAGGTCGGAGTAAATGGCGATGGTTTGCCCTTTGCGAATATTGTTTCTACTATTGAAGTCAACTCAACGCCATCTAACATCGTATTTGGCGGTAATCATTTTCTAGTCTCACATCGTTTTGATGATACTGCGATCCTAATCGATGCCATTAGTGGTGAGAAAGTTGCGAATATCAACAATATCTCTGTAAACTTTACCAATCCTCTTAGCAGCGGTCAGAGTTGTTTCAGTTTTGACAATAATTCTTCATTTTGCGTTGTCCATGACCAAAGGCAAGCTTTTATTATAAACGGTAACACCAATGGCATAGAACGACAATTTTTTGTTGGCGGGCCACCGCGACAAAAATTGCCGGCCAATTATCTAGAGTTGCGCAAAAAAATTTGCCGCTCATTGCGCAAATATAAACATAGCAAAGACCCTAAAATCAAACAAAAAATCGAAGAATACAAAAAAGAATTGGCCAGATTGCGCGCCATCAAGAATTCGCAAAAAGTGGCTGTCTCCCCATTGCCAAAATCTCCGCAACGTTTTTCCAAGCTATCTCCAAAGTTAGCAGCGTTTTCCGACGGTAAGTTCTTTGCCATTGTTGCCAATAACGTGATCGTGATCGATGCGACTACGCATAAAAAACTTTCCACAAATTTTATTTTTGCCCCACAAACAATTATTGGCACGGATGAGCATGTGGCCATAGCTACCACGAATGGGGTTAGCATCCGTCGCAGTAGCGATTTCAACGAAGTAGCATTTGTTAACTTTGCCAACACTCCTTTTGATATAGTTTTTGGTAACAACTTATTAATGGCTGTGTCAACTAACGAAGTTAAAATATTTGATATTACTGGAAATGTATCCAAAGTGTTTAGTGAACCGGCAGTCATTGGGGCGGCAACGCTAGCGTTTGGTGATAACCATTTCGCTGTGCATGGTTTGCGAACAACACTAATTGATGCAACAACATTTGACATTGTACTTACGCTTGATCATGGTAGCAGCACACCTGCAGATACAGTAACTTTTGGCAATGGTCAATTTGTTACAAGCCACAGAAATGACGACCGTGTCAGGTTGATTAATATTGCCCAGACAAAAACAGTCGCAGAAGTTCTAAGTGAAGGAGAACCCGTGGCCACTACCTTTGGTGATAACCGTTTTGTCTCCATTAATAATATAGCCAACACTTTAGATTTAATCAACGCCACTACAAAAACTAAAGTTGCCCAAGTGGCGGTAGACGTTTTGCCGGATTTTGTATTATTTGGTAATAACCGTTTTGTCGTTGGTTGTGGCAATGGTAATATTGATGCTGTCGTGACTATTGTTGATAGTCTTCGCAATAAGAAAATGGCTTCTGTATTTGCACCTTTTCAGACAACAGGTGGCTATCTATCGATTGCTTTTAATCCTAGCAAATGACGGAATAGATGATCATTACATCTTAAATATATGATATGAATCGCGATTTTATAATCGGTGAGTTTATGAAAATGTATAGGCCGTGAGTACTCACGGCCTATATCAATTTGTCTGTCCTACTTATCCTCTTTTGCCTTTTCCTTCTCTTTCTTTTCCTGCTCTTTTTTCATTTGTGCAGCCATAAGCGCTTTTTCTTTTTCGTAGTTCTTGTTCATGCGCTCAATAATAACTTTGGTGATGTCACTTTGTTGTTGCCAGTACAAGAGTTGTCGTGAGCGGATTTGCGCGCGAATTTGTTCAGAGGACTCTGCCTTTACATCAATATAAGAAAGTTGCGTTACTTGAGCAATTTCGTTCTCTTTGGCATAGCGAGCAATTTCGCTGCAGATTTCATTGTATAAATGCGTAATGGCATTGCGTGTTCTTTTGTCAAAAAAATACTGTACGCGTTTTTTGTTGTACTCTATCTGGAAAACCGCTTCCTCTAATTCCACTTCCTTCTGACCTCTCTCAGGTAAACCGTAGCGCATTTTCGCAATTTCTTCGCGTAGTTTTTGCACGTTTTTTTCCATGGCCTCTATTTGCTTGAGATTTTGTTGTGTGTCTGCTTGGATTCCTTGTTCTACATCGGCGCGCTTTTGGTAATTTTGAAATACCGCATCCACATCGATGACCGCTGTCTTGCTTTGTGTCGCGGTTTGTTTTTGGCGGCGTAGTTGTTTTAGTTCTAGATTAAGTTCAAACAGCGTGTCCATGGTCTGCTGTTGTCGTAGTTTTAGTTTGGTGATTTCTTTTTTTAGTATGGCGTTTTCTTTTTGTAGTAGATCTAGTGTTGTTTGTGCGTATAGCGCTGAGAGAAAGACGCAGGCGACTACTATGTACTTCATTGTTCACTCCTAATAACATTGTTTTGTTCCTAATTGCTTTTGATATTCGCTTCCGGAATGGTTTGAACCACAGAGACACAGAGAAAAGGAATAAACACGTTGTTGAAAGTGTTCTTTTACGAGAAAACTACGTATTTCGTTTTTTCATATAACCTTCAGTAAAAGATGTACAAATATAATGTGGCTTACAATACGTTAATAGTTATTTACTTTCTCTGTGTCTCTGTGGTTCAAAACCATTCCGGAAGCGAATATCAAAAACGACAAGATAACTTACTTTATTTTTTGCTGTAAATAAAGAGATATTTCAAGTTAGCGTCGTATTGAAATATGAAATCAGAAAATCCCTTAGAGTTTTTTTGATATGTAGAAAGGTACGACGATGTCAAATACCAAAATCTGCATAGTGGACAGCCATCCTATTGTATGTCGTGGTTTAAAGATATTGTTTTATCCGCATAAACAATGGGATGTATGCGCTGTAGCGTCGACGGCACGGGAAGCGTTTATAAAAATTGCGGAATGTGGACCACACATTGTGATTAGCGATTTTCCGTTGCCGGATATGTGTGGCATCGATTTCATCGATCACGTTTGTTGTCAGTGGCCGCAAACACATGTACTGGTGTTTTCTTGTGCGAAAAGTCGCGAGTTTGTCGAGTGTATCTTTCACGCTGGAGCACGCGGTTACGTCTGTAAAAGCGATGACGATAAAGAAGTCGTTCAAGCAATATCGACGATGGCACTTGGTGAGGTGTATTTTAGAGAGCGTCGCCAGCGAAAAACGGTGAAGCGTAAAAAAAATGTCACCAGTCGGGAGATGCAGGTATTACAGATGATCGCCAAAGGACTCAGCACCACGCAAATTTCGCAGCGACTGTTTGTGAGTAGGAAAACCATCGAAACTCATAAACACAATATTAAACGCAAGCTAAATTTACGCAATGCTACAGAACTTAGTTACTATGCTATTAAGATGTTTTCTTAAATATAAAAGGGGAAATACAATGACCGGAAAAATGATTGTTATAAAAAATAAAAATACAGTGATGGCCGTGATTAACGCGAGCACACTACGTAGGGCCAAGAGTCATAATGAACAAATGAGTTCTATACGAGCAACCGTTGAAAATTGTGAGGACGGTTTTGTTTTTTACTCATTTATTGATTATTAAATTCATGTTCGGTATTGCGCTTTGTGTTGGAAAAAAATGAACCACAGAGACACAGAGAAAGTTAAAACAATAAACGTATCGTAAGTTTAGTTACATTTGAACATCTTATACGCAAATTTTTTCACTTTATTGTTTTACAACTCGTTGAAGTATATATCATAAAAAATAACGAACAACAGATTTTTATTTACTTTCTCTGTGTCTCTGTGGTTTATCTTTTCGTATACAGGGGTGTAGTACCAATAACGAAGAATAACTCTATTTTTTTCGAGGAAAAACGCATGATGATTTGTTATCATCGCACAAGACATTTTCACAAAAGCATAAGGAGAAATCTTGTGACAAGCGCGGAAGCGAAAAATAGAGCTATTGAGCTCACTCAAATTCTATTGACAAAGATACAACAACAAGATCTCACAGACTTTACAGCAACGATTCGCGAACTCAAGGCGCTACGCTCTGAGGCAAAACACGAGGTAAACCAGGGACTGCGAGCAGTGATGAACGCGATGTCCTACGGCCCATATCGCGATTACTTAATGACTGAAGTTGTGGAACTCATTACCCTCGTGGCGTTTGCCATACTGCGCAAAGTGGTTCGCGATGGTTCTATTTCCGTAAGCAAGGGATCTATCGAAGACGTTATTCAGGAAGCATGGCTAAAAGAAGCGACCAAGTTTCATCAGTTACAAGGGCTCATCGCGCGTTTGCAACAAGGGCAAAGCGCCGAAAGTCTTGACGCTGAGGATGTAAAAGGACTTTTTAACCCACTAATGGCTGACCTACTTTCTTGGTATAGCCAAGTAGTGGCGAATAAAGGACGCGACTTTATGAAAATGAGTGGGCGCCAAGCAAGTTTTGAAAAAGATATCAAAAACTTAATGCATAAATATTTTCTCAAACATGAGGGAGGTCAAGATGAGTGAGGAAAAATTTTGGGATGAAGTTGAGGAAACATTTGCCAGCGAAGACTGGTTAGATTACATTAGCGACAACTTTCTAGAAAATCCCATCGCTACGCAAAAAAAAACGCGCCTTGCGGCAGCACCTGCGATTAACAAAGTAATGCTATTTACATTTGTCAACGACGTTTGTCAACAAGTGAACGAACTGCTTCCCAGTGAGGATATTGCACTCTTAGAACGCGCAAATACTCCGCACTGGGATCTTTTACAAGACAAACAATTGCGTCTACAAAGTTTTCCTCGCGGAGCTATTGAGATTCTCTATCGCCATCCAAGCGATGAAAAACTACAACAGCAATGTCTCTCTCTGATGGAACAGGCCGCCGAGGAAGATTCGTTGTGTACATATCTACAACAAAAACTTACGGAACTGCGCGATGAGTTTAGCGGCGAACAAATCACCTCAGCCATTGTGGAACTTATGTGGCAAAATCCAGACATCGCCACCGCATCTGTGGGGAAATACGGTCTTGATTATATCGCACGAACATCACTACAATCCTATATTGAGCACTCAGCGACGATCAACAGCCAAGGTATGTGCGACTTCACCTACGAAGGGCACGATATTGTCATATTCTATCACCAAAGGGGAGAGCAGTAATGAGTGAATACGACAAGCTCTTGGAACTATGCAGCGATGCGGAGCAACTGCAAGACTTCTTAGACTCAATGCGACTATGCATGGACACAAAACGCCTACACGAATTATTTCATAACATTGAAAGGCTATTTTTGTTTGAGAGCAGTCTTGCCAGAAAACGTCAAGCACCACTGCGCCACTTTTTGTGCAGTTTCTTACACAAAGGTAAATTCGTCACTGAGATCACACAGTTGTTTATCGCCACCTCTTTTGCTGTGCAAAATAGTAAGTTGTGGTGTGAGGTGGAAGATAGTGCACAATTGCCAAATAATTTGCGCGTGTGGATCCAAGCGATCAAACTCAAAAATGCTTGAGTGAAAACCACGAACATCTGTGCTATGCGTGATTCCATTTCAGAGGCAACAGGGAAGTAAGCAAAAGGTCTTTCGTCTCTGTTTTTTATATTGACCAAGAAATGCGAATCACGCACAAAATTTTTGTGTGTCATCTATAGGCACTATTTTTTTCCCATCCCACGATCACCTGATATTCTTACTAGTTCTCGCTAATCTTGAGATAAAACTATTTATAGATCTTTACTACAACATTACTACCTACTTCGGCACGAAAACCGGATTTCAAAACAATTCTTCGCCCAGCGGTAAAGTACATTTTTTCACCGGCAAACGCCTGGAAATTGTCACCAATGTGGATATTTTTTACACCTTCGACGTTCAAAGACTTGTCAAATGCTATTTGATCACGAGAACGAAGATGCATCGTTGTAGACAATCGTTTTACTATTTGATCCATCTCCCCTTCTACTAATAACTGACGACTATTCTCGATAAACTCATCATTGGCTTCACTACCATGGTAACTACGATATTTTTTCTTGAGTAAGGTCGTTGCTTTTTCACTAACGGAGTAGCGCATTTCTAACAAGCCATATTTCCCCATGTATTTACCAAACTTCTTTTGTTCGTCATTATTAGGGGCACGTGACAGAATTTCATCAAATGCTCTTTCCACTTCACGTTCGATAAAACGATTGTTGTCTGACTCTCTACTATATGGATAGAGCCGATTCGCAAAATAACGATCAACAGTGGAAAGAGTGTAACGGTCTCCCCACCACGGATAAATATCAAAATCTTCTGATTCAGAATTGTAGATTAGAGTATAACGCACATCACCAATGTTGGTGATAATATAGAAGGCATCGTCAGACTCAAGTATAGATGCTTCTTCATCAATCGCTAACTTTTGTTTATGAAAAGCATTTCGTATGCCTGTACTTATATAATTATCTTCAAGATCTTGCTGGTACTTGCCATTCAAAACACCCAAAAGATGTTTGTTGGGATTTTTAGCCAACGGAAAATGAATCTCATAGCACATAACGGAATGTGGATCAAAAGCAGTTGTAACGTTCATAATCTCAACCGTTTCGCTTTGAAATGGTTGGCGATTGACACCATCAAAAGTTCCTGAGTTCTCATCTATATTACCGTATACCCTGCGGATCGTAGCATCTTCTAATTTTTTTAAGACATTGCGGCGCGTTTTGTTTTCATCCCATGAATTTGTATCTTTGTAGTATTTGATTACTTTTTCTTCGTCCCAATCAATGTTTAAGTTAGGACTTTGTTGTTCATGTTTGAATCCCATAGCATGGCCAAATTCATGAACTACCTTACGGTAGAAATAAGAGTCATAGCGAATGACTTTTTCTCCGTTGATTTTCTTTAAAACACCTTTTTTCAGTATTGCTTTTTTTGATTTTTTATCATAACGATAAAAGGAAAGACGCATACTTGGTTTGCTAAGTTTTGAATCGGTACCGATGCTAGAACTATACCCCTCGCTGTAAGTTATTTTTACTGTAATTTGCGCATCTTTGTCATTATCAAATATAAAATTAATCCCGCAGCATTTTTCCCAACTGTTTTCGACTACTTTTTGAATTTGTTGTTCCAATATTGTATTTCTAATACCAACAAAACGCACATGTAAAACTCTTTCATCTTGAGGCCATAGTTTACTTGCATCTCCAATCAGAGAAAGACCACTTGTTTTCTCTTGATGTTTTTGCTGCGTAAAACCTTCGCCATCTGAATCAATCGTTCCACACAACCCCTGTGCAAAAAGTGTTGTGCTCCAAAAAAGCACAAACAAAAAAAACTTCCACATATTGTCTCCATACTCATGCAATAATATTACAAGTTTTGATTCTAAGTTACTTTTGCAGTGACGCTTGTAATGACGTTTCAACTTTTAGTATGGCTCTTTGCCATGTTTTTTATTACCTAATTTTCAAATTAGAAATTTTGTATTTTCTTCTTAAAAAATTAAGTTGAATATAAATAATTCTACTTTTTAGAATATATAAAATATCTTGTTTTTTCAAGACCTTCTTATCTAAGGAATTCCCTTATTTTTTATCATCCACAAACACTGAGAAATTCTAAGAGACTGTTAGACATTACATTATAGCTATTAGATTACATGATAAACACAGAGGGCCATGGCGACCAACAAATTGCGTAGAGAGATTTTTTGGAAGATTTGATAGACTTTATCGAACCAAGGGAGCTTTTTGCGACTATAAATCTGCACAAAAGCATGGTGACCTGCTTGGTTATCTCTTTTTCATACGTGCTAATGGGTATGCCTGTCCTTTGGAGAAAGTTGGAAAAATTCCGTTTTACCATCTATTCAACCGTCCAAATTTAATCCATGCTCAAAAATAGTCTAGACAATGGGGATAACTGTAGTTATTTTATTTCTATCAAATTTCATTATAGAACGGTAAGATTCGTAGATACATGAGGTTAAAAGTGGACGAAAAACAATTTAGAACATTGTGGGATAAAGTGGTGACTCCTGAAGCACTTGATAGTGACAGGATAGGCAAAACTTACAAATCAAGCGAGATGACATTTTCGCAGGTTGTAACTGTGTTTCCTGAAGATGAAGAGTCAACATTTTCCAGCAAGGAAACAATAGCTCCTGGTTTAAACACTTTTTCTGAAAAAAACACTGTTGCTCCACAGCCCTTCATCGAGCAAAATCTTGCTTCCCAAATTTTGCCAACCCAGTTGGCGTTCCAAAAAAACTATCAAGATTTTAAAGAAATCAATCGTGGCGGAATGGGAGTTATTTATTGCGCTCAGCAAAGTAAATTCGATAGAGAAGTTGCGATCAAAAAAATGTTGCCGTCGGCGCAAAAAGACAAATTTTTAGCTGAATCTTTGGTAACAGCTTACCTTGAACATCCCAACATTATACCAATACACGACATAGAAGAAAATGAACAAGGTGAAATTCTAATTGCAATGAAATTAGTAAAAGGTGTCTCATGGAAACAACTTTTATATCCCAAAACCACAGAAGAACAGGAAAAAGCCGACCAGTATGATTTTGAAGCGCATCTACAAATTTTGCTTAGTGTGTGTGATGCTCTTAACTATGCGCACAACAAAGGAATTATCCATTGCGATTTAAAACCAGAAAATATTATGATCGGTGACTATGGTGAAGTTTTGGTGATGGATTGGGGAATAGCTGTTGACATCAACAAAAAAGTTGAAGAAATACGTACTTTCCACAAAGATACCATAAAAACGCCTATGGGGACTCCTTGTTACATGCCACCTGAATTAGCAGAAGGTAGAGGTAAAGATATCTCATATGCAACAGATGTGTATCTACTGGGAGGAATTTTGTACGAAATTCTACATAAGAAACCACCTCGGAGAAATAAAAATTTGTGGTTAACGCTGTTGGATGCTAAAGAAGGGAATATAGCTAATGTTTCATATTCCATACCAAAAGAACTCAAATGTATTTGTTATAAAGCAATAGCCAAGTCTCAACAAAATAGATACAGTAGTATTGACAGATTTAAAATGGATATAGAAAGATATCTCTCATGTTATCACAAAAGTATACAGATGAGCGAAAAAGCGGGAGAGTGTTTAACAAAAAGTTTGATTTGTTCGAGAAAAATAAAACTAGAGGTTACTTCTTTAGAAGAAGAAATTAAAACAACTAAATCAAGTATAACCTTTTATATAAGTAAAAAAGCGAAAAAGAGAGTTGAGTGCACAAAAGAAAAGATACAAGAACAAGAAAAAAAGAGGTTACTTGTAAACGACATGTTCTTGGAAAGTATTTTTACCTTTAAAAATGCTTTAGAGTTGTGGAACGAAAATTTAGAAGCGCAACAAGGCGAAATGAGAGCCAGATTAGAATATGCAAAATTTGCTTTTCATAATGGAGATACCCATATCGCTTCATTACAAATAGAAAAATTTGATCTGAAAAATTTAAAATTTGAAATTCAGCGAGAAATAAAAGAGTTACAGAAAGCAATAAAAGGTAAAGGCGATATTTATTTTATATTAAAAAGAAATTTTGCTAGCCTTGGTGGTAATAGTGTTGCATTTTTTTTCATTTTTCTCTGTACTTTACCAATTATAATTCTGTGGCCGATAATAGAAATGTTCTTGAAAGACGACCCCTCAACAACGAGAGACATCTTAGATATCTTTGGTCTTTCCAAAAAAGAAAAAGACTAAGATGGAAAAAGGAATCCTCTACTAAAAGAAAACTACAAAGGCAAATAATGGACGATGCGACATTTAAATCACTATGGGAAAAGATAGTTGACCGTGAATCATTACAAGGTGACAAAGTAAATGATACATATAAAACGCAGGACACATTTTCACATAATGTAACTATTTTTCCTGAACAAAAAACAAAAACTTCTAACAACTCAGATACTAAGCAAACCTTTTCTGAAAGTCAGACGATAACACCAAGAGATACTTTTTCTAAAGAAACGACAATTGCTCAAGATTCCCAAGAGCAGGAGATCCACATTAATGCTCAAAACACATACAGAGATATAAAGGAAACGAATCGTGATGATATGAATGTTGTCTATGAAGCTTGGCAAAAAAAGTTAAAGAGAAAAGTAACCGTAAAAAAAATGCTACCAAGTTCAAAAAACAAATCGTTCGTTGGGGCAATGGTCGCCGCTTACCTTGAGCACCCGAATATTGTACCAATTCACAATATAGAGCAAAGTGAAACAGGCAAAATTTTCCTTACAATGAAACCTGTTAAGGGCTATTCTCTTAACGAGTTGCTTCATCCACAGACAAAAAAACAAGAACAAGAGTCTCAAAAATATGAACTTTCTTCTTACCTAAAAATGTTACTAAAAATATGCAACGCGGTAAACTATGCACATAGCAACGGTATCGTAAACTGTGATTTAAAGCCACAAAATATAATAGTGGGCGTCTACGGAGAAGTTTTAGTTAAAAATTGGGACATAGCTGTCAGTGTAGATAATGATCAAAAAAAGGCATACATTACCTGCAAAGATTCTATTTGTAAACCAATGGGAACTCCCAGCTATATGCCTCCCGAGTTAGTAGAAGGAAGAGGTAAGGACATATCGTATGCAACAGATGTATATCTATTGGGAGGAATTTTATATGAAATTCTGTATAGAAATCCTCCTCGTAAGAACAAAGATTTATGGCATACGTTGCTTGAAGCCAAGAGAGGACAACTACCAAGCTTTGATAGTGAAGTACCAGATGATCTAATAAATATTTGTAAACGTGCAATGGCAAAAAATGCAAAGTCAAGACACGCAAATGTAGCGGAATTTCAAAATGAGTTAGAGGATTTTTTATCTAATCAAGAAAGTATCGTAATAAGTAATCAAGCAACAATTCAACTTGAAAAGTGCTTAAAGTGTTTAGAAAATTCAAATCACAATGCAGCATATATAAAAAATACACCTAAAAAAGAAATAGAAAAATCTAAAATACAATTAAACGATATGTTTCTAGAAAGTATTTTTAGCTTTAAAAATGCTCGTGAAATTTGGCAAGGAAATATTAAAGCAATCCAAGGAGAAATTAAATCAAGACTAGAATACGCAACACTTGCATTTCAAAATGAAGACATCAATCTTGCTTTATCACAAATAGAAAAATTAGAAGTATTAGATACAACACCCGTAGATGAAGAAAAAATAAACGAATTGCGAATAAAAATAAAAGATCGTAGTAGTGTATACTCTGAAGTTAAGCGCCACACAAAAGGAATCTCTACCGTTATTTTTTCGACCATTATTCTATGTGTATTCCTCGTAGCTTTTATTCTGGTTTTAGTATTCCTGCCAAATTGGATACCACCTCACATTATTTTTCTCTCAACTTTTTTAGCACTAGTAATAACACTTGTATGGAATGCTATAAAATCTAATGAAAGATGATAAATTTTCGTCCTTAGATTGAGGAAAAGCTAAACAAAATAATGTACAAAACAGCAATAAGCTGTAAATACTTTTTGCCATTCATAATAAACCTCACCAAAACACATCACCTTAGCACAACCTCGTGTTCTTACACTAACCAAAAAAAATTCCACTATCTGCTTTATTTGATTTTCTAAAAAGACCCGTTGTATCGAAGTTGAAATTTATCAATACCTTATAGCGTCTAAGACGTTCGCGTAATAAAAATAAGGGAATTCCTTAGATAAGATTGTGTTGCAAAAAAACATTTTTTTTAATAAATTTAAATAATTAATTTTATTTAGCAAAATTTTATTTTTGTAGACGGAGGGAATAATGAAATATTTTGTCTTATGTATTTTTATGTTGTCCATTTTTACCTCAGCAGAAGGAGTTATGCTATTAGAGCATAAGGGAACCACAAATCCGGAGCAGGAGGGACTTACTCTAAAAACTTCTAACCTTGAGGGGTTATCTACTTCAGCTAAAGATGGTGGATGGTGTGTAACAGACAATAATAGTAAAGGCGGATGCTACTACCAGTATTCTTTTAATGACAAAGAGAAAAACTTACTAAAAGACCCTTCCAAAGGCTTTATCATGAGAATGGAAGTCAAGCTAATCGAGGGAAGTACGTATTTTAAAGTGGAAGTCAATACTGCCCCCGGAAAAAGACAAGGGCCTATGTATATTGTTAAGTTAGTCGTGATAGGCAATCAAGTTCGCGCACAAATAGGTAACCGCGCAACACCTTACAGTAACGAATATACAATGGTTGATCATGCCGACAAATATCATTTATATGAGTTATATGCTGATCCAAAAACTCCGCAAGCCGATTTGTATGTGGATGGAGTAAAAAGAATAGAGAATGTAGGAGTTCGATATGACTCAGGTATACATGAAGCCTTTTTTGGTGCCGCGAGTGGGCCAGATAATGGCACCGCTTGTTTTAAACTTGTTCAGGTAGAAGCTCTTACGGATCGCCCAGAGTCGATCACCAATACTTCCCGAAGTATAAAAAGTTTTACCGGTTACAAAGAATGTCCAGAAAATGCAACAACCAGTTTGTGCACTCTCAATTGTGGAAATGGTGTGGGAGGGACAGTGCGTATTACTGTTTATGGAAACGTACACGGAGATGGCGGAAGTATTTCTGTGGGTTATAAAGAATACATCGTAACGAACCCTCATAAAAGCCCACCAGTGGTAAAAAGAATCTGCGATTATAAAAGCAATAAACGAATAGGTTCTATGACGCATGTCAATGATATTGTTGCCGAAGTAGTGGGCAATTTCGTTGTTTTTAAAGCAGTCGTTGGCAATAACGGAACAAAACAGTACCTAAAATTGAATTATCTACTGGAAATTCGCGGGCATGTCACTTATATGAGATTTTATCCCGAATAGAGTGAAAACATCAGATTTTGTTGATTATCAAACAAGGAGTAAGGAATGAGAGTTATTATTTTTATGTTGTTTGTTATAACCACGGTTGTATGGGCTCATGACGAAGAGCAGATACGAATTGGGAATTTTGAGTTTTTAAAAATCAAAGTGAAAGACCTACTGAGTGTAAATGGTGAATTGCACGTAAATAAGATATATGGAAAAGATGGTGGAACCCTAGGTGCAAGTTCAACTGGAACTGTAGCGATCAAATGGAATGGTTGGGGGATGGTCGGAATAGATCATCAACCAACAAGCGGGTATAAACTTGCGGTTGGTGGGGCGAGTAAGTTTGTGGGGAAACTAGACGTGGATACAGGCAACAGTAGGCTAGGAGCGCATTTTAAAAGTAGTCATCAAGCCGGACCCTATATTCAAATGGGAGAGCACACCATTTTTGCGGAAGCCAAAAGAAAAGGAAGTATCTACAGTCCATACAGTTTTTCCCTAACCTCTGACGCAGTGAGCCTTGTGTCGCGTAAAGAACCTCTGCACATAGTAGGCAGTGCTAAAATAGATGGTGAGTTGCATGTAAATAAGATACACGGAAAAGATGGCGGAACCCTGGGAGCAAGTTCAACCGGAAATATAGCGATTAAGTGGAATGGTTGGGGAATGGTCGGAATAGATCATCAACCAACAAACGGTTATAAACTTGCGGTTGGTGGAGCGAGTAAGTTTGTGGGGAAACTAGACGTGGATACAGGTAACAGTAGGCTAGGAGCGCATTTTAAAAGTAGTCATCAAGCCGGACCCTATATACAAATGGGAGAGCACACCATTTTTGCGGAAGCACAAAGAAAAGGAAGTATCTACAGCCCATATAGTTTTTCCATAACCTCCGATGCTGTAAGCTTCGTGTCACGTAAAGTACCTCTGCATATATTAGGTAGTGCTAAAATAGATGGCGATGTTGGAATTGGGACAACAACACCTTCTGCGAAACTACATGTTAATGGTTCAGCTAAGTTCGTTACTTATCCTCCGAATAATGTTGGTATACAAATAGGACATGAAAATGGCAATGCACCGTTTATTGGAAATCTAGGTGGTGATTATGGTCTAAACATAGTGACAAAGGGGGAAAAAAGAATACATGTTACTACTGACGGTTTTGTGCACGTACACAGCAACTTGAATGTAAATGGCTCAGTTAAATTTGTTACTTATCCTTCGAATAATGTTGGTATACAAATAGGACACAAAAATGGCAATGCGCCATTTATTGGAAATCTAGGTGGCGATTATGGCCTAAGCATTATAACAAAGGGGGAAAAAAGAATACATGTTGCTACTGACGGTTTTGTGCACGTATACAGCAACTTGAATGTAAATGGTATTCTAAATGTCACAAATGGATTAGAAGTAAAAGGTAAAAGTGACTTTCACAGCACAATTCAAACGAACAACAACGATATTTTATTGTACACAGATACGGCTCATGGAGTAGGAGTTTATCACCCAGCAAAGCCATTTAATGGTTTTGCCAGTAGTGGTCCTGTTGTTTATGGTTACAACGGTGGTGCTCTTGGTACTACTGTAAGTGGACAAAAAGTTGCTTTGCAATGGAATAACAATAATCAGGTAGGAATCAATTGCAAACCACACCAACACTATGAGTTAGCGGTTAATGGTGAAGTAATTGCTACTGAAATAGTTGTTGAAAGTGGTTGGGCTGACTTCGTTTTTGATGATGATTACAAACTTATGCCTCTAGAGGAAGTTGAGCAGCAAATCAATAAAAACAAGCATCTTCCTGATATACCATCTGAAGAAGAGATAAAGGCCAAAGGGGTTCCTATAGGTAAAATGCAAGCTAAGTTACTACAAAAAATTGAAGAGCTTACTTTGTATACAATAAATCAGGAAAAGAAAATCAAATTTCAAAATCAAAAAATGGGACTGCAAGACCAAAAAATTAAACTACAAGATCAAAGAATTAAACTGTTAGAAAAACTTGTGAAAGAAATTAGCACAAAGTAATCCAAAATAATTTTGATTTATTAGTGAAAATAGATTCACAATTAGCAACGAATATACTCGAAGATTTTGAAGATTATATTTTTCTTAGAAAAATAGTAGCAGAAAAAAATTATTTAAAATCATATTGGATAAATTCTAAGTGTAAATTTTGGACCGTCATCAATTGTTATGCTCGCGGTTTTCGACGCATAATATGACAATAAACGTTATGTTTATCGCTAGCAGCAAGAAAATGAACCCGGATTAGTTAGAGGAAAAAGAAAAAATGAAAACATTGTCAATATTATTTACATTTTTCATATTTATCGCACAAATACAAGCCGATACATCAACAATGGCCTTTACCGACTTCACCAACTATGATGCCAACACCAAAAAAGCCACAGGTACTCTTTGGGATACCCAGGTAGAAGTAAGTAGCGAAAGTGGTGCCGTCTACAGGTTTGTCGATAATGCCACGACATTTGACCTGTCGGTTTTTTCTCCCAAATTAAAAACATCCGACTTTGTTGAAATTCTTGCTCACGGTAATAAAACAGTGTCGCGTAAGTGCAAAATTACCTTTAGCAAACCAGTATTGAATCCGATATTGCATTTTGCAGAGGTAGCATCGTTTGTAACCTTTGACAGCAATGTAACTATTGTGAAAAAAAGCGGTACTTTGCAAGTAGACAAAAACAAAGTTGTTGGTACATTTAACAATTTATACAATGGCGTATCGGGAAGATTTTACCATGTAGACGGGAGAAAACTTGCCGATAGTTATGGTACAGTACAACTTTTAGGAGAGTTTCGTACCATTAACTTTAGTGTTCAAAAAAACTTTGGTGGATCACATTCTGATCACATACGACTACAAATAGGTCGCGAAGTTCTTGACGAAAAACAAGCCGCAGACTTATTTGGAGAAAAGAAAACACTTGCATTTGCAAATTTTGCAAGCCATGACCAAACAGCAAAGAAAGTGGCGGGAACTATTGCCAATACAAAAATAACGATTAGTGGAGATGTCGTTTCAAAGTTTGAAAAGGACACAGATGTCTTTGACCTAGCATTGTTTTCTCCGAGAATAAAAAAAGCGCACTCCATAACCATCGAGGCACACGGAAATCGAACTGTTTCGCGCCGTTGTCAAATTACTTTTGATAAGGTCGTTGTAAATCCTATCTTTCACTTTGCAGGTCTGGCGTCTAATTTAACTTTTGACGAAAAAATTACTATTGTCAAAATTGGTGGTACTCTACAAGTTAACCAAAACAAAGTTTTTGGCACACACACCAATACTTTAAATGGTGTTTCTGGCAGATTTTATTATGTGGATGGGAGAAAACTTGCCGATAGTTATGGGACGGTGCAACTATTGGGAGCATTTACTTCTCTTAACTTCAACGTTCAAAAAAACTTTGGTGGGTCGCACGCTGATCTAATTCACATGCAAATAGGTCGTGAAGTGCTTACCGTAAGAGGGGCAATGGATTTACTAGGAGCAAGTATTTATAGCCCCAAAGAACAGCATGTAAATATCGACGGTCGCATAGTTCATATCCGTGCAACAAATGAGTTCTCAAAAAGTACGGCAGCATTACTACTCGAAAACGATTATCGCAAGTGGTATCTCGCTTCACAATCAGGAAATTTTGTTCTTGGCAACTACGATTTAGACTATGATCTTTTCAGCATTGACAAAAATGGTAACGTGGGAATTGGGACAACGCCTTCTACTAAGCTACATGTTAATGGTACAAGCAAATTTACAGGAAAACTAGAGGTTAATGAATTAGTGGAGATTAAATCAACTTCTACTAGCGCAGTCCTTAATTTGATGAATGGCAAAGACAATAAATGGCAAATAGGCGCTGGGGAAACTGGCTACTACATTTATGACATAAACAAAAAACATTTTGCGCTGTTTGCTCATAACAATGGTAGTGTGGGAATTGGAACAACAACACCTTCTGCGAAACTACATGTTAATGGTACAAGCAAATTTACAGGAAAACTAGAAGTTAATGAATTAGTGGAGATTAAATCAACTTCTACTAGTGCAGTCCTTAATTTGATGAATGGCAAAGGCAATAAATGGCAAATAGGTGCTGGGGAAACTGGCTACTACATTTACGATATAAACAACAAAAATTATGCGCTATTTGCTAATAATAATGGTCATATTGGTATTGGCACAACAAACGTAGGTGAAAATGAAAAACTTCAAGTTGAAGGTAACGCGTTAGTAAATGGTCGCTTGGCTACAAAATGGGTAAATTTTGATGGTCTTAGTAAATGGGGTATCCAACCGCAAGAAAATAAAGCTTTGTACTTCTACAATAGAAATGGGCCGGACTCAACAGTACCTTTTGCCATCACAAATAGTGGCGATGTTGGAATTGGGACAACAACACCTTCTGCGAAACTACATGTTAATGGTTCAGCTAAATTCGTTACTTATGCTCCGAAGAATATTGGTGTTCAAATAGGTCAGGAAAACGGCAATGCACCGTTTATTGGAAATCTAGGTGGTGATTATGGTCTAAACATAGTGACAAAGGGGCAAAAAAGAATACATGTTGCTACGGATGGTTTTGTGCACGTATATAGCAACTTGAATGTAAATGGTATTCTCAATGTCACAAATGGATTAGAAGTAAAAGGTAAAAGTGGCTTTCACAGCACAATTCAAACGAACAACAACGATATTTTATTGTACACAGATGCGGCTCATGGAGTAGGAGTCTATCACCCAGCAAAGCCATTTAATGGCTTTTCCAGCAGTGGTCCTGTTGTTTATGGTTACAAAGGTGGTGCTCTTGGTACTACTGTAAGTGGACAAAAAGTTGCTTTGCAATGGAATGACAACAATCAGGTAGGGATCAATTGTAAACCTTTTGGACATTATGAATTGGCTGTTAATGGTGAAATTATTGCTACAAAAGGTTTAGAAGTAAAAGGCAAAAGTGACTTTCACAATACAGTTCAAATGAACAACAACGATATTTTATTGTACACAGATGCGGCTCATGGAGTAGGAGTCTATCACCCAGCAAAGCCATTTAATGGCTTTGCTAGCAGTGGTCCTGTTGTTTATGGTTACAAAGGTGGTGCTCTTGGTACTACTGTGAGTGGACAAAAAGTTGCTTTGCAATGGAATGATAATAATCAGGTAGGAATCAATTGCAAACCTCACCAACACTATGAGTTAGCGGTTAATGGTGAAGTAATTGCTACTGAAATAGTGGTTGAAAGCGGTTGGGCGGACTTCGTTTTTGATGATGATTACAAACTTATGTCTCTAGAGGAAGTTGAGCAGAAAATCAAGAAAAATAGGCATCTTCCAGATATACCGTCAGAAAAAGACATAAAGGCAAATGGCGTTCCCGTAGGTCAAATGCAGGCTAAGTTACTACAAAAAATTGAAGAGCTTACTTTGTATACAATAAATCAGGAAAAGAAAATCAAATTTCAAAATCAAAAAATGGAACTGCAAGACCAAAAAATTAAACTGTTAGAAAAACTTGTGAAAGAAATTAGCACAAAGTAATCCAAAATAATTTTTATACTGCAGCGATTTTACATATTACAATTTTTACCTGAAGCTAAAGAGAATGTGCATGAAGTGAAGTAGGTCATTAAATTAAATTAAATACAAATGGGCGTATCCGCCAAGAGCAGAAATCGCTTTATCCATATGCACATATTTTTCAAAAAAAAGCTGTTTAGTCGGATATTTGTATGCGGCGTGTCGGTTACGCCCATAAAAAACTTACAGCAGAGAAAAAAAACGCAACAGCGTTTACACAACGTTGAAAAGTTATTGCAGCAATTGCTTCATGAGTAATTTTTGTTGAATAGAATATTTTTCGAGCATAACAGTACAAAAACAAATCAGTTTTTATAGGAAATAGACTTCAGTTCCTGCGCTGCAGAAGAGATAAAAGTAACAAGTTGATTGTCTCTGGATGAAATTAGTTAACATTTTTGAAATTTTTAAAACAGAAAGAAAAACTATGTACAGAATTGTTATTTTTCTTTTTATTTTCAGTTTACTATTAACTGCTCAGGAATTTAATAGTGATATTAAAATAAAGACAACAGGTAATAGTGCCAATCTTTACTTGTACAACGGAAAAGGTAACCAATGGCAAATAGGAGGAGGAGAGGCTGGTTGCTATCTTTACGACAGAGTAGGAAATAGATATACGTTCTTCTCTGATAACTCTGGACGAGTAGGCATCGGTACTACAAAACCTACTGAAAAACTTCATGTTAGCGGAGATGTCAAAATAAAGACAACAGGTAATAGTGCCAATCTTTACTTGTACAACGGAAAAGGTAACCAATGGCAAATAGGAGGAGGAGAGGCTGGTTGCTATCTTTACGACAGAGTAGGAAATAGATATACGTTCTTCTCTGATAACTCTGGACGAGTAGGCATTGGTACTACAAAACCTACTGAAAAACTTCATGTTAGCGGAGATGTCAAAATAAAGACAACAGGTAATAGTGCCAATCTTTACTTGTACAACGGAAAAGGTAACCAATGGCAAATAGGAGGAGGAGAGGCTGGTTGCTATCTTTACGACAGAGTAGGAAATAGATATACGTTCTTCTCTGATAACTCTGGACGAGTAGGCATTGGTACTACAAAACCTACTGCAAAACTGCATGTTCATGGCTCTGCTAAATTTGTTACCTATCCGGCAAATAATGTTGGCGTGCAAGTAGGTCACGAAAACGGCAATGCACCGTTTATTGGAAATCTAGGTGGTGATTATGGTCTAAACATAGTAACAAAGGGACAAAAAAGAATACATGTTGCTACCGATGGTTTTGTCCATGTATACAGTAACTTAAATGTAAATGGTATTCTAAATGTCACAAATGAATTAGAAGTAAAAGGTAAAAGTGGCTTTCACAGCACAGTTCAAACGAACAACAACGATATTTTATTGTACACAGATACGGCTCATGGAGTAGGAGTCTATCACCCAGCAAAGCCATTTAATGGCTTTTCCAGCAGTGGTCCTGTTGTTTATGGTTACAAAGGTGGTGCTCTTGGTACTACTGTAAGTGGACAAAAAGTTGCTTTGCAATGGAATGACCACAATCAGGTAGGGATCAATTGTAAACCTTTTGGACATTATGAATTGGCTGTTAATGGTGAAATTATTGCTACAAAAGGCTTAGAAGTAAAAGGCAAAAGTGACTTTCACAGTACAGTTCAAACGAACAACAACGATATTTTATTGTACACAGATGCGGCTCATGGAGTAGGAGTTTATCACCCAGCAAAGCCATTTAATGGCTTTGCCAGTAGTGGTCCTGTTGTTTATGGTTACAAAGGTGGTGCTCTTGGTACTACTGTGAGTGGACAAAAAGTTGCTTTGCAATGGAATGATAATAATCAGGTAGGGATCAATTGCAAACCTCACCAAAACTACGAGTTGGCGGTGAATGGGCAAGTAATTGCTACCGAAATAGTGGTTGAAAGTGGTTGGGCGGACTTTGTTTTTGATGATGATTACAAACTTATGCCTCTAGAGGAAGTTGAGCAGCAAATCAATAAAAACAAGCATCTTCCTGATATACCATCTGAAGAAGAGATAAAGGCAAAAGGGGTTCCTATAGGTAAAATGCAAGCTAAGTTACTACAGAAAATTGAAGAACTCACTTTGTATACCATTCAGCAAAACCAACAAATTAAGCAGCAAAATAAACAAATTCAGTTTTTAAAATTACAAAACGAAAATCTTTATAAGAAAACTATGGAAATCTCTAATATAAAAAGACAAATAAAAAATATGCAAGAGATTCTAATACACGGAAATAAATAACTATAGAGAGAAACAATATGAAATACATTTTCATTCTGATTTTTTTATGTCTAGTATCCAGAACTCTCAACGCCCAAAATGGCCTAGAGGAAAGTGCTGATAGGATGGATGTTGATGTTGAAGGGACATCCATGACCTTTACTGATCCACTTGCTGCTATGAATATGAAACTCAAAATTCTGGAAGAAAAAGAAAAAATAGTAGCAGAATACCTTGATATTAAACAAAGTGAAGTTCCAAACAACCCAGCAGCAAAAAAAATAATGAAAACACTTACTGAGGATATCGAGAAGTACTCTTCAAACGGATTAACAGAAAAAAAAGATACAGAAATAAACCTCAAATTTTACAAACATTTACGACAACACGCTACAAATTCTTTAAAGCATAGCTATGAAAAAAGAGAAACGGCTGAGGTCTTTAGGTTTGCAGGTCAATATATAAAGGAATGGGCAGAAGATGTGCATACATTAGATGGACACATACCTGAAGAGGTCGGCGAAGCTCTCGCAAAGCGTGTACCATGGTTATATATTACATTAGAATCTGCAAAACTAGGAGGCTTGGTGTTTGAAAAAGGCGTAGAATTCATAAATTTTGTGTATGGAAAGACCACTATCGCCGGACGGCAGACAAAATACGATAAAGTGAATAACATGGTTCGGCACTATGTTCAAAAATTGAAAAAATATAAAAAAAATATAACACCAAGTGACATACCATTTATTCCAAGTAAAGATGCTCAATACATAATAAGCGCTTTAAAAGAAGACAGTAAAAAAAATCGACAATATATAGAAAACTTGATTAAAACACAGGTTGGCAAAATGATGTCTGTCACAGTAGCAGAGCATGAACGTACGCGCGGCGAAATAAAAAATGTGGGTACTTTAGTTGTCAGAACCGCACAGATAACAAATACCAAACTTGATATAATTTCAGAAAGACAAAAAGTTACCAACCAAATGGTTCTACAACTTCTCAAAATTAAACAAAAAGAGCAGGAGGATGAGCAAAGAAAGCAAACCGGGGAATTAATGGCGAACCTTCGTCAACGAATAGACGAATATGAAAGAATGCAGATTGATAACTTTGAAAAAAGTTCATATGTATTAGGTAGTATTTTAAACATGGCCGACGATCCGACGTTAAAAAAACTAGGAGACCGGATTGTAAAGGTAGGTAAATTCTCTACTAATGCGGTACGAATACACAGAAACGCAAAAACATATATAAGTAGATACGGTGAAGTAGGCGCTGCGGCTTTATCATTAGACTATGCTATGTTAGCTGTTGAAATTGCGAATGTACTAATGGAAAAGGAATCTGTAGATGAAATAGTCCTGAAACAGTTAGGTATTATAAGCGAACAAATTATTCAGCTCTCGGAGAGCATGCATCGTCGTTTTGATGTAGTGGATGCAAAGTTAACAGATATTCATCAGAGCACACAACGCAACTTCGCACTGCTTAAGAAAATCTTAATCAATCAGGAGAAAATCTTAACAAAGTTGAGTGACATAGAGAAGGAAATCAGATCTCTCCAAGATAGAACGACAGTACTGATGGATAGCTTTTCGGCAAGAGGGCAAGAGGAAGATCAAAATGAATTGGCAAAAGAATTTGGCAATCTGTCGACAGGAAAAGATAAATTCGAAGAAAAGATAACAAAGATACCTGCAAACAAAGTAGAGTATTTGATTGAAGCCAAAGAAAAATACCGAAATTTTTTGATCTCTTGTGAATCTATGTCTCTAAAGAAATCAGTGCAGTCGGCATACCAAACATCTCAGGAACTAGATAGCGTTATTGACAACATTTTAAAAGATCCGCAGAAAAAGATTCCTTTTAAATATTGGAATGTGCTCATTCAAGAGGCAAAGAAAAAGGTCGGTTACAATCCAGATCAAGAAAAATACTTTGATAGAATCCTGTTTGGCGAATATTCGAAAATACCCAATATAAAAGCTTGGGATTTCGGAGCAACATATGCTGTTAGAGCTATCGCGATGTATAATAACTCCTATCCAAATAACCAATATGAAGAGAAAAAAGACGAATATTATAAAATTTTTCTGAATCCCAGTGAAAACGAAGAGTGCTACAGAATTTTACGTGTAGGAAAAGCTTTAGATGACTTTTTAAAAAATTTCCCTAGTGCCAGTCTGATAACAAAGTTGTTACGAGAGTATGTTGAGATTTACCAAACAATCGAACAACAAGACTTTAATTATTCTAAACTGGCAGATAGAAGTTATTTAGAAGAACTTTACAATGAAGAAAATTCTAATTTTAATATAGACACTTTTATAACAGATTCAATAGACACTTTAGACAAACCATATGCAAAGCATCATCCGAAACAGACTCTCATAAACGAGTACAAAAAATATCGCGAACAGAGTATTTCTGACATAAGGCAAAATAGGTGGATTCTTTGGCAAAATGTACATGATAGTAATTTAAAAATTACCTCTGATTACAAAGAAGATTTTTTTAGTACGTTACATTGTTATGAGTTAGAAAAGGGGCAAATAAGATTTGGTGGGCAGGAAGATATCCGTAGTGTTAATATTGATCAGAAATTACCACAATACATTAAAACAGGTATTCGATTAGGCTTGGTTCACTTTCCACGATTATTTTTTGAATTTGGCCATAACTCAGAAGTACCAAAGTCTTTAATCAAAGAAGGCGACAGAAAATCGTATTATTACAGCCCCTACAGGCACTACTATGCTCTTGGATTTGGAAGCTCAGCACCTTTTTATTTTATGAGTGCTAGGCGATCATCTTTTCTTAAACCTATAGCAGATTCGGGATTTTATTTTCACAGAAAAAAGAGATTTGTGGATAACTTTAACCATCAAATTAATCCTACCATAGTAGATGCAAAAACAACACTCGGTGAATATATGGTGGTAAATAATTCTGCAACGGTACAAGATGAATGGTATGCTAAAGCAGAAGAAAATATCATTCTTAGTGCCGACAAAAACGGATTTAACATACCAAAACACAAAAAGATTATTTTAGAAGCCGGTAATAGGATTGTCTTAAAACCCGGGTTTCGTTGCTTAGGAAGTTTAGTCGCCAGAACAAAAATAACAACATATACAGGTGTTGTAGCAAAACGTCTAGAAGAGCATAAAGACCGTTACCGTATCAAAAGTAAACTTGAAGAATTGCGAAAGCTTTTACTTGATAAACGCTGGGAAAAAGGCGATTCGAAACTTCAACAACGACTAGAAGATTTGGATAAAAAAAGAGAGTTGCTAAGAACATACTTTAAAATATTTTACCCTACCTATTTTCAGCAACAAAATAACTTTTTAGAAAAAAATCGTTTGATAAATCCAGAAGTGGTTTTACAAGCACTTAATTCTTTACCAGGTCGCGATGATATCTACTATTCCTTTTATTTTAAAAACGCAGCTAATCGAGACAGCCTACGGCCTCAATTCTACAAAACAAGCTCACCTAAAGTTTTCGAAAATTTATGGTCAAATTGGCAGCAGCGCATAGATAGTTGTCAAAAGATTCTTGAAAAAGCAGCGCAAGAGAAAAAAGGAGACCATCAAGTACTCTCAGGATCAATTACATCCTTAATATTTCTTCTAAACCTTTACCCTAACAAAGAACTTGAAGAAGATAAGAACCACGGATTACTGTTTAAACAAAAAAATGGATAAATTTTTTGTAAGTTTTATAACTTTGTTCGTATTGTAAAGACCATGCTGCTACCTTGAGAAATCGAGGTAGCATATTTTTTTGAGTTATGGTTTATTTTTGATTTTCAAACATCGCATCTATTATAATTGGACGTTATTATAGGACAGTCGACAATTAATCGTAGTCAGGGTAACAAGATGGACAAGGTCAAGGTACAAAACGTACAACAAAATTTACCGCAACTGCTTTCACAACTAAAGTCACTTGGCTTCACCACGACGATTCCACAGATGCAGTCCGTGCAGTCGGTGTTGATTGTGCTTGCTGCTGAGCAAGATGAGGTCACTATTGCGAAGCTGACGAACTATATCGCACCTATTGTGTGTAGTTCTCCACAACAACAACAGAATTTTCGCACCTATTTCCCGCGGTTCTGCGCGGCGATTACTCCTGTTGATGAGGTCGTTGTCGAAGAAGACGATGTTGTACTTCGCGACGAGCCACGGCCTATGCGGTGGCGACGCTGGCTCGCAGCGGCTATGTTTTTGGTGGTGACATTTTTATTACATACATGGTGGAATTTACCGCGTACGTATCTTATCTCGGGGCTTGTTGTGGATCATAATCATAGTGGAATTGCCGATATCGCGGTGAGTGTGGCCAATAAAAAGCTCATTACTCGGAGCAATGGTTATTTTGCGACTACGTTGTCCACGCGTGAACGCGAGGTCAAAGTACTCGTTGATTACGGCAACGGTTTGGTCGAACGCAATCTTGAGCTGCAAAGAGAGCATCATATAAAGCTTGACAACATTGTATTATCACGACTTGAAGTTTCGGGAAAGGTAAGTGACGACAAAGGGCAAGCACTCACCAATGCGACCTTGGCACTTGCGGGAAAAACATTGGCAACAGATGACAGTGGTCGCTATCAATTTTCATTGTACATTGCCGATGAGAAAGAGTTGAAGCTAGGTGCAAGCTGCGATGGTTATTTTTCGGTAGAAAAGGCCATCACCGTAAGCAAACCGCGACAAGTGTATGACATTGCACTCAAGAAAATTGTGCGGCATGACTTAACGATAAAGGTCAGTGGGGAGAAAGAAAAGTCCGTTACTGACGCGCGGGTGACGTTTCAAGGACAGAACGTTCCTTTTGTCGATGATGCTTATCGCGTACAATTTGCCGAAACGCTACAGAGAGCCATTTTACAAGTGGAACATCGCGACTACCAAGCATGGCAAGAGGAGATCGATCTCACCACAACACGTGATATCATGGTACAACTGCAATCCCTTGTAGATCATCGTCTCGAAGGGACAGTGGTGGACGCTGGTAATGAGACGGTGGCGAACGCCAAAGTTGAATTTCTCGGGCAAAAAACGACAACGACAGCACAGGGAACGTTTGCCTTTCACTTTCGCACACGGCAAAAACAAGGGTACTTACAAGTACAACACAATAACTACGAGAGCTATCAGCAATTGGTGAGTATCAATAGTGAAAGTATTCGTTTAAAGATCACTCTTTCGCAGCGTTCGATTGCGGTATATCGCTTTTTTTCGCAACTTGCCAATAAAAACTATGCGGCGATCATCACTCCGCCGTTGCCATTGTGGTTGTGGCTTGTGGTGGTAATTGTGGCAGTGTCCGCAATAGAACGACTATGGTGGCAAAAGTTCTACTACGGTAACAAACGCGAATTGCAGTTAGCCAATGCCAAGGAGCAGCAACGCCTTGAGGTAAAAAATCCACTGCCGCTTTTTCCGCAGACCATTGACATTCCGCAATTGCAAACCCTACAACAACGCCGTCACGTGTTTTCCAACAAGCTCGATTTTTCCGCGACCGCCAAGGCCACCGCCGATGCCGCGGGAATGTTTACTCCAGTTTACAAATCACAACGCCTCGCACCCGAGTACCTGGCACTTGTAGACCGCAACGCTGTACAAGACCACAACGCACAGTGGGCGCAAGAGCTTCTCGCGCATTTGCAAAAAAACGGTATCATTGTCAAGATCATGTACTACAACGAAGATCCACGCTATTGCTACGATGCTGCCGGACAGCGCGGTGCGTCGCTCGCGCAAATGGCCTACCAATACTACCAACATCGCCTACTCATTTTTGGTTCGAGCACAGGCTTTTTTGATCCATTCCGCCACGAAGTCTATCCGTGGGTAGAGCGTTTTTGCGAGTGGGACATTCGCTCGTTTTTTACCCCAGAACCTACTTCGAACTGGGGATACCGCGAATGGTCGCTAGCCAAGATGGACTTTGTTATGTTTTCCACCAACAGTATCGGTGTCGAAGCCTTCGCCAGACTGATGGCCGGTGAAGAGGTCAGCTCAACCGATGTTGTGTCCTGGGACGCACAATTACCAATGTGTCTGCGCGAAGACAGCGAAAGCTGGATCGAAGAACGCTCTCCCAAACCGCAGGAAATTAGCGAATTACAAGAAGCCTTGCGTGAATACCTCGACGACAGTGGCTACCGCTGGCTACAACGCTGTGCCGTGTACCCACAGATTCACTGGAAAGCAACGCTATATCTCGGGCATATGCGTGACGACAACGCCACGACGCTGTTTAGCGAAAAACGTTTACTACGCCTGATGCGCTTACCGTGGTTTCGCCACAGTGCGATGCCACAGTGGCTACGCACTCACCTACAACAAGACCTGGAAAACGAAGAACGTCAACAAGTGTTAGACGCGATACAGCACCTACAACCGCTCGGCGATTTGTACATCAAAAAAGACGACATCACCTACCGTAGCCACAATCTTTTTCACCTTCGCGGGGAAAATACCCCATTTGCGGCACACATGTCACGTGCATTGCAACCACAACTACGCAAAAAACTGGAACGCTATCACCAAAAAACAAGCTTTAGCTTTCGCGATGACCAGCCACTACGCGCACATAAAATTATACCGCGCTGGCGTGAGATCTTTGCGCGTAAACACTGCGCATTAGAAGACAGCGTACGCTTACAAGAAATCCACCGCATTCCCGTTGTTGGTCACGAACGCAAGTGGAAAAGACTTGCGCTGGCCGCTTGTATTCTCATAGTGAGTATCATAGCTATCGCACCTCTGTGGCGTACCAGCATACCCCAAGGTTGGGAGAGTTCGTTGTGGGAGTTGTGTTGGAATGCGGAGAGGGGATATATAGACTTTACTGTAGAGGAGTGGGGAGCTTTGTCGCACGGCAAGCAGGTGGAGTTATCACGTAGTTACCAGGAGTGGTATGCGCAGGAAAAAGGGTTGGAGTTGACGAAGGAGGTGGCAAGAAGTGGTGCGAAATTTGTGTTGAAGATGATCCCACCGGGGAAGTTTTGGATGGGCTCACCGCAGGGAGAAAAGGATCGCGAAGATAATGAGGTACGGCATAAGGTGTGGGTGAGTGAGGTATACTATGTAGGAGAGACGGAGGTAACGCAGGGGCAGTGGTCTACTGTTATGGGGGCGAATCCGTCTATTTTTAAAAATGTGGGATTACAGGGGCCTGTGGAGCAGGTATCATGGGAAGATTGTCAGGAGTTTTGTAAGAAAGTGGGGATGAGGTTATTGACGCAGGCGGAGTGGGAGTATGCTTGTCGTGCGGGGACGACGCGAGCTTATAATTTGGGAGATAGTATAGATTCGGATAAAGTAAATCATAACGGAAAAGAGTATAGACGAACAGAAACGGTAGTAAAAAGTTTACCCAATAAGAACAGTTGGGGGTGTTATGATTTTCATGGGAATGTGTGGGAGTGGTGCAGTGACTGGTATGGTGATTACAGTGTAGCTGAGCAGAAGGATCCCAAAGGTTCACCACAAGGCTCGGAACGGGTGAATCGTGGCGGCGGCTGGAGCTACAAGGCCGGGGACTGTCGGTCGGCTCAGCGCAACAACTACGGGCCCGACGTCTGCGGTAGCGATCTGGGGTTGCGCCTCTGCGTTTCGGGTGAGAAAGTCAAGTAACAGTAGACTTGTATCCCTTTTACATTTTTACCTTTGCCGTAAAAATGGACTACGATTGTACTGACGAAATAGCGTACCTTAGTTGCTAGTTGAGTTTATTTGCTAGAAGTTTAACGTTTTATTTAACAGCCACTTGTGTCATTGCCGCGAAAGTGGCAAACCAGTTTAGTGAAAAAACTATATTGCTGGATCCCCATTTTCATGGGGATGACACGTTGGCGAATTTTAGCTAGCAATTAGAGTAGCATATAAATGTAATCGTTGTCTGTTATTTTTTTTACTGCAATGCGATTTCAATTGGAGTATCTGTTCTTCGGTTAGTTTGGTAAATTTAGCAATTTGCGCAATGCTGTTGTTACTTGTAAGGAAAAGATTTTACCACAGAGACACAGAGAAAAGGAGTAAAAGCTGTTGTAAGTTATTTTTCATAAGGCATAGTTCAGGAAGTTGTGAGATGCTTCAAATATAGCTTGACGGACAACACTATCATAGTTGACTTTCTCTGTGCCTCTGTGGTTCAAAACATTGTGGACACGACAGCCAATATCAACAAATGAAAAAGATTTTACGACAGAGAGAGGCACAGAGAAAATGGTAGTTTGCAACTGTGATGCGCTATAGGTTATTCCTATAGGAATTTTTGTCCCATACTGGAGGAGGACTGCCAGTAGCTCTATAGGTTTGTCTATAGAGATGCCCATAGGTATTTCTATAGATAGACTGCATAGTAAACCTATAGGCAAACTACATACATATGTTGTTTTACTGTTCTAGTGTAGTCCATTTTTGCGTCGCGCAAAGGGTAAAAAAGTAAAAGAGCAAAGGGATACAAGTCAACTGTTACTTGACTTTCGCACCCGAAACGCAGAGGCGCAAACCCAGATTGCCATTGCGGTGGTCGGGCCAATTCCCGGAACGTACAGCCGACCGACAGAACCAGGCAGCGTCGTTCCAGTTGCAGCCACGACACACCCGAAACGAGCCTTGTGGTGAGCCTTTGGGATCCTTCTGCTCAGCTACACTGTAATCACCATACCAGTCACTGCACCACTCCCACACATTCCCATGAAAATCATAACAACCCCAGCTATTTTCATTGGGTAAACTTTTTACCACCGTTGTTGTTTCTCTGCATTCTCCTTTTTTTCCTCTGTACAGATAGTCACCATTGTAATTCACTCTATCCGTATCTATACTATCTCCTAAATTGTAAGCTCGCGTCGTTCCCGCACGACAAGCATACTCCCACTCCGCCTCCGTCAATAACCTCATCCCCACCTTACCACAAAACTCCTGGCAATCATTCCACGATACGTCCTCCACCGGCCCCTGTAACCCCACATCTTTAAAAACAGACGGATTCGACCCCATAACCGCCGACCACTGCCCCTGTGTCACCTCTGTCTCCCCCACATAGTACACCTCACTCACCCACACCTTATGTCGCACTTCGACATATTCGCGATCCTTTTCTCCCTGCGGTGAGCCCATCCAAAACTTTCCCGGCGGTATCATTTTCAACACAAACTTCGCACCGCTTCTTGCCATCTCTTTCGTCAACTCCAACCCTTTTTCCTGCGCATACCACTCCTGATAACTACGCGCTAACTCCACCTGCTTCTCGTGCGACAATGCTCCCCACTCCTCTACCGTAAAGTCTATATACTCCTCCTGCGCATTCCAACACAACTCCCACAGCGAATTCTCCCAACCTTGGGGAGCGGCTTTGCTTATGTTGATGTTTAGTTGCTGTGTGGTGAGTTCTTCTCCGGCGGCGCGTAGAAGAGTGCCGATTCTTTTCTCTCCTGTGGTAGTGGCGCGTAATTGGAATGTATATTTCTCTTCGCTTTTGCCTGCCACGGTGCGGGTGAAAATGTTGGCGGTTTTTCCCCATGTAATGCGGTAACTGTCGGTGGTTTTTTGCGCTCCGCTAACGAGTTCGATTCCTGTGGGTAGCGTGCAGATTACTTCTACGTCGTGGGCGCTGATTTTGCCGTTATTGACGACTTGCAATTCGCAGGTAAATTCGCGCTCGACAATGACATTTTGCGGAGCATCTATCGCGTGTTGCAGTTGCGCAATGCGCGGTGTGGCTTTGCCTAGTGGTTTTTCTGCGGTGATGTGCCACAGGCCTATGGTATTTTCGCCAGCGTATAGCAAGCGTTTATTATCTATAAAATGTAAGTTATTTACGGAAGATGAAAGCTGTTTAAAGGCGATTTCTTCACCTGTTGTGATGTTCCATATGCGTAGTGTGTTGTCATTGTCGAGTGTTGCCAGTTGATTTTCGCCATCGCTGGCAATCGTTGTTGCATCGTCGGCAAATTCTTTTTGAACTTCGGGTGTACTTTCCACTTCGTCACCCCAGTCATCCTCCTCATCTTCGGCAGCACCCCATAAACGCACTTTAGCGTCTGCGAGATACAGCACACCGGCGGAGCACCAAGTTAAACCAGGGGATTGTTGCATACTCTGTTGCTCTGCAGTGGGAAGTTGTTGTGTATTTTTATCACGGTCACGCATTAACACAACGCCATCGTATTTGCGTTGCGCGTAGACAATATCGTCTATTATGCATATGTTGTTCACAGGTGTTTTTACGTCCCAGCTCTCTGCTTCCTTGCCGTTTGCGGTGTCCCAGATTTGGATCAATCCCGTTTGTGTCGCACTTACGAGTTTGCCTTCGCAAAAACGCAGCAGTGAAGTTTGTGGATCGCATGACCATGAGCGTCGTTTTTTGCCCCAACGCCATAGTGTGATCTGTCCTTGCTGGTAGATCGCGGTCACATCGCGATCCCGTGGACTCCAGGCGACAAGGGCTTGTCCTTCGGTGATTTTTTGTGCTTGGCTGTGGGAGAAATTATCACCGAAGTTGTCGAGGGCAATGCGGTAGGTGTGATCGGTGGTGATGTAAATCGCATCGTCGCCCACGCTAACATTGCGTATGGCGGTGGGAAATCCGCTCATTTCACTTACGTTGCTCTCTCCACTTAGCCACAATTTGTTATTGGCAAACTGCGCACAATGGATGTTGCGTTTGGTGTTGGCGATGCGCAATGCCCAGGTATTGCCTGCGTCTGACGAATAGTATAGCACACCTTTTGTCCCAGCGCACCACACTTGGCGGTCACCATCACTGGCGATGGCGTGTATATGCTCTTTGCCACTCAGGTAGCTATGCGTCCATGTTTTACCACGGTCATCGCTGCAAATAAAGCGTCCATTTGTCCCGGCAATCCACACGTTTGAGCCGTCGTTACTACAAGAAACCGCCTGGAGTTTTTCACGTGGTCCGACAAAGCGTTTTTGCCAGGAGGCACCGGAATCCACGGAGTAGACAATCATACCGTTGTCGGCGGCAATCCAAATACTCTCTCCATTTGCCGTGACGGTAATGGCGTGTAAGTTTTCGTCACTGATTTTAGCTTGCTCGCGCCATGTTTTGCCATCGCTACTGTGCAAAATAACCCCGCGCTCGCCCACCGCCCATAGGCGCTGTTTGTTGCCGGCAATGGCGTAGAGATGCACAAAAGTACGGCTGCGCTGTTGTTGCCAATACTCACCATCGCGTGAGTATAGAATCACACCATCTTCACCCACACACCATACTTGGTCCTCATAAGTGTAAACGTCGTGAAGTTGCGCTTCGGTTTCGTAGTAGCCCCAGCTTTTGCCATGATCATCGGAAACAAGGATGACTTGTTCTCCCGTGGCCCAAATTTTTTGCGTGTTTACCTTGAGAGCGTTCACTGTTGTCGCAAACTCAACGCCCTCACTTTGCCACACCTCACCGATTTGTTTTTGCAGCAACAAATCCCATAACCACACCTCACGCTCTGCAGAAATCGCGGTGAGGGTGCGTCCACTGTTGTTAAACGCCAGCAAATGAGGTAGGAACGTGAGTGATTGCTGGGTGATTTTCTGTGCATTTGTGGTGTTGTATACGTGTATGGTCTTATCAATGGTAGCGATCGCCACGCGCTTGCCGTCGCGACTAAACTGGTAACGTGTGATCTCGGCGTCGACAACGCAACGTACTGTCTCGGTTTCCCCTACGACAGCAAGCACATTGTTTTTTTTGCCGTCGGCGTCATTTTCAATGCTTGCAGTTACTGATACGGCGTCTTGTGCAGTATCATCGTGTACGCTGATCATATCGGGAGGTGCTATGTAACTGGGAACTTGCGTGCGCATTGTGAGCATTGCAGCTCCTGTAGAAAGCAATACAAAAAGCAACAGCGCGATCTGCCACCATACGCGGCGATATTTTTTTGTATGGTAGCGCACGTAATCGACACTACCGTTTTGATCCGGAGTGTAAAGGTTGTGGCGATCAAAAGCGAATAAATCGCGCATTCCTTCGACAAGACCAATATACAAGTGACTCTTTGCGGCAATGTCACCCAGGAAGCCTTTTTCAATAAACCAACGGTTGATGACAATGCGTTCATCGGGTGTCGGTCCGCGTGTGATCCAGGTGCGCATCTGTGAGGGGAGTGCGTGTTTTAGGTAGTCGATGCCTTGCCACTCCCAGATTTTTTCCGTTTCCATGATGCGATTCATATCACGTGCCAACTCACCTACAAATTCTTCGCTCGGCTGTGGGTGTAAGTAGACGCGAATTTTGTTGCCGCGTTTACGTAGTTCATATACTTTGTCGTTGCTGTGAATGTAGTAGATTTTTTTTGCTTTCATTTTTTTACTCGTATTGGTTTTATTTACCTTATTGGTTGTCGCGTCCACAATGTTTTGAACCACAGAGACACAGAGAAACTATTATAGTTGTTCTTCCATCTATATTTGAAGCATCTCACAACTTCTTGAAGTATACATTATGAAAAATAACGTACAACAGCTTTTACTCCTTTTCTCTGTGTCTCTGTGGTAAAATCTTTTTCATTTACTCTATTGGTTGTCGTGGCCACAATGTTTTGAACCACAGAGGCACAGAGAAAGTAAATGTAAGGCTAAAAACGATTTGATCTCGCATTGTCGTATTTATCATGACAAATTCATGGCTTTCTTCAGGGCTTCATTAACTTCACAAAGAGTACTCGTTTTTAATTTCCCTATGTTTTTACCTAATTTTGAACGATCTAAAGTTGTTACCTGATGGCATAGCGCACAGCTCTGTTTGCTTAGCCCCGCTTCATCTTTTTCTATGATAACAACAGTAGGCCCTCTTTGCGTTTTCGATTTAGAAGAAGAGATCGGAACCACGATGATCGACCTCCATGATTCTACTTCGTTAAATCCATCATGAGAAACAACAATTACTGGTCTTCGTCCTTGTTGTTCTGAGCCTGAGCGAGGTTTTAACTCCGCAATATAGACATCTCCACGCTGCAATTATTCCTCCTTTATCAAAAATTGAATGGTGGCTTCTTGTAAACTGTCATCTAAGTCGTGTTCCGTGCCAGCGTTGGCTTGAGCATATTTTTTTATTTCGTTATGCAAATCTCTTTTTTCTTTTTCGGCAAGCCAATGTTCAATAGCTGCTCGCGCTATCTCTGTTGCTGGTTTTTTCGATTTTTTTGCTTGTTGTCTTAGTTTTCCGTACACTTCTTCACTAAGTGGTACGTGAAAATTTTTTTTCAATGTCATGGCATCCTCCATTTTTATGGCAGAAAAGTTGCCATTATTATATGGCAATTATTTAAAAGTTTCACGTTTTTTTATCAATCTATGGTGAAATCTTTTTCATTTACCGTATTGGTTGTCGCGTCCACAACGTTTTGAACCACAGAGTCACAGAGAAAGTGTTATAGTTATTCTTCCATCTATATTTGAAGCATCTCACAACTTCTTGAAGTATACATTATGAAAAATAACGTACAATAGCTTTCACTCCTTTTCTCTGTGTCTCTGTGGTAAAATCTTTTTCATTTACCGTATTGGTTGTCGCGTCCACAACGTTTTGAACCACCGAGTCACAGAGAAAGTGTTATAGTTATTCTTCCATCTATATTTGAAGCATCTCACAACTTCTTGAAGTATGCATTATGAAAAATAACGTACAACAGCTTTTACTCCTTTTCTCTGTGTCTCTGTGGTAAAATCTTTTTCATTTACCGTATTGGTTGTCGCGTCCACAACGTTTTGAACCACAGAGGCACAGAGAAAGTGTTATAGTTATTCTTCCATCTATATTTGAAGCATCTCACAACTTCTTGAAGTATACATTATGAAAAATAACGTACAACAGCTTTTACTCCTTTTCTCTGTGTCTCTGTGGTAAAATCTTTTCTATACAAAGTAGACAGTACTACTGTACCTGTGTTTGTGTGTAAATGAGCCGTAGTTGCTCAACAAACTTGCCCTGTTCCTCGACCGCAAAATAGTGCCGCACCTTTTCATACCAACTCTCATGTAGGTTGTGTAGTAGCAAATACATGATGTACACCTGATAAAAATCCTCTTCGTTATATCCGACAACACCAAAGTTATGTCCCAACCTACGCAAAAACCACCGTGCACTTTCGATGGGAATGACTTCACACGTGGCGGCAATTTCCTTAGTTTTGGGGAACTGGTCGCTGTTTCTGGTCATGGCTGCGAAGTCATGATGCTCGTGTACGATCGTAATGTGGTGACCGCTAGAGTCAAACTCGATATGTGCGGCGTTACGTAGCAAAAACGGTATGTAGTCGTCGTTAGTTGCGGGAGCACATAGCTTTTCGTTTTGCCAGTAGAAATCAATCGCGGTTGCATAATCGTAAGCAGCACCGTTGTGCGATACGGTAACTGTGATTTTACTGTCATCACGGTGCACTCGTAAATTGATTTTAGCCTGCGGATCACGCGCGTTGCCGTGGATGTGGGTGTGATAGAGCACACGGTTTATGACGGCACAAAATATTTGCGGGGCATGCGTTTGTAGCCACTGGATCACGGTGTCCATTTGTTGTGGATTTGAACAAATACTGAGTGAGACGGTGTTTTGTTGTGTTTGCGGAAGATTGTCGATCGTTGTGAGGGATGGCTGTGAACGAGCACAGATAATTTCAACGCGTTCGCTTCCCATTTGCAATGTATTTTGTTGCTGCAATGTGAAGTCTTGCGTTTCGCCTTTGGCGATTTTACTTTTATGAAAATGACTCCCATGGGCGGAAAAATTACGCAAATTTATTTGCTTACCGTCTTCGCTTAAACAAATGGTCGCGTGTTGGCGTGAGATGAACTGGCTGTCTATGGCAATATCGTTGTGGTAGCCTTTGCGTCCGATGCGAATGTCTTGTTGCGTGGGTAAATAAATTTTACGATATACACCACAGTACATTTGTGCTAGCGCGTATATATTTTTGCTGTCTACGTTTTCAAGCTGTTGCGAAACTTGTACGCGCGTGTAGCTGTGGTGTTCGGCAAGTGGACGCGCGTGGGCAAATTGTGCGCATAACTCTTTGAAGTCGCCATAAGATGCCTGGGTTTGGTAGAAGTTCGCGATGATGGTGATGTTTGCCTGTTGCTTTGCTTGGGCGAGAAGTTGCAATATTTTTTGTTTGTGTTGTTGCGAATTTATGGTGGCCACTTGGGCAAAAATAACGAGTTGTCTGTTGCAAATGTCTTTGCTCTCTTCGCGGGTACACGACAGGAAGTAGGAGATGATTTGCGAGAGGCTTTGTGCCGCTTCGGGAAGTAAATTCATATCTAGCCACAGTGGAATGACATTGCGCGAAGTGAGAAACTGGTGATAAATAGCCTGCATTTGTGGAAAGAGCGTGGCATTTTGCGCGTATAAAAATAGGATGGAGCGCGGTGTTGTGAAAAAGTCCTGTGGCGTTTGGACGCGGTTGTCTATGTCACTACAGGCAAAGGCCATGTCTTGAGTTAAAAACTCTTGGTTGAGCGCGGTGAGACATTTTTCATTGTAGCCTGCTAGGGTTGCATTACAGCGCCACAGGGCAAAAGGTGGAGTTTCATTCATTTGTGCGTAGCGAACTGTGATGTGGCGTGTGGCAAAAGGGAGTTCCTTCGTATAATTACCGTCGTGATCTACTATGATCCACAAAACTTCTTCGCATTGACTAACGTATTCGCATAAATGGCGGCTTGGCGAGGTGAAGTGTAGCTCACCATCTCGAGCATCGATGATAATATTGTAGTTGTATGATAGATGTGCAGCAATATAGTTGGCAACTAGGTGAAGATCTACTTTGGCAGGAACTTGTACTTCGGGGCTATTGCACTGTTCGGTGTAAATGGACACATCGTACAGTTTGTTTATCAGTGCTTGGTCTTCGATGAAAGGCGATTTTTGTAATTGGCTATAATCGACTGGTTGTGCAATAAATGGATTGGTGCCTAGCAGTTGTTTGACATCGTTAAAATGATCGCACCATTTGGTGTAAGAAGAAGCGGTATTTTGTTTCTGCGCTTTGGGTGCGATAAAGTACAGCTGTTTTTCCCTGACACAAGAGAGCTTTTCGCTGAAGTAGTCAACCTCAAGTAACTTTTCGCCATCTATGATCCCTGTGGCGATGATCGGGGTACGCAGTATGGAGCGTTGCCAGCATTCCCATAGGGCGATGGCGATGGCGATATCCAATGAATTTCCGGAAATTTCTCGTTCATTTGTATTTGTCGTTGACTCGGGGAGTATTGCAATACGATATTTGGCCGGAGGTAGTGATAACGTTTTGGCGATTTGCAGTAGTTTACTTTCGTAGCTTTGTGGTAATTCATAGTCTGATAAAGAAAAGTCAAACTGGTAGTTTTCGCTTGCTTCGGTGGCCGTGAGTACTTGTACTATGTGGGCTTGTTTGTTTTGGGGGTGGACGACAACGCCGTATATTTCATTGCGGTGTTGGTACTCCGTTACTTGGCCTTGCAGGGCTTGTATGAATTGCTCTTCTAATTTACGTCGGTTGCTGTGTGGGGGAAGATAGGCTAAGGAAAGTTGTGAGAGTTCGCGTAGTGTGTTGCATAGCTCGGTAAATTCTTGCGAGGAGAGACGTTGACATAATGAGGGAATTTGTTCTTCGTAGTAAAATTTAGGGGGGTGGTACTGGGTTTGTTTTTCAAAGCGTCGACGATATAAATGAAAGGCTTCCTGCATTGTGCGATTTCCTCGATTTTGGTGTTTTGTTGTGTGTAGGTGGTCTTTGTTGTAATGAAAAGATGGAACCACAGAGACACAGAGAAAGGAAAAAATGGTCAACGTATTGTTGCGTCCATTCCATTTGTTTTTCTTTGCGTTTCTGTGGTGATACAACGTTAAGTCATATTGTATCGTATTGCAACGTATGTTGCAATGCTTGAAGTGAGGACTGTTATAAGGAAGAACAGCAATCCGCAGACGCGAGCGATAGATCGCATACGTGGACTGCAGCGTTGCAACCTTCCTTAATTACGCGAATTCCTTGGACTATGTCGTTAAGACCTATCTCTTTTTCTTCTTGGCTCATTAACATGGCGCGGTGTTTTATTAGTCTATTGGCTTCACGACACTCCGCAAATCTCTTACGCACTTTGGAAATCGCTTTCCACAAACCATGTTCCGCAACCGCTTTTTTCGCATATTGTGAACACGAATCTTCACCATGATACACACGATGCGCACAACAGAAGCCCTTGTATGGGGAAATATATTTTTGGTAGCCATTAATAGCTCCGACTGCGAGCGTTTTCATATTTTTCTCCTTTCTTGTTTTATTTTCAATACGACGCTCGCTGTTTCACTTTACAATAAAAAATAATTGTGGGGAGTAAAGATTTGATAACACGTTTAAACTATGGCTTTGTACTAACCAAAAACGTTAGAATCAGGTTTTAGTCTATTTTTATTTGCTCCCATAGATACAGCGGATCTAGTTTCTGTGGTCTCATGTTACTGTCTATTGTATATTCAAATAATATTTCAGTAATCTTTTGTGGATGTGTGTTTAGTGCTGTTTTTAGAAACCATTCGTTGGTATACGGTGAAAGTGCTATATCGGATGCTCTTAGCTGTCCATTTTTTGCTTTGACAAACCATCGTGGCTGTTGTTCGCCGCGAACAATTTTGCGAATAGATTTTATATTGCGAATAAAAATGCGCGCATCAATCTCTGTAATATGTGCTATTATATCCTGCTGTGGATGCCAACGTGGCTGAGAAGCGTTCTTAAACTCATATGAGGTAATTTCTTTTTCTGTGACAACATCCCAGATGCAAATTTTATTACGCGACGTCGATATCAATTTGTTGCCTTCGCCATTCCACGTGACCATAATTCCTGGTGCTTCGTGGCCAGAAAAAGTTTTTGTTATTTTTTGTGAAGCCATATCAAAAATATGGATTTTTTTCCGTGGATTATTCGCTCCGCAAGCGATTTGTTTGCCATTCGGGCTCCAAGCGAGATTGTAAAAGGCGTCTAACTCTATTTTGTCAATTACTTCACCTGTTGTGACATCCCAAATGCATAAGAACTTATCCCATGATGAGGAAGCAAATTTTTTGCCGTTGGGATGCCAGGTAATCGAAGACATCCCTGACCAGTCGTAAAAGCAGTCACTCACTTTTGTATTAGACGTGATATCCCATACTTCTAAAATAAATCCATCGACCTCAATCAGTGCTAAACATTGGTCTTGTTTCCAAAAGAGAGATAACACTTTGTGGGCATTTTTAAATTGTTTGATCGTTTCATTTGTTTCGCTATTCCAAACCGTGATCATACCATTTTCTGCACAAGCTAGCTGTTTGCTGTCTGCCTTCCAGGCAATAACGTTTATTGGGGATTTGGCTGGAATAAATTTTTGCAATTCTTTGCCTTGGCTATTCCAAATTTGTAAAAAATCTGCTGCCGATGCAAGTTTGCGACCATCCGGGCTCCAAAGTACATCTGAAATGTAGTCCTCCGTCGAGGTTGCGTTAAACGTTAACGATGGAATTTCATTGAGTGGTATTCTCCACATCTGTACGGTTCCATCTCTTGAGCCGGAAATAATTTTATCACCATCGCGATTCCATTGTAGAGATGTCACCGCAGTGGTGTGCGCCTCGATACGATAGATTTCTTTACCGGTATTGGCGTCTAAAATGAGAATAATACCATCTTGGTATCCACATGCGATGTGTCGTTGGTGAGAACTCCATGCGATGGCAAAGATTTCTACTTCAGGATTGGCATTCGCTATATCTTTTCTTCGCACATCAAAATCTACCACTTCTTGTAATGGGGTAATGTTCCAAATATAAGCAACGTAATCCGAACCAAAGCCAATACGGTTGCTATCAGGACTCCATGATAAAGAGGTCACTGAGGAAGGACAATCTATCGTCACAAGAGTTTTACTTTGGGAGATTTCCCATATATCAATGGCGTCGTGACTTTTTCCTTGTTGTTGGTAGCAAACGGCGATTTTTTTGCTATCAGGTGCCCATGAAAGATGGCTTACGGAGCTGGGGGATGTAAAATTCGCGATATTTTTACCATTTTCATTCCACAGATAGATGCGCTTTCCGTTGGTAGCACAGATGTAATTGCCACGGGAATTCCAGGAGACATTATGTACCAATTGTGAACTTAACCATCGTTGTTGATGAAGTTCAGGGGTCCACAGTAGAAGACCCTCATTACAACCGACGGCAATGGTTTTGTTGTCGGGTGACCACGAAGCCGAATTGCAATTTTTATTGGTTAACTTTGCGATTTGTACTCCGTTTTCCGCATTCCATACTCTTATCGTTCCGTTTGAACATACCGAAACAATTTTTTTATTATCGCTACTGAGACATATACTGGTGATCGCTAGTTGATTCATTGCCATGTCAAGACTTCCATCTGCGTTTGTCTGCCACGAAACCGTTTTTAAATCCCCTCGATAATCTGGGACAGGCGAACACCATATTTTGTAGCGCTCTAGTAATGCTAAACGACAATAACCTCTTGCGCGCGCTTTTAGTTTTTCCATTCCTTCGATTTCGTTTAGCAGCTCCATCGCATAACCGGCGTATGCGCCGCATTTTTGATACGACTCTTCTTGTTCCATGTAACTACGGCGTTGGTCTCGGGCATTTTGGTATTCTTTTGCTGCATTATCCAAAACTAGGTTGGCGTCCTTGGTTATTTTTTGTTTGCTATCCTTGTATTTGTCTGCGAGCTTAATACCATCTGTAACAAGCCAGTAATAGTCGCGCTGTATAGACAACCAGTATTGAAGTTGTTGTTGGAGATTGCTGGGGGTAGTTTTTTGTTGCTTGCCTATTACTTTTAAAACCCTAGATTTAACTTTCCGTGGCAGTATTTTATTGTCATATTTTTGCCATTGTGTTTTGAGTTTTTGTGCAAAGCTAGCTACTTTTGCGACTGCGTGGGTAGAAGTGTGAGGGGCTAGATAGCCAATGGTTTCTATTATCTGATGATGTATTTCTAATCGAGGTTGTGTATCTGCCATTTTGACGAGTAAATAGACAACATCGGCAAATTCTGGGTCGCGACCGTAGTTTTCGGCCGCCTGATTTATAAAGGCCAATGCCGTATTGCGCACCTTAATGTTTTCATCTTTTAACAGTTTACTGACATGGCCAATAGAGCTGCGTGTCAGAGGGCGACGATTTTGCGGTGACTGTTTTTGGATAAATTTTTCAAGAGCTTCACATGCTGAGCCTCTCAAGTCGGCATAAGAGTCATCTGTTAAATACAATGGCTCTAATAATTTTGGATTGAGTACTTTGTACGCAGGAAAAAACATAAAGTCACCGTCTCCTGCTAAACTGCGATAGCGTGGCGTTTGTGAGGCTTCTATTCTTCCGTCATTTACCAACGTTGTCATCATGTAATAGCCAAGGTCAGATGTAAGTTGTGTTCCATCAACGCGTCCAGTTAAGCCTTTGATCGCTTGTAAAAACACCGCTGAAAAGGGGGAGTGTTCGCCTGCACCTGTTACCTGTGCATACTTGGTCGAGACACCTAACTGATCGGCGACAGCTTCGTTTCCCGTTCCGGCAGTAATTACCTGAAAAGAACGACGTCGAAATACTCGGTCGATATTTGCACCGCTGGCAAACTCGAGTTTATTCGTAGTATACCCCTGTAACTTTGGCCGATATTGCGACTGTAAGATAGAGCCGCTAAAACAACTATCTAAGACCATTAAACAATGGCGCGCGTTACTCGTGGCCATTTGCTCCGCAATAGCTGTCAATTTGAGGCTATTTTGTTGCTGTTTACCATCGGCAGTCACCATGTATCCCGGAATTCCATGTCCTGCGTAAAATAAAAATAACGCGTCGTTATCTCCGACATTCGCCGTTATAGAATCCAGGTAGTGCTGAACGAATCTTTTGGTAACGTAGTTCACAACAACAATTTTTTCTCCACCGTATTTACATGTGTAAATAGTGCGATTTGCACTTTGTTGTTTTATCGTCAAATCTTGGTTATTGTATACAGAGGTGGGTAAAGTGTCGCATAAATAAATTACATTCTCGAAGCCATAGCGATTTGTCAAAACTGTTGCCACTTCTCCAGCGTCAAAATTGGGACCACTAAGATGAGAATGGTGTTGATATTTATTAATGCCTATAATCAGAGCGTGGCGTTTACCATAGCGCAAGCGTTGACCAAAGTCGCGACTGGAACCAAGTATGGTTAAGCCGCCTATATTTTCCTTTTGTATGGTTACACGTTGTTGTTTTATTGGCTTTGTTTTTAAAGACGTGGTTGCGGATAGATGAACGGCCTGAGGCTCTATTGTAAAAATCGCAAGAAGAGCGGCATCGGCAACAGATTTATTATTGTTACTTGCCGCATTTGCAAAAATACTTTTCAATTGGGGTAGAGCTAAGCGGGCTTTTTTTCCCATATTCTGCAGTTGCTTGATGGTTTGTATTTTTTTTACATCGTTGTGCGTTTCGAGATTGTAGATCAATTCTTCTAGATCTTGTGCAAAAAGCACCGATGTTAACCAAATAAAAATGATTAAGCGCATTGATTTTCCTTATCTCTATTTGTTGTTGACAAAATCAATAAATTGCAAATCTTCCTGGACTTTTCCCAAAAACAAATGTTCGGTTACTGCACGCGGCTTATAGTTTAATGCCTGTTGTAATAGACTTCCCTGGAGTGGGCTATAAAAATTAAATATACTGCTGTCGCTGTTTTCGGTTCGTTTGATACGGAGTTTTTGATACCACAAAGGCACTTGTTTTTCCCTAGGAAACAGTTCGTGTCGCAGATTACCGATGTGCCATTTTTTGATATTTCCGTTTTCCACAGTAAAAAGAGTCTTCTCATCAGGATGTAACGACACATGCTGTATACGTTCACCGGGAAGTTTGTGCACGATCTCTTGTGTCACAACGTCATAGACATAGATATTATCTCGCGTTGCTGTTAGTAGTTGTTTACCATTTTTGAACCACGTAACAGCTATAACTTGCTGCGGATGAGAAAACTGTTTTTCCATAGTTTTTTTGTTCGTATCCCAGATATAGACCGTTTTATCTTGTGCCGCGGTAGCTAGGAAAGAGCTATCTTGTAACCAGGCCAAAGCAGTGATTTGCGCTTTGTGTTTCGACAAGGTATCATGCACTAGGCCGTTTGCGCGGTGGTAAATTTTCACTTTATTGCCAATTGCTATCGCTACACTTTTATCATTCGCAGCAGCTACGGACAATTGTTCATCTTGAGATATAACTTGATGCTGCTTGTTGTCTACTCCCCAAAAACGCAATTCTTTAGTAGATGAGGACATCAACGTTTTTTTATCTGCCCACCACAAGCAACGTAGATTTCCAGAGTTATTGATCCGTGAAGATTGAAAATCGTAATTGACAGGAACGAGATTGTTAAATGAAGAAGGGATATGCCATTGTGTCAGTGTTCCATCAAAAGTTGTTGTGTATAGCGAACTATTTGCAGGACACCACTGCAAACCGCAGAGAGTACCTTTGCCTTGTAGAATGGCGACATTGATATTTGTTGCGAGGTC
The DNA here is from genome assembly GCF_009002475.1 of Candidatus Uabimicrobium amorphum. Taxonomy (GTDB): domain Bacteria; phylum Planctomycetota; class Uabimicrobiia; order Uabimicrobiales; family Uabimicrobiaceae; genus Uabimicrobium; species Uabimicrobium amorphum. The sequence continues at coordinate 6,325,844 of NZ_AP019860.1, forward strand.
TATAATCGATACCATATTAAATTTTGCGAGTGCAAAAATGTCGTGGTGTGGTGCCCAAGCAAAATAATTTGCGTTAAAAGAGCGATGCGTGGCTATTTTTTTACCCGTAGAAATATTCCAAATATGAACATTTGAGTCTGCAAATACATCACTGAGAAATGCGATCTTATCGCTGTTGTAGTTCCAGCCTATCCATGAAATAGGGTTTTCTAGTTGTAGTGGTATTTCCTTTTCGAGTAGATGTTTTTGTACATTCCATATCCAAAGACTTGAAGTATTTGCAATAGCTAGTTTGCTATAGTCCTTACTCCATGCGGCAGAAGTAAAGTTGTTATTTGGCAGGTTTTGAATAATCGCGGTGTTATTACTATTACCACTACTCCATAACTTAATCTCTGTTGTTGATATAGACACGAAAGTTTGTGATGCACCCCATTGTACACTATGGGCGTTAAGATGATAACCAACGTTCGTTTTTTCCTTGGAAAAAATATCCCACAATACGATGTTATTATTGTCTTCAATAGCAACTATTTTACGACTAAAGGGTCCCCAACATCGTGTACTAACTTTACCTGTTAGTTTTAAAAGAGTTTTGCTAGTTTTGCTATCGATAATGTGTATGAATTCATTATGGTGAAGCAAAGCATATTTACCATCCGGGCTGTGGAAAGAAGATGTTATGGGAAATGTCACTGAGGTATGACGAATATTAGATTTTTTCCACAAATGCACTTTACTATCATCTTCACCTGTGTAGGCGAGAATTTTACCTTGTGGATGCCAGGAATGCGAAAGCAGTTTTTGCGGATGGTTTAAACGTATTTGGGCATTATTGCTGGTAGAGTTTGGGTGTGACCTAGTATAAATGTAACCATTATAGCGTTTCCACAAAAAAGAGTAGTTGTTGTCCAATGTAACAAATTCCGATATGTCATAACCATCGGAAGTAAATTTTTTCCAAAAACTCTTATGTTGCGCGGCACTTGGATATAGCTCTCCTGGTGGCGTAAGACTCGTTTTTTGGCGATGATTAACGTCAAGAATATATGCCTCTTCGTGGCTACGTGTTAAAATAGCTATTGCGGTATCACTATTGTTCCACGCAATAAATTCAAAAGTATTTGACGATGTAGAGTCACTATCATCTAAAAGTAGTTTCACCTCGCCATCCCATAGATAAACCATCGCATCTGTGCAAAAAGCCATGCGCTTACCGCGCGATGACCACGCAAGGTGATTTATCGATTTGCCGATATCTATAGTCGAAACTATTTTTCCCGTATACGTATCCCATAAAAGCGCTTTTTTATCTTGATTTTGCGAGATGCTAACGAGATGGCGACTATTGGGATGCCACTGAAAATCAGATACAGCATCGAAGTGACCTCTAAGGGCGTTTTGCTTTTGGCCTGTAGTATCATAAATATAAATGGCACCATTTTTTGATGCTGTTGCAAGTAATTTGCCACTTGGACTCCACTTCACTTTTTGTAGGTGGTCAAAGTAAATATATTTTGTATTTTTTTTGCTGGAAACATCCCACAAGTACATTGCTTCTCTCATGGAATACGCCAATACATTTTTATCAGGATTCCACGCGGCATTTTTGATTTCATTATCATTCGTGTTAATCTTCGCTACAGACGAAAAATTAATTGCGTCAATCACTTCGATTTCATCGTTGCGTAACACCGCAATATATTTACCATCATGGCTACACATAACCGCTTTGTTTTGCGATGTAGCATAAGACTCATCGTAAAGGATACCATCGTTAAATGGATCCTCCACGATGTCGCTAGTAATATCATTATTTTGTTGTTCCTTGGAAGTGACAATAAGTGCTTGTGATGGCTGTGCAACATTCCATAAACAAATATACCCTGCTTCATCAGCAGAACTTAAAAATTTTCCATCGGTGCTCCAACTGATTGCTGTAAGCCGATATTTATGTGCATTTAGTTTTTGAGCATAGCGATTCTTGTGCATATCATAAATGTAAATAGTGGTTTCACAAAGTTGTGGTGGGACATTTTCTTCTTCAGAAGAAGAAGATTTTCGCTGACTTTCATTGTCGATAAACGCAAGAAAATTTTGGTGATGAGCAATGAAGTGTTTGTAAATAACTCCTTGGGGTATCCAGGTATTGCTATTCCACAGTAGCGTAGCTTTCACACCACAAAGAGCTAAAGTTGATTGATCTTTAGACCAGCATACATGCATGGGAGTATTATCGGATGCAATGGAGAATTGTTGGATGATTTTATTTTTGTTGATGTTCCTAACGTACAGGGTTTTATTGGTAAAATAAACGAGATGATCACCATAGGCCAGTTGTAAAATTTTATCCTCACCACGATAGCAATTTTGGGTTGTTTTAGTGACCGTGTTATACAATTTTACCACACTACTGTAATCATTATTATCTGTAAGAGCGTATGCCAAAATGCAGCTATCGCGACTCCATTGCAATTTGGTATTTTGAAAAGAACCTTTTGCTATGGACGTCAAACTTTTACCATCGTACAACACAACATCGGTGCTGGTTGTGTATGCCAAAAATTTACCATTCGGACTCCAACTCAACGCCAACGGATATGGATTTATCCATTCACTTTCTGGTGTAGGCCCATTGTAAATTTTATTGCGATTCGTTGCGCCATGGTAAATTTGTAGTGTATTTTGATTTAGTATAGCAAGCTCGGACCTGTTAGGTCTCCACTGCATGAGTTCACCACTACCAACAAAAACTTGGGCTTTTCCGTCGCGGCGTTGTACCACAATCTTATTATTTTCAACACCGACTTTGTTTGCAATAAGGGTGCGGTCAATACTTTCACGAGGTTCATATCCCTTGTTAGAGGTGATCCATCTCGCTTGGTGACAATTTGTCACTGACCACAGGTTATGACTCCCTGTGTTATCACTGGAGTAAAAACTTCGGTTATCAGAGTTCCAATGCAAAGAGGTAATTTTGCGATGCCCGTGAGTAATAGATCCGATACTTTTGTGTTTTTCAATGTCCCATAAGTACACTTGATGGCTACTGTCTGTCGTTACGCAATATTTACTATCAGAGCTCCATGAAGCACTAACAACAGGACGATGCTGCCATGAAGCAATCATTGTGTATTGCTCCATATCCCACAATACCATTAGCATTCCATCGAATGAAATCAAGAACCTACCATCGCGGCTCCACGAAATATAACGATGTAATAGGCTCTCATCAACATAGTCATCTAGATCTTTTTGTAAAGTGGAAACGAGTTTGATAGATTTTCTTTTTTTACCAGAATTGACATCCCAAATTTTGATAGTATGTGCATTTGTCGCACTATTATCGAATGAAGCCACTTTATCAGCACGAGGATGAAATTTAGGCGCAACAAAATCATGACCTGTTCCTACTTGATAAACGTTACCGTTTACAGCGATTCCCATTTGACGGTCTGTTGCAAATAACTTGGCATCGTGATTCAATGACAAAGAACTACTAACTTGAATGTTATTGATTTTGTAATTATCTGTCATATTCCACAAATGAACGATTTCTTTACTTTGTGCAACAAGTACATTACTTTTGTGCCAATTTATGTTTTCAATAACAGATTGCGCAGTAAACAGCGTGCGCACTGTATTTGGTTGTATTTTCCATATGCGTACGCGATTTTTATTATCAGTAAAAGCAATATGCTTGTGATCTGGTGCCCATGCCAACCTCTGAACTTCTGAACCATCACCGCAAAATGCACCTATTTGTTTTTGTAAAGAAATGTCATACAATAGAATGCTATCTCGATAGCTGTAAGCCACAGTATTTCCTAGTCCCCAGTCAACACTGTTGATTTTCTTGGGTGGTTGATATTGCCACAATAAAGGGTTTTTTAACAAAGCCAAACGAATTAGGTGGTTGCAAACATCTATCATCGCCGTAAATCGTTTTTTATCACTGCTCAAATTGCGAATTTGTTGCAAACAAAAACCTGCCAAAGTACCGCACTCACGCCACTTACCTCTACGGTACGCTTCGCGGGCTTTTTGAATCGTTACTTTACCCATCTTTTCAACAGAATTTACATTTGTAATTTGCGTTTTTTGTTGAGTTGGTAGTTCTTGTTGTGCTGATTTTATTTGCTGTGCGGGTTTTATTTGCTGTAGAGTTTTGAATAGTTGGAAAAAGAGTTTTTCATCGCCTTGGCGTAGCGCTTTTTTTTGCAACACCTCTAATAAAGGTGCTACTCGCTGCGCTTTTTCTCCCATTTTTTCGAGCTTTTTAAGTGCCTCGATGTTTGTTTCTGGATTACGTAACTCCTTGACTAAAACTCTTAACATTTGTTCGTCGTTTTGCGCATAGCAAGAAAACAGCAGAAGTAGCCACAATACGATTACTCTATTCATGGGTCTCGCCTTAAAAAAACTTTAATTGATGACACGTCTTATTTTGAAATTTTATTTTATATATTTTTTCTACAATTGTAAACCATTGTCGCTAAGGTGCAAAAATAGATCGTTTCCATAAAATTTCCAAAAGAAAATGATCTCTAACATAGATTTGGTAGTGATGTTCGTAATTTAAATTAATAGAAGTAGAATTAGAAAGAAGATGTGTCGTATTGAAAAATAAAACTTAAGGAGGAAAGATATGTGGAATCATTACGGCGCAGCATTTGTGAAAAAATGTCAAAAACTTGACGAGAAGTTTCAACTATCGATTAGTGATACCCCCAATACAATAACTCTATACATGAAGTTAGGACACACAATAAAAGATTTTGCGCGAAATATTAATTTCAGGGAGGATTTGCAGAAGTATCTTCAAAAAAGTATTCGCGTTATCGTGTACGGATGTATTTTGCTACTAATACTGTATGCGTTCCAAGCGATTAATAGTTTATCTATCCTTACTATAATCGGTTTTCTTTCTATACTCAGTGGTGTTTTTCGTATATTGATGCTTCCGCTGTGTATGCTGATTATGTTTGGCTGTTATTTATGGGGAAAACTCATTTGCTACAAACTGGAAATTTCACAAGACAAAATGTTTATCGGATTTTACATTTGTGGAGTTCGTCTTGACCACTGTCGTTTGTCGTGGATGGATTTTTCTGGGGTGGATTACGATTCTTGGCAACACACTATATTGCACTACAATAAAAATAGTAAACGTTATGAGCATACTCTACCATTGACGAATAATACATTCTATTTTAGCAAACAACAGCGAGAGACCCTGTTCGATCTGCTGCAGTTTTTGCAAAGTCATGGTAAGTCAATGTGTCATGACTTGGCGCGTGCTGTTTAGAGAATTTAAGATTGGGATAAACGAAAGAGGCACAGAGAAATGTACGAAGTTAATGCATGGATTCTTCGCATATAGATTATCTAAAAAATTCTCTGTGCCTTTCTTTCTGTGGTTTTCTGGATTCAATAATGATGTTGCGGGTTTATTCTTTTGCTACTTGATGGATATGGTGCACTGATTTAATTGTCATCAATTGTTCTACCACATCTTGAATATCAATGCGTGACTCCTTTGTTGTCTGATTTTCAATAGACTGCATGATATTTGTAGCTTGCTTTTCAAAAAGGTCTATTTTTTTATTGATCGGGTCCCAAATAACCCGATCAAATATTTTATGCGTATCGGTGTTTAAGAGTTTTTCTTTGTGTATGTCGAAAAGTTCTTGTACTTCTTGTGCTTTAGGAAGTCTACTTGGATTTTGCTTTTTAAAAAAGTTACTAAGACTTCCCATGGATAAAGAAGCGGGCATTGTAATCTCTGCATATTTTTTTAATACGCCGCGCATGATTGTCAAACGCCGTAAATTATTTTTGACTTGTTCAGATTGTAAAATACCTTGATCAGCGACTTTAACGCTTTTTATGTCTACCATATCGGGTTTACCTACGGGCTGTGGTAGGTGTATCACTTTATTATCGCCATACAGTATTACTTTACGACGTTCTTTTAAAGTTTCCGAAATCATAAGTGCTGCTGGATTTTTGTGAATCGTGAGATGAACATCTCCATTACGGAAATCAAATTGAGTTTGAGGTAAAATGGTAATCTGATTGCCCGCCTTTAAAGTTAGCTTGCTTCGCAAATGGGAGAAATTACCGCTAAATGAATCCCCTACAGTGATTAAGGAGTCACCATGTACATTTGTGTTAGCATAGGAGAGAGAACCTTTTACTTCTTTGTTACTTGAAATTATTGTGTCAGCTTCAGGATGGTCTATAAACTCTGATAACTGTAAATTATACGCTATTTTTTTTTCTATTTCCGGCCAACTTGCTATAAATTCTTGTTCTTCGCTAATAGCACTATATGGTTTTTTGTTATTTTCACCACCATAGTGCTTTTCCTCTGTGGTTTTCGTGCTAAACGTATGAAGAACTTCCCGACCGTTTTGTGTTAATATAACGTTGACATCAATATCCAAAACGCCAAAGTATTTTTCACCGGTTTTTACGCTTCGAAGATCTATCTTGTCATTTTCAAAAAGTCCACCTTTTATGACTTTGCGCTGTTGCTTTAGAATATTTTCTTTGCGTGTATTACTCCACTTTGCACTTGCCGTAAACTTTAGGTCGTAACCAAGAGCGAAGGCTTTTTTATAGTAACTGGGTAGACTCATCATTTGTGTGGTCGAAATTCGGTATTCTTTGCCGTTGAACATCAACTTGTTGGGTATAAATGGCATCTCGGTGGTTTCGTAGATACCTTGCCATAGATGAAAAGCAAAAAATTGCGTGTTGTTATAATGGTCAATTTGACGATTGATTTCTTCTCTTACCTGAGCGAGGGCATTGCGGTAAGCTTTGATATTGTCTTTTAAAATATTTACTTTAGATATGGAGGAGATGCCATCTTGAATGTGCCAACCGCTTCTCAAAATATCATTAATTCTACCGGCAGAGGTTTCGCGTTGTAGGTACGTGTCGGGGTATTTGGCGACAAACCTAGCAAAGTTGTTTCCCGCATAGACCCAACTAGATGGGTTTGCATATTTATTTTGCGTCGTTTGTGCTCCAGAGAACAAATAAATAAAATGAGAGAAGTGGCGATCTGTTGTTTGGCTTAAGATATTTTCCCATAGAGTGTAGTTTGCTGTCTCATTTTTGTCTCTTATATCCTTGTAAGACGAATAAAATTCAGCGTATGGTATGTCCTGCTGAAAGATATTTTTAGAGTGCTCTGTTGCTAAGGCTTGGTATTTCGATAGTGCATAGACGAATTTGTCTTTCATATTATCAGACATGATAACACGATCTTCTTCTTTTAGATCAATTTTAAACTCTTTGATTAAATCCGTAAAAGCAACTTGCGCTTCTCTTTCCATATTTTTCTGCATCTGATTTGATATTTTTTGAACAATGGATTCTTCTAGCTCAATGAGAGAATTTTCTATTTTTAAAATGTTTACATTTATGTTCTCCACTTTTTGTTGTATTGCTTGTACATCAGCTAAAACGTCTTGTAAAATCCTGTGGTTTTGCGAAGTAACATAGTATATTTCTCTTAGTTTGTAATCTACATTGTCAAATCTTTGGTGCATTTCGTAAGATAAATTGGCAATGTTTTCATTAATTTTTTGTAACTGCTCAGAGATGATTTGTTCAAAATTAGGTTTTTGGGTTTTATTTAGAATAGAGATAATTGCTAAGGAAGCATTGATGATATTTCCTGTCGCGACCATGGTTGTTAAGCTGGCAAAGTCACTGAAATCAATTTCCGCGACAGACTGCGCAATATCCAAATAGGAATTACCGATGGTACTAATTATCTGAGGAGTATCATCTTTAAAAACAAGTTTTGATATTGAGGCAAGGAAGTAAATACCTGCTCGGGCATCTTCGATATTTCTCATTGTATCCTGAAAAATGTTTTCTTTTGCTTGTTGTTGGATGGACGCCTTCTTTTGACGATTTAGTTGTGAAAATATTTTTTTTTCCATTTCTGAAATCTGTTTGTTAAATTCGTCGCCTAGCTCTTTCTTTAATTTTTTTTCCAGTTCCTGTTGTTGTTGCTGATTTTTTTGTTCACGTTGTTCCATCAAGCGGTTGACCAAATCAACAATTTCCTTTTGTTTCAGATATGGCAGACTGTTAATTTTTTTGTCTATTTCGTTTCGAAAACTTTGTAAGTCTTGTTGGCGTTCTCTACGTACTTTCTCTAAAAGTAAGTGTTCTTGTTGTCTACTTTCCTCTTCTAAAAACATTTTATCTAACATTTTATTGTGGGCGTCTCGCTTACCACGGAGTATATTAAGGCGATTTTCACTTGACGTGATTTTTCGCGCGAGCGTTGGCTGGAGTAATTTCAGTACGGCAGGCGTTATTTTTCCTGAGGTTATAGCTTTGCGTATTTTCGGATTTTTTTTTAGGCTGGTTAATTCACTTGCAAATGTTGCCAAAGTCTCAATTACTACTCCTGTTGTGTTAGAATAGGATGTTAACTTGCGGTATTTTTCCAAGCGTTTGTATTCTTCGACATATTGATTTTGTAGAGCTTCCGCAGCATACGCGCGTGCTGCCGCTTTACTGTAGTTTTCTCCACGTTCATAAATTTTTTTTCTTACAGTATGAAACTCTTTACTATCCAAAGTTTTAGCAATGTCGCCGTCAAAGAGGTCGTTTGCCACGTGTAATAGCACTTCTTTTTCTAACTGTCTTCTTGAGGCATTACCCACAACTTTATCTGTTTTACCCACCGCATCTGAATTTTTTGCATAAAAAAAAGTTATTTCGTTTCCGTTTGTGATGACGCCTGTGGGTTCATTGTCCGCATATATAAAACACATACAAATTAATAAAACATATTGCAAAGCTTTTTGCATTTTTTGCTCCTGAAACTTTATTTTAGACTCAACCAGTTCGAACAAACCTAACAATAACGAAGTATTGCGAATAAGTCGTCAAACCAATGTTTTCTTACCAAATGAGATAATTCCAATTTTTACAAATGATTAAAAACACTACATTTTTTATTGTAAATAAGCAACAAAAATATACAATGCATAACATGACAGTTACCAAATATAGCAATATGATAAGCCGAAAGGTAGAAAGAAAATGAACCAACCGCAAAATGATGAGACTCTAGCAAATTTATTTGCTTCTAGTCATGGCGATTTTTTGAATAAACTCAAGGAAACTCTGGGAAATGAGTACGAGCTTGTGGACTTACTTTCACAAGGGGCGATGGGACAACTATGGCGTGTGCGCAATGTTCCCTTGAATCGCATCGAAGCCTTGAAGGTTCTCAAGACTAAAAATGGAGGCTACGAGGAGGATGAAATTGCGCGCTTCCGAAAGGAAGCCCAGGTATTGGCTGAGTTGCGACGCCAGAACCGCAATCTGTTTTTGCCAGAGATATTTACCTTTAAGGAACAAAGTGACTTTTTTTGTTATTCGATGGAGTGTATTGAAGGCAAAACCTTACGCGATTATATGAACGACAACGAATTGTCGATTTCCGAAAGTGTAAAAATAACGCGCGATTTACTTACCATCTTGCAAACAGTACACAGCAAGAATATTATTCACCGCGATGTAAAACCAGAAAACGTCATTATCGACAATGAGGGTAATTCGTGGTTGGTTGATTTTGGCATCATTAAAGAAATGGATAACAAAGAAAACCTTACCGAAGAAGGCTCGACACTGGGAACACCACGATATATGTCCCCAGAACAAGCGCAGGCGGAAAATGTTGGCCCGCAGAGTGATGTTTATGCTGTTGGTGTGATTCTTTATGAAATGCTTGCGAATGACTTTTATGTCGAAGGACAAAATACTCTGGCAGTTCTCCTTAATATCACTCGTGGCAAAATGAAATACCCTTCCAAATTGAACAAGGACGTGGATAAAGAGCTAGAGAAAATTTTTGTCAAATCGGTACAGAAAGTACCACAAAAACGCTATCAAAGCGCACAACAAATGAATGACGACCTCGCACGCTACATTATGCCAAACGAAACGACTATTGTGGAGAGTGCTAGAGCCTTGCCAAAATCACCTACAGCAAAATCGTCACGTCCGCTGCAACTTACATTAGTCGTAGTATTACTGCTATTTGTGGTTGGCTATTTTGTATTTCCTACGGGTGGTGCGGCGTACAGTTTTGTTCTCAATAAAGATGAAACTCTTGACTGTGCCGGGCAAGATGTGCGTGTAGCTGCAGATACACCGTTTGCAATTCATTTGAGCAAACCTTGTTACTTATACAAATTTATTCGCGAAGGTAAAAATATTTCCGTTGAAAAGCTCAGCGACCCGCAAGAAAAAAACAAAAATATACTCGTCTCCATGCAGTACTTGAAAAAAAATGTCGACTGGGTTTTTTTTAGCTCAAAACAAGAATTGCAGCAAGAAGAGCAACAAAAAATCAAGGAATGGCTAGCAAAAATTCCAGCAGGAGTAAGACTGGATCACAGCGGCAAGGGGCTCAGCCAAAACTACAATCTCAAAACCCAAGTTCATACCAAGGGACATGCAAAATGGAATTTATACGCCATTAATCGCGATAAGCAAGTTCACGCCCTTGTCAATATGCAAGTGTACCACACGCCTTTTAGTATTGACCTCAAAATAAAACGCGATGGTGAACAAGAATTTGAAAGTTTCTCCGCGGAAACAGAGGAAATCTACGAACTAGACGAGCTGCAAATACAAACACAAATTCACAAACGCACTCACTTGGCCATTTTATTACGCGACACCAAAGGCGAAGTGACTTTGCTGTACCCGGGTGAAAACAGTAAACTACTTGAAGACACGCAGAAACTCATCCTTCCTTCGCAAGGTGGATTCCAATTTGACGATTCTGTTGGGACGGAGCATCTATGCTTTTTCTTTTACGAGAAACAGATGGATATCGCCAAGGTGAAAACTTGGCTTGAAAAAACTGATGTGGGAAAATACACCAGTAAAACTGCGTATTATGCCAAAGACAAAAACAGTAAAAAACAGTTACCGCCGTATTCGATGTACTTACTAAATATTATACATGAGTAGCTATTTGTTATGTGTGAGTGAAACAATATAAGAAATCTGTTGTTTTAATCCGTAGCTAATCTAAAAATGACTAATTGTGTGTATTTTCCAATTGCAATATGTTTTCCACTATAGATTTAAAGGAATGATAATGGACAAAGGTGAATTTCGGTTACTGTGGGCAAAAATTATAGAAGGAGATTCTTCTAAGCAACACTCGGTAAGACACACATACAAATCAAAAGAAATGACATTTTCAAATGAGATCACGCTTTACTCGAGCAATGAATCACAAACATTTTCCGATGATCAAACGCTAAACCCCAGCGATGCTACACTTAAAACTTTTTCGGGAAGTAGTACAATAGTTGAAAAAACTCCCCAAGAAACATTTTCTGATGGCGCAACTGTTTCTGCGCAAGACACTTTAGGTAAAGTAAATTGCAATGTCGGCCTTGAGACTAAAACATCAACAGAAGCACACCCTGATTACCGCAATTACAAAGAAATTGACCGCGGGGGAATGGGGATTATTTATCGAGTGGAGCAAAAAAAATTAAAAAGAGAAATCGCTGTAAAAAAAATGTTACCTGGGGTAGATAAAAAAAAATTTTTAGCAGAATCTCTTGTTACAGCTTACCTAGAGCACCCAAACATTATACCTATACACGAAATAGACGAAAATCGACATGGAGAATTTCTCCTGGGAATGAAACTTGTCAAGGGAATCTCATGGAAAGATCTTTTATATCCAAAAACAGAAGAGCAAAAAGCAAAAGCACAACAGTATGACTTGCAGAAACATTTAGAAATTCTCCTCAACGTGTGCAATGCAATAAGCTATGCGCACAGTAAAGGTATCATTCATTGCGACCTCAAACCAGAAAACATAATGGTGGGGGATTTTGGCGAGGTGTTTGTAATGGACTGGGGAATTGCAGTGGATATTAATAATAACACAAATGAAAAACGCACTTTCCATAAAAGAGATATCTCTACTCCAATGGGAACACCTTGCTATATGCCGCCTGAACTTGCTGAGGGGAGAGGCAAAGATATATCGTATACTACAGATGTCTATCTTTTGGGCGGAATCTTATATGAAATTTTGTATCGCAGGCCACCGCACACAGGCAAAAGCCTATGGCAAGTTTTACTTGCTGCTCAAAAGGGCACACCAGATGTTTTGCAGAAAAAAAACCTGAACCAAATTCAAAAAGTCTGTAGAAAATCTCTTAGCAAAAATACGATGGACCGTCATCAAAGTATTAATAAATTCAAAGAAGAAATAGAAAACTATTTGGAATATAGGCAAAGCGTTGCCTTGGCGAATAAAGCTACTGGTCTATACAATGAAGCAACGCGGCAAATGCAGATGTCGAAATTTAGATTGCGCTACATTTTTTTTGCTTTGCCATACAAATTAATCTATGCCTTTATTGGAAGTCTATTTCACTTGGAAATTATCCGGCTTTCCAAGCTTGAAGTTTCTATTGTCGCTGGTCTACCATTGCCATCACTCTATTCTAAATTCATTCAAGCAATTGCTTTGTACGAAAGGGCCATTGAGTTAACACCGCAGTATGAAGCTGTACATAACCATAAGATATTTTGCCATGTAAAAATTGCGGAATTAGCCCTAGCAGCAAGAGAGTTCTATATGGCACAAAGCCATATTGATGAATTAGAAAATCTGCAATACTTAGGAGCTTCTGTTTTGAGGGCAAACTTAATCAAAATTTACGATAGGGGAAAACGCATGGATTTCTATCTAAAATTAGGAAAAATGTTGCTTATTTTACAAGTCCTTTTTTTATTGACCCTTCCCTTTATTGCATTTCTCCATTTTTGTGGCTTAATTTAGTTGATGAAGAGAAATGTCGTGGTAAACAACAAGGTTTCGTATGTATAATTTAGAAATGGGAATAAGATGAACGATTTTAGATCTCAGTGGGAAAAAATTTTACAGGAAGTGAAAAACTATTCGGTACGTGATACATACAAATCCAAAAAAATAACATTCTCAGGTGACATAACTATCTTTTCCGAAAAAAAATCACAAACATTTTCCCACGACAAAACCATAGACTCCAAAAACAATTGTGTCCAGCAAACATTTTCAGGAAATGTTACCCTGCAGGATAATAAAGGTGGTGAAACTTTTTCTGAGAGTAGAACTGTTGCTACAAAAAATAAATTAGGTGCGGTAGAGTTTGATGATAGTTCAACCTCTAAAGATAAGAATTCCAAGATTGAATTACACCAAGATTACAAAAATTATAAGGAAATCAATCGTGGTGGTATGGGAATTATATATAAGGCGCAACAGGTAAAACTAAAAAGGGAAGTTGTTATAAAAAAAATACTACCGGGGGTGGCTAAAAATAAATTTATTGCCGAATCTCTTGTAACAGCTTACTTGGACCACCCGAATATTGTGCCAGTGCACGAAATAGATGAAAATTCTGACGGCGAACTTCTCCTAGCAATGAAACTTGTCAACGGAATTTCGTGGAAAAATCTTCTATATCCAAAAACCGAAGAACAACAAGCGAAAGCACGAGAATATAATCTACGAAAGCACTTAGAAATTTTGCTCAAAGTGTGCGATGCGATAAGCTATGCACATAGTAAAGGGGTAATTCACTGTGATCTCAAGCCAGAAAATATCATGATTGGAGACTTTGGTGAGGTATTGGTGGTGGATTGGGGAATCGCTGTTGAGATTAACAAAAATTATGGTGAACAACGCACTTTTCATAAAAAAGACATTACAACGCCTATGGGAACTCCTTGCTATATGCCACCAGAGCTTGCAGAAGGAAGAGGCCAAGATATATCATATGGTACCGATGTTTATCTTTTGGGAGGTATCTTGTTCGAAATTTTACATCGCAGGCCACCACACACTGGTAAGAGTCTGTGGCTGGTTCTACTTGCTGCAAAAGAAAGTAAGCCACCCGTTTTTCATCCCAAAATATCTGTTCAACTTCAACAAACGTGTAAAAAGTCATTAGCAAAAAATATAGTAGAGCGTTATCAAAGTATCAGCGAATTTAAACAGGCGATAGAAAACTACTTAGAGCACCAAGAAAGTACAACCCTAGCCAACAAAGCGACTGATTTATACAATAAAGCAACAATCTTTCTCTTAGAGCAAAAAGCTCTACCTAAACAGAAAAGAACAATTTTTTCAAAAATTTTTGATAAGACGCCTGCCTCATCATTACCTGTTGCTTACTTGTACACAACTTTTATGAAGGCTATCGCTCTTTATGAAAGAGCGATAGAACTAAAACCAAACAACACTAAAGCCCAACAAAATAAAATCCGTTGTCATGAAAAAATTGTAACGCTTGCTTTGATTTCAAAAGAGATAAATATAGCGAAAGAGCATCTTAAAATACTCAAAAATTATGGTAGCTCTGAGTTGTCTGTTTTCAAGTTGCAAATGGAAAAAGTATACTGGCAAAAAAAAGTAAAAAATTTAGTCGTATTTTGGATATGGTTTAATACCTCATTTGTTTGTTTGGTTATTGTGGGAGTTTTAATTTTATTGCCTATTGTAATGTTGTTAGATTTTCTGTTTGGTATATCCTGAAATAGATCAAAGTGGTGTAGGAACTCTTTGGCCTCGCTTAAAATTCACTAAGTATAATAGGACCTTTATCCATTTAGTAAAGATCATGGAGAAAAACTAGTCGCTACTGTAAATGAATACAACAAGTTGATGGATATTTTGTTTCTAGAAAGGAGATACGAGATTTTAGAAGGCATCGTACTCATACTGAACACATACGCGTTCGAGTAACGATATCTCCCAAGCTTGTAAAAGTTTGTATCCTCGTCACAAATTGATGAAAAGTAAACATCTATTGTATCCTATTCTGTATTGTGCGATCTGTTCTCTAGTGATTGCGCAATCAATGACTTCTGAATTTCGTCAACAAATAGATGAGATTGTTACGCAACTAAAATCTTCAGATGTAAACCAGCATCTTATCGCGTTTACCGCGCTGAAAAACATGAAGAGCGAAGCTGTTATTCTTCGACGGCAATTGTTAAAGCTTGTAAAAGAGGGACAAGCCAAAAATGCCATTAAGTATGCGATAGATATTATAGACAGCTCGTTAACTCCAAAGCAAAAGCGTATAAAATCGCATAGATCTATTGTGATACGTAAGCGTAATTTAGGTGGTCTAAATATCCTTGGTCATAGTCGCGATTTTTCTAACGGCTTTAAATATAACAAATGCCATGCTTTAGTGATTGGAATCAATCAATATGACCGTTTTTCCGATCTTAGTGGTCCTAATTTTGATGCTGCAGAGGTTGCTGGAGTATTGACATCGCGCTATCATTTTCAAAATGTTGTGTTGTTAGTGGATGAACGACCAAGTGTTCTTCAGAGAAAAGTTAAATGGCACATTCGGCCAAAGATCACACAGCAAACAATCAAAAACGAATTACAGCAACTTGCACAAAAAGTGCAACCAGGAGATGCTTTATTTTTTTACTATGCGGGACACGGAATACCTGGTTACTTGGTAACAGCGGATAGTAGCAGTGATATTGCCCAAAAACCTAACTTAGAAACAATGATCTCCCTAACGGAAGTGGCAAAACAATTAGAATCAATGAATGCGCGCCATACACTTATGGTGCTAGACTGTTGTTTTAGCGGTTCGATACTTGAAGCGAAATACCGTCCCCACTTTTCGCATTTAACAACAAGTTCTTTTTTTTCTCCCGGAGGGAATAATTTACGTCGCATTTTTGAGAGACGTGTTTTTCAAGTGATTACAGCTGGGGCTGGAGACGAAGCTGTTGCCGATAAATTAAATGAAACGTCCACTATTTACGCGCAACAATTTAAGGATACTCGTGGACATTCACCATTTACCGCGATTCTGTTACAAGCATTGCAAGGGGTGGTCGGTCGCGCTGACGGTACTATTTTGACATCGCAACTTGGTTATTACATGACAGATACTTTGGTAAATGATGAACGCATAGGAGCTTCACAAGCTCCTCGTTATGGCACTTTATATGGCAATGGTGATTTTATGTTTTTCCCCAAAAACAAAGTGCTAAATCCCAAATTTATCGAGCCATTGTACCTGGAAGAAGAAAGCTACGATGAATTCAAGCAATCGGCATGTGCGGCATTGCAAAAATTTATTCTGCAACAGCCCTCTACAGATCGCATTGCCTTAACCCAAAGTGCGATTCCGCATATGTCAAGGTTATTGGTGGAAAAAGGGCACTTAGCGCGTTATGGCGCCGTGACTTTTTTGGAAGAAATGGCACGGAGATATCGTAATAACATAGACGAATTTCGTGACGTTATCTCACCATTAATCACTCTTTTTCGACAACAGTCGGATGAAACTTTGACACGACAAATCGTGCATTGTTTGGGATTACTTTCGCGACATAGCAAACCGCAAGCCGTAGAAATTGTTCGTAGATATAGTGAACTGCAACAACAAAAATGGGATAATGTGACTTCTGGTAAACATTTTCCTCTGGCAGTACAACAACAAATCGAAAAAATAACAAAGCTTCGCCTAGTAAAGACGGATATCAAGAAACGCATGGACTATTGGTATCAGCGCTGTAAGTACTATCTATGGCTGAATGACCATGGCTTGGCGTTGGTTAAGGCTCATGAAGCAAAAATGACCGCGCGCCACAACAAAGGTAGGACATTACTAGAAAAAGCGAAAAGACACTTGCGCGAGAAAAACTTTTTTGCGGCAAAGATGTTAGCTGCACGTGCCATTGGCTTTAACGAATGCGGACCAGAATTACCTGCATTTCCGCCCTTACTCCGTAGAGATAGTGATGAATGGCAGCAGGCACGTTTGTTGCTTATGTCTGGTCCAGATTTTCGCATGCTATGGCGTAGTCCACTGCCAATCAAAAGTGATTATATCGCGGTCAGCCACAATAAAAAATGGTTAGCTGCCGTTTCGCGAACCGTTCGTATATGGGATGTCGACTCTGGAACCATGACTAGAAGCATTGGTGCTTCTTCTGATCGCATACGCAAGTGTTATTGGAGTTCAGACGATCGTTTACTCATTACTTTGGCCCTAGATCACCTGCAATGTTGGCGAGTGAAGGATGGTGCTTTACTGTGGAGTAAGTCAACAAAAAACGCCTCTCGCGTAGCTCTTCATTCTAATTGTATTGCATCTGTGGGTTATGATAAAAATATTTACTTATGGAATATAAAAACGGGCCAACAAATCAAAAAAATATCGAATCCTGTAACGGTTTTCGATCTACATTTCGATGATCGTGGGCAGCATTTATTTTGTGCCAGCCAACGCAATGGCGTTTTGCGTTATAATATTGCAAACGAAAAACTACAAATATGGAATATTGGCCGATACTCAGTTACTGATATAGATGTTTACAAGCAAAGGCTTGTGGCTGCACGTGGTTTTACTTTGCAACTGTGGCATACACATCGTAAAAGTAAAGTCATTTTTCATGAAAACAAAGTTGCCATTGAACGCGTAGCGTTTTGCAATAACGGACGTTACATTGCGTATGCTGACAAGGACTATTGTGTCTACCTGTGGGACACTGTTGTGAAGAAAAGCTGGTTATTGACAAAAATGAAACGCGCCGTTACTAGTTTAAATTTTTGTCGCAACAAGCTGGTTATTGGCGCGTATGGTTATTTTGAAATATGGAACTATCTGCAAAAAGAGTTATTGTCTGGGCGTAAAGGTCATCAGAAAGTCGTAGAAGATGTCATATTTTCTCCCGATGGATCATTCGTTGCTTCATGTAGTGAAGATAGTGTGAAGCTCTGGGACGTGAGTAGTGGCAGACAACAAAACTCGTTTGCAAATGGAGCGGAAAGAGTTGTATTTCATCCCCAAAAAAATATATTATTAATATCTCGTAGTGATTATTCAATGACCAGTGGTAAATATGATGTTTATATTGAAACTTGGAACTTATCTACAGGAAAGAAAACACAAATCTGGAAAGAAACAGCAAAGTACTCCACAAGCGCAGTTTGCTATAGTCCTGATGGAAATTTTATCGCGGCTAGCATAAATGACTCTGTCAAAATATGGCATCGTGGTCAATTATACGGTCTTTTGAAAAAGGACAACATCATACGTGACATAAGTTTTGATCCATCAGGAACGTTACTTGCTTATTGTTGTCAAGATGCTTTGGTAACTTTATGGGATGTGAAGAAAAAAAAGCACTACAGAACTTTCAAGCACTATAATGCTTTAAATTGTGTTGCATTTCATCCATTAAGTAACAAACTGGTTGTTGGTAGCGATGACGGTCGCATTTTGATTTGGGATATAAAAACGAGTCGCCAGATAAAAGTATTTGATGCACACCGTAGTTCGCAAGACAAGAAACAAATCGTAAACGATATCGTTTTTACTCCTAACGGAAAGATACTTGCTTCATGTGGGGGAGACGGTACTATTCGTTTATGGAATACGAACAATTGGCAAACCATTGCCATTATCCAAGGTAACGAAACCGATTTTAATAGAGCCATATTCAGTATTGACTTTAGCCCTGATGGAAAAACTCTAGCAAGTGGCGATAGTGGTTTTGCGGTAAAACTATGGGATGTCTCTTTAAACAATGTATTATACTCCATATCAGGTTCACATGGAGTAAAGTTTAGCCCTGATGGTAAAACAATTGCGAGTTCTACTTACGAGGGGGTTGGTTTGTGGGACAGCGGTAGTAGCCGTTACCTGACAAAGCTTGATACGCCATGGGAGGGTTTTTTTGATATATCTTTTACAGGGGAAGATCAGCTGGCGATTGCCAATCGCAATGATGATATAGAGCTGTGGGATATTTCTACCCGCTCGCGAATAGGCATATTGGAAAACAACCACGTAGTAAGACACATGACGGTGAGTCCCGATAAGCAACTTTGTGCTTCTGTCGACGATCGTTATGTTGTGAATGTATGGAATCTAAAATCGCAAAAGCTAGTGAGCACTTTTCAAGAAAAATATGCCTCTTATGTCAGTTTGAACAATAATATGATTGCGATCACCAGTAGTTCAAGGGTGCAAATTTGGAAAATTAAACCTCGAAAGTTACTGACGGTTTTAAAAAGTTATTCAGGTTGTACTGCCTTTCATCCTAAGCTTTCTATTCTAGCCGTTGCCCAAAAACATAATATTCGCCTTTGGGATTTCAAGCACAACAAAACGGTCGGTCTACTCTCCGGACACAAAAACTACATAAATCATTTGCAGTTTAGCGATGATGGAGCCTTACTTGCCTCGGCGAGTCGCGATAATACTGTAAAGATTTGGAATGTAGAAAAACAACATGAAGTGAAAACTTTGCATGCTCATTCGACTTCCGTAGACGAAATCGATTTTATTAGTCATCATCGTCTTGCTTCGGCAACGATGAATAAGGTCAACATTTTTAGTTTTTCTCATCACCCTCCACAATATTCTCAGTACTTAAAGCATCGTTTATGTAAGTTTATAGGTGACGATATACATTTTGATTTTTCCCCTAATCTATACAATTCATACTCGTGTCCGATCATATCACCAAAACGCAATACTCATCTTTTCGCCCTAACGCAAAAAATGTCTCAAAAAAGTTTACTGCTGCGCTGCTTGTGGGGAGAGAATTTAGCTGCGGCGGATCATACGATGAACAAACATTCTATAATAGATAAGAACATACGAGCTTTTTTTGTGGAAAAAGCCATGGGATATGGTAATCAGTTAACCATGAAACTCAATCTACCTTTAGCGAGACAATATTTCAATTATATACGTAGCAATCTCTCATACGTAGCTGCTGAAGCACTGGTTAATTATGAGATGGCCATTGCACTGTTTAGCATCGCTGATAGTGATTTTCAAATGGCATTAACGTATCTAAATCGAGTAATAAAACGTCTGCCACCAAATGCCGAATTTGTGCCATATCTTAAACTCCATGCCATTGCAGCAGCAATGAGAATAAATCAAAAACCATCATCGGATTTTTTTAAGGTGGATAAGAATGCGCAAGACTTAGGTAGTAGGCTAATTTTGTACTATCAAAAGAAAATTTCTTTAGCAAAGATCCAGACACAGGCAGAAGAGGAAGATAATCTTGGAATGTTTTATTACTATATTGGTTTGTACTATCTAATCAACAACGACAGCGAAAAAGCAAAAGGGTATTTTCGCAAGTGTATAAATATTTGTGAGGTAGAAACATATACAATGTTGGCGACCGTGGAAATGGAAAAACTACAGCGATAGATTTAGCAAAAGGGATTCGCGTTGCTGCTTACTTTAAATTCTAGGTTTTGATGATGTTGTCATTTTTATGTAGTAATCGCACGCCTTTTATATAACAATATCCTTGTCTATTTGATACAAGGATATTGTTATTTTGTACTTAAAATGAGCAAATTGTTTTCAACAGTTATTACGGAGTACAAGACATTTCGAAAACTATGTCGTCGCCTTCGCGATGCCATGAAAAGCTTGTCAATTTTCCGTCCTCAATGTAATCGGGAAAATTAGGAAATAAAGATTTTTCTATCTTGAATATCTTTATTATGAGCTTTTCCAATTCTTCGTGTACAGGGAATGTCTCTTCTATCCAGTTGGGAAAGTTTGTAATATCTTCGATCTTGCACTTGTTCATAACGGCTATAACTTTTTGTTTTGACAAATTTTCATTCTTTAACAAGTGAAAAGATATTTGTGGTTTGCATTTGACAGACCCACTACCAAATAAAGTGACTTTTGGTTCCATCTTTACATGAACAAAAGAGTCTTTGAAAACCAATGATTTTGGTTTGAGATTTTCGATTTTTAAAGAAATACCTATATTTAAAGTTGTCTTATCTGGAATGTTTTTTTTGATGTAACTCTCCAACTCATTGTGAGCTATTCGCAATTGGAGATGAGGAATTTGTAGTTTAATTTTACCAAGAGTATTCACATCAATATTCATTTTGCGAACTAGAATTTTACCTATTTTTACAGGAAAGGCGAGAGAAGATACCTGAAAACTGATACTACCTCGTATAGAAAAAATAGGTGCTAATTGAATCGATAGTTCATGGCTTTTGATTTGTTTAAAGTCTATTTCTTCACGACCGGATTTTACTGTTATTTGTTTGAGAGGTCCTTTTAGATAAAGAAACGTATTCCCTTGGTTTTGTGTGATTTGTAGTCGCGTGTTTGCTTCTGGAGCAACGGTGATTTTACCATCCGTTGTTTCGTACTCTATTTTGGTAAAGCTAAAATCTCCAGTCATGGTGCGCGATTTCAAATTTAATTTCATGTTTGTGGTGTTTAAACCAAAACAACGCAGAGTATTTCTACCCTTAGTAAAAAGAATACTCGTTAAATTACCACTTATTTTGACCTCTGGGCTAGAGGAACTAAGCAAAGTCTGCAGATCAATTTGTAAATTGTTTGACTGTATTTCCATTTTATGACCATGGTTTTCATAGACAAAACGCGAGGTTTGATCTAGTGATACTTTTGGCCACGTTATTTGGGAATTTTGGATTTGATCGCTATGAATTACACTTTGTATTTTCGCATTTCCTTTTAGTTGGCTATTTAAAAGTTCGCCATTTTCGAATAACTTCAAAACGCCTATTTTTTTATCGCTAAACTCAACTGTTGTTGTTGCGGAAATATTCAATTGTTCAAATACCGCCTTGCGATACTTTCCAATCCATAAACGTCTCTCTCCGAGCTCTATCTCTTGATATTTTTTTAGCTCGTGTGCAAAGAGATCTTCTAGCAAAAGACGATTACACCAAATTCGCTGAGAACGACTTAATGTGGTTTTTCCCATTAACTCCTTCGTTTTCTTTCGCAAACTAGCGCAAATATGTTCTCTCATTTCTTCTGTTAGGTTTTCGTTTATTTTATTTAGTACATTCGCTAAATTTGCATCCTTTAATATTTTATTTAAACTGTGTAGCAAAAATGTTTGTGCCGCTTCCTCTGCCTTTTTTTTGGAATCTTGTGGAATAATTTTGCCTTTGAGTAGGGGAATCAATAATTTAGCTAGGGCGTCGGCGTCCAATTTTTCTGCGAGTATTTGCGCTGATTTTTTTTCGGCATCGCTTAGGTTTTTTTGCGAAGTCTGCTTGAGCAAAGCGATTAACAATTTGGCCAATTCATCTGCATCGAGTCTTTGGGCAAGTACTTGTGCTGACAGTTCTTCGAGTTCATTTAAAGTTTGTGTCGGGCGATGTTGTTCTAATAAAGAATTTATTTTTTTTATCACGACATGAGAACTTTTTAGTTTCTTTAAAAACAGAGGAAAACTTCTAAAGCTATCTTCGTGAAAATGTAGTTTTTCCCATGTAGGTTCGAGATCGATTTCGTTTTTCGTGAATTTACAGCTAATTTTTTTCAGTGGTAAACTTTGCAATAACGAAACCTTTTCTGACTTAATTACATTTTTTAGAAACGTCAAAAATTCTTCTCCTGCAAAAGGAGGATGCATTTCAAATTCAACAACATCTGGATTATCAGGTATTCTAACTGTAAAAGTCTTGTCCTTGGCAACATCCCCCACTTGAAATGGAAAAATAAACCAATCCTTTTTAAGAATGATGCTTTTAGGAACGAGACCTACAGGTTCCACAGGATAATTATTGAATGGTATTTCGGAACCCACTAAAACATTATTGATAAAGTTGATGATGAGTTCCTTGGCAATATTCGAAATGTTGGGATTCATTTCCAAACTACCAATTTTTATTGGTACATTAAAATTGGTGTCGCTAGAGAGGGCTTTTGTTGCGCGGATGGCTATATAGTTTTGCAAAAACTGCATTCTTGTCGTACCGCGAAACGGCAAAGTCTGACGGTTGACTTTTGCTCCCAGCAAGAATGTATTAAAGTTGAAGTCATCGAGATAAAGTCCTCCCGTTGCTTCGTACTCAAGACTTTGATGATCAATCACGTTTATCTTACACTGCGGATTGAAATATAGGGTACCATGGAAAGATGATTTTACTTGTAATCCTTCGACACTACCCTTTTTCGCAATCGGAAAACGAAAAGGAACTTTATTGATTAAATCTTCGACAAAACTCTTATGAACGACTAAAGCAGCATTGGCTTCCGAAATCTCCTCAACTTCAAGCTCTTCTTCTTCCATGGTGGTGTAGATCGTGAAACCTGTTTGTAAAGGCAGTTCTCGCGATATATGATAGAAGTCTTTTCCATCTGCTTGCAGATGTACATCGAGTTTACATGGTGTAATAAAATCGGTAAATTTATATGCTTTTAGTCTTTTGGCTGGTTTGTTAATGATGAGTAGATTTTCGCCGCGCAATATTTCTGATAAAGTATACTCATATTCGTATTTTGGTTGCGTTTCGCCGTTTTCTTTTAGGGTTATATCGATTTCTTTCGGTTGTAGTTTTTTTCCATTTAGGGAAATGTTCAGATCACGCTGCTTTGTCCTCAGAGTAATTTTCTTATCTTTTGGTAATTTTCGAATAATAATTTCTTGAAAATCTTTTCTTAATTCTTGCAACATTTCCGGATTTTCTAAAGCCGAGGCAACATCAAAGTAATTCCAGCTAAGTTTATCTTGTTCGATTGCTTGCGCTTCTGCAATTTCGAACGAATGGGTTTCTACTTTCTTCATAGACAGTCCGTCAGCCTCAAAGGAAGCATCTTTGTAGTTAGATAAATCACTTTCCAAAGGAAATAAATCTTCTACTTGTTTGGCACCTATAATCAAGCCAACACTATTTTTTAATTTGCCAAAAACGATGCCTGTAATGAAAAAGCCATTTGATGTTGGAATTACCACTGCACCACCACTCATCCCTTTTGCCGTTGATTCTCCCGAAGCGACAATAAATTTATAAGGGGCTTTTTTCGCCGGCATATTCAATAACGAGAAAGCCGTCTCAAGTTCCCACATGCGAATTTTTGAGGGGTATAAGGAAAGACTTTTGAAAACAGGATAACCGATAGCTAGAGCTTCTCGGTGTAAATTTTTTTTAGAATCATCATTCCGTGAAAACTTTATACCTTCCGGTGTTTTTGTGAGCTGTGCTTTTATGTAAGTTAAATCTGCATTTGGCTTATTGTATACTTGTACGTTCCGTGATAATATAGTTTCTTTCTTTTGGTTTTTCATCGAAAACCACTTTGATTTACGAAGTACATGGTAACAAGTAACAAAGTATCCAAATACTTTATCTCCCTGACGTTCTGTTTTTAGTAAAACCGCAGACCCTTGACTTCTCGATGTGTAAATTCTAAAAATTCTTTGCGATGCAAATTGATCCATGGCTTTTTTTATGACATCTCTGGATAATTCTTGGCTATGTAAAGAGAGTAGTATCGCAAAAAATGTCAAAAACTTGTATGGTTTCATTCTTCCTCCGACATTTTCCAATCTTCATAAGACGAATTAAAGTTATCCTTTAGCTCTATAGCCTTACTAGTACCTATCTTATCTAAAATTTCGCGAACGTTTGCTATATCAATCTCTTTATTAGATGTTAACGCATCATAAACTTTCGCTAAAGATTTTTGGTTGTCGTCTTTAATAACGCTTCTATCCTCTGGCCAGGTACTCTTTACTTTGGCAGTTTCCATGAATCCACTTATAAGACTTGCAAGCTGATTTCTCACTTTCGGTGCAGGTGCAAAATGCATTTCTACTGGATTTGTTCCTGTTTTTGAGTCTCCTCCCTCAGTTTTCTTTTCAGAATCTTCCTCCAGATATATGTCACTTGCGTCAAAAGTTAAATTACCTAAATCTCTTTTTAAAACCTCTAGAAGAAAAGTGTTTCTTCCTTTATCTGAAATTTTCTTTGTCTTCATATAGGTATCTAAATTTTCGAGTAGTTGCTTTGTCTTTTCCCACTTTAGAAGTACAAGATTGTTCGCTATATCACTCTTTTTATCAAGTCCAAGCTCTTCCAAGATCAGTGCTTTCTCCATTTGTATTTTTTTTACTTGAATATCTTTTTCTAAATCAAGTTCTGTTTGTTTTGCTGCAAGTCTTTTCTGTTTAATCTCTTCACTGATACCAGGCATAAAGTCTGTCTGGCTGTGGATGCGCAAAGAAATTCCGATCCATAAGCCCAACAATAAACCTAAAGAAATAAGCCCAGCAAAAATAAACATGCGTAGGCGTTTCATCTCGGAAAAATTGGTACCTTGAAATAGTGGAACTAAACTTCCGCCGATTAAAGCAAATAACAAACCAATTAACGTTGCCGTAGTTCCTGGTCCTTTTGATAAATGCGTAAAAAGACCAATCACAAGTCCGAACAATATAACACCTATAATGCCAAAAACTTTTGTCGGCAAATTTTCTATGGAAGCGTTACCATCTTTGGTTTTACTCATAATAATTACCTTTTCTGTATTTAGTTTAAATATATTTTATTTTTATTCTAACGCTTTTGGTGGTTAGTATAAAACCACAGAGCAGGAGTTTCAGTAATTAGCTAAAGATTAGAATTAACAGAAGAAAGAAGAAAGGAGAGTGATGCAACTGTTTTAATTTAATATAATTAGGGGAATTCAAAATTCAAAAATTCAAAAATTAGTTTCCTTTTTAAGGATATAAAAATGGAAACAGGAATTCCCCTGATAGATAGAGTACAAGAAATATATCCGTGGTACAAGAGTGAAGAGTATAAAAAATTGGAAGAAAGATATGGTACGAGAGTAAAAGAAACTCTAAATGAACTGATACTTTATCCAATATTTCAATTTGATAGTATTAATGATATTTCACAAACGTTACAAAAGAACAAAAACAAATATTATGATCTTTTGAAAGACAAAGATGTCGATTGGTGGCAACTAATCAAAGAAATAAGCTTTGGGCTATTAGTAACGTTCTTAAAAAAATACAGAAGCAAAAAAGAGAAATCGTCAAAGAGTCGTTGGAAAATAAGACTAATTTTAGACAGCACGATAATAAAACGCTG
This sequence comes from Candidatus Uabimicrobium amorphum, assembly GCF_009002475.1. Lineage (GTDB taxonomy): Bacteria > Planctomycetota > Uabimicrobiia > Uabimicrobiales > Uabimicrobiaceae > Uabimicrobium > Uabimicrobium amorphum. The sequence continues at coordinate 6,351,825 of NZ_AP019860.1, forward strand.
GGGAAGAAAAATGGCATATACATTTAACGTGTACAATCCAACAGATAGGTGCTACATGCATGCGCAAAAATTGTTATTTTTTGCTGTATGCGTAGGAAAAGATAAATTCATTTTTCCTTTAGCCCCCACTTTTATTACATCGAAACAGCACCCTAATCATGTAAGTCCAAAAGTGCAAATAAAACAGATGCTTTTAGAATTAAATAATTATGTACATGCCAACGGTCTTACTCTTGATGGGGTGCGCATGGTTACCGACTCGGAATACTCCATCATTGAAGTTATGAAACTAGCAAAGCAACTTGGTCTTGAATTCTATGGAGCATTAAAGTCTTCGTGGGTTGTTAATATCGATTCTGTTGATACTCATGTTTTAGAACTTAAGAATGGTTGTATTCCTAAGCCTCCGAAGCATAGTCATTCGATCGGTTTGTACTATCGTTTAAATGCATCGCATAACATTCTCGGCGATATTGCTCTGTTAATTAAACCCTACTTTTGCCCATTTACTCGTCGGCTTAAATATTCTGTTTTTCTCTCTTCTAACCCCAATGTTAACTCTAATGTTATACATCAAGAGCATTCTGTTAGATGGAAGATCGAAAACATGTTTCGCGACTTTAAGCATGTTCTTGCCATTGCTTCTTATCATGGAACTTATCATGTCGCACAAAATGCTTCTTTTGCCATCAGTTCTTTACGTTTTATTTTTGCTCGTCTTTCTTTGAAAGTTGCTGCTCTTTCTCCTTCTTTGCGTTGGAATATCAAAAATACTAAATTTACTCTTACTAAACTTTCTCGTTATATTCGAGATCATTATTTTCTTGATTCTAAATCATTTAAATTAAAACGGTTGCAGTACTCTCCCCTTTCTTCTGTTAGGTAACTCCTACTTATCCGACTACTACGGAAACTTCTGCAGAGGCACAGAGAAAAATTGTAAAAAAACAATAGAAACATTACTCTTCAAGAAATAACTAAGTCTTTTTCTATAGTGACTTACGTATTTAAAATCTTAAGAACATTTCTCTGTGACCTCTGTGGTTCATTTTTTTGTTTATGACCACCAAATCCATTAGAGACGAATCTATAAAGTACGTTCTTTTACAACAGCAAAAATCTAAGGGCCGCATTCGCTGCGACGTTTAAAATTTGTACACCAACATTTACCGCTTTATTGACTCTATTGATCTGAGCTACCGCCTGCTCTAGTTCTCGCCTTGCATTATCCAGGGCTGCAATTTCGCGTTGATCGTAAATGTTTACCCATATGGGTTTGCGTCTTCTTTTTTGGTCGCGGAAAAGATTTTTCCAGGTTTCGTAAAGTACTGCGCGATTGTTGTCTGTCACCATTAAGTCTTCACATTGAGAGATCAAGTCATCGAGAATATCATCAATAACATTATCTGTAAGCCCTACAGGGTTGCCATTTGAATTTTCGGCTTCTCGTTGTACATTTTTTAAAGATTCAATCGTATTTTGTAAGTGCTCTCTCAATATACTTTGCAAATTTTCTGGAACTGTATCGCCTTCAAAAGCATCTCTATTATTTCTTAAACTCGAGTTAAAACTTCTACCGCTACGAGATAACGTGCTTAAAGATTGAGCCATTTAAATCTCCTTTAATATCCATGAATTAGTCATTTTTCAACTCTTCAATCACCTTGGTCAATGCTTCTATTCGATTTGCCAACTCTTGTAGTTTTTCTTCCGCTGTTTTATTATCATCTGATAATATTTCGAAAAACTTTAATTGTTGTTCAAATTCCTTAACCACTAAATCAATATCATCCAAAACATCTTTGATATTTTGTTTGCGCTCATCGCTAATGAAGTCTAGTTTGTCCACATTTGCACGAACAACGCTTGTGTAATGCAATGTGTATTGTAAAGCTAAAGCAATCGAGGTATCGCCTTTCTTTAAACTTTCAAATGTTTTTTGCACCTTCTCTAAGGTGTCTTTGGTTTCTTTCACTGTTTTTAACGCTGTTGCATTTTCGGTTTTTAGGCGTTGATGATACCCTGCGTTGGCAGCATCAATTTTTTGATCAATCACTTCAAAATCATTGGGAGTGACTTTTGTTTTGAAAACAAACAGTTTTCTTTCTTCTAAAAGTCTTTGTGAGGAGACGTAAGGGCCATGTGCACTTTCTAAAATTTCGACCGATTCATCTAGCAGGTCTTTCAGGTTTGATGTTCCTATGTTGGTTTGAGCCGTTTGTAGGTTTTGAATGATACCGTCTCTGGTATTCTCGTATGCTTTTTTTCCGATATTATAATTGCGACATCCTAAGACCAAAGACGTAAGGACTAGCAAAATAACGAATGTTTTTTTCACTCTCATTACGAATTCTCTCCCTCTTCCTCTTCATTTTTAATTTGGTCGTAGACTTTATAAACCGTATTTGCGAGATTAACCAGAGCTTCAACATCTATTTCTTCATCCGGAGCTAAATAAGAAGCAATTACTTCTACAGCTCTTAAGATCGCTTCTTCACCTTGTTGGATGTTGGCCTTTATCTCATTCGCTTTTTCGATATATATCGCCATTTTTAGCACATTTCCGCCATTGGTTAGACCTGGTATTGAGGAAAACGTAGTGTTGTAAAAGTCAGAAATAAGCTGTATATCGAAATTTTTGTCTGTAATAGTCAACTTACTCACGAATGATAGCTGTTCTTGGAGTTTTGTTGTGTCAACGGTTGATAATTTGACTTTATCTGTAATTTTTCCCCACACTCTAGTGACGAAGCTGGTTATATTTTCATCTTGTTGTCTCGTTAAGTCTTCTTTTTTGAGCTTTTTTACTGAAGATATAATGGCATTTTTATCTTTTCTAAAATTATTCATGATATTCTTGCGAGCTTGCAATGAAGATCTGCGTACTTCGCCATAGATCACCATGCCTTTTTTGTCTTTTACTTCTTTCAAAAGTCTGTAGTGTTCAGCTGTATAGACGTTGTAAAGAGTTTTTTCGTAGAGTTCTAGTGCTTCGTTGTATCTTTTTATATTGATGTCCAAAACCATTGTCAGTCCACGATGAGATGTTGTGATCGGATCAACCTGGGCCATGATCGTTTGTTTTTGTAATTTATCAATATTTGAGGAAATGCATCCTTGCGTAACGATCATGCAGGCGCATAGAAAGAGCATTAATCTCACTTTTTTCTCCTAGAGAAGGGCATGTGTTTATTCAATCGCGCCAAGTGTAAATATGAATTTCAGCAAATAGTTCGAGCTAAAAGTGAAGAAACTTTTACTTGGCTTGTTTTTACGAAAAGGTTTGGTCTAAATAAGTTTAAATGCAATTGCCAGCAGCATAAAATTTGAATTTATTACTTTATTTGTAGTTAATACTTCATATTAAATATTAGATGAAAATTGCAAATATTTAACTTATTTAAAAAAGTTGGTACTGAATATAGCGAATAATGTCTTAAAAGCAAGCTTTTTTCAAAAAAACAAAAAAGATACAAATAGACAGGGGAAAAATTCGTAATTACATAAGATAGATGCTTAAACATGATAGCGTACTAATAAAAAAGATATTCTGTGCGAAACACATGCTGCTTTTCGCAAATATATGTGAATTGGCCGATAAGTAAAATTTTTTTATGAACTTCGTATTGAAAAAATAAATCAGGGATTTGATGCACAAAGAGGAGAATTTATCATGAATAAAATTGTGTATATCGCTATTATTCTGTCTTTCACCTTTACTTTTGCAGACAGAATACAAGCCAATATTGATGACGACATGCTACACCTTAAAATACCTCAAAGCTTTTTTACGAAAGAATTGGCCGCCGCTTTAAATTCAGAAGTGGCTGGTTTTGTGTTGGATGGAAAGAAAGAACGATTACGTGTATCTAATTTTCGAGTGTTTATCACAAACGTATCGACCAATAAAAGTTACTACAATCATTCCTTTATCTCGCGAAGATCGAAAAAAGTTTTGTATGTTGACTTTGACTACAAATATTATAGAAAAGCTTTGTTTTGGATAACCGATTCAGGTTGGATTGGCACACCAATATTTTTTAGTGTCAACGATTGGGAAATGGATGCTCGATGCTACGGAAGATATATCGATTGGTCGAGCAACAATGCGATCACACGCGCCCTTTCATCACTAATACAAGACATTGTCGAAGAAGAAGTTGAGACAAACATCAATGATGAAATTCAAAAACTGCTCAAAAAATACGGCGATTTACGCTACTTGGCAAAGCACTACGGTGGTGAAGCTCTCGCCGACACCTTTGGAGGGAAAGCCGACTATATAAAAAAGTACTTTGAATCCATTTTAGATCATACGAATCTCCGTGCTCATATCGAGGACGATGGTCTTGTTATTAAAATCAAAATGGGCGGGCGCATTTATGTTGAAAACAATTCAAGTAAAGATATTGATATCGCCATTCACTACAAAGATTTAACAGGGCAATGGAAAACCGAATGTTGGTGGGAAATAAAAGCAAGGAAAGGTATATACCCTGCAGGGTTACGTACACTCAATCCTTATATTTACATCTATGCCATCTCTCATGATCAGTCGCGTGAATGGACAGGAGACGACACGCATGATTATGTGAAGGGGCGCAAGTTAGGATTTAGAGAGATGCATGCATCAAAAGACTCAGACGGAGATCATGTAATTCAAATAGAGTAGGTATGAATATTTTGTAATAATGTCGTGCAAAGAGGGCCACACAGTGTACTTTTTTCAGAAAGTGTTATAATGTGAATAAACGAGTAAAATAGGTTCAAACAGTATTGTAAAGTGGATATTTCAATGACTAAACACACATTTTTCATTTTTTCTGGACTCTTTTTGTGTGGTTTGATTTTTTCCCAATCAGAAAAACCTCCGCAAAGGTTCAAAAAATTAGTGCAGCAACTACAGTCTTCTAATATTGATGAAAGCTTATCTGCGTTATTAAAAATAAGACACCTAGGAGATGAAGCAAAAGCTATTCGACCGTTACTCATGAAAGCTTTAGAAAGTCGGCGTGATCACAATGCGACTAGGCATGCTTTAGACATCATCGATAAATTATTAACGCAGGCAACCCAAAAACACATTGTTACGTTATCAAAGAAACGTTCTAGCGTTCGACGGATGATACAAAACCTGGGTGGTTTGAATATTCTTGGGGCTAGCGAAGATTTTCGTCAACGACTGCGTTATGGTAAGCGACACGCCCTTATCGTGGGTATTAATCAATATAAATACTATACGTCGTTGGAAGGAGCAAATTTTGATGCTGGTGAACTTGCATCGGTTTTGTCAGAGCGTTATGGATTTGAAAACGTTATTTATCTATGTGATACGATTCCAACTCAAGTATATCAAGTAAATGAGCTAGAAAAAATACGCGAAGATCCATTTTTTGATGTTTACTCTTTCAAAAATTCTAGGTATGGAACCGAAAAAATCATTGTAGCAAAAGGCTATATTGACAAAGCGGTGTTACAAAAACATATTGATGAAATCTGTAGCAATGTTGATGCGAATGATGCATTAATGTTTTTCTATGCAGGACATGGAGTTACTGGGCATATCGTTACTGCAGACAGTAGAGAAGGTACTCCGCAAAATCTTGCCTTAAAGCAAATCGCGCAACAACTCGCCAATACAAATGCGCGTCATATTCTGATGATATTGGATTGTTGTTTTGGTGGTTCCATTCTTCAAGAAGAGTATAAACCCAAATTACAAGGATATAATGAAAGTACATTTGAGTTTGGTAAGGGAGAAAATATAGATCGCGTTTTTGGACGCAGGGCATTTCAGGTAATTACCGCTGGAACAGGAAACGAAGTTGTCGCTGATAAGTTACAAGTTTCGACAAAGTATGCGCAACTAACAGAAGCAGGAGGACACTCTCCTTTTTCTGCGGTATTGTTGCAAGCACTCAAGGGTTTGACTGGACGAACTGATGGAATTCAACTGTCTTCAGACCTTGGATATTACATGATGACAACGCTAGTAAATGACAAGAGACTAGATGCATCACAGACGCCCAGATATGCAAGCCTTGGAGGAGATGGGGATTTTATGTTCTTTCCCGCCTACAAAGTTCTCAACCCAAAGCTTGTTGGCCCTCTATACATTGAAGAAAAAAGCTACTTGGACATACGAATATCCTCATGTGAAGCGCTAAAGAAGTTTATTTTAGACCAAAAAGACGAAGACCGCATTGCTTTATTTAAAAGCGCTATGGTTCATATTGCGAAAATTTTGCGTGACGATGAATTTACGGTTCGTTATGCGGCAATAAAGTTTATCGATGACGTGTTTGGAAACGAGATTTCCGCGGAAAAAGTAGAGGATTTGCGTAAATTGGTAACTCCTATCGCCAATTTTTTACGAGAACAAATAAACAACAATGTTGGAGATCAAAGTAGACTCAGCCTTTCTTCTATGAATAAAACAACAGCAATAGCGCGCTCTTTAGGAAAATTGGCCATTTACGCGAACCCAAAAGCGATAGACAGTCTAAAGAACTATGTCATGAAGTATCAAAAACCTTTGTGGGACCAGTTTAGTCACCAGCGTTCTCTTCCAAGTGATGTTGTTGCGTATACAAAACGTTTACAATTTCGTCCTTCACAAGAAACTCTAGTCGCCAAAATGCAATTTTGGCATAGAATAAATATATGTTATACGTGGCTAAATACTCAAGGGCGCAAAAGAGTCAATGAGCACGAAGAAGAACTTGCGCGGCGACACGCAAAAGGTAAAAATCTACTCATTAAAGCGCAAAATTACTTTGATAAAAAACATTACTTTAAAGCGCGTATCTTGGCAAAAAAAGCGATCGGCGAAAACGACGAAAACTCTTTGCTACGCGTGCAGAGTGCCGAATGGAAACAAGCAAAAAGCTTAATTTACAACCGCCACTGTGCGCAATTGTTATGGCAAAGTCCCATTGGGCGTCATTGTATATCAAAAATCAACGCAATGCACTTTAGTCGTGATGGAAAATATTTTGCCTGTAGTGATAACAAAGATATTCGACTTTGGGATGTAAAAACTGGGCAGCAAATTGCCATACTTTCTGGGCATAAAGAGGCCATTAACAATCTAGTATTTACGAATGATAGTGAAATGATTATGGCCAGTAGCAGAGATAATAAGATGTATTTATGGGATGTGAAGAACAAAAAAAACACCCTTCAATTTTCTGGTCATTCTCGTGTGGTAAAAAGCATAAGTTTTCATCCACAGCAAAATATTTTTGCTTCTGCAAGTGGTGGAGAGATAATTCTGTGGAATCTTCAATCTGGCAAAGAGTTGTTCAGACTATTTCATCCCAAAGTGCAGAATGTGAGCTTTCATCGACAGCAAAGTACCCTAGCTTCCGTAGGCGATGGCAAGATAAAACTATGGGACATTGACTCAAGAAAACAAATGGCTACCCTAGAGCACAAGGCTATATACAAAGCATACTTCACAACCAATGGAAAGACAATCATTTCCATTGGAACAGATCAAAGTATTGTTATATGGGATGCCACAACATATAAACTCATAAAAAAAATCCCAGCCGAAACCACTACTTATTACATAGTTTTGTCACCCGACAAAAATATGATTGCAACAGCAAATAACAAAAATATCGAGATATGGCAATACAGCACCGGAAAAAAGCTAGCTCATTTAAAGCTCGAGGTTAACAACCTTTGTTTTAATAGTGATGGTACAATGCTTGCGGTGGCGAGTAACAATAACGTTTTGTTTTGGGACTGTCAAAATTGGAAACAAAAGCCACCATTGGCAGGTCATAAACAACAAATCGAGGACATCTGTTTTAGCTCTGATGGACGTTGGATTCTTTCAGGAGGACACGATGATGTTATAAAAATTTGGAGTACTACCTCAGGAAAACTTCATACAACTCTCCACGGCCATAGTGGTTTTATTAATAAAGTACGTTTTAGTCCAAACAATAAAATTCTAGCGTCTTGTAGTTGGGACAATACTATTCGCCTATGGAATCCTGACAATAATAGCGAAGTAGCTGTGTTTCAAGGACACTCAGATGAGGATGGCATACTTGTCGGAGTTGACAGTATCGCTTTTAACCGCGATGGAAACATTCTTATTTCCGGAGGATTTGAAACAATAAAAATTTGGAATATCAAGGAAAGAAAACTAATTACAACGCTAAAAGCGCACAATAACAGAGTGGAGAGCTTGTGCTTTTCACCAACAGGAGACATTTTTGCTTCTAGCTCAGAAAATAAGATTTGTTTGTGGAATGCGAATAACTATCAAAAGGTCGCGGAATTATTAGGCCACGAATCTGATATTACAGAGCTTGATTTTGCACCAGACGGTAAAGTGCTTGCCTCTTCAAGTACCGACAAAACTATAAAGCTGTGGAATATAGAAAAACGTAAAGAAATTACAACTTTGCGAGGGCATACTTCATGGGTAAATACCGTTCGTTTTAGTCCTGATGGCAAAAGCCTTGCTTCGGCAGGTGATGGCGTTGTAAAAATATGGCGGACTGTGTGGTCGAATTTCACGAACTGGGATAACACCGCTTACGAAGAAACCACTTTAGATGGGCATAACGGAAGCATCATGAGTATTGCGTTTTCTCCACAAGGAGATACTCTTGCTTCTGCAGGGGAAGATGCCGCGTTAAAACTATGGGATATAAGTCTAGGAAAACCAATAAACGTTTTTGAAAGAAAATCCCCCACAGATTCAGCTTACATAAATCGCAAAATTCTGATATTCGTTAATCTAAACAAAATTGCGGTGTGGAGTCTTGTACAAAAAAAATGGTTAGCAAAATTTAAAACGGAAGATCTTATTGACAAGATAGATCTTGTTCCTGGAGACCGATATCTCATTTGCTCTTTCTGGCAAAAAAATATCGCCGAATTATGGGATTTAAAGCAAAAAAAAATAATTGCGAAGTTTTACCACAAAGCGCCTATTACAGATATAACGTGTTCCCCAGAAGGAGATATTTTTGCTTCTGCGAGCAATGATAATATTCGTCTATGGAGTTTAACAACCTATAAACAAATTGGCGTTATACCAACAAAGTCACCTAAACTTGTTGATTTTGACCTAAACGGCAAATATATTATCTCCGCAGGAAATAATGGCTTTTTAAAAATATGGGATCGAAAAAATAAGCAACAAATCTCCATACTAAGAGGACACAGAACTTCGGTAACAAATGTGGACTTCTCCCATGATGGCAAACGAATGATATCATCATCACAGATGGGTTCTAGAAAAATATGGAATCTAAATGCCATGCAAGAGGAAGCTTCTGTTGGCCAGCAGTCCTATCAAAAATCATTTGTACAATTTTCCCAGGAAAATGTTGTCTATCATCAAGGAAACACCATCCATTTTTGGTTCAAACAAACACAAAAAGGACTCTTTTTTTATACCCCAGATAAAAAAATAATTGCTATGAAGTATTTATCTCCACGTTGTTTAATTACAATCAACGATAATGGAATAACAAAGCTATGGAATTTACCCGACATAAGCAATCATACAATATACAAAAACATATACCGTTGGAATGAACTTGGCATTGACTTTAATAAAACTAACCCCAATTTGTTTGACAACAGTACTCTGTATTTAAAAAATAAATTCCCTCTTACACAACTGTGGAAGAATAACTAGTAAAAGTTGTTGTGTTCTGATTCTTAAGGAGAAACTTTCATCTTTGTTTTATTTTGATTTTTATGAAAGAACTGCGATCTGATTGCGCTTTACATAACTAGGAAAGAATTTACCGTTACATAAAAAATAAAAATTTTTCTGTCAGCGTCGTATTGAAAAATAAACAAGAAATTTTAATACACAAACAGGAGAATTTATCATGAATAAAGTTATTTATATCGCTATCATTTTACTGTCTTTCGCCTTCACATCTGCAGAGAGAATCCAAGCCAGTGTCGAGGATGACACACTTCGTCTCAAAATACCACAACGCTTTTTTGTCAAAGAATTGGCCGCCGCTTTAAATTCAAATGTTGCTGGTTATGTATTAAATGGAGACAGTCAACGGCTACACGTATCCAATTTTCGCGTGTTCATCAAAAACGTATCCACCAGTAAAAGCTACTACAATCGTTCTTTTATCTCGCGAAGATCCAAAAGAGTTCTCTATGTTGACTTTGACTACAAATATTATAGAAGAGGTTGGACTTGGGGAACGAAACTGCAATTTCAGGGAATCAAAAGCCATTTCAAAAAAGTAAAATGGTACACTCCATGGGTAACAGACTCTGGTTGGATTGGCGCACCAATATTCTTCAGTGTCAACAACTGGAAAATCAACGCCAAGTGTGAGGGAAGATATGTTGACTGGTCGAGCAATAACGCTACGACAAGAGCTGTTTCCTCTCTACTACGAGACACTGTTGAGGAACAAGTTCAGACAAATATTAACCACGAAATTCAAAAAGTGCTCAGAAGCTATGGCGATTTACGCTACTTAGCAAAGCACTACGGTAGTCAGGCCATTGCCAATGCTTTTGGAGGCAGTACCAACTACGTAAATAATTATTTCAACGCAATCTTGCGCAATACGAATCTTAGTGCACATATCGAAGGGAATAGTCTTGCTGTTAAGTTCAAAATTGGCGGGCGCATTCATGTTGAAAACGATTCAAATAAGGATATCCACATCGCCATTACTTACAAGGATCTCAGAGGACAATGGAAAACCGAGTATTGGTGGAAAGTAAGAGCGAATAAAGGTGTATATCTTTCTGGTTTGCGTACACTCAACAGCAATATTTACATCTATGCCGTATCAACAGACCAAGCATTCACATGGTCGGGAAATGATACCCATGAGAATGTGAATGGGCGCAAACTAGGATTCAAATTGGCGAATACATCAAAGAATACAGATGGGCATTACGTGATTCGATTAACACAGTAGTGTGATAGGCACTGATTGAATTTCTCTCCAGTCTCGGTTTAAATTCAATCAGCGCCTCTTTTCAACGTTGGGTAATGGTTATTTCACTGTAGAGTCAACAGGCATATTCTCAGACTCAAGCTTAAGCTTATACTCCTCAAGCTCATACTCCTCAATCTGGATCCCTGTTGAAGGCATATGATAGATCATTTCGAGTGTCTCTTTGTTCTTTGGCAAAGAATTGTACAAACTTGTGATGTATAATCCGCCCCAATCTATTTGTTCCTGCGATTTTATTTGCTCCTGCGTTGGTATTGTTCCTGGAATTGGACAAGACCAAATATACATATTTAGCCAAAATTTTAAACGATTTTTTTCTTGTAGAGAGATGTCTTTTTGTAGAGATATGGCCAATGGTTTGTTAGGGCTTAACGACATAAAAGCAAAATTTTTACTCTGTGTTAACAGTGAGTTTGTGTTATCAAAACGCAAGTGTTCGTTGTCAAAATAATAAATATTATTGTTCAGATATTTTGCGTATCGTGGAATCGCAGGTATATCATACAAATCAATGTCGCCATCTATTTTTCCTACGGCCAGTAAAGTACCTTTATGATGAACAGCAAGCGTCGCGATGTTTTTTATTTTTATGGTCACAAATGTTTTTTGCAAATCGACATTGCAAATATGTATGATTTCCCCTTGAGAATATGCTAAGATTTGGGGATAACCTTGGTTATGCGAACTTAAGGCAACGTGATCAATGTTGCGCGATTGTTTGGCAAAATGAAAGGGAAAACGTTTTCCTTCGCGAACGATATCAATACTATTGTCAGTGTTTATCAAAGCAATAGTTCTCCCATCAGGACTGGAGACACGTTTTTGATTTTCTTGCGGTGAATAGGGGGCATACGCAGGTAGAGACATAACCGGTGCCTCCCATTTTTGGTAGTCCCAAATATGTATTGTTCGATCTTCACTTGTGGTGCTCATGGTTTTACCGTCTTTACTGAAAGTAATGTATTTTATCATATCTTTATGAGCTGAGAATTTTGCGAGCAGTTTGCCGGATTGGTCATAGACGAAAACATAACCGGGCATAGTGCCACATGCGAATATTTTTCCATCTTGGCGAAAAGCGATGCATGTTACATCAATGTCGGTATTGATTCTTTTTGGAGAAAAACGCATTTGCACGTCACTTATAACTAAAGTACGGCTTTGATGATACGAAACGATCATTGATGATGTTGGTGAAATGGCAAGGTGTTTAATGGACGACATCGTATCTTCCGAATCTTCTAAATCTTCAGATTCATAATAATCGGCATTATAATTACCGATCTGCAAATGGATTGTTAGGTCCCAAAGTTTTACAAATCCATCTGCCCCCACGGATACCAACATTTGGTTGGCCAAATTAAAATCAATATCATTCACCCAACCTTCATGCGCATAAATGGTATCGATAATCTCTTTACTATTTATATCACAAATCTGAATGGTCCCATTTGTGCTTCCGCTAACAAGAATATTGCCAAAAATTTTCACAACGCGAATACGTCCGCCATGTGTAAATGTTTTTATTTTTTTAAACGCTTTTTCTTGCGTGAACTCAGGGTCTATTTTTTCAAAAATAAGCACTTCACCATTTGCAAGTCCGGCTACTAAAAACATTTCATTCGCGCATAAAGACAATACGGCGGAGTTGGTCTCAATAGAACTCTCGTATTTTATTTCTGTTTCCCGTTGTGATTTTACGAATTCTTCTGGTAATTTTTTTTCTGAAGTTGGCAGCGAAACTTCATATAGGTTTATTCGCGAAGCATGACCAGTGAACAACTTTATGTTAAAATTTTCATTGGCACCTTTATCACGCGAAGGTTTGGGGTATTTTGCCGTGGCCAAGCTTAGTATACCATCGTTTAGATCTTGCTTTTTGACAAATTGGTATTTATCTTGGGCCTGCCATAACTTCAAAGTTCCTACATGATCGACAGAAATTACCTTTTGTTTATCTGGCAGAAAACAAAAATCGGCTATTTGCGCTTTGTGACATAAGGTTTTTTTATGTTTTTTGCCATTGCGATTATCATCCACCACCAACAATTGTTTACTTTGGTTCGCAATGAACAGCTGTGTCTTTTGTTGCAAAGGAAAGTCTATTACTCCTAGTTGTATTATTTTATTGTCTAATCGCGCAATCACTTCATGTGTATGTGTTGGTAAATTCCATTTGATCACCTCACCAGTAACGTTTCCGGTGTAAATTGTTTCGCCATCCGGGTGAAAAACAACGCTTTCGACAGTCCTATGAGCATGTTTTTTTTCTGCGAATATAGAAGATTTTTTATGCACGTTTATGGTGTCAATGATGCCAATGTTCGTTCCTAATAATAAATTGTATTGGGTACTCCTTTTAACATGACCGCGATGGATCACAAGGCTTGTATCACAGTAGCGAATCATAGCGGTAATGCGTTCTGTGTAGTTGTATTCTTGCAGCGCAATTCCCGACATTGGATCGTAGATTTGAATTTTTTTATTGCCACCAAGTAAGATGTAGTTTGGTTCACAAAAACGAATAAAGTGATGGTTACCATTGCTATGAAACAGCATTTGTGGAGTGCTATTTCCTTCGGTGTAAATGCGTACTACTTGATCTTCGCTAATAGTGGCAATTTTCCCGCGATATAAGGCAATATCTAAAATAGAAGTGTTTTGTTTATTGTATTGAAAAAGCTCTTCTATTTTACCGTTGCCTGTCTGTAATTGATATATCTTATCATCGCTGCCACAACTAATAAAACGATCGTTTTTGGAGTTAAATATAATATGCTTGATGTCCGATAAATGAATTTTGCGTTGCGCATATAATTTTCGTGTGTTCAACTCCCACACTAAAATCTGTCCATTGTAATCTCCAGCCACGACAAATTTTTCGTCGGGAGATATTGCGAGTGCACTTATGCGAAAATTCAAGGTGGTACTCCACGTTTCTTTTTCTTGTGTATCGATATACCACACAGTAAGAGAACCATCTTCTTGCGCACTAATGACAACGTTATCTGAAAACGCTAGCGCACAAATAGATTTTTGCGGTTGGTAAAAAGTTGCCTCGACAGTTTTACGCTGCCAGTTCCACACTTTAATCATATTTTCACATGCCGAAACAATCCGTTTGTTGTCCTCTGAACACAATAAATAACGTATGGGTTTATCATGATGTCGCGATACCGGACTTTGCCACAACAAACGTACACTTTGTCCTCCAGAGAGGTGCTGCTGCGGTGTAAAAATGACTTGAGATGCATCTTGCCAATCACTAGAACTCTGATCGAGTCGTTGTTCGGCAAAACCGCATAATCCCGTTGCTTTTGCCGCGAACATTTTTGCAGGAAAGGATTGCTTATTTTTCTGCAACTGCGCTGCGCGCATTGCTAGTCTTCGACCTTCGCTTTCCAGTTTTTTTATCTTTTCGCGATAGTGTTTTTGATGCGCTAGCAAATGTTGATAAGACATTACTTCATCAAACAATTCCGAAAAATGTTTTACGGTATTTTGTTTTTCCAACGAATACATTGCGGCTTTCGCCATAGCCTTTCGTTGTTGTTTAGAAAAGAATGAATTGTCCATAAGACGCAAAATATTTTGATTGCGTCGCATAGACAAAACGTATTTTTCCATATGACTAACGGTTGTTTTTGTGGCATACATACGTATTTTGTCTAAACATTTTAAAGCGACATTACTCAAATCTTCTCGCGTATTTAATAACTGTGAAATGTCATCAATCACCATAGAAAACTCCGAAGATACCTTTTGTTCTGCGAGTTTGGCAATCAATTCTATGGCAGAGCCTTGCAAGTCTTTTTCACCAAGCATACTTTTCAATTCTGGTATGATCAATTGGATAAGACGTTCTCTTTTTTCAGTGTTTTTTTCGTTCAATATACGCTGTTCAATTATTTTACAGCTGGAGATCTTCAATGGGTTTAGTCGCGAATCTTTGCTATTGAGTACTTGAACGATTGTTGCATCGGGAAACGTGGGCTTTGAAAAAAAGGTAAACTCTCCGTTATTGTTGTATAGACGTTTGTAGTTAGCTGCCTGGAGAACATTTTGCTCATTTTCGCTAACTTGCTTGTTATAAATATATTGCCCAAGTTCCGAGGCTAAAAGACGTCCATGTAAAGCAGGTGTTTGTAATTTTTGAAAAAGCAATTGGGCAAAGGGAGAATAACGTTGTGAGCTTTCGACGTAATCGAGAACTTTTTCGTTACCTGTTCCAGAGGTAATTACTTGAAATCCTCTTGACAAAAACACACGTCTAAAACTACTTGTATAAGGAAATTGTGGGTGTGTTTTCTGTGGATGACTAGCTGTTTTAAAAATACTTCCACTGGCACAACAATCCAAGATTAATAGGTTATGTCGCGCACCACAATCATTGATTTTTCCAATTAATTTCCGATAGGAAATCCAGCTCCCATCATGTGTAGGACCAAAATATCCTGGTATTCCATGACCGGAATAAAAAAACAATAACGCATCAGGAGAATCGTTTTTTAATTTTTCCAGACTTTGCCAAATGTTTTCTGCGTTAATCGACTTTTCGCTATCGATAAGTTCTATTACCTGAGAAAAATGAAACTTAGTTTTTAGTAAATTCGCCAACGCTCGTGCATCCGTGGCAGGATTTTTTAAATTTGGAAATTCATCCGAAAATTGATATTTTCCTATACCAACTACAACGGCACACTGTTTTTTATATTGCGTTATTGATTCTTGATACACATGAGGTTTTTGTGTTTTTACCTTCCAGTGCAAATCAAAAACATTCCATTCGCGAGGTCTTCTAACTATGATGGCTTTGCTTTTCTGATTTTCGCTGAGAACATCTTGCCAATTAACTTGACCGTAGGCAAGAAAAGTACGTATAACCCCTGATTGTTGAATTTTCTGAGTAGCCATAAGAAATCGACTTTCATCAATTTGTTTAGGTTTTTCTGTATTGACAATTTGTGGTTGCAAATCTTTGTCCCAATAGATAACCATTGGGGAAAAACCTTTACATTCTATTGCTTCGATTCCTACAAACTGATTAGGATAAAGTTCGACTGTTTTTGCAGGAGAATCAAAGTAAATAGCCGATCCTTTAGTATAGACTTTACGATTACCATCTAACAAAACAATATTTCCAAAATTGCTACGGCCAAAAGTAGATCGATTCCAAAAATGTAGGTTATTCTGAGAATCGACAATGAACCAATCAAATTTATTTGACACTCTAACTAAAATAGGCGCTATAATTTGGCGATTTTGAATTTTGCAGCGCATAATATCTCGGTTAGTATTGGCATATATGATTTCATCTTTATTGGAGGAAATAGTCAACCAACCATACTTTTCCTCGATATCATCATCCAACTCTATATCGGATATGGTTTTCATTGTTAGAAGATCTATCAATGCGATGTAATCATCTTCGTAAGAAATACAGGTTGTATCATCGATAAAAAGCACATTGGGGAATTTCAGTTTCCCTAGAGAAATACTTTTGTTTAAATCCCACAGCCATGCATGTCTTTCCGTTTGAACCAACATTTTTTTATTTAAGATATTAATATATCGAATACGTCTTTTTGTTTTAAAAATAGGAGAGATCGAACCTTCGCGATGCAAAAGTACAACCGTTTTTTGTAAAGAGCAGTACAAATTTTGTTGCTCATCAAAACACAAAGAACTTACACGGTCATCTATGTCCCACGAACAAATTTTTTGTAACTGTGTGGCATCCCAAAGAATAACATCTTGATCGGATGCTGAAGCTACAAGCTGCTTTTTTGTGTCGACAATCATATATCGTATATTACCCTTGTGTAAACGAAAATAAGGCCGTGCCTGCTGATATACAATACCATTTGAGTTTTGCTTATTCTGCTGTAATCCTACAAGTCGTACATTACTCTGTGAGAAATTTCGCGGTGCTTTCACACTTAACAGATGTATGTAACGTTTTGCCCTGACAAAGTATTTATACAACTCATCTTGTTGCTGTGCTGTAAACTCTCGTTGAAGACGGATTGTTTGCCATTGTATTTGTATGTTACTATCGCTAATTTTTATGTGAACATGAGCATTGGATTCTGCTAGAGATATGATTTCACGATGGTGTAACTTCGATAATGTGTTTTTGTATGGTACAGGTATATCTTGCGGTGAAGTAATTACTTCATGATTTTGTGTGAAGCGAATTTTTACAATTGGTTTTGGGGTTGATACATGTAGAGCGTACCAACGCTCATTTACATTTATAAAACTCTCTTGATTTGTCAGTAAACTTTTTATGGGAAAAGATTCGCGATCTTTTTCACTAAGGGGTTGTACTTGAAAACGAAAAGGCGAATAGATCTTTGAGACAACCGCCACAACGTACTTTTGTGGCGGTTGTTTCTTTAAGTCTCGACTAAAAAACTCAGGGGCAACACATACAAAATCTCCGAGTTGTGTTTTATTAATAAATGAAGAAGGGGATTCCAAAATAATAGACTTTTTACCCGCCATTATTACCTCGTGATCAAAATAAATTCTCTTTCCTAAATCTCCCCATACGGTAGTCAGTAACAGTAAAAATAATACACATGCATGTTTCATAACAACTCCAGTTTATTTTAGAAATAAGTTTATTAGGTGAAAGCGAATCTCTCCACGATTATTAAACTGATAATGCTGTGTGTATGTAAAGTAATTTGGCATTTTTACTTTGCAAATTTTAATCGCATTACCTTGAGCAACAGCTAGTTCTTGCGAATTTTTAGAAAAGGCTAGTTTTACAGGAAAACGAACGGGAATGTTACATAACCTACGAAAAGTAGTTGGTTGCCAAACTTCTACCTGTTCGCGGTATACAACTGCCAGTTTTTCTCCGCTATTGTCGACTATACAGGTAACAAAGTCGCTCCTTAACGGAAAAGAATAATGTTTTTGTGAATTTATTTTTTGTATTTGCAAATGTGAATTTTTCTTGCTCACATGTGTATCGCGATTTTCGTTCCACCACGACTTTGGTGCACTTGTATTGATGATAAGATGTATCTTTTCCATACCGCTATTTAAATTCCATATTTTGCTACTGTATTTTCCATCTACCAGTATGGTATTCACATCTCCTACAAAAAACATTCCCTCGATTTGTTGTTTGGTTTGAATACGTTTTTCATTGTTTGTTTTGTGTAAACAAATTTCCCCATTACTGCTTGCTGTTAGAATACTATGATTATCAAAAGCTTTTATCATGGTAATCGCCGACAAATGGCACCGTTTGATTATTTGCCATTTTGATGTATTTGAGTGATAACGGTGCAAAAACCCTTTATTATCACCAGCAATAATTTTTTTATTTGTAAAGCACACTGCACTTACAACAAACGGACAATGAATTTCCTGCTTTAAACTGGGCATATGTATACGCCATTTGCGTATACACTGATCGCTATGCAAAGTATACAACAGTGAATCGTGTTGTAATACCTGCAAAGCAATAGAGCTTTCCGTAGTGATCTCTGTTAAAAGATCAGCATCTTTCCAGAGTTGGATTTGCCCATTGCTAAATGTAGCTATACATAAACTTTTGTTTTGCGATATTTTCAGTGGCTTTTCATTAAATTTAGGAAGTGGTGGCCATGCTTGTGGTAGTTTTTGGTGCAAAAACATTAAAAATTGACGATGTGTCATAGGATTTTCATAACGCCAGTGGTGTTTTTCTTGTTGTGGCGTGCAAATTTTTATACCAGTTGTTGTTTTATAGGCAAAACTATCGCCGTGTATTATGAAATTGGTAACATTGCGTCCTAGGGCTTTGATCTGTTTCTTGCTCCACATGAACAAGGTTTTTTGATCGTCGCGTATTAAAAGACAATTGGAGCACCATTGTAGGCGCGTTATTTTTTGATCAGAGCAATGATAATATTTTTCTACCCGATTTTCTTTTACTAAAAACATACCAATTCTTCCATCATCTGTAGAAAAAGCCAGAACATTTTTGGAAGGGTGAAAGGCGACATCTGTAGCCTGTAGAGGAAGTGTTTTTCTGTACATCAATGTATGTGCATTCCATAATTCAACGCGTTTTGAGTTATAAACAACCGCAAGTAATTTTCGATTACCACTAATAGAAAATGAAATCTTTTGAGCTTGTTCACTGTTTTTTGAAGAAATGATTTTGCCACTCTTTGTTCCAAGAAAATAATGATCATTTGTTGCGGCAATAGCAAATGTTGGTGACACTAGAAATATATTATTTATTAGGCTTTGATTTTTGATATCAAAGATACACAATTCGCCATTTTTTGTAATCGTTAGGAGTTGATGGTTGTAAATAGCTACATCGTAAATGGATGAATGGTGCTCTGCTAATACAACTTCTACCTTATTCGGCTCATAATAAACCACTTTGTGTTTGCCTTGTACACAGACAATGCCTTTTTGCCACGGCAAGATACGCTTTATTTTAGGGAAATAATTTTTATTTCTCTTGGGATATGAAATCACAGCGGTTTGCAAATGATAAAAAATAATTTCGCCTTGTGATGTTACGCTACAGATTTTATTAATTCCTACAAATACAAATTTTTCTAGACCTAGAGGAAGGTTGTGTATTTGACGCGCGAATCGATCGCCATGCGGATAACAATATAACTGCTGGTTTCCAACCAAAACATATATATCATTGCTGTGAGTAAATTGTATTTTCTGAGCTTGCTCTAAACGAAAAGAATGTGTTTGTTGAAAACGATCTACATCCCAAATCTGTAATTCATTTTTGAAGAGAACAGCTAAGGTTTTCGCATCTTGTGAAAGCGCAACATCCACAACAGCTATATTTTTTTGTAAATGATATGCCAGCTTATTTTTGCGCCAAACCTTGATATTGTTTCCTTTATCCACCGAAACCAAAGTGTTTTTTTGCGCTAACAAACGGTGTATGGAATAACTATGGTGACGCTGGGCAACCGAACTTTTTTCTAAAGATATACTTGGCTTCTCTTCATTTAAAATATCGAGTGCTTGTTGCCATTCACGACTACCTTGACGAAGTAGCGGCGGAAAATCTTTACTTTCTCCTAAAAATCCCAAAGCACAAGCAGAGATAAACTTTGCGGCAAAATAATCTTTTTGTTGATATTTTTTACGCGCCGTTTCAACAAACCACTTACCTTTTTTATAACGATCTTGTAACTGCCGTTGATGCTGTTTCAAAACGTTTGGCGCTTCTTTTTCAAACCATTCATAGAACAAACGTTCACGCTCGCAACATAATATTTTCTGAGATTTTTCGTTAGCAGATTGCTTGATCTGTAAAATGTCTTTTTCCATACGTCTTTTTTGATTGTTGATAATCACCAATAATTCTTGCGGCATGGAAGATATTTTTCGCTCCCAATTACGTCGTAATTCTATTAGATATTTTTCAAAAGATCTCTCTGCTTTAGAGTTGGCGTAAATATGCAAACTTCCCAAACATTTTGCAACAAGTTCAGTATATGGCTTTTTTTGCTCCAATAATGCGGTAAGAAGTGGTATTGCCATACGTAATTGAGTCACCTCTTTACCATAACTCTGAGCAATTTTATTAATAAAAGCCATCGCTGCTCTTTGCGAATACGAGTCTGGTTCAAGTAGTTTTACGACATGCGGTATGGCACTACGTGCCAAAGCTATGCGATCTTCTTTTTTAGGTGTTTGCAAAATAAATTCCAGCAACGATGTGCAGCCGGAACTGCGCATTTGTGCATATTTTTTATCGGTTAGATATAATGGCGCTAATAGCTTGGGGTTTAGGACTTTGTGCGCAGGGAAAAACATAAAATCCCCCTCGCCACCTAAGGATCCATAGCGAGGGGCTTGTGAAGCTTCTATGCGTTTATCATTTACTAGCTGATAGCCCATGTAATATCCAAGATCAGACGCCAACTGAACACCGTCTTCGCGACCCGTAAGACCACGTAGCGCTTGTAGGAAAACAGCGGTGAATGGGGAATGCCCTTGGCTATCTTTGGTAAGTTTGGCGTAGCGTGTTAACGCACTAATCGTATCTGCTACCGCTTCACTACCTGCGCCAGCAGTGATTACCTGAAAAGTGCGTCGTCTAAATACACGTGATAAATTGTTTCCACCGCCAAACTCGATCTCTTTTTTTGCTAGATCCAAAAACTGCGGGCGATAGTGTCCCTGTAACAGCGAACCACTAAAACAACAATCTAAAACCATCAATGTGTGATGTGCTTTAGCTTTATGCAACTTAGATGCAATATTTGTCAAAGATAAAAAACTTTTCTTTGTAGAATTACTAGCCACGATGTGTCCTGGAACGCCATGACCAGCATAAAAGAAGAATAAGGCATCTTGTGGACTCACGCTCTTTACTAGTTTATCTAAATATCTCCGGATAACTTCGCGAGTAATTTTTTTAACAGAAATGGTAATTCCAGAAGTATCTACATTGTCAGGATTTTTATCAACAAGTAATACAACTTTTTCAAAACCATAACGTTGTTTAAGAACTAAAGCAATCGCCGCCGCATCAAAATGAGGTCCATTGAGATTTCCGTAATTGTCATAATTGTTAATACCAATTAACAAAGCATGACGCTTTTCATACTTAAGCCCTTGGCGAAAATCAGCACTAGTTCCCAAAACGCTAATGCCTCCTAGGTTCACTAACTGCGAAATGGCACGTGTACGGTTTTTTGGGGAAGACGACAAAGAACCGATAGCCATATCGACATTTTTCGCATAAATTTTTTGGGCATAAGGAAAAACATCGCGGTCAATTTTTTGCAGTGCGTTTAAGGCCATTTGACGCACAGAGGAATCTGTATCATACAAAGCAGCAAGGAGCGCTGGAACCGCACGTTCTACACGATGTTTTTGTAACTTTTTAATCGCATGAATTTTTATATTTACATCGCGATGCTTTAGGTTTGCTAACCACGAGTCTAGTTCCTTATCTGTGTATTGTTGCGCTAGTATTGTCGCTATTAGTATAAAAAGTAGTAGGTAATATTTTGACATTGGTTTTGTCTTTATTCGCCAGTAGTAATCCATCTTTTTGTTAGTACTGTCCATCGAGGTGGTTGTTTTAATAGACGAGCCCTTTTACAGAAAGCACCAAATGTAGAGCGTTTTTTACTAAATACACTTTGAAATAACAAATTACCAATGACAGTCTGTTCTGTTTCAGATATTTTTTGTGCGCGACTTTTGCTAAGAGAATGAAGTTCGAGTTCACTAAAGTCCTGATGAATACTGGAAACAATTATTTTGAGTGTTTCTCTTCCATTTTCGTCTAGTGATTCTAGCTCTAAGCCACTCAATATTCTTTTTTGGCCAGGGCCAACAGAAATTTCCACATCATCAGGGACTGACTTTGGCGGGTATAGCACCTGAATTTGTAACGAGCTATCGATATAAATCACATGAGGGTATACATCGCTATCGGTATTGTTATGAAATAAAAAACCAATTTGCCTTAAATCTTCGAACGAAGGCATTTCATCATCAATCGCTACTATCTCATCGATGTCATCACTTTCATCTATTTCCTCAAGATCCACTAAGTCCACCGTAAACCCGTTCCATTCTTCTATTGGGTTTAGAGTAATGAGGTTGTATGCCTTTCCCATGTGTAACAATATATCTTCTAACTTCAAACAACTTTGTTTGCTATTGTTTAAGAGAACAGGACCAAACCCTTTTGGCTCATGATTTTTAGAAATAGGAGAAGAATCTAAAATATTGTCACCTTGAGCCCAGACAACAGCAGCTTTCTTTTTTCCTACTCGGAGTATAGCATCTGCTTTTTGTAGTTTTGATACCATCTTAACCGCATTTACCTCTTCAAGTTGTTTTAATGTGGCAGATAATAGTGGATGATGTGCTGTAAAATACTCAAAACTAATTGCTTTCCTATGGAGTTCCTCATTATAGAACTCGTGCTCTATAAACAATTGCAGTCGTAAATCGCCATAGTTATGTAGTAGCTCTAACGCTTTCCAGTTTTTTGTTACATGTCTAATATGTGTATTGTTACTGAGTAGCGGATGCATTTCTCGAGGAAAGTGATGAGTAATGTCACCTTTGTTACGGATGACTTTAGCAATACTTGAAAAAGGAGAACAATCGATAAGCTTTACTAGTAGGTATTTCTTCGGAAGATTTGTTCCTATTTTTAAGACTTCATCAGGAGGCAACAAACAAAAAATAGACCCTTTGCTAAAGTTGTGTAAAGAGCCACGATTTAAAAAGACGCGTTTTTTTCTCTGTTGTACTTTGGTGACTTTTGCCATTTTTGGTAAGATTTGTAATTGTTTAGCGAACACTATTTTTTGTTTGTTACCTGATAATGTTGGCGATGGTGTCCAGGGGATTTGGGCGTAGTAAGAGTGAATCTTTTCAAAAAGCCATTGGTATGTAATTGTTTGTTGTTTTGCTTCTTCTATTGCTTTGACAAGGTGAAAAGTGAGAAGACCAAATGTTTTTCCGCTAATTTTATCCACGTATTCAGGTTCTTTTTCATATGAATGGCATGCAGACAAAAATACCATCCCTGGAATAGCCTCATGCTTTTCCACTTCCATCTTTGCTGTTTGCGACAATAGCGAAAAGGGTCTTTCCAAATTACGCATCTTTGTACTGCCACGATTTCCTGATCCAGAGTGGCAACAATCAAAAATCATGGTTACATGAGCTTTAAGAGCTGTTAAGTTTTGTAATACTTGATGAATTTCATCATCAATAATATCTCCTTCGCCCTGTAGAGTACTGTTATAGGTTAAAATAGTTTCATCAAAACCATCCGCTTCATCTCCATCAGGACCATCTTTTTTTAAAGAACCATGTCCGCTAAAAAAAATGATGATTTGCGTTGAAGGCTTTTTTGCGTATTGTGACAACTTGTCGAGTTCTTTTAAAATGGTTTCTCGTGTTGCTTCTTCATTGATTAAAGTTGTGATATTATCTACAGAAAAATGCGTTTTGAGCATGTTTTTTACAATAGAAACATCATTTTCGCAACCATCAAGCCAATATTTCTTTGGTAAATTCTCATATTTATTAATACCGATGAGCAGTGCTTTAGTTTTTGAATTTTGCGCCAGCAGGGGATAAATGAACAATACTAAAAATATCGCAATTTTATACATAAAAACTCCTATCTAGTTTGAAAGAGGATCATAAAAGTAGGAGAGATCGATTTTTGATGTTCTTGCGTGATCGACATGCCCATCCAAAAACAGGAAATTAACAACTTCTCCAAATTCGTGATTTTCTCGAAAACCATCGTTCCAATCGTCAGCAACTATTGGAGTCGTTTGTGTATCTTCTGTCAAACGAAATATTCCTGGATATTGGGACTGATTTTTATTTTTACGCCCGGCGTAACTACAAGGACCATCACTATCACCTTCGCCTTGTACTTGTGCCAAATCTTCTCCATGATTATTGGAGTCTTGCGTTCCCGGACAAAGATAAACTTGTGGTTCGACTAATATCCTTTCTTTGTACAAGGCTACTACAAATTCCTCGCCATTGGCTTGTGGATATCTTACATGTCTTCCAATGTAACCTAGATACACTTGGAATCCTTTACCTATCTGAGCTAAATTTGCTTCACATTTTATAGCAAGAGCTTTGTTTTTTACAGATTTTAGAGGTATCATAAGACTAATTGCAAGGATCGCAATGAACACCAACAAAAATATAACATCAAAAAGTGTAGTTCCTTTTTTCATATTGCGTCCACTCATCTATTTTTCTCCTGACAAAATAAAGGCAGCCCATACTCTAGAAGTATAGATTTTTTGTTGATTTATATCTTCAGCATTTTTAAACTGCTCAATCCATTTTTGACACGTTTCTTGTAGTGCCTGTGAGCGACTCTTTTTTTCTTGCCACAACTTTTGATAAAAGTATTGCATAAACTTTTGAGTACCCAGATCATCAACAGGCCATAAACTAACTAACATTGCGCGGACACCAGCAATCTGTGCTGCCAAACGCAAACCTGAAATCCCTTGTCCTCTCATTCTCACCCCAAGTCCTGTTTCACAAGCAGAAAGTACCAACAATTCGGTCCCACGTAAATCAAATCCCGCCAACTCTTCTGCAGTAATGATACCATCGCTTTTTTTACCTTTAATATTAGCTCCAGCCATTACAATGCCTGAGTACAGCAAAGGATTAACCCCCGCGGGTAAAGACTCTATTTTTGTTTTTTTACCAAAATTTACCCAGATTTGCGTCCCCTTGCGGGTATTGCCAATTCCATCTGTTTTTAATGTAGGAGAGTTAAAAAAACCGTGAGTAGCTAAGTGGATAAAGCGTTTTTTAGGGCTATAAGTAAAAAAATTGGCTTCAGAAGCATGTTCTCTTTTAAGATACACAACCTGTTGCGAGAAGTAGTCCTTAAACGTTTTTACTATTTTCTGCGTTTCTTTTGCTGCTCCAGGTAATTCATTCCAGGTGGCCTGACTTTTTGCTCGTCGAGAAAACATGTTTACCTGTGATGTAGAATCTGCTTTGGGAGCAAGATCATATGCTACATTACCAATACAGAGTAAGCCTTCGTTTTCGAATTTATTATTGTCTTTATTTTCGAGTAAATCGTATGCTGAGGAAAGATAACTTATGTCTAACTGCTCTATTAAGTATCGATTTTTTTGTGTGCTTAAAGCAGCAAATGGTACTAACGAAATATCTCCATCTGGAACAATATATACCTTTTTTTTATTGATATACTTCTCAAGAGGTTTCCACAAATAACGATAGAGGTATTCGTCTGCGGTTTTTTTCGAAATGATTATTTGACGACCAGTTGTTAGCTGTTGGCGAAAGGCTTCGATGCCGCGAAGAATGCGTTTGAGTGATTTAAACTCTATACGGTTTATTTTATCCCCCTCTAAGACGAATGCAGCTAGAGCAGGTGTGGCTTTTCGCTTTTGCCAGTTCGTTGTTTTGTTGTACACCACAAAATCTACAACAACACTATTGTCCGCTCTTACAACTTTGCGTAAATTTTGTAGATTTTGCGTACTTGTTTGGCGGTACAACTGGCGATTCATCTGTCTTTCCAACTGCTCTTTATCATCAAACAATTTCTTTCGTTGTTCCTCATTGCCATCTGGATTGAGATATACATTGGCGTATAAGCGCCTTGCTTCACTAAGTTTTAAATATAACTTTGCGATTTCGGGTTTTCTAATTGCAAGAGTTCTATCGCGTAGAGTGCGTGCTACAATACCACGGTAGTTGAGCACTTCTTTGTATATGAAAATATCTTTAAAGGCAGAAAGATATGTATCTATGTCATCGCGTACTTGAGTCTCTAAATATCTTTCTTGTTGGCGTTCTGTTAACGATGGAAAAATCAACGTTAGATTTTTGTTGCTAATTGTAGAACTTTTTTTCAATACCTGGTATGCTTCTTTTTTGTCCATAGCCAGCATCGTTATTGCCATTTCTTTCATCGCTTTTCCTGTGAGATAGTGAGAACCACCTATGGTATTTTCATAAATTTCAATGGCTTTTTTCATTAATTCTTCTGCCTTGTGATACTGCTTACGATGATCTCTCAGGAAAATGGCCAATTGCATCATACTATTGGCTAACTTTGCTGGACTTTTAGGATATTCTCCTCCTTTTTTCAGTTTGATTTTCTCAGTATCGCGTGTTTCATACTCGGGAACATCGATCCCTCCAACACTGGCAAAAGATTTCATAATTTCAAAAACCATCTCAAACTTTTGCGATTTGCTGCTGTTTTGTTTTTCTGGCATTGACCTCATTTGAAAAAACTTGCTACGAATTTGAAAAGCTTGATACAAAAGTTTTTCCGCCTCGTCGTACTTTTTACTTTTGCTTAAGGCATCTGCCAAAAAGCTAAAACCTTCTACCACATTGGTGTGATCTGTTCCTAAGTTTTTTTCATTAATTTTGATAGCTTGACGTAATAAATCTGCAGACGCTTCGTATTTTTTTAGCTTGTATTTGATAATTCCCAAATGATTTAGGCTAGCAGCTACCGAAGAGTGATTTGCACCACACCGTGTTTTACGGATTTCTAATGCTTCGCTGAAGAACTCTGTGGCTTTCTCATAGTCTCCTTTGTGTTCTAATATTTCTCCTATTAAATTTATATGACCAGAAAAAACAATGGCATCTTCCAGAGACATATCTTGTTTTTTTCTGTAAGAATCTACTATTTCTCTGAGTAATGGCTCTGCTTTCGCATAGTTTCCATTATTAAAAAATTCGCGAGCTGTTTTGGAGATTTCTAGCTCTTTTAATCTTTCTTTCTTTTTCATGTCCGCTTTTTGACTAATAAACTCGGGATTTTCAGCAGTTTCTTTCGCCATTGTTGATAAAAAATCCAAACCCGCAACAATTGCCATTACTAAAACAGCAGCAACCAATGATTTTCCCCAAGTTAAAAAACCTTCTGCCGCTTCTTTGCGTACTAAGTGAGGATTTTTAGAAAATCTTTGCAACGTCAGGTAGTTACAAATTATGCTCAATCCAATAAATGCACCCATAGCACAAGAAATAGCAAATGTTTCCAATAAAGTTGCACTTCCAAAAGGACTATACATATAGTATTTTTCTTCTAAGTTTTGCGGTTGTAAGATTGTATTGATATGCTGTCGTATGATGGGAAAAACGATGCCAACAGTAGCTAAAATAGACATTGTTAGAAGGGATTCTATGGGAATCGGACTTAATGTTTTTTCACGTTCTTCATTTGAGGCTTTGATAAAGGAAAAAATAGTAAGTGTTATTATCACAAAAAAGGAAACAATAGAAAATAACAGTAGTGCCCAATCTAACGATGAAAGGAATGACATAAAATGGGATAACCTTCCACGTTTTAATAGAGCAAGAAAAATATCCAAATTTCGATAACAAAAAACGAGAAATGGTATTTCTGAAATAAGAAAAAAAAGAAAGGCTTTTATATATATTGTTTCTCTTAGTTTAGATGCCATAAATTTTCGCGATTTTTTTGCTGCTTCTTTATATTTTTCATCTTTAGCAATCGCGATGTACACTGATAGTGGATATCGTTCTATACCTTTCACGATCAAGTAAAAACAACCTAGGATAAAAACAAAATCTAACGGTTGCGTTAGAATGCGAGGAATGGGTAAGAACAACAAAGCAAAGCGTAGCAGCAATAGCAAAGTAGGGAATAATAGTATTTTATATGCTAAGTATAAATACATTCCTATATACTTCGAAACTTTTTGTTGTGCAAATGGAAGACATTCTTTCATTGTTACAGGAATTATTTCCGTTTCTGACTTCTTGTATACGAGAGATACATAGCAAACTGTAAAAAAATATGCTACAAAGCCATATAACAAAAAATTATAAATGTATAGAAAAAGTTTTGTTGTTACAGCCATCGAAGTTGTAATATTCTCTGTTTTGTGGAAATATTCCTGGTCTGCCCACGATGTTACCGCTGCATACGCTGACTTTGATCCACCAACGAGATACCAACTAATACAATGATCAACGCAACTAAAAACAAAAATAGTGGCAAATGGAACAATAAAAAATACGGGAAAATGTTTAAATAAAATCTGAAAAGCTTGTTTTGATCTACCAAGAATCGTTCCCCTTGGAATAAATAACTCTGGAGAAAAACGCATATCACGTCCTTAAAAATACTATCCTTATCCAATTTTGTTCTTTTGAAAATTAAGCTACAAGAGAGAAACAAAGAAAATTAACTATTAAAAAAACCACAGAGTCCGATGCGATTTGTTACCTGACTCTGTGGTTTTTCGTGTAAAAGAAAGTGGATATTACTTCTCAGGGACCAATTTAATGGGAATGTTTACTGTACTCCATGTAGTAGCTTTACGTGCGATGGTCGCTTTGTATTTATTATGATTCTTACGAGCTTCTCCACCGAAAACCATGGGTGTCAAGTAATCTCCTAGCGCGTCTTCTTCTAAGGCTTTCTTCTTGACCTCTATAGAGGTTAAACTTCCCTCATCCCAGTCACTGGAAAAAAAATTAGAATGGGTGGACAGTGCAAATATTTTGATCCATTCTTTACCAAAACGCTTTATCTTAACATGAAGTTTTCGTCCTTTTTCGGTTTCTTCGTCTAGAATTACGGCGTGGCGTATGATGTTGTTATTGTCTTTATAAATGACCGACCATTCTTCGTCGTAAACGGAAGTAACCTCTTGTATTTCTTCTATGGTGTAGTAGCCACTTAAGCGCTTTTGTATTTCTTCCGGTAATTTTTTGTCGTTCAGTTGCTGTACTAGGGCATCACTATAGGCAATATGGAACAAACTTTCTTGGGGAACAGGTATCTCTATGGTAAAAGGACGCTTACCGTTCGCACTGATGGTATCTAGAGGTTGTGATTCAATGCTGAAGTCACTGTTGATAAAGATCATATAGAGATGCACTTTACTTTGGGTGTTATTTTGCAGCTCAATCGAAAATGTGGAACCATCGGTAAACGAGGGCACATTATCTTCTTTGATTGCTCTAGTTTGTTGGCGAATAGGATAAAAATGAATATTTTCCTCTGTGGTAACGGCAATTTGTTCTTTGTTTTTTACACCGGTAATTGCGACTAAATTGTCAGAGGAGAAAGATCCAGGATAGCTTTTACTCCATTTTTGCGTACTTATTTCGTAAACGTTTAAATTGCGATCGTGAAGGGTTGCAATGTAATTTTCATGAAAAGCGATTTGACGAATGTACTTTCTATTCTTCACTTGGAATAGTTTTGTCGACTTTTCCTTGGTGTAGCGGTGTATTGTTTTTTTGGTAGCGTAGTGTAAAGACTCTCCGGAAAAGTGTATGCGCAAAACTTCATCGTCGCAATCAATTGTGTCTAGAGATTTCTTATTTTGCATATCCCACACATAGATCGATTCGCCTTCTTCTTCGACAAATGCAAGTGTTTTTTCATTTGCACTAATTGCGATTTGTGTGGCGTTTTCTTCTTCTGTTTCTATGCTATGTATGAGTTCATATGCATCGTTATTTTTTTTGTAGACGCTTATGGTAGCGTCATTGTGTCCCACCGCGAGATAGTTTTTGCTAAAAGCCAAAGCTTTTTTTGCCGCCCGTGACTCCAATTTTATTTGGTGAACTATTTTTTGATCATTGTAATTTAAAATATAGGCGTTTTTGTTGGTGGTGTATACAAGTTGTGACTGGTTAGCCGAAATGGCCCGTATTTTCTTGGCAGAAGAAGTACTGTGTGGTGTATGATCGTTGATGTTTTGCACAATAAGACTGCGTGGATATGCATATACCACTTTGTCATTGTTTGCACACAGAGAATACACTTCGTCCTGCAATGGCCATGTGTTGGTGATTTGTTTATCGTTTGTCACAACTTCTTTGGAACTCCAAAAACGCTTTCCTTTTGGCGAACGAAGTTCCGTATCGACCAAATCTTCTGTGCTAGAAGGAATCTGCAGTAAATTGCGAATTTTGTTAAAACGACGTAACACTTCTTGAAGCTTCTTTTTACTTGCCTCTCCTGTCGAAGGAAATCTTATTCTTCCTGTGAAGTCTGTGTAGTACCCTTCGTTCCAATATAATTCAGCCGAATCGCCATTTATATACAAAATAGCGTGTGAACGAGTACGTTTGTTGGTTACTTTTACAATGTCTTTTTCCACATATTCATTCACGGCGCTATAGAGATCTTGCGACAAGTTTTTCAGTTGTTTGCGCGACAAACTCAACTTTGATTCTTTGGCAAAAAAATCTTCATCTGCCGGAGAGACATTGGTGACATATAATTTTAAATTTAACTCACTACGCGCGTGCACTATTTCTTCCGCTGTTAGTAGCGTGCGATCGTTTTCTAGTTTTTCATTACTTGGCCAAACAGCTTTGGATGGCATTTTTGTTATATATTCCTGTAGATAATCTTTATAAGCTTGTAGCTCCTCATCCGTAGAGTTTAGTTGGTAACCTTCACTAGTAAGAGGATTTACTTTATCAATAAAACACAGCGTATCATTGCTAATAGCAAATATAGACCCCTTCGTCACCCCAGCGAAGGAGCCGCGATTGATGGTGATGCGTCTTTGTCTACTTCTGCGTACTTTTTCCGTCTTAACGACATAACCTTTGTTAATCGCTTTGCATTTGCTAGCAAAAAGCACTTTGCCCATATTGCCTTCAATCATCGGAGTGGAACCGACGCGTTTGCTTTGATATTTTTTGTGGATATGATTAAATAAATTTTGGTAGGTGATTTCCCCATCACCGCGTTTGCCAAGGTGCTCAATGGCTTCAACGATGTGATAGGTTAAAAGTCCACCTTGTTCGCCATTTTCAAATTCGTGTTCTGTGGTGACTTGCTCTGGACGACATGCCGAGATAAATACCGTTCCCGGAGGAGCTGGACGGTCCTGCCCTCTTTCTTTTGCTGCCGCGACGGCAAGGCGCAACTGTTTTGATTCTTTTTCTAAATCTCTCGTCGCTGTTCCCGAATGGCAACAATCAAAAATAACCGTAACATGCGCTTCATGAGTTTCCAGTTTTTGTAAAATTTCTTGTAAGTAATCGTCGGCGACATAATTATCCTTTATTTTGTCGTCACTTTCCACGTAGTATTTACCTTCGTCGTTTTGTACGAGTTGTGTGGAGTGTGTTACTAGTATTTCATCCTTACCATCGCTTTCATCACCATTCGTATCTGTCACTTGTGATCCGTGTCCGCTAAAGTAGATTACGATGGTGGCTCCATTATTTTCTTCAGCATTTTCTACCAATTTTTGTAATTGTTGTTTTATATTTTGCGCTTCCGCTTCTTGGTCGACGAGCATGGTGATATTGTCTGGTAGAAATTCGAAATTTTTTTGTAGTAGATTTTCGATAATACGCACGTCATTTTTGCATCCGCTGAGGTCGCTAATTTTTTCGTGCTTGTAATCGTCTATCCCTACTAGTAGAGCATATTTGTTTTGTGCTTGCAGAATTCCACAAGCACAAACCGCTAAAACCAAAATGAATTTTTTCACTTTCTTTCTTCCTTCCTTTTCGTTTTATTTGCTATTCGGTTTTCTCGCCTTGTTGTAATTTCTTTAAGTCGTCTGTCATGCTACTAGGTTTTTCACTTGAAATGCCAGGGCCGCCACTTTTACCTCCACTTATACCATCAATAGCATTATCAATATCAGGCGTAAGATCAGAACCTTGAGAGTTACTACCCGAACTTTGCACTCCAAAGTTTCCCGATCCATTACTGCGATTGTTTTGCAGTGTTTGATTCAAAACGTTTTTTTGATATTCAATAAAATTTTGCTGTCGTTTTAGTTGTATTTCGTTTCTCGTAAGAGCTCTAATTATATGAGTAATTTCGCCCAATCGAGCTTGACTATTTAAATTGAACTTTGTCCCTGTTGAGTCGTACAGGTTCTTGAATGGATCGTTACCCTCTGAACTACTTGATTCAACTACCTCAACGGCCATGTAGCGAAAAGTGTTGAAGCTGATATATTGATATGGATAACGTGGAACCGTAAAATTTTCAGAATCCACAGATTTTATTGCGTTTTTCAGATCTTCTTGTTTATATTCACTGTACGCGTAGGTTTTTGACGTGTCTGTTAGTCGTGTAAGTAACCAACTTGTGTCGACCTTATCTTTAAGATGGATACGTTTTTGTAATTCTCGTGGTTTTAAAACTGGATACAAACCTTTTGCAGCATAATGTACCACCACAAATTTCAAAGTCACAGGTGTACCTTCTGTCTTTGCAAACAACCCACCAAGACTTTTTTCGTCGGTATTTAGTTGTGGTATTCCAGAAATTGCTTTTTCTGTTCCAGGAGGAAGACCCGTTACAGCACTTTTCGCAGCACTGATGGAGGTATCGATCAAGTCAAAAACTCTTTTGTTTAATTCACTGTTATCACTTAGAGAATTAAAACTTTGCAAACTCCATCCTTGGCCGAAATTAACCGCAAACTGCGCATTTCCCAAACCAGACTGACTTGATATCGCGTACTGTTCTTCAAAGTCAGGAAGGTAGACAATATCAAAGTTACCGCGCAAAGGTTGATACGCAAACGCAGCATTGTTATTGCTGACACTTTGTCGATTAATACCCGTTGTAGGTTGTTCTTGCTTTGGTGATTCTGGTTCATAAGGGGAGTAGCTTTTAGACTCTTCAGGATTTAAACTGGAGGGTAATTTGGGTAGTTCCGTTCTATCGTAGCCGGGGAAAGGAAGACCTGTACTCTTGTCATCGGTTTTTGCTGAATCTGCATTCGCTGGATCTGCATTTGCGTTCGCTGAATCTGCATTTGCTGGATCTGCATTCGCGTTCGCTGAATCTGCATTTGCTGGATCTGCATTCGCTGTATTTTCCTTTTTTGGATCCTTTTTGGAATCTTGTTGAATTGTATCAATAGGAGCGGGCTGCCTTAATTCATTTAAAAAATCTTGCCCCATGCTCAAATCACCGTTGATATACTGACTGAGTCCGCTTTTATCGGTGATTGTATTAATTAATACATACTTTTTATTTGGGTTTCCTGTTTCAGCGACAAGTTTACCTGTTGCAATGTAAATGTCTGTACGTACCGGAAATGATTCAAACACATTGATAAAGGGGCGTGGTAAATAAAAACGAAATCCTTGCATGTTATCCGCTTCTTTTTGCATTTCGTCTGTCCACAACGTATATTGTGTTGGGGTTGGTACTTTACGCACGGAAACTTCTGCGCAACTAGTAAATAGTAATACAAGTAAAATTACAGAGATGATTCGGGTTACCATTTTATTTTCCGTTCAATAAATCCATTGCTTCGCCCAATGGTGCTTGCAATTCTTCGTCAAGGTTAACATCAATTTTGGCAAGACTTCTAGCATTGCCAGTTTCAGAAGCCTCTTTTTCACTTTCGATAGTACTACATATTTTTTTTACGGTTTTCCTTAAATTTAGTTCAAAATCTGCTCTAGTAATTAATTCCCGTAAATTTTGACTAATAGCATAGCGTCTACTAGTGTTCCCACGCGGAACACTTTTCAATAGTATTAATAACTCCATCAATTCATCTTTAGCAGTCATTGAGTACTGTTTTAACTTTTCTCGTAGTTTTGCGTTGCCAATATAACGTTGCTTTACTATCTTCTTTATTTCATCTTCTGTGGATGTTTCTTGCTGTAATAACGTTTTTATTTTCTTGACGTCTTCTCCAGAAAGATCTTCTTGAATGAACTTCTCCGGAGGTACAGGAAGATAGCGCTTTACGATTTGAGCCATGCGCACTTTTTTGATATGGTATTTTTGCAACTTTAATTTCAGAACCTCTTCTATATTTATTCGCTCGTCACCAGTTGCATTATCTAACTCTTCCGATAAGGAGATAATTTCTTTTAAATGTTCTTTTGTGAAATCTTCACGCGCAACAATTTTGTCTTGCAGTGCTTCATCTAGCACTTTAATGATTTCTTTTCTTTCACGAGCTATCGCTTTGCTTTTAAGATGTAAATGCGAATAATGATCACTACTTTTGCTTTGTATGTGATCCAAAATCGCTTTCATCGGAATAAAATTTTCATGAGCGCTCTCAGAATTATAATCATAAAATGCATCTACTCCATTTTTTTTGTCAGGCATGCCGCCCCAGAGTAAACCAAATACTTCGAGCTCTTTGTTCTTTCCCGTGTAGTAAAAAACGGGTGATCCAGAGTTACCTTTAAATGTGTCACAATTAGCTCCAAAAGAAGGATTACGGCCCTTCTTGGGCTTGTTGTCTGTTGTGACTCGAGCGTTGTTAGAAACTTGTTTTTGCAATCCTTGGGGATGACCAACAACCACTAAATTGTCACCTTTTTTAGGTTCTGTATCACTCAGTGTCAACGGTGTCATTCGCGGCAAGTGTTTTTCTTTGGAGAATCGACTTCCGCCCTCTCCTATACGAATTAACGCATAATCTAGTTTGGGAAAACTAAAGCTTATTATTTCCTCACAGGGGTAAACTTCGATTTCTTTTACGTTGCGATGAAACTCGTCGTAAAATTCAACGGAATATATCCCGATACCGTATGGCTTACCATTTTTGTCTTTGTGATTGTAAAATTTTATACAATGGTGGCATGTCAAAATGAGGTCTTTTGCCACAAGAAAACCCGTACCGACATTATTATTCGTTTTTCCGGCATTCATTGTATAAGTAATGGCACAAACGCTCTCTGCGACTTTACGGACCCGCATGTCAGGTTCTTCTTCAACAGTATGGCGATCGTCCCTACCATAAATTGCTTTGGTATTATCAGAGGTCTTAGAAATAGAAGAGGAATCCAGTTGCTCTAGCAGTTTGAGTTTTTGCATCATCAAAGCCTGGATACTTTGCTGAATTTCTTTCTCCGCAGCGACACTCAATTCTTCCGCGTCTAACTGCTGTTGGAAAATTTGAATTTTCGTCTCAATTGTATTGAGTTTGACAATCAAGTCGGTTAACTTTTGCAAATTATCAAAAATTTTACGCTGATTGTTTTCTAGCGCTTTTATACGTTGCAAAGTACTTCCTTCTTGGGCCCCTAGGTAGGATGCCAAGACGAGAAAGATTAGTGATATTTTATATTTAAATCGCATACCATTCATTGAAAAACTTTCTTTGATTTAATTTTCTTAAAAGATACAATGTTAAAATTTATACAATAACTTTGTGTATAGATCAAGATTTTATTCTCGTTCATAGAAAGGTAGTTTTGTGAAATCTTTGTTGCTTGCTCTTCTACTGATAACTTGTTTGATGTCACAGGAAAACAAATACGCGCTTCTCATAGGAATCAATCAATACAATGATAACAGAATACGCGATTTGAAAGGCTGTGTTAACGATATTCGTGCAGTTAAAAATTTGCTGACAAACAACTTTGGTTTTTCCCAAAATGCTCATGATGGTGTAAGGGAAAACATTATTACCTTACTAGACGGTGAGGCACGAGCACTTGGTATAAAAATGGCTCTTGACAGTGAAGATTCTCAACTAAAAAAATACATAGAAAGTACTCCTGATGAAGATGAAAAAGCCTATATTGAAAGCATAGAAAGTAAAATCGGTAATATGGGCATACTGCAAAGAGTGAAAGAAAATGACGGTGGGGTTGTCGTCATATACTTTAGTGGACACGGGGCACAAGTGACAGACAAAAATGGCGATGAAAGTGATGGGAAAGATGAAATTCTCGTCACCGCAAACACCAAATTAGGCCCTAATGCCTCAGGAAATTACCGCATTCTCGACGAGGACAATACGTCACATAACTATATTGTCGATGATTACATACACGAGATATTAAACAAACTCATTGCAGCAAAAGCGCGCGTTACGGTAATTTTTGATTGCTGCCACTCGGGAACAGCCACACGTGATTTGGAAGAACAATCCAAACAATTGCGCGTTGCCGTAGAAGCAGCAATAGAACGAGGAGAAGATCGTCCAGCTCCCGCAGGGAGTATTTTTATTTCGGCGTGCCAATCGCAGCAAGTCACGACCGAGCACGAGTTTGATAATGGAGAAAAAGCAGGCCTTCTTACTTATAACCTACTACAAGCGATAAGTGCCTTAGGAAAAAAACATAAGGAGATCACTTATAAACAGGTGTTTAACCACATACGTACCAAATATCGATCTAGCCGTGTTGTAAAGTCTATCCCCACAATAGAAGGCGATATGACACGAAACCTATTTGAAAGTACTTGTAGTGGTGTTGGCAAAGCTAAGGTGATTCAAACTCAGGAAATGGGCAGCATGCGTAAAGTGACACTTGACCGCGGTTCGTTTTCAGGAGTAACACCAGGGTCTATCTTCGCTTTGGAAAATAAATCTTTGTGTTATATCTCACAAGTACAACCGTTAACATGTACAGGAGAAATTCTCGAAGTAAACGACAAAAGACTGAGTATTTACCAAGATCTTTTGCAAAAATATATCGATGCAATTCCCAAAGAGGAGATTACATGGCCGAGTAATAAAGAATTGCACAACAACCAAAATTTGCTCTCTGCGCAAGAGATCGTACATCCGCGCAATTGGCATCTCAATCTATACATTACACAACAACCTCTAAAGCCCAAAAAAAATGATCGCACATCCAAAACTTTTTTTGAGCGCGAACAAACAAAATCACTACACTTTCCCCTAGAGGAATTGGGAAAAGCACAAGATTATAAAGCGTTGTACGATGCGATTGTCGAGTACCAGAAAAAAGGCATTGTGAAAATAGTCGACAAACGCGCATTGTCACAGGTGATTTTACAACTAAACAAAAACGTCGCCCAAGTGTATTGGAATGAAGGTTATTATACAGACTATGCCAATCGTATACGCTTTCCAGCATTTAGTAAAAAAGATGCAAAAACCTCAACAGAAAGTGCAGAAACTCTAGCAAAAAACCCTGCAGAAATTTTAAAAGAAATCCTGCAAAGATTTGGTAAAATTCGCAATTTGTTAAAAATACCTTCTTCAGATGAAAATTTAATAGACGTGGAATTGACAACCCCTAAAAAACCACGTCAGTATCTCCCGCAACTACATTCTGGCAATTGGCGTATTGGTTCGCATATTCAACACTTACAAGTCATCCCTACCCATGTTGTTTACGCCACTCATAAATCTGTTTTCGCGCAAAATACCCAAAACCACTTTGTAAGGTTTCCAACAAAACGCAGAAAAGTACTGGCACTAAAATCAATTCCCGATACATCTATCGTCGTATATTTAACAGACAAAAGCCTTTATGTGGTAGATGTTAATAGCAAAAAAGTAATACAGAATACTCGTATTCGCGGCGCTCAGAAAAATGGACTCGCGGTTACAGATCGTTTTCTCGCCATTGTACACAAAAAATCACCTGCTTATGTTATTAGCGTATGGGAAAAGACAAAAGATGCGTATAAATTTGTTACGGAAATACCAAGTAAATCAGTCATTACATCCGTAGCGATTCACGACGCAAAAAACATGCTGGCCTTTATCAAAACAACGATTCGTGTTAAAAAAAACAACGAAGTAAAAAGAAAATCTAAGATTTCGTTTTGGGATCTTCATCACAAAAAAAATATTGGAGATACCGAGAAATTTAAATCGAAAGCTAACTCGAGAATTTTTTTTAGTGAAACTCATTTATACTATGATACACAAGACAAAATTCATCGCATACCTCTCGCGGAAAATATAGTAAAGCAAGGCCATAAGCATTTTAAGAGAATTCGCAAAGGAGACGACGAAGAGGAACTTTTTGTGAGCTCTTTCCACAAAAACTACGCCATTGCAATTCAAAATTCGCAGATACGAGTGTATAACTTAGACCATCAGAAACAAGAGCCCCAAACAGAGACGTTGCGACGAGATGCCGTAGAAAAAGACTTAGGCAATGTAAGCGTGCAAGTCGTCACAGGAAAAAATCCCAAAATTGTGATTGCACATGACGGGCGCATTTATTTTCGCGCGTTGACAATTACATCAAATATACAAGAGGAAGAAAAAAAAGACTTAGAAAAACAACATGCGATTCCGCAGTTTTACGAAAGCGATCAATTTTCTATTCGCATAACAAACAACAGCTCAGAAAATTTAGATGTATATGCCATTTTTATTGGCACGGACTATAGTATTCAGTCCAAAAAAGCGCAAGATATCGCCGCTCATAAGCAAACAAAAATTGACATAACGTGTAATGTGGAAGGAGAAGAGCTATTTTCTACCGAAGGAGATTTTTCTACACTCGCAAAAATCGATGAAAAGACTGTCGCTAACATTCGTAAAAAACTACAAGTATACTATCCCGTAAGTGAACAATCATCGCTGAGCTTCCAAAAACAAGATTATGAGACTTGGCATTTTACATATATGGACACTGAGAATACCAAGCGTTACGGCATTTTACATGTATCTAATCAGGAAATGAAAGTTTCTATAAAAAAATTTGGAATGGAACATGTTAAGCTCGTCGCGTTGTCAGGTAGTACAGATTTCAAATTGTTTGATAGTTCTTTAAATGCACAGGGACTGAAATCACAAAAAGTTCGACTAAGAAGTTTAGAACAACAACCTCAATGGGGTACTTTTGATTTTTCTTTTGAGGTAATCCCTGATGAATCATCGGAAGAGTAAAGTGTTGCATTGGCAAAACAAACGAGCGTAGGGAGAAAATCTGTTTGAGTACAGATTTTCTCCGGGTACCATGATCTTTACTTCACCGTTTCCAATGGTACAATTTCCCATGATATGTCAATCGCACAATTTTGTGAATGAGCGCTATCATCCACGCTACGCACATTCCCTTTTTCACGTTTATTACCAAATAACAACGGCAAAATGCTGTGCAACATAGGATTTTTGTCTTCGAGGTCTTTATATTTTTGTGGTGGTAGATGTGCTTCTTCGATGCTTTGCGGAAACATGTCTCTTGAGTCTGTGGTTGCGAATATTTTTAGCCACTCCTGACCATATTGCGATACCGAAACCACGATATGTTCTTTGACATTTTCCACTGTAAACTCTCGCTGATTTTTTGAATCGTGGATTCTCCAAATCTCACCTTGTTGTTCCATTCGTTTGTTTGTCGAAAGAGGGTAGTACTGTGCAATTTGTTTACATATCTGCTGCACATAGTTTTGGTCCAGCTCTTTATTTTTGTCCATGCGAAACAACTCTGTTTTGGGTAAGGCAATTGTATACGCTAACGACCGAGAAGACTGCGCGAGAATATCATCTTCTTTACGCACGTGAATGCTATAATCACTGTTCATAAAAATTGAATAAATGTACATTGTATGTTCACTAGCATTGGCAATTTCGACATCGTAGTTTTGATTTGGTGTAAATCGTAACTGTGACTTTCCGTTGTGGCGAAGTAAGTTCCACATGTATAAATAATCATCCTCACCGTACGCAAAAATATATGGATACTTGGGGTGAGTGGTATAGCGTTTATATTCACCTTCTATTTTCCAGACGACTTTTTGTGTGCTGCAGTCAAATACTTTTATATATTCTTCATTGGCAAAGACCACATAATTTTTACCTATGGTGTTTAAATATTTGGGATTGCGCAACGGCAATATATTTTGCGGGGTGCCATCACTCCATTTTTGTAGATATCCTTTGTGACAATAAAACAAGTTACCATTGCACCAGGTGAAAAAGCGCCCCCCTGGAAGTGTGGTCATTTTTTTGCCATTGCGATACACATAAAGACTTTCATCGCTGCTCACCGCAAAATTATCAGCGGTGTCACAGGGCATAACATCGTCAATGTATTCCCCGATTGTAATATTCTGTTCTTTACGCAGAGTTGGATTCCATCGCCATATTTGCACCTTCCCCTCAGAAGTGGTAACAAACAACATGTCATTTTTTACTGCAATCGCTGTAAAAACTTCTTTTTGGGCAGCGATACTTGTCGCTAGTTTTTGCAATGTGCGATCCATAATCCATATTTTCTTTTTCGCCATGCAAAACAGCCTACCATCCTTCGAAAAGCAAATACGTAAAATCTTGTCCGATATGCGAAGTTTTTGCTGTTGTTTTTTGTATACATCATAAAGGTAGACTTGCCCGCCATCGACAAATGCCAGTTGACGTTTTTTCGGATTTACACGCATGTGTTTTATGGAGGAAATTTTTTGCCGCCATTGTGGTGTGCATATGATCTCTTTAGAGCTCCATACTGTTTTGTTTTGGCTGGTTACTTGGCAACTTAAATTGAATGCGAAATTGTCGACGTTAAAGTTGAGGAGATTACGTATTTTGTTGAAGCGTCTCAAGGTCTTCTGTAAATTCTCTTTGTCTTCATGCCCCAAGTAGATGGCACGAGTGTTTTTTTCAAATTTTCCTTCCACCCACACAACTTCAATATGTTTTTCACAAAAGCGAATGATCGTTTGTGTGCGTTCTTTTACAATACGAATAACATTTTGTTGTATATATTCGTTCAATCCATGATACATGGTGGGAAAGTTTTTTTGCAGTTGCGCCAATCCAACATGTTTTCCTTTTTCATTTTTCAAACTTACGCGCAGTTGTAGTCCCTCACCATTATGTAATAGCTCTACGGCATCGCCGTTGAGGTACTTGCGCGAAATACGTTTGCCACGTGTGCGTTTTTTTGCTGGAATCAAATCGCGATACATTGGCCATTCGCTCTCATCGATTAGATGCGCCTGGCAGCTAATGGCATCCACCTTGTCGACAACCACCAAGGGATGTTTTGAGCCTGTGGTGAGAGCGTATAAAGATCCTTTTGTCACTTGGTCATAGGCACCACGATTAAGCTCGACGCGATTGTCTTCCAGTACACGCAATACTTTTGCGGTGCGCTTTGCCTGGCAGCGACTGTCAAAGAGCTTTTTGCTAACGTTTCCTTCTATGGTAGGCACAGCGGGAATTTGTTTACGCGAATACATTTTTCGTAGTTGCAGGAATACATCATGATAGGTCATATCCGATTTTTTACGCGCGAGTTTTTTGACAGCATGAATAAAATGGTATGTGAGTAAGCCTCCGGTGCTACCATCGGGAAGTTTTTCCTCGGTGGTGATTTGAGAAGGGAGACAAGCAGATATAAATACACTTCCCGGTGGCGGAGGATTATCTTCGCCGCGTTTTCCGCGAACAACATGTAAATTGAGTTGTTTGTTATTGTTCTCTAAGTCGCGGATTCCTGTTCCCGAATGGCAACAGTCGAAAATGACAGTTGTATGCGCTCCTGCACGAGAGAAGTCTTGTAACTGTTTATCTAAATAATCATCACTAATATAATTTTGCGTAACAAAAAATGCGCCTTTGTATGTTTCAAAAACAGTATCGTGAGTGATCAGTACTTCGTCAAGACCATCCGCCTCGTCGAAATTCTCATCAGCAACTGTGGCGCCATGTCCACTAAAAAAAAGAACGAATTTGCTTCCACCGGCCTCTTGAGTTTTGCGGAGGAAATACTGTAGCTGATCTTTGATCTCCTGACTGGTGGCATTTTGTAACAACGCAACCTCCTCAAATTGAAATTGTTCGCGCAATAGACTCTGCATGGCGAAAGCATCGTTGATGCAACCTTGTAGCGCAGGGATTTCCTTATTTTTATATTCATTGATCCCGACCACTAACGCAAATTTGGGAGTTGTACTGGCAAAAATACAAGTCATACCGCAACAAAAAATGATTAAAGCTCTCATGATATCACCTAAAAGTTGTTTTTCTTTTCACATACAAAGAAAGACGAACACAAAACGAAAAAATACTAGACGTACATTTGTATACAAATATAATAGCTATATAAAATTTTTCAGTAAAACAAAAAATAGTATCTAAAAAAGGATTTGTGATGAAGCGAGTTATTTTTCTGTGTCTTTGCTTTATTTCTTTGCTGTTTGCACAAGAAAAGCAAATAAAAGGACGAGCCATTTTAATCGGAATCAACGAATACCCAGGACTTACCAACCAAAATTTAGAAGGTTGCGAAAACGATATTGCTCTTATGCAGCAACTTCTGGAAAAGTTTTCTTTTTCCGTAGACTCCATTCTAAACAAAGAAGCAAAAGCAAAAATAGTCTTGGACAAACTCAATAAGTTACCAGAACAGATGAATTCAGGAGAACACTTTGTATTGTTCTTTAGCGGACACGGCTCGCAAATCACCGATCACAATCAAGATGAGGCCGATGGCAAGGATGAAGTGTTGGTGATGCATGACACTGTAGAAAACAACAATAAGTTGCAAAATGTCATCAGCGACGACCAACTAAACGCTGTTCTAGAAAAGTTGACAGAAAAAGGTGTTCATAGCACGGTTATTTTTGACTGTTGTCACTCAGGAACAGGAGTGCGTATTGGTGGTAAGCAGGTAGAGAAAGGTTTGCACTACGACGTAAAACCTGCGAAAGTCATGGGCGTAGAAAAAGCACCAAGTGGCGTGGTTTTTATTGCCGCTTGCCAAGCAAATGAAGTGACACGTGAATACAATTTCAAAGGTACTTCAGGGACAACGTTGGAAAAGGAAGAAGAAAACATCACCAAATATGGGTTGTTTACCT
This sequence comes from Candidatus Uabimicrobium amorphum, assembly GCF_009002475.1. Lineage (GTDB taxonomy): Bacteria > Planctomycetota > Uabimicrobiia > Uabimicrobiales > Uabimicrobiaceae > Uabimicrobium > Uabimicrobium amorphum. The sequence goes on from NZ_AP019860.1 coordinate 6,394,845, forward strand.
TTCATTTGGTCAGAGCCATTGAAGAAGAAATGCAGAAGTACGAAGAGAAAAAGTTGGATTTGCAAAAGCAACGTGCGGTGGGAAAACAAATCAAAATACAGGAAATAGACCTTTTACCTACGTATCGTTCGGTCTTTCAACGCCTCAACTCGTATTATCGCGACATGCCCAACGCACCACTACCTTACCTCGAAGGCGAACATCATCTCAAATTGTTTTCGCAGGAAACAAGTTACTACGCAAAGATTTCGCAAATCAAAAGAATTTCCGCGGATAAAAAGTCACTAGAGCTCAATCGTGGAACAATTCTTGGTGTAACTCCGGGGTCTATTTTTTGTATTGCTCCTTCGACAAAAGTTGTACAACGATTGGATGAGTTAAAACTATCGTACAAACGCAAAGAACGCGATCCCAACGCGCCAGCGAAACACGCGGTGGTTATTGTTCAAAAGGCATCGGCGTTTGAGTGCCAGGCACGATGTATTACCGATGAAGAGGCGAAAGATCTTTTGAAATTAGAAGACCTTGTGCCCTATGCGGAGAAGTATCTGAAAGATCTTAGATCCGTGGATCTAAATAGCTGGCATGCCATTGAAATTGCTCACAATTACAATAATTTAAAACTCAATGTTGTCTTGGATACGGTACAAAATCTCGGAAAAGAGAGCCAATCACTTAACATCACACAACTCCCCGAAGATATACAAAAAAAACTACAACAATTACAAAAAGAAAAAGTCATTACCGTTGTCGAAGACTTTACCATTGCCGACGTGATTGTGCGTTATGAAGAAAAAACCCAACAACTCTACGTGCTATGGGCACACGGTGACCAAATTTCCGCAGTAAATCGCATGCGCTTACCCCAAGTTTCTCTCGTGGAAAACCCCAAGGCCGCGGAAGAAGCGGAATATATCTTGATGCGCTTTCACAAGATTCGCAATCTCAACGCCCTAACGCCACCAAAACACTACGTCGATGCCAGTGTACGCTTGATTCCCATTATCGAAGACAGCTACGGTTGGTGGCAATGGCAGGGAGACAAAGTACTGTGGGACAGTGAGGCGGCAACAAATTTACAAATCGAAGATTTGAAAAATACATTTACACCTCTTCCACAAACACGCAAAGTCGTTCACGCACCAACAAAAAATATCTTGGCGGTGATCGCCAAAGAAAACTTAGGTTTTTGGGATTTAGCACAGAAGAAATACACCCATAAATGGTCGGAAAAAATAAAAAAACTGGTCTTTGATCCTAGCGGAGAGTACTTTGCATGCGCGACAAACAAACAGGTGTCTATCCGCCGCATAGACAATCCACAACAAACATTAAAACAAATCGAATACCGCGCCGCGTTTCTGCATTTTTCCAAAGACAATCACCTCATCATTTCCTCATTTGATAACGCCGTACTGTGGAATTGGCAAAGTGACGATAAACCGCAACAATTATATAGTCTCGAAGATGATATTCTGGCATTTGATTATAATAGCCATCATCATATGATTGCCATTTCTTACGAAAATCAAACCAGACTATGGGACGTGGCCAACAACAAAGAGTTTGATATTTTCTTGCCAGAATCGCAAAAGATTATTTTCAACAACGACAAATTGATTCTAGGTGTGGGCAAAGACATCAAACTATACAACCTTTCATCACCCATGGACAACAAATTTGCCGACAAAAAACCAGCCGTACTACGCGGACATAGCATCGACGTCAATCATATTGCTTGCCATACACAACAGGGTTCTACCAACGGCATTATTCTTGTTTCTGCGGACAAAGACGATGAAGTACATTTTTGGAACATCGCGAAGAGTAAGCCATGCAAAATAAAACGCTTTCGCAAAAATACGCCAAAAGTAGAGGAAAATGAAGAACAATACGAAGTTGAGCAAGATGTGATCTCTCTAGTATTTCTCGGTGAAGACCAAGTCTTACGTTTAGGAAAAAAAAGCCATCAGCACTGGAGAATAAAAACCGAACAACAAATGTTCCACTACTCCAACCAGTTTGAGCACGGACAAAAATTTGGTATTGAGTTCACCAACAATAGCGAATACCCACTGTTTCCGATACTTATATACCTAACCGATGACTTAGAAGCTAAGTTAATTTTTCCGCCGGAACACCTAATCGAAGACTACGACGTACCCGCAAAATCGAAAAAATTTATCATTCCGTTGAGTATCAACGCGCTGAATTCGTTCGGGCGCGAGATGATTAAGGTGATTGCCACCACAACACCGCAAAAAAATCTCAAAGAGGTCGAATACTACCGCCTAGCCTCCGATCGCGCCACTGAAGAATCGGCCACGGAACGTACGGTGTTTGGCAAACTACTCTACAAATCCATCTTCGGGCAAAAACGCCAAGAAAAAGAAACAAGTGTACGCAGTAGTGTACGTATCCAAAGTGAGATGAAATGGAATGCCTTTACCATTCAATGGGATCGCTGTTATTTTAAACTCGACAAAAAATACTACGCAGACATACTCAAACAACAAATCAGTGATGAATTGCGTGGCGCATTTCGCGAAAAGCTCGAAAGAGTGGCAGAGCTTGAAAAAGACACCAAAACAGAAACGCCACACCCAATCGCTCTGGGGAAAAACTTGCGTTTAGAACGGGAACCGAAGGGAAATAAATGGATTTTACGCGATCAGGAAAATAAGCGTCTGTATTATTTTGTGTATCAAAAAGATGAATTGTTGGTTTACTGGCGTTCATTGTAAAATTTTGGGATAGATGTCAGCACGCTAGATGTTGTGGATCAGAAAAACCGCGAGAACTTTCTGATCCACACCACCAAATACTAGTGGGTCATCCGATTTGAAAATGACAATTTTTTACTCTGAGTGTCACTCCTGACTCGATCAGGAGTCTACGAATATAAGTGTGAGTGTCACTCCTGACTCGATCAGGAGTCTACAAAAATAAGTGGATTCTGAATCAAGTTCAGAATAACCGTTTGCTGAGGTAAACCCCAGTTTTATTGGGCCGGAACTACCACAAGGTGTCATTCCTGCGAACGCAGGAATCGACAATATGAAATTAACTTCAAAACGCCTGGATCCCTCATCAAGTAAGGGATAACAGTCCGCGGTAGTTTTGTATATGGGAAAAAGGACTCCTAAAGCTATGCTTGACCAAATTCGAACAGCTGATAAAAAACAACGTTTGAAAAAATGCCTTGGTAGTTTAAGCAGTCAAAAAATGAAACAAGTGGATGCTGCCATTCGTGTGAGCTTGGATGTATAACTCATCTGCGTTTTGGGAAATGAATAATGCAAGAAGAAAAAGATGCGACATTTTCACATAAAAAAACACTGGCAAACGAAGAAGCAAACAAAACATTTTCACATGAAAAAACAGTGCTTCCCCAACAAAATGAGCAAATACTTTCTGGTGAAAAAAAGAATGACCAAATCGTTGACGTAAAAAAAACTGAACCAATGAGTCATGACAGCGAGGACTACGAAATTCTAGACGAAATTGCGCGTGGTGGAATGGGAATTGTTTTTCGTGGTAAGCAATACAGTTTACAGCGTGAGGTCGCGATAAAAAAAATAATGGATCACGACAAAAACAAAAAGAAAAGTTTTGTTTTTGAGTCTCTCGTTACTGCTTTTCTCGATCACCCAAATATTGTTCCTGTGTATGAATTAAAGCAATCCTCCAGGCAGGTGATGTTGGCGATGAAGCTTGTTGGTGGTGTCCCATGGAGCACTTTACTTCATCCAAAAACAGCAAAGGAGCGCGAACTTGCTGCGCGTTATGATCTACAAGATCACTTCAATATCTTGTTTAGTGTGACGAATGCAATAGATTTTGCGCACAACAAAAAAATTGTTCATTGCGATTTAAAACCTTCAAATGTCATGATCGGTGAATTTGGTGAGGTTTTAGTGATGGATTGGGGTATTGCGGTGGATATCGATGACAGTAGAGTTGATTCTCCCAAGGCATTTCACAGATCGCATATCAGACATCCAATGGGAACCCCAAGTTATATGCCCATTGAGTTAGCTCGTGGTCAGGGCCGTGATATTGGGCCATGGACCGATGTGTATTTGTTAGGTGGTATTTTGTATGAAATCTTAACGCGAAAGGCCCCAAACACTGGCGAAAACATCCTACAAATTTTGGCAAAACTGACCGACGAATTGCAGCTAAAATTTGATGAAAATATACCGGAAGAGATTCGGAAAATTTGTGTTCGCGCATTGCAAAAAAATAAAGAGAAACGTTATCAGACTGTTCAGGAATTAAAAAAGGAAATAGAAGACTTTATAAAGCATAAACAAAGTATTGAGATAAGCACAAGAGCGCGCAAGTCTCTAGCAATAAGTCTTGACAAAATTAAACAATTGCAGAAAAGTCGCAAAAAAGTAGATGGATATGAACGTATCTACAATGATTTATCTAGTACGATTGCCTCTTTCCAAGAGTCCTTAAAATTGTGGACAGGTAATACGCGAGCTCGCGAAGGGGAGTATCTAGCGCGTTTGTCGTATTTAAAATTTGCTTTGTCTAATCAAGATATTGCAATTGCAAAATCACAACTTCCAGAAATAAAAAAATTTACCACCACACAAAATGCGATTGATATTAAAAATATCGAACAGCATATCGAAGAAAAAGACTATGAGAAAACAAGTATCGCCTATATCTGGAGTCGTTTTAAATTTGCTTTTTTGGTGTATGGAGTTATTTTTTGTCTTTTTTTTGTAAAAGAAACAAGTGCTAATACCCAAGATCAAGATCGATATGTAATAGGAACTTTTTTGTTTTTAGCTTCTATTTTTGCTTTGTTATCTTTACATTTTACGATCAAACAAATTTTATTAATTACCGGTAAAGTATTCTCTTCTATTGTCGCAGCAATCGCTTTATTCAAAATTCTTGTTATACTGGTAACTTTGCTCTACGCAGGTTACCAATTAGCTGTTGGAAATGAAAACTCGTTTTTACAAAAACCGCAACAATCAGTAGGGAATACATTACCCAAATTACCAAGCAAATCACAGGATTCGCAGGATGTATCAACAGAGTTGAAAGAATCACAGCAATTGTCGAAAGCGAAGCCGGTCATCCCCAAAGAAAATGTAAAGTTCCGTTATGAACTCACAAAAAACGACCAAGAAAAATTAATTTTAATTGCGCGACAAAAAAGTCGACTTCCTGACTACAAAAAAATTGTAGCATCATGGAAATGTGCAGATTGCCATAAACGAGCAATTGAGGTATGGAAGAAAACAGCACACTATCAAACGTATAATGAATTGCACAAACGTCCAAGTAGTAAACATATAATTAAGCGTTTGGGGTTAAGAGGTAGTCTAAAACGCAATGACTTATGTCATCGATGCCACTACACTCGTGATGAAGTACGTGGCAAGCCGAAAGTTGTTTCCGGTGTATCATGTGAATCATGCCATGGACCAGGAAAAGATTGGGTAAATGTTCACAATGATAAAAATGTACCAAAAGATGTACGCCGTAAACAATCGATAAAACTAGGTATGGGTAACCCTACAAACATTTATTTAATCGCACAAACTTGTTATGAATGTCACAGTGTTCCTGACGAAAAACTTGTCAACGTGGGTAAACACAGTATAGATAATTCTTTCGAGCTAGTACGTTGGTCGCAAGGAACTGTGCGTCATAATTTCATTTCTGGCCGTAACGAAAAAAACAGTTTCAGGTCTGCGCATGAACTACAAACAATGTTTGTCGTTGGGGCCATGCTAGATTTGGAATATGCCCTACGTGGTCTTGCTAAAGCCACGACTCCAGGTAGGTATGCCGCGCATATGCGTGGTAAAGTGATCTCAACCTATGAAAAACTCAAAGATGTCTATAAATTAATCCCTCATACTCTAGAATTAAAACTACTGTTATACCATTTGCGAAAAATGGAGTTACAAAATTTCAAAAATATAGAACAATGTGCAAATTTAATTACCTTACAGGCAAAAAAATTCTCAAATCGTCATAAGAACTATGATTTGTCCAAGATAGACCACCTCGTACCAAAAAGTTATAAATAGAATTGTAGGAACTATAGCAAATGGACGCAGAAGAAACCAAAGATTTATGGTGTAAGATACTCTCCGATGACCAGATGAAAAACGGAAGTGTACAAAAGACTTATAGAGGACTTCGTTTCGAAAAATTAATTGATAATGATGAAAAAAATGACGTTGCACCAAATGACGTTACACCAAAAGTGCAGGGCGATCAAAATTTTACGAACCTAAATAAACAAAAAAATATTGCCCACGATAACGAAGAAAAAATTACAAAAAAAACTGAGCGTGCTACATCCATTGATCAAAAGCCCAGAGACAGTTTTGAGTCTTCTGTAAAAACCTATGACGATGACAACGAAGATGAAATAGTTGAATATGACGCTGTAAAACAAAGCGTTTCAAGTCTTTCTACCAAGGATTTTTTGGAAGCAGGATATTATAAACGCAGTTTGATACTACGTAGCGTTTTATCTATAGCTCACTTCATCAAACGGGTCTTTTCTTATATCGCAACAACAATAGCAAAGATAAAACCGTCCTACATCGCCATTATTGTTTCTGTTACGATCTTTGCCACTATGGCGATTCATTTTTCGCGGTTGGGAAAATTAACATCCGTGCATGCCGCGATCGACGTAGGTAAACAAAATTGCCATTATTGCCACTCACAGACGAAAAATTCGCGTGAAGATGCTTTGCAATGTACGATTTGCCATCAACAAGCCTACAATAACTCAGCAGAATTAAATGTTCATGGATTGTCAAATGAAGATTGGCAACAACACAACCGTCAATTTTCTATACCCAAAAACAATACGGACGGATCTTTTGCAAAAACATTAGAGCAAGCAAGTATTTTAAAAAAAACAAATCACCTCCCACAACTAGCATGTTCTGCTTGTCACAAGGAGCATCAAGGGCGTAATTTTGATCTGACAAAATTGAGCAATAAAAAATGTCAAACATGCCACACACAAAAGTTTAATGGTTTTTCTACGAATCACCCCGATTTTGTGCGCTATCCTTACAAACGACGTACAAATATTATGTTTGATCATAAAACGCATTTTAATAAATATTTTGTAGACAAAAAAGAGGAGGGGGTACAAAATATACCCAACAAATGCGATGCATGCCATAGCGGTCATAGACAGTTTATGGGGATTAGGAGTTTTGAGGAAACATGCAAGCAGTGTCACAATGAGGACATTTTTAAATTTGACGAAGACATCGATGTTCTGCGTTTTCCCGGTTTTCTAATGGAAGACTTTTATGCATACTCCCGACAGCTTAAAATACGTCCCCAATTCAAAAAATGGCCGTCTGTATATGAAGAACTCTCCGGAGAATCTACAGAATTTATGCGTCTATTGTTGTCCAAAGACAAAGAGCTTGAAGACGAAGACATAAATGAATACTTAGAAGTATACTTCTATGATACCATCGCTGAATCTCCAGGTGACGAGGATCGAAATGAGATCAAGGCAATGAATGCATATGTCATTATGATAAAACGTCTTTGTGATGAAATTGCGAAAGAAGATAGTTCGGCTTTAAGTGAACGTTTACAAAAGGTTCTTAAAGTCCCTATGGACAATCAAAAATTGAAAAATCTATTTCCCGATGTTTCGAATATGTTGGAAGTGATTCGATCTCGTATTATTCCACCGATTAACCCGAGAAAAAATGAACGATTCAATGCTTTCGAGTTTGAAGAAAAAGAAGCTCCTACTGGTTGGTATTTCTATTCTTACACTTTAAAATATCGTCCACATAAACACCGCGACCCGATGATGAAGGCATGGTTAGATTTGATGGCAAAAACTTATAACACCGACAAGATCAGCACCGAAGATGAAGCCAACGGCAACACCCATTATATCATGCGCACACTAGATCGTTGTTTGAAATGCCATAGCGTAGAGAAAGCGGAACAGCGAAATTCAGTGTTGAAAATCAATTGGAAGCCTAGTTCACCAAAATACGCACCTAAATTTACACGTTTTTCACATCAACCTCACATCTTAGTACAAAAGGACTGTTATTCGTGTCACACCTTCAACAAATACTTTTACAAAGATGTCTATGACAGAGCTTTTTATGAAAATGACGATCCCAAAAAATTTATGAATGAGTTTAAATTTATCACCAAAGATTTATGCAGTAAATGCCATAATCACAACATAGTCGGAGAAAATTGCACATCTTGTCACAACTACCATGCGACACCGTTTAAAAAGAAACTTTATGGCTCTGCTAATTTAGTGATGAATCAAGTGGATGATACAGTAAAAAATAAAAACAATGTGATTACGCACAATGCTCCGCGAAAAAAAAATATACATGGGGAAAACAACAAAAAAAATACCAGTACAAAAACTGTAAAATCAGAGAAGACAAAACCCTCCGAAAACAAAACGTCGCAGCACAAACCAAAAAATGGTTCATTGTCATCGCAAGAGATACAACAAATTAAAAAGATTTCTGCCATCAAAAATATACCAAGAAATGACAAAAAGACTGTGGGTGCTGAAAAATGTAGCGAATGTCACAAACAGCAAAAGAAAGTTTGGGAAAACACACGTCACCATAAGACTTACGATGAACTAGATGAAAATGTACACGCAAAGCAAATATTGCAAAACTTAGGTATCGAAGAAAAGCCACGCAAAAGTAAACGTTGTTCTGATTGCCACTTTACACAACGACACGACGGTAACAGTGTCGTGAATATTTCCGGAGTGTCCTGCGAATCTTGTCATGGAGAAGGAAAAGATTGGTTGTTGCTTCACGCCGATAAAACAAAAGACAAAGCCAAACGGCGCCAAGCCAGTGAAAAACTTGGAATGAAAAATATCGAAGACATCTACTCCATTGCGGAGCAATGCTACAAATGCCATACGATAATAGATGAAGAATTAATCAATGTTGGCGGGCATAAATCCGACAGTAAATTTGAGCTGGTTAGCTGGTCACAAGGTTCGATACATCACAAAGTCTCACAAAAAACAACACAAGAGAAACTTCGCGTTACATTTATCATAGGTTTAATGCTCGATTTAGAATACGCTCTTCGCGGTCTTTTAAAAGTCACAAAACCGGGCAAATATTACAATACAATGCAGCAAAAAGTCAACAACGCGTATACAAAACTACGTGCTGCAAACACCCAGTTAGGTAAAGTCGCAGAGATTCAAGAACTTGTTTCCTTATTAAAAAGGCTGAATATGAAAAATCGTAAGCACTTAGAGATGGGAGCGAGTGTAATTACATTTAAGGCACGACAGTTTATCAAGAATAATGATGGTAGCAAGCTAGGTTCTATTGATGGTTTTATTCCCAAAAATTATAAATAAAGCGCTGCAAAAAAGGAAAAAACGTGAAAGTCCAACTAACTCTGTTGCAAAAACACCTTGGGGATTTCTCTTATTATCTCAAGTCTCTCAATTACAACACCACCATTGATCAACTCTATTCGGTGCAAAATCTGATGATTGGTTTTGTATCTGCAGGGCGCGAGTCGATGGAAATGCAAGAACTTGTGCGTTACATTGCACCGGTGATGTGCGTATCCCCTACTCAATTGCAAGAGTTTCCCGCGCACTTCGCGCAGTTCTATCGTCCGCTTGCTCCACAAGAAAGGGTCACTGAAAAAGAGAAAGCCAAACCAGTTGTTTCCGCAACTGAGGAAGAACCTTCGCCTTTGCAAAAGATGCGTTTTGCTCCTTTGTTTGTGTCATTTTTATTGGCGATAAGCGTGATTGTTTTTGTCGTAAATTACTTTTCCGATACACATATTGTACCTACAAAAGAAATTCGCGGCGTGGTCGTTAACAAATACGGGCGTCCTATTACGCATGTCAAAGTTACCTTTGCCGACAATAGTGTGCTAAGTGATGCTAGTGGGGCATTTTCATTGCCACTCGCCACCGACGTTTCCAAAGTGGAATTGCAATTCTCTCATGATAACTATCAACCCATAGTCAAAGAATTTGAGCCTGAAGAAAACATAAACAACCTCGGACGCATAGCAATGAATAGCTTCGTACTGTCAGGCGTTGTACGCAACCAAAAATATCAGCCTATTTCTAGCGCGCAGGTGACAATCGATACTGGACATCGTACTATGACCAATGCGAGTGGAAAGTATCGTATCGAATTTTACACACCTCAACAAGAGATTACCGCACGCATTTCTCATACAGAATACCAAACGCTAGCGCAGGAAATAGTAGTGCAAGATGGTGTGGTATTGGTGTCGCAACTACGAAAAGTACCGAAGCAAAAAATTGCCATTGCAGTGCGTGATGAGCAAAATCGTGGAGTACCTAACTGCGAAATTGAATTTGCTGGACAAAATGTGCGCAGTGACACCAACGGTAACGCTGTTATAGAGTATATCCCTACGGCAGAGCGTACAATGCAGGTTCGCTCAGCAAATCATCTCTTGTGGACACAACAAATTACTGTTGGACAAACAAAGGTTAACGTACGTCTTATTTCGATACCGGTATATGTCATTAGCGGTCAAATTGTCGACGAAAAAAACACAGTTGTTCCTAGGGCATGGATCGAATGTGCCCAGACGCGTGTACAAAGTGATCGCCAAGGTAAATTTACACTTAAATTACAAAGTCGTACACGTAGCACGACGCTCAATATTACACATCCGAATTACCTCAGCAAAAATATTGAGGTGGCTCTCGATCAAAATCGTGTGAACACCGGAACGATTTCACTTTCTCCGCGACAATTTGCCATTTTTACCTTCTTGTCCAATCTTTCCAGTAGTGACTATGCGGTGATGAAGTATCCTCCCTTTCCGTTGCTGTGGTGGATTATTCTAATTACTTTTGTTTTTATCATTGGTTACGTTGTATTGTGGAAAAAACGCCGTTATAGCTATCCTCTTTTAATGGTACAAAAGCATGACAGCGAAGAACATTTGGAGATCAAAAACCGTCGTAAATTATACGCTACGCCTATTCAGATGCCAGGAATTCAAAACTTACAGCAAAGTCGCTATATTTTTTCCCACAAGATTGACTACGAGAAAACGGCGGTGACGACGGCAAATAACGCCGGGCTATTTACCCCCATATACGAAACACGTAAACAAGCTCCGCACTATCTCGCTCTCATTGATCGCACACAAAGCGAAGATCACCATGCGCGTTGGGCAGAAGAGATGCTATCACTACTAATAGCGCAAGGAATTCAAGTAAAAAAAGTGTTCTTTGAATCCGACCCGCGCACTTGTTATGATCCTTACCGCGACGAAAATCTCTCTTTGCGGCAATTGTTGTACCAATACCCACAACATCGTTTGCTGATCTATAGTGACGGTGACGGCTTGATCGATGAATACACCGGACAAACGCATACGTGGGCAAATACTCTACAGTACTGGAGTGTGTCGACGTTGTTTACTCCGCAGCAAATAGTGAACTGGGGATACAAGGAGTGGCTACTCATGGACCTCGACATAACGGTTCTTCCCGGAAACCAAAAAGGGGTGGACACCTTTTGTGAAATGATCGCCGGCAAAAAGTTTCGCTCTGTCGACCTCGTCGACTATTCGCCTAAATTACCTCCGATTTTACAACAAGACCCACAACAGTGGTTGAACGAAGATACTCCAACACGTAAAATTTGCAAACAACTGCAACAACAACTACGCAGGTATCTTGGAGATGTTGGTTACTACTGGTTACAAGCATGCGCTGTTTCCCCAAAAATCAATTGGCAAACCACGATGTATCTTGGACAAACACTACAACATGGTAGCCATTCAGTTTTTAGTGAAGAAAGACTCAACTCCTTGAGCTTGTTACCATGGATGCGGTACGGAACTATGCCGCAATGGTTACGTATATTGTTGGTAAAGCAATTATCTCCGTCGCAATACGCCGCCGTGATGAACGGCTTATTAACAAAAGGGGCCCTGGGAAATTTATTTTTATCACACACCGATAACATAACACAGATTTTTCATACTTTGGTGAATAAAAAACAGCAAGAGTTTTACACAATGCTATATAACACGCTACCACGTAATTTGCAAAATCAACACAAATACCAAAAATGGATAACATTTGTACTTTGTACCTTGCTGTTTGCTTTTGGTGGAATATACTGGCGTAGTTTAAATTTGACAAAACGAAAAGATGTTAATTTACCTTTAGCCAATGTACTTAATAAATATTGGAAGACAGATTTAGCGTTGTGGCAAAAGTGTTGGAATGGTGATAAAGGGTATTGGGATTTTACGATTGATGAATGGGTCCAGCTACCACATCAAAGACAAGTAGAGGTAGCGCAAATTTATCAGAAGTGGTATGCGCAGGAAAAGGGGTTGAAATTGACGAAGGTCTTGGAACGCAGTGGTGTGAAGTTTGTGTTAAAGATGATTCCACCGGGAAAGTTTTGGAGGGGCTCTACTGAGGATAAAAAGGATAGTAAAGCACGGCATAAGGTTTGGATTAGTGAGGTGTATTGGGTAGGAGAGACGGAGGTAACCCAAGAACAGTGGCAGGCTGTTATGAGGGTGAATCCATCTGACTTCAAAGATGTGGGCTTACAGGGGCCAGTGGAGAAGGTGTCCTGGTACGATTGCCAAGAGTTCTGCAAAAAAGCGGAGATGAGGTTATTGACGGAGGCAGAGTGGGAGTATGCTTGTCGTGCTGGAACAACGCGAGCGTATAACTTGGGCGATAGTGTATCTTCGGAGAAGATAAACTGTCAAGGAGGAGAGGATCGACGAAAAACTACAACGGCAAAAAGTTTAGCCAACATGAATAGTTGGGGGTGTTATGATTTTCATGGCAATGTGTGCGAGTGGTGTGGTGACTGGTATGGCGACTATGATGTTGTTGAACAAAAAGACCCCAAGGGGGCTATAGAAGGTTCGTTACGAGTGCTTCGTAGCGGCGGCTGGAACGACACAGCCAGTGACTGTCGATCGGCGAAACGTTACAGGCTGCCACCACGTAGCCGTTACAACATTTTGGGTTTGCGCCTATGCATTTCGGGTTTAAAAGATAAATAGAAAGTGACTTTTACACACAAAATACAGAGGTGCCAAAAATGGATAGCTATTCTACCACAAAGTGGTTCTAAAAAATGACAAGCTCAACTTTAACGTAAATAGCAAATGGAATAAACAAATGAAACAAAATAGAATTGCTCTTGCCATCAACAAAAGTATACAGCAACAAGATATGTGGTCGTGGGAGAAAAACACTTCTTTGCCTCAGTACATGCAAGTTTGGATAAAGCGCGGCGTTACTCAAGACCAACGCATAGTTATTAATCGCTGGCTCCTAGAACACCACTTCCCAGATGCTATTCCGCGGTCGCAGCATCATATCGCGCCCGTTGATGGTTCGCAGCATCAATTGCGTGTCGATTTTATCGAAAAAGCCGTCAACACCTGTGACAAAAAAGAGCCTCATATCACCTACCACAAAGTAAAATGTTCGCGTAGCAAATGGTGGCGGTACACTTTGTTAACAATTTTGAGTTGCCTTTGTGGATACTTGCTAACTTTACGGCGATATGTTCCCATTATCAATAACTCACGAGATATCATATACATAGAGCTTGCGGAAAAAACAACCCCTAGCAACGTATTTTACAGTAACGAGTACGGTTTTCGTGCACGCATAGATAACGACAACAACATAACTATACAAGATGACAATGCTGATAAAACACTAGCTTCGTGGCGCGTAAGCGGCATACATGCGCAACGCAACCTCCGTGCCATCACACTACACAACGACACTATATGGGCAGTAGGGAATCGTATCATTTTGTCTTCTAACGACGGTAAAAATTGGGATTATCATCAAATGTACACTCGTGAATGCATCAACGATATTTACAGCGATGGTAAAATCACATGGTGTGTCGGAGATGGCGGGGCAATTTACCGCGGAGACGGTGCAAACTGGCAACGACAAGACAATATCCCCTTTGCGCATTTTCGCGCTATTTGCGGAGAACAAAATAAATTGTGGGTGTTAGGGGACAACGGAACACTTCTCTATAGAGAAAACCATGCCAAAAAATGGGAAAGTGCTACTTTACCTGTCACTGAAGACATGTACGACTTTCATGTAGATGATCTCGATATATGGTGTGTGGGAAGTGGTGGATTGTTGTGCTATTCCATGGACGGTGGGATTACCTGGCAACAGGTATATGTTGGTTCAAAAGATTGGCATAGCATTGTAAAACAAGGACAAAAAATATGTGTGGCAGGGGCCGAAGGGCAAATCGCGTATTCGCATGACAACGGACAAACGTGGAACTTACCCTTTAGTGGTAGCGAAAACAATTTTTACCAGTTGACAGCACATGATGATCACCTATGGTGTGTTGGAGAGGGACAGATATATTTTTCAATGGATTTCGGACAAACATGGGTTTTACAAATCGCCACCGCAGAATCTACCGTAAACGGTTGTTGCTACGATGCCAAACGCAAAGTACTATGGACATGTGGTGACTATACAGCGCAACGAAAGCACACCATACCAGAGCCTTTTCTCCATATCGACTACCACCATCAGACACAGGGATATGCCTACGCAACACAAAATGGTTTATTTGTGGTGTATAATAACCGTACTGTACAAAAAACAACAACCGAAATTCAAAGCCTTGCCTATGCCAAAAAGCACCATCTCGCGTATAGTGACCAAAACGGAACCTACCTTCTAAACATACTCACTGACACCACACAAAAAATTGCAGAGAGTAGTCAAAATCTATGTTTTGCTGACAATGCTGTGGCAATGACCATAGCAAAGCGCGTTATTTTATACTCACTTGTGACAAAACGTACAATAGAGGTATTTGTGGAAAACGATGTAACTTCGATTAGTAATATTGCAATCAGCGATTCAGCACAATGGCTAGCAATACAAGAAGGACACAACATCTTAATATACAGTATAGCAAATGGTCAGCGCAAAAAAGTTCTTACTGCTTCGCATGCTAGTTGTATTGATTTTGTTAGAGAAAAACTTGTGTACAGCGACCAACACCAATTGTTTGTGTACGATATCGTTAATGACAAGACGCAAGTGCACCGTGCTCATCAGGCCAATATCTATGCAATTTCGACTTTTGACAATTACATCGCCAGCGTTGACCACGATCAATTGCTCAATGTATGGAGAGACCATTTACTTACCACACAACAAATCCCACAGGTCGATAAACTGATAATGGGAGCTATAATCTCAGTTGAAGACTACGGAGATCTTAAAATATTGCCGCAACTTGCTTACATTGTAGATCAACAAATCTATACACAAAAATTAGATACATATCTCTTACAAAAACGTCTGGAAGATGCAAAAATTCTCTGGCCTGTAGATTGGGAAAACTTGCAAGTAAATTTGCAAATTAGAGGTTCTGAGCAAGTACGCATCCATGAGAATACACAATATGAAATTGTTTTACGCAACAATGAAACAAGGACACTACGCGATCTTATATTACAATGCACGTTACCAGAGGGCGTTGTATTTATAAATAGTAACCCCTCCGGAACACAACAGCAAAGTATACGAAGTTACCATATTGATGCGATCTCAGAACTAGATACATATAAGATAAACCTGACATTGTGTATGAGAAAGACAGGTAACCACAAGATCAACGTACTTTTACTTGCGCAAAAGCGTGAGGTAAAAGACGTATCATTGACGGCGGAGGCGCAGCAAATACCACAAAATTGGGACAGTAAATTGTGGGAGTTGTGTTGGAACACACAACAAGAGTATATTGACTTTACCGTTGACGAGTGGGCAAAGTTGTCACATGAGAAGCAAGTGGAGCTAGCGCGAAGTTATCAAGATTGGTATGCGAAGGAAAAGGGGTTAGAGTTGATGAAAGTTTTAAAGCGTCGTGGTCAAAAGTTTAAGTTTAGGATGATACCGCCAGGGAAGTTTTGGATGGGATCCATTAAAGGCGAAAAGGATGAGGTTAGACATAAAGTGTGGATTAGCAAGGTGTACTGGGTGGGAGAAACAGAAGTAACTCAAGGGCAATGGCAGACGGTTATAAAAGATAATCCATCTAGGTTTAAGGACGTGGGTGTGGAGGGGCCGGTAGAGCAGGTATCGTGGGAAGAATGTCAGCAGTTTTGTGATAAGGTGGGGATGAGGCTATTGACGGAAGCGGAGTGGGAATATGCCTGTCGTGCAGGAACGACGCGTACGTATAATTTAGGAGATAGCGTAGACTCAGATAAGATAAACTATAGAGGAAGAGAGTTTAGAAAGAAAACCACAGCGGTAAAAAGTTTGGCGAATATGAATAGCTGGGGATGTTATGATTTTCATGGGAATGTATGGGAGTGGTGTAGTGATTGGTATAATGATTATGGTACTACTGAACAGAGAGATCCCAAAGGTTCTATAGAGCGGTCGTTACGGGTGTTTCGTGGCGGCAGTTGGTATAACTGGATTGGGTATTGTCGGTCGGCTAGGCGCTACGGAAGCAGGCCCGGCAGTCACCGTAGTTATTTGGGTTTGCGCTTGTGCATTTCAGGCACGAAAGTCAAGTAACACTTGACTTCCATCCATTTTCTCTTTACCTTTGCGTCACGTGAAAATAGACTACTGTAAAATGATATACAGATGTAATCTGTCTATGGGCTTATTGTGTAGCGATACGGTTACTTTTCTAAGGATATTCAGAGGCCAGTGGTAGTTTACTTACACAACATAGGGAGAAATTCCTATAGGGATTACCTATAGAGCACTGCAGTTACTAACTACCATTCTCTGTGTCTTAGAGGTTCCATCTTTTCCTTGCATAGTAACCGCAAAAACGCCCTACAAAATGAAAAACATTGACACATTTCGCAAAGTCTAATAAAATAATAATTCAACCTTTCTTCAGATAAAAAGACACAAAAATGAATACACTAACCCATCAAGAAATCCAGGAAATCGCCGGGCATTTTTCCGTAGCGTGCCCGCCCATGAGAGCAATGGAAGTCATCCACAAAATGAACCTTGCGACGTGGAAAAAAAGAGAGTTAAATTGGCAGCAACTCGTCAACGACCTGCATCGCCAACAAAAACTCGATTTGTGGTTAGGCCATTTTTGTAAAGACTTCCCTTTCGCACAAAAATCACTGCACAAGTTGCG
Source organism: Candidatus Uabimicrobium amorphum (assembly GCF_009002475.1). Classification (GTDB taxonomy): domain Bacteria; phylum Planctomycetota; class Uabimicrobiia; order Uabimicrobiales; family Uabimicrobiaceae; genus Uabimicrobium; species Uabimicrobium amorphum. The sequence goes on from NZ_AP019860.1 coordinate 6,412,064, forward strand.
TAATTTTCCTGTGCAGCAAAGCGTCATGCAAGCCGCACAACTTGGACAAAACGAATTGCTGCGCACATCGCATTCTACACAACACAACAACGACAGCCATAAAGTCGCCTACCTGTGCAACCGTAGTGACCAAAATCGTGATGTCAAAAAAGTATTCAAAAAATATTCGCCAAACGCCGAAGACTATTCGCGACCATTGTTCTTTTTTGTACACGGCCCTGTGGATGAAAAATGCGTCGAATACATCGAGGCGGTAAAAAAAACGTGGCTGCCTAGAATCCTAAACAGTCACACGCAAAATCTACAGATCACCACCCGCGAAGCCATTTTTCAATGGCCGGGAGAAGACTCCATTTCTCCAGAGGATCTCACCGATGACATCGCCGAAATATACCCAGAACGCGACAAGATACTGATTTTACGCTTACCAATTACCGAAGATACCTCGAAAAAGCGCTTAAAACTATTGAAAAGCTGGATCAAAGAACTCAATGAAAAACAGTGGCCACAATTGCAACACGGTGTGTTATGCGTTTTTTTCTACTTTCCCGCACGACCACTACCGCGTTTTATCGTCTGGCTGAAGAAACTACTATACCTTGGAAAAAAAATGCCGCCACACGAGGCCTACTACCAATGTCGTCCTATTCGCCATTTGGAGAAAAAAGTGCGCTACACAGGGGTGTTGCGCGTTTTACCATCTTTGAAATCCATCAACCAAGAGATGGCACTAGCATGGCTAGAACTCCCCATGACCCAAAAGCGCTTTCCGCGTGAAGAGCAACGCAAGTTGCTACGCGAAAAGATCGAAAAAGACTGGTTTTGCAAAAAAAATCAGCGCATCACCATAAAGGATTTTGCAGAAAAAGTCGAAGCGGTGATCACCACCGGCAAAGACAAAAGCGACTCAAAACCGGTTTTGCTGTTGCTCACTGCACTGTTGCTGGTTTTTGTTGTGGTAGGCGCAACGTGGATGTTTTTCCCGCATAGAGCGAGCGCACAACCGACAGACTCCGTGACCTATCGCGGAGAATATGGCGCTTTAATAAAAACAAAAATACTCGATCCACAAAAACTCAACGCACAACAATGGCGCGAAGTGTTCCGCAATCACGGTTTTAAACACATTAGACGCGTGGTGAAACATCGCAAAATGGGAAAAGAGTGGTTTATCGTTTGTGAATTTAACGATGGCAGTAAGCAAGCTTTTCGCGCCGTACAACGCCGTGAAGATTTTTTCGAGATTTATCGTAGCATTCCTGGTAAGTTTCGCGCTTTACTTATTGCCATTAACGATTATTCTTCGTGGACACCGTTAAAAACACCGCACAACGACGCCAAAGAACTACGCAAAGTGCTGTGTGAAAAATATTGCTTCGACGCAGAAGATGTGGAACTCATTCATGAAGAAGTCACCGACGACAAGATCGTTACCGCTCTCGACGAATTGGCCAAAAACAGCAACAAAAACGACTCGGTTCTGATCTTTTACGCTGGTCACGGCGCCTATGACAAAAACAACGATCGCTCGTACTGGGTGCAACAAGAAGCCAAAGCTAAGGCCCCTTATGGAACCTATATTTCGGATTCCGACATACGCGACAGCATCGCCAACGTTGCGCGCAAGTGCAAACATGTACTGGTAATGTCCGATTGTTGCTATAGCGGCAAACTGGTTGACAGTGAACGCTCGGGAGGAAAAGGCATTGCCCGCGAAAAAGGCATGGCAGCCATTGACCAATATGTCGTGTACCATAGCCAACAAAAAAGCTGCCAGATCCTGACATCCGGAGGAGTAGAAAAAGTCGGAGATGACTACGACAAAAGCGGTCATTCTCCCTTTGCCTATTTTTTACTACAGCGTTTGCGTAAAAACGAACGTCTGCACTACGATACATCGCAAATGTTCCTAGATCTCAAAAAAGATGTTGGAAGAAACGTCACACAAAAACCACGCTTTGGGCGCTTGAAGTACACCGGGTATGACAACAAAAACGAAGGTGAATTTTTCTTTCAGCTAAAACACATACAACAAGGAGACAAAAAGTGACATCCCTAATTGAATTTCCCTATCGCGACAAACTAGGCAATGCGCAAAAACCTGTACAACTTACCCACGTAGAAGTTCGCGAAGATCCCCAAGGGTATGTCCCCGACGATGGTCTATTCAATGCCGCAGAGGCGGCGATGTTTCTCAACCAACCGCTACTTCTCACCGGAGAAGCTGGCACCGGAAAAACGCAATTCGCCTATTACCTAGCCTGGCAACTCGGCTGGCAAAATCCCTTAAAATTTGAAACCAAATCCACCAGTAGCGCCAATGATATTTTTTACACCTACGACACCCTAGGACGCTTTCACGAAGCGCAAATACACGGCGAAAAAACCAAAGCCGCCAATTACGTTAACTACCACGCTTTGGGATTGGCGATCTTACACGCCATGAAGCCACAAGATGTTCCCAACGCATTTGTCCCCGATGATTTTTCCCACCCCGGACAACAACGCTCCATCGTTCTCATCGACGAAATCGATAAAGCACCGCGCGACTTTCCCAACGACATCCTCAACGAAATCGAGCACATGTATTTTCGCATTCCCTTTCTCGCGCAAGGCAAACTGCAAGCCTCCAAGGAAATGAAGCCGATTATCATTTTCACCAGCAACAACGAAAAACCACTCCCCGATCCATTTCTAAGACGTTGTGTGTACTACGATGTCCCTTTTCCTAGCAGAGAAAAACTACAAGAAATTGTGCAAAAGCGCATACCAGAGTTTAGCGAACGCGAAACCTCCGTGGCACAAGCCATCGATTTCTTTTCACGCTTGCGCGAAAGCGGACTCAATAAAAAACCCGCGACCGCGGAGTTATTGGGATGGTTGACAATGCTACGCGGGTATAAACTTCACGAAGAAAAAGACCTAAAGCAGTGCGTTGACAAAATGGCGAAGACGCTGAACGTACTGACAAAAACACAGGAAGATGCTGTACTTGCACTGGAAGTGCTACAACGTTGGAGTAGGTCTTAACGCAAAATAGCAAGTGTGTACTATTACAGTTACATATGCTATGTGGAATCCTGGTGAGAACAGTTTACAATTTGAAAAAAAGCTTTAGGGAAAACTCGCGTCCTATCCATTTCATACAACAACTTTAAATTTCTTTCTCCACTGCGCTTTTCCAATTTTACTATTAGATTTTGGAAAACATATTGATTGAGATACCTCTAAAGCTATAATTGATCATATGAGGCTAGAGTGAGGGTCGCTCCCTTGTTTGAAAAGTCAAAAACTCTGATTGACCTGCCTCATTCATCTCAGAGGTTACCTCACAGAGGAGGTACACAATGTTAGAACCAAAAGCTATCTATCATGGCCAAGTTCAACTAGTTCCAGGACTTTTTTGTGATGCTTATATCCTCAATGATAAATCAGCGGTGATGAGTACAAGAGGAACGGCTGACCTGTTAAATATTGATCACAAAGCTTTAAAGAACATGGGGACTAAAAGCCTACCAAAAGGCCTCAGGCCTTTTATTTCTAATGAAATAAACATGGGGACTAAAAAAGTAAAAGTGGAAGCAAAAAGTCATTATAGAGGTCGATATATTGATGTGTATACAATAAATACCATCGAGGCTTTAATCAAAGCTTATGCATTTGCTTTTGCCAATGATAAACTACGGCAGAATCAGAAACATATTGGGAAAAGATGCGTTTTGTTAATGGGAGCTTTACTTAAAACAGCTCTTGATATCACCGTTCGAGAAGCATGTGGTCTTTCATCAAGTTCCCAAAAAACAGCTCAAACATACTATATGGAAGCAGCCCAATTGATTAAAAACTCAGGTTTTCACTGTTCTGTTAGTGAAAATATTGCCACAAAAAAAGATATACTTATTTTTTTAAACACCCCTCAAAGTACTCTTAATAGTTTTTTATACAAGCATAGTTATGAAATTAAGCCTATTAAGCTAGATTCAAAAACAATACAGTCAATTGGTTGTAAAGCGCGACGTTTATATGGATATCATTTAGAGGATGTTATTAAAATAATTTTTGGTATGGATACAGCCGTTGGTATTAAACTGAAAAAAGAAATGTTTGGAGACTTGGCAAACTATAGCAAAATGTATGCAAAAGATGAGATTCAATGGCGAGAAGTTCTTATTCAAGTTTTCAAAGGCTTTGATTTGAGATTTAACTACCCTATTGGGCAATATCGTTATCGGGTTGATTTTTTTGTTCCAGAGCTTTTATTATGTCTAGAATGTAATGGCTACTCTCACCATTACTATGACAAAGAAAAGGAAGCAAAGAGAGAAAACATCATTAGCGAAGAATACGCCCTTATTCGATTTCATCATAAAATAGATGTTCAAGATCTTTTCAATGCTATCTTGCACGCCAAACCAGGAAAAATAGTCAAGATATACAACGTAAAGAAAAATACACCATCTAAAGTTCTAACAAAATAGAACAGCTTTGTAAGGATACCCATTAGGTATCCTTACTACCTAAATGTATTTATCCAAATGCAATTTATTTAATCTCGTCCTCTACTTGTTTGGGAGATTTCCCCTCTAGAAGTAGCTTTACTCTTTTGGAAGCTTTTTCTGTTGCCATCGCGGCATATTCATTTGCTTTTTTGATATTTCTTTGCCATGCATAAATGGCTGCTACTGTATCGAGAATAACCTTGTCTGTTGATTTTGATAAGATATCTATATCTGCATTGGTTATGGCATTTTTATTTTCGTAGAGATATGCATTCCATAAACATACATTTAAAGCATGAATTCCTAGCTTCATTGATACTTCATCTTTATTTTTTCGAATAAAATTTCTAATAGGTGGTAATGCTTTTTCTCGCATGTTTCCTAATGCTTCTTGTACCTGCAGTCTTACTTCTCTATCCGGATCTTGTAATAGTGGGATAAGAACCGGTACCACAGCATGTGTTCTTCCCTTTATTTTTTCTAACGCATATACGGTATATGCCCTAACCCAATTATTTTGATCTTTTAGAAGAGGTACAAGGTTTGAAAAGGCTCCGATTTTTCCTAATGACCATGCTGCAGTTCCTGCCATCTCATGATTATTACCTTTCAAAAGAGGAATAAGAAACTCTACTGCAAAATTCCCTTTTTCTTCTAGTTCGCCACAAATACAGATTGCGAACATCCTTGTTCTTAAATCTGGACTTTGGAGTAAAGAGGTAAGTAATGCTATCTCGGTAGCATTTATTTTTTCTTTTAATATTCCAACAACAAAATTTATTATATCATTAGTTGTTCCACTAATAGAACCAATATCATCTCGTTTTTCAAGTAGAGGAATAAAAAATGATATAGTCGAGTTCGTTGTTTCGGCTATCTTTCCTAAAGTTTTGGCCGCTGTTATTCTCACATGTGAATTTTTACTTTTAAGAAGAGGAATAAGAAATGGTACTGCTGAATGAGCTTTTTCTCCTATTTTCCCTAGCGCTTCTGTAGCCGATTTTCTAACATTTTTATCTCTTAGCAAAGGAATGAGATGTGGTACAGCTGGATGAGCTTTTTCTCCTATTTTTCCTAGCACTTCTACAGCCGATTTTCTAACATTTTTATCTCTTAGTAAAGGAATGAGATGTGGTACGGCTGGATGAGCTTTTTCTCCTATTTGTCCCAAAGCTTCTACAGTAGTTCCTACAATATCATAGTCATTATCTCTTAGCAAAGGAATGAGATGTGGTACAGCTGGATGAGCTTTTTCTCCTATTTTTCCTAGCACTTCTACAGCCGATTTTCTAATATTTTTATCTTCAAGAAGAGAAATAAAGTCTGGTACTATTGAATAAGATGTTTTCGTTATCTTTTCTAAAGTTTTGGCAACTGTTATTCTTACAAAAAAATCTTGATCTTTTAAAAGATGAATGAGATGTGGTACAGCTGGACGAGCTTTTTCTCCTATTCTTCCCAACGCTTCTGCAGCCGATTTTCTAGCGTTTTTATCTTTTAATAAAGGAATGAGATGCGGCACTGTTAAACAATCTTTTGCATTTGTGTTTCTTAGTGCCCATATGGCAGCTCGCCTGACATATTTGTCATCATCTTTTAAAAGTGGTGTTAGAGCAGGTAGCTTAATGTTAGCTAATGCCCATGTGACAGCTATTTTCATGCGAAAGTCTTTATTATTGAGTGATCTAATAAGAAATGATACGGCAGAGTGAGCTTCTTCTCCTTTTTTTCCCAATGCTCGTGCGACAGACATCCTCATCTCACTATTTGAACTTTTTAGTAACGGAATAAGAGACGGCGTTTTCATTTTACTTAATGCCCATATTACCATTTCTGTCATTTTTGGGTCTCGTCTTACCATACCTAGATACTTTATAAATATCGGCTTAGAAAAGACTAGCGTTTTTTCCTCTAGTGTAGAGAGAATTGTACTTTTTTCTTTGAAGCTAAACTTTTTATAAGAGTTGTCTTTCTTTAATATTTCGATAGCAAATTTTCTAGCTTTAAAGCTTTGTTTGGTAAGTAAAAAAGAAAAAAATGCTGCAGTATTTTTTTCTAATACTTTTCTTGTAGCTTTTCTGATAACTTGATTTTGATCTCTAAGCAATGGTACGAGAAAGGGGACTGCCAAGTGGCTTCTTATTTTACTTAAAGAATGTAGCGTTGCCTTTCGAACATCAACATTTTGATTTTTAAGTAGTGGAATAAGAAATTCTACAATCTCTTTATTATTCTCTTCTAATAAATGTAATCTTCGTTCATCTAATTTAGTTGCTAAACCTAAACCAAAATAAAACCCTCTTTGTATTGGTTGTCCACTGATGTTTTCTAGCGCCCACGCCGCATACTTTATTAAATCAAGATCCTGTTTTTTGAGTAAAGAAATAAGAGATGGTACCGCATCATGTGCATGTTCTCCCATATATCCTAGGGCAACTGTTGCAGATTGTGCCATATTTGAATCCGGGTGTTCAAGTAGCTGAATGAGTGATGGCACCGCAGAGTGGATTTTTTGAAGTGAATATGCTGCTGCTTTTCTAACATGCCAATCAGGATCTGCAAATAAAGACATGAGGAGTGGCATAGCTTTTTCGCCCGCATCACTTAAGCCTTCTATTATCGCTTTTCTCACATATTTGTTTTGATTTTTTAGTAAATAAGAGAGTACGTCAAAAGTTGAATATTTTCTTTCTCTATATTTTAAAATATCAATGGCTTCTTCTTTATCCAATTCGTCTCTCTGATCTATAGAAAGAAAAAACTTGGCAAGAAATGGCTCTATTTTTTCTAATCTTGTTATAATATCACCGGCTTTTTCTCTTGTATCGTTACTCTCATTGATGTTTGTCAAAACATCATAAAGATTCTCAAAATTTTCCTGTGCTAATATTGGAATAAAAAAACTTTGATCTTTTTCATCTAGTTTATTTACAAGTGAAAATAGAGAACTTTTTTCCCAGTCTAAAAAAGCAAACAACAATTTTTTCGATATTTGGCTTTCACTTTTATCGCTTTTCAACTCCGCAACAATAGCTAAAAAAGCTCTTTCTCCAATCATCTCTAAGTCTTTTACTATTTGTTTTTTTGTACTTTCCTTGCTCTTTTTGAGCAATCTAAAAAGTATAGATAAATCCCTATTTTGTTTTCCAAGAAATGATAGAACTTCTTTTCTTACGTGGTCATTTTCGTCATTTATTTCAAAGTAATCGATAAACTCTTGATCTGTAAACTCATCTTTCAAAAGTGTAAAAGCTTCGAGCCTTTGAGGAACATCTTCGGCAAGAGAAAGAAAAACATTTTTGCTATTTGCATACATATTTAGTTTTTCTTTACCCGTTGAATTTAGCCACCGATATTTCTGGATAGCTTGCCAGTAAATGTTAGCATCCTCTTGCATATTCTTGCTTTTCGTGCTCAGGATTTTTAAAAGTTCATCTTCTTTTTGTCTGACAACAGATGGCAGTTTCTTATCTTTTTTGTATTTTCCCCACTTTTTTTCCTGAGCATTACTATAACGTTTAAGAACACTCACAAACTTTTGATCCGCGTACAGGTGTAATTCTCCAAGACATTCAATTACTCTGTAATGGTCTTCCTTAGAGGCAAATAGTCTATTTCTTGATTCTAATAACTTTAGCAGAACAGGTACTAAACTAGAAAATTCACTAACGTTATGAGCATGTTTTTGTGCCATATTTCTGACAAATTCTAAAGCTGCCATGCGCGGAATTCTTTGTTCGTCGTTTAGTAGTTTGGAAACATGAAGTAGGGAACTCTTGACGAGCGAAACCTGATCTTGGTGCGACTGTTCATCAATAAAATTTTGTAGTGCCTCACATCCAGAACGACGAAACGCTACAAACTCAACGCCATTCAAGTATAACGGCGCTACCATTTTAGGATTGAGTACTTTGTGGCTAGGAAAAAACATAAAGTCGCCATTTCCACCAAGAGACTCATAACGAGGTGCCTGAGAAGCTTTTATTCTATCGTCATTCACCAAAGTATCTGTCATATAAAAACCCAATTGTGATGCCAAAATAATACCATCATCGCGCCCGGTTAACCCTTGCATTGCTTGCAAAAGTACTGCGGTAAAGGGAGAGTGGCCATGACTATCTTTGAACTGCTTTGCATAAATGGTCGAAATTTCATCCAATTTATCCGCAACAGCTTCATCTCCTGCTCCTGCAGTAATTATCTGAAAAGCTCGGCGATTGAATACTCTGGTTAAGTTGTTTCCTCCTGGATCAACAAAGGCTTTGTTTGTTAAGTGTGAAAAATCAGGACGGTATTCTTTTTCTAACAATGAGCCACTAAAACAACAATCCAAAACCATCAAAGTGTGCCTAGCGTTTAAAGACTCCAGATTTTTTGCGACTTTTTTTAGAGAAACCATCGTTTTTTCAATTGGTTTGCCTGTAGTTGGATCCTTTTTGCTGTCAGATGTTACTAGGTAACCCGGTACTCCATGGCCCGCATAGTAGAAAAAAAGTGCATCTTTTGGCTGTATCTTTTTAGCTCTGACAAGTTCATTGATACTGTCTTCGATTAACTTTTTGCTAACTTTTCCTACTTTTGTGTCGATGTTACCTTTTCGAGTAAGAGGTTCCTTGTCTACTAATAACAGGATATTTTGAAATTGGTATCTCTCATCAAGTACTCTGGCAATTTCGGCTGCATCAAAATTGGGACCTTGTAGATTTGTAAAATGATCGTAACTATTTATGCCGATGACAATCGCGTGGCAATTTTCGTACTTTCGCTTGGAAGCAAAATCTGGACTAGAGCCGAGAATGTTTATTCCGCCAAGATTTTTTGTATATTTTACAGATCTTGTTCGTTGTTTGATTTGTGTTTTTTCCCTTATAGGAGCTTTTTGCGTAGTTTGTTTTCTTTTGCTTTGTTTTTTGGGTTGCGAATCTTTTTTTAGAAAAGCAGTATCAATTGTTCTTACCGCCTTCATTGCAATTAGAAACAGTTCATCATTTTCTTCCTCAAACGCTTGGTTTGCTAATCTCTTAAGCGCTGCTAGTGCTACGTTTGCTTCTACGCCCATCTCTTTTAGTTTTTCAATTGCTTGCAGCTGAGTTTTCTTACTATTGAGTTGTTTTATCAGTACCTGAATATTTTTTCTCTGTGCATGGTCTTCTGCTACAGAAAACATAAATAAAATCATCAACAGTACCACAGTTACTTTTTTCATCGCTATTGCCTTACTAAAACCAAAGTTAACCAAAAAACAAATCTCCTACTTGATATCGTAAGAATGATGATAATAGAAAATACTTTTCAGGTAAACGGTTTATTGGTAAACAGCCATTAAAAACGAAATCGAACACATCCCCTTTCTCGCGCAAGGGAAACTGCAAGCCTAAAGGAAATGAAGTAGTGTGTCGACAAAATGGCGAAGACGCTGAACGTACTGACAAAAACCCAGGAAGATGCTACACTCGCACAGGAAGTGCTGCAACGTTGGAGTCGTTCTTAACGCGAAACAACAAGTGTAAACTAAAAGAAACCAAAGACATGTTGTATTCTTTAGTATTCGTCAACAATAGGTTCCTTCTAGGTAAGATAAAAAGAGTATACAAAGCAAAAGCAATAACAATGGAATACTACTATTGATTCAATGATATAAGTATAAAAGGAATAAATGCTTGCGTATCCGCAAAGATTTATCTTATATTATTAAGTTAAAGGTAGTGGTCCTTGCTTTGGTTATATCAGAGAGTAAATATCCCCTACGCGAATTTCATTTCAAAAAATCGTTTTTTTGAGCGATCATTTTTTGTAAAATTATCGTAAATAATCAAAATATTTAAAATATTTATTGTATAAAGACTACTGACTCTAACGTTTTGGTGGTGATCGTCTAAAACAGCTAAATGTTGTACTTTTTTGTTCTGGAACTAGAAAACTACTTTAGGGTGTCATCCCTTGCTTGACAAGGGATCCAGTAAAGTAAATTTACTTTTCGGAGCTGGATTCCCATTTTCATGGGAATGACAGGTATTGCTATTTGTATAAAATTTTAGACTCTATATACCAACTACCAAAAACGTTAGAATGAGGAAGACTAGAAGTTTTTTCAAAAAAATTTGCTGAATCTATTATGTTATAGGGTGATCAGAATGAACGCTTACTTTGAAGACCTCAACAAAGAAGAGTACTGGGTTAGAGATAGTCAAAAAAAATTTGTCATTGGTCGAAAAATTGACAGCGATATAATATTGGATGATCCAGTTATATCGAATGAACATATTACCGTTGTTATATATCCTGATGAACCAGAAAACTCCAAATACGAATTATTGGTAAATGGACATAACAAGATTACTTACATAAACAAAGTTCTCGTACCCCAATTTCACAACGCGTTTTTGAAAAGAGGGGATACCATCATTATCAAATACAAAGGGGTTATCAAATATAAACTAGTGTTTAAAATCGATGACATCGATAAGACAATCAATCCTGACAAGGAAAATTCAAGAATTAACCGTGTCGACATCTTAAATAAATTTTCGAATTATGAGGCTATTCCCACAGAAAATGCAGATGTGAATGATGCGGAGAACATTATCAACGAAAGCGATTTAGCCGCGAATCTTTTGGACGATAATTTTTTTCGTACAAAAATAGATCCTTTGAACAGTGAAAAAGCAACACCCGAGGTAGGGATTACTGATGCAATTGCTGAGCAAACACTGCTGAACAACCTTTCGAATAATAATTTTATGGACCAGACCATTGCAGAGGATAACAAAAGTATTCTGGACCAAACCATTGCCGATCGTAATACAAGTGTTATGGATGAGACCATTGCAGACAATAGTAAAAATATGATCGATCATACCGTCATAGATGATAATAAAAATATTATCGATGTTTCTGAAAATAGCAGGACACTTCTGGAAAATATTCACGATACCCAAATTAATCCCAGTGCGCCAACAAAAATAAACCATCAAGACCGAACGGAAATAGACTATAACAAAACCGACGAAGCTTATATCATATCGATGAGTAATTTGCAGGTTTTTGGAGCGAGCAACTTCAACGAAAAGTTTGAGGTAGTTCAACAAAAAAATAATTTCTATGTCAACGGGAAAGATATATCTTTAAACAACGATACTGCAAAAAAAGGTACTCCTCTTCTCAATAATGATATGTTAGTTGTTGGAGATGAACAATTTCTATTTGTCCAACCAACCAGCGCCAACTCTTACACTAGGCTAGGCAATATGCCTGATTTTTATTACTGTTTAGGTAACTGCCATATTCGTTTCTATCGACAAAAAAATGAGTTTTTATTTTGGAATTTAGACAACGGATTCTCCTTTTTTGTTTTCAAGGTAATCCCTTTTTGCAACATTGGGTATGTGCAGGAAAAATTGATGAGTCACTATGATCCGACGCAAAATTTTTCGGAGGTATTAAAATCCTTAGAGGAGACCGTTTCGGAAATCAATAGAGACGTAGAAAAACAGGTATTGGTCATAGCAACCTATATACATATCAGTAATAACCAGCTTTGTATGAAACATTTTGGAAGTTTTGAGCCTATTTCATTATCCACAGCAAATTATCCCATAGTTAAAAAATACCCAACGTGTAAATTTCCTCCTATTGGCTATGGAACGCCTCAAGATTTACAACTGGACATGGCAAGAACAGATATCAAACAAAAGACAACAACGGTGTGCTTACCTTTTAATTTAGTACTTTGGAGTTAGTGAATGATAATTGCATCCGAAATTACCAACAGAAGGTATAAAATATTAAAGCAGATTTCTCATACCGATAACTCTGAAATTTGTCTTTGTCAAGATGAACGACTAGGCACGCAATATGCTCTCAAAGTGCTAAAACAAACCAACAGTCAAATAGCCATAGGGCGATTTAAGCGAGAAATAGAAACGCTTTATCGCCTTACACAGCAACAAGTGCATAACATCGTCAACGTCTACGACTATGGCATAGACTTTGGGGGGCGCAAAAACCCTTGGTATGTTATGGAATTAGTGGAAGGATTCTCTCTGGGGGATTTGTTGAAAAAAACGCAAATTTTTGCTCAGGAAGATGTTGTTTATATCGGAATAGAAATACTGAAAGCTCTCATCCACTTACACCAGAAAAATATTATCCATCGAGATATAAAACCCGAAAATATCATGATTACACAGCAGTTTAAAGTGAAATTGATCGACTTTGGTCTTGCAAAAAGTGAAGAGGGGCAAGACTTTACTATGGCGGGGAGAAGTTTGGGAACCCCCTACTACCAAGATCCATTTTATTTATATCTCATAGAATCACAACATCGCCAAATGACAGATTTGTATGCCCTCGGGGCGACAATGTATACACTACTTTGCGGAATTCCTCCTTATAAAGATGTTTATCCGAAATGCTACAATACAATTGATTTAGCGCAGAGAATACTGGTCGATAAATCTTTACCGACAAATATCCGTGAGATAAACGCCACCGCGTCAGAGGATTTAGCGAACATTATTCAATCGGCGATATATTTGAATCATGAAGACTTTCCCGAGGATTCTCCTCCCAAAGGCAAGAAAAATAAAAAAAAGAAACACCAAGAAGAAAACCCTCAAGATGCACAGCAAAGAAAAGATAGAAAAGCCAAATTTCACTTGGAAGGGCGTTTAGATCACTTAAAGATTTTTTGGGGACTGGTACCAATAAAAATATCCTTAGATTCGCAAAACAAAATTTTCCCAAGTCCGAAGTTGCGACAATCTATCTCCTCTAAAGCCGTTGTCACAAATACCGAAAGTCAGATAATCGTAAAATATTACCGTTTGTATCGTAAGCTTTTGCATTTTTTTTATTCAAGACAAAAGTATTTTGCTAGTTTTATAGAGTTAAGTTTGACCACTTCTATGGAAAAACTCACAAACTTCACTGTTGAAATTTCTCTAGATAAAAGAGAACAAGAGCAATTGAACGCCTCTTCGATGCAACTGAAGCAAGATGAGGTAATAAAATTTATCAGTGTTTTTCAAAAATTATACGAACAGTTGTCAGGTTCAAAATTTCCATCGAATAAGCACTTTTTACACTATATTTCATTAATTCCAAGTAAAGATCTGGATAAAGTAATTGTTATTATGCTGAAGAATGCTTTGGGAGTATCATAAATGGGGTATATTATAGAACCACATTCTAACCTAAATTTAATCCACGCGGTAAGTCCAGCCATTAGTATAGGACGAAGATCAGATAACGAGTTTGTCATCCCCAACGACAATGTTTCGCGAAAACATCTTGTCATTAGTTCGCGCGAAGATGGAGATTACATTGTCAATAAAGGAAAAACGATCTGCGTAAACTTAGATGTGTTGAATCGCGACGAGATGAAAAAGCTAAACGACAATGACGAAATTTTTATAGCGCAACGACGTTTTTTGTACAAACAAAACTTGAGTGTATTGCACGATCAAAAATTCGAGGGTCTAGTCATAAAAGAAGGTTATTTTTCGCGACTTCAATATAGGAATATTTTGAAAAAGAATACATTTTCTTTTCAGATGCAGAACACTTCTGAAAATATACAAAACATCATTTACTTTTTTGAAAGACTTTTCACTGTAAGATTTTTAGAAAAATATTTTGAAAGCTTTCGCAATCTATTATTCTATTTTGCTCATATTTTACCGAGCCATTTTGAAGAAAAAAATAGACAGATACTTTTAACATATAACTTTAATTTGTATAGCAGCTATATCGTGTTAGATCTACTGTTTAATTCAGACGAAGAAATCGTAAAATTTAACTATGATGTTGGTGATGTACTAAAAGAGAAAAAAATCGAACATTTTGATAACATTGATGTGATTGATAACAAAAAAATTATTATGTATGTTCCTTTTCACAATATCAAACAAGAAAAGTACGAACACGCTGTTGAGTCTCTGGACAATAAATTTCTCACTGTAAACTTGAATACCTCAAAAAATAAAGCTGTAGGTACGCTAAGGGAACATTTACAAAATAATTATTTAATAGATCATCTCATCGGGGAAGGGGGAATGGGACAGGTTTTTAAAGGCCGAATAAGACAAAACAATACACCTGTCGCTATAAAAATAATTCATCCGAGAATTTTAACGGATAAAATTGCATATAAGAGAATCAAACGAGAAGCAAAGATTTTAAAGAAGCTGAATACCGAGTATATACCAAGAGTTTATGACAGTGGCGCTCATCATGACATATTTTACATCATTATGGAATATGTATCTGGGTTCTCTTTATCGTATTACTATGACTTTCTAGAAAAAAGCGAAATAAAACCTATATTTCAAAAAATATGTCTAGCTTTGTACACTGTACACCAAAGTAATATTATTCATCGAGATTTGAAGCCTGAGAACATAATGATCCAAAAAAACGCTGCGAGACTTAACATAAAAATAATAGACTTGGGCATAGGAAAATCGCTAGTTGCAGATGGCGAAACAAATTTGACGGCGGAAGATGCATCAATAGGAACGCTATATTACATGGCGCCGGAGCAATTTGAAAACAAAAACGTTTCTAAAAAATCAGATATATACTCATTAGGCGTTGTGTTGTACAAACTATTAGCCAAAAAATTACCTATAGAAGAAGAGACAAAGCATAGCTTCTTGAAAAGATTGTTTTGTAACGACCCACCTATTTGTTATGACAGCATCCCACATGAGTTCCAAGAACTCGTTGCATCAATGCTACACCAATTTCCTGAAGAAAGGCCAAGTGTCCCTGGTATCCTGAGTTACTTGGAGCGTTTGTAAAGTAAAGTAGTTCCTTCAGAGGAACTACTTTACCTTAGGAACTACTTTTTCTCCAACTCGTGAATGATTAACTGATGACAACCTATGTGAAAGTGTACATTACCAGTGTTCTTTTTCTTGTTCGGAAGTTTTTATTTCTTGTTCTACTTGTCGAGGAGTTTTTCCTTCCAATAATTTTTTGACTCTTTTGGCGGTTGTTTCTTCGGTTTTGATGGTATATTTACGCGCTTTTTTTGCATCTCCTAGCCAAGCATAAATGATCGCGACTGTATTAAGAATATCTGTATCTTGTGATCGTGACAAAAGCTCCAGGTCTATTTGAGAAAAAGTACTTTGATCTTCTTTGAAATACGCTTTCAATAAACATTTATTCAAAACCGAACGTCCTAATTTTATTGATGTTTTTTCTTTCTCATTCTGAATAAATTTTCGAATAGTGGGTATGACTTTCTCTCCGATCTTTATTAATGCATTTTTCGCTTCACTTCTTACGCCTTCATCTTGGTCTTTTAGTAGTATAGCGAGTTTTTCCATTACGCTCTCTTCTTTTTCTGCCATCTCCCTAAGCGCTCCAAATATGTGGCTTTTGTTATACGAGTCTTCGTATTTGAGCATGGAAATAAGAATGGGGACCACTAAATGAACTTTTTTGCCAATTGTCCCTAAAGCAGAAATCGCAGAACGTTTTACATCTTGATCTTGAAGTTTCGAAATAAGAGGAAGAACCGCTTGTTCTGCTTGTTCACCGATTTCCCCCAAGGCAGATGCTGCAGAGCAGACCACATCTGTATCTTGGTCTTTGAGCATAGAAACAAGAGTTGGTACCACCAAATGAGTTTTTTCTCCTATTGCTCCCAAAGCCTCAATCGCAGAGCATTTTATTTTGGGGTTTGGATTTTCGAGCATAGAAATAAGAGGAAGGACGGCTTTTTCTGCTTTTTCTCTCATTTCTCCTAGGGCAGAAACAGCAGACTCTCTAATCTCCCGATCTAAATCTTGGATCAAAGGAATAAGAGCTGGTACGGCTTTTTTACCTATTTTTGCCAAAGCCTCGGCGGCAAAAAATCTGTCATCTTCTTCACTACCGTCATAGATCACGGGATCTTTGATCATAGAAATAAGAGCTGGTACCGCCAAATGAGCTTTTTCACCGATTTCCCCCAATGCAGATGCTGCTAAAACTCTTACATCTGGGATTGGGTCTTTGAGAAATGGAATGATAAAACTCGCGAAATGAATCTCTGTTGTTTTGCTCAATATTTCGACAACATTCTCTCTCACATCGGAGTTTTGGTCTTTGAGTAAAGCAACGAGATGTGGTACCGCCATGTGGGCTTTTTTGCCTATTTGTGACAATATTTCTGTTGCAGACTTTCTTACATCGGAGTTTTGATGTTTGAGTAATGGAATGAGTGCGGGGACTATTTCTTGGCCTATTTTTCCCAATAACAGAATGACTCGTTCTACGTTTGCGTAATCATAATATAGCTGGGAATTTTTTAGTAGTGAAAGAAGAGGAGAAACACCTTTTTTCCCCATGTTGTCTAAAGCATGGATTGCGAAATACCTTACATCATCATTTTCGCCTTGTAAGAGAGGGAGAAGAAATGGTATTGATTTTTCTCCTGTTTGTCCCAATGCTTTTGCTGCCGCTTTTCTGTTTTCTAAATCTGGTGACTCTGAATCTTTAAGTATTGAAATAAAGACCGGGATTGCAGGGTGCGCTTTCTCTCCTATTTTACCCAATGCTTCGCTTGCTAAATAACGTATATCTGGATTTTGATCTTCAAGTAATTTAGTGAGTAGAGGAACCGCGACATGAGCTTTCTCTCCTATTTTTGATAATAATGCCATTACAGGTATTTTCATACTTGTGTCTTTATCTTCGAGTACGTGAATTAAGGTGGGAACTATTCTCTCTCCTCTTTTCCTCAAGATTTTTTCTACATTTTCTCTTATGTATGTTTCTTCGTGTTTTAGTAAAGGAATGAGAACGGCAACTGGTACAGCGGAGTGAGCTTTTTGCCCTATTTTACATAATGTTTTGACTATCGATTCTTTCAAATTTTTGTCTGACTTTTTCAATATAGTAAGGAGGAACGGTACCGCAGGATGAGCTTTTTCACCTATATTACCCAAAGCAATGACAGTGGCGTTTCTCATCTTTGAATTAGGGTCCTCTAGCAGAGAAATGAGAGCAGACGCTGCCGTATCAGACTTCTTTCCTACACGGCCTAATGCTCTTACAGTCAAAAATCGGGTTGATGCATTTGGACTCTTTAATAGATGAATGAGACTTGGTACCGTTTTATGAGCTTTTTCTCTTGCCTCTTCTAATGTTTTTAGAGCACAATGCACCATCTCGCCATTTTGACTTTTCAGCATGGGAATTACAGCGTCAATCGCTCTTCCTCCTATTTGGCCCAATGCTTTCGCAATAATTTCCTTCTCCTGTGAGTGGGAATTTTGTAGTCGTGCAACTAAAAGTGGAATCGCCGAAAACGCTTTTTCACCTATTTCTCCAAGTGCACGAATCGCGGAATATCTAATAATTTCATCTGAGTCATTGAGCAATATGGTTATAGCAGGCACAGCGGCATCAGCTTTTTCTCCTAGGTGACCTAGTGCTTCTATTATGATAGAACGCCTGGTCGCTAAGTTTTGTTCTTTCAGCAGGTTGATGAGGGTTGATACGTCTTTTTCCCCTATTTTTTGTAAAATCTTTTTCTGATCTTTTAGAAATATATTATTGTCTCTAAGTAAATGAAGCAAAACAGTCAATGATAATTCGCCAGGAGCTTTTTTGTTTATTGCTATCGATATTATCCAACGGGCATGTTCTATCATAGATTCATCTTGACTTTTCAGTAGAGGAACGAGATATGGTATCGCTTTTTTTCCTATTTTACATAAAGCCCTATAGGGCCCCCAACCCAAATCTTTGTCTTTTAACATAGAAATTAGAATCGGTATTATCGAAGAGTCAATGTCATCATGTTTCATGAGTTTGTCCAACGCGTGTCTTTTGACCTTGCTACTCGAATTTTTGAGTAATGGTATAAGCGCCGTAGAGCTTTTTCTTCCTATCCACTGTAAAATTTTTATGATAGACTTTCGAACCTCAGGGTTTTTATCATTGAGTAGGGGAACGAGATATGGTACCGCTTTTTTTCCTATCAGTGATAATGCCCTCTTGACACCGCGTGTCTTGCCGTTTAGTAGGGGAATGAGAGCTGGGACCGCAGAGTGAGCTTTCTCCCCCATCTTACCTAGCGTACTTACAACATCATTTCTGATCTCTCGGTCTCTGAGTAAGGGGAGGAGAGACGGTACGATAACATGGGCTTCTTTCTTTGCGTAGTGTAATTCACGTACAACATAACGTCTAGTATTTCGATTTTTCAATAGAGGAATGACCGTTGGCATTGCTTTCTTCCCTATCTTGCATAATGTTTCCGCAACTAAGCTTTTATCAGCAACACTTTGATCCTTTAATAAGAGAACCAGGTCTGGTACAGAGGCATAGGCATTTTCGCCTATGCTAGCTAATGTAGTGATGACGGCACGTCTAGTGTCTGAATCTCGATCTTTGAGTAGGGGAATAAGAGCTGGCACAGCGGAATAGGCTTTTTTGCCTATACGACCTAGCGCGACGACGGTAGAGCGTCTGACATCTGAATCGCGATCTTTCAGTAGCGGAATGAGAGCCGGCACAGAGGTATGAGCATTTTCTCCTATGCGACCTAGTGTGTAAGCAGCAGATTCTCTTACTTTTGAGTTGTTATTTTTCAGTAAGAAAGCAATATGTGATATCGCTGGTTTTTCTATTTTACTCAACGCATCTGCTGCGCAAGCTCTCGCATGCTTGTTTTCTGATTTGAGCAGCTGAGAAAGGAGTAACGCAGTCGAATATTTTCTTTCTTTCCCGCTAATAATTTTTATGGCTCCTGTTTTTTCAAACTCATCTCTTTCATTTACAGAAAGGTAGAATTTTGCAATAAAGGGTTCTACTGCATCAAGTCTTTTTATCATAGAAACGGCATGAGATCGTATCGTTTGGCTTTTTACTTTGGTCATAGTCTCATAAAGATCATCAAAATTTTCTTTGGCAAAAATAGGAATAAAGAAATCTTGATCTTGTCTGTCCAACTGGTTTATAAATTCAAATAACAAATGCTTTTCCCAATGGAGAAAAGCAAATAATAGTTCTTTTGATTCTTCTTTGTTCGATTTCAACTTTTCGACAATAGCGGAAAAAGCTCTCGCGCCTATTTTTTCCAAATCGTTGGCTATTTGTTTTTTTGTATCGTAGTCACCGTTCTTCAAAACTTCGAAAAGAATTTCAATATCTTTTTTCTTTTCTTTTAGGTATTCCAAAACTTCTTTGCGTATCCATTGATCTCTCAGCGTGAAGTATTTTTTGAAGTGACTATCTTGCAACTCATCTTTTAATAAGTGGAATGCTTTAATACGTTGGGGATTATTCGTGTTTGATAAAAATAAATTCATTCGATTTTCATGAAACTTCAGTTCTTGTATTCCCAAAGTTGTCAACCATCGATATTCTTGAATTGTTTGATGATATGTCCGTGCTTGATTTTTGAGAGTTCCACCGATTCTGTTTTGAAGTTTCTTTAACTTGTGTAACTTATTAAGCACAATTTGTGGTTTAGCCCTACCTTGTACAGATTTCTCCCATTTTAATTTCAATTTTTTATGATATTCATGAAGAATATCAACAGTTTTCTCATCTGCGTACAAATGCAATGTTCCAAGACAATCAATTACTTTATGTAAATCATCTTCATTGCGCTCCTGGTTACGGAGAGAGAAGAAGCTCTCCAAATTTATTATTTTTTGTTGTTTTTTCTGGTAAGAAAAATACCTTGTTAATGCGGGAACAACGTCGTCGAATTCCTTTATTTTTTGCATATGCTTCCGCGCTTTTTCTTGGATAAATTTCAAAGCCGTTTTGCGCGGAATGGATTCATCATCTTCTAAAAGTTTTGCAATGTGATGTAGCGCACTTTTTGTCAGGGAAATTTGGTCTTGTTCCGAAAAAGTATCGATAAATTTTCCCAATGCCTCACATCCCGAGCTACGAAAGTCAGCGTAAACTTTATCGCTGAGGTAGAGTGGGGCCAAAAGTTTTGGATTTAAAACCTTGTAAGCGGGAAAAAACATAAAATCGCCATCACCTCCAAGACTTCCGTAGCGAGGCGTTTGCTTGGCATTTAAACGTTTGTCATTGGTGAGATTGGTCATCATGTAGTAGCCTAAATCCGACGTTAGTATTATGCCATCTTCTCGTCCGACCAATCCTTTCAGGGCTTGCAAAAATACAGCGGAAAAAGGCGAGTGACCACTTGTATCTGTTATTTGCGCATACTTTGTCGAAGTATTCAGTTTATCCGCAACGACTTCGTTTCCTGTCCCCGCACTAATTACCTGAAAAGATCTACGTGAAAAAACGCGATCTATATTTTCACCGGTAGCGAATTGGAAAGATGCGTTATGGTAACCTTCGAGTTGGGGTTTGTACTTGTCTTGCAGGATAGATCCACCAAAACAACAGTCGAGTACCATTAGAGTATGCTTGGCATTTTTTTGCGAAAGATCATGTGCAATTTTAGTGAGGGACACATGACCGTTGTCGTTTTTGTTTTGCGGCGTTGCCACAATGTGCCCCGGGACTCCATGTCCTGCGTAGAACAAGAAAATAGCATCGTTAGAGGAGACCGCCGCAAAAGTCCGTTTTAAATGTTTTTCGATGACTTTTTTGGTGATATATGGGACAACAACGATCGTTTCATTTCCATGTTTTGTGGTATAAAATTTTTCATAGGCCGCAAATTTATGTGGCGTCTCTTTTAGCTCACTTTTTCTGTAGACATTTTCAGGTATTGTATCACACAGATACACCACATTTTCAAACCCGTAGCGACTAGTCAAAACAGAGGTCACTTCGCCGGCATCGTAATTCGGCCCATCTAGTTCGGGATAGTATTTATTGTACTTGTTAACGCCAATCACCAACGCATGCCTTTTGCCGTAGTGCAGTTTCTGGTGGAAGTCATGACTAGCACCAAGAATGTTTAAACCACCGATATTTTTCATGCTGTGCGACACTAAAGAACGTTTGCTTTTTGTTGTTAAGGGGTCTATTTTGTTTTGGGTTTGCGAATTTTTTTTCAAAAAAGATGGTTCGATGATTTTGATTGCTTTTATGACGGTTAAGGTCAAAAGTGAATTGTCTTCTTCAATGGCTTGGTGTAATAACTTTCTCAATGCCGGTAAAACCGATTTTACTTCTGGGCCCATTTTTCCTAGTTTTTCAATAGCTTCTAATCGAGTATCGGCATTATGGAGTTGTTTTACCAAATTTGAAATACTTTCTTTTGATCTATCTTCCGCGACTATAAACACAAATGAAATCAAAAAAAACATCACAGTAAATTTTTTCATCGCTATTTTCCTCAACACAGCAAAGCGTAGCTCGTAAAAAAGACGTAATAAGTTTTCGCACTCTCTTTTCATTTACCTTTTAAAGAAGAAAAGATTATAAGCCTTTTGACTTTATCTTTGTAAGAAAATTATGGAAAAGCAAAATCTAAGCGTTAGAATAAAATACTACACATGTAAAATACTTGTATTTTTTATAATAGCTGAATTTATCGGATTTATTATGAGTAACTACACAAATCAAGAAAAGCTTAAAGAGCAATGGGCAATTCTTACATCTCAACATTTTGATCAAGCCGATATTACGTACAAGCCCCATTTGAAGACTTTTTCAGACACCAAAACTATTACCCCTAACGAAACAACGGAACAAACCTTCTCAGATACCAAAACTATTACCCCTAATGAAATAACTGGACAAACTTTCTCGGATGAAAAGACAATTTTCAAAGAGAAAAAACAGAGCACTTTTTCTGATATAAAAACAAAAAATGACTTATCCCAAAAGCAATATAATGCATCAATAAACATACGTGATTCCTTAGGGCTGCCAGTTGTCCATCACTTCCGTGAAGAAAAGAAAATCGCAGAAGGTGGTATGGGCGTTGTGATTCACTCACAACAACAAAATTTATATCGGGATGTCGTTGTAAAAAAAATAAAAGAAGGCGGAAATGAGGAACGTTTTATTCAAGAATCTCTTCTTACGGGTCTCTTAGAGCATCCGCATATCGCTCCTGTTCATGAGTTAGCGCTAAATAAACAAAATGAAATTATTCTTGTCATGAAAAATATACAGGGCTATACCTGGAAAGAATTGTTAAGTTCTAACAAACAAAAAATAAAGCATTTTATCGCTAGGAACATCGGGAAAAAACCTTGTGAGATTCAGGAAGAGGACAAAGTAAAGTATCACTTAAACATCTTGTTAAAAGTCTGCGATGCGATAGCTTTTGCACATGAACAAAAAATTATACACAACGATTTAAAACCCGAAAATATTATGGTAAGTGATTACGGTGAAGTTGTTGTCATGGATTGGGGAATCGCAACAAGTATTGGGGAAAAAAATCCTTTTTACCTACATAAATCTATGATCTCTGGACCAATGGGAACCCCCTGTTACATTTCGCCAGAACTTGCAAAAGGTGATGTCCAGCACATCAAAGAAACATCAGACGTCTATCTTCTAGGGGCTATTTTACATGAAATTGTCACAGGGAAGCCACCGCATCAAGGAGCAAGCGTCTGGATGGTTTTGCTGTCAGCCATCGAAGGAAAGTTTTCTGAATCTGTAGATTCTATCTCTTTAGATTTACAAGAGCTTCGAGATATTTACACGAAAGCCATGTCTAAAAATTCCGACGAACGTTACCAGAACGTAACGGAGTTTAAAAACGCGATTAGTGAATACTTTGGACATAAAGAAAGTATCACTCTTACTAAAAACGCAGAAAATTTATTTGTTGAGTGCAATAACAAAATTATCGAACAAGAAAAGCGTCATAAAGACTATGGGGTTTTCTTTTTCTTGCTGGACAAAATTCAGGGGATAATGAGGTTACGACAAAAAAGTAACAATATATTTCTCTACGAGAAACTGGAAAAATCTGTTTCAGGATTCCGCCAAGCTTTAAAACTTTGGCCAAAAAATAATGCTGCACGCGAAGGTGAACAAAAAGCTCTTTTTGCATACGCCAAACTGGCTTCTATGAATAAGGAGTTTCATCTAGCAAATACTCAAATTAAACATCTAGTAAAAAACAAATGCGAAAAAGTACAATCTTTGCAAAAAGATATTCAAGATCTCAAAAAAAACAAAGAGAGCTATGCTCTTATCAGAAGGAAATTAAAGTATAGTATTGGTTTAACTTGTTACATTTTGATAGTTTTTTTTCTACCTGAGATTATTGAAATCATTGAAATTGTTACACCAATTCTGACACGAATGCCATCAGAGTTACTAAGTGAGGAGCCACTAAGTGAGAAATTATCTCTTTTAGTCTTCTTAATAATTCTAGTTTATAGATGGTTTAATTTGTTATCAGTACTTCATATGATATCTCTAACTTGTGTTGGGTTACTACTAGCAAGGCTTCTTTACGTTACTACCGGATTTACTATTCCTCATGACATAATGGTGCTATGTTTTAGCATTTATATGCTTCTTTTCTGGATATCAAACGGTCGTATTCAGTAAATTTCATCTTCATTTTAGTGTTTTATTACTTGCTGTACGTCAAGTCTAATATGACTAACATCTTTAATATTTCATCGTCTTTTCTACTTGTTTAGGGGACTGTCCCTGAAGAAGTAGATTTACTCTTCTTGGTGTTTCTTGCAGGGCTTTAGTGGCATATTCATGTGCTTTTTCTACATTTCCTTGCCAAGCGTAGATTGCTGCTACTGTATTAAGATGACTTTTGTTTTTTGAATGTGATAAGAGTTTTAGATCTATCTGAGTAAAAGCGCTTTTATCTTCTTTAAAATATATTTTCCATAAACAGCTATTTAAAGCTTTGTAACTTAATGTAATAGTTGCCTCATTTGCCTCTGTCTGAATAAATTTGCTAACCAAAGGCAAAATGTTCTCTCTTGTATCATCCAGTACTTTTGTTGCTTTTTCTCTTACCTCAGAATTACGATCTCCTAAAGCAAGGATAAGGTAGGGAACGGCTTTTTCTACTTCTCCTATCTCTTCTAATGTATGTATTGCAAGCTTTCTGACAGACGGATCCTGGTCTTTGAATACAAGAATAATAGCTGGTACAGCTTCTGATGCACCTATACGACCTAAGATTTTCAATACTCGACTACGCTTTCCGCTTGAATCTTTCAACGCAGTTATTAGGTAGGGGACAGCTACTTTGCCTATTCCAACAAGCGTTTCAGTCAAGATAGCGATTATTTTAGAGTTGTTAAGAGTTGTCAAAGCTTTGGTCAATTCAGGAACGGCTACTTCTCCCATATTTATTAAAAGTGTTTGAGCGACATGTTGTATATTCCAGCCACCACCTTTGAGAAGCAAAATAAGATGTGGAACGACTTGCGGAGAATTAGGTTTAATTTTTACTAAGGTCTTTGCCGCAGCCATTTTTTGTAAAAAGTGTTGTTTGTTATCAGAGAGAATGTTATTGAGACCTTCGATTGTCTGTTGTTGTACAGAAACTTTTTGCCACTCTATGCCATCTAAAAGCAACGAAGCTCTATCATTGTCATCTCTAATCTCCAAAATTAGAGGTACTGCATGTTTTTGTTCTATCTTATTGGGTAAAACTTTCATCAACACTTCATTTATGGAAGCATCATTGTAACGAAGAGCCTTAATCAGGTTATTAGGATCTACTTTTTCTGTTTTAAGATATAGTTTTTTTGATAGAATTTTTTTGGCAGCTCTTTTACGTATGTACGACTTTTCATGGGTTAAGGATACAAATGGATTTTTCTCTATGTGAGATACTTGCCACCAAAAAACGCCTAACCGAACGGAAAAGTAAATAGAGAGAATAATAGCTGAGATATAAAGAATATATACTATTTTTTTAATAAATCCAATAGCATATTTGTTGTTTCTTAACTTATACAAAAAGACAAATAACAGGACAGAAATAGCAAGGGATATTATGAAATATTTAGAGATATTATTAGGCCCAGAGTAAAGAGCTCCAGCGAAAAAATTCCCTAGTACCATAACAAAAAAAAATGTCAGAACAAATCTTCTTTTTACGATAGCATACCCTCGCTGAATTCTCTTTTTCTTTTGCAGTTTCTTCCTAAATTTTTTGATATCTTTTGACTTGTATGTTTTCAAGTAGTTTAGATGGACTTCCGCAAGATTAAACTCCTTATTTGCAATGGCTATTTTTGCATATTCCAAATGAGCCTGTATTTCGCCTTCTTGAGCCTTACTATTTCTAGGCCATAGGTCTAGAGCCTGACTGTACTTAGCCGTGACTGTTGTCAACCCTTCATACAAATCGCTAGTATTTTTTCTGGGGCTAGATGAGGCATTGATCGTCTCAGAAAATAGGTTTTTGGCCTCCTCTGCAATTTTTATACTTTCTCGATGGTCGAAATAAGTAACAATTGCGCTTTTGAATGAAGAAACACTTTGATAGCGCTCTTGTGGATTCTTCGCCATCGCTTTGCTAAAAATATCATGCAATTGTTGATCATCTAATGAACTATCAGATTTTAATTTTGGTACTTGTCCTTTTTGCGCAGAAAGGATAGTTTGCCATAAACTATCCTCAAAATGAGGAGGTCTATGGGTTACAACTTCGCATAGAATAGCTCCGAGAAGGTAGACATCGGTTGTTACATTGATATTGTCATTATTTCCTTCAACTAACTCAGGTGCCATATAAGAAGGAGTTCCAATTGGTTGATGGATGTCAGTACGAAAATGTGGGGCGCTTTCTTTGCCTTTGTATATCGCTGATCCCCATCCTTTGACGATGACTTCACCATAATCTCCCACAATAACATTTGCCGGCTTGAGGTCATTGTGGATAATTCCTTTGGAATGAGCGAAAGCTATTGCGTCACAAACTTTTAACAACACGTCCAAATGAAAACGGATACGTTTTAGGTTGGGCGTTTCCGTACCTGAGATTGTATTTTTGTCCAAAAATTTACGAATTTCTTCTTTTTCGGAATGTAAAAGTTGCTGCCAACTATAGCCTTTTACTTTTTTCATAACCAACAACATTTGACCATTTTTATCTTCAACTAATTCATGAATGGGAGAAATATGAGGGTGTTCCAGTGCGGCGGTAATCAAGGATTCTTGAATAAAAAAATCTTTTTCACTATCATCCTTTATCTTTTTAATGACGACGTTACGTCTCAAGGTAGTTTGTTGTACATCAACATCACTTTTAGAGTGTTCAAGAACCATTCCATTTTCATCAAAGTGAGAAACTTGCGGAAAATGGATGTTTTGTAAAACTTGACTTTCTGCTGGCAGATATGTAATTCCTGGATCAGGACTTTCTAGTTCCGCCATGGAAACCAACTCTTCCCATAGTTGACGAAGCTCCTTTTTTCTCATCCTCGTTTAACCTTCCTTTGAGATATGGCAATCAATTTTTTACTTTTATGATTTTATTGTGTATTTAGATAAAGAATTTGGTTATTGTCTTTATCTAGCATTTCAAATGCTGTTTTACCACTATGATCTTCTATATTAATATTTGCTCCTTCTCTGATTAGTAATTTTGCTATTTCGATATTCTTTGACCTGATGGCAAGCATTAAACTAGTCTCTCCACTATCTATACTAACGGCGTCTAATTCTGCTCCTTGTTTTATCAAAATTTTGGCAATGGCAAGCTCTCCATAACTTGCAGCTATCATTAAAGCTGTTAAACCATTTCTGTCGCGCGCTTCAATTGGCAAATTACCCAGATGACGTAAGTCCTGTTCTCTTCCTTTCTCAACAGCACAAAACATTTTTTCTTGTGGCACGGTTTCGTTTTTTTCTTCCAGGGAACCAAATATTACACGGAATGATATGCCTATTATATTCAACGATATCAATAAAATAATAGATAAAATAGGATAGCAAAACATCATGCGGCAAAAAATATACAAAATAAGAAGCTCATAGGATAAGCGGATGAATTTAAAAATGAAGGGGACTAAATGTTTATCAGCTACAACAATTAAAAATATAATACTTATGAATCCTGTGCCACCATAGTGCGGACTGATCGACAAAAATAATGTCCCTATTATGAGAAATGAGCAAACAAAAATTAAACGTAATAAAAAGGTATGTTCTTTTAATTTATATGAGAAGACCA
The DNA here is from genome assembly GCF_009002475.1 of Candidatus Uabimicrobium amorphum. Lineage (GTDB taxonomy): Bacteria > Planctomycetota > Uabimicrobiia > Uabimicrobiales > Uabimicrobiaceae > Uabimicrobium > Uabimicrobium amorphum. Next base: position 6,439,634 of record NZ_AP019860.1, read on the forward strand.
AAGCAGCGACAATTAATGATGCAGTGACAATATCGTGTTTTTGACAAAATGTGATTATGTTACTTGTCACCTCCGTGTCTGTAAAAAGAATGACATATATGCTTACAAGCACTAGAATTACTTTACAATCGCGATTTATAAAACTTTCTTTACGTAGTAAATTTTTTTTTAGTTGCTCAAATGTAGTCTTTCTTACTCCGGAGAGATGCACTATTTTTTTTGTTTGCGATGCCGCTAAAGCAAAGTCATCATTGGCAAAAGCAAAGCAAGCGTATTCTAAACGTGCTTTGCAGATTTCCGTTTTTGCCGTCTCATTTTTTCCCCATATCTCAATAGCTCTTTTAAAAGCGAAAATTGCTTCAGAAAAATTTTCGTAAAATTGATATTGACGTTGTTTTAATGCCCTCACATGTTGCGAGTGCATATCTAAACTATCTTTTTCCTTAGTTTTTACTTTCTTATGTACATTTTCTATTTCACGAATAGTGCTTTCTATAATTTGAATGCCTTTATCTGTGACGTTCATACTTTCTGTATACTTAGAGTATTCTTGTAGCATGCTGGAAAATTCAGACACACTTTGGTAACGATTTTCTATCTTGGTGGCCATGGCTTTACGGCATATATATTTTAACTCGGAGGATATGTTTTTGTTATATGTTGGCGTTTTTCCATTTTTTACGGCTAGTAAGGTTAGCCACAAATTGTTTTCGCGAAAAGGCGGCTTTTTGTGTAGTATTTCGTATAAAATTGCTCCGAGAAGATAAACATCAGTGGCAAAGCAAATGTCTTTTCCTCTTCCTTCCGCGAGTTCTGGTGACATATAACAAGGTGTTCCCATCGGTGTTGTAATTTCCTTACTGTGGAAAGTGCGTCTTTCATCGGCATTTGCTTTGACATCAACGGCAATTCCCCAATCCATCACCAATACCTCGCCAAAGTCTCCAATCATGACATTATCGGGTTTCAAATCACAATGGACAATACCTTTACTATGTGCATAGCTTACTGCGTTGCATACACTAATGAGAATTTCTAAATGTTTTTTTAGGTCGTATTCTTGGGCTTTTTCTTTTTGCTCAACGGTTTGGGGATAGAGTAGATCTTTCCAGGAGACTCCTTTGACTAGCTTCATGGCAAGAAGAATGTCACCACTGTTGTTTTCATCGATCTCATATATGGGTACGATGTTAGGATGATCGAGATACGCGGTGACTAATGATTCGGCGAGAAACTTATTTTTTTCTACTTGTGGTAGCGTTTTCTTTATGGCAATTTCGCGTTTGAGTTTGGTTTGTTCCGCACGGTAGATAATTCCCATACCACCACGGTTGATTTCCTGATAGTTTTGATAGTTTTGTTCTGTATTAAAACTAGCTTGAATTCTTTTTCTACTTTGAGGCGCGGTGGTTTCAGTGGCAGAAAAAGTAACTTTTTCTGCTGAATCTTTAAAGGAGACAGTTGAATCTTCGGAAAATGTATCTGTTGATAGAGGAGCAGAGTGAATTGTGTTATCACCAGAAAAAGTCTGTTGTTGTGGAAATAGTGTGATATCGTGCGAAAATGTCATTTCTTTCGATTTATATGTATTACGTACCGAGTGCTTTTGCGAATTATCTTGTTCCAGAATTTTTGACCATAGAGAGCGAAATGTATCATTATCCATGATTTCTCACTTTGAAATTTAACGAAACTCCCAGAAGTCCCCGTCCTCTATAGGGTGGGACTTCTGGGCATCTAAAATATTGCACAAAGAGAAATTATGATTTATCTTTGTGCAAAGATCAATAACAAAAAAGCAAATATAGCGTATAAATACCGTAAGCTTTGTTTGACTATCAAAAAATATAAAGATACAATGGATTTATAAATAAAAACTATATTTTTGGAAAGTACATAAAACTCAGAAAATTTGGAGTTAGAATCTACTCGTTAGAATAAATGGTGCCAGAAGAGAAGTTGTCCGTCGCGAAAAGGGAGATAAATATGGATGAAAAACAATTTAGAACATTGTGGAGTAAAGTCGTAACTCCCGAAGTACTCGACAGTGATAAAATAAGCGAAACGTACAAATCCAAAGACGCGTCATTTTCTAGTAGCCTTCGCGTGTCTGCGCAACAGACTTTTTCCGGCGATGAAACAATCCACTCTAATGATCCACCAGCAGCAGGCACTTTTTCGGGAAATCCAACTGTTCACGCTGAAGACGCAGCGAGAGTCACTTTTTCTGCGCAGGAAACTTTCGACTCACGAAGCACTGCACCAAATAAAAAGAATTTTGGTTTGCAACAGGACTATCAAAACTATCAGGAAATCAACCGCGGTGGTATGGGGATTATCTATAAAGCGGAGCAAACAAAACTCAAACGCGAAATCGCCATCAAAAGAACCTTACCGCAAGTTGAAAAAAATAAGTTTCTCGCGGAATCACTCGTAACAGCGTATCTTGACCACCCTAATATTGTTCCCATATATGAGATTGATGAGCATGATGAGGGCGATCTTCTTTTGGCAATGAAGTTGGTAAAAGGTATTTCGTGGAAGAATCTTCTCTATCCGCAAACGGAAGAACACAAAAAGAAAGCAGAAGAATACGACCAGCAAAAGCATTTACAAATATTAATGAACGTTTGTAATGCCATAAGTTATGCTCATAGTAAGGGAATAGTGCACTGCGATTTAAAACCGGACAATGTGATGATCGGAGATTTTGGACAAGTATTGGTCATGGACTGGGGAATCGCTGTTTGCAAAATCCCTGGCGAAAAACGCACGTTTCATAAAGATGATATTACAACCCCCATGGGAACACCTTGCTACATGCCCCCTGAGCTAGCGGAAGGGCGCGGTAAAGACATATGTAATGCCACGGATATCTATCTTTTGGGAGCCATTCTATATGAGATTCTGCATCGCAAACCAATACGCAATGCCAAAAGTTTATGGTTAACGTTACTCGATGCTAAAAAGGGTCATATTCCCGAATTTGCAGACAATATACCGCAGGAACTACGAGAACTATGCCTCAAATCTTTACTTGCTGACACAGCAGCGCGACATCAAAGCGTGACTGAATTTCAAGATTCGTTACAAAACTACCTTATGCATTCCGAAAGTATTGCTTTGCAACATAAAGCCAAAACGCTTTTGACAAATTGCCAATACATTTCCAAAGAAAAAGGTAAATTGAACGAAGAAGAGCAGCACTATCTTTACGATAATCTTTCGCAGACAATTGTTTTATTTCATCAGGCGCGTGAATTGTGGGAGGAAAATCAACAGATATCAGATGGGGAATACGAAGCTCGTGTTGCTTACGTTGACTTGGCATTGAAGATCGGTGATTTAGGCGTGGCGAATACACAATTAAAAAAACTACAACAAATGTTTCCTGAAGATAAATCGATAAAATTTTTGGCAAAGGTTTTGCGCATTAAGACCGCCTCTATAAATCAAGATAAAACATTTCTTTCCTCAAGTAAATGGTGCATGCTGTTTGCTTTTGTGGCATTTGCTTTGCCCCAGATCACAAAAAAAACGCGTTGGAGTTTTGATAATCAAATTGACACGCTATTTTTTGTAGCTTTGGTAGGAATTATCGTGGTGTTGTGTATCGGATACCTTTTGTCATTTTTGATAAAAAGTTTTCTCTACGAGACAGGAAGACTTGGTTATACCAAAGTACGTATATCCAGTGAGATCACACAAGTAATTAACCAATTAATACTTATCCCCATATTCTTGTTTCTTGTGTTTTCTTGTGTGAAAAACAATCCCCCAAGTCATCTAGTGATCATTTTTGCTTCCGTCATTACGTATCTTTTACTAGATAGCCAATGGAAAACTAGTTATTCCAATACTCCGATATTTTTGGGAAAAAATGAGGACATCAACTACTTTGCAATAGATGGACAACAAACCCAAGTCTCATATGAAGATGGAGAAGTCGTTGTTTGCAAATCACAGATGATGGACTCGTCGAAGAGGGTTATTCATTGTTTCGTGCTGGCTTTGTTGTTTATTATTATTTTTTCGTTATTAGAGGCTCCCTCCTTGGCCATAGCCATGATTTTTTTGTGCCCTCTAATAATAATTTTTCCTCATTTTAGAAGGCACTCCCAGCTAAGATTTTCGCCAAGTGGAATTGGTATAAAGAAAAGCGTTCTTGGAAAAGAAACAGCTGTGATACAACTTAAAAAAAATGAAATAAAGAACGCTGCTGTTAAAAGAAAAAACCTACTATTGTCTCTATTTGTTTATCGCCAAGGACAGACAAAACCTCTAAGAATTTACTTTCCCAAGTCGGAAATATCCTGGCTATGTAACGTAATAAACAACTATTTATTCGACGAAGGCTTTTTTGACAAAGCACAAACATACCTGAGCGAAATGGAAGAGGAAGATCAAAATGGATGAAAAACAATTTAGAACATTGTGGAGTAAAGTCGTAACTCCCGAAGTGCTCGACAGTGATAAAATAAGCGAAACGTACAAATCAGAAAGTATGTCCTACTCTCATAACATTACCGTGTTTCCGCAACAGCAAACTTTTTCTGACAATGGCACAATCCATTCTCACAATCCATCGCCAGCGGACACATTTTCGGAGGACGGCACTGTTCATTGTGAAACTCCAGTAGATCAAGCCACTTTCTCGACAAGGGAAACGACTTCTCCTAAAGATAAAGCGCAAATCCAAACCAGCTTGCCTGCAGAGGAAGACTACGAAAATTACCAAGAGATCAATCGCGGTGGTATGGGGATTATCTACAAAGCTGAGCAAAAAAAGCTCAAACGCGAAATTGCTATTAAGAAAACGCTTCCACAGATGGAAAAAAATAAATTTGTCGCTGAATCACTCGTGACAGCGTATTTAGATCATCCCAATATTGTACCGATCTATGAGATGGATCAAAATAACAACGGTGACATTCTCCTCGCAATGAAACTGGTGAAAGGAGTTTCGTGGAAAGACCTCCTCTATCCGCAAACAGCAGAACACAAAGAAAAAGCTAATGAGTACAATTTACAAAAACACCTAGAAATCTTGATCAATGTCTGCAATGCTGTTAACTACGCGCATAGTAAGGGAATTGTCCATTGCGATTTAAAACCGGAAAACATTATGATTGGAGACTTTGGCGAGGTATTGGTGATGGACTGGGGGATTGCCGTCGATGTTCATGAGAATTTCGAAAAACGCACCTTTCACAAAAGTGATATCACAACGCCGATGGGGACACCGTGCTATATGTCACCCGAACTAGCCGAAGGACGTGGTAAAGATATCTCATATGCCACGGATATTTATTTACTCGGGGCAATTTTGTATGAAATACTACAGCGTCAGCCACCGCATACAGGAAAAAGCATGTGGTTGGTTTTGCTCGCGGCAAAAGAAAATAAACCTGTTATTTTCGACGCGAGCGTCCCTTTTGATTTGCAACAGATTTGCCACAAAGCGATGGCAAAAGAAAGTGGGCAGCGCTATACAAATATAAACGACTTTATTCTAGAAATTGAAGCGTATCTCACACACCAAGAAAGTATTAAGATTGCCCATATTGGAATACAGGAAATTCAAATTAGTAGCAATAGTTTTATTTACGAAAATCTTTCGCGAATTATTTTTCGCTTTGAGAGAGCTCTGGAAATATGGAATAAAAATAAAATTGCGTATAAGGGCATAATCGAAGCGAGAATCGCCTATATGCGTTTGGCTCTTTTGGATAAGAAGTTTGCCCTTGCACGTCGCGAACTGGGAAAACTTTTAGAAATAATCGCAAATACTTACGTCGAAAAGCACAAACTCATCTCTGCAGAACAACGGAAAAGCATTTTTTTTCTGAGTGAAGATTTAGACAGTATGGAAAATCTTGAATCGGTATTATCTATTTTAAAAGTCAGTTTGTATACCCTGTTGTTTATTGGCACATTTGTCATTTTTTTTACCATAGATCCGAATATAGGATGGATAAACTTTGCCATTGCATTTTTGCTATGTATTCCGGTGCTAGTACGTTGGCTGGGAGAAGGCTTCAAGTTTGTATTGTTATGTTTGATGAATTTGGCCATAATTCTCTCACTTTCCGGGTTTGCCACGTATGTTGTTGAATCAAAAATGACGCTACATTTTCCTGCACAATGGAAACTGTTTTGGTTTTTGGCAATAACAATCTTGATGTTGATACCACACCGCAGTAAAAAAGCCACTATACACAAAAAACTGAATTTAAATATGAAAACTTTGGGAAATAAGGAAGTAAATATAAAAAAGACCATATCGGATGAAATCGCTAATTTAGAACATGAAGATTCCCAGAAGCGCCTCAAAGCACAAAAGACATTGATCGAAATTGGTCAACCATCTCTGCCTCTACTTTTTGAAGCGGCCAGCACTGAAAGTACACCTCTCAGATACAACGCCATAAAAACCATATCCCAAATCGATATTGGCTCGCGGATGGTGAAAAACTTCATACTTCAACGTTTGAAAATGGAATCTGATGAGAAAATACGCGAACAAATACGTAAAAACTGGGGTTTTTTGCAAGAAAATAACCTAAGTCCGATATCGAGTATAGGATTTTTTTTGTTGAATACATTCGTGGCTCTAATTTTTGCTATTAGTATCACGATTTTTGTTTTAGTTCTTATAAAAAAATCTACATTTGAGTTCGGAACCATGTCATTTTGCTTGTTTTTCATTACGATTTCTGGAGGACATTTGGTAAGTACTTTTTGGAAAAAGTTGGTGAAAAAAGGAAAAAAAGAACAAGGGTACTATCTTGTTAAATAAACCACAGACCTCTGTTGTTTCATTTTTTTCTTTATGCAACATGACCACCAAATCCATTAGAGCGAGAAATCTTTTTCATTTCAAGTTTCAGAAAAACAATCGATTTGATTATTTATGGTTTTGTTATTTTGTTTTATATCGAAAATGCTTAAAATTGATGTATCTTTACCGATCTATAGACAAATATTTTAGGGGGGATCATGGATAACGATACATTCCGCTCATTATGGTCGAAAATATTAAAACAACATAGTTCACAGAAACAATCGATACGTGACACATATAAATCGAAGGAAATGACATTTTCTCAAGATATCACGCTATTTCCACAACAACAGACTTTTTCTGGTGATGACACAATTCACTCTGGTTCTCCACTAACGAATACATTTTCCAACGACGGGACAATTTATACGAAAAATCGATCACCGGTAGACACATTCTCCGAAGACTCCACTGTTTCGCCTGGAGAGAATTCAGAAAATAATACAAGAGATACTTTTTCTGAAGACGCCACCGTTTCTTCTGAAAACTCGATAGCAGAGGTGACTTCTTCCATTGAGTCGACTCTTCAAAATAAAGAAAGAATCCAAACAACTTTTGACACTGAGAAAGATTATCAAAACTACCAAGAAATCAACCGTGGTGGAATGGGAATTATCTATCGGGCTGAACAAGTAAAGCTAAAGCGAAAAATTGCGATTAAAAAGATCCTCTCACAAGTAGATAAAAATAAATTTCTTGCGGAATCGTTGGTCACTGCTTATTTAGATCATCCCAATATCATTCCCGTTTATGAAATAGATCAAAACAACGATGGGGATATTCTTTTAGCCATGAAGTTAGTCAAAGGTATCTCCTGGAAAAATCTATTGTATCCTGAGACACTAGAACATGAAGATAAAGCGAAAGAATACAATCTGCAAAAACATTTAGAAATTCTAATAAGTGTATGCAATGCTGTCAATTACGCACATAGCAAGGGAATCGTTCACTGCGATTTAAAACCTGACAACATAATGATTGGTGACTTTGGTGAGGTTCTAGTTATGGACTGGGGAATCGCTGTTGATATTCGCGATCGTGTTGATGAGAAGCGCACTTTTCATAAAAATGACATTACTACACCTATGGGAACTCCATGCTACATGTCTCCAGAACTAGCAGAGGGACGTGGCAAAGATATATCATCGGCTACGGATGTCTATTTACTTGGTGGTATTTTATACGAAATATTGCAACGTCGTCCCCCACATGACGGTAAAAGTATGTGGCTAGTTTTATTAGCCGCCAAAGAAGGTAAGCCTGTTTCTTTTAGCGAGAACACGCCTCTTGAACTACGTCAAGTTTGTCATAAAGCAATGGCCCAAAACCACAACGAACGCTATCAAAATGCTATTTTGTTCAAGAAAGCCGTAGAAAATTACTTACAACATCGTGACAGCATTAAAATATCGAACAAAGCACAACAAATTTTAGAAAATTCGCAAAACACTTTGCAGCAGCTAGAACAGATAAAGGACAACCAACAAAGTAGCGATACAAAAACACTCTACGAGAATTTACCACAAGCTATTTTTGGTTTTGACGAAGCTGTCGACTTATGGAGTGGAAACGAGCAAGCCATACACGGAAAACTTCAAGCTCGTTTAACATACGCCAAAGTCGCCTTCATGAATGGAGATTTGACACTAGCTGCTGGCCAATTAGACAAACTTTCATTGTCGCAAATAGAAGACATGGAACATTTTTCCTCAGAAGTGAACGCTTTAGAACAAAAAATTAAATCGGCCAAAAAAAACCGCCACTACTTAGCTCATTTAAACCTGCCCAATGTAGAATATTTAGAACAAGAGTACTCCTCGAAACAAAAAGCAAAAGAGAATTTAAAAAAGGCAGTAAAATCTATGAAAAAAATTCTGCCTTCTGTCCAAACAGCCTATACATCTAGCGGAAAAACTACTCTTCAGAGTGTTATTGCGATGCTTGTTCTCGGAATCCCTGTTGCTTGTTTTTTCAGCTTGATGGGTATTGCAGTAGGAGGTTTTGTTCTTGGTATTGGCAGTCTTTTTTTATATGCAACAAGTTTTTTATTTGGTGTGAGTTCTTGGTACGCTCCGTTTTGTTGGTTTTTGGCAATTCATCTTTGGTTATTCGGAGCACCGTTTTACTACCTGGGATCTTTTATCACACCGATTTTCTTGATAGCTTTTTTTGTAGGTCTTATGATTACCTATTCTGGGTTTAAATGGAAAAACCGCAGTCCTAAAATAGCAGCAATATTCGCATTTTTAGTTGTCATATTGGGTGCTTATGTCGGAAAAAAAATGTTTTTAGAAGCCGTGGCAGAGAAAAATTACCCCTTAAACACTGCTTGGTTAAGTATCTTTTTTACCCCAGAAGCAGGTGATCAATCAGATTTTTTAAATTCAGATATGTTAAACTCTACATTTGCCCTGATGACAGAGGTGTTGTTAATCCTATTAGCATCGGTGGGAGCAGCGATCGCTGCTTTTTTGTATACCAAAAATTTTCGATTTAGTGAAAAATCGCAGCAATTTCTAGAGTGTTATATATCTCCCCCTCTTGCGATTGAAGCTGTATTGGGCATGCTCTCGTCTGTACGTGAAGGTGATTATTCAACGTTATCAACTTTCCTTTCGCACAAAAGAGATAAGAGTCATTTTTGCCAAGTATTTGTCGATGTACTTCCAGATGAAAAGGATAGTGATTATGGCTTTTTAGAAATCTGGTGTTGCTTGCAAGTAAACTGGAAGAAGGAAATACTAAAAGATAAATGGCTATGCTTTTCCGCTCCTGTGACTTCGGAAATATTGGTGCCTTTAATAAAATCCAATACACTAAAAAAAGATACAACGTGGTTTAGATCTTATGGATAAAAATTTCTAAAGATCGCTAAAAACATCGCAACAAGTCTAAATTTTCAAAACATGGAAACAATTATGGATAACGATACTTTTCGCACACTATGGTCAAAAATCCTCACGCAAGATCATTCACAAAATGATTTTAAAGGTACCCAGCTGAAACCCGAAGAGATGACATATTCTCACAATATCACCGTATCTCCACAACAGAATACCTTTTCTGGTAGTGATACTAAATATTTAGATAACTGTTCGCCAACAAGCACATTTTCTGAAGAGTCAACCGTTTCTTTACCGGATAACGACTCTTCTTGTCAAGCGTCAAAACTAAATATAAAAGATGTTGAGGAAAACGCTACTTTTTCGACGAATGAAACAATCGCCCCAGGGAAATCCAAAGTTCAGATAAACTTTACGGCCGAACAAGACTACCAAAACTATGAAGAAATTAATCGCGGTGGTATGGGCATTATTTATAAAGCAGAACAAACAAAACTAAAACGAGAAATTGCGATAAAAAAAACTTTGCCTGGTGCAGACAAAAATAAATTTCTTGCCGAATCTTTAGTAACAGCTTATCTCGAACATCCCAACATTGTCCCCGTACACGAAATCGATCATGCAGAAAGTAACGAAGTTCTCTTAGCAATGAAACTTGTCAAAGGCATCTCATTAAAAGAACTTCTCTACCCAAAAACTCCTGAGCAAAAAAACAAAGCACAAGAGTACGATTTTATCAAATATCTACAAATACTATTTGATGTATGTAACGCTATTGAATATTCCCATAGCAAAGGAATTGTCCATTGCGATTTAAAGCCTGACAATATTATGATTGGAGATTTTGGAGAAGTTCTCGTGATGGATTGGGGCATTGCTATCGATGTTAAAGAAAACCCAGAGCAAAGGCGTACAGTGCATAAGAGTCAAATTACGACTCCTTTGGGAACGCCGTGTTACATGCCCCCTGAATTAGCCGAAGGCCGCGGTAAGGATATATCATACACTACGGATGTTTATCTTATAGGGGGAATATTGTGCGAAATTTTAAATCGCAAACCACTGCATACGGGTGAAAGTATATGGAAAGTTTTGCTGGCTGCCAAAGAGAGTAAAGCTGTTATTTTTGACAAAGATATTCCTCTTGAACTACAACAAATTTGTCATAAGGCTACGGCCAAAGAAAATAAAGACCGTTATCCCAGTGTTTCAGATTTTAAAAAGGAACTCACGAATTACCTTCAGCGTCGTGAAAGTATTGAGATTACCCAACAAGCAGAAAAAATGTTCGTGAACAGTAAACACATTATCCAAGAACAAGGAGATTACAACGATGGAGAATGGTATTCCTTATACGAAAATCTTTCACAATGCATCGCTCTTTTTCACCAAGCGCATAAAAAATGGCCTGACAATCACAAAGCCCTCCAAGGCGAAAAAGAGGCACGTATAGCTTATGCAGATTTCGCATTAATCCAAGGGGATTTGGGAGTAGCGAATACACAAATTAAAAAATTACAACAATTGACTGTTGATACTACAGGTCTCCAAAAAAATTTCCATACCAAAACGCAAACACGTAAACAAGAACAAAGAATTACGTTTTATAGCAAATGGGCTATATTTTTGGTCATAACAGCATTCGTTTTGCCATTTGTAATCTCGAAGTATCAAGCAATATTCTACCCTGAGGATTTCCTTGTAAAATATAGTTTTTTTTCAATATCTGTTAGGTTTTTATTTAGCCTCTTGTGCCTAGTGTCTTTAACTATCTTTTCCATTGTGTATTTTGGTGTATTTTTATCTGGACCAGAATTCATAACCAGAAGAAAAAGTAATCTAGCAAAAGGGAAATACACGAACTTTTTCGAAACACATACCATTCTCTTTAGCTACATTACACTTGCAGCGATTTTAGGCGTTTTGTTATTCTTTGTTTACCAAAATAACCATCCAGTTACTATCGCTTTTCTTCTCTTATTTTCCCACTTCGCAAGGACTCGGAAAAGTGTTGTGGAAAAGAGAAAGAGTTATGTATTCTCTTCACAAGAAAATCAAACCGATATAGATCCTTTTCATCCCCCTTCTGAAGCTATAACCGTAAGACGCAGTGAAAAAGATATAAACGTTCATATAAAAAACAATAAAATTTGGATTCGCGCTAGTATCGGACTACTACTATTTCTTACACCACCGTATTTTATTTATTTTCTTACGGATAGGCTATTCCCGACAAAAAATCTACTCTTTTTTCATTTTTGTTTATTTTCACTACTACTAATATCTTATATATCTACTTCTTTTCTTAGAGAAATTAGCCTTACGAATAAAAGAGTTATTATAAAGCGTGAAATTCTTGGTGGTTTTCAATTGCGACCAATAAAAATACCTTCCGAAAACATTTTAGAAGCAAAGGGGGTAGGAAAAGGCGTGATAATATCTCTCAAAACATCAAAGAAAACTCTCTTTATTCGCACACAGTTTAAGTTTAGTTCATGGCTAGCAAATACCATTAACAACTATTTATTAGATAAATTCTCCTAATAAAATGTCGTATTTAACTTTTTGTAGTACAAAATCACAGAGAGAGATCACAGAGGAAAGTTATAAAAAACAATAGAACCTTTATTCTGTAAAAAATAAATAAGTATCTTCGATATAGTCACTTACGGTATTTAAAGTCTTTTCTATAGAAAATTTCTCTGTGACCTCTCTCTGTGGCTTAAAAACTTGCGTTGTTATTTTGTTATTTTGGTAATCTCCACATCTACGCTTTTGATATGACTAATGAGCTTTTGTATTTGGTCTTGTTGAAAACAAGGTTCAATTTGTTTTAGATAAGAGATAAATAAGCGTTTATGTTCTTCACTACATTTTTTGAGTAGATGTCTATGCTTCGTTATAACATTTTCTATTGTAACTAAAACTTGAGGTAACTTATTTACGGCGATAAGAGAATCTATGTGCTTTATTAGTCTTGGTATCGAAATTTGATTGAATTTACGCAGGTAAACCTCCTGTTGAAAAACAGGTATTTCAACAAAGAAATAGTTATCAAAAACCTTTATTTTTTCGGAGTTTTTTGATAACTATTTCTTTGTAAGTATCAAAAAGTATCCCTCCTTCACGCCGCAGATGATGGTCCTCTATCTTTTTTAAATCCACCTCAAAATCGTAGTGCTCTTTGGCATCTTTTATTTTTACAACAAACGATTGCATTGGCTGCGGAGAGATCGGTACGACTTGACTTCCTTGACCAACAACAAATTCGACTACGGTGTTCATGGTTTCGTGAGACCGAAACTTCAATTGTAGATTTAGTTTTTCTCCCGGTCGAAATGTATCATAGCAAGTGATCGCTTTTTTGGTGCTAGAGTCTATAACACTTACCACCTGCACTTTATCTCGCGCATTTATCTGCAAATCTAAACAGCGTTCGTATGCAATTAAATGGCCTTGTATCACCGCTTTTCTTCCAGGAGCAACATAGAAGTCGATAGGGCCGATGGTTTTATAGTATGGTTGTTCAATGGTAACCTCATATAGACCAGGTCGAATATACGAGCGTTGTAGAAAAAGTGGTACTTGTGTTTTTTTGTCAACGATACTGATTCGGTAAGGCCCTACATCACTAGGCGGAGGAACGTCATGAGTAATTTTACAAGAAAGCTTTACTTGTTTGGTGTATAGTTTTTGCTCAATCGTATGTGGGCGCTCATCTGGCCAAATATGCTGTGTTATTTCGATGGTTCGGTAAGCTGGCTTTTCAATTTTTAACCAATAACTATTGGGTTTTACCATATCACCTGGCTTTATTGTGAGTTCTTGCGTAGGATCATCCACGGGAGACAGTGTAATTTTTATCGGATCTAGCTCCTGCGGTGGTGACAGCTCGTATGTTAGATCGAATAGAATCCTACGTGGCTTAGTTACCAGCTTTTCTTCGATGACAAATACTTCTTTACTCTGGGGAATAGTTACTTTTTTTGTCAACGGAAAGAACCCTGGTTCTGATACGTAAAGTTCGTAATCTCCCGGTGCAAAAGTATGTTCGTTAACGTCTTTTCCATCTAAGGTGGCTATTTCTGGCGAGATGTACTCTCCGTTAGGGAACTCTCCACTAATTTTTAGTTCTATTTCCGATTTTGTTACAGATTGCGAGTATGCGGGAATACAAAGTATTAAACAAAGAATGAGTGTACGCATGTTCTCTCCTTTTATGTGTTGTAAAGTAAAGGCTATGTAAATGCCAATTGATTTCTTTCTTTGTTTATCAATACGACGGAAAGAGAACGCTATAAAAGTTTTTTTACTTACCTTAGAACAAATAGAAAAGTTGCAAGAATGTTGATATCAGAAATTCGGCTGTGACCGAGTTAACTTCTGTCGATATGTTACATAGCAACAAATCTAAATTCTTTTAGGGCTTGGTGTTGGTATTTGGTTTCTTTTTTTGGGTTTGGTGGTTAAGCACAGAGAAAGCGAAATAATAGTTGGTGGCTGTGGAAGAATCTAACGTTTTATTTTTTAACCCACACCATCATGTTTTTTTCATGGGAGGGCTTTTTACTCGTAGGTATCTCTGCGTTTTTGTGGTGCATCACCATATGGGCAGAAAACGAAGTAAAGAGTCGCAAGAAAAAAGGGCTTTCCTGCTCACGAAAAACTGCTCGCAGTTTGAGTAGGAAAATACCAACCTATTCCATATTCAAAGCTCCGGGCGCTATCGAAAAAGTTCAGGGCTAAACTGGTAATAAGTTGGTTAGATTGAGGACTTTCGGGTCCTCTTTTTTTTCCTGTCTTCAATTTAACACACCTTAATGTTTTTTTCTAATTTCTTGTGTTGACGAATTTGATAAGTGATTGTGTTGCTTAACTGCGTTTTAAATAAAACACAAAATAAAAACTCTAGTCTTCTGTTTCTAAGGAGAACTTTACTAAATCAATTCTTGGTGATTGTCTATTTTTCATACCCACAGCATTTTTTTATTTCTTTTTGCCATTTCTGTAGTTCAACACTTATTCCAATAAAACTATTACATAGCTGTAAGGGATAACCTTAGAAATTTAAATTTTTATAAAATTAAAATAACTTTTTCTACGTGTGCCCTAAATATATACATAGATGAAAAATTACAAATAGATATTGGTTTTCTTTCTTTTGGTTTAACTTACGGCATTGATAATTTTCTGGACTACATAAAAACAAAAGATAAACTATAAACTTTTAAGTAAATCAAATACTGAAAGAATTAATAATTATAAGGGCTATTTTATGTCAAAATATATTCTTCTATTGTTGAATTTGGTAGTTTTTGCGACAGCACAAGACTTTACACAAACAATTTATGTCAACTCTGGCGATTCGAGAAAAGCAGCACACTTCCGTACTAACCACTCAGATGGTCCATACATTCAAATAGGGAATGATACCTTTGTACATGAGTTACAAGGTCAAGGTATTCTTTTTTCTGATAAACTGAGAATAGCTGGTAAAACCATCAACTTCACGACTAAGGGAACCACCAGTAGAATGCATTTAAACTTAGATGGTAATGTAGGTATTGGTACAACCAATCCTAAATCGAAATTGCATATTGGAAGTAGTAATCCTAAAATTACCTTTGGTGAACAAAATGGTTATCAGCATGGTAGATATGCCATTGATATGTGGGAGGAAAAGCTAAAAGTTACGGTGCCGGGCCATGGAACATTGATGGAATTCTTTGGTGATTCTTTAAAAAACTCATCTGTTAAAATTGGTACAACGACTTCTCCAACAAAACTAGAAGTAAATGGTAATGTAGGTATTGGTACAACCAATCCTAAATCGAAATTGCATATTGGAAGTAGTAATCCTAAAATTACCTTTGGTGAACAAAATGGTTATCAGCATGGTAGATATGCCATTGATATGTGGGAGGAAAAGCTAAAAGTTACGGTGCCGGGCCATGGAACATTGATGGAATTCTTTGGTGATTCTTTAAAAAACTCATCTGTTAAAATTGGTACAACGACTTCTCCAACAAAACTAGAAGTAAATGGTTCAGCAAAATTTGTAACCTATCCAGAAAACAATGTTGGAATACAATTTGGTCACGATAATGGAAATGCACCTTTTATCGGTAATATCGACGGGGATTATGGCCTAAACATCGTTACCAAAGGAGAAAAAAGAATACATGTTGCTACTGACGGTAATGTTTATATTTATAGTACTCTGAAAACAAATGGAAATGATATATTGTTATACTCAGATAATCATCATGGTATTGGCATTTACTACAAAGAAAAGCCGTTTGCCGATCTTGTGAAAAGTGGACCAGTTGTATATGGTCATACAGGTGGAGGTTTAGGCACTACTACGGGAGAGAAAAAACTTGCTCTGCAATGGAATGAACACCAACAAGTGGGAATAAATTGCGCCCCACAGTCAGATTTTCATCTTGCAGTTAAAGGCAAGGTTAAAGCAGAAGAGATAGAAATTTCAAAAGTTATTGCTACAGGTTTGCAAATAAAAGGAGAGAGCAACTTTAGTGGCACTCTGAAAACAAATGGAAATGATATATTGTTATACTCAGATAATCATCATGGTATTGGCATTTACTACAAAGAAAAGCCATTCGCCAATCTTGCTACGAGTGGACCAGTTGTATATGGCTATTCAGGCGGAGGTTTAGGTACTACTACGAGTGAGAAAAAAATTGCTCTGCAATGGAATCAACACCAACAAGTGGGAATAAATTGTGCGCCTTATGGTGATTACCATCTTGCAGTAAAAGGTAAAGTAATTGCGGAAGAAATTGAAGTTGCACTACGTGCAGATTGGCCAGATTTTGTTTTTGCCGACAATTATGACTTGATATCTTTAGAAGAAGTTGAACAACAAATAAAAAAGAATAAACATCTGCCAGACATCCCTTCTGAAACAGAAGTTAAAAGAAGAGGTATCCAACTAGGTAAGATGCAAGGAAAGTTATTACAAAAAATAGAAGAACTTACTTTGTATACCATCCAGCAAAACAAACAAATCAAATCCCTCAAAACAGAAAAACGCGAAATGCAAGAACGTATCGAAAAGGTAGAAAATTTACTTCGCAGTTTGTTGAAAAAATAAATAAAAGGCAGGTTTACTGCCTTTTTTTATTCTTTGAAGGATAAAGGTATGAAAATATTATTAACTCTTTTTTTATTACCCGTATTTCTACTTTCTGACTACTATGGCCCTACAAAAACTGTCTATAAAAAAATTCCTACAGAAATGTACTTGGGCGGAAAAATGTTTGGTGTAGAACATAAGGAGAGAGTCGTTACTAGAAAAAGAATACGGCTAAATCCAGGATTTAAAATATCGAAATTTCACGCTCATGTTTCACAAAATATACCAACAGGAATTTCTATTAGCGGACCGAGTGCTTTATATGAAAATAGAGATGGAAAATATAAAGTAACAGCACATTTCGCAAATACAGCACCAAAAGATATATCTAATTCTTGCAAATGGATTGTTTCACACAAGAAATATGGTGATATTAATGTAGGTAATTTTAAAGCTAAAGCAGTTCCATATGATGTAGATATGGATATTATAGCTAGTCTTAGTATAGAAACAGTTACATTTGAAATTTCATTTCCAATAAAAATTCTAAAGCTTGGTATTACTTCCATTCAGGCAGGAATAGATGAAGATCGCGCAGATGCTATTGCTAAAGCGACAGCAAACAGCCACACTTGGATTGAAGTAAGAAACGCAAATGGTTTTACGAGCGGTTCTGGAGGAGATACTGATTATATTGATTTAGGAATCAAATTGGAAGCGATCTCTCCAGAGAAGAGAATCACGGGTATTGCTATAGTCGCAGGTGGTGAAGGTACTCCAATTCCTCATGGATACAAAGCTATTGTTGATTTAAACAAAAGTTGTGGTGATGGAACGGCCTATGTTTATCTCTGCGTAAAAACCGGAGGAAACAGTCCCATTGAAGCTTTAATTGCCGCGAAAGATGCCACTACAATACCAGAATCAGGATATACAAGGATAAATCTCAGTACAAATTTTGGATGCCATCGTCAGATAAATGATGATTTGCATCATGGAGATGACATCTTTATTTTCGTAAAAGGTGGTAACGAAATACTTGCTATCCCCTATGGGAATGATGAGGATTACTTGCATAAACGAATTGATGGATATGTTAATCAAAAGTTGGCAATCTTGAAATCTGAAATCGAAAAAGCGAAAGAAAAAGCAAAAGTAATCCAGAGAGAACTTCAAAAAATAGAAACAGCTATTAACAATGCAGTCGACTACTCAACTAATAAATGGGACAAGCGCGCTAAAATTGAGAAAGATGGACACAAGGTAGCATGGGGACGAGAAATTACAGAAACAGATTTAGCAGAGATATTAGTAGCTATAGGCATTGATGTTTCAGGAGGGGGCGGTAGTGCAACTCTTACGAAACTGGAAGAAATTGGTATTGAATCCTTTGAAAAAATTACCGCAAATACTATTGATACATTTTCATTGTATTTAGAAGAAACGGCGCGACAAATTGCAAACGAAATACATGATGATGTTAGCAATTTAATTTTTGATGTTATGAAGAAATTTTTTGAAGCATTAGTCGCAGGGGAAGACCCACATGATGTCATCAAAGAGCATGTAGAGGGAAAAATAAGGTCATATGGAAGTATCCGTATTGATATTAGAGCTGGTGTTGCTTCCTATTCTGGTTCGAATAAACTTTTTGGGCAAACAATTTCAAAAACGTTTTCGTGGCAGCCTTACATTGCTATTCTTGTTTATAGAGAAAAGTAGGTATTTTTGAATACAGTATGAGGATTATATGAATAAAAAATATTTTATTTTATTATTTCTTGTGATAAGTTTTTTAACCGCGCAAGAAAAAAAGCTATATCTGGATTGTAATCTTGAAACAGGGAAATCTTTAGAGACAGGTGCGGTACACAGATCACTAAACAGTATTTACACAACTCAAAATTTAGGAAGTACAAAAACAGAGTTAATCGCAAAAAATAGGATTATTCTAAAGCCTGGATTTAAATCTAAAAGGACAAAAATATCTGTTGATAAAACAAACATTGAAAGAATAACCATTGTTGGTCCTGATGCGTTTTACGAAAACGAACAACCTCAATTTGATGCTTATGCTTCTTTTTCCGAAACTGAACCTTGTCTCTACAAGGTAACAGATAAATGTCTGTGGAAAGTTACACCTAGTGGACATGGGAAATTTGAAAATGATCCAAATGTCCAAATGAGTAACTTTTTCAAAACACTATCTACAGATACTAGAGACTTAGAGCTAAATATAACGGCGAATTTTGCGGGTACAGATATTACAGTTCAAAAGAGTATAACCGTCTACAGAGAAGGAATAGTAGACTTCACTGTGAAGTGGGATGGCAAGGAGATTCCTGAAGGATACAAAAGTACAAAGGATCTTAACTTAGGTGCTGGCGGGGAATATATTTATTTGTGCTATAAAGTTGGAACTCCAAAAGATCCTAATGACAGAATTACTGGATTATTTTTGGTAGCTGGTCCCGAAAAAGTTTCTGTTCCTCCCGGATATACTTTTATGGGGCATGACCTCAATGCTGCTTCAGGTGGGGCATACATATATATGGCCTACAAACGAGGGGGGTATCAACCTGTTCAGGATATAAAAGTTTTGATTCGCCATGAAGACACCCCAGAAGGATACGAAAAAATAGACCTCGATTTAAACTGGTCGGTAGGCGGCGAATATCTATATTTCGCTGTAAAAGGCGGAGAGGAAATAGCTTACCGAATTGTTGGCGAAAAAAGTGACTACCAAGAAAAATCTGATTGGGAGACTTTCACCAGTTGGGTTGATGAAAAAGGGGAACACATAGGAAATTTTGTAAAAGCTACTTTTGATATTAGAAGGCATCTCAAAGTTACGAATGATTATCTTGGTGATCGCAGTAAAGTTTTAAGTAAGTATATTGATAATCGCTTTCAAACTTTAGATGACGGCATACGCTCAGAACTCAAAAACGCAGGAGAATATCTCGATAATAGAATTCGAGCGGTCAAGAATTTTGACATTGAAAACTACGACCCTCAAAAAGAGTGGGAAAATGGAATGAAGTTTCTTCGGCGTCGCAGGCAAACTTTGAAAAAAGCTATACAAGTAGAGTTTGGTAGGCTAGAAGCAACTCTTTTAAAAAAACTGTTAAACGCCTTAATGGATGAAAGAGTGAGCATACCAAAAGATTTGCAACAAGATACAGATAGCCAAGGAAAAATGCTAGGTGGTCATATAATCTACTATGTTAATGGTGTTTTGACTACTAAAACAAAAGCTCAAATTTCTATGAGAAAACTTGCTGATTCGTTACAGCATCCTATTAACGTAATTTACAACCAATCCCAAGAAGATCCGAAGGGATATAATACAGGAAATAAATTTTATGCACTAGATTTTACAGAAACCTTAAGCGATTTAGCTTGGTATAATCTAAACTTATTTGAAAAACTTACTGTGAGTATTACTGATCTTGATCTGAGAAAAGCACCAGATAAAATTTATGTAAGTAATTATTGTACTAGACGCGTAGCTAGGTTAATGTATGAAAAAGCGAAACAAAGTGAACCAATGACAATTATAAGCCACTCTCAAGGGTGTGCAATAGTTCGTAATGCGTGTTTTATAATGCAAATTTTAGGCTACAGGCCTTGGGTAAAAAAGCACTTACGCTGGGTCGCAGTAGGCTCTCCTGTAAATGAAAATCTCAACCATCCACGACCACCGAAAGATGTTCGCTACTACCGTTTAGTCGATAATGATGATCCGGTTGTTAATTTTGTGGGGAAGAGTGGACCTCCCAGTTTCGATCTAGATGCTCATGATTTTAATGAAACATACCTACCTAGATTAAAAGGCATTATGAAAAAATTGGGTATGATTAACACAAAATAACTCCATCTTTGGTTAATGTTGATAATTTCAAAGTAAGCCTAGCTAAATTAGGCTTACTTTAGTTGACGCCAGCTTTTGAATACCTGTTACAAATAAGTTCTAGCCAACTGCGTCTCTATTAGTTTTATCTGTTGTTGATCAACACAATTTTGAAAATACACCCTCACCTTCTGCTTTTCTCCTATCAAATTGAAATATTGGATAACGTATCAGTTTGTTTAGAGTTTCTTTTACTCTCGTACTATATCTTCCTTCTGTTAATTCTACTCTTTAGCTAATTACTGCAACTCCTGCTCTGTGCTTTCATTTTTTTCTTTATGAAACATGACCACCAAATCCGTTAGAGTCAGGATATTTTTCATTTATTTAATTATTTAGCGTTTTTTGTTATTTTGTTTTCCAAAAAATGCTTAAAATTGATGTATCTTACGCAAAAGAAATATCAATTGAGTGTGTACACCACAATGTATGCACCTAATTTTGGGAATCTATAATGCAAGAAGACAAAAATGTGACATTTTCACATGACAAAACATTGGCCAACAAAGAGGCAAACGAAACTTTCACACATGAAAAAACACTTGCCAACAAAGAGGCAAACGAAACTTTCACACATGAAAAAACACTTGCTAATATAGAAACAAGTGAAACTTTCACATGTGAAAAAACTGTTGATCTAAAAAAAATCGAACAGACATTTTCCGAGGAAAAAACGGATGTCGGTGAAAATAACCAAAGCGTCGACATAACAGAAACCATTCGCGCGAATCATGAAAATGATGATTATGAAATTTTAGATGAAATTGCGCGCGGAGGGATGGGAATTGTTTTTCGTGGTAAACAACATAGTTTACAACGCGAAGTCGCCATTAAAAAAATGATGGACAATGACAAGAACAAAAGGAATAGCTTTGTTTTTGAATCTCTAGTTACCGCTTTTCTCGATCATCCCAACATTGTTCCTGTATATGAACTAAGACAATCTTCGCAACAGGTAATGCTGGCAATGAAGCTTGTCGGTGGTGTACCGTGGAGTTCTTTGCTACACCCAAAAACAGCAGAGGACCGTAAACTTGCCGCGAACTATGATATACAAGATCACATTAATATCTTGTTTAGCGTTATGAATGCCGTAGATTTTGCCCACAGTAAAAAAATCGTCCATTGCGATTTAAAACCTTCCAATGTCATGATCGGTACATTTGGCGAAGTTTTGGTTATGGACTGGGGGATTGCGGTGGATATCGATGACGATAGAGAAAACTCTCCTAAGGCAATCCATCGGTTGCATATCAAACATCCTATGGGCACACCGAGTTATATGCCTATTGAGTTGGCTCGAGGGCAAGGACGAGATATTGGACCGTGGACAG
Source organism: Candidatus Uabimicrobium amorphum (assembly GCF_009002475.1). Taxonomy (GTDB): domain Bacteria; phylum Planctomycetota; class Uabimicrobiia; order Uabimicrobiales; family Uabimicrobiaceae; genus Uabimicrobium; species Uabimicrobium amorphum. The sequence goes on from NZ_AP019860.1 coordinate 6,461,667, forward strand.
ACGTGTACTTGCTCGGTGGTATTTTATATGAAATCTTAACGCGCAAGGTGCCAAATAGCGGCGAGAGTATCTTGCAAATTCTGGCAAAACTTACCGAAGAACTGCAGTTGAAATTTGCAGAGGACGTACCAACAGAAATTCAAGAGATTTGTGTTCGCGCTTTGCAAAAAAATAAGGATCAGCGTTATCAAGAGATTAGGGAATTCAAAAAAGACATCGAAGACTTTTTGAAACACAAGGCGAGTATTGATATCAGTAACAGTGCCCATGAATCTTTGATGACAAGCCTACGTAAAATCGAAGAGCTGCAAAAAAACCGAAAAAAAATTGATGGCTATGAACTCATTTATAATGATTTATCCAGTGCAATTGCTAATTTCCAACAATCATTAAAATCGTGGGCAGGTAACACTGAAGCTATTGAAGGGGAGTATCTGGCGCGATTGTCGTATTTGAAATATGCCTTATCTAACCAGGATATCGCTATTGCAAAGTCACAATTACCCGCATTAAGAAAATTTACTACCGCAGAAAATGCTATTGATATTCACAATATTGAACGGCATATTCAAGAAAAAGACGATGAAAAAAAAAGCATTGCGTATATCTGGAGTCGCTTTGTGTATTCTTTTTCAATATATGGTATTCTTTTTTGTCTAAATTTTCTGGTTGAGTTGAGCTCTTACTCTAAAAATCAACGTCTCATAAATGCATTTTTATTTGTCTGTGCGATTACTGCGTTGTTGTCTTTGCGTTTTACCGGCAAACAAATTTTTTTACTTGTCGGTAAGTTGTTGAGTTTTATTTTTATGGTAGTGGCTTCAGTATTTCTCTTGTTATCATTGTTAGGCCTGATAGTTATTTTAGCAGAACGATTATCCCCAATATTTTTTCCATAGTAGGAAGATTGTAAATGGACATAGAAGAAACCAAAAATTTATGGAGTAAGATACTCACTGATGAACAAATGGAAAGCGGTAACGTACGAAAAACTTACAAGGGAAATAGCCCCAGTAAATCACAAAGCAATGTAAAACACAGTGGAAAACGAAGAGAAACAATTCTGCACAAAACGGCAGAATTGGATGAACAAAAAAATCTAGCAAGAGTTGATGCGGAAGAAACAACTGTGCAACAAGGCCCACCAACCATAAAAGAAAAAATACAGGACAAGAAAAATTTCGATAACGCGAATAACTATTATAAGAATGATCTACCCGATTATGGTGCTGTAAAACAAGCGGTATCCTCACTATCAACTAAAGATATTTTGGAAACTGGTCATTACCAAAATATGTTTATGTTGCGCATCATTCTTTTTGTAAGGTCGATTTTTTCTCATATCGAAAAGTTTATGGCAAAAATAAAAATGTCTTATGTTGCCATTGCTGTTTTAGTTCCTGCTATCATTATTGCTATTGCTAATTCAGCGCAGTTGGGAGAATTAACATCAGCACATGCGGCCATTCATACAAGTAAACAAAATTGTCATATGTGCCACACGCAAGACAAAAATCCACGTAATGATGCTTTACAGTGTACAGTTTGTCATCAACAATCTTCCGATGAGATAAAAAATGTTACAGCATTAAATGCTCACGGCTTACCAGAAGAATATTGGGAAAAACATAACCCTGATTTTTGGAAGACTCAACAAAATTCTTTCTTTAACTTTAGTATAAAGAAACCTTTTGCACAAAAACTAGATGAGATAGATATACAAAAAAATGAAAAACTTCCCCCGCTAGCTTGTTCTGCTTGTCACCAAGAACACCAAGGACGTAATTCCATACTCACTAAGTTAAGCAACCGTAAATGTCAAACATGCCACAAGAAAAAGTTTGCCAATTTTTCCGCTGACCACGCCGAGTTTAATCAATACCCCTATAAGCGACGGACAAATATTATGTTTGACCACGTATCACATTTTTCTGACTATTATCGATATAAGAAAAAAGAAGGTATAAGTGTATCACAGAATTGCCAAACATGTCACAAATTTGGGCAAGGTGAACAGATGGCTCTAAACAGTTTCGAGGAAACCTGCGCCCAATGTCATCAAAAAGATATACTTAAAGAAGACGAAGATTTGAATATTATTCGCTTCCCAGGATTTTTAATCGAAGACTTTTATGCTCAGTCTAAGGCATTCAAAATGCGTCCCAAGTTTAGAAAGTGGCCCTCTCTAGATGAAGAAGATTCTGGGGAAGCCACTGATCTGATGCGTTTATTACTTTCAAAAGATAAAGAACTGGAAGAAGAAGATATTTCTGAATATGTAGAAACATTCTTGGTTGATATGATCGCGGAATCTCCTTCGGACGAAGACGAAAATGAAATTAGGGCAATTAACGCATATGTACTAATGATCAAACGTCTTTGCGATGAAATAACGAATGAAGATACATCCGCTCTAAAGGAACGTTTACAAAAAGTTCTCAGTGTTTCTATCAACAACAAAACACTTGATAATCTATTTCCTAACGTTAGTAATATTTTGCAAGTAGTGGAAGAGCGAATTCTTCCGCCAATAAACTCTAAGCGCAAAAGGCATTTCAACGCTTTTGAGTTCGAAGAGAAAGAACTTCCTACAGGATGGTATTTCAGCAACTATACATTACAATATCGCCCCATGAAACATAAAGATTCCTTCATGAAAACGTGGTTAGATTTGATGGCAAAAACTTATAACACAGATGCTCCTGACTATTACGATGAAGTCCAAGGGAATACTAGTTATATAATGAGTGCCATGAATCGTTGTCTCAAATGTCACAGTGTTGAAAAGTCTTCACAAAAAGACTCGGTGTTAAAAATTAACTGGAAACCTGGTAAGCGAGGAGAGGAAGTTCAATTTACACGTTTTTCGCATCAGCCGCACGTTTTAGCGCAAATGGATTGTTCTTCCTGCCATACATTAAAAAAATATCCAGACTTTAATAAAGCAGCCTATAATAAATCTTTCAGTAGTCACAATAGCAAAAAATTTGTGAGTGATTTTAAGTTTATCTCAAAAGATTTGTGTAGTAAGTGTCACAATCGTAATTTAGTAGGCGAAAATTGTACATCTTGTCATAATTATCATGCGGCCTCATTTAGTAAACAGTTTCATGACTCTTCCAATTTTAAAACAGAAACTTCTAATAAAAAATAACGTAAAAGTTTTGAGCTATTCATCATTAAACATATAGTTTTTTATACAACAAGACTAAAAAAAATTTTTTTATCAGAGAAACTCCGTCGTATTGATGAGTAAAGAAAAACAAATTCATACTTTCAATTAGGAGTTTCGTGATGAAAAAGTGCTTAACTATTTTGACGATGACAGTTCTCTCCAGTTTTGTTTTTGCAGGAAGTAGCAAAGGTGAAGTTCAGAGAAATATCAAACGCGGTGGTTGGGACGTCGTTTGGGGAGTGACGATCGACGAGAAAGAATACATCAAATTCGGTTTATCCGCGTATTCTGGAAATCCATGGGTTTACTTCAGCAATTACTTGGATAGAAATATCGATCATTTTGCGCGGAACCTAAGAGGTGTAGGTAAAAGAGCGTTAAAAGATTTGATCATCAGATCTTTTAAAAGCAGAGGTGCGAAGATGAGAATAGGACGCATCGAAGTGAAGGCAGGTATCGCAACCTACCGAAGATGGAAAAGAGTTGTGTATGATGAGCCAAGAACTAGAAAAGTAAAACGATGGATCAACAAAAGATGGGGATGGTGGACGTGGTCGGTGGAGTTCTATACCGCTCGCGTGGCGAAAAGAATATCTCTACCCAATCACCATCAACCGTACGTAGCTTTTCGCATTCGATAACAAGTGAACCCACATACATAGTTTATGCAAACGACAGAAGACATCAAGACAGAAAGTTAGCTTCTAATACATTAAAAATATACAATCATCAATAAGCAATATACAAACCTCAACAAAATGAAAACGAAACATCAATTCGTCGATACAAGCTTTGATAAATGGCCGTATCAACGAATTGATGCAATTTTGTTTTAAAGCCCACCATAATCCCTCATTATTACTTCTGGTTTGCTACGAGATCAATTTACTTGAGCCTCGTGAAGCTAATCGAGCTCGTTTTCAAATTTTCATAAAAAACAGCTAGCTCAAAATTGAGTCATTTTTGTTATTTTGTTTTGTGTAGAAAGTACTTAAAATTGATGTATCTGACACAAAAGAAATATCAATTGTTGTACACATATCGACATTGTATACAACTAGTTTTGGGAATCCATAATGCCAGAAGAAAAAGATGTAACATTTTCGCATGAAAAAACACTTGCAAAAAAAGAGATAAGTCAAACATTCACAAATGAAAAAACAATTGCCAACGAAAAGGTAAACCGAACTTTCACAAATGAAAAAACAATTGCGAATATAGAAATCAGCGAAACTTTCACAAGCCAAAATACAGTTGCCCCAAATTTCGGTCAAAATAATCAAAACGTCGACATAGCAAATACTGCACAAATGAGTTATGGAAACGAGGACTATGAAATTTTAGATGAGATTGCACGTGGGGGAATGGGAGTTGTTTTTCGTGGCAAACAACATAGTTTACAACGCGAAGTCGCCATCAAAAAAATGATGGACAATGACAAGAATAAAAAGAGTAGTTTTGTTTTCGAATCTCTAGTGACTGCTTTTCTAGATCACCCCAATATTGTTCCGGTGTATGAGCTAAAACAGTCTTCACAGCAGATTATGCTCGCGATGAAGCTTGTCGGTGGTGTGCCATGGAGTTCTTTACTACATCCCAAAACGGCAGAGCAGCGTAAAATGGCCGCAAGCTATGATACACAAGATCACATTAATATCTTGTTTAGTGTTATGAATGCTGTAGATTTTGCCCACAGCAAGAAAATCGTCCATTGCGATTTAAAACCTTCAAATGTCATGATTGGCGCGTTTGGCGAAGTTTTGGTCATGGACTGGGGGATTGCGGTGGATATTGATGACAGTAGAGTAAATACGCCTAAGGCAATCCATCGATTGTATGTCAGACACCCTATGGGAACACCAAGTTATATGCCCATTGAATTAGCGCGAGGCCAAGGACGTGATATTGGACCGTGGACAGATGTGTACTTGCTCGGTGGTATTTTATATGAAATCTTAACACGGAAGTTGCCAAATACTGGAGAGAATATTTTGCAAATTTTGGCAAAACTCACCGAAGAATTGCAGCTGAAATTTACAGAGGATGTACCACTAGAGATACAGCAAATTTGTGTTCGCGCTTTGCAAAAAAATAAGAATCAGCGTTATCAGGTAATTAAGGAATTCAAAAAAGACATCGAAAACTTTTTAAAGCATAGGGAGAGCATTGATATTAGTAACAGAGCTCAAAAATCTCTGGCGATAAGTCTTGATAAAATTGAACACTTGAAAAAGAATCGAAAAAAGGTTGATGGCTATGAACTGATTTACAATGATTTATCGAGTACGATTGCCTCTTTCCAGGAAGCATTGGCATTGTGGAAAGGTAACTCTCGAGCAATCGAAGGGGAATATGCCGCACGCTTGTCATATTTGAAATTTGCTTTGGCCAATCAGGATATTGCCATTGCAAAATCGCAAATCATATTTTTGAAACGTTTTGCTGATAATTCTCTTGATATAAAGAAAATAGAAAAAGAAATACACAAAAAAGACCAAGAAAAAAAAACGATGGTTCATATTTTGAGCCGTATAAAAATAACGTTGTACTGTTGGGTTATTTACCATTTTACGGGTTTTCTCAAAGCAATTTTTATTTCAGGTAATCCATTTATTGAAAATAAAGACACGTATACAGTACCAGTAGTTGTATTTTTGATCACTATTCTTACAATTCTTTCATTACGTTTTTCAATAAAACAAATTTTTTTATATATAGCTAAGATATTTAGTTCTGCGCTCGCTTTGAGCGTTCTTATGGCATGCATCCTTTATGTTGGAATTTACATTTACGCTTTTTGCTTATCATTGTGGAATTATAGTGAATATCTCCGATTTATGAATGAATTTCAATCGTTTATGAGTAAATAATGAATCAATACAATAAAAAGGTAGAAAAAATTCATGGATATTGAAGAGACAAAAGAAATATGGCTTAAAATAATTTCCGACGAAGAAATGCAAAATGGCAGTATAAAAAAGACATACAAGAGCTACAATTCAAATAAAGTGCTAGTTGACGATATTCCAAACAGTTCGAATAGCGTAGATCCTCTTAAAGAGGAACCAAAAGAAAATAGCGTAAACCAAATTCCTGAAGAAAGAGCACGTATATCCTCAGCGCAAACAGATATAAACAGCTCAGAAAATGATATCCCAACAGACAATACAACAGAGCGTGCCGTTGCTTTTTCCACCGAAGATTTTTCAGAAATAGAAAATAGAAAAGAAAGTTTGATTCTTTGGAAAATAAATTCTACGTTCAGATTTTTGGGCAATTATTTCCGTTTTTTAGATAAAAAATTTAAGATCAAATCCTCATATGTATTGGTTACAGTAACTTTTCTAATTATATTTTTGATTTATAATTCGTTGCAGCAAGGTAAAATTACAACGGCACACAATATTGCAAGTATGCGTGTTAATCCAGAAAATAGCTGCTCGACTTGTCATCAAGGACAAGGTATTTCAAATACAGAAAGATGTATTCGCTGCCACCAACAAGAAACAGATATTAGAGGGGAAGAGTCTTCATCAGCAGCGCTAAATATTCATGGTTTATCACAAAATCATTGGAAGAAGTATGGTCTGAATGATAAAAAAGTTGAAGAATTTCGTTTTTCCCAAACGCTGTCGCAAGCTAAAAAAAATCTAGACAATGCCGTCTCTCCTCAAATAGCTTGCTCTTCTTGTCATAAAGAACATCAAGGACGTAATTTCAATCTCTCGGTGGTTGATAATAACAGTTGTCAGATATGCCATAACCAAAGTTCTTCTGATTTTTGGAAAGGCCATCCAAATTTTGATAACTACCCGCATAAAAAAGGTACTCATATCTACTTCAATCACACAAACCACTTTGAGGAGTACTTTGAGGATCGCAGTAGGTCTAGCACAGCACCTCACAACTGCAATGCGTGCCACGAACTAGATAAAAGTGAGCAAGCCATGTTAACTAAAAATTTTGAAGAGGCTTGTAATCAATGCCATCAAACAAACATTTTGAAAGAGGATGAAGACATTGCTGTTATCCGCTTTCCAGGATTCTTAACGGAAAAATTTTATCTGCAGTCTAAACAATTCGAAGTACGCCCCAAATTTACCCACTGGCCTTCTATAGACAAAGAAGATACAGGCGAAGCTACTGATTTTATGAGGCTTTTGTTGTCCAAAGATAAAGAATTAAGTGATGACGATATATCGAAATACTTAGATACGTTTTTGTACGATCACATCGCAGATTCTCCTACGAATGGCAAAAAGAATGAAATCAAAGCCATCAATGCATACATAATGATGATTCAGCGTCTTTGTGACGAGATTACTAGTGAGAATACCTTGGCACTAAAACGACGTCTCGAAAAAATACTACACGTTTCCATTAAAAGTGAAACGATAAAAAATCTATTTCCGAATGTTGCTGAGTTTCTACAAGTAATTCAATCTCGCGTTTTTCCTCCTATTAATACCCAAGACAGCAAGCGGTTTAATAACTTTGAGTTCAAAGACGAAAACTCTCCTACAGGTTGGTACTTTCGTAATTATACATTACACTATCGACCTTCCCGACACAAAGATCCGGTCATGAAAGCATGGTTAGATTTAATGGTTAGAAGCTACAACACCGACAAGCCTGATTCTGAAGGTGAAGTGGAAGGCAACACCCATTATGTTTTGAATGCGGTAAATCGTTGTTTAAAATGCCACACTATTGATAAAGTAGAAAGTAAAGATGCGGCGTGGGAAATTAACTGGGAATCTAGTAAAACAAAACCCAAAGTACAATTCACACGTTTTTCACATCGGGAACATATCTTAGCAGAAATGGATTGTTCCTCTTGCCATATATTAAAAAAACAAGATCCTGTTGGAGGCAACAACAAATTTTTTGATGAGAATTATGATCGCAAAAAACTCATTAGCTTTCGGTCTATATCGAAAGATTTGTGTAGCAGTTGTCATAATCGCAATGTCGCAAATGAAAAATGCACCACGTGTCATAACTATCATGCTAGGTCATTTAAAACAGATCCTTATGGCAGTATAAGGTACATGGTCGACCAATATAAAAATGAGATGGCAAATACAAAATCAGTGGTAGATCAACACGAGAATGATGTTGTACAAAAAAGCAGAAAAAGAAAGGCTGATATACAAGTTGTTCAGAAGAACCAAGCAACAACATCAAAAAGTAAAATCGAAAAAACGCAAGAAAAAACAACGAAGGTTTTCTTGTCAAAACAGGAAACTCAACAGCAAATCAAAAGAATTTCGGCGATAAAAAAACGACCTGTAGATATAAAAAAAATAGTAACGGCAAAAAAATGTGGCTTCTGCCATACCCAAGAAGCCCAGGTCTGGAAAAAAACACCGCATTACAAAACTTTTGCAGAAATGGAAAAAAGACCTAGAGCGAAAAATATTTTCCAAAAACTGGGTGGTAAAGGCTCTATCAAAAAAAGTGGACGGTGTGACAAATGCCATTATACACAACAGGGAGGTACAAACAAGGTTGTCTCTGGCGTTTCTTGCGAATTGTGTCATGGAGCGGGGAAAGATTGGATTCTCGTACACAACGACAAAACAGTTGCCAAAATAACGAGACGCCAAAAATCGATAGACAAAGGGATGAACAATCCTGTAGATATATATTCAATAGCTCAAACTTGCTACGACTGCCACAGTGTGCCTGATGAAGAATTGGTCAATGTAGGTGGTCACAAAGCGGGAAGTGCTTTCGAGTTAGTTAGTTGGTCACAAGGAACGGAGCGCCACAATTTTGTAACCGCAAATAATAAAGAAAATGCAGTATCATCAAAAGAGAGACTCCGCGTTATGTTTATTACAGGTTTAATGTTAGATTTGGAATATGCTCTACGTGGTTTGGCCAAAGCTACCAAACCTGGAAAATACTATGAAACAATGCTAAGCAAAGTCAATAGAACCTATAAGATACTCAAGGCAGCAAATAGCAAATCAGGGGGGATAAAAGAAATACAAGAGTTACTGGCACTTTTTGCCAAACTCAATATGAAAAACCGTAATCATCTAGAAACGAGCGCAAATTGGATAACTCTAAAAGCGCGGCAATTCGTTGGAAATAATGATGGTAGTAAATTGGGTTTTCTGGACGCTTTTATCCCCAAACATTATAAGTAAAACGGTAATGCATAATTATTTTTCACTAGTTATTATATAGTGAATACATCGTTTTTTATACAACGAGACTAAAAAAATTTTTTTATCACGGAGACTCCGTCGTATTGATGAGTAAAGAAAAACAAATTCATACTTTCAATTAGGAGTTTCGTGATGAAAAAGTGCTTAACTATTTTGACGATGACAGTTCTCTCGAGTTTTGTTTTTGCAGGGAGTAGCAAAGGTGAAGTCCAAAGAAATATCAAACGCGGTGGTTGGGACGTCGTTTGGGGAGTGACGATCGATGAGAAAGAATACATCAAATTCGGTTTATCCGCGTATTCTGGAAATCCTTGGGTTTACTTCAGCAATTACTTGGATAGAAATATCGATCATTTTGCGCGGAACCTAAGAGGTGTAGGTAAAAGAGCGTTAAAAGATTTGATCATCAGATCTTTTAAAAGCAGAGGTGCGAAAATGAGAATAGGACGCATCGAGGTGAAGGCTGGTATCGCAACCTACCGAAGATGGAAAAGAGTTGTGTATGATGAGCCAAGAACCAGAAAAGTAAAACGATGGATCAACAAAAGATGGGGATGGTGGACGTGGACAGTTCAAGTGTATACCGCCCGCGTGACAAAAAGAATACCTCTGCCCAATCACCATCAGCCATATGTCGCTTTTCGCATCCGATAACCTGCATGAGCCACCATTGATTTACAATCGCGATGGTGGATAGGCCAAACTTGGTGTGCAACTGTACTACGCAGGGTTTGATTGTGGCTGCCAATGATCATAGCCACAATCAAAGTGCACATATAAAAAATGATAACTTCCTTTCCCCCTAACTTCCGAGCCATAAGCCTTACCAACATTTATCAGAAAGTCTAACCTTCTAGGCCTACAGCATACTTTGCAATTGCTTTTTTACATCTTCGTCTTGTTCTAAATCATACAATTCGCGAAGGGAATTTCGCAGCGCCACATCTCCTGGTGCGATTTGCGCAATTGTTTTTAGGCAATTTAAACGTACCAGCCAATTTTCGTGATTTTTCGCTGCTTCAAGGAGAAATTCAATTGCCGGATAACCGATCTCTTGTAGTTTGTTGCGTGTGTTGATGCGTTTGTCCGTATCGTCATCTGCCAAATTTATTATCAACATTTCCACTGTATTCTTAAAATCTATTTGGTCATCGGCGTCACGGTGAATGCCAGAAAAATCAAAGTATGTTTGCAAACGAACGCCGTTTTTGTTGTTGGTATTTCGCAATTTCCATATACAATAGAAAACAATTGCGCCAATGAGGACCAATACTTTCCACATATCTACTTCAAATTGGGTAAGGAAAAGAAGCATCATAAAATTGCAAATGCTAAGCAATGCAAATACTGGGTATCCGATCACAAAAAAAGCGGCATTGTTTCCTCTTGTAACTAGCGCATATCCTGCAAAAAGAATCACAGGTAATATTTGCACTTTTACATTTTGCGCAGCTAGAAAAGCCAGGGCGAAAAAAATAAAAAAAGCGGTATTTAGCCAACGATGCATGCGCAATAGATTTTTCTGTTTTTTTTGTTCAAATTGTAGCTTCTTTTGCAAAAATTGTAGTTGTGAAAGCTTGTCTTTCGTTACGTAACCAAATTTTCGCAAATGCTTTTGCCGATCTAACTGTTCGATTTTTTCGAGTTGTGAACTGACAATCCCAAAATCGTTATTATTTAGCGCAATTTGTGCGTAAGCTAGTCGTGCTTGAACCATTCCGCTAAAAGCCCGGCTGTTGTTTTCCCAAATTTCGAGCGCTCTAGAAAAACGAACGATCGCGGTCATCAAACTTTCATAAACTTGCTCTTTATTTTGTTGCTTTTGCGATGAAAGTAGTTCTTTTACGGCCGTTTCTGTGAGAAATATACTTTCTTGATGCTGCAAATAATTTTGTAGATCTTGACAAAACAAATCGGCATCTTGGTAACGGTTCGAAATTTCTCTAGCCATCGCTTTTCTAAATATTTGTTGTAGCTCTGCGGGAGTAGTACTTTCACAATGAAGTTCACTGTTTCTCGCGGCCAACAAGACTTGCCATAAGCTTTCTCCTGCGTGCGGTGGTTTGCGATGCAGAATTTCATATAAAATAGCGCCTAAAAGATACACGTCTGTCGCAAAGGATATGTCTTTACCACGTCCTTCCGCTAATTCTGGCGACATATAGCAAGGTGTACCCATCGGTGTTGTAATATCATTTTTGTAGAAGGTACGCCTTTCATCGGGATTTTCTCGAACATCTACCGCAATTCCCCAATCCATCACCAGTACCTCGCCAAAGTCTCCGATCATAATGTTTTCCGGTTTCAAATCACAGTGGACTATTCCCTTGCTGTGTGCGTATTTCATTGCATTACAAACGCTGACGAGAACTTCTAGGTGTTTTTGGGCGTTGTACTCCTTGGCTTTTTCTTGGTGCTCTACTGTTCGAGGATAAAGTAAATCTTTCCACGAAATGCCTTTGACCAATTTCATCGCGAGAAGAATATCGCCTTCGTCGTTTTGATCAATTTCATGTATCGGTATAATGTTGGGATGGTCAAGATACGCGGTGACCAATGATTCGGCGAGAAACTTACTTTTTTCTACTTGCGGTAAGGTTTTCTTAATAGCAATTTCGCGTTTGAGTTTTGTTTGTTCTGCCCGATAGATAATTCCCATACCACCACGGTTGATTTCCTGGTAGTTTTTGTAGTCGTGTTTGGTATCAAGGTCGGGTTGTGTTTTCGATACGTTTTTAGGTGCTGCTGTCTCAATAGCAGAGAAAGTAACTTTTTCGATGTTGTCTTCCATGCTGACGGTTGCATTTTCAGAAAATGTCTGTTGTTGAGGAAGTTGCGTTATGTCATGAGAAAATGTCACTTCTTCTTTATAGGTGTTGCGTATTGAATGTTCTTGTGCGTTATCTTGTTCGACAACTTTTGCCCATAACGAGCGAAATTTAGCATCATCCATTTTAGTTCCTGTGGTTATTAGTATCAGTTGTGACTTTATTTGTGGCCGAAAATAGTTTTCTGTTTTTCAAAAACGAGCAATTTTATTGTGCGATTACATAAGATAAAATAAAATGAGATAATAACGCGAGTAGTATTCCATAAAAAAGTACCGAACTGATGATCTTGTAGATGTTAACAGCCGAACGTTCCCTGATTCCTTCGATTTTGGCTTGGTGAAATTTTTGGTGTAATTTTTTTATGCTTGCTAAGTCAAATTTTTGGATTTCTTCAATATGCACTTTAGCTAGTTTTATATCCTTGAAGTCCAGAGCGATATTTGCAATTTGAGCGTGCAATTTGATCTTGTTTTTTTGTGCAGATTTGTTGTCTTGCCATGTATTGATCGCTTGTTCATATAGGCTCATCGCCCTAATTAAATTCGTATATACCAGAGAGGGTGATAGCTTTGATTGTGGAAATACATAAACATTTTCTTTTCCTGACAACCACAATGTTGTTTGAACAATCAAAAAGACAATATTCGCAATGATGGCAGCTATAATCAAAAACGGAATTCCTGAAATAGGGACGTTACTATTTAAAGAAGCAACCCACATCAACACTGCAGCTGCCATTCCAACAACAAATTTTAGAATCTTACTGGCATAAAAGTACCAATATGGGAACAGAACTTTACCAGGAAGTTCAAAAAATAAGTATTTGAGTTTATAACCACTTTCCTGACTTTTATTAGTGTTGATGTATTTGACAGCGCTATTGTAAAACTCGGTAGCTTTGTTGGCCAAGGATATGCTTTCGCGGTGTTTCAAGTAATTGGCTACTGTTTGTTTAAAATCAGTAACACTTTGATAACGATCCGATGGTTTTTTCGCCATTGCTTTATGGCAAATTTGGCGTAAATCTAGAGGAATTTTTTCTGCAAACGAAACAGGCTTACTTTCTTTAGCAGCTAGTAAAACCAACCATAGGCTTTTTCCTGTATGTGGTGGTTTACGATGTAAAATTTCATACAAGATACCGCCTAGAAGATAAATATCCGTGGTAACCGATATGTCTTTACCGCGTCCTTCGGCCAATTCGGGAGACATATAGCAAGGCGTTCCCATCGGCGTTTTGATGTCAATTTTGTAAAAAGTACGTCTTTCGTCAGGGTTTTCTCTCACATCAACGGCAATTCCCCAGTCCATGACCAATACTTCCTCAAAGTCTCCGATCATGATATTCTCGGGCTTCAAATCGCAATGGACGATTCCTTTACTATGAGCGTAATTCACGGCGTTGCACACGCTGATCAGAATTTCTAGGTGTTTTTGTAGGTCGTATTCTTTGGCTTTCTCTTTGTTTTCCGCGGTTTGAGGATAGAGTAAGTCTTTCCAGGAAATGCCTTTGACCAACTTCATGGCGAGAAGAATGTCACCTTCACTGCTTTGATCCATTTCGTATATGGGAACGATATTGGGATGGTCGAGATACGCGGTGACCAATGATTCGGCAAGAAACTTGTTTTTTTCTACCTGCGGTAGCGTTTTCTTGATGGCAATTTCGCGTTTGAGTTTTGTTTGTTCTACACGGTAGATAATTCCCATACCACCGCGGTTGATTTCCTGGTAGTTTTGATAGTCTAATTCATTTTGGAAAGTTACTTTCGTTTGCGGTGCATTTGCTGGTGCAGTTGTTTCTGTCGCTGAGAAAGTTACTTTTTTTGTATGGTCCTCGGTATCCATTGTCGCATCTTCGGAGAATGTATCACTGGCGTTTTGACTCTCCGCTGTATCTTCCAACGAATCAACAGTCGAATCCCCAGAAAATGTACTTGTTGATTCCTGTGGTGGAATTGTCACGTCTTGAGAAAATGTGTCTGTTGGCGATGGATTTTCCGCGTGGATTGTGCCATCGTCAGAAAAAGTTTGTTGTGCCGGAAATACGGTAATATCGTGAGAAAATGTCATTTCCTTCGATTTATATGTATTGCGCACAGAATGCTTTGATGAACTATCTTGTTCCAGAATTTTTGACCACAGTGAGCGAAATGTGTCGTTATCCATAATTTTCTCTTTTCAGTTACTTTTCTTATAATGTTTGTAACGCTATACTTTGTGCTATGACAGTAATAATCACAACTATGGGTAACCAAAACACGACTACTCCAAAAAGTTTTCCAAAAATTCCAACAAAAGAATCTGCTTTCTCCTCTATCTCGGCCTGACGAGCTTTTTCACGAATGTTTTTTAAACCAGTAGCATTCACTTTTTTCAGTATCTCCAAATGCGCTTTTGCTAATTTAACATCTTTAAAATCTAAAGCTAAATCCGCTATTCGTGCATGTAATTTCAATTTGTTTTGTTTCGCAGCCTCGTTACCTTTCCAGGCCGCAATGGACTGGTCATATAAACCAATCGCTTTTATCAAGTCTGTGTACACTCGGTACGGAGATATCTCCAAAGGGGGAAACACATATATATTTTTTTTCCCTGACAACCATAAAATGACTCGACAGATTAGAGAGATAAAATTTATAATTACTGCAAGTCCGCATGCATATGAAGCAGGAGCAAAAATAGTAAAACCTATTAAATGCCACACGTCAAATTTAGAGTTAGAAAAAGCATTGGGAAGCTGTGTAAAAAATAACATCAATATTGTGGCTATGAATATTCTCTTTGTGACTTTACTTGCGTTCAACCACCAATATGGAAAAAGAATTTTTCCAGGAGCTTCGTAAAATACATACTTGAACTTATAATACTTATCTGACTTGACATGCTGATTAATGTATCTATTTGTCTTGTTAAACAATTCTGTCGCTTTATTGGCGAGCATGATACTTTCGCGATGTTGCAAATAATCCTCCACAGCCTTTTTAAATTCGGTAACATTTTGATAGCGATCAGATATTTTCTTGGCCATTGCTTTGTGACAAATTTGACGTAGTTGCAGAGAAGTTTTATCGCGAAAGCTAACAGGTTTACTCTCTTTCGCGGCTAATAAAACCAGCCACAGACTCTTAGCTGTGTGTGGTGGTTTGCGCTGTAAAATTTCGTACAAGATGCCGCCTAAAAGATAAACATCTGTCGCAAACGAGATATCTTTACCACGTCCTTCCGCTAGTTCCGGAGCCATATAGCAAGGTGTTCCCATCGGCGTTTTGACATCGCTTTTGTGGAAAGTACGTCTTTCGTCGGGATTTTCTCTAACATCTACGGCAATCCCCCAGTCCATAACCAATACCTCACCAAAATCCCCGATCATGATATTGTCGGGTTTTAAATCGCAGTGCGCTACTCCTTTACTATGCGCATAGTTTACGGCATTACACACATTAATTAAGATTTCCAAATGTTTTTGCAAATTGTATTCTTTGGCTTTTTCTTTGTGTTCTGAGGTTTGTGGGTAGAGTAGGTCTTTCCAAGAAATTCCTTTGACCAGTTTCATTGCGAGAAGAATGTCGCCACTGTTGTTTTGCTCCATCTCATATATGGGAACGATATTGGGATGATCGAGATATGCCGTCACCAATGATTCGGCAAGAAACTTGTTTTTTTCTACTTGTGGTAGCGTTTTCTTGATTGCAATTTCGCGCTTGAGTTTTGTTTGTTCTGCACGGTAGATAATACCCATACCACCACGGTTGATTTCCTGGTAGTTTTGATAATCTTCCTCGGTGTTAAAGCTAGCTTGAATTCGCGCTCTACTCTTAGGAGCAGTGGTTTCGGTGGCTGAAAAAGTTACCTTTTCCGCAGAATCTTCAGGGGTTACAGTTGCATCTTGAGAAGAAGTATCTTCTAGAACATCGTTACTTGCAAAACTTTCCTCTGGAGAGACAGTGGAGTCTTCAGAAAATGTATCTGTTGGCGATGGATGATCCGCGAGAATTTTGCCATCCCCAGAGTCTTCAGAAAATGTATCTGTTGCTGGAGTAGAGTGAATGGTTCCATCACCGGAAAAAGTTTGTTGTGCCGGAAATACGGTAATATCGTGAGAAAATGTCATTTCCTTCGATTTATATGTATTGCGCACAGAATGCTTCGATGAACTATCTTGTTCCAGAATTTTTGACCACAGTGAGCGAAATGTATCATTGTCCATAATCAATTTTCCTTTCTGTTGTATTATGGCAAACTATTTAATTTGAGAGAATCTGAACAGGGCATTCTAAAGCGTTACTGACCAAAAAATATTGATTTTATCCAACCTAAAATATCAAAATTGGTTATACCCAGATAGTTCGACGCCAACATAGCAACAAAAGCTGTGGAACTGTAAAAGAATATGCAACCTCCCATTTTCGCCACCCATAGCATATGCTTTACACATTTTTCCTCTATTTTAGAGTAATATAGTTTGCGATGTAGTTCTTGCACATCTTTGCTGTCACTACCTTTAAGTTTCTCAAGATGAACTGACGCTAGCTTAGTATCTTGAAAATCCAAAGCTAGGTCTGCTAGTTTTGTGTGTAGTTTTATTTTGTCTTCCTGGGCATTCTTATTTTCTGGCCAAAGAATAATCGCTTGTTCGTATAGTGTCATCGCCTGAACTAAATTTGGATATATTTCGGTTGGAGACAGCTTCGACTCAGGAAAAACATGAACTTTTTTTAAACCAGGTAACCATAGACTAGAGAACCATTGTATTATTTTTAGGCAAATAGAGATATAGCTCAAAAATATGGAAATTAGAATCGCTGAGAAAATAAAGGGGGCGGACAACGTCAGAGTAGTAATAATTCCGATGAAGATTAAAAAAGTATTTGCGGATACTATACTTTCCATCAGTGGCATCAAGAAAGGAATAGTGGGCAATAATACAAAAGCTATAATCAGACATCCTAGCCATCGTAGGGGTTTAGAAGAGAAATACCAATATGGAGATATAGTTTTTCCAGGAAATTGGATAAATACAAACTTAAACTTTTGCCAAAATTCCCACTTTGTATTAGTTTCAACATAACTCATTGTATCATCGAGTAAAGTATTGGCTTGAGTTGCTAACAATATACTTTCGTGACGCTGTCGATACTCATTGAGTGCTATTTGAAAATCTTCGACACTTTGGTAGCGGTCACAACTTTCTTTAGCCATCGCTTTGTGGCAAATTTGCCCCAACATTGGTAGTACGTCTTCATTCAAACTTAGCGGTTTACTTTCTTTGGCTGCCAATAAAACAAGCCATAAACTTTCACCTGAGTGTGGTGGTTTGCGATGTAGAATTTCATACAAGATTCCTCCCAAAAGATATACGTCTGTTGCATAAGATATGTTCTTACCTCGTCCCTCTGCCAACTCGGGAGACATATAACACGGAGTACCCATTGGTGTCGTTATATTATCTTTGTGTAAAGTATGTTTTTTATGGTGATTTTCGTCAATGTTTACCGCAATTCCCCAATCCATGACCAAAACTTCGCCAAAGTCCCCGATCATGATATTTTCTGGCTTTAAGTCACAGTGGACAATTCCCTTACTGTGCGCATAACTGACAGCATTGCATACGTTAATTAGTATATCTAAATGCTTTTGGGTGTCGTATTTTTTGGCTTTTTCTTTATGTCCTGGTGTTTGAGGATATAGAAGATCTTTCCACGAGACTCCTTTTACTAGTTTCATCGCTAAAAGAATATCTCCGTCTTTATTACGATCTAACTCGTGTACTGGTACTATGTTGGGATGTTCAAGATGAGCGGTGACTAAAGATTCTGACAAAAATTTATTTGCCTCGGTTCCCGGAATAAGTTTTTTTATTGCCACTTCGCGTTGGAGTTTTGTCTGCTCTGCCTTATAAATAATTCCCATACCACCACGATTAATTTCTTCATAGTTTTGATAGTCTTGGTCAACGTTGAAGTTTGCTTGAACTGTTGACAAGTCAGGAGAGGTTGTTTCTGTAACAGAGTGAGTCATTTTTTTTACAGCATCTTCAGGTTGGACAGTGGCGTCTTCGGAAAATGTGTCTGTTGGCGATGGACTGTCAGGGGGAACTGTTCCATCGCCAGAAAATGTTTGTTCTTGTGGAGGTACAGTCATGTCATGCGAAAAGGTTTTTTCTTTAGATTTATGAGAGCTATCTTGTTCAAGAATTTTTGACCACAGTGAGCGAAATGTGTCGTTATCCATAATTTTCTCTTTAAAATATTTTTTGAAAGTCCGACCTAACGGGTTTGGTGGTCGTGTGTATAGAGTCTAAAATTTTATACAAATAGCGATACGTGTCATTCCCATGAAAATGGGAATCCAGCTCCGAAAAGTAGGTTTACTTTACTGGATTTCGGATCAAGTCCGAGATGGCAAAAAAGTACAAAAATTAGTTGTTTTAGACGATGACCACCAAGCCCGTTAGAATGAGAGTGCCGTTTTTTACAGAAAAATAATTTTAACTAGTTATTTAATTATTTCTACATATTTGTTATTTTATTTTTTTTACATAAATATAGTCATAGGAGAAAAAATCGATGTCCCTTAGCCCCAAAGAAATTTCTAGTTTAGTAGATGAATGTTTAAATAATTTTCTTGCTGCGGAACAGGTGAAGCTTGCCCTTGAAAAAATAGATATTCATACGGGAAGAATCGAAAGTTCAAATACAGAGAGTATTTATTTACAAAATGTCATCAAGTACCTTTGTCGTCATAATCGCTTGGAAGAGTGGCTAAATGCTGTTGCAGATGATGGTTTTCCTTTTGCTGAGAGGTACCTTGAGTGCATAACGCAAATGTCGTCAAAAGACAAGCAATTTGGAAGTTACCGCATCATTTCGCGCGTTGGTCAAGGAACCATTGGTAATGTGTACCTTGCGCATGATGAAAATGGTCATCGCGTTACTTTGAAGTTAATTACCAAGGAAATCGTATCAAAGTTTAGTAATAAAGAGGAGTTATTGCAAAGATTCCAACGCGAATCCAATTATGCGATGCTTCTCAATCATCCACATATTGTGCGTACTGTTGATAGTGGCAACATAGATGGTAATCTATACATCGCGTCGGAGTATATCGTAGGTAAGTCTTTGGAAGACTTGTTAAAAGATTCATCACCACTACCTGTAAAACAAGCCGTGACAATTATTTCTGATGTATTACTGGGACTCGAAGAAATTTCTAAAAACAATTTGGTGCATCGCAATCTAAAACCTTCTAATATACTTCTTAGCGCGGATGGTATGGCAAAAATTGTCGATCTTGGCTTATTGCGTTCCGTGTCTTCCGATGCGACTTTACTAACGCGCACCGGAAACATCATGGGGACTCCGGCCTACATGTCTCCGGAGCAAATCAATGCTGAAAAAGACATTGACATTCGCACCGATCTTTACTCTGTTGGGGTGATTTTTTACTTGTGTCTATGTGGAGATTTACCTTTCCAGGGAAGTAGTGCCTTGGATATTGTTGAAATGCATTTGAAGTCTCCTGTTCCTGAACCGTCTGTTTCCATTAACAAGAAGCTTTTAGATTTTATCAGGCATCTTATGGAAAAAGATCGTTCATTAAGACCTGCTTCACCTAAAGATGCGTTAAAAATATTGGCTTCTATTCACGAAGATCCGGAAAGTACATTTGCGATTGGTCAATTGGGTACTATTTCACGTATTCCCATATCTGTAGAAAAGCAAGCGCCGGACG
Organism: Candidatus Uabimicrobium amorphum; assembly: GCF_009002475.1. GTDB lineage: Bacteria > Planctomycetota > Uabimicrobiia > Uabimicrobiales > Uabimicrobiaceae > Uabimicrobium > Uabimicrobium amorphum. The sequence goes on from NZ_AP019860.1 coordinate 6,481,586, forward strand.
CCACTTACAGCGGTACGGGAACTATCGTAACGCAAAATGTTTTAACGCCTACGTCCACCGCTTCTCCATTGCAAAGTACCAAGCTAGTGTGTGAAGTTGAGGGTGTACAACATCGCTTGTTTGTCTATGCAAAAGATTCCTTACAAATCGGTCGCAACTCGATAGAAAAGGAACAACAAGATATATGTCTGAGACCTCTGCCAGCAAAAGGCAACGAAGATGGAATACGTCAGATCTCTGGTAAGCATTTTAAAATCTTTGTTCAAAATGGCAGTGCTTATATTCAAGACCTGGGGAGCACAGTGGGCACTACTCTCGATGGAAGACAGCTTATTGCCAACGAAGCGGTAAAGCTACCAGCACTCAGTACGGCTGTTGTTGCCAATGTGATCCATCTCGAAATATCCGTTATCGATAACTCACCAGCAGATACCATTGGTGAAATTGGTAGCTGTCGCTGTGAACCTAGTGTGTTTATTCGTCGTAAAAACAACACCCCACATCATTCGTATTTATTACTCGTAGGGAAAGCCGCACTAAAGTGGGAAGACGCTAGTTTTTGCGCGATGGAAAAAGGAAGCAACGAAATACTCAATGTCAATAATACACTGTGGTTGTCTGGTAGTGTCTGCGGTGACGGTAAAGCCGAACCCATTGGTGAAGGTTACTCTTTTTCGAATCAAAATTCGCGTTTTAGTTTTGGAGTGATAAGAGCCGAGGATCAAAAATAGAGTTGCTGCTTTGTATGAATAAAGTTATATAACCTATTGTCACACAAATAAATGAAAAGCTGGTTTCATAGAGCATACCTTATCAATGATTCGAAAGTTAGGACTAGCGATTTACTACAACAAAAACCAAATATTTAAGAGTGTAAATTATGACAGAACAAAGATTATCTCCAAAACAAATTCATCAATTGGTCCAAGACCTTAGTGACAATTTTGTCGAGAAAGATGAAGTAAAAAATGCGTTAATGGGAATAGATATCAACGAAGGCGCGATTAGCGATTCACCCAATGCCAAAATGTACTACACAAATGTCATCAAATATCTTGTCGGACGACAAAAAGTTGCGGAGTTTTTAGCGCAACTGAGTGAACACGCTTTTGTGACACCGTGGTGGGACACTTTGGGCGTTCCTCCCGTGGCCCCCAAACCAAAACCAGTGAAAAAAACACCACAGAAACCGGCACCTGATACAAAATCAGAGACGGTAAATTCTATATCGCAAGCAACAGAAGAAAATACAAGCTATTTATCTCGATTTTCTGGTCGCGCACGTGCCTTTATCGCTGTTGGTTCAATTTTATTGGTTGGTTATATGAGTTATTTGCTATACCCTAGCACTGCAGGTGTTGGGATTCCTCAAAAAACGATACTTTCGCATCTAAGAGGACAAACTCTCTTTAGCCAACCAACCGCGGAGAAAATGTCAAATGAAGATTGGAAAAAAGTCCTTACCGAAAAAGGCATTAGCGGCATCGAAAAATTCAAGGTAGTGAATTTAACCAAAAAAGAGAAGCTACTCATTTGTACCCTAAGTGACAAAAGCAAAATTGCATTCCATGCCGTACAGCGTAAAAACGGACATTTCCATGTATATCGCAAAGTCCCGGGAGAACATCGCGCCTTGCTGATTGCGATTAACAATTATAAATACTGGAATAAACTCAAAACTCCGCAAAAAGATGTAGCGGAGCTTAAAAAGGTTCTAGAAGAGAAATATAACTTCACACAAATTGACGTGTTGACAGACAGCGATCCGCAAAAATACACGGTGACGCAAAAAGCAATTATCAAAAGCCTAGAAAAGCTGAAAAATACCGTCAACATCGATGACTCAGTTTTAATTTATTATGCCGGGCATGGGGCATATGAAAAAAATGGTGATAATTCTTATTGGGTCCCACAGGACGTTACACAAGATGCTAGTTATCGCGTGGAATGTGTTCAAGACATTATCATTCGCGATCTTCTCTCGGAAATCGCACAAAATTGCAAACATTTACTTTTATTGTCGGACAGTTGTTATAGCGGACAACTGATTCGTGCCACACGCGCCGGAGGTGGTGGAATAGCGCGTCAAGTTTTGGGAAAAGAATCAGAAGCGCAGTTACGTATCGATCAATATGTGGTTGAAAATGACCGCAAAAAAAGCTGTCAAATCTTGACATCGGGAAACGTACAACAAGTGAGCGATAATTACAACAATAGCGGGCACTCACCGTTTGCATTTTTCCTACTAAAGAGACTACGCGCAAATAAACTACGTCACTACGACGCTTCACAGTTGGCTTTGGAGCTTAGAAAAGACGTGATACAAGCCAGCAAACAAAGCCCACAATTCGGTCGACTAAAGGGAATTGCAGAAAATGATGGCGAATTCTTTTTTGAATTGGATATTTCTCTCTTGAGTAAATAGGTTGGTGGCGAAGCTTCACATGTGCCCTTGAAACCACAGAAATAAAAAAGTAAACAAAAGTAAAACCGATGTGGCGAAAGGGCATAACTTTTTTTGAAAACCTCAATTTAAATCGGGAAGCGATTATGGATAATGATACTTTCCGCTCGTTATGGTCAAAAATCCTCGAGCAAGATAGTTTACACAAAGGCTCTACAAAGAATAATTACAAATCCGAAGAAATGACATTTTCTCACGATATTACCGCATCTCCGCAACAACAAACCTTTTCGGGGGATGGTACACTGTCCCCGAATAGCCCATCGTCAGCAACTCCTGATACATATGACAACACATTTTCTGGGGATTCCACGGTTTCTTCGCAGGACAAAGATTCTCCCCGCGAGACGTTTTCCGAAAATGCAACGCTAAATTCCGAAGATATAGAAAAAAAAGTGACTTTTTCTGCGACAGAAACCACGGCAGGGAAAAATGAATCACAAGTCCAAGTAGAATTTAATGCCACGCAAGACTACCAGAACTACCAAGAAATCAACCGCGGTGGTATGGGTATTATTTATAAAGCGGAACAGACAAAATTAAAACGTGAAATCGCCATAAAAAAGACGTTGCCAGATGCGGATCGAGGTAAATTTCTCGCCGAATCTTTGGTCACCGCGTACCTCGAGCACCCCAACATTGTTCCTGTACACGAAATAGATCACGATCAGCGTAATGAAGTTCTTTTAGCGATGAAGCTTGTTAGGGGTACTTCATGGAAAGATCTTCTTTATCCAAAAACGCCGGAACACAAAGACAAAGCCAAAGAGTACGATTTAGTAAAGCACCTACAAATACTAATAAATGTATGTAATGCGATAGAATATTCTCACAGCAAAGGAATTGTTCATTGCGATCTAAAGCCGGACAATATCATGATCGGAGATTTTGGTGAAGTTTTGGTGATGGATTGGGGAATTGCCGTTGATGTGAGAGAAAATCCTGACCAAAAGCGCACCGTGCATAAAAATGAAATTACGACTCCTTTGGGAACTCCGTGTTACATGTCCCCTGAACTAGCCGAAGGGCGCGGCAAAGACATATCGTATGCCACAGATGTCTATCTTCTTGGTGGAATTTTGTGTGAAATATTACGTCGCAAACCACCGCATACGGGGAAAAGTTTGTGGTTAGTTCTACTAAACGCCAAAAAGAGCAGACCCGTTTCTTTTTTCTCGGCGAGTATTCCGGCGGAATTGCAACAAGTGTGTCACAAAGCGATGTCCAAAGAAATTCAAGAGCGTTATCGCAGTGTTTTCGATTTTAAAAATGCCATTGCCGATTTTCTAAACCATCAAGAAAGTATCGCGATCTCCGATAAAGCACAAAAACTTTTGGTCGAAAATCAAAATTGGATAAAAGAGTGGAATAATCTGGATGAAATAGAAAAAAGAGTTCAAACGCCATTGCTATATGAAAATTTTATCAAAGCAACTTTTGGTTTTGAGCAAGCACGAGAATTATGGGATAAGAACCTAACAGCTAGGCGCTATGAACTAAAAAGTCGTTTGGATCATGCGAAGTTTGCTCTAAAAAATGGAGATTTACAACGCGTCGCCTTCCAAATGGATTTTATAAAAATGAGTGAAGATGAAGTTGGCCGTGACTATGTTGTCAATGAACTCGAGACAATAAAGGAAAAATGGCTGCTAGAAAAAGAACAAAAAAGGCGTGTAAAAAAATTAAAACAATCGATTAAGGCAATATTATATCTGATGTTTTCGTTTGCCCTACTCTTCCAGTTGCCCGCAGAATTGCAATACAGAAATGTGGTATTTACTACCATAGTTATTTTTCTCGCAATTGTACCTTTGATAACGATCATCCCCAAAAAATCGACGGATGAAGTAAAGAGATCCATTTATCTAACAAAAAGGGCGCATTTATTTGTTGTAATATTAGTGTATCCCATTGTAATATTTACGTTTATCAATCTGTCTCTGGAACATAAAATGGGAATTTTTCCCTTCTTGCTCGGGGTGGTGTATATTGTTTGGATTTATCGATTTTTTTTACCCAAAAAAAATAAACTGACTACGAACTAAAATTGTTCCCCAGTTTTAAATAGACATTTCACTCTAATGGACGTGTTGTATAAAGAAAAAATAAAACCACAGAGGTCACAGAGAAATTTTTTTCAAAAAAACTACAAAGAACTGTAGGTTAATTTAATATTTGAGTTTATTTAGGGTGTGCCATCAATTAGCTAAACGCGCCAAATTTAGTGAAAATATACACCTAGTGTTCCCTGGAACTAGAAAGCTCCCTCAGGGTGTCATCCCTTATTTGATAAGGGATTCAGGCGTTTTCAAGTCAACTTTGCATTGCTGGATTCCTGCGTTCGCAGGAATGACACCTTGTGGAAAGTTCCGTCCCAATAAAACTGAAGCCAGCTTCAGCAGGATGACACAGTAAAGGAAATATTCTTTAATTGATGCAGCTCATAATGTTGTAAAGAAAATGTTTCTATTGTTTTTTATCATTTTTCTCTGTGACCTCTGCAGAAGTTTCCGTAGTAGTCGGATAAGTAGGAGTTACCTAACAGAAGAAAGGGGAGAGTACTGCAACCGTTTTAATTTAAATGATTTAGAATCAAGAAAATAATGATCTCGAATATAACGAGAAAGTTTAGTAAGAGTAAATTTAGTATTTTTGATATTCCAACGCAAAGAAGGAGAAAGAGCAGCAACTTTCAAAGAAAGACGAGCAAAAATAAAACGTAAAGAACTGATGGCAAAAGAAGCATTTTGTGCGACATGATAAGTTCCATGATAAGAAGCAATGGCAAGAACATGCTTAAAGTCGCGAAACATGTTTTCGATCTTCCATCTAACAGAATGCTCTTGATGTATAACATTAGAGTTAACATTGGGGTTAGAAGAGAGAAAAACAGAATATTTAAGCCGACGAGTAAATGGGCAAAAGTAGGGTTTAATTAACAGAGCAATATCGCCGAGAATGTTATGCGATGCATTTAAACGATAGTACAAACCGATCGAATGACTATGCTTCGGAGGCTTAGGAATACAACCATTCTTAAGTTCTAAAACATGAGTATCAACAGAATCGATATTAACAACCCACGAAGACTTTAATGCTCCATAGAATTCAAGACCAAGTTGCTTTGCTAGTTTCATAACTTCAATGATGGAGTATTCCGAGTCGGTAACCATGCGCACCCCATCAAGAGTAAGACCGTTGGCATGTACATAATTATTTAATTCTAAAAGCATCTGTTTTATTTGCACTTTTGGACTTACATGATTAGGGTGCTGTTTCGATGTAATAAAAGTGGGGGCTAAAGGAAAAATGAATTTATCTTTTCCTACGCATACAGCAAAAAATAACAATTTTTGCGCATGCATGTAGCACCTATCTGTTGGATTGTACACGTTAAATGTATATGCCATTTTTCTTCCCCAGCGTTTTATTATCGTGCTGTCTAAAATTAGTCTTATTTTCCAACGACTCTTTGACGATTTCTCTTTTTTGCTTCTGTATTTTTTTAAGAACGTTACTAATAGCCCAAAGCTTATTTCTTTGATTAGTTGCCACCAATCGACATCTTTGTCTTTCAAAAGATCATAATATTTGTTTTTGTTCTTTTGTAACGTTTGTGAAATATCATTAATACTATCAAATTGAAATATTGGATAAAGTATCAGTTCATTTAGAGTTTCTTTTACTCTCGTACCATATCTTTCTTCCAATTTTTTATACTCTTCACTCTTGTACCACGGATATATTTCTTGTACTCTATCTATCAGGGGAATTCCTGTTTCCATTTTTATATCCTTAAAAAGGAAACTAATTTTTGAATTTTTGAATTTTGAATTCCCCTAATTATATTAAATTAAAACAGTTGCATCACTCTCCTTTCTTCTTTCTTCTGTTAATTCTAATCTTTAGCTAATTACTGAAACTCCTGCTCTGTGGTTTTATGGCAACCAAAAGCGTCAGAATGAGATATTTCAATTTTTGTATGATGGAGTACAAAATGCAGGAAAAAATTAAGTTAGAATCGATAGAGAAAATGCAACTACAACCTTCCCTTCAAAACATCTGCGTTATCTGTACCAAGGAAATTTCCTTACAAGAAGAAATTGCAAAAGATCTATGCTTAGAGTGCCAAAAAAAACAAGTTTGGAAACACCATCTAGCTAAATATTTAAAAAATCTAGCACTATATTTTCTAGCCGGCTGCATATTTGTCATTGTATTTTGGTTGGGAGTTGTGTACCGCTTCCCAGATTTTATCGGAATTATTGCTTTGTTTCTTTTCGTCGGATGTGTGTACCTTTTTTTTGAGGAATTCAGAACTGGATTTGCTGATCTTAAAAAAGATGCTTATTTAACAGAGTACTTTCCCTCTTCTCGTGGTCTTAAAGTCGTCTATAAGGAATATTTAGGCTTTCATTTCGATTCTGACTACGATTTCGGTCTACGACTTCATTTTCAAAATGAAGTCACAAAAAACTGGGTAAATGAAAGGTTGAAGTTATTAAAATGTCCCACATGTCTAAAGTCTGATTTTACTGTCGATGTAAGAACCAATGTTCATTCTTATACTGATATACCTGAATCGGAAAGATACGAAACCGAATATGCCATCATGTGCTCACATAAGTGTGGGGCGGCACTGGTTCTAGATGACATTTCCGATCTCGATCAACATATTAAAAACAAGGATGTTTCTCTTGTAAAAACCAATGAACAGTGGGAAGAAGAACTACGGTCTCAATATCAAAACCTTGGAAAATACCAAAAATTTATGGCTGAAGGCAAAAAGATAGGTGAGTTTAGAATCAATAGCACAGCAATGTACAAGGCCACAATTTTTTATCTCAGAGCATGGAAAAATAATCCTCAAGATAAAAGCGCCGAAGCAGCGATACAACAATGTTTCAATAGGCACCAAAAATATCAATCGGTAAGAGACGAAGAGGGGTAGATAAATGAACAGTATTAGATTACTGATATGTATAGCTTTTTTGCAGTTTTCCGTTTGTCAAGGTCAGGCTCTTTTTAAAGGTCCTAAACCAGGTAAAATTTCCAATTATACATGGAAAAAAATCTTAAAGGAAAACGGTGTACATGGTGTACAGCGTTTGGTATCGAGAAAAATGGGAAGAGAGTGGCATCTTATTTGTACTTTTGAAGATGGTACTAAGCAAGCTTTTCGCGCAGTCATTCGTAAAGATCAGGATAAAAATCAGCGTTATTACATTTACCGTAAAATGCCGGGAAAATATCGCGCTTTATTAATAGGTATTAGTGATTACAAATATTGGCGTGCCTTAAAAACTCCACGTAAAGACGTTACGGCGTTAAGAAGAATGCTATCGAAAAGATATATGTTTGAAAAAAACGAAATTCGTGTTTTAGATAAAAATGTAACTCGAGAAGCCATTTTTGACGCGCTTGGCGAACTAGAGAAAAATGTTCAGCCACAGGACTCCGTTTTGATTTTTTATGCCGGACATGGAGCATATGATAAACAAACCGCTGATTCTTTTTGGGTACCGCAGAATGCCAATCCAGAAAAAAATTATCGCGTGCAATGTATTCAAGACGTTGTTGTTCGTGATTTAATTATGGATATCGCAGAAAAATGTAAACACGTTTTGTTACTTTCTGATAGTTGTTACAGTGGAGCACTCGCATCGACACGCGGCGATAGTGGAATTGTACGTGAAAAAGATTACAGTATTCAACAAGCCGATTATTATGTTCAAAGACATAGTAGAGAGAAAAGTTGTCAGGTCTTAACATCCGGTAGTGTAGAGAAAGTTTTAGATGAATATAAAGATAAAGGGCATTCTCCGTTTGCTTATTTCTTGCTATGTCGACTACATAATAATAAGTTACAGTACTACGATGCTTCGCAATTAGCGATTCATTTGCGCAAAGATGTTGCCAACAAAACAAAATCCCAACAACCAAGGTTTGGACGTTTAAAATTTGAAGACGAGAAACACACGGATGGCGAATTTTTTTTCCAATTAAAAACTTCGGAGATCGAAAATACGCAAGTTATTTTTGATATCAATAACCTTGAAAAAAGTCAAATCAATAGAGATTACGACGCGTTATCGAGAAAAATAAGTAAAAACGGTATTTCAGAAACACACAAAATGAAATATTTAGCGGAATTTTTACAAAAATATCGCCATAAATCGCAGACGAGAGGTACCCAAGGAAACATCATCAAAGAAGTACAAGATAAACTTAATAGCTATCAAGAAATGCATACAGTAATAGATCCATCACCTCGCCAAAAGAAACCCATCCCAAAAAATTTACATATGAGTTCGTCCACTAAAAAGTTGAAAAGTGTTTACAAGAAAATTTTTACCGGGAGAGATTTACTCAAGAAGAAATATGTAAAAATTACCCCTAGATTCTATCGACTCTTTTATCAATCGGTGAAGTTAGTTGACCTAGCCCCTAGCTTTAGCGGAAAAAACTACATTTTAATCGATGTTCCACTGGTTAAGAAAAAGCAACTTAAAAAGGTAAAAACAACTGTAATTACCATTACGGCAAATGTTACACGCACCAGCGAAGATTTTGATCCTTATTTCTGTATTGGTGATGGAAAGTATGCGGTGGGAGCTTACATGTATGATTCGACAAGTGTAGAAGTCATTTATGGTAAGGTACATAAAAATTATATAGTTGCGCAACCTTTGGTAGCTAAAAATCCACGGAAAGCACCAAAAAAAGGACAAACGGTTGATTGCCAAGTTAAAATAACAATTGTCAATTCAATGACTGTAGTAGAGGCCAGTTTACTAGGGATCAACATGGTAGAGAGTACTCCATTCCCTATCGATGTGGAGAAAAAACTAAATTTTATGTTGATAAAAGACAGTAATGACGATGAATATCAAATCAATGCTCTTTCTTTTAAAGTTGAACAGGAGTATTGATTATGAAATGTGATAACAGTAAAAATTCAAAATTGTAAAGGCATGGTATTGTGGGGAATAAAATGGATAAGGCTGAATTTAAGTCTCTATGGTCAAAGATCGCTGAAAATGATTTAGACACAAAAGCAAAGTCATACAAAACTTATACAATGGTATTGATCATTCTCGGCGCTTTATTTTTGATGGCGATTTTCTTAAAAAGACCAGCAAGTTCGTTAACAAATTTCAAAACGCCCTCGTAATTTTTTCCAAAAAATACATTTTTTCATTTTGTACGTCGTATTGATAGAAAACGAAATCACTTTCTACCAAAGGAGTACAAAATGAAAAATATCACATCCATCACAAAATACACCGCACTATTCGCTTGTTTTATGATCAGTAACATTTATGCGGGAAATGCTATTTACGGTGACTCTTACCGCTGGGACAAAGGCGTTATCCCTTACCGCATTAGCGAACGATGCTTTCCGCGGCGCTCTTACCAACGTCAAATCGTAAAGCAAGCCATTGCACAGTGGAATAACAAAATGCCACTGCAACTCGTAAAGGCTTGCAACCAGTGGGATTTGGTGGTGTTTACTGCGACACGAAATTCATGTGTTACCCCTGTGGGTAGGCAAAGTGGTCAACAGAAAATACATTGCGATGTATCTACTCATTTTACGGTAGGGCATGTACTTCATGAAATTGGTCATGCAGCGGGACTACATCACGAACATGAGCGTGTGGATCGCGATCGATATATTACCGTTCATAAACAGTCTTGTCATCTAGACGATTTACCAATAACACATAACGCTCAACCTGTGGGCAACTACGACTATCAGTCGATCATGCATGCCCCGAAATTTATGGGAAGTTATATGCTTCATGCTCCTGCTGCCATAGGTCAACGCGATCGTCTAAGTTGTGGGGATGTATCTACCATTATTGCAACGAATTTTGATGGGAAATTGGTGCAAGCTCCTGGGTTACCAGTTGCGCTTGTACAAAATGGCAAACGCACAGCGGTAAACCGCTATGGATCGGGATGTCATTCTCCTTCAGCGGTCCTTCAGCTATCAAGCAAGGCATACTACAATATACCATGTGCGGAAAATATCTTAGGGCATAGGGGAGGTTTTGCCGAGGATCACAGAGTAGACAATGGTTTTTCTACACCATTTTTGGGAAGTCAGAGGCAAGTATTTTTGCAACAGCAACAAATGTATCGAAATGTACAACACGAAAATCGCAGACTACGTCACCGCTTACGTCAGCAAAAGCATCAGAACAGACAGCGCTTTGCGGCACAGCAAAGACGACAGCGGTTCATGCAAAATACTCACAGAGTTTTTAGTGGCTTACATAGACGCGGTGGATGTGGATCTTAGAGTAGAAAGTAGCTTAGACAAGTGAGATTTTAATTTGATTGTGTTAGAGGTTTAGTAGGATGATAACCGCGAGTAGAGAACAGGCGTTCTCTACTCGTTTTTTATTACTAACTTTATAACTTCATCCACACCTGCTCGAAAATGAGTTTCAACAATTGCTTTTGCTCGTTATTTTCCCCTCACAATGCGTACCGCAATGTAAGGTTGCCACGAAAATGTTTTCGAAATAGTCTTACCGAATAGTTTGTTCGATCCTGAATATTCCGCGACACCTGCCTTAAAATGAACCCTTATACCACCTATTTCTCTACTTTTTTCTTTCAAAAATGCGGCAACCGCTTTTTTGGGATTGTCGCCGTTGATGAGTGCTTGAAAAAAAATACCGATCACTTTTCCTGAGTACCCCGTGATCTCCTCTACCAATTTTTTCTTCTCTTCGGCAAAGTACGTAGAAAATTCGTCTATCACATTTGAGGTGAGTGTTTCTACAGATTCTAAACCTAATTCTTCTAACTTTGTTGCGGTTGCGACTCCACCACCTCCAAGGAAGTCAGCGCCAATAGCTCCAATGAGCTCAAGGAGGTCTGTTTCGGTTAGTTCTCTTCCCCATGCCACGCGCCATCCGCCATCTCTAATCTCGTCTTTTATACGCCACTTGTTTGTTTCGTAATCCGCCACAGAACCTATTTTTTTCTGTATTTTCTTTAGAGCTGTCTTTGCTCTATTGTAGGCTTTTTCGACATCTCCAAATGCTTTTTTAGCATCATCTACAAATCTAGCAATATTATCACTGTAGCGAGTTACCCCGTAATCACTATCACTTCCGTATGCGAAATGTATGGTCTCTTCGCCGTTTTTTATCGCTATAAACAGAGGTATTCCGTGTTTTTTCGTTTTTGTCCCGTCAGCATGTTTTTTGACAGAACCTGAGCCAAAATTGATATCTAGAGGTATGACTTGAAAGTCTCGGTGTTTTTGATCAGGAGTAGGTGACCTTAGAATCGCAATATCTGTGATCGGATGGTATCCATAGCCACGCTTGAAAAATACATTTACATATGCTGACCCTCCGCCAATATCATCATTACAATCGCCAACATAATTAACCGCATATCCCTTTTCTATTTTCGGACGCTCGGTATCGGCGGCAATAATTGCAATTCCGATAATTCTCTTATTAGGAGCGACATATTCCTTTTTAAAAAAAAGATATATGTAGGCGCCTCCCGCTCCTTCGTTCAAGTCTTGTTCCACAGAACTATGCTGTTTTGTAATTACCGTATATCCTTGCTTAACAAGATCGTACGGGCCTATTTTTAGACTTGTAATTGCAAGAACAAGTATTCTCACCTGTAGATTAATTTCAATAACGAAATCTTGATATTTAAGACGAGCAACAATGTCAATATCAATATCATGGGGGACATTTTTTGCTTCAAGTTTTCCATTTTGTGTGATTTCAGCGTAGTCTCTGTGCGACACATCCCATTTGCAACTGTTGGTAACATCTTTAGAAGACTCTGGAAAATAAGCCATCACATTGTAATTAGCGGATTTACCTTGATACAATTCTGTTCTACCTGTCAAAGACACTCTCGTTGGTATCTCTGAGGAAATAGAAGCACTAAATTTTGCTCCCTCTTCGATCACGGTGTTTGGCAAAATCGTAATTCTCTCACGCGCTTTTAAATAGAAGTGTTCCTCTTTGGCAATTGTTTTTGTGAAAGAATCGGCATTCGAATTCCATGTTTTGCCAATCGATTTACGAGGAGGGATATCTCGGAATACCGTTTTTACAGGTCCCGTGTAATTGGCGTATACAGGAATTAGTAGTAAAAATACGATACTAAGTACAGTAAATTTCATGAGGAAATTCCTTTCGTTTGCCATGTGGCATATTCTTAGTACTTTTCAATTTGGAAAAAAATTTGAGATCCATTGAGTCGGCTTGGTATTTTATTGTTGAGAACAAAGATGCTTTTTTGGGTGCTATTTTCTGATCCTAACGGGTTTGGTGATCGTGTTACATAATGGATGAAATAAAACCACAGAGCAGAAGTTTCCGTAGTAGTCGGATAAGTAGGAGTTACCTAACAGAAGAAAGGGGAGAGTACTGCAACCGTTTTAATTTAAATGATTTAGAATCAAGAAAATAATGATCTCGAATATAACGAGAAAGTTTAGTAAGAGTAAATTTAGTATTTTTGATATTCCAACGCAAAGAAGGAGAAAGAGCAGCAACTTTCAAAGAAAGACGAGCAAAAATAAAACGTAAAGAACTGATGGCAAAAGAAGCATTTTGTGCGACATGATAAGTTCCATGATAAGAAGCAATGGCAAGAACATGCTTAAAGTCGCGAAACATGTTTTCGATCTTCCATCTAACAGAATGCTCTTGATGTATAACATTAGAGTTAACATTGGGGTTAGAAGAGAGAAAAACAGAATATTTAAGCCGACGAGTAAATGGGCAAAAGTAGGGTTTAATTAACAGAGCAATATCGCCGAGAATGTTATGCGATGCATTTAAACGATAGTACAAACCGATCGAATGACTATGCTTCGGAGGCTTAGGAATACAACCATTCTTAAGTTCTAAAACATGAGTATCAACAGAATCGATATTAACAACCCACGAAGACTTTAATGCTCCATAGAATTCAAGACCAAGTTGCTTTGCTAGTTTCATAACTTCAATGATGGAGTATTCCGAGTCGGTAACCATGCGCACCCCATCAAGAGTAAGACCGTTGGCATGTACATAATTATTTAATTCTAAAAGCATCTGTTTTATTTGCACTTTTGGACTTACATGATTAGGGTGCTGTTTCGATGTAATAAAAGTGGGGGCTAAAGGAAAAATGAATTTATCTTTTCCTACGCATACAGCAAAAAATAACAATTTTTGCGCATGCATGTAGCACCTATCTGTTGGATTGTACACGTTAAATGTATATGCCATTTTTCTTCCCCAGCGTTTTATTATCGTGCTGTCTAAAATTAGTCTTATTTTCCAACGACTCTTTGACGATTTCTCTTTTTTGCTTCTGTATTTTTTTAAGAACGTTACTAATAGCCCAAAGCTTATTTCTTTGATTAGTTGCCACCAATCGACATCTTTGTCTTTCAAAAGATCATAATATTTGTTTTTGTTCTTTTGTAACGTTTGTGAAATATCATTAATACTATCAAATTGAAATATTGGATAAAGTATCAGTTCATTTAGAGTTTCTTTTACTCTCGTACCATATCTTTCTTCCAATTTTTTATACTCTTCACTCTTGTACCACGGATATATTTCTTGTACTCTATCTATCAGGGGAATTCCTGTTTCCATTTTTATATCCTTAAAAAGGAAACTAATTTTTGAATTTTTGAATTTTGAATTCCCCTAATTATATTAAATTAAAACAGTTGCATCACTCTCCTTTCTTCTTTCTTCTGTTAATTCTAATCTTTAGCTAATTACTGAAACTCCTGCAGAGCACACAGAGAAACCTATTAAAAAACCTAAAACACTGTAAGTACTTGTAAATAAAACTTACATATCTCTTTTTAAGTGTAATGTTTCTATTGTTTTTTATAACTTCTCTCTGTGATCTCTGTGGTTTTGTAATAACCAAAAAAGTTAGAATTGATTACTTTTGTTTCATTATTTTTTGAATTAAGTTTTCTAATTCGTGAATTTTTTTGTTTTGGTTTTCGAGTTGTTGAATTCTTTTATTTTGTACTTTGATTTTCTTTTCTTGTTGAATCGTGTAGAGGGTAAGTTCTTCTATTTTTTGCAATAACTTAGACTGTATTTCTCCCAGAGAAATACCATTTTTGGCGACTTCTTCTGCGGAAGGAATGTCGGGCAAATGACCATTCTTTTCAATTTTTTCCTCTACTTCTTCTAAAGACATCAGCTTATAGTCGTCTTCAAAAACAAAGTCAGACCAACCCGTATCTACAGTCACCGATTTGGCACGAATGGAACCATTAACCGCGAGTTTATGCCCATGACTAGAACTTGAACCAATAGCCACGTTGTCCGAAACATTTAAGTTGTTATAGATATTCACATTACCGTCACTGGTAACATGTATTCTTTTTGTGCCGTTTGTTTTGATATTCAAACCATAATTACTTTTGGTACTGCCGATAAATGGGGCATTTCCATTATCATGACCAATCTCTATACCAATTCCTGTAGGTTTGTATAACTCAAACTTTGCTCCACTTGCATTGATCGAGTTTACATTTGTATCCCCAGAAACTTCTAAATTTGAATTGATTGTGACCGCTTTGCTCAATCGAGTTTCCCCAAAAACATTCAGATTGGCGTTGATTTTTGAGTGACCATTGACAACGAGAGTAGTTCCAGGGCTCGGAGCAGCGTTAATGGCAACCCAGCCATCTTTGTCAATATTTAACGAGTTCAATTGAGCGCGATCGGCGCTCAAACGGTCGGTATTCAAGCCACCTTTTACTCCCAAGCCTTCGTAAATATTTACTTTACCAGTGTAACTCCATATTTTCATAGGTATTTTCGTACCCACTCGGATTTTTAAATGTGCTTGTTGTTGTAGTTGCAATTGGTCAGTTTCAAACTCTTCTTCTTCCTCTTCATTATTCCCCGTATATTCCAAATCTGGATTAAACGGTGTAAAAAAAGATATTTTGGCGACATCCCGACCTCTATTTCTCATTTGGATGCCCCTCTCTGTTTTTTCATGGGAATCAATGATTAAAAAAGGATTTTCTCGTTTGGTAATTTTAATATTTTCAGCAATATCAAGACTACCTTTTACATTGACATTCCCCGCAACAAAAAGTCTATTATTACTTGGTACACCGGTAGGATTTATATTGGTTCCAAGAATGACACTTCCATTTGTGTTAATTGTAAAAAAATCTTTCTGTCCAGTGATGTCAGATATATAAAAGTTACCAGTGTGCGACATTACGGCCCAATTTCGCTTTTTTGTATCTAAGAAAAGACTTGAAACTTCCTTTGTCGTCGTCTTTAGACGCAAAATTCTACCCATTGTTGAATCTTCACCATCAACAACTACGTTACTTTTTACATGCAAGCGATTTTTTACTGTGACGTTCCCTTCAAAATCAGTTGATCCTACAATGCTAAGTAACGAAGAAGAGTGGCTGTTTATTTTTACTTTCGCATTTCCACTAGAAGTCTTTGACATTTCTAGGAATGTGTGGTGGCCAGGTATAGTTACTTTTAGCTTTTCCTCCCACATATCGATAGCATATCTACCATATTTGTAAATCGTGCTGGGTTCTCCAAAAACAATTTTGGGGTTATTACCACCAATGTGTAGTTTGGCTTTAGGATTTGTTGTTCCAAGTCCAACATTGCAATTGTTGTCCGCAAATAGGGCGTAGCGCTTATTGTTGGAGCGATAAATATAATAACCATCCTTGTATGCTCCCATCGACCACACAAATCCTTCTTTGTGGTTTTGCAAAACAATAGATGTTGTCCCTACGCTTTTGCTACCCATATTAGGCGCATTAATATACAAATTTCCTTTTCTGACATCAATGTTGATGTTTCCGGAAGTTATTCTTAAATTGTTAGGACTATAGATACTTCCATCTCCATTTTTCTCTTGTAGAATAGTGGATTGACCAAGTTGGAGATAGTTGTCATGATGAATGATAATCCTACCATAAGTATTAATCACTTTTGAAAGCGGTACCAAAGTAATGACTTTACCACGTATGCCTATGTCACCATTGTCCGCACGTAAGTTGATGCTACCATTATTAGATCTATCGCTGATACTTGCATTTACATTTCTATCTTGTGCGATCAATGTAGAACAAATAACAAACAATACTAAAAGTATTCGATACATTGTTTTCCTTTCGATTTGAGGTACATTATTGAACATAATTTGTTTGACACAGTGCTAAGTACCTGTGTAAAAGCGTGGCAGAGTAAATTTAATCTTTCGCGTTTAAATTTACTCTAGCCCCTTCTTCGATTTTAAATCCAGGACCAATTTGAATTTTTTTTGCCTCCATGCGTATTTTTTTCGCACCTGTTATTGTCATATTACCCGTGGTAGTGATTGTTTCTTTCGCTTCATAGATTCCGCGGCCTTCGTGAATACGGTCCAGAGAAATATTGTCTTTTACCACCGCTTGCACTTTGAGAGCGCCCAACTGATCCATAAAAAAATTGCGGTATGTGTTTGGTTCTTGTGATAGTGTCATTTTTACAGAACAGCAATCCCATTGACTACCGGCATCTAAATTTTTTATGAAACCCAACATGAAATTTTCATGGTTTAAGGTCGTTGGGGATCCTATCTTTTTGAGAAGTTTATTGCCTTCAAAACGATCAAGAAAAATCAACTTACTCATGGTCAAAGTGTTCTGTGCGGCGGGAAATAGGTTTTCTTCCGATAGTTTTTCATTACGACCAGAGATGCCAAGGTGTTCGGTGTAAAATTGTTGTAAAGTTGGTCTTCCCAAAAAAACTATCGGGAAACGTTTTTCTGGTTCTGTAAAATAAGATTTAAACTCTTCCCAGCTCATGCCAAAAGTTTTTTCAAATAGAAATTTCAAAAAAGTCTCGACCTTGTGGCCAACTTCTTCAATAAACTCTCTTAAACCAGGAATAGAATCTATAACTTCTTGGATGAATTCTTCTATTTTGCGCAAGGCTTCGCCAACAACGTCAGGTGCACCATACATGGACAAAAGATGTTTTGTGATATAGTCGTAGGCAATGCTTTTTATTTTTTCGATATCCGATTTACCACTGGGGTGAAGCATCAAGTTAACGGCAATTTCGTGTGCAACTCGAACCCAGCGCTTCAATCCTCTCTCTATATCATCGATCCACTCCTCTGCATATTTCACTGCAGGAGCACGGCCAAGCTCAAAGGTTTTTTTTTCTGCCTCTAACAACTGAATCTCTACTAACCGTGCTGAAATGGTAATGTAATCGGGTATAAATTTGTCTCTTTCTCTTCGGTTTTTCTTTTTCAGGCCATCTATTTTTGCATTTCGTTTGTTAATCCAGTTATGATAATCCTGTTTGTAACGTTTTAATTTCGTCTTCAATTTCGAAAAATACAGCGGTAAAGAGAAATCCGTTCCAGCACCTTTGAGTAGCGTTTTGCGTAACTCTGAATCTTCATGGGCATCCACTAAGTATTCATATATAAAATTTTCAACGCCAGCAATACTCACATTGTGGTATGCTTGCTGCAAGGGCGTTTGGTTCGCGATACAACCTTCTATGGTGATATGCCTTACAGCATTGCTTTTAGGAGAAAAAGTAAAAGCACCTCCGGAGAAGTAATTGACAAAAGTATGTCCAAACATGTCTCCCGCGCCATGAGTCAAATAACCTAATACAAAAGCTTTGACTGCAGGCCCCTTGTTTTGCGCATGTTTCCACAAATAACGAAACCAACGATCCACATATTTAGGGTGGATGGCTTGTTGCCCGGTAATCAAATCAGGGTAAGCATCTGGACCCATTACACCTGCACGATATTGAGCAGGATAATTCTTGAGCGCATGTAAAATATCGGCAGGTACTGTACAATCGTGATACCCTATAATTTCTTTTGTTTCATAATCTACATAGGGAATGCGAACTTTGCCATCATCAATCGCATCCTGCAATGCAATTTCGGCAATATATAAATGTGTTTTGGGTTTAAATGCCCAAATATCTACCAGGCAGAAAATTATGCCTAGAAATATTAT
Organism: Candidatus Uabimicrobium amorphum; assembly: GCF_009002475.1. Lineage (GTDB taxonomy): Bacteria > Planctomycetota > Uabimicrobiia > Uabimicrobiales > Uabimicrobiaceae > Uabimicrobium > Uabimicrobium amorphum. Next base: position 6,500,092 of record NZ_AP019860.1, read on the forward strand.
TATTTTTCTCATTGTAATGACTCCTTACTTCCGTTTGATGATCTTATTACATTGTATTTTTTTGACAGAGACCTTTCTATTCTAATCGTTACATCTTACTCAATAAACTTTATATGAACAACACTACCGTCTTCGGCAGCAAAACCTGGTAGTAATAAAACTTCCTGCGCTTCGAGAACAGTTGTGGTTCCTTTTTTTATCACACTTTTCGCTTCTATTTTCTTACTTTGAAATACTTGTTCTTCTGACTCTATGACATAGCTGGAAGCCAATTGTAGGGAAACATTGTTGGTGGGCCACAAATCGCTTTCGTCAAAGGTGTCTAAGTAATTATATAACGCGTGATCTTCTATTCCCCCTATAGTAAAATAATCCATACCCGCGACAAGATTTGCAAATAAATCTTCATCATTAGATGGCGATGTAAATTTGGCAGGATAAGTCATTCTTGTGCCATCGCCGACGATTTGCATTTCTGTTTCTCCTAAAGGACTACCCAAAGCAACCCAGGCTAAATGATGACGCATCCATGAGCTTTTACCAAATAATGTCAGAGTAAAACACGCATTTCTTGTAATGACGCACCCTTGGGAATAGCTGATGATAGAAATAGGACCTTTGGCATGGTATAAAAGATATGCAATCTGCCTTGTTGTGGGGTTGTTTTGAAGTCGAGTTAGTGATGAAAATCTTTCTTTTATTTCTTGTGGGTGAAGGATACTTGCATGAGGAACATGTAATGCATCAGCGACTCCTGTTGGCCATATTCTATCATAGACAAATTCCCCAATGTCTTCACCTACTTTAGGCGTTCCAGTATGATATTTTGGTGGATTGACAACCGAGGGATTGTAGATAACCCATACCGGACGTCTTAATTTATTGGCCAGTAGATCGGCCTCTTCCTTTGCACTACTAATTGGAGAATCTTCGTACTCAGGATTAAGAGTTGTGTAAATTCCATTAACGTAATAAACAGGCTCTCCGGTGAGTGTATTTCCTCTAGAATCTTTTGTTGCCTTATAAGCGAAGTGAACTTTTTCCATAAACAAATGACGAAGACCTACCTGTAATCTTTTGTATAGCCAACTTCTCTTAACATACTTGACACCATTGTTGATCTCAGTTTCGACACTTCTTTTTAAATCTTTCCCGCGTCTGGCTAAAAAATCAATACCATTGCGCCATTCTTGTTTTAAATCAATTTTCCCGGTTTTTACAAACCCTTCCAGAGCTTTATAGCGTGCCATTAAATATTTACCACCTCTTTTTAATTCTGCTTTCGCCCCTTTTTCCAATCTGTCGTAAGTACGGTCTATATAAGAGAATCCATTGTCCAACTCTTCCTGTGCCCAGCTACCTAAAGACATTAAGGTATTTCTTTTTTTTACCTGAAGTTCGTAAAGAGTTTTTCCTATTTTTTTCTCGATATCCTTTATCGAGTGTCCTAGAAAACGCGGTGTGGGAGTGTGTCTTTGGTAAATAACAATATAACTCGTGTCATTTAACACATTAATCGGGATAAGTGTGGACCAATTTTTTGTGACATCACTTTTTGTGAATGGCACGCCTGTACCATCAACACCATATTTTTTAAGTGGTGTTTGATGGATGAGTTGTTTGCTATCATTGAAGAATAATATATTTACCCCGCCGGTAAATCCTTTCAGTTTTTTTGCGGTCCATACTCTTGTTTTTGCTTTTAGCAATCCGTTGTTATACAAGGAAATATGAGTATTCATACGACGATGATCCCCCAAACCCGTGTATTCCTCTTGAGTTAAGACCAATGTTTGCGTGCAAACAAAAGAAGTCAAAATGAAACAAGTGAACAATATGAATTTTTTCATCATAAACTCCAATTTTTTAAGCTTGAAATAGCCGTGAGTGTTTTATTTATTTTTCCAATTTTCCGTGAAAATCTCCGTCTTTTTCTACAGTAAAACCTGGTAGTAGACGAATTTCTTTTTGTGCAGTAAATTTCGTTTTGTTATTTGCTTTTAGGTGAAAGCTATGGCTTGCGGTAATAGTATTTTGTGCCTGATAAGTTAGTTTTTCTGGGTGGTGAAACAACAAATCGATTTCGGGTTGTATGTGAAAAGGGCTATTCAAAATACGTAGCAAAACCTCTAGAGCCAAAAAATCAAGCCCGTTGTAAATCGCTTGATCTGTTTCTCTTTCGTCTCTTGACGGAGAGTAATCAATACAGCGTACCCAACGATTGTCTTTAAACCAAAATGGATTATCTTTGCGATATCCTTTAGGACCATCCTTTGTACAGAGAGTTAGAAGTTTACTCACATTATGAAGTTCTCCTTGCGAATAGATCGTACGATCGTGAATTGCGGAACGCAATAACACGCAAAAAGGGTGCTGAAAGGTTTCGGCCCTTTTCTTGAGTGCTTCATCTTTGACTGCCGTGTCTAAGGCGAAGGCGATGAGTCCAAGATTTATTGCGAAGGCTTGGGTTTCATGCTCTTTGAGATCTTCTTTGGTGAAGTTCATCAAAGTTAAAATCAAAAAATCTACATTGGTATTTAAAGCTGTTGCAATCTCCTGACGTATACTTTCGGATGGATAATTACGTAGTTTATCTTCTGTTTCCTGGGCTCTTTTGGTCAGCGTTTTACCAGTGAAAATCAATGACCATAAATCAACTAGACCACGAGCAAGTTCAGCAGGAAGAGGTAATTTTTTGGCAAGAGGATTTTCAGCATCTCTCATTAAATCCACTCTTCCTTCAGGGAGATAATTTCGATAGAGCGTCAAGACAATTTTGTCCGTAACAGCTTGAGGTTTCATAAGAGGTTTTCCCTCAAATGCGTCGGCGATACTGCATAAAAAACCAGAAAGAGGACGACCGTCACCGCCACGATTGTTGGAAACTTCTTCTCCATTAGGCATTTTTAAAATAAACCGTTGCTCGATAAGGCGATCAATTACTCTGTGAACTATTTTTTGCGATAGTTTTTTATTTTCTTCGCTGGAAGACCATTTTTCCACAGCACGGCATCCCATAAAGATATGAGCAATCTGGTCAAAGCTCGTCGCATTTAAATTGGGATTATACTCTTCTGGTTTGTAATACTTGCTTCCTGGTAAAGAAAGTTCAGAATCGCTTTTGATATTGTATTTTTCAGTTGTCCATAAAATTTTAGGGCGCCAGTCGCGATCATCAATGAGATTACGCACCATAAATCCCGGGGTGTCTTTCCCCCAATGTTTGCGATCTCCTTCGGTATCTAACATGTCGACTTGCCGTAGCAGTTTATGAATAAAAGCTTCTGTCTGCCCATTATGGATATTTTTTTGTTGTAAGATGTGCGACTCTGCAGCGAAAGTGAGAAGTGCAAAACCCAGATATACACCGTGGTCGGTAAAAAAAATCGTTTTTTCATAGTTGCGGCTCCCATCGATGCCAATACCTTCGGCTATTTCGGCAGGATAGTTAACTTTTTCGCCTGTATACACAAACTTTTCCAAAAAGCGTTTGCGCACACGTTTGTATTGTTCGGTGAATAAAGGTGTTGCTTCTACAGGCAAACTATGATCTGCCAAAGTAGATGTGCAAAAAATGAATGCGATGATTACTGTGATCTGTTTCATGGTAAATTTTTCCCCAGCTCTTTGATTTAAAGAAGGGTGGGCATAACTCGCAATTACGAGTTATGCCCATAATGACTAAATAATACTAAGGTGTACTTTTACCTTCGAAAATACCACCCTCTTTTACCCAAAAGCCTTCTTTTAAAAGAATCTCTTTTCCACGAAAACGAACTTCGTGTTTCAAAGGAACATGAAATTCTTTTTCTGCCTGTATTTTATGGTTGCTGTAGTCGTGAATAAAATCGTAGTAATTATTCAATTGGCTAACACCAGGCTGTGAATGAATGTGCTTTTGTAAGTGGTCGTGAATCATATGAGGAAAGGTGTGCGACCAAATTTGCAAAATGGCATCTTCTATCTCCTCAGGATAGCGAAAAAGTATATTGACCCCTCCCGCATCGTAATAAATACCCTTAAGGTAAATATTTTGCTCCTTATTATCAATCACTTTTATGCGGTGTAGGTAATCGGTTAGACGGTCTGTTGTAATGGAGTTTGTTAACTTCCCCCAAAGAGTAAAGAAAGATACTATATTGAGAACGAATGCCCCGTGTGCTTGTAAGATAGTAAGAAAGCCATAGCTTTTTTTACCACCAGAAGCAATGAATGTCGTAACTTTTGCCGTTATATCAAGTAAACGATCAATTACAAAGCCAATTCCTGATTCTGTCACCTCGCCAGGAAAAATCTGAGGAGGTCTGTAGTAAATTTCATGGTTTGAAGAAACAGCGAGTGACAGCAGTACTTGATATTTGCAATTTTTTTCGCCTGTTTTTTTGCCAAAAACGAATTGTTTTGCACGAATAGCAAAACTGACAACAATGCCGTTTTTCTGTATTTTTTCGAGTTTAAAACTATGAGCTTCTACGTGGAGATTATCAGTATCTTCAAGTGTATTGTTCGGCATTTGCGATACAATTTTGGCAAATGTTTTTTTCTTTATACGTATACCAAATTTATTATTTTCTCCGTCGAAATAAGGTTCTACATACTCAAATACCTTTTGCGCCTCAGAATCTACTGTGTATTTGGCAATTAGCTTATCATAGTTAACCTCAAAAACAGCTGGGCGAGGAATACCTGGAACTTGGCTGTATAATCCCGTGAAACTAATGAATAAAATTAGAATATATTTCATGTATGTTCCTTACTTTATTTTTTCCATCAACATCTGCCATTTTTTTTCTAACTTTTGTATGCGATTTTCCAAATTTTGGTTATCATCATGCAGTTGGCGTTTTTCCGTCTGTAGAGATTGGATTTGCTTGTTTTGTTGGATGGTATACAAGGTAAGCTCTTCGATTTTCTGTAGTAACTTCGCTTGCATTTCCCCTAGTTGGATTCCCTTTTCTTTTACCTGTTTTTCCGATGGAATATTCGGCAGATGACCATTTTTCTCAATAGACTGTTCAAGCTCGTCAATCGGAAGAAGTGGGTAGTCATCGGTAAATACAAAATCTGCCCAGCTGTCCATATTGGTAATGCGTATTTCTTGTGCGGTAATTTTTCCTTTAACCGCGAGCTTTGAACCTTGGGTGTCCATTACGCCAATTCCGACATTGCCTTTGCTATCCCATCTAAGAGCGACTTTTTGTCCCCCTTCAGTGCTACCAAGGGCACCGCCGTTCCATCCATAAACAACAGGACCATTGACATCTTTAAAGCCAAACGTACGATCTTTGTCATACATACCAATACCATTGTATAAATCGCTACTGTTTTTATGAAAATAAACGTCGTTGCCCTGTGTATGAACGCGACCACTGGCATTGATCTCTCCGGTGATCTGTCCGGCGACGAAGAGATTACCATTCATCGAAACATTCTGATTGCTGTCCCATCTAACAGCGATTTTTTTTGAGTTATAGGTACTACCAAGAGCACCACCGTTAAATCCATAAACAACAGGTCCGTTGACATCAACATTACTAAATTTTCGATCTTTGTCGTACATTCCAATCCCATTGAAAAAGTCGCCAGCGCTTTTATGAAAATAGACATCTCGGCCTTTTGTTGAGATTCCCATATTGCTTATATCTAGATTTTCCGAATCAACTCTTAAGTAGTATCTGCCATTGATGTAAGTACGTTTTATTTCCCCACCACCGTTTAGATCGAGAGTGTTGGTCTTAACGTTTCCCATGACTTTTAAGCTAGCTGTTACAGAAACATTTCGTTGACTATCCCACCGAAGGGCAACTTTTTGTCCACCCTCGGTACTACCAAGAGCACCACCGTTAAATCCATAAACAACAGGACCATTTACGTCCATATTGCTAAACTTGCGATCTTTGTCATACATTCCGATCCCATGGTAAAGGTCGCTACTGTCTTTGTGAAAATAAACATCGTTGCCTTGCGTGTAGACATTACCATTGGCCTTTATATTTCCGGTGATGTTTGCGTCACCTTCCACATGCAATTTCGCGGAAGGAGTTGCAGTCCCAATACCTACATTCCCATTTGCCTCAATTTCAAGAACCGAAGTCTTGTTATTTGCAAATCGAAATAGAGTCCTTTGTGTTACACTGCCATTTTCCATTCTTGAGATAAAGTTGAGTATGGGGCTATCACTTGTTTCATTCATCGCATATGCATAAATAATGTTCGCCATATCGGTTTTTCGGTTACTTTTCATAGAGATTGTGGGTACAAACTGGCCAGTATTTCCAGTGGCATTTCCCATCACCAGAAATGCTCCCGGAGAGTCGGCTTCTTCTATGGTGATATTACGGTTGTCCCCTCGAAGTTTCAGGTACTTTCCCATCTCAAAAAGAACTTTTCCGCCATTGCGAATGCGAATTTTATCGCTATCGCGGTCCATCCACATATCACTGCCTTGAAAATTCACTTTGCTCAGTTTTACATTACCATTCACAAATGTATCACCCTCCACATGCAATTTCGCAGAAGGATTTGTCGTACCAATACCAACGCTCCCATTTGCTTCAATTTCAAGAACCGAAGTTCTGTTATTTGCAAATCGAAATAGAGTTCTTTGTGTTACATCGCCATTTTCCATTCTTGAGATAAAGTTGAGTATGGGGCTGTCACTCGCTTCATTCATCGCATATGCATAAATAAGGTTCGCCATATCGGTTTTTCGATTACTTTTCATCGCGATTGTTGGCGCAAACTGGCCAGCATTTCCTGTGGCATTTCCCAGTATGAGAAATGCTCCCGGAGAGTCGGCCTCTTCAATGGTGATATTACGGTTGTCACCTCGAATTTTTAGGTACTTTCCCATCTCAAAAAGAACTTTTCCGCCATTGCGAATGCGAATTTTATCGCTATCGCGGTCCATCCACATATCGCTACCACGAAAATGAACTTTGTAGGTTGTTGTATTACCATTTACATCAAGGCCACCGTTAACGAGCGTATTTCCCTCGACCTGGAGTTTCGCAGAAGGAGTTGTCGTACCAATACCAACGTTACCAGTGTTATTTTGTACAATTAACAGTCCTCTGGTACGCGTCTGTAGTGTGATATTTCCCGTAGGGTGGTCATTGCGATTGAATATTTTTAAATGCGCCCCTTCTCGATATATTTTACTAATATCCCAACCTGGACGTTGAAATTCAAGTGTTGGTGATGATCCTTTTATCGTCAAGTTGTTGTTGACCACTTGTTGCGCTTGTACCGCGATAGCCAACAAAAATAAAACAGTTAAGAGTACTTGCTTCATGATTGTTTTCCTTATTTTCCTGAGTAATAAAAAGCCGAGCACAAAAGAAACAAAACTGTCTTACAAAATTATTCGTAAAACATTGCTTACTATTTTCTTCGTGCTCTGTGCTTGTGATTTTCGTACCTAAGTAAATTTTTTATGTTTGCTTAGGTCATTTTGTACTTGAAGTGATAATTTGTCAAATAATGGCTTAACTACTTTTCCATCATTTGCCATTTTTTTTCTAACAGTTGTACACGCTTTTCTAATTGTCGTTTTTGTTCTTGTACTGTCGCAATTTTCTTTTCTTGTTGAATAGTATAGAGTGTCAGTTCTTCAATTTTTTGTAGAAGTTTGGCTTGCATTTCTCCTAGTTGAATTCCTTTTTCTTTTACCTGTTTTTCCGACGGAATATCTGGAAGATGTCTGTTGCGTTTAATCGACTGTTCTAACTCGTCGATCGGAAGAAGTGAGTAGTCATCGGCAAACACAAAATCAGCCCAGTTATCCATTTTTATGATACGCACTTCTTCAGCGGTGATTTTTCCTTTTACCGCTAGTTTTGTTGCAGCATCGGCTAGTTTGGTTACACCAATTCCAATACGTCCATTCACTGCAAGAGTAAAGTCCTTAACGGGAGCAGTGTTCATTCCAATCCAACCATCTTTGTCTATATGTAGGCTTTTAGCATCAAATTTTTCGGTTACGTTTAGACTTTTTGTTGATACATCGTTGGCATTTAAGGTTTTATTTGTAGTTAGATTACCTTTGATAGAAACATTCTGATTGCTGTCCCACCTAAGAGCGATTTTTTTTGAGTTAGAGGTACTGCCAAGAGCACCACCGTTAAATCCATAAACGACAGGACCATTTACATCCATATTGCTAAATTTTCGGTCTTTGTGGTACATTCCGATTCCATGCAAAAAATCGCTAGCGCTTTTATGAAAATAGACATCTCGGCCTTTTGTTGAAATTCCCATATTGTTGAGGTGTAAGTTTGAAGAAGAAATTTCCAAAGAGTACCGGCCATCGTCGTAGACGCGTTTTATTGTTCCACCACCGTTTAGATTGAGAGTGTTGGCATTAACGTTTCCCACGACTTTTAAGCTACCCGTTACAGAAACATTTCGTTGATTATCCCATCGAAGAGCTATTTTTTGTCCACCATCGGCACTACCAAGTGCACCACCGTTGAATCCATAAACGACAGGTCCGTTGACGTCAACATTACTAAACTTGCGATCTTTATGATACATTCCGATGCCATGGAAAAAATCACCACTGTCGGTGTGAAAATAAACGTCGTTGCCTTGTGTATGAACGTGACCATGAGTCCTTATATTTCCGTTGATTTTTGTATCCCCGTTCACATGCAAATCACTCTCTGGTAATTTAGTTCCTATTCCCAAACGACCATTGTTCATCACCAGCCTATAACGTGAAGGAGCAGGAACATTATCTTCGTGAAAGAAAAAACCATATTGGTTCACTCCGGCTTGCCAAGTTTTTCCTGGAGTACCAAAGCGAATATTGGATTTGATGATGCCATGAGATGCATCTACTCCTCCATTAATTTTTGTATCTCCGTTCACATGCAAATCACTCTCTGGTAATTTAGTTCCTATTCCCAAACGACCATTGTTCATCACTAGCCTATAACGCGAAGGAGCAGGAACATTATCTTCGTGAAAGAAAAAACCATATTGGTTCACTCCGGCTTGCCAAGTTTTTCCTGGAGTGCCAAAACGAATATTGGATTTGATGATGCCATGAGATGCATCCACACCACCACTGATTTTCGCATTGCCAACGACATTCAAATTACCTCTTAAATCCAGAGCATCCGTAGGGTTTTTTGTACCAATGCCGACATTTCCATTTTTCATCACAAATCGGTAAGCTGAAGCTTTGTCTTCATGAAAGTATAGCCCCACGTCACTAACGCCAACCTGCCAACTTTGATTGTTTAGTGGGTTACGAAACAAAATATCCGTCTCTCCCCACGAACTTTCTAGTTCTAAAAGATTAACAGTGTTACCCTTAATTTTTGCAAAAGTAAAATCAGCAACCGGTGCTGTAATCAGAATATTGTCAATTTCCATTCCACCAAAACGATTGTCTTCTGTAATTACAAGTCCATACAGTTTCACTTTTTGAAAATCTACCGAAAATTTTGGTGTTTCATTACCATTGTTGACACTACCAAATATTGTACCATTTTCCATATCAAGAATGATTTTTAGATGAGCAAATTTACTGTGGTCGCAGGAAATAGACCGGAATTGCGCCTGAGGATTTCCTGTTATTGAGCGTACATCAAATAACCACTGACCATTGTTGCAATACCAACCACCACCATGATCTTTGCTGTTGATAGAAAATCCAAGACCCGAATTGTTACTAGCAGAATTAGTGCGTGCGTAGAAAGATAGAACATATCGCGAACTATGTGGAAAATAAATACGTGAATATACTCGGTTGAATTTTTTATTGGCATGGCGACCTTGCGGAGCTATTCCTTGAGTGTTATTGCTCACTGCTTTTGCAATATAAATTTCGTTTCCATAATTGGGAACAAAATCTTCCCATAAATGGGAAACGTCGGAAAGTTTTCCAAATGTAGTGTATTTTTCAAAATCTTCTTCAAAAATAGTGATGGAAGAATCGGCAAAAATGGAAATGGATAAAAGTAGAATAGCAATGGCGCTAAAAAATTTGGTTTTCATTGTTGTTTCCTTGTTGACTATATCTTAGTTCTGAAGTACTTGCTGTCAATTGCAAGTAAAGGCAAGTACACTAAAAAATGTATTTTTTTAGTGTCATGTTTATTTATCTTTTTTGAGTTACAAATGAATATAGTCTCCTATTCGAGGACTACATTCATTTAAATTTTACATAGGGTTGTTATACTTACTTTGGCTTTATTATTTCTCGCAATGAATTGATTTGTTTTTGTAAGTCGTCTATTTTTTGTTGGTTGTTTTTTTCTAGCGTTGCAATTTTCTTTTCTTTTTGAATGGTGTAGAGCGTTAGCTCTTCGATTTTCTATACAACATAAAAACGCTGTTCAGGATTTGGTTTACAAACACTACATTGCCGTTTATGATCAGGTGATTATCAATGACTTGTTGTGCATAAAGCATCGTGGAAGAACAAACGAAGAACAAAACAAACTTTTCATCATATACTTGTAATTCTTAAATTTTTAAATTTAAAGGAATAGAATATAAAATTCAAGATTGTATGTCTACTAGAAAAGTCGAAATTTCTTCTAAGGAAAACCCTTATTTTTATAGGGGGAAAATGACGAATCTACCTCAATAGATGAATGTGTTTTCTAAAATCAGAGCGTCTTGTATAACATATTCTTGCGTCTACCTCTTGCCAACCACAACGAAAAGAACCAACAACAAATTTTCGCGAGATGGGTTTTAATTCACCGTTTATTTGATCACGCTTCCCGGTTATAAGTGCAATTTCATCTCCGCGTTTGAGTCCTAAACGTTTCATTAACTCATAGCCCATAATAACGGGACGTTCATCGTCTTTTTCTGTAGTAAACGGATAACGAGTGGTAACAGCCCCAAACATTTCGCCATCGTAAACGTAAGTTTTTCTCAAAAAAACTCATGTAATCTACAAGTTCGCATTTGCGAAAATGGTACGCCATTCTATCCAAAAAATCTTGCCATTTCTTCTGATCTTGTACGGGTAATTTTTTGACGGTTTTTAAATCTTCTAACGGCAAATCGTCTTCGATAAAAATAATCTTGTTATTTTGGTTGAATGTATAAGCGATGATGTTATATCAGGTATTCAGTGACGAAATTTTCGGTACTGGCGCATGAACAATATGACTCATCAAAGCAAATGGTGTATCGCCACAAAAAGGATGCTCACCGCAAATCATCTCATACAACATCACTCCTACCGACCAGATATCCGATTTGGGAGTGACTCTACCACGTATTTGTTCCGGACTCATGTACAAATACGTACCACCAATATCTACTTTTCCTCTTGTTTCTGCTGTCAAAAGACGCGAAATTCCGAAGTCGCAAATTTTGGCATTTCCCTCTGCATCAAACAATATGTTTTCTGGTTTGATATCGCGATGTGCTACGCCTAATCGATGAAGAGCGAGGACACCAGAGAGTACCTGGCGACATATCTTGATACTTTCTTGTGGAGACAACTTACCTTCTTTTTGTAGCTTATCGCGCAAAGAGCCGCCTGTTAAAAACTCCATCAATAGCATGAACACTCCCTGGCTTTGCTCTGTGCCCAAAAAGCGCACTAAATTAGCGTGCTCAACATTCTTCAACAATCGCGGTTCCCTGATTAAAGTCTGGATGGTTTTTTGACTACGTGGAATCTTCGCCGCATATGTTTTGTTATCTCTGCTCACTTTCCACACATAGCCAAAACTCCCTTCGCCCAGACACTCTTCAAAGTGATATCCACCAATGACCATGCCTGAAGTAAGCTTGTATTTCTTTCTTCCCACTAGAAGCTCTTCCTTACCCGCATCAAATCCTCGCACCGTCACCATATCGCCATAACTCTCGATGATCGATTCCTTGGGAACTCGCTTTTGTGTGACAAGATCTCCTAAGGACTTTCCTTCTTCATCTTTTTTGGTGCTTGGTAAAGGAGAGTTGGTCGTTTCACTAATGAGTTGTAAAAAAAATTGCGCTTCTACGTGGTTAGGATCGTTGCGCAATATTCTTTGAGCAGTGCTTTGCGCGCGTTTTAGATGATCCCCTTCGTAATGCACTTGAACCAACAACAGCAAAAGTCGCGAAGAAAATGGATTTCCTTTTTCGATTGTTTCCAAGATTTTGACCGCTTCTTGTGTTTTTCCAAAGTGAAACTGCATTTCTGCAACCTTCAACGACAAATCCAACGAGCCACTATTTGCCCATAAACGAATCTGCGTCAGCGCTAAAACATCTTTGTCCGCAAGAAGACCAGAGTTGAGCGAATTATCAATGGCAGCGTTTAAGTTGCTCACGGATGCTTTATAAGCACTCGCGACAAGTGCACCAACAATAATGCTTAGAAACAACAAAATTTCACAAGTTGCAGCAATACTAATTTGCGCCTCTGACATTGTCGCATAACGTTGGGCAACACTACTTGCCCGAGGATTGTAAACCGAAAACCCATAGATAATCGCGACAATAACAGCTGCAAACACAGTAAACAACAAAACCGTGTACAAAAAGCGTGCATTGGCAAAACGCGCGTGAATCCCACCGATAGAGCTTAAACTTTTATCGTAGGGGACACTTTCGGCATGCCCCCCTACAAGATTTAAAGCCTCCGCTGCATTGGCACGGCGATTCCAATCGCGATTTAATAAATTTTCGAGTATGTAATTGACTTGTTCTACTTTCATCGTAAACATTCCTAAAGACTTAATAACTTAAAGAGTTCATTTTGACGGTAAGCTCGATCATTTATTTGAAAAAAGCAACTTGTTTAGTAAGTTAACGCCCAGGAAGCCACTCGTTTCCATCTAATCCCCGGCTACTTTTTGCCAAAATACCTTTGACATTCCCAGAATCAAAAGCATCCTTGTGGAAAGCTGCGTTTGCAAGAGGTACAGAATATTCACCGCTATATTGATGCTCACGAGTATAAACGAACTCGCCTTCTTGGTTAATAGCGAATGCTTTTCTTCCAGTCCCTTTATTTATTGTAGGCCAAGCATAAATAATAAAGTATGATTCTTGACTCTCGATGACATGTTCGTCTGATTTTGCCACCGCAATTTCAGAAAAAGAAATCGCCTTCTCATCTCCTGGTAGATAACAACAGTAGTAGTATCCATTGAACTCCAATAAATCATTTTCAAAAGAATTCTCATCTATAAAAGGAGGGTCCATATATTGATTGCGTCCTCTCACTTCTACTACACCTGCCAATTCTTGCAGAAAACCATACTCACCACTTCCGTTGTTATTTTGGTCACAGCAGCCGCTGTTTTTAAATACTAATTGGGCATTAACGAGGTAATTTAAAAAATACACCGCTGCTTTTTCATTTTCTGATATCCTCTGTTGGATATAACTAAAAAGAATTTGCAAAACAAAAGCTATCAAAATGCACACAGCTACAAACATTTTTATTCTGATTAAAATACGACTATTTCTTTTGACGGTGTTTATTCTTTTTTGATTATTGACATTTATATCAGCAAGAAGTGCGAGGTGTTTTTTGTCAACGGAAGAAAGATCTTCGCTGTTTTTTCTCTGTAACAGGTCACGATAGAACTCTTTTGCCTGTGTGTGACTTTCAAAGCGAATTTTCTGTTTTACTTTTCTGTCAAAAATTGTTGCTGTTACTTTGATCTCTCTATATTCTTCATTTTCAGAGCAAAAAAAATCACTACCTACATTTACCTCCAAAGACGCAAAAGGTAACGTAATTTCTCCTGGTGTTCGCTGTAAAGTTTGCATTGCAAACATCCCCATGCCTCCCAAAAGAAAGCACCACATAGGAGCTATTGCCTTGGTGAGTAACAGTATCAGTACGGCGGACACAACGAGGGATTTCATTATGAAAAATAAACATCCACTGGCAACTCTTTCGCCGCTAATAATAATGCCTTCCTCGAAAAGCTGAAACTTGGCATGACCAAAAAATCCCCAAAACGGATAACGTACAAACCAGGAAGCTTCCTTTTTAGGCGGGATAAAAACGATGTACTCGCAATAATCATTTTCTAATTCAATCGGAGATGTTTGTTGATCCATTACATAATTCCTTATTGAATAACGTTACCAAGTAAAGTAGCGAATATGGTGTTTTAGTTATAGTTTAATGGGCTTAATTTTTAGGCTTTTGTTACCTGGTCTACCAGTTTAAAATACTGGATTCCATTCTCATGAGGATAATAAGTAGTTTAGTTGTATAAAATTTTCGACTATATATCTATGACCACCAAAAAAGTTTCACTGGATCCCTTGTCAAGCAAGGGATGACACCCTAAAGTAGTTTTCTAGTTCCAGAACAAAAAAGTACAACATTTAGCTGTTTTAGACGATGACCACCAAATCCGTTAGAACTGGGGAAAATGTTAGTATAATTTTTTTCACAAAATAAATTAAATGCATTTTTATATTTTTTTGGTTTTATATTGTTTTTATATTGTTAATCGCATGTAATAACAAGTCTCAAGACCTGTTGGGAAATACAAAAATGTATTTTTTGAACCGTTTTCTCCGATTCATTTGATCAAAACCAAGATGCTTTTATTTGAATGGGATTCTAGAAGATGAATTTATAGTCATTGATTGTATCCGTTACAAATATTAGCAGATTGCGTGGTGTTTGTCGTTTTCCTTACCTGGGGAGTTTTTTCCGAACGGCACAAATAGAACAAAAGAATCATTTCAACTATGTACATAAAGCAAAACAACAAATACAAGCGGAAATGTTTTATGCCAACACTAAAGGCCACAACATAAAAAAGAAGTAATAAAATCGCGGTATAGAAGTATTTGCGATTTTCTTTCCAAAAATAGCGAACCAAGCCACCAAGAAAACTCGCCACTAATCCACTGTGCATCCAAGTCCCCAAAGAAAGATCAAATGGTCTGGATACATAACTGTACAAAACACCAAAGTCAACTGTTGTAAAAAGTTTACATTCTCGTTGAAAAAATAAAAACAAAAGAAGAGGAATGCTGTTCCATATGGCTATGGCAAAGTAAAAAACCAAATATTTATGCGTGCGCAGTTGCTTTTTTTGCATCCAACTGTACGCCAACAGCCCACAAGTCGCTCCGAGCATCCCGCCAAAATTAAGGTCATAAATAATTAGGCTTACAACGTTGGCAACTACGGCGAATAGAAGCATATGCCAAAATAGAAAAACCCGACCTTTACTGATCTCAATTCTTCGCGCAACAAAGTAAAAAGCAATGATACTTGTCAGAAATGCTGGCCAATTTTCATGAATAAAAGCGGTAGAAAAGAGCGTCCACGGTTCAATCCACAAAATATCCGACCAACGGAAATAGTTGTGACCGGAGAACCAATTGCAAATGGCCCAAGAAAGAGGAGAATCTACCTCATTAGCGTTTGAGGACAGCCAGAATAAAATAGAACAGACAACGATCACAGAGTATGTAAAAGGGCTTCGTGCCTTTGCCGTGTGTTTGATCGATTTTTTTTGCACAAGAGCCATGAAAGACTCTGCCTGTTCTACATCGGGAAAGATAAATTTCTGTCGCACTTTTTTCCATCTCATCGACACACAAACGTCTACTTGTGGTTTTACGCGGTCGTCCAAGTCTATTGATGCTTTTACATATGAGAAGGAAGTAAACGGTAAAGTAATCTCTCCTAAGGTAACGCGAAGTGTATTGACACCATGCATACCTGCGATTCCTAAAATTCCCACCCATACTATGGGAATCACTTTCCATAACAGCATATGGAAAATGGCAAAACCTAAAAGAAAAGTGAGAAAGAAAAACAAGGTATTTTTCGCCATTTTGTATCCAGTAATAATAAAGCCTTCATCCACGACAAGGATTTTTACATTGCCAAAAAATCCCCAAAAAGGATATGTGAAAAAACCAAATAGCCAATATCTCGGTGGGATTTTGACTTTATATTGCATGTGATCAAAAGACTCCGCGTCTAACTTCATCTCTATTGGATTTTTAGATCTGTTAACGCTTGTTGGCAAACTCATGACTGGTTTTACTCCATGACAAGTTCTCTGCGACCAATTCGCTAGAGTAAGATTTACAGCTGATTCTATTGGATTTGATGGTCATATTACACAAAGAAAAAAATGAAACCACAGAGGCCACAGAGAAATTTTCTTTTCCAAAAAAGTAAAATACTGTAAACCACTACAAATATAAGACTTATTTGTTTTTTGAAAGAATACTGTTTCTATTTAGTTTTTTATAATTGTTTCTCTGAGACCTCTGTGGTTTTATACCAACCAAAAACGTTAGAGAATCGGATTTACAGATATTATAAAACTTTTAAGAAAAATAAAAAAATAGCTTTTTATATTTTTTTGCGCTTGTTTGTTGACTATCTTTGATACAACTCTAAAATAATCTATAGATTTTCGCGAATGATTAGACAATTGGTTCTCACAGCAAAACGGAGAAAAAATGAAAATAGGTTTAGAAATAGCTGGTTCTGATTACATATACATCTTACCAGATCAAAACGAAATCACCATAGGAAGGCAAAAGCGCAAACCTGGACAAAAAGGCAATGACGTAGTGATTCGCGTTCACGGTAACGACGAAGCCAGTCGTGCCATTAGTCGTAATCACTTAACTCTTATGTGTCGTTTCAGTGGCATGTTTATTTGCGATCATAGTACTTTTGGTACAAAGGTCAATGGACAACAAGCGATGCGCGATAAAAAGTTCGCCATTGATGTTGGAGATCGCATCAACATCGCCGATGTTCTTACGCTAACCGTTGTAAAACTTCCCGATAGCTACGTGGATGAACTGGACGTAGCTGCCACGACTCAACAACAAAAAATCACTCTCCCATCTGTAGGAGATTGCGCTACCGTTGCCCCTGCGTTTGAGTCACCGGTAACAAACAATGCTCCTGCGAGTAGTGTTGGTGTGATGAGTACCGACGTAGAAGCAGATGTGGGTTGTTTTGTGCGCAAGAAATAATCAAAAGGAGAAAAGATGCAAGCAAAAGAAGTATTACAACTAGTGAGAGATTGCTGCGACAATTTCCTCAAGCGCGAAGAAGCGAAACACGCGTTAGACTTTATTGATGTCAACACTTCGCGCATTCCCGAAAAAGAGGCGGACTTTGACTATTATCGCGAAATTACTCAGTACCTAGTTTCGCGGGGAAAGCTACGCGAATGGCTATGCGTTCTTCAACAAGACGGTCTGTCTTTTACCGCTGCGTGGGTTCAAAAAATAGATGAATTACAACAATCGATTGAATTTTCGCAAAAATTAGATCAATGGTCACTACCCCGCACGGTACTAACGTATCACGATGGACAAAAACAACACAAGATTTTTCTCATCGCTAAAACCAGAGTGGGTTTTGGTAAAGCGAAAAAATCACAGAACCCCGATGTCGATATCACCATGCGTGTTTTGCCGCTGCGTAGCCAGGAACTCGATCCTGGAAACTGGGCGCGCACCAAAAAAATTAGCCAACATCACGGCAACTTTGTACTGCGTAACAATCAGTTTTATGTCGAGCGCTTGGGAAAAAACGGCATTTTTACTCTAGAGGGAAATGAAATCGAAAAAGAGTCGTTGTTTACATTAAAAGACACAATGCAAATTCGTTTGGCGCAAGAAAGTTTACAACTCAAGTTAACAACAATTCGCGATCTGGAAACTCAGAACGTAAATTGTCTTTGTGTAGAGCGTGTGGATAATCATGTTCACCATTGTTATGTGCAGGTGATTCGTGAGGTGACGATCGGCGGAAAAAAGGCAGATGTCAATTTACCGGGGATGAATGGGGCGTTTCGCATTGTTACCGCGCAAGAGGGATGGAATGTCATTCCGGATGAAAGTGGATACACAAAGATAAATAGTGAGGTTATTCAAGAGCCTACTTTGCTTTGTAATCGCGATGTGTTATCGACCGGCCAGCAAGAGATTGTTTTTTGCATGACCGAAGACAATGATTTTATTGAATAGTATTGATTTCTTGAAATAAATTTAGAAGGTAAAACTTAAATGATGATTCCCGTTTTGCTCTTTATTCTTATAAGTGTTTTTTTCATTTGTTGCATTTATATTTGCATCAAAAAAAAAGTTTTTTTACGTTTCGTGTTAAGTCTTACTCCACTTTTCTTAATGATGGCTAGTGTCGCTTTTTCACAACTGGAAGATTCTTCAACATTTGCTCATTATATTATTCCTGTGACTTGTGTTGCAAATGTTGTCATTGCTATAAATTTTGCACGCCTTGCGCAGAGAAACGCTTTTTACTGGTCCATATTTGCTTTTATAAGTTATGGTTTTACCAATGCTATCATGCTTTGTTTCTTTAAAGGAAAAGTATACCAACGCGAAGAACAAATACGACATGGCTTAACTAAATGGAAAATTAATTATCAAGCTATTTTAGTGCTTTTTTTTGTCTATTTACCTTTCATTTTTCTATTCTTTTTTTCACCAAAGAAAATGGAGGAAAATACTCAATTTTCTTTTCGATCCCCATCCCCTGAAAATAATGTTCAGAGTAAAATGTGGAAAAATGCTAAGCAAACTTATTTTGAAAATATGAAAGTTAACAAAAATAAAAGACTACTTGTGTTTGTTATTTTCCAAATAGCAAATGCGCTCTTCGCAACGTTTGTTTTTATAAAAGCACGCGAAGGTAGGATAAAAGCTATTTTAGTGGGAATAATCGCGGCCACTATTACTTGGGGTCTCAGCAATTTTTTTCTAGTTCCACTTTGGTTAGATACTTTAGGCCAAGATCAAAATAACTTTGGCAGGCAAAACTTATATTGGTGGGCAATCGCAGCTCCTTTAACTCTTGGACTAAGTAATTTTACCTTCATTCTTTCACGTAAAAAATTAGAACCAAAAATATTTTTAGAAATTCGCTTATTGAGAAACAGAGCACGGTTATATGCACGCCAACGACAATATACAAAAGCAGAATTTTTCTATCTTAGATGCTTAAGTGTTATGCAGAACAAAACTCTATATTTTGAAACCGCTGAATTAATGAGCGAAATAGCACACTTATATCAACAAATAGGTGAATATACAAAAGCAGAGCAACTCTATACAGAAGCACGCTCGAAAGTAGACCACCCCATCATACTAAATAAATACGCCACTTGGCTTGATGAAAAAGGTGAAAAAGAGAAAAGCAAAAAACTCAGAGAAGAAGCCTTTCAAACGATAAAAAAGCAAATCAATAAAGATCCTCATGATGAATATTTATTGGAGGGTCTGGCAAGAATGTACCACGATAGCAAAAATTATGATAAATCAGAAGAAGCTCATTTGGAGGCTATTCAACTCGCAAAAACAAACGTTTCGAAACTTGAGTTGTTGAGTAACTTAGCCTCTTTTTATGTAGAAAGAAAACTATACCCAAGAGCAGAGGATACTTATATAAAACTGATTGAAGAGACACAAACTACATTAGGAACACATAACTCTATTTACATTTCCCTAGTCAGTGATATTGCCTTGCTATCTAAAGAAATGCGAAAGTATAAAGAGTCAGAAGAATTCTTTTGCGAGAATATGCAAGTAATAGAAAACGTTTTGGGAAAAAATCACTTAATTTACATTTTTAACCACATAGAACTGGCAAATTTATACAGTCAAATAGGTGAATATGGAAAAGCCGAACCTATCTATACTGAAATATTAAATATTGTTGAACAAATGAACGAAAAAAATAGCTTTGCATATGCTTCTTGTTTAAACCAAATGGGAAAAATGTATTACAAAATTGATGAATACGACAAGGCCGAAAAATACTATGAGAAAGCAAAGCAAATATACCATGACGTTCTGGGAGAATATCATCCTGAATACAAAGCTTGCCTAATGAATGAGCTAGAGCTATACCAAAAACAAAGAAAATCTCAAGAAGTAAACACGCTAATAAATGAAATCGAATTGTTGAATGAACAACAAAGTTTGTGTGAGTTACCAGAAAACACAGAGGTCGAAAATCTGCAGGTGACCATAAGTTTGGATGTAGATACTTTAAATCTTATTGTAGAGCAAGAAAGACTTAAACAAGCACAGAGAGAACAACAGGTAAACGAGCAGGAAATCATCGCTGCCTTTTTGCAAGGCAGAGAAGAAAATTTTACCAATGCGTTGCAAATGAGTCAAAACGCTATTTTACTGTATAGAAAAAAAGAGTATAAAAAAGCACTTGTGCTACAAAAAAAAGCCAGCGAAATTATACAAAAAACACATGGTAAAAATGATCGTTGTTATGTAACCGCATTAAACAACCTCGCTAAGTTATATGACAAAACAGGAAACTATGAAATAGCCTCAGAGCTATTTTCAAAAGCAGTAAATTTACGCGGAAAGATCCTAGGAACAGAACACCCTGATTACGCCACTAGTCTTGAGAACCTTGCCCACCTCCAATATCGTCAGAAGAAGAAACAGTCCGCATTATTCAATATGCTAAAAGCCGCGAATGTACACAATAAAATGATTTTGCGTATATTTTCCATCGGGGATGAAAAGCGCCTGGAGAAATACATTGACACTTTTGAAATACAATATTTTACGCTTCTTTCTATTTTCTATCAGAGCTACAAAGTTTTACACATTTTTTCCCCGCAAGTATGTGATCTTATTTTAAAGCGCAAGTCTTTACATCGCGAACTTACTTCTATCAAACGAGATAGCCTCTTTACGCAACAACGTCCTGATCTAGAAGAAAGTTTTGCAAAGTTAAGGCAAATAAAACTGCAAATAGCGCAACTGATTCTAGCTTCTACCGATGCGTCTTCTACGCAAATTGCAAAACTAGAAGCCGAAAAAGAGCAACTAGAGCGCGTTCTCGCAGCAGAAGTTCCCGAGTTAGAGCTCGAAAAGAAGTTAACTCATGTTTCTCACAGAGAAATCGCCAAACTCCTTCCCGCAGATTCCTTACTTGTTGATTTTGTTTGTTTTCGCGAAGTAGATGTAGAGTCTATGAGATACCTCGATGAACGCTACATTGCCATCGTCATCTACAACGAGCAAATATCCAAAGAACTCGCCTTTGTCGATTTAGGAGCGGCGAGTGAAATTGATGAACTCATTAGCAAATACAAAAAACACCTGACAACAGGGGAACGAAAAATACATGTTGTTGCGGAAGATGTTTTACCAGCAGAAAATACAACCGTAAAAACACAAGATGCATACGGAGAACAACTATTCCAAAAAGTATTTGCTCCTGTTT
Source organism: Candidatus Uabimicrobium amorphum (assembly GCF_009002475.1). GTDB lineage: Bacteria > Planctomycetota > Uabimicrobiia > Uabimicrobiales > Uabimicrobiaceae > Uabimicrobium > Uabimicrobium amorphum. The sequence continues at coordinate 6,521,297 of NZ_AP019860.1, forward strand.
TACGCAAAACAAAAGACTGCAAACGCCTGATTCTTTCTCCTGATGGCGGATTATGCCTTCTACCATTCGAAGTTTTACCACAACCCAATGAGCGATTTGTGGTTGAAGACTACGAAATCAGTTACATAGATAGCGGCAAAGATCTTTTGCGATTTGGTTATCAAACCGCTCCCAAATCGCAACCTGTTGTTATTGCCAATCCTGATTTTTCTCTGAGTGGCGATCAGAGCTATACGGACATTAGAAACTCCATCCCTCAAAGCATCGTTGCCGAACTGGGACAAACCATTCAACGCAAAGTGCAAGAAACCAAAGCGCAATACTACTTCCCTCCTCTTGCAGCTACTCACAAAGAGGGAGTCACCATTGGTAAGATGTTGCCGCGTGAATACACATCTTTGATGGAAGAAAAAGCACTAGATTCTGCGATCAAAAAATTGCAAGCTCCGCAAATCTTACACTTTGCCACGCATGGCTTTTTCATGGTTGACGAACAACAAAAAGAAACAGATTTAGACGAAATGCAAGATCTAAACGAATCGCCCATTTTTCGCGGAGAAAAATTTCGCAATCCATTGCTACGCTCAGGTTTGGCACTAGCCGGTGCCAACACGTTTTTTGAAAACAAACAACCTGCACCAGACGCAGAAGATGGCTTGCTCACCGCTTTGGACATCACAGGTATGGATCTGTTTGGTACAGACCTAGTGGTGTTATCCGCTTGCGAAACGGCCGTAGGTGAGGTCAAGATTGGCCAGGGAGTATATGGACTGCGCCATTCATTTATCATCGCTGGAGCAAGAACTCTCATTGCCAGTTTATGGAAAGTGCCTGATGAGGAAACAAAGGAATTGATGGTGGGTTTTTATCGCAAAATACTCCGTGGTAGTGAAAAAGCGACTGCTCTTAGAGAAACACAACTTGAGATGATTCAGAAACTGCGCGATACAGGCAAGTCGCCTGATCCGTATTTGTGGGGAGCTTTCATCTGTGTAGGTGATCCTGGTAAAATGAATTTGTAGTAATTGACGACAGAAAACGGTTTATCTGTTTTTCTATTGGTAAAAATTACATTGGTAAATCGTCACGGTTTTTATGCGTAGGAGATGCGAAAAAACGTTGCACAAGCATTGGCTCGCATGGGAAAGAAAAATGTCACCATGGATGAAATAACGGTTATAGATGTTCTAAGCATCATTGAGTCTCTTAAAGGAAAGGTTAAACGAACAGATAAGGATTTCGTAAAAGTGAGTGACAAACTCATCCCGGCACTAGTTGAATTTGCAAACGCAAGCAATTGGTATTGGCAATCGCAAACCAATAAAATTTTAGAAAGGCTTACAAATAGAATACTATGGGATGCCTACGAAAATAACGATGTAAAAAAAATATCGCAAAAGTATCTAAAAATATTAGAAAAATCAAATGACAAATCTTATTTAGATACTGTTGCGGCAATTTACGCCTGGCAAAAAAACGAAGAAAAAGCATATCACTATTCGTCCATTGCCTTAGACGAAACGCCCAAAAGAATCAGACTCCTTTTACGAGGTAAAACGCCTCAACAGGTCGAAAAAGAAATAAAAAATGAAAATAAATGATCAACAAAAACGAACGAAAGCCATAAAGTCTGTGGTATTTTGATTGTAGTTGTGGATACACTTAAGGCGCAAATCTATGTACAAAGACGAATACATGCAAAAAAAGCCCATTTATGTCACACTGTCACTTATTGCGATTAGCAGTGTCACTTTTCTTTACAAAATAGAGCTAGAAAACATCTTCTCTGGACAGCGTTTTTTCACTTTAAACTTTAGTTACCTTTCGTGGTGGCATTTTACCATAAATATGCTCCTACTATATATTTTCGGGAAAAAAATCGAAAGTGTCTTTGGCGGGCGATTTTTCCTATGGCAAGTTTTGGTGATCGCTGTGATTTCCCAGACGATGGATTACCTACTTCCTATACACATAAAAACCCAAAGTACACAAGAGGTCGGAGCGGGGATGTCAGGTATTCTTTGTGGACTTTTTGCCTACGCCTGGTTGTGTGGAAAATTTTCATCGCGCATTGGCGTTTCTCGACTATGGGTCATTGCTTTTTTCTTGGTTACTTTGGCATCTCTACCACTACTTTTACAGGGAACTCCTATAACCGGATACTCTCACGTTGCCGCTATTTTTGCTTTTGCCGTAGGAATGTTGTGGGCTTTTTCTCAACAAAGAACATACTTATGTTGGTATGTTTTTGCGTATGTACTGTTGTGGGCATTTATCTGTTTAGCATTACTACTAGCTATCGTTATTTTTTTCCCTCAGTTATTTTACAAAATGAATTTATCAAAAGGAGTTGTCAAAGTACTATTTCTTATGGAAATAGTCGGATTCGTCTTATTGTGTAGACTACCAAGTTGGCGCAATGCATTACCCATGAGACCTCTAGGGCATGTTCACAACCTACGCCCAGTGAAACATCCATCTGCGATTACTCCCACCAAACTACAAAATGACTATAGTACTTTTTGCGTGTTCATTCCTCCCAAAAGGCTCTTTGGACCTGTTAATCGCTATCCATTTTGGGGATTTTTTGGCAAAACAACGTTCACTCTTATGGATGAAGGTATTATTATTGCAGGAAATAAAATACGTGGTGGATTTATCCTCACACTTCTCAGTTTCGCCTTCATCGTTTCTATGTTTCTCCTGCTTGCTCTAACAAAAATCGGTTATTTTTGGATATTTATAATAGCTGTTTTGATCTCTAAGATGATAGAACTCTTGCGCAAAACACAAAGTGAAATAACAGTTCCTTATCCATCTATCATTGCCATGAATTTAAAAAGCGGTAAGCAATTAAAAGTTACTGTGCAAATCAGAAATAAGAAAGTCAAGCAGTCTTTGTTTTTTGAAAAAGAAGAAGCTCTCTGTTTATTTGAAAAAATACGTGAGTTGTTAAAGTAATCACAATATGACGATAGCAAAGAATAGCCCAGTGATTCATTATTAGGAGTTTATAATTGTCAAACCAAAAAATCTGGAAATGTGGGAAATGCGGAGAGGAACACGAATACACATTTGATACCTGCTGGAATTGTGGAGGGAGTATTGCCAACAAGCAAGAAGACCAGACAGTATCAAAAAAATTAGACATCATGGACGAAAATAAACCGGAATATAATGAGTCCATCGGATTTGAAAACTCCTCAGAATCTACAATAGAAGATAGCCATTTATCTCCCATTGAACTAGAAAGTGATTACACTACATATTCGGCTTTTATCCCAACAAAAAGTCTATTTGGGCCAGTTGTACGTTATCCTTTTTGGGGATTTTTTGGCCAAGTACGATTAATGGTGATAGACGAAGGGGTTGTCATTACCGGGCAAAAAATGCGCAGCGGCTTTATATTTCATAGCCTTAGCCTCGCGTTTATTATTGCAATGTTCCTATTGCTGGCTTTAAAGGTTATCGGCCACTTGTGGGTATTTGTTATTGCTGTATCTGGAGCAAAAGCAATAGAAATCATTCGTCAAACGCATAGTGAGATCACCATTCCATTTAACTCTTTCCTGGATATAAGTGGGAAAGGTGTAAAAAAACTTAGGACCGTTGTGCAAATACGCCGTAGAAAAGTTTCTCAAATTTTGATTTTTGACAGCGAAGGCCATGCCGCTGATTTCAGAAATAGAATTTGCAATCCAGGCGCGGCACCAGCAAACAAAAAAACCTGGAAATGTGAGAAGTGTGGGGAAGAGCATGAATACACATTTGATGCCTGCTGGAATTGTGGAAAGGGTATTTCGGAAAATGGCAAAACAAACTCATTGTAAAAAAACAGATATCAGAGAATAAAAAACTAAGATTCACCGCAGTAATTCACAAAAAAGTAAGGGAAACCCTCAGGATGATAAATTGTTTCTCTCTATCTGACCACATTTTTGAGAAACAAAAAGGGAGAGGCAAGTGGATTATTTTTTTTATTCGATAACGACAACCGAAGTCGTTAAAATAATCCATCTACTACAAGAATTCAATCCAATTAAAAAGGGAAAACGATGTTCAAAATATGTATAGCCCTGCTTTTTTTGATGAGTATTTTATATGCTCAGGATATTTGCACGACTCTTGATCACGGAGAAGGGTTTACGGAACAGTCCTTTGAGGAAAAAGAAGGGCTTTCTCTGGTAGGTGTAAAAAAACTATTGTGGCCGGCAAAAGAACGCGTATTACACGTTCGTTTTGTGGGAATCGCCAACAAAGATATTGAGCAACAAATTCCTCAAGCGTGAAGAAGCGAAACACGCGTTAGACTTTATTGATGTCAACACTTCGCGTATTCCCGAGAAAGAGGCCGACTTTGACTATTATCGCGAAATTGCTCAGTACCTAGTTTCGCGGGGAAAGCTACGCGAATGGCTATGTGTTCTTCAACAAGACGGTCTTTCTTTTACCGCTGCGTGGGTTCAAAAAATAGATGAATTACAACAATCGATTGAATTTTCGCAAAAATTAGATCAATGGTCACTACCCGTGCGGTACTGGCGTATCACGATGGGCAAAAACAACACAAAATTTTTCTCATCGCTAAAACCAGAGTGGGTTTTGGCAAAGCGAAAAAATCACAAAACCCCGATGTCGATATCACCATGCGTGTTTTGCCACTGCGTAGCCAGGAACTCGATCCTGGAAACTGGGCGCGCACAAAAAAAATTAGCCAACACCATGGCAATTTTATTCTACGTAACAATCAGTTTTATATCGAGCGTTTGGGAAAAAACGGAATTTTTACTCTAGAGGGAAATGAAATTGAAAAAGAGTCGTTGTTTACATTAAAAGACACAACGCAAATTCGTTTGGCGCAAGAAAGTTTACAACTCAAGTTGAAAACGGTTCGTGATCTGGAAACTCAGAGCGTAAATTGTCTTTGTGTAGAGCGCGTGGATAATCATGTTCACCATTGTTATGTGCAGGTGATTCGTGAGGTGACGATCGGCGTAAAAAAGGCGGATGTCAATTTACCGGGGATGAATGGATTGTTTCGCATTGTTACCGAGCAAGAGGGATGGAATGTCATTCCGGATGAAAGTGGATACACAAAGATAAATAGTGAGGTTATTCAAGAGCCTACTTTGCTTTGTAATCGCGATGTGTTATCAAACGGTCTGCAAGAGATTGTTTTTTGCATGACCGAAGACAATGATTTTGTTGAGTGACGTTTGATTGACACTTTCATTTAAACTTCGAGTACATTTCTTCCACTTCCGATTTTATCAATATTTTGCATAGTACAAAAATTCGAAAGAGAAATTTAAATGATCCGATATTTAGTTCTATTTCTTCCTATTTCATTTTTCATTTACGGTATTTATATTGCTGTTAGAAAAAAAGTTTTTTTACGCTGTTTGTTAGCCGTCTTGCCTATTTCTCTACTAATAATCCCATGGTTTATTCCTGCTCCTTTCCAACGGGAAAACTTTACAACATATGCGGTATACCAAAGGGCACAAATGAATTTTTATGTGCCAATATTTTTATTTTTTTGGTTCCCAAAAATCATAATAGATGTTCTTATCGCAAAAAAAATTGCTCGTTTTTCTCAGAGAAAGGTGTGGCTTTGGGGTTCTTTTGCGGCTATTTCTTGTGGAATTTCTAATGTTATAATGCTCCTACTTCCCAGAAAAGAGGAATATTGGCGTGAAGAACAAATTAAACAAGGGTTGACTAAATGGAAGATTGACTTTCGAGTAATTATACTACTTTTTATTGTTTATTTACCTTTTATTTTATATTTGTTCTTTTTTCCCAAACAAGAATACTATATGGATTTTAAGAACGGTGTGTGGAAACATAGAGAGCTAAAAGATTTTAGGGTATCTCTATTCTCACCTTATTCTGAAAATGAATCTCTAAATCGATGGGAAAAAATTCGCAATCAAGAATGGGAGAAAGAAGTTCAAGTTATTGAGAAGGCTGTAAAATCATATGAAACCAAGTCAACTATTTTGTTAATTCTTTTACACATAGGCAATGCTATTATCGGGGCTTTTTTATCAATCAAAATGTTCCCAAAAAAAGTTAAAGTTGCTTTATGGGGAATGATTGCAAGTACTATCACGTTTGGTATAAGCAATTTTGCTTTAACATTTATTATTTTAGATGATGCCCGTGGTAATAGAAACACTCACGGAATCAGAAATTTGGAACGGTGGCTTTTTTTGTCTATTTTCACTTTTGGATTGAGCAATTTCACCTTTATCTTTTCTCCAAAAAAACTAGAAGGAAAAATACTTTTACAACTGCGCTTACTGAAGAACAAAGCTAGATTATATGCGCGCCAAAATCAGTATACAAAGGCGGAGTTTTTTTACCAAAGAAGTTTGAAAGCTATACAAAATAAAAATCTATATTTTGAAACTGCGGAATTAATGAGTGAAATAGCAATTCTATATCAACAAATGGGAGAATATACGAAAGCAAAGCATTTTCATACCAAAGCAAATAGCACAGTCGAACACCCTAAGGTGTTAAATAAGTACGCTCTGTGGCACGAAGAAAAAGGAGAAAAAAAAGAAGCTGAAGAACTCAGAAATAAAGCCTTTCAAAGCATAAAAAAACAAATCAACAAAGATCCTAAAAATGAATATTTGCATGCAAGCTTAGCAGAAATGTATCAGGATAACAAAAATTACAATCAATCAGAAAAAACTTATCTTCAGGCTATTGAGCTCGCCAAAACAAATTTTTCTCTAATTGAAATATTGAAAAACTTTGCCTTATTTTATGTAGGAATACAACTTTATCCAAGAGCAGAGGATACTTATATAAAACTGATTGAAGAGACACAAACTACATTAGGAACACATAACTCTATTTACATTTCCCTAGTCAGTGATATTGCCTTGCTATCTAAAGAAATGCGAAAGTATAAAGAGTCAGAAGAATTCTTTTGCGAGAATATGCAAGTAATAGAAAACGTTTTGGGAAAAAATCACTTAATTTACATTTTTAACCACATAGAACTGGCAAATTTATACAGTCAAATAGGTGAATATGGAAAAGCCGAACCTATCTATACTGAAATATTAAATATTGTTGAACAAATGAACGAAAAAAATAGCTTTGCATATGCTTCTTGTTTAAACCAAATGGGAAAAATGTATTACAAAATTGATGAATACGACAAGGCCGAAAAATACTATGAGAAAGCAAAGCAAATATACCATGACGTTCTGGGAGAATATCATCCTGAATACAAAGCTTGCCTAATGAATGAGCTAGAGCTATACCAAAAACAAAGAAAATCTCAAGAAGTAAACACGCTAATAAATGAAATCGAATTGTTGAATGAACAACAAAGTTTGTGTGAGTTACCAGAAAACACAGAGGTCGAAAATCTGCAGGTGACCATAAGTTTGGATGTAGATACTTTAAATCTTATTGTAGAGCAAGAAAGACTTAAACAAGCACAGAGAGAACAACAGGTAAACGAGCAGGAAATCATCGCTGCCTTTTTGCAAGGCAGAGAAGAAAATTTTACCAATGCGTTGCAAATGAGTCAAAACGCTATTTTACTGTATAGAAAAAAAGAGTATAAAAAAGCACTTGTACTACAAAAAAAAGCCAGCGAAATTATACAAAAAACACATGGTAAAAATGATCGTTGTTATGTAACCGCACTAAACAACCTCGCTAAGTTATATGACAAAACAGGAAACTATGAAATAGCCTCAGAGCTATTTTCAAAAGCAGTAAATTTACGCGGAAAGATCCTAGGAACAGAACACCCTGATTACGCCACTAGTCTTGAGAACCTTGCCCACCTCCAATATCGTCAGAAGAAGAAACAGTCCGCATTATTCAATATGCTAAAAGCCGCGAATGTACACAATAAAATGATTTTGCGTATATTTTCCATCGGGGATGAAAAGCGCCTGGAGAAATACATTGACACTTTTGAAATACAATATTTTACGCTTCTTTCTATTTTCTATCAGAGCTACAAAGTTTTACACATTTTTTCCCCGCAAGTATGTGATCTTATTTTAAAGCGCAAGTCTTTACATCGCGAACTTACTTCTATCAAACGAGATAGCCTCTTTACGCAACAACGTCCTGATCTAGAAGAAAGTTTTGCAAGGTTAAGGCAAATAAAACTGCAAATAGCGCAACTGATTCTAGCTTCTACCGATGCGTCTTCTACGCAAATTGCAAAACTAGAAGCCGAAAAAGAGCAACTAGAGCGCGTTCTCGCAGCAGAAGTTCCCGAGTTAGAACTCGAAAAGAAGTTAACTCATGTTTCTCACAGAGAAATCGCCAAACTCCTTCCCGCAGATTCCTTACTTGTTGATTTTGTTTGTTTTCGCGAAGTAGATGTAGAGTCTATGAGATACCTCGATGAACGTTACATTGCCATCGTCATCTACAACGAACAAATATCCAAAGAACTCGCCTTTGTCGATTTAGGAGCGGCGAGTGAAATTGATGAACTCATTAGCAAATACAAAAAACAACTGACAACAGGGGAACGAAAAATACATGTTGTTGCGGAAGATGTTTTACCATCAGAAAATACAACCGTAAAAACACAAGATGCATACGGAGAACAACTATTCCAAAAAGTATTTGCCCCTGTTTTACGCAAAACAAAAGACTGCAAACGCCTGATTCTCTCTCCTGATGGCGGATTATGCCTTCTACCATTCGAAGTTTTACCACAACCCGATGAGCGATTTGTGGTTGAGGACTATGAAATCAGTTACATAGATAGCGGCAAAGATCTTTTGCGATTTGGTTATCAAACCGCTCCCAAATCGCAACCTGTTGTTATTGCCAATCCTGATTTTTCTCTGAGTGGCGATCAGAGCTATACGGACATTAGAAACTCCATCCCTCAAAGCATCGTTGCCGAACTGGGACAAACCATTCAACGCAAAGTGCAAGAAACCAAAGCGCAATACTACTTCCCTCCTCTTGCAGCTACTCACAAAGAGGGAGTCACCATTGGTAAGATGTTGCCGCGTGAATACACATCTTTGATGGAAGAAAAAGCACTAGACTCTGCGATTAAAAAATTGCAAGCTCCGCAAATCTTACACTTTGCCACGCATGGCTTTTTCATGGTTGACGAACAACAAAAAGAAACAGATTTAGACGAAATGCAAGATCTAAACGAATCACCCATTTTTCGCGGAGAAAAATTTCGCAATCCATTGCTACGCTCAGGTTTGGCACTAGCCGGTGCCAATACATTTTTTGAAAACAAACAACCCGCACCGGATGCAGAAGATGGCTTGCTCACCGCTTTGGACATCACAGGTATGGATCTGTTTGGCACAGACTTAGTGGTGTTATCCGCTTGCGAAACGGCCGTCGGTGAGGTCAAGATTGGGCAGGGAGTATATGGACTGCGCCATTCATTTATCATCGCTGGGGCAAGAACTCTCATTGCCAGTTTGTGGAAAGTGCCTGATGAAGAAACAAAGGAATTGATGGTGGGCTTTTATCGTAAAATACTCCGTGGTAGTGAAAAAGCGACTGCTCTTCGAGAAACACAACTTGAGATGATTCAGAAACTGCGTGATACAGGCAAGTCGCCTGATCCGTATTTGTGGGGAGCTTTCATCTGTGTAGGTGATCCTGGTAAAATGAATTTGTAGGGACGTAACCGACACGCCGCTTACAAGTATCTAACTAAATAGCTCTTTTTTGAAAATATGATCTATGGATAAAGCGATTTCTGCTTTTGGTGAATAAAAAAGTTCATAAAATCAGTCCAGTCGTCGCTGAGATAAACGCGTAAATCAAGCATAGCTTGCGCGCAAGGATAGACCATACGTAGAATTACAACCTTTTTCCTTTGAAAATTTCGTTTTCTCACTTGGTCTGACATCCATTGGCAAACAGTTTCCGTAGCTTTAATTTCAACACCATTTCCTAGTCGAATACTTTTGCTTCTGATATCCTGTTCATATAGTCTCCTTGATTATTATCATTGAATCGTTCAATGATTTTTTTCTTTTTTGTTACGAGAGCTATTTTTTATTTATCCGCTATTATTTGCAAGATTTTTTTGTTATCCTTTATTTTTACTACGCGGCGTGCCAGTTACGCAAAAAAAAAGAATAAAAAGTAGAGAACAAGTTCTCTACTTACCCATCTGCCAATGAACAATAAGTTATGATAGAGAACAAACACACTAAACAAAACGCCGGAAAATACGGCCTTTGTCGTTAAAATTTCAAAGGAATATCTTTCGTGGTTTTCAAGATACAACTTCGCAGGCTTCTTCGATAAAGTAACCCTAACGTTTCTAGAAGAGGTGTTGTTGTTCGCGAAATAACGCTATCTGGAAAATTTGCATTTCTATTTTTTGGCATTAATCATTTCGACTTGTAAACTATCTTTTACTGATGTTAGGAGTTGTGAAAATGAGATGGAGTCGTATTTTTGCTTTGGGTATTGTTTTTATTTTTATAGCGCTAGCTGATTTACAGATATTTGTTTTCTTTACAGCGCTAATTGCGTTTTCATTTTTATTTTCGTTTTTACAAACGCAATTGGGAATATACTACAAACAAAAAATGAAGAGCGTTAAGCGTTCTCGGGCTAAAAAAGGAAATCACAAGGAACGCATAGTTAAATATTTAGGTTTTATATTTGCCTATGTTGGAGCTGCGATTGTGTTAGATTATTTGGCAAGTCTTACACTATTTGCAGTTGCACTTTTCTACTTTCTCTTTTTTGTGTTTGTGGAAAATGTATTGGTTGCTACTTCTTTTTCAAAAGTATCTACCTCTACGATTTCTAATATAGTGCCACGTAAAAAAGAACAATTTGTTCTTAACGATAAATTGTTGACAGAAGAAATTCTCGAAAATTACCAGGATGAATTACTTGATCATCAAACTTCAGAAAGCCAAGTCACAATAAAAAATTTATATGATGCCCTTGATGACTAAATATTATACATTTGAGAGGTTTTAAATGAGTATTTGGAACTCTATGAAATTTAAACGTTCGTTAATAAAACAAATAAAGCCAGAGAAAAATCAAAAGCCCTCTTTAGGAGAAATTGTAAACACGCTTCGTTGTCTATGGATTCAAAAAGCTAAAGGAGACAAAGTAGTAAAGGAGATAGAAAAAATTCGCTGCCATTATCCTTCGGAAGAAAAGCTAGCAAGTGTAGCAATGGGAGCATATATGTCTGTTTTTCAGAATCAACAATTACTGAATTATGCACTTTCTTTGAAAAACACAGAAGAATTTTTTTTTGAAGGGTATCTATTTCAAATGCGTTACTTGCTTAAAAAAGGCCACGGAATGGTGGCTGTTTTTCCAGTGATGCGTTCGATTCAATCTAATTCATCTCAACAACTACTCAATGGGTGTTTGATATGGTTTTTTGATCGCTATTTCAATACACTTCAGTCAAAAGTAAACGACAAGGAGAATCCCCTTAGTAAAGAAAGATCAGCAATCGCAATGTTTTTGCTAGGGACTTTTGCGCGTTCAGCTAATAAAAAAATTATTCCCAATTTTATAGACGCAGCAGCTAGTTTAGGGAAATCTTGCTCTCATTATATCAAACAGAAGGAAAAACAATTTCAAAAATTGTTTGAGGACTCCTTATATTTTAGCAAAGTTTATGGAATAGAAGCATGGGGCGGACCTGGGTTTATTAAGCGTTGTTATGACCTGACACACATCGGTTCTAAGAATACCATGCAAGAAATGTCCAAACTCATTGCATGGAAACGTGCGAAGGGGGAGGAGTCCGCCAAACTTTCTCGTGATGAAAAAGAGATAGCAAACTACGAGTATAATGCTCAATTGCGCAATTTAAAAACATTGCAAAACCACTTTCAAAAAATGGAACAATCCTATGGAGAGTTTGTACCACTATTAGAGTTTAAAGCAGAACAACTCGCACATTCAGATGCAGAAGGCGCAATTACCATACTCAAAAAGATCATAACACGCCATCCTAATAGAAGTTACTATGCCTATAGAGCAGCACAAATTCTTGAACAGCACAATCGATTGTCTGAAGCACGTCCATACTGGATTCATGCCGCGCGAACTTTAGGAGATGACTGGCGCAATCATTTAGCTAGCATCTATGCCACAACAAAAATGTACACTTTTGAGGCTGAATTGCTGCAAAAAGCTCCACCAACTTTATTAAGCCCGGCAGCTAAAGTTGTGGCTCAACATCTTGAACAGCGACTGCTAAATGCCAATGAATGTTACTACATCACAGCAGCTTATGCTTTGGCAGAGAAAGCAGCGCAGGTATTTCATCTGGCAGCACTACATGCCAGCGATGTTCAAGAACGTGAAGAATTAATAAACCAGGCTTACAAATATTACGAAATGGTTGATAATCCCGAAGGGATGCATATGAAGTATCCTGAACAGGTATTTGAACCCATTGAGATTCCATTTACCATTATACCTGTTTGATGATAGGACTTGAAAACGATGGATAAATTACAAAAAAGTAGTGCAAATTACTACGATATACTAGGAATCTCAGTGGCTGCAGATATAGAACAAATTCGAAAACGTTATCGCATTTTGGCACTAGAGAACCATCCTGACAAATTTCGTATGTCAACGGAGAAACAAAAAGCAAGTGAACGTTTTAAAGCGATTCGCATGGCTTACGACGTTTTATCTAATATAGAAAAACGAAATCAATATGACATTTGCCTTAGAACAGGTAAAGAGTTTACAAATGTACATAACTCTAATGACCCTTTAGAACCAAGCCTTGGAGAGATCCTTTCGGATATTGATCGCTATCAATTTCCACAACAAGCAAGAAATATGAGCGAAGGATTGAAGGAATTTGTGGATAAATCGATCATCCGCTCAGAATCGTTTCAAGAGAAAATTATAGATGTATTATCTATAAAATATAGTGAAGTAGAGACTTCTCCTGTTGCTAGTATCACGGGAGAAGTGGCAGAAGAAAAATTTATATTAACCAACTTACGTTTTATTGTAGCCCGCCAAGGGCGTACTTCTTTTACACAGGGCAAAACTATGTACTCTCAAAGCTCCTATGGTGGCTATGGTAAATTACTGTTAGATATCGAAAAAATTGTGCTGTTGTGGGATGTGAGACGCAATTCAAAAACATTTGATATTGCTTTTTATGGCACAGATCTTCCTTTGTCGGGCATTTACTTCACCATCGCTGGAAGTTTTTTTTCATTTTTGTGGATAGCAGAGTTATACGATATTGAATTCGAATTACAAACTCGTTTTATGCAAAACCCTGATGTTGGTAGAAAGATTTCACAAGGGCTAGCTCTCTTAGGTAGTTCGATGATTTTACTACCGTTTGTTTTACTACCATTCATTTTACCCATGATTTTAAAAGCCCGCTTATATAAATATGTTAGTTCTTTTTGGTGGGAAGTTGCATCACTGTTTATGATTCCGCTAGTGATACATATGTTTTACAGCAGAAAATACAAACAACAGGCTGATATATCTGAATTTATTCATAAGTGGTTGCCTACCCCCCCCAAATGAAAAGTTCTCTCTGAATAGAAAACTATTTGGTTTTTTGTGATTTCAAAACTAAAATAAGTAAATTATTTTTAAAAAATTCAAATTTATGAGGTTGTACATGAATTCACAAACAATGATTACTTCTCTTGCCCAACAATGTATAGATCATTATCTGACACCAGAACAAGTCGATTTTGTTTTGCAAAAAGTCGATGTCAACCCTTTGGAAATCAAAAAATCTGCAGAAACGCGGGTGTATTACACCCATATTATTCGTTATCTTGCTCCTAGAAAAAAACTCGATGAGTGGTTGATTGGTTTGGAAGAAGAAGGTTTTGTATTTACCAAAGACTGGATCGGCAAAATACGTGGCGATGATATACCAATGCATGATACAGAACAAAAACCTAAAAAAGATCCAGCGCTAGCAGAAGCAGAAGAGGGACTACGAATTCTACAGATGCTGAAGAAAAAGAAAGGAAAATAGAATGGCGCAGGCAATAGGTATTGATTTGGGAACGACAAATTCTGTGGTGTCATTTTTACGAGGTGGCAAACCAGAAATTATTCCCAATCGTTTTGGCAAAAACATCACTCCTTCAGCGGTGTTTCTTCCAGATTCAGATAGTGTAATCGTTGGAGAGCCGGCAAAAAGTCGCGCAGAGCAATATGCAGATAAAACGTTTATTTCAGTAAAAAGACGCATGGGGACAAACTATCGTCGCACAGTGAACGACAAAGAATACGCACCAGAAGAAATTTCAGCGATGATTTTGCGTACTCTGAAAAAAGATGCCGAGGAATTCCTTGGCGAAGAGGTAACACAAGCAGTGGTAACTGTTCCGGCGAATTTTAACAGCACAGAGCGCCAGGCAACAAAAATTGCAGGAGAAATCGCTGGGCTAGAAGTATTACGTGTTGTCAATGAACCTACAGCAGCAGCGCTTGCTTACGGACATCTAAACCAACTTTCCCAGATTGTGCTTGTTTTTGATTTAGGAGGTGGAACATTTGACATATCCGTCGTCTTTGCCGAGGGGAATATGTATGACGTACTGTTTAGTCTGGGAGATAACCGTTTAGGTGGTGACGATTTCAATATGCATTTTCTCGGATATCTGGTCGATCACTTAAAAAAAGAACATGGCTTGGATGTTTCAGGTGATAAAAATTTACTGCGCAAGGTGCGTCAGGAAGCAGTAAAAGCAAAGCACAATTTGACAAAAAGAGAAACGGCACGCATTTATATACCTGAAATTGGTACCAGCGGTGGCAAAAGAGTTGATCTTGATTTGACAATAAATCGAGAAAAATTTAAAGAAATTGTACAACCTCTATTAGAGCGTATCAAACAGTATGCACACAAAGTTGTGGAAGAACTAAAACAACCCAAGTATACCCAACGCTACGCAGATTTCCTAGGGGAAAAACTTGAGAAATGCGATGTCATTCTTGTAGGAGGAGAAAGTCGCGTTATTGCGGTGCAGGAGACTCTTGCCCAGGAGTTTCATGGACGCATGTTCAGCAACATAAATCCTGATGAAGTCGTTGCTATGGGAGCAGCGGTGCAAGCGGGTATTTTAACTCATCACTCTGATGTACGTGACATAGTTCTAGTAGATAGTACCTCTTTATCCTTAGGTACTGAAGTTGTCGGTGGAGGTTTTTCTGTGATTGTTCCAGCAAATACACCTCTACCTGTAACTCGTACACAAGACTATTATACCGTACATGATAATCAAACATCGGTCAACGTTGGGGTATACCAGGGGGAAAGCTCTATTGCAAAGCAGAACAAATTACTAGGTGAATTTGGCTTAAATGGCGTCCCACCTCGACCATCGGGGCAAGTTCCTATTTTGTTAACATATGATCTAGACGCAAATGATATCTTACATGTAGAAGCACGCGATAAAGAAACAGGGAGACGTGCGGAAATTACCATAAAAGGTAGTCAGACAATACCACAACAAGAAGTTGAACGTATGAAACAAGAAGCGGCACAAATGGAACAGCAAAATGTGGAGACTTTGCGCGTTAATCGCTTACGCGAAAAAGCTGAATCACTTATCCAGGAAAGCAAGGCAATTCAAAATATGCTTTCAAGTGTTGTTCACCCAGACTATCTAGAAAAACTAGACAATGCTATAAAAGCAATTCAGGCAGCATTAAGAAAAAGCGATGTCGAAGAAATAGATCGTTGCTTTTACGATTTATATCATCTCATTCCAGATGAAAACGCCCAGGAACCAAGTATATCTATGAACGTAGACTCGTGTGGCGGATTTCGCGCAAATGAGTGGGGACGTCTGGAAATACGCCTTTTAAATCAGGGGCAGGGAGCAGCCCTGCAAGTTCAAGTTACTATTAGTGGGGCAACAAAAGAAAAGCAAACGGGAGCAGTTGCTGCTGTCTATCCGGGAAGCTCGCAAATCATTCCTCTTTCGATTTGTCCAGTTAACCCAGGCAATGCAGTGCCGATATCAATTATGGTGGAATACCAAGACGAAGCGGGCATTCCTTTTTTAGTAAAACAAGAGGCTTCACTAGAAGTGGCTTATGCGGACCAACCAATTTCCAACGCAACAAAAACAGTAATTAGTATTGGGGAAATTATCAACCATACCGGTGTTGGTAATGTACAATCGCGCCAGCAAGTATCAGGTGACAATGTAGTGGGAAGCAAGGTAGGAGACATTGTAGCAACGCGTTCTAATGTAAGTATTGGCAATGAAACTACCCCTAGCATGGCCACAGAAGATACAAAAATGTCATCTCCAAAACAACAGGAAACTATTTGTGGGAAATGTCAGGCTTTTGTACCGTCTGGTTTTGCTTTTTGCGGAAAATGCGGTAGCAAACTAGCGTTGACGTGTAGCAATTGCGGCAGTGAAATACCAGATGGATTTCAGTTCTGTGGGAAATGTGGGACAAAGGTGGGAAGCTAAAATGGAAAAAATCAACGGCAAGCGCGTAAAGTGGCTACAACAAATAGACAATACCGCTAAACCAATGCCTGTAGATAACGGATCTATTTGGCACAAAGAACTCTACGGTCTCCTATTTTTTGACGATCATATCTCTCTCGTAGATTGCGAAGGAAAACAAGGAGTTATTCCGTTTATCGACATCATGTTGGCAAAAATCACAGAGGATGTAGAAAACCGCTATTTGATTACGCTAGAGTTGCGCGAAGAACAACAAAATATGCCCAAATTCATTTTGCAATCACAACTATTTTTTTTACTGTTTTATTCTACTATGCAACAGCATAAAGTTCCTTTTCACTTTGATTTTACCCCGGCACGTCTGCAGGCGTTGGGAGCGGATAATTCTTAGTCGTCGGGTGATTATAAACATTGTAATGAGCTTAAAATTTACATATGTCATTATTGCCAATGTTTATGCTACAGCAAAGAACTATACACTTGACTACCAAGTCGGCACAATGCATTACCCATGAAACCTCTAGGGCATGTTCACAACCTACATCCAGTGAAACATTCATCTGAGATTACTCCCACCAAACTACAAAATGACTATAGTATTTTTTGCGTGTTCATTCCTCCCAAAAGGCTCTTTGGACCTGTTAATCGCTATCCATTTTGGGGTTTTTTTGGCAAAACAACGTTCACTCTTATGGATGAAGGTATTGTTATTGCAGGAAATAAAATACGTGGTGGATTTATCCTCACACTTCTCAGTTTCGCCTTCATCGTTTCTATGTTTCTCCTGCTTGCTCTAACAAAAATCGGTTATTTGTGGATATTTATAATAGCAGTTTTGATCTCTAAGATGATAGAACTCTTGCGCAAAACACAAAGTGAAATAACAGCTCCTTATCCATCCATCATTGCCATGAATTTAAAAAACGGTAAGCAATTAAAAGTTACTGTGCAAATCAGAAATAAGAAAGTCAAGCAGTCCTTGTTTTTTGAAAAAGAAGAAGCTCTCTGTTTATTTGAAAAAATACGCGAGTTGTTAAAGTAATAGCGGTATGACGATAGCAAAGAATAGCCCGTGATTCATTATTAGGAGTTTATAATTGTCAAATCAAAAAATCTGGAAATGTGGGAAATGCGGAGAGGAACACGAATACACATTTGATACCTGCTGGAATTGTGGAAAGGGTATTTCGGAAAATGGCAAAACAAACTCATTGTAAAAAAACAGATATCAGAGAATAAAAAACTAAGATTCACCGCAGTAATTCACAAAAAAGTAAGGGAAACCCTCAGGATGATAAATTGTTTCTCTCTATCTGACCACATTTTTGAGAAACAAAAAGGGAGAGGCAAGTGGATTATTTTTTTTATTCGATAACGACAACCGAAGTCGTTAAAATAATCCATCTACTACAAGAATTCAATCCAATTAAAAAGGGAAAACGATGTTCAAAATATGTATAGCCCTGCTTTTTTTGATGAGTATTTCATATGCTCAGGATATTTGCACGACTCTCGATTCAGGAGAAGGGTTTACCGAGCAGTCCTTTGAGGAAAAAGAAGGGCTTTCTCTGGTAGGTGTAAAAAAACTATTGTGGCCGGCGAAAGAGCGCGTATTACACGTTCGTTTTGTGGGAATTGATGACGACAATATTAAACAACAAATCCAAGAAATTGTTGAGGACAATTGGGAAAAGTGTTGTGGGATTGATTTTCGTTTTGACAATCATCCCAAGGCGCAAATAACGGTCAATATTATGGCCGGAACCAAAAACAATTCATTTGTTGGTACCGATTCGAAAAAAAAAGTTCCGAGCATGAACCTTTCTTTTTATAAGTTAGATAGTGACGGGAATGCGTATTTACCAAAAGACTTCTTTGAGATCGTTGATGGTAAAAAAAAGATTCGCAAAGGAAGTTATGAGTATGGAACCATTCTTCATGAATTTGGCCATGCCATGGGGTTTATGCATGAGCAAATGAGTCCACATTTTGACGTAAAGTGGGACAAAGACAAAGTTTTTTCATATTACAGAAAAAATGGGCCACGAGAATGGACCGATAAAGAAGTGAGAGATTATGTATATCGTAATGTACTAAACAAGCAAGAATATACGCGCATAGCTCGTAGAGTGGTCACATATGAAACAGAATGGATCTTTGGATTTATACCAAGAAGAACAAAAAAAATAGATATGCGTAGTATTTTTGTTCCCCGATATACCGCGAGCGAATTTGATCAACATTCTATTATGTGCTATCCCTTAATGTTAGAACTGGCACAAGAGAGTAAGGAACTCCGCTTGGGAACTTTAAATATCAAATACAAAAAATATTTAAAGGCCAAAGATTACAAAAGTTTGCACAAAGTTCTGTCAAAGCAAAAAAATATTGACGTAGATACCAAAGCAACAATTACTGGTCGCAATGGACCTTGGCACTTGTACACGACTCTTCCTACAAATAGTAAACTAAAATCCTCGGCCAAAGTACCCAAAAAAGCGTATCGCATTGTGGAAGCCAATGGCGTTTTGGAGATATACCCCGCCATAGGTGGTGGGCGTACTCTTTCGGTGATGGACCGTTATTTTTCCAACAAACTTTATCCCTTCCCAACGAAATCGCAAACACATAATTTTGCTGTGCGCGAGGTGAATCGCGCTTTTGATGAAATCTTGTTACGTCAACCGACAGCGGATGAACGATCCCACTATGTCGACTACATGAAGAAAAACAATTTGCTCAAACTGCGCGATCAGGTAGCGAATTTAGCCGAAGGAAAAATCAAGAAGTTGTACTTTTCTCTTGCTGGTCGCGAGCCAAGTCAAGAAGAGATGAACAGCGACAAAAGATTACTGGCCATGAAAGATTTTACTAGCTTGGAAGCAAGTGCTTCTCTAGAGGTAAACTTGCGTTCGCGAGAACAATTTGGTAATGTCGCGCAATTGGAAGTTATTGGACTTTACAGTGTTCACGCTGGAGGAAGTTTTTACGTAGATAACCACGAAACCGTAGAGTTTCGTGCAGGCGAGGAGATACTTCTTCAGGAGGGTTTTACTGCCAAGGCGGGAAGCGATTTTACCGCAAAATTGTATAGTAACGAATAGTTTTTTAGATATCGAGAAATAAAAATTTTTTACATATTTATATAAAACAACAGAAAGGAATTTTATGAATAAGTGCCTCTTGCTTTTACTACTTATGGGGAGTTTGGCATTTGCCGATGTACTTAAACTAGGTGGAGAGTCCACAAATTACTACCCTGTTTATTTTGAATCCACTGATGCACCAAACACTCTACGTCTTGGAAGCTACAAAAATTTTGGTGGCGGAAAAGTAGAGTCTTTGGACGCCAAATTCCAGTGGCGTGCAAATAGATATGGCTGGGTAAAATTTGAAGAAGCGCGGATCCATCAAGAAATAGGGGTATTCATCGCTGGCTACAGTGCAGATATTAACAAATCTCAATATCATGGGATTGTTCTGTGGTTAAGAGGCAACACGCAATATGATCATACTTCAGCGAAAGTTATGAATACAAGCAAAGAATACAAAGATAGTAAAGGGAATCAGATCAGAGAAGTTGCCGGAGGAAATCTGACACTATCCACAAAAACGTTTAGCATTAAAAAACAGACACAAGTAGACCCATACGTAGGCAAAGCAGGAAACTTGTATCCAAAGAACGTTGTTGTTGGCGGCGATACTTTTGTAAAAGGCCGTGTGGGAATTGGGACCTATGCCCCGTCAGTAAACTTACATGTGGAAGGAAAAACGTTTATACGTGCGAGTTCTACAGGTCTATTGGAGATGGAAAGCTTGTCTGGGGAAACCGATATCCAATTCCGCGATCCCAAAAACAACCAAAGCTGGCAGGTGGGAAGCAACAGCACTGGTTTTTTTATTCACGATGACAAAGCTTCGAAGTACCGTTTCAATATAAACAGAAACGGTAATATCGGAGTCAACATCAAAAATCCTACCGCCAAACTAGACGTTGTTGGTAGTTTCCGTGTGGGAAGTAACAGTGAACATGTTTTTCAGGTAACAGATGACGATGCCAAAAATCAAATGCTTCTCAGCACTTCACAAAGAACACAAAATAAAACTCCACGAAATATCCACTTTCGCAGTTTCGGCAACAACGCCAAAGCCAATGTTCTTTTTATGAATATGTCTTCTGGGCGTGTCGGTATTGGTACAGATAATCCATCCGTGAATTTGCATGTAGAAGGAAAAACATTTATACGCGCAAGCTCTACAGGTCTATTGGAGATGGAAAGTTTGTCTGGGGAAACCGATATCCAATTTCGCGATCCTAAAAACAACCAAAGCTGGCAGGTGGGAAGCAACAGTACTGGTTTTTTTATCCACGATGACAAAGTTGCTAAGTATCGTTTCAATATCAATAAAAGTGGTTATGTTGGAATTCATACAACTAAACCAACAACTCACCTAGATATCGTTGGTAATTTGCGTGTAGGTAGTGATAACGAACATGTTTTTCAGGTGAGTGATGACAGCGCAAAGAATCAATTGGTTTTGAGCACTTCACAAAGAACACAAAATAAAACTCCACGAAATATCCAATTTCGCAGTTTCGGCAACAACGCCAAAGCCAATGTTCTTTTTATGAATATGTCTTCTGGACGTGTTGGTATTGGTACGACAAATCCATCTGCTACATTGGACGTGAATGGCAATATAATCACTAGCGGCTACGTTCATACACAAGGCAAAGATGTATATTTTCATAGCAAAATTACTGATATGAACCATGGTATAGGTATGTATTATGACACTAAGAAATTCGCCAATATAAATGTAAACGGACCTGTGGTTTATGGTTGGTGGGGTGGTGCACTTGGTAGTACCGAAGGCGGAAAGAAAATTGCCTTGCGTTGGGACCAAAACCAGAATGTTTCGATGAATAAAAATCTAAGTGTTGCAGGCAATGCCAACATCATGGGAAATCTAGATGTTTCTGGCACGGTAAAAGCGAAAACGTTGCAAATCGACAACGAAGGTTGGGTCGGACTCAATATGACTCCGGAAAAAGGCTACACGTTATCCATCAATGGTAGTGCGCAAATCAGAGGCAAGGTAGTTACTCGAGGCCATGTTCATACCCAGGGCCACGATGTCTACTTCCATAGCAACAGTGCCGACTTCGCTCATGGTATAGGTATGTACCACGACACTAAAAAGTTTGCCAATGTAAATGTGAACGGACCTGTGGTTTATGGCTACTATGGAGGTGCACTTGGTAGTACCGAAGGCGGACAGAAAATTGCTCTTCGATGGGACAAAAACGGCAATGTGGGAATCGGAGTTATAAATACCCAAGGTTCTAAACTCGCTGTTAAAGGTAAAATTACTGCTCAGGAAGTGCGTATCATCAATATGAAAGACTGGGCGGACTTTGTGTTTGCCGATGACTATGAACTTTTACCAATGGACGAACTAGAACAATCGATTAAAAAGCACAAGCATTTACCGGGCATTCCTTCGCAACAAGAAGTAAAAGAAAAAGGAATTCAGCTGGGAGAAATGCAGGCAAAGTTATTGCAAAAAATCGAAGAACTTACTCTGTATACAATTGAGCAAAACAAGAGGTTACAGGCGCAACAAAAGCAAATTCAAGAACTAAAAAAACTTATACAATTGCAACAAATAAAATAATGACGTCGTTTACCGTCCCTATCCATTTCCTTCTCCTATCTATGTCTATTGATTTTGCGATGAAAAGGGAGAGGGATGCGGATAGGATGGGATAAGAGCAAGTATTAATATAAATTTGTTATCTACATATCAGAAAAACACTCAAAGAAACAGGAGCAAAAAATGAAAAGAGTGCTTTACTTGGTCATATTTTTTTTACCCGCGATTGCTTTTTCTCAAGATGGCTTAGTGGGAAAAAAACTCCTCATTCAAGGTACAGATGCAGATAATTTTTTTAAGATAAGGTTTATTGGTACAAAACCGTTCATCGAAACTTCCTTCGACTCCGAATTTGTAATTCATGCAAAAGTACAAAAAGATAATGATAATAGCCCTATATTCCAATTTGTTGGTATCGCCAATGGTGGCCAGGTAAAAAAACGAAGTCTTTTTCGCGTTACAAACAATGGTCATGAAGCAATGGAAATAAAAGCAGACGGTCACATTTTTTCTCAAAAACTGGCATTAGGAACAAAAAATCCAACTCAACGCCTTCATGTGGAGGGCGGAGCATACATTAAAAACTATCTGGTGACTCCACAAATAAAAAGCGACGAGATCGGTACTTTAAGCATAGATATAGATTCGAAAAAAAGAAAAATCAGTTTCTTTCACCAAAACACTGTTCTCGCCGATGTGTTATCTGCTGATGTAAATACTGTTCTTCTGCGCGTAGGTGGCTATGAAAGTATTGGTCGTTCGCAAGTAGGTAAAATAATCAGTACCGATTTTCAACTTATTCCTCCTGATACAGAAAAATTTACCAATACCCTTTCCAAAGTATATTGGAAAGATAAAGAAGAAAAGATCGTGATGACTTTAGGTGGCGGTTCTGCCAGCGAAAAATATGTCGAGCTAAACGCAACGCGTGATCTCTATATCAATACCAAGGTAGGAATTGGTATAAAAAATCCTGCTGAAAAACTCCATGTAAATGGTGCAGCAAAGTTCAATCGCGTCATCATAGGTGAAACAATTTTTTCACGCTCATTTGATAATGTACAACAATTCAAAATAGACAATGCAAAGGGAAATATAGAAATTGCAAGCAATTATCTGCATCTATCTACTCCAAATATACACATAAGCGGAACAATAACGAATATGCTCCATGTTAAAGAAGGTATTCATACTCAAGGAAAAGACATCTACCTGGGCGCAAATAACACAGATACCAATCACGGAATTGGGATGTACCATGGTAAATATGGTAATCATGAAGAAAAACTATTTGCCAAAACCAACGTAGACGGCCCGGTGGTGTACGGATATAATGGTGGTGCACTTGGTACTAAGCAAGAAGGAGAAAGAATAGCTTTACACTGGAACAAAGATCGCGTGCAAATTTATAAGAAGTTAGATGTGGGAAGTGGCGCCAGTATACAAGAAAACGGTAACGTTTATCTAAAAGGTAATGTTGGAATCGGAGTTACAAATACGCAAGGTTCTAAACTCGCTGTTAAAGGTAAAATCGTAGCGGAAGAGATACGCGTGATTAACATGGAAGACTGGGCGGATTTTGTTTTTGCCGAGAACTACGAGTTGTTGCCAATTCAAGAGCTCGAAAAGTCTATCAAAAATAACAAGCACTTGCCTGGGATTCCTTCGGAAAAAGAAGTAAAAGAACAGGGAATTCAGTTAGGTGAAATGCAGGCAAAACTGTTGCAAAAAATTGAAGAATTGACATTGTATACCATTCAGCAAAACAAGCAGATCCAAAGTTTGCAGCAGAAAAACCAGCATCTGCAACAAGAGATGTTACAAATTAAAAAACTTTTGCAACATAAGTAACGAAGACTGTCATTCATCAAAAATCTTGTCAGCCCTGCATGTGCAGGGCTGTTTTTTTTGGCGATGTTTTCTGCGTTGTTTGGCATAACTCTCGTACCATTGGGCAAAATTTTTTTATATGCGAAGTCACCGTCGTATTGAAAAATAAACCCACGACAATCTACATGCCAAAGGAGAAATCATGTCATACATCGCCAAATACGAAGATCTCATGTCACAAACATTCTATGTAGATAGCCAGAGTGAAATTCTCTTACTAGAACAAGCTGCGCGTCTTGCAGATAGCCACAACGATATTGATCTTGGATTTCGTGCACGCCGACGCATGCTGAGCATAACAGAAATCACAGCTTATGTCGACAAAATGCTTGCCGCCTATGCATGGTGTCTCACACAGTGCGATCAACTACCCGATATATACAACGATCGTGATTTATTGTGGTCCTTTAAGTGGTTGGTGTATTCACTACCAGAATGTAGTTACATCAACAAAAAACAAATACACTCGATCATCAACGATATGGAACAACGCTGGCAAAAGTATCAACTCAGCATGCACACGATTCACTACATGCGCTACATAGTAGCCGTGACCATGGCTGATCGCGAAACAGCGAAAAAATACTATGCTCTATGCCAACAAACATCGCGTGGCGAATATAGCGATTGCTCAAGCTGTGAACATTACAACTCCGTGCGTTATCGCGTATTTATGGAAGAATACGGCCAGGCATTTGCCGAAGCGAAAAAAATTCTAGACCAAGAACATTCGTGGTGGGGATGCTCGGAAGCACCAGCACTAACACCAGGAGAACTCATTATACCTGCGTTGAAGTTGGGCAAGATAAAAGAAGCGCAAAAATATCATCAATTGGGTTATGAGAATGTTTACGGAAACAGACGCTTTTTCGAAACACTGGCACAACATTTTATGTATCTAATTTACCAAAAAGATGACGCAGAATGCCGAAAGCTGTTTGATAAACACATTCCTATTGCTTTTGGGATACACAACGACTTTTATTGCTTCCAGTTTTACCTTGCCGCCACTTGTTTTTTTAGCAACACTAACAAAGATCGAATTAATGTATCTATGCCGAAAAACTTTATCCTCCACAACCCAGAGCAGATATACGGTGTTTCGGATTTGAAGTACTGGTTTATGAAGAAAACACGCGACTTGGCGGTCGCTTTTGACGAACGCAATGGCAATGATTACTACCAACGTGAAATGAATGTGCTTATGGAGTTGTTAATTGATTGAATTTCGTAGCAAGAGCCATAGCTTCTTGCTACGACTCTTGCTTTTATTACAAAACTATCTTGGTGCATTCTCTAGATTTCGATTCAAATGAGAAAGGGAAGGTTGAAAACGGTATAGAAGAATAAAGAATGCGATCTGCACAAAATAGTTTATCAACCATAAAACTTCTAAATTAAGTTGTATTGCTATTACAGTAAAAAAAGTATATAGCAAAGCGATAATTAAGATTTTGTTAAAGTAGTAACGACTTTGTTCCCAAGAAACGTACAAAATACCAAGGAAAAAACCAATAAAAATTCCCCAGTACAGACCGATCAACATATAAATAGTAAATGTAGTCTGGACGGCCCATGGAAACTCACGAATGCCATTTTCTAGAGAAAAAATTGCCATGAATTCACTAGCAAAAAGGAAAAATATAAAAAAAATCATTAGTGGTTTACTGATACAAAAACTTGGATGGAAGGTATACTTACCGTACATCCATATATAAGCAAATAAACCATAGTTTATTGCCACCAATTCCCTAGGACTATTATCAAAAAACAATACCTGTACTACATTTGCAGAAAGTCCAAAAATCAAAATTAACTTCATCAAATACAAAGAACCATGTAGTCGTTCCACTTTTTTAGCTAGCACCAGAAAAATAGACGTGTGGCATAAAAAACTTATCCAGTTAAGATGTACAAATATTGTGGTTACAAGAATCCATACTTTACCTGACAGCAACAATGCAAAGTTGCTTATACGCTCTTCTCCGAAAAACATGTAGGGCCATGTTAGAAATTCATGAGGTATACAAAAGTAGTCTGGAAGTTTATGGAGTATACTAAAGTAGTCTAGAGTAAAAGGAAGAAAACTAAGAATACACAGAGCGACAACGCCATAAGTTACTCGTGCCGGATTGTGTTCCGTAGATAAATAAAAATCCTTTGTATTGGTGTGAAGAGATGCTTTTTCTGTCAGAGTAGAACAAAAGTCTCGAGCATCAGAAATGGTTTGAAAGGTAAATTTTTGTATTACCCTTTTATCTTTAATTGATACAGCAATACCGAGATATCTTTTTTTATTTGGGCTTGTAACAGCGATGATAGAAGTAAATGGAATGGTAATTTCACTATTAACTTTTCGAATTTCTTCCATTCCTTTTATACCAGATAAAGCTAGAAAGAAAACGATAAAAATGCCCATAGTCTTTACCAATAGCAACAAGAATATAGCGACTATAAATAACATTGTGATAAAAAAAAACACAAAGCCACCACGCATTTTTTTTCCAATAACAACTATCCCTTCATCCACAATTTCTATTTTAGCTTTTCCAAAAAAACCCCAAAATGGATAACGGCGAAAAGGACCAAAAAGTCTTTCGGGAGGAATTCCAATATTGTAAGTTTTTCGTTCAGAAACTAATTCAATAAGTACGGTGTCAAAAGAAACTTGCTTTTTGTGCTGAGTTGGTTTGTAAATAGGCGCCCCGCAACTCATGCACTCTTCATCTTCAGGTAAAATTTTATTAAATCCGCAATCGCCGCAAATATTTGTTAAGTGAGAAGGTGACGCCCCTGATAATTCACTTTTCATAAAATTTACATCCTAACTCTGGTCATCCATTAGAAATCCACTCAAATTTTGACAACCTCGCGACCACTTTTTTCGTTAAAGTTCAATTGTAAAATTCAAAGGAGAGCGTTCTTTCAAATTCATTGTTGAATCACAATAAACATTTGCAAAAAAAACATGCGGTAGCGCAGTATAAACTTACACCGCGCTACCGCACAAATCCCAATTTTGAACTGTTTTCGTCCAGTATGTACCGTTTTTACACCAGCCAGGTAATTGGCAGACGCCATTTAACCAATCATTTTCTTTTTCGTTGAGATGAATCCAGGTATTGTTCCCTTTACGACTGATTCTCACTACCTCACGACCGCTTTTTTCGTTAAATGTCAACTGCATAGAAAAATTTTTTTTGATACAAGCAAGTAATACCTTCACTTGTTGCTCCAAAACGGTTAATTTAGTAGAAACGTCCCCCACCGCAGATAATACACGAGCGTTTTCTCGAACATTTTCTGATGTGACATTGTATTTTGCGAGAACTTTTTTGTATGCTGCGCGAGTGATAGTGATCTCTTCGCCGTATTGTGTCCAGTAACCATTGTAGTAGTAGATATGATCTTCGGCGCCAACAGAACGAATCACTTTTTCAGGTTCCATACCTTCATTTCGATAGGCAAACACAATTAATTTGTCTATCAATGTTATATTTGGGTTAGAAAAAAAATCCATGTTGGGCTTCCTTTTCAAGTAAGATTTTGTGTTGTCATTTGCTTTTCAATACGACGCTGCTTTACCGAGAATTATGACAAAACAAATGTTCCCTAAAATTATATACCACACTACCATAATTTACGGTTACTTTTGGTCTAAATAGATCTATCGTTGCGCCACTGGGAATAATAAAAAGGAGTTACTTTGCTTTATATCAAATCACCGAGAAAAGTAAAACGAATTGTTAGAACACAACAGTTGCAACTATTCTCGGTGATTGAGGTTTTATAACAAGGAGTTACTTAAATTATTTTTGGTTTATCATTCTCAGCAAAGAATCCAATTTTTGTTGCAAGACATCTATTTTTTGTTCATTTTGTTGCATTTTCGCCACCTTGCTTTCTAACGTATTCTTTTGTTGCTGTAACGTTGTGATTTTCTTTTCTTGTTGAATGGTATAAAGTGTGAGTTCTTCTATTTTTTGCAACAACTTCGCCTGCATTTCTCCTAACTGAATTCCCTGTTCTTTTACTTCTCTTTCTGATGGAATGTTCGGTAGATGTTTGTTGCGTTTAATGGACTGTTCAAGTTCGTTAATCGGCAAAAGTTTATAATCATCAGCGAAGACAAAATCCGCCCATTTTTTCATGTTAATGACACGTATCTCTTCCGCGGTAATTTTTCCTTTAACAGCGAGTTTAGAACCTTGTGTATTCATAACTCCGATACCCACATTGCCATCTTTGTCCCATCGAAGAGCAATTTTTTGTCCACCATCGGTACTTCCCAGTGCGCCACCAGACCAGCCATAAACAACAGGTCCATTCACATTTGTATTGGCAAACTTCCTGGTGTCGTGATACATACCGATCCCATGAGCCAAATCATTACTGTCATTATGAAAGTAGACATCGTTGCCCTGGGTGTGAACATGGCTTCGGGTAATTATCTTGCCTTTGATTTGTGCATTGCCATTGATGGATAATGTGTAGCCTTTTTCCGGAGCCATATTGAGTCCAACCCAACCTTCTTTATCTATATGTAGGCTTTTCGCATCAAAATTCTCGGTTATATTGAGACTTTTTGCTGATACATGATTGGCATGTAAGGTTTTCTCCACGGTTAAATTTCCTTTGATGGAAACATTTTGGTTTTGGTCCCAACGCAAAGCAATTTTTTCCCCGCCATCTTTACTCCCAAGGGCACCCCCTGACCATCCATAAGCAACGGGACCATCTATATTTTCTCCAGCGAAAAGTTTGGCAGGATAATTTTCATTACCATGGTTGTACGCTGCACGGTATAAACCTATACCATGGCCATTATTTGTATGGTTATAGTCAAAATATATGTCTTTGCCACCGGTGTGTACACCAGCTGTTGTCTGAAGTCTACCATTTATAGAGACATTTTTGAGTATTAGTAATTCACTATTGATTTGAACCTTTGGGGTCGTGGATGCTCCCGACATTTCAATAAACGTATGTTTATCTAATGACTTTAATCTAAATCGACCACCATTAATATCAATAGCATATTTACTTTCTTCGCCAAAGACTAATCGCGGGACACTGCCACCAAGATGTAATGTCCCTTCAGGATTTTTTGTATTAATTCCGATATTACCATTTTTGTTCAAGTTAAAACGGTATTTCGCAGCTTTGTCATCATAAATATAAAAACCGTTTTTATTGCTTCCTACCTGCCAGCTTTGATTATTTTTGGGGTCGCGAAACTTAATATCAGTTTCCCCAGAAAGACTTTCTATCTCCAATAGGCTTGTGGAACTAGCTCGTATAAGAGCTGTACCTTGTAAATGCAAACCCGCAGATGGATTTGTAGTGCCAATACCTACATTCCCCTTAGTCCATATCCCGGTATTATTTAAGCGAAAATTTGGAGCCGATATGTCTAAAAAATCCCCCCCCTGATTATCCCCGTTAATTCTTATGGCTGCCGTGTTACCTATGTTAATAACTTTGCTATTGATTTGATCAATGGTTCTCCCCTTGTTAACGTATTCTTTTACTTTATCTAGGGGATAGTACTGTTCTTTTGGTGAAGTCTTGATGATTAGCGGTTTTTCCATATTACTCCCACTATTATATATGGCTCTTGACTTCCCGCGACCAGCAGCAAAACTGAAAGAGTATTTTGTACCTCCGCGCAACCATACGATGAGTCCTTTGTGGTGCTTGGCATATGTATAACCAGCGATAAAGTTAGAGGCCAAGTTTGCGTTGGTGGTTTTGTTCGGGATGTAGTAATGAATATCCGCTTCAGCAAAAGAAGTAGAAGATCCATTCAGGCGATCACCATGTGAACGAAATTTCGCAATTAGAGTTCCATGCCAAGTGGTTCCATCATGAACTTGACGATAAATATGAACATCAAATGCCCCTCGTGCCCAGGCATCATCGTAAAAAAATACAGGGTAGTACTTTTTTGCACTTCCACCAAGTGTCAATTCAGCTGCAAATATAAACGAATATAGGCAGAATAATAAAACAACTATTTTACGCATTATTTTCCTTTCTGAAGTTCTATTGTACTGTGAAGATTGATTTACTTATTTTTGACAGCACTTTCTAATTTTTCAATCCGTCTTAGCAATTTGTTTTCCATTTTTATTTTTTCTTTACTCATTTGCTGTATTTTCTTTTCTTGCTCGATGGTGTACAAAGTCAGTTCTTCTATTTTTTGCAATAACTTTGCCTGCATTTCTCCCAACAGAATTCCCTTTTCTTTCACTTCTCTCTCTGATGGAATGTCAGGTAAATGCCTATTGCGCTTAACGGATTTGAGGGCGTCTTACATCATGAATAAACGAACCACAGAGCACGCAGAGAAATTTGTTAAAAAACCTAAGGATTGTCATATTTTTGTTGCTTTATAATTCGTTCTGTAATCTCTGTGTTTTTTTACTCCCGCTAAAAAGTTAGAATGGGAGTCTTCACTTTTATTTTCTAAATTATTTTGATTTATTTAAAAAATACAATTATAGCAAAGTATTTTTTTTGGTCTACATCTTATATTGGTCTGTCTATCTATTGAAATGGACATCAAACGTGGAGATTGAATTTGGTATGGCGGAATCGTCTAGGTATGATAATTAAATTACGTCATGGCTAGGAGTTAAATGGCAACTACTGCATGAAAATGAGGTGTTTTGATTACCATAAAAAATATAAATCGATTTGGGTATGTTTATTTTTGTGCCTGAAGTTGTCTAATTTTTATTTCTAAAATTTCTTTTAAGGATAGCTCTTTCGTTACGAAAAAATCTTGTTTTTGTATATTTCGAGAAGCTTGACTTTTGTATATTTTTCTGTGGTCAAGTACCGCATTGTAAAAACTTTTGATAAAATAAAAGTTGCTGTCTATTTGTTTTTCGTAGTTGGCATCGTGTTGTATATTTCGACTAAGCACTTCGGCAATTTGCAAAGTTTTTGTGGTTTTCCCAGTTTTCTTACACAGAATAAGAAATTCTTTTATCTGAGCAAACTTTTCTTCGCTACAAGTTTTTACCATTTTTGGACTAAAGTAGTACTGATTCAGTTTTTCCAACTCATCGAAAATAGAAATATCCTTCCTGACATATAGTCCAATCAGACTTGTTTTTCTCCCTACTTTTTTCAGTATTTTTTTCGTTTTTCTCAGGAGCAATAGTGTTCTTATCTGAAAAGGTTTCTTGTATTTTGTAAGTTCCCCTAACACCTTTATCCTTGCTTATCAAATTTCCCCATAGTTTTTTGAATTTTTCTTCGTTCACTATTTCATCAATCTAAAAAATAAAAATTGGGTTTCAATTAGAGGTACAATGTGTATATTAAGGTCATATTTTCATTTTATATAATTAAAAATAATATCAAAAATATTTTTTGCGTCAACTTTTTTTGCACGTTGGCTTTTGAGTTTTGTACTAGTATAAACTAATCGTCTCGTTTATCCAAAACAATGTAATATTTAGGCGCTTATGGTGAGCAATAACTAGCAAAATTTAGGTAGATTTGAAGAATATTAGAACATAAATCAAAATGTTTTCGGCAACGATGGGCAAATTTATGAAGACTCTCTTTTCTCAATCGCAAATAACAATCAAAAAGCTTCGCGCTTTAACAACAAAAACAACGCTGTCTGTATGGCGTAAAGTACTTTTTATTGTTATGGTTTTTCTAGTAAACAATGTGGCTTTTGCTCAGGAGAGCAACGAAAAACTACACGAAATTTTTATCGCTCTGTGTAGTGACCACCAACAAAAATCGACCGCTGCAATGCATGAGTTGATTATGCTCAGCAAAAATTCACCAACATTGACACGAGTACTACAAAAAATCGCAATCCAAGATTCACGAGAATGGATACGGACTCTCGCCAAAAATGCATTGCAATCCTCCTCCCAATCAGTGCAAAAGCTTATCGATGATCTTTATCCTACAGAAAAGACGCGTGCTTCTGGCCTTCACAAGTCTAAATCTCTTGGAGGTTTAACCATTCTTGGAGCAAGCCACGACTTCCGGCAACGTCTACGCTACGGCAAAAAACACGCTTTGGTCATTGGTATTAATCAATATGAAAAATATAGCGATCTGCAAGGACCAAATTTCGATGCCGCCGCGGTTGCGTCGGTTCTCGTACGCCGTTATGGTTTTGACGATGTGGTACTCTTGACCGATACTTCGCCACAGAATATATATAGAACTACGGAAAAATGGAGCATTCGCGCTGTGAATAAACAAACGATTGCCGATTACTTGGCGATGTTGCGTTCAGGAAAAGAAAGAGGCAATTACAAAGTACGTCTATCGCAAGTGGATAAAGACGACGCGCTATTTGTTTTTTTTGCTGGCCATGGTATACCAGGGTACATTGTTGCGGCAGACAGTCACAACGAATCCACTGCGATTTCTCTTAGGTGGCTTGCCGAAGAACTTGCGAAGTGCAGAGCACAGCACACGTTTTTGGTTTTGGATTGTTGCTTTAGTGGCTCTATTTTTTCTCCGCCATTTCGTCCGCGTTTAGGCGCGTTCGATGTAAAAATGGATTTTCATCGTGGCGAAAACATTGACCGTGTTTTTCGACGACGCTGTTTTCAGATTGTTACTGCCGGAACAGGGGGCGAAGTTGTTGCCGATCAATTACGTCTTTCCAGTATCTACGCGCAAAAAAATCGCAATTTGCGCGGGCATTCACCGTTTACCGCAATTTTCCTGCAAGCGTTGGAAGGACTTGTCGGTCGCGAGGATGGTATTGTTCTTACCTCTGACCTCGGTTATTACATGGGAACGACGTTAGTCAACGATCGGCGCATAGACGCCTTGCAAACTCCTCGTTACCAAAGTTTAGGTGGAGACGGAGATTTTATGTTTTTTCCCGCGCATAAGGTACTCAATCCGCGGCTACTGCAAATGTTGTATCTCGATGAACAAAAATACGCAGAAATCAAACGTTCTACTTGCGCAGCGATACAAAAATTTATTCTCGAACAACCGCGAAACGACCATCTACCATTGACGCGTAGTGCTGTTATTCACATGTCAAAGCTTTTGGAAGAGTCACAGTTTTTGACATACCAGGGTGCTGTGCAATTTATCTACAATATGTTGCATGAGCAAAAAATGGACATCGCACAAATCCCTGAGTACAGCAGTGTGGTACTACCTTTGGCAAATCTGCTTGATAAAACGCTTAGTGCCACTAAGTCACCACAGCGAACGCAAATCATGCGCAAAATCTCTTATTGTTTGGCCGCTCTCGATTTATATACAAATGAAATCGCTGTAAACGCCCTAAGAGAATACATCCATTTCCAGGATGCGGAGTGGAAAAAATATCGTCAAACGCGACACATCCCGACAAGTGTTTTACTATACAAAGAGAAGCTCTCAAAGCTACGAATAACAGCAGAATCTTTGTCCGAGCAAATGCGTATTTATGCCAAAAAAAATGCCATTTATTTGTGGTTACACACAAAGGGGCGTCAACAAATCGAGGAGTATCAGCACAATCTTGTACAAAGTCGCTCTCTGGCACAAACTGTTTTGCAAAAGGCAAAAGAAGCATACCAACAAAAGAAATGGGAGCAATGTGGAGCTTACGCGGGTAAGGCCTTACAGGTAGTGAAAGAATATCCTCCACTACACAGCCTGCGTCAAAAAGCGCACACCTATGTTCGGTTAAGTATGTGGCACAGTGCTACGTTATGGAAAAAATATAGCCACAGCAAAAGTGTTTTCGGACAAAACGCTGCCAAAAACGCACACCGTGCGCAGATTTATGCTCTTAAGTATAGTCACAATAGTCAGACACTCGCCAGTGCCTCCTATGACGAAAGCATCAAACTGTGGCGAGCACAGGATGGTGTATTTTTACGCGACATTTTCCCGACGATGCAACACCAACCATTGCAAATAGAAGCCTCAAGTAAGGCCAATATTCTAGCCATTTTAACGGGGGGTGGTTTTATCGAGGTGTATGACCTTGTTCTAAAAAAACTCATTTCTACCATAAAAATCGGTAAAGTCGAGCGTCCTATAATGGCCATAAGCTCAGATGGAAAAACGATTGCCCTTAGCGATCAAAGCGAAAAAATTACTCTATATAGTGTTGCGCGAGCAAAAAAACAAAGAGAGCTTGTAGGTCATAAAGATGATGTGACCACTCTAGCGTTTAGTCCCGACAACCAATGGCTAGCAAGTGGCGCTTTAGATCATGATATTTGCCTGTGGAATTTGCAAAACAATCGCAACAAGATTCTATCTGCACACAAAAATGCCGTTATACAGTTGTCCTTTAGTTACCACGGAGAACTTCTCGCTTCGTGTTCACAACGCAACACTCTTGTTTGGGATCTAAAAAAGCACCAAGTAGATTTAATAATTCCCGTAACGCGCTATCAACGTTTTACCGCAGTAGCTTTTAGCCGCGATGACCGTTTGCTTGCTTGCGGAACAAGCAAAAACATCGAATTGTTTGATATTGCCGCAGCCAAGTTAACACTGCAAATCCCCACTAAAATGCATAGTTCTTTTTTGTGTTTTCACCCCAGTGGAAAAATTCTCCTCGCTCATCAACATTTCTTGGGAGCGGTTGTAGCGTGGGATAGCAAAAATGGCAAAAAACTATATACCATCACTAGTGATGCGCGTACAACTTCCATGAAAGCTCGTTTCAGTGCGGATGGCAAATCCGTAATTGTATCTGCCCGAGGAATCGAAAAAAATATCCAATTTTTTGACGCTCTTAACGGAGAAAAACAAAAGCCACCTTTAAAAGAGTGGTTTCGTCACGTAATTTTGCCGAAGAAAATGGCATTTGGGAAAAGGCTTTTGGCCACAAGTAGTAAAGAGGGAACCCTCATTATATGGAACGCAAAAACCGCAGAGGCCCAGCATATTATTTATGAAAAAAATATCGATAAACTCACTTTCAGTAGTGACGACTCTATTCTAGCTTGCACTGTTCATAAACAAATTTATCTATATAACACCGACACCGGAAAACTCTTACACAAATTGCCTGGACACCAAAACAAAATCAATTCGTTGTCTTTTTTTCCGACAAAGCCCGTACTGCTCTCCGCGGGAAATGATAACAAAATAAAATTTTGGAGTAGTGATAACGGCACACTTCTGCAAACGTTACCAACACAAAACCGCGGAGTGCTCACTTATTTTTGTAACGACCAACGCACCCTAGCACTACTTTCCGGATATGAGAATATCAATGTACAACTAAGCGATATTTATAGCAAACAATCACACAACTATACTCTAAATACCACAAAAAGAGTCTACGCGCGCTTATTAAGCCAAAACGGCGCTATCCTGGCCATTGATGGCGGTGATACCTATGAGATTTGGGATGTGCGCAACGAACGTAGGCTAAGAACTTCGATACAAAAAAATATGCGACAATTGGCTCTTGCACCCGATGGCACTACATTCGCATATACCAACGCACAGCATACACTGCAACTATGCAAAATTCGACCTTTACCCCAACGAGTATTCTTACCAGCAAAACGTTATCAACATATCGCCATGGGTTCTCAAGGTAAATTTTTGGCTTTTTCTAGCGCCGACGAACTAGGCATTTGGGATACCCACACCAACAAACTGCACAAGTCTTTCAAAGGATACAATGGAGAAATCAAGTCATTAGCGTTAAGCCATGATGGCAAAATTCTTGCTAGTGCGGGGGAATTCCAAGATCCACTGGTACGCCTGTGGGAAACAACCACTGGCAAGCTACGCCATGCTTTAGACCCTGGTGATAAACGTCTCGACCAAGTCGCTTTTTCCCATGATGGAAAAAGTGTCGGAGTAAGTGTCTCCGGAAATCAAGTCTCGATTGTTCTGTGGGACAGCGACAGCGGAAAAAAACGCCGCGTTATCTCTAGCCCAAACCACCAAAGTGCAGCACAGACTTTCTTGGCATTTTCTCCGCAACAAAGTATTTTGGCCTGGGCGCGTGATAACGAAATAGATTTGTGGGACGCCACATCGGGCAGGAGAATTTGTCAAG
The DNA here is from genome assembly GCF_009002475.1 of Candidatus Uabimicrobium amorphum. GTDB lineage: Bacteria > Planctomycetota > Uabimicrobiia > Uabimicrobiales > Uabimicrobiaceae > Uabimicrobium > Uabimicrobium amorphum. Next base: position 6,557,342 of record NZ_AP019860.1, read on the forward strand.
TCGCCACCAATAATCCGGTAAATAAAATTTTCTTTGACGCAACAGGGAAAAACTTAGTCTTGGTAAATCCAAGTGCCATTGCCCTGTGGAACCTACAACAACGTAAAGTCATCGCACAGTTTAGGGATCAATATATCAATGACGGTGCTTTGACAACCACATCGAAATATTTAGCCGCCGCCACCAGCAACGGCGTACAAATTTGGGACGTAATTACCGGAGAAAAAATACAGCGTTTTCATGAAACGAGAATTTTTGATAAAGTCGCTTTTCACCCCAAAAAGCCATGGCTAACATGTATCGATCACAACGCCGCGTCGCGAATAAAACCGCAAAAGGAGAGTTTGTTTTTTTATGATTTAGCTGAACTTATGCAAGTCCACACCAGCAAAAACATGCCCCGTTATGCAGCACATAGAAAAAGCAATCTTTTACTTGTAAAAAACGCGCAAAAAGAATCGTTGTGGAACTTGCACAACGGAGTAAAAATGTCCAAAAACATTTCATTCACAAATGCGAAAAAAATACACTTGCCACAAAAATACTTTGCCTACCCGCGTCAGGATATTCCAGCCGACATTATCGAATTTGCACTACAAGAAACCCCCAAACGTTTTACAGAACAACTGTTTGGCTATCGTGTGGCGGAGGACTTGTCGGTGGAATAAATATTTTTGTGGCAGCCTATATAAATATCTTTTTGCATTGTTAAAAATTGAAATATCTTATGCGATTGTAAATCACTAAATTGAATTGTAGACATTTGCTATTCCACCAAAAGAGTTTTGTCCAAGAGGTGTATATAATTAAGACCTAATCCCCGAAGGGGAATTAACATGTTTAGCCGTAGGTGTTAACCTACGGTCAAAATGTATAGTTATAACATAACCCCGAAGGGGTGAAACTAAAAGGTCTGTTTATGTCTACTTATACACAAATTTATTACCACATTGTTTTTTCTACAAAGAACCGACAACCGAGCCTGACAAAAGAATGTCGCCCTAAGCTTTTTAAGTACATCTGGGGAATTGTCAATAACAAAAAATGTCGCCTTATTCGTATTAACGGTGTGGAAGATCATCTCCATATTTTAACAAAATTCCCAGAAGTCCCCATCCTCTAAAGGTTGGGGATGAATGGGCTTCTCAAATATTAGATGAAGAGAAATAATTATTTTTCTTCATCTAAAAATCAAGCGATAAAAACTACTTATGCCGTAAGAAAATCGTATTTTTTTATTGACACGAAAAATAAATCCGTATACAATTCGTATAAAAATAGTAGACATGTCCTATCTACAACCATAAATCTTTATGGTTGTATATTTGTATTCTTATTAATACAAATAACTCTTTATAACGAAGAGAATAAAAATTCCATGGAAATATGGAATCATGTATCTACGGCCTGCTGCTTGCGGCAGAAAGTAGTAGAAAGCTCTGTTCCGAGCCTGTAGGAGAGTCAGGTAACCACCCCTGATTCATTTGTACTACAGTTGTCAGGAGTACTAATGGAATAATACGCATCCTTCGTGGATGAGGTTGTCCTTGTGGATGACCGTCTGTGATTACCTGATGTATACTCCTTGAAATCTCTTGCTTTTGGAAGCCCCGGCTTCTTCAAGCCGGGGAGGGTTCACTTAGTTTACATCCAAGCATTGATCTTGCTGATTTGCTTCGAAATGTTAAAGCTTTTTCAAGCAAATGGATTAAACAAAACAAGATATTTCCTTGTTTTACCAACTGGCAAGATGGCTATGCAGCTTTCACTCTTTCTTTTGATAACGTTAATTCCGTTATTGAATACATTATCAATCAAGAACAACATCATTACAGAAAAAGCTTTTTGGATGAATACAAAACGCTTTTAATACAAGCTGGTATACAATTTGATCCCAAATATTTACTCTAGTTTGACCCCTTCAGGGTCAGAATTTTGTTTCTATTGTTACCGTGGGCTTTGCCCCACGGCTATACACATTTTTCCCCTTCGGGGCAACTTCGAAATGTCAACAGAGCCTATGCATCGCTAGATTCAGAGAGATAAACTTTTGCCTTTCCATTTCCGCACAGTTGAAACTATAGGTTGCTGAATCGTGTAGCTTTTTTGTTGTACATGTGCTGTCATACATACGAGTAAAAGTACAAGTAAAAAAATTATCCATGATTTCTTTATTTATGAATAAAAATACCGCTCAAAAAAGTAAGAGAATCCCTTATGTCAAGAATTTTTTTCTCACTACCGTTCCCAACTAATAAGGTGAACAAATATTAACAGTTCTTATGTTGTGTAATTGTAACTGAAGATTCTGTCCGTTTTAAGAAAAGGGAAGAAAAGGGAAGAAAAGGGAAGAAAAGAGAAAAAGATGGGAAGATAAAAGGATAGGGCGTGGGATTATTTTTTACTCGATAACGATTGTTCTAGTAGCTAAAATAGTGCAGTTAATATGAAAATTTAAATCGAGGTAAAAATGATGTTCAAAATACTAATTGCCACACTTTTTTTTATGAGCATGATATATGCACAGGATATTTGTACCACTCTCGATTCGGGAGAGGGGTTTACCGAGCAGTCTTTTGAGGAAAAAGAAGGACTTTCACTCGTTGGTGCCAAAAATAAACTGTGGCCAAGCAATGAACGTGTGTTGCATGTTCGTTTTGTTGGAATTGACAATGATGATATTGAGCAACAAATTGAGGAAATCGTAGAGGACAATTGGGAAAAATGTTGTGGGATTGACTTTCGTTTTAACAATGATCCTAAAGCGCAGATAACAGTAAATATAACACATGGAGTCGGTAACAACTCTCAGATAGGAACAGACTCCAAAACAGAAAATCCCAGTATGAATTTTTCTTTTTACAAGAAAAATAAAAAAGGAAAATTGTATTTGCCAAAGAATTTTTTTACAGTTGTCGATGGTAAAAAAAAGATCCCTAAAGATAGTTATGAATATGGAACTATTCTTCATGAGTTTGGTCACGCGATGGGCTTTAAGCACGAACAACAAAGCCCGCGTTTTAACATAGAGTGGCATGAAGAAAATGTTTTGGCTTACTATAAAAAACACAGTCCAGATTGGACAGAGGAAGATGTTCGTCACAATGTACTGAATAAACTAGAGAATTTTCGTATTGCGCGAAACGTGGTTACTTACGAAACGGAATGGCTTTTTGGCTTTATTCCAAGAGTAACGAAAAAAATAGACCGCCGTAGTATTTTTATTATCAATTACGAAGCCACGGCTTTTGATCAGCACTCTATCATGTGTTATCCTTTAAAATTAGAACTTACAAAAAACAGAACAGAATGGCGTTTAGGAACTTTAGACATAGACTACAAAAAAGATCTAGATGCAAATAACTACACCGACAGTTTACGCAAAGCACTGGCGAAACAAAAAGACATTGATGTTGATTTCACTGCAAAAATTACTGCATATAAAAGCGGATATTGGATACTACAAACAACTTTGCCCGTAAATAGTAAATTACCAACGTCAGCAAAAGTACCTAAGAAAAGTTATCGCATTATTGAGGTCGATGGTATTTTGGAAGTATACCCAGCACTTGGCGGCGGACGTAGTCTTTCGGTGATGGACCGCTATTTTTCTAATAAGCTTTATCCCTTCCCCACAAAAACACGAACGCATAATTTTGTGGTACGCGAAGTAAAGCGTGCCTTTGATGAAATATTATTGCGCAAACCAACAGCTGACGAACTGTCTTATTATGTCAACTACATGAAGCAAAATGATTTGCTAAAACTACGCGATGAAGTGGCAAATTTAGCGGAAGAAAAAATCAAAAATCTATACTTTTCTCTTGCTGGTCGCGAACCAAGCCAAGAAGAGGTAAAAAATGACAAAAAGCTACTGGCAATGGAAAATTTTGCGACCTTAGAGGCCAGCACTTCTTTAGAAGTAAACTTGCGTTCGCGAGAACAATTTGGTAATGTCGCGCAGTTGCAAGTTATTGGGCTCTACAGTGTCCATGCCGGAGGAAGTTTTTACGTTAACAACAATGAAACAGTGGAGTTCCGTGCTGGTGAAGAAATACTTCTTCAAGAAGGTTTTACTGCCAAGGCGGGAAGTGATTTTACTGCACGGCTGTATAGTAAATAAACACCGTTTACATTCCCTATCCTAAGTCACTTATTGGTAAGAAAAGCACGAGATAGGGAGATGATCATCAACTACTAGCCATAATAGGAACCATTATTGCCGATTCTCTCTGACAAATCGTTTATCTGTGTATGGAAGAATCGGCAAACCTCTAATTCTTTATAAAATGCTACTGCGAATAGTCTTACGATCTTGCCCTCCACCTTCAAGTAAAGTACCTTTTATACAGATGATATTGGCGATTTATAAATATTGCACACGACTATTTACCATTTCTTTTACAACAGTGCTTTATCTGTAAATATATTACGATACAACTGAGAAAGTAGTAGTACGTTGGTAGGGATCGTAGAATAACATACAAATCTTAGTCATAATCTTTTCTTTGTAGAATTAAGATTATGACTAAGATAAAAAACGAATTGAGCTTATTTATTACGCATTATCTTTAGAACCAAATCCAATTGCTTTTGCAAAGCATTTATTTTTTGTTCATTTTGTTGCATGTTCACTAATTGCTTTTGCAAAGCATTTATTTTTTGTTCATTTTGTTTCATTTTCGCTACTTTGTTTTCTAACGTATTTTTTTGTTGTTGCAACGTTGTGATTTTCTTTTCTTGTTGGATGGTATAAAGAGTAAGTTCTTCTATTTTTTGCAATAACTTTGCCTGCATTTCTCCCAACTGAATCCCCTGTTCTTTTACTTCTCTCTCTGATGGAATGTTGGGCAGATGTTTGTTGCGTTTAATGGACTGCTCAAGTTGGTCAATGGGAATAAGTTTGTAGTCATCGGCAAACACAAAATCTGCCCAGTTATCCATTTTTACGATACGCACTTCTTCTGCGGTGATTTTTCCTTTTACCGCTAGTTTTGTTGCAGCATCAGCTAGCTTGGTTACTCCAATTCCAATACGTCCATTCACTGCAAGGGTGAAGTCTTTAACGGGAGCAGTGTTCATTCCAATCCAGCCATCTTTATCTATGTGCAAGCTTTTGGCATCAAATTTTTCGGTTACGTTTACACTTTTTGTTGATATATGATTGGCATTTAAGGTTTTATTTGTAGTCAAATTGCCTTTGACAGAAACATTTTGTGCACTATCCCAGTGTAAGGCAATTTTTTGTATCTTGTTGGTATTACTACCAAGAGCACCACCATAATATCCATAAACCACAGGTCCATTTACATTTTCTCCAGCAAAAAGTTTGGCAGGGTAATTTTTATTACCATCGCTGTATGCTGCGTGATATAAGCCTATACCATGATTGAAATCAGTAATGCTACTATGAAAATAAACATCTCTACCTTTTGTTGAGATTCCCTTGTTGTTTATGTATAAGTTTGTAGAGGAAATTTCTAAAGAGTAATTACCATTGTCGAAAACTCTTTTTATTGTTCCACCACCATTTAGAGAGATGATATTCGCGTTTACTTTACCAATACTCAAATCTTCGGCACCAGAGATTTTCTTCGCTGAAAGTTGACCAGTGACTTTCACATCACCATTACTATCCCAGCGTAAGGCAATTTTTTGTCCGCCTTCGGTACTACCAAGTGCACCTCCATAGTAACCATAAACCACAGGTCCGTTCACATTTACATTGGCAAACTTTTTAGTGTCGTGGTACATACCTATACCATGAGCGAAGTCAGCACTGTCGCTATGAAAATAAACATCTCTACCTTTTGTTGAGATTCCCTTATTGTTCATTTCGATATTTTTTGCTGATAGCTCCAATACGTCTTTTGGTAGATATGTATCACTAACAGTTAAATTTCCTCCAATCTCAGAATCACCATTGCTTTTTGTGGTTCCATCAACATCTAGCGAATCAGTTTGCGTCTTTATACTATAGATTCGCTGAATAGCTATTCTTGCCTTATTATCTCTATTTTTATTGAGGATTTGATTGAGATGATCTCGCAAAATTATTTCTCGTGGTTGATCATTTATAGCATAAACAGATATTACTTTATCAAATATTTTTACTTCTACGATAAAATCAACATGAGTCCATCCATTTGTTTTTTGTATCTTAAACCTACCATCATCTTGTTCTAATATTTTACCTTGGACACAGTTTACATGTGCAAATTTTCCTCGGGAATCAATAATTAACTTGTAGTCACCTCCGAATACGCTTACGCGAAGAAATCTATATTTGCTAAGAGGTAAAAATTGTGAATTTAATATATCGATTTGTTTCTGTAGCAGATTACTTTTACTCTGTTGATTTTCTAATTGTTCCTCAAGTAGCAAGTTTTCTGCAGTTTGCGTCTTTATACTATAGATTCGATGAGTACCACCTATTCTTACCTTGTTATCTCTATTTTTATTGAGGATTTGATTGAGATGATCTCGCAAAATTATTTCTCGTGGTTGATCATTCCTAGCATAAACAGATATTACTTTATCAAATATTTTTACTTCTACGATAAAATCAACATGACTCCATCCACTTGTTTTTTCTATCTTAAAGCTACGATCATCTTGTTCTAATATTTTACCTTGGACACAGTTTACATGTGCAAATTTTCCTCGGGTATCAATAGTTAACTTGTAGTCACCTCCGAATACGCTTACGCGAAGAAATCTATATTTGCTAAGAGGTAAAAATTGCGAATTTAATATATCGCTTTGTTTCTGTACCTTTTCTAGTTGTCCCTCAAGTTTTGAGATTCTTGTATTCATTTCATTAATTGCTACATTTTTATCGTCTTCTGCAAATCCGAAGGATACAAATACTAATATCAAAAAAAATGTTTTAAGATAATTCATTTTAATCTCCAATAATGTTCTGAGCTTCTCGACACTTGATAATTTTTTAGCCCTTTGTTTGGGCATCTATAAGCTAAACGGTGAATAAATAAAAAGCATGCCTGAAAAAAAGTATCCTAAAATAGTCAACAATTACACAAATAAGGATACAAAAATGCTACGCAATGAATAGATAATACAAATAAAGGCGCATAATCTGCAAGAAGAACTAAAAAATGAGGAGAAACATTATCCGAGCTAGTCTGTCTACAGTGAATTTCTCTACACATTTTACCGGAGAAAAAATGCAGCATTTTCATAGAAAGAGAACTTTTAACAAAGCCGCTTTTCATTAAGAACATTTTTTATTCTTTTAGATCTATGACAAGTCTAGTTTTGTCCTTTTTTCATTTCCTCTTCGACCTGCTTCGGAGGTTTTCCTTTTAGAAGTAGCTTCACTCTTTTGAACGCTTCTCCTTGAGCTTTATCCGCGTATTTATTTGCCTTTTGGATATTTCCTTTCCAGGCATATATTGCTGCTAATGTATCAAGTTGATGTGTTTCATATGCTTCTTCCAGAATAATTATATCTTGTTTTGTAATTCCGCCTGACTGTTCTTTCACATAATTTTCCCATAACCTGTCATTGAGAAATTTAAAGTTATTTTTTATTACCAACTCCACTTGATTTTGCGAAATTCCTTTTAGCAATAAGTTGATTCTTATTTTTGCATTCTTGCTACAATTTTTAGCGTATTTTAATGCTTCTTTTTCATTGCCTTTCCAAGCATGGGTGATCGCTACTGTTTCAAGGTGTGTTTTATCTTTCGATTGTGATAGAAGTTCTATGTCTCTTTGGGTGAAGGCGTTTTTGTATCCATGGAGATATGATTCCCAAAGATAAGAATTCAGTATTACATGATTTGATTTTCTAATAGCATGTAATGCCTTTTTTCCTATTTTACTGAGCGCTTTAGTTACACCTTTTCGTATCTCAGGATGTTGATTTTCGAGAAGTGGAATTAGATGAGGGATCGCTTTTTCTCCGATTTGTCCAAGTGCTTCTGCTGTACTTTCGCGTACTTCAGAATATTTATCTTTGAGGAGTGGAATTAGATGAGGGATCGCCTTTTCTGCTTTTTCTCCTATTTGTCCGAGTGCTTGCGCTGCTCTACTTCGGGGGCGATCTATTTTTCCAAGTGCTCTACTTAGTATGCTAGAGGAGGTATCTTTAAGAAGTGGAATTAGATGAGGAATCGCCTTTTCTGCTTTTTCTCCTATTTTCCCAAGTGCTTGCGCTGCTCTACTTCGCGTGTTAGAAGAGGGATCTTTAAGAAGTGGAATTAGATGAGGAATCGCTCTTTCTCCTATTTTACCAAGTGTTTCAGGTGCATTTTCATACACATTATCTTTAAGGAGTGGGATTATATAGGGAATCGCTTTTTCGGCCTTTCCCCCTATTTTTCCAAGGGCTTCCATTGCGTTTATTGTCACCATAGGAACTTCATCTTTCAGGAGTGGGATTAGATCGGGAATCGCTTTTTCTACTTTTTTCCCTATACCTCCAAGAGCTTCTGTTGCATATATTCTGACATATTTATTTTGATCTTTGAGAAGTGGAATTAGATCGGGGATCGCTTTTTCTGCCTTTTCTCCTATTTTTCCAAGAGCTTCTGCTGCTCTAATTCGTGTGCTAGAGGATGGATCTTTGAGAAGTGGAATTAAATAAGGAATCGATTTTTCCTCTAGTTGTACCAATGCTTCGAGGATTTCTTTATAAGCATAAAGTTCACCATCACCGCGAGCTTCTTTTTTCAATCTCGATATTAATACAGGAATAGCCTTTTGTGACTTTTTCCCTATTCTTCCAAGAGCTTTCGCTGAAACTCTTCGTATTTCAGGATTTAAACCGTCTTCAAGAAACTCCATTAAATAAGGAATCGCCAAATGAGATTTTTCTCCTATTTTTCCTAGCGCGGAAATAGCTTGTACTTCCACACCTGTAACTCCGCTCCCTAGAAGTAAAATAAGCTGTGGTATCGCAAGATATGACTTTTGTCCAAAATCTCCTAGTATATTTGCCGTTTCTACTTTTACCTGCAAACTCTGATCCTCTAGAAGAGGAATGATATGGGGTACTACATTTTTTACTTTTTCCTTTGCCATCGATAATGCAACAGCAGCGGTTATTTTTACTTGCGCATCTCGATCATGTAAAAAAGGGATAAGAGAAAAAATAGACTTTTGTGTTGTCAAACCTATGTTGACAAGTGCCTCAATGGCAACATCTCTCACCTTTGAATTCTCGTCTTCTAGCAATGGAATGAGGCAAAAAACGATTCTTTCTGACTTTTCTCCTATTTTCCCTAAAGCTTCCGTAGCCAAACGTCTCAAGTCAGAGCTTTCATCTTGTAGTAGCACGGCAAGAAAAGGAATCGCCTCTTCTGCTTTCGCCCCAATTTTTCCTAGAGCTTCGACTGCGGCGCTTTTTACTTCTAAATCTGAATCTTTTAGAAGAGAAATAAGGGACGGTATTGTCTCATGAACTTTTTCACCTATTTCTCCCAGTGCCGCTGCTGCTGTCATTCTCATTATTGGAGCACTGTCTTGTAAAAAAGGCATAAGCAATGGTATCACCTGGTCAGCTTTTTTACTTATTTTTCCTAGAGCTTCAACTGCAGAAAGTCTTCCATTGTAATTTTTCTCTTGTAAGATAGATATAAGAGAAGGTACAGCTTTTTCCCCTATATCATTTATTACGGAAATAGCATACCTTCGCACTTCAGGATTTGAATTTTGCAAAAGAAAAGTCAAAGAGGGGACAAATTTTTGCGTTTTTTGCCTAATTTTGTCTAATGATTGTTTTGCTTTCCATCTTAGAAGGTGACTATTTGACAGCTTCATGAGAGAAGGAATACAAGAAAGGGCCCTTTCACCTATATTACCTAATGCTTCTACAACATCACCTTGTACTTTGTAATCCCTATCTTGCAAGAGATTCTTGAGAAATGGAACAGCAGAATGAGCTCTTTCGCCTATGTTTCCCAGCGCTATAATGGCTGCCTTTTTTACTTTTGAATTTGAATCTTCTAGAAGAGAAATAAGAGCCGGTATTGCAGAGTGAGCTTTTTCACCTATTTTTCCCAACGTAGTTGCTGCTGTCTGTCTCATTCTTGGATCATCATCTTGTAAAAAAGGGATGATTAATGGTACTGTTTTTTGAGCTATTTCGCCCATTTCTCCCAATGCCTGTACAACACAACCTCTTACATAAATATCTTTGCTTTGTAAAAGAGGAATAAGGTGTACAATAGCGGCTTTTCCTCTTATTTTTCCTAATATTTGTATTGCGGGGTATTTCATTTGTGGATCTTGCAATAACGGAATTAGGGCAGGTACTGCCATATGCGACTCTTTTCCCATCTTCTCCCGTAGTTCTGTCGCCCTTGTTTCTATTAAGAACTTTGCCGCAGACAACCTTATCTCATTATCCTGGTTATGTAGGAGAGAGAGTAAGATAAGAATATCCTCTGTGTCTATTCTCTTTCTACTTCTACCTACAAAAGTATATTTCATCACTTTTGTAGATGGATCTTGTGATACAGGGATTAAAAAAGGATTTTTGCATATGTTTTTCAACGCTGCTTCAACTGTTCTGTTTCGGCGTCCATTTTTTTTAAGAAGAGGAATGAGATATGGTATTGCTTTCTCTGCTTTTCCTCCGATCTTTCCTAACGCTTTAACTACGGCTAATTGGTTTGCTCTATAATTAAGTAAAGGAATAAGATACGGTATTGCTGGAGAGGCCTTTTCTCCAATTTCTCCGAGAACATACGCTGCATCTGCCGTAAAAGCCCCCGGCTGCAATAGAGGAATAAGTGCTGGTATTGCCACATGTGCTTTTTCTCCCATTCGCCACAGTGCACGAATAGCTTCTTTTTTTACGTAGCGATCAGAATCTTGCAATAGAGGAATAAGTGCCGGAATTGCCGCATGTGCTCTTTTTCCTATATTTGCTAATGTACGAGAAACCGACTCTCTAATTTTTGGGTCAGCATCTTGCAATAGAGGAATCAATGTTGGTACTGCCTCATGTGCTTTTTCGCCCATTTCTGACATTACACTAATAGCTCTTTTTTTTACATGGGGATCGGAATCTTGCAATAGAGGAATCAGTGCTGGAATAGCTATTTCTCCGGTTTCTTGTAGTACTGTGGCCACAGAATCACCATCTAAATTTTTTAACGCCTCTATGAGAAATGGAATGGCTTTTTTTCCTATTTTTACTAATGCAAGAGAAGCATTTCCTCTAACTTTTGAGTTAGAATCTTGCAATAGAGAAATCAGTGCTGGTATTGCAAGATGTGCGTTTTTCCCTATTTTTGCTAATATAAGAGAAACATTCACTCTAATTTTTGGGTCAGAATCTTGTAACAGTGGAATCAACGCTGGTACTGCTGGATGAGCTCTTTCTCCCATTTCTTGTAGCGCTGTAAATGCAGAAAGACGGGCATTTTGTTGTGCATTCTTTAATAAAACAATGAGAAACGGTATGGCTTTCTCCCCCATCTTTGCTAGTGCAAGAGAAGTATGCTCTCTAACTTTGGAGTCAGAATCTTGCAATAGAGGAATCAGTGCTGGTATTGCGGAATGTGCTTTTTCGCCCATTTCTTTGAGTATTTTAACCGAAGAAAGTCGGACAATTTCATCCGAACTCTTTAACAATTCGACAACAACCTCCAACATGGAACACTTTTTTTCTGGTGAGATTATAGAGTCTATGGCGGTCAATTTTTCAAAAACGTTTTTCTTTTTTAAAGAAATAAAAAATTTCGCAATAAAAGGCTCTATCGTTTTACGCTTTCCGATAAAAAACGCTGCCTGCGATCTTATTTGTTTATTTTTACTACCATTTAGCATAAGAGAGTATAGTTTATCAAAAGCTACTTCTGCAAAAAGCGGTATCAAGAATTGTTTATCTTGGTAAGTTAGATGATTTATAAGTGGAAACAATGACTCTTTTTGCCAATTGATTAACGGCAACCACAGATATTTTTTTTGAGATAAAAGTTTTTTTGCTTTTGCTAATTTGAGCCTATCAACAATAACAAAAAAAGCCCTTTTGCCAATTTTTTCAAGATCTTTTGCAGCATCAATTTTAATATCTTCACCACCCTCTTTGAGCAATTGAAAAAGTATTGGCAGATCTCTATCTTGCCCTGCTAGAAATGCCAATACAGTTGTTCGTATTGTTTTATCTCGCGTCGCAAAGTATTCAATAAAGTCTCGATTTGTAAGTTCTTTTTTTAAAAGATCAAAAGATTGTAATCTAGTAGAAACATTTTCAGTGAGTGACAAAAATTTATTTTTGCTACTTTCATATAACTCTATTTTTTCTTTACCGGTGCTATGTAGCCAACGATATATTTGAATCCTTTGATGATAGTAGTGCCCTTGTACTTGTGGAGTTTTACTATTAATATCCACATCTACAGGAAGTTCTTTCATTCTTTCTTTTACAAGATACGGAATTTCTTTATCTTTTGTATGATCTCGCCATTGAGATTCTTGTTGCTTGTAGTATCTCTTCAAAATGTCGATAGGACCTTCGTCTTTTATGTGTGAATGTAAAGAGCCCAAACACTCTATCATCATATATTGATCATCGTTACTTAAGGAAAAAACTACTTTTCTTTTTTTTGGTGTCAGGGTTTTTGCCAATATTGGTACTACAATAGAAAATACTTCTATCTTACTAGCATACTTCTGGGCTTCGTTTTTGATAAACTTCACAGCAGCCATTCGCGGAATTTTTTGTTCATCGGTTATCAGTTTGACAACATGAGGTAACGCACTTTTTATAAGCGAAATCCGATCTTTTTCAGATTTCTCGGCGATAAAATTTTCCAACGCTTCACAGCCCGAACGACGAAAGGCAGCAAATTCAACGCCATTTAGATACAAAGGCGCAACCATTTTAGGGTTAAGTACTTTGTCTACAGGAAAAAACATAAAATCACCATTACCACCAAGTGTACCATAGCGAGGTGCTTGTGATGCATTGATCCTATCGTCATTCACCAGCGTATCCATCATGTAAAATCCCAATTGCGATGCCAGAATGATGCCGTCATCTCTTCCAGTTAACCCTTGTATGGCTTGTAAAAACACAGCCGTAAATGGTGAATGACCACGACTATCTTTAAATTGTTTTGCGTAAATAGTTGAAATCTCATCTAGTTTATCAGCCACCGCTTCATCCCCAGCTCCGGCGGTAATTACCTGGAAAACGCGGCGATTGAACACTCTAGTTAGATTGCTCCCCCCCGGCGAAACAAAGGCTTTATCTGTTAGATTGGAAAAATCAGGGCGATATTCTTTTTCGAGTAGTGAACCACTAAAACAACAATCCAAAACCATTAATGTGTGTCTGGCACCACAAGATTCTAGAGATTTAGCAATTGCTTTTAATGAAACCATACTTTTTTCAATAGGTCGTCCAGAATGTTTTTTTTCGCTATCCCCTACGACCAAATAACCAGGAACACCATGACCGGCATAGAAGAAAAACAACGCATCATCTGGCTTGACCTTTTTCTTTAAACTTTGAACTGCATCTTCAACTATATTTTTGGTTACTTTTGTTGCGCGCCCATTGAAATTTGCTTGCCTTGGAGAAGGTTTATCGAGAAGTAGATTAACATGATCAAATTGATAACGGTCGCGCAACACTCTTGCTATTTCCGAAGCGTCGAAATTGGGGCCTTTGAGATTTGTGAAGTTGTCATACTTGTTTATACCAATGACAACAGCGTATTGTTTGTTATAGCGTAGTCTTTGATGAAAGTCGCTGCTAGTTCCAAGGATATTCAACCCACCAAGATTCTTAGAGATGCGCGATGCGGCAGAGCGCGTTGTTATTGTTTTTGGTGTTTTTTTCGACTTCACTTGTTGTGGTGATGACTGTGTAATAATATCCACAACGCATTGAATAATCGACCTGTTATTGATATTTACTTTTTTTAGAATTTTTAGTAACTCTGGACGAATTACTTTTGCCTTATCCCCTAATTTTCTTAGTTCTACTAATGCAGATAAACTATGGTCAATATTCGAAGATTGTAGTTGCGCGACCAATAGTTCTAATTGCTTGTTCAGTTTTTCGTCTTCAGATTGTGCAAAAGCCAAACAAAATAGAATAAAAAATATTACAACATATTGTAAATATTTCCAACCCATGACAAACCCCATCAAAAAACATTGCTTCAAAATTATAAAATACCATAGCAAATTTAGCATACGTTTTCAAACTTGGTCTATAGTTAGATTTCGCAACAAAAAAAACCTTAGTCAACTTATTTTTTCATTTCTTGCTCTACCTGTTTCGGCGTTTTCCCTTCTAACAATAATTTTACTCTTTTGAGAGTTTCTTTTTCTGCTATATCGGCATATTTGTATGCCAACATAGCATTTCCTTGCCATGCATAAATCGCTGCCACAGTGTCGAGAATATACTTCTCCGTTGATTTTGATAGAAGTTCAACATCTTTTTGAATGAACAAACTTTGGTCTTCTTTGAGATACGATTTCCACAGAGGCAAAAGCCAGGAGGACAAGACAAAAGACGAACTGATTGAAAAGTTATACAGATAATTTGGAAAAGTCCACTCAGAATATGGGTGACTAAAAAAAGCTTGGTGAATTTTAGCAGTGCGGAAAACTTGATCTGATAGATCCGAGTGACGAAGAGTGTTCTGTACGTCAGCAATGTAAGATACTAGGTGTAAAGAGAAATACATTGTATTACAGAAAAAAGCCAGAGAGTAAAGATGACATTTCACTCAGAGATGTTATTCGGCTACTTTATATAAAGTATCGGTTTATGGGTATCAAAAGATGACAAAATCTCTCAGAAAAATGGGCTTTGGAGCAAATCGTAAAAAAGTACTTCGCTTGAGAAACGAGCTGAAAATCAGGGCGATATAGTCGAAACCAAATTTGTCGAAGGCTAACAACGAACACAAGAAGTACCTCTAAACAACACTAATTACTTAAATAGTTGTAAAACACAGAAATTCATTTGGTTATTTTCGTTAAAAAATTATAATAACATAAATATTTTGCCATCTCAATCAAATGAGAAATTTGATTATCGAAAATGAACTGTGCAGTGCACTAATAAATCATAGTCTGTTTATAAAACCAAAGGTGGTAAATTTTTTTAGTAAAAGACCTCAAGTTCTATAGAAGAAAGGTAATTGTTTGTGGATGACGTAAAATTTAAAACACTATGGGAAAAGCTATTGAATAATAGTGAAGACATAAGATACACATACAAACCCAGTGAAACATTTTCTGACAAAAACACTATTGTTCCACAAGATGCAACGGATACTTTTTCTAGTAAAGACACGATCTCTCCAGAAAATTCAAAAGAAACATTCTCTGATAATAAGACAATCACTTCGTCCGAAAATCCTGAAAAAGAAAAAGCATATACAAAAACTAAAATAGAAGTTCCACTAGACACAAAACAAGATTACACCGATTTAAAAGAAATCAATCGTGGTGGAATGGGAATTATCTATCAAGCGAGACAAAAAAAATTAAAACGAGACATTGCGATTAAAAAAATGCTGTCTGATAAAGGAAAAGAAAAATTTTTAGCCGAATCTTTAGTCAATGCCTACTTGGAACACCCGAATATTGTTCCTGTACATGAAATAGACACAAATGACGAGGGGGAAATTCTTCTCGCAATGAAGTTCGTTCAAGGGATATCATGGAAAGACTTATTGTACCCAAAAACAAAAGAACAACAAGATAGATCAGCCGAATATAATCTAGAAGGGCACTTAGGAATACTTCTCAACGTTTGCAACGCTATCGCTTACTCGCATCATAAAAATATAATTCACTGTGACTTAAAGCCCGAAAACGTAATGATAGGTGAATTTGGCGAAGTATTAGTAATGGACTGGGGAATTGCTGTTGATCTGGGATCTAGAGAAGATGAAGTAAAAGAAACAAGAACGTTCAAAAATACGGAGATCAATCATCCAATGGGAACTCCTTGCTATATATCACCAGAATTAGCCGAAGGAAGAGGAAAAGACATTTCGTATGCCACAGATGTCTATCTTTTGGGAGGCATTCTATACGAGATTATTTACAAAAGACCTCCTCATCAAGGCAATACAATATGGAAAGTATTGCTTTCAGCAAGAGAAGGGAATATGCCTCCTTTTGATGAAAGTGTACCTTACGAGTTAAGAAGTGTTTGCAAGAGAGCTTTACAAGGTAATATGGGACAGCGTTACCAAAAAGTTCAAGAATTTCAAAAAGCGATTCAGGATTATTTAGCACACCGCCAAAGTATTATTATTTCAGATAAGGCTAAAAAGATATTGACTGAAGGGGAAAACCTTTTTGAAATTCAGGAGAAACTAAAAGAAATAAATTTTAGTGTACTCTACAATAAGCTTTTGCAAGCTATTGCAGGTTTTGATCAATCTCTAGAGTTGTGGCAGGAAAATGTTGAGGCACAACAGGGGCGAGACCAAGCACGAATAGAATTTGCTAAGGTTGCTTTTCTCAATAATGACTTTGGTTTAGCCAAAGCGCAGTTGGAAGAAACTACTAGTTCTATTGAAGTAACCGAACTATTTAATCGTATTGAGTTTGCTAGACTACAACATGAGAATATTTCAAAAAAGTGGAAATTTTACTTTCGTCTTGCCATAATCATTATTATTGCATTTTTGTTAGTGATTATACGGTTATCTACTACTTATAAATTCTAATGCAAGGTATAAAAGCTAAATGGTAAAATGTAATCAAATTTAAAGTAAATTTTGTAAGGTTTACAAATGGAATATTACGAACTCGAACAACAGCGTACGGAGACCAAGTGGGTATGGATTACTCTTATGATCAACTATATTGCACTAGTTTATGCTGATAATTTAACACGCACAGAGTACGGTTCATTAGCAATAGTAGTCCGAATTATGGTCTTGACTATTAGTCTTTCACTTTTCATGAGTCTTGGGAGGTTAGGTCGCCGAACGGGAGTAGGAAGTTGCTTGGGGATTTTTCTTGCCATAATTCCTTTTATAAATACACTTTATGCTTTTTTTCTACTAAAGAAGTCTCGAAAACTTCTTGATAGAGTTGGAATTAAAAGAAGTGATTATAGTTTAACAGCAAAAAAAGTATTTTATGATTTCGATACATTCAAAAAACTCAACAAATATTATTTTACTGATGAAATGCTAATTTCTTATGACGAACAAAAATTTCAAAAAATAGGGGAGTTACTTGAAGAATGGAATCTTTATGATTTTTTTTATAGAAAAGGGCTTCTCTCGCGATTAATGCATTATTCTTTACGCAATGAGAAATATAAAAAGCTGGAGGAAACTATCGAAAACATCAGCGAGGAAATCAAAAATGCCATTGACTATGATCGTCCCATAGAAAAAAAAATATACTTTATTAAAAGTTTTTATTTGCAAAGAAAATATCTAATAAACAACAAGCTAAACAAATACTATTTTGACGATAAAATGTTAACGTTATATGATGAAAAAAAACTAAAAAAATTGAAAACGCTTATTAAGAGATGGGAAGTCTATGAATCTCTAATTAAGAAAAAGATACTCTTTTATTATGCACTGGGTATAATACATAAAAGATTGCAAAAGCTTGTCGAAAAAACTAGTGAAGAGATAAAAACTGCACTCGGTTATCAAAAAATAGTATACAAAGACATAGATTTTATAAAGAGTTTTTGTGAAGCCCAAAGAATCTATCTGCAAAAAACTAAATATGATTTTTCAAATGAAATGTTAAATTTTTACGATGAGAATAAATTACAGCTCTTGCAACAAATTATAGATCATAAAGGTCCCCATGACCATAAAGTAATTAACGAAATTTGCTCAAAGATAAAAAAGAATATTGGTTATAGTCAAAAAGTTGACGATGAACTGTCTTTTGTAGAAAGTTTTTACTATACCCAAAAAGAATTTTTATCAAAAGAACATCGAAACGAGACTTAAGATAGTTACATTACTGGGACCACTAGAATCGATTTGTTTGGTACAGATTTCGTAGGATATCCTTGGAAAATTCAGAGCTGTTTTTTTAGGCGTTGAAGTACACCCCTGCGTCAAGACCGTTTTAGAAAAAAATAAGAGATAGTACTGAGGCCGTTACGCTACAAGCTATACAAAAAGTGCTTACAACGCCTTCGGCACCAACAGCTATTTGGGAAAAGCGAGTGCATAGTTGCTATTCCTTAATTTTTGGCGGTTATACTGAACACCGAGTTACAAGAACAGGTAAAGTTTACAAAACAGCGTATCACTACGCCACGAAAGTGTGTTGATCAGCGATTCTATTTTTGAGCATGATAAAATTTGGTCGGTTGAATAGATGGTAAAACGGAATTTCTTCAATTTTAAAACCAGCTTTCTCCAAAGGGCAGGCCCAAACCTCACCGAAAAAAATCACTTCAAAATTACCATTTTAATTACAGATAACATAGCAAATAGAATGCAATGTTCCAAACGTACTTGATTATAAAAACGTTATCTTACTTAAGACTTATCACCGTCAGATATTTACTGTCGTATTAACAATACAATACTTTTGTATAAAACAAATTTACAAAACATCATCATTTTTATCCCCAAGAGCCAAAGACTCCCGATATTCTTTCGCTTCGGCAACCATAGTCCAGTGTACTTCTATTCCCATTTCTTCGACAATTTCACGAATATCCTTTAAGTTCACTTTAAAAAACTCTTTGCGATTATTGATTTTGTTTAGCTGATGCGAAGCCAGCTTTTTGTGGATTTCATTTTCGAGTGCTGGAGAATCTTCGCTGTACAGCATTGCATGTACGTCAAACAAAAACGGTACACTTGCATTTCCCAGTTCTTTTACTCGATCGAGAGGATCTAGGCGTCTTGTAAGACCAATTTTAAAAACGTCTTCACCAAATGAGCCAATATTAGAGATGATGTAGACATGGCCTGTCTTTGTCTGTTGTGCCATGGACAAAGCTCTTTGATTCTTTTGTTCTGCCTCTGACAATTTACTTAATAGTTCGTTTAATTCCATTTCATATTTTTGTTTTTGTTCTTCCGATGCTTGATTAAATTTTTTCTGCGCTTGCTCCATCGCTTTTTTTAGCATTCGCTCTTCTTTTTCGGCTTCCTTCATGGCCTTTTCGTATTCTTTTCTGGCTTTCTCTTCTTCACGCATAATTTCCTTGATTCTTCTTTGCTCTTCTCTCTCTTGCAGTTGAAGTTCATTAACAGCAACGGCCCACTTTAATTCTTGCATACGATTGTTTAAATAGTCGGGTTCTATTCTTGCGTTGCGAAATGCTTTGCCGTTGTGATTCACTAGATTATAGGCATCTGTGATTTGCTGTTTTAGCTTGCCATAATTATTGTGCTTTGTTTTCGTAAGAATGGTATCTACTTTTCCGTTAAATGCATCCAGTACAAAATTAATCGCTGTCGTTTTTCTATGTGTTTCGACATAATCGCACTTTGCCGCGATTCCATTTGTCACCATACTTTTTGTTTGAGACCTGATCTTTTTTAACTCCGCACCTGCTTCTTTATGGCTAAAGTCTTCTGCTAACTCATCAAGCACTGTGTTATTTGGAATAATATATTGATCGCCATAGCCATCGATGATATTTTTCATTGCTTTGGCTGTTTTCTCATAACGA
Organism: Candidatus Uabimicrobium amorphum; assembly: GCF_009002475.1. GTDB lineage: Bacteria > Planctomycetota > Uabimicrobiia > Uabimicrobiales > Uabimicrobiaceae > Uabimicrobium > Uabimicrobium amorphum. Next base: position 6,576,975 of record NZ_AP019860.1, read on the forward strand.
TCTGAATTTTCTTTGGCCTTAATTGCATCACCAGCTATTTCGATGGCCCGATCTTTTGCACTTTTGACAATGCGCTCTGACTCTTCAATTGCATTGTCCAACATTTCTTGTGCTTTTTGTTTTTGCTTGTCGGTTTTTTCTTTTGTTTCTCTCTTTAGCTGTTTCGTCTCTTCCTCCACTTTGAGAGTGAGGTTCATGGCGTAATTTTCGGCGTCGTCTTTGATCGCTTTAGCTTTTAAATTTGTTTCATGAACAAGATTTTCGCATTTTATTTCGTAATCTGTTTTAGCTCGTTGCGCTTGCAAATGCATTTGTTTTATTTCCGCTTCAACATGAACTATCTTTTGATACTTGTAAAGTGGCTCTACACTTCTTTTCAGCTTGTTCATCGATTCAATACATGACTCAGCACGTTTTCTCTCTTGGTCATATTTTACAAACATCGCAACTACAGCTACCGCCATGGCTAAAAGTAATATTTCCATTTTTGACTCCCAAATGTATTTAGCAAACAAAAGGTTAAACGATAAATAGATTTGTTGAAAAACTTCTCTGCGTACTCTGCTCTGTGGTTCATTTTTATTCGTTATATTTAACGATGACCACCAAATCTGTTAGAGTGAAATTTGTCACACTATAATTTATTTAAAACATCTAAAATATTTGACAAAATAAAAAAATAGTATACATTTGCTAAGATCGAATACCAGAAGAAAAAATAGAAGACCAAGTAAGGAATTTTTGAATGAGAAATTTGATAGCTTTAACACTCGTGATGTTTTTTTCTACATCACTATTTGCCAACAATTGGTTTGAAGAAAATATCAATATTTTTAATCGCAAAAACAAATTGCGTAAACTAGGACGTAATCTCGACAAATTCGTTGCACAAAGAGCGATTGAGCGCGCAAAATTTTTGGGACGTGAAGTTGATAAAAAACTATTTCAGCCTATTCTAAAAACGTTAGAGTACACTGTTCCTGGCCACGGTTATCTAAAATATTTGAGCGATCAAGCTAAAGACAAAAGAAAATACCTACCACAAGAATTTATTCGCATAGTTCAAAAACATTATCGAAGTATCGATCTACAAAAAGTCACATATGCCGAAGACATTAACACCGTACACGGAGATGCGATCACCATTGGCTCCGAGATTTATTTTCCAACACGTGTAGATCTGACAGATGGAGATGACGTTTTTTGGATGCTGCATGAGCTTGAACACGTAGTTCAATACAAAAAAATAGGAGTGTCTACTTTTCTGGCCAAATATGTCACTCAGAGTATTAGCGAAGCTCTCAATCAAATTGTAAAAGGCTCTTTTTCCGTTCACGATAATATGCAAATTGAAATAGACGCCGACAACAAGGCAAAGAGAATTTTTGCGGATGTGATGCATAAAATAGAAGTGGTTGTTCCGACGGTCAAAAAAGAGAGTATTAATACTTTCAAAATTAAAAACGTGAAGACTGGTGGATATTTGTTCACACGCGCAATTTTAGCAGCGCGTTTTTACGGTGGTGCAGGAGATATCTGGCAAATTTCTTACGCGGAAGAGCAAGGAAAAGAATACGCAACCATGCAAAATGTGCGCACCAAAAGATACCTTTATGTCGAGAGAAAAGACGATGGTAATCATGTAATCAGTGCGACACAAAATATCTCACCTAAAGATATTCGTTGTCAATTTTTTATCGAAAAAGCACAAAAGGATCGCGATGACGGACAATATTATATAAAAAGCCGCAAGACTAAAAGTTATGTCTATATGAATCCTGATCAAATTGGTTATATATCGCGTAGAATTATGTTAGGTGACATACCACAAAAGAAAGAAGTTGCAATTTGGTATATAAAAGAGAAGGAAGCCCACACATATAAACTCAGAAACGGACTCAAAAAAAATATTGGTCATAGTGGATGGACTATAAGCATAAACAATATGAAAATTTCCGACAAATTAGAGGTTGTCTGTGGAACAGATTACGCTGATCCTCGTGATACACTATGGCGTTTTCAAAAACTAAGTGGCACATTGTGTTACAAGATACAAAATGTAAAAAGCGGCGGCTATCTTGTAAAGGAACCCTCTTGCGGTAAAGTAAAGATTTCCGTTGCTCCACACATAGACAAAACGCGAGAAAAGAATGATTACTATTATAGTTATATATGGTACGTAGATCCTAGTCCAAATGGTCTACAGATTGTGTCTGTGCGCAGCGGACAAAACTTTATGGACCTCAATGCCAGAATACGCAAAACTAACGTAAATTACCACGCGTATAGCGCTCTTGCCTGTGAAAGTATTACCAGCAAAAAAGACTTTGCTACCGCACAAAAAGATATTAAATTTATGAACGATCAGTATGAAGGTGGAGCGCGCATTCCCACGTATCATTTACACAATAAAGACAAAGTCGTCATCGAAAAATCGCTTAATGGTACAGGAGGAAAACCAGTGGTGGTAGATATCAAAAATCGTTGGTATTTTTGGGAAACACAAGGTGTTAGCATGCAAAAAGTAGGCAAATCTCAAAAATACATCGTATATGCTAAAAACGCCACTTCTTTTCCAATCGATGTAGCACTTGCTTACAAAAATAAAAAAGGCGCTTGGGTACGTCATGGTTGGTGGCCGTTGCGACCTGGCGAAGAAAAATATCTTGTTACGACACGGCATCGCGATTTATATGTACATGCTGCGGGTAGGGGAAGAATTTGGGGAAAAACGCGCCCTTTATCCATCTCGTATAACAATTTCAAATTTGTGGGCAAAAAGAAAAGAGGAGATCATAGCGCAAAATTTACCAAGGTATTGATGGATAGGCCTTACTATACCTACGTCTTTAAACATAAAACTGCAAAAGTAAAAAAGTAATTGTCGCGCAACATATATTTTGTTTTTGCAAAAGTACTGCCGAATTCTCTGTCGTATTGACAAGTAGTAATAGGAGCTTGACTAAGTCAATACCTACCATACAACGTCTCAACGGTGATTTTGGGAGAAAACTCTATGCGGCAGTACTTTCTTATCTTTTCATTGCTACTATCTCTGACGTATTGTGACGACAAACAAAAAACTCTTGATAATGCGATTGCCAATCTACGTACACGCAATTATCTACTACGTGTAAATTCCATTAAAGTCATTGGTGGATTTGGTCTAAAAGCACTACCAATTCTGTACAAGCAGTTTTTTTATGAAAAAGCACTAATACCTCAATACATCGAAGCTTACTTAGTGCAACAGGAGATTATCCGCCAATTCAGACGTATTGGTCATGCCGACGATCGCGTTGTTGATTTACTAAAGAATATTGTCAAAGAAGATGATGACTTTTTGGTAAAAGAAGCGATCTTGGCGTTAGGGGAGTTGGGGAAAAAAGCACCAAGAATAATTTTTTTTCTAATAAAAGTACTTGATGATCGCTGGGGCGAGTTGGCGGCTCAATCGTTGGCAAAGATAGGAGAAAAGGCGATACGGCCTCTAGGTAAAGTAGTCCGCTTCTCGGATACCCCTGAAGCACGTTGTGCAGCTGTGAATGCTCTTGGGGATATCGATTCCATAAAACACCCGATGCTTCGTTATTTAATGGATGCTAGCAGACACGACCCCAATGAGTTAGTTAGAGTGGCCGCAGTTCACGCCCTAGGAAAGAAAAAACACACATTAGCGACTTATATTTTGCTACGCCTAATTCAAGATGAAGCACAAGCCGTAGGACTAGCGGCATGTGCATCGTTAGCAAAACACGGAAAGCTCGCCGTCAGCCAAATTATGGATACTTTTGACAAAAATCCCCCCGAACAACTGCGTATAAAACTATATGGTATTCTCACAGTAATCGGTAAGGAAGCAGCCCCCGCAATCGCGACTTTAAACAGTCGTTTATCATCTTCCTCGCAAAAAGAGTTCCAGGCAATTATTGAAGCGCTAATATCCATCGGCTATCATAAAAAATCACAGCAGACAATAAAACGCCTGATTTTTGTTGTCTATGAACAAAAAAATAGCCAGACGCTTTCTCTCATTACAAGCGCACTGCAAAGCTACGCGCCGCAAAGTCTACCGCATGTACTGCCCCTTCTTAAAAGCAAACGTCCACAAGTTGTCAAGGTCGCTGTTCAGGTGCTCGAAAGTCATTTTGTAGATGCGATACAGTTATTACAAGATCAAATTACCAAACAAAAAAATCCGGTATTTATTGCAAATGCATTGAAGATTTTAGCCCAAGATGAGAACTCTCTGCCCATATTGATCGAACACTTGCAGCACGAAAATTTGTTGGTATGTTATACCGCCAAAAATATGATTATACAGCACTTCTCCAAAAGTGCTTTTGAATTGCTCATGAAGCGCATCGAAAATTTGACGAATCACATCAAAGCTCTAAAATCAAACCAAGATAAATTGCAAAAATCAAAAGTCATTGTCGACACATTTGTCGATCTTGGCGAAAAAGCCAAAATTGCATTGATGAATCTCGCGGTACACGAAAGCCCATCACTGAGACACATGGCCGTGGATGCCATTGCGCAGTCAAACAGTTTTTTTGTTGAAGAAAAAATCGCGATTTTCCAAGCAGCGATCCAAGTACGCCGTGGAACAGAGCAATTTGTGATCACAAACCATCTCGCAAACTTGGGAGAACCCGCGATGGAAGCAATACTCGAACTCCTCACTTCGAAAGAGTTGTCTGTACGAGAATGTGCGATTATTGCTCTAACAAAAATGAGAACACCACGTGCAGCATGGAATTTGATCTGGTGTTTAGATAACAAACAGAATACCAGCTTTGTGATCAAGGCGCTTTGTGCTATGCATGATGTCGCAATGCCGATACTCAAGAAAGCTATTTCCCACGAAGAACCCCATGTGCGGTTTGTCTGTGTTGTTGTGTTGTCGAAAATTGAATCACAAGAGTCCATCGGCGTATTGCGCAAGCATAGCGATGTCGAAACACATCCGATGATTAGGTATGTATTGGAAAAAGCTTTACAGCAAAAGGGAGATTAGGCTGTGATGAGTGTATCGTTTATGGATACGATTTATTTTAAAAGGATTCAACAATTGCGAAGTGAAATATCGCAGCTGTAATATTTCACTCCACCTGTTAGGACCTGAATGTATTCGGGCATGATTTATTGAAGTCTAGATAAATGCTCGGCTTACACCATTCTGACAGTATCTCCGAACTATTTCTCCTTGTTAAATGAGTAATCATTATAGCACATCTTTTGCCATCTTGGTATAATTTTATTGCCACCTTTGCCACCTTTGCCACCTTTGCCACCTTTGCCACCTTTGCCACCTCCTTGCCATCAAATTAGATTTAACTCCAACTTAAGGTGCTTTGTTATTGCAAAACGTTTCTGGGAAAAAGTTTTTAGTTAGGATTTGGGATGAAAAAATTCGTACTACTCACTGTTTTTTTGTTTGTGTACTTGATAGCTGAAAATAACCATTCGCAACAGGTAGTGCAAAAATGGATAGATCAACTACAAAATGGGACTAAAAAACAAAAGCTATCAGCCATAAAAATGCTAAAAGAAATAAGTTACAAAGAGAAGCTGGACACAGACATTGTAAAAAAAATATGGGATCAAACACTAAAAGAAGACGATAATGAACTAGTTATCTTAATTCAGAAAATGGTTCGTAGCATTGAAAAAAAACAACTTCATTATAAACATACTAGTATCAAACCCAAAAAAAAGAGCTATCGTGCGGACCCCTCAAACTTAACAAAAAACCTCGGTGGTATAACGGTTCTTGGTTCCAGCAATGACTTCCCTTCAAAACAAAAATACGAAAATTGTTATGCTATTGTTATTGGAATCAATGAGTACGACAACTTTACAGACTTACAAGGACCGAACTTTGATGCATCTGAAATTGCCAAAGTGCTAAATGATAGATATCAGTTTAAAAACATCCTCTTGCTTACAGACAAAGCTCCTATTGTCTCTCGAGAAAATATAGAGGTTAAGCTAGGAAAAGTAACAAAAGAGCTGATCGAAAATAGTATTAAGAAGCTTAAAACAAATAAGATCAAATCCAAAGATGCTTTGTTCTTTTACTATGCTGGCCACGGTGTGCCAGGCTATATTGTCGCTGGTGACAGTCAAAAAGTTTTAAGTTCAGGTCAACCAGCTAAAGAAACTATGATTTCTCTAACAAAGATTGCTAAAAATTTGGAAGTTTTAAACGCTCGGCATACCTTGATGGTATTGGATAGTTGTTTTAGTGGCTCGCTACTAGAAAAAGAACATCGCCCCGATTTTTCCCACTTAACAAGCAAAGAGTTTGTTGATCCAGGAGGAAATAACTTAACCAGAGTATTTAATCGCCGGGCTTTTCAGGTAATCACTGCTGGAGCAGGGGATGAAGTTGTTGCCGACAAGTTAGACGAAATTTCAACGGTGTATGCACAACAATTTAAAAATAGCAGAGGCCATTCGCCATTCACAGCAGTATTTTTACAAGCAATACAGGGGCTAACAGGAAGGGATGATGGAATTATCCTGGCATCGCAACTCGGCTTCTACATGATGGACACACTGGTAAATGATGATCGCATAAAAGCATCTCAGGCACCACGTTATGAAAATGTTGGTGGCAATGGTGATTTTATGTTTTTTCCTAGCGAAAAAGTACTCAATCCTAAAATGGTTGCACCTTTATACCTAAATGGTATCGAATTTGCTGTGTTTCGGCGATCAGGTTGCGAAGCTTTAAAAAATTTCATTCATGACCAGAAAAACCAAAAAGAGAAGGCTTCCCTTATAAAAAGTGCTTTACCTCATATTGCGAAATTATTAGAAGATAAACAAAGTATTCCATGTGTAGCAGCGCTAAAGTTTATCAAGCATATGACACAAGACTATGCTGAGGTAAAAGAATTCTCGATAATTGTACCAACTCTAGTAAAAATTCTAACCCAAAAAAAGAATCCTACATTTTTTTCTATGGAGAGTAATACGCATCTGGCTATTGAATGCCTTGGGTCTCTATCCCCACACATAAAAAGTGTAGAAACAGTGGATATATTGAAAAAATACCATCAACAACAAAAAGCAAAATGGGAAAAACAGAGAAATAGATTAAGGCCAGAAATAGTGGAGATGGAAGAAGAAAAATTAAAAAAGCAAATAAATAGAAAATTGCTATCACAACAAGCAAACGATTACTACGAAAATATTAAGATATATTATTGGTTAAATAGTAAAGGGGTAGCAGAACTAGATAAATATGAAGGGCAAAAGAATTTATTTTTATCCGTTGCAGAAAAAGATACACAAAAAAGACTAGATGCTTTTGAAGAGCTAAAAGAAAAATTGGAAGATCAAGATTTTATAGACTACTTCGTCACCAGGGATAAAAACATAAGGAAACAAGTTTTAAAATTTTTAGAAAAAGACAGTAGAGATTTGGCCATTCTTTTAGAACTGCTAGCAAAAAAATATAATGCGGTAAGATTTGATGTAGCAAAAGATCTTGAAATGATAGGAGAAAGGGCCTTTCTTTCCATTATCAACAGACTTGCTATTGCAAAAGACAAAAATAATCTATCCTCAAAAACCCATCTTTTATTGCCTTTTGAAAACTGGAAAAAAAAATCGTTATTTTCATTTATTTCGAAACTAGATAAGGAAGAAAAAAAGTTTTTTCTTCCTTATCTAGTAGAAGTAAATTTTGAAAATCTGTACTCTGAAGCAATCAATCCTGAAATTGATGAAGAAACGAGGTTGGCAATATCTTACCTCCTTGGAGAAAAGGATGTTCTAGAACCTTTTATTGCAAAATTCTTTCTTTCTATAAATGCAATAGATGCACTTGGTAAAAAGGCAGCTATTCTTACAATTTCGCAAAAGAAAAAATATAAATATTCAATTGTGATGATTTTTAAAGAATTACTAAAAAGTCCAAACAATGATGTAAGAAGTTCTGCAGCAGAGATATTAGGACAAATAGAGAGAAAAGCTGAGGAAGTAGTACCAGCTCTGATCCCTTTGTTACAGGATCAAAATTCAGGTGTAAGAAGCTCTGCAGTAAGTGCATTAGGGTTGTTCGGAAAAAAAGCTGAAAAAGCTGTACCTTCTATTGTCTCTTTACTAAAAGATCCAGATGAAGATGTGAGAAGGAAGACAGAAAAATCCCTAAAAAACATCGGAACAGCAGAAACCATAACAGTCTTCATTCAGTTGTTGCAAAACCAAGATTCAGTTATAAGAAGCTTTGCAGTTGAAATATTAGGCAGAATCGGAGAAAAAGCTCATTCTGCAGTACCCGCTCTTATTCTCGCATTAAAAGATCAAGACAGTTGGGTAAGAAGTTCTGTAGCAGAAGCATTGGGAAAAATCGGAGAAAAAGCTCATTCTGCAGTACCTGACCTTATTCCTTTGTTGCAAGACAAAAATAGTTCTGTGAGACGTTATGTAGTGGAGGCATTGGGGAAAATTGGGCAAAAAGCTCATTCTGCAATACCCGCTCTTATTCTCGCACTAAAAGACAACGATGTGAGAAGTTCTGCCGTAGAAGCATTGGGAAAAATCGGAGAAAAAGCTCATTCTGCAGTACCTGACCTTATTCCTTTGTTGCAAGACAAAAATAGTTCTGTGAGACAGCATGTAGTGGATACATTGGGGAAAATTGGAGAAAAAGCTCATGCTGCAGTCCCCGCTCTTATTCTCGCATTAAAAGATCAAGACATTTGGGTAACAGAAGCATTGGGAAAAATCGGAGAAAAAGCTGTGCCAGCTCTCATTCTTGCTCTAGAAGACGAGAATAAATATGTTAGAGCATATGCAGCACAGGCACTGGGAGCTATAAGAGAAAAAGCTCAAAAAGCTGTCCCCAACCTCATTTTTCTTATCAAAAATGGGGATGAAAATACAAAAGAATTTGCCGCACAGGCACTGGGGAAGATAGGAAAAAAAGCTGTGCCAGCTCTCATTCTTGCTCTAGAAGACGAGAATAAATATGTTAGAGCATATGCAGCACAGGCACTGGGAGCTATAGGGGAAAAAGCTGAAAAAGCTGTGCCAACACTCATCTCTTTGCTACAAAATCAGGATGAAAATGTGAGGAGAAATGTAGTTGATGCATTGGGACAGATAGGAGAAAAAGCGGAACAAGCTGTGCCAGCTCTCATCGCTTTACTAGAAAACGAAAATGATTTTATCGAAAGTGTAGTAAGGGCGCTAGGAAGAATAGGAGAAAAAGCATTTTCTTCTCTTATCCTTTTATCACAAAAGCCAATATTGCAAGCGCAAGATTTCTATATAACAGTAAATGCACAACAAGAATTGAAAATTATAGGAGAAAAAGCTGTACCAGTTTTTATTCTATTGTTACAAGACCCAGATTCTTATGTTAGAAGCTCTGCAGCAAAGGCACTAAGAATAATAGGAGAAAAAGCCGAACAAGCTGTACCAGCTCTGATCTCTTTATTGCAAGACCAGGATTCTCAAGTGAGAAACTCTGCTGTACAAGCATTAGGAGCTATAGGAAAAAAGGCTGAAAAAGCTGTGCCAGCTCTCATTCCTTTGCTACAAGATGAAAATGTGAGAATGAATGTAGTTGAGGCATTGGGAGCTATAGGAAAAAAGGCTGAACAAGCTGTGCCAGCTCTCATTCCTTTGCTACAAGATGAAAATGTGAGAATGAATGTAGTCGAAGCATTGGGAGCTATAGGAGAAAAGGCTGAACAAGCTGTGCCAGCTCTCATTCCTTTGCTACAAGATGAAAATGTAAAAATAAGTGTGTTGGAAACATTGGGTCTGGTAGGAGAAAAAGCTGTGCCAGTTCTCATTCCTTTGCTACAAGATGAAAATGTACATATGAGAATACTTGCAGCCAGGGCATTAGGAGCTATAGGAGAAAAGGCTGAACAAGCTGTGCCAGCTCTCATTCCTTTGCTACAAGACAAAAACAGGTCGGCGAGAGCCACAGCAATTAGGACATTGGGAAATATAGGAGAAAAAGCTTATGTAGTAAGTTCTTTTCTTATTCCCCTATTAAAAAAGGATAAACATGAGAAGATAGAAACAATCCGGGCATTGGGAAAAATAGGGGAAAAATCTCATACTGTGGTACCTTCTCTTGTTAATTTATTACAAGATAAGAATTCAGATGTGAGGAGGGAGGCCTCTGTAGCGTTGAACGAAATAGGAGAAAAAGCCTTGCTCTCTCTTATCCCTCTATTGCGAGAAAATATACTTGTGAGGAGTCAGGCAGTCCAAATATTGGGAAAGATAGGGGAAAAATCTAGCACAGTGACCCCTTTTCTTATCCCTCTTTTACAAGAAAAAGATGTAGGTGTCAGGGGCTTTGCGGCAGCAGTGTTGGGAGAAATAGGTAGAGATGCTGTTTTTTCTCTTATTCTTTTACTACAAGACAATAATCAATATGTGAAAAGGGAAGCAGCAAAAGCATTAGAAAAGATGGGAGAAAAAGCTGAAAAAGCTGTACCCACTCTTATATCTCTACTACAAGACCAGGACTCAGAAGTGAGAAGTTCTGTAATAAAAGCTTTGGGAAGTATCGGAGAAAAAGCTGAAAAGGCTATACCAACTCTTATATCTCTACTACAAGACCAGCACGCAGAAGTAAGAAGTTCTGCAGCCAGAGCATTGGGAAATATAGGAGAAAAATCCATACCGATTCTTACCCCTTTGTTGAAAGATTCAGATAAATATGTTAGAAAAAATGCGATCAGAGTATTGGGAAATATAGGAGAAAAAGCAGTTCCCACTCTTATTCCTCTATTGAAAAGCCTAGATAAATATGATAGAAGAAATGCAGCAGAAGCTTTAGGACAGATCGGAGAAAAAGCTGAAGAAGTGGTGCCCATCCTTACTCCTTTGTTAAAAGATCCAGATAAATATGTCAGAATGTATACAGCAGAAGCTTTAGGAAAAATCGGAGAAAAAGCTCATACTGCTGTGCCTGACCTTATTCTTTTGTTACAAGACAAAAATAGTTATGTGGGAGTGCGTGAGGTGGAAGCTTTAGGACTTATAGGAGAAAAAGCTGAACAAGCAGCACCAGTCCTAATTTCTTTCTTACAGGAACCAAATTTAGATCTGAAATTTTCTGCTGCAGAGGCATTGATCCAATTGGGAAAGGTAGAGGAAGCAATACCAGCCCTTGTTTCTTTAATAAAAGAGGAAGACTTTTTTGGGAGAACATATGCAATAAAAACATTGGGTAAAATCGGAGAAAAAGCAGAGAAAGCTGTACCAACGCTTATTTTATTACTCAAAAATGAAGACTGGTTAGTGAAAAGCTCTGCTGCAGAAACATTAGGAATGATTGGAAAAAAAGCAGAAAAGGCCGTACCAACTCTCATCCTATTACTACAAGACGATAATAGACATGTAGAAAAATCTGTAGTTGAGGCACTGATACGAATAGAAAAAATATCACCTCTCATTCCATTATTACGAAATAAAAATTATCATGTAAGATATTCTGCAAAAAAAATACTGATAAATATAGGAGAAAAAGTACTTCCCTTCATTAGAGAGTTTGTCCAAACAGAGAGGAATAAAGCAACTATTGAATCAGGTCTTGCAATTTTAAATAGATGTTTATGGAATGCATATTTAGAAGAAAAAAAAATCTTCCATCAGATGGACATAGAATTATTATCGCTGTCTAAGAATAAAAATTACTTTGATACTGTAGCAACAATTTATGCTTGGCAAGGAAATGCGAAAAAAGCATACGAATACGCAGCCAAAGCTATAGCAGAAACCCCAAAGAGAGTAAAACTACTTCTAGAAGGAAAAGCTCCTAAACAGGTAGAAGAAAATATGAAAAAAAAATAAAGCTATCCGATTTCAAAATGTAATTTTGAATTGATATCAAGTTTGTGCCAGACCAGTTACAGAACCATAGTCGCTTTAATATTTATAGCTTGATAGTTTTCGTAACATAAGATTTTTTTGTTGCGAAATCTACTTGGAAAATACACTGCGAGAAAACGCTATGTGAAAATGTGGTATTAGTCAAAATATAGTGCCAGACTGAGCCTATGAACCCGATAAAACCGTTCAATAAATTAGCATACAGGAGAGTGCTATTAGTGAAATGAGATTTCTTGTCGGATGAGTATGTAAAATAGCGAAATAAAATTTTATTAACCATTTTACATATCAGGAAAAAGAAAGATGCGGCCAATAAGAATATCAATGATTAACGGTTTATTCCATATCACCACAAGGTGTGATAACAAAAACTTCTATTTCCGAGAAGATGAAGACTTCATAGAATATCTAAAAGTTGTAGAAAAAGCGCGACAAAAATACGGTTTTAAACTTCATGCTTACTGCATCACAAGTAATCACGTTCACTTGTTAATTTCAACACCAGCAGAGGATAACCTGTCAAAACTAATGCAGTATATCAATGGGCAGTATTCAAAAAATTACAATCGCAGGCACAAAAGAACAGGGCACTTTTGGGGAGAGCGCTTCTATTCAACTATCATTGAGTCGGAGAATCAGTTACTAAACACAATTTTTTATATTGAGTTAAACACCCCACCTCAATAATACCTACCATATTTAACTCCTGAATTTGAATAACAGTATAAAATACTAATCTAAACAATCTTGATCGTTGATAATAACTTTACGTGTTTCACGCAATCGTTGAATAATTCTTTGTACTCTTTGAGAGCCTAAATCCTCCTGCTTAATTTTCCAAGGCTGTGTGCCAGGTTGTGCATAATTTTTTACAACATTAGCTGATACTAATTTGTCTATAGTTTTAGTACTAACATTACAATATTTAGCGGCCTGATTTTTTGTAAAAACATTAGGTTCTTGATATACAGGAATAGAGTGAGCATAGCGAAGAGATCTTACATTTTTCCTTTGCCAAGGATTTCCTTTTCCAGTTGTTAAACCAAGTTTATTAAGTTTATCTGCAATTTCAAAATCGCTATACTGTTTAACCATACCTTTAACAACCTCTATACATTTTTTAGAAGTGCGCCCAAAGGGAAGAGGCTTATCGATAAAAAACTCTGTATGGGTACCTCCTTGCCAATGAATGACAAAACGAAGTATTTCTGTATCTGTACCTAAATACACAAAGACTTGGCGTACAACAGTACGAATAATTTGTTTTTTGGTTTCCAAAGAAACATTTTCGTTACACCATACTTGTGTAAAGTCTTCGCCTAATTTAAAAATTTTTTTGCGTTCTAATTTAGACAGAACTTTTGGTTCCGCGATGTTTTGTAGCATTTTTCTTGTTTGATTTACTTCTTCAAGTTTACTATTCCAGCGTTTTTCCAGTTCAACAGCAGCAAGTCTATTTTTGGGATCAACAGCATCGAATTGTTCAAATAGACGATTAGCTTCGTATTGTAACTGTTGGAATTGCTTTTCGAATACTAAACGTTTATCGTTATGTTGATCTTGCTTTTGTTCTATTGCTTGTAGACTTGCTTTTATACCTAATGGCGAAATTGCGCTAAGAATTTCTTGTGAGAATTTCTCGTCTATTTTAGAACCAGAAAAGCAAAAGCAATACTTCTGGAGACCATGTTTTCCTACACACCCATAGTAGTAATTGGTTTTACTTCTATATTGTATACTCATTTTTCTACCGCAAGAACCACATGTAAGAACGCCAACGAGTAAAGCACTACCTTTACGTATAGATCCTTGATTATCACTTTTGCGCGTCACTTTATTTCCTGTCAATATCCTATTATTTTCCTTGTACGTATCCCAGTTAATATAACATTGATGATGATCTGGAATAAAGATTTTACAATTTTCTGGTGATGTGTTTTTTGTACGTATTTTCTTTATTTTTCCATCATTGACTATCGTTTTCGTTTCTTCCCATCCATAAATATACGCTCCTGCATAGAATGCATTTTTAATTACTGCACTCAAAAATGCATATGATGGTAATTGCCAAACAATTTTTCTCCCAACGCCATAACAACTGTGAACAGGTAACTTTATACCTTCTTCATTGAACCAAAGATATAATTTTCTTACGCTCCACAGTTCTCTAAATTTTTTAAATACCAGCTCAATTGCTTCTTGTATACGTAGATCTGGATCTTTAACAACTTTACGCAGTACATCTAGTTGATATCCAACAGGTAGTATTGTGAAATATTCACCTCTTTTTGCTTTTTCTAACTTACCTGCCATCATTCTCATTTGAATAGTTTTTAACTCGACAACACTCAAGGTTCCTTTTATGCCTAATACTAGTTGATCTCCTAATACAGATAGATCATAAACTCCTTCGTTATCTCCAATCAGAGTATCAAATATCTGACAAATTTCCAATAATTGACACCAGTCTTTATCTGTGCGCGAAAAACGTGATATTTCGCGACTCGCTATTATTCCTACCTCTCCTCTTGCTACCATTGCGATTAGTTTGTCAAATCCAGCTCTATTACTACCAACTCCAGCGCTAGTTCCTAAATCATCATCTATTATTTCTACATCACTCCAGCCTAATTTCTTTAAATGATTAGCTAAAGCATATTGTAGTTTTGTACTCTCTCTATTATATTTTACCTGTCTTTCTGTCGACTGACGCAAATAGACTACTGCTTTACGTTGTAAATGATTTATAGTTATCTTCGTTTGTTTTATCTCCATTTTTTTGTTCCTTGCCATCTGCTTCTAATATCGCTTTTACCATTATCGCTACTAATTCTAATTCAATTTTTTCTGATATTTTTACGGCTTCTTTTTCTGCCTCAAAATTAAAGTATTGTTGTTGCATATTGCCCTCCTCTTTAAATCTTAGGAAGGCTGCCGTTACCATAAAACTTATTTTTCTTCCGTATTCTTTTTTTCTTTTTCAAGAAGATCTGACAACAATAATAAGTTGCTTACACTAATTGTTTTTTGAGACGAAAGTTTGTAATTTTGGGCATCTGGTTTTGTCATCCATATAGGAATTTTTCTCTTAAAACCGTCAGGATCTATCACTGTAACAATTTCTTCACTTGAATTTTTTAATACTTTAAGTTTTTGTCCATGAAGGGGATGAAAAGGGTATAGAATTACTATTTCAAAACAGTGTGCGTTGTTAAGGGGAGATGAACATGACGAGAAACGGCGTAACTAAACATCCAAAAGAATGGAAATGGAGTAGCTATAACCAACATACAAATGGTAAAGGACCTGTAGTAATTGATTTTCATGATATCTATCTGAGTCTGGGCGATACAGTAAAAGAAAAAAGGAAAAGATATGCTGCGATGATGGAAGAACGGATGCTTGAAAAAGGATTGCTCTCTAAGCAACCACATTTTCCTTACGGTTTAATACTTGGCACGGAGTCTTTCATTAAAGAAATTATTACCAAATATACATCCCACAAGTTTTACAAAAACCGAAAAAGTTATTTTCTCGACTCTCAAACTGCATGTTTAAGAAAGCCTAATACTTGAGTTCTAACTAATTTGAACTTTGTGATATTAATGACCACAGGCGAAGTCTGTCAATATTTCAACAATGCGCATTTTTTTACACACTTTTCATTTGTTAACACACACCTTTTCACACCTACCAAATACTATATTGTTGAATAAGTGATTTAAAAACACTCAATTTTCTCATTAACAAGTTTATTCTCATTTGCGTATGTCAGTCGGTAGTTGCATATTACAAAATGATATTAATAGGCTTGATATTTACCTCCTGATGTACTTTAGTTTAGGATTGTATAGCAACATTCACAGAGATCAAATGCTTTGCGAGTCAAATGCTTTGCGAGAATGCTTTGCGAGTCTGGCACTATGTTATAAGTGGAAGATGCTAATATGGTAGGTGCATATAAAAAAAATAGAAGTTAAGATATCGGTGTAGTTATAAATGGGTTTGTATTGTAACAAACCCATTTATAAATCGGAAATTAATTATGACTTAAAAATTTTGTTAGACTTACCTTTTGATCTGAGTATAAACGTACGACTTTACCTGGTTTGGCCTGCAAAATAGCATTGAAGATGCACTCTAAAGGTGTTTCGCGATGAAAACGAACCAAAGCATATTTTTTAGTTATTATTTTTTCTCGTTGCACTTCCCATTCAGGGTTATAATTGCGATGAGAATATCCATTACACTCCATGCAGAGAAGTAAGTCAGGAACAAAGAAATCAACTCGCAAACGGTGACTACCAATACTATGATTAAACCTTAAATCATACCCCGAAAAAACTTTTGAAAATATTTTTCGCCACTGAATTTCATCTTTGGAATGTAATTTGGAAAGCGTACTTATTTCTCCAAACATACGCTGCTTTAGTTCTATTCCAATGGCTGTATCCATACCAAAGACTATTTTTACTACATCTTTCACATGATAACCATTCATTCTTCGAGCTTTTCCTCCTGCTCGTTGGATTGTCGCATAATCTAGTTTTATTGGTTTAATTTCATTATGCTTATAGAGAAAGCTATTCAAAGTTCCAGCAGGAACACTTAAAAAGTTTGTAATATCTTTTTTTGTTGCGATATCATTTTGTATTGAGCAACGAAAACCAAACTCTGAAATTAAATCAATAGCAGTTGTGTAATGGTTTTGGTGTGATTTTTGGATTTGCGAGTCGAAGCCGCAAGCTTCTTTAATTGCTGCTTCAAGAGCTGTACGTACAAAGGAACAGAGTAAAGTAACACAACGATCACCAATATGTCGCTGGTTCGATTTTAGTGTATGTGCAGCTAAGGCTAAGGCATAACCTCTGATCATGGATTCGATAATGTAGCTATTGTAAACAGTTATTTTTCTACCTTGATATGGACTGTTTTTAGCTTCTACTTCTACAGCTTCTACTTGGGTAAGTAAATCAATATCTATATAGGGAGATATTGATTTTGGAAGTCCCTTTGTTATCATCCTATTTAAAGCGGCTTGATTTAAATTAAGCAAAGCAGCTGTTCCCCGTTCACTCATAACAGCAGTTTCGTTCTCTAAAACATAGCCATCACAAATGATTCCAGGAATAAGCTCTACTTTTGCATAATGTATAGCTTTTAACATTTTATAAACCTTTCTCTGTAAGGTTTCTCTGATTTATAATGTGAGGCAGACCGTCAGAGATACGGTTTTTCGGGGTCGACATCCCTAGCCTCGAAAGATATCATAAATGAGGTAAAAATGTTAATCAAGGACAATTATTTTTGGAAATTAAAATTTTTAGTTAGTCATCATGCTCAAAGGTAATAAAATAAGTAATTAAAGGCGATTTGTAGTGGAGTTAGTCATCATGATATTTACAACCTGAAGGTAATTAGTGGTCTCGGTTGGAATGCATACTAAATCTCACCTTGCGCCTGATACTACAAGGTTTTCTCAGTATTATATCTGGATTTTCGGGGAAAATATGGGAAATCATCTCCCTTTATGTGCAAAAATTCTAACCTGTTTAACCTGTGGTGTCAACTCTCTTAATTTTGTCGGATAGTATATCGGTAAAAAGATACTGTTATTATTGGTCGTTTCTCCAAGTGTAATTGATACCCTAAAACTTCTGGAAAGCATGCCAAGATAAAAAGAGGAAAAGATAACTTGTTATTATTGACTTGCAAAGCAGCAATTGTACATTTTTTGGCAACAAAAAAATTCAGCATCATACTTTGAAAAGTGGCGATTCGTTTGTGGTAAGCAAACACACCACTTATTTTTCTTATAAAAGTCCATTAGAGCGCTCTACTTCATTGCCGCTAATTCTACTATTCCCAGCTTGCTCTCTATTTGGGTTGGCTGATTTTGAGCCAGACAGTCAGTAAAGTAACGTCTTGCTTTTTGTTTCTCGCCATTAGCAATATAGTGTAGCCCAGCGTAATAATAAAACTTTGCTAATGTTTGTTGCCCCATTTGTTCCTTACCACCAAGCGCCAAAAGAACATCTTGTTCGGTAATTTCACCGCGATAGAATTCGAGCATTTTCCATTCCAGGCGATTTTGGGCATGGATTTGTTTGCCGGTGGTGGCATTCCATAAACGAGTGTGGTTTTCCGTCGATGAAGTAAAATATTTGCCATCAGGGCTATATGACACAGCGTAGATGTAATTTGTATGGCCGGTCATTTTTTTGCTTACTTTGCCAGTAGATAGCTGCCATAACCGTAAGAAGTAATCATCTGCTGAAGTAAGTAGAGCTTTACCATGGGGAGCAAAAGCGACATAGACCCAATCTTTATGATCTGTAAATTTATGGATTTCTTTACCAGTTTTTGTATCCCAAATAATGGCAGTGCCATTTTCATCGCTAGAGGCCAGGAGTTTACCATCGGGGCTAAACGCTACGCTTATCACAGTTTTCTCATGAGAAAATTTATGGAGCAGTGTACCTTGGGTATTAAACACTTGCGCTGTATTATCTGCACTAGCTGAGGCAAAAATCTCTGCTGTCGGGCTAAAAGCCAGGGCCTTGATAGCATCCTGGTGTTTGTTTATACCAGCAATCTTTTTTCCGCTAGTGATCTCCCATAACTGTATTTTGCCATTACCATCGCCACTTGCCAGGTATTTGCCATTCTTTGAAAAAGCCACACGTTGTACCTGACTGTGTTTCCAGGAATGTGCTACTTTATTGGCAGAAGATAAATCGATTAATTTAATTTCACCGTTGTCAAAAGCTAATGCGAAAAGCTTATTGTCATTAGCAAAGGCAAAATGGTTGATTTTTTTAGACATAGATATTTCTTGGACTAAGTCACCGCTTTTTACATCGAAAAACATAATTTTCTGGTGATTGGCATCCATACCAGCAAGAATTTGACCATTGGGGCTAAAAATACCATCGCGTATTGGTAGAGTAGCGATATTTTTGTCTTCTTTGCATTCTTGGAGGATTTTATTATAGCGTTCTTGTTCCTTGCGGCGTTGGTAATGTGTAAGATGATGTAGGTATTTTTGGCTAACGGTTAGGGACTCTAGTTGCTGTGGGGTTAATCCTTGTAATAAGAGAGCGATATGCAGGTGAACTGCTGTGGATGAGATTTTTTGGCGCAGTTCTTCGGCTTTTTGTTTATTATTTTGCCAGGCATATAGTACCGCTGCTATTTGTATATCTTCGTTCTCTTGGGATTTTGCTAAAAGGTCTATGGCTTGTTTGGAAATAGTTTTGTTCTGTTGGTATTTTTGCTTAAGTTCACTTCCAAGATTACCAGCAAAATATGCCTCTACTTCACCTGGAGAATATTTCTCCAGTAATAGCTGTACTCGTTGAGAAGTATTTTGATTTGCTTTGGCTGCCAGTTCCTTTGCCTTTTGTTCATTTCCTAGCCAGGCATAGATAGCCGCTACAGTATTAAGTTCATCAGATTTTTGTGAACGTGATAGCAATAGTAGTTCTCTATTATTAATCTCACTTTTCTTTTCTTCGCTATAGATTTGCCATAATTTTGTATTAATACTACCATCAAGAAAGCTCTCTACCTCTTTGGGAGAAAAATGTTCTAAGAGCAATTGAACGTGTAACTGTGTCTTTTTTTCAGCACTTGCAGCAAACTTTTCTGCAAGTGCTTTGTTTCCCAGCCAGGCATAAATTACTGCTACAGTTTCCAAGTGATCTTTTTCGGTAGATGCTGCTAATATTTTTAATTCACGTTTATCAATAGAATCTATTTTCTCTTCCTGGTAAATATTTGATAATTTTTGATGGAATATTTTCACTACTGGTCGACCATCTTTAACTATTATTTCTACTTCTTGGGGAGAGAATCCTTTTAGCAATAGTTTTACCCTCATTTGTGTATTCTTAGAACCTTTTTTGGCATATTTTTTTGCTTCCAACTTCTTCTGTTGCAAAGTATAGATAACCGCTATAGTATCAATATAGTCTTTACGGGTGAAGTTGCTCAAGTATTCCAGGTCTTTTTGTTTTATATTAGAGATATTTTTATTTAGATATGCCTGCCATAGTTTTTGATTGATGCCATAGGCTTTTTCATCTGTCCAAGGATAATTCGTGTGGAAATATTCTTTGCTTTGCCATAGATATCTAGTTTCTTGTTTTTCTAATTTCATATTGTTATTTACATGAAAGAAAAATAACGATTCTGTAATTTCTTGGGGATTTTTTTCTAGAGCGATATTAAATAACCAGGTAGCAAATGATTTCTTGGGATGAAATGGCTTTTTATTTTGTTTCATCCACAATAAACGGTTTTTGGTAAAGCTTGTAATTTCTTTCCCTGTAGCTAAATCCCATAATCTCACTGTCTCGTCAAGTGATCCAGAAGCAAGAGTTTTTCCATCTGGACTAAATGCTACTGATTTGACATCATCAGCATGTCCAGTAATCTTAGTGATTTCTTTCTCTGTAGCTACATCCCATAATCTCACTGAGTAGTCTTTATGTTCATCATTGCTAAATTTAGAATTACCAGAGCAAGAAGCAAAAGTTTTTCCATCTGGACTAAATGCTACTGAATTGACACGAGAAGTATGTCCAGTAATCTTAGTGATTTCTTTCCCTGTAGCTACATCCCATAATCTCACTGTCTTGTCACCTGATCCAGAAGCCAGTGCTTTGCCATCGGGACTGAATGCTACTAACCATACAGAATAAGTATGCCCGGTAATTTTCGTTATTTGTTTACCTGTAGCTACATCCCATAATCTCACTGTCCTGTCAACAGATCCAGAAGCAAGAGTTTTTCCATCTGGACTGAATGCTACTGAATTGACACGAGAAGCATGTCCAGTCATTTTTGCTATTTCTTTACCGCTAGCAACATCCCATAACCGTACTGTTTTATCATCCGATCCAGAAGCAATAGTTCTACCATTGGGACTGAATACTACTGAATTTATACGATCAGTATGTCCAGTAATTTCTGTTATCTCTTTACCTGTATCAATATCCCATAATAGCACTGTTTTGTCTATAGATCCAGAAGTAAGAGTTTTACCATCGGGACTGAATGCTACTGAGTTGACATTAAAATGTTTAGTAATTTTTGTTATTAGTTTACCAGTAGCGACATCCCATAATCTCACTGTCCCCTCAACTGTTCCTCCAGAAGCGATTGTTTTTCCATCAGGGCTGAAGGCTACTGATTTTACAGGGCGAGTATGCCCAGTAATTTTTCTTATCTGTTTACCGCTGGTAACATCCCATAATCTCACTGTCTTGTCATCTGAGCCAGAAGCCAGTGTTTTACTATTGGGACTAAACGCTACTGAGTTTACACGATTAGTGTGTCCAGTAATTTTATGTATTTTTTTCCCTGTAGCTACATCCCATAATCTCACTGTCTTGTCATCTGAGCCAGAAGCCAGTGTTTTTCCATCTGGACTGAATGCTACTGATTTTACATGATTAGTGTGTCCAGTAATCTTAGTGATTTCTTTCCCTGTAGCAACATCCCATAATCTTACTGAGCCACCACCAGGTCCTCCCAAACCGGGTGTGTTGCAACCCCCAGATGCAGAAGCAAGAGTTTTGCCATCGGGGCTGAAGGCTACTGATAATACAGGATAAGTATGCGCGGTAATTGTAGTTATTTCTTTACCGCTGGTAACATCCCACAATCTCACTGTACAATCTTTATATTTCCGTGTTTGTATGTTGTAACCCCCAGATGCAGAAGCAAGAGTTTTGCCATCGGGACTGAATGCTACTGAGTTGACATCATTAGCATGTCCAGTAATTTTTGTTATTAGTTTACCAGTAGCGACATCCCATAATCTCACTGTGTTATCCTCAGAGCCAGAAGCCAGAGTTTTGCCATCGGGGCTGAAGGCTACTGATAAGACAGAATAAGTATGTCCAGTAATCTTATGTATTTCTTTCCCTGTAGCAACATCCCATAATCTCACTGTCGCGTCATCTGATCCAGAAGCAAGAATTTTTCCATCGGGGCTAAACGCTACTGAATTTACACGATTAGTGTGTCCAGTAATCTTATGTATTTCTTTCCCTGTAGCTACATCCCATAATCTCACTGTCGCGTCAGATCCAGAAGCAAGAATTTTTCCATCGGGGCTGAAGGCTACTGATAAGACAGAATAAGTATGTGCATGCACGGTAATTGTAGTTATTTCTTTCCCTGTAGCAACATCCCATAATCTCACTGTCTTGTCACCTGATCCAGAAGCCAGAGTTTTACCATTGGGACTAAACGCTACTGAATTTACACGATTAGTGTGTCCAGTAATTTTATGTATTTTTTTCCCTGTAGCTACATCCCATAATTTTACTGAGCCACCATCAGGTCCTCCCAAACCAAATATGTTTCCTGCACCAGAAGCAATAGTTTTGCCATCGGGGCTGAAGGCTACTGATAAGACAGAAGCAGTATGTTCGGTAATTGTAGTTATTTCTTTCCCTGTAGCAACATCCCATAATCTTACTGAGCCACCATCAGGTCCTCCCAAACCAAATATGTTTCCTGCACCAGAAGCAATAGTTTTGCCATCGGGGCTGAAGGCTACTGATAAGACAGAAGCAGTATGTTCGGTAATTGTAGTTATTTCTTTACCGCTGGTAACATCCCACAATCTCACTGTACAATCTTTATATTTCTTTGTTCGTATGTTGTAACCCCCAGATGCAGAAGCCAGAGTTTTGCCATCGGGGCTGAAGGCTACTGATAAGACAGAAGCAGTATGTTCGGTAATTGTAGTTATTTCTTTACCGCTGGTAACATCCCACAATCTCACTGTACAATCTTTATATTTCTCTGTTCGTATGTTGTAACTCCCAGATGCAGAAGCCAGTGTTTTGCCATCAGGACTGAATGCTACTGAGTTTACACGATCAGTATGTCCAGTAATCTTAGTGATTTCTTTCCCTGTAGCTACATCCCATAATCTCACTGTCTCGTCAAGTGATCCAGAAGCCAGTGTTTTACCATCAGGACTGAATGCTACTGACCATACAGAATAAGTATGCCCGGTAATTTTCGTTATTTGTTTACCTGTAGCTACATCCCATAATCTCACTGTCCTGTCAACAGATCCAGAAGCAAGAGTTTTTCCATCAGGACTGAATGCTACTGAGTTGACATAGGAAGTGTGCCCAGTAATCTTATGTATTTCTTTCCTTGTAACTATATCCCATAATACCACTGTTGTGTCATGTGATCCCGAAGAAGCAAGAGTTTTTCCATCTGGACTGAAGGCTAATGATCTTATACCTTTAGTATGCCCGGTAATTTTCGTTATTTCTTTCCCTGTAACTATATCCCATAATCTCACTGTCCTGTCAGATCCAGAAGCAAGAGTTTTTCCATCTGGACTGAATGCTACTGAGTTGACATCATTAGCATGTCCAGTAATTTTTGTTATTAGTTTACCAGTAGCGACATCCCATAATCTCACTGTCTCGTCAACTGATCCAGAAGCAAGAGTTTTTCCATCTGGACTGAATGCTACTGATCTGACCCAAGAAGTATGTCCAGTAATCTTAGTGATTTCTTTCCCTGTAGCTACATCCCATAATGCCACTGTTGTGTCATGTGATCCCGAAGCGAAAGTTTCTCCATCTGGACTAAATGCTACTGAATTGACAGAGTCAGTATGCCCGGTAATCTTATGTATTTCTTTCCCTGTAGCTACATCCCATAATCTCACTGTGTAGTCTTTATGTTCATCATTGCTAAAATTAGAATTACCAGAGCAAGAAGCAAAAGTTTTTCCATCTGGACTAAATGCTACTGAATTGACTTCGGAAGTATGTCCAGTAATCTTATGTATTTCTTTCCCTGTAGCTACATCCCATAATCTCACTGTTTTGTCACGTGATCCAGAAGCAAGAGTTTTTCCATCTGGACTAAATGCTACTGAATTGACTTCGGAAGTATGTCCAGTAATCTTATGTATTTCTTTCCCTGTAGCTACATCCCATAATCTCACTGTTTTGTCACGTGATCCAGAAGCAAGAGTTTTTCCATCTGGACTAAATGTTACTGAATTGACAGAATAAGTATGTCCAGTAATCTTATGTATTTCTTTCCCTGTAGCTACATCCCATAATCTCACTGTCTTGTCATCTGATCCAGAAGCAAGAGTTTTTCCATCTGGACTAAATGCTACTGAATTGACTTCGGAAGTATCTCCATATACAGGTGATCTCCAAATTTCTTTTCTTTGTAAAAACGCCAATCGCACAAAGCCCTTCGCTCTTTCCCTAAGAACACCAACGCCCTTTAAGTCTTTGATATAATGAAGAGCTTTTCCCGCATATGTGCCACATTCTCGATAAGCTTGTTCTTGTTTCATATAAGTCTTAGAATTTATCTCAACTTCATCTAGTGATTTCGGATAAACTTCATCAGCTTTTACCATCAAAATATTATAATTTTCTATTTTGTTCTTGTATTCCAATAACAATTTCCAGCCATCGTTATATAACCTATGGTAGTCTCTTTGGATATCTCCCCAATATTTCATTTGTATTTTAGGGTCACTGGCTAGCGGTTTTTCATTAAACAACAGCTTAAGTCGATTTTCTCTCTCTTGTACCAAAGGAGGCAATACCCCTTCGGGCAATTGAACTGCCTTATCCTTTTTCTTCTCCGGCCATTCTTTTTTCAGCATTCCCACATAAATCCCCATTTGTTTTACTGCATCAACTGTGGCATAAGGATGCAGATAGCCCAATATTAACGCAGTGTCTTCGCGAATTTCTCCATTTTTGCTTGCCTCTTTTAACTCAAATTCTAATAATTTTGTCAATGGCTCAATCACTTGTGAAAAATTACGTATATCCTTATCACCATACTCTCTGGCCATATGTAGCAAAAATTTTAATGCCGGCTTAAGCGAAAGCACAGGTTCATCCTTGTCGAGCATATGAATCATATGAGGAATGACATTTTGCACCAGCGGCGATTGAAGATCTTGTCTCTGGCTAAAGATAAATTTTTCCAGTGCTTCACAAGCCGAACGGCGTAAATCCGTATAATCTTTATCGGTTAAATATAAATTTGATAATAATTTAGGGTTAAGGACTTTGCGCGCAGCAGGGAAAAACATAAAGTCGCCATTGCCGTAAATGGCTTCATAACGCGGTGCCTGAGAAGCTCCGATACGTTTGTCATTAATCAAAGTATCGGTCATATGGTAGCCAAGCTGTGAGGTTAAAATTGTCCCATCAGCGCGCCCTACTAATCCATAGAGGGCTTTTAAAAATACTGCTGTAAAAGGAGAATGACCGCGACTATCTTTAAATTTCTGGGCATATACCGTCGATGCCTCATCCAATTTATCAGCCACTACTTCATCTTCCGCTCCGGCGGTAATCACCTGAAAAACTCGGCGATGAAATACCCTACCTAGATTATCGCCACCATGAGCAATAAAGGAATTCTTTGCTATCTCTGGAAATTGAGGTTGGTATTTGCCTTCCAATAACGAACCACTAAAGCAGCTGTCAAGTACCATCAATGTATGGCGAGCACCAAAGGATTCTAGTTTTTCAGCAATTTCCTTTAATGAAATCATGCTTTCTTCTACTGGTTTTCCCTCTGCATCGTTATGACTATCTGCAGCTACAATGTAGCCAGGAATACCATGACCAGCATAGTAAAAGAATAAAGCGTCTCCAGGTTTTACCTTTTTCTTTAGTTCTTTTAGACATTTCTCCAGCGTCTCTTTGGTAACTCTATTTGTAGTTCTATCAATTTTCCATTTCACATTTCCCTGTTTTACAGCAGGCTCTTTATCAACAAGCAAAACAATATTTTTAAACTGATAGCGCAAATCCAAAACCTCTGCCACTTCTGCTGCATCGAAATTAGGTCCTTTTAGATCTGTAAAGTGATCATATTCATCAATTCCAATAACCAGTGCATGGCATTTGTTATATTTCAAACCGGTAGAGAAGTCTCTACTCTGGCCAAGTATGCTTATTCCACCTAAGTTTACATTTGAGAAAGTAGCACGTTGTTTTTGCTTGGCGTTTTTACGTGTTTGTTTTATTGGAGAGTTATTTTCTATTGAAACTGATAAGCCAATGTCTCTGAGTGCCTTAGTTGCCGATAAAATTAATTCGTCATCATTTTTATCTACCGCTTCTTTCCATATTTTTTTTAGAATAACAAGGCTTGATTTTGCTTCCGTTCCGATTTTTTGTAACTCTTTTATCGCCTGTATTTTTTGTTTTCTATCCTGGCTTTGTAATTGATCTATCCATTTTTGGATAGTATTTTGTGAATCATTTTCAGCAACTGAAAACAAAACAAATATAAAAAAAACAATCGCAAATCTTTTCATTTCACAACTCCCAAGAAAAACAGCTCTCAATTTATCAAGAATATCCTACCAAAATATTCCAAAACGACGCAAGAGTTTGCTACTTAGAGATTACCTTTCTAAAAAAATAAGGGACTACAATACTAAATTGCAGCCCCTTGAGTAGTTCAAAGTAATATAGTTTTATTTCTTTAGATCACTTAACTCTGCTTGAGCCAGAAAATCTTCAATCGCTTTATTTTTGTGTTACCAAAACTACTTTTTATATTTATTTGCTCGATCAATGGCAATATTATTCCACCGTGGCACTAAAAAAACTTCCCTTTTTTGCATGGAAGCCCTTCTTGAGCAAAACAGAACCTTTGGTTTTAAATGAGACAACTTCATCTTCTCGAACACAAAATTTCCCACCAGCCTCGACACTTTCTACGGCAAAATATTCTGGTTTTTTCTTCTTAACATCTTCAAATAAAAAAACCTTGGCAATACTTGTTGTACCACGCCCACCGGCTAAAAACAGTGTTTTGAAATATCTAAAACATACTGTGGGTGTTGTTTCTTATATTTTTTCAAAACTCTTGATATTGCCATTTCCATGACCTCGCGCCAACTGGTATCATCTGCGTAAGCTCTTTTTTTTAGGCTCGCAAGGAAAGCATTGGTAAAAGCTCCACCGGTTACCGGGCCATACGAAAATTGTCCGGGTTCACAGCCTGTGGCAATGATCGTTCCTTCTGTTTCATAAAACAATTTGTGGTAATTTTTTCGAACATTCTCTTTCGATAAACTAAAAAATATTTCATCTTCTTTGGGATCTTGAAACGAATAGTTATTGCAGCAATCTGCGATAACTATAATAGAGAAAACATCTTTTTTTTCTAACAGCTCAACAATGTAAGATAGTCTTGGATAGTCTTTCCCTACAACTAATCTAGGTAACTTGTCAAGGGAACCCGCAAATGTTAATTTATCTGCGGCTCCTCCATGGCCAGAGTAGTAAAACAGAATGGTATCAGAGCCACTCGCTTCTAAGTTAGCAATAGAATCAAAGATAAAATCTTTTGTAAAGTTCTTCTTGATTCCCTCATAATACTCGCCTTTTTCTAATCCAGAATACTTAACGATTCTATCTCTTTCTTTCTTCATATTTTTTCTATCTTTTTCACAACCTTCTCCGATGCTTTCGTCTTCTACGTCTATGATAGAAATCATGTGTAATTTTTGAGCTGTAGTGTTTATCGAAAATAAAAACAATAACAAAAATAAAGATAAATACTTCATACGTTTCTCCAAAATATAGTCTTTAATACAAGGTAGCCATTGATATTAACAATTCATGGGCTTTTTATGTAACGTTCCTTAGGAGCATAAATTTTTTTGACTACCATAAATTTTGCCGTATACGGTATAGGTTGCATCCTTTTGTTTATTTTTAAGCCTAAACAATTTGCAAGTTAAAACTTGAGGATTTTTTTCTAAAGCCTCATCAATTGATCGTGGAAGTCTTCCTTCTCATGTTATCCATATTTTGTATCTGTATCCTACATGCTTTTTTCGCTGTGCTCTAACTACTTTTCAGTAAAAGTACTCCCGAAAATGAGAGTGGTTACGACTGTCAACTTTTCGCCTTTGATTGACAAAGATAACGGAATCTTGATTCTAGCACCTTTTCGCAAAAAATAAAAAATATAAAAGCTCTTTTCTTATTTTACTTAAAGATTTTATAATACCCACAAATTGGGTAGAATCGGATTTACTGGTTAGTGGGTGTATCTTGATATAGTTTATTCCTCATGTCATTCCCACAAAAGTCGGAATCTAGCATTTGAAAGTCAATTTTGTATTGCTGGATCCCCACAAATGCCTTTTTTTAAAGACTTTCAAACCATGACGACCAAAAACGTTAGAGTAGCAAATGTTTTGTAATGTTAGTATTATGAGGTGCCCCATGGATAACTTAGATGAAAAACTACGAAAATTAAAAAATCTATACAACCGTAAACTAATTGACGAGACACAATACAAGGAACAACAACAAATACTTATTTCCTCGTGGACGCAACCTCCCAAAATAACACAGACCGTTGCTACCCAAACAATAGGTGTTATGGATACCGTGTTAGACGATGAACCAACTTCCGATGAGAATGCAACAAACGTAGCACAAAAAGACACTTTTTCTCCAGGAGCGTTGAAGAAGCAAGAAATTTTAGCCAACACGCCTTCGCAAGTGCTAGATTACAAAAAACGTCCAACAGACAAAAAGTGTATGCAAATTTTAGCACCATCAAAGGTCGAAGTTTCAGATACCAAAAGCGACAAGGTTAAAAACGACGGAACGTATGTCAAACTTGAAATCATTCAGGGCAGCAAATTGGACCCCAATACTTTTTACGAACACGATACTTTAATGGTGGGTAGAGGTTCATCCACCAATTGCCGTGTTTTACAAGATCGCTATGCTTCTCGCATCCACTGTGTACTGGAAATGAATCCTCCCAAGTGCTTAATTAAGGATTTGGGAAGCCGCAACGGAACGTTTATCAATGGCCAAAAATACGGAAAAGGCGAAGGGGTTTTTTTAAAAGATGGCGATGTCTTAAAGGTTGGCCGTACAGTGTTAAAAGTAAAGATTCACACTGTGGATGTGGTAGATGAAAATTACAATGAGACTTTATTTGAGGATGATCGTCCTGAATATGAAAGATTAGAAAAGGTTTCAGAAGGTCCGTGGACTATATATAAAGCTCAAAATGTACAAACAAAAGAATACGCGCGTCTTAAAGTCATGGAGATCGACAATTCGTTTAGCAAATCGCGATTAAAAAGATTCTTTGAACAAATACAGTTTTTACATACCTTGGTGCATCCCAATATTTGTTTGTTTTACTCCGGCGATTGTAGTGGAAATGAATTATATCTCGCCACTGAATGGGTGGATGCAAAATCTATTTGGGATGAAGTTCGTTTGGTCGGTACTTTTTCGGAGCAGCGCGCGAAAAAGATTATTTTGCAATTGTTTAAGGCTTTAGAATATGCACATCAGCAAAAAATAGTACATCGTAAGATTCATCCCAAAAATATTTATATTACTCCTGATGATGTTGTGAAAATTGTTGATTTTGGGTTGGGAATGCATTTTGATATGGCGGGACTCTCTGGATTGTCTTTGTATGAAGAGGAGGAAGAAGACATTTTATTTACACCTCCTGAGCAAATCCAAGAATATCGTTTGGTAGACCCTCGTAGCGATCTATATTCTGCCGGGGCATTGTTTTTTTATATGCTGACGGGAAAACCTATTTTTGATGTCGCCAATAGCGACCTGATGTTTGCCATTTTAGATGAGAGAACGAAGCCTTGTTCTGTTAGTGAGTTTGTCCAGGTTTCTCATCAAGTGGAAAGTATCATTTCGCGCTGTTTGATACGGAATATGGAGCAAAGGTTTAAAAATGCGCAAGAGGTGGTACATATGTTAGAGAATTTATAAATCAAGAGACTCTGCCATTCTATTTAGTCTGTGTTTTACAGCAATTCTTTTACGTTATGACATCTAAAACTTTTTGTAATTCTTTCGCAAACTCATCACTACTTTGGTGGCGCTTTGCCGGGTCTCTTGAGAGTGCTTTGTGTATAGTCTTAGCCAGAGCATCTGGTATATTTTTTCGCAATTGTTGAATAGGAATAGGATCTTGGCTCATTACTTTATTCTTGATAACTACATCTATATCCTCTATATATTTATGTTTACATGGTTCATCATAAGGCGCTTTGTTAGCAACAGTGTGGTATAGAATAGCTCCTAATGAGTATATATCGGCCTGTTTAGATTTTTTATTTTGGCCTGTTATACATTCAGGCGCCTTGTATAACATTACTTTGTAATCTCGCGTGCTTCGTATTTCATCCATGCTTATCGCATATCGGCAAAAACTTTCTTGTTCCATCCGCACTTTTACTTTTACGATACCGGTTTGTTTCTCTATGAAAATATTAGAAGGTGCGAGATGGGCAGAATGGATTTTATGGCGATGCATACAACTCAACGCACTTGCAATACAAACAGCTATCTGTATACTATACTTCAATGGAATGACTCTGAGTTTTGCCATCAGCTGTTCCAAGCTCCAAGCATTGAAATACTCCATGACGAGATATACTTTTTGTTCACTTGTAGGCCACCCTTTTTGTTCACTTGTATGCCACCCAAAAATGTGTATGATATTTGGATGCACCAATGTTGTACGAATAGACTCTATGTTTGTCTTAAAACTGTTAAAGTTATCACGCGCTCTGGCTCTGGAGCCTCTTACTACCTCTTTATAATACCCTTTAGGTAAAGTTTTAAAGACTGCTTGAACGTTATAATCCAGATGTTGTGCTAAGTGCACTTTGTTGGGTATAATCTCTGCTTTGTAGACAAACTTATTAAAGTCAATGTTGATATTTGTAATTTTTATGTAGGTATTTATTGCTTTTTGCAGCGCATGAGCCATACAGCTGACATTTTTATAGCGTTTTTGTGGCTCTGGTGCCATTGCCTTTTTAACAATCTCGGTGAAAATATTTGCTTTATTGTTGAGAGTCAAAGGGTCTTGCTTGAGTTTCGCATCTAACATCTTGGATGTTCTCGTGATTTCTCCATATGGAGTTTGGCCGCTTAGAAGATGGTATAAAATAGCTCCCAGTGAATATATATCTGCTTGCGCACTTATTTTCTCACTATTCTGAATTAGTTCTGGTGCCATATAGTTATGTATTAAAGAAGCGAAGTTTGTTGTATATTTTCTGGAAGAAAAACCGAGCAGCTGTACTTTGCGACTTTGCTTGTCTATTAAAATTTTGGACGGTTGTAAACTGAGATGAAGAATTTTGTGCCCATGCATATATTCTAATGCGTAAATTAGTGCAAATACAATTTTCATACTACTTTTAATAGAGATATTGCGGGTCATTAGTGCTTGCAAACTTTGACCATCCGTATATTCCATAACCAAAAATAGTTTGGTATCATCAAAATTTCCCCACCCAAAAAATTCCACAGTATTAGGGGAATGTGCCATTGTTTTATATAATTTGACACCCCTTTTAAGCATTTCTAAACTTTTAAATATGTTTTTATCTAGCACTTTAATCACCACCTGTGAAGTCTTCATGAGTAGTTTGATTGTAGAACATCAGATACCAGATAGATCCTAAAATAGTTAATGTCAAAAAAGCACTAGGCATCCACAATGTTCGAAATTGTTTTTTAAATTCGGTCAGACTTAAAAATATTGACTGAAAATAATAAAAACCTATACGTCTATTCACTACGAATCTTTTTTATCTGAGCAATCCACTTCTGTAAAGTATTTTTATCTCCACCTAAGGAAATTGATTTTTCCCAATCCGCTATCGCTGCCGCGTAGTTTTTTAAGTCACAGTGTACAACACCGCGATTTGTATAACAAAAGGTATCTTTTGGATTGAGTTGCAAGGCTTTGTTATAGTCCTCAAGCGCCTTCTTATAGTTTCCCAATTTCTTATAAGCCAATCCACGACTGCCGTATGAAAAGGCATCCCGAGAGTTGAAATGGAGCGCTTTGTTGTAATCTTGGATGGCCAAGTCGTATTTTTGTTGTTTTATATACAGGTAACCTCTATTTGCATAGATGGAAGGATCATCGGGTTTGAGTTGCTCTGCTTTGTTATAGTCTTGTAATGCCAAAGCGTACTTTCCTTCTACATAGTATAAATTTCCGCGACTCACGTATAGAGTAACGTTTTTGGGATCTATTACAATCGCTTTTTGGTATTCTACATAAGCGAGATCGTACTCTCCTTTTTCATAATGAATATTCCCTATACTATTGTATACGTTGGAATCTTTTGGTTTTATGCGTACAACTTGATAGTAGTCCTTGAGTGCTAAATCGTATTTTCCTTGCGCATAGTATAAACTTCCGCGATTGTTGTATACCTTGTAGTTTCTCGGATCAAGCTGATTGGCCTTATTGTAGTTTTGTAGTGCCAGATCAAAGAGTTCTAGCGAGTAGTACAGCGAGCCAATGTTGTTGTATATAGAGCTATTTGGTTTTAAGGACGCTGCTTTGTTGTAGTCTTGGAGGGCTTCGTTTTTCATTCCTCGTTTTTTATGCAAGAACCCGCGATTCATATAAGCCGTTGCATTCTCCGGATCTTTTGCAATGGCTTTGCTATAAGTCTTTATCGCTAGGTCGTATTTGCCCTCCTCATAGTATTTGTAGCCTTGTTGATTATATTTTTTGGAAAGTTTTCTGGCGTTTTCTGTGGTGGACATCTCGGAAAATAAAAGAATCAAACCAAGTACCGTAAAAATGGTAATGCTCAGTAAAATTAGGTTACGGTTTGTTTTTTTGGCTTTGCGTTTTGACTTTTGTTCTACTGTTTTACGATAATCCTTACGTATAACAGTTGTTTTTTTACTTACCGTAGTTTTTTTTGTGCTTCGAGCGGGCAAGACAAAGTTTTTGCTTGAGAACAATGCCAGAAGTTCTGGTGAAGATTGTATGCGATCCTCTTGTTTTTTTTGCAAAGCCAATGACAAAACTTGGGCAATATAGGTGAATTTTTTTTCTTGTTTTGCGGCAAACAGAGGAGCTAGTTCAAGTGACAATACATTTTTCATCACCGCAGTAAAACCCTTCGCCATAAAAGGAGAATGCGGTAACCACGCAAAAAACTGGTAGAACACAATTCCAAGAGCGAAAACATCTGAGCTTGCTGTTACCTTTAAATGGGGCTCTATTTGTTCTGGGCTCATATAAGGAGGTGTTCCCAGTAAACTACGTGACTTGGTGATGGTAAGTAGTTCTTTATTGGTCGACTTTGCCAGCCCAAGATCTAAGATTTTGGGAGTCAGTTCCTTTCCGGTGAGCATAATATTTGACGGCTTTAGGTCACGATGAATGATACCTTCGCGATGTATGGCAACCAAAGCACTACAGATTTGTTTTACGATTTCCAATTGATGATCAAAGGATATGGATTGTGGGTAGTTGCGAATAAACTCATCAAGCGTAGTACCTTTAATGTATTCCATGACAATAAAATATTTGTTACCGATTTCGAAAGAATCTAGGCCACGTATCACATTGGGATGTTGGATTTTTCTCATGAAATAAAATTCACGTTTGACGCGCTTCACCAAGTTTTCTTGATCATGCTCTAGAATACACTCTTTAATAGCCACGAAGTTATTGATGTGTGTATCTTGCGCAAGGTACACAGCCCCCATACCGCCCTGCCCAAGTTTTTTTTGTATAATGTACCGTTTATTTAGTAATGTCATGAATTCTCCGTTGAAAATTTTCAGCCATTTTTTTTACTAGCTCCAACAAAACCATTGAATTTATTGGTATAACGACTAAAATGAAACCACCGAGAGTACACAGACAAATATCTGTATGTGTTTATAAAACATTGGAGTAAATATGGTGACGGACTCGCATGAATTTACAATCACTCCGTGGGGAATCAAAATATAGTGACAGACTCATGTAAATAAAGATTTAAATATAGTGATAGACTCGCATAGATACAAACAAAAAAAATCGAGAAGTAAAACTCATCGAGCGTCTAAAATTTTGCGAGTTTTCTTTATGGATGAAATCAAGGAAATAAAAATGGAAAAACCACAGTATTTTGTCGACCTGAGTCGTCTTTGGGGTTCAGTAGATGAAGAGATCAGTGAACTGGAAAGCGACGAGGTTACAGGACTTAGCTTACGCAAATCGGAAAACTTTGATGCTGCGCACTTGGCAAAATTTGTCAATCTTTGTGAATTAGACCTGGGACGTTCGAGTGTAACTGATAAAGATATGGTTCATTTGGCAAATCTTGTTCAGTTGACAGATCTTGATCTGTTTGGTACAGATGTAGGAGATAGAGGAATGGTACACTTGGCCAACCTCACTAACCTCCAGCAACTTAACCTAGGAGCAACAACGGTAGGGGATGAAGGACTCGTATATCTCAAAAACCTCACCAATCTCAAAATTCTTAAATTGAGTGAGTCAGAGGTAAGCGAAGAGCAAATAGAAGAATTGCAAAAATCTTTGCCACAGGTAACCATCGAATATTATGTCGATCCATCTTCACTGCAACGAGATATAGAGCATCATGAATCTCCCCAGGAAAATACAACTAAGCTTGCAAGTAAATTAACCTACATCATCATTGCAATTCTATTTATAGTGTTTGTCATTTGGGCAGTGGTATACATAAAAAACGCGCAAGAACTGAGTAAAAAAAAGTATATCGCAAACCAAAAGAAACATTACTTTACTCTGGCGGAGAAATGCAAGAAAGAAAAGGATTATGCAAAAGCGGTTGAATGCTATAAAAAGATCAGCTATGATCCGGACGCAATGTATCACTTAGGTGAGATGTATGAAGAAGGAAAAGGTGTAAGCAAAAGTTACAGTGAGGCTTTCGATTGGTATAACAAAGCTGCACAGCAAGGAAATATTCAAGCAATAGAGAAGTTGAAAAAATGGAAGAAATCTCCTAAGTAATACTTTATTTGCTATTGTGTCTAGTTTTCACTGAAATTTATTAAAGGCAGGTCAATGGGAATTTTTAAAGTTACATTCAAACTAGAATCTGAATATGAGAACGAGTTGTTGAATCAATCGGCATTGATTGAAAGAGATGTCGATGCCGATGATCTAGATATGGTATATCAAATATTAGATGAGGGGGATTATACTGAGCATATTGATGACTCTGTTGTTATTGACATTGATTCTGAAGAAAAGCCAATTGTTGTCAATATTGAGTATGTAAAAATTGTGGATTCCTCTGGAACAGTGGTCTATGAAGAATAGCTGACATTTTCTACATTCATTTTATTCTCCTGTATGTAAGTCAAATCGAATAATTTTTGTCGGTGTAATTTCCCATAGTCGGGAGTAGGGAGGTTTCTCCGCTTTGTGGTACTTTGGTCCGACCGCCGCTGTCGTTGTCAAAAGAATCGAGGACGGCAGTTTCGCAAAACCACAACACTCTCGCAGATAAAATTCACCGTTGGTAGCGCGCCATAAAAGTACTTGTGCATTTTCGTGCGCATGACCTGTCAGTATAGCAAGCACTTTTTTATCGCATTTTTGCAGAAATAACTCTCTGTTATGACCAACGTAGCCTTCTCTTTCCTTTAGCAAAATCTGATTTGTCCCGGTACTAAAATCGCAAACGATAGATGCGTGCATGGCAATAATCGTTCCTTTGGGATTCAGTTTAAGGACTTCCTCCAGCCAATGTAATTGGGGAAAGTCACTGTATAAGTTTTTCTCCCAAAAGCCATTTGTTTTCACTATTCCCTCGGAAATACCCTTGTAAATGTTAATTTGTTTTTGCAGATGAGGAGATTGCTGAGTGATGGTCTCTTCGTAGAAAATATCCGCCCCGCTTTCCATCAAGATAATGGTAGACTGCCCAAAGCGTACGGCAAGATTAAAATAGGGGGTGATATTTTCAAAGTAGGGAATCAATGAACGAATGTCTGAGCACATCGGAATAGTTCCGCGTATTACAAAAAGTCTAGAAAATGTATGGATTCCATACTGAACAAAAACATACAGCAATAGAGATAAGGAGAGTTGCCATGAAGTCATCGGCCACGTAGCCCACAAAATTCCTATAAGGAATACAAAAGCGAAAATACTGGCGGCTATACACGCAGATCTTACAGGAGATGTTTTGGCGAATTTTTTTATCGTTTTTTTTACTTCGGCAGGAGAATTTAAATGATAGGGATCAAAGGGAAGTTTTTTGGAGATACCAAAGTCTTTGTGGTAACCAAAATGGAATAGATTGTAGGGATAAACACGCCAGTCATGATTGCCTGTGCAGGTAAAAATAGGAACAGAAAGTTTACTTTCGCGAACTAGTTTGAGGAATAGTTGCCAGTTGTTGTCCTTTCCTGGAATCTCTTCTTCGAGTTTTACTCCCGAAAAATCCACTAGGTCACCAATGATCAACACCCCATCTAGTTCTCCTTTTTGGGCCATACAGTTGATTTGTTGTAGCACATGGCGGAAATGACGGTTGGAGTTAATAAAAGAGTTTTCTCCAAACGTTGCGGCATAGGACTCTAAGGTGTCATTGCGCTTTGCAAGGTGTAGGTCGTTTATTTGTAAAAGGCGAACGGGACGGTTGCCGAGAGAAGCAATATACAACGACTGTATGTTTTCGACAACGC
Source organism: Candidatus Uabimicrobium amorphum (assembly GCF_009002475.1). Classification (GTDB taxonomy): domain Bacteria; phylum Planctomycetota; class Uabimicrobiia; order Uabimicrobiales; family Uabimicrobiaceae; genus Uabimicrobium; species Uabimicrobium amorphum. Next base: position 6,613,409 of record NZ_AP019860.1, read on the forward strand.
GACCTTCGAAGGTCACTTGCAAATCGAACAACTGGTTGCTGTGTTTTTCTTTCACAAAATCAACAACGTGGCTTAGGCAGAATTCTAAATGGACGATTGTGTGGTCAGATGGTACTAGTGCCTGTTGCACCGCTAACGAAATCACATCGCGTGTTTGTTCGATGTGGGAAAAACTACGTGTGCCATCAGGATGTTCAATGCAATATGCATTTTTAATGTGTAAAGAGAATTTAGGTGCATCGGGAGAATGCGAGGGAACTATTTGAACTTCCATGGCCTCTATATCTGATTTCCATGAAGTTATAGGTAAACTCGCTATGACTGGTAGAGAACAATCTTCTCCTTGTACGTCTACAACAAGCGGGCACCCAAGGTTAGGACTGAGTATTTTCATTTTTTGTATCAACTAAAAAGAAATTTGGAAAGAGATGAGAGACGTATCATTTCGCATTTATCTGTAGATCAAGTATTGAAAATATGATAGTTTGAAAGTCGAAAATGTAAAGAGTTTTCATTGAAACATGCACATTTATAGAATCAGCTTTGCGTTTGCGTTTAAAGTAAAAATGATAGGTTTTGTTCATTGTAAGAATAATAGCAATAACAGTATATGATTAAGCTACAACAGCACAAAATCGAGATGCGTACATAAAATGTACCTTATGAATCAAGGAATGAATGCGATGAAAGATCAACTTTCAAAAGGTCTGAACAGATATCAAATCCTAGGGGAATTAGGACAAGGGGGAATGGGAAGTATCTACAAAGCGTATGATACGAAATTTCGAACAACTGTGGCATTAAAGATCGTTACGCGTGCAGAAAAAGAGAACCTGGATAGGTTCTTTTTAGAGATCGCAACTATTGCCAAGTTAAATCATCCTAATATCGTACGTTTTTATGAATATGGGAATTCCCCTCAACCTTACTTTACGATGGAGTATATTGAGGGAGTAACACTAGCACACTTAATCAAGAATAAACAAATCAAACCTATGCAACTCGTTAACTTAATGATTCCCATTTGTGAAGCGCTTTATTATGCGCACTCTCATAATGTTATTCATCGCGATTTAAAACCAGAGAATATCATGATTACCAAAGACGGGGTCCCTAAAATCATGGATTTTGGATTGGCAAAACAATCCGAGCAATCGAAACAACTTTCTAAATCAGGCCAAATACTGGGATCGGTTTACTATATGGCTCCAGAACAAGTAGAAGGCAAGGCAAGTTTTGCTAGTGATGTCTACTCTTTGGGAGCAACTATGTACGAGTCTCTTACTTACCGAACGGTATACCAGGGAGAGTTAGATATCAATATCATTGTGCAAATCACCGGAAGTACTCCCATTCCCCTACGGCAACTGAACCCAGACATTTCGCAATATTTAGAAGCCATTTGCCTAAAATGCTTGCAGCGAAATCCCCAAAAAAGATATAAAGATTGTAAACAACTTGCGAGAGAGCTAAAAAACTTCAAAGCGCGTCGCCCTATCATCGCTCGCAGGTACAACTCTTGGGATGTCCTATCCAATTTTATTCGTAAACATAAAGTAATTTGTAGCAGCATAGCGATGATTTTCATCATTCTGGCATGTTCTCTTGGGGTTACTCTAAGAGCACTAAACTATGCTCAGCAGGCAAATGAAAAAACAGAACAGGAAAAAAATAAAACGAAGGCGGCCCTAAACAAAGTAATGACAGCATTGAAGTACTCTCTACGAAAATATGAAATTCTGCAAAAAGATGATGAATTTGCGGAATTATTTTCGGAAGTTTTTGAAGATGTCGAAAATTATGGAGAAGACCAAGATTGGAGCTTTGTGAAAGGATTCATCACCGCACAAACCGGTAATATCGAAAAAAGTATTGAGTATTACACCACAAAAATCAGAAACAACCCTGAAAATTCAAGTCCTTACAACAACCGTGGGGTTCTTTACCGCGAATTAAAAAAGTACGATCTAGCCTTAAGTGACTTTAGCAAATCCATAGCGTTAGACCCCAATAATTTAAATGCCCACAACAACCGCGGTGTTCTCTATCGAAATCTTAGAAAGTACGATCTGGCAATCGCCGACTTCAACAAAGCAATGGTCATCGATCCTAATAAAGCGAATACCTATACAAACCGTGGAAGTGTCTATCATGATTTAGAAAAATATGACCTAGCCATGGCGGATTATCACAAAGCGATTACAATTGATCCCAAGAACCCAAACGCTTATAACAACCGTGGAGGTCTTTATTTCCGTCAAGGGAAACATGACTTAGCAATGGCTGACTTTAACAAAGCCATTACCCTTAACCCCAAGGAGGCAAATGCCTTCAGAAACCGCGGAAATCTCTATGCAATTCAAAAAAAATATGATTTGGCTTTGGCGAATTTCAACAAAGCAATCGCCATCAACCCCAAAGATGTCGATTTTTACTTTGACCGTGCAGATGTTTATGTACATCAAGAAAGGCATGATCTAGCAGAAGCTGATTACAACAAGGCAATAGAACTTGATCCTAAATTTGTCAATGCTTACAATAACCGTGGAAATATTTACTTAAGTCAAAAAAAATATGACTTAGCACTGGCCACCTTCAACAAGTTAATAGAACTTGATCCTACATTCGTAGAAGCTTACAACAACCGTGGAAATGTCTATATGCATCAAGAAAAGTATGATTTGGCGCTCGTAGACTATAACAAAGTCATTACTCTTAATCCTCAACAAACGGAAGCGTACAACAACCTCGGAAACATTCATCGTGTTTTAAAAAATTATGACTTGGCGCTAGTTGAATACAGCAAGGCCATTACCATTGACCATAAAAACTATGACGCATATCGCAACCGTGGAAATCTGTATCGTATTATCAAAAAGCCGCATCTCGCTTTGGCAGACTTTAGCAAAGCAATTGAAATAGATCCTTCCGTTTATATATCCTATATCAGCCGCGCATATTTCTATCGCGATTCAGGAAAATATCAATTGGCCTTAGCAGACTTTAATAAAGCAAGAGAACTCAAACCAAAAGATTCTGATGCCTACTACAATCGAGGGTATATTTATCACAGCATGGGAAAATATGACTTAGCAGAAGCTAACTACAGTAAAGCAATAGAGCTTAATCCCAAAGACGTGAATATTTACATCAATCGCGCTAGCCTTTATGGAAATCAAGGAAAGTATAACTTGGCAAAGGCTGACTACGACAAAGTGATCGATATAAACCCCAAAGATGCCAACTCATATGTCAATCGTGCGAGTCTTCATTTCAATTTTAAAAAGTACAATTTAGCTCTAGCTGATTTCAGCAAAGCAATCGCCGTCAATCCCAAGAATGAAAATGTTTACAGCAAACGCGGAATTCTTTATCTTAACATAGGAAGATATGACTTAGCACAGGCGGATTTTAGCAAACTAATAGAGTTAAACCCTAAAAATTTTGAAGGTTACAATAGTCGTGGAAGTCTTTACCTTAACCAAAGAAAGTACCAACTAGCAAAAGCGGATTTCTTACAAGTAACAGCGTTATCTCCAAATGTCTGGCAAGCTCATTATGGCCTATACGTCTGCTACAACGCTCTACGTAATCAAAAAAAAGCACAGTACCACTTCCAGAAATTCCAAAAATTAAGAAATCAATAGCATCGAGTTGGGATTTTTCTAGAAAAATCTGTATGGCATTGTGAACGAAACACTTATGAGATGCAGTGTGTTGAGTCTGTCACCTTTCTGTTCGTATGTGTAAAATATATTAAATCGTATAAAGGCCACAATAACTATATTTACTCTGACAATTTTTCGTAATAAGTAAGACATGTTTATCCTCTGCGTTTCAAAAAAATATTATCCAGTCATTTTCAATTTTGTATAATGAAAGCTCTACAGTTATACTTGTTGCAATAAACTTACCCAGGGGATTTTATTGTTTATTCCATCGCCAAAATTTCCGCTAGAGATAGTCTCTATTATAAAGTTTGCAACATAACCTTAACTAACCAAATTTCCACACAACAAATTTGAGGTACAAACATTATGCGAATCAACGGACATGGACATATACTACCAGAGCCTACTCAAATTCCTCAGTTCATGAAAGACAAAAAACTTTTTTGGATTGATAACGACAAGAAATTTATGAGGCAAGGCAGTTGGTCTAGACCAATTACCGACCCTAGTTTTTTTATTAAAGAAAAGCTAGAGTGGATGGAGCGTCACAACATCGATCATGGGGTAATGCTTTGTCTCTCTCAATTGTATTGTAACGGTTGGGAACAACAAGATTGTTATGATGGAATTCGTTTTCAGAATGATTACAATGCTTCTGTTCAAGCAGATTACCCTGGTAAATTTACTTGTGGTTTCGTTGTGCAACCATTGTACCTGGACCAAGCTCTAAAAGAGATCGATAGATGTGTGAATGAACTCGGTTTAAAAATGCTTTGTTTGCCCACCCATTTCTTGAATGCAAATGAAGAATGGCTCTCTGTTGCCGAAGCAGAAGTTGATCCGATATACGAATTAGCGAATGAATACAAATTGGCCATTCAAATTCATCCATACGATGGAGAGAAGATGATCGCTTTGAAAAATCAATATTGGAGATTTCATTTGATTTGGATGATGGCCCAATGTGCGGATACTCTTCATCTGTTTACTTTGCGCGATTTACCAAACAAGTATCCACAACTGCGGACCAGTTTTGCACATGGAGGAATGTTGGGGATTGCCAATTATGGACGCAGAATTCAAGGATTTGACGGCCGACAAGATATATTTGAAGGTCTGGAGGACCCCAGAAAAACACTTGGGCATAAAAACCTGTACTTCGACACCTTAGTTCACGATGCATATACTCTCGAATTGATCAAGAAACGAGTAGGAGCTAGCCAAATTATTATGGGGTTGGATGATCCGTATCCACTAGGAGAAATGGAAGGTGTCGGAACGTCTTATCCTGGACGCGTTGTTGACTATGCTGTAGAGACAGGTATTCTTACACAGCAAGAAGGAGAAGAAATTTGGCACAAGAACGTGACCGATTGGTTAGGCATAGACATTACGACATGACAACATTGTCTTAGTCTTTACGCTGACTAACAATGGCTAACCATGGTTGTCTTTCTCTTGGCTGTCCACTGGGACGATAGTAATGGTGAATGATTTGAAAACCGGCTTTGTCGAGGTAGTTTTTACTAGTTTCATACTCCATGAAGTGGCCATAGCGTTGTCCTTGCCATCCTTCGGCATCGCCTCTGGGATTTGAGGAAAATAGTACTCCTCCGGGTCGTAAAGCTTGGTGTAATTGACACAAAACTCTATGTAGTTCTTGGCTTGGTATATGAAAGAGTGAAGCGTTGGCGAAAATACCATCAAAAGAACTTTCAGGAAGATCCAGTTTTAAAAAGTTCTGGTGCAAAATAGGGCAATTGCTGTACTTTTGCGCAATGAGGCAAAATTCCTTGCTCCCGTCTAGTCCGGTAGGTTTATGCCCGAGGGATTTGAAAGTATAAACATCCCTACCTGGACCACATCCCAAATCCAAAATATCCAAAGCTTTACTTTGTGGCATAGCTTGCAAAAAAGCGTCTATATTTTGGCTGACATCATGATCTTTGGTTCCCAACCAATAGGATTGTGCATGATCGTCATAGTGTCCAATGGTATACTTTTCTATTTCGTCGAGATGCTCTTGTGATTGCTTTGACATAGTCGTTTCCTCAAATGTGCCTCTTGGCGCGCTATAAAGTATGAGTATAATAACTTTTTGAAGACATAATTTCAAGATATGGTTCGCTTCAATATTTGGTAAGATAGTTTACATTTTTATTTAAATAACAGGTAAAAAATCATGACACCACATCAAAAAAAGATAACAAACAAATTGAAATATGTACAAATATTGGTATGGATACTTATGGTACCTACTTTTATTCTGACAACCACATGGTCAGCCGCGGCGCTGTGGATCGATGTCTCCGTTAGCCGTATACTAGCTATTCTGATGAGTTGCGTCTTTGTACTGGCAGCAATCGGAAATGTCATCTATGTACGTCCGTATCTCCGTGCTTTATGGATACATCTTGCTATGTTTTTGTCGGTGGTAACCTGGTGGCTAATGATTCCTGCACAGGACAATAGAGATTGGCTAAAAGATGTCGCATGTGTTCCAAGAACAACTTTGGAAGGTGACCTGCTGACCATATACCATCTGCGAAATTTTGAGTATCGTTCGACTGTAGACTACACAGAACGATGGGAAAAGCGTACGTATGATCTGGGAAAGCTGCGTTCACTTGATATGTTTTTGGTTTACTGGGGAGATCCTAAAATTGCCCATCCCATTTTCAGTTGGGGTTTTGACGATGGACGATTTCTCGCGATATCCATTGAAACGCGAAAAGAAAAAGGGGAAACCTATTCCACAACGCTCGGTTTTTTTCGCCAATTTGAACTTTATTATGTGGTGGCGGATGAAAGAGATGTCATTCGATTACGTACGCACCATCGCGGCGAACAGGTATTTTTATATAGGATGAACGCCCCTGTCGCAAAAATCCGCGGTTTGCTAGAAGCTTATCTCAATCAAATCAATGCACTGGCAGAAACTCCACAATGGTACAATGCATTATCACACAACTGTACAACAATGGTGCACTATCACAATCGCAGTACAGGCGGGCAACTTTCGTGGAACTGGCGAATTATACTCAATGGTTACCTGGATGAATATCTACACGAAAATAATTTGTTGAAGGGAAACTTGCCATTCAAAGAGCTGCGTAAAAAGAGTTTTATCAATGAACAAGCACAGGCATGTAAAAATATTGCGGAGTTTTCCAAACAAATTCGCGAAGGTTTGTGGGAAGATAAATGAGGTAAATATCGAGCTTTCAGGCTCGATATTTACTATGGAAGGTGAAGCATATTTAACTTAATAACGCTCGCCAGCAGTAGCCTTTGGTAGTTTTTGCTGAATTTGCGAGAGTTCTTCTTCGCTGAATTGAATGTTCGCTGCCTCCATGTTTTCCTTGAGTCGCGAAACTTTGCGCGTTCCGGGAATAGGAAACATGTTTTGTCCCTGGTGTAAAACCCAGGCCAAAGCAACTTGGGCCGGAGTGACTTTTTTTTCCTTGGCGATTTCTTCAATCAGAACAACGAATTTTTTATTTTCTTCCATCGCTTCTTCCTGGAATCTCGGGTTGGTCAATCTCCAGTCGTCTTTGTCTAGGGTATCACGTGATGGAATAGCGCCGGTCAAAAAACCGCGTCCTAAAGGACTGTAAGCAACAAAAGCAATGTTAAGTTCCTGGCAAGTTTTTAAAATTTCCCCTTCGGGTTCGCGACTCCACATAGAGTATTCTGTTTGCAGTGCGGTGATTGGATGGACGGCATGAGCGCGTCGCAGTTGCGCAGCAGGTGCTTCACTGAGACCAAGATAGCGTACTTTTCCCTCTGCGACAAGCTCTTTCATCGCTCCTACTGTTTCCTCGACGGGAACTTTGTCGTCTAGCCGGTGCGCATAGTAGAGATCAATGACATCAAGTCCCAAATTCTTGAGGCTTCTATCACACGCTTTTTTTATGTATTCTGGACTACAATCTATCCCTTGGAAATTGCCCTGTTCATCGCGAACGATACCAAATTTGGTCGCCAATACTACGCGATCTCGTCGATCGTGAAAAGCTTTTCCTACAAGTTGTTCATTGTGTCCATTGCCATATATATCAGCCGTGTCGTAAAAATTAATACCCATTTCTAGGGCCTTGTGTAGTGTACGAATCGACTCCTGTTCGGCATCGGTGGCACCGTAAAATTCGGACATACCCATACACCCTAAACCCAGGCGAAATACGCTTAAATCGCTAGCCCCCAATGTTGCCTTGTTCATCTCTGTCTCCTTTTACTTCTAGTAATGAAATGATGATATTGTGCCTAATTATAAAAAATTTGATCGAGGCTGTCTATGAACTAAAAGTTCTGTCCCATGCGACAAATAACTGCACTGACTTTGAAAATTAGGACTTTCGTTTTCTCCTCCGAAAATAGCAGTTCAGGCTTTATGTTGCCATGGGAAGTGAACTTTGCAATCAACGTGAATAGACAACTTGGCGATGAACAGCTTTAAAAAAAGCAAGTAAAGCAATTATTCCGAATCCTATTGTAAATGGTATGGATTTTGATTCGAAAAGAGCATACATCGCTAAGAATACCATAAGGCAGGTAATAAATAGCGATATAAAAATAATCACTAATCCCTCTAAGCCGCGCTCACCACTTTTACAATGTTTAATTTGTCGCACCATTGCCGCAAAAGCAACAACAGTTGCAACAGCGCCTACGATCGCCGTTGTCATTGATTCGCCTCTGCCAATTCCATTGTAGACAGACAAAGCCGCCCCAAATAAACCAGAAAACAAAGAAAAGACAATCATGAACGGTAATCGTAGTTTAGTGAAAATCGCCCAAATTACTATGGGCATAGTAGCTGCTAAGATGATACTGTAAGGGTTCATACTGTACTCCTAAAAATGTTTTGTTAACAAATTTTTTATTTATTCTAAAAGAATAGCAATTGCCGTACCAAGAAATAATTTTTAACAAAATGAGATGACAAGCGCGCAACGCTTCTGGGTTGGACAGTCTATTTACAATATTCGAAGGATTTTCCCGGGAAATTGACGCAATGAAAATGAAAAATACTAAGAACTTTTTCGACGGTTTGTAACCTGTTCTAGGGCTTATGATGAGGGTATTGAATTGTAAACTCTATTGAAAAATATTGTGTTTTTCATTAGAATGTAAAAACTCCATAAACAATTTACCGTAAAACGCCGTAAAAGTATAATTAAAAAAACAGTGTGCAAGATGTGTTATCTAGAGTTGGCTATTCTTTGATCGACCTCTGCAAGATAAGATTACTAAGGAAAAAAGTTATTGTTTAGTTTCAAATAAACAGATTTGTAAGGTTGTGTGATGCAAAAATATCGAAAACAAGAACGTATAAACAAACAACAACAAACTGCTCCCAAACCAACACAGGACACTCCTTCTGTAAATGTGATTCAGAAGGCAAGTATTGACCAGTCATCAATGAACTATCAGGATGTTATGCAGTTACAAAATACGGTTGGCAATCGGGCAGTTGTGCAATTATTTAACGATGGTTCGAGTTCTCAAGCACCGGTCGATAATGTCATACAACGACTAGTACAAACAACAACGAGTAATCTCAATCGCAACACACCTATCCAAAAAAAAGACGGATTACCAGGAGAACTTCAAAACGGTTTAGAACAGCTATCGGGAATGAATCTCTCTGATGTAAAAGTCCACTACAACTCACCAAAACCGAAATCGGTAGGGGCTCTTGCGTATGCCCAAGGCACTGATATTTTTGTTGGACGTGGACAAGAAAAACATTTGCCTCACGAAGGGTGGCATACCGTACAACAAAAGCAAGGACGCGTCAAACCCACTATGCAGTTGAAGAATGGTGTGGCAGTGAACGATAACGCTGGACTCGAAAGAGAAGCCGATGTAATGGGACAGAAGGCAGTCAATTTGGGACAAAAGATGGCTTCATCTTCCGATAATGCCGTGCAACGAGTTGCTCAGTCAAATGTGATCCAGCGTGTAGATGAAGTGACTACAAATAGCCAGGCTAGTGAATCGGTTGGTCCAACCAAAGATGAAAAAGAAAAGCAAATAGAAGAATATGCTACTTTATATCAAAAAATAGCAGACCAATTACATTCGCGATTCAAAAAAGCCGTTACTGTACTCGCCGATAAGACCTTTGGATTTGCGAATGTTCCGCCGGTAAAAGGTTTAGAGAAGATAAAAACCAAAACGCTATTAAAGTTAGGTGAACTTGAGGCAAAGAATAAGGCTTATGTATTTGATGCCAACAAATTAATTGATAAGGTCAAGGATATTTTACGCGGGAGAATCATTTACGAAGATTTTAATGATCTAACGCAAGGTTTTAAAGAAGCTCTCAAGTATTTTAAAAAGCACGATATTCCCATGATAAAAATCGAAACTAATTTCGGCAATGTAAAACGGGGTTACAAAGATGCGAAAATAGTTGCCGATTTGATCATTCCTGAGCAGATTGTAAAACCATTGCAGGAAGAGGCTAGCAAGAACGATAGTACAATATCTATTCCAAGTGTTATACATGCCGAAATTCAATTCGACCTTAAAATGGCTATTGTAACAAAAGAAGGAGAGCTTCCTAAAGCTCCGACGGGTGATGACGATGAATTGCCTGGAAGCATTTATATCGAAGAGTTCAACGCAAAAGATTTAACAGATAAAGTAAGTTCGAGTACATTTGGAATAGAAGATGGTAGAACTGTACCAATTTTTAAGACCAAACTTTTTATTGATAGGTTTAAAGAGTATTTGCTGAAACAGAATAAATCGATTGATGAGATAAGAAAGAAAAATAAAAAGTTAACAAATGACCAAAAAAGAAGAGAGAATTTGAACTTTTTAGCTCTAAAAAATATATCAGAGATTAAACTAATAAATAACGTTCATATTCTTTCGCATGAGCTTTTTGACTTATCGAAAGGTGATAAAAAAGTTAAGAATCCATATCGGGATTTATTAGATAAAGTAAGAAAAGATTACAGAGCTTTTTACGAGTTAGTTCAGAGAAGTCATGGATGGACAAAAAAGAAGGGCGAGTACTTTGGACATTTTGTCGAGATCCAAAGTAAAATAAATGATGAACAACTCAAAAAAGTTAAAACGCAAAGTCAAGGTAGCTCAGATGATAATCCTAATGAACTTCCTAAGGGATTGGATGTGTCTTTTGAGAACAGAAACGTAATGGGAAACAAAGATGAGATAACTAAATAAATACTCCTGTGAAAAGTAATTGAGACAAAAGAGAACGGCCCTAAAAAAAGGACCGTTTTCTAGAATTTATTCTATTTTTTACCTTTTACCTACGTGTTTTTCTAACCAGCTATCTTGTTCCCATAACATATGCAACACCGATTCTCTTGCTCGGTAGCCATGACTTTCTTTTGGAAGCATGACCAGTCTAACTGTGGCGCCAAGTCCTTTGAGAGCATTGAAGTATCGTTCGCTTTGCATCGGATAGGTTCCAGAGTTGTTGTCGGCTTCGCCGTGGATCAAAAGGAGTGGTGTTTTCATTTTATCCGCATGCATAAATGGCGACATCTGGTAGTAAATTTGTGGGGCTTCCCAGTAGCTGCGTTCTTCTGCTTGGAAACCAAAAGGCGTTAGTGTTCTGTTGTACGCACCGCTTCTTGCGATACCTGCGGCAAAAAGATTGGAATGGCTGAGAAGATTGGCGGTCATAAACGCGCCGTAGGAATGTCCTCCTACTGCCACTCGTGTTCGATCTATGTAGCCTAGTGTATCCACAGCATCAATAGCCGCTTTGGCGTTGGCGACGAGCTGTTTCACAAAGCTGTCATTTGGCTGGTTGTCTTTTTCTCCGATGATGGGAAACGCCGTACGGTCGAGAACAACATAGCCGCGCGTCACCCAGAAAATAGGAGATGAGTAGCGTGGATAAACGAATTGATGGTGGGAAGAAGTGACCTGACTGGCACTTTTTTTATCTTTAAATTCCCGCGGATAAGCCCATAACAACATGGGATATTTTTTACCTTTTTCGTAGCCGATGGGCAGGTAAAGAACAGCGGATAAATCTAGTCCATCGTCTCTTTGGTATTTGATCAATTCCTTGTGTACACTCATGATGCTTTTAAAAGGATTTTCAAAAAAAGTGATTTGTACAGGCTTCTTATCTTTTTCAAACATATTTCTCAAATAGTAATTGGGAAAGATAGATTTTGATTGTACAGAAGTTAGAAATATTCCTTTCTCGAGATCAACAGGAGTTTGTATCATTTCAAGTGCCGTTTTTCCACTTGCCCGCCATAGTCGTTCTGTTTTCCCTGTGGCAATAGAATATTCATCAATAAATGGTCTAATTCCTGTTGGGGAATAGCCATTTCCTTGGAGGAGAAGTTTTCCATCTTTGACGTATAATACGTTTTTATGGAATTTGTTTTTTGCGGTTACAAAATTACCCGGATCATTGTATCTGTCTTGGTAGTTTTTATCGAAAATTACTTTTGGCGTTGTATCTGTTGCCGATGGATCGACAATATAGGTTTTTTTATTGCGGGTGTTCCACCAATAATCTGCGGCAATGGCCAATTTGTCGTTGCCCCAATACACAACATAAAAACGATTGATGGTTTTGAACAATTTTCGCGGTTCGCCGTCAGGCATGTCTTGTTCGTACACCTGGTCACGATATTTTACCTTGACCGCCGGATCACCTTCATCTAAAGCTTCTGCCCAGTAAAGAGTCGCCGGTTTGTCTAATCGCCATGAAACATTGCGCATACCTTTTCGTTCTGCCATAAATCCTTTTGGTAAATCTTCGATCAAGGGTACTTTCAGTATTGTCTTGATCAACTTGCCTTCTTTATCATAAAGCTTTAGCGTAGAAGGGAATCTGTTGTATGTCACCAGATAAGAAAAGGGCTTTTCTATCGTACTCACCAGAACGTAGTCTCCAGAGGGGGAAAAGTAGATTCTTTTGTATAAATCCGCTTTTAGCCATAATTGTTTTCCACCATCTAAGTCCACTTTGTGCAGCTCGGCTTTTACTAAAGTCTGAAAATTTTCCTCATCAATACGATCTTTTAAAAGATCCTGGTAGGTTCTATTTTGTGCCTTTTTGCCGGAGTTTACAGATATTCTTGGGCCAGCAGGCAGAGTAGATCTTTTGTCGATAATTGTTGCGCGGTTTTTTGGTAAAAATTTCACCAACAAAGAATTACTATCTGCAAACCACTGATAAGGCGTTCCCATATTGGCATTCAAGGTATCTTCTGTGAGTTTTTTGGCGGTAGCACTCTTTATATCTACGCACCACAGTTCGACACCTTTTAAAGTGGTGTTGGTAAATACGAAAACTTTTTGATCTGGCGAAAAGCTAAAATGTGCCAAACGAAGATTGTCTGGGAGTCCTTTGATATTTATTTTTTCTTTGCTACCAACCATCACCATCGTGACATCTCTATAAAATGTACTTCTACTTCCGATATTTGTGACAGGATTTATTCTCAGTCCTGCGAGACGCATCTCTTTCTCTGACAAAGTTGCTAAGCTCTTATACCTATTGCGATAAAGAAAAACCATGTGTGTACCATCATCATTCATCACAACAGAAGGTGGTAGCTTTGCAGTGGCCAAATCCAAAATTTCTTTAGCCGGTTGTTGGTATTTTAAATGAGTTTGCGAATATATACTAAGCGGTGCAAACCATATAAGTAAGCACATCCACCAAATTTTGCACATAACAACATCCTTTATTTTAATATTTTTGTGGTTATCATATAGGGGCGCGTCACGACACACCACTAACAAACAAGTTAAACTAACAAAAGACACCCCCACTTGTCTTTGTGAAAATGGTTATTTTTTCTTTTTTACAACAAGTTCTTTATAGCCACTTTTTGGGGCGTGCTCCTTAAAGTTTTACACATATGTAAATGTCAATTTGCAATCGTATTTGTAAATTAAAAATATATGATTTCGTAGATGTAACTTTATTAATTCCCTGAACCTGCTCCTCCCATTTCAATTACGGCATAGTAAAAATTGCGCTTACGTAAAATAAAATACCGCCGATCTATTCCAGAATTTTTCCCCGCCACAATTGGTGCGTATGTATATTGCGCATGGATTTTTATGAGATCTTTTTTTTGCCACTGCATCTCCATTTTTTCAATCACATCCACCTTATAAACCCCTGCCCATTCTCCTTCGTTGTTATAGTGATATGTAACAGCGCTTTTAATACTGTCATGTTGTTTTGCCACAAAAGTGCCGTTCATTTTGCGTGTCGCGTTAGCTATTTTGACTTTGATGGCACGTGTATAGTCGGATTCCAATTTTGCACTTGCTTGCCAATCTTTAATCGCCATCTGGTACTTTTGCTGCCGTTCATAAACGTTTCCACGTCGAAAATAAGCATTTTTATGTTGTGGATCATAAATAATACACGTGCTATAGTCAGCGATTGCGAGCTCATGTTGTTCCTGATAATCATACATTCGTCCGCGCCAGTAATAGCTTTTAGCGTGTTGTGAATCGAGCGATATACTTTTATCAAAGTCTAATTTGGCTAGGTCGTCATTGTTCATATAAGTATATACTTTACCACGTATATAGTAATGATTGGCATTTTGCGGCTGTAGAGTAATACATTTGTTGATATCTTGTAGAGCTTGAGGATACTTTTTATCGCGCCTATATGACAACGATCTGCCCAAATAGGCTTCGGTGAAATTCGCATCGATGGAAATGGCTTTGGAGAAATCAGTAATGGCAAGTGGCCATTTTCGCATTTTATCGTAAACAGCCCCGCGATTATAATAACTAAGTGCAATGTTCGAATTTGTTGTCGTAGGTTTACTACTATAGAAATCGATGGACTTTTCTTGTTGTAACCAACGATCTTTATATGAATAACTACCCGCAAGGCGAATGGCATTATTGGCATCTTCCAACGCTTTCGCATATTGTTTTTGTTTCAAATAAATTTGTAAACGCAGTGTATAAGGATGTAAAAGCGAAGTTTTCATTTCAATAGCGCGATTTAAGTTTGCCAATACCTCTTCTTCTTTACCAAGATGAACATAGACCATCGCACGACAGGTATACGTCATCGCTGACGGTGGCAATTCCGCTAAATATTGTAGTGCTTGTTGATATTTATTTTGTTGCAGATATACCCTAATGCTATTTACATATGCAATGGTCATTTCTGGATCTAAAACAATGGCTTTTTTGTAATCGCGCAGCGCGACTTCATATTGTTTCCGAACAAAATAAACTAGGCCGCGACTATTGTATGCTGAGGCCGAATTTTGATCGCATCGAATTGCCGCATTAAAATTTTCAATTGCGAGGTGATATTTTTTTTGCCGATAGTAAAGATAAGCCAAACTATGATACCCTTGCGCTTTTTTAGGAGCCAACATAATCGATTTTTTATAATCTTTAGCGGCTTTTTGGTAATTGTTTATTTGAAAATAAATATATCCACGCCAATGCCAAAATTGCGCATTGTTTGCATCCATTTCGACGGCTCTATTTATATCGGATAATGCTTTTTTGTGCTCTCCCAATTCGGTATACACCAACGAACGATTCAAATACGCATAAGAACTATTGGGGGTTTGTTGTATGCGCTTCGAGAAATATTCAATACTCTTTTGGGATTTCCCGATCTTCGAGGTGATATAACCTTTGATAAAGCTCCAATCTTGATTTTCTCCATACTCTTCAATATCAAGAAAAATCTCAGAAAACAACTCCGCAAACTTTTGGTCTTGCTGTAGACTACGATGCTCTTCTATCGCGTAACTTAATGCCTTCATTACTTTATTTAAAGCTAACCTTGTCTTTTGCTTTTCTTTTTCTTTTTGTAATGTGGCTTCCTGAGCTTCCTTACTTTTCGTGTCAGCCTCTACACGCTCTTTCTCGGCATAGCGCAGTGCATCAGTTGTAACCACAAGTGCTGTAATCAAAATGACAAAGATAAGTAACAAACTTCCACATATGATTTTGTGTTTGGCTATAAAATTGTTCACCACATCCCATGAGCTATATTTACGTGCAATAATGGGCTTATTTTCTTTATAATTTCGTAATTCTTGGGCGAGTTGCGCAAAATTGTTATATCGTTTTTGCGGATTTTTCCGCAAGCACTTTAGGCAGATTGCCTCAAGATATGGGGAAATATCCGGATTGAGTTGGCGCAAAGGAATGGGCGTACTATCGGTGACCTGTACAATGATATTCACATCAAGTGCCCCCTGATATACGGTACGAAATGTCAATGCTTCGTACATCGATGCGCCGAGAGAATATATGTCACTGGCATAATCAGCGTTACCCAACACTTGCTCAGGGGCCATGTAATGTACTGTACCCAAAATCTGACCTGATCGAGATAGTTGTTGCGTCGCATCGCTAGTTTTCGCCAAACCAAAGTCCATAATTTTTACGATATTATCATTTGTAATCATAATATTACCTGGTTTGATATCACGGTGCATTACGTTGTTTTGATGTGCAAAGTGTAAGGCCTCACATAACGGTATCATCAGATCTACCAACTGCGATGGTGTAATACTACGCTCTTTGATTAAATTGCTAAGAGTAACTCCTTCGATGTACTCCATCGTAAAATGCGGTCGCGGTGTTCCACCACATTCGTAAAATCGAATAATATGCGGATGGTTTAGTTTGGCAATTATGGTCGCTTCGATAAAAAAGCGCTCAAGGTATTCTTTTTCGCGACTCATAATTATTTTAAGTGCCACCACGGACTTGAGCTTTGTATCATAAGCCTTGTAAACAATTCCCATTCCACCACGTCCGAGTTCTTGTAGTAAGTTGTATCGACCAAAGTTTATGAGTGGCTGTTTGTTTGTACCCTGATTTTGCGACTTAGTGCTTGAAGGCAAAGATGTTCGATGATCATTTTCCATAAATTTTCCCTAAAATGATTGCTTAGACGCCATTTGCCTAATAACAATCATGCCAGTGCATAAATACACCGAAAAAACCAAATAGTTATCGACTTAAATAGTTTTTATGATTGTACTTTCGAATGACTTTTGCCATTGTAAAATTTAGTAAAGTGTGCTGCCAGAAAAACTTTGTTATATTAGATAATAATTGGGGGGGAAACGTGACGAAAAAAGGAGAAAATCAATGACTTTTGAACCAAGTCCAATGGAAAAAACACTTTTGCGAAGTATGGTTGTCATCGGAATTTTAGGGGCATGCTGTGCATTTATCTATTTTGGTTTTATCACAGAACGTTCATCTATCCTGAAAACAGGTTGCTTAGTAATGGCAACGGTATACTTGTTGATCCTACCAAAGATGGTAACCGCTACTTTTTGTTTTGATGACACTTTGAAGATTTTTATTTTAGTTGGGTGTGGATACATGACGTTTATTGGATGTGATGTGATTTCCCGAAATGATAGCGTGTGGGATTTGGCGAGACTTCTAAAAACAAAGTTTGTTTACGATAACAAATATGGTGGGGTGGTTTTTATTTGTCTTGGCATCGTCTTGTTTTTGAGTGGCTTAAAAAAACTTCTTATTGGTGTTCGTGATTTCGAAAATGGTGAAAATAATTAGATGAAGTTGTATTTTGCTAATTTGACGTACATACCTTAAAATATTTTGCTTTAGAAGCCCCGACCGCGACTTCTAAAGCTTTGCCATAGGTTTTATCCTAAATTTTCCTATCAGCTTACTTTGAAAATGTCATGTCATACAGAAACTCTGCATTCCAATCTATGACAGTTGAAGTGCTTTTACCTTGGGAGCGCGCTAGAGTTATGTACGTGACATCGCTGTCATGGATCATTGCAAAGCAGTTACCACCAAATTCGATTTGACGAATGGGGCCAGACCAAACAGCTCTTAACTTTTGCGGGTTTTTTGGATCAACGAATACAGCGTATTCGTTGTGCACATTGTGAATCGCAAATACACCATCTCCGAAAACCGCATCAGATGGAAATGAAAAGTATTCATCATTTCTCTCAGAAACAAAATAATTTTTTGGGTTTTGGGGATCTACTAACGTGAAGTTATTACTCCAATAATTGAGAACTATGAAAAACCCACCGCCATATGCAATTCTAATGGGGCGACTTGCTCTCGCATCTGTAATAATGACAGGCTGTTTGTCTGGATTTTTCATGTCAACTAAAATGATTGTCCCTGGTTTGCCAGCCTTCTGATATCCTTGGGTGCTAATGCCTAAAAAGCCTCCGCCGTAAGCCATGCTATACGAAGTTTCTACATCGGGTATGATTTTTTTTATGTTTGTCGGATTTTTTGCATCAACAAGGAGAACACCTTTTTCACCGTTTGATACGGCAAATACTCCATCGCCAATATGAGCTCCTACTGAAGTATTTTTCAGTGGTATAGATGTTGCTTTATAGGGAGCTTTAGATTCGATGAAAACAAGGTTCTTATTCGGAAAATTGTTTACAACAAAATAACCACCACCAAAGGTAATAGAGCTTGGCTTTGACAAGTGTTTATTTTGGATAGGTATAATATCTTTGGTGTTATTGGGATCAATTGCTAAAAGACCATTTTGGCTAATCACAATAAAAATACCGTCACCATAAGCTATGTACGTGGGTGATTCTATACTTTCATGGGAAATAGTGGTGGGATTACTTGGGTCTTTTAAATCAAGGAAAGTGATATTGTCACTTTGGTGGTTCACTGTAGCGAATATGGTATGCTCGTCGCAATATATAAAACTCATTGCGACCAATAAAAAAATAATAATCTTCATGTTTATCCTCTTAACAAATCGTATTTAATTTACATCTATTTTAAATAGAAAATACGATTTAGACCAGGATTTTTTGTGATGGTTACTCATTTATAAGTAACTCAAAGCATTTTATTTTCACTATCGTGAAGCCACTGTTGTATAAAACACATTCCTTGATCTAGACTAATTTTAGGTGTATAGCCTAGTTGTTGCGCTTTAACGATCGAGTATGCGTTCTTGCGGTTTAAGAAATTTACCGAATCTATCGTTACGGTGGGGGTTTGTCCAATGAATGTATAAAATTTTTCCACAATGTGACATAAAAAACGAAGTGACATAGGAGATAGAGCAAGTAACTTACCCTTGCCAATCATTTTACGATAGTAACCGAAGAACTTGAGCAAAGAAGTTGCCTCGCCATCGGTAACATTAAACGCCTCGCCATAGAGATTTTTTTCCATAGCAAGAAACACGAAATCAATGAGATTATCCACATAGACATGATTAATAACCCCTGTCGAGGGAACAGGTAAAATGCCTTTACGCATTTCTTGTATAGGACGGACGACCCAAGGAATGGAACCAGGACCATAGACATCCCCCGGACGTATTACTGTGACTTTTAGTTTGCCCTGGTGATGAAAAGCCATTACGACTTGTTCTCCCTCTATTTTTGTCTGGCAATAAGGATTTTGTTGTTCACTCATTGGTGTATCTTCTGTTGCGTTTTGTGGATAGTGAAAACCGTAGACCATCACCGAGGATAAGTGAATAAAATGTCGTACACTATTCTCGATGGCTTTTTGTGCCACTAGACGACTGCCTTCGACGTTTACCTTGCGAAATAGAGCTGAGTCTCCCCCCTCTTTTACGATGGCAGCGGTGTGAAACACGACGTCACTTTGTTGGCATAGTTGTTCTACAGCATTTGGATTGTTAATGTCTCCGACAATGACTTTTACACCTTCTTGCCGTACTTGTTCTGCTTTTTGTTCGCAGATTTCTAAGCCTTTAACGCGCATACCATTTTGTAAAGCCCGGTGTGCCATCCTCGCTCCGATGAAACCTCCGATACCGGTAATCGCGATACATTTATTTTTTACGTCCATTTCTTTGTCCTATCATCTTTTCCCAATACCCCATAAACTATTCTTTAGCACCTTTTTCTATTTGTGAAGGCAAAGGATGACCTGCGTAGTAGGTGGCAAATTCTTTGATTTGCTTCTGCTCTTCTATATACCGACAGGAAATGAGGAAAATACTGCTGAAAATTGATATAAATATAAAGCTTTTTCTGTTCATAGGAAATTCCTCAAAGTTTGTCTTTGTTTGCCTGTAAATTGTCATATACATTGATAAAATCGACAATCTCTTGACCTAAGACTTCCAGGCGTGCATATTTCTCCTGATAGTTGAGTGTCATATCACTACGAATTTTCTGACAGCGATTAAAGAGGACTAAGCTGCGTTGTAGAAAACGTAGGTATTTGTCTGGGTGATAGCAAGGAGATATTTCGTAAAGGTCTTTTATACCGCTGCCAGAGTGGCCAAACATAAATTTTCCGTCACTGCCAACCACAACATGCCCAAAAAAATAGTTTTCAAGAATAAACTCCAGTGATTTGTAGGCTTTGCGATACTTTTCTAATCCTCTTATCTCTGGCGGAAAACCGTTGGTGGTTATGTTGACGGACAACGCAACAAAGTTATTATTGATAAATTGAATTACCTGATCGTCAGAGAGCACACTGCTCTTCGTCACACGTCCACCAAGTCAGCAATGCTCGGTATCTTTCTTGGCAAACTCATTTACCGAGAAAAACACTAAAATAGGCTTTTGCTGTTGTTGTGCAGTCGCGATTGCAATCTGAGGATTTACTTCCCAGTGAATCAATTCGAATTTTTTGAGCGGTTCGTTCTTCATCACTTCATAAAGCTGTTGGCGTTGGTTTTCTGAGTAGTGATGCTTTAAGTGCTCTCCATACTTCTCGTCAAATGTTTTTCCATCCTTGTTTGGAGCAATATAGCATCCTTGCAATGCGAAACAGGATAGAATTAAATATATAAGTGGTTTCATTATTTGTCCTTTGAGCATGATCTTTACAATTTAGTTTGTTACTTTTAAAATCTCAAAAGAAAATCTTCGATTTTCTTTATTTTGCTTTTTATAGAACGAATTTTCAATGAACAGATTATTTTTTATAATTTTTTACTTAACTTTGTATTCAAGGAGCCTATCATAATGCTAGATAGAGAAATAGCTCTGCAAAATATATCAAACTCTATTGCGACCAATACGAAATACCGTGGCTGCTCCATATATACAAAGAATCAGGTGTTTCTTCGTGATAGTGTCTTTGAAAACTGTAGCTTTCGTAGTGATTTTGATGTAGAAAAAATGGAGAACTGTCACTTTAGTAGTTGCCATTTTGCCACCTTACATGTCGGAGAGATGAAATCGAGTACTTTTCAAAATGGTTACATCACTCATCTAGATATAGGTAGCGGTTATCAAGATTTGTGGTTTACGACACACATATACTCTCTTTCTCTGTGTAACGGCTATTTCAAGATATCACGTATACAAGAAGATAAAATAATTCGTATAGAAGTAATATACTTCACTCCCATTACTATGAGTGTCTTACAAAATCTAGTAGATGACATGGTTAAAAAAGGTGCCACAGTGATTATTTTTAATTTTCAGAATATGCGCTATGCCAAAATGGGTGGGCATAGTGGATTGGTAAATATTGTTGATCGCTGTAAAGAAAAAGGAGTGGCGACAAAATTTGTATCCATACCTGAAAAGCGTATGATCGTGTTTAAAATGCTAGGTGTCGATAGATTTTTCCCCGGTATATACGTTGACGAAGAAGCCGCATTAGAAGATTGCACAATGTAATCAACCTAAACGTACAAAACGGATTGTAGATTTTTGAATATCAACCAAGGAAGGGGCACAGGTTTTACCTGTCGTATAAATATGAGAAATATTATACTTTTATTTGTTTTTTTTATCGCGATTTGCCAAGCTCAAAACGCGAATCTTTCCGGAAAATGGAACGGACATATTGAAATACCAGGAACACAGCTGAAAATACACGCCAAGTTTCACCTTGATGGCGAAAAATGGCAGGGGAAAATGGACATTCCACAACAGGGGGTTAAGGGCTTACCTCTTTACGAGATAAACACACAAGGAAACAAAGTGACATTTGTGATTACGGGTTCATCGGGAAACGCCTCTTTTCAAGGCGAAAAAAGCAAAGATACCCTCGTAGGCTATTTTGTGCAACAAGGGCAAAAATTTACCTTCTATTTGAAGTTGGAATCTAAGGAAGTTCAAGAGGCAAAGAGTCAAAAGTTAAAGAAAGCACTGAAAAATATCGATGCTTATATCACAGAAAAAATGCCGTTGTGGAATGTTCCTGGTTTAGCATTGGCTGTTGTCACCGAGGATGGTGTTCTCGTTACCAAAGGCTATGGATATCGCCACATGGCAAAAAAACTTCCGGTAACGAAAAACACGTTGTTTGCCATTGGGTCTACTAGTAAGGCTTTTACTACAATGTCTATCGGTATTTTAGTAGACAAAGGTAAGCTAAATTGGGATGTTCCCGTTCAAACTTATGTCCCCACATTCGCTGTAAAAGATGAGTATGTAAGTAAGCACATGACATTGCGCGACTTGGTGACACATCGTAGTGGTCTTCCCCGTCACGATTTGATGTGGTACGGCTCTTCCGTATCTCGCGTAGAGTTATTTCAGCGCTTGCGTTACCTTGAACCTACAAAACCTTTTCGTACCACCTGGCAGTATCAAAATCACATGTACATGGCTGCTGGCTATATCGCAGGTCAGGTCGCAAATAGTACCTGGGAAAACATCGTGCACAATGAAATATTCGCTCCTCTAGGGATGAACAACAGCAATTTTTCTGTAGACGTTTCTCAAAAAGCAGCTGACTTTGCAACTCCTTACCACATACATGACGAAAAACTTGAGGAAATTCCCCTGCGTCAAATAGACAATATAGGGCCAGCAGGTTCTATTAATTCCAATGCCCAAGATATGGCAAAGTGGTTACAACTTCATATAAATCATGGGGAATTTAATGGCAAACGCATTATTAGCCAAAAAGGCTTACAGGACATGCACACGGCGCATATGACTATGCAAGGATATTCTAAAGATGATAAAATTGCCATCGGCTACGGATTGGGATGGTTTATTGATGTATATCGTGGAGAATATTTGTCACAACACGGTGGATCGATAGATGGCTTTAGGGCCCAAGTCACCGTTTTACCCAAAAAGGGTTTTGCCATGGCGATTCTTACCAACAGCAACAATGTTTTTGCCAACCTTGCATCGTTGCATATTACCGATGTTCTCCTAGATAAAAAGCCTGTTGATCGCCACTCGAAATTATGGGCACAGATTCAGGCAGCCAAAAAAATGATCAAGCCAGCAGAAAAAGTTAATTTTGTACAAGGAACATCCCCTTCACACAAGTTAAAAGATTATGTAGGGACATATGAAAACCCTGGTTACGGAGAACTTGTTGTGGAAATGAAAGACCATAAACTACATTTAACTTACAACAATATATCGACCAGCTTAGGTCATGGTCATTATGATACCTTTTTCACGGAGTCACAAACAGCATGGGAGGGAGTTAAACCTCTATGGACATTTGTCACAAGTGCTACCGGTGAAATAGCAAGTGTATCAGCTTTACTACAAGTAGGAGTTGCTGAAATCAAATTTATAAAAAAAGTAAACAACAAATCTCCAGAAGGAAAATCAGAAAAACGTTAGAAACAAACTATAGACAAACTTGTTCCTAATTGCTTTGTTCTAATTGGTTGGGGTTACTTTTTTGTACATGTAATTGTATAAACAGGACGGATAAAAGATGACAGAGAATATCGAAGAGATTCGCAACGCAATACGAAAAAAATACACCGAAGTATCTCATTCAGTAAAAGGTAAATTCAAATATCGCACGGCAAAAGAAGGTGCTATGGCATTGGGATACGATTTATCAACACTTGGGCATGTCCCCGATGAGATATTCGTATCTTTTTGCGGTGTAGGGAACCCTTTTTCTCTAGGTCCGCTTAATGAGGGAGAAGTGATTCTTGATGTGGGTTGCGGTGCGGGGTTTGATCTTATTTTTGCGCATCAATTCGTTGGTGCAGCAGGACAAGTACATGGAATTGATTTAACTCCTGAGATGGTAAACAAGGCGCGGACTAACCTGGAAAAAATGAGTGTAACAAATGGTCAACTTTGTATTGGTAGTTCTGAAAAAATTCCATTTGCAGACAACACGTTTGATGTTGTCATTTCTAATGGAGTGTTGAATCTTTCTCCTTTAAAGAGCGAGAGTTTCAAGGAAATTTACCGTGTGCTAAAACCCAGCGGTCGCTTTCAATTTGCCGATATCGTTCTAGACAAAGACCTACCTGATAAAATAGCCAACAACCTGGATGCGTGGTCTGACTGAGTAGGGGGAGCGATTCCAGTTTGGAATCTTATCGAGTTGATGCAAACAGTTGGTTTTACACAAGTTGAACATGTGGCAATGACTGGTGTAGCTACCTCTAAATTTACAGTTGGTGCACTATTTCGTGCAACGAAAATTTAAAGTTTAGAAATAAAACAGTTCTGCGGTAAATCCCATTTGTAACATGAGTAGGCAAAAGAAAATAAATGTTACTTATGGGTACTACTTTTTATCGTGTTACGAAGTAAAAGAATCAGAAAACGCTTCGTCATTAAGTAACAAAATTTGCAAAATAGATATTACGGTGAGTAAGGAACAGAGGCTCTGAAACCAAAAAAAATCGCTGCTCCAAAGTAGAGTAACATCAGGCACGTAATTTGTCCTGCTCTTTGTCTGTTTTCATCCATTGATAGGTCCTTATTTCACTTGTAAATGTAGATTGCTTGTTTGTACTTTCTCTAAAGAGTCATTTAGATACCTAGTATTGATATAGAAGGCCTATCTAAACTACCAAAATTTTGGTACAAAGCGACTAATTTTTATAATTTTGAGTTACAAATTTTTAGGACAAATTTTGAGTGACAGACTCTTTTGTATTTTTATTTTGAGTATCTATTTTGAGTGACAGACTCGTTTGTGAGTGACAGACTTGTATTTATTTTGAGTGACAGACTTGATTATTTGAATATAGCGAAAACTCGAGTCAGTAATGACACTTTCTAATTTTGTTAGAATTTTGCAAAGCCTAAAGTATAATAAAATCAAAAAACCTTCACCAAAAAGATAGAAAAAATGCACTCCAAAAATCATGACTTAGAAATGGCGCAGAGAGCTGTGTCTTTTGGTTTTATTAAACCTGAGCATCTGCAAAAAGCTTTGCAAATACAGCAGCAATATCCACAGGCCACTCTGATGCAAATATTCCAAAAGTACAATCTTCTCAACTCACAACAAATTCAAGAAATCATGGATATGACGAACAATGTTTCTGTAGAAGAAGTTATTCCTGAAAAGGTAATGCCGCAAAACAAAATGTTTCTCCACTATGAGATACAAGAAAAATTGGGGCAAGGGGGCATGGGAGTCGTCTATAAAGTTTTTGACACCAAATTGCGACGTGTTGTGGCCTTAAAGTTGATGCTAAATGCTGATTTTTCTCCCGAAGAAGCGCAACGATTTATGCGAGAGGCATCTGTCACCGCGCAACTGAACCACCCGCATATTGTGAAAATTTTAGAAGTTGGTGACCAGCCAAATTGTTTTTTTACCATGGAATATATTGAGGGAAAAACTTTCAAAGACCTATTAGGTGAAGAGGTGCGAGAGTTTAAAAAATATGCGCGGATTATGGAAAAAGTGGCTTTGGCGTTGCATTCCGTGCACAAAAAAAACTTCATACACCGCGACATCAAACCAGCAAATATCATGATGGATTCGCAAGGTCAACCTAAACTAATGGACTTTGGTTTAGTCAAGGTAAATCAGGAAAACAGTTTGACCAAAACTGGAAATGTGGTGGGTACGGTTTTATATATGTCACCGGAACAGGCAAATGGGGAGAAAATAGATAGGCGCTCCGATATATACTCTCTAGGAGCTAGCCTGTACGCCTCTCTTGTGGGACGTCCTCCTTTCCAAGGAGAAACTTACATCAATATCGTTATGCAGATTTTAAGCGTAGAGCCTATTCGTCCCCGTGTTTTGAACCCAGATGTACCGGGAGAACTAGAGGCGATTTGTCTAAAATGTTTAGAAAAAAATCCTGATCGGCGTTATGACGATGCAAAAGCACTGGCCAAAGATCTGCAAAACTTTCTTGAAAATCGTCCTGTAAGCGCAAAGTCACCTTCTGTGTGGAATATAACCTATAAATTTATTTTACGACACCGGTTCGCTGTATTGACTGGTATTGCTGTGTATCTATTGGTGTTTGCCGGCGCTATTTTCTCTGCTTTCCAGTGGAAGAGTGCCGAGCGTGAAAAAGCACAAAAAACCGAACTAGCAAGGGAAAGAGCTGTGGCACTAGCAAAAATTTCCATGAGTCAGGCTGCAGAAAGTTATCATCACAAAAAGTGGCGAGAATGTGGTGCTCTCGTGGGGACAGCACTCGAGTACATCAAAAATATCGAGGGCGAAGATGTTTCGTGTCTTAGAGAAAAAGGAAAAGGCTATATTCGTGCTTGCTTACAGGATATTGGTGTTTTAAGTCAGAAGTATAACTATGGTCGTGGATTACGTTATGACATGATTCATTTCAGCCCTGATAATCAGTATGTGGTTACGTTTTCCTCTCGCGGAGAAAATGGCCTGACCTTGTACCACATAGATGGGGAAAAGATATTGGATTTAACCGGTCACATTCGCCATGTAAATCTCGTCAAGTTTAGCACGGATAGCAAATATTTGGCCACCGTAGATGAAAACAGTATTATTGTTTGGGACATTCCTCAGCGAGTAGAAAAATGGCGTGTGGAAAAGAAAGGTATTTCCAGCATTGATTTTGACCAAAGCAGTACTTTTCTTGTTACCCAGTCCGCGAAAAGCATCACCCTGTGGAATATCAAAAATCAATCAAAAGCCGAAGAATGGATGGTCGAAGGAAATGGGGCGGCTTTTCTATCGAAAAATGAGATTGCATTTGCTGTAGGCAACCAGGTTTTTGTTAGAGACGTGGCAGCGCAAAAAGCATATCAAAAGTTTTCCGTTGGAGAAAAGATTCGCGAACTAGCGGTAGATCCAACCAGCGGTAATATCGCCGCTCTTACGGGAGATCAGTTGGTGCTGTGGCACAAAAGTAAACCGTTGTCTAAAATAAATACTAAGGGACAAAAGATACGAATTTCTCCTATCGGAATTGTTGTCGTAGATAAAAAACAAGTGGTGCTCTACAGTCTTCGGGGCACAAAGATGTGGGAATATAAGTTTTACAACGATGTTTCACATATTGATTTTGCATTTTCACACTGGGCTGTAGCCATATGCGATGGAAGCCGTCATATTTACCTATGGGATATTGCCAATAAAAGATGGTTGTGTTCTCCTGGAAGGCCAAACACACGTTCGCAAGAAGTCTATCTCAAAAACCTTTCGCACAATGTTCCTACTTTAGATATTCAAGGCAAAACGGTGAGAAGGATTTCCCAATACTTGCCGGAAGACATTGCACAAATTAGCCCAGATGAAAAAACGCTAGCCATCAAAAATTCATGGCGGGTAACAATGTGGGATATCGAAAGTGGTGAGGAGAAATATCAACTCAGTTACTACGATGGCATTAGCGATTATTTACTCAGCCCCAACAGTAGATGGCTGATCGTCGCAACCCCATTCAAAATATTCGTCCACGACGCTCAGAGCGGTAAACTCATAAAACAGATATATAAGCGGCCAAACAGAGAAAGTCGCGCTCGCGGTGGTTATAATGCTATTTACAAGATAAATATGTCCGCTGACAATAAAATTCTTGCGGTTGCGAAAGCACGCGAAGTCGTGCTTCGCGATATAACGAACGACTATGACATTGTCAGTTTAAAAAATGGGAAAAATCTACTATACTGCAGCCAGGTGCAATTTAGTAGAGATGGAAAAAAAATAGCCGTATCCGGATCGAGCCAGGATAAAAATGTTTTGGTATGGGACACTGTTACACATAAAATTTTGTATAAAGTACCTGTATCTGGTCAAGTTCTATCGCTCAGATATTCTACAGATGGTAAGGTGATGGCTGTTGGACAGTTTGATGCAGTGAGTTTTTTCGATGTGTCTACAGGAAAACAACTGCATAAAAAGTTACTCAATCAAACAGAGAAGTCTTTATCTTACAGTCCTGGAAATGCCATCTTTCACGGTAACAATCAGTTACTATGTACAGAGGAAGGACGAATTAGGGTTGTCGACTTTACTTTGCAAAAAAGCGGTTTCTATTTCAGTGGTTTTACTGTATTTGATCGTAGCAACAAATTTTTAGTCGGATCCACAAAGTCAAATCGATTTTATTTGGACACGACAAAGTCCTCCATTGCACTATTTGACATAGCTAGCTTGGGTAAGCCGGTCATTGTCGAAGGTAGATTTCTCAGTTATTTGTATGGCAAGAATGCTTTTCTTCCAGGGAATAAAAAATTCGTAACCCACAAAGGCAATAAAGTATTTGTGTGGAATACTTCGGGAAAAAAATTACTCACCTACGTAGAAAAAAATACCGCCCCCGTAAATCAGGTAATCGTACACGACAAGGTGGTGTTTATTTCTTCCGGAATAAAATGTAGTATTGTCGATATCATATCAGGAAGGCAAATCGCTTCTCTGGAGAAAGAAACCCACACGCGGCCTTCTGAATTTGCTTTTGCGATAGACAATTCCTCTGCCATTGTTGCGAGAGACAACGACTTGTATTTTTGGAATTATCGAAAAAAACAAGTAGAGTTATTGTCCCAAGCGCATACTTCGTATATAAGGGACATTACTTTTTCCACAGATGGAAAGCATTTTCTCAGCACGTCGGAGGGAGAGGTCGCGTTGTGGCGTTTCCAGGACAAAAAACTTCTCCACAAAATGGCGGAACATCCTCAATCCAGATCCGTGTCGGCTTTTTTTATTCCCCAGGGATTCGCTTCTTTGTCAGAAAGTTTGGCCCTATTTAACGATGCCAAAGATAGCAAAACCACGAACAGATTTCTTGTACAAAAACCTATGGTGAGTGGTGATGGACGTTATCTTGTACACAAAAAAGGCAAAGCTCTAATTGTGAATGGATTAAAGGATAAAAGGACGTACAAACTGGATAATATAAAACCTATCGAGAGAAGATTTTTTCTCGCCGATAGCAATTATTTATTATGTGAAACGGCCGACCAAGCAGTGATCTGGGATGTGAAAAAACAAGCGCCACTGCGAACGATCTACAAACCAGAGAAAGGCGCGGAAGTCACCCAGTTAGACTCTGCTGACCAGGCAATACTTACGAACTACCCTTCTGAGGATAAAATCAGCATTTCGCAAGTTATTCCTCCAACGATTCGTAAAGCCACACATCCCTTGCCATTGTGGACACGTAATTTTATGCCACCGCAAAAACAAAAATATACCAAAGATTCCATGTTCGATTATCGTTTAGATATACCTGGATGGTTAATTGAGTACAATCTCAACACCCATCCAAAACTTTTTACGCAATATTTGTTTGGAAAACAAGTTTCTCCTTTTCAGCAGGTCGAAAACTTTGATTTACCTTCACGTTTATGGAGGCTAGAGTAATAAAAACAGTTGTGTAGCTGAAGATCGAGTTTTTCGCCATCATCCTCTCACTCCTAAAATCAAGAGGGACTTCTGGAACTTTACTAAATCAATCGTGTAACATCTATTAGGATTAGAATAATGTCAACTCAAGTTTGGTCTGTTTTTGATGAACAAGCAGGAATTTGGATTGCGGACTATCGTGTGGGAGCCGCTCGTGCGCGTTCGATATGCGTACGTCTGGTAAACGATAATTATGCTATCGTCAGTCCTGGAAAAAGTCTCGCCACAAAATCGAAAGATTTTTTTGCAAAAAATGTTCCACAAATTTTAGTGGCCCCAAATAGCGTCCATAACATGGGACTGAAAGCGTGGCAAGAATCTTTTACCAATGCAATTTCCGTGTGTTCCCATGCGGCGAAAAAACGTTTGCGTAAATTGGGGCATACAAATATGCAAAATTTGAAAAGTCTAAAAACTTTACTTCCTGATTATATCAATATCGTAGAAGTTCCTGGTTCGCGCCTTGGGGAAATTTGGTTTGTTGTCAAAGGTGAAAAAGGAACGACCTGGATTGTTTGCGATGGCATGATGAATATTTGTATTCTACCAAAAAACATTTTTGGTAGAACCTTGCTCAGATTTTTAAACATGGCTCCTGGATTGCGTTTTACCCGTCAGTGGAAATGGCTCTTTATAAAGAGCCGGCGCAATTTTCGTAAGTGGATTTTAGGGCTACTAGATTCTCACCCTCCACAAAATTTAATACCTGCACACGGTGACATTATTTCCCAACAAGATCTTACACAAAAAATTCGTCAACAAATAACAAAAAGTTTTGGGTGAATTTAGGCTGTGTTATCCCAATGAAGTAACTATTCTTTTTGAACTCTCTGATGAATTCTTTCTATTGTATGATGAGAAGACAACACGGCACCTTCCTGCCAATGTCCGAGGTAGCTGATATCTGCGCCTGCCATATAGGTGTGTCCTTGTGGTTTCTCAAGAATCGGAATGAGATGTTCCGCCTCAATGGTCATTGCTCCCAAACTATAAGGTACCTTGTGCCAAGCACAACTCACACCATGCTCGACATCATCACTATAAGTAGGATGAATTTTTTGGCCTTGCTTTTTTGCCAATGCCAGACGTTGCGTAGGAGTCAATTTTCCTATTTTTTCCGAAATGGCATTGTCGAAAATGTAAGCACCAACGACAATACCTTTTTGTGAATTAAAACCACTGGAAGGATACCATATTTGCGTGATGTCCTGGTTTGTCCAAGATATCCCTCCATATATGTGACAATCTTTCTCCCAGAATCGCCGTTTAGCTTGAAAACCAATTTTGAGATAATTTAAATAAGGTACAGCATGCATAGCGCGATTAAATTCAGCCGAAAAGTCTGTCTCAATACCCTTTAAAACAGGTATGGGAATTGTATTGATACAAAAGTCGCCATGGATTGTCTTTTCTTCCTTTTTCTCGTGGTATACGACTGTAACTCCTTTGGTGGTATTGATGATTTTTTTGACTACGGCATTTTTGGTAACGAGATGGCTAACTTTTTTCTCAAAACCCTTGATGATCATATCCATTCCGCCAACAGGTTGCAACATCATCGGTCCTTGACCTAGTATCTCTCCCCAATTCATTTTATAATGCCAAAAATCGGACTTCAATAACTCGGATAAGTCAATAGGAGCTTTTTTGATACCAAGATTTACTCTCCCGCCTTTCGCATAGCCAGAACGGTCCGAACCTTTGTAAAGGAAAACGTCATTAAGGTCACCATATGCCTTTAAAAGCATTCGCATTTTTTCTTTGTCATCTTTGGAGAGCTCTTTATCTAGAACATTTTTGCTAATGGCTTTCGCGAGCAATTCACTGATAAAACCGCGACTATTTGTAGAGACTTCTCTTATTTGTAGAGGTTTACCGGCAAAAGCGGAGTCATCATGTAAATAAGCAAAGGGATTATGATTATTTAGTATTTGTAACTCAACACCGAGTTCTTGGCAATATCCGATAAGAGCGGAATGATCGGTTGGAAAACGTGCGGGGCCGAGATTGCAATACATCTCTTTGCCTGAATCGAACTTACATATTTGTACACTGTCACTTTCATGTATCTTGTCACCCGCGCGAACAGTTTTACTTCGCCCCCCACAACGTCCGCGAGCTTCGAGAATAGTACAATGATAACCAGCCTTTGACAATTCATATGCCGCAACTAGGCCCGCTAGTCCCGCCCCAATAATGACAATTTTTTTCCCTTTACCAGAACCAGCAGGTAGTTCCGGTGGACCAGCATACGCTGTGGGTGTTGCCATTAATCCCATCGTAACCATCGCTCCATAAAGGGCGCTAGCACCGCCTGCTTCTGCTAGTGCTATTAAAAAATTTCGTCGTGACATAGAATTTTGATTCATAACATTCTCTTTCTGAAATTTACATCAATAACGTTGAAGATACTTTTTAACTACGAAAGAATTTTATCATTTCAGATTTTCCAATGGCTCCAATCCCAAAGCTCTAATTGCCCAAGCGAGAGAGGTTCTCAGCTGCTTCTTTTGCACCGTACGAACGTGCGGGGCGTCTTTTATCATTGGCAAACCCGCATTTGCGGCAAAAAAACCGGAAATCCAAGCGGCAATTTCTGGGGCATCGGGTAGTATTTCTTCGGGATTAGGACCACCTTCGTATGCAAGGCTTGGTAGCCAGAATCCCAGATCAAGTTTTGCATTGCCCAAACAAGAATGATTCCAATCGATT
The DNA here is from genome assembly GCF_009002475.1 of Candidatus Uabimicrobium amorphum. GTDB lineage: Bacteria > Planctomycetota > Uabimicrobiia > Uabimicrobiales > Uabimicrobiaceae > Uabimicrobium > Uabimicrobium amorphum. Next base: position 6,645,331 of record NZ_AP019860.1, read on the forward strand.
ATAAGGCATTTGTTTTCGGTAAAACAAATGTTATCGCTACGTAAGTCGAGATGTATGAATGAATTTCCTTCTGGGGAGCAGGACATTTCGTTTTCTATGAGTAGAGGAAGATTCTTCGTCAACCATTTTTCATCTGCGAAACCGATGGAAAGGAAAGGTCTTGGATTTTTTTCGACCTCTTTCCAGCTCGAATTCCATTCTCCGTGAACTTGTAGAAAGCTTTCCATATCCACTTGTGTGTTGTGCATCTTTTCTACTTGTTCGAGAACAAGTTCAATGTAATTTTGATTCCACATAGGTGGCCAGTGACAATGGGAAAGGTCTTCTATGATAAGGATGGGGTCTACTTCGCTTTCGTCATAGCCCACTAATTTTGGCATAAAGTCCTCATTTAGTTTTTTGTAAACTGCTATTTCTCGGCGTAAAAATTGGCTAGTTGCGGATGTTACTCCTACCTTGGCAAAAAAACGACTATCCTTACCTTGGCACACTAAGCGCAGTGCCGGGGTATAGCCAGTGGTTGCCAATGAATAATTCTCTATTCGAGTACCAGCTATTTTTTCTATTCGTGAAATGACTTCTTGATTTGGATTTTCGTTTAAAGACATAGCTACCTTTCTATCAGTGAATTTAGTTTTATTGTAGTGTATTGCATCACTATTTCAATGGGGTACTGGTAATTTTGATGAGAGTGTTTACAATCTGTTTTAGTTCTGTCATAATGATCTATGCCTTGTATTTACAAACACCATCCTCGATTTTGCTGTAGATTTCTCATTTCTTTACAAATTTTTATTCTCGACCGATCTTGATTTTGAGAGTTCTTATGCTTGTGCACGCCAAGAAAAGTTCAACAGGCCTGAGTTATTCTATCTAGTGTTTTTAATAAACATACAATTCACACGTCTATAATACACGGAATACACATACTCTAAATAAAATGGGGAAAGTATGATCTCAAAAGAAGAAAAAATCAATAAAAAGGTAAAAGAGCTTTGTCAAATCCAAGTGATTGAGAATAAATTTGCGAAGGAAAATTTTGAAGAGGTTATCGCTGAGTACAAACAAATTGTGGAGGAGCTTCCTGATGAATTTTGTATTGAGGTGGTTCCTAACATTTCTGTTGATGGCAATGTATTGAAAATGTTGGTACGTGCTTTCGAAGTACAGGCAACTCTTCTCTGTGATCACCCTCAAAGCGTATTTCAAACTGTGTGGAATTATGGTTATTGGTATGATTCTCCTGAAGCTAGCGTGCATTGCCCTGCTAGAAGAGTACCGGATTCAGAAAATAAATTATGTCATGTAGTTGAATATTGGCGTGAACAAAAAGAAATAGAAAGTCATAAATGGTTAAAATCACTACGTCCGTTACCTATTTTTCTCGATGATAAATGGTTACATGTCTTGCGGGATTGTAGGGGGGAAATCGGTATAACAACTTCGAACAGGGCTCACATTGCTGCGGCAATAGACAATGTCATTCACATATGGAAAACAAATGGGGAACTTTTGTATAGATTGATAGGTCATGAAGATAATATCACTCAGTTAGAGTGGAGTGATGATGGCAGCAGCCTTATTTCTCGAGCGTATGATGGTGAAGTGAAAATATGGGACGCAGAAAAAGGAGAGTTGCTGCATTCTTTTTCACAGGTAAAAACGACATTTAGTTTTAGCCATGATGGAAAAAAAGTAGCCATCGTTGCCGCTAAAAATACCTTTATTTGGGATATAGAGACAAAAAGGCAATTGTGTATTTTGACAGAAGAAAAAGCGATTCGCAGTATAAGTTGGAGTCCTGATGGCAACAAAATCGCTTGTGCTGGGATAGATGAGGTGACCATTTGGGATGTTTCACTTGGGAAAAAGCAAAACACTTTTCACATCACTCGTGAAATGCATTGCAGTATATGTTGGCATCCTAAAAGTGAAAAAATAGCTTGTAATCAAGAGATTTGGAGTGTGATTACAGGGAAAACTCTTTACAAAATAGAAGGAATTCATCTAAGTTGGAGTTGCGATGGTCGCAAAATAGCTTCTACGCTAGACGACCACAAGGTGAGAGTGTGGGATGGAGAAAATGGAGAGTTGTTGTATATATTGGAAACAGAATCGCATCCTTTTCACGATAAGATGTGGTGGGAAATGGAAAATGTATACTGGAGTGGTAACGATAGAGAAATTATCTACCAACAATGTGATCGCGAACTAAGTGTGTGGGATGTGCAGAGTAAAAAATTGCTGGATACGAGTAAGTATTCAGAGAATGCACATCAAGCGAAGAATAAGTACATCCATGCCGCAGGAGATTGTGTTGTCAGGGTATGGAGTGATCAGAAAAGTAATTTTACTTGTGCACTTTTGGGACATAAAGAGCGAATAAAAAGACTCAGTCGTAGTAAAAATGGTAAATACCTGGCCTCTATTGCGAAGCGCGAGTTGATGATATGGGATTGCGAAACAGGTATACCTATTTGCTCTTTTACTACGCAAGAGATTATATTTAATGTGCATTGGAGTTGTGACAATCGCAAAATTGCCGTAGTATCAGAAGACAGTGCTGTAAAGGTAATAGATATTCGAGATGAGAAGATATTGTACACCGTGGAACACGGTCAAGATCCTTCTTTTGCAAGTTGGAACAACAACGACACAATGCTTGTTACTATATCAGGGGACACATACTTTTTTGAATCAAGCGAAAGCATTCGCGATAGCGTATGCGGAATTACCCCTGTGTCTAATCCCTTTGGAATAACCTTTCCCGAACAGAAAATTCCCGTAGAGAAAGAAACCATAAAGATTTGGGATAATGAGGGGCAGCTTGTTCATGCACTTAAACACGGAGAATACGTAAAAAGTGTAATGTGGAGTGAAGACAATAAACTTACGAGTATTTGTTCAAACGGTAGTGTAAAGATATGGGACGCACAAAGTGGAGTGTGTTTGGAGCATGAAAAGGAAAAAAATTCTTTGGCGATAGAAAGTGCAAAGCCTGAGAGGTTCTTGTTGGAAGTCCAAAAACAAAAAATACTGGTGAAGTGCCAAAAGGAAAAAAAGACCGTTGCCTTTTTTTGCCCGGCTATTCGCGACGTGCAACTAGCGCCAAACAACATTGTTACAGGCTTTTTAGGAAAAAATGTTTATATACTTCAATTATGCGGAGGTTGGTAAATGCAGCAAATACTTCCCGAAGGATTTTACAAAATGGGCAAGCACGTTGTTTGTGAAAAAGATAATTCATTACTTACCTATATTCCCGAAGGGTGGTTTTCGATGGGACCGGCTTTAGATTGGGAGCTAGGGACTATTCATGACACTTTGCGCAGGATATATCTCGACAGCTATTTTATAGATCTCAATCCTGTGAACAACGAACAATTCGCGAAATTTATCGAGTGTGGTGGGTACGAAAAAGAAGAATACTGGCCATTTAGAGAAAGTACGGAATATAAACAATTGCAAGAGGAGCGCCATAAAGCTGGCAAAAGTCATCCTTACGATGCGGTTACTGCGGTAAGTTGGTTCGAAGCCAATGCCTATGCTATGTGGTGCAACAAGAAATTACCGACAGAAGCACAGTGGGTGAAAGCGAATCGCGGTGGTTTAGAAGATCGGTATGTTCCACAGATCAATGTACCAGAAATGGCGTGGGAATGGTGCAGTGATTACTACGACGAAGGCTACTATAGATACATGCCAGAAAAAAACCCCACAGGTACCACAAGAAAAGGCTATCGAGTTATCCAAGACAGTTTTATGCGTCTTCCTGGAGAGGACGTTCACAATATAGCAATGCATCATTATCCACGTCCTGAATGTATTGGTTTTCGTACCGTTATGTGTTGTAAAGATTACAACAATTAGATAGCCGCCGCGCAAAGAAAGGATCAAAATGACCTTGCCGAGTGATTGGTATATTGAGTTACGAAACGGGACATGTCCAAATCAAGAAAAAAGAAATTTAGACAGGATTAACAGGATAGACAGGATAGACAGGATAGACAGGATAGACAGGATAAAATAAAACAAATTTGTTTTTTGTAATTTGATTTTAACTTCCTAGTTGATGTATCTTTTTTATCCTGTTTCGTCTTGTCAATCCTGTCTGAAAATTTTTATTGGTGATCGTAGCCGGTTACCATCCACTTGTCGCCAGTCCAGTCGACAAATAAACGTACGTGTGACTTTTTGCCATCTTTTGTCTTGAGACTTAGTTTGTAGCCCACAACGGTTTGATCGCTTACGGCATATTCCATCCAATCATTGTCGTTTAATAAATGTTGAATGGCTTTGTGGGCGTTTTGGTGTATTTTTGTTGTGGCAGCTGGTGGACAATTAGAGAATTCTACTTGCGTTTCCATCGCAAATGCTTCGTCTGCTTCGTCTGTCCCGTACAAACATTCCACGGAGATTTCCGAGGCATCTAAAGGTTTAGCGCTGACCCATTTTTTTAAATCAGTGACATCGCTATTTATGTCAAAATCAAGGCGTTTGACGTCGAAATAATTTTTTCGGGTGGATTTGTAGTGAGCGACTTTTTCTAGAGCTTGTTGGTCTTTTGCTTCGATTGCCGCGACAAATTTTTGAACGGTTTCCCAGGGGGAAGTCCAATTTTGTTGACCTGGACCATCGACTCCGATTCCCCCTGCTGGTGTCGCTTTTCGAATATGAGCTCTATCTATGGCAAGTACACCCCATTTACCATTTTTACGTGCGGTGGTGATTTCCGTTTTGGTTTTGTGAGAGCCTTCACATTCAAATTGGTACTCTACTTTGATGTCACCGTCAACTTTGTCTAGGTCAGAACTTAACACCATCCACTGAAATAACTTATTTGCAGTTTTTCTAAGTTTGCTTTGCATACCATAGGACGACGCCCATTTTTCATCTACCCTTAATGTGGCTTCCTGCTCTACTTCACCACCGTTTGCAAATTCCATCTTAATTTCCATTTCAAACTCGGGCCAGATGTGTCTGTTACTTTTGTTGGTGAGCATATTGTCAATGGCGGTAACGTCAAAATCCTCGATTTTGAAAGACTTGCCTTCTTCAACGTGAACAAACTTTTTCGCTGTGTCCGCATCTTTGGCGCGTACAGCACGCAAAAAACGGTGTATGGTATTCCATGAGTTGTGTGGTAGTTTTTTATCTATGATTGTGCGAATAGCTCCAAAATTCTTACCTTCGCTATAGTCGTGGTATTGCGTGCGGTTTGATTTTATTTCTGCGAGAATGGTCTCTTGAATGTCTATGGCGACCGGGCGATCCACTCCAAAAGTTTCTTCCATCATATCCGCGATATTGTCAGTGTACTGGTAGTAAAAATCTGAACTAGCTGCATCTTGCAAAATCATGGTGATTACGTTTTTTTCGCTATTTGCAAATAGAAGTCCGCTAGTGGACAACAGAATAAAACAACAAAATATTTTTCTCATGTGAGTTTCCTCTGTAAGGTAAATTTGATGAATTGAAGAGGTTATCAATGATGGGGTGTAGATGCGGCAAAGTAGAAAGCTTCACTGTGTATTGATAACTTGTTATAGATAGAATATTGTAATGCATTACCGTGTTATTGCAATGGTTTTGCTGACGGAGTCGCAAAATTTAGATAGATCCATTCACAAACACTGCGAAAGAAGTGGTGTAGAATAGCGATGTATATGATAGTATTGTACATAGAGTAACTTTGTCAAAGTCACAAGCACTCAATTTTTTGGGATAAAGCTATGAGATCAATAAGTCGTTCATGGGGAATGAGAGAAGAAGAACATTTTGTTGATTTTCCTTGTGATGGGGTTTTACAGGAGCGTGATGATGCTCTATACCGTGCGGTTTCGGTAAACGCAAGTTCAAAAACAGTGTTCCGTTGGTTGTGTCAGATGCGTGTTGCACCTTACAGCTATGACTTGATCGATAATTTAGGGCGAAAAAGCCCGCAAAAAATCATACCTGGACTCGATCAACTTCAAATTGGGCAACGCGTTATGTTTATATTTAACATCGTCGATTTTGAGCAAAATAAACACATAACTATTCATACGCGCAAGCAATCTTTTCTGGCAAAGCTGTTTGGTTATGTTGTGGTAAGCTACTGCGTTTTTCCTGACAAGAGTGGTTGCCGCTTAGTTGTAAAATTGGTGATTCAATATCCCAACACAATTGTCAAATGGCTGTTTGGACCAATTTTAGCATGGGGAGATCTTTTCATGATGCGTCGTCAATTATTGAATTTTAAAAAACTTTCTGAACACTCAGATACAATTATAGAGTAGCTCAGCAACTGTTTGTTTCCTATACAGGGGAACGTATAGCAATTTTAAGGAAGAGTTGGTGAATGGCCACGCCAAGAATCGAACCTGAAATCCCAACGAGATAGCCTTGTTTCTCAAATATCACCATTTTATCGATACAATAAATAGAAACAATGCAGCGGTAACAGATACCGAAAATGTGAGATATTTTTTCTGACATACAGTGTAAAAAATATAAAATTTTATACAGTCTACTTTCCTAAAGTATTACAATTAATATAATTACGATGTGACGCATTGTGAAGTATACCCTAGGGAAATTCTAAATTCCATATGGAGGGACTGTGATGAAAAATATTTGCTTGCTGCTGTTCGTTGGTAGCTTATGTTTTGCGGCAGAGAAAAGTATTGTGATTGCCGATATTCCGCATATTAGACAAAAACCGGACTTTTGTGGAGAGGCTTGTGTGGCGATGTACCTGCAAAAATTTGGTTTTGATATTACCCAAGATGAAGTGTTTAACTTTTCTCCCACGAAGGCTCAGTTGGGGCGTGGTTGCTATACTCCTGAATTTGCGGTGGCTATGAAAAATATTGGTTTCAAAATAGGTAAAGTATGGTATAAAGCGAAAGCCCCCAACTACCAACAAGGTGTTTTGCAACAATGGAGACAATTGTATAAAGACTTGTTGTGTGGAATACCTTCTGTGGTATGTATGCATTACGCAGATAAACCAAATACCACCGAGCATTTTCGTTTGGTCACAGGTTACGACGCTACGCGTGATGAAGTGATTTACCATGAACCCGCCGTGGCAAATGGCGCGTATCGCAAAATGAAACGTTCATTATTCTTGAAGTTGTGGCCATTAAAATACAAATCCGTGGCATGGACAGTAATCCGTATTCCCATGAATATCGACATTAATCAAGTAAAACGCTTAAAAAAAACACACCGATTTACCAAGGCCGACTATGCACAACATATCATACAATTGAAAAAAAAACTAAGAAAGACTTTGGGGAATCAAAAATTTACCATTGTGATTGAAAAGCCGTTTGTCGTTATTGGAGATGAGTATCCCGTTGTGGTGAAATCGCGTGCTGTGCGTACAGTGAGATGGGCGGTGAATTTACTGAAAAAGGATTATTTTAGTAAAGATCCCGAAGACATTATCGATATCTGGCTATTTCGCAATAGAACAAGTTATATGCAAAATACCTACAAATTGTTTGGTTCGAAGCCACACACTCCTTTTGGTTACTACTCACGCGCGGATAAGGTACTCATTATGAACATTCGCACCGGAGGAGGCACTTTGGTTCACGAAATAGTCCATCCGTTTATGCGAGCGAATTTTCCGCAATGTCCGTCGTGGTTTGACGAAGGTTTGGCCTCTCTTTACGAACAATCTCGCGAAGAAAAAGGTTTGATACTCGGTTCGACAAATTGGCGTTTAAAAGGACTACAACATGCTATTTTAGCAAATCGCGTTCCCAAGTTTCAAACCCTGACTTCCACTACGCGGTACCAATTTTACAATGAAGATTCGGGTACCAACTACAGTCAAGCAAGATATTTGTGTTACTACTTGCAAGAAAAGAAGTTGCTGCGCAAATATTATCATACCTTCAGAAAAAATTATGCAAAAGACCCCACGGGCTACGCTACACTAAAAGAGATTTTATCAACGCATGATATGAGTCAGTTTCAACGTGAGTGGCAAAAATTTGTATTAAGTTTGAGGTTTAAAAGATAAAAAAATACGGTTCTTACTAGAATACAAATTCTTATCTGAGAATTACTTTTAGAATCGCCTGGAAAATTAAAAAAATAGAGGATTCCATGTTTGGAAAATTAAAAACAAAGAAAAACTGTCCTTTTTGTAAAAAAGAATTATCGAAAAAAAATGGAGGGCCTTTATACGGTGAGACCGGTGGAATGTTGCATCGTGAAGAATACCAATGTGTTGATTGCAAAGCAGAGATTGTCAAAACTGTAATAAATAAACTAGGACAAAGAAAAATTGACTGGAGTATTCGATCATTACCAATTTGCAAAGAAGATTTTTCACAACACCCAAAAATAAAAAAATATTTATGTCCTCATTGTAAAAATGATCTATTATGTTGCATACCTTTAAATTATAAGATAGAGCAAGATCAGGATATTTCGCCGTCAGAAAAAAAGAAATCTGTAAAGTTTGATAGGAATATTCCGTTTATATGCAGTAATTGCGATGTCCAATTGCTGCGTTGCGAGAACGGTGATATAAGAAAACCGGTAGTCGATTGTTGGAGAATTTTGCAGAAGGCAGAGATGGAAAATGTACAGATGGAAAACTCGATCATAGTAGAAGAAAAAGTAATAAGAAAGTCGTTTTTAAGTACGCTATTTAAATAGTGTCGCAAGTTCCAAAGGTGCTTGTTGTTTTGGATTAGTTGCGCAAAAGCGAATATAGTATAAGTAATAGCACCATCAAAGAGGAGGGTATCCTGATTAAGATAAAACAAAAATACAGAATTATCACTATTCTTAGCTTGGCCATTATTGGTTTTGCAGGCTATTATTTTTGGTACTATAGAACAATTGATATACAAGAAGTACCTGTAATCGCGCGGATGCAAGATAAACGATTTAGCGGAAAAGTTATTGCGATTCAACCAATGGGAGAAATAGAAAAAACACATATAGATTCTATTAGTCGCTTATTTAAAGAGTTGTATGATATCGAAACGAAAGTTTTGCCTGTTATTCCCATACCGAAAAAGACCTTTATGGAAGACCGTAAGCAGTACAGCGCAGGACTTTTAAATGATTATTTGGCTGGCCAAAGAAAAAATTATTTTAAACTTATGGGTGTCATTGATGAAGATATGGCGGTTCCCGCTCATGCGTATTTGTTTGGCCTTGCTTCGTTATCGCGAGATGTTTTCGTCGTGTCTCTTACGCGTCTTCGCGAATCATATTATCATCGTAAAGAGAACTCAAAATTATTTCGCAGCCGGTTGTATAAAATTACCATGCATGAATATGGTCACACTTTTGGTTTATCACATTGTCTAAGTACGGGTACTTGTTTAATGCGCTTCATTGGTAGCGTTCGTGACTTGGATTACTCAGATTGTGGTTTTTGTTGGGTTTGCTGCCAGAGAATACGCCTACCTTAATCTCCTAGATGATGGTGTGCTGGACGAGCACGCCATCATAAAAATTTGCGAATGGAAGTGTGTTTTTCAACACTCTTTCATTCGTCACCTCCCCCACCAAATATTAGTAAATGTCTATCTTTAAACGATGTTTGAAATTTAATATTACGACATACTGTTACTGGATTCCATATCTTATGAACTTGATAGTTTTTATCAAGTTCGATAAATTTTGTTGTACATCTCACTTAATTAACCTCGCCTACCTCAGCCTGTAATTTCTTCTCTAAACCTCTATTCTACTATTTCTCAATAAGAATGTTTGACAGATAAATTTGTTTGGTATGCAAATTGCTTTGCTCCTTCTTTTACATACAAAAAAGGAGCAGGAATGAACAAAATACTCTTATACCCATGCAATGTTCTAGGCTATATAAGACTGATTATGTTGTTGTGTGCCATCGTTTTTATTTACTTTTACCATTATAACAATTGGCCTTTTGGTTATGAGTTGCGTTTTGCCGTAGCTATATGGCTTTTCATTGGCCCTTCCGCTATTGATGCCATAGACGGATATGTGGCACGAAAATACCGACACGCTACAAAGTTTGGGGCGCTATTCGAGTTAACCATCGATATGTTGGTTCATACCGTTGTGTGGTCGATTTCAGGGCTCGCAATAGCTCCTGTGATACTTGTTTTTGAGTGGGTAGTGGCCTTATACATTGCCGCTTTTACTCTTTATGAGGACACCAGTTGGAAAAAGATGTTGGCAAACGAAGGGGGATGGTTAACACGCGTCTATTATAAACCCATGAAATACAACATTTTTTGCGAATACTGCAACTTAGCGCATTTTGTATTTCCCATCACGTTTTTCGTATGTGGCTCAATGACAACACTTGGTTGTATTGCATTGCCGGGAATCATTGTATATGAAATTGTTAGCGTTGGCATGCTTTGCGTGTTCATCAAAGTACTTCTAAACGATAATGTAGATGAAACATCCTAGATTGTGAGGCGGAAATGAATAAACAACTTTTTAATTTTATCGACTATTTAGAATCGAAAAAAACCGTAGATGACCGCGCTTTAAACCGCGTAGTTTTGAAGAAAATGTGTGACTACTTGTACGAAGTGACAAAGGAAAAGTCTTTGCATATTGTAGAAATGGCCGCTGGTATAGGCACTATGCTGGAACGTCTTATTGATTGGGATTTGTTACCCAGTACAACTTACACAATGGTGGACGTCAGCGAAGAGTACATTTTTCGTGCGAAAGAACGAATACAAATTTGGGCAAAGCGCAAAAATGTAGATTTCACGGAACGCAATGAAAAATTTATTCTAAAAAAGCGTGACAAAAAATTTGAAATAGATTTTTGTGTTGCGGATGCGACGCGTTTTTTTTCCAGAACATCGAAAAAATACGATTTAGTTATTGCCCATGCTTTTTTGGACTTAGTGGATACTGAAGAATTGCTGCCGTTTCTATTTGGTGCTTTAAACGACAAAGGAGCGTTCTATTTTTCTATCAATTTTGATGGAGAAACCATTTTTCTTCCACAAATCAGCGCAAACTTGGATCAAAAAATTGTTTACGATTACCATCGGGTAATGGATGAACAACAAATAAAAGGAAAATCTGTATCGGGCACAAATGTGGGACGTAATTTATTTTCTTATATACATAACGCCGGTGGGGAAATTATGGAAGCCGGAAGTTCTGACTGGACGGTGTTTCCTAGCGGAAACCGTTACTCCCATCGTGAGAATTACTTTCTGCACTGCATTATCGATACCGTATCCCAAACCTTAAAAAACCAAATAAATTATAACATCGATTCATGGATTGCCGCGCGCCATGACCAAATAAAAAATGGCGAACTTGTGTATATTGCTCATCAACTCGATTTTTTCGGTACTGTTTAGAAATGGTGATCACAATCTTTAAGGAGTGTATATGAATTTACAACGTAAGATAGCTATGGTGACAAAGAGAAGAACGCTTCCTGATTGCCTAGTGCAATCGTTAGATTGCCATGAGTATCGCTATGAAATAGAAAACAACATACAAGACGCTATACGAAAAGCATACGATGTATTTGCAATCGATACATCTGTGGTGAGTACCAATCTAAAAAAGGTACGATCACAAATAATCGCCACAAACAAAAGCTCTTTTTTTACATCTCTTGATTTTTTTGATGAACCAAATGAATTGACCAAGAAACGTTTAGCGAAGTTCTTATGGCAAATAGAGGCAGACCATTCGATAAATCATGAATTATATTCTTTTTTTGACGAGACTACTTTAAACACGCAGTATGGAAACTTTATGTACTTTGGTTTTCAATCGCGAATGTCCCAAAGAGAGGTGCTGGGAGTTCGTACGTTGTCTCTGCCAAAGACTCCTTTAGTGCGTGTTCACTCGATGTGCTATACCGGTGATATATTTCATTCTCTGCGTTGCAATTGCCGTGAAGAGTTAGAAAACTCACTTAAAGTAATAAATGAAGAAGGCGGGATTTTAATTTATTCGCAGCAAAGTGGACGTGGCATTGGCGCTTTAAACAAAATAAAAGTCTATGAACATCAAAAAAAAGGTGCGGATACTGTGGAAGCACAGCATTTAGAGAATTTCCCCAATGATTTGCGGACGTATGATTATCTAAAGGATGTGTTTTTTCATTTTGGGATAACACAAATAAAGTTAATCACGAGTAATCCGACAAAAGTAGTTGCTTGTAAAAATGCGGGTGTTGCGGTTGTACAGACGGTGAAGTTGTTGTCAACAATCAATGAGCACAATCGCGATTATTTGAAAACCAAAATGGAAAAGAATCATCATAATTTTCAGGCGGAGTTTTCTATGTTGAGATAATTACGATTACGGCTACGATTATGGCTACGGTCACGGTGACGTTTGTGGCTACGATGATGTTTTCTAGACCCAACTAGGTTTTGTAGGTTTTTGATGAAGAGGAATAAAGATATGCATAAGAATGAACCCCTTGCGATTGTTGGCATTGGCTGTCGTTTTCCTGGTGGTGCTTCACATCCACAGAAATTTTGGGAGCTCTTGTTAAATGGAACAGATGCGATTATAGATGTTCCCCAAGATCGTTGGGATATGAGAAAATATTATAGTTCGAACGCAAACCTGCCCGGCAAAATGCGTCCAAAACAAGCCGGATTTTTACAGGAAAAAATTGATGAATTTGATCCGTTGTTTTTCGGGATCTCGCCACGCGAAGCTGAGTTCTTAGATCCACAACAGCGAATTTTGTTAGAGGTGGCGTATGAGGCCGTTGAAGATGCGGGGATTACCTTACAACAACTGCAACAGACAACTACAGGAGTTTTTGTTGGTGGTTTCTGTGTAGATAATCTCGTGCAAAAGCTAAACCCATTAAATCGCGATACGATCGGTGCGATGAGTCCTACTAGCTCATCGATGACCATGTTATCGAATCGTCTTTCATATATCTTTGATTTGAAGGGCCCTAGTTTGTCTATTGACACGGCATGCTCGTCTTCTTTAGTTGCTTGTAACTATGCGTGTAATAGCATATGGAATAAGGAATGTGACATCGCATTCGTCGGCGGTGTGAATATTATGTTTCGCCCAGAATATAGTGTTACGATGAGTAAAGGCGGCTTCTTGTCTAGTCACAGTCGTTGCAAAGCTTTTGACAGCGATGCTGCTGGTTATGTACGTGCAGAAGGTGCAGGGATTGTCATTGTAAGGCGTTTAGCGCAGGCTTTGGAGAATAACGATTTTATTTATGCGGTTGTAAAAGGCGTTGGAGTAAATCAGGATGGGAAAACCAAAGGTATTAGTGCTCCTAATGTAAAAGCTCAGGAAGATCTTATACGAAAAGTGTATAAAAATGCTGGAGTAAGAGGTAAAGACATTTCTTATGTGGAAGCTCACGGTACGGGAACAAAAGTGGGTGATCCTATCGAAATAAAAGCTCTACAAGCTGTTTTGGGCGAAAATCGCGATCATAAGTGTGTCATTGGATCGGTCAAAACAAATATTGGGCACCTCGAAGCGGCGTCTGGTATTGCTGGTTTGATCAAGACTTCTTTGTGTTTGCGTCACAATCAAGTCCCGGCGAATCTTCATTTAAATGAGCGCAATGGTGATATTGATTTAGATACGGAAAATTTTGAAATTGCAACGAGTTTGCAAAATCTTCCGCAAGATAAAGATTGCTTGGCGTCGATTAATTCTTTTGGATATGGTGGTACCAATGCTCACGTATTATTACAACAGCACAACAATGAAATAAAATCCACCACTGTTGATAGAGATATGTACTTTTTTGCTCTCTCCGCAGCCAACCAAGAAACATTACAGCGTCTTGCATCTTCTTATCGAGATTTTTTATCCTTGAACTCTGAAGTCTCGATTGCTGACCTTGCATATTCGATGAACTGTCGTCGTAGTCACCATAACTATCGTTTAACAGTTGCCGCAAGTTCGCTACGAGATTTACGCGATAAACTAGATAGCTATGCTGTGGATGCTTTTGTGGGGCATGGTATGTATGAAGGATATTGTACGATAGAAAAACCTGACAAAATCGTATTCGTCTATACGGGCATGGGACCACAGTGGTGGAAAATGGGCCGAGAGTTATTTGCCAACGAAATTTTCCGTAGCAAAATCGAAGAGTGTGATCGTTTGTTTGCGCAAATCGCTGGATACGCTATTTTACCAGAGTTTCTTGCTGACGAAGAGAGTTCGCGTATCACCGAAACGCAAATTGCGCAGCCCGCAAACTTTATGTTACAGGTAGGTTTAACGGCGTTGTGGGAATCGTGGGGAATTTCTCCAGATGCCGTAGTTGGGCATAGCGTAGGAGAAGTGGCCGCATCTTATGTTGCAGGAGCTTTGACTTTAGAAGATGCTATTCTCGTTAGTTATCATCGAAGTCGTTTGCAGAAAACAACGGTTGGTTGTGGAGATATGCTTGCCGTTGGTCTGGGGGAAGAAGACGCGAAAAATTTATTAGAAAAGTATCCTGATCTTTCGATTGCAGCCATCAATAGCCTATCTGCGGTTACGCTTGCCGGCGGTAAACAAGAACTTACGAAAATCGCCGATTATCTGGAACAGCACCAAGTGTTTTATCGCTTTTTAGATGTCAATATTCCTTACCATAGTACTGTGATGGAAACAATAAAAGACGAATTTATGGCCGCGATAGCACATATTACACCACAAACACCTACGATACCACTTTATTCTACGGTAACCGGAGAAATGACATCTGAACAAAGAAGTGACTATTGGTGGAACAATGTACGTGAGCCGGTTTGTTTCGCAAAAGCAACCCTCAAGATAATGAGCGATGGCTATAAAAATTTTCTACAAGTGGGACCACATCCTGTACTCAAAAACGCGCTTTATGAATGCGCGCAGCACGCTCGGACAAAAATTGTGCAGATGTTCTCTTTGCAACGTGGTAAATGTGATTTTTCATCTATGTACCAATCTTTGGGGCAGTTGCATTTGTTGAATTACTCTTTGCATTGGAATACTCTATCGCCACAAGGACAATATGTAAAGTTACCTCCATATCCTTGGCAAAAGGAACGCTACTGGCAGGAAACGATCAGGTCCATAGAGGACAGAATCGGTTCTTCACGTCATACATTTTTGATATCGAGTTGCCGCTCACCTCACCCTGCTTGGGAAGTGGAGTTAAATGAGCACTATTTTCCTTATATTCGCGATCATGTCGTGCAAAACAAAATTGTGTGGCCAGGGGCCGCTTATATTGAGGCAGCCTTAGCTTTACACAGCGAATTGACAGGTGAAAAAGCTTGTAGCTTGGAATCTATCCGCTTTCATCAAATACTTACGGTGGAAGACGATGTCGTGAATCATATAAGAACTTCGTGGCACGAAAAAACACAGACCTTTACTGTGCATAGCACAACAGACAAAGATAATCCACAATGGCAAATGCATGCGTCGGGTCGTATTCTCGACAAGGCGCTTGCGACAAACACACATAAGGTTGACATACAGCAATTACAGCAAAGATGTGGAGAAATTGTGGATATCGATTGTTTGTATGGTGAACTGCAAAGTCAAGGACTTGTTTATGGTCCTCATTTCCGCACAATACAATCTCTTAGTCGCTGTAAAAATGAAGTTTTGGCGCGATTGAACGGCCATGAGTCACAGCCGTATTTTTGCCATCCTACAATGTTAGATGGGGCTTTTCAATCAATGATTGCGGTAGAAAATACCGGAGGTAAGAAATTGATGGTTCCTATTTCTGTGGAACGCATGACTTTTTTCGAGGAAGTAGGAACAGCGTGTTGGTGTCATGTGGTTGTAACAGAGGTGAGCGATGATCAGATAAAGGGTAATATACAGTTTTTTCGCAATGATGGTACGGTTCTTCTTGAAATGCACAAAGTCACGTGTCAAGCCATTGCCGCATCTAAAGAGAACAAGACGAATTTATTTTATGAGTACGACTGGCAAGAAACGCCGGAAATTTCCGTGGAAGAATATTCGCAACATGTGCTTGTTTTTGCAGAGAAAAGTGAATTGGCGCAAAAATTAGTGGTCGATCTTTTTAAGACAGGAGACTGTTCTGTTATAACGGAAGATGACTATCAAAGTAGTGACAGTCTGTCCGCTTTGTTCACCGATCTACCGCCGTTTTCAAAAATTGTTTACTTATGGGGACTCCATGGGCAAGATGTCACGTTTGCAAATACCTTAGAACAAACAACACGATTTCTCCATTTGTTACAGTTGTTGTCTAAGAAGGGGCATGAAGCACAGATTTGCGTTGTGACATGTAACGCACAACAGGTAATCGAAAACGATAAAGTGACAAACCTAACGTCCTCTGCTTTGTGGGGTTTAGGGTACCTGATTACCAATGAAGATTCCCAACTACAAACGCGTTTGATTGACATTCCCCTACATTGCGATGATGCGATCATGGCAAAAGTAAAAAATGAGATTATGGTGAAGGACAACGACACCGATATCGCACTACGCGATAAACGTTACGTGAAACGTCTAGTAAAAAAGCAACTGCAACGCAAAACATCTCAGGTATCCATGCAAGACATGCATGACGCGAATCTCGAATTGTTTGTTCCCCACACAGGTAAACTGGACAGCCTACAGTACCGTGAAGTGGGACGTCGTGCCCCAGGTCCAGGGGAAGTTGAAATTAAAATTCACACCACCGCTTTGAATTTTAAAGATATGTTAAAAGTCTATGGGCAAATCGATCGCAAAGCGATTGAGAACACATACCTTGGAACGACGATTGGTATGGAATGTTCGGGTACGATTGTTGCCGTTGGCGAGAATATTAAACATTTCCAGGTGGGCGACGCGGTGATTGCCACGGTTCCAGGTTGTTTTCAATCTTATATTACGGTGCCTCCGACATTTGTCGTGCACAAACCAGATTATTTGAGTTTTAACGAAGCACCGCTTTATGTTTCGTATTTAACAACATACTACGGACTTATTGATATTGCCAAAATCAAAGAAGGCGAGAGCATTCTTATCCACAACGCAAGTGGTGGAGTGGGGCTTGCAGCGGTTCAAATTGCAAAGTGGAAAAAAGCCAAAATCTTTGCCACCGCAGGAACAGAAGAAAAGCGTGACTATTTACGCTCTATAGGAATCGAGCACGTAATGAACTCTCGCGACTTGAAATTTGCGCAAACGATATATGATCTCACCGCGGGTAAAGGCGTTGATATTGTAATAAATGCCATTTCGGGAGAGGCTCTTTTTCAAAGTTTTTCATTGTTGGCTTCGTTTGGACGTTTTATCGAGATTGGTAAAAGAGATATTACCAACAATAGCTTATTGCCCATGGAGCGCTTTAACTACAACTTGACGTTTGCCGCGATTGATGTTGACAGAATGTTTGCCGAAAAACCGAAACTGGCACAATCTGTATTCCAAAAAATAAGCAAATGTTTTGCCGCAGGACATTTTTATGCGATGCCTGTCACCGTTTTTCCTGCCGACAAAGCAACAGATGCTTTTCGTTTCTTTTCTCAGAGTAAGCACATTGGACGCGTGGTCATTCAAATGCAAGGGCAACAAGTTCCGGTAGCGAAAAAAGAAGATGTGGGGATTGATCGCCAAGGTACATATATAATCACCGGGGGAACACGTGGTTTAGGTGTTGTCATTGCAAAATGGTTGGCGACAAAAAAGGCGGGTCAGGTCGTTTTGATCAGTCGTAGTGGAAACTCCCCTGTGTTGCAACAGGAGATAGATTCTATGGAACGTGCTGGGACGAAAGTTCATGTAGAGGCCATGGATGTTAGTGACAAGGAGGCTGTTTACAATATCATAGAGCGCGTGCGTAATGAAATGTTTCCTCTAAAAGGAATATTCCACGGAGCAATGGTTTTAGATGACGGCTTTATCCATGATCTCAACGAGGAACGCTTTAGATACGTCATGCAACCTAAAGTGGCAGGAGCGATTCATTTGCATAACGCAACCAAGAAGATGTCTCTCGATTTTTTTGTGTGCTTTTCCTCTATTTCTTCCGTGATCGGCAACGCCGGCCAAGGAAACTATGTGGCTGCCAATGCTTTTCTCGATGCTTTTGCTTACTATCGCCGTACACAGCAGTTGCCGGCAACGACGATCAATCTCGGGGTACTGTCGGAAACAGGAGTTGCCACGCGCAATGAAGATGTGCGGAGAATACTCGAACAAAGTGGTATTTGCGGGCTACAAAATGAAAAATTTCTCGATGGTTTAGAGCATATACTGCAAGCGTCACAATGCACGCAATTGGGATTTTTTGATGTGGATTGGCATAAGTGGGCAAAGCTAAATACACGCATTGCGACAACAACGCGTTTTCGCGATGTTGTGCATCTGGCAAATGAAAATCCTGGTTTGGAAAGATTAAGTAGTTCTATGGCGCATCTTTCGCAGGAACAACATCAAGAGCATATTGAGAATATTATAAAGAAGATACTATCTAAGATTTTACAACTTCCCACAGCGAAAATAGACATCCATCAAAAGCTAAATCAGCTGGGAATTGACTCTTTGATGACTGTTGAGCTGAAAACTTTCATTGGGGAAGAGACGGGAATAGAGTTGTCTAATGTCGAACTAATGGGAGCAACAACAGTTGCAGAACTTTCTAAGTTACTCATGTCAAAGATAGACACTTCGCAACTTGTTGGGACAGAAAAGTCAATACCTGAAGTGGAAATTATCGAAGATAAACCAGCAAAAGAACAACAAATGCCTCAAACTCAAAAATTAGAAATTGCCAAAAACTTGTACAGTCCTGACCATTTTGTGGAGTGTGTGGATTTAGAAAAACAAAAGCTTATTCTTCAAGATTTACAAATCGAAAATCCGTATTTCCGCGTAAATGAAACCATCACCACAGGAACTACTCAGATACAAGACAAAGAGCTTATTAGTTTTTCTAGCTATAACTACATTGGTTTGTCCGGTCACCCTTATGTAAGCGAAGCGGCACAGCAGGCCATTGGCCTTTATGGCACGTCTCCTTCTGCGAGCCGTATCGCAACAGGAGAGAAACCCATTCATAAAGAGTTAGAATCACAAATAGCATCTCTCATGGGGACTGAAGATAGTATTGTGTTTGTGAGCGGTCATGCGACTAATGTCACGACTATTGGGCACTTGTTTGGCGAGAATGATTTGATTATTCACGATTCACTAGCACACAATAGTATTATTCAAGGATGCTTGCTCTCCAACGCAAAACGAATTCCTTTTGCGCACAACAATTGTGAGTCTTTAGAGTCTATCTTACACAAGAATCGCCACAACTATCAAAGAGTGGTTGTCATCGTTGAGGGGGTTTATAGTATGGATGGAGATATTGCTCCATTGCCAAAACTCATCGAACTCAAACACAAATACAAGACCTTGCTAATGGTTGACGAAGCGCACTCTATCGGTACTCTGGGGAAAACAGGACGCGGTATTCGCGAACATTTTTGCGTCGCGCCACAAGACGTGGATATTTGGATGGGAACTTTGAGTAAGTCATTTGCGAGTTGTGGTGGATATATTGCAGGTAGTCATCGTCTAATTGAGTATCTGAAGTACACAACACCTGGCTTTCTGTATAGTGTTGGGATCACACCTGCCAATGCCGCAGCGGCATATGCTGCAATCGCAGCTATGCTCATGGAGCCACAGCGCATAGAAAAGTTGCATCGAAATTCTCAAAGATTTTTGGAAAAAGCCAGAAGTAGTGGTTTGAATACCGGTGTGAGTAAGGATACACCCATTGTTCCTATTATTGTGGGGGATTCTCAAAAAACGCTTATGCTTGCCAATCAGTTGTTCTTGGCCGGAATCAATGTTCATCCTATTCTTGCACCAGCAGTGCCAGAAGACGAAGCAAGGCTACGATTTTTTATCACCAGCGAACATACACCGCAGCAACTTGACTATACCGTTGCAAAAATAGTCGAGTTCTGTGGTAAGGATTCTGGAAGTAGAGAGAGGGAAGTAGAATACAGCAACCGATTTACTTCAAGTTAGAGGTAGTAGTGAAATAAGTTATGGACACAAAGATTTTGTATATGATACTGCTGTTGTTTGCGGGTAGTGGTATCTTTATCGCCATGATGAGTTTGTTAAAGAGAAAGCTATTCGTGGATATATGGCTCATTTATGTTATGACAGCCTTTACCACGAGTAGTGTCATTGTTCCTATATATTTTCAGGGAATATTATTGCTGCTGTCATTGCTGTTTTTTGCAGGGAGTACGGCGTACGAAATGGCAACGATCCTGAAACTCGGGCGGCAAAAATTTGTATGTATGCTATTTATGATGACGTTAGTCGTTATCTTGTATTTGCAGATGTATCAGGTTACGATCGCTTTATTTGTTTTATATGTAATGTATTGTCTAATTCACTTACTTTGGGACGATACTTTGCCATCGATTTATTGCCTTGTGGTGGCGATTTATCCTGGAATATTTCTGAGCTATTTTACACTTTTGGCGTGTGGAGAAAAAGGTTTTTACCATGTTGTTTTTTTGTATGCGATTGTAGAAGTGAACGATACGATCGCATATTTATGTGGGAAATTTTTTGGCCGTCGCAAATTTTGGCCTGCGATTAGCCCCCATAAAACATACGAAGGGGTTATTTGCGGAGGCCTTGCCGCACTTGGAGTCGGGCTAAGTATGGGGTTTGTGATTCCAGAATTTCCATTGTGGCAACAGGTGATTTTAGTATTTATGATTGTGGTGTTGAGTCCTTGTGGTGATTTGGTGGCTTCTAAGATAAAGCGCCTGTGTGATGTAAAAGACTTTAGCAATCTGATTCCGACACAGGGTGGGGTCTTAGACATGTTAGATTCGCTGATTTTTACAGCACCGGTATTTTATTATTTTGTGATGATAACAACGTAGAGGAAGGTATTATGGCAAAAAACAAGCACGCATTGATTACAGGAGGTAGCTCCGGGTTAGGCTTGGCAATGGCGCGGCAGCTTGCTAAAGAGGGCATGCAAGTGACGATTGTTGGTCGTAATCCGCAAAAGTTAAAAAAGGCGGTTGAAGAGCTACATAAAATACACGAAGAGATATACGGAGTGGTTGCTGACATTAGTAGTAGCCAAAGTATACAGTCTATTGTATCGCATGTTAAAGAACAAGGTAGTGTTGATTTCCTGATCATGAATGCTGGAGTTGTTCATGTTGGTACGTTAGCACAAATGTCCGAAAGTGAATTGCGCGCAGACATAGACATCGACTTAACTGGTACCATGCTATGTACAAAACACCTTTTACCATTCCTGACAAAAGATGCGCGCATTCTTTTTGTTTCGTCCGTACTCGGATTCCTTGCCATGGCGGGTTATCCAGCTTATTGCCCGGCGAAAGCAGGTGTTATTCATTTCGCGGCTGTTCTACGCAGAGAATTGAAGAATACAAAAATGTGCGTCTACGTGGCGTGCCCCGCAGATATCGACACGCCACAATACGATTATGAATTTGCCAGTATGCCAGAGTGGATGAAGGGAGATGGTGCACGTCCAAATGTGATGACAGCGGCGCAGGCAGCAACAAAAATTTTGCGGAAATGTCATGGCGGGCGGTGGCTTATTACGATTAATTTTGAGGTGTGGCTACTACTTACGCTGTCGAAAATTCTACCGCAAAGGATTGTAGATTTTATTTTGGATAGAATGTTTCCCGTGCCTTCTGTAGAAGACGTTTTGGCTGATGAGGAAGTGAAAAAATGAAGAAGATAGGGATTGTTTTTAACGGTAGCAAAAGCAGGCGTAAATTGCAAAATTTTCTCGATTTACTTCCGAAAACTTATGAAACGAAAATTTTTGTTACTAGTAACGTTGACGATATTACGCTACAGACGCAAAAAGCAATAGGCTGGGAGTGTGATCTTCTTGTGTCCGCTGGGGGAGACGGCACTTTACTCTACGTCATCAATTCTTTAAAGGATTTTCAAGTGCCACTGATGCCTTTACCTTTGGGAACAGGGAATGACTTTTCGTCTATGCTGGGAATCCGTAGTATGGAAGAGGCGGTTGCTGCTCTTGAGAAACAGACGTTGACCAAAATAGATCTCGTGGAGACGTGCTATTCCGGTCTAAATCAGCAAAGACAAAATAAAATTTTTTGCTCCACTGCTGGTGTCGGAATTTTTGCAAATCTTTTTCGTCAGGAAAATTTTCTGGTGGTAAAGATGTTGCGTAAAATATTTGGCAACTTGATGAACTATATATGCTTTGTTGTCAGCTTTTTTATCACACGCCATGTTCAATGTCGCGTGCATTTTGAAAATGGAAAACAAGATTTTCTATTGAAAGTTTTTGAAGTAAGTAACGTTCGCGAATGTGGTGGATTGGTCTTTACACCATGCGCGAATACCAACAACAGCATTTTTGATTTGTGGATTGTGAGTAATACAAATGTTTTTGACGCAGCGCGGATTTTTTTTAAGATCTTGTTGCAAAAACATATCCATGACACCAAGGTGGACTATTTTTGTCACACCGAAAAATATAACCGCTATGGACTTTCACACCTTACAAATATCCAATTGGAAATAACGCAAAATTATCCATTTCATCTACATGGTGAATTTATTGGTTACAGTCCCGAATACTTCAAACTTCTCCCTCATAAGCTATCTTTTTTGGCATTGCTAGATAACTAATTCTCGATTACGCAAGAAATTCACAATATAAAGTGGACTTATAAGCGCCTGGATCCCTTTTCAAACCAGGGATCTGCAATTTTTATCGCTAAAAATTATCAACAACGTACAATTCATTTCTCCTTAGGGTTTATGCGAAATAACCGCAAATCTAGTAAAACAAGGCTTGAGAAGGAACCCCTCGCAATTTGTTTTTCATATGGTATGAAACTTGCTTTATACCTAGTCATTATAGAAGACGTCTTTTAAGTGGTCTTCAAGAAGGTCGTAATTCTACATAGTGAGGGGTAATCATGTTTTCGTTAGAGAAGAAACAACAAATGATAGGAAATATAGACCTGTTTAAATCCATATCACCCGAAAAGCAGAAAATTATTGCGCAAAGATTGGGCGTGAAAAATTTCATCGAAGGAGAAGTGATTTTCTCCGAAGGAAGTTGGGGAAACGAAGCCTTTGTGATTTGTGAGGGAGAAGCACAAATCTTAAAAGGCGAAACTTGTCTCGCAACCCTGAAACGCGGTGATATTTTTGGCGAAATGGCTATTATTTCCAAAGAAAGACGTTCCGCAACAGCGGTTGCTAGTCAAAATTTGAAGGTTCTATTTTTAAAAGAAAAAGTTTTGAAAAGCTTGATCAAAGAGATTCCAGATCTTTCCTTTTCTTTGATGACAGTTCTTGCAGGCCGTTTACGCAATCAAAATGATGATATCACCGGTGATTCTACAGATATATACGCCACAGCAAATATTCCCAATGGACTAAAATGTTCGAATTGTTTCGAGTGGAATACCGCCGGCGTTAAGAAGTGTACATACTGTGGTCACAAACTAGGCAAAGACTATATGCGCCTTTTGGTAGTGTCATTTTTATTCGTTGCAATAGTTTTGGGTAGCTGGGGGGGTTATAAACAACTCATAAATAACACCAAAAAATCCGTAAAAACGGTAAAAGTAAAGATACCCCTTGTGAGTGTAAAAAAAGTTACATATGAAAAAATTCAGCTGCAAATAGAAAAATATGGTCGCGTACGTGCCTCGAAAACGCATAAGCTAGCTTTTGAGCTGCAAGGACGTGTTGCAAAATTAAATTCTCGATTGAAAAAAGGTCATATTGTCAATAAAGGTGAACTCCTTGTTGCCATCTCACAAAAGGAATATAAGAACAAGGTAAAAAATATCAAAAATCAAATTCGTTCCATCGAAATTCGCCTGGATGAGTTGGAAAGTAAAAAAGTGAGTATTGCCAACCAAATAAAAATCGTGCAACAGCAAAAACAACTCGTGGAGAAAAAGTTACGTACAAACTCTAGCCTTTATGGACAGCAGGCCGTGAGTGAGTCTGTTGTTCTTGAGATTCAAAAAGAATTACTGTCCTTCAAAAAGAGCATTGCTGATTTGCAGAGTCAGGAAAAGCAGTTACCAAATCAAATTTCCGTAAGAAAGTTAGAGCTGGCAGATGCCAAAATTAAATTAAATGAGGCATATGCGAATATTGGCAAAACAAAAATTTTTGCTCCCTTTAGCGCTCGAGTTCGCGAAGTGTATGTGGAAAAAGATTCGCTTGTATCCATGCGTAATCCGATCGCCGTAATCGAAGATCTTAACTATGTGGAAATACCTACATATGTACCTATCAGTCAAATACCTGACTTGCTAGGTGAAAACATGTCCTTAGATAATATTGACAATCTACAATTGGCAGCACACGTTTCGACAACAATTGGCAACGTCACACATAAATGGCAGGGCAAAGTTGTGCGTTTTGAACCAATGGATGAGAAAAACTATACAATTCCGGTGATTGTGCGCGTGAAAAATGCAAAAGGAAAGCAAATTTTGCAACCGGGTAATTTTGTCAAAGTCAACTTACAAGGTCGAGAGATCGAAAAGGCGCTACTATTACCAATAACCGCTTTACGCGAAAACAATACCGTGCATATCGTACACAATGGTCGCTTACAAATTCGCAAAATTAGAGTAAGCCCATATAGAAACAAATTTCTTGTCACCGAGGGACTAAGTGAAGGAGAAATGATCGTACTACGACCTTTACCATTTGTCATACCAGGAACACAACTGAAACCCTACGAGGTCGCAGAGGATAAAGGAGTGCAAAATGAATTTCATTGATTGGTGTGTCAAGCGTCCTATTTTTTGTAACCTATTGATGATTTTTATTTTGTTCTCTGGGTTCATTGCTCTTGTAAATATTCCCAATCAGTCAACTCCGATCTTTAGTCGCGACGAAATCGAAATCTCAGTTCTATACCCGGGAGCCACACCTCTAGATGTGGAGGAGAGCATTTGTATAAAGCTAGAAAATGCTTTAGAAGATGTTCCGGAAATTATCGATTTGGAATCTATTGCCCGAGAAACTCTAGGTGTCGTAAAAGCAAAGCTGAAAGTACGTGTAGATCCATATAAGGTATTAGAAAAAATAAAGTTACGTGTAGATGGTATCGAGGATTTTCCTTCTGGTGCCTTTGCACCGCAAACACGTCTACGTTTTTTTTCACCAGTTTTAATGCGTTTTGTATTGTATGGTGATTTATCGAAACGGGAACTCAACAAAATAGCAAAAAACATACGCAGCGAAGTGATGGATTTACCCGATGTGGATTATGTACCAACTCAAGGGAGTGAAAACTACGAAGTAAAGATCGAAATATCAGAGCTTTCGCTGCAAAAATACAATTTGAAAATGTCAAATGTGTCGGACGCAATCAAGGCCCATAGTTTTAGTCGTGCAGAGGGTGAATTAAAAACGGAAGACCACAATATAAAAATTTACACCGAGAAACGTTTGTATTCCGCAAAAGAGTACGAAACTATACCCATTATTACCAGTGAAAATGGTATCAAAATTCTTTTACGAGATATTGCGAGAGTGTATGAGGGGTTTGACAATGACAATTTTTATTATCGTTTTAATGGTTTACCCGCCATTAGTATGAAAATAGAAAGTCCACAGGAAGCGGACGCCATCACTGTGTCGCGGCACGTAAAAAAATATTTAGAAGAGAAGAAAAAGCAATTTCCAGAAAATCTGAAGTTACGTTTGTGGTTTGATCGCTCGGAGTTCATCGTTGACCAACTCATCACACTATCCAATGGTGCGATTACCGGAGCCATTTTAGTTGTGGCATGTCTGTCTATTTTTTTAACTTTTCGCGTATCTTTTTGGGTAGCATTGGGCATTCCCATCTCATACGCCGGTGGATTTTTTGTACTGTTTTTGCTGGGGAAAAGTTTAAACTTGATCAGCATGTTCGCCATGATTATTGCTCTGGGGATCGTCGTAGATGATGCCATCATTGTGGGAGAAAATATCACCGCCAATCTCGAAAAAGGTTTGTCTGGTCGCGAAGCTGCCATTCAAGGGGCAAATGAAATGTTTCTTCCTATCCTTGGAGCTGTTTCGACAACGGTGATTGCTTTTGTGCCTCTGTTTTTTATTCCGGGTATGGTGGGGAACTGGATTCGGGAAATCCCTATTGCGGTCATTGCCACTTTGGTGACATCACTTATCGAATGCATGTTTATTCTTCCGTCACATTTAAGCAAAAAGCCGAAAAAGCCAAATGCCATTCGTGAAAAAATAAATGCGTTGATTGATTTTTTGATTCAAAAAGTATTTGCCACGGTGTACAAGAAAGTTTTGGCGTATAAGATTATTTTTGTCACCTTGGTTCTTGGAATATCGCTCATTGCTGTTGGTTTGATACAATCGCGAACTGTGGAGTATATATTTTTTCCAGAAGTAGATAGTCTTCACATAAGAGCAGAACTCCGCTTTCCCTCGGGAACGTCTAAAAATGTCATTGATCACCATACGCGTTTTCTAGAAAAAACTGTTGCAAAACTCAACAAATCGTTTCCCAACGAAGTTCCAGTGGTGAACAGTATGTTTGCGATTACCGACGAAAATTATGGATACGTAGAAGTTCAATTGTGTCCCCATCGCTTTCGAAATTACCACAGTCGTGAAATAATTACAAAATGGGAAAAAATAGTGGGGGAAGTTCCCGATGCGATATCTATCAACTTCTGGGAAGATCAGTACGCTCCCACAGGTATACCTATTGAAATAGAGTTACAATCCTCCAATAGTAAAGAATTACTGTCCGCTGCCAATAAATTGAAAAAAGAGTTATATCAAATGAATGGTGTTTACAACATCCATGACAATTCTCCTCCTCAGAGATTAGTTTTATCAGCAAATTTGAAAGACGAGGGAATTTTCTTAGGGATCACCCAACAAGACATTTCGCAAAAGTTGAGCAGTGGTTTCGGAAGACAAGAAGTTTTTAAGCTACAACGCGATTCTGAAGAAGTCGTCGTAAGACTTGGTTACGAACAATCGGCACAAGAACTCAACACCCTCAACATCCAAGCGGCAGGCAAATTTGAAATTCCTTTGGCAAATGTTGTCGAGTTCGTTCTGAATAACCGCGCGCAGACCATTTTACGCAAAAACAAAAAGCGTTTTTTGGCAATCCGTGCCAATATAAACGACGAGCTCATCACAAGTTTTGATGTGATCCAAAGATTAAAAGGACAATTTTTGGCCGACTTACAAAAACTTCATCCAGGTGTTGTTATCTCGATCGCAGGCCAAGAAAAAGAAAATCAACAAACGATAAACTACCTAATTTTGGGATTTGCCTATGCGATGTTGGCTATTTTTATCATCTTGGCATTGATTTTAAACTCGTATATACAGCCGTTGATTATTTTAGTGATTTTACCGTTCGGATTTGTGGGAGCTATATACGGTCATTGGATGTTGCACCTACCTATTTCTATCATGAGTCTCTTTGGAGTGGTCGCCCTTTCCGGTATTTTGGTGAACGATAGTTTGGTATTTATCGATCAGATAAATGTGGAGATGCGCAAAGGTAATTTGGTCAATGAAGCTGTTTTCCAAGCGGGTCTTTCTAGGTTTCGTGCAATTGTTATCACGTCTTTCACCACCATAGCAGGTTTAATTCCCACATTGTATGAAACAGATTTAGAAGGATCATCTATTATTCCGATGGCGGTATCCATTGTTTTTGGATTGGCATTTGCTACTATCATCACTCTTTTTCTAGTTCCCATACTGTTTTTGTTTGTCAACTTTTGTCGCCGGGTTATTTACTGGTTGCTCAAAGGCAAGTGGGCAAACCGCGAAAATGTAGAGCCTAGCTACAAATTGACTTAATGGATAGAACGGAGAAAACCTTGCCCCACAATAACAAAAACTATATTGAAGAGCTTGATGGATTACGAGGAATACCTGTTTTACCCGTTATTGCCTATCATTCAACGATTACCTATTTTGTACTTCATCCACATCACGGTGCAAATCTCAGTGTATTGTCAAACTTTGTTTTAAAAATCGTCAGTTTATTTTGGTGTAGCGTTGATTTGTTTTTTGTTATTTCTGGTTTTTTAATTACGAAAATTCTATTGGATAACAAAGAAACGACAAACTATTTTAAAGCGTTTTACGGCAGAAGAGTTTTACGTGTATTTCCGCTGTATTATGCGCTTTTGTGTATACACTTTTTTTTGATCGCTCCTTTGCTTATAAAAGGTGGTATCAAAGAAGAGTTAACTGGTTATCCTCATCAGTTTTATTATTGGTTTTATGTTTCCAATTTTCTTCGAGAACCCAGTGTTTTGTCGCATTTTTGGTCTCTTGCGGTAGAAGAACAATTTTATTGTATTTGGCCTTTTTGTGTATATTTTTTGTCTAGACGCCAATTGATGTGGACGTGCTTTTTGATCATTGCGATCTCCATCGCTTCACGATTTTACCTTTGTCTATCGGGTGATTTTAGCTATGCGTATACTGTGGTTTATGCAAGATCTGATACGATCATGATGGGAAGTTTAGTTGCGATATTAAACATCGGATGGGAGAATAAAAAGCTCATAAAAATTGCTTTGTGCTCTTTGATAACTTTACTACTCCTTTATAGCACCTATCTTTTTGATTTTTCAAGACCGATGGTGGCTGCTTTTCCTGTAGGGGAAAGAATTTTACATTCGACATGGCGGCATTTGATTGTAGGCGTGATGTTCTCCGCTATCTTAATTATCGTTTTAAAAGAAAATAAAACTGTTCTACATAGAGTTTGTACACTGTCGTTTTTCAAAGTGCTTGGAAAATATTCCTACTCGATATATGCCTGTCACGTTTTTATCGTTTTCGTTGTCATAAAGTCACCATTAGGCTTTAACAACTTGGTGACTTTGGGAATACCACCGCTATTCGCTGTTGTACTACAGTTTGCGATATGTTCATTATTGTCCCTACTCGTGGCTATTGTTACGTGGTATTTGATCGAAATTCATTTTCTGCGTATGAAGAAAATATTCGCATACAAGCGTTGACCGTAACTACTATGGTGACGGTCAATGGGATTGACGGTCAGGGTCACGGTCAGGGTCACGGTCACGGTGACGATTACGGCTACGGTGACGATTACGGCTACGGCTAGGGGCGCGGTGACGATTACGATGTATGGGTCCAAAAAAAATACAAGCCTATGGCAAAACACCAGCGTGCACATTCGGCGCGAAAAGCCCATGACTTCTTATCAAAAATAGCGGCGACGCATATAAGTGAAAATACAACAAAGCCTACCATGAAAAACTTCTCTACTCCCAAATATTTGTACTTGCCGAACAAAAAAATAGCACAAAATGCGGTCATCACGAATTGTGCAGACGCATAGATCGCAGCTTTGGCACTTATCGCTGGATTGTATTTATATCTAAACGCGTAGTGCTTTTGTGTTGCGATTTTGGTTTCTCGTGGAGTCCAACCAGGAGGCATTAGCCATAGTTTGAATTTATCGATGAAGAAAGGAGCTTGGTAGCTTAATTGCAGTAAATGCCCTAAAAACTGGAAGTTTGCAGTAAAGGGATTCCATGTATTAATGGGGGCCACTGTTCCGTAAACTACCTCTTCTTCTTCTGGGGCGAAGCTGCCAAACAAACGATCCCACACGATGAATACTCCGGCGTAATTCTTATCGATATACTGTTCGTTTTTTCCGTGATGTACACGATGGTGTGAAGGTGTATTCAAAATGTTTTCCATGATTCCTATTTTGTTGACCAACTTGGTGTGAATCCAAAATTGATATATGGTATTGAGTGATTTTGTGGAGGCATATATCAGCGGATGAAAACCTATGATTGCTAAAGGAAGGTAAAACCAAAAGTTAAAAAGCGATTGTAAAATTCCATGGCGAAGGGCAACTGCAAAATTGAATTCTTCACTTTGATGATGAACACAGTGACCTGCCCAGCCAATCGCAGTTGTATGGCTAAAGCGATGTACCCAGTAATAGACAAAATCTATTAGAATAAACGCGATCAGCCATGTGAAAATATCATTGGGAAGATGAAACAGTAGAACACCTTTTACTTTGCATATTTCATACACCAATGTGTAAGAGCCAAATAGCACGGCTTTAACGGTAATGGTGCTCAATTGCTCGGCTATTCCGCAACTTAAGTCACAGATGGAGTCGTTTAAACGATACAAACGACGTTTCATTATTTTGGCGGCGAGTACTTCGATGAGAATGAGAGAGACAAATATAGGCACAAACCATTTGACATAGTTTCCAAAAAAACCCTGCTCTTTTTCTCGTGCCTCTTGCCAACTGGGGATTTGCAATTGTGTATTGCTCACTTCGCGATCAACTACATATCGCGATGCATTCAGGTTATGCATTGTATAAAGTATTGTAAATACTACGCTACAAAAAACAATTATGTGTATTATGAATGTTCGTCTAGTCATTGTTTTCACCTTCTAATATTTACTCCAACAATTCGGTTTTGATCGTTTTCCCACCGATGAATGCAAATCATATAAAGCAACTTGTATACCAAAAACAAAATACGTTAGAGATCTTTTGCTTGAGGGCTCAAAGTCTCGTTCATTGCCGTAAAACAAAATAAAATTGCCCCGTGGAATGTTCGTTCATGCACGTAGAAATTATCGAGTTTGATAATTTTTATCAAAATAAATGATTACTCGTGGAGTTTGTACAAAGTGACGAAAAAACACGAAAGCGTATAAAAAAGAGACGGGCGCAAGCTTGTGAGAGTTCTTATGGTGATTGGCACACAATATGCTTAGTTTGAGGTAGGAAATTTTATCGAACTGTACAATGAAAGTGATCACTTGTGACAAATAACTCCAAGCAACAGTTTAGTATACTGTACTTTTCAAGCAGTGACTGCGATCGTCAACGCAATAAGTACGAACTTTTTCAAAAGAGCGCTCAATTTGCCGATCGCAATCATTTTTGCGCGGTGTGGATGCCGGAGCGACACTTCCATCCTTTTGGTGGCTTATATCCCAGCCCTGCAATTCTTGCGGCAACTCTTGCGACAACCACGCAAAAAATTCGTTTACGTGCCGGAAGTGTTGTGTTACCTCTACATCACCCGGTACGTGTTGCCGAGGAGTGGGCAGTAGTTGATAATCTTTCACAAGGACGTGTCGATTTATCGATTGCCGCAGGATGGAGTAAAAGTGACTTTATTTTTGCACCGCAAAATTACACAAGGCGCCATGAAATCAATTTGGAAAGAATCGCAAAGATTAAGAAACTTTGGGCTGGGGAGGATGTACTTTTCAAAGATGCGACAGGAAATCGTATACCGATTTGTGTCTACCCAAAGCCACAACAAAAAGAATTGAATGTATGGCTAACGTGCAGTAGTTCCGTAGAACGGTTTGTCGATGCCGGAAAACACGGTTACAATATTTTAACGGCTTTATTGTTTCAAAATCCGCAACAACTGCACAGTAAAATATTACGTTATCGCCAAGCTCTACGCGAAAACGGCCACCAGTACGGGCATGTAACTCTTATGTTGCATTGTTTTGTCGGAAAAGACGAAGACAACATACGTAAAATTGTCCGTAAACCTTTTTGCGACTACCTCAAAAGTGCGACGGATTTGTGGTCAAAAGAATCGCAAACTTTGCGTGAGATCAACCACAAAGACCAGGAAAAGATGTTGCAATTTGCCTTTGAACGTTATTTTCGCACTGCTGCAATGTTAGGTACCGTTGACCACTGTGCATCTCTCGCCAATGATTTTTTCCAAGCAGGAGTTGATGAAATCGCGTGTCTGATTGATTTTGGAATACACACTTCTGTTGTCCTCGAACATTTACAGTACATCAATGAATTAAAGAATCATTTTGTCTAGTAATTAAGGAGTCGTTACCATGATAAAAATCACTCAAATAGACACAAAGATAGAAGCGGATGTAGAACGTTTTATCGAAATCCCTTATCAGTTTTACAAAGATAATACATATTGGGTACCACCCTTACGCAACGATATTCGTCTATATTTGAATCGCGAACTTCATCCCATTCATCAATCGTGTGCAGTGGATTTTTTTATTGCTTCGCGCAATGATCGCGATGTAGGCCGGGTTATGCTAATGAAAAAGCCACAACAACCATGTGCGCAGTTTGCTTTATTTGAATGTGAAAATCACAGTGAAACAGCGAAAATGCTTTTTGACACAGCCGAAAAATGGGCACAACACAACAACGCCACGCAAATCTCCGGCCCGCAACGCCTCGACTTTTTCGAAGGGGATGGTATTTTAATTCGCGGCTTTGAATCTTCGCAAATAATGGATATGGCTCCTTACCATCATTCTTACTATGTGAATTTATTCGAGGAAAATGAATTTGCTAGAGAGCTTGATTTTACCTCTCACCACATAGAGCGTCGTTATTTCGAACTACCAAAGTGGTTGGAAGAGTTAGCAGACAAAATAGAAGATGATCGAGAACTTTGTGTACAAAGTTATGACGATGTAAATAGTATTCCCGTAGAACAAATTTTGGGCACTTTGCAACAATCGCTCGCACAAAATCACAATTTGGGGCACGCCGATGCGCAACAAATATATTTTTCGATCACACAACGTGTAAAAAAAGGATTGGTACCTGAATTTATCAAGACAATCTTTTACAAAGACACCATGATCAGTGCAATACTCGGATTTCCCGATTTTTCTGATGCTTTGCGTCAGTGTCAAGGTATCTACAATCCAAAAATATTTTCCGCAGCAGTGCAAGAACCCCGTGGTCTAGTGATCAATGGTTTTGGCATTGTTCCCGAGTTTCAGGGGAAAGGAACGAATGCGATTCTTTTTCGGGAAATAAAAGATATGGTTCTTCGTCATAAAAATCTACAAACGGTAAACGTCGTGCAGGTAACAGCCACCAATCAAAAAATGCAGTCCGAGTTAAATTCATTGGGGATAAAAACCACACAGGTAGCAAGGCGTTATTATAAGAAACTCTCACCGCAGACGATTTGCTCTACAACAGAAGATTCACAAACTTTGCGCGATTTATTGCAATACAGTGCTATGGAACATTCACACAAAGATGCATTTGTGTTTCTCGAAGACGGTGAAAACAGTGAAATGCGTTTGAGTTTCGGCGAGTTAGATAAGTGTGCCCGTCGCATCGCACAACAACTCATGAATGATAATCTCACGAAAAAACATGTCTTACTCGTTTATCCACCGGGACTGGACTTTATTAAAGCCTTTGTTGGATGTATATATGCCAATGTTGTTGCCATCCCTTGCTATCTGCCGCGCAAAAATACCGTAGAAAGATTTAAGGCCATCTATTGCAATTCGAATGCAACCGCTGTCTTGAGCAACACAAAAACACAGCAGCTTATGAAAACACAAAAGATTAGCGACATAGACACCTCTTTATGGCTTTATACCGATGCTTTCGCGGAGAATAGTGCTAACGAAACTCTGCCGGTGATATCGTGCAATGATATTGCCATGATCCAATATACTTCGGGTAGTACACTTGCACCACGAGGCGTTGTTCTACGTCATAAAAATTTATGTCACAATATTCGTTTTATTCAAAAACAGTTCGGAATCACTTTGGATACTGTCGGTTTTACTTGGCTACCGCCTTATCACGATATGGGGCTAATTGGTAGTATTCTTGTTTCTCTGGTGAGTCACACAACAACGGTGTGCATGGCACCTGTTGATTTTTTACGCAAACCTTTGCGTTGGCTTCAGGCCATTTCTAAATACAAAGTTGAAATAAGCGGGGGACCTAACTTTGCATATGAGTTGTGCATCGATAACATTAAAGAGGAACATTGCCGCAACCTGGATTTATCCAGTTGGAAAGTTGCATACAATGGCGCGGAGTTTGTTCAAATAAGTACATTAGAACGCTTTCATAAAAAATTTGCGGCCTATGGTTTTCGCCATGAATCTTTTTATCCTTGTTATGGCTTAGCCGAAGCTACTTTGATGGTTTGTGGTGGTGTTCGCGAAGAACAACCAGCACTTTACTACAAAAAAGGTAGCACCTTTGTTAGTTGTGGGCACAGTGCTAACGACGTACAGTTGTATATTTTGAATCCCGATACCCAAGAAATTTGTTGCGAAGACGAAGAAGGAGAAATTTACGTCGCGGGTCCGAGTATTGCGCAAGAATATTGGGATAATCCTCTAGAAACGGCAAAAGTATTTACACAAAGCATTTCTGGCATCGCAAGTCATGTAATGCGTACCGGGGACATGGGATTTATGAAAAATGGCGAACTTTTTGTTTCGGGGCGTCGAAAAAATATTATCGTGGTGCGCGGTAAGAACTATTATCCCCATGATTTGGAAAGTATTGCTCAGCAAAGTCACGAGGTGCTTCGTGCGAACAGTGGGGCGGCATTTACGATAGATAGTGACCAACAAGCAAAAATTGTACTCGCTTTTGAGTTGATGGATCGCAGAGTGGATATAGAGCAAGTCGCAACAGCTATTCGCGCGGCAATCTCTAGCTCATTTCAACTAGAAATATACAATGTTGTATTTATAAAACCTGGTCATATGCCAAAAACCACCAGCGGGAAAATACAACGTCACATATGCCGTAAGGCGTATCTTGATGGGAAACTTGATGTTATTGCCCAAAGTATACGCGGCTTTACTCCCCCTATGTCGTCAACATCTGGCTTAAATATAGAAAGAGATCTTCAACTACATTTGGCAACCTTACTTGCCGTAGACAGCGAAGCTATTCACCTTGACCTTCCGGTAAAAAATCTGGGGTTAAGTTCTTTAACGGGGGTATCCTTAATCAATTATATTGAAGAAAAATACGATATTGAAGTTCCTGTCGAACTTTTTTTTAGTGATAAAACTGTCCGCGAGTTGGTGCAAGACATTTCGCAAAACGCAATGATCGAGGGATGATTTTATGTCAGAAAACGTCGAGAGAATTACATCGTGGTTAAAAACTTTTGCGCAAACTCGGGTCAATTTTCGTTTGCAAAATGATCGTAGATGCATACAGCCGCACGTAATATTAGAGCTTGGTCGGCAGGGAATTTTTGCCATTCAAATAGAAAAGCAATACGGCGGATTGGGACTTTCTCATTATGAGTCTTGTAAAGTGATTGAACAATTAGGAGGTATTGACCTTACGATTGCGTCCATGGTAGGGCAAAACAATATGGGAATACGCCCTATTGTGAATTTCGGTTCGCAGCAACTTCGCGACGAATTTTTGCCTGTTTTGGCCACAGGACAAATGTTGACTTCTTTTGCCATGACCGAACCACAAGCAGGATCTCATATTCAAGGAATCACAAGTACCATAAAAAAAACGGCAGAAAACAAATATCTACTAAATGCACAAAAGATGTGGATTGGTATGGGAAGTTGGTGTGGGGTCACATGCGTCATTGCAAAGCACTCCGGAGAACAACAAATCCCCAATAGTATGACCGCGTGTATTGTTCGTAACGGAACGCCCGGCTTTAGCGTTGGTGAAGAACAGTTGTCCATCGGAATGCGCGGTTCCGTGCAAAACCACATGTTATTTCGCGATGTCGTTGTGCCAGACTCCGATATTGTTGGCAAAGTAGAAGAAGGTTACATCATCGCCAATGATATCATGCAATTTACGCGACTAGGGGTCGCAGCAATGAGTTTAGGGGCGATGAAACGCTGTTTAGTCTACACCATACGCTACGCATCACGGCGTAAAATTAATACCGGGCTCCTCATTGACAATACTGCCACAAAAATGAAAATCAATGCCTGTAGAGCTAAAATTTCCGCTGTGGAAAGTTTGGTTTACACAACCTGTGAATTGTTGCAACAAAGCATCATCATTCCCGAAATTCACATGGTCGCCAAAATTACGGGAACGGAGTTTCTCGGAGATGTCGTCGATGACGCTCTACAACTTTTGGGAGGGAGAGGTTATAGCGAAAACAATTTACTTGCCTATTTCTTCGTCGACGCTCGTGCACTACGCATCTTTGAAGGGCCTTCGGAAACTCTACTTTACTACTGTGGACAGCTCATGAAATTGCGCAGCCGACGTACAAAAGTGTTCGCACATCTAAAAGCAACAGATCTTAAAAGCTATTTAGAAGAACTAGATTCTGTTTTGCAAAGTTCTTCACTCGGTAGCGACGAAAATTTTGCATGTAGTGCACGTGGAAAAATGACATGTTGGTTGGTGCTCTTAGCAACTTTGCGCTTGAGCAATATAACAAGAGTACTACCTGAATACTCTCTCACAGAGGCATGGATTTTAAACCGTATTGAAACGCAAATGCAACAACTGCGTCTAGAGGCATACAATAACCTATTGAGAGAGGTTGATACACAAGAAATTCTTAACTCTTTTGCCAATGTCGATATTGAACAGGTAATTCCCGATGAGGAATGTGATATGGATCGTTTGCTACGTCGAAAAATCTAATACGTGTAACGTTTTAAATCCAAAGTAAATGTTAGCATTGTTAACAACATTGTTAATAAATGAATGCTTTTTTGCATAAAAGCGCAAAAAGTAGGCTTATTGTGATACCTTGCACAATTACCGAAAACCTTCCTGGTTTGATCTATGTTTATTTTCACGTCAAAAAATGAATATTGGCGGGAAAATTGCTGTTTATATTCTACGAGTTAACAATCTCATCCCGGTATAAACGGTATCAAAAAAAAGAAAGGTAAGACCTTATGAAAACTTTCAATTTTAAATCGTTCTTATTGATTTTTATGGTAATTTGTGCATTCACAGGTTTCGTAAATGCCGAAAGAGTGGAGTTTAAGTTTGACATTATCAAATGCGACGAGAAATTCATAGAGGAACCTTCTGGAGATGTCAAAATTAACGTGCGTTTCCCCGAAAATCATCCACCGTCGAAAATAGAAATAAAGATGATTGAGCGGCGTTTGCAAAAATATTTCAAAAAACAAACCAAAGAACTCGAAGACAAAATAGAAGAAAAGAACGATCAAATCAAAACGTTGCTGGAGCAAATGGAACTACCTGATTCTGACCCCGTCAAAATAAAAGGGCAAATTGAAAAGGTAGAGAAAAGATTTGCAAAGTATTACAAAAAAGAAAAAGCAGACATTGTTGCAGAAGCAAAAGACATTATCCGAAAAGAATGGCATCACATAGTTGATAACGATAAAGAGCTTAGTAAAGCGAAAAAAAAGAAGATCAAAAAGGGTTTAAAA
Source organism: Candidatus Uabimicrobium amorphum (assembly GCF_009002475.1). Lineage (GTDB taxonomy): Bacteria > Planctomycetota > Uabimicrobiia > Uabimicrobiales > Uabimicrobiaceae > Uabimicrobium > Uabimicrobium amorphum. Next base: position 6,682,531 of record NZ_AP019860.1, read on the forward strand.
ATTGGGATAAAGATTCTTGGAGGAGCAATATCAATTGCGACTGCCGTTTTAGGAACATTGGCAACGGTGGCGGGAACATCTTGGAACCCTGGGGCACCGGCTTCAGTACTTGCGATTGTGGCAGGTTCAGCATCGGTGATCGCCGCTTCTCTGACAATTGTTTCCGGTATAAGAGACTTGATCAATGTACGCAAAGAAAAAATCAAAGGGACAATAGAAGCGGAAAAGGAAAGTCTCAAAATTTTGCTCAACAAAGCCACCACAGACAAAGATTGGCAAACACAAGCGAAAATGTATCTATCTTCTTATGAACAAGCACTCAAAAATTTTAAAGTAGACATTGCAAAAGTGAAAAAAGAGGCCACAAAGCTCGATAAACAAGTGGAAAAAGAACAAAAAAAGATAGATAAACTCGACGAGAAAATTGCAAGATTGAGAAAGAAAACAAAAAACCGATTTGCCTATTTTAAAAAAGCAAAAAATAAGAAGAAGCAAGACCTACAAAAGATAAACGAACTTGAAGAAAAACAAGATAAAGCTCAAGAGCACCTCAAGGCTTCCAATGACACCATCGACGAAATGATTGACAAAATACTCGAGATGGAAGATGCCGTAGATGGTTACGAAGAAACAGGAAAGTTAATGAAAGAACAACTCGAAGCATACGCGTCAGCCAATGTTTCGACACGAGAAAAAATCTTGAAAAAAATAGAGCAAATATCTGGTGTGAGTATCACAAAGTTAGAAGAGCTCTCAAAACACGTAAGCAAAATTGCCTCGCTAACAAAATCGATAGGCTCATTTTTGATGAAGGTGGTGAAATTAGGTACCTAGAACTTTTGAGTTACCTCCTATTTGTTTACCGTAAGGTTTGATGCAGGTCCGATTGTCATGCAGTCGGACCTGTTTTTGTTTAGTAGCAATATCTCTATTGATGATGGGGCTAATTTTAGAAAATTTTAAAATTTTGGGATACACCTCCGTTTTTTTTCCAAGCTAATTATAAACGACAATCAGAAAACCATAGTGCAACAGACCAAAGGGACTTCTAGAAACTTGTTAAATTTTTCTACTAAACAATTCTAGAGAACATACGTCTTCTAAACAGAAGTAAAAGACAAGCCCATGATCGTTTGAGTTGAAGGAGAAGATGATGAAAAAATACAAAAGTACACGAGGATCTTTACTCATCAAAGTCGCAATATTCGCTTTTTCTTGTGGCTTTTTGTTGGCTCTTCTCCATGGCGAAATTTTCGGCGTAGATAAATTGATACGCCGTGCAGAAGCACAGATTAGCGATTTAGGTTATGGGATTGAAGTTTATCGTATCAAAAAAGGAAAGTACCCTAAAAACTTAATCGATCTTACCATTCCAGATAAAAGAGGAAATATCCTAATCACAATAATTCCATGTGATCCTTGGGGCAATCAGTATTTATATAAAAGATCTCATACACAATTTGATATTATTTCGTTAGGTGCTGATGGAAAGTCAGGAGGCGAAGGGCAAAATACCGATATCAAATACAGTGAAATTCCCAAGTAGGTAAAGGTAAATTGATGTTGTTTAAATAAGAGGTGCACATGGGTTGCACGTTACGTTGCACCTCTTGAGGTTTTAAAGTAAAGATGAAATTTTAGCGATGTTGTTTTTGTCAAATAGGTTATTTGTGCAGTGTCATATTAGATATCCAATCCAAGCAATAAAAAGACTAAAAATAATCGCGGCAATCATTTGCCTTAGTGTAAGTTTTAAGGCAAATTTTACGTTTATTTCTTTAGCCACAGTAAATAATGTGACAATGCAAGGAAGTAAAACACCTGCCAGATAAACCACTGTCAATATCTGAACTGGATGACTTATGGCAATTTTGATCCCATCCATCGCAGGATTAAGAAGTCCAATTGCAATACCATCTTTTCTGATGGATCCCAATACAACACTTGCCGCTGCTTCTCCCGGAAGATTAAATAAAGTCATTACTGGTGACATGAGTGAAGCCAGTGCTTCAATAACGCCTAACCAATTTAGCACTCCTGCAATTAAGCAAATAACTATAAATATAGGAAAAGCAACCCTGAAAAACTCTTTCACTAACGCAAAGACTTCTGCTTTTGTTGCATTTAGTGAAGGCCACTGCATAAAATCTCGTTCGCTAATAACCAATTTACTACTAAATATTCTTGCCTTTTTGGGCGTTGTTACCCAGAGATAAATCAAAGTCGTGATGGCTAAAATTAGAAGATATGGAATAATCAAGTAATCCATTTTAGCCGCGGCAAAAACCGCAATTGTGGCAGGAAGTTGGTAAGAACAAGCTGCACCAAAAGAAATGGCCGAAATACAATTACCACGCGTACAAGAAGAACAAGATCTTGTGCTGATCACTGCTGGTACGTTACATCCAAAACCCATTACAATGCGTACAACATCACGTCCGACTATACCAAAGGGAGCTACCAATGGGTGAATTGTTAATGTTAGTCTATCAACCAAGCCGCTTGTTTTATACAAAGATAAAATAATGGCAAAAAGAAAAACTGTTGGCAATGCGTACAAAACCAAAAATGGAAACATCGAAATAATTCCATAGTCTGTTCCCAACAGGTGGCTGATGGGAGATGGTAGATTGTTAATTTTTTGAATAATCGGATTTAGGCCATTATAAACGGTATCATAAAGATTATCGGCCAGTAAAATAGCAAATTTGACAGCAACCCAAGCTGGCAATAAAAGCAACAATATTGCGAATAACTTTCCCACTAAGGGAACTTCAAATATACTTTTTTTCGGCTTGAGAGTAAATTCTACTTGAGTAGTGACTTTTGCTTTTTTGAATATTTGCGGCTTTGTTAAAGTGTCCAGTATGTGCTGTTTTTCATCAGAGGAAATATTTCTTGTGTCAACGTTTATGATGGGAATTCCTACTTCCTGTTCCAGTTTTTGCAATATTTCTGTGTGGATCTTTGATTTTACTAAATCCCAGTGGGTAATAATAATGGCTCCTGGCTTGTCTTGAACTAACGGCAAAAGATCCGATAAGTCCTTATCAATAGAAGTGGCTGTGATTACCAAAATAACACAATCGCTATTTGGGATTTCATTTAATGCAAGTTTGGTTGTGAGGGAGTCTGTTTCCAGAAGAATTCCTGGAGTGTCGATAAAGTGGAACTGACTTGTTTCGTAAGACTGAATATTAATTGTCGTGCCTTTTACTTTTTCTGAGATGGCATTTTTACCAGTTAATGAACGAATAAGTTGACTTTTACCAACACTTTCCTTACCGATAAGTATTACAGAATTTTTCATTTTTATTTCTACACGATGGAGTTTTAAATTTAGGTTTAGTAATATCCAAATTCCCCAGCTTTTTCAGCTGAGGAATTTGGATAAACTTTCAGGGAGTTAGGCTTTTGTTTTCAACACAACGTTGCTTATATGTGTTATTTGAACTTCGTCAGATGTAGAGATACGAACAAACCCACTTGAAATACAGTATTCAACTTCTTGGGCTTTAACTTCGCTATTATTGGCGACAAAGCAAACAGTCACATCACTCATTTTTTGTGTCATAAATGTTTCCATGGTAAAATCCTTTTGTTATTTAGCTGCTGTTTTGATTAATCTTGAAGGACCGAACACATCTTACCTTCTAAATCGTAAAAATCGTGACCTCCGTCGCTCATCTTTTTACTTTAGCTACTTGCTTAACTGCCGCAAGCACAATATTGGTTTTCGTCTTTCATTTTGTAGCAATTAATAGAATAGGCGTGCTCAAAATTTTTCTTTGACATATTCACTTTTGAGAGCTGATGAGTATTTATTGCCAAATTTACAAGTTAGTCATCGTCTGCCCCTGTAATTCTAAATCGGGCATAAACAGGTCTATGATCACTAGCTACTTCATGGGCTTTCGGATCATTGTTATAAAAATGATCTTCATCAAAACGATCTATTCTTGTTGTGCCTGTCCATTCACGAAGATACATGGATTTAAAAAAAATATTGTCATAGCAGTTGGTATCCTTAATCATGGTTTTTTCAAAACCATCAAAAGCCATATACATAGATGACTGTCCTATTAAAGGATTCCATTCTTCGCCACCAGGGTTTCGGTTAAAGTCCCCCATTAGTATAATATCTTTTTCATTTCCACGTCGTTCGACATTGCGAAAAACGTTACTCATCTCCATAACTTCTTTTTTACGTGGAATGGTTGATTTTCCCCAAATAACATGTGTTGTTATTATTGTAAAATCAAAATTCCCGGCCTTAAAACTTGCCGTCGCGGGTTTTCGCGCGAATTTGAATTTTCCAGAATACAACTTAGGCGTTGTGATTACTTTAATAAAGCTGGAGTCATAGATAAATCCATAGTATTCGATATGGGTACCACTGCCAACACCAGAACTCATAACGTATTTGTACTTTTTCGAAGAGGTCTCGTCCATAATTTGAGTTAATCTTTTAAGAACCTTTTCATCACGAAGTTCAATGATCGACAACAAGTCATACTCTCTTGCCACTTCGGAGATTTTTCGCAATTCACTGTCAGTTCTGCTAGCATCCGAAAGAATTCTTATATTCCAAGAGGCCATTTTAAGATACGTTCTTCTTTGATTTTGAGAAAATACCAAAGGGGTGAGTAATAAAATCATTGAAATGATAATGGCTATTCTTTGCCTAGTAAGCATATTGTCGTTCCTTAAAATTTATACATCTATTTGCGAAAAATGAACTAAGATTCAGTAAAACGCAATCGAAATGCAGAAAAAAATAGGTTGTCAATTTTGTTCAGAAGTTGCCATTACAAAAAAATGGAACACGGAAACTTCTGTAATTAAAAGAAATATGGGCCTGGGAAATATTTTTCTACAAAATGAAAGGTGTAGTTGCCCATTTTGTCATTGTATATGTTACAATAATAAAATGCAAGTCGATTGCATTTTTGTTGTTGGTTTCAAGATGGAAAAGATGTTTTGAGATGAAGGTTGAAGAGGTGATATGAAAAGAAGAAAAAAAATTTTAGGCACACCAACCAATATTATCACTGGGTTTCTTGGCGCAGGAAAAACTACTGCAATTTTACATTTGTTAAAAAGTAAGCCAGAAAATGAAAGATGGGCTGTTTTAGTTAATGAATTTGGTGAAATTGGTGTAGATGGTAGTATGTTTGAAGGAAAATATGGAGAAAAACAGGGGGTTTTTATTCGTGAGGTTCCAGGAGGTTGCATGTGTTGTATGGCAGGATTACCAATGCAAATTGCTTTGAACGTATTGCTTGCTCAAGCACAGCCCGATCGACTACTCATTGAACCGACGGGTTTAGGTCATCCGCTAGAGGTGTTAAATGTACTGTCCAGTGAGCACTATCAAGAGTGCCTTTCTCTTCATCAAATCGTTACACTTGTGGATGCACGCCTTTTGTCCGATCGTCGTTATACGGAGAATGAAACCTTTAATCAACAAATTGCTATTGCTGATGTCATTGTAGGCAATAAATCTGATCTATATCAGGAGACGGATTGCAATTCTTTAAAGGCCTATGCGGCAATGCAAAGGGCGCAACATGCAAAAATTGTGATTACGAAAAAAGGTATTCTTGAATCTTCTTGGCTCGAAGGTGTCACTCAAGCTTCTGTGACAACGAAGCACCAGCATGCTCATCAAAAAAAGCAAAAAATTTCCCTGAACGATATACCCATTCCACAATGTGGATATGTAAAAGCTGAAAATAATGGAGAAGGTTTTAAAAGTATCGGGTGGAGGATTACACCTGACTGGATCTTTAACCGCAAAAAATTGTTTTTGCTGTTTAGTGGGTTTAATGTTGAGCGTCTAAAGGGTGTTTTTATTACTGACGATGGTATCTTTGCTTACAACCTAACTTCTGACGCAATTTTAACAGAAATAGCACTTGATGAATGTGTGGAAAGCCGTGTTGAAATAATTGCTGCGGATATTGATGGTGAATGGGAAAAACAACTCATGGAGTGCACCAACTAAAGATTTTAAATGTGTAAAACACAGTAAAGTTGTTTGTGAGGAGGTTATTTGTAAATACAATAAACTGAAAGTCTAACAATAATAAAATGCCCAACAATAAAATAGCCATTATTCATGAGGGTTTTCGTTAAAGATTTATTTTATTGCAAAAAAAAGGGATTGTGTCTAAAAATGCAATCCGATTGTTTTTTTAGAGCTGTTATGATAGGTACATTTTTTTAGGACATGGATGCAAATCATGAGCAATAACAATATTTGTAGTATTCATATATTAAGAAAAGCAAAGCTCAGTAATACAAAAATTCGCAAATCTATTTTAGAGTTTCTAATACAGAACCATGGGCCATTTTCGATTGAAGAAATACACCAAAAAATTTCGAATTGTGATAGTACAACAGTGTATCGGTGTATAAAAAAATTTGAAAAACATGAGATTGTTGAGAAATGCGATTTTGGTGACAACATCTCACGTTACGAATATAAGTGCCTAGAACATCACCACCATATAATGTGTCGTAGTTGCCATAAAATTGAAATTGTAAAATATTGTTTTGTCAAGGAAATGGAGAAAATTTTGATGATGCAGGGCTATAAAGATGTGTCTCACAAGTTGGAATTTTTCGGTATTTGTCAAGACTGCCAAAATGAAAGTGGTTAAACATTTTCGTCCTATGACTTGCAACATACAATTCATTGATCAAACATCCTGACAAAAACAAAATAAAATTACACTTTGTTTATCAGGATGTTTATATGAAATTAATATTTACTTTAGTTTTTGTCGGGATAAGCAGGTATTTTAGGCAAAGATTGACTCTGTGTCTTTAACTCATCTAGTAAAATTTCAACAGCTTTTTCCAACTGTTGGTCTTTTCCTGAAAATTCTAGAGCCGGATCATTGGCAATGATGACATCAGGGTCTACTCCGTGTCCTTCTATAAGCCATTTTTTCCCATCTGAACTATAAGGTGCAAACTCCGGTTTAAATAAATAACCACCATCTGATAACGGCAATGAACCACGTATTCCTACAACTCCCCCCCATGATCTTTTGCCCACTAATTTTCCAAGACCATGTTTTTTGAAACGATAAGGGAAAATGTCACCGTCAGATGCTGAGTGTTCATTCATCAAACATATTTTAGGTCCTAAATGCATTCCTCCAGGGTTTGTGCCAGGCATAATATTTCTTGCCATATTGACCATCACCAATTTGCGACGCAAACGTTCGATGATCATAGGGGAGACATTACCTCCACCATTACCACGTACGTCAATCAGCAACGCTTTTTTCTTTAGTTGTGGATAAAAATATCGGACAAATTGATTCAATCCTTCAACTCCCATATCAGGAATATGGATATAGCCAACCTGACCCTTTCCAAGTTTCTCCACTTTTTCGATATTATCATGGACCCAATTGTAATAATACAGATGTTCTTCGTTGGCAACAGGAATTACGGTTACTTCTCGACTGCCTTTTTCTTGGGGTTTACTATTGATTCTAAGAACAACCTGCTTTCCTGCGGTATCCAGAAGATGATGATAGATATTGTCCATATCAGTGGTAGCAACTCCATTCACCGCGAGGATATAATCGTTCACTTTCGCGTTTACACCCATAGCCTCTAGTGGAGAACGTAATTTAGAATTCCAGTTTTGTCCTTTGAGAATTCTGCGAATGCGATAATAAGATGTCGATGCATCTCTTTCCAACTCCGCTCCTAGTAATCCAGTGTAAATCTTCTGCGGCTTAGGCATATCACCGGCCCCAACATAAGCATGACCAACATTGAGTTCACCGATCACTTCACCTATTATATACGACAAATCTGCTCGGTGATTGACATGCGCAACAAGTGGCAGATAGCGATCGTATATTTTGTCCCAATCGACTCCATGCATGTTAGGAGCGTAAAAGAAGTCGCGCATTTGTCGCCAACATTCTCGATATATTTGTCGCCACTCTTCCTTGCGGTTAAGAGTCATTTTCATTTGCGATAGGTTTAAAGGTTTTTTGAGAGCTAACTTTCCTCCTTTGGGCAGAGGAATGACATAGTAATTTCCCTTATGACTTACAAGCATATGCTTTTTACGTGCAGAAATTTGGTAATTACGCGCCTCTCCTAGTACTATCTCTTTCTGTGTACTGAGGTTATACACACACAAATTTGATTTGCGTATATAGTATATGTGGTTGTTGACCACCGATATATTGTAATAACCTCCCCTGGTAATATTGAGACTTAAAGTTCTCGTTTCCAAACCATCGTCTATACGTATGGTTTCTTTTTTGTTGTCACCTTTTTTGGAAGTTTTTTCGACGGCATCATCCACAATCGTAACTTCGTCGCTTTTAGGTATAAAAGGAGATGCCGTGTCTTTACTTAAAATAGTAAAATAGAGACTATCCATATCTTGATAACTGTGGTTCCACTCTGTTTGGCTGTAAGTAGGAGAAAAATTGCGTTGCGAAACAAAAAATAGATATTTTCCATCATCACTAAAAACCGGTCCTCTGGCGTTGTACCATTTAGATGTGGCGGCTCTCAATGACCGTTTATCTAATGAATAGAGGTAGACTTGTTGGCCAGCATCTACGTCTTGTGAAAATGTAATCCATTTGCTGTCAGGAGACCAAGAATAGTCGCGAATTTCCCACCTTTTATTTTGCGTGACTTCTGTAATTTTCTTTGTATCAATATCGACATAACGCAAGCGTAGTTTTTTGTCCCCCCACATAATTTTCTTACTGTCTGGTGACCATGACAACGAGTATTTATAGGTATCGGCCTTATTTACGAGAATATTTGTTAAGCTTATATCCTTGGTCGGTGCAATATATATATGATCTTCGCCTTTTTCATCGCTAATATAAGCAATCCATTTACCATCTGGTGACCATACACAAGAACGTTCGTGTATTCCGGAAGATTGAGTCAAGTTGCGCGTAGGGCCATGTTTTTGGGGAGCAGAAAAAATTTCACCACGGGCATTAAATAGAACTCTATTACCATCGGGCGCTAGAGAATATCCTGTGATGTACTCATTTACATTTTTATATTGAGGACGACTATGAGAAAAATCTCCTTTAATGTAAATGGGGATTTGTTTGTATTGATGATTATCCAAATCAAAGCGATACAAATATCCGCCATTTTCGAATACAATTGCTTTGGGACCTATAGATGGGAATTTAATGTCGAATTCGTTAAAGTCTGTAAGCTGTTGCAACTTTTGCGTTTCTAAATCATAGCAAAATAGGTTCATCGTTTTGTTACGATCGGAGATGAAATAAATACGATTTTCGTGCCACATAGGAATGATATCTTGTCCCTTATGTTGGGTGATTTGAGTTGTTTGTTTTGTATCAAAGTCATAAATAGATATGTCATCGGCCATTCCACCGTGATAGCGTTTCCAAGTACGAAATTCGCGAAAAATTTGATTGTAGGCGAGTTTCTTACCATCTGCAGAAAAAGAACAAAAACCGCCCTTGGGCAACGGTAAGACCGTGGGAATATCCCCTTTTAACTTGACGCTAAAGAGCTGTCCGATAAAGCTATTGAATGAACGCATACGCGAACGAAAAACAATATTCTTACCGTCAGGGGTCCATGCCATGACGATATTATTAGGTCCCATGCGATCCCACACAAAATCGCGGTCGAGAGTTGCGGTATATGTGAGGCGCTTTGGTGAGCCACCGTTTGCCGGTACAACATACACTTCTGTGTTGCCGTCATATTGGCCAGTGAAGGCAATAGTTTTGCCATCGGGAGAAAATCGAGCAAACATCTCAAAACCTTCATGGCTAGTTAGACGTTTTGCTAAACCCCCCTCGGAGGAAACGGTATAAAGATCACCAGCGTAAGTAAAAACAATATGTTGATGGTGAATATCAGGAAAACGCAAAAGACGTGCTTCCTTTTCGGCGTACGCACAGGAAAAAAAAACAACGATTAGTACGAATAATGTTCTAGTATTTATCAATAAATTTTTTATCAACTTAAAACCTTTCTTCTATTTTTGCTCACAAAACGATCAATGCGTGTGACACAGTTATCAAAATAGCTATCGTCTGTTTTAGGATTTTAGCTCCTTCTAAACTACATAATTATTGTAAGAAGAGCTGCGCGTTTGCAAAAGTTTATTATTAGATTTCCTCGTTTTTTCATGTTGGTGTTGATGTTCGTGAACATGATGAACGGGAAAAGATACTCAGATTTATCCAAGTTTTTTAAACAGACGAGGAGGAAATTTAATTCTTGTCGTGCGATTCCCGTAGGGCGCGTCTAAACCATGAAACAACTCTTTGTCTATGTTCATCACCGTAGAGGTCACGAAATTCTACGGCTTCAGAATTGTTGGAATTACTCAATACTTGTATTCGTTTTTCAATAGATTTTTTGGACAGAACTTCTGGGACTTTGGATTTTACTAAAATTAGCCACTCTTCGTATGTATTTGGAATAACTACTTCTGTCATGAATTTCTTCCTTAAATTATCTGACATATTACGTATTATTAATTTGCGGATTTATTTTAAATCAATACCGTTGTCAGTTAAACATAAAAACGCAATTAAATTGCATTTTCATTAATCAATAAAGCTTTTTCTGTTAAAAAAATGCAATTTAATTGCGTTTTTGGCTTGACACTTTCACATCAATTGTTACATTGTTATTATAGTCATCTAACAAGATTTAGCCTTCGCTTCAAAATTTATCAAAGGCTGCACATGTAGGGAGTTTCGTCAATCAAACTTTGTTTCATTGATAACAATTCCTAATCTGTTAGCTAGTAGTCAGCTTATATGAGTATGTGTAAAATAGTTTACATAGATATATGTAAAAAATTTACATAACGCTGACTACTAACTAGTGATTTGACAAAACAATAGTGACATGTATAAAAATGTGAAAAGTTTTTGCAACGATTTCTCTTGCCAAAGTAGCTTTATTCGCCAACCCTTCCGATACTTCATCATCCTTCGAGTGTTAGCTCAATCCTTAATTTAAAGAAGAGCCTCTGCATCAAACTCTCGAAACAAACTTAAACTTTTGCGTTATGTTCGTAAAAGTCGATGTTTTTGGTTTTACAGCGCTTTCCAGTTTAGTGCGATACACAGTTTGTCATCCTCGACTTGATCGAGGATCCAGCAAATACTTTAAAAAAAATAAGCTATGCTGGTTTCCCGCTTGCGCGGGAATGACAATTTTGTACTTCACTCAACCAAAACTGCTATAAAATCAAAAATATACTATGTATCACACTAGATATTTAATCCGAGCAATTAAAAAACGAAAAACAATTTGTGGCAATCATTTATATGAGGATTTATTTATATGAAAGCGTCAGAAAAAACGGAAGAGTACAAAAATAGCGGATTATACAAGTTGAGGCATTCTCTTGCGCATATTATGGCTCAGGCAGTTTTGCAAATTCGACCAAACGCTAAATTAGGTTTTGGGCCTCCGGTCGACAACGGTTTTTATTACGATTTCGACTTTGGCCAAGAGCCTGTCAGCAGCGATGATTTTAAAGAAATCGAAAAAAACATGAAAAAGATTATCAAAGAAAAGCAGGCTTTTCAAACTTTCACAAAATCATTGTCTGAAGCGGAAAGCATGTTAGATGAAACGGATCAAAGCTATAAAATAGAGTATGCAAAAGAACTTGTAGAAACGGGTAAAGCTGACAACGGACAGCTTAATTTTTACAAGAATGGCCCATTTGTGGATATGTGTGAAGGCCCTCATTTAGAAGATACAGGCAAAGTTCCTAAGGGATCTTTTAAACTAGACAAAATTGCAGGGAGTTACTGGCGCGGCGACGAAAAAAGAACAATGTTGACAAGAATATATGCTTTGGCCTTTGAGAACAATCAAGAGTTAAAAGACTATATTGCAAAAAGAGAATTAGCAAAACAAAGAGAGCATCGAAAATTAGGGAGTGAGTTAGATCTATTTTATATAGATGAAGAAGTGGGTGTTGGACTACCCATGTGGCTTCCCAACGGAACAGTTATTCGCGAAGAGCTAGAGAAATGGGTTCATGAAGTCGAATTTAAGCATGGATTCAAAAGAGTTTCCACTCCGATTATCACTAGAGCTAGTTTGTATTATCGTTCTGGACATTTGCCATATTATAAAGAGTCGATGTATCCGCCAATGAAAATAGATGACAAAGACGAATACTACCTTAGGCCGATGATTTGTCCACACCATCACAAAATATATGATGCAATGCCGCGTAGTTATAAAGATCTCCCCATTCGCTTAGCGGAATACGGCGATGTATTTCGCTATGAAAAACACGGTTCGTTATCAGGTTTGCTGCGCGTTCGCGCGATGTGTATGAATGATGCTCATATATATTGCGAACCACAGCAAGTAGAAGAAGAATTTACAAAAGTAATGGAGATGTACAAATTTTACTACGATAAATTACGACTAGGTAATTTTAGAGTACGATTATCTCTACACGAAAAAGACAATAGTAAATTTGTCAACAATGAAGATGAGTGGCTGAGATCAGAAAATATTGTTCGTGATGTACTACACAAGAATAATATTGATTTTGAAGAAGAGACCGGGGAAGCGGCTTTTTACGGCCCCAAGGTAGATATCCAAGTTAAGAATGTGATGGGAAGAGAAGAAACGGTTTCCACTTGTCAATTAGACTTTGTAATGCCTGAGAGATTTGATCTGCAATATACTGCGAGTGATGGCACTCAAAAAAGACCTTTTATCATACATCGCGCCCCCCTTAGTACTCATGAACGTATGATTTCATTTTTAATTGAATTATACGGGGGAGCATTTCCAACTTGGTTGGCTCCCGTACAAGTTTTATTAGTTCCTGTAAACGAAACTGTAATGGAATATGTCTCTCGAATCAAAGACCAGTTATTCGAAAAGATGATCCGTGTAGAAATGGATGACAGTGGTGATAAATTCAACAAAAAAATCCGTAAAGGTATTGTCAAAAAAATACCGAATATTTGGATTATTGGCAATAACGAAATGGAACAAAAATCTGTTACATGGCGTCGTTACTGTGTAAATGAACAAACAAATTCTTCATTAGAAGAAGCGATTGCAACGGTTGTAAGGTGGCGAGATACTCGTGAAATGGATAATTTTACTGATGATTTGTAATTGAATTTTTCGATTACGGCGGTTTGATGTTAACCATGACTGTTACACAAATGTTAGCGCAGGTCGTAAATATCGCGCTTGAATTTTTACAATTGTTTTTTTTGGGTTGCGACAAGACCAAATGCTGTGGGAGAGCTGTCACAGGCTGGTAATATGATGACCTTTAAACACCTTGGCTACTGGTGGGATAGCATGCCATTAGAACAATGGCCAGAAGATCCGGCATCACAAAAAGAAATTCGCAAAAATTGGGACGATGTTTTTGGAGATCGATGTCAAAAAATCGTCTTTATTGGTATCAAACTTAACGAGAAAGAAATTCGCAAGCAACTAGACGACTGTTTGCTAAAAACCAATGCATTTACTCCTGATGAATGAGCTTCTCTAAATGATCCCATCAACGAATAAGAACGAGGCAGAGCCAATAGTTCTAACAATCATATTATCTTCTAAAACGAGCCCGGTTGCGATTGCAACCGGGCTTAGTTTAATTCTTGCGATCCATGTAAATATCTTTTTCTGGATAGTCACCTAAGATCGCTACATGTCCACGGTAATTGAGAACATCTAGTACCGAGAGTGTTTGCACGGTGCGAATCGCCAGTAGTTCCTCTGTCCATGGGGTTGGATTACGAATGATGTCTTGGATGATGTCTTCGGCAATCGAAACGTCACCACTTTCGGTGAGAAAGTACAAGGCGTCTTTTAAATCAGCGCGTCTTGCGAGATAGGTTTTCCAGCACCACTTTTTGTGTTTTGCCGGAGCATCGGCAAAGCGACTTTGTGACCAAAAGAGTTGAAAGTCTTTGTAGTCGCGGTCTTTTATGGTGTAGGCACATGTCTTCATGGTACGATAGAAGAAGCGCAAGCCCTTTTTGACAAAGCGATCGTTTTGCACATAGCCTAAGTGCTCGATGGCATGGTCAAAAGCGGTTTCTAATACATCGCGGGCATTTAATAGCGACGGAAGCTTTTTGTAGTTGATGGAATACGCCGTTGCCAGTGCGCGCAAAATTTCATTGCTACGCGATGCCCAGTTAGGGTCAATGGATTCTATATATTTACTGAAATTTCCTTGGTCCCAGCCACGTTGTTTTAAGAACTTGTTGAACGCGTGTAGTCTTTCTTTACGTCGTGCATAGAGGTCGTAGAAGTAGTCGTGTTCACTATCTAGAGCACTGATGAATTCTAGGTCCTTTTCGAAAAGTCCCAACCAGTTGGGGTTCTCGTCTTTTTGTAAAAAGTCATCGCGAAAGTTTTCCTCGTGTGTGGAAAGACCTGGAAAACCTTCGAACTCTAGTCCTAGGTATTCAAAATCAAAACGCGCTCTTATTTTCATACACTCAATGTACACTGGCTTGCGCATACGATTTATCTTGCGTACCGCTACATTAAAATCGGCGATGATTTTTGGTGGTTCGCTTTGCATGTCGGGATTGATGATTTCGCGAACCTTTTGGTAAGACCATTTTACCGCCGTAACGAATAACGCCGCTAAAATAAATAGCAAACGGAATGGCAAGGTAAAGACTTTTCCTCCCGCTAGATAGTTTTGGTATAGATTGTAAGGGTTTACCTTGCGCTGTGTAGCAGGTAAGAGGTAGAGAGGATAAGTACCAAATATATAGCGAATGTTTTCGCGACGATCTTTTATGAAGGATTTGTAGAGATCTTCACCAAAAGTGAGGCGTATACTTTGGTCTTGCTCGCGTGACAAGGTCAAAAAGTGTAGTGCATTGAAACGCGTAGTTGCATATACAGGCTTTTGTCTTTTGAGTCTTTTCTTCTTTTTTTCCTTTTTCTTCTTACCGTCGTATTCGGTACGTTCGGTTTCTTTTTTGGCAACATCGTTTTGAATGGTTTGGATGTCGCTTTTGTGGCCATCCCATTCGTCTTGTAAGCGCCATTGTAGCCAGCGACTGTAGTAATCCAGTTTTTCCGAGGATTGCATCGCGAGAAGAGACTCTGGTATGGCGTTTTTGTTGTATTCGACCAATAAATTGGCAACGTTGTGTGAAACACTGTGGGTAATAAAAGAAAACCATAAATAGGGGCCGAATACCGATTTCGAGCTTTCCAGATCAAGCTTGGCAAGTGCTCGTGATTCGCGACGTTTAAACTCTAAACGATGTTGACGGATATTCTCTATAGCAATATTCCCTAGAAGCTGTTCGGTGGTTTTTACGTCACTGCGGTGTAAGGGCGCACCATCTAAGTAGTCGCGATATAGTAAAAATACAGGACGCTGTCTGTTCCACAGGCGCGCTTGCTTTACTGTGGTGACATTGCACGTGTCGTTTTCCACACATGCCCCAACCTCCAAGCTACTATTCCATTGCTCTAGCAGCCACTTTTCTCCGTATTCTCCACTAGCACCGGTGAGTATTTGTAACTCTGGTTGCATAACGCGCTCGTAGAGAATACGCATATCGCGTTCAGCATTTTGTAATTTGATATCTTCGAGAAGGTTAATAAATTGAGCTTCGGCAGTACGCATAAAAAATTCTGTGGCTTCGCCAGCGATGTTACGTAGCCAAATTCCAATTACCAGAGGCACACAACACAGTGCCCCGACGACTAGAAGGACGGGACCTAAAAATTTATTGAGAAACAGAACTAGTCCGCCAAGTGGTAGCCATGGCAACGCGAGAAACAATAGCTTTAAGACGAGAAGAACTCCACCGGCGACGACTAGACGAATGGCTGGTCTCTTGAATGTTTCCACCATTGTATGCCCAATGCGGTCGAGAACTCGTGGCGGGGAGAGAACTCCGTATAAATCGACGAACCAATAAATCATGGCCAGTACCGCTTGTAATAAACGTCCTACACAACGCCCCAACCATGCGGTAAATTCCATTGGGTCGCTTTCGCGGTTTTTTTGTACGATGTTGCGAATAAAAGGTAATGAACGCAGTAATGGTATGTTAAAAAAGCGAAAGTACATGTGAACTTTGATGGGGAAATCATATCCCATGTGTTCCTCTACTTGTTCTCCGCTTATGTACAGCATGTTGTGAATTACCTTTTCGACGAGTATGTCGGAAGAAGCGCCGACCTGCTCTTTTTCTAAAGATCCAGAAATATTTTCTTCCATTTGAATTTCTAGAGTTTTGATGTAGGAAATCATAAACGGAATGCGCTTGTGGTCTTCGTGGATTTTATTGAAAATAGAGCGTGAACGGTTCAAGCATACGTTGCGTAGAGTGTGTAATCTTTGTGGTACGGTGGGTTTGGCTTTTTTCTTCAACGCATGATTCTTGCCGAAAAATACAATGTTGCGGTTGAGCCAACGTCCGTAAGAACGCACAAAGCGGTCCGTTCCGCGAATTAAAAATGTGACTACGCGGAAAATACGTACCATACGCAGTACGCGAACAAGACGTACACCACGCAAGAATTGAACTTTGTTGAGTTGTGGTAATTGCGAGAGCAAACTAAACGGGATAGATGGTAAGAGTTCGGTAAACCAATGACGTTTGAAATATAGCCATCTTCTCTCGGCAAGGAATAACTTAGTGAAAAATTCAAATAAGAATACGACGCAAATCGCGGTGTCGATATACATGAAATTGCGATGTGCTTGTTCGGAGTAAGTTCCCAATTCTTCAACGAGAAGTAATACAATCACGCCAAGAATTAACCAAATGATGAATTTATCAAAAAATTTCGCAAACTTTTTACCAAAGATTTGTTCCATACGATACTGGATTTTTTTATCTTGTATTTGGCACTGAAAAAATTTGTTGCGTGAGTTGTATTTTTTCCATTGTTTGGTTAAAGATTCCGGAATTTCTTTTGTTAAATATGGTTTAATGATTTCCGTTAACCACGCGATGTCTTCGCGAACAACTGCCAAACTTTTTGTCGCCACATATAGTGGCTTTTCTTCTACGCCCACCAAAACATCATCAATCATATCTTGGGCATCGATAAGAATTTCTTCGATAAATTCCCAACGTGGCTTTTCTTCTAAGTTTGTAATTTCTTGTTGCAGTTCGTCTTTGATTTTATCGCGTTGTTTCTTGCATTTGTCAAGCGTATCTTCGTTACCAGGAGTGCTCAAACTTATTTGAGGTTGGATTTCTCCGCCCCAACGCAGAGTCGCCCATAAATTGTGTAAGCCTTGCTGTTGTTCTTTGTATATCTCTAAGTTGTCTGAAACTTTTTCGGCAAACTTGTCTACTTCAACACGAAGTGCTTGCGTGCATAATAGTCGTAATTCTTCGCGAATAATTTCATCTTGGTATAAAGGGTTGCCGTCTTCTGACTGCATGACGAGGTGATGAACTTCATTTAATATGTCAGGGAGAACATTCTCACCGTTTTCGTAGATAAGCCTTCCTAGTCGTTTGAGAAAAAAAAGTTCGTGAGCAACCGATTGCAGTTCGGCGGCTACGGTGATACGACTGTGAGCAATATCCCCCATCACATGACGCGTGCGGTCTTCGAGTTCCTCGACGCGTTGATCTAACCATTCTCTAACAGATTGTTTATTTTCAGAAGCACGAGCGTGTTGCAACAGATAATTCTGTAAATGGTGGTGACCTCGTACTAAAGGATCCACAACAGGAGCAATCTTTTCGCGTTCACTGTTCGGCAACAGTTCGTCTAGGGATTGTTGTAAATCTAACCCCTCTTCGTACATATCCCAAAATTCTTCTATGGAGAAAGATTGCTGGGTGCGTTTAAAAAAACGCTGTATGTCTTGTTCTAAAGTATTCCAAGTATGCATATCGTTTCTGTAGGTTCAAACCTACATCCTTTCGTAGTCACATATTATCTGTTACAGTGAAAATAGTTACATGTTGTCGAGAACGTTTGTCAAATAGAGTAAGGAAGAGTTGTCGGAGTGCTATTTGTCGTCTTCGCGATCAAGGTTTTCAAAAATGTAATTAGGAATGGAATTGATAAATATGTGGGCGACGACCATTCCACCGAAAATAGAACCGGGTATGACAAAAAACAAAAAAGATAGAAGGTCAAAGCCGAGACCGCAGTAAATCAAGTAACCACTAACGGCAAATAAGGCAATAAAACCAATTAAGGTACTTGTCCAGATTATTATGTAGAGAAAACCACTTACTAGCCATCTCATTTGGATATCCTTGAGCAAATAGATGCGAGATTTTCCTCTCGCACCTATTATCTTTTATTTACAATGCCACTATTTGGTCAGTTGACGTAAAGCCTCTGATGCTTCAGGGATATTTTGGATCTCTGAAAATATTGCTTGACGTTGCTGTGTTGTTATTTGCGATTTGCCTTCGATATCTTCTAGCAGTTCGCAAAGTTTGGCATTGTTTTGTTGTAACTGTAGCATTTCTACACTAATCATTTCCTGAGAATTGTCACGTGTTTCCCAGCCAAATAGTAGTGATAGATATGGTGAATAAACGTCGTCTTTTTTGATTTTTTCCGTGTCGGTTTTTGGCTGAACGTCTAATGCCTGAGACGATTGTAGTACACCATTTCCATAATATTTTTTGGAATCTTTTAAGTCCTTGCGTGCTGAACTGAAAAGAGCGTGGCGTACAGCATTGACTTTTTGCCATGGTTCCGCAAATTTAAAATTGTTGTACTTTTGCAACCAAAGAGCGGCAGTAGCGGCGACTTGAGGTGTGGCCGAAGATGTTCCACCGCCATTACCAATCTCGTCGTGCTTGCCAAGTCTTGCCCATGGCATGTTTGGGGTGTAAGCAGCGATCGCTGAATCCATGAGTTTTTCCGGTCCCCAGTTTCCTTGCATCGCAAAGAAGAAAGGGTCTGTCTTAAAATAAGGCTTGTGATCGTAGCAAACACCACTCACTGCGATGACTCTCTTGAACTTTGCGGGGAAGACTAAGTAACGTGTAGGAAGTCCACCACCAACATTGTTACCTGCGGCAGTGACAACGACAAGACCACGCTCGTAAGCATTGTTGATCGATTCAGCCCACAACTTCGAGGCAACGCCACCCATTGACATACTCACCACATCACAATTAATGGACACAGCATAGTCAATTGCTTTTGCAAAAGCATCTAGCTGGAAAAGTATTACCGAATTAGATAGGCGTACAGGAACAATTTCTACTTCCGGTGCACCACCAAGATAGTCGGAAAATTTCTTCCCAGAAGGCTGCACAAGATTTCCGGCGAGAATACCCAAAGTACCTGTTCCATGACCAGGTTGCTCTAGGGTACCTTTTTTCCCTGGATCTACAGCAGAAAATTCATTTTCACCTTTTATGTAGTTGCGCTCTAAATCACCGCATACATTTTTAGGTGTTGTGACATGATCTGGATCGTATCCTGTGTCGAAATGAGCGACGCGAATACGGCGTCCACTTTTGTAATTGCCTTTTTTACGCGCTTCTTTTAGCTGTGAATGAGTGTTTTCTAAGTGCCACGCAAAAACCTCTGCATTGTCAGGGTGTCCCCAATCACTGTCATAACCTCTTTTTGCAGAAAATTCTTTTTGCAAAGCTTCGGCTAATTTTCGTTGATTTTTGTTAATTGTGGGACGGTTTGGTTCACCATAAATAACTTGTTCGTTTTCCGTAACGATTTGGTGAGCGATATCCCAAGGAGATTCTTCACTGATACCTTCCGATTTTGCAACATACCAGTTGTTCAGCATAGTATTGCGTGTTGTGGAAAGGGGAGTAATGGTGAAGGTTGTGTTTCCGGCCTGCAAAGTTTTTTGTGAAAAAGCGCGGCCGTTCTGTACTTTTATCAAAATCTCTTCTGCATGGACACCAATAATGGTGACGGCGAGAAAAAGTACAAAGTACAATGTATTTCTCATAAAAAATGACCTCCGAATAAAAATATGTTTTTATTATTAAACATATTTTACGCGTAATAATCAACATGTTTTGTGTAAACTATAGCACCAGCACCACTAGAAAAAAACAATAACTCGATCCCGATCCCGCTCCCGATCCGTTCCCGAAAAATCCCTGAATTAATGACAACTTTTTAGACGCGTTAAGGTTTAATTTAGTAATTGGCAAAATCAGAAGTAGACGTAAATCTTTCTATTTTGGGAATGGCAACAGGAGTAGAATCGAGATCGAGTTATTATATTCGTAAACTATAGAAAAAAATATTGGATAGTGTTAGGTAAAATCATTAACATATGACAGACTACGTTGGGAGATGGAAATAAATGGTCACAAAAGTGCGACATCTTTGAAAGTAGAACCCAAGTCACCGTAAACTTCTGTTGGGCACGATTATCTCTGCATAAATTGTATCAGGAGAATTATTTTGTTAAAACGCATTGGCAAGCTATTTGTTTTTCTTAGTGACAAATTAGCTTATTTTTCCGACAAGTCCTTTGGGGCTGTTGGGCTACAAATACCCAGTGCTACAGTAAGACACATAACAATGTACTCGTTTTACATCTTGTTTTTCCTCGGAATATTGCCATATGCTGGTAAACTATGGCCGTATTTACCTCTTGTGTTACTGTGGTTCTTGTTCATTTGGAATTTGGGAATTATTATTTATTTTTTCCGTTTGCGCGGCGAGCGCAATGAAACATATGAAGGTATTGTTACTGTTGGTACTCGCGAAGAAAATAATCTTAAGTTTTATTCGAAGGAACGCGAGAAAGTATATCAACCATTAATAATAATTGTGATCAATTTGGTACAAGTGTTAGTAATGGCCGGTATACTTCGTGAAATTTCGTTACTGTATCCGAAAAGCTTTGAGTTTACAAATCTCTCCGAAGATATACCACTGTTGGCATATTGGGGAATTTACACGATAGAACAAATCATCCGTACCGTTGACGTTGTTGATTTATTCGACAGTTTGGTGCCAGTTCAAGGGTATATTGAAAGCTATACATATGGTGTAAACACTATCATTGTTTTATTTCGTCTGGTGGTATTTGCTATTTTGTGGAAAGCCTGCCATTTGTATATACAGACACGACAATTGATTCGCAAAACAGTTCTTACTTTCGGAAAAGTGATTGATGGCGTAGAACAAGCTGTCTACATGAATAAAATGATTATACCCGAACTGATCGAGGCGACAAAACACGCACTACCACGTATTCGCCACGGAGCCGTTTGTGCTCTTGGGAAGTTACGAGAAGCAAGTGCAATTCCAGCAATTATAAAGGCTCTCCACGACTCGCGTAAGGAAGTGCGCCTTGCCGCTCTTTTAGCCATTGAAGATTTAAAAGAAAACTCTGCTGTTCCCAATGTGATCCGCAGTCTTAAGGATAGTGATAAGAGCATTCGCCGTACGGCAGCTAGAGTACTGTCAAAACTTGACGACCCTAGCTCATTACCTTTTTTTACATCAGCACTGAAGGATACCGATAAAGAAGTACGCTATGCTGTAGCGGAAGCTCTTGAGATTATCGGACACAAAGAAGCGGTTCCCGCTTTTGTGAATATTTTGCAGGATAGTTCTGCCGATGTGCGTAGAGTAGCGGCGCGTGCCTTAGCTGAGTTGGGAGATCTCGAAACCGTAGCGGCACTGATTGACGCAATAGATGATGAAGATGAAGAAGTGCGCAAGGTAATTACCAAGACACTTGGTAAACTCGGAGATAAAAAAGCATCTCCGGCGTTGGTAAAAGCTCTTCAAGACGAACGCAAGGACGTACGTGCTGCGGCAGCAGAAGCACTCAGTTCTGCAGGAGATACCGACGCTGTTTCTGAACTGATTAAAAAATTGAAAGATCCTTATGTCGACGTTCGCGGGTATTCGGCGCGCGCATTGGGTCGTATTGGAGATTCTTCTGCGATTCAACCACTTATCGAAACTTTAAAAGATGATAGTAATTTTGTTTCTTCTCAAGGTTCTGACGCGATTAGTAAGCTGATCAATGAAGATGCAATTCCTGCGATTATCAAAACGCTCAAGGATAAGAATAAAAGAGTTCGTCGCTGGGCGGCGCGTACGCTCGGCAATCTAAAAGACCGCCGTGCCGTAGAGCCTCTGATTGAGGCGTTAAAAGATCAAAATGAAGGTGTACGCCGTCAGATTGTGATTGCGCTTGGTAAATTAGAAGACAAGAAGGCGGTTCCCGCTCTTATCGATGCTTTGGACGATAAAAAATACAATGTGCGTAAAGAAGCGGCCATTGCTCTGGGTGAATTAGGAGATACCGGAGCGGTGAAAAAGCTTATCGAAAGCTTAAAGGACGAAGATGAATATGTGCGTGGCCATGCGGCACACTCCTTGGGTAAACTAGGAGATAGTAGTGCCGTACCTGGTTTAATGAATACCATTAAAGATGAAGATGAATATGTACGTACGTACAGCGCGGGAGCTTTGGGACGTTTAGGTGATACTACTGCGGTTCCCGAACTTATTAATGCTTTGCGCGATGAATGCGATGATGTGCGTATCATCGCGGCATGGTCTTTAGGAAAACTGCGTGATATATCTGCGGTCAACTCGCTTTTGGATTCTCTAGAAGACAATAATGAAAAAGTGCGTCTCAATTCCGCAGAAGCCATTGGGAAACTGGGTGACACGAGCGCTTTGCCTAAAGTAAAAGATCGCATGAGCAAAGAAGAAACGAAAGAAGTGCAACGCATGCTTTTTGTCGTGTATGAAATTTTGTGTGAAGTAGAAGAAGCGCAGACCACAAACGCACAAAATACTTAATTTTTGTGCAGCACGTTGTCAGGGCGGACTTTTGTCCGCCCGTCCTCTAATCGCAACAGATGTTCTTAAACTATAGAGAAATTAAAAATGAAATTTTACAACAGTTATTCCAAAAAACTTGAAGAATTCACTGTCGAAAACAACACGGTACGTATGTACAATTGTGGCCCAACAGTATACGATTATGCCCACTTAGGAAATTTTCGTTCTTTCCTATTTGCGGATTTACTTCGTCGTTATTTGGAATTTAAAGGCTATGAAGTTAAGCAAGTAATGAATTTTACCGATGTAGGACACATGACCCAAGACGACCTGGAACCTTCACGCGAAGGCTCTAATCAAGATAAAATGGCTTTGGCGGCACAGAGAACCGGAATTACTGATCCACGCGAGCTTGCCGATAAGTACATCGATTGCTTTATGGAAGATTCGAAAACGCTGAACGTCCTTGAACCATGGCAAAGACCTCGTGCCAGCGATCATGTACAAGAAATGGTGGAGATTATCGAAAAACTTATCGCCAACGGTAATGCCTATGAAGTGGATGGATTTGTTTATTTTGACCAAAGTTCTTTTCCGGAGTATGGAAAGTTGTCGGGAAATACGGTCGAAGATTTGGTGGAAGGTAAACGCGTCGAAGTTGACGCACGCAAAAAAAATGCTACGGACTTTGCGTTGTGGAAATGTGACGACAAGCACATTATGAAATGGCCTTCTCCATGGAGTACGGGTTTTCCCGGTTGGCATATTGAATGTTCGGCAATGGCGATGAAGTATTTGGGTGAAACATTGGATATTCATACCGGAGGCGAAGACAATATTTTTCCCCACCACGAAGCAGAAATTGCCCAGTCAGAATGTGCGACACATAAAACCTTTGCACGTTATTGGTTGCATGCAAGACACCTACTTGTCGATGGTGGAAAAATGTCGAAATCCAAAGGAAACTTTTTTACGGTGCGTGAGCTTTTGGATAAAGGTTACAGCGGTAGCGAAATTCGTTATGCTCTTATTTCAACGCACTACAGACAGAACATGAACTTTACCACGGGTGTTACGGACGGAGATTATAGCCAGCTACAAAAAATTGAAGCGCTGGAAGAAGCGAAAACAAACATTCGCCGTATCAAAGATTTTTTAGCCGCTATGGAGCAAATTGAAAAAGACGATAACACAAATATTGATGATTTAGCCACAAAAACTTTGGGAAATTTTGCCGCAGCTATGGATGATGACCTAAATATTTCTGGTGGACTTTCTGCACTATATCAATTCATTCGTGAAGTGAATAAATTACGCGATCAAGAACAGCTTGGGCGTGAAGATGCCGCGCGTGCGATAGAAACTATAAAAAAATTAGATGGGGTACTCGGTGTCCTCTGTGACGAAGAACAACAGGTACCTGAAGAGATTTTACAGTTGGTAAAAGAACGCGATGAAGCAAGATTAAATAAAAATTTTCCCCGAGCAGACGAAATTCGCGACACCTTAACAGAAATGGGGTATGTTCTCGAAGATTCTCCCAAAGGCACTATTTGTAAAAAAATATAATTCATAGTTGTGCTTGTTCACAATGAAAGACATTCTTCGCCTCAAACCTGTTTTTGATTCTGAGAGCAGGTTTGAGGCCGGAACATTTACCAGCACAATGTATTGTGATAGGAGTTTTATATGAAAAAGTTGATTTGCATAGCACTAATTATTTCGTCCTTATTGTTTGCTCAAGAGGCAAATTTAGAAGCAAAACTACGCAATATTTATGTACAGCTTTTCGAGTTGAAGAAACAAGCCGAGGAAAATGGATTTAATCCGCAGTTACGCAAACGCATTGTGGAACTCACACAACAAGCCGAAGAATTAGAAGCTGCCATGAGTGGAGAAGAAGATGATGAGCCGCAAATGGGTAACAGTGAACCACAAATGGGAGACGACGAGCCGCAAATGGGCGACAGCGAAGAACCACAAATGGAAGATATGGATGATCGCAGTGCACTGAAGGAAAAACCTCAACCAGAGACTATCGAAAGTCTACAAAAAAATCTACAACGCACAAAACAAGAGCTAAAAGAAGCAAAAAACGATTTGAAAAACAGCAGCGGCGAAGAACGTGAATACATGCAACTCTATGTCAATTCGCTGGCACAAGAATTAAAAGAAACACAACAAAAAATCAAAAAAATGAAAAAGCAAAATAAAAACCCTAGAAACAAAGAGCGTAATTTTGCGGAAGATCGTCGCCGTAGATTTGAAGAACAACGCCGTAGATTTGGCAATAATGAAAATAATGATAACAGATTTGAAGAGCGTCGTAATAGATTTGAAGAACGCCGTCGCAGGTTTGGCGAAAATCGTGGTTTTGGTGGAGACAACCGTCGTGGTTTCGGCGAAGACCGCAGAGGCAACGATCGCAACTTTGATAATCGTAGATTTGGTGATCAACGCAGATTTGGCAATCATCGCAATCACGATCGACACAATCGCAATGAATTTGGCAATCGTGACTTTTCACAACAACGAAGAAATAATGAACGCGAAGAGAGACTTGAAAGAGAGTCACGCCAATTGGCAAATGAAATTTCTCACCTGCGAGGTGAAGAACGCGAACGCACGATCGATGCACTACGCGGCGTTTTAAACGAGCTTTTCGAAGTACGTGAACAAAAGCGTGCACGTGAATTAGAAGAAATGCAACGCAATGTGGAACGCATGCGCAATATATTGAGAAAACGCAACCAAAATCGCGATCGCATCATTGAAATGCGTTTAAAAATGCTTACCGGCCAAAATGACGAGTGGAAGTGGTAGGAATTTTTGAAGTTGCTTTTTGATGGTATTAAGACGTGTTATGTATCGTTATTCATTTGGTGTGCGATGCCCTCACCATCGAATAAGCAGTTGCAGCTATGCTGCAAGCTGCTATTCTCATACCTCTCCCACAGGGAGAGGTGTAATGCTTCTCTTTTGGTAAAAACAAAATTCGCTTGAGTTGCGGAACAAACGTTATCGCTTTCTTTATACAACTGCGGTGTGTGTATAGTGGCCCAAAATAAAACAATAAGATCAATTAAGACGTGTTACGCCTCTCCCGTGGGAGAGGCATGAGTCTTGTTGCTTTCAGCTGCGCTGAAAGCAACAAAGCGATGGTGAGGGCACCAATGTGAAGACGAATTTCTTTTCTTAAATCAATCACCAACCACCAACCACTAACAACTACAACCTCTCCGACAAACAAGCGACCGTTACGCGTTCATCAACCAAACGCTGGTCGTGTTTGTAATCGTCACTCTCTTCTACTTCCCAATTGGTATTGTGCATATCGCGCAACTTACACACGATTTCAAAAAAGTTCCATTTGCATTTGCTATTACTGTCTATATGATAGGTTCCGGGAGTGCGCTGTTGCATTAAATGCCATAGCGCATCACAAGTATCTGTCATAAAAGAAGTGGCGGGATACCACTCCTTACTAGCGCGTACTTTTCCGTTTTCCGACATACCATACAACGCTTCTAACATGTTATTTCCGCCGCGTTTCTCACCTATTTGCCAACCGATGCGTGCAATGATTGCGTGTTCTGCTACTTTAGCAATCGCATCCTCGCAACGTACTTTGTATTTTCCATAGTCATCGCGAGAGTTTCTAAAATCTGTAGGATGATGCGGACCATCGGGTTCGGCATCGAAGACCATTGCAGTGCTGGTAAATAAAAATCCACAATTGTTTTTTGAACTATATTCCGCCAAAAGTTGTGCCCAATCTTCACTTCCCATTGCCAAATGGCAGATCCAGTCGGGTCGCTGTTCTTGTAAATATGCCAGACACTGTTGCCTATTATCGGGAGAAATTTGTGAACGGTCCCAGGGGATGATTTCGAAATTGTGTTGCTGTAAACAAGCCGCCAGGACGGGAGCTAGTGTTCCATTTAAACCAGTTACGATTGCTTTCATTTTTTTTCTTTCTGCTGTAATCGTTTTTGGGCTTCTTTGATAAAGGGAGATATCTCAGAAGACTTCGCACCGAGTTTTATCGATTCTTCCCACGAACGAATGGCCAATAAATACTTTTGCTGTTGGAAATAACACGAGCCAAGCCGCGCATGAGCATAGAGCATTTTCGGATTCATTTTTATTGCCAATTCATAATTTTGTAATGCTTTTTTGTAGTGTTTTGTCGCCATGTACATATCCGCCAATTGTATATATGGATGCGGATTTTGTGGTCGAATAGCTTTTGCGTTTGCAAAGTCTTTTTCGGCTTGCAAATACTTCTCTTGCGCCAAATACAAATTACCTCTGTTCATATATGCGAAAAAAAATTGTGGTTTTCGCGATAGCGCCGTGGCAAAATCTTGCTCTGCTAAAGCGTATTTTTGTTGTGCAGCGCGAACAGAGCCCCTTTCGACATAAGCGTCCGCATAGTTTTTGTCTATCTCGATTGCTTGCGTATAATGTTGTTCAGCTACGGAGAATTTGTCTTGAATTCTATACAGTCGCGCTTTTAAAAAATAGCCTTCTGCGCTGCGCGGTGCATGATAAAGATAGCGATTGATGTCCTTGTTGGCACGTGTATATTTTTTCTGTATGAGATACGCCTTGGCACGGTTGAGATAAACGTCGACGTTTTGCGAATCTATTTTGATGGCTGTCGTATAGTCTTTAGTTGCTAAATCGAACTTCTGGATTTTTACATAAAGATTGGCGCGATTTTTATAAGCGTCACTATATTTGGGGTTGACGAGGATTGCTTTGTTAAAATCTTGCAAGGCCAAACGGTACTTTTGCAATTGCGCGTATGCGCAACCACGATTTGTGTAGGCCATGGCATTATTTTTGTCGATCATTAGGAGTGTGTTTAAATCACGCAGTGATTCGGTAAAACGTTGTTGCTGTGCGTACATGAGACTTCTATTTATGTAGGCAGGAGAGTACTGAGGGTTTATGTTGAGTGCTTCGTTGAATTTTTTCTCGGCAAGAGTAAACTCTTTTCTGCGGAAATAAATAATGGCCAAATTGCAGTGCGCAACGAAATGTTGCGGTTCAAGTTGTAAAACTTTTTCAAAATCGCGTTGCGCCAAATCATTTTTGTGCATTTCCAGGTAAGCAAAACCTCGATGGGAGTATGCTGAGACGAATGTATTGTCTATGGTGAGAATCTTATTGGCCTCGATGATGACTTCCTCGTGTTGGTCTGCACCAATGAAATATACAATTTTGTTCATGGATTTGGTAATGCGATCTTCATTACCATCTGCCTGACGTTTGTCAATGTTATACATAACGAGAAAAATGGCGAGCACTAGTGCAATGTACTTGAAAAAGCGTAGTGCACTGGTCGGTGGAGTTCCGTTTTTTAGGCAATGGAGAAATTTTTGAGCGGATGACAAACGCAAATAACTTTTTTTATACAGCGCTTTCTCAAGAATCGGAGATATTTTTTCGATGTGTTCATTGTGTCGCGGATAAACTCGTGCCAAAGGGGGTAGCTTTTCTTCAATAATGCGCGTCGCCGTTGCAACGTAGTTACCGGAATAAAAAGGTGAAGAGGCTTGCCAAAGAAAAAATTGATAAAATATCGTTGCCAGACTAAATACATCGGTATTGTGTGATAGTTTTCCATTGACTTGTTCGGGGCTCATATAGGGAATTGTCCCCACGACTTCTCCTGTTTTTGTAAGCGCTTGGGATGTGGCGTTGATTTGTCTGCAAATGCCAAGGTCAAGGATTTTCGGAGTATAGTTTGGTAGAGTAAGAATGATATTTTCTGGTTTTAAATCACGATGTACAACACCATGACGATTGATTTCTGCGACACCAGCGCATATTTGAATGGCAATGGCAAGCTGTTCTTCCACACTTAAAGAAAAAGGTTTTTCGACAATGAGTTTTTTTAGTGTCGGGCCTTCGTAGTATTCCACAACAATACAGTAGTTATTTTTTACAATAAAAAAGTCGAGCGCTTTTGCGACGTTTTTGTGCTGTATTTGTTGCATGTACTGGTATTCCCTATGAAGACGCTGTATACTTTTTTCATCGTCCTCGATATAGCACTGTTTTATCGCAACTAAGGTGTTTTTTTTGACATCCATTGCTAGATGCACGTTACCCGAAGCACCTTTGCCAATAACTTTTTGTATTTTATATCGCTGATTGACTAGAGTTTCTGCCATGACTACTTTTCTTTTTTTAACTTTGATTTCGATTTGCTATCTGCAACCGCTTTGGGCTTCACAATCGAAAGCAGGTTTTTTTCTTCGTCAAATACTTCCAAGCGCGAAATCGTAAATTCGACAGCGGATATTTTTCCACTGCGAAATCCGTTCAGTGTAGCATATATATCTATTTGCACATTGCGATTCATCGGTTGTTCGTATTTGCGGCTATCATAGAGTTGTTTTGCTGTTTCCAAAGGAACAAAAAAAGAACGAAATTTCTTTGTATTGGTGAATACAATTGCGGGAATTTTTAGAGAATTGGTGCTGCGGTATAGTAAGATCGGAGCACTCAGTTTTTGTTCACCACCCACCGCAATAATGTTTTGTATTCGGAAACGCTGTTTTTTAAAATTGTACTCGCCAAAGTTACCTGTCAAAGTAATTTTGTAGTTTGTTTTTTTCCAATTGCCAATGGACTTTTGCAATTTAGAAATAAATTTTTGACGTTTTTTCTCATAGATTTTTTTTGCGGCATATCGATAACGCAAATATTGTTTGTTTGACAAAAATTCAAATAGTTCGTCTTGAATTTTTGCCACATCCCTCTTCTGTAGAGATAGAAATGCCACGGTAAATTTTCTTTTCGTTAAATCTTCTTCACTATACAAAAAGGTCAGCATGGTGAGAACGACGACACTTTTCACCCATAAACATTTCCGCATTGCTACCTCCATTTATTAAACCCGTGCAAAAAAGTCGATAAAATCTTTGGAGTTTTTTAATTTTTCTTCCAATTCAATCACGAGCTGTTCCTGGTTTTCTTCCTCTTCATTGAGTAAATTTTCAATACGCTCTAGTTCCTTCTCATAATACTTCAATTCTTGATGTACGGTTTGTTGAATAGAGCTGACAATCGAATCAAAGAATACGGAAATTTCGTTGAGCATATCTTCTTTTACTTTGTTTTTACTATCGTTAATTGCTTTGCGTAGGCCGCGAAGAATTCTTTTACGCGCTGTGGCTCCTGAAATCCAACGTACAATACCACCGGCAAGAAGAGAACCACCTAATATTGACCATCCTGCGGGACCTGTGAGTATTAAGGGAGCGACACCACCACTTAGAGCAATGCTCCAGCCAGAAGCAGCATTAGGGTCTTTTTTTTCTTTTTTTCCGGCGTACAGTTCATCACCAAAGAGAGAGTCTAAAGACGCCATGTTTTGTAGAGTTGCACTCAAACTGTCGACATAATCACTCGCGCACTTCGACAATTGTTCGCGTAACTCTTTGTATGTGACTTGAAATACATTGGAGAACTCTTCGCGTACCATTTGTCTAAAGTCTTCTTCTTTGAAATTCTCTACGGCGGTTTCTTCGATTTTACTAATGACTCTTTTTACACTTTCGTTGAGCTCATCGGGAAGCCAATTTATCTTTAAGTCGTTAATACGATCACGAAATTCTTGGCAGTGAGAAATGACTTTATTTTCCAGCTCGCTCTTATGTTCATTGTAGCGTTCTTTTTCCTCGTTGAATTTTTCTAGAATTTGTTCGTGATCACTTTGTAAAACCTGAAGTCTTTCTTTTATACGTCTTCGGGCGCGTACAATTTGATTGGTAAAAAATGCCGCGGTATTCTGGTGAAGACGGTTGACAAAGTCACCTCGTATTTGTTGACGTATACTTTTACGTAATTCTTTGGCACCTGCATTTGTCCATAACTCTTCATTGTCGTCCATAGAAGCGCGGAGTGCCATGCTCACATTTACCGGTAATATGTTTTGTGGCATTTGTGCACCACGCTCTTCGGCAATTGCCGCGAGAACTCCCTCATTGTGCTTCATCCCAGACTTTATTTCGTCGTCGCTCTCTTCTTTCCACAAATTTTGTACAAAAATGCTATCCTGGATCATCGGCCACGCAATGCGAATAAAACCTGCCTCTGACTGAGTAATCGGAGGAACGGTACGCAGTAAAAAAATTCCAACGTTGGTGTCTTTTAAGAATTTCATTGTGGTTTCTTCGTTTTGTTCAGTGAGACTTCCCACACCTGGTAAGTCGACAAATACAAAGCCTTCCTTTAAGAGTGCACTCTCCATTTTGCACAATACATAAGCAGCCCCCATAATATTGCTTGGGTTGTATTTGTTGTCGACTATTTTTGCAAGAAATTCTCTTTTTAGAGGTACTTCTTCTACTTTTCCGTCTAAATAGTGCACTTCTGCTCCGACTTCTTCTCCATCGTATGGACGACGAATCATTGTCGGGATACATGTTGTCTCTTCCACTGCGACGGGTAAAATTTCGTCTTGGAAAAGAAGTGCATTGAGTAGTGATGATTTTCCCGAACCTTGGATTCCAAGAATGGCCATACGACATTCTGGAGAACGTACTTTTTGTAAATAATTTTCGCGCATATCCCCTGATTTGTCTTTTTCATCATCGATCGATGGAGCTATAAATTCACTGTAAAATTCATAAAATTCTTGCGACTCTAAAATCATCTCCAGTATTTTACCTGAATCTTGCATTGTAAACCTTCCTACTAAAATCCCGTCGGAATATCTATAAAATGGTAAGGTATGGAAAACTTGTCTTCGATGTGCTGTGCTACGGCCTTAACTCCCAATGTTTCCGTGGCATAGTGTCCAGCGTACAACACATTTATTTTTTCTTCTTTTGCAATATTATGCGAAACGTGATTCCCTTCGCCGGTAATGAGCATATCTACTTTTTTCACCACTGCTTCATAAATGAAGGAAGAACCCACACCAGACATAAGCGCTACTTTGCGAATTTTTTTATTGCCAAAAGGCAAAAGGCGGTGATTCGAAGCATTGACAATTTTAAGTACCTTTTTTGTTAAGGTATCGCGGTCTATGGCTTTTGCAAATTTAGCTTGATACCCAATTCCACGGCCAAAAGGAGCGGTAATTTCAATATCTAAAAGTTTTGCTAATTGCGCATTGTTACCTAGCTCAATATGGGCGTCTAGGGGTAAATGAACGGCATAAAGTGAAATATCATTTTTCAGTAAGAACGATATTTTGTCGCGATGTGCTCCGGTAATGAGAAGACTTTTTCCCCAAAATAGTCCGTGGTGTACAATAATTACTTGAGCATTGGCGCGTTTGGCACGCTTAAAAGTGTCCAAAGTCGCATCTACGGCTATGGCGACTTTTTTTATCTCTGCATTTCCGCTGTCGACTTGTAGACCATTTTGCGATATATCTTCAAAATCCCTGACATTTAAGTATTCATTTAGGTAGCCAACCAGTTTATATAATTTCATAAAAAAACCTCTAGACAAATTGAAATAGTGTAATAGACCACGCGGTGGTGATAAAAGGTAAGGCATAACCAATAGCCAAAAGCAGTATTGCCGCGTAAACACCTGCGAGTAGGTCGTCAGCAAGAACACCAAATCCATGAGGGAACTTTTCTACCTTACAAACAGGGTATGGTTTCCAAATGTCAAAAATGCGAAAAGCAATAAAACCAAATATGGCGACTTCCCAAGAAGGTTGAAAGCACATTACGGTCATAAAGTAACCAGCCACTTCGTCGATCACGACTTTTTGAGGATCCTTTGTTTGGTAGTAATTTTCTGCCCATTTCCCGATAAGAATGTTGAGTATAGATGCTGCTAACATACATGATAGTAACACATAAAAATTGAGACATTCGAAAACAAGTAGGATGCTGTACACAATGGCAGCGCCCACGGTCCCCATAGTTCCAGGCATTTTGGGACTATTTCCGAGAAAGAAAAATGTCGCAATTATTTTACATAGAAAATCCATGTTTTGTTCCTTATTTTATATTAAAGGTAATGACCTCTGTTGTCCACATTCGCATAAATCTATTTTTGGATAAATATATTCTTCCTTCTAAAGGATCTCCTAAAACAACTCTACCGTTTTCTATGGCAAAAAGTACCATGACATGGTTTACGTATGTACTGTATTCGGTATTCACAATACATGGTTTGGATATTTTTTGCAACCCTTCCCAGTCCGTATAATGAACTGATGCGGAAAACAAGCGCTTCTGCGGGGTTAAAAAATCACGCATAGCTTTTAGCATGCGTAGCGAAGTTGTTCCCCATACGTTTGTTGTATGTGACAGATGCGCCATTTGTTGCTCAGTGGTTTTGAGGCCATGGAATCGTGCGATGGTTGTTAGGCATGCTGGGCCACACGTCGTTGGCGTTGACTGAATACATACCGAGTCAACTATTTTGAAATTACCACATTTTACCACGGGCATAATCATCCAACTACTGTAGACACACATATACCCTATCGCCAAAAAGCAGATACCATGTAAGGCTTTTTCCGTAAATTTACTGCTCACACTTTTGGAACATATGGCAAAAAAGAACACCGCAAACGGAACAAAAGCGCCTTTTTCCATGTAAACTGCAATGTCAATAGGCACAAGTGCTGCAAGCCATGCGCGGTACACACGTAGAATTTCGAGCACAAAGCAAATTGTTAGAGAGAGGATTGCCAAACAAACAACGGTTTTTTTGTTACTTTTGGCGAAAAAGCATCCCAAACGATACAGTCCAATACTCACAATGAGAGACAATGCGAAAATCGCTATTTTCACTTATATCTTCCTTCTGTCATTTCCAAGAAAAAATATACCGCCTGTACTTTTGTCACGATAAGTTTTAATTGCTTAGGTTCATCACAAGGTTGTTGATACAAGGTTTTGTCATTTAAATCAAAGGTCAAACGATTGTTTTCGTACATAATTTTGTAGGTAAATTCTTTTCCGCCACGATACGATTGTGAAACCAGTGACTTTTTCTTGTTGTCGCCGATTTTTTCGTACAATTGTACTACGGATAAGCTCGAACTAATGTTTTGTACTATCATATAGTAGGAGGCGGAAGAACAATGAATACCAACGCCATATTTACGGTCTTTGGCAAATAATGATTCGATTGTTCCTTTAATAAACCACGGTCCGCTTGGAACATCGCGGGTAATTGTACCACTGCCAATACCGGTTATTCCCAACTTCTCTTCTGAAGGAGCCCAGTTTCCTGTTCTTTCCCATCCTTGTAGACGATATAGATAATTATCAACAAACAATGGAGATGGTTTTTCGTCCCACACCACCTCATTTATTTTAGTTTTTGGTTTGGTTTGCGATGTATTTTCGGTGTTGTCAACATTGCCGGTGTTGTTGTTTCCCTGTGTATTGTTTGTCGCATTGCTGGAGGAATTATTGTTCGCCACTTGATCGGTAGAACCGTTAGAATTATTGTCATTTGTCATGTTGCCCGTCATCAAGAAAAATACGGTAATGACAATACAAATGACGCTTACACTGGAGGCAATTAAAGGTACGAGTGATCTGGATTTGTTGCTGTTAAAGATTTTTTTTCCTTCGCAAAATTCAATAATTTCGCGATATGTTTGTGGACGATCTTTGGCGGAAGAGGCAAGTAGCTGGGTAATAAAATCGTTGTTGCGTTTAGAGGTCTTGCTATTTACACTTTGGACGGATGGTATAGGCCCTTGCATTTTTTCGGTGATGATGGCCAGAACATTGCGTCCGGGAAAGGCGCGCTTTGCGGTTAACATGAAGAAAAATACACAACCTAGAGCGTATATGTCGGCGCGATAATCGACTTCATCATCCGCATTGAATTGTTCTGGGGCCATATTTGAGGGTGTCCCGACGATGTTACCTTCCTGGGTGATGTTATTGTCATCATCGTTTTGGTTTTGTGTGTGACCTTTGGCAAGTCCCAAGTCAACTAACTTAACGCGATAAGGAAAATCAACAGAGAAAGCCGTCACGGTACTATCTTCGCCGGTAATCTTTTCCAAAAGAACATTTTCGCATTTTATGTCGCGATGCATAATGCCCTGCTCTTGTGCGTATTCGAGAGCATTGGCCAAAGACTTGATCACATAAAGTGCTTGCTGTTCGGAAAGAGCGCCATGTTGCTTTATGTATTGATGTAGGTCGATTCCTTTAATAAACTCCATCACTATGTAACAATGTCCATTGGTAACACCCGCATGATAACAAGCGACTATGTTAGGATGAGATAAACCAGCTAGAATTTTTGCTTCTCTCTTAAAGCGTTCCTGGAAAGAAGAATCTTCGACGGGTTTCATGATTTTAATTGCGACATCGCGGTCTATATAAGTTTGTCTTCCTTTATAAACCACTCCCATGCCACCTTCGCCGAGAACATCGACGATTTCAACATCTGGTATCGAAAAACTATCGCGATTTAACTTTTGCGTCTCGCTGGAACTGACTACTTTACCGTTATGGGGTGTTTGTACTGTTTTTTGTCGTGCAAAAGAGCTAATTTTTGTTTCTTCTTTGCCATGATTATCCATTGTGATCCTATCTTTGAGACAAATTGTCAAGTTCTAACAACAATGTTTTGACCGTAGGACGATCGGTGATATTTTTCCCTACATAAACATACTCTATTTTACCGTCGGGTGTAACAATCATTGAGGTGGGTTTTGCCAAACTTCCCTCAATGGTGAGTTGTCTAATGAGTTCTAACTCGACATCCAAAACGATGGGGAAAGGGGCTTGGAAATCTTCTTCTAACGCTTCTAATACCGAAGTAAATACGGGAATAGACTCTGCTTTTCCCGGGTATACAAGAATAATTTGTGCATTTTTGTCATTGAATTTGTCTACGGATTTGGATAATGCCAAAGTTTGAGCAGAGCACGCTAAACATATTCCTCCGGCGAAGCCGCGCAAGATAACCAATACAATTTTTTTATCTGCAAAATCTGCAATATCGATGAGATCTCCACCGCTTCCTAAAAATCGCGTAACTGGTAAACGATTGCCAAGAAGTGCATTTGGTCGCGCGGTTACTATCTTGTCTGAACTAAAGCGTTTTTGAAAAATATTACTAAATTTTTTCTTTTTTCCTTTTACATCTTCAGGAGAAAGAAAAACAGCCTGCGGGTTAAATTTGCGTTTTTCCTTATTCATTGTAGCGACTTTGTTCATCATTGCCGCTTTATCATTGCTGTTGTTAGCGACTTTGTCCATCATCGCCGCTTTATCATCGTTGGCGTTAGCGACTTTGTCCATCATCGCCGCTTTATCATCGTTGGCGTTAGCGACTTTATCCATCATCGCCGCTTTATCATCGTTGGCGTTAGCGACTTTGTCCATCATCGCCGCTTTATCATCGTTGGCGTTAGCGACTTTGTCCATCATCGCCGCTTTATCATCGTTGGCGTTAGCGACTTTGTCCATCATCGCCGCTTTATCATCGTTGGCGTTAGCGACTTTGTCCATCATCGCCGCTTTATCATCGTTGGCGTTAGCGACTTTGTCCATCATCGCCGCTTTATCATCATTATTGTCCAATGTTTGGGGTGTATTTGGTTTCGCTTGTGCAACGTTGCCGCTTTGCACAGTGGTTTGTTGTGAAGAATTTTGTTGTACGTCTACATTATTTTCTTTAGATGCAGGGTCAACTTGTTGATTGTTCGTTTGAGTGTTTTGTGATGCATCGTTTTGCACCTTCGTATCCTGTGAAACATCTCCATTTTTTTGTGGTGATAGATTATTGGAATTATCCATTGAACTAGAAGTAGAACAAGACATGCAAAAAATGCAAATGATCAAGTAGCATAATATTTTAACGTAAAACAATTTGTTTCCCCTAAATATTAAAGGTGTATGATGTCCACCCCCCAGAGACAGAATAAAATGTATTTGTGGATTTTACAAAATCTTCTCTATGTCATCAATGACAATTACCAAACAAACTTTTCGCGGTATTTAATTTTTTTTAATATTTTTTCGAATAATTCGCGCTGTTCTTGCGTTAGTATGAATCTTATTTTTTCCATCAAATCCAGCCAATGCCAATATTTCGTCTGTGGATAGGTGACAATACAATTTATATATTTGTTATACAGTAAATGTAACTCTTCGATCTGTTGGTCGGACAAATCTAGATAAACTTGCAAAAAATAACTATCTACATGTAAAATTTGTGAGGTGCTATATACTGGTTTTTCTTTTACACTGTGGTTTATTGCTGCCGCAGCCATAAAACTACGCGAAATGAGAAATGTGGTCAAAAACATAGAAAAAATCAAAAAAGACATCATCGTAACGAGAAAAGAGCGTAGGCGATACCAAGCAACATATGATTTTTCCATTTAGGGAGTCCTTAAAAAAATAGAAGCGATTGTTTATTCTAAGGTAACATACGTTTGGTCAATACATGGCACGTTGAAAATTTTCGATTACGATTACAGCTATGGCCAGGGTCACTGTGACGATTTCCGGTGATGGTGACGATTACGATTTTTGACACCTTGGCATTGTTTTTGTTATTTGATCGTATTTTTGCGAACTATAATGTTTGCAAAAGAGATATTCTTTGTTAAGATTTAGGGCGTATCATCGTTTAGATTTCAAAAAATTAATCTATCGAAAGGATTTGTAGTGACTACACGTAGAGACTTCTTAATAAAAAGTGGGCAAGTTGTCGCTTTAGGGGCTATGGGAGGAGTGTTCGCTAGTTGCAACGCGCAGGAAAATTCCGTAGTTGAGCATAAATTACCACAGCTTGGCTTCGAATATAAAGCCTTAGAGCCTCATATTGACGCACAAACAATGGAAATACATCATAGTAAACATCATCAAGGGTATGTCAATAAATTAAACAAAGCTTTAAAGGGACAAGATAGTCTTCTTAACAAAAGCGTTGAGGAGTTATTGGCGAGTCTATCTTCCGTCCCCAAAAACATAAGAGAGAGCGTGCGCAACAACGGTGGCGGACACTACAACCACTCTTTGTTTTGGGAGTCTATGAGCCCTAGTACTGATGGTGGCGGGGTGTTGGCAGATGGAGCTTTAAAAACCGCTCTTGAAAAGAAGTTTTCCTCTGTTGATAAATTTAAAGAAACTTTTTTTAAACAAACGAAAAGTATTTTTGGCAGTGGTTGGGGATGGTTGGTTGTAAAAGACAAAAAATTGGAGATTGTTACAACTCCAAATCAAGACAACCCTGTGAGCCACGGTGCTGTTCCTATTCTAGGCCTTGATGTCTGGGAACATGCGTATTATTTGAAATATCAAAATCTGCGTGGTGACTACATAAAAGCTTGGTGGAACGTTGTCAATTGGAAAGTAATTGAAGCGAGATTTGCCAAGGCTATGTCATAAAGTGGTGCCCTGGTATTCCATATACATGCCAAAATAAATATTGCCATGTGAAATTGGCTATCTAACCCGATAGCCATGTGGTATTCCAGGGAATACCCGCTTAGATTATTTTTATGACCGATGCCACCGAAATATTCAGTGTTGTAGTTTTTTAAAATCTAAATATGGATGTAAAATGTTGAGTAGCGAATATATATATCCTCTGTGGTTTGTCATACGTATTTTGCTTTTTTTGTTTACCTCCCTTGTTCGTAAATACGATGTACTATTGGCAATTCTTTTCGCAATCACTCCTTGTAGTTGCGCCTTGGGATTTTTGGGCGGTTTTGAGTATGTTTTGTTATGTGAATTTGCTGTGTTTATAACTTTTTTTCAGATAAGATTTCACAGAGATAGCCATGTTTTTTCTACAATTATCTTCACTCTGCATTTTGCAGGTCCATTTTGCAAGTTCATTTTTTCAACACTCTATAATATCGATTTTCCGATTATGCACCTGCCTTCAGCTTTAAATTTTGTGATAAATCCCCATGATATTAGCTATGGTAGTTTTTTGTTTTTATTATATCCGATGCCTTTTTTTTGGTCGCAAAATAGATGAAAAATTCAAAGATAATAGCAAAGCGTTTTTCTCCCGCAAATACAAATCCTGTCTTTTTCTGCGGGCGCCACAAAATTATTACCGATATGTTTTTGGATTTAAATAACTTCGTTCAAAATCCATTTCACTTTCAAAGACACTTACATCTACTAGTCGGTTCAAGCGGAGTCGGAAAAACAGCTCTACTCAAATATTTATATAGACAAGTTCTCAATTCGAAGGAAATGACAAACTATATTCCTTTGTATATATGTATGAAAGGATGTGAAAACGAGCAGGATGTATATTTGAGTATTGTAACGGGGTTAGAACAATCTTGTCGGCAGAGTCCTTATCGCTATCAGCAGTTAGAGCGTGTATTAAAAGCAAAGACATGGTTAAATAAAGCTTTGCTTGTGGCACCTGATCTTGCCAATTATCTGCGCAAGGATATGGTGGAGTTTTCCTTTTTTGAATTCTTGCACTGTCTAGAAAAAAATCCGTGTCCGAAACCAATGACGGTAGATCTTATCAAACTAATACAGTTGTTTGCACGAGAATGCTCTCTGTACATATTTCTAATTTTTGATCATATGCCCGAAATTTTGTATGAAGAAAACTTGCAGGGAACTTTTAGCAATTGTTTTAGCGAAATGGAAAAGTACAACAGTCGTTTTTTTTCCGTAATATCTATGGACGAAGAGTACTTTTACCAAGTCAAAAAAGACCGTGTTTGTGAACACAGTGGTGTTTCTAGGCTGCTACAACATAGCAACCTATTTGTTTTGCAAAAAGATGCTCAATTGACAAGCGGTATAGAGAAAATTATTGATTCAACAAAAAGCGGTGAAAAATTTTCTATTTTCGCCCTTGCGCCGAACTGTGATCTGGAGAAAGTCACTGCTTCTTTGAAGACAAGGTTAGTTGCCGAGTTTGAAATGGTAACTTTGCAGTGCGAAACGGACAATTTTGAAACTTTTCTGCGCACTGCCTGCGATATCATCACTGAAAAATGTGAAAATACGCAAAAAAAATTACTTGGTTCTTTGCCACATACCGCAAAAATTTTAAAAAGAGAAATCCATCGCCAAAGAGATCTCGATAATGTTCTCGATTATTTTGGACAACTACTGTTACGTCTTGACGGAGTCTTACAAGATAGTAAATTGGCCATTGTCATGGAAAACTATGAACAATTCATTCAGCAAGAGAGAACTTTTTCATCGATAAAAAAGACGAATATGAAAGAGCACATGGCGCTTCCTTCACCAACATTTATCAAGTTTTATAACGCACTATTGAGCTTTTCGGCAAAATGCAAGAATATACACATTATTCCCATTCTTCGTCTAACACCGACAGATCAGGTTTTTTACGAAAAATCTGTTGCGTATAACCTTTTATTTAACAGCTATATCTGGAATCTACGCTACTTTTCCAAAGAAAATACTTGTACGTTTCTCCACGAAGTGTTCAATCGCTGTGGAATTGTTTTGCGAAGAAAAACATTAGAAGATATTCATGATAAAACCGCAGGGATACCTCTCATACTACATTTAATAGGTTACTATATTACATCGTTCATTGAAAAAAATCTTATTGAGAGCGATGTTGTGATGCTACAGGGAAATCTAATGTCGAAGAACGAAGTGAACGACATTACTCTAACAGTAGGGGAACTGAAAAAATACGAAGATGATCGTTTACGTATTGAAATAAATCGAAGTATTTGTGACCAACTAGAACAAAAATCACTGGATAAAATGTACCAAGAGTTGTGGAGCGATGTCTTGGAACGAGTAGATTCCAAGTTTTTGAAGCTTGTGATGAGAGAAGACATTGCAATTAGCGCACTGGAGAAAAAATATCCACACCAAGAAACAATGCTCGAAATTATAAAGTTTTTAAAGGTAGAAGGGTTTGTTGAAGAGAAAAACAAACACTTATATGTTCATGAACTACTACGTCAAAGTTTTAGTGTATATAAAAAAGTTTCGCCCAGTATACGCGGCGGTGAAGTCAATCAGACACGTCGTAATTCCGATGTTGGATTGAAAAAAATCAAACATGAAACCCGAAGAAACTTTTCTTTTGGTGAACAGATCATTCGTTTAAAAGAACAACATCGAATTCGCCCAACAGAAAGAAAAGAACGCCAGGACATAAAGCCCGGTTCAAGTAATGACACAAAAATATTTCATTTGGAAAATGAACAGCAGCAAAATAGTGAACTCATGAAGTACATGGCGCTTGCTTTAGATGAGGGACCGATTCCAACACGCACGACACTAGAAAAAATATCAGAAAAAATTGATGTCGCAGAGTCGTATAGCCTCGAATACCTTCAGATTTTATGCCGAAAAATCTGCGAAATGGTAAACGTGTCGAGTTCTAAATATTTCAATGCCGTTGTGGGCCACTTCACCAAACATCAAAATTTATATATCGCGGTGAATAGTACTTTTTGCAGTGAAAACACTATTAACGCATGTTTAATGGGGAAAAAATACGAGCAGTTGTACTTACTGTACAAACTAAAATACAATTTAGAAGGCTCGCAGAAATATTTGCAAAAATCAATAGAGTTTGCGTTCCAATTCTTATACAAATCTATCAACGAAGAAAAAGCGCAAATGTATATCTCTGATATGATATCTCTCGTATCTAAAATCGAAGATAAAAACACGCGTAAAAATTTACAAGAGGTTACGGATTATTACTACAAGTTCATCAAAAGCATCCACTACAAAGATGATAGTTGTATACCAATGCTGTTAACACGACAAGTTCCTAAGCCATTTTTGCCTTTTCTTGTGAATTGTTGTGTTTTCACTCTAGAGAAGAATATTGGAGAAAATACAAATATTGCATGTTTGAAGTTAATGCTTACCGCTCCACAAAGCATTAAAAAAGATAACTTAGCATTGCAAAAAATATTGCCAGTTTTGTCTACTCATAGCAATGAAAATGTACGTTATTCGTTTTATGATTTTTTAATTTACGTCATTCCTTTACTTGAATTGGAATTGCGCAAGGAGGTATTTATATTACTTCTTGAGGCCTCACAACAAGAGCAAAATAATGTGCAAAAGAAAGTTATTGAAGTAATCAATAGTTACATCCTACTTATGCCAGAAGAAGAAACTTTTTTTCTATTGCAAAACATGATAGGCGACGGTAACTGCGACTTAGACACTTGGTCAACGATCGTAAGACTATGGAATATTTTACCGAAAACGGCACAACAAGAATTGCAAGGAATATGTATAAAATTTTATGCCGAAAATACCGATAAGTTCGCGACAAGGCCGTCAAAGAGCATACCTTTTTTGCCGTTAATCGATTCTGGAAAAGCGATTTTATATGATTATGTTGTGCAACAATTACATCAAGGCAACGTTGCGGCATTACCACACCTGAACCGTATTCTTTGCGACCTAGATTTAGAAGAATCGCAGCAAAATATGATACATCGCTTGATGATTGAAATGTTGCATGAATTGCCTAACGAAGAACAAAGTTCTTTTTTGCACTACATGTGCAACCGAAATTTTTCACCACAGCATTTACTGTTATTTCGCGATTTGGAAAATCAGGTAGAGTATTTGTGTTGTCAACTATACTTTTTTGCAAAATACTCTGCGGAAGACCAACAGCAGATTATTTCTAGAGCTAAAGCACATTTGACAGACAGTGATCTTTTAGTACACAGTTTTTGCCAAGTAATCGCTTATTGCTCGGAAGGTGATTTAATAGATATACAAAAAACATATGCCAATTTTATTGCAAAGCATGGTGTACATAACAATATCTCACAGCAAATGATTCGCAGTGCAAAACACATTGTTGCTAAAATACCAGGACAAGCAGATGATTTGTTAAAGCAAGCATTTTCTTATCTACTTGAGAAGGAACAATCCATCATGTTTCCGGTAATTCTTGAGGGGGTGAAGTGCTTCCCCAGTGATATTTCTCTTGGGGACATTCAGCAGGCTGTTAGCAATGTATTTGTTTTGCAAAACTCATTTTCCCCGACAGCAATGCGCAATTTTTATGAGTTTTTAGATTGTGCACTTGGATTTGGAATGCGCCATAGTTTAGTCGAAAAAATACAAAAAGCATTGCATGAAGGAATGAACGATTACAAATACGCCGATATCGCCATACCTATCTATTTAAAACATTTTCGCGATTATGATATGGTGATCGATTTACTAAACACTTATCAACTCAATGTTCATACATGGCATATTTCTTTCGCATTTTTTGATATTGTTCCCGATAAGTTGCAGGAAATCCCTAAACTTAGCACGAACTATGAACAAGTCGAAAATTTGGAAAAACTGTATCTGCATTGCAATATCATCGACATTTATTACCGCATAGGCGAAAAAACCTTGGCAGAAGAAAAGTT
Source organism: Candidatus Uabimicrobium amorphum (assembly GCF_009002475.1). GTDB lineage: Bacteria > Planctomycetota > Uabimicrobiia > Uabimicrobiales > Uabimicrobiaceae > Uabimicrobium > Uabimicrobium amorphum. The sequence goes on from NZ_AP019860.1 coordinate 6,725,666, forward strand.
GAATTTACTACTAAAAAATGCCATAATACCGTCTTATAGAAGGCGTATATTACGCATACAACAAAAATGGTCTATGAAATTACAGCTCAGTGAAGCCTATACTGAGAGTAGTATTCATCTTAGAGAACTATTATAGAAGCCAACTACAAATAATGAGGAAAGAAACACAAATGTCTACAACACCTTCAAAAGATATCGATACTTTCGACAACCCGTACCCAAGTAGAAATTACTGGATTAATATTGATAGCCCCGAATTTACTTGCCTATGTCCTAAAACCGGCCAACCAGATTTTGCGACTATCCAAATTAGTTATATTCCCGATGAAAAATGTATTGAATTAAAATCGTTAAAACTATATCTGTGGTCTTACCGCGAAGAGGGTGCTTTCCACGAAGCCGTAACCAACAAAATTTTAGATGACATTGTTCGCGTTTCCCAACCACGTGAAATAAAAGTCACTGGATCATTTTTAGCCCGCGGAGGTATTACGACATCCGTTGTTGTTACGTGGAATAAGAACGAAAAATAAGACGTGTTATTTTAAATTTGTTCGGCATCTAGCTGTGAAAAATGGCAACTGCACTACAGCATGCAGAATACATTGCGATTTTCAGTGGCTAGATGCGAATAAAGTTTGCGAATTACACGCCTCACGGAAAACAAAATTCAGAGAAATAATATGAGAAAACGTACAAAGGCGAGACAAGTAGCTTTGCAATTCTTATACCAAATGGACTTGAGAAACGATGAAATTTTAGAGCAAAAAGATACCTTTATCGAAAGCACCGAGTGCTGTGCTGAAGTGAGAAAATACGCTTTAGAGTTGATAGATGGCTGCCGCATCTATTGGGAAAATATAAATGATGCGATTGCTAAAGTTGCAAAAAATTGGGATCTATCCCGTATGGCAGTGGTAGATCGCACAATACTGCGCATAGCAGTATACGAATTATTATATCGAAAAGATGTTCCACAAAAAGTGGTAATAAACGAAGCGATAAATTTGGGAAAAAGATTTTCGACAGAACATTCCGGTGCCTTTATTAACGGAATATTGGATAACTTAAAAAAGAACTAAATTTTTGGCTAAGCTCAGCACGTCGTTTGATGTCGCTTGGGCTAGCCTAAGCGCACTTCACAAAACACTCGTTGTAACCCACCGTCTAAATATGACGAAACGACATGCCTAGCTTTTCTTATCCGTAACCCAAAAAATTATTGCTGAAAACGGAGAAAGCAATGGGGAAATTTTTCAATTCAGGATACACAGAAATAAAATTTGTCTTACACAGCACCGAACATTTTGTCGCAGTGAAATAAGTATCGCAATGTACATCTGTGTAAATTGCATCATTTTTGATGAGTTTATTGTAATAACTCTTGACTGTATTTTGCTTTTTTATAACAATAGAAACTATCAATTAACTATGGAATAAAGTTGCGGGTCTTGATGGGGATGGTCATGGGCAAATGGAATAAAGTAGCGGATCGCGTCTTACCGAAGTGGATGAACTCCGAATGGGAAGTACGGGTGAAAGCCGTCAGTGAGTTAGAAAATCAAAAAACATTGAAAAAAATTGCATTGCGCGACAAAAATGTAAATGTGCGTTGTGCTGCGATTAAAAAATTACAAGATCAAAAACTTCTTGTGGATATTCTCTACGAGGATAAAGACGAAAATGCCAAAGAAACGGCAATTCAGCAAATAACAGATATAGATATACTCAAAAAAGAGGCTATTGATAATGAGAATGTTGGTGTGCGCTACCTTGCTGTACAAAAAATAAAGGATGAAAGCACATTAGAGATTGTCGCTCACCAAGACAAAGATGAGGATGTACGCCGTGAAGCAACGTTACATATAAGTGACGAAGAGATTTTAAAAAATTTGGTACTGTATAGCGAGGACACCGATCAACGCAGTGTTGCCTTCGATAAAATTACCAATCCTCAAATTATCGAACATATTTTAAAGAAAAGCCAAGATCCCGAAATTCGCATGATGGCAATTGTCGCTCTAGGTGAAGAAGAAAATCCCGAATATATGGAATTTATCGAAATGGTGTGTGATCACCTCGAAGAAGAACAAAGAAAAGAAGAGATGCGCAAAGAAAAGCAGCAATGGTTGGAAAACAAGAAGCAACAATTTATTGAGAAATGGAAACAACGCACTTCGTAATAGTTGTCTCTAGGAAAACTTCCTAGAGACAAATGATATTAGAAGTCGCTAATACGATCCACCAACGAAGAGTCGTCAATGAACGGATTGCGATTTTTCTGATAACGCGATATACCATCGTTACGCGCCACTTCTTTCTGATCCACAGGATCGTCGCGATGCCACTCTTTTAAGATTCGTTCCTCAAAAGAAGGAATTTCTTTGCGATAACGAATCGAAAAGTAAAAAAGCGCTCGTGCTACGTCTCCACGATGACTACGCGGCGGTGTAAAAACTGTAAATCCTCCTGAATCTCGTCCAAGAAGACTCTCACCATCTTGCCACACTATGTCTACAACGCTACCAAAGTAGTAACTACTACGACGGCTGTTGGCTTTCGAATCGGTGGGGAATAAATGGTGCAAATCACTCTTTGCCGGTTCACTTTTTGCTCCACGAGACTTTGGCCAAGTATGTTCGGTATTCATGACTGTATGATCTGGAATACCCTTAGTTTGCATGACTAAATCTGTGTATACGCAGTCGACATAACCACTGCGGTTATCAATTTCTGAAAACATACGCGTACGCGCCGAGGTATATCCCAAAGAGGTGTGTCCTTTTACAAGATTATACAGCTCGTCTTTTAAATCGCGGTCGCGCAATTCGCCAAATTGACCGAGACGAATACGCGGGGTGACTTCTAAATAATCCACTGCGCGGGTATAAACAAAATCAATATGATAGTTATCTTCCGTATCGGTAGTGATGTGAACATCCACAAAATTTCCCAGTACGAGAAGTTTTTGACTCGCCGCTGTTTTTCCTGCAAAACGCGCCAATTCTTCATTCTCGTTTTTAACAACGATATAGCTGTTGTCTCCCACGAATGTATCTGCAGAAAATTGCAATTCGATTCCCTCAACACTCTGCATGGTAAGCGTCCGTTTTGAAATCGTCTCTTCGGCATTCAAACAACTGAAAACCAGTAGTAAAACGAACATGTATCTTGTCAACATGATGTTGTTCCTTATTTAAAAAAATAAACTCGTGTTATACAGTATTGCGGTTGTATAACCGTGACCTTAACCTTATCTAAAATCTGCAATCATCTACTTATTACATTGAGTTCTAGTTTACTAAAAATGACGCTCTGTTACAACGTTTTTCACTGTACGAATTGCGAATGGTCTTAAAATAGTGGTGGTATCCCCAATGCGTTTCTTCGTAAATGGAAAGTGATAAAGTTGTTAGATAACAAGATGCTGGTTGGAAAAAATTCTTGGGAGAACTCGATTTGAGGGCGTTTTGTGTCTTTCTTGGGTGTTTGTCTGATGCTATTGGGTTGATGTCGGTTGTGATTTAGGTATAGGTTTGGCACCAACATGGAAGTGCTAAACCCATACCACAATCACCAACCCCAAATAACAATTGCAAAACCCCCTCCAAACATTTATATTGAATAGGCTAAGCCAAACAAACTAATAAGAAGGAGTTCCCATGAAAAAAAAGGTCAACTTGCGCTTTGCAGCGCGCAACGCTATGATCGGTATTAGTCTCTACACAGCATATTACCTACTATCGGTGCTCGGTGTTGTTTTAGAAATACAAGAGTTAGTCGATATAAACCCATCGATGGCGGTTTTCGTTCAGCAATTTGGCTACATTCGCGTCCTATTGCTACCGTGTTTGGTCTACATCCCACTGATATTTTTTCTCTACGCGATTTACGAACGATAAAAACAAAGGAATCCACATTCCCATGGATTCCTTTGTTTTTCGCTGCTTTAGCCTAACGCACCACCCGCCTAATGATGGCCAGAGAGTTTTTTCTGAGCTTGTCGCACTAGATCGGGGGAGTTTGCAAAGCGTTTTACCGCTTGTAGTAGGCGATCCGTGTGGTTTTCGGCTTTTTTTTCCGCCTTTTTTATCTTCAAATACGCTTGTTGATTGTCGAATTGTTGTGCCACTTCTTTTGACACCCCTACTAGTTTGTGAAAAATGTTGTCTGTTTCACCTTTTTCTAGTGCAATAGAGGCCTCAAAACACTCATTTAATGTCAGCGTTCCACTGTGAAGCTTTTTTTCTCCAGCATCGAGTATATCACGTGTTTCTTGTAAGCCTTTCTCGCTAATTTCAGGGGCTGGCTTTTCTAATTGCCCGCAGTTTTCACATAGCCCTTTGCAATAGTTCAACAATATATAGTGTTGCCATTCATCCGTACTCATTTGCTCCCATGTTTGTGCAATTCTCTCATCGTCGCTGTGCAGTAGCGAAAAGTGAGCGTACATACGTGCGTTGCGTAGTTCTAATTCTTCACCAATGTCGAATAATTGTTTTAATAGCATTGTTGTTCCTTTAATTGACAAGTTGCGAAATTGAACTGTGTTCTAAAAATATCCTTAGGCTCTAGTCTAAAATGAAATATATGTATGCGGTAGTGATTGACGAATTTTTTGTTGTTGTTGTTTGTCAATCGGATTGTTTTCTAAGTATAAATACCGCAAGTTTTTTAAGTTTTCCATTGTTGAGGGCAAGGTCGAAATTTTATTGTTACTTAAGTCTAGTTCTTCTAATTGTACACAATTTCCGATTTCATTGGAAATTTTTTCCAATGAATTATTACGTAGGTAGCAGTATTGTAGGTTTTTGCAAATAGCTAGATTTTCGATGTGCGTAATTTGATTGTTGTTGGCAAATAAAAATCTAAGATGTGGAGAGTGAAGGGGAAGTTTTTGCAATTCGTTGTATTCGAGATTTAACATTTTTAACTGGGGAAAGTCAGCGCACATACTTTCTAAAGAGCAATTGTTTAAATATAGTTCTTCAAGACGTGTACATGGACTCATCTGTGGAAAGTGTACTAAAGGATTGTGACTAATACGCAGCGTTTGCAAGTTGCGCGCGTCTATGTGTACATTTTGTGCAGTGAGTTTGTTGTGCTCAAGGTAAATGTGTTCTAGGTTATCTCCTTTTACGGAGCACAAATGCAAATTGTTACGGTTTAGTAACAGCGACTTTACTGTAGAGCTTGCGATGTCTAATGTTTCTAATAAATTATTGCTCAGGTTTAAATTTTGTAACTTGTGAAGTTGCTCTAACGTCGATTCTATATGCTGGATTTTGTTATTTGCTAGGTCGAGCGTTTCCATTTTGGTGAATTGCTGTATTGTCTGTGGTATGTATTCTAGACGATTACTGCGCAAATTTAGACATTGTAGCGAATGGCATTCGGTCATTGCTGAGGGAAGGCGATCGAGTCGATTGTTTGCCATATTCAGATTTTGTAAGGAAGGAATCACGTATGGGAAGTCGGTTATTTGATTCCAACCAAGATGCAAGACAGTTAAATTTGGTAATTCTCCTATCTCTTTAGGAATTTCTTCTAGTTGGTTGAAGTTGCAGCTGAATATTTGCAAATTGTGTAGATTTTTAATTTGTGTTGGACAACTTTCTAGAAAATTTTCGTCGAGAATGAGCGTTTCTATATTCTTGCATTTGAGTAAATGTTCAGGAAATTCGTTGAGTTGACAATTTCCGAGTAACATTTCTTTTGTATGCTCGGGCTGGCGAAGATACCCCGATATTTTTTCCATGATTTTTTTGGGATAGTTCATAACACACCTACTGGATAGTGAAATTTTGACCGCGTAGTAAATCTTGTAGCGTTTCGCGCTTGCGAATGAGAATGTCTTTGCCTTCGTGTATCATTACCTCTGCCGGGCGACATCGCGAATTGTAATTTGAGCTCATGCTATAACCATATGCCCCGGCATTATGTATACACAAAACGTCTCCCTCATGAATTTCTTCTACCTGCCGCTGCCTAGCAAATGTATCTTCCTCACAAATATATCCTACAATATCATAAACGCGTTTGTCGCCATGGGGATTGGAGAGGTTGGTTATTTTATGATAGGCATCGTAAAGCATTGGGCGAATCAAATGGTTTTGCCCCGAGTTTACACCGGCAAATATACGTTCGCCATTTTGTTTGATTTGGTTTACGGTAACCAATAAATATCCACAGTCGCTGACTAAATACTTTCCTGGTTCGCACCACAGTTCTAAAGTTTTTCCATAGTTGCTATTCAGATTTTGCATCGCCGGAACTATTTGTTGTGCTAACGCTTCTATACTAATAAAAGCGTCTCCCTCGCGATACGCGACTTTGAATCCTCCGCCTATATCCACAAATTGTAAATGAGGAAATTTTGTCGACAACGCACTTAAAGTGTTTAAAATTTGTACGAAGATATGTGGTTGTGAAATACCAGAGCCTGTGTGAATGTGAATACCTGTAATTTCGAGAGAATATTTGCGAACAATTTTTACAACATCATCTAGTTGATCTTTGGCAATTCCAAATTTGGAGAAACGGTGTCCTGTTTGGATGGAACTATTTGCACCTGCGGTTATGTCGGGATTAAAGCGCAAAGAACATTTACCTTTTGGGTAATTTTTTCCGAATTTTTCGAGTGTGGTGGTACTATCGATGTTGATGAGAACGTTTTGTTTGTAAGCCTCTTCTATTTCGTTAAAGGCAACACTGTTGGGAGTAAAAATGATTTCCTCTTGGGAAAAATTTGCCATGATACCGAGGCTAATTTCATTAGGGGACACACAGTCAAGTCCACATTTCCAATCACTTAGCAAGCGTAAGATATGGATATTTGACAGAGCTTTACATGCATATTTTATTTTGTGGGGAATGGGAGATAGAGCTTCATGTAGAGCAAAATAGCGTTGTTTGATAACTTGCGTATCATAAATGTACAGCGGTGTATCGTATTTGTCTGCCAATTCTAACAAGGAAATGCCCTGTATTTCTTTGTGTACCATTTATAATCTCCGTAAAAAAAAGACCACCTTATCTTATAAAGATAAAGTGGTCTAATGTATTAAGAAAATCGCAATGCGTCTTTATCGTCCGCTAGCACTATACTTGGCGATGACTTCGTCGTATGAGTTGTAAACGCGTAATTCCAAACGTGTGATGTTGTAGGAATATTTTTCCTTAAAAGAATGTTTGGAACCATTGGAGCATGACTGGGTGATTAATTCCACAACTTTGCCCGTCGGATAGATTCCGAATAACGATACTTTGTGTGCTTTACGTCCATATACTACGAAATTTGTTTTGACGCGTGAACGGCTGAAGAGATTTCCTCTATTCACGTCCCATAGTGTTACATCGATACGTGCTTTTCCGTGACCATGGCCTGGACCTGGGATGGTATTACGCACAACAATTACAGTTGTTTGAGCTTTTATACCATAGTTGTCTGAACAACCTATGTTGTAGGTTCCTGGTCTGTTTCCTGCTTGATAATAGCCATTGCGCACTGTACCACCATCGCACCACCATCTAGGGGTAAATTTTATGACGCGGTTGTATCTGTCATAACCAATCGCGGTAAATTGTAGTGCTCTACCTACTGCAACTCTTTGGTTGCGAGGTGTAATAACTATTTTGTAGACGCGGCCTGGTGTAGGATTTGGGCCTGGCCCGGGGATGGAACTACGAACTACTTCAATGTTGGCAGTACCTTTTGCGGTACCGCGACGATCTTGTACCCATATGTTTACGTATCCTGGACGGCGAGGTGCTTGATAGTAACCACTATTACTAATGCTACCTCGATCGCAAAACCATTTAGGTTTGAAGGGAACCACTCTATTGAATTTGTCATAACCAACAGCTGTCAGTTGTAAAGAGGCACCTACTTGGATTCTTTTGCTACGTGGAGTGACGACGATGCGGTATAGCAAAGGCGGTTGTATAACTTGGCGTACCACTTGCACTTTTGCAGAACCTCTTTGACCGCTGTAGGTATCTTGAACCCATACAGTATAGTAACCTGGGCGATAGCCAGCGCGATAATAGCCGTTCTGATCTATATTTCCGCCGTCTGCCCACCATTTGGCAGATTTAAGTTGTACAACACGTCCGTAAGTATCATAAGCTACGGCTTTAAAGTAAACACCTTTATTTACCTCTACCCTCTGATTTTGTGGTGTGACCACTATTTTAGATATTTGGTTGTATGGTTGCTTTACTGTAACCGTTGCAGAAGCGCTGTAGCGTTTCCAACGAGCGGTAACTGTATAAGTTGCTGGTCGCGAAGGAGCGGTAAACCATCCGCTACTAACACTACCGTAATTTGACGACCAACTAACATTACGTGGGGTAAACGCGTTACCGTCGCGATCGGAACTAACTACGGTAAATTGCAATGTTGATCCGGACTTCATTTGTACATTACGTGGATAAATTGTCAGATTAGCAAACGCAATTGATGTTAACAAAAGAGTGAATAAAATGTATCTTATCATAATACCATCCTTATTGGCTTTGAATGTGGAGGTCTGTTTATGTTTCGTTATTAGAGATACCTTTGTATCTTAGCATCTCTAAAAGTAGCTTTTTGTAAATTATGAAATATAAAATGAAAAAGGAAAAAAATTTTAGCCAAAAATATTTTTTATTTCATCTGGGTTCGTCAACATTTTGGATAAAGCTACTTCAATGCTCTTGTAGATATCTTGAACATCTTCCATTGACTCATGAAGAATTTTGCCGATTTCGTAGTTGTCGTGAAGGACGTTACACTGTGCCAAAAGTTGTTTGAGATGCATGAATTTTGTATCCAAAGACGCCATTATTTTCTTTGCCATCAAACCAAATTCTTCATAATCACATACAACGTCTTCATATTCATTGCGATCAAGGATGTGTGCTAAAATTCGTGAAATATCTAACCACAAACTGCACTGTACATGGTTTATTTCAAACTCTTCTACAAAATCGCTATAACGAGGGTCTTGTGTAAGACCTAAGAGACGCGAACTTTGTATGTCTAATTTTTCTAGTAGTTCTAGAGTTAGTGTAATCGTTGTCATTGTTTCTCAATACTAATTGTAAATAGGAAATTGTTGGCAAAGTTCTGTTACTTCATTACGTGTACGCTGTTGAACGGTTTCGTTCGTTATACTAGAAAGTACATTGTTCATCATTGTTGCAATGATTTTCATTTGCTCTTCTTTCATGCCACGAGTTGTAACAGCGGGTGTTCCTATGCGTATACCACTTGTCACCATTGGTGACAGCTTTTCAAATGGAATGGTGTTTTTATTTACGGTAATACCAGAGTTTTCCAATGCGCGTTCCGCGTCTTTTCCCGTAAGATCTTTATTTTGCAAATCGATGAGCATTAAATGATTGTCGGTACCACCAGAAACAATGCGGAAGCCGTGTTCTTGTAAATGCGTTGCAAGAGCTTTGGCGTTCGCCACTACTTGTTTTTGATACTCTTTAAATTCAGGTTGCAATGCCTCATGAAATGCAACGGCCTTCGCCGCGATTACATGCATCAAAGGTCCACCTTGTATTCCTGGAAAGATGCGTTTTTTGACCGCTCGGGCGAATTTTTTACGCGTTAATATCATCCCTCCGCGCGGTCCGCGAAGAGTTTTGTGAGTCGTTGTTGTCACAAATTCAGCATGTGGAACAGGTGAAGGATGAATTCCTGCGGCAATCAATCCCGCAGGGTGTGCTACGTCAGCTAAAATCTTGGCGTCTATCTCGTCGGCGATTTCACGGAAAGTTTCATATTGAAAAAAACGTGAATAGGCGCTAGCACCTACTATGATAAGTTTTGGCTTGTGTTTACGTGCGAGGTCACGTACTTGGTCATAATCAATACGTTCATCTTTTTCCGATACACCGTAGTGTACCGCATTGTAAGTGTAGCCTGAAAAGTTTACCGATGCTCCGTGAGTAAGATGACCTCCATGAGATAAGTCCATACCTAGAATAGTATCTCCAGGTTCTAGGACGGCATGGTACACGGCCATATTTGCTTGCGAGCCGGAGTGTGGCTGAACATTGGCATGTTCAGCGCCAAATAGTTCTTTTGCTCTTTGCATGGCTAACTTTTCACCAACATCGACATGTTCGCAGCCTCCATAGTAACGTTTACCAGGGTAACCTTCTGCGTACTTGTTGGTCAATATAGAACCCTGAACTTCGAGCACCGCTTTACTCGTAAAATTTTCCGAGGCAATGAGCTCAATGGTGGATTCTTCGCGATTAAATTCATCGGCGATTACTTTTGCAATCTCAGGATCAACGTCATTTAGCTTTTTCATTTTATCTTCTTTTTCCATTCAAGTATTTTTTCGTCTCTTGTTGTTTTTGAACTGTTGTGCTCAAATCCTACCTGGGTGTTTGTTATGGTCTCAAGAGCAAGATTCGCGTGTTTGCGAACTTCTTTATCTTCGTCGTTTAGTAAAGCAAATAAATCGTTGGTAATCGTTTTATCGTTTTTTTGTAGAGCAATCTTACACGCTAAAACTTTTACATATGGGTTTTTGTCTTGTAATGCCTTTTTTAATACCTGTAGTGCTTCTTTGGTATTTACGCTTCCCAATTGAATTACCGCTCCCATTCGTATGTCTGGGTTTGGCGACACTATCTCTTCAGACAATAACTGTAACTTTTTGTCCTTGAATTTTACCTGTTGTTCTACCGGTTCTTCCGTTTCTGTTACTGTTTTCTGTTGTGGCTGTGAAATATTTTTGACTTTGTTGTGTAAAATTTGCGCTTCTAGATCTTTTACTTTAGACTCTAAAAATTTTACTTTCTTCAGTAAAAAATTATTTCTTTTACGCAATATCTCAGAACGTTGGTTTTGTTGCTTTAAATCGTTTTTTAAATTCTGTAATTCTAAACTTAAGAAATCTTGTATCGCAGCTACTTTTTTTTCCAGTTGTGCCAGACGGCTTTCTTCTGCTTCTTGGGCAGAGCAAACACTGAAAAACAGAATGCATATTCCCATTAAAAATCTCATTCTATACCTCTATTTTTCTTCATCAAATGCTTAATTAAGGATATTGTTTTTTCCATGGCAAATTTTTTGTTTTCCGGCAATAATTCGTTCAACTTGTTCATTACTAGTAGCGCGGCTTTGTACTTTTTCAATTTTACGAGCAGTTTACCCCATTCATTCAAAACAGCGGCGTTGTTAGGTGAAATTCGCTCAATTTCTTTGTATTTAGCCAATGCTTTATCGTATTGCTCTGTTAGAACAAAAACATTCGCTATGTGCTGTTTTATATCTGCGTTTTTTGGGGAAAATGTCTCTGCGCAAAATAGTAAGTACAAAGCTTGTTGTTTGTTGTTGTTTATTTTTAGTTTTGCTAATGCGACAAGTCCAGGTGTAAATTGAAAATTAAGGTCTACGCATCTCTGTAAAAAAATTTGAGCTTGGAGACGCGCGTCTTCTTTTAAATGTAGTATCCCTATAGAATACAAAGCCCATAAATATTCTGAGTCATAATTTAATGCTTGGTGAAAATAATTTATTGCAGCATTAGGTTTTTTCAATAAACCAAGTAAACGTCCATAAAGGAAGTAACTCTCCGCATTACGCGGTTGTAGATATATATTTTTCTTATATTTTTTTTTTAGCCAGTAGGAGTCTTTTTCACGAAATTCAACATCTTGCAACAAACATTTTTTTTGGGTACTCTTCCAAGAGTTGTTGATTGTCCAATGTTCTTGAATGATTCGGAAATTGGCTGTGTTTTGGGAGCACCCAATAGAAATCGCAAAAACAGCAAGAAAAAAAATTGTTTTGCGCAAAAAGGCTACCTCTAAAAAATTATAAATAATTGAAAATACGTTGGCTATATGGTGCCCCAAGACTTCTGCATCGTTTTCTTTCCCGCAGTTATATTCAACAAAGTCATTGCTAAACCACGTCCTAGGGTACGGTACTGTTCTGCACCTTCGTGTTCATAGTCATCAATGATCGTTTCTCCGCAGAAAATTTGGTCAAAACCACCTTCTACGATGAGACCCATTTCTAACAATGCTTGCAGTATCTTGTATAATTGTATTTTGCGTGTATTCGTATCTCCATCGCCTTCATGAGAAAGAAAAGCAGAACCTATCTTTCCACGCATATCATTGGGAAAGCGTTTCATAATGTCAAGTACACCGCGAATTTCAGGAGGCAATTCTCCATTTGGTGTCGCGATAGAACCAATGACAATCGCACCTGCTGTTGTTAGTTGTTCAGAGGTAACATCATCTGCACTAACTAAATCAACTTTGTTTCCTTCAACAAACGCACCTTCTGCAAGGAATAATGCTAGATCGTGAGCTCCAGGCCATCCGCTTGGGTGCAGTACGATCATTTTTTTCGCTTCAAAGCGCGCCATTAAAGGTTCCAACTCATCAATAACTGCTTGGGGAGTTGCATAGCGATCTTCGCGTTTTTTTGCCATCATTTTTTCGATAAGGTGGCAAATGTGTTCCCCCAACGAAGCGCGTCGTTGCTGCGGTATTACCAGATCTTGGACTAAGTGTTTTTTCAATATTTCTGAAGCTGTTGATCCTGTAAAAGGAACTTTTCCGACAAGCATGTGATACAGAGTGGCACCTAGTGAATAAATATCACTTCGTGTATCGATATCTTGTAAACCTCTACATTGTTCTGGCGACATGTAGTAAGGGGTACCTAGTGTAGTTCCTTTTTTCGTAAGCAGATCGATGTTCGACGTCTTGGCGAACCCCAAATCGCAAAGCTTAATCTCGTTATTGAGATTAATCATAATGTTACCGGGCTTGATATCTCGGTGAATTATTTTGTGTTTCGCAGCGTGAGCAAGTGCCTTGGTTGTTTGATACGTGACTTGTAAGGCAAACGGTACGGACAGAATTTTCTCGCGTTTCATAATTTCGAGAATTGTCTCACCATTGATGAGTTCCATCACAAAAAAGTAGTAACCGTTTGATTGTCCGACATCATAACCTTTGACGATATTTTCGTCATTAAGCTTTGCCACCGCTTTTGCTTCGATGAAAAAACGCTCTACATAAGTTTTGTCATCCGCAAGTTCTGGAGCTAAAACTTTTAGGGCGATAATACGATCCATACTCATTTGTCTAGCTTTATAAACCGTACCCATTCCCCCTTTGCGAATCTTTTTGATTATGTCGTATCCTTCGATTTTAGGATATTCCTCATTTTCATCATTTTTCTTCGGAGCATTGTTGATGCGTCGAAGTTGGGTGATGCTGATGAAATTACGTTCTAGCATGATCTCTGCTAGATTTTTTTTCTGTCCTTGTTGTTTTAAAACTCCTTGGATACGCCGTGCTTCTTTTAGGTGTTTTTTTGAAGCAATACCTTTTACTAAAACCGTCTTTTCGAGTGTCTCATCATCAATCAGAATAAGCTCATCTTTTCCTGGCTGCCGTAATTGAGCAGCTAAGATGTCATCTAACTGTGCTTGTGATAGACATTTTTGCTCTAATAGAATTTCCCCAATTCGCAGTGGGGGATGCATTCTTTTTTGAAGACGAAGGCATTTATCTAACTGTTCAAGACTAACGAAATTTTTGCGAATAGCGATTTGTCCAAAAAATTCGGGATTATTGGCCATGCGCTTATACCATCCTCAAATTGTAAAGTGAAACCTAATTTTGTAAAGTGATGGGAATAAATTTTGAAGTTTAAAGATCAAATGTTTTGGCCCACGCACTTGTATTTTTTTTGATTTTAGCAGACTAATGAAGGGGTGTCAAAAAAAAATCATTGTGTATAGCGCGTATCATCAATACGTCAAAAACCTAAAGTTTAGTTATTATAGGACTCGTAGCCGTAATCGTCACCATGACCCTTACCGAAAATATAGGTGTTTTTGCAAATATGTGTGCAAAATATGAAATTATTCCGCTTTACACAGTAAAAGCACCCTACTGTTTTTTAGCTACGACTAAGGCTACGATGACGATTTCAACTATGGTCACAATCATCTTTACGAATTATGATATGTTCGAACCATACATCTTGTAAAAGCATAAAGCATCTGACTATCTACAATGAGATAAATCCTTGCAATAGTCAAAGTTTTCGTATATGATAATAATATAAAATATTACAAATTCACTACAAAATTAAAAATGTTTATTTCTAAAATAGCGTACATGTAAAAAATATAGGCTTTTCATAAAGGAGTATGTAGTTTAGAGATCTCTCTTAAACTACGGTAAAATACTATGGGTTTTATTTTAGAAACAGGTATCGTAGAGCAGATTATTGAGCACTCTGGTGCTGTAGGTGCTATCATAGGCCTTGCAATTGTCGCATTAGTTACGATTCAGCTTACCGTTTATTTTCTGGGTTCATTGAAGAGAAGTGCGAACGAACTTAAACAGCACAACCTGGAAATGGAAGTTTTAAAAACAAAGCTACAAACAGCAAAAATCAAGCAGTACCAACAAGAAACGGCTACTTTGGGATGGAATGGTTTTCGAAAATTTGTTGTTAAAAAGAAACAACACGAAGGGAAACAAAAACCAAAAGGCCCATATCTAACACGTACAGACGAAAACAAAGAATTTCATATGAACAGAGATGAAATGGTTGTTGGTCGTACAAAAGATACCGACATTCAGGTAGTGCACAATACCGTTAGTGGTAAGCACGCGCGTATCCTTTGCCGCCGCAACGAACTATTTGTTGTCGACGATTTTAGTACCAATGGTACCACTTTGAATAGTGAAAAGCTAAAACCAGAAGTTCAAGTAAAACTGAATCACGGAGATGATTTAGTTTTTGGAGATGTACCTTTTAAAGTTAGTCTTCCTGCGGGAGAGGCGAAAGAGGGAACCGGAAGTGGTATTTGTTCTTTCTACCTCAGTCCTCACGATGGACGTCCGCTGCCATCCTTTGAACCTGGACAATACTTAACCTTTCAATTTAAAGTACCAGGCGAAACAAAGCCTGCTGTACGTTGCTATTCTCTATCTGATAGTCCAAAACTAGATTACTATCGCGTATCTATAAAACGTCACTTCCGCAAGGACAAGAGCCCGGGACTTATTTCACATTACTGGCATGATCATGTTCAGGAAGGTGACATCATCGATGTAAAAGCTCCTGGTGGTAAGTTTTATCTGGATATGGATAAGCAAACACCTATCGTACTTATCGCTGGTGGTGTGGGAATCACACCTTGTTTGAGTATGTTAAACACCATCCTTGACCGAAAATCTAAAAGAGAAACATGGTTCTTTTACGGCTTACGCAATGGAAAAGAGCATGTTTTCAAAGAATACCTAGAATCTGTAGCACTCGAAAACGACCATGTGCGTTTACACGTTTGTTATAGTAGACCAAATGATGAAGACGTAAAAGGTAAAGACTATCAACATGCAGAGCGCGTTAGTGTGGATCTTTTCAAACGTTTACTACCATCTAACAACTACGATTATTACATGTGTGGTCCTGGCCCAATGATGAAATCTGTCGTAGAAGGTTTAGATGATTGGGGTGTACCGGAGAAGAATGTTCACTACGAAGCGTTTGGACCTGCATCAGTTAAAAAAGCGAAACCTGCTCCTGCTCCAGCAGCCGGTGCTCCAGCAACCAAAGTTACATTTGCTAAGTCAGATCAAACTGTTGATTGGACAGGTGGAACTATTCTTGAGCTAGGTGAAGCCGCAGGCATTAGCATGGAATCTGGATGTCGTGCTGGTAACTGTGGTGCGTGTGTTATTGCACTAAAATCTGGTGAAGTAAACTATGTGAGTGAACCAAGTGATCCTCCGGAAGCGGGAACTTGTTATGCTTGTATCGCAGAACCTAAAGGCGATATAGCTGTAGATGCATAGTCTTTAATTTTTCTTTCAAGGATGCTTAGATATTATGATCCAATTAGTTGTAAAAAAAGGAAGAGAAACGTTCGGCGAGTTTGACTTTACAAAAGATAAAATCAACATCGGACGCTTACCACAAAACGATATCGTACTTAGTATGGGCGGTATCTCGCGTAAGCATGCAAATATCGAATTACAGCGCGATGGCTACGTATTGACCAAGATGTCCGAGCACAGCGAAGTACTTGTGGGAGATGAAAGCATCGAGTCATGTGTACTCAGCGACGGAGATGTAATTACGATAGAACCATTTACCATACGAGTGTCCATACAAGAGCCTGGAGAAGAAAAGGCAACAGCAGAAAAAATTAAACGTCCTAAACGTTGGGCTGTTCCGTATGGCGAAGATATGTCGGATGAAAAAGTCGACTATATTTTAACTCATGCACCTTTTAAAGACATTGATGAAAGTGCATTCACCGCCGCGGCGCCATTAAAGGGTATTTTACGCAACGATGCACGGATCGTAAAGTACAATTCCGGCAACATTATTATTCGCGAAGGTGACTATGGAAACTCCGCTTTCTTTATTCTTCAAGGATCTGTAAAAGTTGTTTTAGGAAAGGGAAGACAAGGTCTTCCTCCGTCACTTTTAGGTCGCAGTAAGAAAAAGAGTAAGGGGGTTTTAAGTGCCCTTGCACAGTTATGGACAAACAACAAAATGCCTGAAGTGCGCAATGCGAAAGCGTACAACCAAACTTCGAGCAAGAAAAAAGGGAAGCGCAACAATCGCATCACTCTTCAAGGAGTACCTTCTGTATTCGATAAGTACAATACTGCACATCTTGTTGAAGGACAAATTTTTGGTGAAATTGCGGCAATGAGTCGTACACCGCGTACCGCAACAGTTGTGGCAAATGAAGATATCGAACTTGTTGAAATTCGTTGGCAAGGTTTGCGTGATATACGTAAGAGAGCGAAAGAGCTCAAAGAGCATATTGATAAAATATATCGTCAAAACAACTTACGTTTTCAGATTCAAGAAACACCTATGTTCCGCAATCTTTCTTCGGAACAATTAGATATTATCGTGCAAAATACCATTTTTGAAACATTTGGTGATTTTGAATGGAACCGCGATTTCAAAAAAGCTGCCAAACGTGGTATTGGAAAAGAGCCGATCATTGCTCAAGAAGATGACTATCCTTCTGGGGTATACATGATTCGTTCTGGTTTTGCACGCCTAAGTCAAAAATATGGTCATGGCCATAGAACACTTGCCTATTTGGGAGGTGGACATATTTATGGTCTTGAAGAAATTGCGCATAACTGGCGAAGTAAAAAGCAAGTATGTTTTCAAAAAAGTTTACGTGCCGTAGGTTACACCGATGTGCTCATTATCCCTACCAAAATTATGGAAGATATTGTACTACCTTCTCTTCCACCAAAAGATCTGCCTGAACTTATTGATCCATCTAAAGCTTCGAAGAAAAACGAAGCCTTAGACAACACCGAACAGTTGGAGAAAATAGGTAGTCACCTAATGGAATTTTTGGTAGAAAATCGTTTCATCAATGGAACGGCAACGATGATGATCAATCTTGAACGTTGTACGCGTTGCGACGATTGTGTTCGTGCATGTGCTGCTGCACATGACAACAACCCTAAATTTTTGCGCCACGGACCACAGGTGGACCAGGTAATGATTGCAAATGCCTGCATGCACTGTGCTGATCCTGTATGTATGCTGGGGTGTCCAACAGGAGCTATTCACCGCGATGCTCTTCAAGGACAGGTAATTGTAAACGATATTACATGTATTGGGTGTGCAACATGTGCGAACAGTTGTCCATATAACAATATTCGCATGGTAGAGATTCGCGATTCTTCTGGAAACTTTATTCTCGAAAATGAAACGAATAAGCCTATTGTTAAAGCGACAAAGTGCGATCTTTGTGTAGACCAACTAGGCGGTCCTGCTTGTCAACGGGCGTGCCCTCATGATGCACTAAAACGAATTGATATGACTAATTTAGAAACTCTAGCAAACTGGATTAGCCGATGAAAACATTTGCTGCAAGAAGAACACAAAACCTAACACTACTTACCATTGTGTGTGTAGTGTTGTATTTCGCATATAGTGTATGGCAAGCTTCTTTGAAACCTACAAATTTTTACACAGGCTGGATTCTTGCTGGATGTATGATATTTTTGACGCTGTATAACATGCGTAAAAAATTGACATTTTTGCCAGCGTTGGGTTCCTCGGCCATGTGGTTGCAATTTCATTTGTACATCGGAATTTTCACCATATTTGCCTTTGTACTGCATGTCAATTTTCATATACCAAACGGTATATTTGAAAGTGCACTGTTTATTCTTTTTTTTGCGGTAGTGGGTAGTGGTGTACTCGGCATCTTTATTACGCGCCGTAGCCCGCGGCTCATGACACGTAAAGGGGAAACTTTTTTATACGAGAGAATCCCCATACTCCGCAAAAGAGTGAAAGACGAAGTAGAAAAACTCGTATTTGATAGTATAGAGGAAACGAATTCAACAACACTAAGTGATTTTTATCTCAAAAAACTTCATGTATACTTTAGCCGACCGCAAAATATACTTGGACACCTTTTTGAATCTCATACGCCACTTCGCACACTAAAAAACGAAGTAGATGTTGTCGAGAGATATCTCGATAGTAATGAAAAAGAAGTGTTGCAAGATATTGTTTCCTACATTGAGACAAAAGACAATTTAGACTATCAATATGCACACCAATTAATGTTAAAAGGATGGTTGTTTTTCCATATTCCTGTTACATACGCGTTATTGATATTCTCTTTTGTTCACGGTGTTTTGGCATACGCCTTTCACGGAGGAGGAATGTAGGCCTGACACTACGTGTAAACTGTAACTCTGTAGTTAAAGTCTTGATTTAAGTTGCGAACAAAAATATTTAATGGATCAAACCAGTGCTACTAATGTCCAAAATTGTTCCATAACTCACAAGAAAAACTGTGTGCATACTAATGAAACACAGTTGAATTGCGAGCTCAAAACATATTACAAAATTTAAAATCATTCAGGACTGTTTTGATTTTCAGAGAGGAGATACGAGTTAAATAAGGAGTTTAAATGTACTTGGTGATACAAGTACAAACTTCTCCCAATAATCAAATTTGGGTATCCTCGTTACAAACTGATGAAAAAACTAGAGATATACGACTTTGATAAAAGTCATTACGAACGCCCTAACCAAAAGTGGGTCTGCGGACGCCTGGAACATGGATGCCCTTGCCATGTCGGACCAGACCAGAAAGGGCGCTGTCGTGCTGTAAATGATAAATTATTTGAATGCACACCGTGGAAGGATGAAGATCGTTGGAAGTGTGCACGCCCAAAGAGTTTAGGCGGGGCTTGCGAAGATGGTCCTTCTCCAACAGGAGTTTGTTGTCGGCAAATTCCTGCATGTCAACCGCGTTTAAGCCATCGCGCACGGCGTGGACGCATTGTTGTTTACAGTGCGATGTTGGGTGCTGGAGTGCTGTTAGTTTTCTTATTTGGTATTTTTACCAAAGATTTTACCTCTCCAGGATCTTTAACGACGCCGCACAGTGCGATCACGGCTAAGTTAGAAGGGCAAGATGATTGCTCTATTTGCCACACCGCAGGTGAAGGTGATGCTCTAGCATGGGTCAATCGCGCTTTCAAACAACATGATGTCGGCATAAAAGAAAGTGAAAAATGTTTGGACTGTCACCGTCAAGCCGGAGATATCAAAGGCAAAGAATCAGAATCATTGGCTCTTAATATCCACGGTATTCGTGCGGAGCGACTCCAAAAATCAACGGAAAAAGTAAGCGCGAAAAAAGACGAAGTGCAACTGTTTCCCATCGCAGATATTGCCAATGTGAAAAACTCTTTCGTTACGAGTTTGGCAAATCGCGAGATTATTAAAAGTGAAAAAGATGGCAAAATTGAATACCATAAAGTGGCTTGTTCTACATGTCACCGCGAACACCATGGACGAAATTATGATTTGACAAAACTTACCAATCAACAATGTCAAACATGCCATACGGTTAAATTTTCGAGTTTTGCTCACGGGCACCCGGTATTCGAAAAATTTCCATATGATCGTCGTACGCGTATCATGTTCGATCACACCACACACTTTGGTGAATATTTTGAACAGAAAAAGCAAGAAGGTATGAAAAACATACCCAACAAATGTAATGCGTGTCATAAACTCGATGAAGGTGATCAGTTAATGGTCGTGAAAACATTTGAAGAAACATGTATTCAGTGCCACGAAAAAGCTATCTTAAAGCCAGATGAGGACATCAATGTTATACGTTTCCCTGGTTTTTTAATGGAAGATTTTTACGCACAGTCTAAGCAATTTAAAATGCGTCCTAAATTTAAAAAATGGCCATCGGTGGATGAAGAAGACTCTGGAGAAGCTACTGATTTCATGCGTTTGTTGTTGTCAAAAGACGAAGAAATGGAAGACGAAGACATTTCGGAATATATGGAAACATTCTTGTTTGATCTGATTGCAGAATCTCCTGCAGACGAAGACGAAAACGAGATAAAGGCCATCAACGCATATGTTCTCATGATTCAGCGTCTTTGCGATGAAATAGCAAAAGAGGATAACTCTGCTTTAAAAGAACGCTTAGAAAAAGTTTTGAAAATATCCATTGGCAATGAAAAGTTGAAGAACTTATTCCCAAATGTTTCCGATATGTTGCAAGTGGTTCAAGCTCGTGTTCTGCCGCCAATCAATGCAAAACGCAAAGAACGATTTAGTGCTTTTGAGTTTGAAGAAAAAGAGTTGCCCACCGGTTGGTATTTTAGTGGTTACACTCTGAAATATCGCCCTGCGAAGCACTCTGATCCAGTGATGAAAACATGGTTGGATTTGATGGCGAAAACTTACAACACGGATAAAGTAGATCCTGAAGGGAATACCGAAGGGAATACCCACTATGTATTTAACACAATGAATCGGTGTTTGAAATGTCATAGTGTTGACAAGTCCGAAGAGAAAGATACTGTTTGGAAAATCAATTGGAAGCCAAATAAACCATCTAACCAAGGACGATTCAACCGCTTTTCTCATGCGCCGCACTTGGCGTTACTTGACGATGTAGGATGTGTCAAATGTCATACATTGAAAAAAATGAAGGAGCCGGAGAATCCAGAGCCAGGCAAAACTTACGATATATTTGTGAAGGCAAAATACAATGAAATTTACGAAGGCCGAGATCCACATGCATTCATGAGTAACTTTGAATTTATGAAAAAAGATCTTTGTGCCAAGTGTCACGTAAAAAGTCGCGCAGGTGACAATTGTACACGCTGTCACAACTATCACGTAAATCCTTTTGAGCCAGCTCTCAACACAACGATTAACGAGATACAAGGGAAGAAAGTTTCCAAAGTATCGCTAGATCACTTTAAAAAGAATGCGGAACTACTCCCCATTCAAAAAGAAGTTGTGAAAAAGTAAATAAAAAAGGCGAGGGTTGAATCCTCGCCTTTTTTTATAATCTTTCCGGAAGTTAAATAGTTCTTACCCTTAATTCACGGAATAACAAACACGGCTTTCCCGATGAAACTATACTATCATTTCCCCTAACCCACGTAACATCTCAATAGCATCTTGTGGTAAAGTCTTTGGTTCCTTACCCGCTGCATAACAAGCAAGGATTTTTTCGGCTGTTTGTTCGATGATGTGTGTTAGATCTGCTGCTTGTCTCAGCGTTCCTGCGGCAACGACTAGACCATGATTTTGCATCAAAACCGCTGTTCCTTTTCCAATTGCTTTGGCAACCTCCTCTGCGAGTTCTCTACTTCCTGGCATAATGAATGGTACGCGTGGAATCTCTCCCACAAAAACCGCTTCTGTTGAAATAGGAAGAAATGGTAGTTCACTAAGTGCCAGAGCTGTCGCTTGAGGAGCATGAGTATGCACCACGGCATTTATTTCTGGACGATTTTTCATAATCAATGTATGTAGATGTCTTTCACTCGAAGGGTTGTACATGCTTTCTTGTAGCGGATTTCCTTCTAAATCGACATTGACAATCATCTCACCACTCAGACCACCTTTGTATACTTGACTTGGGGTAATCCATGCATTTTGTGTATTTTTGGCATTGCGTACGCTCACATTACCACCAGTGGAAGTGATAAATCCTGCCTGATACAGTTCATTGAAAATTTCGACAACTTCGTCGCGTTCGTCATTACATTTTTGTACGGCCGTCGCTGTTTCTGCTGTTTTTTGTACGACAGGTTGTGCAGTGGTTTTTTGTGGAGCAGTTCCGGCTAAATTTTCCAAGTTACCTGGATCACCTATTTTGTCGCGGGCAATCGTATACAAGCGAATGGTGTCCTTTTCAATTTTTTGCATACGCATTGCTTTTAGAGTGTCTCCACTAAATGATAGTTTGCCGGTCATTGCGGCACGTACACCATTTATCTTACCAAAAAGTACACCATCAAATGTTGCGGCCTTCATCTTAAGAGTCACATTTGGACGTTGTTTTGCCTCTCCCCAGTAAGTTGTGACAACTCCTTTGTTATAATGCACAACAAATTTGTACTGGGTATCGGGAATAACGTATTGCACACAGATATTGAGTTTATTTGAAAATTTTATGATGGCATCGTCTTTTTCCACTAGTTTGAGAAACATTTGGCAAATCTCTTTAAATTTTCCGTCACCTTGTGGTTGCTGTTCGTTGGTCTGTGGTGTCTGTGATGGAGTTTTTGATACTTCTTGTGTGACAGATGCCGTGTCTTGCGTTGCGGGTTTTGCCACGTTTTCCGTTGCCGGTTTTGCTACTTTTTTTGTGGTAACAATGTTGCGCAATTTGGAAAACATTCCCTTTTTGTTGGTTGTTGATTGTTGTTCTTGTTCTTGCTCTTGGTCAAGATCTGTGACCGCAGGACCGCTCGTCGCATTTAACTGCTGCAATTGTTTGGTTGATAATTTTTTCGCCGCTTGTGTCCAGCTAAAATTTGCTAAAACTTCGGGGTTACGTGCATGATCGGGTCGTTCACCACGTAACAATTTTTTAAGCTCACTGACCACTATTTGTCCCTGGTGAGCAGAAACCTCATAAGTGTTACCGGCAACATGAGGGGTTGCAATCACATTGGGAAATGCGAGTAGCGGATGATCTGCTCCGGGAGGTTCTACAGAGAAAACGTCCAGTGCAATACCACCAATTTGTTCATTTTGTAAAGCGGTGATGAGCGCTTGCTCGTCGATAAGATGAGCACGAGCGGTATTTACCAAGCCACACGTTTTTTTCATTTTTTGAAATTCATGATGTGAAATTAGATTACGTGTTTCTTTTGTTACGGCAGCGTGCAAACTAATAAAATCGCTATTTTCAAGTAAAAATGGTAGTGAGACAGAACGTGCTCCTGTGGCAGCGATGTCTTCCGCGCTTAAATACGGGTCATAAACCAATATGTTGACATCAAAAGGCAAGAGTCTTTCGACAACCTTGCGTCCGACAGCTCCCATGCCGATAAGACCAATATTCTTTTGCCATAGTTCATATCCTTGTAATTGTTTATGAGCCATGCCCATTCTTGCAATATCTCCGGCCTCCACTTCAGGGTCATGTAAAAAGGAAATGGCGCTCTTTAGTTTACGTGCTAGCATCAAAATGAAAGCTACGGTTAAGTCGGCAACGGCAACAGCATTGCGTCCGGGTGTATTCAGTACTGGTATACCGAGCATTGTACATGCATTTATGTCGATATTAACGGCATTGCCGCGGCAGGAAACAACTGTTTTCAAACTGGGAATTTTTTGCAAAGATTCGGCATCGAGAACATCTACTTCGGTAATAAATACATGGTAGTTATGCAAAGCTTCAACGAGTGCATCTCCGGTCAGTAGCTGCATTTCATTGCGATAACTTCCATAGTGCACATCGGCAAACTCTCGTAGTTGAGCCAAAGATTTCTCATCGAAGTCCGCGGAAATGAATATGCGCGGACGAAACTGTGTCGTAACATCGGTAATGCGCAGCTCGTTTACTTCACTAACTCCTTGTAGCGCAGCGTCACCCGCCAGTTTATTGTATGATGTGGCGCTTTTCGCCATATCATGCCAACGTTCGTAGAGATTTTGATACGTAGAACTGTGGTCTTCATCTGTTTTGCAAGTGGTATACGAGTTGATTTTCTGGGCGGCACTAATGAAATCGCTAAATACTCCAACGCCCACACCAGCACATATTGCGGCCCCCAAGGCTGTGGACTCTTTTACCTGTGGAATATGGATGTCTGTTTCGTGTAAACTACTCAGTATTTGAGCACACAATGAACTTTGCGACATACCACCAGTGAAAATAACTTTTTGTACTTTGTCTGTCAATTGCCTTAGGTTTGTACTAATGCCATAGCAAATACCTTCGACAATTGCTCGCGCGATATGCTGGCGTTCAGCAGTATTTTGTGGATAAATCATCGGCGCGACGGTTAAATGTCCCAAGGGAATATTCATTTCGCGCGCATCGAAAACCCCTATTCCCATCGTCGATAAAATTCCCCGTGCACCGCAACTCGATGTTTTTGCCTGCGCACATAGCATAGCAACGGCTTGCGGGTGGTTGTAGATTACTTTACTGATAAACTCCAAAGTAGCTCCGACAGGACCAGCATTGCTTTCCTGTACCCATAATCCAGGAATAATGTGACTTTCTGTCCACAAATGATTTTGTATTTTTACTTCACTTTGTACATGTTGAACAGGAGCGGTTGTTCCACTCACAATGCAAATATCCCCGGCCTGCGTAGCACCACTACCTAGAAGAGCGCTTTGCGTATCTGCTCCGCCGACAATGACAGGTGTACCGTTTGTTAGCCCTATTTCGTTGGCAACATTTTTTTGTAGTTCCCCCAGTTTCGTACCTGCATGATTTACTTTAGGAAAGATATGTTTGGGAATGTCTAGAGATTTGATAAGAGATTGCGACCATTCATTGTTTTTTATATCAAAAAGCATCGATCCGCTGGCATGGGACAATTCTGTAGAGATAACGCCGGTTAGACGCATGGCGATCCAATCACCTATACTCATGACCGCATGTGCTTGCTGCATAACCTCAGGATGCTCTTGGACGAGATGATACAAACGCGATCCCATGAGGACAGCACCTGGCCAATGTCCACTAGTAGAGGCAAATTTATCACCATGTTCGCTACCCAGTTGCGCAGCATGCATGGCAGCACGTCCATCAATATTGGGTACTGCAAAAATGACTTTTTGTTGTTTGTCGACGATAACCATTCCATAGCGAACACTGCTAACAGCTAGCGCTTTGATATTTTTGGTATCAATGGCGTTTTTTTCTGTCACTTTACGCACTACTCGAACAATTGAATTCCATATGGTTGTGGTATCTAAGTCATAAAATCCAATGGAGTTAGGGATCGTACGGTGTGTCCAAGAAATGCTTTCGCATAGGGTTTCTCCGCTTTCGACGTTTAGTAGCAAGCAGCGTCCTCCACCACCGCCAATGTCGATTCCCATTAAAAAGGAGTTACTCATTTTACTTTCCTATTATGATGTATGGTTTTAATAAAAACTTCCCGAGAAAAATGTATTGCAAAAAAGTGAAAATGTATATATCTTACATATATAGCATTTTAGGTTGGAATAATATAGAGTACCATTCACTGGTGGGAAAATTTCCGTGTGATTATATCGAGCAAAAAAAAACAACCTTTTTTGCTGCATCCAGAACAAATAGCTGGCTACTTTTCAGTAGTTTAGGCTATTTATAAAGCCGCGGATTTCGCGGCTTTTTGCTTTTAATTTTGATGCCAAAATTGGCTGTCATTTTAGTTTGTCGCGTACGATTTGTACTGCTTCTTCTATTGATATGCGCTCTTGTTTTGTTGTATCGCGATCACGAATAGTTACGGTATTGTTCTCCAGAGTTTCTCCGTCTATGGTCAAGCAATATGGAGTTCCGATTTCGTCGTGACGTCGGTAACGTTTGCCGATGGCATTTACTTCATCATAGCGTGCGTTGATCCCAGATTCGAAAAACATCTTTGCCACTTCGCGCGCTTTTTCAGGCATTCCTTCTTTGCGCAACAAAGGTAAGATGGCGACTTTGTAAGGGGCAAGTCTTGGATGCAAACGCAATACTGTACGCTTTTGTGGTACTCCTTTTGAGTCGGGTATTTCATCTACGCATAAAGCATCGTTTAAAAATGCGAGCACACCTCTTGTTGCTCCGGCCGCAGGTTCAATAACGTATGGATGATACGCTTCATTTGTTTCAGGATCACGGTACTGTAACTTCTTGCCCGATCCCGATTCGTGTTTCTTTAAATCGTAATCTGTACGGCTTGCAACTCCTTCTAGTTCATCCCATCCCCATGGAAAATTGTACTCTATGTCATAACAGTTGTCGGCATAGTGCGCCAATTCGCTCTCTTCATGTTGACGAAGTTTGAAATTTTCAGGAGTATTGGCATATTTTTGCCACCATCCAAGTCGTTTGTCTTTCCAATAATCTAACCACTCTTTCGCAGTGTCAGGCTTACAGAAGAATTCCATTTCCATCTGTTCAAATTCACACGAGCGAAATATAAAATAACGGGTTGTGATTTCATTGCGGAAAGATTTTCCGATTTGAGCTATCCCAAAAGGGACTTTCATGCTCATTGTTCTTTGAATATTTTGAAATTGTACGAACATTGCTTGTGCGGTCTCTGGACGAAGATATACCGTGGAAGGATCTACGGATTTTTGAATCTCTTCACGTAATTCGCGTCCAGATAAATCTTGAAGTTTTCCTTGTTCTATCTTTTGTGCGATCTCTTCCATTGGATCTACGGGACCTAAAAAAGAACGGAACATTAAGTTGAATTGGCGTTCCTCGGATAAGAACTGTCCGCTTGCACCACAACATGGACATTTATAACCACGATGATCTGCCTTGGCACCGTGTAGGGATTTACCTTTTCTTTCTAACTCAATGTCAAAAGTGTTTTTGATGTATTCCAGCGCAGCCTTCGCTTTTCCTTTGTCTGGAAAACTGATCACGATATCTTCGCCTTCTTCTGCCGTGGGAGCTTTGTCTGCACGGAAGCGTTCCTTACAAATTTTGCAGTCAACGAGGGGATCGGAAAAGCCTGCGAGATGTCCTGATGACTTCCATACTTGAGGATGCATGATAATAGAAGCGTCTAGTCCGACAACATCTTCTCTCATGTACACCATTTCATTCCACCACTCGTTCATAATATTACGCTTTAGTTCCACACCGAGAGGTCCATAGTCATAGGCACTGCGCAGCCCCCCGTAGATTTCGCTCGAAGGAAAGATAAATCCACGATTTTTACAAAGAGCTGTCAAATCTTGCAATTTCTTTTCGTTATTTTCCATTATTATCCTCTATTTTTTTTAACCGCAGTTCATTTATTAGGGAACTGCGATATCTGTACTGATATTGTTCTTTAAATCTTAAATTTTTCATCAAGTCCATAAGATTCTTGACGAGTTGTCGCGAAAATTGAAAATCTTCGCGGTAGATGAGATGAGATATTGTTTCTAAAGTTTTACCACTATCTAATTGCTTTAGATAGTTGAGAATTCTATCGTCAGTCGTATTTTGAAATACAACATTTATCTGTTTTTTGTTTGGCTCTAAGGTTATCTCTGTAAAGTAATATGCATGCTCTACACGTAGCTTACGGGCACTTCTGGGAAGCTTTGCCGAAAAAACGGTTAGTTGTTGTGTTTCACTAATATGATCTAGTTGCAGTGGTTTTTCGTCTACAAAAAATTTAAAACGATCCTCTTCGCGTTTTATACAGGTCAGCTCGTAGGTAATATCTTCGATAATGGGCTTTTTAACCACAAGTGCTAGTTTTACCTTTACGGTGTATGTCTTGTCTGATGGCAAAATCATTTTCTCAAGGGCGATGCTTTCATAGTGTTCAAATTCTACATGTATAACAACTTTTCCAGGTAAGATAACGTTACCCTCAAGTATCTGTCCATTGACAACAATTTTCTCTGGTGAAATTTCTTTTTCTGTTTTGATATCAATAATAGAGAAATCGATTTTTCGCGGTAAAACTTCCATTTTTTCGTGAATATGCAGTTCTTTTCCCGCACGTACTTCAAAAGACTTACTCAGAGGTTTGTAACCCTGTTTTTCAATTTTATATACATATTTTCCTGCAGGAAGTTTAGGAGTATGGCGTTTGATGCGTACAAAATCATCTTTTGTTTCACGCATGATCGAGATGAGAAATTCATGAGAAGCGTAAAAAGGATCTTCTACCGTAAATTTCACCGGGTATTTTTCGCGGGGTTTTTTATCCTTAAACGACTGTAGCGTATCCATAATTTTTTTCTTGGCAATGACAACCCCGCTGCGGATTTTTTGTGAAAATTTATGTTGTGGATAGAACCTTTCCATGGCGAATAATCCAGCACCCGCAAGTAAGATAAGCATAACCAATACGGAGAACCATGACCTTTTTTTCTTGGGAGGTGCCGCGACTTTATGTACTCTTTTTTTGCCATGTTGCATGTATTCATTGATGGCTTCGACGATCTGTTTACCGTTTTGAAAACGGTCCTCGGGTTTTTTGGCCATCATTTTTGCGACAATACTCGCGAGCGCATCGTCAATTTTTTGATTATACTTTTGTATCGGTGTCGGTTCTTTGTGCACATGAGACATCATAATATTGTATAAATTGTCACCTTTTAAAGGTAGGTTACCACACAACATTTCATAAAAAGTAATGCCCAATGAGTATAGATCACTACGATTGTCAACCGGTTTACCTTCTACTTGTTCAGGCGCCATATATGATGGGGTTCCCACGACCTGACCGGTGTGAGACAAAGAAGCAGCGGAAGGCATTTTGGCTAGTCCAAAATCAGTCACTTTGGGTTCGTCGTTACTTGAAATCATTATGTTGGCAGGTTTAATATCGCGATGTATGATTTTTAACTTATGCGCGGCATCAAGGCCTTCTGCTACCTTTTTTATTAAAGTCAATGTTCGAACAATATCAAGAGGCGCTTGTCTTTTTATAATCGCTGATAAAGGTTCTCCATCAATAAACTCTACGACCAAATAGTAGTTGTTGCCCAGTTTAGATATATCGTGTATTTGCATGATATTGGGATGATTAAGACTTGCAACAGTTTGTGCTTCGCGCACAAATCTTTCCGAGTGAACCGAGTCTATCTGGCTATTGATAAGAACTTTTATGGCCACGGCACGTTTTAAGGTTTCATCTTTTGCTTTGTAGACAATGCCCATTCCACCACGACCGAGTCTTCCCGTAATCACGTAGCGTCCAAGTTTTTGTCCTATCGCATTTCCCAAAAAAATGCTTTCTTGTTCTTGACTTTGTATCGCCAATCCTTGACCTGATTCTTTACTTTTAGACATAGAACCAGGAGCGATTGTAAATGATACTTGTGGTTGGTCATCACACATCGTAAGAGTTTTGCTGTGCCGTTCTCCACCATCTACTTGTAAGTTTTGGCTAACTTTTGCATAAATTTCGGCCACTTTTTGTGAAGTGAATATTTTTTGTTCGACAAGTAGATTTTCTAAAGAAATTGCTTTGTTTTTTTTGCGTCTCACAGCTAATTCTTGAGCGTACCGACCTAGTTGTTCTTCGCTGATGTATCCAAAAGAAACTGCAGCATGAGCGAATAAAGCATCTTTGGCATCCATATGCAACCTTTTCTCTCAAGAATATTATTTTCACATCATTGTTCTAGTTTACAAAATGGGACTTTACTGTGTAGAGTTTGCTTTTTATTCGCGTGTTTGTCAAGGTCTATCAACTTATCAGCGTAAAAAAATATGTTGTCTATGTTTGCGTTACAATAAGGGAATAAGTCGATAGAACGTTGTAAAAAGCTACACAGAATATTTTAGCAAAGGATAGCAATTTTATGGACAAGTTAACACAAGAAAAAGATTTATTTTTGCAGCAGCTACAAAATTTATACGACCAAATGCAAGTGAAATACATAGAGAGAGAACAAAAACGCATTGTACAAAAACAACATCGTTACCAACAAAAAATTTATGGGGTATTATTTGGGGTCGCTTTGAGTTTACTGTGGTTGATACTGCTATTGCGCATTTATATTTGGCAACAATCTGTTGCGTTGTTGCACTAATAACTATTAATTTTCGAACCCGAGCCCGCTCCCGAATCCGAGCCCGAGCCCTTAATTTAAAGACCAACACACAACTGCAACGGAAGTATTTCGCAGTAGATTTATGAACGACTTTATAAAACCGTGCTTTACTATTATTTTCGGAAACGGCTCGGGTTCGGTTTCGAGCTTGGGTTTAAATCCTACAATCCTGTCAAATTACTCTTTCACACTAGCGATAATTATGGTAAGATTAATAAACTTAGCATATGTAATTTCTTTGGTTTTTTCGGTTAGGTTTAGATTATGTTACGAGTCATGTGTCTTCTCATTTTATCATTTGTTATCTCATCATGTTGTTCACCATACTGTTCCATGAAAGAGTTTGCAAAAACCTCAGAAATTTTATTTGCAACACAATTCAAGGAAAGTTTAGTGAATACTCCTAAGACAGCGCGTTTTGTCGCAGATGTTTTGCGTGGTGACAGTACTTCTTTCATTAGAAGTGGTAAGCTTTTTTGGGAAGTAAGTAAGGGTGATTTGGCCAGTATGCAAGTTGTCGGTCGTGCAGTTAAAGAACAATGGAATGAGTCAATGGAAAGTCTTCCGCAACATGCAAAAACAATAGCACGTTACTCTTGTCTTTATTGTGATAAACAAAAGTAAGGAGTAGGAAATGCAAAAACTATTATTCGCAATGTTGTTGTTTTGCCTATCGTTTCCAGTGTTTGGCGATGATGAAACTACAAGTGATACACAGGCTGGCGATTTGGACAAAATCCAAAAAGACGGTGGCAAAAAGAACAAAAGACGAGCACACATAAAAAAGATGCGTGAAAAATTTGACGCGGATGGCAATGGTGAACTCTCAAAAGAGGAAAGAAAACGTTTTAAAAAAGCGTTACTGCGCTTTGAGATGAAACGCAAACGTAAGCGATTAATGAAAGAGATGGATACCGACGGCGATGGTAAATTAACTGCGGAGCAACAACAGCAACTTACAGAAGCTCTCGAAAAGCACAAAGAGAATTTTTTGCAGCGTAGAAACAGAAAGCGCGACGGAGAGAATCGCAATGGGAATGGTCGTTTCCAACAAGGTGGTGAAAATCAACAACGTTTTCGTCAAAAAATGCTAGAGCGCTTTGATACCAACAAAGATGGTATTTTGTCTGAAGAAGAAAAGAAAAAAATACCTCGTGGGAATCGAAATCGTGGCCGATTTCAGGGATTTCGTCAAAAAATGTTAGAGCGTTTTGATACTAACAAAGACGGTGTTTTGTCTGAAGAAGAAAAGCAAAAAATGCGCGAAACATTAGGAAATCAACGTGGTAGACGTGGTCGCAACCGCTAAAACAAAAAATAAACCCAAATTATAGCATTGCAACTTTTGGGGAAATGATTATAATAGAAATTAATGTAAAAAATATAAAATAATAAATAGTTTACACTTTTTATACGGTTTATAGCTTATGTCTGATTCCAATGGTGAAACAACGAAACGCAAAGTAAAAAACTGGGCGGATTTATTAAAGCAAGTGGATGTTCAAGGAAAGCAAAACGCTCAAGATCCTTTAATGGAACACTTGCAAAAAATAGAAGCCGCGGAGCAAAAAGTTCTAGAAGAAAGTCAGCGTAAGAGAGAACGTTTACAAGAATATTTGAAACTACTAAAGGCGAAGCGGGAAGAGGAAAAAGCATACAACCATCTAAATTTGCTGGAAAGACGTCTATACAAAGCTCTTATTGCTTGGTATAAAGACCAAACAGACGAAATACCTGATGGGATTCTAGAACTTCATTTCAAAAGTCGTGTATTGCAAAAAATCCATTTTGAAAAAATTGATGGTGATTTTGATTCGACGCTGAAGATTAAAAAATTGAATGCTAGCTCAAAGTTAAAGGAAATGTTATTGGTTTTTAAACGCGGAAAAAATATCTTTTTGGAATTTTATAACCAAGATCTGCGTAACAATATTTTCACTTTTATGTTTATGGAAGGTAAAGTGATTTCAAATCAAAAATCTCCTGAAGTTAGCAATGTTATTCGTCACTTTAAAGAATTTACTCTTTCCAAAGCCTCTTTCTAAAATAGAACTAGCTTTTGCTAGTTCTATATATCATTTTCATATTATCTTCTTTCATTCCTGTGGCATACTGTAATTTAGTCACTCCTCTTACCTAGCACGGTCCATCTCCCTTTTATCACGACAATCGTTTGACGATAATTATCTTTGACTATTATGGGTAATTACCATATCATTGTATAAAAATTTGCGACAAAGATAATTTTAGAAAGGAAGTGCGAGAAATCTCGTCATAGATTGATGAAACTCCACAAAAGCCATCGTTTATTTGCCAAAATTGCCCACAAGCTCGGAATGATATCCGAGATACAATTGCACGAAACTATTTCCGCGTGTAAGAAAATACCATGTTCCCAATATTTACAAGACATGATAGATGCAGAGTCTTGGAATAAAATTCGTCTTATTTATTTAGAGAAGATCATCGCCCAGATGTTGGTGCGCTATGATTATTTGTCGGAAGATGAATACGAGAAAATTATGGCGATGGAAATACAAAACGCGCAAAAAAATAAAAAGATTTGGGAGCCAATTATTCTTTCGCAAGGAATTATCA
Source organism: Candidatus Uabimicrobium amorphum (assembly GCF_009002475.1). Classification (GTDB taxonomy): domain Bacteria; phylum Planctomycetota; class Uabimicrobiia; order Uabimicrobiales; family Uabimicrobiaceae; genus Uabimicrobium; species Uabimicrobium amorphum. The sequence continues at coordinate 6,758,331 of NZ_AP019860.1, forward strand.
CTGCTGATATGGAACATTGCTTTTTTAAGGGTTTTAGCAAAAAAGGTGGAGATGTTCCCGGACTAGTGGATGAGAATTTACTGGCCGTAAAAAATGGTTTTGTTGCCGCCGAGGACTATGATTCCTCTTTGCTGCGCATAGGCGATTATACTATAGAAACAACGTTGTATGAGGGTAAGAAATACAAGGTTTACAAAGCATGGCATGAAAAATTGGGAAAGAATTTTACCATTAAACTATTTAATTTCTCCATGTCGAGCGAATCGATGATTGCCATACGCTCCTTTTCCAAAGAAATGAAAGTAATCAAAAAATTACGTCATAAAAATATTATTCCTGTTCACGACATAGGAGTTGTTGACCAACAACACTATATCGCCATGCCTTACATAAAGGGAAATTCTTTATCCCATGAGTTAGATGCTGGAAAACAGTTTACCACTCACCAAGCTTTGGCGATTGTTTTGCGATTGGCAGAAACAATTGGTATTACACATCGTCACTATCTGGTGCACAGGCAACTAACACCAGAAAATATTATTATCGATGAATCTGGAAATCCATATATAAAAGGCTTTGGCCAAGCAACACTACTCGAAAAAGTTTTTGGCAAAGACAACTATATGTCTTATAAGGCGCCTGAGCAAATCATTAGTAATAAAATTAGTGCACAAAGCGATGTATATTCGTTGGGGGTTGTTTTGTACGAAATGCTCACCAATAGACATCCATTTGTATCGCCAAATAAATTATGGAATAAATTGCAAATCGTACTTTTTGACTTACCATGGCATGGCAAGGAAATTCCACCACCTGTAAAAGTGATCTGCCAGCGTGCGACAGCCAAAAATGTCAAATATCGTTACGCTGATGGTTTTAAAATGGCGGTGGATGTACGTTGTTACTTAAATGGACAGCCACTTGCTAGTGGATTACTACCTTGGCACTATTCCTTGACTTCTTTCTTACGTCATTACGCGTTATACTTTTGTGCTTTTTTACTTATTGGATTTTCGTTTTTGTCTTACAAAAGCTATACGAAAAGCATTTATATAAATAAAACTTTGCAAATACAAAAAAAACTTGCAAAATCAATACAAACAGCATCGCGAATAAAAACAAATCATCGTATGATCAAAAAGCTTCATCAAATAATCAATGAATACAAAGTGTTATTGAGCTTAGGTAACAATAGCCCGGAAATTCATCGTGATTACACAAAAGCTTTAAAATTGTTCTTTGATGTGGCACTTCGTACAGATATTTACTTAGCCGATTACGTATTCTATTTGTTAGAGGAACAGAATTCTCACACCAAGATAGAAAATCTCGATACATTTCGCCAACGTTTACAGGTGGCAAAAAGCAAAGGTAAAAAATGAAAGTAATGGGAATTGATCCAGGCACACGATTTGTGGGTTTTAGTGTGGTGGAAAAACAAGGTAACCGTTTATCGTGTATTACATCAGGTGTTGTCCGCACCAATACAAAAGAACCCATTCCACAACGCCTACGAGTAATCTATCGCGAAATTGCCGCGGTGATAAATGAACACGAACCGCAACACGTTGCTGTGGAGAAAGTATTTTTTGGGAAAAACATACAAAGTGCTATTAAGTTAGGCGAAGGGCGAGGTGTTGTTCTTCTTGCTGCGGCACAAAAGGATTTAGATATTTTTGAGTATGATGCTACAAAAGTAAAAAAATCTATCGTTGGTGGTGGAAGAGCACATAAGTCACAAATTCAATTTATGGTGAAAAAAATATTAAACATAGATAAAGAAATGAGCGATGATGAAGCAGACGCTTTAGCTATAGCTGTTTGTCATTGCCAAAACTATATAGCGGGAATTCTACAATGATGAAGAGTGGTATTTTTATTGTATGTTTGTTGTTGTGTGCATGCAACATGACAGACCTCAATGTTCGTTCTGCGGGTGAAGCAGGTACAGAATTAATTTATTTGGTTCCAGGAGATCGTATTGCCCTAAATACAGGAGAAGTAGGGTATGTAAATGGCGACGGTTATTTTGTCGGTATCCGCGATTTACGCTTTTTTGCCGTAGGTAAAAGAATTCGCGAAGTAGTCAAGTTACTGTACTACAATCACGGAGTAGATTTTAACCAGTACAAAGTCGTTAATTTTGGACGTAGATCTATCGATGTACGCGGCTCTATACAGTCTCCGGGTGTATATAATTATCCTCCAGGGGAAGACTGGAATATAATGAACCTTATCATGAAAGTGGATGGGTTCGCTAGTTTAGGACAAAGGGAATATCTCCTAATTCGCAAAGCATGGGGATATCCTGGGAAATTTTTATTCATTCGTGGAATGTCATTACCTGTGGAAGAGGGTATTGGTGGTGACAACTTACTTCTTTATGCAGATGATCGCGTCATTTTCCCTGGGGTGTCGCAACCTGTTTACGTATTTGGCGCTGTAAAAGCCGAAGCGGGGGGCGTTTGTTTTAGTTTTGATGGTCAAACAAAACCTCCTACATTAAAAGATGCCGTTACCCAGGCCGCTGGATTTTCGAAAGTGTCCAATACCAAAAATATTCAAATATATCGATTATTACATAACGAACGCCGCAGTATTATTAGCCTTGACTACGAGGTAAGTAAAGATTTCGAACTACAACCTTGGGATGTTGTGTATGTACAACCTGAAATACCAAAAGAAGTCTTGAGCGAAGACGAATGAGAAAGGAGCGAATGATGAAACACGTACTGTATTTGATTGTATTTTTTCTCCCATTATGTGCATTTGCGAATAAAAATGGTACGCAATATTACGTTGTGGGTGACAAAGCACTCAAACAAGAGGAATACAATAAATTAAGCAGAAAAGACCGTAAAAATTTTAAGTGTTCTTTCCGTACTATATGGAAAGTTCAAACCTCTAAAGATCCACAACAGCCGCAACAGACAAGAATCGATATGCTTTCCAATGAAATCACCATCATCATGTTTGTTGATACAACAACGAGGATGATCAGCGGAAGTCCTTTTTTTGATGCAGCGGCGAATAGTTACAAAGAGCCTTTGAAACTCAAGAGTGATCTAAAGCGCAAAAAGAGATCCTTTGGAGGAAAAAAATGCTACACAGGTATAGGTGATACAACTGACGGAAAAACTGCGGAGTTGATCACAGCGACATATGGGGATAAACGCTGGCGTATTATTATGATTTATGACCAAAAGAAGATGCGTTTAAAGGTGGTACGTAGAGCGTATGCCATCTTCATGCAAACTTTTCGCTTTGGGAAGTAATTGAAGTGTCCCCCTGACCGTCACCGTGACCGTGACCGTACGACTACGGTGACGACTACGGTGACGACTACGGTGACGATGATTGCGATTCTACTTCATGTAGTTCAATAAATTTTTCTTCAAAGAAACGCATACCTCTGAAAACTCTTTGTCCACCCTCTTGCAAGCATTACGCACTGAACTTTCGCTACAGTTAAAGTAGGACGCGATGCTTTCATTGTTTAGTTTGAGAGCCTCTTTGGACATTTTAATCGCTAGATATCTGGGCTCCTTCGCCGTATGTGACGATTGCTTTTGTCGCAAAACTTCTCCGTCTTCCATTTTGTAGTGCTGTGCCACCACTTCGAGTATTATTTCAAAAGTGAGTTTTTTGTTGGCATTGTGTGCGATACATTTCTTGATCAAATCTTCATTGACACCCTTTTTCGTCTCACTACAAAAAACAATCAATTTTTCAATTTTTTCGCGTAGTTCCGTGTGAATACATTCGCTAGTGATTATTTGTAAAGCACCATCTTCAAAAGAGACCTGTAGATTGTTTGCCATACGTCCAAAGTAGTTTTGCGCTGTGGAATTAGAGATGGGGTGTATGGGAATGGATAAGCCGCTTGATAGCCGATTTACTAGGGCAGATTGAAATTGCTTTAGTTGTTTCGGATGCATTTGTGAACTAGTGATGACAACCTTTTTTTTATTTACCAGTTCGTCGATGACAAAGAGAAGCTCGCGCTGTGTATGATTTTTTTTCTGTAGAAAGTCAATGTCTTCCAATACCAAAATATCTGTTTCACGGTATGTTTGGCGAAATTTTTGGTAGGTTTTGTTTTTTAAAGCAAAAATATAGTCTAAATAGAATGAGCGGGCAAAACAGTGAATAATATTCTTTTCTTCGCTATCTATCTCCTTCGAAATGGCATTTAGTAGATGACTTTTCCCTGAATTTTCCGGTCCGAAAATGTGTAGAGGGGCATAGTCTAGCTTGGAGGTCTTGATGAGCTTTTTTGCGATTTCGAATGCCAAATTATTGTTGCTATCTACTAGGAATCGACGTAAATCATTTGTATGTTTTTTTTGCATTTTCCAATAACTTCTGTAGTATGTCAAAAGAAGATATACCCTCTGCTTGCGCATGAAAGTTAACCATAATACGATGATTGAGTGCGGGGAGAGCTATGTGTTCGATATCTTCCCTACTGACATGAATTCTACCTTGAGAAAGAGCGCGAACTTGTGAACCGGAAATGAGCGCTTGCATTCCTCTTGGACTTGTCCCATGGTCAACGTATTGTTTGACATAATTGAGTTCGCTGTTTTGCGGATTGGAGTTTATGACAATTTTAGCGGCGTATTCATAAAGTTCTTTTGCAATTTTCACATGTGAAATGGACTGTGCCATGCTGCGAAGCGTGTCATTTGTTATATTAAAATTTTGAGTTTTTCGTAGCGAAGGCTGAACAATGGCAATTAATTCTGGTAGTGATGGATACTCCATGTGCAACTTGAAGAAAAATCGGTCAAGCTGCGCTTCTGGTAGAGGGTATGTCCCTTCCATTTCTATGGGATTTTGCGTGGCGATGACATGAAAAGGTAGTGGAAGGTTGTAGTCAATTCCCCCAACGGTTACCTGTTTTTCTTGCATCGCTTGGAGCAGAGCAGACTGGACTTTTGGTGAAGTTCTGTTGATCTCATCGGCAAGCATAATGTTTGTGAATATGGGACCTTTTTCAAACTCAATATTCTGAGTTGCCTGTTGAAAAACTTTTGTACCAATAATATCAGCAGGCATGATATCTGGCGTAAACTGAACGCGTTTGTATTGTAGTGACAGAGTATTGGACAATGACCGCACTAGAGAAGTTTTTCCAACTCCCGGAACCCCTTCTAGAAGTACGTGACCTCCTGAAAAGAAAGCAATGAGTAAATTACTAATAATATCTTTGTTACCCACAATATGCTGTGATATTTGCTGTGAAATTGCATTAAAGTTCTTGTGGAAGTTGCCAATAAATTGCTCTACATCTTCAATAGTGGTGAATTCAGTTTGCATTATACAAGTCCAATCATAGCCAAGGGAATTCCGACTGTTTTCTTTGACATTGATATCTTTATGCGATAAAATGTGAAGTTGTTGTATTACTTATACATCGAGAAAGTAATTTTTCAAGTAATTATTTTAGGTATGCACAAATAAATCATTATTTACATGTTTTTGTTGATTGAGTAAATCACTATGGATATAGATGAAAACAAAATAGAAGAGCGGCTTACGACTAAAATACCATGCTCTCTTGAAATTTCGATAGGAAACGATCAAATCGAGCGATTGACATTTGATCAAGATTTGATAACAATAGGACGCGAAAACAGTTGTGATATAGTTATCAATAACTTAGGAGCGTCAAGATCCCATGCACAGATAGAGCGATATGCTAGTTTTTATGTACTCAGGGACCTACAAAGTAAAACCGGTACATTCATAGGTGGGAACAAAATAACAGGAGGTTACAATCTAAACAACGAAGATAAAATCTTTTTAGCAAAACACACTTTGTTATTCAAACTAGATGAGTATTTTGACAAAGAATCCAAACCTAAGGTCAATGCAGACAAAGACCTCATGAAACAAACCCTGGCCATTAATTACGAAGATATGGCTTCAAAAAACAACTTAGAAACCCATGGCTACCTCCACATTGCGGATGAAAATAAGACCATACCTTTGCACAAGAATGCCACGTTTTTTGGAAAATCAGATCAATGTGATGTGTCTATTAGTGGTATGTTAATCAGTGAACGTCATATTGTGGTCATTCGCGAAGAAAAAGGTTATTTTATTCATCATCTAGGGGCATTTAAGCCTCCGCAAATCAATAAAAAGCTTGTTGACTTTTCTCCTTTAAAACACGGAGACATGGTACAGATAGGTGATTTACAATTTCAATTTCGTATACAAAAGTAACGTTTTAAAGGAGAGTTCACATGGAACATGTGCAAATTTGGGGATCATTTTTAACTGCGGCAGCGCTAATTATATTTGCAGGTGTCAAATTAACAACATATGGCGACATTCTTTCCGAAAGATTAAACCTTGGACACGCTTTTATTGGCGCAGTACTGATCGGTTGGAGTACTTCACTTCCTGAATTAGTACTATCAATAGGTACAGCAGTATATTCTAATGCTCCTAACATAACAATGGGTAATGTTGTGGGGAGTAACCTTTTTAATATTTTCATCATTGTGATTCTCGATGTTATATACCGCCAGGGAGCTGTATTACGCAGTGTTGACTCCAGAGTTCGCCTTTCGACCATCCTGTCTCTAATTATGGTATGCATTGTCGGAACATGCCTTTATTTTAACTTATCGCAAAAAATCAACATTTCCAGTGTAGATCTTGGTTTTTCAAAGTTAGGGTATGATTCCATTGTGATTTTTGCCATGTATGTAGTGTGTATGATCGCTCTATTTCGTTCAGACCAAGAACAACAACATACCGGAGAAAAGAAATACAGCAACGTCTCTCTGTCTACTTTAGCCCTAAAATGTCTATTTGTTATTGGTATTATTGTGGCGACTGGTTTGTGGTTAAGTGTTATCGCCAAAAATATTAATCATGTTTACAAACTCGACGAAGGGTTTGTGGGAAGTTTTTTCCTAGCCATTGTAAGTTCACTTCCTGAAGTTATGACATGTTTTATTGCTGTGCGCATGGGATTTAATAATATGGCAATTGGAACATTATTTGGAAGTAATATTTTCAATATGGGAATTATTGCTGTTTGTGACGTATTCTATGGAGAACACCTATTTAAACAGTTTGACTCCAGCCACTACATCGGTATTGTTTTTGTTGTGATTTTGACTTTTGTTACGTTGGGTACACTCAAATTCAAGCAAGGTAAAAAGGCATATTTTATAGGTGTCGAATCTATGGCAATCGCTGTTTTGTATGTGTTGGCAATGTATACTATTTATGATTCTTCTTGGCTTAAAATGATTTTTGGATCATAATTGGTTGAAGCTGAAAGTTTTAGATATCTAAAACGGCTTACATCGTCAAATGGGCACTCAATATACGGACTATCATACGTAGCTTTGCCTTAAATATTAAATGCCTTAATTAGCTACAGTCATTGCACATGCTGGCTGTAGCTACTTAATTCCCATCGCAGTGTTTTTTGGCTACAAAGTTTGACGAAGTTCTTGGAAACGAAATATTAAAGGTGGCTAAATATGAATTGCGAAGATGGAGTAGAAGAAGTAATTGATGAGGGCTATGTATTAAATGTACAAAATCCTGTACAGTTGGTGAGTTCTCTAGCTTTTTTTTTACGGGAGCGCAACTACGTTTGCCTGTATGACACAAGCATTTTATCTTCGCCAGAAAAATATTTAAAAAGAAACGCCTTTGTCGACATTAGCAAAGATTTTTTATACAAGTGGTTTTTGTTTTTCACCGGCGTATCGCGCCATTTATCGAATTTTGAAAACTTAATTCTCATACCTGAAGTGGTAAGAGAAGTTTCCAATATTCTTCAGGCGGCGATCTCGATCATCGAAAAGAAAAAATTAGAGTATAAGGAACTCTCTTCTCAGGAAAGAGAAGAGCTATGCGTTGTCTACCAGCAGCTGGCCAAAAATGAAGAGACGTTACGCAAAATTTTACAAACCATTCACCCTTCGGAAAAACCACATCCCACAATTTTCAATTCTATTTTAAATATGGTGAAGTTTTTAGATGCGCATTTAGAATTAAAAAAATCTGATTCACGAGTGACAAACGATACCGATGAGCGTATTGTTGCTCGGGTGTTCTATGAAGTGTTAGTAAATGGGCATAATACTTGTGTGTACACTCGCGACGATGACATTCGCAAACTCATTAGCGTGACCTTTCGTTTGCTCATTTCAAAATTTGCACAAAAAGATGCTTTCAAAGAGATTTTACGCAATCTTTTCCATCGCAATATTTTAGTTTTAAAATTTAATTACGAAAAGAAAGTATTTTCGCGCTTTTTTGAGAGTTCAACGCTTGAAAATATCGAAGACTTCAAATTCTCGCGCAGAATTATGCAAGAGACAGATGTAAATACTATTTTAACGGGGTTGGAAAAACACGTCGCTGATTTAGTGGAGGTTTTTGAAGACTATCATCGCGAAAATAATCCCGAGGAAGACGACATTCTCGATGAGGATATTATCCACAGTTTGAAAAAGATGTACGATCATCTGCACAAGCTAGAGATCAAAGAGGATATAAAAAATAACAGTAAAAGAATATATATTTACCAAGAACTCTCTTATCTTTTGGAAAGTCTGGGAGAAATGCCTTTCGCGGAAAAGATAATGGAAACAACGCGACAAGAGCAAAAACAGTGGATTGAAAAGCAATTGCGTATTTTACAAGAAAATAAAACAGCCCTTGAAACAGAATTTGTAAAAATATCACAACAACACAATGATGATTTGGAATACAAGGTAATTAAAAAAATCAAATGTGCTGTGGAAAAACTGGAAGAAAATTCTTTAAAGATATATTTTTTCCAAAGCGCGTTGGAGCAGAATTTCTTTCGCTTAGATGAAGACAGCTACGCATCATTTACCCAGCTACTACAAAATTTTAGCACGCATGGTTTTGAAGTCGAATCAAAAGAAACTCCCGTGCCAATCGAAAAAATTGCGCAAATTACGAATTTCTCGATTGCGGAAGTTATCAAAATAATCGAAAAACACGACATCTCCCATGAGGGTACATACGCATATTTATCACAAAAACACTTGTTGTTCTTTCTTTTTGGCCGCTAGACAATGGATGAAGAAAACGAAATTCAAAAGTTAAAAGAACAAATTCGCAAAATGCAAGATCATTTAGAAGACCACTATTTGGAACAAATAGCGCGTTACAAGGTTATCATTAGAGAGTATGAACAAGATATCTCCATGCTGAAAAAAGAAATTTACTCTCTGCGTGAAAATCTTCCCACAAAAAGACATGAGCAAATAGAACGCGCCAACCCTTGGCATTGCGTTTTTTGTGGTGCCTTAAATCCTCTCCCGTGTAATGATTACCTTTGTATGCATTGTCAAAAAATACGTCCTTTTATGACGCTCACCTCAACTCTCGTCAAATGCGGTTGCTGCTCAAAATTTAATTTTGCGCTGGCAAATTTCTGCGAATGGTGTGGAGATACAATTAGAACGGTGGAAAATGAATGAAAAAAGTAACAGGTATTGGTGGAATTTTTTTTAAAACACAAGATCCAAAACAAATGAAAGATTGGTACCAAGAGCACCTAGGTATGAAAATGAATGAATATGGATCGCTGTTTGAATTTCGTACCGGAGATGATGGACAGAAAAAAGGTTATTTGCAATGGAGTACTTTTGCTAAAGATAGCGATTATTTTGCTCCATCAGCACAAAATTTCATGATAAATTATCGCGTCCACGATTTAGAAAAATTACTCGAAGAACTAAAGAGTAGCGGAGTGGAAATTGTCGGCGAAATGCAAGTATACGAGTATGGAAAATTTGCGCACATCATGGACCCCGAGGGAAATAAAATCGAATTATGGGAACCGGTTGATGAAGTGTTTACCAAAGAATACGACGGAAACACTAACCACGAATAAGTTGCACAATTTTCGGTGATGGTCACGGTCACGGTGACGATTACGGCTACGGTAACGATTACGACTACTGTGATGATTACGGTGGTGGGTCAAATAACCTGACAGAAAAAAATTTTTTTTTATACACTTTTTATAAAAAATATAGCAAAATTTGTTTACACCGCTAAAGCTTGCACAATTACAATGAAAATTTTATCGTTTTTTTATTATGCAGATAAATTAGGAGTTTTTTAATGAGATTTGCAATTTCAAGTAACAAATATTGGTTGATATTGCTTTTGGCGGCATTTATGGTGGTTAGCCCCACTATGTATGCGCAAGACGATTTCTATGATGAAGATGGTCAAGATGGTCGATTTGGTGAAGAAGAGGAGTTCGGTGGTTCCTGGATACGCGTAAAAGGGAAAGGCTCTACACTAAAAGGTGCGATTACTCGTGGTTGGAAAACTGCGATGATGAAGTTTCTCAAAGACAACATCGACATGGAATACTACGAAGGACGCAATAACGAAATTAGAAAACATATTGCGGAAAACTGGTCAGACTATTGTGTCGGTGATCCTGAGAGACCACGCATCACCAAACGATATAATGGTCGTACTCTACGTATGAGGGTACGCATTGATGAAGATTCTTTACTTAGTGACATTCGCAATTTGGTAAAAAAAGCCGATGATAAACTGGATGGTTTATGGGTTGCGATTGTTTCTGATCGCGAGAATAATCCTTACCAAGGTACCAAACCAAGTGATAAAGATGAAAATACCGATCGCGATGTGATGTTTGACAATGTTCAAAACCTATTAGGTAAACATATGAAAATTCGCGATCTACGTGCAATTGATCGTTTGATGAAAAAAGAAGCACAAATGCTTGGTTTAGCAGCAGGTGCTGATCCTCAGGCATACATTGCTCGTAAATTCGCTCAAGTACAACTCGCTGTTTACCTATGGCTTACCACAAGACGCGTTTCCAAAGATCCAGCGATGGGAGTACCTGTTTGGTATGCAACCATTGGTTGTCGTGTTGTTCACTTGCAGACCGCACAAGAACTTGTGAAGTTTCAAATTACTTCCGGAGATAAGACAAGCATCAAACCGGTAGGGGTTTTTGGTGGTTTGACAGAAAGAATGGCACGCGCTGCCGCAATCAAGAATGTAGCAAAAGCAGTTTATCAACGTGTTTACAAGCAAATACGCACTCGTAAAACCGTTTTAGAAGAAAACGTCTACACGGTTAAATTTGTGAATTTTACATCGCGCCAAGAACGCAAAATTAAAGACGCTATGCTAGATATGAAACACGGCAAAAGAGCATATTGCAAGATCGAAGCGGCAACTGGTGGTGGTAGTGGTTACATGGAATATAGCCTAAAGTGGCGTCGTACCCGCGATTCACAAGCAGATATCATTGACATTATTATCGGTTTTTGTGAAGACAATGAAGTTGAAGTTGACAGTAACAAATCGACAAAAGGTGTTATTTACTTTGAACCCGTAGAAGATGAAGACTACGACGACTTCTAAAATGAAAAATAGAGAGCAGAGCTTGAAAATACTCAAGTTCTGTTCAATTGTTTGCAGAAAGGAGCGAATAGTTTTCTATTCGAAACTTAATATGAAAAAAATATTAAAGCTCAGCTTGGTAATCTCTTTGATATTTATGATTGGTTGTGCAAGTACTAGTGAAGAAGATGTGGATGTGAGACCTTTACCTCCAGAAGATGATGTGGCCTATCAACCTGATCCTGATCCATATCCACCGCAACAAGACACAAATCCTGTCCACGACGACGTTCACGTTCCAACCGACGAAGAATTGAATATCGACCCCAATGCTGATTCATACGAACAAGTGAAATATAATGAAGAGGTAGAAGAAGTAGCTAGACCTGCTAGACAATCCTATACCCCAGAGGAAAATCATACTCCCGGAGAGAAAACCTATTTGAGTATTCACATCAAAAATTTTGATGATCGCGATACACTAATGGGAATTCGCCAGGCGATTTTACAGGGTGCCCATGGTAACTATACGATTGAGCAAGAAACAGCTCCTAACCGCAAAAGCGTACACTTAAAGCTATGGTCAGATCTATCTCCTATTAACCTCGAAGAAACATTAAACAACTTATTCATGAATGAAGGCTATGAAGTAGAGTTTAGAAGAAAATCAGATCATCTACTTGTCATCGTTCCTCCATTCTAAGTTCATTGAAATTTATGGTGATAATTCTCTTTCACAACAGAGAATTATCACTCTTGTCACATAAGTAACACCTACTGGTTTAGTAGGTAACTTTTCATCTGGACACCCACCTCAGAGTTCCATTTTCATTTTCGAGAAAGGTCGAGGTATGTTAAAAAAAATACAATTTTTACTGCTGTGCGTTGTTCTAAGTGCAGCGATGGTAGCACAGGATTTTGACGACAATTTCGTTGAAAATACGTTTATTGCCGAAGGAAAAGGCAGTACCAAAAAAGGGGCGATTGTTCGCGCTCGAGTGGAAGCAATGTTGAAGTTTTTGAAATTGAATATGGATAGCGGTGACTATGAATCTCATAATCAACAAATAGAAACTTTCCTCGTCGAAAACTATCGCGAATACACACATGACAACGTCAATGTCGTGCAACCATACCGTGATCGCCAAATTCGCATCATGGTCGAGGTAAAAGGTGATGTTCTTCTACAAGACATCAAGAACAAGTTTTTGCGTGCGCGTAGTAAGGCCGCTGGGATATGGGTATCTGTGAATGCCGACCGCAAAGTGAACAGCAATCGCAGTTTAGACATGGTTTTAGCTACTGTACAAGATGAATTGGGAAAACACTTTACAGTGCGCGACACCGTTGCGATGAAAAACTTGATGAAAAAAGAAGGACAAATGTTGGATTTGTCGGCGAGTTCTGATCCGCAAAATTATACATGGCGTAAGTTTAGCTCTATTCCTATCGCAATGTATTTTTGGCTAAAAATGGGTTATAAATACGACGAAGGTACCGGCGGAAAGGTCTACCGCGCACGTATTGGTGCACGAGCCGTACACGTTGTTACAGCACAAGAGCTATTTCATTTTCAACACGACAAAATAGGTTCCACTCGCGAAGGAACTATTATGACAGCTTCTATTGAAGTTGCCCAAAAAATAGTTGCGCAGGTATCTCAATACAACACGATTCTTCCCGAGGGAGAATATACCTATAAATTTGTCAATTTCGAGCGTAAAGAAGATCGCGATAAAATTCGCCAAACCATGCTTGACTTGAAAAACGGAAAACGTCGCTATCTCGATATTCTTCCTGGAGGTATTGGTGGAGGCGAAAGCTATTTTACCTATCGCGTGAAGTGGTTACGCAGCCACTCTCAATTTGAAATGATTCAAATTGTTCTTGAATATCTTGCAACAAATCAAGTTGTTGTTAAATGCGATAAATTTACACAAAAAGTGATGATCTTCGAACCACCTAACAGTAATTGGAGCGGTGGTGGCAATACTGGTGGAGGCAACAACGATTATCAGCCGCCGGTAGAAGAACCAGTATATGAAGATGATTGCGACTATATTATTGCCGAAGGAAAAGCCAGAACGAAGAAAAGTGCAATTACACGCGCGTGGCGCGAAGCGATGCTCAAGTTTTTAGAAGATAACGTCGAATACGAATATTTTGAAGGAAATCGAAACAAAATAGAGCGTTTTCTTGTAGAGAATTGGGAAGATTATACTTCTACCGAACCAGAAGAAGCGATTATTTTACGTCGTTTTGATGGACGCCGCATTCGCATCAAAGTTTGTATCGAACAAGACGATCTTTTGAAAGACATCTATAACTTGGTCAAGAAAGCCGATGATAAGCTTTCTGGTATGTGGGTAGCCATTGTTTCCGATCGTGAAAACAATCCTTACCAAGGCACTAAGCCCAGCACCAAAGACGAAAACACCGACCGCGATGTTATGTTTGATTACCTACAGAATTTACTAGGTAAACATATGAAAATTCGCGACTTACGTGCACTTGATCGTTTGATGAAAAAAGAAGCACAAATGCTTGGTTTATCAGCTGGTGCTGATCCTCAAGCTTTTATCGCGCGTAAATTTGCTCAAGTACAAATTGTCGTGTATTTGTGGCTCACCACAAGACGCGTTTCTAGAGATCCGGCAACAGGTACTCCGGTATGGTATGCAACGGTTGGTTGTCGCTTAGTACATTTGCAAACAGCACAAGAACTTGTCAAGTTTCAAATTACGTCAGGTGACAAAACTTCCATCAAACCAGTGGGGGTATTTGGTGGTTTAACGGAACGCATGGCACGCGCCGAAGCGATTAAAAACGTGGTACGCGCATGTTACGAGAGAGTGTATAATCAAATTCGTACGCGTAAGACAGTTTTACAAGAAAATATATACACCGTAAAATTTGCCAATTTCACCTCGCGGCAAGAACGCAGAATTAAAGACGCTATTCTCGATTTAAAGAGTGGCAAAAGAGCATATTGTAAGATAGAAGCTTCCACAGGTGGTGGAAGTGGCTATATGGAATACACATTGAAATGGCGCCGTACACGTGACACCCAAGCAGATATTATCGATATTATTATCGGATACTGTGAGGATAACGAAGTTCAAGTTGATAGTAATAAATCAACAAAAGGGGTTATTTATTTTGAACCTGCGGAAGATGAAGACGACGACGATTTCTAAGATGTATTTACAGTAAAATAAAAAAAGCACCCGTTTGGGTGCTTTTTTTATTGGGAATGTTACTCTGCCGCGACAGTCTCTTCTTTGATAAAGAGGTAAATGAGGTAGATGATAGCGATAATAACAAAAAGATTCGCCAAGGAGCTTTCATAAGAAGTTAACGAAGTTTTTTTCTTGTCATTCTGCGTTTGTAAAACCTTTGCTTTCGGCAAAATAGGGTCAACGTTTTCGTTATTTCTCAATTGTTCGTTGAGTTGTATAACGCTTAAGTCAGAAAGCGGCTGTGCTTTGCTATACATCGCAGTAACCGGACCGGCATTCCCCAAAAACTCTTTGTTGTTATGTGGTCCTGCCAACACCACTTGACTACTTAAAGTTTCTACAGGAAATGACTGATTTTTATAGGTATTTGCCGGTATACGCGACAAGCGCAAAAACGGAAAACGAAATTGAAAATTCATCTTTTTCCATTCATCTAAAGCAAATAGCGTACAGGGATGTTGCTCCAAAAGTTTTGTAAGTTGAGCATGTCTCTGTGGTATAAGTAGAACAACGCAGTCCACTTTTTCCTCTTGCAAATTTTTCATTTGCTCTTCTAAGCTTCCACTGGTAATTGTGGCTTTTTCTTCCAGCTGAAATGCCTTCACTAGAATACGCGTCATAGTATGCGAACCGGTTTTTTCTTGGACAGTACCAATGGAACGCACTTCAGTAAAGCTTTCATATTTGTGATTGCTACGCATAAGAATATGACACATCTTGTAGCCTACGGGTGCTACTGCTTCGAGAAGAGTTTTACGATTTTGTACAACACGATCTATGTCAAAAAAACTTTCTGCGCCTACAAGAGCAATGCGCGCTTTTCCAGAGATGACCATTTCACTGGGGGAAGCACAACGTTCAAGTTTCAAGCGCCTTCCACGAAAAACTTTGTGAATCGCTTGTTGGGCTTTACCCGCCATACCACTCAATTCGTCAAGATTTTCAACCGCAAAGGAAAGTTTTTTATACTTGTCTTTTTGTTTTCTTCTTCAGGTATTAACTTGTTTTTGCGTAAAAATTGACTTGCCACATCGCGGTAATGTACCCCTTCGAGCTCTACTTGTTTGTTCATCGCTCGCATTGTCTTTTCATCAATGAGTCCCGCGAGTTTTCCTAATATGTTGTTGATCCCAGGATAACGTTTTAGAGTTTTGTTATGGACGATAGGTGCTGCTTCGTATACAGGAAAAAAACGTAGATTATCGCTAAGCGTTTTTAAGTTAAAGGCTTCAATTTGGCCGTCGGTGGAATAACCTATAACGATATCTACTTCTCCATCAAGTAAAGCGCGGTATAATATCGATTTGTCGTCTTCGACGATTGTTTGCGCCGTTTTAAGTCCATAACGTCGTAACATTGCCGACAAACCATCCAAAGGGCGTTTGGTAAAATCTTCGTCACAGCCAATGCGCAAACTTTGTACATTCGTTAGATCTGTCATTGTCTCTATTTTTTGTGCTATGGATTGGTCGCGTCTCATGACAAGAACATAATTATTCGCAAATCCAAGTCGCGCTTGCCATGCGACACCGAGGTTGGCAAATTGTTCTT
This sequence comes from Candidatus Uabimicrobium amorphum, assembly GCF_009002475.1. Lineage (GTDB taxonomy): Bacteria > Planctomycetota > Uabimicrobiia > Uabimicrobiales > Uabimicrobiaceae > Uabimicrobium > Uabimicrobium amorphum. Next base: position 6,774,536 of record NZ_AP019860.1, read on the forward strand.
TTACTCTGGAAAAAGCCTTTTCACGATCACTAAGAGAAGGTTCCCCTAGTATCATGAGCCCCGTACCAGTATATTCTGTATAGATATCTAACTGTCCTGATGTCAATCCTTGAATACAGTCGCGCGTGTTGCCATATGGGATCACTCGTTTTACAGCGATGTTTTCGTTTTCGAGTAGTTGTGCCATAATCTCGGCGAGTACTAGTTGCTCGCTGAAGGTTTTTGCTCCGATCTTTACCGGTTCTTTACAACCGCAAAGTAACGCGAAAATTAACAAACATATCCAATACTTTTGCATTAGGCATCTCCCTTTTCTGTTCGCAAAACCCGAAAAAATGCCACAATCTGTAGCAGTAAAATAATGCTAAATGGAATGGCACCACTTATGGCAATTGCTTTGGGCACTTCAATTCCACCGACCACTAAACTGGAAGCGGAGAGTAGAGAAATGACAAGTCCCCATGTTAATTTGTGTTTTGTCGACGGATCTAAATCTCCGTGGCTGGTCATCATTCCGATGACAAATGTCGCAGAGTCAGCACTTGTTACCAAAAAGACAAAAATCGAAAATAGGGCCAATATTTTTAATAGCAAGGTCAACGGATAGTAGTCGAAAAGAGCAAAGAGCGCCTTGGTCACATCTTCGCGAACCAATTCTCCCAGTCCTCCCGAACCAAAAATTTCAATGAAGAAGCCCGAACCACCAAATGCGGAAAACCACAAGATGGAGAATAGCGTTGGAAGAAATAGAACGCCGATGATAAACTGGCGTATCGTCCTACCTTTACTTATTCGCGCGATAAAAATGCCAACAAATGGTCCCCAAGCAATCCACCAGATTAAGTAGGTCAGTGTCCACGAAGCGCTCCAACTTTGTAAACCTTCATATGGATAAAGATGAAAAGACATACGCACGATGTTTGTTGCGTAGTCACCAAGGGTATTTACAAAAATCTCTAGGATAAAACGCGCAGGCCCAGCAAAAATGACAAATAGCATTAAAAATCCCGCAACACTCATGTTGAGGTTACTCAGTATTTTGATTCCCTTATCCAGGCTGGTGCTGGCAGATATCATAAAGCAAATGGTGATAAAAATTAAGATACCGATGTAGTACATGTCGGTATTGGCATTGATATGAAAGGATGTTGTCAAACCAGACGCTAGCTGCAACACTCCCATTGCCAGCGAACCGGCCACACCAAATACCACAGACAACACGGCAATCACATCGGTAATATGGCATGTCTGCTTGACATATTTCCCCGAGAAGGCTTCTTTGATGGGCGTGGAACAAAGGTAGGGTTTCTTTTTGCGGAAGCCAAAATAAGCGAGAACTAGTGCACTCATGGCGTAAATACCCCATGCATGAAGTCCCCAGTGGAAGTTGGTGATCACCATTGCCGCACGCGCTGCCTCTGCTGTTTTGGCCTGGGCTGTTGGTGGCGACATAAAGTGAAAAACCGGTTCCGCTACCCCCCAGAACAAAAGACCGCATCCCATACCCGCGGAGAATAGCATGGATAGCCATGACACAGTGGTAAATTCTGGTTCTTCGTCAGGTCCACCTAGCTTAATATGTGCATACTTTCCAAACGCCAGATACAAAGCCAAGGCAACGAGGAAAGTACTCATCAGTAGGAAAAACCAGTCCAAGTTTTTTAACATAAAACTAGTGGACGATAGAGCAACGCTTGTCATTTGCTCTGGACGAACCGCCCCCCAAATAGCAATGGCACCGCAAAAAACTAACGATGCCCAAAAAACAATAGGGAAATCACCTATGTACTCATGTTCTTCAACGGGATGTTGTGGATTACTTTCGGTAGGTGTGTTATTTGTCTTTTTCATAAACAACGACTTTCTGTTAATTTCTATAAAATACTCCTGGTGAAGAACCAGAAGAGCAAGTGAGGAAAGTCGTATATGGCATAAATCATGCCAAAAGAGTAAGAGATGTCTGATAAGTGGGTAAAACACACATTTTTTTATTTCTCATGAGAGATTTGGAGATAAATGTTGGTGATATGGCCATATGAGTTGGTGATATCGCCAACTCTATTTGTATTTTAGGAGCGTTTTTATTTTTTGAGTTGTTTTTTACGATAACGAAAGGCGTAGTAGCTAAGTCCTAGTAAACGCGCCGCCAACGCATCGTTTCCTTGAGATTTCTTGATGGCTTCCTCCATATAATGCGCTTCTAGAGCGTTCAAGTCCATTCCTTCTTCGGGTAATGGTTGCAGTAAATTATTATGCATTTTCGAAGGAACACTTGTTTTGTAAATACCAACTGCTTTTGCGTTTAAGGTAGGTCCTTTTCCCAAAATAACACCCCGTTCTATAAAATTTTTCAGCTCGCGAATGTTCCCTTTCCAGCGATGTTTTAAAATATACTGCTCGACCTCTGGAGAAATTTTATTAAATTTCTTTTTGTAATTTTTCGAGAGTTCGATTAAGAAATGTTTGGCGATGGGTATGATATCTTTGCGGCGCTTGTTAAGAGAGGGCACACGTATTTTTATTAAAGCTAAACGGTAATATAAATCTTCGCGAAATAATTTTTTCGCGATCATTTTTTCTAGATTTTTATTGGTGGCGGAAACAATACGCGTTTTGACAAACAGTTTCTTTGTTCCTCCGAGGCGGTAGAATCCACCATCCTCTAAGAAACGTAGAATTTTGGCCTGCGCGTCGAGACCCAGGTCACCAATCTCGTCTAAAAACAACGTACCGTTTTGCGCAAGTTCTAATTGTCCCTTTTTTCCTTTTGTTCCCGCTCCACTAAACGCACCTTTCTCATAACCAAAAAGCTCACTTTCAATTAAATTTTCGGGAATGGATGCACAATTGAGTGCGACAAACGACTTTTGAAAGCTCTCGCTTTTATAGTGGATGGTCCGCGCAATAAGGTCTTTTCCTGTGCCTGACTCTCCCAAAATAAGAACAGGCGCAGGGCTTTTGGCCACCGAGTCCACCATGGTCATGACTTCTTGAATACTGTCGCTTTCTCCGATGAAACAAGGTAGATTTTCTTCAAAATACTTCTGTTGTAGTAATTCCACTTCTTTTTTCATATGCAAAGATTCAAAACAATTGTGGACCTTACGTACCACCATTTTGAGGTTAAATGGCTTGGTGATGTAATCATACGCTCCTTGTTTCATACAAGAAACCACCATGGGGATTTCGTCATTTGCCGTCACCATAATTACCGCGGTTCCCGGGGACTTTTGTTTTAATTGCTTTAAGGCATTGACACCTCCAATACCCGGCAATTCGATATCGAGTAGTACCAAATCCACAGGTTCTTCATCGATGCTTTTCAACGCCTTTTCTACAGTGGAAAAAGTTTTCACCGTACAAATTTTCTTAAGAGCCTGGCGCAAAGAATTACGTACACCGACTTCGTCGTCTATGATATACAAACAAAACATCGTATTTCTCCGAAGATAGAAAGTGTTGTCCATGAAGGTTTTTATAATATGGCTATTTGGCCAACAATACAATAAAATACTTCATAAATTTTATTGTAACTACCTAGCTTGTCGAGGATAATTATGGTACGAGTGTTTTGTTATTGTTAATATTTGACGTTGTCTCAGGGAGATAGTATATGACGGGAAAAGTCAAAACTTGTACTATTGTTGTGACTGCAATTTTGATCACGTTGTTTACGATGTTTTCTTTTGGTTACTACAAAGCGAAGATGGACATATACAAGAAAATCCCGAATATAAAAGAAATTCAATACCACGGTATCTCGGCTTTTTCTACAAAGATATATGGTGGCGGATGCGATGTGTGGTTTGAATATAGTTATTTATCTTTTGCTTTTCAGGTAAAGACAACAAGTAAGAAGCCATTTGTATGCGAATGGATTTTAACAAAAAAGGGACCGAAAATTATCTATGGTGGTTGGGCTGTATCTGTTGGCAACTAGAACTTATCCATTACGGTGGCAAAAACACTGGCAATATCGTCATCTATTTTTTTTGTTAAAAACTCAAAGAGATCATGGTCTGTTTCGCCGCGGTTGATGATAACATAAGGATTTCCATTACGTGCGGTGATTCGTGGAATTTCTGCAGCTGGATATACGCTTAGAGTCGAGCCGAGGGCAATCACCATATCTGCTTTATGCGCTTTATCTACAGCAGAGTCTAAATCTTTTTCACGTAGATTTTGTCCAAAACTAATAGTTGCGTGTTTTAGATAACCACCACATGGACAACAAGGTGGTTTTCCGGTACGGGTGAAGTAGTCAAAATGTGGTTGTGGATCGCTTGTTTCATGGCATGTTTGACATTCTACAAAGCTATTTGTCCCGTGTAGTTCTATCAGTTTTTCCTCTGTGGTTCCTGCCATACGGTGTAAACCATCGATATTTTGTGTAACCACACAACATAGTTTTCCCATCTTTTCGAGTTTTACTATTGCTTGATGAATGCTATTAGGACGTGCACTTTGGAATTCCTGCCATCCATCTAATTTGAATTGCCAGTAGTCGATGCGCGATTCCTCAAAACTCATAAATTCTTGGTAATAAATCGGATTTCTATTTTTCCAGATACCTTGCGGTCCTCTAAAATCTGGTATTCCGCTTTGGGTAGAAACTCCTGCACCGGTAAATATCAATATATTGTGCGCGTTTTTTATCAAGTCAAAAAGAGTATCATGCATGACATGGCCCTAAATGGATGTTATGTTGTGGTTTGTTAAAGAGTTGAGCACATGGTCTTGCCAACCGTTGTGTATAAATAAATAATCACGAGCATATCCTTCTGTCACAAAACCCAGACGCCGCAAGACGTTACGACTACGATAATTGTGTGGTAGGTGATTGGACTGTATACGGTGTAGGCGCAGTTCTTCAAAAACATATTCAATTGCTGCTTGCAGTGCCTCATACATAAAACCATTCCCTTGGGCCTTTTCGGCAAGTGAGAAACCTAAATTTGCACAGTGAGAACAGCCGCGTACAAAACACGAGAAGTTGCAGTGTCCTACAATTTGTTTTTCCTCACGCGTAAAAATAAAAAATTTGGCACTTTGGTCGTTCAAAAATTCACGGCGGTGTTGTTCTAGTGTGTTTTGCCAGTACTCTAAAGTAAAATAGCTTTCCTTACGTGGTGGGTCCCATGGCTTGTGAAAATCGCGATTTTCGACTACGTACTTTACGACGCTTGGTGCTTCTTCGATCGAAGGAATCGTAATTGTGAGGCGATCTGTTGTTATCTGAGGAATTTCCATAACGACCTTTCTGTTTTACAATTCTATGTCAAAATGATCCGTTGTTTCCATTGTAACTCCGAGCCCTTCTGCCATTCTGTTGACAAAATTAAAGTACGACGTTACCTGAACGAGATGTAAAATTTCTTCATCGCTATAACCAGCTCTTACCAATGACTGATGGTCGTCATCGCTCATTTCGCGAACGTTTTCCGTTAAGCGTTTGGCGAATTTTAGTCCGTGCAATTCTTTTGATGAAATACAAGAGCTATCCAAGAAGTTTTCGATAAAGTCGGCAAATTCATCTTGCGACCACAATTTACGAAGAGACTCTCCGTGATGTTGCACTCAGTAATGGCAATGATTCCAGCGCGAGACACTCATAGCAATCATTTCGCGAAATTTTCGCGAGAGAGGCGATTCTTTGAACATCAAAGTGAGATAAAATTTGTAATGATCTACCATTGCTTGGGGATGGAGGCTTTGTGATTGCAGTATGTGGGCGTTTCCTGCCGCACCAATTTTTTTATAAGCATTTTGCAGCTTTTCCTCTTGGGTATTATTTGGTGGGATGGTCTTTATTCTACTCATGTACTTTTCCTCATTTTTGACAAAGTTTTTATACACAGTTATTTTCTACCACATCTGAAAAATAATAACAAGGTAAAAGCTACTTCGAGCCCGAGCCCGCTTCCGAGCCCGCTCCCGAAAACCATCTAAAGGAATTACAATGATAATTAAGATTATATATCAAAACTTGCAACGCAAATCAAAACTCTAGTAATTACTTCGGGCTCGGGCTCGGGCTCGGAAAAATAGTTTATGGTCTTAAGAATATTTGATAAGATGAAATGACAATTAGGGCGTGTCATCAATTAACCTTTACTTACTATTTAGCCCTTATAAATACTAGCGTCGTTGCTCCGTATTTAAATAACCTAGCTATGATGCATTCGGAGCGCCTAGCTAGAATTCACAAAGACTTTAATATTAAACAAACTTTAATTGATGACACGCCCCACTTTTAAGGAAATGAATATGAAACATTTTATTGCCATTCTCATCATGATTTTGATATGCAGTTGTAATGAAAAGCCTGGACAAACAGTTGCGAAAACAAAGAAAAACTTTTCATGGCCACCTGTTTTGGGAAAAGAGTATCCCAATTTACAATTATACAATCACAGAGGGGAATTTGTACGACTCAATAAATTCAAGGGGAAAATTATTGTTGTCGAACCGATCGGCATGAATTGTCCTGCTTGCAATGCGTTTGCTGGTGCGAACGACAAAAGTATTGGTAAATTTTCTGGTATTTCACCGCAGGCGAATCTTCCGTCTTTTAAAGAGGCCTTGAAAACATACGGCGGGATTGATTTTTCCAAAGAAGATATCATCTATATCCATTTACTTCTCTACGATTTAAAAATGCAAGCGCCCACACAACAAGACGCTAAAAATTGGGCAAAGCATTTTGCGATTCACTCTAAAAACGAAATGGTATTGGTGGGAACAAAAGAAATGCAAGGCCGTGCTAGCTATCGCATGATACCTGGTTTTTATCTTATCGATGAGAACTTTATGGTGGTCTCTGATAGTACAGGACATCACCCAAAACACAATCTTTATACAGAACTTATTCCAAAACTCAAAAAACTTTTACAACGACAAAAACAAAGTCAACAGGCGTTCTATGAAATATATCCACGCAATACCGACGCTCCTAAGGGGACGAAGTATCCATGCGCCTTTGCTCCTCTGCCATCACATCTAAAAGGAATTCCCCCACCACATCGTATTTTTGTCACAAAATTCTTTGCTCATGTGGTTGAAGCAATTCATACGCGGTTGAAGATGCACCAGGTTTTTTACGATACAAAGATGAACAGAAGAGCGGAGTTAAAAACGTATCACACAGAGCTGCAAAAAGTCATCGCCGCGTTGCAAAAATTAGAGGCACCACATGAAAAGTTGCAAAAACTTCCCGGTGAAATCGTCAAAGCGCTACTTTTACAACAGAAGGCATATACGACGCTGGTCGAAACAGGTAAATTTGCACAACAAGACGCCAGAGCGGGAAGTCGCATTTTATTGAATAGTTGGCAACAGGTTTCACGCTACTACAGCAAAATGAATCCCGAAGTAAAAAATGCGGCGTATCATCACCTTTGTGCTCTTGATGTTTACTAAGAAAAAAGCTCATTCTATAATAGGAGGTACAGAACAATGGGAATGGCAGAGGTATTTCTAGGACTAAAGCGCTATATCGCAAAAGGTGACGTAGCCATAGCGCTACAGCATTTGCAGCAGACAAACCCAAAAACAACAAAAGCGTTTTTTCGCGTTGTTCGCAAAAACAACTCTACCAAACTCATTGCAGGTGGTTTTTGGAATCCACATATCGCAATAGATGAGTCACCACACGGAATACTGTTCACATTTCTCGCCAATAAAAAGCTACAATGGACATTTCGCATTCTCTTTGAAGGAATTATTGCGGCATGTGTGGCGATTGCCCTAACGTATTTCATTATTCCCCTTGCTGCCCCATTGGTATACGCGAGTATACTCGCAGTGGCTTTACCAACGGTCATTTTTTTAGGCGCTGTCATTTTTTTGCGTATCATCCAGCGCGAATGTATGCGCGAAATGGTTGCGCAAATCAGCGAAATTTTGAAAGAAGAACTCATTGTATGCCAACAAATCGTCACAAAAAGCGCGACCCCGCGTAGCTGGTTAAAAGTGATATTGCCCAGTGTAATCGGCATCGGTTTTGCCTTGGCGATTGCGGTGGGAACTCATTTATTGGCTTGGAATTATTGGTGTAAAGGACTATATGCGCAAAGTGAAAACTTATGTCGTCCTGTGCAGATGATTGTCCATTACGTCCTCGGAGAAAATAACTCGATTGCTGCCGACACTAGCTATTACTTAGCGGAGTGTTTGCGTTGCCAGGGAAAAAACGAAGAAGCTCTGCAACTCTACCAAAGCTCTCTGCAACAAATGGAAACGTTTCTCGGAGGCAAACACATCTACATTGCTGATATTTGTTATAATATGGCGCGAATTTATGACAGGCAAAAAGAATACGTGAAAGCGCAACAATACTACAAGCGAGCGATTGATACATTAAGCAGCCAATTTCCCACATACATAAGTCTAGCGCGCATACGCAATCGTTTGGCAATGTTGTTGTTAAAACAAGACAATGTCGATCGTGCAGAAAAAGAACAGCGTGAAGCTATACGCATTGACAAACTCTACGGGAGGGTTCATCAGGGAGTTGCTGAAAACCTAAATGACTTAGGTTGCATTTTATATCATAAAAACGAATTGCAAGCGGCTTTTGAGCTGTTTGCGGAATCGTTGGATTTGAAAATGCGTATTTTTGGCAAGAAGCACTATACGCTTTATGCAACTTTGTATAATTTGTCTGTAGTAAGTGAAAAGCTACAACAAGATGAGCAAGCACAGATGTATCGCGATTGGGCACAGCAGTGTTTTAAACGTTGGTTTCGCAACGTAAAAAAATTAGAAGGTAAGGCCAGCGCTCAGCACATAGCGACTGTTTACCATCACATGTACGAGGTTCCGCATTTTTTTAGCCGTAGTAATGTGACTTTGTCATTAGTGGGTAATTATTAAGGTGGTTTTTCGTTATGGATATTCGTTTTCAGATGTATTCTCACCTCTGAAAACGAATATAGTATTGCATTTTGCCTACGCGATGTGCTAATATTAAATATCGACTATAAATATCAACCAAAATTATGAAGGGAGAATACTATGAGCTATTACCACTGCTTTTCTTTACAAAACGGGAAAGCTATTTCGTGAATAGGTTTTGTAAACCTTCCTTTTGTTTATAAAAAACAACATTCACTTCTCAACGCAATTCACATATACAACCAACAGGACTTTATCCAAAGTCTAGACAACCATTATTTGCGTGGTTGAATTTGCTTTCCTGTTAAATCTATTTCTCATTACAAATTGATTTATGCAAAGGAAAGATAAATGTCACAAGTAGAAATCCTACCTGAGAATCCCGTGTGGGATCACATGAAATTGTTAAAATTTAAATCTGTACGCGCGTATAAAAATTGGTGCCATAAAAATTGTTTTCGTTCTAATTTTGACAAAACCACGGAAGAATTGGCGGCAGAGTACGCTTTTTTTATCAAAAAATACACCAAATCTTTGCGCTGTTCCATTCATGCGATTTACAATAAAGATCTTAATACAGAGCATTTACACACACCATTATTACAAAAAATCGCTGATACACTACAGTGTGAAAATCGCGAATACATGCGCGATGTTTTTTTGCATTTGGAAAAAACAAAGCTTTTGGCCAATGAAGAATACACAACAGGTATCATGGAAATTTTACGTTATCACCATGAGTGGAAACGTTGTATTTTTGAATGGAAGCCGAAAACGCGTAGTTCTCATAAACAGTTTTTATCGCTACTACGCCATTTACTGATTGATTATAATGTTCCGCAATTTTTGCTAAAAACATTCTTGTTTCCGATCCGCAAATACCAACCACTACTTTTGGCACTCGGTCGCGGTGAGAGTATTCGCCATCATCCGTTATTACCTATGCCGATGACCAAAAAAATGGTGCATTATTTTGCCAAGACGCCAAATTCGTATCAAATAGAAGAGTCTTTTCGTTGGGCACAAGTACGGGCAATGGGAGGAAGTTCACAATTGGTGGAAAAATTGCGTTGTACGAAAATCATGCGCGATTATAGTGAAAATGAATTCTGGACAAGCGTGGTGCAATTTTTTATTCGTCATCCACAACTGGAAAAGCATAGCAATCCCATTATTGATTATTTGCACTACCATAAGTTTGTCAATCGTGAAGTTCATACTCCTGAAGGGATAAAGATTTCCTCTCCACTACAACCACATCTTTCGATGAAGGGACGCACGCCCAAAGCGATCTTAAAACAAGTAGATGAGTGGCATGAACAACTGGGAAGATCTGGAGTAGAGGAAAATGTTTATTGGAAACACTCGTGTGTAGGTGACTTCTCTTACCACAATGAAAAAGGCTTTTACGCAATACGTCAATTATTATCAAAAGCAGAACTTATTGTGGAAGGACGTACACTCCGCCATTGTGTCGCGAGCTATGAAAGTAAGTGCAAGCGAAATTCTAGTACTATTTGGACAATGGAGTTTCGGGAAACCGAGGAGGCAACACCGCGAAAGTTAGTTACTATTGAGATGAATGCCCAAAAAATTATCTGCCAAGTCCGTGGGAAACGCAATCGTAGAATGAATGCAGAGGAAAAAAGTGTGTTAAATCGTTGGTGCAAACATCAGGGACTCGTTTTGGCGTCGTATGCGTAGGAATGGTTGATGTGTATGGATAGCGAGTATCGATGTACATTGGGAAGACGGGCGGACACAAGATCCGCCCCTACATTTCCATTTTTGATACCTGTTGTATCTGTTGGTTATTTGTCAATCACAGGCAATATAATATGCGAAGGATATTCTTGGCTGTGATAAATTTTTTGCTGTGCGGATACGTATTCACTATCCATTTCATTGTGTCCGCCAGTATTTAGATTTCGCGAAAACAACGGAAACATCGCCGAGGCGATTTCGACACGTATGCGATGCCCTTTGCGAAAGGTAATGCCCGTTTGCCACATATCGATATCGTATTCGTATATGGTATCTTTTTCTAGCAGTACAGGTTGCGACATTGATTGACGAAATCGTGCGCGGATAACGCCTTTTACCAAAGGAAGTGCTTCGCCTTTTTCGTCAATATCTACCAATGTCACAAACCAATCGGTGTCTTTCGCGGAAGTCGCAGCGTATAATTTGGCAGCAACAGGACCAGCAATACTAATGTCTTTGGTTAAGACTTCCGTTTCATAAACCAATATATCTTGTCGCTTGGCCACAGTTTTGCTGTGAAAATTCTCTTTCTCTTTTTTATCGTCTTTATTCTTGTCTGTACTTTTTTCTTTTTCGTCTTTTTTGCTTTTATCGTCTTCGTCTTCTGTGGGATAATCAGGCGACGGTGTCGGATCTCCTGGATTATATGTGTATGTGTCGGGAGTTGTTTGTATTTTTTGTTCACTCCAAACCAATTCTCCATCTCCCTTTGAGGTATTTGCCTTACCACTGCTCGAAAGAAACAGCTTGGTGAACTTGGTCTGTGGAAGGGGATAGTCATTTCCGGTGATCCATTTATTGGAAAACATCAAATACACTTTGACCAGTGGCTCATCGCATATCTTGTTATCAATTCCCTTTAACCAGTAGTCAAACCAACGTAGATAAAGCGTTTGTAAATCTAGCCCTGCTTCTTTGCCAAAATGAACATCGCCTATGGAAGTGGTGGCCTGATCGGTGTGTCCCCAAGGCCCAAGAACTAGTTTTTGATGTTTGTTTTTCGATTTTCTCAGATAGCTATAATTGAGTTTTGAGCCGATTCCGTCACCATCGAACCAACCAGATTGTAAAAAGACCGGTATATCTAAATCGGCCAATCTTTCCATGAAATTGCTCTTGGCCCAATATTCGTTATTGACATTGTTTTTAATCCACTTGCGCCAATAAGAGTTTTCTTTTCCCAACAGCTTTTTGTCAAGGTTAATAACGGGTAATGACATGAGGTCTTTTTGATAGTCGCGCTTGGTAATGTCAGAGATGACTTTTCCCGATATATCGGCCGTGGCGTTTTGTTCGAGAATTTGCGCCCACCAAATAGAACCAAAAATAAAGAAAGCCCCGTATTCATAAGGTATGTTAAAAAAAGCATCTGGTGGAGCGACATTGGGAATGATTGTCGTTAGGTGTTTGGGCTTAGAAACTGCGGCCCACAATTGCGTCCATCCGACATAAGAGCCACCAATCATGCCAATTTTCTTTGTCGACCATGGTTGAACAGCCAACCATTCCACGACATCATGGCCATCTTTTTCTTCATTGATGAACGGTTCCCAAACGCCTTGCGATGCGAAACGACCGCGACAATCTTGTACAGCAACAATGTAACCACGTCGCGCGTAGAAGTTACCTTTTGTTTCCTCCATCTCTTTTTTGTATGGGGTACGAATTAAAATGACCGGAGCCTTGTCGACGTCTTTCGGGAAATAAATATCGGTGGCCAATTTGACCCCATCGCGCATAGGGACCATATGCGTTTCTTTTTTTATGTCGTGAGTTGGTTTTGACAACAATGGATCTTCATCTTTGACTTTCATCAAGTCTTCGAAACCGTCGCGAACATAGGTTACGTACTGCACGGGGACATTCATCATGTATATTTTAAAGTCTTGTCCCGCCCAAATATCAATGCCAATATTACTGATGATCATATGGAAGTGTTGCAATGTCCATTCTTTTTCTTGGACCTTGCGAACTTGTGTTCCCTTGTACTCAATTTCTACGTCCATACATGCCGCAGGAATGAGAAAACGCGAAATGTTTTGCTTTCCCCCTTTTTGTTTGTCATATTTTTTTAGTGCAAAACTTTCAAAAGCAGGTCCGTAGGAATCGTAAGCAACATGTTGATCGGTTAACGTAACGATTTTTTCTGTTTTGTTCACATGGTAAGTTGCGGTATTATTTTTGCGTTGTACCCCTATTTTTTGACCTGGCACATCAATACTCGCTGTACTCCACAAACCATTTTCATCACTTGTCAAAGACAGTTTATAGGTAATAACTTGCCCTGCATAACTCAACTCAAACGTGCGCTCATAATTCCCCTTCTCATCCAGTTTATAATCAATAACTCCGAGCACACTTTCATTTTTATACAACTTGAATTTACCGCTATCTGCCATGCCCGACAAACTGGTGGGTTCAAAGACCTTTTCTTGGGCACAGCACCAGCTAATAAGCAGCAAAAATATCCAAATTTTTTTCATGATAAAATCTCCATTATTCGACAAAAATAGCCGTTCCATAAGCCAACATTTCTGCAGCGCCGCCCATCAACACACTGGTGCTAAAGCGCACTTGTACAATGGCGTTGGCTCCTAAACTTTCGGCGTGGGTCTTCATTCTTTCCAGTGCTTGTTCTCGTGCTTGGGCAAGAAGTTGTGTGTATTCTTGTACTTCTCCACCAAGCATATGTTTGAAAACCGCCAAAATATCACGACCGATATGGCGCGTACGTATGGTATTTCCTTTGGCAACGCCCAAAACTTTCTTAATTTCTTTACCTGGAATGTCATTTGTTGTGACAATAATCATTTGCGAATCCTTTCAAAAGGGTCGTGTTTTCTCAGTATGAGACTTTCGCGAACTACAGACACAAACACAATCGTCATTCCGGTAATAAGGGCCGCAAGACCTATTTTAATTGCTACAGGAGTATTTGTATTCCACCATAGTTCTTTAAATATTTCATATATAGCATAGAGAATTAGTACGATCGCTCCACAACTTGCCAAAATCCAACCCATACGGCGTTCGATTTGATTATACACATTGTTCCAATACAAACGCCATGCTTGCTCTTGAGGTTCTATAAATTTTAACTCCTGCATCTCTTCCTCCATCGCCGTAAAATTTTGCCAGTATTGTAAACACGAGCAGTTGTGGCAATTGTCCAATTTTTGTTGCAATTCTCTTTGCTGTGAATCGGTAATCTCTCCGTCTTTTTGTAACATAAGTAACATTTTTACTCGTTCACAGTCCATTTATTCTTCCTTGTCCAGTAACTGGCGTAAACGCGTTCTTGCACTATACAAGCGCGACATCACTGTACCCATCGGTATATCTAAAGTTGCCGCAATTTCTTTGTAAGACAGTTCCTGAAAATATTTAAGCTGCAATATTTCTCGTTCGCTAATGGCAAGATCATTCATCGCCGCAACTATATTTTGTTGATTTTCGTTGCGTTGAACAAGCCACGCTGGATTTAAACGCATATCACTTACTTCTTGCATTTCGCCGCTATTGCTCTTGCGCCGTAGTTGTGTGTAGCAACAATTTTGCAGTATTTTGTAAAACCACGGATAAAAATTTTGCTGGTTATCGAAATTTTTAATATTGCGATACGCGCGAATAAAAGCATTTTGCGATGCGTCTAAAGCATCTTGTGGATTTTTTGTGATAAAAAGCGCTGCACGATATGCTTTCTGACGGTATTTATTAAATAAAAACTCAAAACTTTTACAGTCGCCGTTTTGGCAGCTTAAAATACAGCGTTGTTCATCTTGTCTATCAGACATTTTCTATTCCTGAATTGCGCAAAAAACGAAAATACGATTGCAGTTATTTCTATATACTCACCCAAGCGTATTTTTATTCGCCAAAAAAAAAGTTTTTTGCAAAAGCGCTGTTTTGTCGTAGTTAGGTTTAAGATGTTTATGGTATTCGTTAGTACGCGATGCCCTCCTGCCGGCTAGTCGCTGGAGAAGGCATCGCATACCAGCATAAACACTGGAGGTTTTATTATGCATTTTTCTCAAAAACGCGGCACAGCCATTGTCATTGTACTCATTATTTTATCATCGTTGTCATTTTTGAGCATTTTCTTTGTGCGCATTGCCATGCGATCGCGTTTGGCAAGCGAAAACTATACCTTGCGAACCTTGGCGCAACTGACTGCCTATGCAGGGATTGATCATTGTCTGGCAAATACTTTTCATGAGTTAGTGAGCGGAAATATCATTGATGCTCCCACAATGAAAAAACAACGTAAAAACATCACGGGTGTGCATAAGGGCATTGGTGGCACAACGGGTTATGTTATCGGGAAAAATCGTATGGGAAACTATGCTCTTGATGGCAACGTTTATACAACGAAAATGACCAGCGAAATGGCGAAATTTAATGTCAATGGCTACGTTGCGGTAAGAGCAAAATATCAACTCCATTCCAATGAAACATTGTATCGTATTTTGCACACATTGGCCAAGACTTGTAAATGTGATGACGCGAAACAAATTGCGCAGTTGATCGCGCACCATCACATAAAAAACAACCAACGTTTTTACTGCCATGAACATCTAAGGACTTTTCTGCAAAAACATTTCGCAAATTCACCTCAACTACAACGCTTTGTTTCTCTGTTGTCGGTTTCTCCTAAAAGGCAAAAGTGTTTCGCGGCTTTGGCACAGGGTGTTTATTATGAAGAATGGCGTTGTGCTGTTGATGTAAACAACATTTCGCGTGAATTGTTGTACGCGCTTATTTTTAACATAAAAGCGACAGCAAACTTTCACGATGTCCAGGTTCAAACAAATGACAGAGGTGCACTGCGTAGTTTAAGAGAAAAAATGCAGCAATGTACGGTAGATTTTTCGGATGACGCCGTAAATGTATACGAAATTGTCGACTACATACAAAACCGTGTGGCCTTTACAGGTCCCTTTACTCACTTTATGGAATTTGCACAATTTGTCGAGAGCTTACCAAAGCAGTTCTTTCCCACATGTCCCGTTAACATACGGCCATCTTTTTGGCGACAAATGTGGCGTGACGCATTAAAAAGTAATTTTACTAGAGATGTTGTCGACAACAATTGTAATCCCAATTCCCCTATGTATGTAAGTGTTGCCAAACAAAATTTGTGCGTGAAGAAAGACAATCAATTTTTTTGCGGACATACCGCAGAATTGTTGTTTTTCCACTGTGGACCATTTGTGGTACGTGCACAGGCTCACATAAACACCCATAACCAATGTGTTGCGCGTGCAAGGCAAATGATGGAAGTCGTGTGGGGAAAAACACTTGTTCATTCCACACAAAAAGATTTTCAAACGATGAATGCACAGCAACAAGAAACGCTTTCTGTTGGTAGTTGTTCGTCGTCTTTGTTGCGAAAATATTGTGGCTTTGTAGAACCAAAGCCCCGCAAAATGCCCAAAGGTTTATTTACTCTTTCTTCCTATCCTGATGATATTCATACACAGATGAGTTATTTTGGCGGAGTGTATAACGATGACGGTACTGTCTTTACAAAAAAATCGAAACTATCTTCACGGAAATTGATATCGTCGCTGCGCGAGGGAGTAAATCACCTCCACCATGATGGTCTGGTCTCAAGTCAGGCGTATTATCGCAATCGCAGTGACAATGATCACTACATAACTCATGCCATTACCCCGCAGTCTGCCACCGAAGATTTACGCGGTTGTAATACCATTTCCTCTAGTCACATTGCCAACTACAATGGTAGTATTGAGCTGTGGATTAAGCTGAACGAAACACCCGGGAATGTCCGCTTCCCGGGTCCACACTTTATGCTCATGGCGTGCACCACTAAAAACCGTTTGCGTTTTGTGGACGACACACAACAGCATAAGTTTCACGAGGGAACACAAATGTTGTTGTATATTGATAGTTTTGGTTACTTGCGTTTTTCACGGCAACACTATACGCGAACATTTACCTTAGATAAACGACGCAAGATCGTTGAGTACGGTGTATCTTCGCAGCACCGTGATCCACGGCGTGGTTTTACGCATCGCCACATAGAAGTGAACGTTGCCAACTTAGGATGGCGCGCCCACGAATGGCATCACATTATCGTACGTTGGCACGATGAAAAGCGAATTGTAACTCTAGAGGTTGATGGCTATACACCTCAGGAGGCTTTTGTTGAGGAAAAAAACGCCATGGCAATTTTAAATGAAGTGGACCCACGCGATGTCTTATTCATTAACGGTTATCATCGCTACCAGGCCACAAATACAGGGTATTTCCCTTTCACACGTACTGTCAATCTTTTTGGGAATGCCACTATCGATAAGTTTATCTCCTACGATGATCACTTAGAAGCACAATATAAATCACGCTATCTAAACAATAGTCGTTACAACAATGCGTTTATTGTAAACGGAAAGTATATACGTGGACCTCTTTATTGGAATTCTTACATAAAAGGAGAGGGGGACTATACACAGCAAACAACGGTAGAAGTTTTCTCAAATAATGTCTTGCACAAAAACAATATGCTAATACCAAAAAACACGATGATGGCAAATCGCATGGAGTACAGCGTTCGTTTTCACTGCGGAAAAAAACGCAATCTATCTATCGAATGTCCGGCTTTGGGAATGATTTGTCAAGTGGTTTTGTTTACCTATCCTAAGGTAAACAAACATTATTGATGTGGTCGCGAAAGATTTGTGGCAAACGTCGCAGTAGTAGTTCTTTACCTTCCAAGTGATTATTGCGAATGACGTTTTCGATCATGGCAATTGAGAGCTCTTGTTGTGCCGGAATCGAAATAGGGGCATGACTCAAATGCCAGGGTTCTGGAAACATGCCCCCTTGATGGAGACGATACGGACGAAAAAAATCAAATTTATGCATATTTTCGTCTAGCCACACATGCAAACGGGCAAAAATGCCGTCGGACTGTACCTCGTTAGGCAATAGCTGCACACGGTAATTTTGTGGCATTACCGCAGCATCAACAACATCGATTTCACTTCCCCAGTGATGACGCGAAGCCCCTGGTAATGCCGACCACCCGAGTATTGCATCAATAATTTCGTTTTTGTCCAGACTATGGTAATCGCGCTCTTGGCCATGGATGTTGTACAAAGGTTTTTCACCGCGAAATTTCTTATTCCAAATGCGAATTTGTGTTTTAAGGTTGCGAAAAGAACTAAACGGCTGCAAGATAATGCCCTCTTTTTGTGCCGCATCGCGCATCGCTAAAAATGCCTCTACTGTTTTAGGATGCGCCGCAAATCGCGGCTCATCGATTTGTGTAATATGTGTCCTCACCTGCCCCGTGAGCTGTAATTCTCGCACATCATTCATCTAAATACTCAAACAAAAAATTCCATCACTATCCGTAATCGTCACCGTAGCCATAATCGTCACCGTAGCCGTAATCGTCACCGTAGCCGTAATCGTCACCGTAGCCGTAATCGTCACCGTAGCCGTAATCGTCACCGTGACCATGACCGTGACCGAAATTAATAAGGAGTTCGCGGAGGCATAAACCCCAACTTACTCTCCAAATCTATCTGCATATCTTTTTGACTCTCTACATGCAACTGTCTTATATAACGTAAATGCGTTGTAAACTGACGGTTCGTGTATGGAGGTCTATAACGACTTTTTTTGCGATAATACTCATAAAATGATTTGGTGTAATTCACGGTCATTTCTTTTAAAAATTTACAGTAGAGCTTTATATTGTCGTGCGTTGTTTTGTAACGCAGAGAAAAAAACTGTTTTTCGCGTTTTTCCAAAGATTGTTTTAATTGTGTCAGCCGTGTATTAAAGCTATTATTAAACCAAGAACGCCATTGTTTGATGGTCATCTTTTTTTCTTTGGCTTTTATTATGTGACGAAATACAGAATTGCGATTGGTTATCATTTCTTCGTAGATATTCTGAATCGTCTTTATTTTTTCGAGGTAATATTGCTGGTTTTGCTTTTTTTCGCGTTTACGACGTGCCGCAGAGCCAATGGGAAATTTTTTCTCAAAGGCCTTGATTTTTTGTCCACGAAGTTTGGTTGTAAGTAGTTGAAACATCTTGCGACTTTGCTTTTCTAAAGAAACTTCGACCTTTACAGTGTAGACACCAGCCTGTATTTCCTCAACACCGTTGTTAATCGGTCCCCATTTGCCTCCAAAAACTAAGCGGCCATCGACATTTTTTACCAGTACATCATACCAGCGAACTCTCTGCGTTTCATGATATATCGAAATAGTAATTAGAGTATTATTGAGACCTTTACGTGCAGCACCATCTACTTGTAGATGAAGCTCATCTAACCATGGATAGTTTTCCGTATAGAGTTTGATATTTTTCACTCTAAACAAATTTATCTCAGCAAACCCAAAGCTTATAAATAGTAGTAAAAATAATATGTTTTTTATTTTCGTCATTTTTTATCTCGATATATCTAGTAACTTTTTATTTTACGCAGTTCTAAAATGTCACGTATTTGCGATGAAATTTTTCGAATATCGCGCGCAGCATCGCGATTAGAGTTGTAGTTTAATGTTTTTTCTTTGGCAATGCCGAAGTGTTTTTCGGGCATCCAGTTGGCTACGATCAATTTGAAGGTGGGTTGGTGATCCTCGCGGTCATAATTTTTTTGCGCCATGCGGAAAGCTTCTTCCGCTGCGTTTTTTATTTTGTCGATTCTTCGAGGCTGAAGGTCTTTATCGAAACGATCTAGGAATATCTTGTACAAATATAATCTTCCCAGTAGATTCCAGAAATCACCACTTTTTTCGTATTTTGTCTGCTCCACAAACAGCATCTTTAAATAACGGTTTAGATGGTCTTGGCTTGGAATACCGCCGCGCTCGATGTCACTGGTTACTTTGCTGACCAATATTTGTGCAATATCTCCTGGTAATTTTGCCGTTTTTTTACTCTTTTTCGCCGTTACCGGGGCATCTTCCTTCAATTCTTTGAAGAGTAATTTTTTTTGCTTTTCTGTGTTTTTGCTGCCACCCATGGAGAGTAAACCAACGACCATTACCATAACAATTGCGATCGCCGCTATTGCCTGAATACTCTTACTACGCCCTTGGCGTTTTTTGGCGACAAATACCGTGTCTTTGCCTTCGCGAATTTTGAGCTTTTTGTGTTCCTTGGATAACTTATTGGCCTTATTTTGTTCGCGCTTGGTTTCTTTTTCTTCTAAATTTTCGTATAGTTCTTTGAGTTCCTGTTTCGAATCTTTTGCCACAGCGCGTTTTTGCATCATAGGCATCGACATCGTTTGTCCAAGTCCCCCTTGTACCCCTTGCTTTTTCATCATGGGCATCGACATCGTTTTTCCAAGACCCAACTGCGGACTTGCTGAATCGTCTTTTTTCTGATTGGCGGTATTTTTTTCTAAAAGTTCATAGAAATTTGCCAATGCCATTGTCGCACGTGGTTTGTATGCTTCGTCAACTTCATCATCTTCATCGGAGCCATCTAGCATGTTGGCAAATTTTGCTTGGGCAATTTCTTCTTCTTCTTTGCGTTTTTTCCATGTATTGACATCTAAAGACAGAGCATTCCCCGGACAAACAGGGCACTCGACCTTTATGCTCACATCATAGTTGTACAGTGAAAACAAACGCAAGCACGTATCGCAAGCACGTGCGTGAAAGACCATATTGTTTTGGATTTTTTTCAGCTCTTGTAGGTTGGTAAGCCCCATATCCTCGATCAGGATTCCCGCCAGAGATTTCGGGCGCTTGTGTTCGCGGTATTGCCGAAATAGTTTTTGTGCTTCGAGTAAACTTTTCATCGTAACATTTTGCAGTACCGGTTTATCAGAAAAGTACACCAGTCCCTTTAACATGGTATTGGGAATGTAAGGCCATCTAGTGGGTTCTTTTTCGCGGAATTTTCCTTGTTCTTTTAGTATTTGTAGAACTTGGCGCATCGTCATGTAGCCGAGATCTTTAAAGATAACACCTATTTTTTTTTCGGGATCTTCTCGCTGTACTTCCAAGGCTTCTAATAACTGTAGGTTATTAATAAGCCCTTCTTGTATGGCAATAACACCAAACAGTAAATGTGAATAGTTCTCTATATCAACAAGACTTTCCGACATGTTTTTTCCTCTTTTACGATATAACCACCTTTAAATACGCCATATACCATTAATAACCATACACTTTGGATTATACTGTTTTTTTCGGGAAGGTTATTTGATATTATTTACATTGAAGCGTCATAAGTCAAGGAAATAATACACTACAGCGAGGTAAACATGTTTATTCTCAATATTACAAATTTACGTACTCTCGACCTAGTCGCCATTGCTTGCTACCTACTGGGGATTATAGCGATCGCATTGTTCTTTTCCAAAAAAAACAACTCTACAGAACAATACTTTCTCGGTGGTCGTGCCTTTCCGGGGTGGGCAATTGGTCTTTCGATGGTAGGAACGTCCATTAGTTCCAATTCATTTCTCGGTATTCCCGCCGAATCGTATAAAAATAGTTGGGTAAATATAGCTCCTAACCTATTCTTACCCGTGGTGACCGTGATTGCCATTATTCTGTTTATTCCTTTTTTTCGAAGTAGTCGTCGCACATCGGCATTTGAATATCTGAATGAACGCTATGGCGTCGTACCAAGACTCTACGGAACTTTTAGTTTCATCATTTTACAACTGGCACGAATTGTTATCGTTCTCACTTTACTGTGCCTTCCCATACAGTTTCTCACGGGATACCCTATTGAATATGTCATTATTGCTGTGGGAATTTTTGTGACTCTTTATACAGTCATTGGTGGAATAGAAACGGTAATCTGGACAGACGTTATCCAGACAATTGTACTGTTGTGCGGTGGAATTCTTTGTTTTGGATGCATCTGGTACAAAATGCCTGGTGGACTTTCACAGATCATGGAAATTGCAAACGACAACAATAAATTCTACCTCGGTGATTTTGATTGGGATTTGGGGCGGAAAACGTTTTGGGTAGTGATGTTTACCGGTCTTGTACATTGGCTACGTGAATATTCAAGTGATCAAAATGTTATTCAACGTTATCTCGCTGCAAAGTCGACAAAAGAAGCGCGTAAAGCCACAGCGTTATGTGCTTGTGTAAGTGTACCTATTTGGGTATTTTTTGCTTTACTAGGAACAGCACTCTTTACTTTTTACACCCAGTTCCCTGTAGCAGGACTGGATGAAAAGCTCCAACGTCCCGAGAATATTCTACCGTTTTTTATCATTAACAACATACCTGCTGGTGTTGCGGGAATCATCATCGCCGGTTTACTGGCCGCAGCGATGTCCTCGCTAGACTCAAGTATCAATGCCATTTCCACGGTTACCGTTGTTGATATTGTAAAGCCATATACCCATAAAGAACGCACCGATGCTTTTTACTTGAAGACAGCCAAGGTTGTCATAATCATCACAGCAGTTATCATGATTGGTGGCGCTATTTTTATGTCGCGATATCAGAAAACGATGGTCGATATTTCGTGGATACTCAATTCGGTCCTTGGGGGATGCCTTGTTGGGTTATTCTTGATGGGCTTTTTTACAACACGAGTGGATGGATTTAGTGCTTCAATCGCATTAGGGATTGCCATTTTAAGTAATATTTACTTTGCGCTAAATAGCGCTCAATTGCTTCCGGAAGCTCTTAGCTTGAACATTGACAATTATTGGGTGGGGATACTTGTTAATGTCGTTTTTATTACCGCGGCGTATTCCATCGCCGTTGTCAAAAAATCTTCACCAAAAAACTTAGATCAGTTAACCGTATGGACCATGAACAAAGGTGAATAATATGCACGAAAATACACAAAAGATGGCCGATATTGTCAACAATGTCGCCGAAGATATATGTAGTCGTCTACAGAAAATCACAGGAGATGATTTTCTGCGCGACCCTTGGGAACGCAAAGATCACTACGGCAATCCTGGTGGTGGGGGAATTACACGTATCTTTAAACAAGGGAAGCATATTGAAGGTGGTGCTGTCAATACCTCTGTGATTACAGGACACATTAACCCCGAATTTGCCAAAAGACTTAAAAACGATGATAGTTACCTCGAAGCCGCAGGAGTTTCTCTTATCATACATCCCGTGAATCCGCATACGCCTACGGTGCATATGAATTTTCGTTATATACGTCAGGGTGAAAAACAGTGGTTTGGAGGTGGAGCGGATTTGACTCCCTATCTTCCTAACACCGAAAAATTTGTATTTTTTCATCAATTTTGGAAAGATAAGCTCGATGCTTTTGACGAAAATTTTTATCCGCAAATGAAAGACGAGTGCGATAAATATTTTTACTTGCCTCATCGCAAAGAAATGCGGGGTGTGGGAGGAATATTTTACGATTATGTAGATGTCACCGATCAGAATTGGGAAATGGTCCAGTCTTTGGCCACCGGGTTTATCGATAGCTATTTACCGATATTCGAAAGTACTTTTGAGAAGGAATATACTCAAGAAGATCGCAATTTTCAATTGTATCGCCGCGGACGTTATGTTGAATTTAACTTGATTTATGATCGTGGTACTATCTTTGGTTTAAAAACCAACGGACGCATTGAGTCCATTTTGGCATCATTGCCACCCAATGTTCGCTATGAATATATGTATGAGCCCGCATCGGGGACACCTTACGCGGAAATGGTGCAGTACTATCAACCGCATGACTGGGTGAACTTTTCGGAGTGAAACTTCTTTTGCGCTTTTTTGAAACGAGTGTCGTCCCTGCTTTCGCAGGGACCAGCGTTTATAAGTCAACTTCAGATTGCTGGTTTCCCGCGTAAGCGGGAATGACACAGGGAATGACACTTCGTTATCGTTTGCTCTTGAAACTTCTTTGGAGTAATCTTCTGTCGATAGACAGGAATAACACCTTTGGGTACTCTTGAGCCGAGGCCAATTAATCTTCTTTTGTTTTCAAAACAGCCAGGAACGCTTCTTGAGGAATTTCGACATTTCCCACCATCTTCATGCGTTTCTTTCCCTTTTTCTGTTTTTCTAGTAGTTTGCGCTTACGGCTTACATCCCCACCATAACATTTTGCCAATACATCCTTGCGCATAGCGGAAATGGTTTCTCTCGCGATGATTTTTCCTGAAATAGCTGCTTGGATGGGCACTTTGAACATCTGTTTGGGAATGGTATCCTTGAGTCGTTCACACATGTGACGTCCACGACTCTCCGAACGCGATCGGTGTACGATAATCGACAATGCATCCACTCTTTCACCGGACACAAGTATATCTACTTTTACTAGGTCGCTATCGCGATAGTCAAGTATTTCATAGTCAAAAGAAGCATAACCACGAGACATGGACTTCAATTGATCATAAAAGTCGAACATGACTTCACCTAGCGGTATTTCAAAAATCAATTCGACGCGTTTCTTGTCGATATAGTTCATGTTTTGTTGAATACCACGACGTTCCATACACAATTTGATAATAGGGCCTAGATACTCGGCAGGTAAAACGATATTGGCGCGAATATATAGCTCTTCGGACTGCTTGATAAAGGTTGAATCAGGATACTCCACAGGGTTATCGATGTACACGGTTGAGCCGTCTGACATTTGGAAACGATAACGTACCGAAGGAGCCGTAACGATAATACTTTGGTTAAATTCTCTTTCTAAACGCTGTTGGATAATTTCGAGGTGTAGTAGTCCCAGAAAACCGCAGCGAAAACCCGAACCAAGTGCCGAGGATGTATCTTTTTCGTAGATCAATGACGCATCATTTAGTTGCAGTCTTTCCATGGCTTGTGACAGATCTTCATAGTCATCGGAAGCGATGGGATAAAAGGACGAAAATACTACGGGTTTTACTTCGCGAAATCCGGATAAGGGACCTTCACACGGGTTACTGTTTAAAGTGATGGTGTCACCATTTTTAATATCACTCACGCGTTTAATTCCGGCAATGATATACCCTACTTCTCCCGCTTTTAACGAGTCGCGTTTTTCGCGCTGTATGCGAAAATATCCGACTTCTTCGATATCGTAAGTCTCACCAGAAAACATAAACTTAATTTTATCTCCTGGCTTCAAAACACCATTGAACATACGCGTGTGAATAACAGCGCCGCGATAAGGGTCATAAGTGGCATCAAAAATAAGCGCAGATACTTTTTCTTCTTCGTTTCCTTCTGGGTGCGGAACTCTTTCGACAATCGCCTCTAAAATATCTTCAATACCAATACCGGTTTTTCCAGAGGCCAAAATAACTTCTTCTGCGGGAAGACCTAGTTCATTTTCTATTTGTTCTAAAACACCGTCTATGTCGGCGGAAGGTAAATCTACCTTGTTGATCACAGGAACAATCTCTAAATCGTTTTCCATCGCCAAGTATAAATTGGCTACGGTTTGTGCTTCCACACCTTGTGAGGCATCGACAAGTAGAACAGCTGCTTCACATGAAGCCAAAGCGCGTGATACTTCATAGGAAAAGTCCACGTGTCCCGGAGTGTCTACCAAGTTTAGCAAGTATTCCTTGCCATTTTTGGCCGTATACGGTAAAGCCGCTGTTTGGCTCTTTACGGTAATTCCGCGTTCCCGTTCTATGTCAAGTGTATCCAAAGTTTGCTCGCGCAAATTATTATCAGACACAACTTTTGTGAGTTGTAGCATTCTGTCGGCCAGTGTCGATTTACCGTGATCGATGTGTGCTATAATGCTAAAGTTTCTAATATTTTCCATTGTTTTTCACTTAATAAATGAAAAAGCAGGCATAGAGTAACTATGCCTGCTTTTAAGTAAAACGATGTAATTACTCTTCTTGTGCTTGCTGTTGTCTTATTTCTTGTTCTAAACTTTCCAGACGACCTGTTTTGATACAATCTAATACTTTTCTCAGTTCATCTGTCAGTTCTTCAGCATCTTCATAACGTTTACTTGGACGTCTTTGCATCATTTTCAAAACAATACGCGATATCGCTAATGGAATTTCCGGACAGATTTCGCGAGGATCGCGGGGATCTTTGCTTAGACGTTGATGAATAATATCTAGTACGTCATTACCCTCAAAAGGAACATCTCCCACTAACATGTGATAGAATGTTGCCCCCAAACTATATATATCACTTTGAATTGTAACATCTTTTCCTAAGATTTGTTCTGGGGATAGATAGTAAGGAGTACCCAAGATAATTCCGCGTGTTGTCATCGAGCAATGTTGGTCGGTGACTTTGGCAATTCCAAAGTCCACTAATTTGACAACGCCTTCTTTGGTCAATAGTATGTTCGCTGGTTTTATATCGCGGTGTACGAGGTGATGTTCTTGGTTTAATGACTCTAAGGCACGTGATACTTGCATTGTAATGTCAAGTGCTGTCAGAGGAGCAAGTTTTCCTTCGCTACGGATCATCTCTTCTAATGTTTGACCATCGACGAACTCCATAACATAGAAGCATTTATTTCGATCCATCATGAGATCATAACCGCGTATCAAATTGTCATGATCGAAGTTAATGACCGTAAGTGCTTCTTGCATAAAACGCATAACCGCTTTGCGATTTTTGTAATCGGAAGGTGGAAGGTATTTTACGATGACTTTTTCGTTGTCACGTAAACGATTGGCTTGGTAAATATGCCCCATACCCCCTTCACCGATTTTTCCAATGATTTGGTAATCGAGATGATCACTCCCTTGGAGTCTACCGCCGCGTACGGGAAGTTTTCCTTGGGTAATGGCTGATTTTTCCAAAAGTTCTATTGCACGTGCTTTTAAATCAGGTATTGTAAGAGGTTTGGTGACGTAACCACATCCACTTTTTAATACGGATAGAATCTTATCTTCTGATTCGTAAGGCGAGCCGAGAAATAAGATAGGAAGACTTTCCAGATCGGCAACCAGACGCAACTTTTTCAAAATTTTATAACCGTCTAATTCTGGATTTCCGGCATCTAAAAACAGTAGGTTTGGTTTCTTTTCGATAAGTATGCTGAGATTGTCTTCCGAAACTTGTACTTGTTGTAGATCATAAAGATTTGCAAAGCTTTCGCGCAACATATTAAACACATTGTCTTCGCAGTTGGCGACGAAGATGCGCTTTTTGCGAAAATTGAGCATTTTTTTCAATATGGTACGTGTTTTACGTTGTTCTTCTGCAGAAGCTTGTGCGGGAGAACTTGGCAGGATTAATATTTCGTTACTCTCACCACTTTTCTCGTCACCAGCCACGATGAATTTAATCATGTTGGGCTCGTCGAGTTTAGGGATATCAAATGTAAGACCAAGAGCTGTTAAGTCTGCGCGGCCGTCCACAAAGCTCGAGCCACTCACCGTGTCTTCATTGGGTCCACTAAGACCCTGAACTTTGCAATTTTTCGCGTTTGTGTAGACCACTGTATCACTTTGATAGTCTATTTTAAGGTTGTTATACGCGTCAAGAGCTAGAAGTTGGTTTTCACCTTGGACAGGAACACCCGTGGTTTGTGGAGAAGTCAGTACCAACTGGAAACTTCCCGTTTCTGCTGGGCGAATCAGTATGCCTGATGTAGAACCTTGTGGTCCTCCAGGCTTTGTATCACTAGCTGTAATAACAGGTTTTTGGGTTATGTTGTAAAAGCGAAAAGACTTGTGGGTACGCGCACAGCCATCCGAAAATTCAACATCCATATACGCGGGAATTTCGGCCGTATGTACCTCAGAACTTCCTTGAGAAGTTGTAAAGTATATGCGACGAACTCCATTATACGAATTATCGGCGACACCATCTACATTGGTTTGTAGAGCAAGACTGAATGCCTCTCCTGCGACTTCTTCGTTGTCATGTTCTGAGGAAATGACAAATGTTCGGCCTCGTGGCTCGATTAGCCATTGTTTTTCGGGGCTATTGCCAACGTTGTACGTTTGGTCTTTTTTGTTGATGAAAACTTCGGGGGTAACGTCTATTTTTCCTGTAGAGGCTTTGTAGCCAATGTCTACATTTAATTTGATTGTAATACTACTATTGGCGGTAATAGATGATTCATTTTCGTTGTCGGGTAGGACAATATACTCATGAGACACGTCTTCGTCTGCGCTTTTAAATTGAAGATCTGCTGACTCAACTTCGATTTCTTCTTCGCTAGAGTTCTTAATTGTAAAACTAATTTCACATGTTCTCTGAGCTTGTTCGACTATTTCGGGCAACTCAACATCGAGAATTTCCACCTTGATGTCTGCGGGAATATTGCGTGATTTCTTTGGAGTTACATCTGTGGCTGGTACAGCTTTTTCTTCTCTACTTCTACTTTTTATATCCATTAAATAGAGATAGATAACAACCAGCAAAATGACAGATATCAAAACAATTTTTATAATCATAAACCTAGGGCAATATGCCCCCCCTTAAAAAAATATACTTGATTTTTTCAGTGCTTGATTTTTGAATTGTATTGTATAATTAAGCAAACGTTTGTAAAGAAAATTCCGAGTTTTCGAATACAAATACTGTGGTCAATAGCATTTTGCAAAGCGAGGTCTAAAATGAGTCTACATAGCATCGGAAATATTTTGACGCAATTACGCACACATTCGTACAACAATGCAGCGGAAAAAATCGATTTACTAGATAAGTTGAAGGAAACCGGCCAGGCAACGCCTCAAAATACCGCCTGGATGTTAGTAACCGATGATAAAAACTATCGCGATTTCAGTTTCAGCGTCTTCTCCAAACACAAAGATCAAGGTATTATGAAAATTCTCTTGCAAGAGATGCAAGGAAAAAAAGAAGATGTGGTTGAAAAATTATCGCGAATACTTGCCAATTTATCTCCACCAGGGCTAGACGAATTTCTGCAAGACCGCATTAGGCTCGGACAAGAAGATGAAAAAATAACTGTTTTAAACATATTGAAAAACATGGGGGCCGTGGAACCCTATTTATCTCTTTACAACGTGTCTCTACGCGATAAAAGTGAACACGTGCGTTTTTTATGTGTGAATATTCTCAGCCGTTCGATACAAAAAAGTGAGATATTCACTGTATTATGCCCTCTCCTTGTCGACGAGAGCGAAAGAATACGTTCTTGTATTATTCAAAAATTAACCCAAGTAAAAGACATCAAAATTATCGCCATTATTTTTGAAATCATGGCACGGGAAACAAAAGAAAACCAAGAGCTTCTCATTGCCATACTGAAGAAAATTGCCCAGGAAATGGAAATAGACATCGTTGATCTTATCATTCCGGCACTTATGGATAACAAGGGAGATATTCGCAAAGCGGGAGCACTATTTTTTGCCAGTTTACCGGATTTACACCAGTCGACGGTTCTTCTTTTAGAGCGTATGCGTCGCTTGAGTTTTGATGTAAAGAAAAAAATCTTCAAGTCTTTCAAACATATCGACAAACAAATAACAGAAGTTGTGGTACTACTTCTAAACGATTCCGATATCAATCATTGTATTGACGCGCTCATTATCTCCATGAATCTAGAAGATGAGCGTATACCACAAGGAATTGGTAATGTATTGCGCACAGGTGTGGATTGGTGGGTAAAATTATTGGGAATCGAGATAATTACCAATTACAAATTACCGGAAACAATCGCTATTCTCGAAGAGCACGAAAACGATGAGTTTTTAGAATGGTCGGTGATCGCAGCCTATGGTCAGTTACAATGTGCGGAAAAGCTCCCGTATTTACAAAATCACTTGGCAAATAAGTCAAAAGACATTCGTCGCGCCGCACTACATGCCATTTGCCATATTGGAACTTCTGAGGCGATGAAAATAATCGAAGAACTTGCTTCACCGCAGTGTGATCGATTTCTACACACAGAGTTGCGCTTGATGAATGAACAAAACCCTTTTCCTTTTGACATTGCGGACTTGGAGAAAAGAAACGACAAAGAACAATTAAAGCAAGAAATGGAGATGTTAGGCTTACGATTGGAAAGTAGCGTTTCTGAGGAGAATAAAGAAGGTGAACAATCGATTGTCTTGGGAATGGAGAATCTAGAGAAAAGATATACCATTCCAACACCACAGGAGGAAATGCCGCAACCGACAGTTTCTGAAGAAGAAATACCGCAATCGACAGCTTCTGACGAAGAGCCTGTTTACAATCCTCAAATTCAACCAAATCCTCAGCAAGTAGTAAGTGCCCCTGCCCCTGCTCCTGGACAAAACACAATTTTTTTTGTGGAGCGTGAGCCGAAAAAAACTACTTACCAGGGAAACATACCCTACCAATCTGCTCCACAGGAGACTTTAGCAATTCCCGATGAACCCCAAGCAACAAATAACGCTCAATATCAACAGACTTTGGCAATTCCCGATGAACCTAAGCCAACAAATAGTTCCAAATATCAGGAAACTATTGCCATACCTGGTGAGGCTCAACCGACAAATAATGCTCAATATCAGCAGACTTTAGCAATTCCCGATGAATCTAAACCGACAGGTAATTCTCAATATGAAGAAACTCTTTCTATACCTGACGAGCCAGCAAAAATTCCTCACAATCAGCCATCTGAAAACAAAGAAGAGATGCTGACAAATTTTCGTTCGCGTTTCCATCGGATTACTTCAAGACTGAAACAGGGAGACCTAGAAAAGGTAACACAGGAAAGCGAAGCGCAAACGTCATCACAGTCGTCTCAGTCTCAGCCAACAGAACCGTCACAACCAACGCAACCTCAAGCAACGGAATCACAGCCGGCAGCACAGCCATTTACGATGAAAGCGGATAACTCATCGGCAAAATCATTCAACATGGGTGAAGCAAAGCCGCAGCAAAAATCGCATATTCCACAGATTTTTTCAAAACCGCGCTCAGATAAAAAGTCAACTGATTCCACAAAGATCCCTTTCAACGTAAAAGGAAAGACTAGTTTGCAATTTAATATCCGCAAAAAAGATGACGAAGCGGAATAAATATGTCGACAACCAATGAAAAGCACCTAATCTCATTAGCCATCAAAATGGGAATGATTACGAGCCAACAGTTGCAGCAATGTCTGGCAATTCAAAAACAACAAGGCAATATTCCGTTGATGAGTGTTCTCAATAGAGAAGGGTATCTCTCAGAGCAACAGATCAATGATCTATGGCGGCAATCGACAAACCAAAGAGTTGTGGATAGCCAAACAAATGCAGGAGATAATACCAATTATCCCCAAGCGTCAACACCAACGAAAAAAAGTGAATACGTTCCGTCGTTTGGCCGTTATGAAATTATTTGTGAACTAGGACGTGGTGGTATGGGCCGCGTTTACAAGGTGTATGATCAACAACTGCGTCGCGAAATAGCGTTAAAAATGTTGCTATTGGGAACAAATGACAATGACACGGATTTCCAAAGATTTCAAAGAGAAGCGCGCGCTACGGCCAATTTAAATCACCCGAATATTGTGCGCGTTTACGATATTGGTATCGAAGATTCTTATCCTTATTTTACCATGGACTTGATAAACGGTGGTTCGTTAAAGGAGCGAATGAAGAATCTGTCGATACGTCAAGCCGTAGACGCAATGATGAAAATCACCGATGCCATTCACCACGCACATGGCCAAGGCATTATACATCGTGATTTAAAGCCGGCGAACATCATGTTTGACGACAACAACGAGCCAGTGATTATGGATTTTGGTTTGGCAAAAACCTCCAAAGCGAGTCGAAAATTATCGCGTACGGGCACAGTAATGGGAACACTTCACTACATGCCCCCAGAGCAAGCCGGGGGACGCTCTCGCGATGTCGATGCAAGAAGCGATGTATATGGACTCGGAGCAGTTTTTTATGAAATATTAACCGGCAAACCACCTTTTACAACGACAAACTACGCTCAAATTCTGAACCAGATCATCAATGTTGTGCCTATGCCACCGACAAAAATCAAACCGCGTATTCCCAAAGACTTGGAAAATATCTGTATGAAGTGTTTGGAGAAGAAAAAAGAAAAGCGCTATCAAACAGCCGCGGCGTTAAAAAGAGATCTACAGCGTTTCGCACGTGGTGAAAAGTTAGAGGCTTCCTCTGGAATGTTGCGCAAAACAGCCATGGCTTGGCAGAAATATCAAAAAATTCTGATGTTTGCCGGAATATTTGTAATGATGGTTGCCGCATTTTTATTAGGCAAATCGTTTGATGAGCCTTCTTCTAAAACTAAACCACAAGAGAAACAAACAACTCAAACACCTCCGCAAAAGACACCTAAGGAGACATCTTCAGATGCTGCGGAAAATATTCCTTTTGCAAAAGAAATTTGGCAAGCTGGATGGGATACACAAAATAAAAGGTTCGACTTTAGCCATGAAAAATGGCGCAATCTGTCATTTGAAACACAAAAACAATATGCGCGCCAATATCAAATCTGGTATGCCAGTGAAAACAATTTGTCTTTGACAAAAAAAG
Source organism: Candidatus Uabimicrobium amorphum (assembly GCF_009002475.1). Taxonomy (GTDB): domain Bacteria; phylum Planctomycetota; class Uabimicrobiia; order Uabimicrobiales; family Uabimicrobiaceae; genus Uabimicrobium; species Uabimicrobium amorphum. The sequence continues at coordinate 6,806,547 of NZ_AP019860.1, forward strand.
TTCGCGCTCTAAATATGATATTTGTACTTGTTCCTCCAGGGGTAATGTATGAACCGCGAAAGCCTAAGAAGCAAAAGCGCGAAAAAAAGCTTATTGTCATTCCACGAGCTTTTTACATTAGCAAACATGAAATTACCCAGGAACAATGGCAACAAATGGGTATGCGAATTGTGGCACCATCCCCAGGTCGAAATATACCGGTAAAAGAAATCAATGTTCTTGAGATCGAAGAGTTTTGTAAACGAATGAACAATAAACATGGACGCTCTGGTTTTTTTCGCCCTCCGCATCAAAAAGAATGGATTTATGGATGCATGGCTGGTTCTACTTACAAATACAACATCGGTGACAAACTTTTCCCTTCTCAAGCAAATATTCACATGGGCAAGCCCGTTTCTATAGAAAAATTTGCAAAGTTCGCCAATGCTTGGGGAGGATGTAGTTTTCATGGCAATGTCGGTGAGTGGATGGAGAATTGGCGCTACGGAGGACGGTGGCCAGATGACCCGAGTCATATATTCAAAGCCTTTCACCGCTCCAGTTTTCTCGGTAAAAAAGAAGTCTACAATTTTGGGATTGGAGGCAATATTATGCGCATACCGTTTGTGGGATTTCGTTTAGCGATCGGCGACCGAGTATTTGATGTGTATCCTCCGCGAAAGAAGAAAAAACAAAACGGAAAGTAGTGATGAACAACTGGTACATAGCTAAAAAAAATGACAAAGAGATATATGGACCTTTTTCCGCGTCGCAAATTCGGCAATATCTCGAACAAAAGAAATTGCAACTCGATGATTTCCTTTCCTACGATAAACAGAACTGGCAAAAAGTAAGAGAAGTATTTCCTCCGCCAGATTTAAAATTTCAAGACTATGAAATTCTTGGAGAACTAGGGCGTGGAGGAATGGGCGTTGTTTACAAAGCGAGACATAAATCTCTGAACCGTTATTGCGCAATCAAGGTTTTACACAGCGAAGATGAAAATTCGCAAAAGCAGTTCATCAAAGAAGCCAAGGCTATGGCGCGACTAGATCATCCCAACATCGCGCGCATCTACGACACTGGTATTCACCCTATGTATTTTTTTGCCATGGAGTTCATCGAAGGCGAAACACTCACCAAATGGATGGAATACAAACCATCGACAACAAGACTATTGCAAATTTTTCGGCAAATATGTTTTGCCGTGGAGTACGCCCACAAAAATAAAATCATTCACCGCGATCTAAAACCAGACAACATTATGGTGAAAGATGACAATGTCAAAGTGATGGATTTTGGAATCGCGCGACAACTCGACACCGAAAACACCTTTTATCAAACAGGTGAAATAGTGGGAACACCGCATTACATTGCGCCTGAATTACTGAACGGTTTTAAATCAGACGAGCGCAGTGACATATATGCTTTGGGAGTTATTTTGTACAATCTCTGCACCGGACGTACACCTTTTGAAGAGGGCAATATGGTGCAATTATTGTATGTTATTTCCACTGTTGACCCGCCACGGCCCTCTGAGTTTCGACCACGCATCAATAAAGACTTAGAAGTTATTTGTATGCACTGTTTACAAAGAAATCGCGAGGCACGATATCAAAAAGTGAGTCTGCTACGTAAGGAAATCGAACGTGTACTCAACAACCGCCCGATTCTCACTAGGCCACCGAGTACCCTGAAGAAATGCGTACAGTGGTGTTATCATCATCCGCTGACCAGTGGCTTACTCATGATTATATTTGTGGTAATACCACTGATGACGATGTGGTTTTTATACAAAGAGCGACAGAATAAAAATGAGCTAGCGGTTGCACACCAACAATTACAAGAGACTCTTATCAAAACGCATTTAGAAACCGCAAAGGCTAACATCACAACAAAGAATTACTCGAACGCGCTAATGAACGCGAAAAAGGCCTACGAAATTTCGCAGCGTCTGGAGAAAAAATATTACCAGAACCAAATTTTTTTTACTCTACATACCATACTCCCCAATGCGCCAAGGTTAGAAAAGGAATATCGTTTTGTGAACTTCGAAAAAGCGATGGTTTCACCTCGCAAACAATTTTTCGCAGGAATTTATATAAACGAAAAAAAACAGCCAATGTTCGTTTGCGGAAAGTTTGATGTGCAAAAACGTCGCTATGAGTTTTCTGATACGTTGTTTGCACAAAAATGTAGAACATACTTTATCGACATAGACGAAACACTACAACGCGCCTACTTCTTGGACGAAACGAAACTGCACTTTTACGATTTTGCAAAGAATGAGGTCGTACGCTTATTCGACGTTGACCACGAAATAGAGAAAATTGTCCATGTACCGGACGGCAAAAAAATGATCGTAGATGAAGGCAATACAATTAACATCTACTCTTTGCCGCAAAAAACGTTACATTTTGACATTGAGAATGTAGATGGAAGTTTTTGTGTCAGTCGCGATGGTAAATTCATCGCTGCTTGTGTACGCAACGGTATCAGGATATTCGACATCGACAAGAAAGAAGAATCTCATTTGATTGTCTACATGGGCCATAGGTTCTCTGATGTGGCGTTTGGTCAACAAAATCGTTATTTAATTGCGGGAAACGAATTCGGGAAAATATTCGTTTGTGATTTAAAACGCAAAAAAGATTTTATCTTTTCTCAACATAAAAATAAAGTAACCAACATCAAGTTCAACAACGACCTACGGATATTTGCCAGCGCAGGACAGGACAAAAACGTCATGATTTGGGATGCGTCCGCAAAGTTGATCTCGATAACAAAACTCCCTGGTGTTCCCTTTCACTTGTTATTTGATCGTAAAGACAAGCTATGGGTTCACAGTCAAAGCGCAAATGGTACATTGGTACAGCAGTGGAACATATCTCCATATCTTCATAAAAAACTCATGCTAAACGAGAAGCGTAAAAAATTACTATTCGGTGTACAAAAATCGCACAATGTTGAAATGGAAAAAATTTTCACGCGTCCGTTGAGCATCAGTCCTAAAGGGAACGTCGTGATCCAACCATTTCTAATAGGTAGTTTGGTATGGGATCAAGATGATCGTTTTCGTTTTGTTAGTGCGATACGAACAATAAGCGATTTACGTTTTTTACGCTTTAGTCACGACGAAGAAATTGTCGCAAAAGCGCGCAATAGAGAAGTCGTTTTCTTAAACGTGGGAAATTTCGAAATTACCGGATCTATTAGCTTTGCGAACAACATAAAGTCTATCGAATTTTCGCAAAACCGCAACACTCTCTTCATCACCGACCATCGGGAAATATTCGTCTATGATTACGAGAAGCAAAGTCAAGTGAGATACTCTATCGGAAACTACGGCTCTTTGAGCAGTGCGACGCCTGACCCAAAAGACGAGTGGTTGGCCGTGGGCACAAGCGATGGTGTTGTTGTCTTGTGTCGTGGAGATTTCATGAATCAAAGGCCACAGGTTGCGTTCGAGGAAGATTTACGCAGTGGAGAAATCATCAACATCAAGTGGCATGTTTCCGGAAAATACTTTGTATGTATTAGTAGAGAAGGTGTTGTGACCATTTTCCGCCTTGTCGAGAATCAGTGGCAAAAATGGAAAAACTATGATGTTCCGCAAGATATAAAAAATCTGTCGTTTTCTCCGGATACAAAGGCCAGCTATTTGGCGGTTTTTACGGAGCAAGATATTATTATTTTTGATTTACAACGCGATTTTTCAGGAAAAATATATGATGGTTATTATAAAGGTAACAGCGCCAATTTATTTCCTGATTGGTCAAAAATTGCCATTCCCTCACTCAATGGCAATATTCTAATTTTTGATTTTCCGACGGATGTTTTTGCGGAAGTGAGAAGGAAGTGACAATGGACATGTTTGAGCTAATCAAAAACGCAGATTTAGAAACTTTGCAAAATGCCATTTCTCTAGGGGGAAATCCACAAATCCGAAATAACTGCGGGGACACACTTTTGAGTGTTGCCTCAGGAAATGGACAACACGAAGTGGTGGAGTATTTATGTGAACTAGGAATAGAACTTCACATAACCAATGACTTTGGATTTACGGCGCTTTCCAGTGCCTTGTGGTGTAGTCATATGAACGTGGCAAATTACTTGGTGTCCAAAGGTGCAAAGATCAATGTGGAGTGTGCCGCTGCTTTGGGAAATATCGATGCACTCGAGAAAAATTTGTCCAAGATAACTTCCATTGAAGATATGGTTGGTGCGTATTTACTCGCTTGCCGCTGCGGACAATTGCAAGTGATACAGTGGTTTCTCGACCAAAAAATGCCTATCGATTTACATCCTCCTGGTAGTGAATGGGGCGGCATTGGCTGCCCAGGTTTACATCATGCTGTGGAAAATGGTCATATTGCAGCGGTTAAACTCTTACTCGAAAATGGAGCCGATTTCACTTTAGTAGACGATGTCTACCAAAGTAACGCCCTTGCGTGGGCAGCGGGTGCAGGTAATCGTGAGATAACAATGTTGTTGCGAGAGGCGGGAGCGTCCGTTAGTCAACGCAATAGCCATGGCTTAAATGCCATTGATTTGGCCGAAGAATATGGATTTAGCGAACTTGCGCAACAACTAAAAGATTCGTCGTAGTATTTTCGAGTCTGACACCAAAATCACCGATTTGAGTCTGACACCAAAATCACTTCTTTCTCCAATCGCTGTGAAAAACACCTGGGCGATCTTTGCGTTCATAACCGTGCGCTCCAAAATAGTCGCGTTGTGCTTGAAGTAAATTGGCGGGTAACCATGCAGAGCGGTAGCTATCAAAATAGTTGAGCGCTGAGCTAATGGCCGGAATGGGAACCCCTACCTTAAGAGCCGAAATAACCAACGCACGCCAATGATGGTGTGTTCTATTTAGTACATTGACAAAAAATGGGTCAATAAGCACATTCTCTAAATCGTTATTTTCAAAAAAAGCCCTATCAATCATTGACAACATTTCGGCGCGAATAATGCATCCACCACGCCAAATACGCGCGATTTCATGTAATTTCAATTGCCAACCATATTCGAGACTTGCGCGGTGCATGAGTGCAAAACCTTGGGCATAGGTGCACATCATCGAACTACATAGTGCATGGTAGATGTTGTTGGTGATATCTTGGAGTTCGACATCGCTAAAATTTAAGGCAAATTGCTCCGCGGCAAATAATCGTTCGTTGCGAATGGCGGAAAGAAAACGGCTATGAATCGCGGTGGAAATGGTCGGAATTGCGACGCCCAAGTCAAGTGCTGCTTGCGCTGTCCATTTTCCCGTACCTTTGTGTTTAGCGGTATCGAGAATTAAATCGAGTATGGGAGTACTCCCCTCTTTTTTCGACAAGATAGCTGTGGAGATTTCGAGAAGATAACTACGGACAGGACCGCGATTCCACGACTGAAAGACTTCGTAGATATCCTCGTGATCTAGGGCCAAGGCACATTTCAATATGTGGTATACTTCGCACAAAATTTGCATCAAACCATACTCAATGCCATTGTGTACCATCTTTACAAAATGCCCAGCTCCATCGGTTCCAATCCAACAACAACAGGGGTAATTGTCATCAGTTTTTGCGGTGATCGTTTCAAAAATAGGGCTAATTTCTTTCCATCCTTGTCGTGAACCTCCTGGCATAAAACTAGCACCGTGTAAAGCTCCATATTCCCCACCAGAAATACCCATTCCTACGAAGTGGATATCTTTTTGCGTCAGCAGCTTATGACGTCTGTCACTGTCGGCAAAGTGTGAATTTCCGCCATCGATTATCGTGTCTCCAAAGCCTAGATGTACACTCAGTTTTTCCAGGTAATCATCAACGGGTTTTCCCGCCTTGATCATCATGAGCACCTTTGCTGGTTTTTTTAAGAGACGCACAAATTCTTCCAGTGAATTTGCCGCCATGTGTCGCGGAAATTTTTTCTTGTGTTGTTCGAGCAAATCGGGACGAAATTCATCGCAAACGGCAACCTTCCAACCTTTGCGACTCAGATGAATCGCTAAACTACTGCCCATAACTCCCAAACCAATAATTCCAATATCAGCTTTGATCACTTTTTTACCTCACTAACTATCTTTGCATTTCCGCTTGTCCGACCATCGGAACAAATCGCACATCTAACATGTGTTCTTCGCGTACATCGCTTTCTGTTAAGCGCACGATACGCTTTAGAGACTGAATGTAAGTTCCTTCTGGTACGACCATCATTCCACCAATTTTTAATTGTTGTATCAGTGGCTGTGGAACTTGTGGGGGGGCACAAGTGATGATGATTCGATCAAAAGGAGCGTACTGCGGCCAGCCGCTAAATCCGTCTTTTTCGATAAAGTGTACATTGGCGTAGTTTTGTAAATTTTTTTGCGCCATTTCTGCTAAAAAAGGTACAATCTCCATCGTATACACTTCCGCGGCAATTTCCGCCAAAACCGCTGTTTGATAACCACAACCACTACCGATTTCTAAAACACGATGCGTAGACTCTAGTTCTAGAATCTCGGTCATATACGCCACAATGTATGGTTGGGAAATGGTTTGTCCTTTACCGATGGGTAAAGGGTGATCGGCGTATGACAAGGCACGACTCTCTTGCGGAACAAATTCATGACGTGGTACTTTGCGCATTGCTTGCAAAACAGCGGGGTTTTTTACTCCACGACGTACGATTTGCTCTTTTACCATTGTATTTCTATTTTCAGTATATGGATTGGCCAAAGTTCACTCCTTTATCGCTACAATTTCACCAGAAGATTTACAATTGCGCCACACTATGCCATAATAACTTTCGTCAAGTGTTGTTTCCAAGAAAATATTATTTTGGAGGTGTGGTATTTTGAAAAAAGGTTTGGTTCTGGAGAATATCGAGAGCAATACTGTGTATAGGGGGTGTACTTTTTACTTAAAAAGCTATACCCGTTATGATGTGCAAAATACCACGTTTGATAATTGTAGTTTTCGCACACATGTGAAGTTTTCTAATCTACAAAATTGCCAATTTTCAAATTGTAGTTTTGCGCAATTTTTAACCATAGAAAGTGATCTAGAGGAATTGCCTGTAGGTCTTTGTGGATGCAGCTCTATTAAAAATTTAGACCTGTCATACAATTCACTAAAGGAACTTCCCGAAGAAATTGGTCAACTTTCGGCACTGCAAAGATTGAATTTAAAGTGCAACTATTTGCAAAAACTTCCCGCTAGTATTAAAGAATTTTCTACCCTGGAGTCTCTGTACTTGGGGTGCAATCGTTTGTCGCAGATACCAGACGAAATTTTTTCATTGTCGTCGCTGAAAAACTTAGATTTACAAGAAAATCGGCTTTGTGATTTACCCAATGGCGTGGGACAACTTACTTCTTTGAAATATCTTGATCTTCGCGGGAATAGCCTAACGAAAATTCCAAGCGAAATTGGACATCTATCCGATATGGATTTTCTGGACTTACAACTCAATAACCTGGAGTATTTGCCAAAAGAAATTGGGTATCTTTCTTCGTTAGAGGTACTTTTGTTAGACTCTAATAGATTAACAAGTCTTCCTAACGAGTTTGCCAATCTTGGTTCCTTAAGAGAGCTATTCCTATCAGCAAATCTCTTTGAAGAAATTCCTAGCGAGATTAGTAGCTTGGTCTCTTTGGAGTTTCTCGATTTACATGTCAATGAAATTTCGCAACTTTGTGATAACTTTAGCAACCTTCAGTCATTAAAAAAACTTTGTTTAGGTAAAAATTACTTTGCAAATTTTCCCGTAGAACTCACAGAAATCTCGACTTTGGAAATTTTGGATTTTTCCGACAACCACCTTCGTGAAATACCACCGGAAATATCGAAACTTTCACGTTTAATTGAACTAGAATTATCAGGAAATCAACTAGTCGAGTTGCCTGTAGAGGTTACGGAAATTGCTTCTTTACAAGTGTTGAATTTATACAATAACCAACTCACGGAAATTCCCCGCGAAATAGGGCAACTATTTTTACTAACAAACCTATGTTTGTTTGACAATCAAATTACGCAGTTGCCCGAAGAAATCAAAGGGTTATATAATCTACAATATCTACAACTGACCGGAAATCCAATTTCCGAAGAACACATACAAGAAATTAGATCGTGGCTTCCCAATTGTACTGTTGAAATGTAACGAAAATATTCTTAAAGGAGGCACAACATGCATACATCAGATGTTATCATACCAAGCAATGAACGTTTACTACCGATTTTACCCATGATTTATGTCGCGTGGTCGAATAATGTTCTTACTCCTAGCGAAATAGAAAAAATTCGTGCCAAAATGGCGACAATGGAGTGGTTGCAGGAAGACGATAGCGACATTTTGCAACAATGGCTAGATCCGCGTACTCCTCCCTCTCCCGAACAAATGCAAGCATGGCTTATCGCGATTCGCGAAAACGCCAAATCGCAAACCGATACCTCGCGGCGAACTCTTGCCGACTTGGGAGCTGAAATCGCAAGCATAGGTGGCGACAATCCCAAAATTCGTTGTACATCGAAAGAATTGTGTGAAGCTTTAAACGAAGTGGAGAAGGCGTTATATGTTGTCGGTCCCGAAGCGCGTAAAGAAATACTTACCCAAAAAATTACGCGCGAAAAATTTACAGAAAAACAACAACCACAGTTCAATATAGATGAAATGACCGATTTTTTAGACGGGGAATACGCAGAGCTCCATCAGAAAATCAAAAATCTACTCCGCGACCCCATGTTTAAGTTTCCCGAGAAAAAACTAACTACCGCGGAACACCGCGAACAAGTGAGAAAGTGGTGTGCGGAAATATCCAAACAAGGCTGGGGAGCACTATTTTATCCCGAAAGTTATGGAGGTAAGAGTGATCTCGCACGCTTTATTGTTATGATGAAAAATCTTGCCTTTCACGATTTAAGTTTGGTGGTAAAAGTAGGGGTACAGTTTGGTCTATTCGGGGGGAGCGTCTTTTTCCTTGGAACCAAATATCACCACGATAAATACTTAGCGCGCATAGGAGATATGGAATGCATGGGATGTTTTGCCATGACCGAAGAGGGACACGGCTCGAACGTACGTGACCTAGAAACCACGGCACACTACGACCGCAAAACACAACAGTTCATCATCAACACACCGAGTGATTCCGCGCGCAAAGAGTACATCGGCAATGCCGCATGCGACGGAATGGTCGCAACCGTTTTTGCACAACTGATTATCCAAGACCAACCGTTTGGCGTCCACGCCTTTATCGTACCCATTCGCGACAAAGACAAAAATATCATGCCTGGTGTACGCATCGAAGATTGCGGAGAGAAAATGGGACTCAACGGTGTCGACAATGGCCGTATATGGTTTAATGACGTACGTATTCCTCGTGAAAATCTACTCGATCGTTTCGCACAAGTGGCGGAAAACGGCAAATACACCAGTTCCATATCGAGCGCTTCGCAGCGGTTTTTCACCATGTTGAGTACTCTAGTTGCGGGACGTATTAGTATCGGAGCCGCTTCCGTCACCGTCGCCAAAACCGGATTGACTATTGCCGTACGCTATGCGGAAAAACGTCGCCAATTTGGTCCTGCTGGCGAAAAAGAAATCTCCATTCTCCACTACCCCACGCATCAAAAACGCCTAATTCCTCTAATCGCCAATGCCTATGCTTTAGATTTTTCTCTACAGTATCTAACACGGCGCTACGCAGAACAAACGCCGGAAGATACACGTGAAATTGAAGTGCTCGCCGCAGGACTAAAAGCTTACGCCTCCTGGAACGCAACGCATACCATTCAAACGTGCCGCGAATGCTGTGGGGGGCAAGGATACCTAGCCGAAAACCGCTTCGCCGATTTAAAAGCCGACAGTGACATATTCACCACGTTTGAGGGAGACAATACGGTGTTGATGCAACTCGTCGCCAAAGGACTTCTCGCCGACTTAAAACAACAATTTCACGAAATGAATTGGTGGTCGATGGTCAAATACATCGCCAACCAAGCAGCTGTAGCGGTGATCGAACTAAACCCGATCACAACACGCAATACCGACGAAGAGCACTTACGCAGTGCCTCTTTTCATGCCGAAGCACTGCGCTATCGCGAAAAGTCTCTATTGATGTCCGTAGCAAAACGCTTGAAACACCGTATTGAAAATGGAATGGACTCTTTTGAAGCTTTCATTGAGTGTCAAAACCACTTGGTTAGTTTAGCCAATGCGTGTATGGAACGCGTGATTTGTGAAAGATTCCAACACGAAATCAATACGCGCGCCACAGAGTCCAACAAGCCGATTCTCGAAAAACTATGTGCCCTGTTTTCTCTAAACTGCATCGCCAAAGATCGCGGATGGTATCTAGAGAGCGGTTATGTAGAGGTGGCAAAATCAAAAGAAATTTTACGTCAGGTAAGCAAAATATGCCTGGAACTAAAACCACAGGCCGTACACTTGGTCAATGCTTTTGCGATACCAAGTCAGTGTGTCGCAGCACCTATTGCAAAGTAAAATAACTTTTATACCCACGAAGACAGGTTTGCATAAGTTTTCGTGGGTATCGAGCGGTATGGAAAATACATAGATTGTGATGGGAAGACACAGATATTACGGCGAAAATGCCTGTCTACTTTGGCTTTGCTGAAGATACAGTAAAATAAATAGAATAAGACCCAAGGAATTTCCTTAAATACAATATTCAGGTAAAATAATATGGAAAATAACGGAAAAAAGAAAAGTGATGATTCTTTTCCTTCACTGTATTTACAACCAGAAAAAATGAGTAATCATGGTGAACCAGATAGTAAGACTTCTGATATTTACTTTAATATATATCCCGGAGATGTTCTCCAAGACCGCTATGAAGTTATCGAAAAATTGGGGGAAGGGGGAATGGGAAAGGTATATAAAGTAAATGATCTGGAGAATGACAAGTTGGTGGCTCTTAAAATAACTTCATTTCCGTCAGTTAATGAAAACAATAAAATTGGCATGCGCTTTTCAAGGGAAATAGAAGCGATGCATCAACTCGTTCATCCGAATATTACACAAGTATATACCGCAGGAGAATACAAACAACGATTGTTTTACACAATGGAATGGATTGATGGCTGTACTCTCAAGGAAGCGATGGCAAATTGTTCACAAACGGTGTTACTACGCATTTTTATGGACGTAATAAGAACGATCGAATATTTACATAATCAGCACATTATACATCGCGATTTAAAACCTGAAAATATAATGGTTACAAAAACTTACCAACCAAAAATTATGGATTTTGGATTGGCAAAATTTACGGAAAAGATCAGTCGATTGACTGAAAAAGGGGCCGTTTTTGGTACGATCGATTACATGTCGCCGGAGCAGGCCAGAGGAGATATTTCCAATATAGACCATCGTAGCGATATTTACTCATTAGGGGTCATTTTATATCAAATTTTGACAGGCAAAACGCCTTTTCAAGATGATGAAATGTTCGTACGAATAAAAAACTTCTTTACAGCGTCCTTAATTCCCCCCAAAGAAATCATTCCTGAAATTTCAGAAGAACTGTCCAATACAGTTTGTAAAGCGATGGCTAGGGAGCAAAAAGATCGTTATCAATGTATTACGCATTGGATGAAAGACTTGCAAAGTATTGTTGAACAAAATGAAACACAGTAAGATTCATTTGGACTTGTGTCATTAGAAGAAAACAAAACGATCCCGATCCCATTCCTGATCCCGTTCCCGAAAAGTCAATAACCAAAAGAAGTCCTTTAGACGATCTTCGAGTAGAATGTGACGTGGATATTTGAGAGATGAAAAAGATCGTATATGACTCATATCAATGGGGGAGATAAAACTTAATGCGAAAACAATCAAAAATAATAAAATTTGCTAGTGTGATTGTATTATCATTGGCTCTTGTTTCTTGTGCGAAAAATATTCCTGTAACACCAATAACCGGTGTAGCAGCTTTTACTGGGCGAGCATTGATTGGCGTTTCAGACGCTGATATGATCAATACAGCATATGCGGATGGAAAACTCGGAAATAGGTCCGGTTTAAAAGACACCATGACATTTGTTCCCCTGCCACTTAATCCAGAAAATTCCAATATGCAAACGATATCGACACCCAACTCTGTCATCAGTTGGCCGCAAATTGTCGATGTTTCCAAAGATGGCGCTTATGCTTTTGTGGTGGAGACAAAAGGCACTCCTCCTCAAGAGACCAAACAGTTCGATGATGTTTACAGTGGTTTTCCTGATGGTTCATTGTTGACAGTTGTGAGCCTTCGTAACAAATTGCAGGTGACAGATCAGAAAAAAATAGGTCTTAACCCCAGTGCGATTATGGTTTCTCCAAATAAAAATCTTTTGGCCATTACCACAGACGGAGATGGTCGAGAATTGTGTCTAGTCGGTTTTGCAAATGGCCAAGTAGAAAACATTTATCCTTTTCATATTCCCACGTATAAAAATGAACATTTTCGCGGAGGAGCGCGTTCTGTTGCTTGGCATCCATCTGGAAATTACATTGCCTTGAATATTGGTGATCGTGAAGTTGCTTTTTATAAAATTGTATACAACGAAAAAGGCGTTCCGCAGAAAATAGAACCGTTCGGCAATAAAATCACAACAGGAAAGTACCTGACAATGGGGAGTTTTACTCCAGATGGAAACTTCTTTCTCATTTCCGATGTTGCGTGGGGAGATAGTCAACTGAGTTATCTTTTTAATCCGCGAGGTACGCTCACTTCCATAGCTTTTGGCGAAAAGACAAAGTATCATTGCATTGTTTCGCGAAAAGAAGTTGGTTACAGCCCCGAAGGATTTGCGATGAGTCCAGACGGAAAGCTTGTTGTAACGGTCAACATAAATCGCACATATCTACCAAGTATTTTTCCTGCAACCGTGTGGCCCTATAGAGAAAGAAGTTCTCTTACCCTTTTAACATTTGACCGCGAAACAGGTCGCATTAAAGTGATTGCTGAGTACGGGTTTGACGGTCTTTTGCCGGAAAACGCGACCTTTGATGCCAGCGGAAAGAACCTTGCTGTTGCCATTTACCACAATCGCGAAGAAAAACCTCGCGAAGGCTTTATCGAATTTTGGAATGTAACAAAAAAAGACAACTATGCACTGGAGCGCACTGGCTATAAGATTCCGTGTATGAGAGGAATTCACGACTTAGTGCTTGTTCCATAAATGGCTAGTTCACAATAAAAGGCAATTTGTCAATTTCTCATTTAGCTGTACATGATCTAGGCGGGCCTGTCGGTTTAAAATGGGCGGTACGTAATCCGCAACGTATTGAGAGACTGGTTCTACTCAATACTCTTGTTTATACTTCTTTTTCCTGGGCAGTTGCGCTATTTGTAATGGCAACGCGCGTGCCACTCTTGAATTCATAATGTCCGCAGAACATCCCCTACCTGCTGTAAATAAGATTTTGGGAAATGGATTCTTTATTTTTTTTCCGTACAATATTTATTGTATACGGTGCTAAACTCTTGTAGTCTTTGATTTAATCGAATAAGTTTTTCTTCACTGGTTTGTATCTTAGACTTCAATTCAAATATGCTTTGTTTTTTATCAAGAATTTCCCAATTTCGTTTATCTTGAGCTACTAAAAATTGCTCATATTGCTCTTTTTTGTTTTTCCACTCACGTTCTATTGTTTTTAATTGTTTTTGCATTTTTTTCTGACGCTTTTTGGCAATGTTCACTAATTTGATGGCCTCGCTAAGAACGTGCAAATTCATTTTTTGTAATTTTTGCACTTTTTGGCGCAGCAAATTTTCAAATTTTTTCAATTGTGCCTGAGGTCCTTTTTTCTTTAGTTTTTGAACTTGCTCTGCTAGTTGTTGAAGCTCTTTTAACATGGGATAGTATTCGCTTTTTAAAAGCGTATTGTAGTTTCGTACTTCGTTCATAAGTGGATCTATTTTTTTATCTACTTCTGTTCCTAGAGCAAACATGAAGGCTTCAAAGACAATCGAATATCTACCTCCTGGATGAGGAATGATCATGGTCGCCAGATTTGCAATACCCACTAAACCAAATCCTACGCGAGCAATTGCAAGTTTGCGTGCTTTCATATAGGCGATGGAAAATTCATTGTCCACTTCTCCATCGGACCAACTATCTGTCTTTCCTCGATGAAATCGAGGGAGAAATGTCTGTAAAAATTCTAGTTTGTTTTCTCGTGTTTTTGCCGAATTTTTATAATTTCCTAATGCAATAAAGGCTCTTTCTGCTTGCGTCATACAACGCGTCAATACCATATTCAGTCTGTTTGCTTCTTGTTGTTGTTTGCGCAACTCCTGAATAGCTTTTGCCGTCTTCTCTACAGCGGTTTGTAACTTTTCTTTTTGCTGTTTTAAAGATTCTTTTTGTTGTTGAAGTTTTTGCGCATCCTCATCGGAAAAACGCGGAGGAATTTTTATTGTCGTCAGTTGTTCCTTACATAAGCGTACTTCTCTATGTAAAGTAGCGATTTGCGCCTCTATCTTTTTTATTTCACTTTGTAAAAGATGGCATTGATCGGAAATATTAGAGATAACGATGTCTAATGAAGCGTTATTCGCCGTGCTTTTGTCATCACCCATTACGGGAAAATCAACTTGGGCGATCAGAGTAATATTCTGCTCACAAAATTGTGCGTATGCTTTAGGAAATTGCAATCTTATCTTATTATAGTTAATAGGCGTTATTTTAAAGTCTTTGCTTTTCGCACCTTGAATTTGATACTTCACATTTAAGTGTAATGGCTTTTGTTTTCCATCTTTTATTTCAAATGTTTCATAGACGACTTCATCTTCCCACTTAACCGCCTTAGGGCCCACAATTTCAAATCTTTTTTGTACCTTGTTATCTATTTTACCATCAAGATGAACGGCAACATTTGCAAGTCCCCATGATTCATCGTGAACGCCTTGCAAATCAATGCCAGAGAATTGAAACATAACGGAGTCTTCTGTGTGAGAAAAAGTATACTTCAATCGGTACACAGAATCTGCGGGATGTCTTTTACCGCCATAGCGAAAAACATATCCCAGTGTATTGTTTTCGGAAGCACCACTGCGCGCAATATTTTTTCCTCCAGGATAGTTTTGTGGAAAAGCTTGTATCCCGCTATTGGAAAATGTTGTATGCAATAATGTCGGCCCATCTTTTACACTTAGCTCCCAAATGTCAGGCCCCCATTCCTTAGAGTTACCATCCCACGAAGACATGATGAAAAGTTCAAAAGAAATGGTCACTTGTGAATGGGGAGGAAGATCATTTAAACTAAGCGTTACTCCATTTTTGGAGAACTGGCCAAGAAATTTTCGACCACTGGGAGTAGTGCTAGTTTTTGCACTTGACCATTCTGGTCCTACTTTCCCTTCAAAAGTCTTCGTGTAGGCCCATGTTTGGTTTTCGCGATCAGAAGCTTGACTGTATACCGCTATACAAATAGCAAATGCACAACTGCATATGAGTTTTAAAAATTTTGAGGGCATTGTACTTTCCTTATATTTGACTTTAGTTACTAACAGTGTAAAAATTATCGCAAGTAAGAAAATGTAAACAATGTTAATTGTCTCTATAATTTTTAGCAAAAATGATGCCAGATAAAGAAAAGCCCGTCATTGAGTAGCCCCATACAAAAGTTGTCTACTTTGCCATTTCTGCGGAGATCGTTTTTGCGAAAAGTAATGCCGATGATTGGTCTCGGGCCGTGATAAAATTGCCATCCACAACAACATGAGGCTTACTAAGATCTCCGGTAGAATACTTTACCTGTCCCATAAATTCTAAAGCTCCCGCCACTTTTTTGTATCCTGTTATGTTGCGACCTTTTGCAACAGGAACTCCCTTTCCATCTAAGTTGTTGACAAATGCCAACAACCCCGCAGCAGCGCAAATCAAAGCTAGTTTTTTGTTCTTCTTGATGGCAGTGGTCACTATTTTGTGAACGTCTCCATTGGGGAAAAAATCCTCCCATGCTCCGTTGCCACCGACAAAGATGATCACATCATATTTGTTAACATCTACTTTAGAAAAAATAACATCAGGGATGACCATTGGATATTGATCAATGTAGCGTTGATCTGGAGCTAGAGGAATATCAAACTTAGCAGCTACCTCGACATGGTACTTTTTTTCATCAAAGTATTTTCGTGGTTGAAAGTATTCGACAGGTTGAAATCCATGTGGAACACACATAAGAACACTTTTGGGAATCTTTTTTAGTTGTTCCTCTTTTTCCGCATAGATGCAAAGAATGGATAAAATTAGAATAAGTAGGTTGCGCATTTTTTTTCCTTTCTGTTTTTTCTTGCATTATACGACGGCTTTGACATAATTCAAATTTTACATTTTTATATTCGCTATAAATTTTCGTTATACCAGAGGGCGCCATGGATTTTGATTTAAACCTTCTTCTTTGCTTTAAAGTTGTCGCACAAAAAAAGTCGATATCAAAAGCGGCAGAGGTACTTTGTATAACACAACCAGCAGTGAGTACACAGATAAAAAAACTAGAAGCGCAACTACAAATACAGCTTTTTGAAAGGCATAATCGCGGTTTAGTTCTGACACAGCCGGGAAGATATTTGTTGGGGGAAGTGATTAAATGGGAAACTGTTTTAAACGATGCTGTGCAAGAAACGCGTAACCTGCACAATGGAATTGGTGGTACCATTCGCATTGGTACTTATTCGACAATCTCTTCACATCTCCTGCCAGCAAAAATCAAAACTTTTTGCACTCAATTTCCACAAGTTACTTTTACTTTCGAGTACGGCACTACCAAAGAAATTATGCAACGTGTAAGTGTGCATGAATTAGATTGTGCGATTTTATGCGATGTTGTTCCGCATCCAAATTTACAGCAAACGATGTTTTTTCGCGATGAGATGTTGCTTGTGGCAAAGAAGTCGTTGAAATACAGCACGAAAAAACAAAATACGTGGAATCTGTTATCCTATCCGCATCGTCAGGAAGATTGCTTTATTCAAGTGCAAAAGCACTACAAATCGCTGTGGAAAAATGCGAACGTTGTCGTAGAATCAGAAAATTTTGAAACCTTAAAGCAGTGCTTACTTCAGGGGCTAGGTGCTTCTTTTATGCCGCATTACATCATTCAAGACAAGAAACACACCTTGGAAATGCTAAAGATGAAAAAGCGCATTGCGATCGAGTTTTTCTTTGTAACTCCGCTTTCTTATGCACGAAAAAGTGTTATGAAATTTCGCGAACATCTTATTACGGAATTCTCTAAAGTATAGTGGTATAAGGTCGCAAAAAGATGATATTATCGTATGTTATAATCGTGCGATTTTACACTCATATGTAAACTATATAACACAATCTAGAAGTATATTTCATAATTCGCTAATTTTGAGCATTCGGTTTTTGCTCTTTCTGAAAAGTTTTGTTTTTCTAAGTTTATAATAGTTAAGTCCATATGCTGCAAGATTATTTATGCTAAGCAAGAAGAATATAAAAAAGTACTGTGCCATGTCCGAAAATGGCTAGTCCAGGAACGAGGCTGTATAAAATAGTCTCGGCAACATTTGCTTCAAGCTCACCTTTGTCATTTACACGTGGATTTCCTGGAAGATGGTCGACAACAATGGATTGATTGGGACGAAGCGGATGGTACAAAATTGCCTCTTCGTTATTTGAAAAGATATGTCTCAAGTGGGTTTTGGCGATCGCTTGTTGTGTATTTCCCAAGTCGTCTTTAAACTCAAAGGTATACTTGTACACACGCTGTTTATTTACACGCATGCTTGTCGCTTCCGTATCGATCAGTTTTCCAGTCGTTTCATTTCCGTTGGTGACCAGAAAAATACTTTTCTTGCCGCGAAGTATACTAAAAAATATAAAAATAAGACCAATCATAGGAACAATACTTAACCCCCATGCGATGGTAAAGGGTATTCCACGGTAAACTCCTCTAGTGTGTATTTCCGACCACTGCGGGTTTTTGATAAAGTGGTATACCACCACCTTGTGTCCTACGTCGTGTTTTTGGTTGCTTAATGCGCTCCCGCGATGCACCGTGCCATCGATATTCATTTCGTAGCTGTAGCGGAATGAATCGCGTTCGGCAACCACGCCAGTGACGGTACCTAGTGACTCGATGGGTTGTTCAAAGAACTTATGGTATTCAAGATAGTCAGCATTAATCCCAAAAACCCACACTTGGATCATGCCAAAACCAAAAAAGAACCACCCCAATTGATTGAAAAAACCGCCAAATAAAAGGTTTAACCGCAGTCCCCATGAAACATCTCTTGGGGGGTTTTTTAGTTTTTTATTCATTTTTTCGTCTCAACAATTTGTAGTGGATGTATTGTTAATGGAAAGCTTTATAAAAAGCAGTGCTATGTCATAATAATTTCTTATGCAAATTTTTCAAAGAGGTTTTCTGAAAATTTTTTCAACATGGATTTTACTGGTTTATTGCTAACTGCTGTGACATTTCCGATACTCCTGGACTTCGGTGTAAACTTTAGTGTGTTTGGCGAGCTCGTAGATGTTAGCAAATCACATCGATTATTTCCGGAAAATCTTACGCAACAACTGTTCGTCTAAGTGTGAAAACTCATCATATCTGATAACCTTAGAATACAACAACTTGTTTTTGCTAAGTAAACGCGCTTCTTTTAGTAAAATAAACGCATTTTGTGGGTTTTCCTTTGCGCAGCAGCGGGCGAGGTCAAGAACAAAAGAAGCTTTTTTATTGTTTTGCAATAGCTGCAAGAGTATATTTGTGGCCACGGAATAGGATTGCATTTTTATAGCCACAGTCGCTGTTTTTCGAAGCTGTTCTTGCAAAATGTTCAATTTTTTCTCAGGAATGACTTTCGTAAAGTGGACATCTAAAAATTTTCGCAGTTCCGCCTTCATATCTAAGCGAGCATACAATATTGCCAGCTCACATTTTTGCAGAAAGGTATCGTTGCTGTGAGCAATCGATTTCTTGTAGTACTCTATTGCTTGTGAGTAGAGTTTTTCATATGTGTGAAGAATAGCAAGAAGGTGTGACGTTTCGTTTAAGTGCATTAGTTGGTCGGAGTAGAACAGCCCTTTCCTTATATCTGTCGCCTGTTTTGTTTTTAACAATGCGTCAAATGTCTCTAAATAAATTTTTTGATAGGCGTCTATATCGTAAAAGCGAAAACGATATTCTTTAGGCATTCTCTCCATAATTTGCCCCTGTACAATAGAGGCAAAAGCGTTGGCAACACCTCTTTGCGTTACGTGGTTTGCTTTTTGCGCTTGGGCAAATATTTGTGGCCATTCATCTGAGGAACTACACGATATTTTTACTAACTGTGCGGCAATGCGTAAGTCATCATGTGATGAGTTTATGTATTTCTGAGCAATTTTGTCGCGCTTTTGTCGCGAAATTTTATAGCGGGGCAAGAAAGAAGCGCGGCGCATACCTGCGAGGATAAAAACCTGGACTCTTGGATCTTTTTCTTTTTTTAGGTTTTGTGGAGACTGATATCCTAAAAGAGCCGCGTTGTTCGCAAGCATGCCACGAAATCGCGGGTCTGGATCACTTAACCATTTGTGCATTTTATTTTCTAGTACTCTAATTTTTTGCAAAATTTTCCACATATCACCGCTGTGCAAACTTTGGAAAAAGTAAAATAGAAATGCCAGACTTCTCATCGAAAGAGAGTAACGATCACTGTCTATAACTTTTAGAAAAATAGGATGATCTGCATCAAGAAAAGAAAGGGTGAGCAAAGCGGTGTGTTGTATTTGTAAATTAGAATGTTTTACAAGTTCGACTAGTTTTTCTCTGTAGCCGGGTATTTTATACCTAAAAGGATAACGCATGGCCAGAAGTTGTATTTGCTCATTGTCGTTGTCTAAAGAGTCTAATAGAAATTTTCTGTGAGAAAACGGTTGTGTGTAACGCTTTTTTCTAGCGCGAGTTTCATTATGGAACGATTTCCACAACGCATTGTAAGCACACAATCGGAAAATAAGTTTAAGATTTTTTTGCTGTGCGCACCACTCTAATGTTTTTTTTACCTCTTCTTTACGCGGCAACTTGAGATTTTTATAAACAAGTAGGGTTGCGGCATATACTTTGACAGCTATGTTGTTGTCTTGTCGCATTTCACGAAATAAAATCTCATTATTTTTGGCGTTATGGATAATTAAGAAGCGTAAAAAAGGGTCCAAAGAAGCTGTTTCATTTACCTTTGGTATTGGTTGCGAAAAATTGTTTTCATTTAAAACAATTGCCGCGATGAGAGCCCCTATACGATCTTCTTTGCTTTTGCTCATCGTTTTTAACACATTCATGCGTAAATTTTTTAGTAAATACTGAGCTGCCAGATAACGGTGAATTACCTTTTGTTTGTGGTCTTGAAAAATTTGTAAAATCATAGATTTTTCAGAAAATAAACTCCGATAAAGGTCGCTATTTTTATACAAAGAAAGTTGTGCCAACCGATAATATAATGCTTGCTTTTGCTCGGAAAGTTTGCGCCGGTAGATCATTT
Source organism: Candidatus Uabimicrobium amorphum (assembly GCF_009002475.1). GTDB lineage: Bacteria > Planctomycetota > Uabimicrobiia > Uabimicrobiales > Uabimicrobiaceae > Uabimicrobium > Uabimicrobium amorphum. The sequence goes on from NZ_AP019860.1 coordinate 6,827,005, forward strand.
TCCATATACCTTGCACTTTGTTTCTTTTTTCCGGAGAAAGTGGCTTTATATATTCCGTTACTATTGGTTCAAGATCGGTATGGCGTAGTGAAAATAAGGCTTGAATGGACGTCTGTTGTGACTTTGTTGAAGAAGAACTTAAGATTTTTAAAAATATTTTGGGATTTCCTGTTTTACTTTGTAGATGATTCCATACAGAGTAGACTTCTTTATTGTCTTGTAGTACCTGCTGTAAATAAAATTTATGAATATCTACAGGCCGATAGTGAAATATATCTCCGGTTGACTTGATCAAATGTATGCTATTCTGCCAGTTGAGAAGTGGATAATAATGATTGATTTCCAAAATACCACTTATGGCATTCCAGTTCTGCGGGTCAAGGTCCATTGCCTTTAGGAAGTTGTTATTTGCTGTAATGTATTTTTTTTGCAAATACAAAATTTTTGCATATTCCGTAAAAAAATAGCTATTGTCAGGTTGTAAATCCAAGCATTTTTTCCAAAAAGTGCAAGAGCGTTCGAACTGGTCAACTTTCGCATAGCATTTTGCCATCATTTCGTATATCTCAGCACTAAAAATTTTCTCATAGATTTTTTGCAGATGAGGAAGCGCTAAAGAATATTTTTCTTGGTAGAAAAGACTTTTTCCCAGATAAAAGGGGTGATATTTTGTATTGTATTTGCTAGTATCAACTTGCTGTAGCATTTGTACCGCTTGCGCATAATTTCCTTCATAAAAATTTAACCGCCCTAAATAGTGACAAACCTCATCGCGTACATATGGATTTTGTCTTACTTTTTCCCAGTATTTTTTCGCTTTGGTGAAATCTTTCTCTTGGAAAAACATCTTTCCCATACTCATAGAAACAAAATCGCTATTTTTATCTACAAGCGCTAACATGGCTTTGGCTTTTTCGTGCATATTTAAATCAATATATGTTGCAAAGAGTAATTCCTGTAGTTCAGCGTTTGGTTTTTTGGTACTGTTTTCTAAAATTTCCCGAGCTTCTTGAAATAAACCTTCTTTGCGTAGATTCTGCACATTGGTGATGTAGTCCTCACTTGTTAAGGTAATGTGAATATTTGTTTGCTGCCGTTGTGAAAAGAATGTTAGATAAATTCCCAAACAAAAAAACATTAGAACAAAAACCATGGCGATATTTTTCCACAAAGGGGCCTTGCGCTTGGTTCGCGAAATGGATTTTCCGCGTAAAAAGCGTTCTAAATCGCGTGCCATCAAGTCAGCCTGTTGATAGCGATGTTCCTTTTTTTTCTCCATCGCTTTGAGACATATATTTTCCAAAGAAACAGGGATTTGTTTATTCTTTTTTCGTGGTGCGGTAACTGGTGCTTCGATAATTTTACAAAAAAGTTCCACAAGTGAACCAGCGCTATAGGGCTTTTCGTACGTCAATAGCTCGTACAGAATCACTCCCAACGCATATATATCACTTCGGTAGTCAATATTTTCCAATTTACCTTGCGCTTGCTCTGGTGACATATAAAATGGTGTTCCCAAAACTTGTGCACTTTTTGTCAGATCACCCTCACAGTCAATGGCTTTTGCTAAGCCAAAATCCATGATATACGGTTCTTTGCTTTCACCTAGCAGAATATTCTGAGGTTTTAAATCGCGGTGAATGATACCCTCGTTGTGCACAACATGAATCGCACGGGCAACTTTGGACATTATTTTGGCCATTTCGCGAAAACTCAACTTGTGCGTCTGTGAATATTTTGCCAAATCCTGACCTGCGATATACTCCATCGAATAAAAATAACGACCAGAAATATTTCCCATTTCGTACAAGCGCACAATATTGGGGTGTTGAATACGTGACATAGAACGCATTTCACGAAAAAAACGTTCTATTGCTTTTGGCGACATTTGTAGTAAGGTTTTTATGGCAACAATGCGTTGGACAGAGTTATCTTTTGCCTTGTAGACAACTCCCATTCCTCCGCGTCCCAGTTCTTCTATTATTTCGTATTTATTATCGTTCATTTTTCACCACAGTTTTAGGACCACTTTTACGGTAAGTCACAATGATTTCATCGTAGTTTCGAGCCGAAATCAAAGCATTTTCATTTTTTTGTTAGGTGTTCGCTCTAAGCAAAAAGAACATAAAAAAGTACGGTGCCATGTCCGAAAATGGCTAGTCCAGGAATGATGCTGTACAAGATAGTCTTGGCAATATGCGCTTCGAATTCACCTTTTTCATTTACACGTGGATTTCCGGGGAGATTGTCGATTAAAATCGATTCACTGGGACGAAGCGGGTGGTACAAAATTACCTCTTCATCATTTTGTAAGATATGTTGCAAGTGTGTTTTTGCGATCGCTTGTTGTGTATTTCCCAAGTCGTCTTTAAACTCAAAGGTGTATTTATACACGCGTTGGTTATTCACGCGCACGTTTGTCGCTTCTTTATTGGTGAGTTTTCCAGTGGTTTCATTGCCGTCGGTGATTAGAAAAATACTTTTCTTACCGCGACGTATGCCAAAAAACACAAAGGTTAGACCAATTAGAGGAAAAATACTTGCTGCCCATGCGATGAAAAATGGTATTCCACCGTTATCCCCCAAATCGTGTATTTGCGACCACTGTGGGTTTTCGCTAAAGTGATGTATCATCACCGTTTCTCCCACGTCGTATTTTTTGTTGCTTAAGGCACTTCCGCGATGCACGGTACCGTCGATGTTCATTTCGTAGTTGCAGCGGAATGAGTCGTCCTCGGCAACCACCGCCGTTACACTTCCTTCTGACTCAATGGGTTGTTCGAAAAACTTGTGGTATTCAAGGTAGTCGGCATTGATCCCAAAAACCCATACGTGGATCATACCAAAGCCAAAAAAGAACCAGCCAAATTGGTTATAAAAACCACCAAATAAAAGATTTAATCGCAGTCCCCGTGAAACATCTCTGGGGGATTTTTTTAGTTTTTTATTCATTTTTTTACCTCAACAATTTGTAGTTGATGTATTATTAATCGAAAGCTTTACAACATAATGGTGCTATGCCATAATAATTTCTTATGCGAATTTTCCAAAAAGGTTTTTCTAAAATTTTTTTAACATTGATTTTACTGGTGCAATCATGCAAACGAAAAACAGACTACTCTCTATCGATTGGTTACGTGGTTTTATTATGATACTCATGACCATCGATCATGCATCTCTAGCATTTAATTCCGGGCGTTTGGTTACGGATTCTATTTTTTTGTATAAAGCAGGAACGGTTCTCGCCGCAGATCAATTTTTTTTACGGTGGATTACTCATATGTGTGCACCTGGCTTCTTGCTATTAGCAGGGGTATCACTAGCATTGAGTACCGAAAAGCGTATTGCCCGCGGTGAATGTCCACGACAAATGGATCGTCATGTGATGAAGCGCGGTGTTTTATTGATTGCTATTGACATATTGTGGATGAGTCTTCTTGTGCGAGGAATTATCCTACAGGTGTTATATGCCATTGGATTTAGTTTTATTTGTATGCCGGCGATACGGCGTTTGTCTAATCGATGGTTATGGGGCATTTCTTTAAGCATCATATTCGGATTGGAAGCTGTCACTGGTTTGCTTTACATGACCACGGGAAGAAATGTGGTTGTTAGTTTATTTTTTTCTGGGGGGATGAGCAAATATTTTCTGGTGATTTACCCGGTATTACCGTGGCTGGCAATGATGATGCTCGGGTGGATTTTAGGGCGTTCATTTCTGAAGAAAGAACAACAGCCTTTCAAACTAATTCTATTAGGTGGTATGGCAGTCTTGGTTTTTGTGATCATACGCTTTTTCAATAGCTACGGAAATTTTTTGTTGTACCGCGATGACTTTTCGATTGTGCAGTGGTTACATGTGAGCAAGTACCCACCAGCTCTTGCTTTTATTTCTTTAGAGTTAGGACTTATTGCTATTTTTCTCGGACTATTTCAATATATAGAGCAGGCACATAAATTTTTCTCTGTACTCTTGAAACCCATACAAGTTTTGGGGCAAACAGCTCTTTTTTACTACATACTGCACATGCACGTACTTGTATGGACGGCACAGGCCATGGGCATGTATCAAACCGAAGGCATAAACACTACGCTTGTGTCTTCATTATGCGTTATCATTGTGTTATTACCATGTTGCTACTTTTACCGAAAATTAAAATCTACGTATCCGAACTCTTGGTTGCGTTACATCTAAGGAGGCATTGATGAAGTCTAGTTACTACAAAGAACGGCATTCTAGGTCAATAAACATACTAAGAGGAGATCTTACCGTAAGCCCTGACCATGCTTTATTCCCCATTTTCCTTACCGTAAGAGCAGAAGATAATAGTAAAGCCATCTCTACCGCTCGCGAGTACTATACCAAGATTGAAAACGATGTGAAACGGCTATTTTCAGACATTACTCTTTCAACGGGTAGTTACCAAGAGCAACATAAAACAAAAGTTTCTGCAAAAGTTTTTAACAAACAAGATAGCGAATATTTACAAGTAGATATTGCTTTTCATCTACGTGTACCATTGTTAGAAGAAGATTTTTGGGAGCGTTCTACGAAAGTCTCTCGCATTCTCGATTGCCTGAAAGTTTGGACGGACAAATACAAAAATCACGGTGATATTCATATTACAACGAATGACCCTGGTTTCGATGTGCGAGACCGCGAAAAATACCGTGAGGAGATTAGCGAAGGCATTTATGAAAAAATGATGAACACCATCACTGTTATCGCCAAAAGAGAACAGAAAAAACCGCGTGTTAAAGAAGTGACAGGTTCTACAGAGATCGAATGCCACGTCATCAATATTTCGAAGGCAATACTTAGCATGCAATTAAATTTTATCGTGGATTTTGTCGACGAGTGATCTTCTATTACTCCCAAGGACTCATGTACGAACTTTTGTAGTTGATACGGCATTTCTTTGGTAGCCATTTTCGTAAGCGTCTTCGGTCATATAATCTGATTTTGTTTTCCGCAAGATTCAGGTATTCTAATGATTGCAAATTGGCAATCTCGCGTGGAATACTTTTTAAATCATTGGTCTCAAGGTCAAGATGTGTAAGCGATGTAAGTTCCGATACCGCTGGTGGAATGTTCTGAAGATAGTTGTCGCAAAGATATAGCTTTTGCAAACACTTCAATTGGCGAATTTCGTCTGGTAGTGTCAATAACAAGTTGTGACCTAAGTCCAAATAACGCAGTGAAGAAAGTTGAGAAATTTCTGTTGGCAATGTATGTATTTTGTTGTGTTGTAAATTCAACTTGACCAAACGCGAAAGTTGACATATTTCTACAGGAAAATGATCGAGTGAATTTAAGCGCAAGTCCAAGTGCGTCAGTAGAGAAAGGCGTGGTAGTTCTCTGTGTAAATTCATTGCGTTTGCGTCGCGCAAGTTTAGTTGGAATTGGTTGGAAAAACTGCATTGATGAAAGTGACAATTGACAATAGCAGAAAATGTAACATCATTGCGAAAACTGCAGTTGTCAAAAATACAATTTTCAATTTTATACTCGACATCTTTCGACAAATAAAATGTACATGCGTGGTATTCGTTGTCGTTGTCTACCGTCTTTAAAGATTTTTGTTTGGTCTTGTGCATCACTAATTTTTGTTGTCTAACTTTTTCTGCGCACTCTTGATCAGTAGCAAATACTTTTTGTCTTTTGCGCCCAGGGCAATGCATTTTTTCCAATAAGCAATCGCCTTTTTATACTTTTTCAGTCTGGAGAAAAGACCACCCATTTCTTCATATCCGGAGACCGATTTGGGAGCTAATCTTATTATTGTATTGTAATTTTGGGCCGCTAGACGATGTTTACCAAGTCTTTCGTATAGTCGTCCTCTGTCAACATAAACGTCTATATTGTTCGGTTTAATCCTTAGAGATCTATTATAATCCGCCAAGGCCTGTTCCAAATTTCCTTGGTAGTGATAGGCACGTCCCCGAGAGTGGTAAGACCAATAATGATTGCCATCTAGGCGAAGAGCTTTATTAAAATCAGCTATCGCTAGCGGATATTGTTTCTTTCGAGAGTATGCAGTGCCTCGATACCAATATGTATTTGGCACCTGTTTACGCGAATTATTCATGATATATGTACAATCACTGATGATCATATCAACGTTTCCTTGGTGATAGCACAACTTGACTCTTTTTTGACGCGCTTCGATGTAGTTAGGCGTTATTTCAATGATGGTAGAGTAGTCGGCTATGGCCAGATCATTTTTACCGTGTATTTCATAAAGATAGGCGCGACTTGCTAAATACGCTCTATTTCGGGGTTCAAGCTCTATGGCTTTATTGTAATCGGCGAGCGCTAAATTATCTTTCTTGATTTGCGTGTAAGCTGCCGCACGGTTGTGATATAACTTGGCGCGTTTGGGATTATACTGAATCGCTTTGTCGTATTCTTTTACACACAAATCATATTGTTTGCGATGAGCGTGTACATATGCTCTTCGTGCATAGCCTTCCCAATACTCCGGACGCATTTTTACGAATTCATCGTAGTCATCCATGGCTAGGTCATATTTTCCTTGTATATGATATAGATATCCTCGCCATTGATACGCAATGTATTCCTTGTATGCAGGTTGTAATTCTATTATTGCGTTAAACTCCACCATAGCTATTTCGTATTTGCGCGCATCGAAGTAGGCAATGCCTTTTTTGTAATGTTGTTCGCAAATTTCACTATAATCGTTATTCGCGTCGTTTTTGGCATTTTCTATTTTATCACTGCCAACAGATGTCGCCGGATCTTGTGTTTGGTTATTTTCCACAGATGTCGCCGGATTTTGTGTTTGGTTATTTTCCACAGGTGTCGCCGGATCTTGTGTTTCGCTATTCTTGACAACTTTCTCTGTTTCACGTACCTTGTTGGAGATATTGGTTTCATTAAAGAATAAAAATTTACCACCAATGAGCAATGAACAAAAGAAAATGGCTGTCACAACTTGTCGTGCAACGCTTTTCTTTTTTTTCCGTTTTTTTGCCCTACGCTGTATATTTTTTTGTTTTTGTAGAAAAGCATTGGGGGAAGACAACATACGCACCATTTCCGATGCAGAAGAAAATCTTTGTGCGGGATCTTTTTGTAGGGCTTTGTCTACAACAGCGGCAACATAATCAAATTCATCTGGCACTACGATGGTAGGTGGCGAAAATTGCACCACTCGTTTCATCGTAGCTGAAACATGTCCATCGTAAAAAGGAGAGTGGTCAGACCACGAAAAAAACTGATATAACAACGCTCCCAATGCAAACACATCGGTATTTTTGGTGGCCTTTATTTTTTCATTAATTTGTTCAGGAGCCATATACTGAGGCGTTCCCACAAGGGCACCTGTGCGCGTTATTTCATCGAGGTCATTTTGTGTAGACTTGGCGATTCCCAGGTCTAAGATCACGGGAGTTAAGTCACTCTTTAGCATTACATTGGCAGGTTTCAAATCGCGATGAATAATTCCATTGTCGTTTAAAACGGCAACGGCAACGCATATTTGTTTGGCAATTTCGAGTTGTTGCTTGAAGTGGATTTTATATTTGTGGTCATAGATGAGTTTTTTTAAGGTAATGCCTTCTATGTACTCCATTACGATAAAAAGTCGTCCTGGTAGCTCAATTAAATCTAGTCCATGTACCAGGTTGGGATGGTGAATCTTGGACATAAAGTAATGTTCACGTCGGATTCTTTCTATTGCTTTTTCGACATGGTCTCCTTGGGGAATACATTCTTTTACCGCAACGAGTTTATTCGTCACGACATCATGGCAAAGATGTACTTGCCCTATTGCCCCACGCCCTAGCAGTTTTTCAAATCTATATCGATTATTAAGCAATTGCATACCATCACCTTGTAAATAGACTTTTATTTTCATCTATGATATATAAAAATAGTGATATATGGAAGAAAAAATGTGGTTATATTTTTTGTAACTAGTTTATAACTTGTGAACAAAGAGATTGATTTCACTCTACTCTTGTGAAAACTTTATTGCGATGGGCAATGTAAAGGTGTCGCCCACAAAGCTCAGCGGGAAATCGATAATACCCAAAGGTAGTGATAGTAATAGTAATGGATTCTCTTCCTCCGCAAACGCGGTAATCACCGCAAAGTCCCACTGTATCCCTCCATAGACCCGTGTTTCTAAGCCCATAAAGCCATTGTTTGTTTTCGGAGCGCCAAACGCGAGATTGGCAACGGTACCACAACTACACATACAACATAATAATAAAATACACAATGCTCGAATCATTTATTTTGCCTCCATTAACTACGTTTACTGAGACGTTGCTGGCGTCTATTTTGTCGTTGTTGCTGTAATTTTTTTTGTGCATTTTTTAGGTGTAGAACGATGATGACAACGAGGAAAATAGCAGCAATGAAACCAGCAAGTACGATGAATAGCGTCTGATTGCCGCTGGAGTGAATTTGCTCATTACTTTGCTGAGGAAACCTTTTGTCATAACCGTTCATGACAAAAGGTGCCCAGAAATATGGATGCTGATACTTGTCACTGCGCAAAAATGCCAATTGTGTTTTGCGAAGCGATTGTTGTGGTGCCAGACCATAGAAGAAATTGCGATAAAAAGTGCGCATGAAATGATTTGTCGCTTTGTCGTCTAAAATCCACAAAGTAGAAAGCACCGCTCCGGCACCAGCCTGCTGAAAAGCACGACGTAAACTATAGACCTCTTCTCCTTGCTGTAGTGTTCCGACACCTGTTTCGCATGCGGAAAGGACCACCAGCTGAGTCGAGGTTAAATTCATCGACAGTACCTCAAGAGCAGTGACCACTCCTTCACTACCCATGTTGGCATTGCTAAAAGCAAGACCGCATTGCAACAACGGATTTTTTACAATAGTATTGTCTTGCAAAATATCGGGAACGGAACTTGTTTGTGGCTTAATAAAGCCACGTTGGTTTGCTTGGCCTTCATTACGACTATTGAGAAAGAAACCATGGGTGGCGATGTGAAGAATTTGTGGAGATTTAACGGTTAGAATTTGTTGTTTTGTCGCCGTACTTCCCGAAAATATTTGTGCTTGTTTGTTGCAGTCGTCGGCAATTTGCGCAATACTTTGCGCCTCCACTTGGGTAAAGGGTAATTTTTCAAATTGTAAATTTACTGCCGCACGTGCATTGTGATTTTTGCCGACGTTGCCAAAATCGGGGGCCGAAAAAATAGTTATTTTCTTTGCCGCAGGGTACTGACCTTCTTGCAGTAAGTCTCGTGCCATGGTGAGGGGATGAATCGCAAAATTTTCAATGAGATATTTTTCGCGATTGTCGATTAAGGCGTTAAATGGCAAAAGATGTAGTATGTTCTCACTGATTAAATACACGGTTTTTATTTGTGATAAATGATGCTCTAATGGCTGCCAAATATGACAATAAATAACATTGGCGACCTTCGAAATAGGCTGGCGTAAGACAATTTTTTCACGAAACTCTTTAACATTACGGCGCAGGTCGTCAAATTGGGAAATAGGTAAAACAACAATATCGTCGTTTTTTACAATCGTTGCTAAGATATATGGCGTTGTGGACGCGGAAAAAATAACAAAATCCACAAGAGCTTCTTGTGGACGCAAGCGTTGCTGTATTTGCTGTGCGCTGACGTATTTGTAAGTGTGGAAGATAGAAATTTTATTGGTCAATCGTTGTTCTAACTGCGAAATTTCTTGGGTAACTTTGTCGATCCGTTGTTTATATTTTTCGTGGTTCAGAGGAGACTTTAGAAACAGTTTTGAAAGTTGGTTGCGTTTTGTATTCAACAATTGTAAATCTGTGTGGTGTTTAGGATTTTTAGAGGCGCGTTTATGAACTTCCGCGGAAGAAAATAGTGCAAGGCTCTTATACAATAGTGAAATTTCGAAAATTTTGTTTTGGACCTCTATACGAATATTTTTCGGAGTATGTGGATCTGTCAGTAAAGAGAGATAAAACTTTAGCGAACCGTCTTTAATGATGTTGTATTTGCCAAGAAGAGCCAACTTGGTTTGCTCGTTGCTCCCCTCAAAAGCACGCCGTACAAACATATGCGTTCTCTTCAAACAGTCATCGTACAGGTCCATTGCTTCACTGTAATGCCCTGTTCTCGCGTAATTTGAGGCGAGATTATTCATTGCCAACAATGTCTGGGGGTGCTGCTCTCCAAAAATTTTCTGGATTTTTCCTAGTATTTTTCGATACATTTTCTGTGCTAGTTCGGGTTTACCATTCGTGGTATAAGTATCGGCCAATCCTCGTTCGATAACAAGTGTTGTGGGATGTTCTTTGCCAAGTAGGTTTTTTATTGATTTCAATAAATATATATACAGTTTTTCGGCCTGTTGATTTTTTCCTGTTTGCGTGTATAACCACGCAACACCCGTACCGATTTTAATTGTTGAGGGATGTTGTATCCCCCATACTTTTTTTGCTTTGTTATACGTATCCACCACAAAATCTGCATGTGCAAGTAAATCTCCTTGGCTCAAATAAAGATGCAAGAGATTATTTGCGGTACCAATGGTAACAGGATGTAGTTCTCCAAGATGTTGGCGACATTTTTCCAAATTATTCGTGTACATTTGTTGCGCTTGTGTTTCATGACCCTGTTTAAAGAAAACCGAAGCGAGATTGTTGTGACCAACAAATGTTTTAATATTCACCTCTCCATAGACTTGTTGTGTTGTATGTAAACTTTCACTATAAAGCTCACGTGCTTTCGCAAATTTTCCTTGCTCTTCATAGATACTCGCTAAATTGTTCATTGAGTTCATTGTTGTGATGTGACTTTTACCAACATATATTTTTTGTGTATCTAGAACACGACGTATTAGCTTTTCGCTTTCAGAGTAGCGCCCTTGGTCTTGGTAACAAACCGCTATATTGGAATACGATATCAATGTAGAGGGATGATTCTCTCCTAATTTTTGGACCAAAAGTTGTGTAATGCGTTGGTACATTTTTTCCGCGCGTCGGTATTCGCCTAATTCACGATATAAACTGGCAATATTCGATTCTATATTGAGTGATGTAGGATGATCTCTCCCCAGAGTTCGGATGCGTTTTTGCCATACATCCATCAACATTTTTTTTGCCTTTGTATACTGGCCCATTTTCAAGTATATAAAGGCAAAGTTCGCTTGTTCGTTGAGAGTATCCGAGTGATTTTCTCCCAGTGTATCACGCATCATTGTGTAACATTTTTGGTGAAGCGCTTGTGACTTTTTGAACAATGATAGGTCATTGTACAACGCGGCCAAATTTTGCATAGTGGTGAGAGTGTCACGGTGTTTGGCACCTATCGTTTTACACTGTAGTTTGTATGCTGATTGTAGCATCGACAATGCTTTGCGTGGATCTCCCATGTCTTGATAGAAAGAACCGAGATTGTTAACGGCGAGAAGTGTTGTTGGATGTTCTTTGCCATACACTCGTTGTTTCATTTCTAGTAAATGTAAATACAAAGTCTCTGCCTTGCGAACCAAACCGCTGTAGTCGTATGCCAATGCTAAATTGTTACCCATTGCCAAAGTTTCAATGTGTTCTTCTCCCAGAAGTTTTTTCGCCGAGGTATATGCTTTGTCTCCTTTGGCAATAGCCTTTCTATATTGTGCTTTGTCTAAGTGTTGTAAAACCTCTTCATTGAGAAGACGCAAGGTGAAAATATTTTCTTGTGCACTGCAAACACACAAACACACTGCGAAACATAAAATATAAAATTTCTTCATCGGACTTCCCTAAACATTGACAAAATAGCGAGTTATCAATTACAATAGGCATATTCACTTTACTCTTGTTTTGTTAGGAACAAATATGGAGCTGTATATACTTAGTCACTGTCGCTTCGCCGATAAGGCCCTGTTGCAAAAAGCATGGAACTTTTATCAACAACAGCAGATGACAATGCCATTTATTGATTTTTTGTTGAGCAAAAATATCATTGATCGCGAGCAACATAAATTGATGTTAAGTGTTCGCTCTATTTTACAAAATAAATCTCTAGAACCCAAGTACTTAGCTCATTACGTAGAAAAATATTTGCAACTACGTCCACAAATGTCTTTACACGACTGGCTAGCAAAACAGCAGGTGATTGATCATTCCCCCACAAAGGAGATTACGACACCTCCCCAAGTCGGGCGCTATAAAATTGTAAGTAAAATTGGTAGTGGTGGTATGGGAGATGTTTTCAAGGCCTTTGATCCATATATTAAAAGATACGTTGCCATAAAAACAATGCATTGCAATCGCTCTTCGCAAAGATTTCTTCGTGAAATTGAAGCTTGCGGAAAATTAAACCATCCGCATATTGTGAATATTTTTGATTGCGGGCAACAGGAGAATATTTGCTATTTTGTGATGGACTTTATCGAAGGGCAAACGCTACACGAAAAAATTGCTTCGGGAATTACCATTGAAGAAACGTTAAGTCTGATAGAAAAAATTGCGCGCGCTTTAGGGTATGCACATCGCATGGGAATTATACATCGCGATATCAAGGCAAAAAATATCTTAGTTGATCGCGATGGAGAACCACGCATTGTTGATTTTGGGTTGGTGAAGATGCAACACGTTGATGAACTCACTAGACAAAATCAAATCGTGGGGTCCATTTATTACATGTCACCAGAGCAAATAGATTCCGGTTTAGGAGAGATATCGCCGCAAACAGATATCTATTCATTGGGCGTTGTTATGTATCATGCCTTGAGCGGTATGTTGCCTTTCTCGGGGAATTCGCAAGTGGAAGTGATGAATCTCATCGTAAATTCTCCAACCCCGTTGCTCAGTGACGTAAAGAATGATATCAAGAGTCAAGTGGAAAAAGTATGTAGGAAGGCGATGGCAAAAGAGATTGGTAATCGCTACGGCAGCGCCGAAGAATTTGCCGCGAGTATCGCAAATCTTAAAAGCACACCACGCTCTAGTCGTGTGAAACGTTCACCACACGTACCAGCAAAAAAACAAGCGCTTGTCGCATTGCTCGTGTTGGTGTTACTAATGTGTAGTTTTTTCATTTTTACCATGTCGACGTCAAAAATTACGTTTCCTACCATCTCATACAAGAATGTGGCGATTCTAAAGGAAGAACCTTATTTTTTGACAGCGAAGGATCGGATTACCATACGCAATCATAGTCAGTCATATATATATTTTTTTGCACGGAAAAATGGTAAAATCTTTACATTGGATCAGTACTTCGTTTCTCCTCAAACACAAGAACTGCAAATTTTAGCAAAGGAAGTCAATTATCACGAGGATTGGTTACTATTACCTTCGCATAACAAATTGTCCATCGATAAAATTGAACGCGTCATCAGTTCGTTTGCTTCACGAGGGATTAAAACAAAAAAAATAGGCTCATACACGCCGCAACAGAAAATCTCTTGGCGTATCTACGGTATTGGCGAAGACTTCACGCAAACTTTACTTGGAAGCTTTTCCATTTCTCCCGAACCTTTTCTCGTGGATTTTTTCGTACGTGGTAAGCAACAACCTCTTTTCCAACCTCTTTCCAAAATTGAATATGTAACAGAAGGAGATCAACTACAACTGCGCATTTTTGCTCACAAGAAAAACGACTACCTGAGTATTTTTTTTAAAGATAGTAAAGGAGAAGTGGGCTACCTTTTTCCTGAGGAGGGTTCTGTGACACGTCCCTTCGCTTCATACAGCAAAAACAAAAATATGATTTACATTCCCGACAAATACCAAGGGTTTGAATTTGATCATCATGCAGGAAAAGAACACATCATTGTGTTTTTCCAGGAAACCCCCATAGATAACGAGCGAATTGTTGCGTGGTTACACAATGTCTCCATACCACTTTCTCCACAAAATGAATTGTCGTTGTCTAAGTTATGTTCAGATTTTAAAATAATCACTATTACTCATAAAACTAGTGAACAATAAAGGCATGCCAGGTAAAGATACTTGGCTGGTATGTCGCTAGCCATCTTTTTTTGTAGGAACCACCATGGAAGATAAAAAACAAAAAGTTCAAAAGTTCAAAAAGCGTTTACAGCAACTACTAAAAAACGAAGAGTGGGAAGAGTCTCTAGTTGTTTTTGATGAGCTCATCTTGGTACGAGAGACTCCCCAAAGATGGTGTAATCGCAGTTTTGTTTTATTGCAACTTGGTAAAATAGGCCTGGCAATTGAAGGGTATAAAAAAGCATTAAAGTTAGACCCGAATCACGAAATCGCCCACCGCGGTCTTGCAAAAGCAGAGGAAATTTTACGCAGTTTGAAAGATGAGGACGAAGAAGACTACGCCGTTGATTCTGAAAAAGAAACACAAGAAGCGAGTGAAGAACAACGCTTAATCAAGCAATTTAAAAATTTTACCCGACAAAAAAACTGGGACCAAGCCCTCATCGTTTTAGACGGTCTCATTGCGATAAAACCTACCGTGGAACGTTTATGTAATCAAGGCACGATTCTTGCCAAACAAGGTTCACTTAAGCTCGCTTTGAGTAGTTACAACGGTGCGTTGCAAATAGATTCCAATTCGGAAGCTGCGCAACAAGGTGTTCAGAGAATTCAAAAGATGATCTATGAGGTACGCGAAGGTACAAAAGAAGAGCCTCTACTTGCAGTACAACTTGTGGAAGATAAGTCCAATACCCTTCTCGTGTTCATCATTGCTGCGATTGCATTTGTTTTGATCATCGCTTTGATTCAGAGTATGTTTAGTAATGGTGAATCGGTTTCTAACAATGAAAATATCGAGAAAAATATTGACGAGGGAACCACCAGCGAGCAGTATGCTGCAGAGCAGAAAGCCAAAGGCTTCATCGAATACAACGGAAAATGGGTGACGGCACAACAAAAGTTTTCCATGGAGCAGCAGGCCAAAGGTTTAGTGGAGCACGATGGTAAGTGGATGACAACTGAGCAAAAGTTCCGCATGGAACAGGAAGCGAAAGGCTTCATCGAATACAACGGAAAATGGGTGACGGCACAACAGAAGTTTACTAGTGAGCAACAAGCCAAAGGTTTGGTCGAATACAACGGCAAATGGGTGACAGCGCAACAGAAATTTATTAGCGAGCAACGAGCCAAAGGTTTAGTTGAATACAAAGGTAAATGGATGACGGCGCAACAGAAACTGGCCAGCGAACAACAGGCAAAAGGTTTGGTGGAGTACAAAGGTAAATGGATGACAGCTGAGCAAAAATTTACCCGTGAACAAAAAGCCAAGGGATTGGTGAAATTTGACAACAAGTGGATCACCAAAAAAGAATGGCAAAAAAAACAGCAACTTTTACATGAAACGCTTCCGAAAAAACTTCGTGATTATCATGTTTATCTCGAAAGAGAATGTAAAAAAGCAGCAAAAAACAAAGAATTTAGAGAAGCGTATTTACATCTCAAAAACCATGTGCAGAAACTCGATGAATTTTTAGGCGTTGATATAAAAAGCCCTGTCGTAGAAAAAATACGCAGTAAAATACCTGTGCACAAAAGCTATATTTTCCCATTGCGTTTGTTTGAACAGCAACGCGATGTCGATTTGGCGTTTTCTCCTAGCAAGTTAGCGCATCTAGAAAAAGATATATTAGAGTTACAAGCCAAATTTTCGCAAACGATCACTTTACGTGATAAAACAAATTTCAATTTGCAAACGCTAGAAACGAACATAAGTAGTACTAGAAATGAAGTAAGTCGACTAAAAAGTGATATCAAGTCTGTGATAACTCTGGGGTCGCGTATAAAAGAAATTAAAGATCGGCTAAAAAGACATACATCTGGCCTCACAAAAATTTTAAAGAAAGAGAAACAGCTCGATGTTGATGTTGCGGTTGCAGAAAAACGACTTTCACAGTTACGTAGCAAACAAAGTCTAAGTAATAAACTTTCCGATTTGCGAAGATCCATACGTGAAAAACAAGAAAGCTTTGACAATGTTGTTGGAGAAGCGAAGCTTTTACGACGTGAAGTAGATCAATTAGAAAGACGCATTCGCAATTCAAATGATGAACAAGAAAAACAACGGTTACGTAGACAAGTTGCAGGTCTAAAAAACCAAATCCGAGATAAAGAAATCATCCAAGAAGAACTTCAAGACGCCCAAACAAGGCTAAGAGACCAGGAATTTACAATCCAAGAGTTGGAGAATAAACGCCAGGAAAGAGAAGATGAGGTCCTACGTTTACGCGAAGAAAAATCTTCCGCCAAAGAAGAACGACAAAAAATAAAGCGCGAAGTTTCCGATTTAGGAGAGGAAAAGCAACAAAAGGAAGCTCAATACCAAAAAGCTAAAAACATGTTACCTCAATGGAAAAGTAGTCTAGAAAATGCAGAAAAGCTCCTACAAAATCAAAAAAAACAACAGCGTGAGCAACAGCAAAATCTCGAAAATTACGAGAGAGAACTACAACCACTCAACAAATTAAAAAAACGTAAGCAAAATATTCTGCATGTTGTAGATCAGTTTCAACGCTGGTGGATTAATTTGCAAGGGAACGCAAAGGTATTTCGAACCGGTGAGCATCCGGTAAAAGACCCGCTGAAAAATATGCTACTCGCTCTGTATGCTCTTCACAATTTTTCGCGTGACCATATCCGCGTAAAAATACACAAAGGCTACCGTTCTTTAGGGAAAGCCGCTGTTTATTTTCAATAATGGTTGGAACATCATTTTACTCATGACTTTGGTTTGTACTTTTTGAGTGGTGCTGTCCACTAAATTGTTCATAAAATTCTCCAACTGTGTCAAAAAAGATACATTGTGTACTTGTGGTATCTTTCTGTGAAAACACACGTCTTTAGCCTAAGGCGTTTCACATTAATGGCTTACGCGTTTATTTTTATTGCATTCTTTTTTTTGGCATAGTAGTTGCTATGTATATATTGCAGATATTTACATACTTCAAAGATAAAGGAGAAATCTATGGAAATTAAAACTTCAATCGAACGTTTAATTGACGCAATTAGCGAAATGGTTCCTGAAGGCGATCATGAGTTGGTAGCAAAAATAGCATCTCTTATGATCCAAAGCGGTAAAGTTAAATTGGCAACAGTACCTGTAAGATAACATAAACCTGGTACCTGGCTTTCGTCATTTTACTAGCACTTAGTAAAATTACGAAAGCTACGGTGCACATCCTTTCCCAATATCAAACCACTCAAAAACTCTTATATATTCCACTTTCTCTTACTCCAATAAACATCCCCAAAAAAATAAAAATCAATTCGAACAGCGACCAAAATGTATTACACTGTAGATGCTTACAGTTAAAATACACCTCCACATAGCAAGGATGAATTATGCGTACACTACCTTTACTCATCGTGTGTCTATTGATTTTTGGTTGCCGTAACGATAGAACTGCCACAGGATCGCATATTGAAAGATGGCAAGCCAAGAATGAAATTTCACAGATGCTACAACAATGCGTACGAGAAATGCAAGTCCTCAGATCTGAGTACCATCAAAATGCACAAGACTATGTTTTGGCGTTGGGTAATTTTTCATTTGTTCATACCCTTGGGGTAAATGAAGCTCCTTATGAAGGCGAAGTGCATCTCCTATCTGAATTTAGTGAATTTTTACATGCAGAGTTGACAAAAGCGCTAACAAAATCTTCGTATTTTCAATTAGAAGAGGAACGAACTAAGGCAGAGGGGGTACTCTTAGGCAGTTACTTTTTGTTGAAAGATAAAATTAGATTAAATCTTTCTATTTATGACAAGACAGGCAAAACATATCAGGAAGACTACAAAAAAGAATTAGACTTACCTATACCTTCTAACACGCAAGTGATTCCGGCGAACTACAAAATGGCAGGAAAAGTGAAAGAACTCGGTTACCGAAAAGATTTCGGCATTCATTCGTGGACAAAGCGCAAAAATTTATATCGCGAAGGAGAAGAGATTTCCCTTTTTTTCAAAAGCGACGAAGACTGTTATGTGAAAATTTATCACATATCTACAAAAGGGGAGGTTCGGTTAGTATACCAGCAAAACCAACAAAAAATTCGCAGCGGCGTTGAACATGAAATTCCGCAAAAAATTTTGGGCCGTCTGCCTTCAGGGGTAGGAGCTTTTAAAGTGGTCGCTACATTACAAGGATTTGCGAAACAAGAAACTTTATCAGAAGTTAGTTATATCGATCGCTTTACCCCACAAGATTTCCTGAATGGACAGGCTAAAATTGCACAAAAAAATATCTTTTACACCATCATACCTTAATTTATTTTGGAAGACCTTTTATTTGTGGCGAGAATACTCAAACTTATAAAAGTTAGCGTACCCTCGCCACTCGGATGCGGATGTATGTCAAGTATGAGCACGATGTCTTTTTTGGCGTAAACGCTTAGCCAGTTTTTTGAAAAATGTAAAGTGAGTAAGCTCTTGTATGCAAAAAGTCTACATAACCTACAACGTTTGGAGCTGGCAGATACCAATATAGGTGATAAGGATTTACGACATCTCGCCAACCTTCCTAAATTGCGCACATTGATTTTAGAGAATACAGATATTACCAATGGCGGTTTACAACATCTTGTGAAACTCAATAATATGGAGTCACTCAGTTTAAAAAAGACCAAAGTGGATAATGATGCGCTTGTCTACTTGCGGCAATTTCCTCGTCTGGAAGAGTTGCACCTGAAGGGGACAAAAATAACACTGGAAACAATGTACAAAATACAAGAATTTGCACCGCGATGTAAGATTAAATATTAGGAGAAAGCATGACAAATCTGAAAATAGGGGTGGTTGGTTACAGCCGGCCACAGTTCGACCAAGAAAAAGCCACAGAAATGTTAAAAAAAGGAATTGCGCAATTTATGGAACAATTCAACGCGGCGAAGCCAAATGTTGAAATTGTGAGTGGTTTGACAAATGTGGGTATTCCCAAGTTGGCGTATGAAATTGCCGTTGCGGAAAGTCTAACAACTGTTGGTATCTCCGCAGAGGAAGCACTAAAAGTGAGTTGTGGGATTTTTGCCGTAGATAAGCAAATCATCGAGGGGAAGAATTTTGGTGATGAGTCACAAACCTTCATTGATTACATCGACTGTTTAATTCGCGTTGGTGGAGGCGAACAAAGCCATGAAGAGGTCAAAATGTTCCAAGAAAAAACGCAAAACAAGCAACAATTACTGTTGGAATATGAACTTGAATTTTTGGGGTAGCAAAAGTTCCGAAGTTCTCCGTGAGCAGAACTTCGGAGCTTTAATAAATAAAATTACTTAATCATCGAGCCATTCAACCTTGCCAGTTTCGATGTTGTATACCGCAGATACGATTTTCAATCTTCCTTCGGCAATCTGTTTTCTCGCTGCTTCACTTTTTTCGATAATCTGTTTGTGAGTAGTGCGAACGTTCACAACAATGGATTTATCGAGTAAGTTCTCGCCTTTTTTGAGGTCTTTTTGCGCTTCGCGAACCGCAGGTTCTATTTTGGAGATGAGCTTGGGAATGTTTCCGTGTTGTTCGTGATCAGGATGTTGAACATGGTCAAGCGCTGCGGTGACAGCACCACAACTACTATGCCCTAAAACCAGTAATAAAGGCGTTTGCAAATGCTTGACTCCGTACTCAATAGACGCCAATTCATCGCCACCTAAAATATTTCCAGCAACGCGAATCACAAAAGCATCTCCTACCCCTTGGTCAAAGATTAATTCAGGAATAACGCGTGAGTCGGAACAAGTAATGATGGTAAAAATAGGTAATTGTCCTTCGACCGCTTGAATGTGACGTAAATCGATGGAGTGGTGTGGGTGTTGCATTTTGTCGCTAGACCAATGTTGATTACCTTTGCGTAAAATTTTCAGTACGTCGTCAGGGGTAAACAACCAATTGATATGACCATGATAGGTGTTGTAAACAGCACCTACAACCTTTAGCTTACCGGCAAGCACTTTTTTCTTGGTGCCTTCACTCATTTTTAAGATGTTGTCGATGACCATACGTACATTCGCTGAGACAGAGGCGTCAATTAAACTCTTCTCACCTAAATCGGGATGTTCTTTATAAGACTTTTTGATCGCGGGCTCTATCTTGTGAAGTAGTTCAGGAATATTCGAGTGTGTATCTTCTGTTTTGTGTTTCCAGCTTTTGTACGCCGCAGTAACGGCACCACAACCACTGTGACCAAGTACCAGTAGTACCGGTGTTTCGAGATGTTCCACACCGTATTCAATCGAAGCAAGTTCGTCGGTGTCCACGACATTCCCTGCCACGCGAATGACAAACAAATCTCCAACACCTTGATCGAATATCAGTTCGGGAGAAACGCGCGAATCAGAACATGTGAGAATGGTCGCAAAAGGATGTTGTCCTTCTTTTGCTGTTTTATAGCGAATGGATGAATTTTGATGAATGAACTGTAGTTTGTTTTCCACCCAGTGTTGATTTCCCTTGACTAATTTATCCAGTGCTTCATCAGCCGAGAGAGTTGTTTTCTGGTCTTGGGCAAATACAAGACAGGTGAACAATAGAGCTAAAATAAACTTTTTCATAAAAAAATCCTAAAAATTTTAAATTATTTTTTAGAATACACGGAACTTTCTTGTTAATTATGCTACTAACCAAGTAAAGTTTTGACTAGTGTTTTTTATTAGTAAGGAATTTTATGAAACATTTATGTTTACTGTTGGTACTCATTGGCAGTATGGCTATTTTGGCGAACGAGATTGGTTTTGACGAACAATTCAATCTCGTAGAGAATCGCGAAGAAGTACTAAAAAAACTGATTCCAGGAACGCCTGAATATTACTACTATCATTGTTTACATTACCAACATCAAAAAAATTATGATAAGGTACATAGTACTCTCAAACAGTGGATTAAACGCCATGGTAGAACCTCAAGATCTGCGGAAATTGAAAATCGCCAGGCACTTTTCGAATATACAAAAAATCCACAAACCTCTATTGCTCACATCGTGGATAAGCTGGGACTATCTTTTTCTCACCAACGACGTGAACAACAAAAAGCAAAGCAGTACTCCAGTAAGTTGGATAACAAACTCATCAGTTATGAAAAGTTATTCGCAGATGCTTTGCGCACAAGTGGTTTGTATCGTTTCGAAGCGGCAATACTAGAACGCTTGCTGGACGAAAATCTTTCTGCGGATAGAAGACGTTCTCTGCTGCAAAAAATTACGCGCCCTGACCATCCGCGCTTACCAATGCTGGTTGTCGAAGACCTAAAGTATCGTTACAGCGGCGGCTTTGGTTCCTTGTCAATCCACAATAAACTCTTGCGTTCGCAACTAGACGATTGTGCGCGACGTATGCCGAAATTGATGCAAAATAGCAATTTCATACACGCGTATTTGCGCAAACTATCTCCAAGTAACGACATAAATTGGCAGGATAGCCTAGAGCAAAAGTCCAACTATGTAAATAAACTATGGCATTTTGTTAAAAAACTATCTGCAGCGCAAAATTCCCTTAAAGCGCATGTTCTTTATCATAAATTGCTACTGCAGTTGAAACAAGGAAAATATAACAAGAAACTTTTTGTGGATTACCTAAAACTTCCGCGCAATGCCGTTTATAGCAATCGCGATTTCGTATACTACGCACGCCACAAAGTTAACCTTCGTCAAAATTACAAACAACATACTCATTTGGACGCTGTCGGTGATGACACAAAATTGGTACGCGAATACTTACAGCATTTCCTACGCGACGCTAAAGACTACAGTGCATTTGAAAAATACATTGATTCTAACTATCTAAAAGAATTGTTTGCCGAAACAAAAATTGTATACGGTATTGGCAATGCCATTGATTGGTATTCGATGTTACCCACACAAAAGTACAAAGATCTTCAAGAACGCGTTGATCTTGATTTTGTACCGACAAATAAAGATGTATTTGCCAAAGGAGACGCTGTTGCTCTGCAAATAGCCATCAAAAACGTGCAAAACCTCATCGTGAAGACATACTATATCAATACCAAAAACTACTACAAAAAACATGGTAGCGAAATTACAACGGCGATAGATCTCGACGGACTTGTTGCCAATCACGAAAAACGGTTTAGTTACAAGCAGGTACCTTTGCGACGACATGTCGAAAAATTTGATTTCGCACACATCAAAGACAAAGGTGTCTATATCATAGAGTTTATCGGCAATGGCCAAAGTAACCGCGCTCTGATTCGCAAAGGTAATCTACTAGCAACACAAAGAATAAGTTCTGCGGGACACGTTTTTAGTATCTATGATGAAAGCAACTCTTTAGTAAAAGATGCGCGTATTCTGTATGGAAATCGTGAATACACGGCAAATGAAGACGGAGAAATCACGGTGCCGTTTTCCAATCGTCCGGGAAGTAGAAACATTGTTTTGTACCACAACGGATTTGCGCAACTGCACTCGTTTTATCATCAAAGAGAAGATTATAAGTTCGTCGCGGGCATTTATGTAAATCGCGAATCGATTATCCATAAAAACAAATGCCGCATTGTGGTGCGTCCACATTTATACGTAAATGGCGAAAAAATTAGCGTTGATTTACTCAAGGATGTGGAGCTGAGTGTAAAAACAGTGAACCGCGACGGTATTTCTAGTTCGATCAAAGTAGCGGACTTTGCATTACACGATGACAAAGAAAGCAAATACGAATTTAAAGTACCCGAAAAACTTGCTAGTGTGAATGTGACTTTAAATGCCAAGATTGATAATCTCAGTCAAGCCAAAAAGCAGTCGCTAAGTGCGCGTCAATCGCTTAGTATCAATGGTATTGATCGTACAGCAACCACCGAAAGCTTGTTTTTACGTAAAGTAGATTCGGGATATCAACTTGAATTCTTAGGCAAGACAGGCGAACCACGTCCTGACCGTGTATTACAGGTGACATGCAAGCATCACTATTTTACCAACAATGTGACCACTACCTTACAAACGGATAAACATGGTCGTTTATATCTTGGAGAACTAAAAGATATCGATCGCGTTAGCGTAACGGGTGGCTATAGTTGGTCTTTGGAAAAAGATCGCCACTCATACCCACAAGTGATACACGGCACAACAGACAAAGTACTGCGTATACCAATCATGCATAGCGGCAGTGTGAAAAACCTATGCTCTTTACTTGAAGTTCGCAACAAAGACTTTGTCCACAATGTAAGTAATAAAGTCAGTGTGGGAAAAAACTACCTCAAGATAAAAGGGCTACGCGCCGGAGATTACAGTTTATTGCTGAAAAAAGAAGGCGTTTCCATTGCGATTCGCGTAACGGAAGGTAAACTCCACAATGATTACGCGGTGGGAAATGAACGTTACCTACAAGTTAGCAAACAAAAAGTCTTGCAAGTGGCACCGTTGAAAAAAGACCAAGGTAAAATTTCGGTAAAACTCATGAACTTTACCAAGGCAACACGTGTGCACGTAATCGCCACACACTTTCTCCCTCAAGAAAATATTTACCATTCTTTTGGGGAGTTAGACAGCTTGTCACCGAGTGTGATCAAGAAAAACTCACCAAACTCGTTGTATTTGTCGGGAAGAAATATTGGCGAGGAATATCGTTACATACTCGAACGCAAGTATGCCAAAAAATTTCCGGGTAACATGCTCGCTAGACCGAGTTTACTGTTAAATCCATGGAGTTTGCGCAAAACAGACACAGGTGTACAGCATGCGAAGAGCGGTGATTCTTGGGACGCGTCTGCGGATATGGGATCAGGGGCATATGCTCCGCGTCGTTCACTGTCGCGAAAGCCTGGCTCCGTCACGGCGCAGTTGGCCAACTATAACTTTAACTTTCTCGCCAATGGTAGCTTGATTTTAACGAATCTGAAGCCTGATGAGAATGGCGAAATCGAGATTAAAGTTTCGGCAGTTATGCCAAGACAACACATTCATGTTGTGGCGATGGACAATGACAGTGTGGTTTATCGACAGTTAGCTCTACCACGCGGTGGAAAGCAGTACAAGGATTTACGTCTCATATATGCTTTGAATGCCAAGAAGCACTTTACGCAACAGAAAAATATCAGTGCTGTTCGCAGTGGACGTTTGTTCAATATTGCCAATATCACCACTTCGGAAATCGAAGTTTACGATTCTTTGCAAAATGTACATTCTTTTTTCACCACAATGACCAATAACGCGACGTTGAAAGAGTTTCAATTTATTTTGAATTGGCCACAACTGAGTGCGCAACAAAAAAGCAAGTCGTATTCCAAGTATGCATGTCATGAATTAAATTTCTTTGTGTACAAAAAAGACCCCGCTTTTTTCACGAAAGTTGTCAAACCATATTTACAAAATAAAAAAGACAAAACATTTCTCGACGATTGGCTCATTGGTAGCGATTTACGCAAGTATTTACGACCTTGGGAATACGGGCGTTTAAATGTTGTCGAACGCATCTTACTTGGTCAAATACTCAAAAAAGAGGCTCCGCAAATTGCACGACAAATAAAAGACCTCTGTGATTTGCAACCAATAAATCTCGATCGTTTCAATCGGGTATTTACTACCGCAATTGCCAACACGTCTTTGAGTACAAGTGACAAACTCGGCTTGGAAAGTGCAAAAAAACAAGTGCCACGAGAACCAAGTCCTGTAGCGGATATGGAAGAGGCTTTCGCAGAAGACGCCGACGAAATGGACGGATTTTTCGGTCGCAATGAAGAAAGTAAGCTGCGAAGTTCGCGTATGGAAAAATTGCGCAAAAAACGTGCAAGACGTGATCGTGCTGCTCGCGAGAAAACACGCCAGTTTTATCGCAAAGAAGATAAAACACGTGAGTGGGTAGAAAACAACTATTACCATCTACCTATCGAAAGACAAGTCGCGAGTCTCGTCACCGCAAATAAGTTTTGGCAAGAATACGCACAGCACAACAACGAAGAACCGTTTTTGTCTACCGAATTCATTGTCGCCAATAAAAACTTTAGCGAAATGATGTTTGCACTTTCTGTACTCGACATACCGTTTACCGCGGGTAAACACCAGATAGAATACGTACAAGAAAAAATGTCGTTTTCCTCGGATAAGCCTGCGCTTATTTTTCACCAAGAAATCAAAGAGGTTGAGGCTAAGAAGGCACAAAGTACCATATTGATTAGTCAACGCTTCTTTGCTCGTGACGATCGCTACATGTACAAAAATAATGAACGGTTTGATAAGTTTGTCGCGAAGGAATTTGTCGCTGGTCGTGTATATGGTTGTCAGATCGTACTGACAAATCCGACATCTGCACGACGTAAGTTAGACATCTTACTACAAATTCCAAGCGGAGCCATGCCGGTTCTCAATGGTTTTTACACCAAGAGTTTTTACTACGAACTGGGTGCGTACACTACTCACAAGATGGAGTATTATTTTTACTTTCCTGTTAAGGGAAAGTTTGCTCACTACCCTGTACACGTAGCGCAAAACACTGCTTTGATTGCTTGGGAAGCGCCTTTCACTTTTAACGTTGTCGATAAACTATCCACTCGTGACACGACTTCTTGGAACTATGTGTCGCAATATGGTTCTGCGGATGAAGTGATTGCTTATTTGCGCAATCAAAATTTGTATCGCGTTGATTTAAAGCTGATGGCCTTCCGCATGCGTGATAAATCTTTCTTTGATCGTGCCATTGCCGTATTGCAACACCGTCGCGTTTACAATGGCGTGCTGTGGTCTTATGGCCTACATCACAAAAATGAAGCGGTCATCAAAGAGTTTTTACCTAACTCGAGTTACACGACGATGTGTGGAAAGTACATCTCCAGTAAACTTCTGACTGTTGAACCGATAGTGCGTCATACATACCAGCACAAAGAGTATTGGCCGCTTATTCACCCACGTGTATACCAATTGGGACAAAAGCGTCAAATTCTCAATAAACAGTTTTTCCAGCAGTACAGTGATTTTCAAACATATATGCGTTACCGACCGAGCTTTGACAACGATGATCGCATCACTATGGTGGTGTATTTGTTGCTGCAAGACCGCGTAGAAGAAGCTCTTGCGGTGATGAAGAAAATTGATCGCAATGCACTCGCGACGAAGTTACAGTTTGACTATCTTCAGGCATATATGCACTTCTACCTCGAAGCTCCACAGCAAGCTTTAGCCATTGCCAACAAATACAAAGACCACCCCGTGGCACGTTGGCAAATGTTGTTTAATGACGTGATTGCTCAGGTAAAAGAGATTTCTGGAAAGGCGACACAAATTGTCAATGAGGAAGACCGTGGTCAAAAACAAACACAACTCGCAGCAAGCGAGCCAAGTTTTGACTTCTCTATCGACAAACAAAAGTTGTCCATAAAGTATCAAAATTTACAAAATTGCGAAGTACACTATTATCCAATGGATATCGAACTGCTGTTCTCACGTAAGCCTTTTGTCCAAGAGGTTTCAGGACAATTTGCGATTATCCATCCCAATAGTATTCAAAAGATTTCGTTTGATAAAGACGCAAACCACAAAGCCATCGATATTCCTAATGAATATCGCGAGCGAAATGTGATGGTGGAAGTGGTTGCCGCAGGTAAGAGTAAAACGCGCTCGTACTACCCGCATTCCTTGAACCTGCAAATGATCGAAAACTATGGGCAGTTAAAACTAACGCGTTTAGAAGACAACAAGCCATTGTCAAAAGTGTATGTGAAAGTATATGCACGTTACAACAATGGTAGTGTACAATTCTATAAGGATGGTTACACCGATTTACGTGGACGTTTTGACTACACATCTTTAAACACCGACGAACTCGAAAGAGTGTCGCGATTTTCTATTTTGATTTTAAGCGAAGAACATGGAGCAATGATTCGCGAAGTTGCTCCTCCGAAGATGTAATTTTATGAACCTTGCCCGAATTCACGGGCAAGGTTTTTATCTTGAGCGTAGTTGACGCCTTTGCGTTCTCTCTTGCAAACGTTGTCGCTGCGCCGCTCTTTTTCTTGTCATTCCTATGATCACCACAATCAATATCACCACTAAAAGAGTCACAACGATTATTATGGTCAACAGTGAACTTTTCGGGCGTGGTTTGGCAATGCGAGTATCAACACCATCGACTATAAAAGCTCCCCAATAAAAAGGATGGTTGTACTTGGTATGCTGAATAAACTTTTTCTGAGTGAGATGTAACGCGTTGCGTACAGAAACGCCGTCTAATAAATAGTCGTAAAACGTTTTAATGAATAGAGCTGTTGCCTTGTCATCAATCTGCCACAAGGTTGACACAACTGTTTTGGCTCCCGCATCGCGAAATGCACGTCTTATCCCAATGACTCCAGAACCTTTTCTAATTTCTCCTACATCTGTTTCGCATGCAGAAAGGACCACTAAGCGCGTGTTATGCAAATCTAACTGCTGAATTTCGTATGCCGTTGCGATTTGTTGCGTGTTGTGATTTGCACCTGCAAATGCTAGTCCGCAAAGAAGAAAAGGGTCGAATTTCCCTAAGTTTTTTATCGAAGCTTGTACATAAGAATCGGGACTTGCAGCAATTTTTTGTATAATAGGTAACTCTATAGTCTTTTTTTGCGAAATACCACGTGTATCCTCTTGTTCTGTGTTTTTTCCAAAAAGTGAGAAACCATGGGTGGCGATATGCAAAATTTGACCATTCATACTGCTAAATTGTTGCTTCGTCGCTTTTTTTTCAACGTATATATAAGTTTTGTATCCATTTCTCTTGAAAGTTGTTTGTAAATATTCGGCTTCGTTTTTTGTTCCACTCAGAGCGCGAAAGAATAAATCTTCGGCCACCGCATTTTTTTCGGAAATTTGAGCATCAAAATCGGGGTTGGCGAAAATAGTGATATTTTGCTCCTTGGAAATATCAGATTTGTCTGCCCATAAGTCTGCTGCGGAGTTCAGAGTCACAACTTGGTATTTTTGCGCAAGATATTCTCCGTTGATATTTAAACAAGAGAAAGGCAGCAAGAACAAATCACGATCGGGTATGATGTAGATCCTTTTTATATTTTTTAAATATGCTTGTAATGGAGAATACAGTAATCGTGATATTTCACTAGTTACTTTTGCTTTCTTTGTTATTTGTCCACGTAACTGTGTGATTGATTGCAAAATGGTATTCCAATTTCTTATTTTGATCATGTGCAGTTTCTTTTTTGTCACAACGGTGGCAATTAAGTTATTTTTTACTACCAAAAAATCGATGACGGCCTCTGTATCACGAATTTGGTTTTGAATCTGTTCGCGGGTAATGGTACTTTTAATAGTATTCTTGCTGGCGATTAACGATTCAAGTTTCTCAATTTCACGGTAAATGTCGGTCAACTCTTGGTTTTTATCAGCATTTTTTTGAAAATACATTGTCGTTAGTTGTCGACGTTTTTTGCGTAACTTGTTGATGTTTTGTAAGTTTTCCTCATTACGTGATATTTGTTGTCGTGACGAAATTTCAAACAGAAGACTTTTAAAACGTAGAGAATGGTCAAATAGTTTTTTTGAAGCAGAAGTATCTACATAGAATTGCAAGGCATTTTCTTGGAGATCCTTATATGTTGAAAATAAATTAAGTCTCGTTTTTTTATTTGTGGTGAGCAGCAAGTTCTTCATAAAGACGTACAATTGAGTTGTGGCAGATTCATATGTCTTAAGTGCTCTGGGATCTTTTTTCTTTGCATAAACTCTGGCGAGTAAGAACTTTATTCTAATCGTTAAGTAATGATCTTTGCCATACTTTTTTTCAATGACACCCCTTAGTAGTTCAAAGTCTGATTGTGCTTGATCGTATTTTTTTAGTTGAAAACACACGAAACCGAAATTAGCAATCAAAACAATAGAAAGACGATGTGCTTGCTGAACCCTTTTAAACAAATTTTGATATAGGTATTCCAATAGTTCATACGCTTGTGTGGTTTTATTACGAGAAAGAAGCCAGCTCGAAAGATTGATGTGAGTGATCATAGTTAAATCGCTGTTGGCTCCAAATTGTTGCCGTAAGCGAATTATGAGGCGATTTATTTTTTCTGGATTCCAGTTTACACTTCGAGCTCGTATGTCTATTACTAACATATTGGCGAGGACACGTGTGACAAACGGGTGGTCTTTACCCAAAAGATCTCTTGCCTTTTTGAGGGCTGTACTCATGATGACGTACGCTGTTCTGTATCGACTTTGCACTATGTAATTCGATGCCAAATTTACTTGCGTTGTCAAATATTCAAGGTGGTTTTTACCGAAGATTTTTTCTGTCGCACGCAAAGCGTCGCGATACAAAAGTTCTGCTTTGTTATACTGCCCTAGCAAAGATAAATTTGCAGCTAAGTTATTCATGGAATCAATGGTATCAGGATGAGTGGGTCCTAATGTTTTACTTCTTATATCGAGTACCTCGCGATTGATTTTTAAACTACGCGTGAGTTCGAGATTTTCGCGGTACAACAAAGCCAAATTACTACTTACATTCAAGACCAGTGGGTGGTGTTTTTCCAGGGATTCCGTGAGATGTTTCTTTAGGGAAGTGTATAAATTCTCCGCCTTGTCGTACTCACCTGTTTCTATGTATAGTGCGCCTAAATTGTGTAGCGAAATGAGCGTTTCTGGGTGTGAAATGCCAAGTAACTTTTGGCGCGCGGCAATACAGTTGCGCAACAATTTTGCCGCAGCAGAATATCTCCCCATTTTTTTATATAACTCCGCAAAATCATTATTGATGATAGCGGCACTACTTTTTCTTTGTTTTTCTAACGTCTTTATACAGCTTTTGTAAAGCTTTTCCGCCTGTGGAAATTTTCCCAGTTGCGTATATGTCGTGGCAAGACTTTGCATGGTGATGAGAGTATAGTCATTTTCTCTACCCAAGGTCTTAATTTGCAAATTCAGAGTTTTCTGTAAAATTTGGCCACTCTTCTTTAATTTTCCAATCTTACGCAAAAAGGAACCAAAGTTTTTCATGGTGATGAGCGTGTCGTAATTCTCCGGGCCATTTACTTGGGTTTTTAAACGCAAGCAGCGTTGATAGAGCAGTTCTAATTTTTTGAATTGCCCCAAGCGTTCGTGTATCAAAAGTAAATTTCCCATAATCGTCAAACTATTGGGAGACTTCTCGCCTTCGGCTTTGCATATCAAACGATATGCTTCCTTCGCAACCGGCAACGCTTGTCGAAATTTTCCGGCGTCAAGTAAGTTGAGCGCTTGTTCATTTTTGGAAAGAGCGGTGAGAGTGTCGAATTGTTGCGCATGAACAAACGCAGCGGAAAGAAACAACAAAGATAGAATAAAACGCATTTTTTATGTCCTTATTAGGATTCACGAACCAGAGACATGATAGAACCAACGTTCAAAAATGAGAACACCACGTTCCCCTGCAATGAGTCGAAAAACATCACTTTTGGGGTTGGTGACTTTTACACCTCTTGGAGGAGCGACAAGTTTGTGCATCGTTCCAATACCACGTCTTGTATCGCTGCGATCATTCTCAAAGTGTTTGGTTATTGTCGCAGATCTCATTTGTTCATTGTTGGCGGCAGCCTCTTTTAGAGCATTCTCCAATTCTACCCATCGTTTGGGACAAAAGACCATGTACACGTGTTCCAGCCCGAGAGTATTGTCCAGTTTATAAAAATGTCCGTCAGGCACGCGATACCATTCATCTTTCCTCACCGGATTTTTACCTGTTGAGAACTCACGGGAGGTACTATTCTTGGGAAAAACCCAGAACAATTGTCCCTTGGTGTCGATTTGGAAAATATACGCGTATGCATTACTTTTTAGTTTGAATCCAAAATAATAGTCGTGTTGTTGAGACAGACTACCACCTTCTATTAAAGCCGTCCAATCTGCTTTAGGAGAGGATCTTGTAAAAACAACTCCCACGCCAGAAGGTGTTTCTTCAAAATTCGTTTTACTCGTAATTTGGAATATTTTTTCGATTTGTGGCGACGGATATTTGGAGGAACCGGAAAGTATGAGAAAAGATAACAATCCACATATGCACAACATCGCCGCCGCAATGACGTACAAAAGATTATTTTTCTTCGCCGCGGGTTGTTCTTTTGCCATGCGACGCCTTGTGACAATAGAGTCGCGTTTTGTTTGTCTTGTACGCCGTGCAGTCGTGATGTTGCTCCGCCCAGTACTTGGCGACTTATCTGCGGAAAAAAACTCTGCGCATTCCATGGAGGATGGGCGTTTTTTGGGGTCTTTGTCTAAGCATCTATCTACAAATTGACAAATGGAGTCGTCTACGTCCATCGCGCGCTTCTGTATAACGGGAACGAAATCATCACTGGCAATTTTTTTCATCAACGGCAACATGCCATCGGCTTCAAAGGGAAAGGTTTTACTAATGAGAAAATACAATATAACCCCGAGTGACCACACGTCCGTATTGGGATGAGCTTTGCCGTTTAGCGCCTCTGGAGAAGCGTATTTGGGGGTATATCCGCCACCATGTATCGATTGTATCGATTCATTTTGATAGGTCATTTGCGAGGTGCCGAAATCGGAAACTTTGATTTGTCCATCGTGTAGTAGGATATTTTGTGGTTTCAGGTCGCGATGAATTAGGGAATCAGGAGTTAAACCATGTGCCGCAGCAAGTGCACTTGATATTTGGAAAGCCCATTGTAAAAGCTCTTGTGTTGTGTACGGCTCAACAATACGCTCGGCAAGCGAACCACCATTGCAATATTCCAGAACCATGTACGGAACAGTGACGTTGTGGTCCAATACTTTTACCACATAAGGGCACATCGAAAGACGCGCCGTTAATAGGGATTCTTGCGAAAATAATTGCCCTATTGCGTTACGTGAAAACGCCATGCCCTCGCTACTACTTCTTTGCGAATCCCTAGCATACTCGCTCAAAACTTTTTTTGTGGGCATTTTAATCGCGACAAATCGTCCATCGTTCTTTTGTACTTCAAGACCTAAATATACTTTACCAAAGGCACCTTCGCCTAATTCTTTTAAAATACCATAACGCTCTATTACTTTGAATGTATTCTGTATAGGTTGCCAGTCGCTTTGTTCACTGCGACACATTGTCAACGGAGTGATTTCTTTCATCACCAGCTTACTGAAAACTTGTTGCGTATGCAAAACTGTTCCATCTTGTAACTGCCATTTGTTTATTTTCACCAAATCCATACATTTTCCTTTTATGCTAAGGACCTTGCTTACTTTTGTGCATAAAGTTTGGCCGTTTTTTCCCATTTTTTGTACGAGTGCGTGAAATTCTTGACTACATCGACAATAAATCGCGTGTCATATTTCACTTTTGTTTGTGCGGGCGTTTTCATACGGCGAATAAAAAACTCCATGGCACGCATCGCACGCGCCATCTGTCGTGGAGACATCTTCTTGGGGGTTGCTCCCTGAAACATCGCTTGTTTTTGCACTTTTTCGATTTTGTCTTGTAGCTCTTGCAGCATTTTTTTGTGTTCATCAATGGTTTTTTGTAATTGTTGAAGATCCTGTTGTTGCTTTTCGATTTTTTTCTGCAATTGTTCGTTTTGCGTTTTCCAGGTGGTGTTTTTTTGCTTGAGCTCGTCCATTTTCTTTTTATAGAGTTGCGATCTGTTATTGAATTCTTCGGAAATTTTTTTGATTTGCTCTGCTAATGCGGCCAACTGTTCTTTCTTTTGTTTTTGTTCTGCGGC
Organism: Candidatus Uabimicrobium amorphum; assembly: GCF_009002475.1. Taxonomy (GTDB): domain Bacteria; phylum Planctomycetota; class Uabimicrobiia; order Uabimicrobiales; family Uabimicrobiaceae; genus Uabimicrobium; species Uabimicrobium amorphum. Next base: position 6,859,557 of record NZ_AP019860.1, read on the forward strand.
AAATTTAGCCTCCATTTCGCGACGAAGGTCTGCACGTTTTTTTTCCCACGCAGCATTAAAACTTTTTTGTTGTTTTTCCATCAATTCTTTTGCACGTGTTTTTTGAGCCGTGATTTCCGCTTGTGCCTCCTCCAGCATTATTTTCTTTTGTTGTTGTAGTTCTTCGCTGAATGCTTTGCGCTCTTTTTCCATTTGCGTACGCCATTTTTCACGTTCGTCTATTTTCTTTTGTTGCGCCGCTTTTTTTTGTTGTTGTAATTCTTCCCAACGCTTATTTTCGCTTGCTTTCCTCTTTTCTTCCAAGGAAGAATATTTTGTAATAACATATTGCAATTCTTCCACCATCGAAAATGTAACGGTTTTTTCGGACTCTTTCACCGTTAACATTTGGCTACCGATGTTATCATTTCGTCGAAAATCGCGGTCTACAACATAGATGATAATTTCGTCGTTTTCTTCTACAGGGGTTGGTACAACGATATGCTCGTCGACAATATGATGATTGGTAAATACCTGACTGACAAATATCTTCTTCCACTCATCGTTGTGCCTTTTGGAGATAACAACTTGAATGTCCGGTGCTCCTTTGAAGGTGTCCCAGTATTTTCCATTATTTTTGGCAGAGACTTTTATTTTTGTAATAAATATTTGATAGGATTCTGCTAAAATAGTGTGACTAAAAAATAACATCATAATACAAAATACAAATCTCATTTGTAATCCTTTCACAGTTTGAATAGCTGTGTTGCATGTATGTACAAGTCGAAAAAAACATCATAGTATTTATGCGAATACAGTGCAATTATTTTTGTAGGATTTTATTTATGCGTTACATATTTTATGGACTTATCATGGTGATGGTTGCACTCGGCTGCTCACCTAAAGATAATGAACAAGATGTTTCCTGGGAAGATGTAAAAAAAGATGTACAAGACAAAAAAGTGCTCACATTTATTGGCGACTCACTTACGGCAGGCTACCAACTTCCCAAAGAGTGCGCATTTCCTTATCTCGTTGGAGAAAAACTCGCCAAACAAAACGCAGAATACATCACGCGTAATGCGGGAAAAAGCGGAGCCGTTTCCGATGATGTATCCAACAATCTCAAGTGGTATTTGCGCGACGATGTAAACGCTGTTTTCTTGTGCATAGGAGCAAATGACGGTTTGCGTGGAAAAAAATTAGACGCCACGCGCAAAAATATCGAAACGATTGTTGCAGCATGTCGCGACAAAAAAATACGTATTGCCCTCGCTGGTATTATGCTTCCCGTGAACTACGGCGAAGAGTACCGTACAAAATTTTATCAAATGTATATCGATATCTCGAAAAAATATAGCATCCCCTTTATGCCATTTCTACTAAAAGACGTCGCTGGCATTGGTTCACTAAATTTAGAGGATGCTATTCACCCTAACGCCGAGGGGCATAAAATTATTGCCGACAATGTATTTAACTTCATAATGAAAGAAAATTTATTACCATGAGTGTCATTCTTGCTTTGAAAAATGTTTGCAAAGAATTTTCTTTTGCCGATGAGAATCTGAAGATTCTCAATGATATCAGTTGTGAATTGCTATTTGGAGAAACCGTAGCAATTACCGGACCTAGCGGTAGTGGAAAATCAACTCTTCTAGGAGTTATGGCCGGTCTAGAACCACCCACAAGTGGGGAAATTGTCTTTGGGGATCGCGAGATTCACAATAGTTCTGACGACGAATTGTGCTTTTGGCGGCGTAGCGAAGTGGGATTTATTTTTCAAAACTTCCGCCTAGTCAAAACACTTTCTGCGATAGAAAATGTCGCTTTTCCTCTCGAAATTCAAGGAGAAAACGCCGCAGAGGCCCAAAAGAAAGCGCGTGAGTTACTCGCTGAACTGCATTTAGAGCACCGCTTACACCACTTTCCGCATCAATTGTCCGGGGGTGAAAAGCAACGCGTTGCGATCGCACGCGCTTATGTTCACAACCCCAAAGTCATCTTTGCCGATGAGCCAACCGGAAATCTCGATACGCACAGCGCAGAAAAAGTGTTGCAAAGCTTGCTGTCCATCAATGAAACCCACAAAACAACGCTTATTGTCGTTACGCATGATATTGCTATTGCACAGCGTATGTCTCGCCAGTTAGAATTAATTGCAGGAAAACTACAAGATGACTCCGAAAGCTAAAGGTATTACGCAACTCACCGCGCGAATTTTTTATTTTTACTGGAAACGCATACTGTTTTTTGCACTGTGTATGGCATTGGGAATTGCCTTTCTATTTACGATCGGCAACCTAACCCACGCAGTTACCGAGCAAGTGTCGGCACAAGCGCGCGAAATACTGTCCGCAGATATTGAAATTTCCTCTTATCGCAAATTTAACGACGCACATCAAAAAATTATTGCACAAATGACAACGGAGGGCTATACAACAACTCATGTGATCAATTTTGCTTCGATGATTGCTGCAAAAGACCAGTCGTTTTTGGCGAGCGTCAAGGCCATTGATGAGTCTTTTCCCCTTTATGGTGAATTGCTGATCGATGGCAAAAAACAAATTGGTGCAGGGGAGTGCTGGATTGCCGAAAGCATAGAGTTGCAGTTCGATTTACACACCGGAGACACCATAAAGCTGGGAAAAGCACAACTACAAATCACCGGTATTATAAAAAAAGAACCTGGACGTGTATTTGGCGGTGGGGGGTTTGCACCGCGCATTATCATCGCCAACAGCACTGTGAAAACAACAGCTCTTGTCGAAGCGGGAAAAAGTCGCGTACGTTATGCTTATTTGTTTTGTCGCTCCACAACACACAGTGATAGTGATGTAGAGAAAACAATTGACCGTCTACAAACAGCGATCAAAGAAACGCATGTTAGAATTACATCTTACAAGAACACCCAGCGCAATGTCAGTCGTATCATGGAAAGACAAAGTTACTTTTTTTTACTGATTTCTATCGTTACCCTTGTGGTCGGCTCTGTGGGAATGGGAGCGAGCACATACAGCTTTTTAAACGAGCAACTCGAAGAAGTGGGGGTATTTCGCGCACTGGGTATAGAGTCGCATAAAATATTTCAGTTGTACCTTGGGTTGTGTTTGCTGATTGGAATATTGGCCGGAGTCATAGGGGCAATTCTTGGCTATGTTTTAAATACAGCGGGTTTTCACTATATTATTCACTTACTGCAGTTAAATTTACAGATACAACCGAGCGTACATTGGTGGTATTTTGCTGAAGGAATCGTACTTTCGGTTGTCTTAACGCTTGTGGTCAATTATCACAAGATAAAAAGCTTGGCCTCTGTGTCGCCGATGGAAATTTTCCGTGGCGAGGTTGCGAATAAGAATATAAGTTTTTTGGCAAAATGTACGACGTTCGTTGTGACAACAATGGTGTTTTTTTTGTACGTTTGGTACAAAAGCAATTTGCCGACAGCAGGCTACTTTTGTCTTGCACTTATTGCTGTTATCGCCGTTACCTTTGTCATGATCGTGATTTTCTTAAAATTACTCGAAATCAGTTTACACTATCTCACTTCTCCCAAATTTTTTGTTTTGCGTTGCGGAGTACGACAACTCGTCAGAGAAAGATCGCGCACTTTTGTTTTTTTAGTTTCACTTACCATCGGATTCTCATTGATTAATACTTTAAATTTAGTATATACTAGTTTGACTACAGAAGTTTTTTCTCTGAGCTCTACGAAAGTGCCAAATATTTTTCTTGCAGATGTATTAAAAAAACAGGTGCCTGCTGTGGGAAAGATCATTGAAGACTCCTCAGGGAGTGCAATCGAATTTTCATCTTTGATTCGCGCGCGCTTAAAATCAATCAATGGCGAGGAAATAAAACGCCAAGTACAGGTACCTGATGAGGAATTGGAACAGTATCGTTGGCGTACACGAGAGTACAATCTCACGTACAAAAACACACTTAACGATAGTGAAAAGGTTATTGCTGGACGTTTTTGGCAACCACAGGATGACAAACCTCACATTAGTTTAGAACGCGATTTTGCCTCCCGAGCCAATTTGAAAATGGGAGATGTGCTAAGTTTTGATATTCAAGGGGTCGTTGTTACTGGTAAAGTAACGTCTATTCGCAAGATAGATTGGTTAAGCATGAAGCCCAATTTTTTCGTGGTCATGCCGCCGAAAATATTGGATGAAGCGCCACAGACATTTATTGCCTCTTTCAAGCTGGATAGCAAAAACAAAATAGCACAGGTACAAAAAAAATTGTCGCAAAAATTTACCAATGTTGTTGTCATCAACGTAACAAGTGTACTCGAAACTGTGGAGAAACTCTTGGGCTATTTTTTATCAGCCTTGCAAGTTGTGGCGTGGTTTTGTATTCTTGTGGGAGTGATTATTCTGATTGGAACTTTGGGAACAGGACATCGCGAACGTTTTTCCCAAGTGGCTCTTATGAAGACCATGGGGTGTAATAAACGACAAATTATATACATTGACGCCATTGAGTTTTTGTGTATTGGTTTCGTCACCGCGGTGTTATCATTTTCTATTTCGCTAGGATTGACGGCTTTACATAATTATTATTTTGAATTGAGTACCACCATCAATAGCACACAGTATGTGTATTTTGCCTTTATTGTCTTACTTCCTCTTGTGATTGGAATTATCGTAAACAGCAAAATCTACGGTGCGGATGTTATGAAAAATTTTCGAAAGTGACTTGTAGCATACTTGGAGAAGACGTTTTATCAATCTAGAGAAAGTCGAGCATGGAAATTATTTTAGCTGTAAAATTGGGGTATAAACCAGGAACAAAAATTAAAGTAGAGTCTTTTCCGGCGATGTTTGGTTCCGGGGGAGAAAATACTTTTGCATTTTCCGAGCGTGGTGTTGCTTCCCAACACTTTATCATCAATCAAAAAAATAATAAAATACTTCTGCGTTCCATGGACGGAGCGATCACTCGGGTAAATAATTTGATTGTTGAAGAAAAGGTAGAGCTCACAAATCTCGATTACATCACGGTATCGGAAGATCTCATACTGCAAGTTCATTTTAAGAAAAAAACTTCTCGTAGAACAAGTAAGGGTTATGACCAAATAAAAATGGAGCCTGGGGGAGTTTTACGTCAACGCATTGATGTCGACAAAACATCCATTCTCGAACCTTCTACGCAAAAGCTAAAGTATAGCCATCGCGCTTTAAAAACAATATATGCCGTTCTACGTAAATGTAACAACGAGTCAAATGATGAATTGCTCTTTGATCGCTTACTCGACGCGTTGTTTAAAGCAATCGATGCGGAACGCGGGGCAATTTTTTTACAGATAGATAAAGATAACTATGAAGGCAAGGCTTTTCTGACAAGTACCAATGAACGCGATCAGTTTCCTGTTTCCACTACGGTCCTCAAAGATGTGATGCAAAACCGCGTCTCGATTATTTCTCACATACCTGAAGATGATATGCTCAGTTCTTCAGAAAGTATACGTTTACAAATGGTGGGTTCTTTCATTTGTGCGCCACTGATTTCTTACGAGAAAATATTTGGGGCACTCTACCTCGACCGTACGATTTTGCACAACCAGCCGACACTTGTGGAACAAGAAGCAGATAATTATCCCGAGCCATTTCTCATTGAAGATTTGGAATTACTCGTCGCGATCGGCATTCAAATCGGTAGTAGTTTGGCAAAATCCCTGTTAATTCGCAAGGTGCGTCAGTCGCTATTTGAAAAAGAAAAATTGGTACAGGCCCTCCGCGAAAGTGAGGAACGTTATGCTTTGGCGGCAAGTGCTGCGAATGACGGACTTTGGGATTGTGATATACAATCGGGAAATGTTTACTACTCCACGCGCTGGAAATCAATGCTTGGCTATCAAGACAGTGAAATAGATAGTAACCTTGACGAATGGTTTCATCGTATCCATGAAGAAGATTTTGGCAAAGTCAAAGAAGAATTTGATCAGCATATCTCGGGAAAACTGCCGCGTTTTCAAATTGAACATCGCATGTTGCACCGCGATGGTAACTACATATGGGTATTAAACCAAGGGATTGCCGTCCGCGATAACAATAAAACACTACGCGTTGTTGGTTCACAAACAGACATCACCAAGAGAAAGCAAGCCGAAGCGCAATTACTCCACGATGCATTTTACGATGTACTCACCGGTTTACCCAATCGCGCCTTGTTAATGAGTCGCCTACAACGAGCGATTTATCGCGCCAACCGCGACGCAAAATATATGTTTGCGGTACTATTTATGGATCTCGATAGTTTTAAAGTGGTAAACGATAGCATGGGACATGTCACGGGAGATGAACTTCTCATTGATATTGCCAAACGTTTGCAGCAGGTGATTCGTCCGGGAGATACGGTGGCTCGTTTTGGCGGAGACGAGTTTACCATATTGTTAGAAAATTTACAAAATTTACAGCAAGCTTCTGACATTGCCGATGTGTTACACGAACAACTTGCGGAACCATTTACACTAAATGACCAAGATTTTTTCATGGGAGCGAGTATCGGCATTGCCATTGGTAACGTTGACTATGAAGAACCGCAAGATTTGCTTCGCGATGCCGATACAGCAATGTACCGTGCAAAATCAAATGGTAAACCCTATGAGGTGTTCGACCGACAAATGCACGAGTCGGTAACGGCACTGTTAAGATTAGAAACGGATTTACGTAAGTCTCTAGTGGAAAAAGATTTTTTTCTCTGCTATCAACCCATCGTTGACTTGAAAAGTTTTCAAATCACTGGAATGGAGTCTCTGATGCGCTGGCACCATCAAGAGCGCGGACTCGTGTCTCCAGGAGAGTTTATTCCCCTTGCGGAAAGAACAAAACTCATTATTGATTTAGGATGGTGGGCAATCCGTGAGGCATGTCAACAACTTGCGTATTTTCAAAAAGAATTTTCGCGTCCGGACTTAAGCGTCAGCGTCAATATGTCCGCCAAACAATTTGCTATTCATGACTTAGCGCGTCTTATTGGAGACGTTTTAAACAATGCATGCATCCGTCCCGGTAATCTAAAATTAGAAATCACCGAAACCGTATTGATGGAAAATGCAAAGGCAATGATCAAAACCTTGAATGATTTGAAGTTGATGAACATCGATTTGTACATCGACGATTTTGGTACAGGCTACTCCTCTTTGAGCTATCTACATCGCTTTCCCATTAGTATTTTGAAAGTGGACAGATCTTTTATTTTTGAAATCACCAAAAAAGAAAATTTCGAAATAGTGCGTACCATTATTACTCTAGCACATAATTTAGATATGAAAGTCGTTGCCGAAGGGATTGAAACGAGTGAACAACTCAAACTTTTGATGCAGTTAGGCTGTGACTTTGGACAAGGAAATTTATTTTCCGTACCTGTGAGAAATCACGAAATTGCCAAAATGCTGTCCAAGTCCCACCGTTGGGATTTTCTATAGGAGGTATCCATGTCCGATGCTCTGTTTGGTAAGGCAGCGGTATTACTCGATTATATTACTCCACAACAGTTAAACGAAGCTTTACAACATAAAGAACAGTTTGCCAAAGTCCAACTTGATATGGAACTCGCCCAGATATTGGTAAATAAAAATTATATCGCAGAAAATCTCATTGAAGAAATTCGCGAGTATGCTAAAAAACTTCCACAAAACATTCAACGTCCGGCACCTACAGGTGAAAACATCCCTCAACAATATCAAAAAAAAATCGGACGCTATTTTATCATCTCCAATTTAGGGAAAGGAGCGATGGGAGAGGTCTTCAAAGCCTACGACCCACACCTTGACCGTATTATAGCCTTAAAAGTCCTCACGTCACTAGAAAATGAAAATAATGTAGAGCGCTTCCAAAGAGAGGCGCGTACGATGGCACAGCTCACGCATCCTAACATTGTTGCGGTATACGATATTGCCAATGAAGATAAACAATACTTTTTTTCTATGGACTTAATCGAAGGGCAAACACTGGACCAGTTGCTACAAAACAATACTCTCGAATACGACGAAATGCTCGCGATTACCCTTAAGATTGCTTCGGCAATCGAATATGCTCATTCACATGGGGTGATCCATCGCGATTTAAAACCAGCAAATATTTTATTAACCCACGACAATGAACCAAAAGTAACCGATTTTGGTTTGGCCAAAGTAGCGCATGAAGATCAAAAACTTTCGCAAAAAGGTATGATTATCGGTACTTTGCAATACATGCCACCGGAACAAGCGGAGGGAAATTTAAGGCTTATTGATGAACGTAGTGACATATACTCTCTAGGAGCCATTCTTTATGAAATGATCACGAGTTTCCCACCGTTTTCTGCTCCGACGTTCAATCAACTTGTAAAGAAAATAACCAAAGAGGACCCGATTTTACCACGAGGAATTCGTCCAGATGTTCCCAAGCAAATAGAGGCCATTTGTCTAAAGGCTCTCAATAAACGCCGCGAAAGTCGCTATCAAAACGTCAAGGAATTTATATGGGATTTGAAGTGCTTTCAACAAGGTGACTCGATCCAGGCAAGTGCAATACATCTACAAAAACTTCTTGTCCATCAATTACGCCGCCATCGCAACCTGGCGATATCTTTTGCGGGAGGATTGGTTTTATTAATGGTGGTGTGGTTTGTACTTTTTAGTGACAATTCGCAAGATTATTTGCAAAATACCCTACAAAAAATTACCGAAGCCAAAGGTAATTTTGTTACGGTGGAAGCCCTACAAAAAAAATACGACTTCGCAGAAAAACTTGCGCCGCAAGCGACACGAGAATTGGAATTGGCACTGTTAAATACCGTAGAGTATTATACTCTTGTATCGCAAGCCGTGGCCGTGGACCACTACAACGATGAGTTGCAAAAAACAAAAAAGATGTTACAAAAGCAGTTAGTGCAACTCTCTCTTCTCACCAAAAATCAACTCATGAGCGAGGCCTTCATCAAATACTTTTACCGTGAAGAAGAATCAAAACTATACAAAGAAAATATATTACCAGCCATTCGTCAAAAAGAAAAGAGTACGCGAAGTGCTATACGTAAGATCTTCGATGACTTTCAACAACACAAAGTCACACAAGAGGCAATCACTACCTATGCAAACCACATGCGCCACTTACCGGCCCCTAGTGTAATCCCCACCTTAATTGCCAACATTCGCAATCGCAATTTATTTACCGCAAAGTTAGCGATCCGCGGCCTCGCGACGATAAATACACGGGAGAAACAAGTTGTCTCCAAATTACAAAGAGATTTACGATCTTTTGTAAAAAAAGGTGACAAAATGCGCGCAAAGGAGGTGGTGCGTACTCTTGTTCTTTTAAACCAAGACATAAATATTCCGCAGAGCAAACTGTTAGAAATCTTTCATAAAAGTGAGCAGCAGCAAATCTTGCGCATGCTAAATTGGGGACGTGTGCATTCTTCGACAGAAAAGGATGCCGCGTTAGGAAAAGCGTATGTCGCTTTGGGTGAAATGAAACGCGCGGTGCCCATACTCGAAAAAAATTCTACTGCGAAAAAATCACTTGCCAAAGCTTATATAACGATGGGGGAGTTGGCAAAAGCGAAAACCATTGTCGACGAGTTCGAACAGGACGAAGATTTATACAACTTTAAAGCGGAAATTCTACTGGCGGAAGACAAAACGACGAGCATCATAAATCCCGAACCAACGTTGTTTAAAAATCGCGCGCAACAGTCGTACTATACAGGGATCGCCTATGCGCTGCAAGAAGCGAATCCTTTGATAACAGACTTTCCGATTCTTTCACGTATGCATGAAACATCCGATTTTTTGGTTGCAGAGGGTATTTTTTATCGCAAAAGAAATGAAGTGGACAAATCTTTGAAGGCGTTATTTCGCGCAAGAGATTTAGCTTCAAAAAACGTGACGGTATACATAGAAATCGCCAAAACAATTCTTGAAAAACAAGACACAGACAGTGCACTGTGGTATTTACAAAAAGCGCAGCTTTATGCGCCGCAAAATAATGAAATATTGTTCGGCTTTGCGGAAGTGTACGCGGTAAAACGCAATTGGTCAAAGTGTATTTTCTTACTCACGCAATATATCTCACAAAACCGCCACAGTGAAAAGGCGCACCTGTTAATGGCGGAAAGTTATTTGGCATTGGCAAAAAACGATACGGCAACCATACACAAAATGGCACAGTTGGCAGTTCAGCACCTCAATAAGGTTCTTGAGGTAAATAGTGAAAATGCCCACGGGTATTTTTTGCGTGCCACCGCATATAAAAACCTACACAAATACAAAGAAGCTCTCAACGATATACAATCTGCTAAGTCGCGTATACGCAGCAAAAAATTTATGAATAAGTTACGAAATTTATATCGGCAAATAAAGGAAAAACAACGTGCTGAATGAGCAAGAAGATCTGCAATTTAAAGAAATTGCGATGTCTTTACAATTAATATCGGCAAAACACCTGCAAGATTGCATTAATTTGCAAAAACAGTGGTTTTTTGAAGGGGAGCATTTAAGCCTTGAGCAGTGTTTGTTGCGTTTTGGATATTTAACTCAGCAGCAGGCAGATATTATACACAAAGAAATCGACACCAAAGGCCCAGAGCACAAAATATTAAAAAACTTTGGTCGCTATCAAATTATCCTGGAGATTGGTCGTGGCTCGATGGGAATCGTTTACAAAGCATTTGACCCACAACTAAAGCGTGTCATTGCGATTAAGATTTTACAAGGCAAAGGTCATGATGACATCGAACGATTTATGCGTGAAGCCAAAGCCACTGCGAAACTGAAACACCCCAACATCGTCGAGGTATACGATATCGGTTGCTTTGATCGTAAATATTTTTACGCGATGGACTATATCGAAGGCGAAACACTCGAACAATTAATGAAACGTCGCAAACTCACCATCAAAAATTCACTCAATCTAATGAGTAAAGTTTGCGAAGGAATTGCTTACGCACACGAAAATGGAATCGTACACCGCGATTTGAAACCAGCCAACATCATGATTGGAAAAGACGGAATTCCCAAAGTAATGGACTTTGGTCTGGCAAAAATTCTCGACGAACACGACCAACTTTCGAAAAGTGGTATGATCATTGGTACGGTGCAGTACATGTCACCCGAACAAGCTGAAGGGAAGGTGCATTTAGTAAGCAAAGCGAGTGATGTTTATTCACTTGGGGCAATTCTTTATGAGATGATCACGGGTAGAGCCACATTTATTGGCAATTCTTTTGCGCAAGTGGTCGATCAAATATTGTATAAACTTCCCACACCATTAACACAAATAAAGAAGATGGTACCAAGTGAGTTAGAGCACATTTGTTTAAAAACCTTAGAAAAAAAACCGGAGAATCGCTACCAAGATGCGCAAAGTTTCCTAACCGACCTATCGAATTTTGTCGAAGGAAAAAGCATCGCCGCACAGAAATCACAACTGAGTGTCCGAGATAAATTTTTACAGGTCAAATTTTACAAAAAACGAATTATTGCGGCGTGTATTTTTACCGTGGTCGTCATCATGAGCTGTTTTATGCAAACAGGCTATGATAACACCGACCGCGCTAATAAGGTAATCTCCTACACGCAAAAGCAGCTTAAAAATTTAAAAACGCATACGTCTTTTGTATGTAGTGCCGATAAGCCTTTTATTTTCCATATCGAAGACCGCGAAGACCTGCGTAAAAACTTGTTAGAATACATCGCACTATACGATTTACTACAAAAGAATGTCCACTTAGAACAAGGAATAAAGCACGGTAAAGATTTACTACTTACCATTAAACGAGAGATTATCTTGCAATCGCAACTCTACGGCAATGATTTTCTTAGTGCTCTACATCTGAGAGCATGTAAAGCTCTCATGGAAGAGAAACAATTTTTTACTTTCCAGCAACAGATTTTCGAAGAACAAAATGCCATAAAGACGAAGTTCATCAAACGCATTAAACACATAATGGCAAACACCCCGCAAACCATTGACAATGCCTATATAGATTTGTATTGCCAAGAAATGCTCTCCATGCCACGACAGTACATTCACGATACGCTCATCACTTATTTGGACAGTAAAAACGTTACACAACAAACCCTAACAATTCGTTTTATGGCAGGTAGCACAACATCAGACGCCGATATCGATTTGCTCATCCAAAAACTAGAGTTGTCGCAAAGCATTTTTCTGGTAAATGAACTACTCATTGCCCTAGTGCAGTGCAAGACAACAAAGGCTTTAGACGCGGTGTATAGTTATCTAGCGAAGATAGAACCATTCAGCGTTCTATGGTACGAGGTAGCAGATAAATACGATTTAATGTTTAAAAATATTCGCAGTGCAAAAAATAGCAAAAAACAACAAAGCCTCAACAACAATATTGTTAGGTTTGTCGAAGAAAAAATGTTGCGCCCGTCGTGTCTAATCATAAATAAAGCACCTCTTGTAAAAGTAAACTACTTGCTGGAAATGGCCGAAGCGCAGTATCAGTATCAAGGGCAAATGCACAATTGTACGCTTTTCTTCAAAAAAGATGATAGCAATATAAAGTCATTGAGCCCACAACGCGCTTTTTTAGACTACGACAAAGAATCCAGCGTGGATACAGTACTGCAAAACAATATAAAAGAATTCTTGCAAACACAAAAAATCATTCCTGGGACACAGTTAAATCAAGTCGAGCGCATTCAGATAAAGAGAATTGATTTTGATCTTTTCGTCACAACAGTGGAATATGAATACCAAGTGGATGACGAAAATATCAGACGCGAAAAGCACGATTTTTACATAGCAGATTTGGCACAACAGTACTACGTAGTCGCTGTCGGAGAATCCCCATAACATAAGAGAGATTTGCATGTCGAAAATGATCATTGGAATTCACGGGTTATCCAACAAATCGCCCAAAGATACACTCGAAAAATGGTGGAAGCAAGCGATTCAAGAGGGCTTGCAAAAAAACGTTCGCTGTAAACAAGATTTTGAATTTTCACTGGTGTACTGGGCAGATCTATATTACAAGTATCCGTTACACCAAGACAAAGACTACGAATTTGACAGTTTGTATAACAAAGAACCATATGTGAAGTCGGACAACAAAGCGTTGACGAGCTACAAAGAGGGTTGGTTGTCGCGCATGCGTGCGGAGTTGACAAACCCCGACAGCGAAATACTACAAACGCTAAAAAGCAAATTCGATATAGAGGCAGCAACAAACTACTTGCTATCGGCATTTTTTAAAGACCTACACTTCTACTACAGTGGCAAAAAGCTACGCGACCGCAACGGCAAAAAAAGGCCTATTCAACAAATTTTAACTCAACAACTAAAAAACGAAATCACCCAACACAAAGGCAAGGATCTTATGCTAATCGCCCACTCTATGGGAACGATCATTGCTTTTGACACACTACACAAACTACCTAAAAGTACCAAGGTATCACAGTTTATCACCATGGGCTCACCACTGGGAATCCCTCAGGTAAAAGTCAAGGCCGCAGAAAGTGGCTCACCGCTAGCGAAACCAATGTCCGTTACTGGTAACTGGGTAAATTTTGCCGATAAGAAAGACGCCATAGCCCTCGACCCACACTTGGCGGACGATTATGGCGGAGGGATTATCGATGAAATGGTCTTAAACGACTACCATATCAATGGAAAGCACAATTACCATAAATCCTACGGTTATTTACGCACTCCCGAAATATCGAAATATATTGCGGAGTTTTTACGCGGGGAAAGCAACAAATGAACCGAAAACTCCATCTCAACGACGATCTAAAAACAATCGTGCAAGAAATATACAATAAAAAAGACGATAGCGAAGAAAAAAAACAAGCATTTCTCGCGCTAAAAGAAGCCGTCAAAAACATGAAACCCGATGCCGAAGATAAACACGACACGCCTGACGGTATTGCAGGACGTTGGGAGCAATATTCTTGGCGTCATGAATACTATGCGACTTTTGAAGTGGCGAAAAACAACGGGGAATACAGCATGAAGGTCGTTGCCAAATCGACGGAATTGGAACTTCTACATCCACGCCGGCTATTCAACATAAGTTTCGACGGCAATATTTGGCGTTTCTGCTCCGACTGGGGAGAAGACGGAATGGCAAATTTCGAGTTGCATAAGATTCACAACAATCGTTTCGAAGGTGACTGGTACCGAGGAAGCCGACGTGGATCGATGAGTATTTGGATACGCGAAGGGACCGGATCTGCAGATATTTCTACTGGTGAATAGGCCTGGAGCACTAGGGCAGGCTTTTGTAATTTATTTTAGATAGGGGCTTACGTTAAAGTATTGTGTCGACTTTCGTAACCGTGCCCCTGCCCCTGACTTAAGCGTAAACGACATATAATAAAGACTTACACCATGTGTTCTCTGGAAATACAAAACTACGATCGGAGTGTCATCCCTGACTTGATCAGGGATCCAGGCGTTTTGAAGTTTACTTCATATTGTGGATTCCTGATCAAGTCAGGGATGACACCTTGTGGTAGTTCCTTCTCAATAAAACTGAAGTTTACTTCAGGGAACGGTCATCCCTGACTTGATCAGGGAACCAGACGCTTTTAAGTCAAATTTGCATTGCTGGTTTCCCGCTTTCGCGGGAATGACATGGATTTGTAAGTCTTTTATTGAGTAACACTTACTTATTAAGTCAATGGCATTGGACCGTGACCGTAGTCGTAAACGATTTTTTCGGTCACGGCGACGATTACGACTACGCACGACTGCGCTCACGATTACGATTTTCGTTAGCTTTCTATCTCTCCTTTAATCCCTCAGCGAAATGGCAATGGCGATTCGTTGTTGTTTACGGAAATTCGTATCTAGTTCATCTTTCGCTGTACTGAATACTCTATAGTTGGTGGTACTAATCTTGTAGCGCAACGGTTTACCATCGATATCGCGGAATACACTATAGGAATATTCCTCTGCTACCTCTTGTAATGTTCGTGGAAGTCTGTTGTATTTCAAACGATAGCGTTCTATCAAAAGAACAGTTTGCAGCACTTCGCGGTATAGTCGATGACGTATCACAAACTTTTCTAAGTCATCATATCTAACGGCGATGATGGAAAACGGAAAAATTTGTTGTTCTTTTATGTAATTGTCATTTATGGTTAGCATGCGTTGCTGTAGCGGTTTTTGCATTTGCTGCAATATCGCTTTTTGGTATACAACGTAGTCATCAAAACCTTGCATCAGGTAAAAGTTAAAATAAAAGTGCATGTACACCTTCACCACAGGACTCGGTTTTTCTTCCCCGAGCATTTCCCTTTCCTCTAAATTATTTCGCAGAGCTATCGCTGCCTTTACCGCAAAGTGAAACTCCATTGCCATCGCTTTTTCTAGTCGCTGTTGGATGTCGTAAGATGATAGTGACAACAACTGTTGTAAGTCGTAATCGTCAAATTTTCGATTGTTCAGTAACCACGCACAGCTTTGCAATACGACTTTTTGTTGGAGAACTTGACTCAATACACTTAAAAGCGTCGGGTCATTTTCTACGGAGTTGGCACATTGCATTGCTTGTTGCAAACTTCGCAGTGCCTTTTTGTTGTCTTTTGCTTCAACGATTGCCCGGAGAACAAATAAACGACTGGCTTGACCGATCTCTTCTTTCAGAGAATAGTAAATCTCATGCCAATGGCAACTAGCGAAGTCCAGTTCTTTTGCATAACAACACCTAGGAATTGCCACGGCTTTTTGTAAAATCGTTAGCGCTTCTTTATTCGCCAACAACGCTGCGCGGATGTCTTGGGTGTTTTCAGAGTTTAGTTGTTTGTCGCTGAAGATGGCATCCCAGTCTACATTTTCGAGAGCGTTTTTGTCGATTTTCTCGAACGCGTTTTCGAAAACATAGGCCGCGTTTTGCGCTGTGGGGATGGTATTGTATAACTGTGTAATTTTTGGTACTTCGTTTGTTGATTGTAATTCCACAAATGCTTTGTCTATTTGTTGATCAACACTTTTTTGCAATTGGGAGAACAGTATCACAAAGATAATAAACGCTACCGTAAAGGCATAGTTCATCTTTGTTTTTGTCGAAAAACCATTGTTGAAAAAGCTTTGTTCTAAGAGAACAATAACGGCAATGCTCATCCACATGAGACAAATCAAAAAACTTGCGAAACTTTGCACATAGTAGATCATCACAACCGCCATTACCACCGTGGTCATCCACCATAAACTTGATAGACTTTTGATCAATAACTGGTGTAGTGTTGATCTACGCTCAATGATGCACAGAACAGCAAAGGGAAACACCGATACACAGAGTAAAGTAATATCGGAAAGAATAACCACTCTGCTTGCTTCTCCAAATTTGGGCAACGAGAGAATTGTCGGAAACGCCAAAAAACAAAGAACGAAAAACGTGCCGCAAAGCCCCCAAAAGATCATCTTATTACATCTCTTTACCATTTCTTTCATATACGGTACCTGGAATAGCGCCCAACATGGTAGCCAAGAAGACAGCAAAAACAATGCGATCGTTGCATCATATTGCTTTGAAAAAAGCAGTAAAACGTAAACGATTAGTGATAGACAACAGACAAAAATGACGAAGATCTTTTTTGCAGAAGAGAATAACTTTGCGGCGTGTTCGTTGTAACTACTGCGTAGCTGAAGTAGTTGTGCACGTTTATGCGTCGCCAACACCAGCGAAAACAGTGTCATAAGTCCGAAAATTTTGATTAAATTTGCGAAGGGCGTCGGAGTGTGGGGATAAAATATCTTGTAGTAGGTATATTGACCAATGTATACAAAAATGATGGCCAGTAATGCCGCGGACAACTTCAAGCTATGTACGCGCAAAAAAGTGTATGCGTCTATTTGATGTTTTTGACAGCGATGGGCGGCAAACATTGCAAGAATAATCGTCGTCACACCACTGGCGTAAAAAAAGACTTTCACGGTTACAGGAGGTGTTTTCGATACAACGAAAGGCGTTGCGGCAACGATAGACAAAAATAATGATAGGGAAAAGTACCACAGTAATCGATCACTACTCCATTCTTCAATAATTTTGTCGCGTACAAAACGTGGTTGTAGGTAGAGCATGGTGGCCATCACAAAACACAACAAGCTGAGATAAGACAATCTATTTGTCCACAAAAAAGCGGTCATTTTATGTTGCGAAAGCAAACCCAAGTGACAAGCGATGGCGGAGATAAATGCAATTAAGGACACATATAGCACCGCCTTTAAGGGCAAAAAGTATTTTTTTTGATAATGTTGTTCTTCGCGGAATAGATTTTTTAAACCATGGAGATCGTAGACGAACATTTTTACACTTTGGTAACGCTTTGCGGGTTCCTTGTGTAGACATCTCATACAAATACTGCTCAAACGTTCCGAAATATTTTTGTTCAATTTGCACGGCGCTATGGGGTCTTCGGTGAAAATAGTACTCATGATTTGCCACTCATTTCCGGCAAAAGGCCGGCGCTTTGTTAGCACTTCGTATAGAGTGGCTCCTAGGGAATAGATATCCGCGCGATGGTCTATTTTTTCGCCGTTAATTTGCTGAGGTGACATATAAGCAGGTGTTCCAATAATGTCTCCGGTACGGGTGACACCTTGCGTTTCGTCATTTACTCTGGCCAGCCCAAAATCCATTAACTTTGGATGGCCATCTTTGTCTATCATAATATTTTCTGGCTTGATATCGCGATGAATCATTCCATTGCTGTGAACATCATGTAAGGCTTCACCAACGCGAATTAAAATGTCCATCATCTGCGAGGTACTCATTTGCTGTTCGCGAATAACTTGTGCGAGCGTTTTGCCATGGATAAACTCCATGGCAATATACGGTTGTGGTTCGTTTCCCACTTCGTGGAACGCGACGATGTGCTTGTGTTGTAGCTGCGAAATGCTCTGCGCTTCGCGACGGAAACGCACAAAGGAGTTACTATCTCGCTCTGTCGCAAACAGTAGTCGTTTGAGAGCAACCTTTTTGTTCGTACGCATATCCACGGCTTCATAAACCACTCCCATACCTCCGCGTCCGAGTTCCTTTATGAGTCGGTAGGGACCAAATTCATGCGGCATCGCGTTTTCAGGTTGTCGTGTTTCCGTATCGACATTGGTGTTTTGTTTCAGCGCTATATTTTCGGTCGCGGCAGTGTCGTGTTGTGTTATCGATCGTGGCTGCTTTGTTTCCATCGCCATTCGCAGGGCCTCTTGAAATGCGGTCATTGTTTGGTAGCGTTTGTCGCTATTTTTTTCGAGTGCTTTCATACAGATTTTATCCATATGCGTTGGGAGATCTAGCATTATATTACTGGGTAAAATCGGCGTTTCTTCCACAATAGCGCGCATGATTGTCTGCATGTTTCTGTGGGCAACCACAGGTTTCCCCGTTAGCAATTCGTAAAGGACGCATCCTAGAGAGTAAATGTCGGTACGATGGTCAATTTCGCGTTTTTGTGCACGAATTTGCTCCGGAGACATATATCGCGGCGTTCCCAGTCTGGCGTTGCTCTTTGTCAAAGATGTTTCACTGTCCATCAGTTTCGCAATACCGAAATCGAGAACACAAGGCTCATTGCTTTTTGTCAGCATAATATTGGAAGGTTTGATGTCACGGTGAATAATATTGCTTTCATGTGCATGGCGAAGTGCATCGGCTATTTTATACACAATTTCCAGCGCCTGTGCGCTAGGCATCGGTTTTGTGATTTCTTTGAGAGACTGGCCGTCGACGAGTGCTGTCACGATAAACGGGTGTTGTCCTTCAATGTCATCATCAATAAAATGAACAATACCTGGGTGGTGTAAGGACGAAAGAGCCTGAGCTTCGCGACGAAATCGCTCAAAATTTTTTGTAGGACTGCTCTGTGGCAATAATTTTAAGGCATAGTGTTTTTGTGAATAAATGTCAATCACTTCATAGACAGTTCCCATTCCCCCATGCCCTATTTGGCGCACCACCTTGTAGTTTTTTATTTTTCGCGGGGTTATTTTCCCGTCTTTGGTTTTACGCGAATGACGGGTTTTCTCTTTAATTTTTTGTGGGTCAATTGTCATCGACCTGTGGCAATTGGGACATTGAATTTTTTGGATTTTACTACTGGAAACCGATAGTTTTTCTCCACATTTACAAACAACTCTCATTTTTTTCCTTTGACAAATTTTATTGCGGAAAAATACCGTTGTGCATTGTTCCTGCTGCGATGAATTGTGAGTTTTAAAACACAATGTAATGTAAAATAATCGCGTTTTTATATTAGGGCGTATCATCAATTAAGTCAATGAGATAAAATAACTCAGGATGCAAGAAATACAGCAGCTAAAAAATTTTGTATCGTAATCGTGGTCGTTACCGTGGTTGTCAAGCCCATTGACTTAAGCGTAAATAATATATCAAAAAAGACTGCTCCCTTGTCATTCCTGCGAACGCAGGAATCAATGCCATTAAGTTAAGGTTTTAATCCGCGAATTAAAAGGGTTTAGAAGGTTTAGCCAAATGCAATACCTTATAATGTAAAGCTTACAAGTACATGTCATCCCCATGAAAATGAGGATCCAGCGTTTACAAGTCAATTTTATGTTGCTGGTTTCCCGCTTACGCGGGAATGACATGGATTTGTAATTTTTTTATTGAATAACACTTATTCTTAAGTCAATGGCATTGAAGGTGAAGGTCACGATAATTCTAATTGATAGCAAATTACATTTATCATAACTTTGTTATTGATTATGAGTGGCGACTCTTTACAATAGACGCAAAAAGCTATCAAACACATCTTTTATTCTACAGCGAAAGGCAAAAACGTGGCAAATATAAAGATCACCGAGACACTTAACTCTGGCCTGAAGCGCCAATACTCTATTGTGGTGAGCGCTGATTATTTGAACAAGAAATTAGATGAAGATTTTGCAAAAATACAGCCCGATGCCGTTGTCGAAGGCTATGAAAAAGGACAGGTTCCTGAGCAAGTACTCAAGGAAAAATTTGGTGGTAAGGTTCTTGGCAAAGTGATGCAGGAAATTGTCGATGAATCCATCAAAAAACATTTCGACGAAATTGATCATTCTGCGGCTACGCAGCCACAAGTTGTGATAAAGGATGAGAATTGGCAAAAGGCCGATGATATTCATATTGAAATGTCGTATGAAGTGCTACCGGCGATTCCCGAAGTGGACCTGAGTCATATTCGTTTGGAAAAAATGGTCGCGACCATTGACGAAGCTTCTATCGATGAAGCTCTGGGAAATTTATCGAAAGCTCAACCGGATTTCAAAGACTACGAAGAGGACACCGCGGCGCAAAATGGTGACCAAGTGGTGATGGATTTTGTCGGTAAAGTTGACGGGAAAGCATTTGAAGGTGGAACAGCGCAAGATTACCCACTTGTTTTGGGATCGGGAAGTTTTATTCCGGGTTTTGAAGATCAACTTTTGGGTATAAAAGCCCAAGAAGTTCGCAATGTCAAAGTGACGTTTCCTGAAAATTACGATGCCAGCCATTTAGCAGGTAAACCGGCGATATTTGAGTGTACCATCAAAACGATCCGCCAACCAATTCCTTTGGAAATCAACGATGCGTTGGCAAAAAAGTTTGGGGCGAAGGACTTGAACGATTTGCGTACACAAGTTAGCAAAAGTTTAGAGTTGGAATATGCCGATGTTGCGCGTGCGGTGATGAAGCGCGACTTATTTAGCGAATTGGAAAAATTAGTTTCTTTCGAATTGCCGCCAACTCTCGTTGAGAGTGAAGCGCAGCAAATTGCGCATCAATTGTGGCACGCCGAAAATCCAGAGGTTACCGATCACAATCACGGAGAGATTGACACCACGGACGCACACAAACTGTTGGCAGAGCGCCGCGTGTGCCTAGGCTTGTTTCTGGCCGATATTGGCGACAAGATTAAGGTAAAAGTGAGTGACGCCGAATTGCAGCAAGTGATCATGCAGCAAGCGCGTCAGTATCCGGGAAAGCAACAAGAGTTCTTGGAGTACGTGCAAAAAAATCCACAAATGCAACAGCAACTGCGCGCAACTGTATTCGAAGACAAGGTAGTAGAGCATGTCTTTGATCAGGTTACCGTTACCGAAAAAAATACCACAACAGCGGAATTGCAACAAGCACTTCGCGCGTTGAATGAAACTCCTCTATAAAACAACAGTAGTGTCTGTCATGTGACAGACACTACTGCGTTCTCATTCCACACTGCGAATCTCCCCCAAAGTTAGGGTCGCGATTGCCATCTCAAAAACAGCCTTTTCACCTTTTTTTCTACTCAGAATCGTCTTGTCTTTACCGTTTTGTGCAAAGATTTTTTCCATAGCGCGTTGCCAATTTCCTTGGGGAGATTTACGTAACATAAGTATCGCAAAATACCAAGCTTTACTTATATTTTTTCGTGGTGTGGCGTTTGACACAGTCGTGATTTTCTCCACAAGGCTGGGATGGTTTTGTTCATAGTCGAGTTGTTGCAACGCAACCCCTACCATTGCCGTTTTCAAAATATTTTTTCTATCTGCGAGGTGGTACGACAACGCTACCTTTTCGAGAATATATGTTTCCAACAAACCAACATCATCGATTTTGACATGATGACGTTGCGCTTCTCTGATCGCCATCAACAGCCACACATTGGCTTCTATATCGCGAAAAGTATTGTTTTGCATTCGTTGTGCGCAAAGAGCAAAGCTTTTGAGTAACGCCTGGCGAATAAGCGGCGAGTAGGTTCCCGTGGAATACAGTTTTGCCAGAGCAAAAGTTGCCATCGCGTGATCACATATATTTTCCCGACGAGAAATCAAACCGTTCTTTTGGCGAGATTTTCCGATAAAACGCTGCGCTTTTCTGATAATGTGATGGTACGACGGAGCAAAATCTTCGCCTTTTACTTTCAAAAAACACAACAACGATAATATGGTTACTTGCAAATTTCCCCAACTCCCATCTGCTTTTTGCTGTCGCGCTAGCCATTGTAAATTGCGTAACAGACTTTCTGTTTTTAACCATACCGGAGCGCCACCGCCTTGCACTATATTTTTGCCACCAAATCTTCCTGAGAATTGAACATTTCCCGACGTAGGGTCTTGGTAGCGGTGTTTCGCAATACGCCATTCTTTGTAGTCGGCGTCTTTTTCCAGAACCAAATAGGAGGTGTACGATGTTACAATACCCGCTTGTTTTGACAACGCGATAATTTTGTCTTTCATTTCTGTGCCAAAAGAAAACTTCGGTTGTATCTTTTTTTTGTACTCTTCGCCAAGTAGAAATTCGATTTGTTGGTTCATCCACATACCTTTTACCGCTAAATTTTCCAGCGTTTGTTTTGGAAAAATTACGTGTTTGCGTATTTTGATTTTTTGATTTGCGGTTTTTCCCACAACGGTAACGGGTATTTTGCCGTGTTGTCGATATCTACCACTAAATACTATTTGTGAACCTTCGAATAATTCGCGGGCTATTTTTGGAAAAATATCATGAGTTTGTGCTCCGGAAAAATATACCTTCACGCTACTTAAAATGGGGCGTGAGATTTTGTCGAAAAAATGTGAAAGATGTGCATGAATATCACGCTGTGCAATCGAAGTATGTGTACCACCATTGTCACGCGCTAAATTCTGCAAAAATCGCACGTCGGTATCGCCTCCGATGCCAAAGGTAAACAAACGCGTATTCTTCGGAAGTGTATCTCTTGGAGTATAGATATTACCGTCCTTACCATCGGTGATCAAAACCACCGTGTGTGGTAGTGATGACTCCATTTTTAGGGCTTCGCTAACGGCTCCATGTATGTTTGTTCCACCATAAACTTTTAGTTTGTGAATGAAGTCATAGCCGCGTTCTTTGTTTTTTTGAGTGGCAGCGAGCAATTTTGTTGCAAGAGATTTTGTATGGTAGCTAAAAGCAATGACGTTAAACGCGTCATTTTCACGCAAATTTTCAATGGCGTACAACAGAGCACGACGCGCTTTTTTTATTTTTTCCCCTTGCATACTACCAGAGATGTCGACGACAAAAGTAATTGCTTTAGCAATGGGTTGTTGTTTTTTTTGCGGAGGAGTGATCATTGCTGTGAAGTAGCCGCTTTCTTTGGCGTGCGGACGAAAAAAAGCAAAATCCATGCGCCACTGATCACATTTGGTTTTATAAGAAAATTCAATTTCGCTTTTGTCATTGTCTTGTATATTAAAGCGTATTTGCGAAGGGGTTTGCTTCATCTTACATGTAGATTGGGAACAAGAAAAGTCAACGATGGGCATATCGGAAAAGATATTCGCCGTTAAGTTGAAATTCTTTTGTGAGGGCGAAAGATATCTGTAGCTCACGTTTCCTGCCTCATAGGGCAGCATTTCCCAATAGATTATTTTAATTTTTTGCGGTGTATTTGGTAGCACCGGAAAAATGCGAATCTGGTACTTTCCATTTCCCTGATCTTCTAAAAGAGCCGGATCTACCGATTTTTGCATGATTTTTGTGTAAATACGACGCGCTTTATTTTTTTCGACAACGGCTCCTGACATTTCTCGGTCATTGATCCACATCGCAAGGTGATGTATTTTCGCGGTGGCGGGAATCGAAAATTGATAAATAACTTCGACACTATTGTTGTTACTATTTTGAAATACTTGACTGATGGTTGTGATGGCAAGTTGGTTGCGTATTGCGACATGAACATCGTGTTTTTGTTGCGTAATATAGCGCTCCGGTCTTACGATCCCTGCGTATAAACAACCATATACCACAAAAAATATAATTATTTTCTTCATGAGGTACTCCTAGTTCAATTTTCGTCCGAGTTTATTTTTAGGAGTAGTGGGCCCATCTACTAGATATTCGCGATTATTCAAGTAGACGAAAGTTTCGCGTTAAAGTTCATTTTTTATTTAAAATATGCTATGATAAATTATCGTCGCGGCATAACGCTTTACTTGTGTAACATAAACTGGTGCTTTAAAAAGTGGTCAGGAAAAGAAATGCATGATGTCTATACAATTTCGATGGTGAGAGGTTGGATTACCGGAAAATTTGATGATTGTCCTATCGCGTCCTGGTTAAAGAAAAAACTGGAAGGTCGTATTGCCAATCAGCAAATTGAGAAAATTTATCTGCATATTTTGCAAAAATGTTCTCATCGCAATACCACTCCAACTTTCGATAAAAATGATTTATTAAGTCTTGTTCGCCAAGAAACGGTTGCGGTGATGCGCAACTTCGATAAAAAAACCGATTGGAACAAAGTTTTCCACACCCACGAGCCAGTATTCAATCTAATAGACGACCCTTCGGCAAAACAAAAACAACCATTTAGTCTGGAAGACTCGGTCTCTTCTGATGAAATTAAATCCTTAGTAAACAAAAAAGAGCCTGTGGCGAAGTTCATTGAGACAGACAGTCCGCTACCAAAGGAGCCTTTTGTTGTCGAAGATTCTACCTTGAAAGGCAGTCCGCAAGCAAAGGAGCCTTTTGTCGAAGAGTCTACTTTGAAAAACCATCCGCTACCAAAAGAACCTTTCGTCGTCGAAGATTCTACTTACAAAAACTCTCCTCCGTCGACACAAGTGTCTTCCAACAACACGTTTTTTGAAAAAGCAGACGTCACCCAAGTATTGGGCAATAATTCTCCTGCGGAGACTTACGTAGAAGACCGGCCCGCGAAAGAGTTGCATACTCTACGCATGCAACGCTACAACATTCTTCGTGACATCAATCGTGGGGCTTTTGGTATCGTTTTCCAGGGTTTTGACACTCTTCTACAACGAAACGTCGCCATCAAACACATTTATCGGCAAATGGATAGTCATGATTTGCATAGCTTTGAAAAAGAGGCACAAACGTTGGCGAGTTTGAATCACCCGAGTATTGTGCAAGTTTATGACTGTGGAGTAAACAGCAAAAATTTACCTTTTATCGTCATGGAATTTGTGCAAGGAGAAGATATTGGTCTTTACGTGAAAGATCATAAGCCTGGAACGGTGGCGGTTGTGAATTATATGTGTCAGCTTGTCGAAGCTTTGGCATATATTCACAAAAGAGATATCTTTCACCAGGACATCAAGCCAGCAAACGTTTTGGTGACCACCGAAACGGAAAGTCCGCGTATTAAACTTGTGGATTTTGGTATCGCCGAAAAGGGCAACAAGATTCAAGAGCGTTTTGCGGGAACGATTCGTTATTCACCACCGGAAAAGTTCGGTGATGGATTTACCCCGCAACCTACGAGCGACATCTATTCTTTTGGCGCGATGTTTTACGAAATTTTAACCGGAGAAATCGCTATTTCCGAAGACAATATGGAGTTGATTTACGAGGCAATTATGCGCGGAATCTCTTTTGATGAAAAGCACAACTCTATTGATGCGCGTTTACGGGAAATTTGTCTAAAATGCGTGGCCATTGATCCGAAGAATCGCTACCAAAACGCTTCCGAGTTATTGATGGATTTACTCGACTACAGCAATAGCGAAAATAGCGATGACGTCAGTGAATCTCCTATCCTATGTCTAATCCAAAATCGCGGCAAGATTTTGTTTCCCTTGGTAAAGCGCGTCAATTACATAGGTCGTGCTTATGGCAATGAGATTGTCGTCCAAGATCCCACGATCTCGCGAAAACAAGCGGTGATCACCTTGGAAAATGACGACGGTGTTCCCAAAGTGCATATCACCAATCTCAGCAAAATGACACCCGTAAAAATTGGCAAAAAAGATTTATTGTACAACGAAAGTGCTTTTCTCGGAGAAAACGACCGTATCCAAATCGCCAGCTATACGTTTTACTATATTGCCGGTCATCGACACCACGATGACGACCATCACGATTCACAGGGGGAATTGATGCTGGAAAAAGATGCGATGATTTTTCTCAAAGAGGAAGATATCTTTGGAAAGTATAATTTAACGCCTATTTCGGGCATAAACGGTGAGAGGTATGTACTCAAAAGCGATATCAATGACATTTATAAAAACAAAATAGGTGAAATGACCGTAACGTACACCGATGACAACGAAATATACTATCCCGATAGCGATGAAGATGACGAAGTCACTGGCGAAACCACTCCGGTGACATCTCCCACAGACAAAAAGACACTTCAGAAAAATTTCGCAAACTTCAAATCTGCCGAGGACAACAGCGCATGGGTCGCTGATTTAACCAAAACATTGGCGGGAAACGATAGCATAAACAAAGAAGTTGCGGTAAATATGCTGCTGAAGATAGGTCCAGATGCCTTGCCGGTTATGTTGGATACTGCGGTGCGTTTTGATGTGGCAATTCCCAGTATGGTTGCGGTTTGCAAAGAGATGCTTCCCGATGTGATTCCCGCGCTTTCGGAACAGTTGACCAACAGTAATCCAATGATTTGTGCGCTAGTACTAAATATTCTCAGTCGTTTGGGAACCGAAGGAGTCAAACCACTTGCGGATCTACTCGATAGCCAAGACACTAACTTGCGAAAAGCGGCTGCGGCAGCCATTTTACAAATGGGTCCCACGGTGATTCCTCAGATGAAGCATATCGCCGGAACAAAACAATGGACCAACACCATTATGCAGTGGGAAAAAAGAGCTGTTCCTTATCTCATAGCGGAATTGCAAGATGAAGCCACCGAAACACACGCCGAAAAAATTCTTTTGAAAATGGGACGCGACATTTTATTGGAATTGATACGCGCCATTCTCAACAAAAATATTCCCGCAGCGACGCGCAAGAAATTAAAACGGCTTGTTTTTAAAATGGCACCGATACGCGAACTCGTTTCGCTACTAACACATAAAAATGAACATGTTAGCAAAGTTGCCGAACGACTTCTCGTGGGCTTTGGTCACGCCGCAACAAGTTCTTTAGCACAAAACCTTCGTCGCGTAGATGATCCCCTTAAAGTGTCTCTTTTAAAAGTACTCGGTAAAATGGGAAGTAAAGCAACGAAGGCCCTTGGCGAAATCGATAGATTATTAGAACACAATAATACTGCGGTCAAAAGAATGGCACAATGGGCAAAAAAGAGAATTGAGGACAATTCTTAGATTACCGGAGTTTTCTCAAACCACGGTTGTGCTTTCTCTAACTGCGCGGCGAGGCGAAACAGAGTTGCCTCATCACCAAGAGGAGCGACAAATTGCACTCCGCAAGGCAAACCTTCCGCTGTCCAGTGTAGAGGAACAGACATTGCTGGTTGACCGGTGAGATTCGCCAACTGTGTAAAGGGAAACTTCTCCAGCATTTGCTTGGCCATCTTGTCGACAATGCCCGATGCCTTGAGTGTTTTTCCCAATCCGAGTAAGTTGACTACTTTTATGCCAAGGATTTCCAACAAACGCGGAGCCGTTTCTCCCACTTTGGGCGGTGGTGTGGCAATCGTAGGAGTTAGGTATACATCGTATGTTTGATGAAAACACTGCATAGCGCGCGAAAATGTGTTCCAGTTTCTTTTGGCCTTGGCAAACTCATACGCACTAAAAGAACGCCCTAGCAAGGCAAGTGTCCATGTCACCGCTTCGACATCTTTACGCGTGGCTTTTCTTCCCAACATGGATTTTAGATGATCGATCTCTACGGCGGTCTCGCCAAATACCATTGTCAAATAAGAAGTGGCCAATTCCAATCCATCATAATCCGGGGTTTTCTCTTCAACATCATGGCCGAGTTCCGACAAAAGTTTTGCCGCATTGTTTACGGCTTGTATGCACTCTGGATGAACATCACCTCCTACCGGTGACTGTGTCGAAAAAGCGATGCGCAATTTACCGGGATCTGTGGTGATTTCCTCCATATACTTGCGCGTGGGCGGTTGTATGATATAGGGAGAACCGATGTCTCCTCCATTTGTCGCATCCAACATTGCGGCACTGTCGCGGACACTTCGCGTAATTATATGCTCTACGGCCGCGCCTTGCCAATGTTCACCCTTGGGGCCTGTTGGCGTTCTTCCTCGTGAGGGTTTTAAACCAAAAAGGCCACAACAAGACGCAGGAATGCGCAGTGAACCTCCCCCATCTCCTCCGGATGCCATAGGCACGAAGCCCGCGGCAATTGAAGATGCCGAACCACCACTCGATCCTCCGGATGTATGTTGTACATTCCACGGAGTCACCGTTGGCCCATAAGCCTCTGGCTCCGTAACTCCCATGAGTCCAAACTCCGGAGTATTTGTTTTTCCGACAACAATAACTCCTGTTGCTTTGTAGCGTTTCATCAACTCACTATCTTCGGGGGCGATATAATTCTTTAGGCCCTTGCACCCTCGGGTAAAAGGAAATCCTTTGTATGTCGATACCAAGTCTTTTATTAGAAAAGGTACACCGGCAAATACGCCATCAGACACAGGTTTTTGCGCCATTTCTCTTGCATGGTCGAACATGCGAATGATCACCGCATTTAATTTGGGATTCGTCTCTTCAATACGGCGAATAGATTCTTCGACGAGTTCTAAAGGCGTTACCTCTTTGCGTTTTACTAAATCCGCAAGTCCAAGCGCATCATAGTTCGCAAATTCTTTCATATCTGACATTCCTTAACAATGTATTTGCAAGTGGCCAAAAAAAAACCGGACATATTGTCCGGCTCTTGTACAGATGTAAATTTAGTTGACATCTTTGTAAAGTAGAACAAAACTAGCGTCGCAATTTGATTTGCCGCCTATAGCTGTGATACTTAGTTTTACATCTTTGTTGCGTACAGGTAAGTTAATTTTGTAGACGTAGTATCCATTGAACGCAACGGACAACTCAGGGCGAAATACCTGGTTGTTTATCGATAAAGTAACATTTCTGAATTCGCGATCTGCTAGTAGAAGAGCGATTTGCGAATGTGTACCTTTCAGGCTAATGTTTTGCGCTTTTGCACTCACACAACCATCTTTGTCTGTATCGCATTCAAAGTTTACAATGTGAGTGTTGCCATCATTGCCAACGAATGCTTCAGCCAAAGGATTCAAACTTTTCGCAACAGGGCGAAGTGTTTTGGCAGTTTTTTTGTTTTTAGAACCAGAAGTGTTTACTTTCAGGCTCATGGTAATTGGCTTTTGTATCCAGCCCCACTTCCATTCCACAACGATTTTGCAATTAAATGCCATGTTATTTTCGCCTTGAAGACGAAAGGTCATGTATTTTGTCTTGGTGTTGGTGTTGATTGTGGTTTTGGTAACGCCCGCTTTTACTTCACTATCAAAAAACTTAACACCTTTACCGTTGGTGATGAGAAGATGCTTTACATCTTTATCAACTGTAATTTTGCGAATCTTTACATTGTATCCGTCAAAATCACCTTCGGAATCGTAAATTCCTTCGGCATTGGTTGAATCTTTGAAATCGTAGTCATATTCAGCTGCAAAGGAAAGATTTACAACAATCAGTCCTAGCAAAATAATGAAATATTTCAATGTATTTCTCCTAAAGCATAAAATAAACTCTAGACCATACTAGAGAACTCTATTTTATTTAAAGCAAAACAGCGCTAATTGTCAAGATCATTCCTGTTGTGATGCTTGCGAATCGTGTTGCTTTATCATTTGTGCAATCTGGCCATATAGCCCTAAAGGGTCTTTGAAATCAGTAAACAACATCGTATTTTTGTTATCCTTGAGGTTGATCATGACATGCTGTGAAATTTCGCCCTCGTTGTTTTCTCTAGAAATTTCTACTTTTTCGATGTTGTCTTTGTCGATTATTGTTCTTGGTTTTAGAAAATGATGCAAGACAATGTAATCGTCCATCATCGTACAACGTATGGGAACACTGATCGCCCATTGTACTATTTTATAAAGTACTGGCAACCACACAATGGAAGTAACTAAAAACGCGTAGGGAAACGATGAGTAAAAAACAAAGAGCATAAAAATAGCTCCAAGGACTACGATCATAGCACCATACATCATACTGTTTTTTGCTTCAAAGGTTTGGTAATCCAAAGAGGACGAATCATTTTCGGTAAGAACCGTGGCTTTTTGCAGAATGATGTTCTCTAATTTTTCAAAATTATCAATGTACTGCGAAATAGAAAAACGTGAGTGAGGATTACTTTTTGAGGATAGACGTACGCATTTTAACGCATCGTGATTTTGAACTTGTAGATCATCCCAATCAATATGAATATCTTTTTTTGTGTCGCAAATTCCCGCAGAGTTCACGTTGATCACTTGCCCTTCAAAAGAGCCCACAAATCTATTTTCTCTTAATAGCATATACATAAAGACCGGATAACCAATTACCATAATCACAGTTGTGACAGTATCTTTACTCCACTCCGAAAATGTAAACACGAGAATTGCAATAAAAATAACGTTGATAATGACAAAGCCTTTTATAGACGTCTTGCGTATACTCATGGTAAATACATCACTTAGTTTTTTGAAGTCAATAGGTGCTTGGTCTTGATCGGTTTGTGCATTTGTATGACCGTACAATGTTGCGTTGGCTTCCTGTTGTTGCGAACGTTTTCTGGCGGCAACTATGATCAAAAGAAGAGACACCAAACTAACGATGCCTGCGTACACCGTTATCATGATATGCCCTTCGGGAGAATTTTCATTTCTGAGTATATTTGACACACCAACAACTGTAAAGAGAGTGCTGATCAAAAAAACTACACTACTGACAACGATAACAATACTTGTAAACATAATATGCTCTTTCTAGGGAGTTACCTATTCAAATTTACAATTACCTGATAGCGCCAATGAGTATATATGGTGCGCGTAGTATTTACCACGAAAAAGATGTTTTTTAGGATCGGTTTCTACCAAAACAAAACCTTGTTTGAGCAGAAGTTTCTGCGAAGGTATGTTGTCTATTGCCACACAAGCTTTGATCGTTCGCAGATGTAAGTCACGTTTGGCATAGTTAAGAACCACATCTAAAACTTCGCTCATATATCCCTTGTTCCAATGCTCATAAGCCAAATCGTAACCGATTTCCGCACTTTGGGCCGTGGCATCATACAAATGAAAACCACACGTACCGATAGGTTGATCCTTCAGGGTGATGCACCACCTTATGTGATCGCCCGAGTCTATGTCCATGACCCACGAAAGGAGTTCCTGCGCTTCTTTTTTACTACTTAGTGGTTCTTGGTCATAAAGAAATTTTGTGACATTGGCATCGGAAAAATGTTTAAAGAGAAAGTCGAGATCGTTTGCTCGAAATTTACGCAGTAACAAACGACTTGAACATAATTGTTTATAGTGCATGGCAATTGTCTATTTTCATAACGGCCCTAACTGTCGCAAAATATTTAGATACTTTTCTATGAAACTACTTTGAAGCGAGCTTCTTCGGCTTTCTACGTTTGCGGCTCCCATGTTTTTGATAGACAATTCTCGAT
Source organism: Candidatus Uabimicrobium amorphum (assembly GCF_009002475.1). Classification (GTDB taxonomy): domain Bacteria; phylum Planctomycetota; class Uabimicrobiia; order Uabimicrobiales; family Uabimicrobiaceae; genus Uabimicrobium; species Uabimicrobium amorphum. Next base: position 6,890,814 of record NZ_AP019860.1, read on the forward strand.
TGTATTCGTGCGTCTTCGGTCTTGCGTACCGCCCAAATGAGGTCTTTTGCTTTTTTCGCGGCTAGTTTTTGCTCCACAATCGGCAAAGGGTAGTCACCAATGTTAAATATTGCCTCCGCAGGGCTGTTGTGTGGTTCGAAAATATATTCGTCGGGTACCTGACGTAACTCGGGAACCCATTGGCGAATAAATGTGCCACGTGGGTCGTGGTCTTGCGCTTGTTTTGTCGGATTGTAAACACGCATCGCATTGATTCCAGTAACCCCCGATTGCATCTGAATTTGGCTGTAGTGAATACCTGGTTCGTAGTCGACAAATTTTCCGGCGAGATAATGCGCCACGGGACGCCAATCCAACCACAAATGATACGTAGCAAAACAAACGATCATAGCACGCATGCGAAAATTCAGCCAACCGGTTTGATTGAGAGCACGCATACACGCATCGATCATCGGGTATCCGGTTTTTCCACAGCACCAAGCCGTAAAAAAATCCTCGTTCACTTCACGCGGACGCAAGTTGTCAAAACAAGTGTTCATCGCTTGGAACTCAATACGCGGTTCACTCTCTAATTTTTGGATGAAATGACAGTGCCAGCGCAGTCTTTTCGCAAAAGACGACAAAGAGATACGCCACTTTTTCGCTTCGCGAACATAGCGCAATTCCTGTCGTTTTTCTTCACATTTGCGGAACACATAACGCATGGAAATATTCCCGTAGGTAAAATACGGACTCAAACGACTGCATTCTTCCCACGCCGTTACCGGGCTAGACATGGCTTTTTGATAGTTCTCCCCGCGTTGTGTTAAAAAACTACGCAATATTTGATGCGCAACATTTTCGCCGCCTTGCTGCTCTATCTTGTGATTGCTCGGTATAATTCCGAGTGTTTTTGCACTGCAAATTCTTCCCCACTGCCGACGCGTAACACTGGCAACTTTTGTCGGAGCAGGAAAAACAGGTCGCGACATTTCCCTATGCCACAAGGCCGCCCAGCCATCGCGATTTTGTAAACCGCGAAAAACCCCAAATTGGCGAAATTCATGCACGGGGATTTTGTGTTTTTTTGCCCATTTACGAACGCGTTTATCACGTTCAAAAGTGAGCGCGTTTCCCGTCTCCTGGTGGCACCAAATATGGGAAATATCGTATTCCTTGAGAAGTTGTCCGAGAACGTCCACCACTTCACCGTGTGCAATGAAGACGTTCGCCCCTCGGTCTTTCAAATTTTTGCGCAACGCGCGCAGACTGTCATTGATAAATTGCAAATGAAAATCACTAAAATCTCGCGCATTCATAATAGAAGGTTCGTAGACATAAAGTAATAAACACTTGCCGTGTTTTTGGGCTGCGTATAATGGTTCATGATCGAAAATACGCAAATCTTTTTTCAACCACACAAGTTGGATCGTCACAGTTGTTACTCCTAGCGGTCAATGTAAAATGAAAAACGGATGTCTATTTTTGTAGCTTTTGTAAAATTTGCGCAGCGTTCTTTTTGATATTGTCGTTGTCATTTTTTAGGGCTTCTTCCAATAGCGGAATTGCCTTGCTTCCAATTTTTAGCAACGCTTCTTGTACATATTTACTTACCTCAGGAGAGGCTTCCGCGAAACTTTCTATCAACGAAGAAATCGCAGGTGCAGATTTTTCTCCTAATTTTTCCAACCCCTTGAGCCCCTCTATTTGTATCTCTTCATTTTTATGTTTGAGTGCATAAACAAATGCGGGAAGTAATTTTTCGTCTTGCGCTTCAAAAAAAGACAATTCGCGCAGTATATATATTTTTACCGTTAAAAAAGTCGTTTCTTTTTGCAAAGTAGCAATGCGTTCTTCCACAGTTTGCGACTCTAATTTTTTTAATTGTTCGCGAACTAGCCTTTTTCCTTTTTCGCGTAAAGGACTGGCTTTTTCATCATTGTTGATGTATTCGGTGAGGAGTTCTGTTAGATATGCATCAAAGCCTTTGTTGTAGCTCTCTTCTCTCTGAGGCTCGCTGTAAGTTAGTCGCAATGCTTTTTCAAATTCCTTTTTCGCCAAATCTTCATTTTCTAAAAAGTAGTGCATCGCTCCACTAATCAGAAGCAACTCTTTGTCTGTACCAGGATTTTTATTTTCCGCTATCAATTTTTGCGCAAGTTCCAGTGCTTTTTTTCTCGCTTGTTTTGCCTTTTCATATTCTCCAGCACTATCATGGTGATACGCATATGTTCTATAAAAAGTACACCAAAAATCCGGTGTTTTCTCCAAGGCCTTATATACTTTTTCGGCAACATCCAAACGTGTTGTCATCGGAATATCGCGATAGAAAGAAGTGTCTTCACGATTGATTTTTTCCGAAGATAAAACTTCTTTAAGTTTTGCAATTTTCTCCTTAGGGATTCTGCGGAAGTCCCACATGTAGCAAGTCAGGTAGCATTTTTGACAACTATAAAGAACATGGGCGTCTGTGAGTGGCCAATAGATGTATTGAAATTTTGATGGCCACTGATAAATGTAGTTGCCATAACTACCAATGCTAGCGAATTCATTTTTTTCTTCGCAAACAGGACACTGAGCTTCAATAGGACGCCAAGTTGTGGCCCCTAAGTTCAGTAAAAAACATGCCATAAAAGATAATATCATACGTGTTTTCATAAGACCTCCTTAAAAATTTAAAGTAAAAGTGTTGCTAACTAAGTATACTTTGAGGTTTATTAATATTTCAAGTTGGATATTGCTTCAAAACCAAACATCGCGAAGATCTTATTGGTTTGCTGGTAAAATTTATCAAAGAATAACGATGCAAAAGATGCCAATCACTACTAAAGCTTAAAAAATATAAATTTATAAAACGCATGCTCATTTGGTATAATGGTTGAAAACGAATAAACTCTTTCACAAATAGTCGCCGGAACTTTATTTTCGGCAGGGAAACTAAAGTTATGCGATCATTTTACCATTCGACTCATGCTAGCCATTAAGAAAAGCGAGCGCGGCAAAGTTGCGATACTCTCCGCCATGTTGTTGATCAGGTCTTTCGGAAAAGTCATTGGTTGGGCAGCGGTACAAACCATTCTTTTGAAGCGATTGGGACTGGAAACTCTGCCGTACTCTTTTGTTATTTTTGCCATTATTGGAATCGTTGGTTCGTTTTTTTACTTGTACTTTGTCGATGTTGTGGACCGTGACCGTTTACTGTATTGTTATTGCCTTTTTTCCGGAATCGCGCTTACCGTTGGTGCGCTTTTGTTTTCGACAAAAGGTGGCTTTGTGTTGCCGGTGATCCTTATCATGGGCGGATATGGACTTGGCTATTCGACAACAGGTACACAAATATGGACCATTATAAATGACACCTTTAGCCCCAAAGAAGGTGTACGTCTATATCCAATCATTTCCACAGCGCCACTGATTGGTGGCATATGCGGTGGATTGACCATACCTGTTTTGCTATCACAATTTGATACGGAAATGCTCTTGTTTTTTTGGGGATTTTCCCTATTACTTCTTTTACCCCTGGTTTTGCTTTTTGGTCGTCTTTACGGTGACGTTTTACCAAGTAGCAATGATAAAAAATTTACGTTTCCGTTTGCCAAAAAAAGACGTGTAGCTTCCTCAAAACTCCATTCTCTATTGGTGTTTTCCATTGCAGGTATTTGCATTCTGTTTTGGACCGTCGCTTCGCTAAAAGAGTTCCAATACGGCAAAATTCTCAACGCAACATTTGCCAACGAAGAACAACTGAGTACCTACTACGGTTACTACACGATTATCCTCAACAGCGTTGTTTTACTCACGCAATTCTTACTTACCGGAAAAGTGGTGCGCTTCTTAGGTGTCGGACTGGGACTAAGCCTTCTTCCCGCCACCATTATACTCGGTGTTTCCATTACGTGGTTGTTCCCGGTATTCATTGCGGTGTTTTTTATGCGCTTCTCGTGGGACATTATTGCCATGACAGTGCAAGGCACAAGTTACCAATTGGTGTTTAACGGTATACCAGCACCAGACCGCGGCCGCATTCGCGGAATCATGGAGGGTATCATCAACCCTTTAGGCGGAGTCGTGGGTGGTTTGACCATCATCGCCACCAACGAATTTTTTGCGACATCATCACCATTCTCACACCATATCATCACCGCTCTAGCGCTAAGCAGTGGATTGTTATGGCTATACATGGCCATGAAAGCACGAAAATATTATCACAAGTCCATTCTGGAAAATCTCTACAGCAAAGACTCGCGTACCGTTTCCGATGCATGGGAAATGATGGAGGAAGGCAAACAACTGGCAAATTTGAAAATATCCCAGGAGATTCTACCCACATTTTCTTTGATGAAAGAGCAAAAAGTCATTGGCGAACAAATCGTACAGTCTTTTTGTGACGAACACAAAGTGGTGGTTTACCATCATCGTCGTCTTGGTTGTCATCGTCTGAAAGTTTTCATCGACGGCCACGCATGGAATGTTTTCAAACACGATAACACGTGGTGGATGAGCGACAAAAGCGGAAAGCGCGAGGTGGACGCAGCGATTCTCTACTGGCTGAAGAAGGATAACTATGTTGCGGTGGTTTTTCACAAACAAAAAATACAACGCGTAGAAATTGCCGAAACAGGAAAAAATATCCATGGGATTGGATGGCTTGGCGGTGCTTTTAAATATTCTTATCAGCTCAAAAATAGCGCCTGTATTTCTTCTAACATGCGCTTTTCGCAAACCATTCAACCACAAGGGCGATGTATATACAAAAATTAGAGGCCACAATTACTCCTCTAGATCATCCACATCTAATATCTCTTGAGGAGAATCGTCGTCCACAATGAAAAAGACATCGCTATCCACATCTGTATCATCATTTAAATAACGCAAAGGAATATCTGGTTCGGTATATGTTTTCACCGAACAACCGAGTCGTCGAATATCTTCTTCCAAAGATTTCACATCGTTGCCTTCCAAATCTACATACTCTAAATTTGCCATTTCATGCATTTCCGCTGGTAACGATTTTAGTTGGTGATCGGAGATTTCTAAATGCTTCAATTTGGATAATTGGCAAATTTCACGCGGAATTTCGCTTATATGACCCGAAGTTATATACAAGTACTCTAAATTTTTTAACGCACATATTTCCTTGGGAAATTCTGAAAAATGACTAAAGATTAGATCGATTAATTTGAGTTGTTGTAGCTGGGAAATACCTTCAATATTGCGGATTTGCGAATTTCCCAAATATAAGTTCTCTAAATTTGTTATTTGGCAAATGGTCGCAAGATTTTCGACACATGACCCACACAAATCAAGAGATCGTAAATTTTCGAGTTTACTCATTTCACCAGGAAGATGGGCCAATTTTGTGTCTGTTAATTCTAACTGCTCTAAATCGTGTAAACGACTTATCTGCGGAGCTAATTTTTGCAATGGATAATTGCAATTGAGTCTTAAGGTTTTTAGTTGTGGAAAGTGCTGTATTTCCATTGGCAACTCACGCAATTTGTTTCGAGATAGATTTAAAGACTCCAATGAACTATTCGCGGTGAGTTCGTTGAAGCTCTCTATTTGGTTTTTATAGAGATTTAGCTCTCTGAGATGAGGAAAGTACTTTATCTCCGCGGGTAATTCGCGTAATTTATTTTTTGTTAGGTTTAAAACCTCTAGGCAACTATTTGTTTTTACAGTAGAAAGATTTTCTATTCTATTATCACTAAGGTTAAGTTCTCGAAGATTCGGAAAGTACTCCATTTGGGGAAACGTAGACAATTGGTTGTGCGCTAGGTCTAAAAAAGTGACTTCGCACTTATCTTTTGTCACAAAATTTTTGATTTGGCTGTTGCGTAAGCAAAGTTTTTTGAGATTACGATAGGAGGAAATATTTGTCACATCGTCAATGCGACACCTCAAAATAGACAAAGTTTCCACACCCTTTACCTGAAAAGTAGGGATTTTTTTTAAATAGCAATTACTCAAAGACAGCCACGATACCTGTATATCTTGCAAAAAGGAGAGTGGGTCTGTGATGTTTTCCAAACGAATGTGATGCGCATGACAATTTTGCCAAACGCTATCTTGTTGTTTATCGATAACAAGATCTGTAAAACTACAATGAGTAAAACGGCAATTTGCGGCATGAGAAATGGCAATCCCCCCATCGCGAAAGCTACAATTATCAAAGAGGCAGTTGGTGATTTTGACTTTATCTAACCATAGGGGATTATTCTGAAAATGAAATGTACACCCATAGTATTCGATGTTGTCCTCAATTTCGGAGAGTGCTTTTCCGCGAATGGATTTCATGATGGCCTCTATCCATAGAAGTGTTGGTATTTGCTAGTGTGCGATGTGGGGGCATCGCATACCAAAGTCGTTTTTTCTATTACGAAGTTCAACTAAAACTTATCCGGAGTAGTCTTTGGCGTTTCACTCATGGTTTTCTCGATCATAAACGCGCTTTTGGTTCCCATTGTGGCAAACAACTTTTGCAGTACGTTATTTACCGCGCGCGCTGTTGCCGGGGAAAGATAACGAAAATCTATTTTTTTGATATCCGAATATTTTAAAATTTTCTTGGCGTCTTTCTCCGAAATAGCCCACTCTCCCGAGTACCCTTGGAAAGCTTTTAAAATAGTGTTTAACGCCCATTTTTGGTATTGATCAAGTTGCTTTTGTACTAATTCTTTGTCTTTTTCGTACATTTCCTCGATCATTTTCCGCGCTTGGTGACGTATTGTTTCCGACAGGATACTTTGGTACGCCTTTTCGCTTATCTCGATTTTTTTTTGCAAGTGCTTTCTCGATGTATGCACTCTTGTCCAGCTATAGATGCGAATACCTTTCGCCCACCTTTGCTGTTCTTGTATGGTACTCAAATACCTTTGCGATTTTTTTTGGGCAATTCTTTCTGCGAGTTCTCTTTGTCTAATTTCGAGTTGCGATACTTTTTGTCGCAATTCATCGGGAATCTCACTGAGGTCTTTTTTTTGTAGAAACACTAAAGTGCTCTTTGCTGATTGTAATATCGGTGTATTGGTTTCGTGACGCCAATGGTTGTTTTTTACTTTTTGCAACTGTTGCGCAACCACTTTACATTTTTTTTGCACCGTTTCGATCAGCACCAACAAATCAAGCTCTTTTTTTACCGCATATTGCAACGCAATGTCACCTTGCCGCGAAGCGGCCATCAGAATTTGCTGTAGCTCATAAATGAGTTGCTGTAAACGCGATAAATTTTGATAAATATTTTCGATGGGTGTTTTTGTGATCCTTTGATATCTCTGCTGCCAGTCAATTTTTTGTGCAAATGGTATAGAGTATACCGCTTTACCTACCGCAACATTTTTTTCAAAGAACTGTATTTGTACTTCAACTTGAGGAAGCGCAAAGTTCTCATTACACAATATGGTAAACCACAGGGTTTGATTCGCGGACAACAGGCAGTGCTTTGCAAAACTTTTGGAAATAACAAACACGTTTTGTGGAACCATCACTTCAATGCGACAATCGGCAACGGGGTGCTGCGTCTGAACAGACATAAAAATTTGTATCGCTTCAAAAGCATTTGCCACAGAGTCGCCATTTCCTTGCGAACGAATAGAGTTTTGGTCAGAATGCTTTGTCACATGACAATGTATTTTGTCGTTAGCGAATAGGACACTTGCAAAAAGAATAATGAAAAACCATATCCGATACATTTTTGTCTTCCTTTGTAAAAAAAAATAATGACCACTTCCGAGCCCGCTCCCCAGCCCGAGCCCACTCCCGAGCCCGAGCCCACTCCCCAGCCCGAGCCCGCCAACACTTCCCAGCCCGAAACACCTGTTGAATCATTTACACTGTAAACTTTGATGCATCGTCGAAATGATTATCGTAATTTTTTTGGAAAAATTTTCGGGAGCGGGCTCGGGATCGGAAGCGGGCTCGGGTTATAGAATTTATACAAATATAAGCAATTATAACAGAACTTCAACTACATATTTTTTATATTTCCTATTATAATATAGACCGACTTCATAATATGTAAGAGCCGTAAATAGTTTTTAGGAGTAAACATATGGTTGATGTCCCGTTGAGGTGTAGTTGCGGTAGCGTACAAGGAATGGCCTCTAATGTATCCGCCAAATCCGGTGTGCGACTGACATGTTATTGTGACGATTGCCAAAAATTTGCCCAATATCTCGGTAGATCAGATATTCTCGATGAGTACGGAGGAACCGATATCTTTCAAATAACGCCTTCGCAAATCAAATTTACACAAGGTTCTGAACAACTTCGTTGCGTGCGTTTAAAGGAAAAAGGACTATTTCGTTGGTACACGGAATGTTGTAAAACTCCCATTGGAAATACGATATCCGCAGGGATGGCATTCATTGGTACTATTCACAATATCATGGACGATGATAGTGTACGAGATCAAAATCTTGGACCACGTCGTGGAAACGTGCATTCCAAATTTGCAATAAAACCAATTCCCGGCGAGAAAAAACCTTCGAGTTTTCCCCTTGGTCTTCTTGCAAAAATTTTTCTCAAAATGTTTATTTGGAAAATAAAAGGTATGCATCGCCCCTCTCCCTTTTTTGACAAAAATGGACAACCGGTTGTAAAGCCTACTGTTTTAAAATAAATACCTATGCGCTTTACCTTTTTTAGTCGGCGCGAATTTTGCACAGTAAATGTATAAAAAGATTTTGAAGTGTCTTCAAGTAAAGAGTATATGAATGATTTAAGGAGCCTATATTATGTCGAATTGGCGAAGTTGTATTGTTTTGACGTTATGTTACCTAACAACAATATGTTATGCCCAACGAGAATGCGGCTACATACCGTACCTAAAACTGTTAAGCAAAGATAACCCGCAGGTTTACGAAGAGATAAGGGATACAGAAACTAAGTTAAAAAAGTATGTTTTCAAAAGACAAGAAAATGCTATCCCTAGAAAAGTGCGTGTCATACCTGTGGTGGTCCACATAATCTGGAAAGACAAACGCGATAACATTTCCGATAGACAAGTCCATTCTCAAATCCAAGTTTTAAACGAGGATTACCGCAAAAAACGTGGCACCAAAGGGTACACCAGGCATCCACTCGCCACAGATACAATGATTGAATTTCGCTTGGCGAAAGTAGATGCTCACTGGCGTAAAACAACAGGAATCACACGTACACGCACAAAAGTAAGTGTATTTCAACTAGAACAAATGAAATTCTCCGAGCTAGGTGGTAAAGATGCATGGGACACCACGCGTTTTCTCAACATTTGGGTGTGCCGCGTACGTGGCGGTCTACTCGGATACGCACAATTTCCCAACGGATCGCGCTCTCTAGGGCAAGAAAAAACCAATACGACAGACGGTGTTGTCATTGGAACACGCTTTTTTGGACGCGGCGGAAGTGCAAAAAAACCTTTTGATCTAGGACGAACCGCCACACATGAAGTGGGACATTGGTTAGGTTTACGACACATTTGGGGAGACGGCGGTTGTGACAAAGACGATGGAGTAAGCGATACTCCGTTAGCCGGTCGACCAAACAGAGGTCATCCACGTCAACGCCCCCACAGTTGCGGCTCAGAGGATATGTTCGAAAACTACATGGACTACTGTGACGACAACGTACAAAATGTTTTCACATACGAACAAGCGCAGCGCATGAACGCAACATTGACACTCTATCGCTTAGGCTTATGCGAATGGGATGCTTTTGGTAGCGGTGTGGACAACGGAGAAGTTTCAGGTGATGACTTTTTTAGCGACGACGCAAATAAAAACAAAGACGATGACGGTGGAGATTTCTTTGACGATCACTAAAATTTGCGTTTGAGTTGTTAGGTCAGATTTCAAAAATAGTAAACTGTGTTTTGAGAAAATGCAGTTTACTATGATTGTTGCACCCAAAAAATAGAGTACACTCCCCCGCGATTATTTGGGGCGGAAACTTTTAACCATCGACATGGCAAATGTAGGGTTTTTGCTCCAAATGGCAATCGGTGCTTTGATAATGAGCGTATAATGTACAGATCTATCGTAACAAAAAACTGTCCAGATCTTCTGTCTCAGATTTTGACCGCCTTCAAATTTCTTGATTCTTAGCCACGCCCGCGAATTTTCCAAGTAAATGTCTTTTCCTTTTACCACTTTCATCGTCTTATCTTTGGTAATTTCTTGATAAAGAAATAGCGGAAGGAGGTATTGACCTTGTACCTCTCTTGTTTTATGCGTTATGATGATCACCGTTGCCCTTTGCCCTCTGATAGCAACTTCACTATATGCGGACAACATATTCGAGGAATCTTCATATTTGGAAGAATCTTCATATTTCCATGAATCTGGAATATTTAGTGAAAAAAGTGGATGGTTTATTTTTTGCAGTTTTTTACTCATCTTTAGGCTTTTTGAGGTATGCTGAGAAAATTTTTTAAATCGGAATGTTCGGGTTACGTTTTTAGATTTTTCTACAAAAACCAGAGAACCATGAATAACGACGATAAACATTACTCCGTCTTTTTTGAAGCCAATCAATTGTAATCTTTGATTTTTAGAATTTCCAAGAATTATTTCTCTCGCTTTGAGACCGGCAAATTGTGTTTTTTTATCCAAAGCGAGCATATCCATATCTTCACGAGCGTTTTCATTCACCAACATCAAAAAAGCAAGCGAGTTTACATCTGAAAAATCAATACCAGGAACAGCGGCTATTTTTATCCTTCCCTTACTGGAAATAGCCACGACACCGATAGCAGTTTTCTGTATTTTCCACTTCGACGAAACTTGTAGCGTAAAATAATCGGTTCCAATCGTCTGCAATGAATCTTGTCGTGCTTGAGCATACAACACCAACATAAAAGTTAAGAGAAATATTCTTGTCATCGATAATCCTTTTCAGGTTCTTTCGAACCAAAGTTGCGTTTTTTCAACACTTTTTGACACGTCAACTCCCTCACTGGCGGCTGATAAGGTAGGTTTTTTGTTAAGTGCATACAAAGAAAAGAGATAAAAACTCTTAAACTACAAATCTCTAGGTTGTCATCCCTGGCTTGACCAGGGACCCAGGCGCTTTCAAGTCGAATCTATATTGCTGGTTTCCCGCTTCCGCGCATGGCTGTCAAGCTAAGACATAAAGTACTACAAATAAAAGAATTACATTTTTTCTCTAAAACTAAAAAACTACCTTACCAGTGTCATCCCTGACTTGATCAGGGATCCAGGCGCATACAATTTAACTTTGTTTTGTGGATTCCTGGTCAAGCCAGGAATGACACGGTTTTGTAAGTCTTTATTTAGAAATATTTTACATCTTAACTTGACAGGTATGCGCTTCCGCGGGAATGACACCTCTGGAAAATTTAGTTTGAAACAATATCTGTTTTTAGACACAAGTACCTTTTGGTAAATGTTTTATAAAAAACCTACCCATGACAGCCCAGTGGGAGAGCGAAGCCGATTGTGGGGGCACCAAATACTAGCATACTTATACTCTTGAATCTCAATTACTATGATACAGAATTGTAGTTATTTGGTCCTGTATATTGCGAATAGCGACATTCCTTGTTTTGTAGTTATTCACCATAATTGAAAAAGCATACTTACCGCCCGCTTTACTATAAACATATCCACAAAGGGTAATGACACGGGTTAGATAACCGCTTTTGCCAAAAATAGAACCCGCCGCCTCGTTATTTCGCCATCTATTTCTAAGAGTCCCGTCTTTGCCGCCGATTGCCAAAGAGTCGCGAAAGACTTGCGCATGAGGGCTGCGGTGCATATATTTGAGAATTTGGATCATTTGCTGTGGAGCAATCATGTTGTGACGCGATAGACCAGATCCATCCACAATAAAAATATCTTCCGCGGCAATACCGAGCTTTTCTAAAAACTTTTTTTCGACCTCTACCACGTTGTTACGCGATCCACCTATTTCCAAACCCATCGTTTTCCACACGGTTTCGGCATATAAATTATTACTCTGCTTGTTGATGATTTTGATGATGTCTCTTAACGGCGGAGACTTATGTGTAAAGAGTGGCTTCTTATTTGTATAGTCGACCGCTTGCGAAATGGTATACTTCTCACAGTGAATACCTTGTTTATTAAACGTTTGCAACACATTCGCTAGAAAAAAATCTGCGGGATTGGGAACCGCGGTGGAAAAAATCTTAGCGTCTGCTCCTACCGGCATTTGTCCACTCACCTTCAATCCAGCAAAGGCAGAATCTCTCATGTATTTTAAAGAACGAGAAGAATCTTTGACTGAGGTAGTGACATGATTATGAGTTTTTAAGTAGTCGGGCAGTGGTTTTTGCGTAACGATTGCCAATTTCCCTACTTCTGACGCAGGAGAAATCACCAAATCGATGCAGTTGTCATTGAACGTCAACGAACTTGTTTTTGCGCCGTAGTAATAAATAAGATCGTCTTTTTCCCAACCATAGCCGATTTCTGCATTGCCAAAAACGGTCACATCTCCGATTACTTGACCTTGAACTTTGCGAATTCCCATTTGCTTAAGTGTGTTTGCCCAAGAACGAAAAACGTGTGACTTCTCTTCATAATGATGCTCATTGATTGTCGGATCACCACAGCCGCGAATGTAGAGGTTTCCCTGTAAAATGCCGTTGTCAATTTTTCCGTCGGTATACAATTTTGTCTCATATTGATAATCAGGTCCGAGCAGTGACAACGCACACGCGGTGGTGACAACCTTTAAATTGCTCGCCGGAAGAAATAGCTTGTACGGATTTTGGCTGTAGACAATTTCCCCTGTTTCCAAATTTTCGATGTGTACTCCGACATGGGCCGAAGCAATCGCGGGGTCATTTAGCAGTGTGCGAATTTGTATCTGAGTCGACTTTAAATTTTGGCAATATACAGAAGAGCTACACAGAACTGTGAGCACAGCAATAACAAACAAGTAGGTGCGCATTTTGTTCATCCCATCCACAAGAGTATAATTTTAGTTACTTCAAGAAGGAATATTGTATCGCAAACAAGTGATATCGTAAATAAATATCGCGAAAAACCATTGCGCGATTTATTTGACAACTACGCTACCGTCTTCTAAATGTAGACGGCCGCTAAACTCATTGCCGTTGTTTTGAAATCCCGACAGCTTGGAAGTTTTGCCGTTCTTTAACAACGTACTGACCGTGCGACTTTGAATTTTTTTTCCCGCAATCTCAAAGGGAATCAAAAAGCGACAAGGTGTTTGCGAACATTGATAACCATTTTTATTTTTCATAACCGCACTCTCACACAGCGGGCAACTTCCTAAGCTTTTACCACTTTGCGTATTCGGTTTCGGTTTACTCGTCTGTGTAGAAGAAGACGTTTTGGCTTTTGCCTTAGAGAACTTCTGGAACTTTGATTTTTTGTGGGTAATCAACCACGCTTTGATATGGCCCAAAGCGGTCAATTGCACAAAGTAGTGATTTGTGTTGCCTTCTTTTTGCAATGAAAGAAGCCTGCCTAATTTTCCAAATTGCAATAATTCGCGAACTTGTTGTGGGGTGAGAAGATGTCCGTTCACTTGTGGCCACAAAACAAATTTGCAGCCCGCCTTCCACTGCGAACAACCGTAACCTTTTTTTCCTCTAATCACCGGATGCTTACACAAAGGACAACTTCCCCATACAGAGTTGTTTACGTATAGGTCACGCGTTTGGAATAATTCCGCAACAAAAGAAGCAATTTTACCCATAAATGCTTCACTGGAAAGATTACCACGCTCGACTTCCTTGAGCTGATACTCCCACTCACCGGTAAATTCAGCGGATTTTAAATGATTGTTATGGACAATAGAAACCAGATAACGACCATTATTCGTTGCACGTACGGCTTTCTTTTCGCGTACAATATAACCTCGTTGCAGTAAAGTTTCGATAATAGATGCCCGTGTCGCCGGAGTACCTAAACCACGTTCCTTGAGGGCATCTTTCAACTGCTGATCTTCCACCACTTTCCCCGCATTTTCCATCGCCGCGAGTAGTGTATTTTCTGTGTAAGATTTTGGCGGTTGTGTTTTTTTCTCTTCGGTGTATGGCTGATGCGGGCCTTTTTCATGCAACTGAAATTCGGGTAAGACCACCTCCTCTTTTTTGTCTTTGTTTTTCGAAGGCTTTTTCGGATACAAAACTGTCCAGCCAGGCTCCACAATCGTAACACCTTTTACCTTAAAAGGAACTTGATTGCTTACCCCTTCCACATATGTGGCATCCTTTATACAAGCGGGATAAAAAACCGCGATAAAGCGATTGACAATCTCCTCAAAAACAAAGGCCTCAATCCCCGACAAATGCGCTATTTTTCCTGTGGGGATAATGGCGTGGTGGTCGCTAACTTTGGCATTGTTGATGATACGTTTGGAAAAAGGTAATTTCTGTAAGTCCAAACGAGATAGCTTTTGGCCAGCCACTTGCGATAATTTGCGTAAAACATTGGGGATTCCAGGTTTCATGTCGCTACTGAGATGACGTGAATCTGTCCGCGGGTAGGTGATCAACTTTTTCTCGTAGAGGTTTTGCAATATCTTTAGAGTGTTGTCCGCCGAAAGAGATTTTTGTTTGTTCATTTCGCGCTGTAAAGACGTTAAATCATAAAGAAGTGGTGGATTCTCTTTTTCTTTTTTCTTTTCGATTTTCTCCACAGAAAAATCCGCATCTTTACATTTTTGCAACATGTGCTGCGCGTCTTCGTACTTCTCAAATCGCTTGCCCGAAAACTTAAAACTCACGTTGCGGTATTTGGTATGCAGCTCCCAAAACGGTTTCGATACAAAGTTCTCGATCTCCTCCTCACGCTTGACAATCATCGCAAGTACCGGCGTTTGTACACGACCAATGCTCCACAAGATTCCTTGCCCAAAAGATAGCGTATAGTAACGCGTGGCATTAATTCCCACCACCCAATCCGCCTCACTACGGCAACGAGCTGCCATATACAAATTGTCAAAGTCACACCCCGGTCGCAATTTTTTAAATCCCGCAGCGATCGCTTCGTTGGTCAAAGAACTTAACCATAAACGAAAAAATGGTTTAGCACCACACCCACTCATCGTTTGAATATAACGGAAAATCAGCTCCCCTTCGCGTCCGGCATCCGTAGCACAAATCAACTCCTCCGCAGCGCGAAATAATTGACAAACAATACGGAATTGCTTACGTGTGTGGCTCTTGGCAATCACATTCAACCCAAATTGTTTTGGAATAAATGGCAAAGTCGCCAAAGACCAACGCTTCAAATTTGCATCATAGTCTTTCGGCTCTTTCAAGGTGACCAAATGCCCAAAAGCCCAAGTAACACAATACCCATTTCCCTCCAAGTAACCATCACGCCTTGTACGCGCACCAAGATACTGCGCGAGATCTCTGGCCACCGAGGGTTTTTCAGCTAAAACAACTTTCATAACACTCTTCTAAAGATAAAAAAGATATGGTTGGATGACGCATTTCGAAATTAAATTCTACAGCGCAAAACCGCGAATTGCGAATTTTTTTAATGGAGTATGCCACGTATTTTTATTTTGAATCAATAAATCGCGGTGAAATAATCATGGGATGTACCGTTTCGCGAATAAAGTTGCCAAAATAATCGATGGAGAAACGAATTTTTTCCAACGAAACCACACCATGTTCCCAAGGAGTGCCTTGCTGCGCTTCGGCAATAAAACGTTTGAAACCCGCTTCGGGATTGTTGTCTCCCTTTTCTACCAATGCCTGGATAGTTTCCACGATAATCTCCGCCGGATACTCGACCATATCCTTGTCATATATCATCACCACCCCACGGAAGTAACAGTCAGGATCTACGCGACTATCATTACCCACAATAATTAACCTCTGCGCCACATCGTTTTCATTAAAGTCAAAGCGTTCAGCAACAATCGAATAGTCCTTGCCACAAGCCGTATATATTCCATCTTCGCGGCCAATCACATCCGAAAAGTAATCGAGCAATCCAAATTCTTTTAAAGCAAAACGCGCGTATTCTCCGATCGCCGCGGTGGTGACAATATTTGTAAAATGCGCGAGAGATTGTAAGCCTTCTGCAATACCTGGTTTTAAAAAAGGCTTTGGCATTTCCTGAGGAACAGGTTGCTTCAAATAAAGAAACTCCATGGGACGAAAATACCCCAACGTTTCATCAAAATCCCAACAAATGATAATGTCCTTACTCATAAACGTAAGTCCCCAACACAAGTATAAATAAATTTTAAAATTTCCACTAAACCATTCTTTTTTTACTTCCGTCTGTTAAGGCGTACACAACGAAAATTTTTAAAGGAGGCTTCAGAGTGAAAAAACTTATTTTATTACTGACAACAACAACATTGTTATTGGCCGATCAAATACCACAAGTCGATTTAGGCTATTATACCGTAACCAACAAAGGAACAGGTCATGTTTTAGATGTTTTTTACAACAACAAAGTAGATGGCGGTCCTGTTTGCCAAACCAAATTCTCGGGACGCGATACGCAAAAATGGTTGGTGGTTCCTATTGTAGACGAACCCGGCCACTTTCGTTTCATGGCAAAAAGCAGTGGCCATGCTCTCGATGTTCTTTACGACAACAAAATTCACGGTGGTCCTGTTTGCCAAGCACACCTAAGCTCTCGCGATACACAAAAGTGGTTACTCGTCGCCATCGCAGATGAACCCGGTCACTTTTATATAAAGTCGAAATCAAGTGGCCTGCATCTAGATCCTTTCCACGGCAACGATGTCAACGGTGGCCCCGTGGCGCAAGCGAAAGCAAATGAAGGCGAAAGCCAAAAATGGCGTTTACAACTAGTGGAACAAATAGAGGTTGCCAAAGGTTGCTATCAAGTGATCTCCAAAAAGACCGGCAAAGCCCTCGATGTTTTTTATAGTAACAAAACACCTGGAGGACCAATTTGTCAGGCAAAACCGACAAAAAGAGCCGCACAGCAGTGGCTAATTTCACCCGTAGAAGGAGAGCCTGGTTATTTTCATCTAAAGTCTAAAGTGAGTGGTTTGCGCTTAGATCCATTTCGTGGAAACAAAATAAACGGTGGTCCTGTTTCTCAAGAAAGGCCCAATAAAATGAACAGTCAAAAATGGCTAATCGTTCCTGTGCCAGATGAAAAAGGTTACTTCCGTTTGTATTGTAAAAATAGCGGAAATAGTCTGGGAATCTTTGCCGGGAACGACGTCGACGGTGGGCCAGTGTGTCATGACCGACCAAACCACACCGACGGACAGAAATGGTCACTAAAACTACTTGGCAAGGAATAAAAAACTCACGATGCACCACCACAAGATACTTTTTTCATATCTTCAAAAAACTTAACTGTGTTAAGAATGTTTTCATATCCACAAAAAAGTATTGTGTGTTACAACGCGGATGATGCGATTCACCGTAAGTAAAACAAAGCTCCGCAGAGTGTCTAAATGCAATCGGCACGGCAAAACAGCCAGCAGGTTGTTTCCATTTCTCTTTAGGCACTTTTAGGAGATCGTGATGCTTTGGCTTGAGTTCTCAATAGTTTTATTTTTCATATTTCTTGGTTCCAAAATGGGAAACATAGGAATTGGCTATGCGGGAGGGGCCGGCGTTATTGTCCTTACCATGTTTTTGGGTTTGAAGGCAGGCTCTGTTCCCGTAGATGTGATTATGATTATCATGGCAGTTATTGCGGCGATTGCTGCCATGCAAAAAGCCGGAGGAATGGACTACCTTGTCCACCTCTCGGAAAAAGCTTTGCGCTCAAATCCACAACACATCACTTTTATGGCACCAATGGTAACGTACACCATGACTCTACTTGCCGGTACGGGACATACCGCTTATTCCACACTGCCCGTAATTGCCGAAGTGTCAAAGGAACAAGGCATACGTCCCTCCCGTCCTCTGAGTATCGCGGTTGTTGCTTCGCAAATTGCCATCACCGCCTCTCCCATTTCCGCAGCGGTAGTGATCTTTGCCGGATTACTAGAACCTTTGGGAGTTTCCTATATTACTCTCCTAGCGATTGCCATACCATCTACAGCACTCGCCTGCGTAGTGGGAGCAATCGCGGCAAATTTTTTAGGACAGCCGTTAGAAAAAGATACGGTATATCAGAACAAACTCAAAGAAGGCTTAATAAAAATAAAAGGCGAAACCGACTACTCTCCCACAAAAGAATCTAAAATTTCCGTAGCGATATTTCTAACCGCCATTCTCTGTGTTGTGACGTACGCAACTTTCATTTCAAAAAAGATAGCGATTATCGAAAACCCTACCATATCCAGAAACGACGCCATTGTCGCCATTATGCTACTCGCCGCAGCACTCATTTCACTCATCTGTAAAGTAGACCTTGCAGAAATTTCGTCGATGTCGACTTTCAAATAGGGAATGAGCGCGTGTATTTGTGTTCTAGGAGTCGCGTGGCTAGGTGATACATTTGTCTCCAATCATATTGATGAAATCAAAAACTTTAGCGGCGAACTTCTGCGTTCCTATTCGTGGCTTCTTGCAGTGGTGTTGTTCTTTGCCAGTATGTTGCTTTATTCCCAGGCCGCAACAACAAAAGCGTTGATGCCAACCGCTATTTCTCTCGGTGTCTCTCCTGTGGCAGCGATTGCCGCTTTTGCAGCAGTAAGTGCTCTTTTTGTTCTCCCAACATACCCGACTCTACTCGCGGCGGTGGAAATGGATGAAACAGGTTCCACCAGAATAGGAAAATATGTGTTCGATCATCCTTTCATGATACCAGGCTTCGTGACCATTGTTTTTGCGGTTATGTTTGGTTTTGTCATCGGTAATATGGTGATTTAGTCATCGATTTATTCACTGAGTAACTATTGTGTTTGTCAACCCTCCGGTGAAGAGAGTTGACACACTAGTGGAGACCGGTTAGAATTTCCATCAACTCTTTTTGTAAATTGGACGACTTACACAACTACCTGCACAACAGAAAGATAAAGCGATGAATCAAAAGTATTCTTTTCAAAACTGCGACGACGAGACACTTTCCGCCACTCTCGACGCCCCAGAAAATCCAACGGCGTACGCGTTGTTTGCCCATTGCTTCACGTGCTCGAAAAATCTCAATGCCGTACACAATATAACAGAAGCTCTCAAACAACGCGGTATCGCGACACTGCGATTTGACTTCACCGGCTTGGGACAAAGTGAAGGTGATTTTTCCGACACCAATTTTTCCTCCAATGTCGACGATTTGATCGAAGCCAGCAAATTTATGGAAAAAAATTTACAAGCACCACAGTTACTGATCGGCCACTCCCTAGGTGGCGCAGCGGTATTGCAAGCCGCGGCACAAATAAGTTCTGTAAAAGCGATAGCCACCATTGGTGCACCCTACGAACCATCGTATGTGAAAAGACTGCTGCAAAACAAGGAGGAAGAAATCAACCGTGACGGAGAAGCACAAGTCATGCTTGCCGGTCGCAAATTTCGCATAAAAAAACAATTTCTCGATGACCTAGACCAACACAAAATGAAAGATACCATACGCAATTTGCAAAAGGCCTTGCTCATTTTCCACTCACCGTCTGACGAGATCGTGGACATTAGTAACGCCACACAAATATTTCAAGCGGCCTTACATCCAAAAAGTTTTGTTTCTCTAGACGCAGTGGACCATCTTGTTTCACAAAGTAAAGACGCAATGTATGTGGGCGATACCATTGCGAGTTGGGCTTCGCGTTATTTAGATGCTTCGATGCAAGACAGTAAAGAAGATGCAGACCCCAGAGTCGTGGTCAGTAACGATTCCGGTTTTCGTTGTGAAGTCAAAGTGGGAAAACACAGTATGGGGGCGGATGAACCCATTGCCGTTGGCGGAGGCAATACCGGACCAACACCTTACGACTACCTACTCAGCGCCCTGGGGACATGTACTGCGATGACCATTCGTATGTATGTTGATCGTAAAAAATGGCCATTAGAAAAAGTGCGGGTAAAACTGGCCCATAAAAAGATTCATGCGAGTGATTGTGAACACTGCGAAACCAAAGAGGGAAAAGTAGACCGCATCTATCGCGAAATTGAACTCATCGGTGATTTGCAAGAGGAAGAGCGCCAACGCTGTTTGAAAATCGCAGACAAATGCCCTGTACACAGAACTCTACATTCCGAGATTGACATCGCAACAAAATTGTGTGAATAAAAATTGAGGTATTGATGGATGCTGGTATGCGATGGATGCTGGTATGAGATGGATGCTGGTATGCGATGCCCCCACAATCGGCTTCGCCGATTACTCCCCCACAGGGCAACGTCATTTAGTTAAGAAAAAACGAGTATTTATCAAGGCTAGATCTAAGATATAGAGATGTAGCCTTGATAAACAGGCACTTTCAGTGTCCTGTTTTTTTCCTATATTTCTGATGCCAAAGCTGATAGCTAGCAGACTTCTTAACACGAGGCGCATTGTTATCAGGCCTTATTGGAGAAGGAGACAAACGAAAGAGAACTCTTATTTCAGCATATGCTTCTTCAATAGGAATACTTTCATCATAAAGAAGAGCAATAACTTCATCGTGAAGTTCGGCATACGAAATAGACTTATTGATACGATATCGATATTTAGTATTTTTTTTATCGCATTCTTGGTCAAGAATTTGTTGTTCACTTTTAATAACGATGGATTCAAGAGCACTCATAAAAACACGAGCATAAAAGTCTTGTTCAATATGTAATAAAAAACCAGAAGAAAAACGCTCAACATCTAACTGATTTTTGAGACGATCAAAATAGGTTTCTATTTTCCAACGTTGGTGGTATAGCCAAGCAAAGTCATCAAGAGGATAAAGTTCTTGATCAAGTAAAGTAGTAAGAAGAACTTCAACCTCTCCTGTCGGAAGAATAACTTTTATTAACCTAACATTTACAGATGATGGTAAATTATATTTTTTCCACTCAAGTCGTTTTTCTTTAGGAATGACTAGTTTGTAAACAGAGTCGAAAGAGTCACTTTTTAGAAATTCGCTAACAATTGAGAAAGAACTGGAAGTTGAACATCTTATAACGCAAGGAACACTTAAAGATTTATGTAAAGCTACTAACGCATTACTGGCAGTGAGAATCAAAGACAAACTTTATCTCAGATTGTTTTGCTTCAAGTTCTTGGTTAATAGGAAGTTCGTTTAAAACATCATATAAAAAACTTCCATAGCCTTGGACTCTCTCAGTTGGGCTTTGATTACTTTGGACACTAAAAAATGCTAAAGTTTCCTCTGATTTTGGTAAATTGATTGTACTTACATCTACAGCATAGATCTGATTATTTTTCCATTTTTTATTTTCATCTTTCGCTTCTTCATAAAAAGTTTTTAATATTGTATTTTGGAGATGCTTATATAGCTTCGGATCTAGCTTGTTCCTTGCTTGGTGTAGTCCTCCTGGACTAATTATTTTATCAAGCGCTTTGATTTTCTTGAAAAATGTTCTTATTTTGTTGCTGAGGCTCATTTTAGCTCCTAGCAGTATCATTGTTGCTAATCCTGCAAATGTTATTTTCCGGCAACGTGTAAAGTGTTTTTTTTAGTTTTGTATCGTTCTACTATTTCTTTTTTACTTAGTTCTGATCTTACACTTTTCATTGTTGATACTACTAGTAAGTTTTTCATGTTGACCTCATATTTTGATCCTATCTTGCGTTTATTTATGTATTACAAACTATAAATGTAGCATTTGCAAGGGATATATCATTACTTTGCTTCTCTAAATATTGAAAATACTACATTTATCTTAACTAAATGACGTTGCCCTGTGGGAGGGCAGCCGGCGCCTAGCCGGCGGGAGGGCATCGCATAAGGAAAAACATGCAAAGAAAAAAGGTAAACCAAATGAAAAAATACAAACGATTTACACTAACCGAAATATCATACCACTGGATCTTTGCATTGACTTTTTTACCACTCGCCATTAGCGGTGGTTTGATGCTAACGCAAAAAGTTTTTTCGTTAACGTGGTTTGCCAAGCATCAACTCATCGCCTTTCATAAATACACCGCGATGGCTTTTATCGCACTTCCCGTACTAATAGCATTAGCCGGCGATTGGCGCATTCATTTAACGAATCTATTGCAGTCCGTCAACTGGAAAAAACATGATTTTTTGTGGCTACTAAAAAAAAGCGTGTGGTTGAAGAATGCACAATCGGGAAAATTTAACCCCGGACAAAAAATTCATCTCTTACTAAGCTTGTTTTACTACGTTGCCTTTATCACAACGGGTTTGACGATGTGGTTTTACAAAGGAATTCTTGGGGCTTGGTATCTACACATTTCTCTGTTCATTCTCTCCGTCATTGCCCTTTCAGGGCATTTGCTCTTATGCTTGGTGAATTACCCAGCACTTTCGGGAATGATCACCGGAAAAGTACCTGCCAATTACATCGAACGCAATCACAAATTGTCCATAAAGGAATCGCTGATTTCGTCACACGGCTGGTGGAAATTAGTTGTTATTATTGCGCTCCTTATTTATGGCATCAATTCCATTTATCCGTTACTCTTCCACAGATCCGTGGAAAAGAATTTCGCCAACTGGAAATACATCAACGAAGAAATTGTGATGCCCGGCGAACTTCTCGCTGGACATGCGCGAAGAAGCAAAAATTGCTATGCTTGTCATAATTTACTCGGCACTATTTCCAATCAAAAATGCTTAAAATGCCACAAAAAAATATCAAAACGCATCAAGACAAGCAAAGGATATCATGGGCAATTTAAAGACAAATGCACCACCTGTCACAACGATCACAAAGGACATGACTTCGAACTGCGTCCCCTAAAGCAAAAAGAGTTCAACCACCAACAAGCATTGTTTTCTCTCTCCGGAGCGCACAAGAAGGTAAAATGTGAAGAATGCCATCGACAAAAAAACAAAAAATCCCCTACGTACATTGGAATTTCTTTTGGAAAATGCAATAACTGCCACAAAACGCCTCATGGTAGACAATTTTCCGCCTCGTGCACAAAATGTCATAACCCAAACGCAAATGGCTGGCACGTACCGTTTATAAAATTTAACCACCAAAAAACATCATTTCCACTAAAGGGAATGCACAAGCATCTAAGTTGTGGTGAGTGTCATAAAAAAAATAGGTATGGAAGAGTGCAGTACACAAAAATGAAGTACCGGAGATGCAATGACTGCCACGAAGACGTTCACCGCGGAATAAAACAAAGTTGCAGTAGTTGTCACAACGAGAAAGGTTGGCACGGCAAGCACTTAAATTTTAATCACAATACCACCAGATTTCCCCTAAACAAAGATCACCAAGGTGTGTCCTGCAATAAGTGCCACCAGCAAAAAAACGTTTTCTCAAAAAACACCATCAGCTGTGAAAGTTGCCACAGCGATTATGCAAATATCGTTGCTGGAAAATGGGGCGGCAAAACTTTTCCCCCAGATCGTCATTATAAAAAAATAAGCTGCAAAGGGTGCCACGAAGATGAGATAAAACGCTCGACAGTGTCGCCGGAAAAAACGTGCAGTCACTGCCACACGCCACATTACGAAGAAATATTTTTTAAGCGTAAATTCTTTATCAACAACACCATTCGCAAATTTGAAGCCCTGAGAAAATACCGCTTTTCGGAGTATACACAACAAATTGGCGGCCACAACTATCTCATGCTCAAATACTTATTGCATGACAACGGCAAGAGTAAGTAATGCAAAGAAAACAAATCATGAGAAACCGCACGCAATCGTGAAGTAAGGGCCATGTTTGCTGGTGGATAAATTTTAGCTTCACTTTTGTCTGTTTTTCAAAAATTGCTCGATGTTCTGTCTATCAATAGGATGCTTGTAACTGAAAAGCGGATATAAGAATGCGGCAATATTCAAATCGCGACGCATCTTGTCAAATTGTAATGTTTTTTTAAACTGATTGGCTCTCTGTATATAAGCGAGTGTCAATCCTCGTTCTTTTTGTAAGTAAAATTTTTGATTATCTTTTTGCTGCGTTGCCATTTCATTCATGAGACGTGTATAAATATACTCAAACCATATGTTGCCCAATATCTCGTATTGCGGACGCTTAAATTGTACCATATAATTTTTTATATGATATGCCATCATCAAATTTATGTACTCAACTAAAAACAAACCATGATCTCGCCATTTACTTTGTGCTGTTTGTGTTTTATCAAACAATTCTTTTGCGCGTTGCAAATTTTTCAAGTCCTGATCCATTGGCAACGATTTGTATAAGCGTTCGGTTTCGTAAACGGCTTGATAAAAAAGACGATTTTGCGAATCTTCTCGACGTATAAATCGAGCCGCTTTGCTCCACTTACTTTCTTCAATATAAAAATAAGGACTTCGTTGCTTTCTCAATTTAGGCTGTACATTTTCCAAGATGGAGATCAATTCATCTATCTGACTCATAATAACGGACAGCCGGCTATTTAATACTTCAGACATCCGCTTATGAACCGTTTTAATACGTCGTAAATTCCAATAAAAGACAATGGCCTCTTTATGACTTAACTTTCCTACACAACGCGTATATATTTGTTGCGATTGATCGGATAACTTTCCCAAATTGATGCTAACAAATCCACTCAGTGTTTTTAAAGATGGTGAAGTATTACTCTTTAGTATATATCCCTCAGGCCACGCAGGAAAAAACTCAATTAAGGAGTCTATTTTGTCATAGTGGCGTTTGTTGACAACCGAACAATATAAAGCTCTTTTGATCATTTCAGAGTTTTTAACGTTCGTGTATCGACGTACGATCTCATCTGAATTTTCCACACTTGAAGACGTTAAAATTTCCACAGGATAAAAATTGTGATACTGCGGCATCCGCTTTAATATTTGTCGTTGCAGCACTGTATTTTTACTAATCATTAATAGCATATACCATGGAAAGTGCTTGTTGCGCATAATATTTTTATTGGCTATTTTTTGCAGTTGTTGATAGCGTTCTTTATAACTTATGTTCATTTGTGAATAGTACAACACCTCACATATTTCTAGGTAAACATTGTTTGTCATGTTTTTACGTACACTATTCCAATTAATTCTCGAAGGTTGTTTTCGCAGAATTTGCGCAATCATATATTGCCGACACAACTGCTTTTCTTCTTGTCTGGTTTTCCATTCTTTCCATTTGTTATATGCTTCTTCTTGGTATAAAGACATATCGATTACGGGGCTCTTCAGCACGGCATAAAAATCTTTATATTTTTCTACAAAAGTGCTACTGTACCAAGTCCCCAGCAGAATCTCACCGTTGAGGGCAAAGGTATGAATACATAGATATAAACCAAACCCGTGATAATCCTTTTGTAAAACTTTTTTTGTCATAGAAAGAGCTTTTTCGTAATCCTTGTTGCATAGATGCATCACGAGTTTATAAAACGGGTTTTCCATTTTTGTGGTATATTTTTCTTCAGAATCACAAATATACTCAAAATGTTGTAAAGCTTTCGCATACGCACGTTTTTTCGCCAAAACAATGAGGTCGTGTACGATGGTGTCTCGGTTTGTTTGTTTTTTGTGCATCGTATGGTTTGTATTTGTATGGCTATCTTTACCCTTACCAGAGATCAAAAAGTATACAGCGGGTGTTAGCAATAGTAACAGAAGCGGCACAAAGAGAATATTTTTTTTCTTCGTTTGTTTTTCAGAGCGGTATTTTTGCAAACGACTTTCATAATTTTTGGCTACGTGTTTTTTCGGTAACGTTTGCTGGTTTCCTATATTTATTTCGGTGTATATCTGCGCTTGCGGATTTGCCATCCATACTAAAAAGTCTTCTACTTTTTGTAATCGTGTGTCTTGATCTTTTTTTAAAGCAAAGTCTATGATTTCTGATAAACGTATCTCTTCATGACTGTATTGCGAACCAGAGAAAACCAAAGGTAAATTTGTGCTGTAAGTGCGATCCATCGTTGAAATAACATTACCTCCGTAAAAGGGGGAATGTTCTAACCACCTTAAAAATTGGTAGCATATAACCCCTAGTGAAAATACATCTGTATTGCTACGCAAGTTTTTATTTTCATCAATTTGTTCGGGGCTCATGTAGCCAGGAGATCCTACCATAACACCTGTTTTGGTCATGTTTGTCAATTGTTCGGATTTTGCTATGCCAAAATCTAGTAATTTAGGTTGTAGTTCGTCACCTACCAGCATAATATTGGAAGGCTTCAAATCGCGATGAATAATGTCATTTTCGTGCAGAACAATCACCGCTTCGCATATCTGCTTTATAATGTCCCATTGTTTGTTGAAGTCGATACTTTTCGGATAACGGCGAATGAAATCTTGAAGTGAAATTCCCTCGATATACTCCATAACTATAAAATAATGGTTATCGTTTTTTATAAGATCAAAACCTCTGACAATATTCTCATGATTAATTTTCAACATAAAGTAGTACTCGCGCTCCACTCTTTTTGCAGATTGCTCGTTCTTTATTGTGCATTCTTTTATCGCGACGTACTGTTTTGTTTTTATGTCTTGCGCAAGAAATACTCTCCCCATGCCGCCTTGACCGAGAACTTTACACAATTGATATCTTTCAGCTATGATCTTCATATGTCATCCTAACAACGCTTTATACAAGAAAGATGAATTTGATACTTATGATGAATAAAAGTAGCCACGAAATACTCGTTTGTAGTTATATGCTATTAGGGACAAGGATAAGAAAATAACTAGCTGATGTCCAGTTTGATTCTCATTTCTAACACGAAAAATCTCGAAACTCGCGTTTAATTACAATCGTGCGCTCGTTCAGTGCAACAAGTGTTTACCTTAGTTTAGTAATCCTCCACACCCAACAAACGCTTTTCCTGTAGAGAAAACCGACTAAAATCAAACGCATATTCACTCTGATATTGGCGCAAGATTCTGCGACAAGCATAGCGATCATATTCCTCATAGCTTGTGTCGACTTCACTTGCCGGAAACATACGAATATATTGCAACAGACGCATTTGCGATGCAAAATTCATGGTGTTGCCATGCAATTGTCCCCACGACCAAATGATCATATCTCCCTGACGAATCGGTATTTCCTGCATATAATCTCGCACTGGATCATTAGCAACAGGGCGATGGCTACGACGTTTCGTTAACAGATCCTTGGGAATTTCATTTTCGCGACACCATAGCTCCAAAAATTGCGTACAGCCAGGTAACGTCAGATGACAACCGGTTTGCGATGTTTGGTCCGAAAAAGCAATGATCGCTTGATATCCCGGCTGACGCCCTTTTTGCATTTCGCTATGGAACAACCACGGATTGTAATCCCAATGTGGCTTGACATTTTTACGCCATTGCGGTCGATCCTCCACGCCATTTTTCATCAGCAAATCTTTTGTACCGCGCATAATTCCCCAATTGTCAATGGTGACGCGTAGACGTTCTTCTTTCCAGATGTGGCAAAAAACGCGATAAACAGTCTCACTGGTTCTATTTTTGAACGCTTGAAAGTGAAAAGCCGGTCGACTTAATAAAAACTTGGAACGCGATGGCCAATTGCATTTCTCCCAAGAAATCGGATTATCCGGGCTCACGTTCATCTTGCGATATGGCGCAGGAGTGTTGTTGATCTCTTCAAACATCGCGGCAATAGAACGCTCGCATTCCTGTTTGTCAAACACACGCACAACCACCACTCCATAATCGTCTAACATACGGCAGTATGTGTCACTATCCTCTATCGCAAAAGACACCGCAAAACCCTCGCGATCTACGGGATATCGCGGAAAAATTTTTTGCCACCCCTCTACGGTTCGCTCTTTTTTATTGAGATGTGGAGAACGATGGATAAAGCAATCCAGCATATAATCCAACCAACTCTCCAAAATATTTACATCGGGAGCGACAGACTTGATCTCTTGCATGAGGTGGTTTTTGTGTTGTGAGTATAACAGCGTGACGGGATCATACTGCGATTCCAAATAGGCAATCGCGCGATCATATTGCTGTTTTTTGATTTCTTTTAACATGAGTGATCCTTTGTATTATTGCAGAAGGTATTCTTCTATTTACTATGAGATTTGCTTATTTTTTGCCAAATCCCTTAGTATATAGAACACCAAAATAGAAAAAAGGATCGTAATTTTTGAAATGAAAGTTTACGTAGCCCAAAAAGTGTTGAAAAAACGTAACGTTAGTTCGGTCACTTGTACATGGTATAGATTGCTTACCAACGTGTCGTCTTTTCTGTACATGTAAGATGTATTTGGCTCCCCTGTGAGAGCTGACAAGGGTAGGTTTTATGTAAAGCTTATGATGCAAGGTACTTATGGCTAAAAGTAGATATTATTTCAACCTAAAGTTTCCCCAGGGTGTCATTCCTGCGAAAGCAGGAATCCACAATATAAAGTCGACTTGTAAACGCCTAGATCCCTGGTCAAGCCAGGGATGACAACCTGGGATTCGTTAGTAAAAAAGTTTCTATCTCTTTTCTATATATGTATTTAGCCAGAACCTACCCCTGACAGCCCAAGCCCATTGACTTAAGAAAATCTAGTAAGTAGGTTTTCGTTTTCTTTTATAGTAATTAACTTGTTTTCGAGGAGATTTAACTCGGGGTCGAGGGCGATCTTTTCGAATGCAAGTAGGAGAAGAAAGGAGAAGAAAGAAAAAGTTGAGTAAGTTTTTCAAAAAGTAAATCAGAGTCATTTTCAAAAAGTAAATCAAGAGCGTAGTTTTTAATGGTATTAAAAGAAACGGATTTATTGACCTGCTGAGGATACTTATTGCTAGAAGTTTTCTGATCAAGAATATCTTGAGCATCTTCAATAAGAATAGATTCAAGACCACTAATGTAAATAGTAGCATAGAAATCTTGTTGAACAGATAGAGTAGTTTTGCCAGTGAAATTCTCAAGGTCAAGACGGTTTTTAATGCGATCAAAGAAAGTTTCTATACCCCATCTAAACCAATAAAGCTCTTTAAAATCATCAGTGGGGTACAATTGTTCATCCACTAAGGAAGAAACAAGGACTTCAACATCACCTGTATCAAGCATAACACGAACAAAACGTACAGAAATTTTCGATGGTAGAGACTGGTCATTAACTAATTTCTTTTTATCGTCAGGAGGTTCAATAGTTGTAATACAGCTCTCAATTTTCTGCTTAAACATTTTGTTTGCTTGATAGAAAGAATTAACAGGACATCTAACTACAAAATTGATACCTTTTTTACATAAATGTGCTAACAGGGTATATGAACAATAACCTCTGTCGAAGAGAATGAGATCATTTTCATTTGCATGTTGAAAGTGTTTGTAAGCAAATAGCTCTTCATCTTTTTTACAGTGTCCTATTTCGCTATCAATTGCGATTTCGTTTAGTAGATCATAAAGTACTGACACTGTTGCAAATGCGTGTGATCCTTCTACACTTATGTTTTTATTTTTATATCTTATTGTGCCAAAATGTTCTTCTATCTCTTTTTCATTTGGAAGTCTTACTTTTGATCCGTCTATTGCACATAGACGAAAACCTTTGTATTTTCTGTAGTCTTCATCTTCATACAATGTTTCAACTACTGCTTGCTTATTTAACTCTATAAAGGCTGTATAATTCAGCTTTTTCCTTGCTTTTGTATATGCTCCTGAGGTTACCGTTGTAAAATTTGTAAGCAAGTCTTTTACGAATTCGTTTAGCCTATTTTGTATTGATTTTATGCTTTTACGTATCATGAATACCATTAATCTTGAAAAAGGTAGTTTTCTTTCTCTTGTAAAGTCTTTTTCGTTTTTACGATGCATTTTTTTGAAACGCTCTGACTCTAATAGTTCTTTACTTTTATCTATTACTCTTTTTTTTATAATCTCTTCTTTTACTGTTTTAAATTATTTTATACTATATACTTACGCTTAAGTCAATGGGCTTGCCCTGACAGCCCTGTGGGCATCGCACACCAATATCGTTTTTCTCTAGCGAATCGCCGGCAGGAGGGCACCGCACATCATTAGAAATACGATACTTCCAACAATAAAACGCTATTTATTTTTCCAACTCAATTGTTTTCATGAGTGCGAAATACTCATCACACAGCATAAGTTGAACCGCGGCGCCATCAAAAACGTTGGTGCGTATTTCCATATCTTGCCACGCTTGTAAAATTTCAGCATTGTTGATGAATTTTTTTTGATAAATGATGCGTAGTTGATACGAGTTTCCCTTTTTATCTAGTTGAAAAACGCCATTATCAAAGTTAATACTCAGCAAATAAGAGTTTAACTTAGATGCCAAACCACTATCAATATTTTTCGTGTAAAATATGGTATTCTTCTCTTTTAAAGACCGCCAAAAATCAATTACTGTAACTGTTTCCAAACGATCATCGCAAAGATGAACTTGAGTAGGTTGACCGCCAAATACCTCTTCAGATATTTCTGTCGCCATCAACCCACAAAGAATTTTGTAAGACGCTTTATTTCTATATTCCTTTAAACACACCATACGAAATAAATAGGTGTTGTCTTTCTTGTCTAATTGAATCGTTTTACGCTGTCCATCAAAAAAACCACTGGCAACACAATATTTCCCTAATGTGTCGGCCTCATTTTTTGTGACAGATTTCGTATAGTACAGCTCACCTTCGTTAAACGTGAGAAGTTTCCCAAAACGTGTAGATTCAATATATCCATAAACAGCAAAGCATATGACAATGAGAACAGTAGCGATAGTATTTTTCATTTTTTTCCCAGGGATATCATTGCGTATTCCCTGGCTCCTTCTAAATTTTAAATCATCAAAACGTCATACCCAAATAAGAGAGGCTATTTTCCTCCCGATAATGCAACAAAGTATAGCATATTTCCCTGGCCACCTTTTATAAATTTCTCCGCGGTCCATACTAAAAATAGATCTACTTGCGCATCTTTTGCGCGTAAAACTTCATGTTTCTTTTATCATTCAATTGTCGATAACAGTCATACAAATTACGATATATGCTCTGTGGATTTTGATGGTGGATTAGCGCCTTTTTGTAACTAGCAATGGCTTCTGAATATTTTTGCCTTTGGTAATATAAATTGCCAATATTTGCGTGTACAATAGGATGTTGCTGGTTCAACTGAAGCGCCTTGTTGTAGTCATCTAACGCCAAACCGTACTGATTGCGCGTAAAGTAAAAATAACCACGATTGTTGTATAAATCCGCTGATTGTGGTTTCAATAAAATCGCTTTATCATAATCCGCAATCGCCAAGTGATCTTTTTGTAAATCATCATATAAAAAAGCCCGGTTCGCATAGGCGTTGACATTGTTCGCGTCGTATTTAATTGCCTGGGCATAGTCATGCAGTGCCTCATCGTACTTTTTCATTTGGTGATACGCCGTCCCGCGCTGTGCATATGACTGCGAGTGTTGCGGATTGTGCTGTATCGACAACGTAAAATTTTCAATCGCCGCAAGATAATTTCCCGTGTGCAGAAAATTCAAGCCCTTTGCAAAATACATTCCGACATTTTGCACAACTGGTTTTTTTCGAGGTACAGTGATCGCCTCTTTGACAAAATCCCACTGCGATGCATCACCCACCTTGATCGCTTTGTCTATATCTGACAATAACACGTCGAGCTCATCATCGTTGGCATTGTTGTTTTGTAAACTATGCTTTAGTGCCAGACTCAACTTGTGTATGATCACAGTTTGTCGCTCGCTTGTTGTAAGAAATTTTTGCTGCGCATTATGTAACCGACCTTCGGCATCACGCCACCATAAACTCGTCACAATGAACATCACAAATAAAAAAGCCATCGCCAACATCGCACCATAAAAAACCACCTTATTTTGCCGGATAAACTTCCTGGCAACATTCCAGCGGCTATATTTTTTCGCAATAATGGGCCTATTGGCCTTGAGGTTCTGCAACTCTTTGGTTAACTGCCGAAAGTCTTTATATCGCGCCGTTTGCTTTTTCTCCAAGCACTTCAGGCAAACCGCTTCAAAATAAGGGCAAATCTCTGGATTGAGTTCACGAGGCGCAATAGGACGGCCATGCAGTGTTTGATACAAGATTTTATGATACGAACTTCCCTGATACACCGTCCGAAAAGTCAGAGCCTCATAAATCGTCGCCCCCACAGAATAGATGTCACTCTTCGTTGTAGACTTACCATCAAACTGCTCTGGGGACATATACAGAAGTGTTCCCAACACTTCCCCCTTCAACGACAGACTTCTCTCCTTCGTATCCGTCATTTTTGCCAAACCAAAATCGAGAATGATCGGTTCCTGTTCCGAAGAGATCATAATATTCGACGGCTTTAAATCACGATGCAAAATATTGTATTTATGCGCATGCCCCATAGCATCACAAACTTTAATCATAATCTCAAGCAAAAACTTCGCAGAGATTTTTTTCTCTTTGATGAGATCAGAAAGGGGCACACCTTCGACATACTCCATCGTAAAATAAGGCTGTGGCAGTTCGCCAAAATCAAATAAACGGATAATATTCGGGTGCTTTAACTGCGCCAAAGCCGAAGATTCACGCATAAATCTCCCCAGACTTTTTGCACTTTGCGAAAGTACTTTTAGAGCGACAAATCTTTTCAAATGAGTATCGTACGCCTTATAGACAATTCCCATTCCTCCACGCCCTAACTCACTGTCAATCAAATAACGCCCAAAATATTCGTTTGGCTTAAGAGCCTTGTTTTGGGAAACATCTTTAAAAACCATGCGGCTTTGTTTGGTTTGATTATGTGGTATTTGGTCCATAAATAGAGCAAACCTTTAAAAAAAGGTAAAAAAGGTGGTTTTCAAAGCAGCAGTAGCAGTATCTTGAATGTACATTTACCATAACACAAAAAAAGGCACTTTGGCTATTTTTTTTGATATGTAGACAGCAACACAACCATAGTGCACAAAAAAAATGGCAAAATAGACAAATTGTCACTAAGATTATAGTGTAGCTTTTGTTTTATGGAAAAATTGCAGCATTGGAAATTTACAAGAGAAGTGATCGTAGCGATTTGATTAGGACGTAAACGCGTATTTTAGTGAATGGAAAAATAATGAGTAAATGGCAATCAAGAATATTTGTGTTTGGTGGTTCTTTCAATCCCATTCACAACGATCATATCAAACTTGCCCTAACAGCACGCGATAAGTGGAAATTTGACCGCATTATTTTTATTCCCAACGGTGACAACTATCGCAAAAAATCACTCTCGGCAACTCCGGCAAAGATACGTTTCGAAATGGTACAAGCCGCCATTGCAGATATGTCGCAAATGGAAGTTTCTGACGTAGAGGTAAACGACTCTGTTGCCATGCGTACGCCCATTACCATGAGAGAACTACACCAAGAAAATCCCCATTCGCAACTTGCACTGTTTCGAGGACTAGACGCACTGCATCGCGTTCACCGCCAATGCTTTCAACTTGCCAATATGGTGGTAATCGCCGTACCTCGCAAGGGATTTGAGTTGTCTTTTGCGGAGATGATTGCACGCCATAGTAAACTACAACAGTTTAACGAGCGCATTATTTATAAAGACGATATCGTTTGCGGAGACTTGTCCTCGACTCAGATACGCCAAGCAGTAGCAGAAGGACAATCTATCGATGATATGGTACCTTCAGCTGTTCAAGATATTATCAAACGCGAAGGACTATATTCCAAGACTTAAACTCGATTAGCCGCTGGAGAGGGAATCGCATACTAGCAATTATCTATACTTGAGCGATACTTTAAACTCAATTAAATAGCAATTACCACGCGAAGTTTTATAAAACGTTTTATTACTATCTACATCTACGTAACGATTTCGTTGTTTTTCTATATTCGAGTACAATTTTTTATCACTCGATTTTCAACGATCGGAAACAAAAGGAGACAATTAAATGCAGTATGAAAAAGCTCCCATAAACGAAACTATTTGGCGTTGGGGTATTCATCAAGAAAAATTAGAGGTCTTACAAGAAAGTAGCCAAGAAGCTCTTGAAGTTATCGGACTTCACGGTGTGACAGCTTTTGCAGGAGAAATCCCCTCAGATGCGAAAGTATCGAATGCACGTGTTAAAGACCTAGTTGCACTTGGATTTCCCGTGTACATTACACCTTTAGACGCAACTCCCGAACATCGCACCGTAGAATTACCAAAGTCCATCACCGCTGAAACCGTCGAGATCTGGAACAATGTTTGGAAACGAATGGATTGAGCACAATGCGCCTTTACCTTACGGACTAAATATGCAAAACTGCGTAATATTGCGCTTTTCCCAGTAAGCCCTATAATGCTTTTGAAACTCGGTAAAATATCTCGCAAACAATTGCGCCTCCGCAACAAGTTTGCGTTGATAACGCAAAAATTTTGGCTCTATATCTTTTTGGCGACGATTGATGGCGCGTGCAAAACGTCTCAAGATTTTCGTAAATTTCCGTCGCTTCGCTAAGAATGGAAAGCTAGAAATAACTCAAATATGTTTTCCGAAAACAACGCCGTACAACCGCTCCACCAATTACTTCGGTTATTATTTTGCCATACAGAATGTTTCACATCCATTCTTATAACTAAATTTATATGGACTCCGCGATCATAGCATTATAAAATATTATTGTTGCCTCGAAATTCACGTACCAAGTTTTCTTCAATGGCAAAAAATAATCCATCTCCATATCCCGATACTTTCAGGATGACAAAAATGATAGAAGAAAAACCACAAGACAAATCAAAATCAGCAAACGACAGCTGGCAATCGACATATGCACAAAATAACACGCAGGCAAATAAGATCAACCATTCCGAAGTTGACACCAGAAAGATGTCTCGTCGTACTGAAACGGTTTCTAAATCAAATTTTTCCGGAGTGGAGAAAACCGAAAATACAGCTACTCCTGACGTTTGTTTTGATCAGACAATACAAGAACACATAACATTTCACGACAAGGCAGATGTACCTCTGGACCAAAGAATTGAAATCAGAATAGACCAAGGCGCTACAGAAAACACCATTGATTTCGACAAAACCCTAGACTGCAATACACCAGCTCCAGAACAATTGCAAAGTGTACCAGCCCCACAACAATTACAAAGTGTTCCCGATGCTTTTGCGCAAACAATGGAAACAAACGTCAACGAAATTTCGACACCACAAAAAACATCAGAAATTTATATCATCGGACGCTATCATGCCATTCAAGAAATCGGTAGTGGTGGATTTGGAACCGTCTATAAAGGATTTGACCCTAATCTCAATCGAGAAATTGCGTTAAAAACCATTCGCTTCGATAAACATTTGACACATTTGATCGAATCTTTTGAACAAGAAGCGCGAACTCTGGCGCAATGCAACCATCCAAACATTGTTCAAGTCTATGACGTAGGCAGAGATCACCAAAATCCATACATTGTCATGGAGTTTGTCAACGGTCCTGAT
Source organism: Candidatus Uabimicrobium amorphum (assembly GCF_009002475.1). GTDB lineage: Bacteria > Planctomycetota > Uabimicrobiia > Uabimicrobiales > Uabimicrobiaceae > Uabimicrobium > Uabimicrobium amorphum. The sequence continues at coordinate 6,926,136 of NZ_AP019860.1, forward strand.
ATATGTGAATATGTCGAAGAACAAAGAGCTCAAAAAGACGCAAAGCATCTACAAAAAATCATCTGTTCACACATGCTGTCTATAATAGATGCGATATCTTACCTACACAAAAATGGAATATACCACCAAGACATCAAGCCAAAAAATATACTAGTTTCTCTCAACAACAATTGCCCAAAAATAGTGGACTTTGGATTGGCCATTGAAAACCCAAATTCAACATCAGACGAAATGTCGGGAACATACGCCTACATGCCCCCCGAAAAATTCGAAGGAAAAGTCACGCCAAAAATGCACGACATTTATGCCCTAGGCGCAGTATTCTTTGAGATACTAACTGGAAGACCAGCCCACCCTGGAAAAGCAAATACCGAAATCATCCAGCACGTTTTGCACAATGAAGTCACTTTTCTTCCCATTGATCATATCGATGAGGCATTAAAAAATATATGTTTGCGATGCCTAAAAAACGATCCACGCGAAAGATACCAAGAGGTATCACAAATATACAACGACTTGATACAATACACCGGAAATCAAACAGATGTAAACGAATATCCATATCTACTAATGACCATAGATGAAAAAAAATGTGTTTTTCCTCTAATGCAACAAAAAAACTTTATAGGACGCACGTTCAGTAACCAAGTGGTCATTCCCGATATAACAATATCCCGCACGCAAGCACTCATCGAGATCAACAACGATGAAGTCACGATCAAAAATCTTAGTGAAGTCAACAAAATAGAGGTGAACGGAATTAATGTAGACTACGAACAACACATCAAACTCTCTGGACATGAAAAAATACAAATAGCAAACTATACCTTCCACTTCGTTCCTGAGTCTGAAATTACGAAGTATAGTGATGTTATTCCTGGGCAAGAGCAGGGTTGTGACGTTCCTGCAACAAAACAGCCATCTCCGTTGGACAGCAAGATGTGGGAGCAAACCATTTCGTTACAAGAGAATATCGGCGCATCTGCTAAACAAGAAGCAGTAATAGGAGATGGGGCATTGCAAAAAGTTCAGAAATTAGATGTGAAAGATGCCAAAAAATTTACAGATTCGGTGCAAGAATTGAAGAAGATGTTACTACAATTTGAAAAGAAAATGGAAGAATAGCTGCATGAGCTATTCTTCTTAAAGGATGTGTCGAAAAATGCATAATACACAGACTAGTTGAGGTACCAAACTTCAAATCCTTATGTTTTCTTCGAGACAAGACTACTCGTTGTTAATAAACAAACTATTATTGCAAACGTTGTCAATTTCTAATTAGATGAAATCCAATTGCTTGAAACACTTTTCTAAAAATTAGAAGTTGACAACTAAAATGATATCATACTCCAAAAAAATTAGCCTATCCACTCAGTAAGTTGTTTGCAACTTCCCCGTCAAACTGATAATGAAGTTAAAAAATAGAAGTTCACCTACTTTACTTACCGAAAATACACATTTTATACTCCTTATTTTTAGCATTGTATTATATCTCAATTTTCTTCCTTTTTTGGTTCTATTTTTCGCAACTATTATATCTTTCATTCCAACCGACTTCCCAAAAAAATGCTAACGAAACGATAGTTGAAATTAACTTGCGTATATCGCTTTCTTGCCAATCCTTCTTAACATTGAACCTTCTAGAATTGTAATGATTATAAGTTGAATTTTTGTTTATTTGCACTTTTGCGATTTATTGTAGTTTGTCAAAAACAAAGTCAATCGTTACTTACACAGGAGGGCTGACATTCCAGATTTTTTAAACCTGGAGATCTATTAATAAAGAGTCCTTTTTAAATTTTTATAAATTTTTTCATTGATATAACTAAATAAATATATTATACATTTAATGTTTTAAAGGAAAGAATTCGATTTAAAAACAATTTATGATTTAAGGCTTTTTTTTTGGAGTTTACGCATGAAAAAGAATCCAGTTGTTTATTTTGCAATGCTGACATTCTGCCTAACTATTGGGTGTCAAACAGGCAGTTTTCTTCATAATGTTACTTTTCCTGCTTATGAAGGAACTTATGATATCGATGGTGAACAGGTTGAAATTAATATGATAAAAGTGTTCGATGGAGATAACCGAAATACCGCATATGAATCTGAATACAAAACTGTATTTGGAGAGTCATCGTGGAAGGAACTTGTAAAGACTTTCCATGAGTACGAAAAAGAAGCAGGTGCAGCTGCTGTTGAAGCATTAGGTGCCGCTGCCGCTGCCGCGTTAGTCGGATTGGCTGTAGACTATGGTAAAAAAAAGTTAGAAGAAGAAGCTTCTCTTCATGTAGCTCAGTATGAAAAGAGATTAGCAGTTGATGAATTTTGGAGAAAAGAAGAAGAAACAGCTACAAGAAAAATTAAATACTTTCCAAATTATTATGCCTTTGAAATTGTAAGAAAAACAACCGCTAATGAAGTTTCTTATCGAAAAGTTTTTGGTCTAGCTCCTTCAAAAGATAGAAGTGTATTCTTGGTTGCACCTCTGAAAACAGAGCTCAATAGTACTAAAGCGAAAGTTTCAGGACTTCGTTTATGGTCAGCAATTCCGATATTTTGGTGGCATCCACTATTGCTAAACTACGAGGATGAAATCGAAATTGACATAGATGTTGACATTGATGCTATCTGGGTAGATAAGAACCAAAAACCACATATGGATAAAAGAACTTTTTCTACCAAGGAAAAACATAAACTTACATTTCCTGTAGAAAAAACCGGCGATGGTAGCAACAAGTTTGGTTGGTTTCATGCAATTCAAAGATCAAGTAACCAGATGACAGGAGACCCTGGACTTGGTACGTTCTGGATCAATGTTCGAGTTACGGAAAGGGACCCGTCGAATGCCAAGAAGCGTCTAGAACAAGCAGCGGAGTTTCTTGGAGAACAGAAGGAAACAATTGTAAATACTATTGTTAAAACAGGCTCGTAATGTAGAGGAGATACCGTGAAAACAAAAATATTTTTACTCGTTGGAATACTTTCTATTTTGAATATTGTATTTGCTCAAGAAACAATTAATGATAAGGAAATTCAAGTAATAAAACCTTTTTCTTTAGGAGACTCGTTAGGTACTTCTACTGTTGAAGCAGGTACATTGATTAGTATAAATGAAGCACGTTTAAAATACAATGTTCGTGGAGAAGATCTTCTCGTTGCTGTTTTGGATACGGGTTTAAGAACTACTCACGTAGATTTTGCTGGTCGTGTTGAAGAAGGTAAAAATTTTACCTCTGATAATGGTGGCAATCCCACTGATGTTAGTGACGGCGATGGTCATGGAACTCATGTCGCAGGAATTATAGCGGGTAATCGAAGAACTGTAGGTATTGCCCCTGCAGCAAAGGTTGTCCCTCTTAAAGTTTTAAAAAATAATGGACGCGGTTCTTTTTCATCTATAAGTAGAGCTCTTGATTGGGTTATTAATAGGGTTAACGAAGGAAAGCAAATCCGTGTAGTTAATATTTCCATATCGGATAGTGATAACTACACAAATGATAGTACTTTTTCCAACGACATGATACGCAACCGAATTAAAAGGCTACGTGATATGAAAGTTGCTGTTGTGATTGCTGCAGGAAACGAATACGTTGGCAACGAAGGTATGGGATACCCCGCAATTTTTAAAGAATGTATAAGTGTTGGGGCTGTTTTTGATTCTGATATGACTCACATTCATGACCCCAATCCTCATGATAGTATTTCAGGTTTTGTTTATTCAAGGGGGCGAGCAGCATTCTTTCCTATAGCAAAAGGTTCAATAACAGCATTTTCTCAAAGATTGCCTTCTGAATTAAGTCGCACTTTCCAAACAGATATTTTTGCTCCTGGAGCAGTAATTACCTCTTCAGGTCATCTGAATGATAGAGATCAATCTGCAAGTCAAGGAACAAGTCAGGCTGCTCCAGTTATTTCAGGCGTCATATTATTAATGCAACAGCACTATAAAAATAAAACAGGTGAGTACCCGAGTATCGATATTATTGAAAGTGCTTTACGCAACTGTAAGCCTATTTTTGACGGTGATGATGAAAACGATAATGTTCGGAATACCGGCAAAAGATATACTCTTGTTGATGCTAAAATGGCATTAGACAATATTAATCAGAGTATCAGTACGATTGCCGCTATTAGAGCTATTGCTAAAGCAAATCCTAATTTAGTGATACAACAAAAAGACAAGGACAAGTATAAACCATTGAGTTTTGCGTCGGAAACTGACCGAGTAAAGCAAAAACTCGAAGAAATAAAACGAAGTGTAGGTGCTTTATACCAAAATTATAAAAATCTGGAGAGTCTAAAAGACGATATTAATACTATAAAGGCTGAGCTGAAGCAGATAAACCTTAAATACAACTCATTAGAAAAGAATTTGAAGACCTATTCTAAAATTTCAGAAATGAAATCATTGTTGATCAAGATGAATGAAGATTTAAGTAGCCTAGAAAAATCAATAAAAGATGAATGAAAATTTAAGTAGCTTAGAAAAATCAATAAAAGAATAAAGTTAATAGGCCAAATTAAAATTTGGCCTATTACATAACTTATATATCGCCAACACTAATACATATCCTCCGTCTAACATATATCTTACATTTCAGTTATTCAATTGTGTATTTTTAGGATAAAAAATGCAAAATAACACTGATAATTTTCAACCTTTAAAAGAAACAAGAAACCTATACTTTTTTATAAGAATTGTTGAATATTTGGAAGTAGGTTTTTTTTGGTTTTTAATTTCTATTGTTAGTTTGATTTTAAATAGTGACACACTGCAAACTCAATACAACATCAGAAATTTTATCTTTTCCATAACATTGGTAATGTTTTCGAATGCTTTTTGGGAAGTTATCACTGGTTGGTATGCTGATAAATTCAAAAGAAAGTATTCTATAGTTGCGGGATTTATTTCATGTATATGTGGTTGGATAATAATTGGACTTTCTATATTACTAAATAATCATTTATTATGGACGGTTGGCTTAATAGTATGGTCACTTTACCCTGCTTTGGTTTCAGGAGCTCGAGATGCATGGTTTGTTGATCGATGTAACTACTATCTTCAAAGTTTTGATCTTAGAGATTTTCAAGAAAAGACATTCAAAATTTCAAATATAGTTGGTCTTATTGTAGCCCCATTTTCTGCCCTAATCTGTTGGTCTATCTTTGAAATGTGGGGTTTATCAATCAATGTTTCTCAAATAATCCCTGGCGCGTTATCGTGTATACTTATCATCATCAGTTTTTGTTGTATAGCCGTTTATCGGGTTACTAGAAAAGTACAAGAAGAGTACCATGAACATATTAGTTACAAAATAAATGATTCAATGGTTTCGTTTATCAAAGAGGGAGTGAAATATTCTACTACGAAACCTTACAAGTGGTTTGTTCTTGCACATATTGGTGGAGTCGGTTTTTTATACATGTGGAGTTTTACTTGTTGGCCATTTATATTGCAATTACAAGAGCCTGGTTTTTTTATATTTAACAAGTTTTACATCTTCATTTTTATACTTATTTCAATTCTTGGTGGTATCAATGGTCTACTGTTATCTGCCATGGGTAGATATATCTCAAAACGCAAACTATTGCTAATATTGAGCTCTTGGTATATGTTACCCCTAACTTTTATTGCTCCGATTTGTAGGTATTATGGATTTTCTTTATTTGACGCAAATGGAGAGTTTAAAGCCGCTCTATTCTTCTTCGCTGCTTTTATGTTTCGTTCTACCTATGCAGCATTTTATGGAATTTTAATATCTGAAGGAAATAATTTGATTGTTTCGAAAAATAAAAAGAAAAGAGCTTTATTAAGTTCCCTAGCAAGTGCATATACAGCTGCTGTTTTCGGTATAATGGGTGCTGTGTTATTATATTTCATTGAGTTAAAGACTCTTTTAAATACCATTGGCTTTATGTGGACTTACTTTGGATGTTTCTTTTTTTTAATTTCTGTATACGGAACATATTCTATTTTTAAAGGACAATCAAATGTTTCGACCACATAAATATAACATACATATATATTGTTTCTTTATCGCTATTTTTGGATATTTTACATGGGGATTTGTCTTATTTGTGGGGACAAATCCCCATGTAAATATACCTTTTTTTCAGTTATCTCAAGATATTTTGATTAGAATATCGCAGCAAGTGTCTATATCTTTTACTGTATTTGCTATTTTAATTAAGGTGACGTTTCTTTGGGATAAAAGTTTAAGTCAGCGCGTTCAAAAAGCAAATCTTTACGCCAAACATTATGCATCTAAATATTCTAACACAAAAACAAGTATTATCTCCAAGCTTACCAAAAAAGAACGGACGAATTTGTATAACTTAGTTCCGGCATCGTTTCTACCAAAGGAAATAAACAGCAGTGCACTTGATTGGTATTTATACGATGTGTGTGTACTGGTAGATTTTAATGATCCTACTTCCGCTAAATTTGCAGCTGATATACAAAATCAGTTGCAAAAACAACTAAGTAACTTGCGAATTTTTTGCGATAGTATTGAGAATTACTCTATACAAGAACTCAAAAATATTTATAAAAGTGGTTGTAAATCTTGCCTGATGGTCCTTTCTTCGTCATTGTTTAATAACCATACCTACCGGATACTTATAGATTACGCTTTGCAGCGTCAATATTTTTTAACTTTATTTGAACAAGCTAAACCTCTCGATAAATATTTGGTTTGCGTTGCTACAAACGAGAATTACGAAGAGAATGTGATATATCAAGAAGAATATTTTGGTTATATCTCTCCTTACATTGTGAACGAGAAGTCCGTTGCTTTAGAAAACACAATAGATGCGATACAACAATCGTTATGTTCGACTTCGCAGATCAAAAATACAAGTGTTCAAGCTGAAACCCCAGAAATAGCCAATCAAAATAAGAATTTTATTTACAAATATCTAGAGAGAATGACTGCGTTAATTTACAACTACATGTCGCCTCTGAAAAATGATAACAACGATCAAGTTTTGATATTTTCGGAAACATTGGCTTTATGGTTGGCTGTAACACCATTGCTTGTTAGTTTTTGGCTAGCTACTTGGATTACTTCAAGTTTTATAAATATGAAAATAGACGCGCGCTTATTGAATTGGAAAGCGTTACCCAAATATGAGATTTTAAAAAAAGAAAACAGTGAAATATTTTTAAAGAGAGATAAAAAATCAATAACAGTTCTACTAAAAGAAAATATTTCTATAAAACAACTCAAAAATAAAATTAAGCTTATTGGAGGAAAGGTTGAAAAAATAAAATTTTCAAAAGACTTGAAAATGAAATTTAAAACTATTTTTGTTACCACGCGTACAGAGAGACAACTTGTCGAAATCAAAAACTTTGTTATCCAAGAAGAAGGTACTATAACTATTTTCCCTACCTACAGAATTAACTCGTCTATTCAAATTTTGCTTACTGGTACAATCATCGTATCGTCCAAAAGCTTAGATGACAAATCTGTTCAACAATTTGCTGAGCGCTATAAATTAAAAATGTTACAAAATATTACACCTAATGTTTGGGAATTGTACTCTTTAAACCAAGAACCTTTACTAAAAACAGTAAAAAAAATACAAGAAAATGAAAGTTTCATTGTTGAGCCAGGTACTATTAGGAGAGAACTATGAGTCAGAAACATAAATTGCAAGAGATATCTAACAAGGATAAATTATCTAATCATCAGATATTTATGTTACTAAGTGGGTCTTTTCTAATTACTGTAGCGGTTATTTTGATAATCGGTTATATATTTATTCATCGAGTGCCCAAAAAAAATTTTATTATCTTATCTTCGGATACTAAATTTGAATTAATAAATTTTGAAAAATTACCGCAGTTAATTGTTAATGTAAAGGCGCGTAATAACAAATTAAATGAGTATATTTTTAAGCATTTATCCTACAAAACAAAACGCTTGGTTAATAATGAAGAGGTAATTAATAAATTAATTTTATTTGCAAATTTTGATCAAAACAAAAAGAAAAAAATTCTACTGGATTTGAATTCCAACAAAAAAGAAACGCCTGAATTTTTAGATAAGCAGGTGAAAAATTTACTTTTGCGGTTTATCGACGACTTGAATTCTATAATAACCAGAAAAGATGTTTACAAAAAAGAACGATTTTCAAGAATTCCTGAAGAAATACTGGAACAACGACAGAATGCCAAAAACCGTTCGGATATTATATGGTTTAACAAAGCGATTATAGAAAAAGAATTTGATGAAACCAGCAAACAACAACTTTTAGTTGTTGGTGACAAGATTTTAAAATTAAAATGGGGTAATTCCTTAAATTTAAAATTTACTCGTCTAAAATCTCTTTCTAAAACGGATATTGAAAATATTGACAAAGAAACAAAAGGACGCTCTCAGCAAATTTTAAAAAGTTATCAAAACAAATTGCTTATTGTAAATCCGATTGAAACAGAGAATGAATCTCTCGTTCTTGCTAGCGAAACAATTCTTGGTACAGACTATACGGAGGAATTACCCTACTCTGAAATTAACGAAAAGGATCATCTCTACTTTAGTGGTCGTTTCATAGTACAAGCGAATGACAAAACAACAAAGCAACAAATTATCGACGCAATTGCCAAGTATAATTTTCAAATAGCAGAAGACGAAGTATACCAATATCCCTTGTTTCAGCAGAAAAAAGTTTACTGTATTCAGCATAAATCAACAAATGTAGAAGAAGCTTTTTCTAATTATCCAGAATTAAAAGAGTCATTAAAACCATTGACTCTTCCTCCTCATTGTGAACCAGAAAGTTCGTTGATTACTTTTGCTGAGGAGGCTGGTGTAAATGTTTTTAATAACTCTGTTACTATGCCAGAATCAAAAATAGACGAAAAACTTAAGGTTTCTGATTCGTACAGCAGTTTACAGTGGTATCTTGGAGAAGATCTTTTTGGACTTGATAAATTAATGCAAAAAACTCAGTCATTTTTTCCGAAAATATTGTTTTCTATTCCTGAGAGTTTTGAAGTTAAATACTTGTTAAGTCAAAGTTATCAAAATACAAACGAAAGAGGTGAAAGAACCTACCTTATCGAACCAAGGCTTTTAGAAATAATAAATAAAGCTTTGAAGGAAAAGTTTCCTAATAGACCTTCTCTTTCCGTCACGACAACAGTGGGGCAAGAGTTTGACACTAGGTGGTGTATTAACGATGACAAAAACCATGAGTATTATAATATTATTATTAAAGATAAATTACTACAGTTCTACGAACCATTACGAATTGCAATAATCGATAAGGCTATCGACTGGGATCATTTTGATTTGAAGAAATGCCGTCCTAAGGTAGCCTATCGATACAATTTTTTTAGCAATGAACCTGAAAATGATCGACAATGTTATCCTGCTCCCAATGAAATTCATGGGACCCAAGTTGCAGGTATTATTTGTGCGGATCGTTCTCGGTTTGGAATATATGGATTAACTGATTATGTGAAAATATTTTCTCTAAAATGCCAAAGTAAAAGCGAAACAAAGGGAAAACGTTCAGAGGTTCAAGATCCCAGAGGGCTTATAAGGTGCTTTCAAAAAGCCATAGATAAGCGTGTTAAAATAATTAATATGAGTTTTTCAATTCCATCTTTAACCGCCTCTGAGGAAACCATAATAAAAGAGGCCCTTGATGAAGGTATAATCGTTGTTGGTGCAGCAGGTAACCGAACAGAAAAAGCACCAAATAGAACTAATGACATTCAAAAACTAGCAGAAAAGTGCCCTATTATTATTGTCGGAGCTACGGACGTCAATAAGCAAATAATTCGTCGAGATTCTACCATAGTTCCCAATGTAGGAGAGAAATATTGGTGGGAGAATATCGAACATGCTATAACAATTCGTGCACCAGGGACTTTTATAATAACAACCGATCCTCAAACAAATGTAGGATCAGCACCACCTGAAGTCGCAGTTAAAGACCAAAACTTTTTTTCCTATATGAGTCAAAGTTCTTCCGCAACACCGATTATAACGGCAGTAGTTTCTTGGTTGTTAAGGAAAAAGTCAGACATGACACCTGCACAAGTAAAAAATATTCTAACTTTGGGAGGAACGACTGCATTTTTGCAGGCAGAAAAATCATATGATAATATAGAAATGTATTTGAAGTAGTTAAAAGATAAGCTGACAAATTTGTCAGCTTTTTTTGTTTATGTACCAGATATAGAAAATGAGATATTCATATTTATACTCCCTGTAAATTTTATTTTTCATATCTTAAAATACTTTCCCTCATAGATTTTTTTGATATTTATCAAAACTACTGTCTTGGCAAAATTATTTTGGACAAAGAAAAATAGTGGTCTTGAAAATATCAGATTTTGTATTATTTATTACTATTTTACAATACTTTTTAAACAAAATCTAAAATTTTAAATATTTCCAAAAGTTGTTTTCCTTGTCCATCTGTTATCGTTTTGTTAAGAATTGCATATCAGAGGGGGATTGAAGTGGCACCGTTTGTCATTTACCACTAAAACAATTCTTTTTTAAGGGTTTTTGTAACGGCAATTTTTCCATCTTTGCCAAAGTGAACGGAAAGTTCAAGTTCTTTTACGTTACTACTACGCAAATTTTTTACAAATTTACTAATTTTATCGAGAGATTCCTTATTTTTTTCGTTCACAAAAAATGTAGTTGTGTGAATTGTTATATACAAATCTTCGTTGATATATTCTTTGCGAAATTGTGAAGTTGAAAAAGTGATGGTGGTATCTTCGACAACTTTATTGTGAATATCTTTACCTCTAAAAGTTACTTTTAGACTCTCTGTTAGAGAGTCTTCAAAACCTGGATAGGCGATACGAAAATGTTTTCTTTGATTTTTGCTAACACGCAACTTTATCAGTAGTTTTGTGCTATCTGGATTGCTTTTAAATAGAGATTCCTCATGTAAAGAGATCTTAGAGTGATCAGGATTTTGGAAATAAACAAAGTCAAATTTGTTGGGGGCAGATTCTTCAGGTGAATAATTCGATAGTTTTACTCGTAATTCTCCTTCCATAATTTCCGTTATATGATCGTTGCCGTCTTGCGGCATGCCCTTATCTATCGCGAAACTTAGTTTACGGTACGTTACTTCTTTATCATTTTCTTTTTTGACTATTTTTTCATCCACAAGAGGGTATCTTGCTGTCGTGTAGGTCTTTTTACTTTCTTTACCCGTAAAATAGACCGTCATATAACCCATTTTTTTTGTTATGTCTAAAGAATAAGGTGATAGTATTGTGAGTCGTTTTCCTTTGTTAACGTAAGGCTTTTCTAATACCAATTTCGCTGTAGGTTTCGTTGATGTTGGTTGGCTAGCAGGTGCTATTACATTTATGATCTTAATAGCTTCCTTCACAATGTCATAACCTGCACTGGTGATCACAGTTAAGTCTACTTTGGTTGTTTTCTCTTTAGGGTTTTCTAACGCAGGCATACGTAAGTTATCAAAGGTGACTAAAAGAGCTTCCATGTTGGGAAGTAAAGTCACATCTTTTGCTTTTTGATTTCCTACAAAAACTTGCGGATTACGCCATAAGTCTTGTCCATGAATGATAAAAGTTCTTTCTGCATTATCGTCTTTGGTATTTATTCTTAAGGAGATATCATCTTCTAAGTGAATACGTGGTCTTTGTGCAGAAAATGTCTTTTTCGCAATTAATGCGGTTGTAATTGCTGTTAGATCACCAGGTAAATCTATTGCAACAATGTTTTCTACATTTGTGGTATCATTGTCCTGTTTAAAGAGAGAACCACTATTACGCCAATTTGCTCCATTGGACCAACTGTATTTACCTTGCAGTTCTAATTTTTTCCACCACGCGGGAACTATCAACGATGCGGTAAAGGAATACTGTTTAGGTGTATGTTCATAGTCAACATATGGTCTGTCCCACCAATTGTAGCCGATTTTAAATTTAGGACCTAAAATCCAGCCAAACTCCTGTTGATTGTTGATGAAGCCAACAACTAGAGGTTGTCTATTGATCGCATTAAGTAATTCTTGAGTTCGACGAATGTATTGGTTGTTATTTTGTAATTGTAAGCCGCTATTTGGGATTAATGCCCCCAGCGAAGTAATAAAGTTGGAGTATGTTTCTCTTGCGGAGACGTCCGAAATGTTTTGTGCGTACTCTTTCGGTTCTACGGTGTAGATGTAAGGCCTATGTGTTGTTTCTAAATTTTTTAATGCCTCATAAAACGCCTCTTTTCTGGAGCTATTCTCATTTTCTTCTCTGATATCAACATAGGTTTCAGAATTTTCTGTTCGAAAGAGGTCTAAAATAAGTATTGTTTTATTGGTTGTATTGTCCTTCTCAAACCGAGCGACTATTTTGAACAAGAATTTTTTCTTTTGCGTATCCTTTACATGCCACTCTGTTACACTTTTTGCTTCAACGTTATAAGGGTTAGGTAACTCAAATCGAATATTCACCAGCTTATTTTTAATTTGCGAAGGCAGTTTTTTATCCATTAATTCATATATCATGGTGGCTATTTTATTTTCGTCAGCAATCGAAATGGACGCAAACGCTTTTTCAAAAGTTTCTTCGTATATATCAACATACTCATTTAAGTAGTCTCTATACTTTTGTATAATTGCTAAAGTAACGGGTCTGGCGAGGTTTTGTTTCTCTAATTTTATGTTTGCGAGACTTTCTCCACGACTTAAAGTACTCAAAAAATCAAACGTATCAAAAGAAAGATTTTGTTTTTTCATACGGTCTTTTAAATTTGGGATGTAGTTCTTGGCTTCTTCAGCTTTTTTTAAGGAATCGGAAACCTGTCCCTGTTGTTGTATAGCACTATCCTTGAACTCAATGAAATCTACAGAGTTAGAAACGATATCAATAAATTGGTTCGGAGAACTATCACTACTCCCTTGTTCTATCTCTTGTTTGATAGCTTTGTATTCTGCAAATATTGCCTTCACCTCACCGTAACTGATATTGTTTTTCTTTTTCAAACTTTCTAATTTTTCGATTAGGTCCTTTAATTTTTCAGGTAATTCAGCTGTACCTACATTCTTTTTTATATCGTTCAGCAATTCATTAATTGTGTCTCTAAAAACAGCATTTTCCGCTTTTTTCTTTAGTTTTTCGGCGATATTGTTTAATTCTAGATTCGGAGTTGTTATTTTTTTTATATAATCCTTTAAAAGTTTTTTTATTTCAAAGGCTTCTCTTTCAGGTAGTTTCGCCCCCAAATCTAATCTTTTTTGTACGCTAAATATTTCACTCTGTATTTTTTTTCTTAAATCTCTTACCCAAGCTTCGTACACATCAGGGTATGTTTTTGAAAAGTCAGTATCTTGTGTCGTTTTATTGACAAAATTAATTTTCACTTTTCCCATTTTACCATGATGGTTCTCCGGTTTTACCGATATGTCGAATTTGAGGGTATAAAGTGTTAGTCCGTTTAAATCATGAGTGTCGTCAAGTTCCTGTTCGTAAATTGCAGCACGTACAGCATTGCGGTACGCTAGTTTATCTCGTAGTTCCTCGATTAGGGTCAATTTTGCTTGCGTTGCTTGCGGCGTAGGCGATGGAAGTGCCTCACGCTGTTGCGGTATCAGAGATTTAGAAGTGGGAGTTGTACCGACTTGATCACCAACACTCGGGGCTGTTAAAGCAGAAGGTAACTCCGAAGTTGCTCCTTCTTTTCCATTTTTTAGGTCTTCCAATTCTTTACGTAGTTTCTCTATACGTAAATCATATTGCAAATTCGCTATTTCGTCCTGCTTTTCAATGTTGTCCCCTAGACGTTTTAAATCTGCGACCTCAAGGTCTTGCTTCAACTCAGTTACCTTACCTAACGGATTAAACGTAGCGGAAAAATCATTAAGAAATGCGACAAATTGTCTAACATCTCGGTATCCTTGAATTCTGCTAGCGTTGTCTGTATTATTCAATTGCTCTAAAAGCCACTTTTTTTCTTGGTTACGTGAGTTGATTAAACGTTCTCGGGTAAAAACCTCTGGTTTGTCTACGACAATGCTCCCTTTATTCATGCATCCAAATAGGAGTAAGGATAGCATTGTTAGTATCGTTATTTTCAATTTTAAAGCTCCTTGGTATCCATTTTTATGTGCAAAAGCAAACTTTTTGGAAGAATTAACCTTTGTTTATGCACAGGTGGTTATTGATATAATTGTTTTGCAACTAGATAGTTTGTGTTTGATAACAGTTTTTATGTGATTGAAAATAATAACAAAAAAACGTATTTAAGCAAAATGAATATTTTAAGCATTAAATTTGTCTTTAAGCGATTTTGATGTTCGATTGTAGTGGTTTTTCTCAGACATTTAAATCCCAAGCAACACGATTTTCTGTGGGAGTGGCAAAAAACGTTATTTTGAGAGATGATATGCGATGGTAACATTTGACCACGAGGTTTTAGACCAAGGTTACTTTTTTATTTTTTGTAAGGCCGCTTCGATATTTAAAATACCAGGACCCAGTTTTGAGGAGGAATGATTCAATGTTTTCTTTGCTGTGCATTTTAAGATCGTTTTTATATCTTCTGCAGAGAGTGAGGGGTCTTTCTCTAACATTAGGGCAATACATGCCGTTACAATTGCAGTGGCCGCATTTGTTCCTCGATAGTTATTTGTATAATTTGTATCTATAAATTGTGGTGTCTGATATACTCCATATCCGTAAGGCCCATGAACATCAGTTGTTGCTATGCCTTCGCCTGGCGCAGCTATATCGACTTGATTTTTCCATTTGTTATAGTTGGAATAACGAACATGACCTTGTGGATCAACAGCAGCAACAGCTATTACCTGAGCCATTGTGGCAGGGAAGCAAACTTGGGAAGAAGAGCCACTATCTCCTACAGGGGAGATGATTATTTGTTTTTGGGAAGCTTTTTCTATCACCTTTTTTGTAACAGGTAACTCCACTCCTAACCCCCAACCATGAAGTTGTATGTGTATATCTTCAAAATTTGCAACATAATTAATTGCTTTTGCTAGTTCTACTTCTGAAGTAAATCGCCCACTTTCTATCACCTTAATGGAAAAAATTTTACTATTATATGCGATACCTGTAGGACGATTTTCAAAAGGAGATGCGGCAATAATTCCCGCAATACAGGTTCCAGAAATATCATTTAAAGTAGGATTGTTTTTATCAAAAAAACGATGACTGAATTTTTTGGGAAATGGAATATTTTCGTTTCTTACAAAGTCCCAACCAATCACATCATCAATGAAGCCATTATTGTCATCGTCATGACCAGCGTCTAAAAAGCTCTCTGATTGGTTTATATATATATTGTTTTTTAGCGCCGTGTTATCTACCAGATCTATCCCATCCGAAAAAATGCTTATGTTTACATTTTTTCCTGTAAAACCGTTGTTCCACGAATTCGGAGCCTTGATTTTATCTAAATGCCAACCGGAATCATTTTTATTATTTGGTAATGAATGAATACCGTTTAACTCTAGTGATAATACTGGATAAGTCCAAATAATTTCTTGTACTGATTGTCGTATTGAGTTTATTTTTTTGGTTAAATATATATCTTCAATATTCTTTTCTTGAACTTTGAAAATATACACGTTGATTTTTTCAAAACTTTTATACTCCGAATGTGGAGATACATTGTACTTTTTCAACTGCTGAACTACTTTTTGTTCGTTTCCTTTTAAGAAAGAAACAAATAGCTTATCTTGTACAATATAGCGATATCCTAAATCATCGATGACTATAGGGTATATCTTTTGAAAATTCGGGAATATTTCTTGCGTTATGTCTTCTAGCGAAACTTCCATATTTTTTTTGATTTTGTATACATTGGAATAGGGAATAGAGCTATTTAACAAAAAAGAATATTCGTTAAACATATAATTTTCTTGTTTTCCAGAAGGAAGAATATAGTATTCGGAACTTCTTTTGAATGAAATCTTTTGTGAACATGAAATTTTGTATTCAATAAGATTTTCATTTGCAGCTAGAATACAAGAAACAAGTAAAAACAAAATTAGATTTTTGTAAGTGAACATGGCTACTCAACTTTGCTTAGCGCGATATTAACATCTATCAAACCATTAACGACACTATCTTTAAGTATTTGCCTAATTGTGCTTAAAGTCAACATTTCTGTAGGTGTTACCTCTTTCTTTTTGTTTTGTAAAAGCGCTACAATCCCTGATGTAATGGGAGTTGCTGCCGATGTTCCACTGAATAAATGAGTATTGAATTTATTATAACCCCATTCTCCTCTAACATCTGTAGTCAAAACATCTTTACCATAACTGTACACGTCTATCTTGCTTTCATCTGTATATTTATACAACTTATTTCCCTGGTAATCAATAGCTCCCACAGCGATCGTCTCATTCATTGAAGCAGGGAATTCTACAAGATTCGGTGTTTTGTGGTTGCCCGCGGCAGCACATACAATAATATTTTTTTGTGCTAAGCTTTTTATTTCCTTTGCCAAAGGACCATCTTCTGTTATTAGGTTTACAGGTATACCCCAACTCACATTGATAATGTTAATATCTTTGAAGCTTCCTACGTAACGAAATGCTTCTGTTATTCTCAATTCATTCACTACTTTGACGTTGCTGGTAAAGTCTTTGCCTGTCGAGCCATGAAAAATTTTAATAGGCAGAATTTTTGCGCCATATGCAACTATAGAAGCTATTCCGGCCACACAAGTGCCATGGTCATCATAACGACTAAGACCCGCTAAAAACTTTGATGTTCCTACTCGTTTAGGAAATGGTAAACTTTCAAAAGGCATAAAGGTTTTTTGAGGAGATGCAGTTGTATTTATATACCCCGAAAAAAAGTCATAACCACAAATATCATCTGGTAATAAATTTTGATCATTTGTTACATTGTCCATGCTTAATAGGATGTTTTGTTGATTCTTTTGTTCCTTGCTGTTTAAATACAACCTATTTAGTAAGTACGGATGTCCTATATCAACGCCATCATCTATAACAGCTATGTTTACGTTTTTGCCGCTATAATTTGGCCAAGCATCATCAATTTTTTGTTTTGTTATATACTCAGGGTGCCCCCCCGCCAACTGTGTACGTGTATTTCCTATCAAAAATGATGGATACAGCCATTCTATGTCACTTTTTATCTCTTTATATATATGAAAAAATTCTTTAAATGTTTTTGCCGCGCTAAATTCGTACACATCTCGCTTTTTAATACTTGTAGGTATATTTTTAAGATGACTTTGCAGAATGTGGGGTAGTGTGTAATGATGACTTGTTTTTAAGCATACCGCTAGATGTGTTATCATACTAGTGTTTTGAAAACGTTCTGTAGTATTTGCACTTGCACTGGTAGAACTAGATTCAACTGTATAGAGAAAATAGGGAAAACTCCACTCAATTTTAAAATCACTTTTTTTGTTTAACAATACCTCGTGAATATTTTGTCGCTGTTGCTCGTTGACCTGCTCACTACGAATAACAAAAATGTAGATTGTTTTTCCTAGAATAGACTTATATCTCTGTACCGTTTCACTATCTACTTTTAAAAAGCATTGTTCATCTAGTTTTGCCAAAATTTGCGGATCGATGTTTCCATTAGCTGTAAAAGCTTCTTCTGTAAACGATATATATATTTTATTGGTTGGTATGTAGTAACGATTTTGATCGTCTTTTAGTATGTAAGTGCTAAACTCCCCACTAGCAGCATTAACAAATTGTTGGTCAATGTCGCTGCTTTCTAATATTTGCTTTTGGTGAAAGCCTCTAAAACTCTCATCTTGGGATTCAATATAAACATAATCATCATCAATGACTAAATCGGTTTCGATTCCATTTACTTTAAATTTTTCCTGTGCGCAAATACATAGCGGCAAAAAAATCATGCATAAAAATTTAAAAATATTCATCGCTGTCCCTTTATTTATTTGACTTTCGTAAGTCCTTTACAACCTTTGCAATCGCCGCTTTTGCATCAACAATGCCATTTGAAGAAGTTGATTTCAATATTTCTTGAACCATGTGAACATCCAGATGGGGGTTTTTCTCACACATCAAAGCCACAATACCGCCTACAATACAACTAGCGGCACACGAGCCTGAATAATTAGTGTAAAGAAGCGATTCCTCATCATTGTTGGACGAAGAATATCTGGGATTGGTAGTTGGTATATTTTTTCCTGGAGCGTAAATGTCAACGTGTTGATCACCAGGTTTAATGTTGGATTCTACCATTCCAACAGCAATTGTTTCTTTCATATTGGCAGGAAACAAAACTTTATTTTTGGTATTTCCTGCTGGACAAATAAAAATGGTGTTGTATTTTTTCTGGATGGTTTGGATAAGGTCTTTTAATCGGACATTTTCCGAAGACATACCCCATGGCATGACAATAATTTTGACATTTTTAAGTTTCGAAGCATAGTTCACAGCCTTGATAACTATGTTTTCTGAAAATGATTGTCCTTTTTTGCCAGAAAAGATTTTGATAGGCACAATTTTACTATTGGACGCAATAGCACTAATGATACCTGCGGACATCGTTCCTTGATTATCGTATAAGCCTAATTTTTTTATTAACGGGCTATTTCCTACTTTTTTGGGAGTTGTATGTGGGTTGTCGTCAATAAAATTGTATCCAAACACATCATCCGCCACTCCGTTTTTATCACTATCTTTGTTATCAAATTTTTCTTCGGTGTTTGTGAAGATATGACTTGCAAGATCGGGATGACCAACATCTACACCGTCGCTCATAATCGCAATATTAATTCCTTTTCCTGTGACTTCGTATTCTTCCCATGCTTTATCAATACGAGAGGTCTTGTGATATGAGGCAATAATCTTATTTTTTTTAGGCGTAATATTCGATAATTCTTTGGGAATTGCCCACAAAATCAAATTTTTTTCTTTTAATTTTATAAGAGCATCACTGTAGCTTTGGTAATAGTCTTTTCCTTTAAAAATAAATATATCACTGTCATCTCGAGAGGAAGATGTCGAAATGAAAAAGTTATGTTTATTTAGGATATCTTTTCCCTCGGAATATTTTTTCGTATTTTTTATACCATTTTCCCATATGACTGTAATTCCATTGGCTTTTGGCATAAAACATCTTGCAAAAAGTATGGTGATTCCAACACAAATCGCGATAATCAAACGCTTAAATTTTTTCATGGGTTTCTCTTTTCTTTTTTCTCAGGAGTTACCAGTTTTTTTATAAAATCCATTCCTTTAGGGAATTTAGGAATCGAAATTGCTGATGCGACTTGCTCCATACTGGACTCTGTAACCGAAAGTAAACTATAAGAACCAATATATTCGGCTTGTAACTTGTTTTGAAAAAATTGTTTTTTGTTTTTTTTTCTTATGGGAAAATACCTTTCATCCATAAAACAGTGAAGACTACTCGGGTCTGAATGTAACCCTTGCCAGTAGCGAAGACCAGGGTATTTATTATTTTTTATTTTACATATTTGTTTTTTATCTATTCCCTTTATAACGACAATAGGCAGAAAATAATATTCTTCATTGTTGTTATTTGTATAGAGAAATGTAATGCCCACAATTAACTTTTCTTGGTAAAGCGTATCTATCATTTTATTGATGTTTTCGTAAGATTGGTGTTTATCATCTACACCCAAAATATAGGTTAATTCATCTTTCTTTAAAACTTCCACTATACCGGGTACATTAAGGTCTATCGCCAGAGAAGGTTTTTGCGTTAATTTCGGGGTTGGACAAACAATAATTTTCCCAAAAGAAGGTTTGAGATGTATTCCCTTTTTGAATTGAAACGACTCTGGAGCTTCTGCTATGCCTATACTTATCAAAAGTACAACTATCATGAGTCTATTCATCGATTACTCCTATGCTTTTTTACTACAATAATGGATGTAGAAACTATTATTCAAAATAGGATGAGAACATGTCTTATTTAATTTTGTGTGTTTTAAACCAAAAGTAAAGATATTCCTTTTATACGAATTGCAAAAGCTATGTGTTGACTCTAACTAAAATACAATAACGCAAAATTTTGCATTGATAGACTTAAAACTTTAAGTCTATCAATGCGGTTTATCACAAAATGAGTTTTGCAAATACTTCAAAATTTAATGGGACTTGCCTTCTTTTAATTTTTAAAGGCCCAATATATTACACCTTGTTTAGATTTCCTTAAATAATTTTGATGCAAAACACGTCTTTGTTGTGGTGATTTATCTCGCAATATCATTCTCATGTCAATAATGACATTTTTGCTATTGGAAAAATAGCTGTGACCGGAAAATGTTGTACTTACATTACTCGCATCTATTGTGTCAATGCCTCTAGCCACAAATATACTTGCTCCGCCAAGACCCAATCGCGAAGTATTGTTGTAAATAGGAGATCGCGAAATTCGCAAAGCTTTATCGTTGGAAGAAGCGTACAATGTTACTCTTTTGGAAGCTCCTTGAAATTTGGGGAGTACCTCATTTTTAAATGTATCAACGTTCATATCAGGTGCGGCTAGAATTATGTTATTTGTGATGGGTTGAGATATTTGATCGTTTTCTAGTAGCGACACAAAGCCATTGGTCATGACTCTGTTTCCCATACTATGAGCGATGATATTTATTGCGGTGAAATTACCTTCTTTTTTGATTTTTGACAAAAATGTTACGAATTCGTCAATACTTTCTTTCGCATCTTTGGCATCACTATCATAATTTAGAACTCTCCCATTCGAAGGCCACGAAAACATGATGAGTGTACCATCAAACCCTAAATCCCATCCGACCTGCGCGGTAGTAAAAACTCCTTCCTGGAAGGATACATTAAAACCATGAATGTAAATTAAAGCCTCACGCGTACGACTTCTTATACCGTTAATAAAGCTTGCATCATTTAGCGGTTGTACACTTTTCAGAATAAAATGTTTGTCAATATTTTCTCGGAATTCGAATCTAAAAATACTAGGTCTTTCTATAACACCAAGTTTATGAGCCTTGGGGATGCTTACGCGACATACTCCCATATCCAAACTACTTAGCTGGTTTCCATAGCCACCATTTAGACGATTGCGATTTGTGCCATAATAGACATCTACTGCAACATTTTCTCTCGTCTGAGAATCACTCGCTGCGACAGCATCAATGGTGGAAGGTTCTGCGGAGATAAATAGGTATGGTCTACCTTTTACATTTTCTAATCGGTAAGAAACTTTTTCTTGGGAAAGAAGGTATTCCGCTGTTTCAAGAGGAGAGGTGTAATATTTTCCGTAAATTTTTTGATTTAACTTATAATCACTCGCAATGCTATATCCAAAACGCCCATCTCTAGAAAGTACGTTTAATATACTAAGAAGTCTTTCACCGCTAAAAATGTAAGGCTCTTGTACTTCAACCGTTGTTTCAGAGATTTCTGCTTCCTGAGGAACTGCATCTACATTTGTGTCTATTCTCATTGCTTTTTGAACTGCCGCGAAGGCATTCACTCTACCAAAACCAACTTTGCTGCTTCGGCCATTGATATATCGGTTTTCGTTTGGCTTAACTTTATCTGCGGTACTTGTGATCATTTGGAAAACTTGGCGTTGGGTAAGCTGCGCGTCAACAGACAGGATTAATGCTGCAACACCTGCTACGATAGGGCAAGATGCTGATGTACCGCCAAATCTTGCTGTGTAACTAAGCGGGTTCGATCCTGAGTTAGGACGTATTTCATTTCGGTGTGGAGAGGTTTTTCCTGGATTTTTTCCTCTGGCGCCTGGTATATCTATGGACCAAACTTCAAAACTTTCGTTGCGTATTTGCGTTGCGTAAGCTCGATGAGATGGTGCCACAACATCAATCAATCTACTTGTGGGACTGTAGTTTGCCTGGAAGTCATTTCTATCTGAAGCACCTACTGTGATCACACCTGGAACATTTGCTGGAGTTAAAACGCGACCTCGATTGTTCGACGCATGATTTGCGGTGTTTCCTGCGGAAAATAATACAACACAACCTTTTCCTTGTCTACCGCGGTTTATTGCTCTATTAATGGCTCGTGATATACTGGGAATTTCGATGGTTGTGCGAAAAGCCCAACTGTTGGAGATGACATCTGCACCATTTTGCCAAGCAAAATCAATCGCATTCACATATTTTGACAATGGAATATTACGGCCAAATGGTATTCGTATCGGCATAATTTTGCAATTGGGAGCGACACCTGAAATTCCAATGCCATTATTTTGTTCTGCTGCGACTAAACCAGCACAAGCATTTCCATGATTGCCGTCTCTTTTTGGGCTAGGGTCGTTTGGATTACCATCTGCAAAATTGCAGCCATCTATCACCACAAGACGTCGACGCGGTAAATCGGGGTGGTTTAGAGACACTCCTTCATCTATAACCGCAACCGTGATTTCTTCACTACCTGTTGTTAATCCCCAAGCCTCAGGCGCGTCTATATCCGCGTCGGCAGTTCCCGCATGCTCATTGATGACTTGCCCAGTGTTGTGTAATGAAAATTGTCGTGCAAAGTACTCGTCATTAGGTATAAAGTTTTGTTGTTGCACTGCGACTAAAAAATTCGCATGCGCATAATCGACTAAGCCACTTTCCTCCAAAGAGTTTACAATGTCCAATACATGGTTTTTCTTCGGAGTTGTTAAAATTTCGTAAAAAGATGTCTTTTGTATCGCAGTTAGCTCTAGACGTTCTTTTAGCGCATTTAACTCATTTTCAGAGACGTTTTTTTTGAATTTTACCAGAATCTCATTCGTCATCCCCAACTCAAAACCATCGTCTAATGTATAAATTGGGTATACTGATGTTATCGACTGATCGTCTTTGACATCTTCAATAAATTGTGATGAGTCATCAAGGTTACGAACGTAGATAGTTCGATCGTCAATCCGAGATATAGCAACGTCAGACTCTGAAGACTCTAAAATAGGCTCCAGTTTGAAAATCTTTTCGAATTTTACAATGCATCCTTTTTTTGAAGGTGTCAGCTTTACTTTTTTACCAAAAGCATAATAATCTTTTGCGAAAACATTGATTGTTAAAGATAAAAAGCATAAACAAAACACCGTTAACTTTTGTCTTTTCGACATAGTTATTCCTTACATAGCCATTTAAAAATTTAGAATGGAGACATGTGAATACATGATCCAGAACATTTCGTCATATAAAGTCTATAAAAATTAAAATGATTATAAACGCATGATGGCA
Organism: Candidatus Uabimicrobium amorphum; assembly: GCF_009002475.1. Lineage (GTDB taxonomy): Bacteria > Planctomycetota > Uabimicrobiia > Uabimicrobiales > Uabimicrobiaceae > Uabimicrobium > Uabimicrobium amorphum. The sequence goes on from NZ_AP019860.1 coordinate 6,949,322, forward strand.
TTTGATGCAAATGTTTTTGATTTTTCGCATGAAAAAGAGATGAATTGTGTTTAGTGTTTTTGTGCTACGAATTTTTATGTGAAAAAGCGTTTTTTTTGTCTTTTGCGGGAATATAACTAGTAATGGAAAAGAAAAGAAAACAAAATTAGATTATTCCAAACGTATTGAATTCTTTCGGATGACAAAATACTAGAGTTATTTCTCAAAAACGGAAGTCACCAACCCCAGTCATCATCCCACCCATTACCAGCGCTGTTTTCTAAGTTTTCTATTTGTATCGCCTGTATTTCGTCCAATATTGAATCTTTGGCCAATTTCTCTACTTGTTTAGGAGGTTCTCCCTCAAGAAGTAGCTTTACTCTTTTTAGCGTTTCACCACCTATTTTCAAAGCATATTTGTTGGCTTTTTTGTGGTTTCCTTGCCAAGCGTAAATTGCCGCTACAGTATCGAGAATATGTTCTTCTTGAGATTTTGATAAAAGCTCTATGTCTTTCTGGGTAAATAAATTTTTGTTTTCGGAGAGATAAGCAGACCAGATATATGCATTTAACACTTGTAGTCCTAATTTAAATGCGATGCTATCAATGGCGTAGGCGTTCCATTCATATTCATTTACAAGGTGTTTTTTTCTTTTTTGTTTTAAAAAATTTCGAATTGTTAGTATACAAGTTTCTAGAGACTTCGGGTGATTTTCCCCTATACGTTCCAATATGTCTGCTGCAGTTTTTTGTACATTTTCCTCTCCATTTTCTAATAGAGGAACAATATATGGTATCGCTTTGTCTCCTATTTTTTCTAATGCATTTTTTGTTGAACTTCTCACACTTTCGTTTTTGTCATTAAGCAGAGAAATGAGATGTGGCACAGCAGAGTAAGCTTCTTGCCCTAAACGGCCCAACGATTCTACCGCAAATCTTCTCATGTCTTTATCTTGTATAAGAGCAATAAGATGCGGGACTAGTTTTTCTCCCATTTTCGTCAATGCATTTATTGTGCTCTCCCTTACATGCCCATCGTCATCTTTGAGTAGATGAATAAGCTGTGACAAGACCTCTGTTTCTCCTGTTTCTCCCAAAGCATAAACAGCGTCAGCTCTTATTGAAGAATCTTCATCTTGAAGTAGAGGAGTAAGATGATGTACTTTGCAGTGAGCTCCTTCTCTCTTTTTAACCAATATATAAGATGCGTAATATTTCACCTGGGGATTTTGATGTTTTAATAGAGGAACAAGGTGCGACACATCTTCTTTTCTCATTTCAGTCAATGCCGTTATTGCAGAATTCCTTACAACCCTATCGTTCTCTTCAAGTAGAGAAATTAAGTGTGGCATAACATCTTCCTCCATAATCTCAATCAATGCAAGTGTTGCAGAATGTCTTACCTCTGAATTTTCATGTTTTAGTAGAGGAACAAGGTGCGGCACAGCAGAATGAGCTTTATCTCCTATTTGCCCCAATGCATCGATCGCAAATACCTTTACTTGCATATGTTGATCTTTCAATAAAGAAATAAGATATGGCATGACTTTTTCTCCCATATTAAACAGGGGATACTTTGCATATTGTTGCACCCCGGGACTTTTATGTCTCAATAGAGGAAGGAGATACGGCGTATACGTTTTTCCTACGATCTCAGCTAATGCTCTTGCCGCAGATGTTTTTAAAAATTCATCTGTGTCTTTGAGAAGAGGAATGAGATGAGGAATAGCAAGATAAGCTTTTTCTCGCATTTTTCTTAAAGCCGCTACCACATATATTTTTACTTGCCAATCTCTCAAAAGAGGAACAAGGTGCGGTACAGCGGAATGAGCTTTCTCTCCTATTTCTCCCAAAGTCTGAATGGTGAGTCCTCTTATCTCCTTGTTTTTGTCTTCAAGAAGAGGAATGAGGTGTGGCACAGCAGAATGAGCTTTCTCTCCTATTTCTCCCAAAGTATAAACAGCTAATTTTTGTATCTTTTTGTCTTTATCATTGAGTAAAGGGATAAGGTATGGTACAGCAGAGTGAGCTTTCTCTCCTACCTTTGCTATTGTATGAATAGCATAATATCTAGCATACGTGTCTTTGTCATTGAGTAAAGGGATAAGGTGTGGCACAGCAGAATGAGCTTTGTCTCCTATTTCACGCAATGTATAAGCTACGTATTTTTTTACATCTTTATCATTGAGTAAAGGTATAAGTTGTGGTACAGCTTTTTCTCCTATTTTCACTAATGCATAAACGGTATGTTTTATTATATTTTTGTTTTTATTCTTCAATAAGGGGATTAGATGCGATACCGCTTTTTCTCCGATCTCGCTAAGTACTTCTGTTACAGAACGTATCAATTCGGCGTTTTCATGTTTTAATAGAGGAATAAGGTATGGCACAGCAGAATGAGCTTTTTTTTCTCCTAACGCTTTTACCGCATGAATTCTTATTGACATGTCTTCATCTTGAAGAAGGGCTATGAGATGCTGTACTTTGCAATGTTTTCTTTCCCCCATCTTAACTAGCACATAAGAGGTATAGTATCTCATTTGAGCATCTTGGTGTTTTAAATGAGACACGAGATGGGGTGTCGCTTTTTCTCCTATTTCTGCCAAGGTATTTATTGCAGAATTTTTTACATTTTTATCGGTGTCCATCAGTAGTGGAATTAGATGCGGTGCTGCAGGGAAAGCTTTTTTTCCTATTATTTTCAAGGCATCTGCTGCAGAACTCCTCACTAGCTTATTGTCATCATTCAGAAGAGGAATGAGATGAGACACTGCTTCTTCTCCTCTTCTACCCAATGCGTTTATTGCAGAATTTCTCACCAACCTATCGTCATCTTTAAAAAGAGCAAGAAGATGTGGCAATATAGACTGAGTTTGTGCTTTTATACTGCCCAATGTATAAATAGCATATTTTCTCACCTCTTTATCTTTAAGTAGGTGAGTGATGTGTGGAATTACACAGTGAGTTTGTTCTTTCATACTTAATGCATAAACCGCATATTCGCTTACACTTTTGTCTTTATCTTTAAGTAGAGAAACGAGATGTGGTAATATGTAGGAAGTTTTTTTTCCCATCTTGTCCAATGCATATACCGCAGATTGTCGAACATTTTTGTTTTCGTCATTAAGAAGAAGAGTGAGATGCGGAATAGTAGAATGAGCTTTTTCTCCCATTTCTCCCAACACCTTTACCGCAAAATTTTTCAACCAACTATCCTCACCCTCTAGTAAATGAGTAAAATGCGATGCTATAAGGTCAACTTTTTCTTTTCTGTTTTTCAACGCTGTAACGGTGTATTCGCGAATATTTTTATCTTCATCTTTGAGCAAAAAGAAGATATACAATAACATTGGATGTACTTCTCCCATTTCCTCCAATACTTCGATAGTCTTTAAGCTTACCTGCGAATCTTCGTCTTTAAGAAGAGGAATGAGATGTGGTATTGTAAAGTGAGCTCTTTCCCCCATTTGTCCTAATAACTCTACTACAGCAGTTCGAACATTTTCATCTTCATCTTTAAGAAGAGGAATGAGACGTGGTAATGCAGAGTGAGCTCTTTCCCCCATTTGTCCTAATAACTCTACTACAGCAGTTCGAACATTTTCATCTTCATCTTTAAGAAGAGGAATGAGACGTGGTAATGCAGAGTGAGCTCTTTCTCCCATTTTTTCCAATATTTCTACCACCGTAATTCGAACATTTTCATCTTCATCTTTAAGAATAGGAATGAGATGTGGTAATAATATAGAATTCACTTTTTCGCTCATATCTTTCAATAATGATTTCACGGCACTTCTTACGCTATAATTTTTGTCTTTAAGAAGAGGAATGAGATGTGGTAATGCAGAGTGAGCTCTTTCTCCCATTTTTTCCAATATTTCTACCACCATAATTCGAACATTTTCATCTTCATCTTTGAGAAGAGGAATGAGACGTGGTAATGCAGAGTGAGCTTTTTCTCCCATTTTTTCCAATATTTCTACCACCATAATTCGAACATTTTCATCTTCATCTTTAAGAAGAGGAATGAGACGTGGTAATGCAGAGTGAGCTCTTTCTCCTAAATTTTTCAATCCATATGTCACTGCATATCTCACTCTAGAATTCTTGTCTTTAAGAAGAGGAATGAGATGTGGTAATACAGATTGAGCTTTTGTTTTTAGCCTAATTAGCCCATCTACTGCAGATTTTCGAATATTCTCGTTTTGATCTCGAAGAAGAGGAATGAGGTGTTGACGTGCAGAGAGCGCTTTTGTTTTCATCCTAATTAGTGCATATAACGCAGATTCTCGAACATTTTCGTTTTTATCTCGAAGAAGAGGAATGATATATGAGAATGCTACCGGATGCGTTTTTTCTATTTCTGCCAATAAAATTATCACTGCCTCTCTCACTCTATAATTTTTGTCTTTAAGAAGAGGAATGAGATGTGGTAATACAGATTGAGCTTTTGTTTCCATTTTTGTCAAGGTATTGACAACTTCCCTTCGAACATTTTCATCTTGATCTTTGAGAAGAGGAATGAGATGTGGCAATGCAGAGTGAGCTTTTCTTCCAAATTTTTTCAATACTTCTACGGTTTCTAGTCTTACCTGCGACTCTTCGTCTTTAAGAAGGGGGATGAGATGCGGTAATATAGAGTGCACTTTTATTTCCATTTCCCCCAAAGCTCCGACTACAATGACGCGAACGATTTTATCTTCGTCTTTAAGAAGAGGAATGAAGTGTGGTAATGCAGAGTGAGCTTTTATCCCAATTTTTTTTAATGTATAGACGGTAAATATTCTAACATTTTTATCTTCGTCTTTAAGAAGAGGAATGAGATGTGGTATTACAGAGTGAGCTGTTTCTCCTAAGTCTCTTAAAATGTCCATGACACATTCTCTTAAATATGCATCTCCATCTCTAAGAAGAGGGATGAGATGTGTCAACGCTTTTTCTCCTTTTATTTCTTTCAGTGTGTAAGCCACAGATTTTCTTGCCTGTGAATTTCTTAGAAGAGGAATGAGATGTGGTATTGCAGAGTGAGCTTCTCCCCCGATTTTCCCTAAAACTTCCACGACACATTCTCTTATATTTTGATCTTTTAGCAAAGGAATGAGGTATGGCACAGATTTTTCTCCAAATTTTGGTAGGGCTTCCACTAAGAAATCTGTTAAATCTTCATCTTTGTCTTTAAGAAGAGGAATGAGGTATGGCAATGCAGAGTGAGCTTTTTTTCCTATTTCTCCTAATGCTGCGATGACCTCTAGTCTTAAATCTTCATCTTTGTCTTTAAGAAGCGGAATGAGGTATGGCAATGCAGAGTGAGCTTTTGCTCCTATTTCTCCTAATGCTTTTACCGCATATTCTCTTACATATACATCTCCATCTCTAAGAAGAGGTATGAGATGTGCTTCTGTTGTTCTTATTTTAGATAAAGCTTTTTCTGCCGCTTCTTTCACCCAGCGGTTTTCATCTTGATCGTGAAGAAGAGGAATGAGGTATGGCAATGCAGAGTGAGCTTTTTCTTCTATTTTTCCTAATACATCGATGACAGACATTCGAACATCTTCATCTTTATCTTGGAGAAGCGGAATGAGATGTGTCAACGCTTTCTCTCCTATTTCTCTCAACACATAGACAACTTCCCTTCGAACATTTGCATTTTCATCTTGGAGAAGCGGAATGAGATGTGGTATTGCAGAGTGAGTTTTCTCTCCTATTTTTCCCAAGGTATTGACAACTTCCCTTCGAACATTTTCATCTTCATCTTGGAGAAGCGGAATGAGATGTGGTATTGCAGAGTGAGCTATTTTTCCGATTTTTCCTAATGCAAAGATGACAGACCTTCGGATATTTTTATCTCCATCTTTAAGAAGAGAAATAAGGTATGGCAATGCAGAGTGAATTTTCTCTCCCATTCCTCCCAATATCCACGCAACTGCCCTTCGAACATTTTCATCTTCATCTTGAATAAGAGGTATGAGATGTGACAGGAAAGAGTGCGCTTTATCTCTCTTTCTTCCCAAAGCAGAGACTACAGAACTTCGAACATTACTATCTTCATTTTTTAGCAGTGCCGTGAGAATTAAAACAATCGAACATTTTCTTTTTTTGGCAGTGATAATATCGATGGCTCTTTTTTTATCAAATATATCTCTTTCTGAAATAGAAAGAAAAAATTTAGCGACAAACGGCTCTATTTTATCCAGTTCTTCTAAAATCAATGCAGCTTTTGCTCTTATTTCTTTACTTTTGCTTTGATCAATCATGACAGAGTAAATATTATCAAAATTCTCTTTTGCCACAATAGGAAGAAAAACATCAAGATCCTCTTTACCTAGCTTGTTAATAAGGGGAAATAAATTTTCTTTTTTCCAGTCCAAGAATGGAAATAAAAGATAGGTTTTTTTAGAGAGGGTGTTTTTCTTTTTTGCGAACTTGAGTTTGTTAACAATAAATAAGAAAGCCTTTTCGCCTATATTCTCTAGGTCTGAAGAAACGTCTTTTTTTATGTTCGGATCATCTTTCTCTAATAATTTGGTCAGAATTGCGATGTCTTTGTTTTTTTCGCGGAGAAAGAACAAAACTTCTTCTCTAATTTTTTGATCTCTTACGGTAAAGTATTCGACAAAATCTTCATCTGTAAGTTCATCCTGTATTAAATGAAAAATCTCTAGTCTAGTTTCTGTATCTTCCACAAGAGAAAGAAATTTGTTTCTACTATTTTCATACAGGTCTATTTTTTGTTTACCTGTGGTTTGCAACCAACGATATGTTAGGATTGCTTCGTGGTAGTATTTGGCCTGCTGCTGTGAGGTTTTATACCGAATATTTGAATTTACAAACAACTCATTTAGCTTATTTTTTACAATGTGCGGCATTTTTTTGTCGACGATATACTGTTGCCATTGAGATGCTTGTCGTTTATAGTATTTCTTCAAAATCCCCGTCGTACTTTTATTTTTTATACGCGAATGCAGAGATCCTAAACACTCCATCATTAGATATTCGTCGTCGTTGCTTAGAAAAAAAGAGGCGTTTCTATTTTTTTGTGTCAAAATGTTAGCCAAAATAGGCACAACAACAGAAAACTCTTCGATTTTATCGACATATTTTTTTGCTTTGTCTTTGATGAAACTTAAAGCCGCCATGCGAGGAATTTGTTGTTCATCGTTTAATAATTTTGTAACATGAGGTAAAGCACTTCTTATCAACGAAATCTGATCCGCTTCAGATTGCTCGGCAATGAAATTTCCCAACGCTTCGCACCCTGAACGACGAAATGCGGCAAACTCAACACCATTAAGATATAAAGGCGCCACCATCTTCGGATTGAGCACTTTATCTTTAGGAAAAAACATAAAGTCACCATTTCCTCCTAAAGCACTATAGCGAGGAGCTTGAGAGGCTTGAATTCTGTCGTCGTTGACAAGCGTGTCCATCATATAAAATCCCAATTGCGATGTTAAAATAATGCCATCATCTCGTCCCGTCAAGCCCTGTATGGCTTGTAAAAAAACTGCGGTAAATGGCGAGTGCCCATGACTATCTTTGAATTGTTGTGCATAAACAGTTGAGATTTCATCTAACTTATCGGCGACCGCTTCATCTCCCGCACCAGCGGTGATGACTTGGAAAACACGACGATTAAACACCCGGGTAAGATTACCTCCACCTGGGGAAATAAATGTTTTCTCCGTGAGGTGCGAGAAGTCAGGGCGGTATTCTTTCTCTAGCAGGGAGCCACTAAAACAACAATCCAAAACCATCAAAGTGTGTTTCGCGCCACATGATTCGAGCGTTTCGGCAATGTTTTTTAGGGAGAGCATACTTTTTTTATCTGGATTTTCCGTCTTATCTTTTCGACTATCTCCTGCAACCAAATAACCAGGAACACCGTGGCCAGCATAGTAAAAAAATAGCGCGTCCTCGGGTTTTATTTTTTTTCTAAGATTTTCCAACGCATCTTCCATAATTGTTTTTGTGATCTTTTTCGTTGGTGGAGAATTTACTTTTGCGACGGAAGACTCATCGCTAAGCAATGTAACATGATCGAATTGATATCGACTACGCAGCACTCGAGCAATTTCCGAAGCATCGAAGTTTGGACCTTGAAGATCTGTGAAGTTATCATATTTGTTGATACCTACAACAAGTGCATATTGTTTTTTGTAACGCAACCGTTGTCGAAAATCACTACTAGCACCAAGAACGTTTAACCCACCGAGGTTTTTAGTGGTACGCGATGCAATAGAACGCTGGGCTGTTGCTTTTGGAGAAATTTTCTTAGGAGATGCTTCGCTTTGTAGTTGGTCAATGATACCTATGGCGTATTGAATGGCAAGTTTACTCCTTCCACCGGCAGACGTTAGGGCATTTTCTAACTCGGGGCGGATCGTTTTAATAACAGAACCCATTTTTTCTAATTCTGCCAATGCGGAAAAGCGCAAATGTGCCTCTGAAGATTGTAATTGGTGAACTAATTTTTGGAGTCTCTTCTCCAAGTTTTTATTTTCGGCTTTTGTAAAACCTGTACAAAACAACACAAAAAGTGCAATTGCGCATCGGAAATATCTTTTACTGACCATGATAAACTCCAACAAAACGTCTCATATCCAAAACATGACAACATCGTAACAAATTTTGCATGATATACAAATTTGAAATTTACGTCTGTGGACCTCCAAAAATAGAGATTTATCGACGGTATATCCACCAAAAATGAACTGCGCATTTCATTCGTCCACCAATACATACGGCTAGAGCGTCGTATTGAAAAATAAACAACGTAGAAGGAGACAATATGGAAGTCGTATTTCTGACACTTCTTGGCGAGTTACCTTTTTTTGCTGCGATTATTGTCGTTGTGGCAGCGGCCGGCTACTACAGCATGGGTTGTATTGGTGTAATTCTTGGGATTATTGGTGGAATGCTAATTATTAGCGTATTTGCGGAGATGCGCGAAAATTACAATAATCTAAGAGGCTTTTGTTCCTGTTGTCTAGGGATGCTGACGTTAGGCTTTTGCTTTTTTATCGTACTTCGCGGAGAGAATGCTACGATCTGGGAGGGCTTTGCATTACTCGCAAGTTTTGCGGTGATCTCTTATTGGCTTGATGACGGGAATCCAAAAAAAGTGGATAATCATAACAAACAAAAATATAACTTTGTGACATTTTCTTGTCAGAATTGCCGCACGAAACTACGTATTTCACATAATTTTTACAACACCAAACAAACGTGCCCTAAATGCAGTAAAGATGTTCATGTTACGCAATGCCAGGTGAAATGAACACATGGCTGCCAGAGAACCTAGTAGTATTTCGCGAAAAATTCTCTGGCAGTTTTTTATGTTTTAAAAAGATTTTACCACAGAGAGAGACACAGAGAAAGGTAAAAAATACCACCGCAACGTTGTTTTGTGTTTTTTCATAAAACCTCTCTGTGTCTCTGTGGTTCAAAACATTGCGGACAAGATAAACAATACGCGAGATTTCTTCCTTAACCCCAAAGGTCCGCCGTGAAAGCCGGCAAAGCGATCTTAAATACATGCGCTTCGCGGTGATCCCTTTGCGTGCCTTTCACGGCTATTCACTCTCTTGCTATCATCTCCATCTTCTTTGTTTTTCCCTACAAAGGGTAACAGGGCACAGGATAATTACGGAGCTGGGACAACCCGAAACCCGAAGTAACTGTCGTCGGGCCCGGAGTTGTCGCGATAAGCCGACCGGCAATCCTGGGCGCTGATATCCCAACCTCCGCCGCGCAGAACGCAAGACCAACCTTTTTTATCTACGGGATCTTTCGTATTTTTTTCCGTGTATTCGCCGTATTTATCTTCGCACCATTCAGATACATTCCCATGAAAATCATAACACCCCCAGCTATTCTCATTGGGTAAACTTTTTACAACGGTTGTCTTTTCTCTATATATCCCCTCTTTTCCTCTGTACGGATAATTACCATTGTAATCCACCCGATCCGTATCTATATCACTTCCCAGGTTAAACTCCCGTGTTGTCCCCGCACGACATGCATACTCCCACTCCGCTTCCGTCAATAACCGCATCCTCGCTTTCTTACAAAACTCCTGACAATCCTCCCACGATACATTTTCCACCGGACCTTGCAATCCTACCTCCTTAAAATCCGATGGATTCTCCCCCATCACTGCCTGCCACTGCCCCTGCGTTACTTCTGTTTCTCCTACCCAATACACCTTGCTGATCCATACCTTGTGTCGCACCTCATCATCACTCCGATCCTTTTCGCTTTCGAGTGAGCCCATCCAGAACTTCCCTGGTGGGATCATTTTAAACACGAACTTCGCCCCGTTTTTCGTCATTTCTTTTGTCAGCTCTAAACCCTTTTCCTCCGCATACCACTCCTGATAGCTTCGCGCTAACTCCACCTGCTTTTCATGCGCCAACCCACCCCATTCGTCTGTGGTAAAGTCTACATACTCCTCCTCTGCGTTCCACGACAGTTCCCACAATTTGCTGTCCCAGCCTTGGGGTGCACCCGTAGATATTCTGATCTTTGCATGAACGGTTGTTATGAGTTGGCCTTCTTGCCATAATTCTGCGATAAGGGTTTTTATTCCTTTTTTCTTGGCAATAAGTTCGATAGTCCGCTTTTCTTGTGTTTTACTTGCTATATACCAGTCTATTTTTTGATTGATAGTGGCTTTTTTCCCAATATATACGTGATATTCATCTTTGGAGTGTTTTTGCCATCCAGAGGCATTTTTTAAACTTACCCCATGTGGTATTTTGCAACGAATCTCTGTGTTACGAGCGCTCACTATACCATTGTTAACTACCTGCAATTCACATAAAAAATGATCATTAAGGGCAACATTTTTTGGTATACGGTAAGTAAGTTGTAACTGTGCAACTCTAGGTAGGGCTTTTCCTAATCGTTTCTCTTTATTTATGTGCCATAAACCAATCTTATTATCGCTTAAATACAGCACCGTTTTTCCTGCATCTACAAACTGTAGTTGTGTTGCGGGCGAGTCAAGTCGTTTAAATGCAATTTCTTTCCCTGTTTTTACGTCCCACACACGCAAAGCATTATCATTACCACTTGTTAATAGTCTATTGTTGACGTCGCTTGTTAATGTCAGTATTCCATCACCATAGCGCCTTTTAATACCTCTATTCCATAACAGTACTTCGCCTTTATTGAGGTACAATAATCCTTCTGAACTACTTGCAAGTCCCTCATAGTTTGTTACAATGTTTGGGTCTCCAGGTCGATAAAATATTGACAAATTTTTGCGTTGAATTTTTTCCGTAACCTGTTGGCCAGTCTCCACATCCCAAAACTTTGTAGCGTTGTTGTTAGACGATCGAGATATAAGAGTATTTCCGTCTGGACTAAATGCTACAGATGATATTCCATCGGTATGTCCAGAAATTCTCATCATTACTTTGCCAGTATCGACATCCCATAATCTTACTGTTTTATCCCGAGATCCAGAAGCAAGTATTTTACCGTCTGGACTAAATGCTACAGATAATATTTCATCGGTATGTCCAGAAATTTTCGCCATTTCTTTGCCAGTAGCGACATCCCATAATCTTACTGTTTCATCCGAAGATCCAGAAGCAAGTATTTTACCGTCTGGACTAAATGCTACAGATAATATTCCATCGGTATGTCCAGAAATTCTCATCATTGCTTTACCAGTAGCAACATCCCATAATCTTACTGTTTCATCCCAAGATCCAGAAGCAAGTATTTTACCATCTGGACTAAATGCTACAGATGGTATTTCATCGGTATGTCCAGAAATTCTCATCATTTCTTTGCCAGTAGCGACATCCCATAATCTTACTGTTGTATCTCGAGATCCAGAAGCAAGTATTTTACCATCTGGACTAAATGCTACAGATGATATTCCATCGGTATGTCCCGTAATTTTCATCATTTCTTTGCCAGTAGCGACATCCCATAATCTTACTGTTGTATCTCGAGATCCAGAAGCAAGTATTTTACCGTCTGGACTAAATGCTACAGATGATATTCCATCGGTATGTCCCGTAAACATAATTTGTTTATCATTTTGAATGTTCCATAATCTTATTTTGTTAGATGACCAATAAATAACATTTTGCACACCTGGATTAAAACATATTACTCGACCGTCTTCATATTGTGCATATAAACTTTTTGCCACTGCATGTATATCATTAATTCCTTTTCTTAAATTCCATTTTTTTTGTTCTTTACCATTCACTATATTCCACATTTGTATGAGACCATCTTTTGTGACTGTTAATAATCCATCCTCTACAAACCGCATCTTGGTGATGTTCATGCTACAATTCCATTGGGATTCTATTTTGTCGTTGCGCCACACCACTATTTTATTTTTTTGATAAACCGCAACTACATTTTTATTGCTAGCAACAAGGCCACTTTCTTGTGCTATTTGATGATGTTTGCTATTGGCAAAATGCTTCTCAAAGTTGTTCAGGTTTATTCTATAGGTTTTTCCACTCACCACATAAATATTTTGTGCGTTTCCAGCAACACTAGAAACTCCTTGAGGAAAGCTCATCTCAGATGTTAACGGTTCTCCACGTAACCACAGTTTCCCATTTACATACTGTGCTACGGAAAGGTTGGTGTTATTGCCCGCAAGGCGCAAAATCCAGTTCTTACCTGCGTCAGCGGAGTAATACAACGAACCTTCGTTTCCCACACACCACAGTTGTTTGTCACCATCACCAGTCACCGCGCATAGATCCTCGCCGCTGCGCAATTCGCCATCAAAATAGCGATGATTCCATGTTTGCGCGTCATCGTCGCTGTATACCACGCGGCCATTGCTCCCGACAAACCATGCCTTTGTGCCATCGCCACTGCACACCACATCGTGTAAAGTTTCTTGCGGACCGATAAAGCGTTTTTTCCATGTTTTGCCACTGTCATGCGAATATACCACAAAGCCTTTGTCAGCGGCGATCCATATTCGCTTTGCGTCGTTTGAAACGGCAATGGCGTACAAATTGGCGTCGGTGATTTGCCGTTGTTGTTGCCACACGCCACCATTTTCGCTATAGAGAATCGTTCCCGCATCTCCCACCGCCCACACACGACGTTTATTTCCGGCAATACCACGCAATTTGACAAAACTACGACTGCGCTGTTGTTGCCAGTGTTCACTGTCTCCGGAGTACATGATCACTCCGTCGTCGCCTACGCACCACACTTCTTTGTCGTAGGTGTAAACGTCATTTAGATGATTGTCGGTCTCGAAATATCCCCAACTCTTGCCCGCATCATTCGACACCACAATCAATTCTTCGCCTACTGCCCAGATATCGTTGGCGTTTACCTGCATCCCGCGGATTTGTGCCGCAAACTGCAATCCCTGCGTTTGCCACACTTTACCCATTTGTTTTTCGAGCAACAAATCCCATAGCCATACCTCGCGCTGTTGTGAGATCGCGGTAAGGGTGCGTCCGCTGACATTAAACGCCAATGTCTGAGGCACGAACGGTAAACGTTGTTCCGTCATCTTGCGTGGCAAGGTCGTATCCCACACATGTAAACGATTGTCTTTCGTTACCACCGCCACACGCTTGCCATCACGGCTAAACTGATATTGCGCAATTTTATCCTCGTGCGTGCACCGTACTTCACTTTCGCTCTCAGCGTTTAACACCAGAGTTTTGCCGACACCATCGATAAGTGCTGACGCAAGAACAACGTCAGGGTTTGGTTTTTGTTGTAAATGAATCATGTCTGGTGGCGGAACGTAAGTAGGTACATCGAGGCGAATACTCAACAACCACACCGCAAAAACTGCTACAACGGTAAAGAGCAACGCTACCTGCCACCAGCGTCGTAAATAGCTCTTGTTGCGGAAACGTACATGCGGAGTATTGCCTTTGCTTTGCGGTGAGTACAAACTGTGACGATCAAATGGGTAAAGGTCGCGCGTTCCTTCGAGTAGTCCGACATAGAGATGACTCTTTGCGGTGATATCACCGAGAAAGCCTTTTTCCATAAACCAGCGATTGATGACCACACGTTCGTCAGGTGTTGGTCCACGCCTAATCCACATGCGCATCTGCGACGGCAGTGCGTTTTGGAGGTAGTCAATGTCCTCCCACTCCCAGATGTTCTCCGTCTCGATGATGCGATTCATCTCACGCACAATCTTTTGTACCAACTCTTCGCTTGGCTGTGGGTGCAGGTATACATGCACTTTTTTACCGCGTTTACGCAATTCGTATATTTTTTTGTTATCGTGGATGTAGTATATTTTTTTTGTCTTCATTTTGTATTTTCCGTTTTTTTGTTGATCGCTGGTTGTTGAAAAAGACTGAGCCTTAAGTTAGCGTTTGTCGCTAGTTATAGAAAAGACTGAACCACAGAGACACAGAGAAAGGTAAAAAATACCATCGTAACGTTATTTTGTATTTTGTTGTAATTACAAAAAGTAAATGTCATCATCTAAGTTTTTGTGCAAAAGAATTTCTATTAAATTCATACTTCTCTTTACTAAACGTAATAACAATTTAGTATAAGTTCTCTCTGTGTCTCTGTGGTTCAAAACGTTACGGACAAGATAAACAATACGCGAGATTTCTTCCTTTCACGGCTCGTCACTTGCTTTCATCACCATTTAATTTGCTTTTCCTCACAAAGAGTAATAGGGTAAAGGATAATTCAAAGAAGTTGCGGTATTTTTATTCGTAATTATTGCGGAACGGGGACAACCCGAAACCCGGTGTAGTCGCCGTAATGGTCGGGCCTGAGTTTGTCGCGACAAGACGATCGGCATTCCTCGGCGTAGCCATGCCAATCCCCGCCGCGCAGAACGCAATCCGAGCTTTTTTTACTTACGGGATCTTTTGTGTCTTTATTCGTATATTTACCGTATTTATCTTCGCACCATTCCGCCACATTCCCATGAAAATCATAACAACTCCAGCTATTCATATTGGATAAACTTTTTACTACAACGGTTTGACCGTCGAACCAATCTTGACCATAATGCACTTTCAACGTATCTATACTATCACCCAAATTATAAGCCCGTGTCGTCCCTGCACGACAAGCGTACTCCCACTCTGCCTCCGTTAATAACCTCATCCCCGCTTTCTTACAAAACTCCTGACAATCATTCCACGATACCCTTTCCACCGGACCTTGTAATCCTACCTCCTTAGACCTCGATGGATTCTCCCCCATGACCGCCTGCCATTGCCCCTGGGTCACCTCGGTTTCTCCGACCCAGTACGCCTTGCTAATCCGCACCTTATGCCGAACTTCATTATTATCACGATCCTTTTCTTCTTTAGGTGATCCCATCCAAAATTTTCCTGGTGGAATCATTTTAAACACGAAATTTACCCCGTTTTTTGTCATTTCTTTCGTTAACTGCAAACCTTTTTCTGCAGCATACCACTCTTGATAACTTCGCGCCAACTCCACCTGTTTTTCATGGGACAACACACCCCATTCCTCAGTGGTAAAGTCGAGATACTCCTCCTCCGTGTTCCAACATACTTTCCATAACTTGCTATCCCACGCCTGTGGCATGCTAATTTTAGATAATTGTATCCATAACATCGAGACTATAATCAGTGCACAAGCGGCAATGAAAAATTTTCTCTTATAGTGTCTTTGCGGCAATATGCGATGCACTTCTTGTAAACGAAGACTTGGTGATAAAGAGCTATCTTTTGTGGTAAAAACTTTTTGCCAGTTGTCACTGATTTTTTGTCCACGTAGTGGTTGGTCTTCACGAAATGCGAACAGGTGTCTTGGTTTGTACTTGTGCATTTCTTTTTGCAATTTTTGTTCTATGTTTTGTTGTGTTTGTCGTGCGAAGGGTGTATTTCTTCCGCGCAAATGAAAAAAGTTATGGGCGCGGTGTGCGATATCGTCGTGTCGTAAATACAAAACCCCCAGTGGTTGTAAATGCTGGATTGCGTCTAGTATTAGTTTTCTTTCTTCGTAACTAAGTTCCTGTTGCAAATGCTCGCGTAGCCATTGTGGCATGGTTCCGTGGCGAAACCATGGTAGGCGCATGAGTTGTAGGAGGCGTCTTTCGCTAAACAGCTTATTGCCTTCCGCATCTCGCATGTGGCCAAGGTATAGTGTCGCACTCCAATGAATTTGAGGATACACTGCGCAGCGTTGTAGCCAACGATATCCTGGTGCGTCGAGGTATTGTTGTAGGGTTTGTTGTAGTTGCGCAATCACTCGTGGTGATGGGCGGCGTTCTTCTAACCAACGTTCGTTATCTTCGGTGAGTAAAGCGGGTAGTTGTGCGTTCCACGACACAACGTCGGTGGAGCTCACTTCTTCTCCGGCCATGAGTCGCGAAAAGGCTTCGACACCGATGCTGTTGGTGGAGAACATTACAAAATCCATCTTGGCGAGCGCCCATTCGCGATATCCCCAGTTCGATGTTGGTTCGGGGGTAAAAAATGAGCGGATGTCCCACTCGTCGAATCTTTCTACCCAGTCGTAGAGACAATTGTTGAACGGATCAAACATGCCATTGCCGTTGCTGAAGATGAGCAAACGATGTTGGTAGTACTGATACGCCATTTGTCCTAGTGAAGCGCAGCGTTGGTTGTTTTCGTCGTAGCAATTGCGTGGATCTTCATTGAAATATAGAATCTTCACACTAATTCCACTTTTGCGTAGGTGTCTCAGTAGTTCCATCGCCCACTGTGCGTTGTGGTCTTGCATGGCGTTGCGGTCTACTAGTGCCAAGTATTCGGGGGCTAAGCGTTGCGAGTGGTACACCGGTGTGAACATTCCCGCGGCATCGGCGGTGGCTTTGGCGGTGGCTTCGAAGTCAATTTTGCTGGAAAATACATGGCGACGCTGTTGCAAGGTCTGAATTTGTGGGATATTGATCGTTTCGGGAAACAACGGTGGGGGATTTTTGACCTCTAAACGTTGCTGTTCTTCGCCATCGGCTATGTATAGTTGTTGCTTTTTTATGTAGTACAATTTACGCCACCACAAGCGTTCTAAAATAATGACAATAACGATTACGATTGCGAACCACACCCAGAAAGGAATAGGCGGTGCGATCATTGTAGCGTAGTTACCCGCCATTTGTGACATCAAATCGTATACGGTAACCGCACGCTCCGTGAGAGTGATACGCGGGAGGCGAATATTTTCGCCTTCGATTTTGACTAGTTGCTGCCAACTCTGGTAGTTGGGGTGTTCAATGTGCACATATGCTTGCTGTTCGCGTGTGCGAAAGGTAAAGGCGAATTCACCTTCTTTATTTGTGACAACTTTTTCTCCAAGAAATTGAACCTCCGCGTTCCACACCGCAACTCCGGCTTCATTGTATACTTCGCCTTGTAAATTATGTGTGACCAAAGGTTGTAGTTGTACAGTGAGTTTTTGCTTGGCTTCTACCTTAATTTCTTGTTTCCACGGGAGATAATCGCGATGATCGACAATTAACACGGCTTGTTCTATCGTACCTGGATATGAAATTTTATATACATCTTTGTCAAATACCACACTCTGTCCGGCAAATGTGACTTGGGCATCACTCACTGCTGCTTTCGCTTCACCAATAACTGTGACACTTAATTCGTACGTGGGAATTTTTTTCATGGTGATATTGTGTGTTTTTGCGTCTTCGTCTAACGCAATTTCATCTTCATAAGCAAAATAGTCAGCGAGTTGTGCGCTGATCTTAGCTTTTTTTTGTTCGTTGATGTAAAACGTAAATTGATAGTCACCATTAGCATCGCTGGTGGTTTTGTTGGTGAGAAGTTGTAATTCTACACCTTGTAGCGACTCGTTGTTTTCGTTTTGAACTTTGCCGCGAATCATCGTCTTACGCAACACTATTTTACCAAGCTCTATTTTGGGTTTTTGCAATGAGATTTCGTGTGTTTTTTGGTAATTACTGTAGGAGATCTCCAGCGAAGTTTTATCGCGTTTCGTGGTGATGGTATGATAAAAGTAACCGGTTGTTGGCGTGTATTTTTTACTGTCACCAAGTTTTACTTCAACATCAGTAACACCTTTGCCATGTTGATCGACAACATATCCCGAAAGCAAATACTTTTGCGGTTGTTCCCATAGCGCGACGGCTATTCCAAAAATGAGAACAAATACCGAGGCGGTGAAAATAATCTTCCACGGAAATACATGGATTTCCTCAGATTCATGTACAACAATATCATCCTCATCCGCGACTACCTCATCACTAGGCGTTATCGATTTGCAAAACCTGTGAAAATATGGTGCAAAGTTTTGCTGTTGCGGTGGAGAACTGCACACCAGAGGGCCAATGTAGTTGGTGAGTTTCGCGATCGCAAGCTCATCACGCCCCTCAGCCACCAAAACCACAAGAACCGACTGCACTGCCTGCATCTGCGGAACAGTGGTACCATAGCCTAATGATTTTAGGTATTGTAATAAGTGCGGGAGATTTTGTTGTACATACTTTAATTCAATAGTTGCATCCATGTTTTGTCCTAATGTCTGTCGCTGGTTATCGAAAACGTTTGTCGCGAGTAATAGAAAAAGACTGGGCCACATGCTAGCGTTTGTCGCTAGTAATAGAAAAAGACTGGGCCACATGCTAGCGTTTGTCGCTAGTAATAGAAAAAGACTGAACCACAGAGACACAGAGAAAATTTATATTATGTTGTGATTACACTTAATAAAAGAGCATGTAAATTCGAATAGTATTTCTTCTATACAAAAGCTTAGATGATTACATCTATTCTATTTGTAGTAACAATAAAACAGAGAATAACGTTACGATGGTAATTTTTTACCTTTCTCTGTGGTTCATTTGTCGCTAGTAATAGAAAAAGACTGGGCCACATGCTAGCGTTTGTCGCTAGCAATAGAAAAAGATTGAACCACAGAGACACAGAGAAAATTTATGTTATGTTGTGATTACACTTAATAAAAGAGCATGTAAATTCGAATAGTATTTCTTCTATACAAAAGCTTAGACGATTACATCTATTCTATTTGTAGTAACAATAAAACAGACAATAACGTTACGATGGTAATTTTTTACCTTTCTCTGTGTCTCTGTGGTTTATTTGTCGCTAGTAATAGAAAAAGACTGGGCCACATGCTAGCGTTTGTCGCTAGTAATAGAAAAAGACTGAACCACAGAGACACAGAGAAAATTTATATTATGTTGTGATTACACTTAATAAAAGAGCATGTAAATTCGAATAGTATTTCTTCTATACAAAAGCTTAGATGATTACATCTATTCTATTTGTAGTAACAATAAAACAGACAATAACGTTACGATGGTAATTTTTTACCTTTCTTTGTGTCTCTGTGGTTCATTTGTCGCTAGTAATAGAAAAAGACGGGGCCACATGCTAGCGTTTGTCGCTAGTAATAGAAAAAGACTGAACCACAGAGACACAGAGAAAATTTATATTATGTTGTGATTACACTTAATAAAAGAGCATGTAAATTCGAATAGTATTTCTTCTATACAAAAGCTTAGATGATTACATCTATTCTATTTGTAGTAACAATAAAACAGAGAATAACGTTACGATGGTAATTTTTTACCTTTCTCTGTGGTTCATTTGTCGCTAGTAATAGAAAAAGACTGGGCCACATGCTAGCGTTTGTCGCTAGTAATAGAAAAAGACTGAACCACAGAGACACAGAGAAAATTTATGTTATGTTATGTGATTACACTTAATAAAAGAGCATGTAAATTCGAATAGTATTTCTTCTATACAAAAGCTTAGATGATTACATCTATTCTATTTGTAGTAACAATAAAACAGACAATAACGTTACGATGGTAATTTTTTACCTTTCTCTGTGTCTCTGTGGTTCAAAACATTCAGGAAGAGATAATCAAATACTATGAAGAAACACGTACCCAGCGTCGCAGTACGTTCTGCGCGATCGGGGCATCGTCCTGGGTTTTCGTTAAAGTACTGAGTGTCTTTGCCAACACCTTTCTTCTATACAAAAGCTTAGACGATTACATCTATTCTATTTGTAGTAACAATAAAACAGACAATAACGTTACGATGGTAATTTTTTACCTTTCTCTGTGTCTCTGCAGGAGTTTCAGTAATTAGCTAAAGATTAGAATTAACAGAAGAAAGAAGAAAGGAGAGTGATGCAACTGTTTTAATTTAATATAATTAGGGGAATTCAAAATTCAAAAATTCAAAAATTAGTTTCCTTTTTAAGGATATAAAAATGGAAACAGGAATTCCCCTGATAGATAGAGTACAAGAAATATATCCGTGGTACAAGAGTGAAGAGTATAAAAAATTGGAAGAAAGATATGGTACGAGAGTAAAAGAAACTCTAAATGAACTGATACTTTATCCAATATTTCAATTTGATAGTATTAATGATATTTCACAAACGTTACAAAAGAACAAAAACAAATATTATGATCTTTTGAAAGACAAAGATGTCGATTGGTGGCAACTAATCAAAGAAATAAGCTTTGGGCTATTAGTAACGTTCTTAAAAAAATACAGAAGCAAAAAAGAGAAATCGTCAAAGAGTCGTTGGAAAATAAGACTAATTTTAGACAGCACGATAATAAAACGCTGGGGAAGAAAAATGGCATATACATTTAACGTGTACAATCCAACAGATAGGTGCTACATGCATGCGCAAAAATTGTTATTTTTTGCTGTATGCGTAGGAAAAGATAAATTCATTTTTCCTTTAGCCCCCACTTTTATTACATCGAAACAGCACCCTAATCATGTAAGTCCAAAAGTGCAAATAAAACAGATGCTTTTAGAATTAAATAATTATGTACATGCCAACGGTCTTACTCTTGATGGGGTGCGCATGGTTACCGACTCGGAATACTCCATCATTGAAGTTATGAAACTAGCAAAGCAACTTGGTCTTGAATTCTATGGAGCATTAAAGTCTTCGTGGGTTGTTAATATCGATTCTGTTGATACTCATGTTTTAGAACTTAAGAATGGTTGTATTCCTAAGCCTCCGAAGCATAGTCATTCGATCGGTTTGTACTATCGTTTAAATGCATCGCATAACATTCTCGGCGATATTGCTCTGTTAATTAAACCCTACTTTTGCCCATTTACTCGTCGGCTTAAATATTCTGTTTTTCTCTCTTCTAACCCCAATGTTAACTCTAATGTTATACATCAAGAGCATTCTGTTAGATGGAAGATCGAAAACATGTTTCGCGACTTTAAGCATGTTCTTGCCATTGCTTCTTATCATGGAACTTATCATGTCGCACAAAATGCTTCTTTTGCCATCAGTTCTTTACGTTTTATTTTTGCTCGTCTTTCTTTGAAAGTTGCTGCTCTTTCTCCTTCTTTGCGTTGGAATATCAAAAATACTAAATTTACTCTTACTAAACTTTCTCGTTATATTCGAGATCATTATTTTCTTGATTCTAAATCATTTAAATTAAAACGGTTGCAGTACTCTCCCCTTTCTTCTGTTAGGTAACTCCTACTTATCCGACTACTACGGAAACTTCTGCTCTGTGGTTCAAAACATTCAGGAAGAGATAATCAAATACTATGAAGAAACACGTACCCAGCGTTGCAGTACGTTCTGCGCGATCGGGGCATCGTCCTGGGTTTTCGTTAAAGTACTAAGTGTTTTTGCCAATACCTCTCCTTGCTCACGCAAGCTTCCTTTTTCGTGTAAACCAAATCCGCGTAAGGTTGTTAGCCATCCTAGCAACTCAGCAGTAGCAGGTTTTTTATGCAGTCCAGCGTTGCGCACCAAATCGAAAAACTCCAACGCCTGAGAAACGAAGGTTTCTTTTTCATTGAACTCAGGTATACGCATATGAATGATCTCTTCTAGTCGCTCTTGATCAGGAAAAGGAACGTCGTAATAGACACAGCGACGTAAAAACGGATCCGGCAGCGGTTTTTCGTTATTACTGGTAAAAATAATCACAGGCTTCATCGCGCGCTCTGCGACGATCTTCTCGTGTGATAAAAATGGAATGCGAAAATACATTTGTTCGATTTCGTTAAGGATATCGTTGGGAAAATCGCGTGGTGCCTTGTCGACCTCATCAATCAGCACAATAGAACGCTGTTGCCCTGGATGTTTGAAATCTTCGGGTAGTAAAGCATCGTCTATTTTTTTTGGGCTAATTGCATGCAAAATAGCGCGTCCTAGCGCCTGGTAGTTGATGTAATTGGCGGCTTTGGTTTTTTCTCCACCGATTTGCGCTTCGTGAAAGCGTCCGAGGGTATCGTAGGTATAAAAAATCTCGTCGGAAGTACTTGTTGATTTGGTCTCAAACTTTAACGGTTCGCTCCAACCTAACTTCCATGCCAGGTAGTACGCGAAACGCGTTTTCCCTGTGCCCGCTTCCCCGGTGAGAAGAAGTGGTTGATTGAGTAACATCGCAATATCCACCGCATCGATAAGTCCAGCATCGGGAACATAGCCTTCCGGATCTTCACCCACTTCCAGATGCGAGAGTTGCATTGGTTTACGCGCATCTTCCCATTTTTGCGAGTACGGAAACTCCACTGCGGTGTTTTTTTTGCTTCTTCTTTTTGCCATTTTGTTTTACCTTTTATTTCTGATGATGGTTACATGTACAATCTGCATCGCTATCTTCGTTGATAAACAAAAACTCCCCGGTGTTTTCATATCCGGTGATCGGAAGATTCGCACGAATGTAGAGCGGTTGTTGGCCCGTTTCACCTTCGACTTTTTTCTTGATGTTGACCACCAATTGTGAAGTGTCAAGGCAATCTTGATTATTGCGCAATGCTTCGAGGAAAAAATTGATAAAAGGCGAGTGACCTTTATCCTGATATTCGTCCATCGCTTCTTGTGAAGCATTGCTCGAAGTAAAGATCTGATAACTCTTGCGCTTCATATTCTCGACGATATAACGCGATTTATGCTCTTTTTCGCGTTCAATGCCTTTTTTGCCGGAACGCGTAACGAGTTTTCCCGAATAGCAACAGTCGGCAACCACAAGAAGGTGCCCCGCTTTTTCGGCAATAGAATCGGTAAGATCCTTAAGGGTCGCATAACCAAATTCATCGTCTTGCGCCTGCCAAAATCCCTTTTTACGATTATTGATTCCTCCGTGCCCAGCGTAAAAAATGACAACAGAATCGTCCTTACCACAATCGTCGTATAGTTTTTCTAGGGCATTTTTGATGTCTTTGGTGGTCACTGTTTTTTTCTCCGCGTTATTTCCCGCAAGCACACGAATATTTTTCTCGTCAAACCCATATTTTTGCATGAGAACATGACGTAAACACAGGGCATCATTCTCCGGTGTCTTCAAATGCGACCAGTCTTTACCATCGTACTTGGTGATATAAATAATCAGCGCGCGGTAGGTGGCGGAGATCGGCTCCCAAATTTTAAGACTATTTTCATACGGCTGTTCGACAAAAATGATTTTTTTCGTTATCTTTTTCGATGTACTGCTGACCTTGTGAAATTTCAAATGCCAGGTTTTCCCCATACGCCTTACCTTGACCAAAGTACCATACTTATCGAGGATACTAAGTCCTTTCCACTTGCTTATGTTCGTACCAAATGATTCAAGATTTTGATTGGTGGCGGTTTCACGGTATAAAAACATTGGTTGACTAGCAGCAACAGGTTTTGGCCACACCGCGGTGGCAATGACAAATCCCAAAAGCAAAGAACAGAATACCGCAGCGACAATTTTCGGTGTCGGGCTTTGAGGGATACGCAAAATTTCCATACCACGAACTTCTTTGATGATATTGACAAAATCCAACATCGCGATGCGTTCGTGTTTTTCGAAAAAAGTATGACATTTTGTTTTGATTTGCTTTAATTGCTCTTCGCTAAATTCGGTCTTGTGCTCTTCAATCCACTTCAACACATCACTTTGACGTAAGGGGCGTAATTGAGGCAAAGAGTGAAATACACCGTAGTACGGCAAGTCCTTTATTTCTTCTAAAGATTTCAGTGGTCGATACTTTTGGTCTGGTGTCATTTTGCGCAACGTTAATGTATACCAAAGTTTCTTCAACGCAATTACCCAACTTGGTAGTTTGTTGTACTCAATGCACAAAAATACGCATAGCAGATTATGCCGCAACTGCGGCCATTTTTCGCGATTGAGTTTTTTTAACCAATTGTGGACTACCTCGGTACCACGCTTTTTCCAATCACGTGCTGCAACGGGAAGACGTAGCACCACCGCCTTGCGTTGCCCACCTGCCGGAGGGCATAGTTTTTTGACTTTGCGCGTTAAATGAAGTTCCGGAGATTCTACATCGTCATCTGGCCATTGCAGTGGCGGTCGTTTCCCACGATCTACAATGACATTGGTTTTTGCCGTTTCTTGTATGATATTCTCCAGTTTGCGATGTTCGACAACATCCAGGTACTGCGCACAACACTCTTCTTCTGGACCGTGCACGACGAAGAATAACGGTCGTTCCTTACTGTCCTCATTCTCACACCAATCTTCGAACAGCATGTGCATGGTGTCTGTTTGTGAATCGCGGTTGCACAAGTATGCAAGTGCACTATCTTTTTTTGGTGGTGGCGGTGAAGTTTTTACTTTTACCCGTTCATTCTGGTTAATTTCCGGTCGTTGTAGACGATTGTAAAATACCGGAGTCTGACACAATTTTTCTAACCACTTTCTGGCAAAGGGGTAGGTGGTAAATTTATCTAGCCACGGCCCAAGAAGATTTTCTTGCATTAGGTGATCTAGTAATTTTTGCCATGACTGAGCACTATCTAGGGAAATTTTGTACCATTTTTTTAGCTTGAATGCGACAAGTACCTCATGTGCTTCGTCCGCTAGGCGGTGGGTAAAAAAATCGAGTGCTAGTTGTTCAATTTCTTCGCTAGTAAGATTTTGTTGGTTCATATTGCAATTCTTTTTAAATGTGGGAGAGTTTGGTTATTGCATTGTTTATTTTAGTGAATTAATTATTTTAAGTGAAAATTGTGGGATGTCAAGTGTCAACGATTTGAGAGGTGTGTCTGAGTTTTGAGAGTCGCTTAAATGTTTGGTAGTCGCTTCCTGAATGTTTTGAACCACAGAGACACAGAGAAAGGAAATTAGGTTCTTTGGGTTTGTTTATTTCTTTGTTATAGCATTTGTTGTCGTTTTGGATGTTAGAATAAAAGCATTAAAAGGAGACAGGTTATGAACAATATTACAGGTGACATTATTGGTTGTGCTATAGAAGTACATCGCAATCTTGGGCCAGGACTTCTTGAATCTGTTTATGAAAAGTGCTTGGCTAAGGAGTTTTTTATTCGTGGAGTATCTTTTCATCAGCAAAAACAGTTGCTTGTTGATTATAAGGGACTAAAAATCGACAACTGCGAATTTCGCGTTGATTTTTTGGTTGCGGAATGCGTTATTGTAGAGATTAAAGCTGTGGAACGAGTCATTCCTGTGCATCACGCGCAAGTTATTTCTTACATGAAGCTTTCGGGATGCAAGCTGGGATTACTTATCAATTTCAATGTCACACAACTGATAAAAGGTGTGAAACGTTTTATATTATAAAATATTTTTCTGTGGTGTAAAAGTTATTCGCTTCCTGAACGCTTTGAACCACAGAGACACAGAGAAAGAAAATTTGTTGTCACTAAAACATAATCTAAGATTACCTACCAATTTCAATGTAACACAACGAATAAAAGACATAAAACGTTTCGCATTATAAAATATTTTCTCTGTGTCTCTGTGGTTCAAAACATTCAGGAAGCGACTCTCAAACATCGAAGCGATTCGCTCTTGAGCCACAGAGACACAGAGTCCTCTAGTCCTCTCCTTTCCCCTCTTTTATCTCTTTCCCTTCTTTCCCCTCTTTTATCTCTTTCCCCTCAACCTCAATAACCACACTAGCGGTAGCCCATTTCTTGTCACGTAGAGCCAGTCGAGCGCGCATTTGCTCCTCTTTACTCTTGACACCGCGAAATAGTTTTTCAAAAACAGGGTAGCTATCACTTGCCTCAGAACGCATGGCTCTTTCGCGATAGATATACAATTCATAATCACTCTCCATCACATACAGAGTCTTCTCATTTTCACTAATTTTCCAACGGTCCGCCATTTTTTCTACCTTCGCGGCAGGAGTAAACGCACATTTGTTCTTCGTAAGTACTTTACACAAGCCCGGTGAAAGCTTACCAGCAACAAGATCCTGTTTCCACTTAGAGTCGATGTCAAACAACAATTGCACACTTGGATCTAAGCTCGTTTGTGGGGCTTTCAAAAATGAACGAAAATCAAGATCATCTTCGCTTGCGATGACTTTTACTAAATGTGTTCCCGCAAAACTACGACCTTTAGGAACTGAAATTTTAAGTCCTGTGAGATCCCAATAGCTCTGTTTTTCTAGTGGACGTCCTTCTCCTTCTTGAGGATAAAGAATTTCTAACTGACTATGGACATTCATGTAAAAAACATTCAAGTACAATGCCTGATCACTATTGTTCGCAAAACGCAAAGTAAATGTATCCTGTGGAGTTATTTCTACTTCACTATCCATTTCCGTTTCGTCGTTATTAGGGAGAACATAAAAATCAAGGTCTTTGTTTTCACTTGCATAGCTTTCATAATTTAAACTCATAATGCGTTTCACCACCGCAAGGTAGTGTAGGTTTTTCTGTAGAAGTTTCTGTGCTCGTGGTAAGTCGAGTTTACCTTTGCCGATTTCCAAACTCAAAGCGACAGTATTTTCTTTGGTTTTGGGATAGAGTTCCAAGGTGTTTTTTGTGGCGTTTTGCGTTAACTCATAGTCATAGTTACTATTTTGGGCGATTGTCCACTTTCCGCTATTCGCACCTTTTTGCAGAAACTCCTGCAAACGTGTATCGACATTTTTATCGACCTTAATCGCAAAGTCACGATACTCAATTGCAGAAGCGGGTACGGCATAACCAGCATTTTTTCCCTCTAATTCCACAGCACAGCGCAATGGAAATACTTTCTTCACGCGCACTTTTTTCTTAAAAGGTCGCCCCTCATCGATATCGTCTTTTGTTTCATATAAATCAAAAAGTGTACGGCGATGAATACCATGTACCTCACCAAGATCGATGAAGTGGCTCTTGCCCTGTTTCCATGACAGTACTCCATATTGTTGTTGATCGTTGTCATCGTCACCGCCAAAAAAACTTTTTTCCTTCATACTGCCAGAAAACTTTGGCATTTGTGAGCGCCATTTATTGTACAAAAACTTGCGTTGTATAAGGTGATGGATGTCTTGGTATTGTGGATTTTTGTGGCGCAGAGTTGGTAGAATTTGTCGCAACACGTAGGTGAATCTTCCACAATGCAGGCCGTTGTCGTCGATATGCTCCCACGCAACCTCATTGTCCTTACACGCGCTGTAGGAAGCATAGCCATTTTCAATTTCATTATCGGAGTTGTGTTTTTGTGTATTTACCAGCAAATCGGCAAACATGTTTTCCGCTGGTCCGTCGCTGAGTTTGTCGCGGCTGTGGCGTCGCCCAACCAACTCATTGCGATATATCGATCCGGAATGGCACGCGTCGGTAATCAGAGTGACTTGGCACTTGAGTTTGTGAAGGAGAAGTGCTAAGAGAGTGTCAATTTCATCGTCGCGAATATCATTCTTGCCATCAGCACCGCTATCGAACATCACCCATGTTTCGTCTTTTTCGTCAGATTCATTGTCGCGCAAATCGATATCTGTTTTGATGGGAAAATTTACATCTTTTACTTGGGAACCATGACCAGAAAAATAGATCACCACGTTGATTCTTTCATCACTTTTGTTGCGCGTTTCCTGAATTTGTGCGACAAGTTCTTTAAATAAATCAAGTACCTTTCCGCGTGTTGCCCCTGAGTTTGTTACCAGTGCGCAGTTGAAATCCAATGTATTAAAAATATCGTACATCTTAATCGCATCATTTACCGCTCCCGAAAGGCTTTGTATCTCCGATTTGTTTTTGTAATCGTCAATGCCTATGAATACGGCAAAGTCATGACTTTTTTGTTTTTTGAAAGTATGAATACTTTTCGCGCACAGTTTTTTCTTGTATGCACGAAAAGCTGTGTCGACTTGTACATTTTTGTCGAGTGTTTGCGGCATTTGTGTGGAGGTGTTATCTGTACTGCGACTTTTGGGAGGTTGTTGCTGTTCATTGCATGCAATTAACAGTGATAAAATTAGGGTCAGTATGTAGAATTTTTGTTTTGGCATTTTTGGTTTTCCTTTTTGGGTTTTTGGTTTTTCGTTTTGGTTTTCCGTTTTGGTTTTGGTTTTCCGTTTTGGTTTTCGCTTCCTGAATGTTTTGAACCACAGAGGCACAGAGAAAGATTTTTAGATTTTAGAATAAGAGTGTGTTGTTATTGTTCATATTTTTTTTTGGTTGTCAATAATTTGCTTGTGTATGAAAAAAATTTGTGTGTGTGTCGTATTGAAAATAAAAACGGTACGAACAAAAAGGAGAGACATATGATTCCAGTGGGTAATTTAATATTGGTTTTGAAACAAGCACAAGCATTTCCCGGTTTGACACTGATCCCCGTGTACAATAAGGCCAACTACTATCACGAAAACATCTTGCTTGGTGATGCCGTCGCTAAGGAACAAGTGACGGTGAAGGAAATGGCAAATAGTCGTGTACAAGCACTTGAGGTTACCAGTACGCAATCTAATGTTATTTGTGTAAAAGGAACACTGTTAGAAGGTGGAGGTCAGGACCGACAAGTTGTTCGCAGTTGTATTTTAGCCAAAGGCACATCGCAAATTCCCGTACAGTGTGTACAACACGGAAGATGGAATCCGCAAGGGCAAAAGACTTTTAGTTCTGCGAAAACCATGACAACATCGTATATGCGCCACGGAAAACAAGATCAGACGCAGACATGGAATACGATTAACTCCTATGAATCTTCAACAACACGTTCTGCAACAGAGTCTTTGCGTTGTACTATGTCCATCACACTAGACAGTAAAAAGCTCATGTCGGAAACAGTGACCACTCATCGGGTTCAAGTAAACGAAACAACGCAAAATACAAGAAGTAAAGCGCGTAACATAAAAGAAAAGATCAATCCCGTACGCCCAGGGCAGGTGGGTATTTTTGCTATAAGATTTGCCGGTAGTGAAAATCAACAGCCAAAGTTTTTACTGGAAGCCGTTGCCAATCCCGTATTATGGGAACAAATGCACCATAGCGTTGTAGATAGCTTAATTTACGATGCGGCCATTTCCCATTCAGATAAAAAACCGGTGATTGATGTTCGCAAAGTGGCGGCATTCTTGAAAGATTTGCAAAAAGGAAAATGGCAAAAAGCACCTGCAGTGGGAATCGAAGATGGATGGGAACTAACTCAGTCATCCCTACGCGGAGAGGCAATCTGTCATAAGCATTTACCGATCCCTGTGCATATCATGGCAAGTGAGAATTGTATTTAGTTAGTGAGAAAACGCCAACTTAGCTATCTATTCGCCAAATTTTCTCAAAAAACGGAGTAATTTTGTTCTTGTATTGCAAAAAAAAATTTATATTATTGATTTTTTTACAAATATAAGAAATTTGATTTTTTTGCTTTTGTTTGGAGGTAAAGTATGCGTTACTTTGCGATTGTGATATTTATTTTTTTGTTTGCAATTGTAACTAGTGCTGAAGAAAAGTGGAGTTACGGCGAAGGTTACTTTGTGAAGTCTGGGAACATTTGGCGAGAATATGATGCAAATAATCGTTTTAAAGCTCAATTTACGGAATCTTTTCGAACGGGAACAACAATTACTCTTTATGATCGTTCGCGTAATATGACTCTCTACATCAAATCAAATAGTGTCTTTGTGAAGTGGCCACCCAAGTGGGGAGAAAAGGTTCTTCGGTTGTACAATGGAAATTGGGTACGTGGCTCTCATAACCAAAACCTATCCGCGCAACAAGTGCGGCAAATTCGTGAAAAAATGTGCCTTGCAGATACTGGAGTGCAAACATTTAAAGAAAGACCTAAAGAAGGTTTGGGGTTAACAGCAGACATGTACAATTTATGGCAACCGGGCGATACAATTGTTGTAAGATTTCTGGAAGGTGACTCCTTTCAAAGGAGCAAAGTGCGAGAGTATGCACAACAATGGAGTGAATGCTGTAACATTCGATTTGAGTTTATTTCTGGACGTTACAAGTCTGACATTCGCATCACATTTGATCGAGACAGTGGAAATTGGTCAAAAGTGGGTACTGTATGTCGCAAAGTGAACCAACATAGCGCCACAATGAATTTGGGTGGCGTTTATAGAGGGGCTTATGAAAAACAGATTCGTCGTAAGGTACTTCACGAGTTTGGACATGCGTTAGGCTTTAAACACGAGCATCAAAATCCGCGAGGAGGTGTTGAATGGGACGAAAAAAAAGTATACGCGGCATATAGAGATGCTCCTAATTATTGGAGCAAAAGTAGAATACAATCTAATGTTTTGCGCCAAATAAAGGATCATAATAGATTTAGATCTTCAGAGTTTGATGCTGATTCTATTATGTGCTACTATATTCCTGAAGATCTATCGCCAAGCCACGGAGGACAGGGCGGAAGTTCGTATTTATCATGGCAAGATAAAGATTTTGCAAAAAAAATCTATCCATACAGAGCCAAAAGAACAAATGTGCGCAAGCCTGTTTATGCCAAATGTTCTCGTTGCGATGGCAGTGGAACAGAGCCGGTGACTTCTTTCGTTCCGATTCCCTGTAAACGTTGTAAAGGCAAGAGACGCGTAATTATACGTTGGAAATAAGTTTGCAAATAAAACCACAGAAATGTGAGCTGCAACATATTCACATTTCCGTGGTTTTACCTAACTAGTTTACTCAGTTACTAACGATTCATTTGCAAATGACAATACAAAATCAAAAAAATGTGAATGGGCATACTAACTTCAAACAATAACATCAGCAGTGTAAAAAATATCTCATAAATATAGCCGTATATATTTTTGCGCACCTCAGGACTTTTTCCCTCATGGTTACTAACTAACTCCGCACCAACAGCCCGCGCATAGTCAAAACTAGTAAGAGACGCACTAAAAACTACAAATTGAGAGATATCGCGGTTTTGCCAATACGCACCGTATTGTTGTTTAAATTGCTTTAGATATTGAGTAAAAAATAACGCTTGGATAACAAGTGCTTGCTTTTGTTCAATGAAGTTTTGTTTGGCCGATGCTTTTTTGCGATTTTTTACATATTTTTTCCATGCGCGTTGTAGATCGCGACGGAAGTTTTGTTGGTGTAACTTGGCAATTTGCGCAGCAAAATCCTCGAAACCAGGAAATTTCCACTGTGGATTCCACAGCTTGCGAAAATGTTGCGGGGAACGATCGTTACTAAACGGTAAACCAAGAATTTTTTCTAGCATTTGTAGTATCTGTGTCCATTCTTCGTCTATCACACGTTCATGTTCGCGAATTTTTTGCAGCGCTTGCTGGTAGACAATGCGAATGTCGACTTTAAGTTCATTTTGACTTTCTTCCTGTTCATTTTCGCGCGTTAGCTGTATATTTTTCGATGTACTCTTTTTTTGACTTTCTTGTTGCTTGCGCATCTTGTTGCGCATGTAGTCAACCATAACACGCAGTACTTGTTTTTGATTTGATAATTCGAACAAGTCCGGTGGCCAACGTTTTTGCAGTTCGGAGCGTTGCTGTGGCGAAAGATCTTCCCAGTTGTCATAAACATGAAGTTTGGCATTACTGTAGTGAAAAATATAGACAATAGAGTCGCGAAAAGGTAAAAATACCATTCCCCACAACTCATTTAACTGCGATGTGGTTGTCACATAAAACGTATCATTCTCACCAAAATGACAAATTCCCAATAGATGTTCTTGGTATTGCTCATTGATTTTTTGCGCTTGTAATTGCTGTTGATCAGGAACGAAAAGATTTGTGTTATTGCGACGCAAAATATTTTCACAGTGATGCTTCAAAAACATTTGCGTTTTTTCTTTGAGTTGACTGCGATATTGTGTTTCGCTAATTTTGCGATCGAGAGTAACATGAATGGTAATGAGGTTATCGTATTTCGCTGATACGGAAAAATAGTAGAACGAGCCTGAAAATACGATACACGACAACACGATAATCGCATATAAACTCTTCGATTTTTTATCCAAACTCATACGCAACGCCGTCGTCGCAACAGGGACGGCAAAAAAATTGCACAAAAAGTACACACTCAATAGCTCAAGATAGAACCACTTGAAGACAAAACTACTATCAAAATGCTGATATACGCGAAAATACGACGCAAAACCTTCTATAATGAGTAGCAGCATAATCCACTTAATTAAACTAAAATAAGCATTTAACTCTTCCCGCGCTCGTTGACGCGAGAATAAAAAGCTCACCATTCCCGAAATAGGGTACAGCATATAGTAAAAAATAGACTTCACTGGATAGCGCATATAAAACTTCTCCAGATCATCGTAAATTTCCATCGCCTCACTAAGGATCGGAAAACGAGCAATCATTCGCAGATGTTTTTCCGAAAGCAACGGCCGCATCGCCGCTCCAACTAAAATGACAAATACCAGAGAAATCAACTCGTATTTGCCAAGCATAACTGACAACGAAACGAAAAGCACACCAATTGCTATAATAAAAACGCTAACAAACAAAAACTCCAATACACGCCACAACATAGCTTATTCCCCAACAGTTTTTACATGATTAATTCGGTAAAGACATCAAAACCAAAGCCACCAAGATCCTATGAAGAAAAATATGATAAGAAAAAATAGCCACTCTCGTAAATACAAATTTGTAGTTTCTCTAAAAGAACTTGCTCTCGTTTTTCACGAACAACATTAGCATTTCCATAATAAACATTTACAGGTGTAATAAGCCGATCCCTGAGTGATAATGCTGGTTATTGTATAAGTTGAAAAACTCTTGGCAAAAAGCTCTGGCATTTAGAACACAGCCAAAAGTCTCTGGAAAACTCGGACAATATTTCAGGGTTTTAAATCGTGATTCGATATAGTAATTGTCGTTACTCACCAATGGCCGAGATAAGGATTTACTAATGCCTAGATCAACATACAACTGTGCAGCAGTTTTGGATTTCACTGCCGAACCTTTTAAGTTTTGTGGTATAGATTTCGATATGCCTGCGCCGTTTGTTGGAAGTGTGAAGATGAAGTAGCAAAATAAATTTAAAATTTTATGGAAAATATCCCAATTAAATCTTAACATATATAAAATGTCGTCCGGCTTTTAATCTTTTTATAAAAGGTGATGTAGATGAATGACACTCTGAATGTTAATTTTTACAAGCAATATAAATGGTCGCCCAAAAAAGAAGAAGATTTGCAATTTGTGGGACGAAAATATATTTTTGAAGATTTTAGGGATAATATTGGACGACTTACACATCACAAAGGCCGAAAAAATCGTGCTTTTATTGGGCAGCGTAAACTAGGCAAAACGGCGCTGTTTTTGAGAATGTACAACATCACTTTTTGGGAACAAAAGCAGGTCATCCCTTTTTACTTCTGCTTTCCACAGCGCGAAAAGTTAAAGCTCAATGAAATCGTTGTGTCCATAAGCATGACACTTCTGCAACAAGCATTGGCGTATATCACCAAAGATGAAAATGTCATTGCGATAGAAGATGCTGAAACAATGTTCGCGTATATCGGTGACAAAAAATATCCGTGGCTAAAGTTACTTACTCTACAATGGCCAAAGTTGATGAAGCGCATTGAACAAAAAAATGGCGAAAGTTGCTTGGAAGAAGTATGGAATCTAGTAAGTTTTTTTTCACGCATTTTTAAAAAGAAGAGCTTACTCATTATTGATGAGGCGCAACAAATGGAAGCGGCGATCTACGAAAACGATAAATTAATTTCTTGTCGTGGATCCATCGCGAAAGTGATCATAGACTCCTCGGTTCTCACATACATAAGTGGCTCAAAAATTTCGATGCTCGCATATGAATTTCTCGATTATTACATTAGCAATCGCTTTATCAAATACAACTTTCACCCCCTAGTTAAAGAAGAAGCTTTTGAATTGATGAAGTTGCTTTTGCCAAAAAACAGCTATTCTGGCATTCAAGAAGACCTGTTTCGCTTGACAAAGGGAAATCCATTCTACATAAAAGCGATTTTGGCTGAAAATCCTGAATACAATCTGGAAAAATCGAAAAAGAAAAGTTTCTCTAGCTTTTCAAAGTTAAAAGAAATATACGATTTTGAGGTGTTGAATCGCCGCGGTACTATTTACCAGTTTTGGCAAGAACACTTCTTGGGCAATGCACATCTACTAAATGGTGATCCAAAAGGAAAAAAAGGCTTAACCATTCAGATTTTACACAAAATAGCCAAGAGCAACGACTATATTTATTTTGATGAATTGCGCAAAGAGTTCGCCATCAAAGATGTAAAGTCAAAAATGGAGCAACTGCGTACCGCAGACTTGATTGACTACCAACCGTTCTCCGAAAGAGTAGAAGGCTTTCGCGATCCGGTTTTGGCTGTTTCAATTGCGAATATTTATGCTGATGTACTGTTTTCTGGAGATCGCGACGAGCAATTACAAAAAGAAATCAATGAAATTAGCGGTCTGAATGAACGCATTCAGCAACTAGAAAAAAATACACAACAGCAAATTACGGCAATAAAAAATAGTGTGGTAAATCTCGACAAAAAAGTAAAATCCGCCGTAGGCAAAATCAATCTAGTAAAAGGACGCAAAAAAGAAGGAACAATCCGTCGTCGAATACGTATCGCAATCCAGAAGAAAAAAGGCATATTTTCGGCCTATAAACTCGAAGGAAAAGTTCAAAACGCCTATATTAGTACCAGCAGCGGCAAGGGATGCGAAATAGATATTTTTGCGAAACTTAAAAAAGGAAGAAAAGCAATAGCGGTCATCGGTGAAGTCAAAGAACGTAAGAAAAAGGTAAACTCCACCGATGTCGAAAAATTTGTCAATGCTCTTGCTTTGGCAAAAATAGAGTTCGAATTCAAACACTGTATTGCCATTTATATTTCTACATCAGGCTTTACAAAACCAGCTCAAAAATTACTAGAACAATACAACATTCGCTTCTCTGAAAACGACCGTGTATTTTGCTCTTAGATTTTAGTTAGTTATTACAATTAAACAACTTAGCAATATACGATTTTTTGTCGTACGAGTATGTAAAATAAACGTGCAATTTTGTTAGTCATTTTACATACAAGGAGAAAAAAAGATGCGTCCAGCCAGAATATCAATGATCAACGGTTTGTTTCATATCACAACAAGATGCGACAATAAAAATTTTTACTTTCGAGTAGATGAAGATTTTATTGAGTATTTAAACTACACTCATACTGTATCACCAGTAACCATGTACACAGTTTGTGGCATCCCCTCTTCTGAATAGATTGAAAAAGCTATTCATTCTTGCCAATTTTTCTCAGAGCTTCAGCAGCATATTCTCTAACAGTTTTATCTTTGTCTTTTAAAAGTAACGTAAGCGGTTGTGCAGCCCTGTATGCTTTTTTACCAATATTTCCCAAGGCTTTAGCTGCCGAATGTCTCACATATGCATCTTTATCCTTTAAAAGAGTAATTAAAGGTTTCACTGCTCGGTGCGCTTTTTCTCCCATATTCCCCAAAGTTTTGGCGGCCCATCCTCTCGTATATGTATCATTGTCTTTTAAGAGAGCAACGAGAGGTTTGACTTTTGCATGGGCTTTTTTATAAATATTTTCTAACGCGCGTATCGCAAATCCTTTAATATCATTGTCTTCATCTTTTAAAAGAGCAATAAGTGGTGGTACGGCTAGATATGCTTTTTCCTCGATATTTCCCAGAGCTTTCATTGCTGATATTCTAACATCCTTATCTTTATCCTCTAAGAACGGAAGTAGTAAAAAAACATTTGAAATTTTTTGGTCGTGAATATATCCCAAAGCTTGTACCGCACATCGCTTAACATATTCATCTTCATCGTTTAAGAGAGAAATAAGTGGTTGTGCTGCTTTTTGACCGATACTACCTAGGATTTTGATCGCAGATATTTTGATTTTTTCATCTTCGTCTTTATCTCTCAACAAGGCAATGAGATGCTGTATTGCGGGAGATGCTTTTTCTCCCACATTTATCAAAACTTCTACAGCAAGTTTTCTTGTCGTAAAATATGTCCTTTTGTCTTTTAAGAGATTCATTAGGTGTGGTATTGATTTTTCGCCAATGTTCTCCAAAGCTTTAGCTGCTGTGCCTCTGATATTAGCGTTGGTATCTTTTAGAGCCGCGATTAGAGATTGTACTGCGGGAGATGCTTTTTCACCCATACTTTCTAAGGTTCTGGCTGCAAACATTCTGATATAGTCATTTCTATCTTTTAAGATCGGAATTAGAGGTTGTACTGCTGGATATGACTTTGTCATTATTCTTTCCAGGGCTTTTGCTGCAGATACTCTAACGGATTCATTTGCATCTTTTAATAGATTTACGAGAGGTTGCACCGCTGGAGATGCTTTTTTGCCAATATTTCCCAAAGTGCCTGCAGCAGACTTTCTAACTTCAGCATTTGTATCTGTTAGGGCTTCGATGAGAGGTGGCACTGCGAGGGATGCTTTTTTTCCCAGACTTCGTAGTGCTTTTGCCGCTGATATTCTAATAGACTCATCATTGTCTTGTAATAGAGTGGCCAGAGACTTCATTGCAGGATGTACTTTTTTATTTATGTTTACTAGAGTTTTGGCTGTAGATACTCTAACATATTTATTTTTATCTTTTAGGAGTGCAGTTAGACGTGGAACTGCGGGATATGCTTTTTTGCCAATATCTCCCAAAGCGTTTGCCGCAAATATTTTGACATAACCATCTTTATCTCTTAAGAGAGAGATAAGCGCTGGTACTCTTTTTCCGACAATGCCGTCCAAAGCTTTAGTCGAATATTGTCGAACAATGTAGTTCTGATCTTTTAATAAATGAATAAAAATTTTCACTGCAGGAGATGCTTTTTCGCCGATATTTCCCAAAGCGTTAGCTGCCAACTTATTGATATTTTCATCTTTGTTTGAATTTTTTATTAGAGAGATAAGTGGTGAAACCGCCTTTTCTCCGATATTTGCTAGCGCTTTGGATGCCGACATTCGAATAACATAATCCTTATCCTTGAATAAATGAATAAGGGGTTCTATAGCAGGAGATGCTTTTTCACCAATATTTCCCAGAGCTTTCGCAGCGGAATATCTCACATTCGCATTTTTATCTTCTAAAAGAGAAATGAGAGGTTTCACAGCGTGATACGCTCTTTTACCTTGATTTCCCAAAGTTTTGGCGGCCCATATTTTGATATTTTTATCTTCATATTTTAAAAGGGTAATGAGCGGTTTTACTGCTGGATGCACGTTCTTATAGATATTTTCCAAAATTTGCTTTGTCGACTTTCTAACATCACTGTCTTTATCTTTTAACATAGAAATGAGTTTTTGTATCAGGGGAGGTACCTTTACTCCAATATTTTCTAATGCTTTGACTGCGGATTTTCTGACTTCTTGATTTTGATCTTTTAATAGAGTTGTGAGAGGTTCTATAGCAGGATATGCTTTTTCTCCCATATTCCCTAAAGCATCAGCAGCCAACATTCTAATGATAAAATCATTGTCTTTTAAGAGAGAAACAAGATGTCGTAATGATACTGGAGATATTTTTTCCTTCATCCAAAAATCTCCGAACACTTGGACGACAGACCTTCTAATGTAGTTTTTTTTATCCTTTAATAGAACCATAAGCGATTGTACTGATTTTTCTCCAATATCAATATATACCAAAGCATTTACTGCAAACCTTCTGATATATTCATCTTTATTCTTTAATAAGGAAATGAGAGGTGGTACTGCTTTTTCACCAATATTTTTCAAAGCATATACAATGTTCTCTTCCAAAAGATAACGTACTTTACCAATATTTTGAGAAGCTTTGAATGTTCTATTTAGATCAAAAGCACTATCTGCACTTAGATCTTTTAGTAAGCGAAGGAGAGGTTCTATCGCAGGATAAGCCTTTTTACCAATATTTCCTAGGGTTTTAGCTGCTGCTATTCGAATAAAGTAATCATTTTCTTTTAATAAATGAATGATAGGTTGTACTGCGGAATGAGCTTTTTCTCCCATACCTCCCAAAGCTTCTGTCGCAGACACTCTGACATCTCTGTCTTGATCTTTTAGTAAGTGAATGAGGGGCTGTATTGCGGAGGATGCTTTTCCACCAATATCTCCTAGCGCCTTGGCAGCAAATCTTCTGACGTGTGCATTTTTATCTTTTAAGAGAGAAATCAGAGGGGGCACTGCTGAATGTGCCTTTTTACCGATATTTCCTAAAGCTTTCGTTGCAGATATTCTGACATCTTTGTTGCGATCTTTTAGTAAGTCAATGAGAGGTTCTATAGCGGGATATGCTTTTACTCGCATACTTCCCAACGCTTCTGCTGCAGATATTCTGACATCTCTGTCTTGATCTTTTAGTAAGCTAATGAGGGGTTCTATAGCAGGATATGCTTTTGCTCCCATATTTCCAAGAGTTTTGGCTGCAAATATTCTGACTTCTCCGTCTTTATCTTCTAAAAGAGATAACAATGGTGGTAAGCCCTCTCCAACAATACTTTTTAGAGCTTGGGACACAACTTCCTTAACATTTTCATCTTCATATTTCAAAATAGCAATAAGAGGAGACACTGCGAGATATGCTTTTGCTCCCATATTTCCAAGAGTTTTGGCTGCAAATACTCTGACTTTAGGGTTTGTATCCTTTAAGAAAGAAATAAGTGGGGCGAGCGGTTGCTCTATATTTATACTAATATTGTCCAAAGCTTTCGTGGCTAAGTTATGAGTGTGCGCGTCTACGCCTTCATTTAGTAAAACAGAAAATAGTCGCTGAATTGAGTTTCTCCCACCGATGTTTTGCAAAGCTTCCGCAGCCAACTTTTTAACCAATATATCCGTATCTTTTAGTAAGGAATAACTCAGTTTTGCCGCTACGGTTTGGGCTTTGTCACCGATGTTTCCCAAAGCTTTTGCAGCAGATCTTTTTACCGATATATCCTTATCTTTTAACAGGCAATAACACAGATTTGATGCTGCTATGTGTGCTTTTTCACCAATATTCCCCAAAGCTTTGACTGCAGATCTTCTCACATTACTGTTCTTATCTTGTAGTAGAGAAATAAGAGATTGTATTGCCGGATGTGATCTTTCACCAAAGTTTGCTAAAGCTCCCGCGGCCGATTGTCTAATGAGGACATCTTGATCTTTTAGTAAGTGAATGAGCGGTTCTAATGCGGGATACGCTCTTTCTTCTAAGTTTTCCAATACTTGTACGGCAAACCTTCTGGCAGATACATCTTCATTTTTTGTGAGGGCAATGAGTGATTGTACAGAAGGGTATTCTTTTTTGTTCAAATTCGTTAAAGCTTCCACAACAAATCGTTCTGCAAACTTATTATTATCTTTTAGTAGATGAATGAGGGGTTGTATTGTCGGATACTCTTTTTCGTCGATATTTTGCAATACCTCAATAGCATATTTTTTTACAGATTCATCTTTACTTTGTAGCAAGCTAAGCAAGACTTTGATAAGAGAGTAATTTTGTTGTGTCGAAATAATCGCAATGCCTTCTCTTTTTGAGAAAGAGTTCAGTTGTTTTATGGAAGGAAAAAACTTAGTTATGAATAGTTCCTTTGTACGCATACGCATGATTATTTTTGCGCAGGCATTTACGATATATTCATCTTTATTATTTGCTACCAAATGGTAAAGTAGTGCAAAATATTTATTAGGATGACGGCTCAGTTCCTCGTGCACACTGCGGAAATCATTTCGTTCTATTTTTTGTAGATCGGTCAGGGCTAGTGTTTGGGCGCTTTTATTATTCTCTCTTAGGGTCAATTGCATAAGTTTTTTGAACTTTACGTCATTAAAAAAATCGAGTATTCTTTTTCTAATCGCATCATCATTCTCGTAACCACTCTGAAGGTATGACAAAAAAGTATCGTTGACATTCGCATCAAATTTTTTAATTTTAGTAATAGCTTGTTTGCGAGCCTCATTATCTACTGTTGTAGATAATAATTGAATTTTCCATAGGTTGAGTTCTGTTTTTCTACGCTCTTGATCAATTCTGTAGAGACCTATAGATAAAACAAAAATGATGACAATTACCGAGGCAACAAGCCCTTGCTTAAACAACTTGTATCGTTTTTCAGTGCGATTCTTTTGTTGTTCTTTTTTTGCAATCTGTTGTTCAAACGGGTATCCATATTCAAGTTCTTTTGCTTGTGCTTTTGCCAACACAATATCATCGTTAGAAAGAGCCAGTTGTCCGTAAGACCAAACGGCTTGTTGATGATAGTTTATTGCCTCTTTATTTTCTGCCCACAACTTAATCGCTTGCTGAAAACCAGAGATTGCTTCGGCAAAGTTAGCATACAGCTCGCTATTTTTCATTGTCTTTTTGTTGGTGTTGTCTCTTATTGTTTGCTGACATTTTTCCAATATGCGGCGGGATTCATCTGAAATAATGAGGCTTTCTCTATGTTGAAGGTAGCCTTGGATTGCACTGCTGAAATCGCGGACACTCTGATAACGCTTTTCTATTTCTCCCTGCAAAGCCTTCACACAAACCGATTTTAACTCACTAGATACACTATCATCAAAAGGCGGAACACGACTCTCTCTTGCCGCAAGCAAAACTTGCCAAATAGAGTTTCCTTGATGTGGTGGTCTTCGATGGAGGATTTCGTACAAAATCCCACCCAAGAGATATACATCTGTAGCGCACGAAATGTCTTTTCCTCTACCCTCTGCTAATTCTGGAGACACATAACAAGGTGTTCCCATCGGGTGTTGTATTTCGGTATTTCTAAATGTACGCGTTTCTTTGCTTTCATCTTGCGTACTCAAATCGACAGCAATTCCCCAGTCCATGACCAGCACCTCGCCAAACTCTCCGATCATGACGTTCTCTGGTTTTAGGTCGCAGTGGACGATATTCTTACTATGCGCATAGGCAATCGCATTGCAGACGTTGAGAAGTATTTGTAGATGCCCTTCTATATTGTATTGTGACGCTTTTTCTTGTTGCTCTTGTGTTTTGGGATAGAGAAGATCTTTCCATGAAGTTCCTTGCACTAACTTCATCGCGAGAAGAATTTCTCCCTGTTCGTTTTCGTCTATTTCGTGTACAGGTACGATATTGGGATGCTCGAGATAAGCGTTGACTAAAGACTCGGCTAAGAATTTTTGTTTCTCTTTGGCAGATATTACCTTCTTGATTGCAATATCACGTTTTAGCTTTGTCTGCTTTGCTTGGTAGATAATTCCCATGCCACCGCGATTGATTTCTGTCAAATCGACATAATCAGGGTTGGTATTTTTTGGAATATTTATCTTACTTTTGGTTTGTATTTTTTCTACATGAGCACTTTTTGCTTGTGTTTTGTGATCAGAGTATGTTTGTACTGATGGGGCGTTGTGAACTATGGTGGCTTTACCGGAAAACGTTTCACGAGGTTTATATGTGCCTCTGACATCTTCACTGTCACATAACAGCTTTTTCCACTGTGATTTAAACTTTACTTCGTCCATAAATAATTACCGTTTTCAAAAAATTATTGAGTGACAATACGTCGTCGTTTTACCTACAGGAAAGAGATAAATTTATAGTTGTCAAAATCATCTGTAGTGGAAAATCTTTATAAATCATTGTATACATCTCTGAACATTATGAGAAATCTAATCAATAAACTGCTTAAAGAAATTAAAATACGATAACAAGTTTATCGCGAAATTTCAAATTTAGCCAATATTAAACATGTTCTTTTTTCAACGAATGTTAACCATCATTTTCACTTTTGTATTTTAAGATAACCAACTCTTTTACTCGTTTGTACTGTGAAAGTTTGCATTCTTTCTCGAGAAAAGTAAAAAATCACACCTATAGCAACGCTATCAAACAGCAATTAAAACTCTAACTTCTTCAATCATATCAAAAATTTTACAAAAAATTAGGCCAAATGAATTTGTTCGTCGTATTGATGGAAAACGAACACAAGTTTCTTTTGCTGTTTTTTAATTCAATATTGGAATATTTCATTTTTCTACTAGATGAAAACTTTCAAA
The DNA here is from genome assembly GCF_009002475.1 of Candidatus Uabimicrobium amorphum. Taxonomy (GTDB): domain Bacteria; phylum Planctomycetota; class Uabimicrobiia; order Uabimicrobiales; family Uabimicrobiaceae; genus Uabimicrobium; species Uabimicrobium amorphum. Next base: position 6,991,407 of record NZ_AP019860.1, read on the forward strand.
TGTGTTTTTTAGGAGCTCCAAATGAAATACCTACCAAAATTGTTGGTTTTTGCTGTACTGGTAATGAGCACATGTATTTTTTCAGAAGAGCTACATTTGGTTTCGATTAAATGTATTGAAACAGAAGACTTTACCGGTGCAGATGATGCATATATTGTGATCAATGGAAATACAGTATGGCAAAGAAAAATGAACAATGGGCAACAACGTAGTATAAATATAGCACCCATCAAGTTTTCAAAGTCCATAACGGTTGAGCTGTACGATGAAGACTCTGGTCCTTGGGATGACGATGATTGCTTAGGATCTCAAATTGTTAGAGATTCGGCAAAAGGTATGGAAGATCCGCTTGAGCTACACTATACCGAAGACGGTGCGAACTATATCATATATTACAAAGTAAAGTAATATAATCAACGAGTTGCGCCGTAAGGCGCACTCAAAACAACAGATAAATAAATTCAACCATTGATTCTGTTATTTGGACAATTGAGCAAGCTATTTCAAAGACGTATCATCAATCAATAGAAATGATACGTCTTATTTCTATCTTTGCGGACAGTAGATACGCGCTTGCATTGTCTAAAGAAAAAAGTAAAACTGGAATAAAACAGGATCCGTAGCTAAGCCCGGTTAGAGCGAACGCCTGATAAGCTTTAGGTCGTAAGTTCAAATCCTACAGACTCCAAATTGCGAAGTCAATTTTACATTTCAATAACTCCTTAAGACTTCATTCCCTATAGCCAAGATCTGTACGCAAAGAAAAAAGAGCGTCGTATCAACTATAATATATTTCCTAAATTTTACTCGATTTTATAATTTTTTCTCTGTGACCTCTGTGGTTTTATACGAACCAAAGAGGGTTAGAGAACAGTTCGTAATACTTACCGTCTCTATGCAACCTCTATGATTTGCTTATTGTTTTACTCCAATTAATACGCATATCCTTCATTTTCCACGTTGTTTTTCAAAGCATGCACCTTAACCTGGAAAAATGCGCGGCGTTTTACGTCAATATCCTCATCGAAAAGGACATCCTGAAGCATCTTGCAGTATTCAGGTTGTATTGTTTTTTCCCACCAATGCTGTTGTTCTAAGGCTATTTGATAATACAGTGCTGCAACGCCATATTTTTTAAGATCGCGGTAACTTCTTGCCAAGTCTAGGTACATTTCTCTGTCGATAGGATATTTCTCACAGGAGCGGAGGAATAAAAAAATCGCCTGAGGCAGCATGTTTTTTTTGAGTAGTAGATGCCCTATATTGTTGTATGTTTTCCGATGCGGATTTTGTTCCACAACGGAACTGAGTATGCGCAGATAACCACTCATATCATCGTTCACCTCGAGGTATTGTTGAGCACGTTTTAAGTAATCTTTTTCGTTGGCCTTGCCTGAGTAAATGTGATGCACCATTTTTTCTCTAACAATAGCAAAATCTTCTTCGGTCAAAATATCCAAGATTTCTTTTACTTTGTTATGTGGTTTTAGGTAACCATGTTTAAGCAGTGTTTGGTAGATACTTGTAACTTTAGATTTTGATGACTCTTTGTTTTGTACAGAACGCTTCTCTATGGTTGTTATTTGTTTTGCCACTTGCGTTTCTTGAACAGACTGTCCATCTTTACTTAAATCAATGTCAAATCTGTCGTAGTCTTGCTGCGATTCGAGCATCAACAGTGAGCAAGTTTTGCCTGCAATAGAAAAATAACGACAGAAAGAAGTAATTGTGCTATACAAAGCAGGTTCATCCAACTCTTCCATTTTTTGGACGGCGAGTTCCCCAAAAGCCCGAGGTGCTAGCTTGCCCAATTTGCTTGTGTCGACGACAAAATCAAATTGTCTTTGCTGTCCGGCAATGTACCCTGAAATGGTGATGGTCGGGCAGTTGCCTGTCACTTTTCCGGCAACGATTATCTGCTGCCCATGATGTAGATTTTGTATGTTTTTTGCCGTAATGAAATCACAAATACCCTGTAGCGAAATATCGGTGACGGACATGGGTTGTTCGCGGTGAGCTACTGCCAATTTCTCAAGATCTTTTTCGCGGCAATGGCGAAACGTTCTCGTGGTAAATGCATCAACGAAGTCAAACAATTCGTTACGATTTTCTGCCGCACCAAAATCATAGCAAAAAAAGTCAGAATGAAATTGGGCATCTTTAACAAAATCGTCCACAGCTTTGGCCAACGAGACTTCTCCCCAGTTGTGCTCGCCGTTACATAAAAGAAAAACATCTACTTTCGGTTCGTTGTTAAGCCACGGGGTTTGCAGCATATGAGTTAAAGCATTGGCAATATCCGTCGCACCTTCACATGTCAGATTATTTGTTTTTTCGCGTAGCCGCCAGCGTTGGTCGATACGATTTTCAATCCACCCAGGTTGTAACCATCCACAAGCAATATCAAAAAACAATACATTGAAATGCTTGATTTCGGGGCTTTTGGCCAGAATTTTGTCCACAAGAGATATGCATTGCTCCAATGACGACTCTTGACTCAGAGAAGTGTCCACCACAAAAACCGCTTTGCTGCTCCGCGGAGCGTATGACAACGGAAATTGAGGAGAAATGCTTCCATAAAAGTAAGTGGTTTCTTGGTCTTTGCCAACAATAAACTTCTTTTTTAGCGTCCCAGAAAAGATGACTTCGTCAATGGTTTGTGAACCACTAGCGAAATGATAAGAAACAAAATTGCTGCGTGGGTCTTCTACTTTTTCGATATTTGACATAGAATCTTGCACATACGATTTGTCGCTAACGAGCAAAAAGTCTGTTTGCGTGTCGTTTAATGCAAAACGATATTTGGCCACATTGTCAACAACAGGCAACGTTTCTTCATAAGCGATTACAATACGATGGTAACTTTGTCGTTGTATGGGAAAAACTCTGGCGCGAAATGTATTGCTCGCTACCCACTCCACGAGAGCAGGGTCTACCTGACGCCGCACTGTTTCCTCGTATGCATAACGCGCTTTCTCTTTAGGAACGGCGTAGGCGATCTTTCCACTTCCAAAACGACTCGGCTCCTCCTCAAAATACTTCTCCACCGATTTGCCATACATCGCAGTTGCCAACGGTAAAGCAGGAAGAGAAACTCTCTTATCTCCCATGGTGACATTTTGCTTGATACCTTCAGGATAAAAGGCAAAATAGCAAATGCTACTGTGGCTTGGTAGCGTATAGAAAAATTCTCCTTCGACAACGCGCTTGTGTGGATTGAAAAACAAGTGGTCAACAATTGTACGCGCACGCATTCCTTCTATAGAAACCATCACTCGCGTAGATTTCAGAGTGAGGTACTGGTCTTCTCCTACGCGTACCTGAGTCATATTTGTCTTTGCCGGAAGTCTTATCTCACTTATTGTCGACCACGACGGTAAAGGAGAATCAATAATTGTTTCTCTTGGAGGGAGGCCCGCGTTCATAGTTATCGACTCTTGAGGGGGAATAATCAGAGCTTCATCGTTTAAAACGAGTGATGTTTTGGTTTGCGTTTTTAGTGGCCTTATCGCAACAGTGGAACATCCCACACAAAAAATAGTGATGATGTATAAAATTTTTGCCATGCTATTTCTCCTACAAAATTATGTTTGTTACCTACGTAGGAATTGTGCAGAGTACAATTCCTCTCTTTTCAATACGACGCAGGTTTTATAATTTTGTAGGTTCATAAGGTAGTACCAAATCCTTAAAATCAAACTACCGAGTACTCGATAATGGAAAATCTTTCTCTAATGAATTTTACAGCACATCGTTTAATTTAGATAAAGAGTCTATTCAATCCCTGTGTTAGGAATAGAATCATCTCATTTGAAATAAGGTGTTACCTATACATATTACATCGTTAGCGACAATAAGGCGTTTTGTTTCGCGCATGCCGTTTACAAAAGTTCCATGACGACTTTGTAAATCTACAATCTCAACCCCCGAATTTGTTATTTTCAAAAGACAGTGCTTTTCTGAAATCGAATTATCATGAGGGATAGAGAAGTCACAAAGGGGATCTTTTCCACAGGTTAATTTCGGTTTATTTATTTTTTTCATGTCACTTGATTTTTCATCTATGATGACGTAGATTTTTGACTTTCGATAACATTGAATTGTAAAGTCTTGTATATCTCGAAGAAGGGTTTTTGGCGGTAGAAAAGTCTGTTTGGTGTCGGTCACGGTCTCCTCCATTTTCATTGCTCTTATAAAATCCCGTTTTGCTCGGTCAAGTTTGCCATGCGTCTTATAGAAAAACCCCCTGTAGTAATAAGTCTCAGAACTAGGAGCTAAATATACAAGTGTATTGAAATTTTTTAAAGCGGAATCATAGTTTTTTTGAAAATGAATTTTGGCTCTGTATAGGTAGATTTGAGGGTTATTTGGTTTTAATCGTAGTGCACGGTCAAAATCTTGTAACGCTAGATCGTATTGATGTAGATTGTAATAAACAACTCCCCGTTTTGTATATATCAAATAATTATCCAAACCAAACTGTATGGCTTTGCTAAAATCTTGCGCCGCGAGGTCGTATTTCTTTTTATTATTGTAAAAAGAACCCCTACAGTAGTAAAGCTCGGGATTTTTGTGATGGAGTTCCATTTCATCACTAATAGCTTTTTCTAGATAATTACCATCCCGCTTATTGGTAGCAAAAGGATTTTCAACATTTTCCCCTTCGAAGTAATCCCATAAGTAGCGATTAGCGTGTATCGATGTATTGATTTCGATATCTTGTTTAAAAATCTGCTCTCGCAGTTCCGCGGGATACTTTTCTAAAATTTCATTAAAAAAATAACTATCGTCTACAATATAAGCTTTTCGATTAAAAGGTCGCCATTTTAATGCAATATCTAGTTTGTCCAGGTTAATTCGCCATAGACTCGAACTTGTATTTCCAATACAAGCCAATACCTTTTCTTTAGAACTAAAGCGCATCTCTATTATATTCTCCTTGAAACTGTCTAAGGTGAGTAGATGCTTTCGCGAAAAAGTGTCCCATACCTTTACTTTTTTATCATTGGAGGCGGATATTATGATTCGATCTTGGTAGCCGAAAATGGCACATTGTATATTGACGTTTTCGTCAATGGAAAAATCTTTTCCATCGACGAGATCGTAAACTGAGATTCTATTACCTGTAGTTGCAATAAGCTTTGTGGCATCTTGGTTAAAAGATAAGGATGAAATTTTTTGATCACTTTTACCAATACAGCGCTCTTCATATTCGAAACACTCTCCAATATCTAATGGGGCATTACCATCAACATCAAAAGACAAAGATGAAGTTTTTTGATTATTTTTATTGATAAAACGTACGTCTCTATCTCGTATACGTCGTGTTTTTAAACTATCCCAAATTCGGATAGTGCCATCCTCATATACCGCGGCAAAAATGTTTTCAAAACAACTAAACTCGACTAACAATACTTTCAACGAGCTATGTAGATCCATCCCATTTTGAGAAATTTTATTGTGAATTTTAATGTATGGATCTCCATAGCTTGGTTTTACATTTTTATAGGTGACGTTATGATTTTTAGATACATCATCCATTTTATAAGTTTTTTTACTGAAACTAATGTCGACGAACTTTTCTCTGAGATCCCAAAATCTGATCATTCCATCTTTTGATGCTGAAACCAATTCGTTGTGTTGGCGACTATATGTAACTTGTGCTATTTCACTGTTGTGATCTATGATAGGAAATTTTTTATATTTTTTTTCGATTTTCAGAAAACGAATTTGATCTTTGCTTTTATTTAAATCAAGTACAACTTGTTTACCAATACCTCGTTTGCATGGCGAATCTACAGAACTTTCTTTTGGTTTTTGTTCAAGGTACAATTTGCGACCTGTACTCTTATCCCAGTAAATGAATTTATCCGAAGATTTTGTTATAACTCTATTTGTCACATGGTCGAATACTATATTTTCTAGAACATCGTGACCATAATTTTTTACTATTTGCTTACTTGAGTCTAAACATCGAAAATTTATTGTTCTATTATTTTTAGAAATGGTGGCGATGTATCCCTCATTGGTATTTAAACACCAACGTTTTTTGATCTTCTTATCCTTTGGAATTTCTAATTCCAATAAAATTTTATTTTGTGTGATGTCTACAAGATACAAATATTGCTTTTCCCCATGAGTATAAACGATAATTTTGTTTTCGCTGTAGCACTCCACGAGACATGCCCGTGGTATAGTTGCCACTGTTCGCATTTCTGAATTCTTTATATCATATAAATAAATTTTACCCCTGTCTGGAGCACAACCAATTATATACTGATTGCTTGGAGAGAAAGTCGTCGCGAAAGCAGGTATACGGGCATTTATTTCAGTTCTCGTTTCTAGATTTACGATGGAATTACCGAAGAAAAACATTTTTTCATCGGAACTAAAACCAGCAGAAGAACAGAATGTTGTGGTTGTTTTATAAATAGTTTTATCTGTTTTTGTATCTAAAACTAACAATCTACCTCCCTTCGAAGTTTCATAGGATATGACAAAACTACCGTATTTACTCAAAATAATGTTTTCAAAGCCTCCCGCATCTGCTTGCAGCTCAGGATAAATCCATGTAGACTTATGTTGAACTCTTGTCTTCAAATCACTGTAAATGATATCCCTATTTTCCAAAACACAAATAATCTTTTTGTTATCTTTACTAAAGGCTAAATTGCTAGTAGCAGCGGGATGATCAAAAAAAGCAATTTGCTTTCCAGTATCAATTTCCCATATACGCATTTCTAAACCAGCCGTAGAGGCAATGAGTTCATTATCGTGACTTATAGTGATATTATCAATTTTTTCATCATGGCCAAAGGCACAAGATTCCCATTGCAACGGCGAGTCAAACCTCACTAAGGATGACCAAATAAAAACCTTACTTTCACTCTTTAGGTGTTCAATTTCGTCTTGGTAGTTATCCTGCTGTATGATTTTATTCAAAAACTCAATTGTTCGGCACGCATAAGCACCACACTGCCGGTGCAAATCATCTACTTCCCAAAATTCCTGTTCCCCGTCCATTTTTTCCAATTTTTTATCAATAGCAACTGCCTTTTCATGATGAATATAAGCTAAATTCAAAAACGCATCATCGCGTTCTTTATCCAGGTCTTTTTGTAGCTGCATCATTCTCTGTTGCTCTTCTAATTTCGCTTGTTGTTTTTTCTGTATTTCCATTGTTAGTTCATTTGCAGCTGTATCGACCTCTATTTTTTCCACTTGATTTTGCGCCAGTCCTAAATCATCATTTTCCAAAGCCAGTCGTGCATAACTTAGCCTTGTTTCTCTTTGCCCCAAACGCGCTTTCTCATTTTCATGCCACAGTTCAATAGCTTGTTGAAAACCAGAGATTGCTGATGCGAATTGTTCGTATAACTCATGCGTACTTTTTTCTTTATTTTCGAGACTGTTTTGACATTGCGTAAGTATTTCTTGCGATTTTTTGGTGATGAGAATGCTCTCATGGTGTATCAAGTAGTCCTGGATCTCTTTTTGAAATTCAATTATTTTTTGATGGCGCTCAATAATGCTTCCTTGTAAGGCTTTTGTACAAATAACTTGTAGTTCATCTGGTATTTCTTTTTCAAAAGGTGGAATATTACCCTCTCTTGCCGCAAGCAAAACTTGCCAAATCGAGTTTCCTTGGTGTGGCGGTCTGCGGTGAAGAATTTCATACAAAATCCCGCCTAAAAGATATACATCCGTAGCGTACGAAATATCTTTTCCTCTACCTTCTGCTAATTCGGGAGATACATAGCAAGGTGTTCCCATCGGATGCTGTATTTCGGTATTTCTAAGTGTACGTGTTTCTTCTTTACTGTGTTGCTCACTCAAATCAACAGCAATTCCCCAATCCATAACCAGCACCTCACCAAACTCTCCGATCATGATATTTTCTGGTTTTAGGTCGCAGTGGACGATATTCTTACTGTGTGCGTAGGCGATTGCATTGCAGACATTGAGAAGTATTTGCAAATGCCCCTCCAGATCGTATTGAGAGGCTTTTTCTTGTTGTTCTTGCGTTTTGGGATAGAGAAGATCTTTCCACGATGTTCCTTGTACCAACTTCATTGCAAGAAGAATTTCTCCTTGTTCGTTTTCGTCTATTTCATGTACAGGCACAATATTAGGATGCTCTAGATAAGCGTTTACCAGAGATTCCGCCAAGAATTTTTCTTTCTCTTTTGTTGACAGCATTTTCTTGATGGCGATGTCGCGCTTTAGTTTTGTCTGCTTCGCCTGGTAGATAATTCCCATGCCACCGCGATTGATTTCTGTCAAATCGACATAATCAGCGGACGGATTTTGCGCAGTGTTGATTTTGCTTTTGGTTTGTATTTTTTCGACATCAGCGTTCTGTACTTGTGTCTTGTGATCGGAGTATGTTTGTGTTGGATCGCTCTGAACTATCGTTGCTTTGCCAGAAAACGTTTCGCGAGGTTTATATGTGCCCCTGACATCTTCACTGTCATGTAGTAATTTTTTCCACTGTGATTTAAATTTTTCTTCATCCATGAATAATCACCTTGTCAAAAGATTATCGAGTACAACACAGTACGCGACTTTACCTGCTAGAAAGAAATAGATTTATAGTTGGTTGTTGAAATCATTGCAGTGAAGGATATTCTAAATAGTAAACAAAAACCAAACAATGTAAAAATTTGTTAAATAAACTTGTTTTCCATGCATCTCTATCTGCTCGGTGGTTTATTTTTTGTTATTTGCTCTCTTCTGATGACTCATGAATAACAGCCCAGCCGATGTGAGGACATAAGAGCTTATCTTTTACTTCTACACCTAAAAAGCCCGAAAGAAATGTCATGTTGAGTTTTTGATCTTCGTATTGCCATATGAAATTCACCTGCGAAATTCCGCTAGGGACGTCGTTGATTTTGATATGGCGGTAGCTAAATACATCTGGAAAAAACTTGATGATCCAACCATTGATATCACACCCACCACTAGCATTATTTTTTTTGTAAATGTTTTTCCAAAAATGACGATCTATTTTACCGTTTGCTGTATCTAGCAGTTTTTGCAATACCGGAGTCATAGAATCAACCCACTCTTGCAATCCGTATTTTTTGAGTTTTTGCGTTTTGTGTAGAATTGTTTCCCAGTCTTTGGGTGTTCCTTCTAAAGTTACTTTGGGAATGCCACATCGGGTCATTACTCTGTAGGAATAGTAGTTTTTCATACTATCCATCAGTGCAATTTCAAAAGCGGCTTTTGTGTCAACAGTGGTTGTTGAAAACTCCGAGACTACGACTTTCGCTATATCTCCCTTCGTGCTTTGCGCAATTTGCTCCGAAAATTCTGCAAAAACTCCACGCCAATCGTTTTCTTCGCCCAGTACAAAATCATCGCGACGCACTGTAATCACTTTTTTGCCTTTATGATCTACAAAATGAGTACGGAGTTGCTGCTCATTTTCTTGAATATGTTTTGCCAGTCCCTGGACAATCATCAACCACATCATATCTGGCGAAATAGAGATTGCCATATGATTGTCGTAGGCACGGTTTAGCATCGCCATCATCGGATGAAAAGCGGTGTAGTAGACATCTTTTTTTGTTTGCGAATAAGCCTCTATTTCTCCCAGTTTCCACTTTTTGATGTTTTTTGCCAACGATTTTGTCCAATGATCTTTGATGTATGTAAAGTCGTAAAAACAAGCAACATCATCAACGTTAAAAGTAATTTCTGCATGCAAGGTCAAAAGACCACACATCGTTAAAATAACACTATGAATTTTTTTGTTCATGGTTTTCTCCTTCGCTAATAATTGTGGTTAGTTCATCTCTCTCTGAAAATAGTCGCTGTCTTTAAATACGACTCGATTTACAATATTTCATTCACAAAAAAATCAGAAATGCATTTTTCTGTCGTATTGAAAAGAAAAAAACGCTTTGCCAATTTTGATCAATTATTGAAAGGTGCGTATTTATATGTGTCTCATAACAACTGTCGATGAGCGGTTGACCTAAGTCACAACAATATGAATGTGTCGAGAAATACATGTACGTTTATGAATTTCTCCTATACGTACATACATCTTCGCCACATGGTTTTAGAGGACTACAATAATGAATGTTGCTTCCCCGAGGAGGATTATCCATCTTGATCGCTCTATCAAACTCCCAGGGGGTGATGCTAATGGGCTTGATAAAAGTATTTGGCAAAAGTTTGTGAATCACACTGTTTTCCCCGGGATAAACACGACTGTCTACAATGAGAAATCGCAAAGATTTTAATTGTTCCACGTCTGTAGGAATTGTCATATATGTTCCCGATACATCTAAAAACTCTAAACGCGGTAAAGTAAAAAGTTCCTGCGGCAAAGTTTTCAGCTTATTCCCTACTTTGGGAGGGTCGTAGATATTGATTTTCCCCGGTGGGGTCAAGTAAGACATTTTCGGCCTTTCGCTTTGTTGTTTGTTGCTTATGCTCAACTTACGTAGTGAAGACAGCTGTCCGATTTGTGGAGGTAGATTTTGTAAATAGTTAAATTCCAGCTCTAAAATGCTAAGCGCCTGCAAATTTTGAATCCCACAAGGCAAAGTTTGTACGGTGTTATTGGAAATATTTAGATACTGCAGTTTTTTTAACGCACAGATACTTTGAGGGAATTCTTTCATCTTATTGGCCACCAGCCACAATACTCTTAAGTTACTCAACTTGTCTATTTCTTGCGGCAAGGTTTGCAGATAATTGCGCGACACATTTAGTCCCTCTAAATTGCTGAGAACACCTATTTGAGGAGGAATAGAAGACAAAGAATTATAGCTCAAATCAAGAGCTTTCAATTTCGTTAAGGAAAATACATATTGCGGAATTTGTAGTAGTTCCTGGTGGGATAAATCTAAGGCAAAACGTCGTGAGAAGTTGCAGTTTTCAAACTGACAGCCTTCAAGATCCGCAAATAAAGCGTCCTCACGAAAGCTACAGTTTTCAAAATACGCGTGTTGTATCGCATATTTTTTTAGAGGAAGATAAAACGTACAGCCATAGTAAACTGTTTTGCTGTGGACATCATGTAAAACTTTTTTGACAATCTTTTTCATTAGAGACTCCTTATCTTGGAAATTGATTTACGTTTTCTTTCAATACGACGCTCTTTTTCCTGAGCCCTAACAATTCCTCTACCATCTTTATATTTACTCTGTTTTTTACTAATTGAGATAAAAAGTCGTCGCGACATATCGTAACCAGCTTTTATCTCCACAGCATCTAGAATGAGAACGAAGACGTTTGTTTATAGATTACCGGACATTTTCTTATTAATTATTGATTTTACGCATATCCATAATATAACAACTGTAATTTTTGTAAAAAATCAAATTTAGTGATTATATTAATTTTGTAAAGTTTATTGGTAATGACAATTCAAATTATAATATAGGTAACATATGTGTAATCAATTTACGGAACATCATGAAGTAGTTAATCTTATAAAAGATTTAAAAGAAGAGGGAATTGAGAATAAAGTTTTCTCAAATGTAGTTGATGAGAACAACAAGCAATATGTTGATATTGTTATGGAGGGTGGTGGCGTACTTGGTCTAGCATTAGTTGGGTACACATACGTCTTGGAGCAAATGGGTATACGTTTCTTAGGTATCGGAGGTACTTCTGCTGGTGCTATCAATGCGTTATTCCAGGCTGCTTGTGGCATTCCTCATGAAGCTAAGACCGAAAAAATAATATCGATACTCGCTGAAACAAATTTTTACAGATTTGTAGATGGTGATGACGATGCCAGAGATTTTATAGATGCTTTCGTTGGTGGAGCTAGAACATTAAAACTATTCTGGAAGGGATGGCAAGTAATAGACAATATCAATGAGGATCTCGGATTAAATCCTGGCGAAGAATTTTTGTCTTGGCTCACCGAAGAACTACAAAAAGAAAGCATAAATACATCTCAGGATTTGCAAGCTAAAATGAATACTTTTCCTCACCCCTTAAAGCTTAGAGGAGATGGTTCCGAACTACCTTTGGACGATGTAAAATCTAAATTAGTTTTTATTTCTTCGGACTTAACGACAGATACCAAGGCTCAATTTCCTCAAATGGCGGGCTTATACTGGGAAAATCCCGAAAGTGTAAATCCCGCAGAGTTTGTTCGAGCTTCCATGTCGATACCCTTTTTTTTCCATCCATATATTGTAAAAAACATTCCTCAGGGAACAGAAGCTATTAGCCAGTGGAGGAAGCATGCTCTTTATAAGGGGGCTATCCCAAAAGAAGTTTATTTTGTAGACGGAGGTGTTATGTCTAACTTCCCTATAGATTTATTCCACCGTAAAAATTTTGGAGTTCCTAATCGGCCAACTTTCGGTGTCAAATTAGGTTTTGAGCGTCAAAATATAAGAAATATAAAGGGACCTATTAGTTTTCTTGGCGCTATATTCGACAATGCTAGACATACCCTAGATAATGATTTTATAAAAAGAAATCCAGACTATAAGCATTTAGTATCTTACATAAATACCGACGATTACAACTGGATAGATTTTAAAATTTCAAATGAAAACAAGGTTGGTCTTTTTGTAGAAGGAGCTAAAACGGCTGCCGATTTCTTGAGGAAATTTGATTGGCAAAAATATCTACAAGAACGACAGGCGATTGAAAATGCTTTTTGTTCAAGAACTTAAGCATATTATCAGATACGTAAAAAAACACTAAAAGTAATTTAGATGTGGTAGTTGAATACAACAAAAGAAATAAGTCCACGATAAAAGTTTCATCTCATTTTGTGACGAAACTGATACTATGCCATTTGAGCACATTTTTGATGAAACTTTTTATACTTTAAGTATTTGTAGGCTTCTTATCAGAGACAACTTAGACGCCTCGATAAATATAACTAGCTGTCGCGAGAAGTTGATAACAACAATGAAAATAGTCTTAGAAAATGTGAGAAGCGACTTATTTTTCCTGTGTTCCTTAGCTAATAATTGTGGTTAGTTCACCTATCTCTGAAAATAGTAGCTGTCTTCAAATACGACTTGATTTAGAACATTTCATTCACAAAAAAATCAGAAATACATTTTTCTGTCGTATTGAAAAGAAAGAAATGTTTTACCAATTTTTATGAACTACTAGAGGAGGCATAGTTATATGTGTCTCATAACAGTTGTTGTCCTAAGTCTTAATAATTTGGAGTGAGTTATGTTTTTATTAAATGCTAGTTCGGCAGGTAATATTCTATCTATTCTTCAGATAGCGGCTCTTATTGCAGCTTTTTTGTTTTTCTTGTTAAAGGTAGTGTCCGGTTATCTTCTTATCGACATGTCAGTTGAAGTTACTCCTAAACGAGTAAAATGTGATGATAAAGAAGACTATCTTGTGATAGGCTTGAAACTTGAAAAACATCAGAATTGTTCTGTAAATATCCATGATATCGCTGCAAATATTACAGATTCAGATGGAAAAAAAATTACAACGGAAAAATTTAAGTTTGAGAAGGTTGGATGTGACTCGATACGTAGGTTTTTTGGTCTAGGGAAAATAGAATGGGAAAAGGAAAATAAGAGTGGGTACATCACACTTGCTCCAAGAGAAGTCACTCATCTTGTTTGCAATATAAAAGAAAAAATAAAAAGTGATGAAATTTACAAAGTGGAAGTTGCTGTTTTAGGTAAAGGATGGTTTCGTCCCGCGATTTCTAGGTGGTACTGCTCTGTTGCTTCTTTGCCAAATAGTGAAGATCAGAGTCAACTAAAACAGTTAAAAAACGATATTGGTAGCCTGAAAAAGGAAATCGTTAATTTAAAAGTTGAACAACAGACGGAGTTAAAAAATGATATTTGTAGTCTGAAGACGGAGTTACAAAATGATATTGGTAGTCTGAAGACGGAGTTTAAAAATGATATTGGTAGTCTGAAGACGGAGATAGTTGGTTTAAAAACTAAACAGACCAACGCGAAGGAACCTACACCTAAAAGTAATAACTAGATTGTCAAAAAAGTACTAACTTCGAGAAATAGAGGTTAGTACTTTATGGCTCTTTTGCAGTAACCTCATCAAAAATATTGCTTCCAATCCATGACAAATTTTGTTGGTACACCCGCTTGGCGATACCAACATAATACTTTATTTCAACGATTTGTGACTTTGGTGACAGAGAGCGTTGTCGATCTCGACCTGATCCCGGAAATTCAACTTATTAATAAACAATAGCAACACATTACGGCTCTAAACAATGGTCTAGTCATAGTCAACAAACAAGCACAAAAGAATATAAAAACTATTTTCTTATTTTTCTTAAAGATTTTATAATACCAACCAACTGATTCTAACGGATTTGGTGGTCGTGTGTATAGAGTCTAAAATTTTGTACAAATAGCAATACGTGTCATTCCCATGAAAATGGGAATCCAACTCCGCAAAGTAGATTTACTTTTGCTGGATCCCTTGTCAATCAAGGGATGACACTCTAAAATAGTTTTCTAGTTCCAGAACAAAAAAGGTACAACGTTTAGCTGTTTTAGACGATGACCACCAAATCCGTTAGAATAGGTGGCAAACGTTTTGCGATTTTGGAATTATGAGGTGCTTCATGGATAAATTAGACGAAAAACTACAAAGATTAAAAGACTTATACGATCGTAACCTGATTGATGAAAAGCAGTACAAAGAACAACAGCAAATTCTCCTAGCGTCATGGACGCAATCGTCACCAGCCACACAAGCTGCGAACTCTTCTCACACAATTGGTGTCATGGATACCGAGTTAGACGGTGAAGATACTCCGCCTGCAACAGCACAAGAAATTTTTTCTCCAGGACAAATTGTTGGTGATAAATACGAAATTATTGAACTTCTTGGCAAAGGTGGAATGGGAGTTGTGTACAAAGTAAGGCATCTTCTTCTTCAGGAAAACATGGCACTGAAAGTCTTGCATGCGCACATGTCGCAGAATCCAAAAGTAAAACAACGCTTTGTTCGTGAAATGAAAATCGCAAGAAAACTAGTGCACAAGAACATTTTGCAGGTTGCGGACTTCGGGGAGACGCAAAACGGCCGTCAATTTTTTACCATGGATTTTTCAAATGGCATTAGTTTGCAGCAACTACAACAGCAAACAAAACTTTCCGAAGAAAGAGCCGTTGGCATTACGAAACAAATCCTCGAAGGCCTGGTAGAAGCGCATAACTTAGGAGTCATTCATCGCGATTTAAAACCTGCCAACATCCTTGTCGAAAATCGTTCCCAGTGTGACCACGTATTGATTTTAGATTTTGGTATCGCTAAATTAAATCAAGAGCAGGATGTTCATCTAACTCAGGAAGGGGCGATCGGAACTCCACATTACATGTCACCCGAGCAAGCTGCCGAAGAAGAACTAGATGCCCGAAGCGATTTGTTTTCCGTGGGGATTATTCTCTATCAAATGCTTTGTGGACAGTTACCGTTTACCGGAAACACAAAAATGCAAATTCTTATGGCAAGAATTAACCGTCAAGCAATTCCCATACAGCAGTTTTCTTGTCAAATCTCCAAACACATCGAAAATGTTGTCAATCAAGCTCTACAAAGAGAAAAACAAAAACGATTTGCCAACGCCGAAGAATTTCTACAGGCACTAGAACAACAAACAACTGCGTTACGAAAAACAACACCAAAAAATCAAGAACTCCTACAGCATCTTGCGCGCATACAACAACCTTCTCCGCCCTTTTATATTGAAGTGTGGAGTGAATTGTGGAGAGAAAGACAGGAGCAACGCAAGATAGTCGTTTCTCCGTGCTACCCAATGGGAGAACGTATCAATATTTGTTTTTCTTCAGATAAAGATTGCTATCTAACGCTTATCAACATTGATCCTGATGGAGACATTACCGTATTATTTCCCAACAAATTTCAACAAGACAATCACATAGTTGCTCATGAGGTGCACAAGGTGGGAGAGAAGGGATTTCAGTTTATAGTCGGTGAACCCCATGGCAATGAAGTTGTCAAAGCAATTGCCACAACCAAGAAAATGAACCTTCTCGATATGGATTTACAAGAATGGAAGAGTGCTCTTGCTACCATTCCCAAAGAAAGAGCACAACGAAAGATTATGGTGTTGGCAGAAACATTGGCCGAAGAAAATTTGCAATGGAGTGAAGCCAGCCATGAGTTTGCCAAAGATGAGTGACCATTTTTCTAAAGGCTTATTTTGTTGGACATTTAGATTTTTTACTCATCTTTTAGCCTAATTCCATTATAGTTCAGTCCATTCATTCCCATCGACGGTATTGCCACCAAGGTCACCCTGTAAATTACCCGATTCCTGCGAATCAATGTCGAAAGCACTATTGGCTTTGGGAATGTTTAAGCCTATGTAATTATGATTTGTGCACTGGAAAACAATGCCTTTTTCGTTTATGACGAACGCTCTTCGATTCTCTTGAATTGGCCAAGCATAAATGACAAAATGTTGTTCTTGCAAAAGAATGGGCAAGTTATCCTGTCGTAATTTCTTGTCATTTTCTCCTATCGCTTCCGTTCTTCCGGGCAAATAACAGTAAAAATAATATCCATTTTTTGTTGGTAACTCATTTTTAAATTTTAGCTTTTCGATAAAGGGGGTTTTTACAGAAAAATCCTGTCCTCTAACCAAAGAGCTACCATCTAGCTCACTCAGAAAACCATACTCGCCTAAGCCATTTAAATTTTGATCACATACATTATGTGACTTAAATAACGCTTGGGAAGTAGAATAGCTCCTCAAAATATAAATAATGTTTTCCTCTTTTGCTGCTTCAAAGCGTTCTATTGATGATAAATAAAAAGGTAAAGATAAAACCTGCAAAAGAAGGGCGTATGTAGCAAGTGCAAAAAAGAATTTTGCGATATTTAGCATAAAAAGATCACTTTTCTCTTCAATTATGACTTTTTCTGCTTTTTCACATAAATCCTGTACGTTTGTACTTTTGGTAATCTTGAGTTTTTCAATGTGTGTCTGCGCAAGTCTGGTATCTTTAAAATCCAATGCAAGCTCCGCAATTTTCGCATGTGCTCGTAATTTGTTTTTTTGCGCAGATTGATTTCCTCTCCATAAATCAATAGCACGTTGATAGAGAGTTATTGCTTCAATAAAATTTGTATACAAATATGAAGCAGAAAATTTTGGGCTTATAAATAAATCTAAATTACTCTTGGTTAATAACCATCTATATATTTGCCAAATTAAAAAAACGACGTTTGAAAGCATCATACTATTTAGAGGTACCGTAAGCATAAGCATTGAAGACGTAGTACTTAGTTTTTTTAAACAGTAAAATAGGATTGTACTCATGATGCAAAAATAAGCTACAAATAGTATTTTCCCAGTTTTTTTCGAATAAAACCACCAGTAGGGAAAATAAGCTTTTCCTGGTATGTCAAAAACAATACGTTTAATCTTTTGCCAAGTAGAGGGCTTTTTGTGTTGAGTTGCAGCATATTTTACTGCATTATTGTATAACTCTGTGGCTTTGTTGGATAAAGAAATACTCTCGCGATGTTGTAGATACTCTTCAAGTGCTTTTTGGAAATGAGTAACACGTCGATAACGGTCTTGACTTTTTTTGCACATTGCTTTGTGACAAATTTGGCGTAATTGTAAAGGAATGTTCTCTTTAAAGGGAACAGGTTTACTTTCTTTGGCAGCTAACAAAACCACCCAAAGGCTTTTGCCTATATGCGGAGGGATATGATGTATGATTTCATATAGAATACCACCAAGAAGGTAAACATCTGTTGCAAATGATATATCCTTACCACGCCCCTCTGCTAGCTCTGGGGCCATGTAGCAAGGGGTTCCCATTGGCGTTGTAATATCATCTTTGTGGAAAGTGCGCCTTTCATCGGGATTTTTTCGAACATCAACAGCAATTCCCCAGTCCATGACCAACACCTCACCAAAATCTCTAATCATGATATTATCGGGCTTTAAATCACAGTGAACAATGCCTTTACTATGAGCGTAGTTAATTGCGTTGCATACATTGATAAGAATCTCCAAATGCTTTTGTAAATTATATTCTCGTGCTTTTTCTTTATGTTCGACAGTTTGCGGATATAGTAGGTCCTTCCATGAAACGCCCTTTACTAACTTCATGGCTAGAAGAATATCACCGTCTTCGTTTTGGTCCATTTCATATATGGGTATAATATTTGGGTGATCTAGATACGCTGCACCAAAGATTCTGCAAGGAATTTATTTTTTTCTACCTGTGGAAGAGTTTTCTTAATGGCAATTTCCCGCTTGAGTTTCGTTTGTTCCGCCTGATAGATAATGCCCATTCCGCCACGATTGATTTCCTGGTAATTTTGATAGTCTTTTTCAACGTAAAAATCTGTGTGAACTGGTGTCGAATTCTTCGGAGGTGTAGTTTCTTTTGCAGAAAAAGTCACTTTTTCTGCTGGGTCTTGTGGATTTTTAGTAGAGTCTCCAGAGAAAGTTTGTCTGATAGAATCAACATTTACAGGATTTTCATCAGGAGATACAGTTGAGTTTTCAGAAAATGTATCTGTTGACGATGGGTGATCAGATTGAATAGCTCCATCACTAGAAAAGGTTTGTCGTTGTGGAAATACTGTGATATCGTGTGAAAATGTCATCTCTCTAGATTTGTATGTATTGCGTACAGAGTGCTTTTGTGAGTTACCTTGCTCAAGTATTTTTGACCACAGTGAACGAAATGTATCTTTGTCCATGATGCCTCCTGAAAAAATAAACTTAGAATGCAATCCATTGTTTAGAATATCTACGTTTTTTTGGCCAATGGACCGCATTGGAACATTGGTGAAAAAAGTTAAAATACTGTAACAGATTTAGTGCGATATTTCAAATCTACTTGGTGCAAAAGATTATTCTCCGCTGCCGTATGATTGCCTAGACCAGAAAACAATGCGTTCCCAATCTCCATCCTACAGAAGTCAATTATCTAGTAGAATGGAGAAGAAGAAATTCTAAAACAGATAAAAATCATCATTAAACTTACGAAATACACCTTTTTCCGCGTGGTTCTTTAAACTGTATGGAATGCGACCATACATCAGCCACTTGGTTTTGTCGTGGCGTGCAAACATGTCTTGGCAAATATTCTCAAGTGATTGTATGGTACGTGCGTGAAACAAGTCGTTTTGGCTGCCGAAATCGTTGCGACTGTAGTACATCATGTATACGTAGCGATAGTGCTTTTCGGCAAATGCTTTATTGATGTACTCACTTATGGTCTTGAAGTGAATTGGTTGAAAACTGCAAATTTCCCCACGTTGTCCACTACGCTTCCATGCCTCGACCACACGTGACCAGATAATTTTGCTCATCGGCTCGTGCGCTTGCTTCAGCACAAAAGGAACGTGGATATACACTTTTTCACCGTTGCCTAAATCAACAAGAAAATCGCGAAAGCTAATCAAAATTAAGTCAATGCCCATTTGCTCAAGAATGTGCACTAACGCCAGCTCGCTGTTACCACTACCATAACGGCCATTTTCGTCTTTTTCGCTCCACATATTCATATCTACCGCCAAAACACCCAGGTACTGCGAAGGGTCGAATGTTGTTTCGATACGTCGCCGTTCGGATTGGAAAATCTTTGGTATTTGTCGTGTATACTTTGCGAGAGGAACGCGGTATAGACGATTCATATTGATGCGCGTTCCCGAACTTTTGTGTTGCGCAAAAATATTAAGATCCAGGTTGCCTTCCATTTTACGCATCATGCATTTGCGCCACTCTTTAATCCAACTACTATTGAAGTAACGCTCAAGACGTTCCCATTCCTGTGGCCACGCGTTTTTTACCAGCAAATTCGCGGGAATTTCGGCGACGGGAATATGCAATTCTTTGTGTTTTTTTAGAGGAACATTACCATTCTTTAGTGCCGCAATAAGCGCATTCATGTCATCCTCGGAAGATACAATGTCAACACCCTCTACTTGCACCATACTAAAGTTTTCACTACCTACTCCAGCAAAGGGGTTGCTTTGTAAATTGCCAAATTCTACTCCTTGCCACACAACACAAGGATACTCCTCACAATCGCTGTGGGGGTGGTAGCTTCCTTTAAAACCGTGCAGCGCCGGAAATCTTCGGTGTAGATACTTGCGCTCTTTGCGCATCCACTTGCGAATGAGTTTCACTGGTGGCGATTCTTCGCGATATTGTTTTTTGATAATATAATGATAATTAAAAAGGCGCGATGCCATAAGAACATCGTAGAAAGCGACTTGTGGTTGTACAAAAAGAGCTGTTCCCTCCATAACGACAGTTACGGGTTCTTTCGCTCGCTCGGCCACGACCACATTTACTTGCTTGCCACTAACAAACGAAGTAATCATATTTAACGCGCGTGGAAGTATTTTGTCTACTTGATACATGTTTTTCTCCTTTTGTTGTTTATCGACCGTAACGACCAAAAAAATTGTTCTTACTACTTCGTGGAAAGATGAAATTTAGAGGAGTTCCCACGCTGCGCATGGGAACTCATTACAAGTTAGTACTCATCATCGTCGTCATCGTCATCATCGTCGTCATCATAAGAGTCGTAGTAGCTATCAGAACTACCATCTCCCAAAGAAACGCGCATTTTGGCGCTATCATGTGCTTCTTTGTCGGTAATATAGGCATTGACCAGGGTTACTTCCTTGGCAGCGTTTTCATCGATACCAGCAACCAAGAACTTGATCAAACGATCAAGGGAACGAAAACTCAATGAAATTTGATTTTCGTTGCTACTACAAATTCCACGATAGTCCTTCCACAGAGCAATTGCTTTTTTGCAAATTTCCTCTTCGACCGTTGGGTGGTTTACTTTGACAAAGTCGTAGATTTGCTGATCACTCAATGTCGGAACCTCAATGATATTGAAGTCATCATATAACGCCATAGCGATCCCACTATTGCGACGGCACTGTACACTAATCGAGTTACTGGTGGCGATGAGACAAAAATCCTGCGGAATGGGCGTTAGTTCTCCGGTATATGGATTTGTTACTTGGCTTTGGCCACGCAGTGCCAAAATACTCGCCAGCGTCTCAAGGGGAATCAAATGGATTTCTTCTATAATGAGAAAAACATTGCGCTCCAGTGCCATCGCCAGAGGACCTTTGCAAAAAATAGTTTTTTCGCCATCGAGATTCCATGTTCCCCACAAATGAGAAACTTCCGTTTCTGGTGTACCCCACACCACCTCAAAATCACCACTATACGCTCGGGCCATATCCTGGGCGCATGTGGTTTTTCCACATCCCGGAGGACCAACGAGAAGTAGGTGAGGATGGGTTTCGATACATGCTTGTGCGAGTTTGTGCCACGGAAGAGTTGCGCGGTGGTTTTCACAGCGGTATACATTCATATCAACGTTTTTTGTTAGCATCGTGTTCTCCTTTTTTACAGTGGGTTAAATTTTCTCGTCATTTTTCAATACGACGCTAAATAGGACTGTTTACCATTTCTTGTAAAAAAAATAAAAATTAAGGGAAAACCTTAGTTTTTATTTGACCAACTACTGTTATTTGCACACTTAGGAGATTTTCAGTAACGATGTTAAAAAATGTTTTGAGGTGGGCGTGTTTTTTGTATAATTTCAGCACTTAAAATAATTCAAAAAACGAAATTAAGGACAAAGAATGAAATATTTATGGGTATGTTTTTTCATTATTGCGACTCTCACGGCAGAGGGAATCGTAATCGCAAATCACCAGGGAATGAATGATCCGTTAATCGAAGGTTTTTTTATTAATAAAGGAGAAAAAGGAGGCGGAGGGAGTAGCACTAGTAAAGCTTTAGATGGTGGATGGTATATTGATGATAAAGCGCCATGGCCTCATCTTTTTAGTTACGACAAAGCATTATCAAAAAGAGAAATTGCGGTATTGAGAAATTGTTCGTGGAAAGCAAAAGCAGTGGTACGTGTTGTAGAAAAAGGTAAGACAGCTTTTGCTGTCGATTTCGTACCATATTTTTTTATTTTAGAGATCGAAAGACAACAGGACAAAATAGCTGTAAAATTGCTTTCAAAAACTTCTACGCCACTACTGCAAACGACAGTTCAAAAACCCAATAATTACCACACATACGAATTACGTGTTCATGTAAAATCAAAGCAGATATCTTTATATATAGACAGTGAAAAGAGAGCACAAACAGCTAACTTTCGCGATAACAACAGTAAATGGTATCGAGCTCGTTTTGGTGGGTGTGGAGGAACATACGATGGTACGGCTATTTTTCGGGAATTTCGTGTCGAAAGTACGCAAGTAGACATGAGTGATGATGGGCGTGTCGTAATTGAAGAAAGCCTATCTACTAATTCGATCTGGACACGAGGTAAAGATATCTATTTTCATCCTGATGAAGCAGGACGAATGAATCATGGAATAGGAATATATCACGCTTACAAAGGTAGAGAGAAAAAATTTGCTGGCGTTGGTATAAATGGACCGGTTGTATATGGCTATTGGGGTGGTATTCTTGGCACCACAAAAGGTGGACAAAAAATCGCTATAAAATGGAATGACCAACAGCAAGTTTCTGTATTAGGACATCTGGCTGTTAGCAAAGGTACCTTACATTTAAACGCGAGTGCTCCGAAGTTAAGCTTTGGCAAAAATAGTGAATATGCGATTGATATTAATAGTGGTAGATTTAGATTAATGTCTCCAAGCAAACATACGTTTATTGATATGTCGGGAGCAGGAACAGATCCAAAAGTTCAAATCAATAGTAGTCTACTTGTACGTAATAATGTAACTGTCGAAGGCTTGGTGTGGACAAAAGGACGAGATATTCAATTGCATCCAGATAAGGCCGCAGACCATGGAATAGGAATATATCACGCTTACAGCGGTAGAGAGAAAAAATTTGCAGGTGTTGGGATTAATGGGCCAGTTGTTTATGGTTGGTCTGGAGGTGCCCTTGGTAGTACCGAAAACAAACAACAAAAAATTGCCTTACGCTGGGATAGCAATGGTGATGTGAAAGTCACTGGTCAACTTTCAGCAAAAAAAATCTCTGGTGCCGAAGATTTAAGTATTGCTAAAGTAAACGCGAATATCATCTCTCTAAACGGTGGTGGAACAATAAAAAGAGTTTTCGACAATGGTTACTCGTTAGAAATTTCATCTACAAATTTACACGTCAATAATAAAGGAATTTCAACAAAAGGTAGAGATGTTTATTTTGATCATGATTTCACCAATAAAAGTCATGGTATTGGATTGTATCGAGCTGCATATAATCACAATGGGATAAGTCACGCAGCAAAGACTTTTGCAGGCGAACAGAACATTGATGGCCTTGTTATTTATGGAGCACAAGGAGGAGCGCTTGGTAGTACAGGCGGAGGGCAAAAAATAGCTCTTAGATGGGACAGTGCACAAAATGTTTCCGTCAAAGGCAATTTAACTACAAATCAAACCTTACATGCCAATCATGTATCAACAAAAAGTGTAAACGTAACCGAAAAATTTGACGCTAAAAGTTTACACATAGACAAAGATGGTTGGATTGGAATGAACACTGCTCCCGTTAAAGACTTCACGCTTGCAGTGAATGGACGTATTGGAATTGGAGTAACCAAACTAGCCGATGCTGCAACAAAACTAGCGGTAAAAGGAAAAATCACCGCCGAAGAGGTGCGCATTGTAAAAATGGATAACTGGGCTGATTTTGTATTTGCCGATGACTATAAACTTCTTCCCATTGACCAACTTGAGCAATCTATTAAACGCAATAGGCATCTACCTGATATTCCATCAGTGAGAGAAGTAAAAGAACAGGGAATTCAATTGGGCGAAATGCAGGCGAAGTTGTTGCAAAAAATAGAAGAGCTGACTTTGTACACCATCGAGCAAGAAAAGAAAATAAAAAAGCTTGGTGAAGAAAAATCTCGAGTAGAGAGTAGTTTTTTGCAGCATATCCAACAATTGATAAACGAGAAGACTCAAATGGAAAGCAAGCTACTACAACGTATTGAAAAATTGGAAAACGCCGTCCTCAACAAGTAATACAAAATTGCCAAACTATATATTTGCGATGCAGAGAAAGTATTGATGGCAATTTTGCCATCAATACTTTTTAGTTACTGATTTTGAAAAAAGTGTATTATTTTTTTGGTGATAATTTCCTGATCGTTTGCAACAAAAATTGCTTTCATAAGAATGCTTTTTGTATAATCTCACGAGTTGAAATAGTTTAAAAAATGAAATTAAGGACGAAACGTCAACTACCCCCACTTAGTACCTAACGGTACTTGAAGTGGGAGCTTGTAAGCTCAGTTGTTGACCAGCTTATATCAAGTGTAACAAACTTGATAAGCGTTAGAAACGAAAATATAGGTACTCTGGGGTGCTTCTCCAGCTCCAGACTCTACGGTTAGTAGTTAAACAGGTGTAGTGGGTTAAGCCAGTGCTGCTAACATACAAAACCGTTTCATAACATTAGCGAGGAGACCTTTACCGGTTCTAAACCGAGAAACCAAAGTAATTTGGTACTTTACAAAGAAAGATAGCTTTGATGCAAAGAAGAGTGTTTGTACTCAGTAAAAATAGAAAACCTCTAATGCCATGCTCTCCGGCGAGGGCACGACAATTGTTAAAAGAAAGAAAAGCAAGTGTTTACAGACAAGAACCCTTCACCATCATTCTCCAAAAAAGAACAGATGGAGACTTACAGAAGGTGCAACTCAAGTTTGATCCGGGAAGCAAAATTACGGGAATGGCTCTTGTCGTATTTTTTCAAAAAGGTACAATCGTTACTTGGGCAGCAGAACTAGAGCATCGCGGCGAAAAAATAGTCGATTTGCTAAGCAAAAGGCATGCAATTCGCCGTAGTCGTCGCAATCGTAAAACACGATATCGCCCACCAAGATTTTGTAATCGTACAAGAAAAAAAGGAGCACCTTCTTTAAAATCAAAAGTAGATAACATCTTTCATTGGACGAAAAAACTACTCGTTTATACACCAATTGACAACTTGTGTGTAGAAACAAATCGTTTTGATACCCAGAAGCTACAAAATCCTGAGATTTCAGGCGTAATGTATCAACAAGGAACACTGTTTGGCTACGAAATTCGCGAATACCTACTTTACAAATGGAATCATCAATGCGCCTATTGCGATGCAAAAAATCTTGCATTGGAGATAGATCACATTCATCCACGAAGTAAAGGCGGAAGTAATCGTGTATCTAATCTGACCATTAGTTGTCGTAAGTGCAACGAAAACAAAGGTAATGGTGACATCCACAATTTTCTGAGCAAAGACAACAAAAGATTACAGAAAATTGTGTCTTATAGTAAAAAAACACTGCGAGATGCTGCAAGTATCAACACAACACGCTACGTCATCGGCAACCAGTTAAAGAAACTCGGTATAGATGTAGAGTTTGCAAGTGGAGGAAAAACAAAAGCAAATCGTCGACACAACGGATTCAGCAAACAACACTGGATTGATGCTGCCTGTGCAGGAGAGAGTGGAGAGAATGTAACTATTTCTGAAGACCTAATACCTTTGGGTATCCAATCTCAAGGTAGAGGCAGTAGGCAAATGTGTCGCGTGGATCAATTTGGATTCCCTCGTACAACAGCGAAAAGTCAAAAAAGGGTAAAAGACTTTCAAACCGGTGACATCGTAAAAGCCGTTGTGACAAAAGGTGAGAAAAAGGGTGTTTACATTGGTCGTGTTGCCGTAAGATCTAACGGATATTTCAATATCAAAACGAATAATTCTACAGTACAAGGTATTTCTTATCGTTATTGTCACTTGATACAACAAGTTGATGGATATTTTTATTTCCAGAAAGGAGATGCGAGATTGAAAAAGGCATCGTGCTCATGCTTCGCGCATTCGCGTCCGAGTGGCGATTCCTCCCCAACTTATAGAAGTCGGGGTATCCTCGCCACAAATTGATGAAATATTTACTATTATTTTTTTCCATGTGCTATTTGTTTTCTCAACTGATTCATTCGCAGATAGACACGGGGGATTGGGAAATTCACCTTGATGGACAATACACTTACAAAGCAAAAATAGTGACCACTAGCTCTGGTTTAGAAGCGATCATCTATAGTGGTGACGCTGCCCCTCCAAGCGGAACGTATAAGGTGACTTCAAACTCTAACCAGGTTTCTATTTTACGCTACTATACTCTTGATCAATTAAAGAAATTTGCTCCTTGGGATGACTACTATCCCACACCACAAGCCTACGAAAATCTTTTACGTCAAAAACCAATGTTCTTCTTTTCACTGAATGTAATTTCTTCTGGAGAAATGACGGGAAACGCCCAAGATTTTTTCAATAGTTTTGAGGGGGAAGAAGTAACAGAGTTTTCTAACTACAATCGAGGATGGCGATACTCTACTACCTGGATAAGTGTAAAAAAGAAACAGGCTGAGCAAAAAAAAGCAGAAGAAAAGAGAAAAGTTGACAACCTGATAAAAAAGTACGAAAAACCTCTTACAACAAAATTTGTTGTAGAAAATGGTTCTGCAAGTGGTGAGTACAAAGCAAAGGAATTAGAAGTACGTAATACCATAGTTAAAAGTAACAAGAGTGCAAACTTTCTAGCCGAGAAAGAGATTATTTTAGAGAAAGGTTTCGTGGCTGAGAAAGGTAGCGATATCGAAATGTTTCTAATGAAGCACTCTATACTGACGCAACGAGCAAAACAGGTGGAACATTGGACTCCTAACACCATAGAAACGCTCAAAAAAATAGACCAAGCAATGGCAAAAGACACTGGCCGTACAAGTGTTGCATTTACACTGTTCTACGTACACTTTATCGCCCCATCATTTGGAAAAAAAGTAGTAAAAGGTGTACTTCCATATGACGAAGCGCACAATACACTTGCTGCAATACTTCAGATAAAAATAACGGAGCAGCAAATTAAGAATGATATAAAAAAGAGTAGCCTTCTGTCTCCTGTAGTGCTAGAGCAATTTATTAAAGGATTTGTGGCTCTAAGGCATAATGAAATTCGCAATATAATAGGTGCTCATATTGCTCCTCATTTGAGTAACAAAAAATATACAAGAGCCGTACGCTTTTGGACAACTTTTTTAGATTTGTTACGTCCTAAGTAACGGACTCTTTCACAATGGAATAGCGACAGTAGATAAGATGTTTTCGGCTTTTTATCTACTGCCGCTATAATTTTGATAACAGCTTTTTGACGATACTCGCACGAAATTCACACTTTGTAACTACTTTGAATCTAGGTGGGCTTAAGAGTTTTCTCCATCATTTTTTCCGCACCTATAAATATTTGTGGTAACTAAATTTCGGCGCCTTCTCCTGTAGAATTAGCCTCTAATGACCTCGTAGTTTTGAATTGTACGATTACTCTCTTTATAGCGGTAAAAAAAGAAAAGCATTCTTATTTTCTCCATGCGTCGTATTGATGATAAACGGAAGTCGTGTAATACATTTCGCAAGGAGATTTATGATGAAGAACAGTATCATTTTTCTATGGTTACTTTTATCGGTAACAGCGCAGCAAACAAGTGATGTTACATCACAACACGCAGTTTCAACCATACAGCCACAAAAAACAACGATTTTATCTTCCGAAGAGGATTACGTTGTCACTGGGCCATATACACACGACAACTTAGCTATTTTTCTCGTATATAATATGAAAATGGAGCAAAAAAAATTCATCTCACTAAAAAAAGCGGTGGCGAAAAACAAAATCATTGTTGACAATCGTAATGTAATCAATATGTCTAATGAGCGCGTATATTTACAAAAAGGTGATATCGTATACAGCAACAAGCACGATCTGGTGTTACAAAATAATTTTGTAACACCAGCAAACGCACAAAAAATTTCTCTGGCAATGCATAGCGACAAAATACATTTCCGCCAAAACTATGAGCCACGATCCCTACCACAAGCAAAACCATACATCGTAAAATTGCAAGACATTATTCGCAATAAATCAGAAGTGGTGGGATATGTTTGCGTGATCAATGGTAAAATCCATCGCGGTGATATCTACGCAACCTCTGCACTTTTTCACGATGAGTGGCCAAAGCATCTCGCTTTGCGCGTACAGGATGCGATTAAATACAAGAAAAAAACACAAAAAGCGCTCATTACTTCACAGCAAGTAGAGAAGTGGTTACAAAAAATCTCTGGAGGTGAGATGAAAGTAACACAATACGGAAAAACAACCATTCTAACCAAAAAAGAGCGCGGTCATATTGTGCAGGTCACACAGTATGAACAACAAAAAATTCATCAAAAGTTCTTATTCTGCAAAACAGAATAAATGATATTTCCCGCGTTTATGTAAATTGTAAATCAATACAGTTTATGTAAGCGTGAGTCATCTTTTAGCGTAAGTGCGAACTTTGTTAACTGGCAATCTTTTAATTTTTTGCTTTGGCAATAGCTCTTTCACACCCAAATTTTTTCACAAAAGAACATCTTTAGAATAAAATTTTATTTTATACATAACCTATCTGTCATTCATACAGAATACATAGACAATAATTCTCACATAGTTTTGCGAAAAAACATAACTGCGAGAAAATGTAAAAGAATACAAACTCATCAAAACTTATTTTAAGTAAAACTTTTATTGTATAGAAATACCTATCTCTAACGGATTTGGTGGTCATGTGTGCAAAGAAGATTTCTCTGTGATCTCTGTGGTTTTATACCAATCACCAGAAACGTTAGAATGAGAGAAATACTAATGTTTTTACGTTCATTTTGATGGTAACTTTCAAAGTATAAAAGGAAAAAAGACAATGAAAAACTTTTTAACTATATGTTTATGTGTATTTTCTTTATCTGCACTGCATGCGGAATGGGGCAGTATAAAAACAGGGCATGTATTGATCCCTGTAGGTAATGGAAGCTATGTGTTAGATTGGGTACCAGCGATTGGTGAATATCGTTTGTGGAACTTCAATGCGAATTCTAAAGATCCATTTCCCACAGCAAAACAAAGAGGAAAATGGGGCAGTATAAAAACGGGTCATGTATTGATCCCTGTAGGTAATGGAAGTTATGTGTTAGATTGGGTACCAGCGACTGGTGAATATCGTTTGTGGAACTTCAATGCGAACTCTAAAGATCCCTTCCCCACAGCAAAGCAAAGAGGAAAATGGGGTAGTATAAAAACGGGGCATGTATTGGTCCCTGTAGGCAATGGAAAGTATGTGTTAGATTGGGTACCAGCGACTGGTGAATATCGTTTGTGGAACTTCAATGCGAACTCTAAAGATCCCTTCCCCACAGCAAAGCAAAGAGGAAAATGGGGTAGTATAAAAACGGGGCATGTATTGGTCCCTGTAGGCAATGGAAAATATGTGCTAGATTGGGTACCAGCGACTGGTGAATATTGTTTGTGGAACTTTAATGCGAACTCTAAAGATCCACTTCCTACGGCAAAACAAAGAGGAAAATGGAGCAGCATAAAAACAGGGCATGTATTGATCCCTGTAGGCAATGGAAAATATGTGCTAGATTGGGTACCAGCGACTGGTGAGTATCGTTTGTGGAACTTCAATGCAAATTTTAGAGATCCACTTCCTACAGCAAAACAAGATGGAAGTATTAATCAATCTCAACCAAGCCAACCTACGTTTCCTATACGCGCCAAGAGGCATAAAGTTGTAGGAAGTCATATGGACATAACTACAACCGCAACTGTTTCTAATACCGGTAGGCTCGACGTGATCAACCGGTATAGTAACGGAAATAAAACTGATGGAATGATTGGGTGGGTGGTTATAGAATTGCAAGACTATAGAGGAAATATACTAGCAAAGTTTGAAACGACAAAGGGGTTAAACTCTGCAATTTTTTCTAGTCTTAGCTGGAAAACCAATATAAAAAATCAATCGCATACTTATCAATTGTCAGACAACGTAATGAAACTCGTTTATCAAATAAAAATACACCTTGATCGGACTAGCGATGATCGGGGATGGAGAGTTTTGCATGAAATATCTAAAGAAGCAGCGGATATATACATAGAAGCTCAAAAATACGATAAATAAGAATCCTAACCTTATGCCATCCATGGTAGACTCGAACTTGCCATGGATGGTATCTTATTTTTTTAAGTTTCGATTATTTACTTTGACTTGTATGGCACTGGTTGCATATTTTTATCGATTTGCAGACGAAATAGTTGTTGCGTAAACTTTTGTGGTTGTCTTTTTAAAGCGTTTTGGAATAAACGTTTTTCCACCACATTGGGTTGTGACTTTTTAACGCTGTACTGTGACCATGGTAATACTATTTTGTCAAGGGGGGCTATTTCTCTACCGTTGGTCTCCCATAACCTTATGGTAGAGTCTTGCGAGCCCGAGGCAAGAATGCTTCCGTCTTTAGAAAAAGATAGGCAAACTACCTTGGCTTTATGTCCGGTGAAGCTACGAATTTCTTTTCCACTATCTACGTCCCATAACTTTACTGTTTTGTCACTTGATGCGCTAGCAAGTCTTCCGCCATTTGAACTAAAGTGAATCGCATTGATGTGTGATTTATGAGCCACAATTTTTTTGATTTCTCGATGACGGGATAAGTCCCAAAACCTTATGGTATGATCGTCTAATCCACAGGCGACTATTCTGCCGTCGGGATTGAATGCCATACATTTTATCTGTTTGCCGTGACGCAAATATGTATCTATTTGTTTGCTAATTCTCATATTCTTGGTGTTCCACAGTCTTAGAATTCCATCACCGCCTAACGAAGCAAGTTTTTGACTGTTACGATATAGAACCACGTTACTTACATAACCTTTATGAGCAACGGCTTTTTTGAGGTTTTTACCGGTGTCTACATTCCAAAATCTGATGGTTCTATCTGCAGATCCTGAAACGAGAGTTTTTCCGTTGTCATCAAAACACATAGTGTTGATTGCTTTGGTGTGCTCTGTTATCGTTCTTATCTTTTTATTTGTCGCTGTATCATAAACTTCTATCGTACCATCCGAAAAACCACAAGCGAATACGTTAGCTTTGCGGCTAAATGTTACAGCGTTTACTTTGGCATCGTGACTGCGCAGTAAGCGAATTTGCTTCGCTGTGGTTATATTCCATAGCCTCACACTGTGATCATCGCTTCCAGAAATTAGCGTTTTACCATCTGGACTAAAACATATCGAATTGACCGTCAAATTATGCCCCGCCATTTTGACGATTTCTCTGTTTGTCACTACTTGTAACACTTTTACCATGCCATTATTTAAACCGCAAACGAGTGTTCGACCATTGGGGCTAAAACACACCGAATTTACCGCAGATTCATGTAAAATTGTTGCTAGTTCTGCGCCAGTTGCCGTATCCCATAAACGCACGGTTTTATCTGCAGAACCCGACATGATCATTTTGTCGTCAGGGCTAAAACATACGGAGTTTACAAGATCTTTATGTCCGTGAAACGTAATGCGTTTTTTGGTTGCGGTATTCCATAGTTTGACACTGTGATCTTTTGAAGCAGAAGCAGCGAATTTGCCATCGGAGCTAAAACATACCGAAAGCACCGAACGTTTATGTCCATCTAAGCGATAGATTTCCTCACCAGTATCTACACTCCACAGTCTAACAGCGTTGCTACTTGCGCCCCATAAAATTTTTTTACCATCGGGACTAATACTTACCGAATGAATTGTCGGTGTTATTTTGTAAGTCATTGATTTATCAGGCTCATCAACATTCCAAATACCCACAGTTCCCGCATTTGAACCTGAAGCAATTCTTTTATTATCAGGGCTAAGTTTTACTGACCATACTAAAAAATCAGTGTGCCCGATAGATCGGGTAGCTTTGTGCGCAGTAAATCGGGTAAGCTCTTGTTGAGTATTGATATTCCACAAGCGAACGGTATTGTCATCAGCCCCAGAGACGAGCAGATTACCATTTTTACTGAAATGTAGTGAAGTTACAAAGCTATCATGTCCTTTCAATACATTAGTCCGTAACTGCTTCTCAACATTCCAAAGTTGAATAACGGAGCTCTCAAAGACCCCAAAAGCAAGAGTTTTACCGTGCGGAGAAAAGCATACAGACATAATTTTTTGTCCAATAAAGCCTTCCGTTATCTCACCGGTATCAACATTCTGTAGCCACAGTCTATTATCTAGCCCGCCACTAACTAAACTTTTCCCATCAGGAGAAAAGCAAATAGAAAATGAATTGTCTAGCATGTTAAAGCTATTGATTTGCTTACCAGTCTTCACGTCCCATAACCTTACGGTATTATCGCCAGAACTAGAGGCAATCATTTTACCATCTGGACTGAAGCATACACAATTTACTATATCACGATGCCCTCTAAATGTAGTATGTTTACCTGATGGTAAATCCCATACTTTTAAAGTTTTGTCCCATGATCCAGAAACAAGTTTTTTACCATTGGGACTAAAATCGACTGTTCTTACTTTATTACCGTGTTCGTCCCAAATAAGAATTTCCTTAGCGGAGGCCACATCTAATAACCTTACGGAACTATCACTGGCGCCCAAAGCGAGCATTTTGCCATCTGGACTAAAACACACGGAAGGTATCGTTGAAGTATACCCTTTATAAACACGTAACTCCCTAGCTGAATGAATATCCCAGAGTTTCGCTGTTCCATCAGCGGAACCAGAAACAAGCTGGTCACTTTTTGAGTTAAATGCCAACGAAACAACCTTTGCATCATGTCCATTAATTACCCTAATTTTTTTACCGGTTATGACATTGTGTAGATGAATTGTTTTGTTGGAAAGTGCATAGGCAAGTATTTGCCCATCGGAGCTAAAACACGAGTCTAAAACAGCACTAGTAGCGTCCATTTTTCCCAGCAGACTACCATTTGCGGCATCCCAAATTCTAATAGTCTTGTCTAGAGAAGATGAAGCGATCAAGTTCCCATCGTTATAAAAAGAAACGCTCGTGACTGGACCATCATGGTGATTAGAAGATCGCCAGATTTCTTTGCGCTGTTCGTATGCTAATTTAATCAAATTTCGCGCTTGCTTTTTTAGATGATGTAAACCATCAAGGTTTTTGATGTACTCCAATGCTCTTCCCGCGTAAGTTCCGCATTGTCGATAAGCTATTTCTCTATTTGCATAGGCGCTTGCGTTTATATCTTGTTCTTGTATATAGTGCCACTTGGCAAAAGTTTTTTGTGCGCGATTCATCATGAGTTGATATTTATCTAACTTGCCTTTGCGTTTTTGCAATAACTTTAATCCCTCACTATGTAACCAGTAATAATCTTTGTATACGCTATGCCAATATCGCATTTGCGTTTGAGGGGTGTTCGCTGTAATTTTATTACGTGCCTTTTGTACTATTTGTTTTTCTCGATGTTTTATTTTTTTATGTAATACACTTTTGGGTAATTTCATCGACTTTTTCTTTTGCCGCCACTTTTTGTCTAATATCGCAACATAATCATGTACCTGCTTTACTGCACTCGTTGTGGCGTGCTGATGTAATCGTGCTAAAATCAATACAATTTCATCCTGCAATTGCCCTTTATTCTCAGTTTTTTGCAGCAGATACTGTAGTAGATCTGTTAAAGGCTTGATCAGTTGTGAAAATTCCTTTACCTCTTTGTTTGCATATTGTGTCATTCGTAGTAAAAGTTTCACCACCGCTTTGAGAGAGTTTACAGGCTCATCCTTGCTGAGTAAGTGAATCAGGTGTGGAATCGCATTTTTTATTAGTTGTAGTTGCGACTGTAGCGTTGCCTTGTCAAAAATTAATTTCCCAAGTGCTTCACAAGAGGACTTACGCAAGTCTGTGTAACTTTCGTCCGTAAGGTACAGGGCAGACAAAATTTTTGGATTCAAAACTTGCGGATCTGCGGGAATAAAGACAAAGTCTCCTTTCCCCCCAAATGTTTGGTAGCGCGGAACTTGGGCAGCTTCTAAACGTTTATCATTTACCAAAGTATCAGTCATATAATAGCCTAGTTGGGAAGCGAGAATTTTTCCATCACTACGTCCAATGGAGCCTTCTAATGCCTGTAAAAGTACCGCCGTAAATGGAGAATGACCGCGACTATCTTTAAACTTTTGGGCATAAATAGTGGAAACTTCATCGAGTTTATCCGCCACCACTTCATTACCCGTCCCAGCAGTAATGACTTGAAATGCACGACGGTGAAAGACTTGATTCAAGTAATCTTCACTAGCAACAAAAAAATTATTAGTGGTTATATGGGAAAAGTCAGGACGATATTTTTCTTCTAACAATGACCCACTAAAACAACAATCTAACACCATTAGAGAGTGTTTTGCGGCAAAGGACTCCAATTTTTGCGCTATTTTTTTCAATGAGATCATCGTTTTTATATCAGGTCTATTGGTACTGGAAATATTCTTGCTATCTCCGACCGCTAAGTAACCAGGAATTCCATGACCCGCATAATAAAAAAACACCGCATCCTCTTTTTGTATTTCGCTTTGTAGTTGCTGCAAATTTTTGAAAACAATTTCGCGCGTTACTTGGTCGACAATATGTCTCTTAACATTGCTTTTGGTCACAGTTGATTTTTTGTCGCTCAGTAGAACTACTCGATCAAATTGATAACGTGAGCCAAGAATATCTGCCACTGCAGCAGCGTCTGAGTACGGCCCCTCCAAATTTGAAAAATGTTTATATTTGTTGATGCCTATCACCAAAGCATGACATTTTCTATATTTTAAATTCGTAGTCAAAGGCTTCTTGTCTGATGGAGGCACCTTGAACTTTGACTGTAGTGTATCAACATGGTCTAAAGGATCAAGTTTGCTTATATGTTGGTCAATTATTTCAATAGCGGCCATAATCGTGTAGCGAGTAGGAGAGTTTACTAGTGAAATTAAACGCTTAAGATGTGAGCGAACAATGCGTTTTTTTTTGCCTAAACTTTGTAGTTTTAAAAGTGCTTTCTGGCGCTCTTTGCTACTAGGTGATAACAGCTGCGTGACAATTTCTCGAATTTGGGGATCGCTGATGCGAATTAATATCTTTCTTATGTTGCGCTTTTGAGTTATTTTTCGAAAATGCTCATACTCTGCTTCGATTTTTTTTCTTATATTTTGTTGTAATTGTTTTTCTTTGTGTAAGATATCATTGGCAAGTTCTTTTTCTAGGCGGCGTCTCATCGCTTGTTGTTGTTCCTGTTTCCATTTTTTTAAACTGCTGTGTCGCGAAAACACATAGTGAATTTTTTTTATACTTCCAAAGTGTTGAATACTGTTCTTCTCTGCGAAAGGTACATCCAGTTCGATAGAACCTATGCTATCATTTTGTGCCAAGTCTTTATCTTCGATCTCTATGCGAACCTTATCGCCAACTTCTATTGTGCAATCGACCGCAATATTTTGTTCTACACGAAGAAGATCTTTAAAAACCGGCGAAGTGTAGTGTGTTTTCCATTGTTTATTTTTCCATACATACAATATAATAACAAGGTCGGGTTTTCCCTCAAAGTTGTCCCAGTGTTTCCCACCGTTTTTTTCTTTAACCAACAAGTCTGTTATGTATAGGTAGCGTTTTTCCGCATTTAGTAAACCACTAAATAATAGCACTGCAAATATCAACAATACTTTGATCATAAGATTCCTCAAACTATTTTAATAAAAAACTTCGGTATACTGTAACTATTTGCG
This sequence comes from Candidatus Uabimicrobium amorphum, assembly GCF_009002475.1. Lineage (GTDB taxonomy): Bacteria > Planctomycetota > Uabimicrobiia > Uabimicrobiales > Uabimicrobiaceae > Uabimicrobium > Uabimicrobium amorphum. The sequence goes on from NZ_AP019860.1 coordinate 7,027,016, forward strand.
TTGTTTGTATACAACAGGGTCCATATTTTTATCTATTCGTAAGCCAAATAACCTTTGGGCAAATCTGCGGGGATTTTTTCGTAATGCATTTAATAATAAGATTTCTGATACTACATTGGGGCGGGAAATTTTTGCACTTTTTTTTGCCCAAGATAAAGGTATTTCCTCATTGTTGTTCAATTTTTTATTTACAAAAAAGCGCCACAAGCGTATAGCACCGTCATCGGCTCCTGTAAAAAAACTTTTACCGTCTGTTGTAAAATCTAGAGTATTCACTTTAGTTGCAAATTTACTAATTTTTGCCATTTCTTTACCAGTGGCGATATCCCACAATCTCAGTGTTGCGTCATTTGAAACCGAAACAATGCTTTTACCATCAGGGCTAAAACGCACCGAATTTACAGCGCCCACGTGCCCTGTAAATATACGAACTTGCTGCTCTGTAGCTACATTCCAAAATCTCAGTGTCGTGTCATTTGAAGCCGAAACAATGCTTTTACCATCAGGGCTAAAACGCACCGAGTTAACAGCGGCCGTGTGCCCGGTAAATTTGCGAATTTGCCGCCCTGTAGCTACATTCCACAATCTCAATGTTGCGTCATTTGAAGCTGAAACAATGGCTTCACCATCAGAACTGAAACATACAGAATTAACAGCGGCTTTGTGCCCGGTAAATTTGCGAATTTGTTGCCTAGTCACTATATCCCACAATTTTAATTCCGCATCATCCGCCGCAGAAACTATGGTTTTACCATCAGGACTAAAGCATACGGAATTTACTGATTTATCACATGCCTCAAATTCATTGATTTGCCAGCCATTTTTAATATTCCATAATTTGATGTAACCGTTGCTAGAACCTGAAGCAAGAAATGTACCATCGTGACTAAAGTGCACTGTATTTACTGCCTGAGCATGGTTTGTAAAATTTTCAACTTGTTTGTTTTTAGAGATGTCCCATAACTTTACTGTTTTATCACTTGAACCTGAAGCAAGTACTTTCTCTTTGGGATGAAAACATACGCTATTGACGGTATCAACATGACCTCCTATTTTACGAATTTCTTTTACTGTTCCAGAATCCCATAGTCTTATAACCCCGTCTATCGATGCTGAAGCAAGTATTTCATCATTGGGACTAAAGCACACTGCGGAAACCCATCTACTGTGCTGGATGGTCTTATAGAGTTTACGTGTATCCATTTCCCATAGCCGCATAGTACCATCCGTTCCTCCCGAGACAAGTTTTTTGCCATCGGCACTAAAGCAAACGGACAGCACCCAATAAGTATGTCCGATTAATGTATCTATCACTTCACCGGTTGCAACATCCCATAACTTGACAGTATGATCACTTGAGCCAGAAGCAAGTATTTTACCATTAGGGCTGAAACATGCAGAGGAAACCATTCCAGTATGATCAACTAATTTCTTGAGCTCTTTACCTGTTTTAATATCCCATAATCTTATCGTTTTGTCCTCTGAGGCCGAAGCAAGTATTTTACCATCGGGGCTAAAACACACTGAGGAAACTTCACGAGTATGACCTCTCATTGTTAATATTTTTGTCCCGGTAGTAACATCCCATAGCCCAATTGTTGCATCTGCAGAACCGGTGGCTAAAACTTTACCGCTTGGGCTAAAACGTACAGAGAGAGTAGTATTGTCATGTGCTTTAATTTTGTGTATCTCGCGACCAGTGACAACATCCCATAATCTTACAGTGAAATCTTTAGATCCAGAGGCTAATATTGTACCATTTGGATTAAAGCATATTGATTGTACAGTGTTAGTGTGTCCAGTAAAAGTGATCATTTGTTTACCGGTAATGGTATCCCACAACCGAATAGTTGTGTCAACAGAACTAGATGCTATCGTGTTTTTGTCTGGACTAAAACACAAGGCATTGATGGTATTCGTATGTCCATTAAGATTGCTTATCTCATGATCGTTTTCTACATCCCACAAAATTAAAGTACCGTTTTCCACTCCGCAAGCAAGTGTTTGTCCATCGGGACTAAATGCCACAGCATGAATTGCGTTTGCTTGTGTTGTTATTTGCGTAACTTCTTTGCGTGTGGCTAGGTCAAACAAATACAATATTCCATTGTTAGAACCAAAAGTAATTTGTTTTCCATTTGGAGCAAAGCATACACAACTTATGTCACGATAACGTGCAAAGCCTTTGGTGATTTCCTTACCCGTTGTTAGCCGCCATAGTTGAATCCTATTATTAGAGATGGAGACCACAGTGTTTCCATCTGGACTAAAGCGCACGGTTTTTACATCGCCAAGACGTGTGGTAATGGTCTTTTTCTCTTTTCCTGTTTGCGTATCCCAAATTTTTATTGTTCCATCGCTCGATCCAGAAGCAATTGTCTTACCATTGAAATTAAAGCAAACAGAATTGACTGCAGCGCTATGACCCTCGATTTTCATTACTTCCTTGCCTGTTTGTATATTCCACAAACGAATCGTTTGATCACTAGACGCAGAAACAATCATTTTACCACCCGGGTGAAAATCCATGGCGTTAATATCATCGGTATGTCCTGTTATTTTTACTTGTTTTTTTCCCGTTTTTACATCTCGAAGCCTGATCGTTCTATTCGAGAGGGAGTAAGCAAAGCTTTCACCATCTGGACTAAATTTTGCAAACAAAGCGGGTTTATTTACGGAAATTTTGGCCATTCTTTTGCCGATGGCAACGTCCCAAAGTCCAATTGTTTGATCTTTAGAGGCGGAAGCGAGAATTTTTCCATCGGGACTGAAAGAGATCGAAGTGACCGACTTCGTATGACTATACCGCGATGATCGCCACATCTCTTTGCGTTTTATGTAAGCCAAACGTGCAAAGCCTTGCGCTTTTTTTCGCAAGTCTTCAACGCCCTTTAAATCTCGGATGTGATGCAGAGCTTCCCCGGCATAAGCCCCGCACTCTCTAAATGCCTTCTCTTGCTTCATGTAGTAGCCAGTTTCTTCTTCTCCTAAATCTGCATATTGGTCATAACTTTTTTCCGCTAAAGCCATCATCGTTTCGTATTTATTGATTTTTTTCTCATACTCACGTAGCAATCGTAGGCCATTGATCGACAACCAGTGAAAATCTCGGTATAAAGATCCCCAATACTGCATTTGCATTTTATTGTCTTGTTCAACAGGTTTTGCGATCATCTTTTGTGCTATTTGTGCTTCTAGCATTTGTACGCTTGGATGTACAAGACCTTTTCTTCGCAGTAGTTTTTTCTTATTTTGTTGCCATTGTACTTCTAGTATGTTGACATAGTTGCGCACCTGTTTTATGGCATCTGCTGTTGCATAAGGGGATGTGTGGCTGAGAATCAGTGCTATATCGTAAAATAGTTTTTTGTTGCTTAAATTTTTTTTCGCTTTTAAAAGTTTTGTTAAAGGAGTAACCACCTGCGAAAGGTTATCGGCACTTTCTCCATATTTTTTCGCTATTTGCAGCAAGAGTTGCACAGCTGCATTGAGACAAATTTGCGGTTCGTCTTGATTTAGTAGATGAACTAGGTGCGGAATGACATTTTGCGCCAAAGGCAGCTGTAAATGTGTTGTTGTGTCGTTAAAAATATATTTTCGTAGTGAGATACAAGCAGAACTGCGCAGATTCGCATAATCTTCATGCGTAAGATACAGTGGCGAAAGGAGTTTTGGATTCAGTACTTTGGTAGTGGGGAAAAACATAAAATCACCATCACCTCCCAATCCGTCATAACGAGGTTTATATGCGACTTCGATGCGATTGTTGTTTGCGAAAACATTGGTGATGTAATAGCCAAGTTGTGAAGCCAAAATCGTACCATCCGCACGTCCTACCAAACCATGTAAAGCCTGTAGTAAGTTTGCTGTAAGTAACGAATGTCCTTCACGATTTCGAAACTTGTACGCATAGGTTGTAGAAGTTTTTTCCCATTGCTTTGCCTCTCCTCTAAACCCACCGGTGATCACTTGAAAAGCACGACGATGGAATACGCGGTTTAAATTATCTCCGCCACGCAACACTGAATCTTCATTTGCAAAATGGGAAAAATCAGGTCGATACTGTTCTTCGAGTAGTGTTTGACTATAACAACTGTCTAATACCATTAGTGTATGGCGCGCAGTGAAAGACTCCAAGATTTCTGCCATCTTTTTTAGTGGGATCATACTCTGAGTGACTGTTTTCCCAGAAGCTTGAGAGTAACTGTCCGCACAAACAATGTGTCCAGGCGCACCATGCCCCGTATAGTAGAAAAACAGTGCATCTTGCGGATTTATTTTGCTGCCCAATTCCCACAAGCAACTGTTTATCACACTCTTCGTTACGCGATCAACTATTCTCCACTCCACGTTACCTTGCGGAATTTGCGGTTTACGATCGGTGAGTAATACTACATTTGTGAAGTTATAACGTGAATCCAGCACCGCCGCAATTCTCGCAGCATCAAGTTGAAGCCCTTTTAGGGGCGTAAAATGATCATACCTGTTGATCCCGACAATCAAAGCACAGCACTTTGAATATTTTAACTCCGCAGGAAAGTCCTCACTTGGTCCAAGAATGTTTAAACCGCCAAGGCTACGTTTCGCAATGTTGGTTCTCCACGACTTTCGGCCGTAAAGACTTTTGTTTGTTTTTTGAGGAACAAAAGTTTGGAATGAGTGTTGGTCGATAATCTCTAAGGCAGCGAGCAGTGTAAATTTTATTGGTTCATTTACCACAGGTAAAAGCCGTTGTAAATCTGTACGAATAGCTTCCCCTTGCTTTCCCCATCCTTCTAATTTCTCTAAGGCCATGTACCTTTGATTTTCCTCTTTGGATTGAAGTTGCTGTACGAGTTGGCGTAGTTGTTTTTTAGAAACGCGTACTTCGCTGATTTTGTGATCATCCTCTGAATGACTACGTTGCCTTAGCATTTTTGTTCTCAATTCTTGCTCTTGTCGTGCAATTTTTTCTCGTAGTTTTGCCTCAGCTCTTAATCTTTTATTTTGCAGATCTTTTTTTATTTGTTGTTTTTTGGCTTCTTGTACCGCCTGTTGTCGTTTTTCCCAAGTATTATATTGCGAAAATACATAAACCATTCGCTTTACCGCCGTAAACACGGCTGTTTTTTCACACTCTTGTGATGGCACATCGATCTCAAAGGAACCCACTTTATCATTATTCGCAAGATCGCTATCTTCAACTTCAATGCGCAACTTGTCACCGACCACCAAGTTGCAATTAACAAAGATTTTATGTGCTACATTGTAGGCATTTTTATAAACGGCAGAGGTGTATACTTTTTTTTGTTTTGCGTCGCGTACAATAAAAACTTTTATGACAAGATCCGGCTTACCGCCAAAGCTGTCCCAGCTATGACCATTACCCTTCTTTTCCGCTACTTCAAGATTCGTAATGTATAAATACCGATTTTCAGCAGCTAGTGAGCTGACGAGTAGAAAAAACAATGTAACTAGTAGATTTTTCATAGCGACCTTTGCCTATAAAATTTTTTGTTCTTGATCGTTTTTAGATGTTACCGACTTTCGGCAATCATTATTAGGATTTTCTGACACCAGTGGCGCAAAAATACGCTTGATCAATTATATTAAAATACTTTAACTCCATAAAATCAAAATTTTAGATACAACTCAAATTTTTTGAAGTATATAAATAACCAACAAAATAACAATTCTTAGCACCTACACCAAAAGACATAAAAATTATCGTAGGGAACTAAAAAGCCTTGTGGTATAAAATTACTCTATCAATTTAGTTAAAATCCTAGCGATGCAGGAGATTATCTTGGACGAAAAGGAAAAATTATTGCCGAAAATGAATGAGGCATGGCAAGAAAAATTGCTGCAAGAAATGAAGAAGGCATGGCAAGACCAAGACTGGGAAAAAGCCGAAAATTATAGTCGCCAGCTGATAAAAATGAACCCGAAAAGTAGCAAAAATTATTACAATCGAGCTCTCATTCAAATGAAACGCGACAAATGGCAAGGCGTACAAAAAGATTTAGAGCGGGTTCTGGCTTTAGACCCAGAGCATACAGGTGCACAAGATCTTTTAAAAGAAACAAAGAGGCATCTTCGAAGCAAAGAAAAAGTCACTCATACATCGACACAAACGCACTCTTCAAATACATCCTCCTCTACTGACGCTACGCATTGGCAACCAGGACAAATTATAGACGACCGCTATGAGACAATAAAAGTACTTGGAAAAGGAGCGATGGGCGAAGTCTATCTTGTTCATCACCTATTGTGGGACATAAAGCTTGCGGTAAAAATGCCTTTGCCAAAGATTTTGTCTTCGCCAAAAGCTACGGAACGATTTACTCGTGAAGCGCAAATTTGGGTAGACATAGACAAACATCCCAACGTTGTCACGGCCTACTACGTACGAAAACTAGACGGTTTACTGCGTATTTTTACTGAATATGTCGATGGTTGCGACTTGAAGACCTACATAGAAAAATCTGCCATTGGTACATTTACCGAGGGACTCGATATCGCGATCCAAGTTGTTCGTGGTATGGCACACACTCACGAAAGCAATTTAGTTCATCGCGATCTTAAAAGCGCCAATGTGATGATCTCGCAATCTGGAGAGGTCAAAGTAACAGATTTGGGACTGGCCAAAGCGACTGCGTTAGCGGAAATTTCTATCGAGGAAAGTGAGGTAGAAGCTTGCGCACAGCTAACCATTGCTGGCAAAGCAATGGGAACCATCGCCTACATGCCCCCCGAACAATGGCGCGGTTCCGAGATAGATTTTCATGCCGATATTTATGCGTTCGGTTGCATTCTGTATGAGATTTTTTGCCATCGTTTGCCATTTATCAAAGACAATGAAGACACTCGTAGTGATTTTGTGGCGTATAAGCATATGCATAATTTCGTGAAGGCTCCTGCTCCCGAGAGTATTAAAGACCCAAAGCTATCATGGCAAACGATTCCTAATGCGTTGGCGCAACTTATGATGAATTGCTTGGAAAAAGAACCAGCAAATCGCCCGCAAAGTTTTCGCGAAATAGAGAAAATTCTATTGCAAATTTATTATCAAATCACTGCAAAATCTTATCCAGACAAAACAGTGGCTAAATTAAAACAGCACGCCGCGGACCTCAACAACAAAGCCCTTTCCTACTTCGACTTGGGGCGAAAAGAAGAAGCAATGGAGTTGCTGGAGGAGGCTGTTACAACAAACTCTTTGTGCGTATCAGCCGTTTTAAATTATAGATGTATGCAATACCGTAAAGAAGGACTCTCCTCTGAAGGTTTTACAGAAATCCTAGAGTGGGCCAGGCATTGTTCTCCTGAACATACTGGACCAGATGTATTGGAAAGTCTGTTTTTTCGAAAACCGTTGCGATCTTTTTCTCAAGAAGCTAGTAGGCCAGCGGCCATTACGCCCGATGGGCGTTTTCTCATTTTGACAGATGAAGAGTATACTTTAAAAGTTTACGATATTGGCAGTGGAGAATCTCTACATAGCCTCCGTGGTCACAGTGCGAAAATTACCTATATAAATGTTGCGCCTGGTGGACGTTTTGCTATATCTAGTAGTGAGGATAAAACTCTACAGATGTGGGATCTTGATAGCGGAAAATCTATTTGTACTCTCTGTGGTTATGAAGACGAAATTGTACATGCGGTTATTACATCCGATGGGTGTGTGGCTATTTCTGTTAGTAAGAAAGATGTTCTCAGAATCTGGGATGTTAAAACAGGGCAATTAATGCATAAACTTTGTGGCGATGACCAAATGTATACTACCTTTGAATTTATACGTTTGGAATCCGATGAGCGTCTCGCTATTTCTTGCTTTCGCGAAAGTGATAGACCCCTAATAAAAGTTTGGGATATCCACAGTGGACAACTGATGTTCTCATCCTCAGGTAACCTTATAAAAATTACACCTGATGGGCGTTTGGCTATATATCCAGGCCAAAATCACGCTTTATTAGTTTGGGATCTTAACCGTAAGCAGTTAGTCCATACGCTCTCAGGTCACACAGAACAAATTCTCAGTATAGAAACCTCTCCTGATGGACTCTTTGTCATTTCGGGGAGCAAAGACAAAACTCTGAAAGTTTGGAATGTAGAAAATGGGCAGTGTGTACATACACTCTCTGGTCATAAAAGTGACGTTACAAGTATTAACATTGTACCTAATGGAAGCTTAGCAATTTCTTGTTCTAGCGCATGGCTTGCACCACCTAATTACAAGATTGTACGGCCAGCTTTTTATGACACAACCCTGCGTATTTGGGATATCAAAAGTGGACAGCTAGTGCATGAGCTATCTGGCCATACAGGCCATATTACAAGTATTGCCTTCACGCGTGATGGACGCCTTATGGTTTCTGGCAGCAGAGATAAAACCCTTAGAATTTGGGACCTTGAGAGTGGACAGTGTATGTGTACTCTCTGTGGTCATGAGTATGGAACTGAAGTTGTTATAGCAGAAAATGGAAATTTTGCTATTTCTGAGGAATATTATAACACTAATGAGACTGATGAAACAGTATCTAGTATTAGCCAAGGAAACTGGTTTGTTTGGAATCTTGAGATCGAGACGACAAAGATAGAGAAGTGTTTGCTTTACGAGCAAATAATTTCTTCTATGGAAACTATGAAGATCGAAAAAAGAGCCCGAGATTTAAAAGCAAAGATACAACAACAATGGCAAAGTAAAAATTATTTGGTCGCATGGAAAAATGTGCAAGAGTTAAAAAAAACGTCGGGTTATGAACAAGACAAAGAAGTTTTAAACGCTACCTATGCTGTCTCTGAAGTTCTTCAATACCAAAGAAATACAATATATAGAGGATGGTTTTATGGTTTTTTAGCGAAAAATGTACATTGCGAAACCATCGCTGGGCATTTGGTTTTTGGCAGTAATTCAGATCATGATTTTCTAATATGGGATATAAGAAGTAAACAATTAATTCACAGGTTCTCCGGTCATACAACGGACATTACACACATAGCAGCGACACGAGATGAAAATTTTGCTATCTCTGCGAGTAAAGATAAAACGGTACACATATGGGATGTAAATAAAAAACAACGAGTACATACATTCTCGGGATCAGGTCCCGTTGCAATTGCTGGTGGACGCTTTGCTATTTTTTGCCAAAAGAATAACTTACAAGTGTGGGATATCAAAAATAAACAACCGCTCGGTAGATTTTCTGATCACACAGGAGAAATTACAAGTTTAGCAGTTACACCTGACGAACGCTTGGTTCTTTCTACTAGTTATAGCCGCGATCGCAATGACAACTCTCTGTCGATTTGGAATATCATAAGTGGAGAATCTGTCTCAACTTTATCCATACATAAAGAGTGTATTCGCATTGATAGCATCGTTGGAAACTTTGTTATTTCAAAGAAAGATGGCCTATTTCAAGTATGGGACATCCCTTCTGAGCAGTTGATGCTTACCTTCTACATGGATTATCTAGCAATCACACCAGGCGGACGTTTCGCGATTGGAGCGCGATATAGCACTCTTTTTATTTGGGAGACGAAGAGTAAGAAGTTGCTACACGAGCTTTCTGGCCATCTTGCTAAAATTACCAGTATCGCCATCACACCTGATGCACGTTTTGTGATTTCAGGTAGTGATAAAACCATTCAAATATGGGACATTGCCAGCGGAAAACAGTTGAGTAAACTATACGGAGATACAAAACCCATCACGAGTATCAAAATTACATCTGATAGTCGCTTTGCTATTTCTAGAGATGGTAAAGCTTGGCAATTTGATTGGCACTGGGAAAAAGACAAGGTAGACATTGATGATTACCAAATAAAAGAAAAACTAACCAACGGAGCCACAGGAGAAATATATTTAGCACATGATAAAAACAGAAACACGCAAGTGGTACTTAAAGTGCTAGATAAAAATATCTTCAAAAATTTAGAAATGCTTGAGAGGGATGTGAAAATCTACAAAACAATGGCATATCCCCCCAATACAGTGGGATTTTTGGGTTGGGGAAATTTTGATGATGCAAAAGTGTTTATAGCAATGAAATATACGGAGGGCCCAAATTTACAAAAATGGATAGCTGACAATATGTCCATTGCAAACAGTATGAAAATTGTATTTGCGCTAATCCGTGCATTAAAATATATGCACACTCACAAAATTCTTCATCTCAGTCTACAACCTTCCAAAATTTTAATAGACAAACAAAGTGGCGAAGTAACGCTACTAGGTTTTTCTACCAGAAAATATACAACAAACCCCGCTTCTTTGATACGTAACTTCATGGCACCAGAGCTAATTCAAAATAGTGAGAACATAAGTTTGCAAGCAGATATATATTCACTGGGAGCTATTTTATACTATCTTCTAAGTGGTCAAATTCCATATGGAGAAATCAAAGAAACATCCAAGATGTTAGATGTGAAACTCAAGCAAACTTTATCTCTCGACAATGAAGCCAATATTTTCACCGAAATTGTTCAAAAGGCAATGGTCCCAGAACCACAAAAGCGCTATAAAAATGTCAGTCACATGGCCCATGCGCTGCAAAGAGCAGTAAATTCCTATGTGACAAATGGTAACATCGACTTTGATGAATTTGCCGTAAATAAATTCGCCAAAAAAGCAGATATTACAAAAAACAAAGTGATCTTATTGCAACATCTCCATTATAACGCCCAGGTAGTCTTTAAAGTTTTACCTAAAACGAATGACGCAAAGAATGTAGCAAAAAATCCCCAAGCACAAGAGCTTTTTGAAAGAAAAATACAGCATATGCGTAAAACATTGGTGCACCCAAATATCATACGCATTTTTGGATGGCATCGAAGAGCAGAGCTAGCATGTCTCGTTATGGAGTATTTCAATGCTTGGAGTTTAGAACAGCTAATAACAAAACTTGGAGTCATTCCATTGAAATATTGTATACAGATATCTATTTGTATTGCCAATACGTTAAACTATATGCATAGCCATAAAATTTATTATTCCGATGATCTCACACCTTCTAATATTCTTATAGGTAAACAAACTGGCATCGTAAAAGTAAGAGTGAGAATGGAGCAAGAAAATTTTTCCGCAGTGAACCTGAATAAACAAACAATTGATTTTGTATTTACGCTATACTGGGCTCCTGAGTTTATAGAACAAAATGAAAAATCTAAGCAGGCTGACATATACTCCTTAGGTGCTATTTTATACCACACAGTTGCTAATCAAGCGCCTTATTATGAGCCAAATATACATCCAATAGATCTTGCGATGAAGAAAATAAACCAAGATCCTGTCCCTGTTCAACAATTGCGAAAAAATGTACCAGATGCCTTAGCCAAGATTATACATAAAGCTCTTTCGAGAGACCCGAAAAAGCGCTATCAAAGTAGTTATGAGCTTGCAAAAGAATTACAAAAAGTTTTAGATGTTATAACGTAAAAGAATTACTGTAAAAATTGGATAAAGCCACAGGAGTCGCAGAGAAAATTATAATTTGTTAGAGCCAGTAATTATAACGACGCAGGAGATTATCTTGGACGAAAAAGTAAAATTATTACATGAAATGAAGAAGGCATGGCAAAATCAAGACTGGGAAAAAGCCGAAAATTATAGTGACCAACTGATAAAAATGAACCCGAAAAGTAGCAGAGGTTATTACAATCGAGCTCTCATTCAAATGAAACGCGACAAATGGGATGGAGTACAAAAAGATTTAGAACGGGTTCTGGCTTTAGACCCAGATTATACAGGTGCACAAAAGCTTTTGCAAAAAGCAAAGCATCATCTTAAAAGTCAAGAAAAAGTCACTAATACTTCGACACAAACGCATTCAGCAAATACATCCTCCTCTACTGACGCTACGCATTGGCAACCAGGGCAAATCATAGATGATCGCTATGAGACAATAAAAGTGCTTGGAAAAGGAGCGATGGGCGAAGTCTATCTTGTTCATCACTTATTGTGGGACATAAAGCTTGCTGTAAAAATGCCTTTGCCAAAGATTTTGTCTTCGCCAAAAGCAACGGAACGATTTACTCGTGAAGCGCAGATATGGGTAGACATAGACAAACATCCCAATGTTGTCACGGCTTACTACGTGCGAAAACTAGACGGTTTACTGCGTATTTTTACCGAATATGTAGATGGTTGTGATTTAAAGACCCACATGGAAAAATCTGCCATTGGTACATTTACCGAGGGACTCGATATCGCCATCCAAATTGCTCGTGGTATGGCACACACTCACGAAAGCAATTTAGTTCATCGCGACCTTAAAAGCGCCAATGTGATGATTTCGCAATCTGGAGAGGTCAAAGTAACAGATTTGGGACTGGCCAAGGCTACCGCATTAGCTGAAATTTCTATGGAGGAAAGTGAGGTAGAAGCTTCCGCACAGCTAACCATCGCCGGCAAAGCAATGGGAACTATCGCCTACATGCCCCCCGAACAATGGCGCGGTTCCGATATAGATTTTCATGTTGATATTTATGCGTTTGGTTGCATTCTCTATGAGATTTTTTGCCACCGTCTGCCATTTATCAAAGACAATGAAGACGCTCGTAGTGATTTTGTGGCGTATAAGCATATGCATAATTTCGTGAAGGCACCCGCTCCCGAGAGTATTAAAGATCCAAGGTTATCATGGCAAACTATCCCTAATGAGTTGGCGCAACTTATGAGGAATTGCCTAGAAAAAGAACCAGCAAATCGTCCGCAGAGTTTTCGCGAAATAGAGAAAATTCTATTGCAAATTTATTATCAAATCACTGCAAAAGCTTATCCACATAAAACAGTAGATAAATTAAAACAGCACGCAGCAGACCTCAACAACAAAGCCCTTTCTTACTTTGACTTGGGCCGAGAAGAGGAAGCAATGGAGTTACTGGAGGAAGCTGTTCGAGCGAATTCTTTGTGCGTGTCGGCTGTTTTAAATTATAGATGTATGCAATACCGCAAACAAGGATTTTCTTCTGAAGGTTTTGTAGATACCCTAAAGTGGGCCAGGAGTTTTTCTCCAGAGCATACTGGACCAGATGTATTGGAAAATCTATTTTTTCGAAAGCCGTTGCGATCTTTTTCTAGAGAAGCTAATAGCCCAGCAATCATTACGCCTGATAGACGCTTTCTTATTTTTACTAACGAAGAGCATACTCTAAAAGTTTATGATATAGGCAGTGGAGAATCCCTGCATGACCTCTGTGGTCACAATGCAAAAGTTACTCATATAACTGTTGCACCTGGGGGGCGTTTCGCTATATCTAACAGCGAAGATAAAACTTTGCAAGTCTGGGATCTTGATGGTAGAAAATCTATATGTACTCTCTCTGGTTATGAGGACGAAATTATATGTGCAGCCATTACATCAGATGGACATCTGGCTATTTCCGGTCATGAGAACGGTGTTCTTAGAATTTGGAATGTCAGTACAGGGAAATTGGTACATACACTTTCTGACGCTAGATGTCGAAGTATACGTTTTGGACCCGATGAGCGTTTTGTTATTTCTAGCTTTAGCTATAACGATAGAAGTCTGGTGAAAGTTTGGGATATCCACAGTGGGCAATTAGTGCTCACATCCCATAGTGATCTTATAAGAATTACACCTGATGGGCGTTTGGCTATGCATCCAGGCGAAAATCATACCTTATTAGTTTGGGATCTTAACAGTAAGCAGTTGGTGCATACACTATCAGGTCACGCAGAGAAAATTTGTAGCATAGAAACCTCACTTGATGGGCGCTTTGTGATTTCCGGTAGTGAAGACAAAACCCTTCGAATTTGGAATGTAGAAAATGGGCAGTGCATACACACACTCTCTGGTCATAAAAGTGGTATTATGCGTATTGTCATTACGCCCGATGGACGCTTGGCAATTTCTGATAGCGCATGGCAGGATGATTATTACACAACCCTGCGAGTTTGGGATATCATAAGTGGACAACTAGTCCATGAGTTGTCTGGCCATACAAGCTATATTACAAGTGTTGCCTTCACACCTGATGGGCGTTTTGTTGTTTCCGGTAGTAAAGACAAAACCCTCAGAATTTGGGATATTATAAGTGGACAACTAGTTCATGAGTTGTTTGGCCATACAAGCTCTATTACAAGTGTTGCCTGCACACCTGATGGGCGCTTTGTGATTTCCAGTAGTGAAGACAAAACCCTTAGAATTTGGGGGGGTTGAAAGTGGGCAGTGCATGTGCACTCTTTGTGGCCATGAAGATAGGTTTTGGACAAGTTGTTATAGAAGAGAATGGCGATTTTGCTATTTCTGAGAGCCAGGGATTAATTAAAAACGTTTGGAATATTGAATTAGAGATGACTAAAATAGAGAAATGTTTGCTTTATGAGCAAATAATTTCTTCTGCGCAAACTGTGGAAATAGAAAAAAGAGCCCAAGGTTTAAAAGCACAGATACAACAACAACGGCAAAGTAAAAATTATTTGGCCGCATGGAAAAATGTACAGGAGTTAAAAAAAACGGCTGGTTACGAACAGGACGAAGAACTCCTAAGTACCATCCATACTCTATCTGAAGATCTCCAATATCAAAGAAGTTTATTGCATAGAGGATGGCTGCACGGGTTTTTAACCAAAAATGTGCACTGTGAAACCATCGCTGGACATTTTGTTTTTGGCAGCAATTCAAATTACGATTTTCTAGTATGGGATATAAGAAGTAAACAGTTAATTCATACATTCTCTGGTCATAAAAAAAATATTACACACATAGCAGCAACACCTGATGGAAGTTTTGCTATCTCTGCCAGTAGAGATAAAACGGTACACATATGGGATATAAATAAAAAACAACGAATACATACATTCTCGGGATCAGGTCCCGTTGCGATTTCTGGTGAACACTTTGTTATTTTTTGCCAAAATAGTAACTTACAAGTGTGGGATATCAAAAACAAACAACCGCTTGGTAAGTTTTCCGATCATACAGGAGAAATTACAAGTTTAACAGTTATCCCTGACGAATGTTTGGTTCTTTCTGCCAGTTATAGTAGTGATCGCAATGACAACTCTCTATCGATTTGGAATATTAAAAGTGGAAAATCTGTCACTACTTTATCCGAGCATAAAGATCGTATAGATATTGATAGCGTAGTTGGAGACCTTGCTATTTCAAGAAAAGATAACCTATTTCAAATATGGGACATCCCTTCTAAGCAGTTGGTGCTTACCTTTTCCTTCCCTGTGGAACATCTAGCAATCACACCCTGTGGACGTTTTGCGATTGGAGCCGGAGGTAACACTCTTTTTATTTGGGAGACCAACAGTAAGAAGTTGGTGTACGAACTTTCTGCTCATCTTGCTCAAATTACTAGTATAGCCATCACACCCGATGGACGTTTTGTAATTTCTGGCAATAACAGCCACGATAAAAACATACAAATATGGGACATTGCCAGCGGAGAACTGTTGGGTAAACTATACGGAGATACAAAACCCATAACAGATATCAAAATTACATCTGATAACCGTTTTGCTATTTCTAGGGATGGCAAAACATGGCAATTTGATTGGCATTGGGAAAAAGATACGGTAGACATTGACAGTTACCAAATAAAAGAGAAACTAAGCAGCGGAGTCACAGGAGAAATATATTTAGCATACGATGTAAACAGAAACATGCAAGTGGTGCTTAAAGTACTGGAAAAAAACATTTTCAAAAGTTTAGAAATGCTTGAGAGAGATGTAAAAATCTACAAAACAATGGTACATCCTCCTAATACAGTGGAATTTTTAGGATGGGGAAATTTTGATGATACAAAAGTGTTTCTGGTAATGGAATATACAGATGGTCAGAATTTACAAACACTAATGACACGCAATGCCTCTATTAAAAGCAGTATGAAAATTATATTTGAGTTAATCCTTGCATTAAAATATATGCATGCTCACAAAATTCTTCATCTCAGTTTACAACCTTCCAAAGTTTTAATAGACAAACAAAATCGCGAAGTAAAGCTACTAGGTTTTTCTTCCAAAAAATATATAACAAACCCCGCTTCTTTGAAGTGTAACTACATGGCACCAGAGCTAATTCAAAATAGCGAGGAAATAAGTGTACAAGCAGATATATATTCACTGGGAGCCATTTTATACCATCTCCTAAGCGGGCAAACTCCGTATGGAGAAATCAAGGAAACATCCAAGATATTAGATGCAAAACTCAAGCAAACTCCTTTATCTCTTGACAATGAAGCAAATATTTTCACCAAGATTGTTCAAAAGGCAATGGCATCAAAACCGCAAAAGCGCTATGAAAATGTCGGTCGCATGGCCCGTGCGCTGCAAAAAGCAATAAATGCCTATATAGGTATAACAAATGTTGACATTAACTTTAATCACTTTGTTATAAAAGCGGATATAGAAAACAAAGTATGCTTAGCACAACATCTTGGTTATAACGCCCAGGTAGTCTTTAAAACTTTACCTTACGCGCATAAATGGGTAACTCAGGCTCAAAGACGCTTTGACAGAAAAATACAGCATATTTGCAAAACATTAGTGCATCCAAATATCATACGCGTTCTAGGATGGCATAAAATTGAACAAGAAGCATATCTAGTTATGGAGTATCTCAACGCCTGGAGTTTAGAACAGCTAATGGCAAAACTTGGAACCATTCCATTGAAATATGCCATACAAACAGCTATTCATCTAGCAAATGCGCTGAGTTGTATGCATAGCCATGAAATCCACCCTTCTCATTTAGCACCTTCTAATATTTTCATAGATAAACAAACTGGTGTTGTAAAAGTAAAAGTGCAGACTGAACAAGAAAATGTACCCTTATCTAGACGAGTCTGCGCCTCAAACATGAACTGTCTTATTCATTATATAGCTCCTGAAAGTTTGAAAAACGAGATTAAATCTAAACAAGCCGACATATACTCTTTAGGAGCTATTCTATACTACACCGTCGCTAATCAATTGCCTCATTATGAGCTAAATAAAAATGTAATAGAACTTATGATGGAGATAATAAACCAAGATCCCGTTCCGGTTCAACAATTGCGAAAAAATGTACCAGATGCCTTGGCCAAGATTATACATAAAGCTCTTTCGAGAGAACCGGAAAAGCGCCACCAAAGTAGTGATGAATTTGCGAAAGAATTACAAAAAGTTTTAGATGTTATAACGTAAAAGAATTACTGTAAAAATTGGGGATAAAACTAAAGGTATCACAGAGAAAATTGTAATTTGTTAGAGTACGTAATTATAACGATGCAGGAGATTGTCTTGAATGGCAAAGTAAAATTATTACGGGAAATGAAGAAGGCATGGCAAGATCAAGACTGGGAAAAAGCCGAAAATTATAGTGACCAACTGATAAAAATGAACCCGAAAAGTAGCAGAGGCTATTACAATCGAGCTCTCATTCAAATGAAACGCAACAAATGGGATGGAGTACAAAAAGATTTAGAACGGGTTCTGGCTTTAGACCCAGATTATACAGGTGCACAAAAGCTTTTAAAAGAAGCAAAGAGATATCTTCGAAGCAAAGAAAAAGTCACGAATACATCGACACAGACACACTCTACAAATACATCTTCCTCTACCGACGCGATACATTGGCAACCAGGGCAAATCATAGACGACCGCTATGAGACAATAAAAGTGCTTGGAAAAGGAGCGATGGGCGAAGTCTATCTTGTTCATGACCTATTTTGGGACATAAAACTGGCAGTAAAAATGCCTTTGCCAAAGATTTTGTCTTCGCCAAAAGTTACAGAACGATTTACTCGTGAAGCGCAGATTTGGGTAGACATAGACAAACATCCCAATGTTGTCACGGCTTACTACGTGCGAAAATTAGACGGTTTACTGCGTATTTTTACCGAATATGTGGATGGTTGTGATTTAAAGACCCACATGGAAAAATCTGCCATTGGTACATTTACAGAGGGACTCGATATCGCCATCCAAATTGCTCGTGGTATGGCACACACTCACGAAAGCAATTTAGTTCATCGCGACCTTAAAAGCGCCAATGTGATGATCTCGCAATCTGGAGAGGTCAAAGTAACAGATTTGGGGCTGGCCAAAGCTACTGCATTGGCGGAGATTTCTGTCGATGAAAGCGAGGTGGAAACTTCGACACCGCTAACCATTGTTGGTAAAGCAATGGGGACTATCGCCTATATGCCACCCGAACAGTGGCGTGGTTCCGAGATAGATTTTCACGCCGATATTTATGCGTTTGGTTGCATTCTCTATGAAATTTTTTGCCACCGTTTGCCATTTATCAAAGACAATGAAGACTCTCGCAGTGATTTTGTGGCATATAAGCATATGCATAATTTCGTCAAAGCCCCTACTCCCGAGAGTATTAAAGACCCAAAGCTGTCATGGCAAACCATCCCTAATGAGTTGGCGCAACTTATGATGAGCTGCCTGGAAAAAGAACCAGCAAATCGCCCGCAGAGTTTTCGTGAAATAGAGAAAATTCTATTGCAAATTTATTATCAAATCACTGCAAAAGCTTATCCACATAAAATAGTAGATAAATTAAAACAGCACGCCGCAGATCTCAACAACAAAGCCCTTTCTTATTTCGACTTGGGGCGAGAAGAAGAAGCAATGGAGTTACTGGAGGATGCTGTTATAGCAAATTCTTTGTGCGTGTCGGCTGTTTTAAATTATAGATGTATGCAATACCGAAAAGAAGGATTTCCTTCTGAAGGTTTTACATATACCCTAGAGTGGGCTAGAAGTTTTTCTCCAGAGCATACTGGGCCAGATTTATTGGAAAATCTATTTTTCCGAAAGCCGTTGCGATCTTTTTCTGTAGAATTTGGTCTAAGAGTCATTACTCCTGATGGACGTTTTTTTATTTCGACCGACGAAGTGCATACTCTAAAAGTTTACGATGTCAAGAGTGGAGAATCCCTGTATAGTCTTTGTGGGCACAGTGCGAAAATTACCGCTATAAATGTGGCACCTAGTGGACGTTTTGCTATATCTAGCTGTGAGAATAGCACTTTGCAAATTTGGGATCTTGATAGTGGAAAATCTAGATGTACTCTTTCTTGTAATGAAGATAAAATTACAAGTGTGGCCATTACATCAGATGGACGCCTTGCTATTTCTGTCAGCAAAGATAGTGTTTTTAGAATTTGGAATGTCAACGCAGGGAAATTAATGTATACACATTCTGGCGATGACAGACGGAACGGTGTATGTGAAAGTATACGTTTTGCACCCGGTGAACGTCTTGCTACGTCTTGCTTTTTGGACGACGAACGTACCCCTCAGATAAAAGTTTGGAATATCCACAATGGGCAACTAGTTCATGAGTTACCTCGCGACATTAGAATAGTTACTTTTGCGTCCGATGGACGTTTCGTGATACATCCAGATAAAAATCACAATGTATTAGTTTGGGACGTTAAAAGCAAGCAGTTGGTTCATACACTCTCTGGCCACACAGAACCAATTCGTAACATAAAAACCTCACTTGATGGTCTCTTTGTCATTTCTGGAAGCGAAGATAAAACTCTAAAAGTGTGGAATATGGAAAATGGGCGGTGCGTCTATACACTCTCTGGTCATGAAAGTGGTATTACAAGTATTGCTATTGCACCTGATGGAGGCCTAGCAATTTCTTGTTCTAGCATGTGGATTAAGGATAGACTTGGACTTTTAGATCGTTATGACGGAACCCTACGCGTTTGGGATATCAAAAGTGGACAACTAGTCCATCAGCTATCTGGTCATACAAGTGGTATTAACAGTGTTGCCTTCACGCCTGATGGGAGTTTTGTGATTTCTGGTAGTGACGATAAAACCCTCAGAATTTGGGATATCGAAAGTGGGCAGTGCATGTGCACACTTTGTGGTCATGAAGGTGGGGCTGAAGAAGTTGTTGTAGCATGTGATTTGGCTATTTCGGAGGGGAAACCCTCTAGAAACTGGCTCGTTTGGAATCTTGAAATAGAGAAGACAAAGATAGAGAAAAGCTTGCTTTATGAGCAAATAACTTCTTCCGTGCAAACTATGGAATTGGAACAAGAATTTCGCAATTTAAAAGAACAGATACAGCAAGAATGGCAAAGTAAAAATTATTTGGCTGCATGGAAAAATGTGCTGGAGTTAAAAAAAACGGTGGGTTATGAACAAGACAAAGAAGTTCTAAATGCTACTTATGCTCTATCTGAAGCTCTTCAATACCAAAGAAGTACATTGTATAGAAAATGGTTTCATGGATTTTTGGCTAAAAATATACATTGTGAGACTATCGCTGGACATTTGGTTTTTGGCAGCAGTTCAGACCATGATTTGCTAGTATGGGATATAAGAAGTAAACAATTAATCCATACGTTTTCTGATCATAAAGAAGACATTACACACATAGCAGCAACACCGGATGGACGCTTTGCTATCTCTGCTAGTAAAGATAAAATGATACACATATGGGATGTAAATAAAAAACAACAAGTGTATACATCATCGGGGACAGGGCCCGTTGCTTTTGTTGGTAGGCGTTTTGCTATTTTTTGCCAAAATAAGAACTTACAAGTGTGGGATATCAAAAGCAAACAACTGCTTGGTAAATTTTCCGATCATACAGGAGAAATTACAAGTTTAGCAATTATGCCTAGCAAATGTTTAGTTCTTTCCGCTAGCTATAGTAGCGATCGCAATGACAACTCTCTGTCGATTTGGGATATTAAAAGTGGAAAATCTGTCACCAATTTATCCATACATAAAGAGTGTATTCGCATTGATAGCATCGTTGGAAACTTTGTTATTTCAAAGAAAGATGGCAGATTTCAAGTATGGGACATCCCTTCTGAGCAGTTGGTGCTTACCTTCTATATGGATTATCTAGCAATCACACCAGGTGGACGTTTCGCGATTGGAGCGCGAGATAGCACTCTTTTTATTTGGGAGACGAAGAGTCGTAAGTTGCTACACGAGCTTTCTGGCCATCTTGCTAAAATTACCAGTATCGCCATCACACCTGATGCACGCTTTGTGATTTCTGGTAGTCACGATAAAACCATTCAAATATGGAATATTGTCAGCGGAAAACAATTGGGAAAACTATACGGAGATACAAAACCAATCACGGGCATCAAAATTACATCTGATGGGCGCTTTGCTATTTCTAAAGATGGTAAAGCATGGCAATTTGATTGGCACTGGGAAAAAGATACAGTAGATATTAATGATTACCAAATAAAAGAGAAGCTAACCAGCGGGATCTCAGGAGAAATATATTTGGCTCACGACTTAAACAGAAATACTTATAACTACCAAGAACAGAAAGAAACTAGCGATGAAAAAAACAGGTACGAAAATAGGCGAAAAGATAATCGGTTTAGAGAATCTGGACAGTACTCGATATGAGAACTGCGAAATATATCTGAATGAACCGATTACACAGCTAATGGATTACGAATTTCACAAGTGTATTTTTCAAGACTTAAAAGCACATCGTATATACGATTGCATTTTTGAAGAATGTAGTTTTTCTAAATTCGAAGTGAGTAACTTTTTTGGCGACTACCAGTCACGTATCTACCGCGTCACGTTCTCAAAATGCGATATAGCCGAATTTATTATCGACGCCGAAAGCGCTGGTTTTACAATGGAAAATTGCAAAACCGAATGTGCAAAACTCGCCTTGATAGACGAAAAACAATACCACTGGGACGATCAGATGATCCATCTAGAGAATCTCCACAATCTTACTCATCTAGATCTATCTCAAGCACTAATAGGGGACGAAGGAATCGCTTACTTGGCAAATCTTCACAACCTTATCGAACTTGACCTGTGTGGTACAATAGTAACAAATGAAGGCATAACTCTTCTAGCAAACTTCCCTCATCTCACCAAACTTTCCTTAGAATGTACAAAGGTAGAAGATGAAGCACTTCGGCATATAGAAAAACTCCATAAACTCACCCATCTTGACTTGTCAAATACACAGGTAGGTAACAAAGGCCTTGCATACCTAGCAAATCTCACCCATCTGACTCACCTTGATTTGTCAAATACACAGGTAGGTAATGAAGGACTTGCGCACCTCACAAATCTCACCCATCTCACTCACCTTGACTTGGCAAATACACAGTTAGACGACGAAGGAATGATCCACCTCGAAAATTTCCCCCATCTGGTGGAACTTGATTTATACAATACACAAGTAGGAGACAAAGGAATTGCTCATTTGGCAAAGCTCTACAACCTTACAACGCTTTGCCTATGGAAAACACAAACAGGAGATAAAGCCGCGGCTATTCTGGCAAATCTCTGCAATCTTGCTGAACTTAATATAAATGACACACAAATTAGCCATGAAGAGATAGCAAAATTGAGAAGTTCTCTACCTAATACAGAAATAATTTTTACAGCGGAAAAGGAAGACTTTTTTACTATGATAAAAAAATGGTGGAAGGGACTCAAATAGTAATTGTAGATTTGAGGGAATTATTGCAACTCTCTTAGTTGGGTTCTTGTATAAAAGAACCCAAATGTTTTACTTGAGATATTTTGTCAAGGTGATTTGGTTTCCTAAACGGTTATACTCTATTTGATCTACACACTTCAGCATAACTTTTATACCCAGTCCTCCCCAATCTCCTTTTTCGTATATCTCTCTTGCAGCTTCAACAGTGGATAATTTCGTTTTATGAGCGACTTCATTCTTTGAATTGAAGCCTTTTCCCTGATCTCTGACAATAAAAACAATTTCCTCTCCAGGAAAGTGAAGATAATGAAACTCTATTACCATTTCTTCATTGTATTTATGTCCGTGGCGTTGGGCGTTGCCAATCGCTTCATTCACAGCCATACCTAGTTGGTATTTCTCTTGTTCTGTGGCATTGATTGTTTCCAGTTTCTGCTCAACAATTTCGCAAACCTGCCGAATGTCTTTGTTGGAAGAAAAAAACTGAAATAAGATATTATTTGCGGTAATTATTTCTGTACTATTGCAGTTTGCTTTTTCTCGGAAATCAACTATTCGTGTCGGTTCCAGCAAAGGTTCTTCCGAAAAAGTCATCTTCGCATTGCCAATTTGAATAACATCGCCATTTTCCAATGCGCGAAAAACAACTTTTTTTCCGTTTATCCAAATTCCATTTGCGGAATTCAAATCCTCTAAGAAGATATTTTTTTCATCTTTATAAACTTGGGCGTGCCGACGGGAAATAGATCCATCTAGGAGCACGACATCATTCTCGTTTCCACGACCAATTGTAATTCTATTGTCGATAGGAAGTACCTCTGTAAAGCTATTTGTTATTTCTATGTTTAAACTCGCCATAAACACCTCCTAAATTTCATTTACTTCGATCCAATGAGCATATTGAAAAAATAAATTTTTCTCCTCTTGGGGAATGGGAATATTATCTGGCAGAAGTAATGTCTCCCTAATTTCTTGCAACAAAATTGTCTCAAATAGAGCCTTTGCCGTTTTCATTCTCTGATAAATTCGATCTTCTACCTTTTTCTTTTCTATACTGCTACATTCCTCGGAAATTTCATTAAAAAAAATGGCCACATCAAAAGCCGTCTTTTTGCTCTTTTCTTTAGAGAAAAATTTATACTGGAACATACGAAACATAATTTTATCGGTGGATTTATCTTGTTCCTTTAGTTTTACCAAGGTGGAATTCATCAGTGTTTCCACATAATCAATTTCAAAATCCACCTCTGTGGTGTCATGAGAAAAGCCCGCTTCCATTACTTTAGGATCTAAAAAAACAGTTGCATTTACATACATACTGACTTTCTTTTGAAAATAGCGAGTAGCAATCGTAAACATTAAATTTCTCAGTTTTCCTTTTTCAGGGTCAGCGCTACGAAATATTTTTTTTCTATTTTCGAGTATGTATGAGAAAAATTGCGCAAACATATCTTGAGCATAGTTTTTATCGTAATATCCCATTTTCCTAAATTGTCGGCTAAATAGATTTGTGATGGGACTTTGAAAGCGTTGGAGTATAGATAAAAGGGCTTCGTCACGCTCACTGATGTTATAATTCGTCGTGCTTAGTCCCGCAGTGACTACTTTAATCCAATCCGTATCTTTTTTCATATAAACCTCCCTTTCTACTAATCTATTACCTTAATGATAAAAATCCTGAGAGATTTTTTTGTTTTTTTTAAATTTATTCTCAAGGTGCGCAAAAGGTATCGAAAATCGCCGCTTGCCAATGCTGTGTATATTGCGGACGACACTCTAATACAATTTGTTTTACATAAGGATGTATTGCCCATCTAAAAAATAATTGTTGAGCGCTCTTTAGATGCAAAACCTCATATACAGCAAAAAGTATATAGATCAGTTCGTTTTGCAAATTTTGCAAAGCGTTGTCACTTAAAAAGCCAAGCCTCGTTAGTGCAATTTCGATGTCTGCATTATCTTGGCTTTGCAGTAAGTAAATAAAAGTTTTGACTGCTTGCGATTTATGCTGTGTATATTCGCATAAAAACTGTGCTGCGCGCGTTTTGATCTCAGGATTGTCGTGTAAAACCAAATCACTAAGATAGGTAACGCACTTTGGAGTGTTGATTTTGTATAAAGCATAAACAGCCATTTTCGCTTTTTTGTCATTACCATCACGTGCTTGTTGATATATGGCATCAATCCCCACATCTCCCAGAGGTTGCAGTAGTGCAATTGCGTCATCGGTGTAGTTTGCTAATAGGTCCAAAAATTTATCGAGTCCATATGCATTATTACCATTTATTTGAATGAGAATTTCGCGACAATCATGATGATAACCGTATGATGGACTCCCTTCCATGGCATCTACGAGTAATTTACTCAACTCTGTATCATCTATAGCAAACTTTTTCATTAATTGTGGTAAAATTCCAAGGATTTTCGTTATGATTCTTACAGCACCCGGCATTAGATTTTTGTCTTTTAGCGCTTCTAGCAGAGTAGGAAAAAAAACATGGGCGTTCTCTTCGGTAATGCATTTAGAGATGCAGCAGAATGTAATGAAGCGTAAATGGTCCGATCCATTGATATACTGCTGCCAATCGCAAAGAAAAATTTCACATATATCGGCGTTGACATAATAACCTATATTTTTTATTATTTGTTCCTTTTGTTGTTGGTTACACGTCTGCCAAAATTCGTCCAAGGTTTTTTTCCGGAACACTTGTATGAAATTATCTCGTGATGATAATGAGGCTTTGATTTCTCTTTTTGCCACAACCTTTAGGAGAGATAGTTCTACTTCTTGTGGTAAAAGT
The DNA here is from genome assembly GCF_009002475.1 of Candidatus Uabimicrobium amorphum. Taxonomy (GTDB): domain Bacteria; phylum Planctomycetota; class Uabimicrobiia; order Uabimicrobiales; family Uabimicrobiaceae; genus Uabimicrobium; species Uabimicrobium amorphum. Next base: position 7,052,232 of record NZ_AP019860.1, read on the forward strand.
TTTATCTTGCCAAAAGCACCTACCACTTCTTCCTGTATATCTTTGTCATCGGAATCCAAAAGTAGTAACAACTGATCAGTTGCCTCAGCCAAAGCACCTAGTTTTTGTAGTGCATAGACAATTCGCCATATCATATCGCACTCACATAAGCCAAGAAATTCAATAAGTTTGTCAATTACTTTTTCATTGTGGGTGTTCCCTAACGTATCAATCGTTGCATCGACTACGTATTCTTCTTCTTTCACGTCGAGAAACCCAATAAGCTTATTAATAGTACTGTCATCCAAAGGTCCCATATTTTCCAAGGCTTTTATTACCGTTTGCCGTACATATCGATCATCTACGTCCAGTAACGCCGTAAGTTGTTTCGTGGCCTGTGTGTATTGTAGTTCGCCAATGGTGAAAATACACATTATACGAACTAGATAATCATGGTGATGTATATATTTCAAACAATGACGCGCTATTTGTTCTTTTTCAATGGGGCTACGTTGCAGTAAAAACATAATATTCGCCCAGGTACTATCTGTACCTGTAAAACCACCATCGATTGTGACGATCATCCAAAGAAAGAATCGCGGTTTACAATCTGTTAATTTTGGAGGGCGTTGCACAAATTTAATGAGCCGTTGTGCAACATTTTCATCTATTTGTGGACGGATCGTCGATACTGGCGGATATGGAGCATATGCCTTGATAATTTGCCGTGATATAAAATGTTGAATTTCTTCATCATCGTTTTCTAATAAAGTTTGCACTAACATCATAGGATCTACTTTGCGATCGTCGTCGTCATAATGAAAAACATTATGCTTTATATTTTTGACAATTTGTAAGGATGCAGCATGATTGAATTGTAAACCGGCGACTACAAAATGAAAAAATAAATCCTCTTGTTCTATTTGTTTTAAAACCTCGCTCCAGTTGTGCTGCTGTAAAAAATCGTGTTTTTTATTGTCAGACTCAGGTCTATCGTATGGAATGAGACTTTGCTGCCAATCAATGATAGTCTTTTCGTGACCCAAGGCTTCCACTATATGCCAATGTTCTATAGACAAACAGGAGATAAAATGCGGAGAATTCTTGATGATTCTTAAGACAGACAGTATCGCGACTGTGGGATAAGAATCAATAAAATCGAGTACAAGTCCAAATACATCTTGTGGCACTTTTTGGCCGATGAGTCCAAGGGTGCGTATGCTTTCTTCTACATTGTTGTTATTCTGCAAATTACTTGCTAGATGACATACCACCGTATCGATTTGCGCGGATTGAATATCGCTAAAAATCGGTGTTGTGACAAAGTTCATCGCTTCAAGTGTTTGTTTTGCGACAGATTGTACATCTTCATTTGCACGAGAAAGCAAGGGAGCCATGTCTTGTGCTAATTCACGTAGACCGAGTTTTGCGATGGTTTGTAGTACATCTTTCAATAAGTCGCGATCTTTACAACTAAGTAGCGTTTTTAGATATGGAGTAATACATTTTCGTATAGAAGTTATGTCTATGTTTTGTAACCAAAACAGTGCGTAATGCACGATTTTTTTATCACTGCTTTGTAGTGCCCTGCATAAGTGGCTGGCAATTTTTTTGGCCTCTTTTCCCAACATGAAAATACGAATAATTTCTTGAGGATCAAGACGATAGTAAACCTCTTCGCCTTGGAAGAAAAAATGCTTTTCGATAAGGTGTGGATGCAAGGTGTTGATCATGATCGCCCTATCTGTTTTTTTGTGATAGATCACACCGTGATCGTTACCTCTTGCGGAATGGCATCCCCAAGGGCATGTTTGATAACCCGACGTCATATACCAAACAGGACGATATCCAAAATCAGGATGCAACTGCTTTTTACCGTCCATCAATTGACGTAGCGCTTGTGCAATTTCACGATGTGAGGTCTCCGATGCGACAACCACTTGCCAGTCTTTCCTGATGGTTTCTAATAGTTCTTTACCTTGTTTTAAAAAACCTTGTTGCGAATAATCAGTAAAAGAATCACTACTTCTGTCTATTTTAGCTGACGATGGATATAAACGATTTTGTAATCGCTGTAGACCAATATCCCCAGCAATTAACTCACATAATTCTTTGTGCTTTGGTATCACCATAATTTCTTCCATTTTTCCATATTTAAATAGAATATCGTATGTAACCGACATTCTCATCGAGTAAAATCCCGCGGATTTGAACCTTCTTTTCACACAACTCTATTACCTACTATAACAATTTCCCACATTCATCCCAACAATTGATCCTTCTTTATATCATAGTTATTTTGCTGTTGCTGCGAGAACCCCAAATTGCTACTATAAAAAATAAGAATAGGCGTTACGTCCCCGAAAGGTCGGACGGCTGAGCCTATAATTACTACCTCCACAACCGTGTTTTCACATATGAAAAAGTTGGGTTGTAATTTGGCTGTTACTCTCCTGAAGGACTTAACTTCGAAAGGCAAAATGTGAAAATTGAGCATTATGAATCGCATAAATACATGAAGCTTATTGATAATGGCTATCGATATGTTGGAGACGAGCGTAAATTTTTTTTACTATTTTATTGCTTTGGTGCTTTAGCTGTTGCTTGTTTTATCTTTTGGCCGTATGAATGGTACAAAATAATTTTAACCGTTGTTTTAGGTGCCATCAGTGCGGTATTTTTTTTCGCCTCCTTACCTTACGGTTACATTAAAGATATGGAACTCGATCATGTAAAGAGCAAGTGGTCTTTGTCTTTTATGACACCGCGTCATCGTTTGGAAAACCAGATATTAAACTTTAAAGAAATCGACTGTGTTTACTTTATGCATTACGGTAATCTTTCCCCTTCACCTGGGGATCTCAATATGCACATTCATATTGAGATGAAAACGCAAAATATACCTTTGGCATGCCAAAAAGAATCGGGACCACGTTTTCAATTAGAAGGTATTGATAGCCACAGTAAAATGCTCGACTTTGCAAAACGCTTGGCGCAAATATTAGAAATGGACAAAGTTGTCATCGAGCGCAATGACCCTCTTGTTTGTATCATTCGTTTGTGCAGAGAAACAAAAGCGAAAAAAATCGAAGTAGAGACAACAGAGATATCTGATTTACATACTTTTTACCAATCGCAGATGGAGCCTCTACCACAATTACAAAAAATTGTGTGTAAAGAATGGAATCCTGAGGAATCAGAAATTGTGGGGGAAGTGGAGTATCGTCGCGGTGAGTCTCTTGTCATAAAATACCAGGAACCAAAAGAGTCGATTTGGTTGATGCTGTTGATTGCACCTGTCTTCGCAGGAATTTTTACCAGCACGCTCGCAATACCATATTTCTTTTTTGCGGATACTGTTTTAAGACATCCCAAACAAATTATACCATTTTTTGTGGTCGGGTATCTCGTTTCTATTGTTGGCTTGATTTTGTATATTCTTATTCTGAAAAGACAAAATTATTTTGCTCCGCAAATACATCAATTTGATCTACGACAAAAAACATGGACAATTAGCGACAAAGACCAACAAACCAACTTTGACTTGAATGATGCGAACAATGTGATTTTATCCATTCGTCATCAAACAGTTCGTACCGGTGCTAGGAGAAGAAGCGGTTATAAAGTATACCATGTGTATTTTGCTGTTGTACGACTAAGCGGTCTTGATGAGAAAGAATTAGTTGTCGGGCAAACGCAAAACTACCCGCGAATAGCCGATGCTTACCATCATGGCCTTTATTTTGCCAACGTGTTTTGTCAAGCGTGCGATAAAAATTTGACACTCGATGCACCATAGTGTTGACGTCTATCTTTTACGTTTATATCTAAGAAAAAAAATAATGATAACCGTGTAAACTATAGTATTAAAGAGAATATCTCCGCGGTTATAAACATAAACAATTTGGGGAGGACGTCTTATTTGCTTCTGATTGCTTGAATTAGAAAAATAGACATCTGCACCACTTGGACGATAGGAAGAATAATCTTCAAATTCCGTGAGTTGCCAATCGTGTGGCTTCGTATCCATGGATAGTGTTGTAGACTCAAGAATGACATTGCGATGTCCTGTAGATATTGGGCCAGCCCAAACCTCTTTTCCAGGCCATTTACCTTCTTCGCCAAGAGTTCCCTGCATGTAATTATTGCTTAAAAAGTACACGCGCAATAATCTTTTTGTGGTTTTTTCGTTGTTGGCGTGTTGTGGTTCACGATAGGGAAAAAATGGACGCTCAGTGGCAAAGCTCATTCTAACTGCTGAAGTTGCTATTTGTTTTTTATCCACATCTTTGGCTATTTTAAAAGCGGATATTTTCCACCCCTTATCGATATAAGGTTGAATCCACTGCTTTAAATTTTTAGGAAATTGGTACTCATGTTGTTGTAGCCAATTTTTTAAAGCCGTAGCGCTGTCTGCTTCTAATACAGCAACTTCATAAATAGACACACGTTTTTTTTCTAATACTCTAACAGACCTAGCACTCTTGCTCTTCACTTGAACCATAGATAACCTAGACCAACTGATCCCAAAAGAACGTTGTCTTTCGATGAGTGTTGCAGCGGTGAGTTCTCCCAAAATCGAAAATGCTATATCGCTCGCTTTTTCTAAAGTCGGTTGCGTGGGAGTAGGTACTAAAAAACCAAAATGCTCTGCTTCTGTTTGAAAAGAAGCACGACGAATGAAGTGCTGTATTTTATTTTCTTCATCCCAGATAATAATCGCGCTTTCATCAGCAATCTCGACAGGAACCTTCGCCGAAACAGTGGCACAAGCATGGAGACTATTGGTGAAAGAAAGTGCTATGGAAATAAACAAAAGCATTTTAAAATAGTTATTCATTGTATCTCCTATTATCTTTTTAGTAACAAAGTTAAGTGAGAAATTATAAACCACATCTTAACTTTTACCTAAAATCTAAGTATATATGTCAGTATGTGTTTTAGATAGGAAGACTATGATATGCTACCAATTCAAATCTAGCACGATTTGATACGATGTCATTATTTATATTGTAGTTTAAGGGTGGGTTGAATGCCGCGTCTGACCGATGTGATACGATGTCATTATTTATATTGTAGTTTAAAGAGGTTTTGAAAATTAGATCGTAGGTTTCTATATATCTTATGTTTACTTACCTCCAATTACATTGTATTTCATTTAAAGGCACACTTGTATCAAAAAATGTGAAGTAGGTTAATTAGATACACTTCAAACAAATGAACGATCAAAAACTATTTATTAGTTTTGTTATTCTTAAACCGACTTCTAAAGCAAAATATAGATAAAATCAAAAGTAGTATGTAAGTACTTGGTTCAGGAACAGCGGGAGCTGTAAAATCGATGACTAATTCAGTCTCTAAACCAGCTGTTGTTCCCTGAAATTGATATATCACATCAAGGTTCTCATTATCAACAACAAAACTTGCAAACGGGTCATTATTATCTACCAAACTTTGTATAAAAGCGGTAACATCTGTTATTTGTAAATCAACAGTACCATTAGCAATATTACCAATAAAGGCATCTGTACGAACAGCATCGCCTACATCAATGACCCCATCTCCAGCATAACCAAACAAATTCGTATTGCCAAAAACCGGATCGCTAGTTTCATTAATATTAACAGTGGCAGAGTTGATAATAGACCCAGGAACAATACTTGAGATATCGTATTCAAATACAGCACGATTTTCTAGGCCAGCACTCTCCTGAGAATCAATTAAATCAACAATAAAGACAATATCAAAGTTTCCATCTAAGTCAACGTCTTGTAAAACACCACTAACGGAAGGAATCAGGTTAATAACCTCTGCACTTAGACTAAACAACAAAAAAAAGAACAAAAACAAATACTTTTTCATATTTCCCTCTTTATTTATAGATATAAAATGGACAAAACAATTCGGTTTGTGAAAAAAATAGTGATTTGGATTTCCAGACTCTATTATTACTTGATAACTCAAATCTAGGCAAAATCTATTTGAAAAATTGCAATTAACAAAACGACAATTTTCAATATTTGCAAAACTACATCAGTTGAAAATTACAATTTTTAAAAATACATCCTTCGATTTCGTACTTTTCATCTTCGAAGAAAAAAGCACAGCCATAGTAGAAAATGCTACTTTCTATTATTCTTAACTATTTAGATTTCACTTCCATTTCGTATTTCCCACCATTCATAAACTTGACAGTATCCTATTGTAGCAAGACTTTTATTTTACATGGTAGAAAAATTTAGCAAAAAAGAAAATGATAGAATTTGCAGGTTATTTGTACAACGAAGACCTCTACAAAACATGACTACTAACGGTACACCAAAATCTCTCAAAGCCTTTTGGAAACTGAATTCAAACATGAATACTAAAATGTTACTCATGTTCACAAAAAGTTATTTTTTGACTGCCAAAAGCCTTTGTCACTATATTCTTAGACAAGTTGACTCTGTCGTTCTATTCTATTTAATGAGTTCTATCCCTTTGTCTGTAATCTTTATTTTAAATTGCTTATACAGATGTCCAATTGCTTGTTTAAACACTTTTTTACTTACTTGAAACTCTTTTTTTATATCTTCAGGAGAGCTTTTATCATGAAGCCTAGATTTTCCCCCAGCGGCTTTAAGATGTTTTAGGATCTTTTCCGCAGTTAAAAAAACATGTGTGCCTTGATTCGGTTGCAAAGAAACATCTATTTTCCCATCCTCCCTGACACATTTTATATATGCTTTGAGTTTTTGTCCTTTTTGGTACTTGTCGTAAATCTGATTTCGATAAACTAATCCTGTATACTCATCATTAACAACTACTTTTATCCCCAAATCAACAAAGGCACATATCTCCACATCTACTTCCTGCCATGGAGTAAACACTCCTGGCCCAACTGTTTCTTTTAAATTTTTTTTCATTTTTCTACCTTATTCCTCTGTTTTCTTTTAGTACTTATGCGCAAAGTTTATAGAATCTATCAAAGAGCGATAAACTCAGCAAGTAGTAATTTTTTTTGGCAACGACAAAAAGTTGAATAATGAACTTTGTTTTATTAAGGAATAAAATTATGTCTATGCGACAATTATTGCTTTTAATAGCCATATTTATACAGATTGGTATATGTGAACCACAAGGTGGATATTTCTACGGTAGCCGATTTCAAATAGTTTGATATTCCTTTACTAAATAGCAATAAACGATTGTAAATTTATCCATACTAAGGGGAAAAAATGGTTGATGAAAATTTCAAAGAACAGTGGTCATTTAGTTCGATGGTTGTAAAGGCATATGAAAGCCCTTTTGTTAGTGTTCTCATCTTATTAGCGGGGATGGCTGTTGCAACAGTTGTTGTCCCCTTGTACCGGGAAGAAATGGATATTGTGCGCGCAGGGGAAATTGTCGCCCTTGCCCTCATTCGTTTTTTGATCTATCAGCAGCCAAAGTGTTTTTTTTACAGTTTGATTTTTACAGGATGTATGTTGCCTGTTGCATCAGCGTGCTCATGTCCTATTTTTTACTACCGTTGGGAATTAGAAGGAATGTTAGAAATGGCTGGCATCGCTCTTCTTCCTGGAATTATATTTATTTTTTTTGGCTATAAAGGACTAAAAAGACTGCAAACCATTCCTCTTACGGCAAAAAAGGATAATGAATTTTTGAGAATCATTACAGAAGGAGCTATTATTCTCATTGCGATTACTTTTTCGATGGGAGTATGGAATGAAGCAACGGTTGTCATTATTACAGGAGCGAGCCTTGTTATACTTGTCGGAGTATTTTCTTTGCTCATTCCGCAACTACATCTCACAGCAAAAATGTTAGGAAAAATTTTAGCTTTTTTAGGATGTTCCGTTGTGATTTTGTGTATTCTTTTAGTGGCAACTCAGGGTGGACGTGTTGATATTTCCGAGGCGTTGGTTGGGATCATACCTGGAGCCGTAGTCGCAGGGATTGGTTTTTTATTGGTACTTGGAAGTGATTAGAGGTAATGTTTGTGCTTGAAAGGCTTAAAATATGGACAATTAAAATTGTCCATATTTTTATGAACTATGATAAAATTAGAAACCTAAATTTTGCTCCGTCCAAGTACCACCAAACAATTCACGACAAAACTGACGAAATTGTTCCGCATCAGGGCTAGTTTGCATATCTTTATAGTACTTTTCTTGCTTTTCGTATTTAAAGTGCTCGATCTTTGCCCCCTTGCGATATAATTCCATAGAGCGTTTTACATTCCACGCAAGAAATTCGCGAAATTGGTCGTAGTTATTGAAGTATTGTGGATCATGCTCTTTTGCTGCCATTGCTACAGCGATAGAATACACAACAAACTCTAAAGTTCCCGCAACAGCATCGCGCCATCCATACTTCCACAAATCATTGTCTACTAAATCAATTCCCGCCTCAGAACCATTGACATACGCATTCCATTCATCCCAAATATATAGTGGGCGATCATCCCAGGATGGTGCTCCAGAGACATACGTGTAGTAACGAGAACCACGCAAACTGGGAGGGACATACTTTGCGACTTTTGATTTGCGCATATTCGGTTCGACAACAACAACAGCGCGATTGTTTAAAACGTAAAATCCATTCGCTGTTTTGCCTGTTTTGTTCATTTTGTTGCGAATATGGGAGTGAATGCCATGTGAAGTTTCGTGTGCTAGTGTTACTAAATCATCGTAGTTATTAAAATCCACTTCGTGTGACATTATATCGTTGAGTACCGGTCCCCACTTGGGACTTTTCTTACTTTTTGTCGGCGGAAAATGGAGAAAATCAACTTTTTCTCCCGGCGCCTTGACATCGCGCAACGAAATTTGAATATAACGATTATCTGCGGTTACAGCAACGACACTACCGCCATCTCCAAGTTGTAAGAAATTAACTCGGTATTCTTTCAATAGATTGTGTTGCCAAGTCTTACCATTATCTAGTGATAATAATATGCCATTTGCTGTATGTGTATCTGTTTGGTGTGCGCGTTCACATTTGACTTCATCATGATCTGTGGTTTGGACAACAGCAGCGATAAAACCGTTTCCTGTTATTACTTGTTCTTGTTGTGCACTATCATTAGCAGCTATTTCTTCGACAATAAACGAGTTAGCGAATAACATACCTGATAAAAATAGTACGAAGTATACTTTGGTCATTCTTTCCTCCAATAAATAAAGATGTTTTATTATAACAACTTATGGTAGGTTATGTCCAATAGAGTCGAATGACAAAGTGAATAGAGGTAAGTAACAATGAGAAATAACAACGATCATCTCTCAATAGAACAACGTAAAGCAAGCTAACGCATCACAAACTTTTATCATTATGTTCAGTCATGAAAAATGATATCATCCCTGGTTCGAGTCCACCAAGGTCTGGCTGAATGAGATTTTAGTGAGTGTTTAATGATTTCGGAATGGTCATCACAATCCACAAATAGCCTAATACAGCATAGACTACAATAACGGCAATATAAAACACAATAAACATTTTATCTCCCAGATGGTTCACGAGAACCCATCCATTTACGGTGCCAATCGCAGCGCTGCCAAGCATTTTGATTTCTCGTGCTTTCATCAACTTCAAAATATCATGCGCAAACATAATACACAAGATGGTCACTATTCCCCAAACGATCCACCCAAATGCATGCAATACAACACCTTGCAAAAAGAAAGACATTACGACGATACTTGTGGCAAATGCGGAAGAAATCACACCATTGTCAAATGCCTTGGGCCACGAGGCACTGTCTATTATTGTTATTACAAATGCCAGTACAAACCATGCACAAATATATACAACCGCCTGTAGCCATTTTTTTGCTGTACTCATTTTGAGTTCCTTACTAAATTCTCCATGGTTTGATGACAACCACATGTTCAAGTTAATACATTTTTACTGCCATTGCCAATCCTTCTCCTGTTGGCAGAATGGTACTTCGCCAACGCTTTGAGTTAAAGATCGTGGAGTTAAACTGACGTAGACCATCCACGGATGCTCTTAAGTTTGGGTTATCTATATCTTGATCGGCGATGTGGTCCCAGGCAAAAACATTGTCAGCTAAAACGACACCTCCTATACGAAGGTTTTGTTCCGCCCATTGTAGGTACTGTGGATACGATTCCTTATCGGCATCGATAAAAACTAAATCAAAAGGACCTTTATCGTTTATTTGTGATAAATTATTGAGGGCTGGGCCGATAAAGATATAGATTTTTTCGGAGAGGCCGACCGCTTGAAACACCTCCTCTGCCGTCTCGGCGTGTGTGCTCTCGTATTCAAATGTGTAGAGAACGCCGTCTTCAGGTAATGCTCTGGCAATACAAATGCCTGAGTAACCTGCGAGTGTTCCAATTTCAACACACTTTTTGGCACCTATAGATCGCACAATCACTTCTAAATGCCGCCCATCTAGAGGGGAAACTTGGATTTTTGGTATTTGTCGATGTTGTGCGATTTGCTGCGCTTGTGCAAGGTGTGGATCATTGTCATTCACTAAAGACTCCACGTAGTCAATAATCTTCGGGTTATTTTGACCATATTTTTTTGTCATGGATTTATTCCTTATCAGGTATTTGCGACTGCGATAGGACTACAATCAAACGGATATTCCTTCATCTAAAATTCTTTTATCTCTTCATTATAAGATTTACGACAAATTATCAAGACATTTACGTACAGAATATGTCTTACTTACAGATGCCAATCTTTATATAATAGAAATATTATGCTTCACTAATGTGGAAACTATGGAGATTTGATAAAATGATGGATCATTGGTGTATCTACGACAAAAATCGCAAAAAATACGGCCCTTATTCTGCGGAACAACTGAAAGCATTTATTCAACAAAATAAAGTCGATGACAGCCACATTATCGTCAATAACGATAAGACTTACAACGTCCAACAAGCGGCGCTTGAACTAGACATCTCTCCCCAAAGGAAGATCGCCAAGTTTGAGATCATCAAGGAACTTGGACGTGGTGGCATGGGAGTAGTGTACCATGCACGTGATACTTACTTACAACACGAGTGTGCGGTTAAGTTTATTCATTTTAACCAATCAGCAGATAGTCTCGCCACAAAAAGATTCATCAGCGAAGCACAATCCGTTGCGCAACTTGATCACCCAAATATCATCAAAATCAAAGAGCTAAATAGCTACAGCGATGCGCAGGGCAATAATATGTATTATTTTTCCATGGATTATGTCGAAGGTATTTCGTTTGCTCACTATATCAAAAAACCGATTTCCCTGAAAAAAAAGCTACAAATGTTCTTTCAAATCTGCGAAGGAGTCGCATATGCGCATCGTCATAAAATCATTCATCGTGATTTAAAACCACAAAACATCATCGTGTCACAGCAAGGTACTCCGGTTATTCTCGACTTTGGATTAGCACGTAATCTCCAAAAAGAAGAAAATATCACAAAGACAGGAGACTTCGTCGGTACACCAAAGTACATAGCTCCGGAAGTGATGCATGGTAAAAAAGCAGATCAAAGATGTGATATATATGCTCTAGGTGTTATGTTATACGAAATCCTCACCGGCTTTTCACCGTTTAATGGTGAAAACGTTATCGAACTCCTATTTCAAGTTTCTCACACCGATGCCGTACCACCATCAAAAGTAAATGGTAGTATAAAAAAAGACACCAGTCTTGAGATTATTTGCCTAAAATGTTTAGAAAAAAATCCAGAAAAGCGTTTGTCATGTGCTTCATTTCTCAGCCAAGAAATACAATGTATTCTCGCAAATAAGCCCACACAAACCAAACCACCGGGTTTTTTAGCACAACAAGTAATATGGTGTCGCAAGAATCGCAGACTACTAGTAGCTACGGCCGTCATTTTTCTATTAGCAGCTCTGGCCATTTGGACTGTTCAAAACCAACAGCACCAGAAAGAAATCATTGCCCGCGATGCACAAATAGATGTACGCGACGCAGAAATTTTTCATAGATCCGCGCAATCTATTAGCAACAATGTCGAACAGTTTTACGAAAAATTTTCACGCCTAAAAGGTATGAAATCTATTGTGGCAGACATTAAAATGCAGTACCAACGCCTAGAAAAATATATCGATAACAAAGATCATAAATTTCTCTCAAGCCAACAGCAAAATTTACTCAACTTCTTAGAACGTTCACAAGCCATTATGCGCTATCTAGTTTTGCCCAGTATTCCTAAAATAGAATCTAGTATCCCTATCGAAAATATAGATGGACAATTCGAACTATCTACAGCAAATCATATTGCGATCGTTGACAAAGACGAACGCTTATTTGCTGCCAAAATAGAGGATAGTGCGCAAAAAATCTCCTTTGAACGTCCGCTAGCAACCACATGCAGAAAGCTAGCATTCTCTCCCAACGGTAAATGGTTAGCAACTTTTGAATTAGATGAAGAAGGACAAAAAATATGTTGTTTGTATCGTACCGAGTCATTTCAAAAAGTGCTACGTGCAAAAACAAGCAACAGTGTTCGTGTTTCTTTTGCCTTTTCTACAAGTAGTAAATATTTCGCCTATCATGATAGAGAACACGGAATTTGCATCGTTGATTTAACGCAAAATATTGTAAGCAAGAACATTCCAACTGATGGTTTGGCTTGTTATTTTAAATTTTCTGACAATGACAAGCACATGATCTATCGTCTAAATAATGACTATTACTACGCCTATAACCTAAGAAGTCAATCGACAAAAAAAAAAATCAATTATGTGAGTAACCTATTTCCTCTTTGGCACGACAATCGATTTACTTTTTTTGGCTGCGATTTTTTAGAAAGTTATGATCCTAAATCAAAAAAAATTACCAAGCATGATTTTGTCACAGTTTCGCGAGAAGACCTCATCACCAGTGCGATATCCCCTGATAAAAAAACACTGATCTGGGGAAGTACATATGGTAATATTTCTTATCTAAAAAAAATAAAAAACAACAAATTTCGCATGACTCATAAAAAACAAGCACAAGGTAGAATCAAACGCATAGGCTTTCTAAACGATCAACTACTATTCATTCACGATGCCACAAACTACTTTTACGTAAGAGACTTAGCAACAAAAGAAATCATCTATCGCGAAGCTAACGTTTTGGCCGTCGAAAAAGTAGGAAAACGTTTACAAGTTGTTATCCGCGACAGTGAAAAACTGCTCACCCAACGTTGGAACATCCCCTATGCTTTGCAACAGATACTAAAGCCGAATAAACAAACAAGCAAAATTTTAGCCATGGCAGCCAGGGCTGTTCAAACACAAGCCTTCATTGCCGAACCCTGTATTTTAGTACAGAAAGATTCATCAATAGAAAAAGTAATCCTCTCGTTACGTAAAGCTCTGATCATCTGGGAAAAGCAAGGTGATCTTTACAAACACAACAACGCAAAGCGCACGGTATTTTTTGATATTTGGGCCACTAGAATAAGCCAAGATCACAAGTGGATTGCTCTCATCACAGGCACAAGAAATAGCAGACAAAATATCATCCTTGTCGAAAGTGACAAAATAACCCCACAAAATATAGAAAAAGGCTATCGCATTATTCATGGAAACAAACTTCACGGAAAGCGCGTTGACCAATGGAAAGATGAATTCTATAAAACATCAGAAATTAGAACCCTAGGTTTTACAGCAAACAACAATCTGCTCTTCAACTACGCCGATGAGTTATGGCGATATTCACGTAGCAAAAAATCGGTAAAAAAAATAATAAAAGTACGCACGATAATTCGCAGCATACAATCCCATCCTAAACACGACATCATCGCCATAGGCCAAGAAAGAGATCACCTAGCGTTTGTATCGCAAAACGGGGAAACCATCCACCAGTTTTCTTTTGCAGGAGCAAGCGAAATAAAAAAAATTGCCTGGCACCCTACAAAAATCATGTGCGCGGCAATTAGCGGTGATAGCAAACTATATTTGATACAAAAACAAAACGATACGTGGTCTTTCGAAGAACTAGATGTCGTAGGTCGAAAATTGAACATATCCTTCTCCCCCAAAGGCGACGATCTAGCGATCTTTACCGCAGGAAATACCTATTTATACTCACTAAACACCAAAGACTACATCAACATATTCTCCGGCTTTCACAAAAACCAAGGAGCAACCTTCAGTCGCGACTGGCAATACGCCGTTTTCCCCTCAAAAAATATGGATGTATTGCTATTTAGCCTAAAAAAACTATCCGAATTCCCTGAATACTTCGCAACACCTAATATGAAGGATAAACAGGACAATATATGGTCACGTCGTGTACAACAGAAGTTTTTGCAGTATATAGAAATGAATAAATAGAAATGAGGACTAAAATGCAAACTCTAGGACGCTTTGCAAATATAGATAAAATTTTATTTTCGGAAGATCAAAAGTCATTGATTGTATTTAGCAATGAAGAAGTTGCGGCTTTTGATTTAAACACTTATGAACAACTAGAAACCATTCCCACGTACCAAAAGCCTGTAGATTCTGAAAAACCTATTGATCCACAGGACCCCCAGTACATTGCAAAAATACTAGAAAATCGCGTAATGTCTCCTGATGGTCAATATTATTTAAAAGCAAAAGCCTGGGAACCTGTAGGGCTTTACCTTTGTAGTGACAACACTATGTTAACATCACTTTCTATTGAAACCTATGATGAAGCCAATGCCAGCGATTATTGTTTTTCACCGGACGGTACTTTAGTTGCCATCGGAACAACAGAAATGGAGTTTACCGGATCTCTTTTTGTTTTTGAACTCAAGAGCAAACAACAAGTGGCATGTCACAGTTGCCATCAGTGCATTTCGAAAGTCTTGTTTTTTAGCGATAATAAACAAATTGTTTACAGCGATCTAGATGGAGCTATTTACATATACTCTCTGGAGCAAAATAAAGTACTCTACTCAAATAAAACGCACTCCAGTTTTTTGGGAAAACTTCTACTCTCTCCAGATGACAAACAAGTCATTTCTTTTTGTTCCAAAGACAACAATTTGAATATTTGGAATTACGGCGAAACGCATAAACAAAAACCTGTCTTAAACAATGATGGTATCAAATTACTGCCTTGCCTGAAAGATCGTTACCTAACAAATATATTTTTTAGTGCTAATGGCGAACGGATGGTGACATTGTTCAGTAACGGATCATCTTTCTTGTGGGATAGCACATCCATGAACCAGATAACTTCTCTCATCGACAGTAATACGATTCTTCTAATGGGAAGTACAGCCATCGCCATAACTTTTTCTCATGATCAGCAAAAAATTATTTGCGCAAAACGCGATGGTATTTACGAATGGTCAAGTGAAGATGGGCAACTATTAAATAGAAAAGAAGAGAATATTGAGCATTGGAGAAGAAGTCTATTTTCTCCCGATAGAAAAATACTCACTATTTTTCGAGATGATATTACCGAGTGGATCAATCTTGAAACATTCGAAAGAAAATTTTTTGAGTATCAACCGTTGGCGTATGAATATGCCTATTCTCACGACTCAAAAAAGTTAGTGTTGGCAAGCGAAAGTGGGGATCTTTCCATGATGGATGTTTACAACACGGAAACAATATCGCCTTTTTATACTAGCGATGATTCCATTCATGCGATTGCATTTTCAAAAGACAACAATTACATTGCTGTGTGGAATAGCGGCATTGTGGTGATAGATTTGAAATCATATGAGGTACTCCATAAATTTTCTTATGAAAGAAAACACCAGGAGTGTGTTGCCATTTCTCCTGGCGGTCAGAGTTACGAGTTATCTTTTTGTGAAAATGGTAAATTACTCTTTATACAAAACGGCATAAACGTCGATTGTTGGGATTGGCGTAAGGGAAATCTAGTCGAGACAAAAAAAGGCGATATCTGGTCGCTAGAAAACGCACAATATATGCTTGTACCAGACGGTATAGACATGGCCGTTAAATCCGTAGTTGATGGTAAATTAATCAAACGTTTTCCTGTCAAATTAGATAAATACACACCACATCCCAACGGAAAGTCTTGGGTGGGTTGGTCTGGAAAAAATACACTCTATCAACTTATGTAAACAATACTAAAATGCCAGACTCGTGCCAGGTTCTGACACTCTTTTTTAAAGATCTCAATTAAAAGAACAAGTTATATGTTTAACAACTTATGTTCCAGAGTAATAGCATGAGTTACAAAGTACCAAGGTAATAAACAAATAACGGACTAATAAGGATCAAAATGTTTACAAAAAGTAACCCATTTTTTTGCGCTAAATAACTACACACAATAGCTATCCCAAGAGGAATATACGAAATCATAATAAGCATAAAAAACAAAAGTGGCCCCATTCCATCCATGGGAATACTGAGTGATATAATTCCCATAACAAAACCACATCCTCCAAGGCTATACAAAACTTTGGATATTTTGAGATATATTTGCTTCGTTTTGGGTTGCAGATCGAGCTTATTCAGTAGCAAAAGTACTGTTGTGGCAGAGAATGCAGTAAGACAATACAATCCGATATGTGAAATATCTATTTGGAAATAAATACGGAGTATAGTGAAGTATAGATATTGAAAAACAACACAAAGAAATACAAAAAAGAACGCTTTTTCGAGTTGAACTTGACTTTGAGTCATATGAAATTCCTTTAATTAAATGTCTTGATTACGGTTCCCAATCAAACGGGGAATGACCATTGTAAAACGTAGTTTTCTAGCCAGATACCGCACTTAATTGTGAGACAGTACCATGGATCAAATGTCAACAGAGCTTACTATTTCACACTCTTTATTTCTTTCATTTTTTCATACCTAATTGTCAACAAAGAACTTCATCAATCACATACTCTTTTTCATCTGTCCACAAACGAATATCTTGTGGTGAAATTTATACTTTCTTAGCTACGTGTGTTACATCTTCAATGTGTAAAATCCATTTCTTAGCTTAGTGGTATAGCGTTTCTCA
Organism: Candidatus Uabimicrobium amorphum; assembly: GCF_009002475.1. Classification (GTDB taxonomy): domain Bacteria; phylum Planctomycetota; class Uabimicrobiia; order Uabimicrobiales; family Uabimicrobiaceae; genus Uabimicrobium; species Uabimicrobium amorphum. The sequence goes on from NZ_AP019860.1 coordinate 7,069,141, forward strand.
CTGTAAACCAAGTTGAATAGCTATTTGTATTTTGACTTCAGATTTTACTGTTCGCGTTGGTGGAAACTTACAAATAGATTTGAGGGCATCATGGTAAAAGATAAAATTTCATCATTTTGACTTAGCGTTTCCTTACTTGTAATGGAAAAGTTTTTGCATAGCATCGCCATAACGGTTTTTATTTCTAGAAGCGCTAAGTTTCTTCCTGGACAAAATCGTGGACCAGCACCAAATGGCAAAAACGCTTTGAGATTGTGAGATTGGCCTGAAGATGGCGGAGTTAACCAACGCTGTGGTTGAAATTCGCGCGCTGAAGTAAAGGCATCGTCTTGTAATGAACAATGGCGGGTCAGCAAAAAAATAGGAGTTCCTGCGGCAATATCGTATCCACCTAAATCAACATTTTTCGTCGTTTCCATAAATAAAAGTGGTGCAACAGGTTTAAGACGCATTGTTTCATTTGCAACGGCTTCCATATAACTTAATTTGTCTACATCATGAAAGTTTTGCAATACTTTTGCATCACCAAGAATAGCATCTGCTTCTTGTTGCATTTTATTTTGAACCTCAGGGTATTTGGTCATGTAAGACATCATCCACGCCAAGGTTCCCGCAGTTGTATCTTCACCTGCTAATAATATAGTAACAACATTGCCAAAAATGTCGTCGTCTGTAAATTCCGCGTCTTCTTTTTCTCGGGCAACCATCATCGCCTCTAGGAAATTTGTGGGGTTTTCCATTAACTCAGGGTTTTGCGCAAGCTTCTGTGCACAGTGAGCTATAATATTTTTTATTTCTTTGCGTACCGCATCTAAGGCCTTGTCTAAAGCATGATCTATCGAAAGTTTAAAAAAACGCCAGTACGGTATAGGTGCACTGATTCGATAGTGAATAGCAGGAAATATCTTTTCCAGGTGTTGTTGAATCACTTCTTCTTTTTCTTCGAGAGTGTTGATGTCATATCCAAAGGCTAAATTTGTGGTAACATCAACCGTATAGCGCATCAAATCGAGTAATATTTTTTTCGGAGAACTGTCGATGGAATGATCCCAACGTTTTTTTAGCCGTTCAGTGACCTTGACAAGCGTTGGGTAAAAATTACGTAAGTGATTTGTATTCAGAGCATGCATGACAACACGTCGTTGTTTACGCCATCGGTCTCCTTCAGCGGAAAAAACTCCGCGAACGTTCATGTCTTGAAAAATAGATTCCATAACACTTAAACGGCGATAAGTATTTGGTCTCTTGCGTAAGATTTCGCCTATTAGCTCTGGATCAGAAACAACAACGATTTTTTTATGTGCTAGTTGAAATTGATACATCGAACCATGAATATCTGCCCATTTTTCTAAAGTTACATGTATTCGTTTTTTATCCACTTGTAGAATATTCCCTAAAAAAGGAACTCCTTTAGGGCGCGGTAACTTTTTAAATGGTTGAGTTGTAGATTCAGAAGACGTCATCTCTTTTTTTTGGATTTGTTGTTTCCAAGCTAAAATTTCGTCTTTTTTTACTGTAACATACTCATCTTGTATACAAGCGGTAAATTTCTTTAAGCAAGTGTTGCTATTTTGTACTCTTTTTCCTGATGAACAATCAAAACGCCATCCATGTCCACTGCATACAATTGCTCCGTTTTCGATAGTTCCTTCTGATAATAATGCACCTTGGTGAGGACATTCCCCTTGAAAGATAGAAATTTCTTCTTTGTTTTTTAGAATTACAAGGGAAACACCTTCTACTTCTGCGGCGATTAGCTTTCCCTGTAAAAGCTTACTTAAATGTGCTATGCGAATAGTTTCCATCTTAAATCCTTAAAGGATGACAATTTTGTCAAGTAAGAACAGTGGTGATAACATAGTATCGTTAATTGCTGGTATGCAATGCCTCTCACCGGAGAGTTTGCCCATATCAAAAAGTATTCCTTACAATTTTACGCATTTTATACTAAAATTGAACTGCTTTTTTACTTTCGTAGTTTACCATAAGGCACACTAACTTCTGCAAAACAACTAATAAAAGGAGTATTTCGTGCAGTTTCAAAAAAATACCCCCATAAATCAACATCTCGCCAATTTATTTGCCAGCCAAAAAGCGGTAGTATTCGCTGGTGCAGGTATAAGTTTAGAACCGCCTGCAGGTTTACCGGACTGGAATAAATTACGCGACTATACACTAGAGGCCGTTAGTTCTAGAGACGCTTTTTTACAAAAATACTTTGATGTCTTAGTGTCCGTTCCGATGATTGCATCGCCAGGGAAAAAAGGCTTAACCCCCGAGGTTGTCGCATCTAAAATATCTGAAAATTGCTATGGATATTTTGAATGTTTTCGTGCTCTCAAAGACGGACAACCCAATGCCAACCATCGTTATCTCGCCAAAATGGCGAAAAATGGGCTACTAAAATACATTATTACGACCAACTTTGATGTATTTATAGAAAAAGCTTTAGAACAAGAAAATATCGATTACGTTACATATCGTACCCAGGAAGAGTTTGCTTCTTTTCCGCAAAACTTTCGTAGAGACACCATACACATCATAAAAATACATGGCTGCATTAGTGAACCAAGAACCATTACCGCAACTGTTGAACAAGAAGCGAAAGGTCTTTTGCCCGTTATTGGCGATGCCATTGAGTTGCTTCTTGCAGACTATGGCTTTGTCTTTTGGGGATACAGTGGGGCGGATCTAAAAATAGATTTGGACTACTTGCGCATGGTTTCAGCAAGTGAAAAGGCCCAAGGATTTGTGTGGAATTTTTTAGAACTGCCCAACTACAAAGAACCGATAAATCCCAATGTTGAGAAGCTAGATGCGATGTACGGAGAAAAAGCTTACGTTGTCCATGGTAAACTCCCTGATATTTTTGACCACTTTATAGCTGAAAGTGACCAGATAGAACGTACAAAATACAGTGCCGAAGAAGAAAAGTCATGGCGAGAGCAAAAAAATGTACGTTTTAAAAATGCTTTGACAGAATGGGCTACACAGCATCTACAGCAGGTAGATGCCTCTAGTATATACGGGCGACTACTTCAGCACAGTGGTAAAACACAAGAGGCCATAGAATGCCTGGAACACCAACTTAAAATTTGTCAGGACAACTCTGGTAGCGAGCTTGAAATAGCGAAAATCACCAACAATATCGGTTTAGTATATCACGGCGTAGGTGAATATCATAAAGCTCTAGATTATTTTGAAAAAGCCAAAGAAATTGCCCAAAAAACAGGATCAGAGACAGAACTAGCAAGATCACTAAACAATCTGGGACTCATCTATAGTGTTCAGGGAAAACTAGACGATGCATTGGCAGTCTATCTCAAAGTTTTGGACATGAATCGCAAAGCCATTAGCAAAAAAAATATGGGATCTTTACTTGGCAACATCGGGATGATATATCACGACAAAAAACATCACGAGCAAGCTTTAAAATACCTTCAAGAAGCCGTAGAAATAGCGCGAGAGTTAGGTGACAAATACTCTTTAGCCACAAGATTAAATAACATTGGTAGCGTATGCAGTAATCAGCAAAAACATGATGAAGCACTCAAATACTACTTGGAATCTCTAGAGATCACGCGTATTCTAGGAGATAAAAAAGGGCTAGGACGACAGTTAAATAACATCGGGGCTATCTACTACCACCAAAAGAAATACTATGATGCTGTAGGGTATTACGTGGAAGCAGAAAAAATATGCAAAGAGATCGGAGACAAAAAAATACTCGGAACAATTTATAGCAACCGCGCCTCGATTTTTTTGGCCTTCAAGAATTTCAACGAAGGACTGAACTACGCACAAAAGGGACTTGACATTATGGTGGAAATAGGTGATTTTCCCATGGCCGCGGCGACATGTGAAACAATGGGTATTATACACGAAGATGTTTTGCGCGATTATGCCAAAGCGATCAAATGCTATGAAGAAAGTATTCAGTACTACACAAGAATCGGTCGAACAGACAAAACATCGGAAATGCCACAATGGATTGCGGAGTGTAGGGCCAAAGGTTCTCTGTAACAAACACTTGGGTGTTCGGGGCTCGGACACACCAGTATTTTATTTATGTTCACTTTTTACAAAGTTGTTATCAATATAAAAGTAAATTCAAATTTGTTACATCCAGGTAGTAATTCAATTTTCGAAATAGCATTTCTTTTGACTCTTGAAATTTACATTTGGTATATTGAAAAGTGAGACTAGGGTAGCTCCCGAAAGCTGGATACTTTGGCCAGTTGTCTCACATAATATTACCAAAGAACCTTGCAAAGGAGGTTTCAATTGACAGAAGTAAAAGCTGTTTACTACGGACAGGTAAAAATAATACCTGGTATTGTTAGTGATGGTTACGTATTGAATGACCACACCGCTGTAATGAGGGAAGAGGTGTTGCAAATTTATTAGATATGAATCATGCAGCTCTAATTCGCATGGTGACTAAAGGGTTTCCAAACAAGCTCAATCGCTTTAATGAAAAAGGTTTGAGCATGGTGACTAAAACGGTTAAAGTTACAGCAAACAACTGTCCGTACAAAGGTAGAAGTATTCAAGTTTATGATGCTGAAATCATAGAGTCTCTTATATCAATGTACGCTTTGGCTCTAGCTTACCGTCAGCTAAGAGAAAACCAAAAGCATATTGGTGAAAGATGTGTTTTTCTTTTAAAATCATTGGTGAGAACTGCACTGGAGTCTGCTATACAGGAAGCTTGTGGTTTTATTCCACAGGTACAGCAAACAGCACAAAATCACTATTCTAAGGCCATTAGTTTAATTCAAAAAATGGGATTTCATTGCACAGTAGATCAACATATTGCAACCAAAAAGGACATTGCTTCATTTCTTAACATTCCGATTAGCACACTCAACAGTTTTTTATACAAACATAGTTACGAAATCAAACCCATAAAGCTTGACTCTCCAAGGATCCGCTCATTTGGTAGTAAAGCATCGCGCATGAATGGTTATCATTTACACGATATCGTAAAAATTATTTTTGGCATAGATACAGAAGTCACTGCACGAATAAAACAGGAAATGTTTGGGCAACTGGGTACTTTTGCAAAACTTGATAGTCGAAGTGAAATTGAGTGGCGCTCTGTATTGAAAGAAATCTTTTCGGATTTTGATTTTAAATGTAACCATCCCATTGGAAAATACCGCTACTATGTTGATTATTTTGTTCCTGAGTTGCAACTGTGTTTAGAATGCAATGGTTATGATTGCCATCGCAGTTATGATGCGCAAAAGGAAAAAGAGCGTGAGCAAATAATAACTCAAAACTATGGTCTTATTCGTTTTCACCACAAAGTGAAATTAGAGACTCTTGTGAACGCTATTTTAAAAATAAAACCCGGCAGTGTAATACGTTTGTATGACCAAGAAAAAATAGCGCAAACTTAATAGCGATTTTGAGGCACACATTCAGTGTGTCTCAAAATAACATCAAATATACCAACAGTTAAACTTGACGCCATTTTTTATTCAGTATTACACAATAATCGGTCGAACAGACAAAACATTGGAAATGCCGCAATTGATAAGGAGTGTAGGGCCAAAGGTTTTCTGTAACAAACGCTTAGGTGTTTGGCACCCGGACACTCCACGGAGTTTTTATTTTGCATTTGCCCAAATCGATCAGGAGGTTAATAAATCGCATAAACAACTTCACCAAATAACATATACTTTACCTTCAGGTTCTAGTGGGATGGAATAAGATTAGGGGAGGGCATCCCCCTCTATGCGCCAGAAAAATACTGGGCTGTGAGGTAAGTAATTAGGTGAGAAATAGAGTTTTTGCCTACATAACTCCTCTAAATTCGTCTACCATCATATCATACCATACAGCAACATACAACACATTTTAAACCACCATCTAGCCACGATTTAGGTGTATTATCTTCTTCAGAAAGCGTTTGCACTACTAAGTAATTTTAGTACCTCCTGAGCTTTTTCAACAATTTGTTGATGGTACGTAAAATCCTGCGCTGCTTGCATCTGCGAAACAAGGGTAGATAGTTGATTATGACAATTTTCCTTGAATTTTTTTGTTAGATATTCGTTGCTTGGATTTCTATTAACACTTTTCAAAAATGCATCCCAATTCAAGTGGTTCATTTTTCGTGTAATAGATGATAATTCATTTTTTTCTACTTTACTAAAAAAACGTTCAATTTGCGCACCGCTTACATTTCTTAAACTCGAAAATTCTTCCATGTAAGTAACAGTGAGATTGTTATACTTTAATTGGCGAAGAAAGTCTTTATATATCTCATCTGTGCTAACAAAATCCTTATATATCTTGTCCTTAGCGTTATCAGTATATCCTTGACTTCCAAAAGTCTTGAGAAAAGTATTTATAAAAGGTAAAGGTTGGTCTTCGATTAGTTTTATTGCAAAGGGAGTGAGTTTGGCGAAGGTTTTTTTTGAGTAGTGTTTTGTCATATACCAACTGGCATAATTTTGGTAATTGTAGGCAGTAACGACAGTATATTTAGGATTCAGAGATACCAATACATCAAATAAAAGCCTGTTGGTATGTCCACATATAATGTGCCATATATTAGATTTTCGATCAGGTTGAATAACCATCTCTTTTGGTAAAGACTTATTAAACCTATGTAAATCTAATTTCTCAACAATTACATTGTCAGGAGTCATATACAAGTAACCTTTTCTGAGTTGCTCATCTACTATCTCAAAATGGGGAATGTAATACTCTTGTTTTTTAGGTATTTCATAGCCTGATGGAATGTATTCCTTTGTTATAAATTTGTGTGTTGTCAACTTTTTAAATATATCAAATTTTCGTTTTGGAAACTTAGTTTTGTACGAAAGAAAATTTTCATTGCTAATACTTAAGTACGACGATAATCCAAAAAGGTTTTTTTGCTGTTCTAAGTACAAACTAAATAAAAAGATTTTTTCGTGTATACCTAATCTTGGAAGTTTACCTTTATCAAATAAATAATCGCAATCCATACAAGGAAGCAAGTCTTGTAAAATAGTTCCATCGATATTGAGAATATCCGTTAATTTGCAATTTCCTCCTTGGTGCAAACACTTCATTTTATAATCCTCAAAAAAATTTTCATGTTCAAACAAGGTAGACAAAATAACCAATTCCCACACAGAAATACATAATTAACTAATATATATATACTTAAATTATTTTTGTCAATAGTCAGTTTTTGTCTAAAAAAGACAAGCAAATATAAGTCTTTTTACTGCAAATATTTACATTGTTTTTTTATTTTAATAGCTATAAAATATTAGCAATGAACACACATGTTCGTTTATCAATACCAATCGTTGTTGAACAAAATGTATGAACAAGGAGGGTATCGATTGGACAAAGACATCCTAGAAGTAATTCTTGATAAAGTCGAAAACATAGAGTCGCTTCTAAAACAAAAAGAATACAATGATCGATTTATGGATGTTCGCAGTGTTGCGCGTGTCTTAAAAAGATCAGAGGGAACTATTAGGAGGTTAATACAAGAAGGAAAAATCGAAGGTTTTAAAATTGGTAGTGGTAATAAACAAAGCCGTTACCTAATTCCCAAAACGTTTATTGATAATCTAATTAATCAAGGTAAAGGATTTATTGAATAGGAGGAGTATGTAAAGAGAGTTTTTTGTGTTCAGTAAGTTAGGTGGCCGCCTACCTTACTGAATTTGTTGGTTAACAAAGGTAGGTATCTGCCTACCTTTATTATTTAGGAGCCATATATGGTATCACGCAATACCAAAGATTTCAACCAATCTTTTGCTATCGTAAAAAGTTGGTTTATAAGCGCCACTGACCACTATGGTCTTTATATTAAAAAAGCGCCTGGAAGGAAAGCACATCCAATAACAGCAAAAACGTTGACGGATGAAATGATATATAAACATATCAAAGGTGAAGTAACAATTGGTTCTTATCTTTACAATAAAAATCGATTATGTGAACGGGTGTGCATAGATTTTGACGTAGACACAAAGACAAAACGGACGTTTATCGAAACAGGCCGTAAAGAAACGTTTAAACTTGTAAAAGGAAAACTTTATAGAAAGGTAGAAAAAACTTGTAAAGTCTTAGGCGCAGAGAATATCAACTACGTTGTGGAGGACTCTGTTGGTGGGTTTCACATTTGGATCTTTTTCGCCGAGCCAATACCTGTCTCTCTTGCATTTGATTTTGTTCATTCAATAGAGAAGGATAAAACAATTGAGAAGTTTCCTAAAACCAGAGAATTAAGAGGAAAAGGTAACTTTGTACGACTCCCTGGTCGTTACCACTCTTGTGCCTTAGGACAAAAACGCGAATGGTCTAAAATACGTAATAAAAACGAATGGTATTCACTTGAAAGTCCAGAAAACTGGACTTACGTTACAGCTGTTCGTAAAAATAGTGTAGAAAAAGTTATGAAATTTGTCCGTGACCGTCGTAACAACTTCCCAGTAAAAGGTAATAACAAAAAAGATAAACCTCTAAACTATACAAGCAAAATTAGGTCTCTTTTAGAGAAACATTTTGGTATTACCATTACTAAAGAGCGTAGCTTTTGTTGTCCTTTTCATTCCGACCAAAAGCCTAGTGGTAGTATCTACGAGTGGAATGGTAAAGAGCTTTTCAAATGCCATTCGGCCAATTGTAGAATGTCAGGAAAACCAAAATCTTTTGCCCAACTCAGAAGAATTCTGTACCAACAGAATGTTTATAGGCCAGATGTGAAAACGGTTCAACAAGTGGTTTTGGGTAACGAAACTCCAAAACTAACAATTGCAGAGATTGTTAGTAGGTTTTGTAAATCTCGAAATCTATTATACACACAAGGAGATTTTTGGGAGTTTGGAAATGGAGTTTGGAGGAAAAAAGGAAAGCAAGTTATCAAATCAGACATTCAAAAATTTGTAGGTTTAGATTTTTCATCTAAAGCGAAGATAGAAAACAAGTACTTTTTGATTAAGAATTACCTTACCAAGGAAAATGTTCTTTTCGACAAGAATACGGATGTAATCTGTCTGCAAAACGGCGTTTTGAATATTTACACCAAAGAATTTGTCAGACATAATCCCGATTTGTACCTTACAAAGAGATTGAACTTCAAATACAATAAAGACATTAAGTGCCCTGTATGGATGGAGTTCTTAGCATCTTTAGATTTTTCCACAAGAAAAATAAAAAGACTTCAGGAATGGTTTGGGTACTGTCTATCTCCCGAACGAAAAATTCAAAAAGTTTTATACCTCTTGGGAAGACAATCTAATGGAAAAAGTGTTATCTTGGATACGCTACGCAATCTTTTAGGAGATTATGCTAGCTGTTGTAGTTTAGATAAACTTATCAATGGCCGTTTTGATTCTTCTTCTTTAGAAGGTAAACGTTGTAACGTCTCTGGTGATGTAGAAATAAACAACAAACAAATAAATGCTGGAGATTTTAAAGAGTTTGTGACGGGTACACGACAATCTACAGAAAGGAAGTCTATAGACCGATATGAGTTTGTGCCCGAGTTTAAGTTAGCATTTTCGGCTAACGGTTTTTTAAATGTTTCTAATGAGGACGAAGCTTTCTGGCGTAGATTGGATATATTCATTTTCCCTAAGGTTTTTCCCGAAAACGTAAGAGATAATAACCTTCGAGCAAAAATTGATGGCGAACTTTCTGGGGTGTTCAACTGGGCGATAGAAGGACTTAGTCGTTTGATTAACAATGGCTGGAAATTTAGCCCATGCCCAGAAGTAGAGAATGTTGACAAAAGAAAAATCAACACCGTTTCTCAAGTAACAGTTCATAACTTTCTGACTGAATTTTGCGAACGAGACGTAAACAAATATGTTGCGGTGGGAGAGTTATATGACAAGTATATAGAAATTTGTCAAAAAAGGAACTCCGTTCCTCTATCTTTGTCTACTTTTGGTAAACAAATAATCAGTAAAAAGATAAACAAGGCTAGAAAAGTCCTTAGTGGCAAACAAGTCTGTGTTTACTTAGGAATAAAAATTAAAAAATGACGAATGTATGTGTTGCATGGTTTGCATGGAAAAAAGAACACACTAATTTATGAGAAAAAAAAGTGTGTGCATTTGCCTATGCAACATATGCAAATCTTAAGTAACTAACTATACACTGTATAATTTTCAATGCCGTTGTTAGTAAATACGATGGCGTTGAAAATTTCGATAAATGTGAAAAACGCATTGGTAAAATTAATTTGAGAATAAGGAGTACTTTCAATGGTGGATCTTTCCTCTAAAGGTATATTCCAAACTGACACCTATGACGCGATTCTAGAACAGCTGAAAAAACAAAATGCACTATTAGTGAAAGTTCTCGAAATACTGCACAGAAAAGAAGGGGATGAAAAGCAAAAGTACCTAAAAGTAAAAGATGTTGCTGAAATTTTAAAAATGTCTCCTGCGCGTATTAGGCAACTAGTGAAACAACAAAAATTAACAGGCATAAAGTTAGGACACGGTGAAAAGAGTCACATTCTTATTACGCGAGAATCCATAAATAGATTGGTGTCCTACATGTAACCGAAGAATAATTGAGCCCTAATGTTGGGCTTATAACAATTTTATGTTAGTGTCTAATTTCATGGATTTAGTCCACGGTTCTGGACTTTTAATGAGGTAAACTTTTCGGGGTTCCCTGGGTATCCTTTCTATACGAAAGATTTAGTCCACGGTTCTGGACTTTTTTGATGAGGTAAATCATTTTATAATAGCAAACTTAAATAGTTATAATATCACATATGGACATCAATCAACTAATGAATACATATCGTATGTTTGCGATTACTTCATGAAAAAACAACAACTTTCTTACTATCGTTGTGCACATCAATCAAGTCTAAATGTTTTCCTCAACAAGATACTACTAACCCAACACCCCATAATTATTATTCTTATTTGCTACACAAAAAGACACTACTATATAAAAAAGTTATGATAAAAAATTACGTGAATTTTTATGTTTTTCATCCTTGTTACACAAGCATATAGAATCAAATCTAAAAAATTGCGCTTATCAAAATAGAGTATTATAATCATTTTAAAAATAGGCCTTTCGTCGCTTCCATAGATAATTGAGCACGTTTCCATAAAAGCCATATGCTGCAATTAGGTAAAAATAAAAAAATGACAACGTACTTTTATCTCTACAAAAAACAATATTCATGCGCATGATTCACAATAAAAAAAGCCCAAACCAAGCATTAGAGTTGGTCGGGCTTTATATATTATATGTCCAGATACCCGTATGTTAACGAGCTTCTGACTTTATGAACTATATCATTTAAATTATGTTGATTGCGCAGCAGTATAATCACTGCTAGCGCACAAATATATCGTTCATCCCAATCATCAGGGAAGAACTTCAAACTGCTACGTAATTTTCGCTGCAATTCAGCGCAGTAGCAGTCAATAAACTGTTCGTGTGAAGTCATATTCATATCCTAATTTTTAATACGAATAGATAGATCATCTTTGCCACCACGAGCGTTAGGTTGGTACTCAACCTGTACTTCTGTGTTGGCTTTATGAATTTGAATCGATAGATACTCCTTACCAGAAATCGCATCTTCGATTAATTGCGGTATGCTTTTGCCAGCAGGTGCAATTTTCTTATTGAGGCGTTGATGTTTGTTATGAATTTGTCTGTTGTAGTGTGACATGTTATTCCTTTCTTTGAGAATCGGTTACATCAACGACGAATCCTGACTGGTCTTCGCTAGAGTCTCCTTTAGCCTTTAGACCAACAATAACAGGATTGTCTTGGGGATCACTGTCAAGGAATCGTAGGTCGTGTTCATCGCCATCGATTACCTGGTGCCCCCAATAGGTTTTAGGTTTGTGATCGCGAAACACCACAGCAACATTCGCGTGTTTACGCTGTAGTATTCGTTGACAATAAAGATCATTTGCTTCCGACTTGCTAAACGTCAGACTGTAGTTGTCTGGTAAAGACGTAAAACAGCGGTCGGATCTTTTGGTATAGTCCCAGAATTGCACGCCAGGAAACAGATCAAATATATTGATCGCTCCAAGTCGTTTAGCGTCACTGGGATTTGTTTCGATGAGAATGGAACCACAACGAGGTTTAAAATCGGGATAGAAGTACAAACACTCCCATGCCAGATCAGAGGTTCCGTTGAGACGTATCGCTGGTAGCTTATCGTTTTTATTTGCTTCCGAAACAACGATACGAATGTCTTTAATGATTTGTTGTAAAGCATACGCCGGATCAACAAGCAGCATGCGCGTGCGTTGCATTCTCTTGCGGCTAATATGCTCAAACACCTTACTTCTTCCACTGTAATGCAGACAATGCTGCCGACAGCCTCGCGAAGAAAAAGGACAAACATTGTAGTAGTTTTCGTAGATACCAATCCACTTGCGAAAAGTTTCCTTATCCGAAACTTGCACTTGGGATTCGTAATGAGGTGAAAGATTTAAAATAGCAGTAAGATACCCAAGTTCAAGATTACACTTCTTGACCTTAGGATTACTACTCCCCCACGATAGGAAAAGTAGTTGCTTTGGCATAGCTTTTTTCCTATATTAAATATTATACATTTTTAAGTGAAGTTAATAAAAAAAGGGAGCCCCGGCAGGCTCCCTTACACATTTATACATCAGGAAAAAAAAACTATTACCACATCTAAACCATTACCCAGATTACGTATTTATACCGTAACTTAGAGGTTGAATGTTAAACTACTTTCTGATTTCCGGTGAGAAATTTAGTAGTGAATAGATGAGGTAGAATAGTGGAAATTTGGTGATGTGTATATAGAGGGAAATCTTCTAGGTTTGTACTAACATTATACAATACTTACGCGCAATTCGCAACAGCGAAATGGCTAAAAATCCTTTATTTTAAAGAGTTAGCGGCTATTTTTATTGCAATATAGTAATCACACATCTATTAAGAAATATGTAAATAATAATATGGACCGATTGTCATAGTATTACTAGTTTATACTACTACATTATCAAAACGGGAAGTTTAACATACTTCGACCTGGCACCCAGATAAAACGTTAAAAGTAACTTTTTTACAAAAAATGAACACCAAAAACGGAAAGGACAACATGAGCGATTCCTCTTTTTCTTCCACCGCTGCGTTTATCTGGTCAGTGGCGGACCTGCTTCGTGGCGACTACAAACAATCCGATTACGGCAAGATCATACTTCCTTTTACTCTATTGCGTCGCCTGGAATGCGTACTCGAACCAACACGCGACAAGGTGATCACCAAACACGAGCAACTCAAAGACTCCAGTATTCCCTCACACGACTTTCTGGTACGTGAGGCGGAGCAGTCTTTTTACAATACGTCAAAACTCGCTCTGGCAACGCTGGGGCAAAAAGATATCGGTGAGAACTTGGTGAAGTATGTCGATTCGTTTTCCGAGGATGCCAGGGATGTTTTCGAGCGTTTTAAATTTCGCGATCAGATTGACTTTCTCGCTGCGAAAAACTTGCTGTATCAAATTGTGGAAAAGTTCAAAAACATAGACCTGCATCCAGAAACCATTGACAACTACCATATGGGTTTGGTGTTTGAGGAATTGATTCGGCGCTTTGCAGAAGCTTCGAATGAGACAGCAGGGGAACACTTTACGCCGCGCGATATTGTGCGTTTGACAACTTCATTGGTGTTGATGCCAGATGATGAGGCGATTGCTGGTTCGGGGGTGATTCGCACCATTTATGATCCTACCTCTGGGACGGGTGGCTTCTTGTCCACGGCTACCGAGTATGTCCACGAGCTCAATTCTCAGGCAGTAATTCGCGTATTTGGTCAGGAACTCAATGACGAGTCGTATGCGATTTGTAAAGCGGATATGATGATCAAGGGGCAGGATGTTTCCAATATCAAGCAGGGAAACACCTTATCCGAAGACAAGTTGTGGGGAGAGAAGTTTGACTATATGCTCTCTAATCCACCGTTTGGTGTGGAGTGGAAAAAAGTACAGAAGGTGATCCAAGAAGAGCATACGCAAAAAGGTTATGATGGACGTTTTGGTCCTGGCTTGCCGCGGGTAAGCGATGGTTCGCTGTTGTTCTTGATGCACTTAATCTCGAAAATGCACGACTCACGTGATGGAACGAGTCGCATTGGCATTATCCTCAATGGTTCACCACTTTTTACCGGTGGAGCAGGATCAGGGGAATCGGAGATTCGTCGTTATATTTTAGAGCGTGATTTACTAGAAACCATTGTCGCGTTGCCCACAGATATGTTCTACAACACCGGAATCGCTACCTATATCTGGATTTTGAGCAACAACAAAAGTGAAGAACGTAAGGGAAAAGTACAACTGGTCAACGCCACAGAGTTATTTGCCAAGATGCGCAAGTCTTTAGGGAGCAAGCGCAATTACCTTACCGAAGAACATATCGCAGAAATCACGCGCACCGTGGGGAATTTTGTGGAGAGCGATACTTGTAAAGTTTTCGCCAATAAAAGCTTTGGTTATCGGCGTATTACCGTGGAAAGACCACTGCAACTCAAGTTTGCGATTAGCGAAGAAAAGATCAACGAACTGACACAAGAAAAAGCGTGGGGAAAAATAAAGGGCGAAATCCAGAAGAATATCATCAATGCTTTGGAGCAACTCGTTGGCAAAGAATACAATAGCCGCGAACAGTTTATGATCGCATTTGAGCAAGTACGCGAAGACAAAAAGCTATCAGCATCGCAATTGAAATTTGTGTGGAGTAATCTCGGAGAGCGTTGTGAGGATGCGGAAATCTGTCGCGATAAGAAAGGTAAAATCGAAGCAGATAGTGAATTACGCGATCATGAAAACGTAACACTTACCGAGAATATCGAAGAGTATTTCGCACGCGAAGTCAAACCTCATGTACCACAGGCGTGGATTGATGAGAAGAAAAAAGATGACAAGGATGGACTGGTGGGAGTTGTCGGATACGAGATCCCGTTTAATCGCCATTTTTACAAGTACACTCCGCCACGAAGTTTGCAGGAAATCGATCATGATTTGGATCAGGTAACCAAGAAGATATTGGAACTTCTTAAGGAGGTTCATTCGTGAGTTATCAACCCTATCCTGAGTATAAAGATTCTGTTATGCCTAAAACTACTAAAATACCCAATCATTGGTCTTTAGAAAAAATAAAATTTAATTCTTATGTAAAAGGACGCGTTGGCTGGCAAAATTTGCGTAAGGATGAGTATACAGAATTAGGTCCTTACCTTGTAACAGGAGCACATTTTGATAAAAAAGATGGTGTAAATTGGGAAGCCTGTTACCATGTTAGCGAAGAAAGATATCAACTCGATAAAGATATTTGGATTAAGAAAAACGATCTGCTAATGACAAAAGATGGAACTATTGGAAAGATAGCACATATCAAAGAATTACCAGGCAAAGCTTGCCTCAATAGCCATTTACTCATAATTAGAGATTTACAACAAAAATATATAGCGAGGTATGCCTACTATTTATTGATATCACCTGTTTTTAAAGTATTTGTTGCCTTGAGGCAATCAGGTACAACTTTTCATGGTATTACCCAAGAAGCTGTAGAAGAGTTCAAATTAATACTTCCCCCTCTCCTCGAACAAAAAGCCATTGCCACATTTCTCGACAGGGAAACGGCAAAAATAGACAAAATCATTGCCAAACAACAAAAGTTGATTGAACTTTTACAGGAAAAACGCCAGGCAGTGATCTCACACGCCGTCACCAAAGGACTCGATCCCAACGTAAAAATGAAGGATTCCGGAGTAGAGTGGTTGGGAGAAATACCTGAGCATTGGGATAGCATCAAGTTAAAGTTATTAACAGTCCTTTTGAAAGACGGTACTCATAGTTCTTTTAAAAGAGTTGATGAAGGGTATCGTTTGTTAGGTGTAAGAAATATACGAAATGATCTGTTTATATTTAGAGATGATGATTCTAAAATTTCAGAAGTAGATTTCAAAACCATAACAAAGTCTTTTTTGGTAATGAGTGGGGATATACAACTAGGTATAATCGGTGGAATTGGGAAAGTTGCCTTGGTTCAAAAGCTAAAAGAAAAATTTGCCACACAAAGAAATGTTGCAACTATAAGAGTTAATAAAAGAGTAATTAACAAATTTTTATTTTACTTTTTTAAAAGTTTTATGTTCCAAAATTACCTCTTGAAAAACGCAGGATATAGTGCACAACCAGCTGTATACCTTGGAACCTTAGGATCTTGTAATATATCAACACCCAGTTTGACTGAGCAAAAAAATATTATAACGTATCTCAATCAAAAAACTGCAAAAATAGACGTTCTAATCAACAAAACCCAAACAGCCATAGCACTTCTAAAAGAAAAACGTATCGCTTTAATCACGGCAGCAGTCACTGGAAAAATAGATGTAAGAAACGAAGTAACTCCAAAAGAAATCGAGGAAGCGCAAAATGACTGATCGCGAAAAAGAACAAGACTTTGAAAACGACATAGTCTCTAAACTAACGCAAAACAACTGGGAAGAAGGCAAATCCAGCAACTACAATAAAGACCTGGCACTCTACCCAGAAGACCTCATCGGTTTCCTGAAAGACACACGCCCAAAAGAAATCGCCAAACTCCAACAGTTTTACAAAGACGAGACTGAAACATCCATTTGCCAGATGGTCGCCAAACAAATGCAAAAACATGGTGCACTTAAGGTACTACGCGAAGGAGTCAAAGACAGAGGAGCGAAACTCAAACTATGCCAATTCAAACCAGAACACCAAGCTAATCCCGATTTGCTAGACCACTACCAAAAAAACCGCCTAAGAGTAGTACGACAACTCTACTACTCCAAACACAATAACAACTCCTTTGACCTAGTGCTATTTGTCAACGGCATTCCCGTAGCCACAGTGGAGCTAAAAAGCGATGTCACTCAATCGATTGATGATGCGGTCAACCAATACAAAGAAAATCGACTCCCCAAAGATCCCAAAAGCAACAAAGAAGAACCTCTTCTCGTATTCAACAAACGTGTATTGGTACACTTTGCGGTAAGTAGTACTGAGGTATATATGACCACCAAACTTGCCGGAAAAGACACGTTCTTTTTGCCATTCAACCAGGGCAACAATGGTGGGGCCGGAAACCCACCCAATTCCGATAGTTATCCTATTGCTTACTTGTGGGAGAAGATCTGGCAAAAGGATGCGTGGCTCGATATCCTCGGACGTTTTATCCATCTCAAGAGTGAGAAAAAGGAAGACATTAATGGCAAGAAAACCATCAAAGAAACGCTCATCTTTCCACGCTTTCACCAATGGGAAGCCGTTACCAATTTACTCGCAGCGGTAAAAAAAGAAAAAGCTGGCCACACATATCTCATCCAACACAGTGCTGGATCTGGAAAGTCGAACTCTATTGCCTGGACAGCTCATCAACTTTCTGCATTACATGATGAGAACGATAAAAAAATATTTGATGGAGTCATTGTGGTGACGGACCGCACCGTACTCGATAACCAACTGCAAGGTACCATTTCTAGCATTAACCATCACAAAGGAGTAATTGCGCACATCAATCGCAAAGATTCCAACTCTAAATCAACACAACTATCTCAAGCTCTAACCGAAGAAAAAGCAATCATCATTGTCACCATACAGACTTTCCCCTTCGTTCTCGATGAAATCCGCAAACAGAAATCACTGCGAGAGAAAAACTTTGCGATTATAGCCGATGAAGCGCACTCTTCACAAACAGGTAAGGCAGCCAAAAAACTCATCGAAACTCTAACGACTGAATACATTGATGAAAACAGCGAGATCAGTGCTGAGGATATGTTGACGATGTCAATTACTTCGTTAAAAGAAGCCAAAAATATTAGTTACTTTGCCTTTACTGCCACACCAAAGGAAAAAACGATCCAACTATTTGGTCGTGCTCCCAACCCCGATGCACCGATTAACAAGGACAATCTTCCCGCACCATTTCATGTATATACGATGCAACAGGCAATCGAAGAAGGTTTTATTCTCGATGTGTTGCGTAACTACACTTCGTATGAGATGGCCTATCAACTTGCACACAAAGATCCACAGCACGACACCAATGAAATTGAAACCAAACGTGCCAAGAGTCAGATCTATCGTTGGTTAAAACTACACCCTCACAATATTTCGCAAAAAGTTCAGATTGCGATTGAGCATTTTCGTTGTCATGTTGCCCATCTACTGAATGGACAAGCTAAAGCGATGGTGGTAACGGGAAGTCGCAAGGAGGCGGTACGTTACAAGCAAGCGTTTGATGCTTATATTGAAGAAAACAACTATGACAATGTACGTGCATTAGTGGCTTTTTCTGGTACGGTAAAGGACGAAGATCAGGAGTTTAGCGAACGCAGCATGAATCCAGGTCTTAATCGCCGTAGCCTACGCAAGGCGTTCGATTCTAATGACTATCAAGTGATGCTTGTCGCGAATAAATTTCAGACCGGTTTTGACCAACCCAAATTGTGTGCGATGTATGTTGACAAATCTCTTGGTGGTGTGGCGTGTGTACAAACCCTCTCTCGTTTAAATCGTACCTATCCCGGTAAAAATGAGGTATTTATTCTCGACTTTGTCAACAACGCGGAGGAAGTACGTGCGGCATTTGAGCCATACTACCGTACTGCGGAGCTTACGGATATGTCTGATCCTAACCTTGTGTATGATATGCAAGATAAACTCAACGCATCGCGCCTTTACACTCTTGAAGAAGTTGATGCCTTTGCCATCGCATTTTACGATCCAAAGAACAAAACCCAAGAAAAATTGGAATCGATTATTCAACCTGCGGTAGACCGCTTTAATAATCGCTACAAACAAACACGAGATGAGTTACTCAACCTGGAACGCAACTTACACTACGCGAAAAAAGACAAAGATAAAATTCGCATTGGCAACATCCAAGTAGAAATTAAGGAAACGCGCGAGCAAATTGACGAACTCAAGATATTTAAAAGAGACCTAGGTAGCTTCTCACGCTACTACGAATTCGTTTCGCAAATTATCGCCTTCGGTGACACCGATCTTGAAAAGCTCAACATATTTAGTCGCTTTCTATTTCGCCACCTCAAAACAGAAAAAACTAGTGACCCAATTAACCTAAATGATGTCGTACTGACCCACTACCGTTTAAGCAAATTACAACAGCATGCCATAAAACTAGAGGCAGAACAAAAGCTACAGCCCACAAACGCTCTCGGCTCGGCAAAAGGCAAAGACCCCAAAAAAGACCGAATGTCACAAATTATTCAACAAATTAATGACCTATTTCGAGACGCTGATCTTATGGAAAATTATTCTCTTAGCTACTTCAGTGCACTCACTGATATTCTGGTTCAGGATAAACAGATCATAGATCAAGTCAAAAACAACCCCAAAGATAAGGTGATGAAAGGCAACCTTCCAGGTGCAACAAAAAATGCAATTATGGATAGCCTTACAGCACATGAAACAATGGCAACGATGTTGTTGCAGAACGAAGAGCTAAAGAAAAGATTTGATAATTTAATTTACGAATGGCTTGATCATAAGTTAAAAGACGCAACTTAAATTCAAGGAGCGAAAAGTGATATATAAAAACGATAAAGAATTAAGCGTTATTATTTTATTAATCAAACAAGCAAGATTCTTCCTCGAAAATCCCAAAAAGCAAATGGCAGAAATGCCCGAAGAAGTAGAGCAGTTGTTGAGCTTTGCCGAAGGTGTTGATATGGGAACTACTGGAGCCGGGGCTGCTGGTTTGGGAATTGGTGCGACTATTAGCTTAGCAGCGTTATATAGTGCTGGGATTACAGGGTTGTCAGCAGCAGGCATCGCAAGTGGGTTAGCTGCTATCGGTGGATCTATGCTTGGTGGCATAGCTGCTCTTGCTGCATTGCCGGTTGCTGTTGGAATTGGAAGTGCTCTTGCATATAAATGGCTTACAAGTGAAAGTTTGGAAGATAAGAAAAAGCGTTTACTCGGAGATCTCGAAAAAATTCAGCCGGAAATGAAGGTCAAAATAAAATGTTCTGACAAAGCCATTGCAAATCAAGCATACAATTTTTACGTTTTGATATATGGCGCAATGAACGATTTACGGCAAGACTTGGGTATGGAGCCTTTAAGAGAAATAGAACAAATTGCCCAACGCCCAGAAGTGTCAAAAGTTGAAAATGAAATAGATTTAGCGAACGACGATCCAAAGCAAGAAGAGATAGAGAAAAAATCCGATGATAAAAACCAGAAGTTAGTACGCGAAATATACCCAAAAGGATCTTTACCAGAACCTGATAATATCGTGAACAAAAATATTGGGCATAAAGATAAACTTCTCATTGAGGAATTAATCGAAACTCAATCTCAAGCGACAGAAAAAAATGAAACTCCAAATAATGAGCAAACTTCTCAAAATAAAAAATCGCTAGCTGAAGAGTTAAGAGAGTTAAAAGCGATATGGGAAGAAGATCTCATTACCGATGAAGAATACAGCGCTAAGAAGAAGCAGATTTTGGGACTTTAGTATCGTTCAAAACGATATGTTTTATTGTTGATTTGTTTATGCTAAAATTATGATCGGAGTAAAAACCACTCTGATTGCTAGTTGAATAATAAAATTCAATACCGAAATATCTAGCGAAATATTTATATTCGATATCAAGTTTGATAATTCAACCGTACGTAAAAAAAGAAAAGAGGTAAAAGTGTCACAAGGTCAAAGCAAAAAAGATGATCAACAAAAGTTAATACAGGAACAAAAAAGCAAAATAAAAGAACAAGAAAGAGTGATATCTGATCTTACAAACAAGCTCGAAAAAACGAAAAAAATATTCCTTCTTTTACTTTGCGTAACTCTTATGACTATAGCAATGTTTATACATAAAGATTACCAACATAAACAAGAGCTAAAAGAAATATTAAGTAAAATGGGGGAGAAAGATTAAATGAAAGACAATTCTTCCACAGATAAAATAGCTAATATTTTTACAATAATAGCTGGTATTTTTACAATAATTGGTACCATTTGGGCAATCTTTGTGTACTTCGCACCGTCACAGAAAGAGATGTATTTAAAAGATATATACAAGTCTATCGAAGTCAGACAAGAAACAATAAGAAAGAATGAAGAAGAAATAATGGCTTTGAAATCTGAAAACTACGATTTGAAAAAGAGTAATGAGCGACTTCAAAAAGAGTCTTCAAGACTAGATAAAGAAAATGACCGTTTAGGAAAAGAAAATGATCGTCTAAACGAAGAAAACGAAAGTCTCACTGGTTCAAATAAAAACTTACAAAAAGAAATAAAAAAGAAAAACCAAAAAATTGAACGTCTAAAAACTCATAATAAAAAATTAAAACAGGAAATCCAAAAACTAAAAAAAGCTTTAATGGAAAAGAAAAATACTGGACCATAAAGGAAAAGAAATGGAATATCTATATTACCTATATAATAATATCGACGTAATAAGAGATTGGGTTAACTTGGCGTTTATTGCCATTCCGACAGTTATGGCAATTTTTGCTATCTATAGTGCCATGGAGCATGGAAAACAATACAACGAAATGAACTCTTCTAAAAAAAGAGGAGCCGCAGCTGTAAAAAATAAGTATATGAAAGAAAAGTTTAAGGCCGGAAAAATTTATCTAATAGCTATATCATGTCTGTGTGTATACATCGTTGTAGTAAGAATCCAATATCAACTAGCAGAAAAAAAGATACAGCAACTTGAGTCTAGTTATAAGACTGATGTAGAAGAAGCCATTAAGGTAGAAAAAAGGCTTTTGAAGATGGAATTACAAGCGATCAAAAGTGAAAATGAAAAATTGAAAACACAATTAAAAAAATCACAAAAATAATTATCTTCTTTATAAGCACTTCAGCTCTAAATAATTCACGCCAAAAACGGCCGTTTTTGGCACTCTTTTAAAATCCTTCCTTTTTACCTTGTAATCCCCCAATATTTCATGCTAAAATTCATGCCAAAATCAAAATGCCAAAATTAACAGCAAAAGTTGAGTTTTGGCAAGAAAGGGATATAACATGTTAATTGGTTATGCACGGGTTTCGACTGAAGATCAAAATTTAGATGGTCAAGTAGATCAGTTACAGAAAATAGGGTGCGAAAAAATATTTAAAGAACATGCCAGTGGTACTAGTAAGGACCGAAAAGAATTGGCGAAAGCTGTGGACCAGCTGCGAAAGGGTGATACTTTCGTTGTTTGTAGTTTAGATAGGTTAGGACGCTCGGTAAAACAGCTCATCGAATTTGTAAATGACTTAAAAAAGATAGGTGTTGCATTTCGAAGTATAAGAGAGGCTATAGACACAGAGACTCCTACAGGGAAGTTTTTCTTTCATGTTACAGCAGCTTTTGCAGAGTTAGAACGAAATCTTATTCAGGAAAGAACAAAAGTTGGCTTAGCGGCTGCGCGTGCTCGTGGTCGTAAAGGCGGCCGCAAAAGAGTAATTGATGACAAAAAATTTCAAATAGCACTACAACTCTATGAAGAAAATAAAACACCTGTTACAGATATATGCAAAAGCCTTGGAATTGCCAAAAGGACTTTTTATCGCTATCTTGAAGAACACAAACAAAGGTCTCACCTATCAAAAACATAACCTGTCTAATATATTTAGATCTGGATCAGGAATAATGGATTTAAAACTACTAAATAAAAAATGTCCAAATTGCGGTAGTTCTGCTTTTAGACAAGAAAACTTTTTCACAACACTCTTTCTATTCCTACCGAATGTTTTGTTTTACAACAAAAAATATGAATGTGTTGGTTGTAAGAAAATTTACAATGTTTCTTCGAGTGCTATAGAATTGGTAACGCCTTTATGCTTCGGCATGGTGTTATACTTTTTGAAAGATCCCTCTATTATAATAATAGGCATCTCTCTTTTAATAATTACTTACATGTATATTCACTTTGGAATACCTGCATCACCAACAAAAGGAGTACTAAACTACCTTGTTGGTTGGTTTATACTGTGGACGGTTGTAGTTATACGATTAGCGCACAGTAACATCTTAAAACAATTTGGGCTAGCTCAGATGGATGGTGTTTTTTTTGCGCTTGGTGGAACTATTGCTCTCGGACTAGGGTATTTAACACTGTACTTAGAAATTAATTTAGGACAAGAGCTAGATCAAAGAAACGAAGAGGGAAAATTCAATATTAGAGAATAACTTTTGTATTTCTTAAGTGGAGTAAATATTTATCACATCTATGAACGAAAATTTTAATTTTACCTAAATTAAAGAATTAAAACTCATACTAATAATCTTTGAGGTGTCTTATATGCATCCTATCACAATAAAATTATTTTTAGCCCAAGGACATGCTGACGGTCTAAGAATAGCAGAAATATCAAATTGGTCTGGCAAAGCAATAGCTTGCCCTCGCAATGAGTTTAACACATTGCTAAAACGAGACGAAGTTGAAAAACCGGGTATTTATCTACTCTTTGGTGACCAAGAGGATTCCAATCCTACAGTGTATATTGGCGAAGCTGAGGATATTGGCAGACGTTTAAAAAAACATGAAACACTCGACTGGACACAAGTAATCACCTTCATTAGTAAAGACGATAACTTAACAAAATCGCATATAAAATATCTCGAAGGTAAACTCATCGATAAGTTTAGAGAAGTGGATGCTGTTAGTGTTCATAATGCGCAAACAAGTGGAGCTAAACTACCGGAGTCCGAAATAGCTTACATGAACGCTTTTCTAGAATGTGTTTACCAGATATTACCAATTCTAGGTGTATACTACTTTTCAACGAAACAATCAAAGGCAAAGTCTTCAGTCCTTTACTGCAAAATAAAGCAATTGGAAGCAAAAGGTCGCAGAACTAACAGTGGTTTTATCGTTTTAAAAGGGTCACAAGCAGTTTTTAAATTGAGACCCTCTGTGAGCAATGCTATTAAAAATAGAAGGCAAATGTTACTTGATAAAAAAATTCTCATTGAAGAAAATGATTACCTCATTTTTACTAGAGATCATGATTTTTCTAGTCCAAGTACTGCTGGAGCTATAGTTAGGGGTGGTAATACAAATGGCCTGATTCAGTGGAAAGATAAGGATGGTCAAACATTGAAAGAAATTGAAAGCCAGGAGAACGGGAATGAATAAGAGGGAAGCTCTAAAGTTATTAGAAAAATCGATTATTGACGTGCAAGAAAAATTTAAAGAGTCACCATATTGTTTTTTATCTGAAGATGATTTCAAATGCCATATTTATGCTCGAATATTAGGTGAATTAGGTGATCGTTTTTCAATACATACCGAAACTTCTTTTCGCGATGGAAATAGTAAGCTTTCAAAGAAGCCAGATTTATCTATCTATGTAAAAAAAGGTATAAAACGCGAACAAGAAAAGTTTTTCTGGGAAGTTTTTGCTGATGATGTGCTGGCTATTGTGGAAATTAAGTTTTTCAAAGCACACTCCAAGAAAAACGAAGAATTGGCAATGAAAGATATAGAGAAACTTGAGTCTCTCTTAGAGATGAACCCGACAGCAAAAGGGTATTTTGTCGCATTTTCTTTCCCCAAATTGAATATGGATATCATAAAGAAAAGATGCAAAAGTATAAGGGGGAAATTTTATTATTGTAGCTTTTTAACTACATAACATTTTTTACAAAAAAAACGATTAACTCCTATTATGAAAAAAGTGATATTACAAAATGCGAACAATATGAGGCTACAATGGACAGCGAAAAAACTATAAAACTATGGGGGAATATAATTCCTGAAATAGACAAATCTGACCCACAGCACACTTACAAAGACGTAAATTTTACTAAAGATATAACTGTACCGTTGGACTTTATATACAAAACAATCACAAGCACTGAAAATGAATCACAAGGGGAAACAAATAACTCTTTAGCAACGCAATCAGTTAACTACATACTTCTAAATGAAATTACGCGCGGTGGCATGGGGATTATATTTAAGGGGAAACAGAATAGTTTAATGCGAGAAATAGCTATAAAGAAAATTATCCCCAACAAAGAAAACTCTGCTAGCAAGAGTAAGTTTATATCAGAATCGCTTGTTACAGCTTATCTTGAACATCCTAATATTGTTCCAGTGCATGAGCTAAGTCAAGATCAAGATGGTGGAGTAATATTAGCGATGAAATTAGTAGGTGGCTTAGAATGGAAGCACTTACTACACCCACGCAATGACTACCACAAGGAAAAAGCAAATTCATACGATTTGGAGGCGCATCTAGGAATCCTCTTAAATGTTTGCAATGCTGTTGCGTATGCCCATAGTAAAGATATCATTCATAATGATCTCAAGCCTTCAAATATTATGGTAGGAGAATTTGGTGAAGTACTAGTGATGGATTGGGGTATCGCTGTAAACGTTAAAGATAAAGATAAATCTGACGAAATAACAATTCATAAATCTATGGTAAAGTCTCCTATGGGAACACCATGCTACATGCCTTGGGAATTAGCCGAGGGGGTAGGCGAAAATATTGGGCCATGGACTGATGTTTATCTTCTTGGAGGAATTCTCTACCACATTCTAATGGGAAAACCTCCACATGGCGAAAGTACTATAGGAGCTTTGGTTGCAGCAGTTACTGGTAAGCTACCAACTTTTGAAGATAAAATTCCCAGAGAACTCCAACAAATTTGCCACAAAGCCATGGCCAAAGAAATTGAAAAACGTTACCAAGCGGTTGAAGATTTTCGTAAAGATCTTCAAAACTACTTAAAACATCGCGAAAGTCTAATGATTTCAGATACGGCCCAAACTGTACTAAATAAATGCTGTAATCAAATTAAAAATGAGCTTTTAGAAAACGAGCTTGATATTTTATACACAAATTTTTCAAAGGCTATTTTTGGATTTGACCAAGCAGTTGATTTATGGAATGGAAATGAAGACGCTAAACAAGGACAACAAAACGCACGTATCGAGTACGCCAAGATAGCCTTTGCGCATGAAGATTTTGGATTAGCAAATGCACAAATTGCGACTATTCAAGGCAATAAAGAGGTTGATAAACTAAAGGTTGAAATCGAAGAAGCACGTGATAAAAAATTAAAGTTAAAATTGATGGCAGAGGAACTACAAAAAAAGATCGTTGAACAAAGGAATGACGCATACATACAACTTGCCCAAATAGCTTTGCGAAAATCCGAAGAGACGTATCAACAATTATTAGATAACATTCATAATCAAGGTTCCCAAAATGTAATTGATCTTCATACCGCAGAGAATTTATACAATCAATGCGGAGCCTATGCACTGGAAAGTTTGAAGTTTTTAAAAAGTATAGAAGTACCAAATACTCAACAGGAAAACCAAATTGAGACCGCAAAGAAAACTAGCTACGTAATGATTTGGATATGCCAAAATCGTAGTTATAGCTCTTTACTTTGGAGCAATCCAGGGGGCAAAAATATTTACAATGAAAAATCATCTATTTCTTTTAGCCCCGACGGAAATTTTTTAGTTTTTAATACCTGTAACAACAGTCTTCTTATCCATGATTTAATTACAAAAAAAGACCGAAAGGTTACTTTTCCATCTCGTGTTGACTCCGTTACGTTTAGTCCAGATGGAAAATATGTCGCTGTTGGTTTAGAAAACAACAAGGTTTACTTATACGATATCGACCAAGATGTAAAATATCTTTTTGAAGGGCATTGTGGATCGATAGAACAAGTAGTATTTAATTGTCAAGGAACACTACTCGCTTCTGCAGCAAAGGATTTTAAAATAAAGATCTGGGATCTTTCCACACACCAATTGTTACATACATTTGAAGGACATAATGCTTTAATTAACGCCATAGCCTTTAGCCCTGATGGAACGATTTTAGTTTCTGCTTCATGCGATAGAGCTGTTCGAACTTGGAATATCTCTACAAAACAACAAGAACTTCTCTTCGAAGGTACTTTTTATTCGGTAGCATTCCATCCAAACCAAAACTCGGTTGCTCTAGCATCTAAAGATAACGATGTGATAATTGTTAATCTCGAAACAAAGCAAGAAGAATATAAATTTAGAGGACATTGTGACTATGTGTTTAGTACTGCCTTTAGTAAAGATGGAAAATACCTTGCATCCGCTTCCTGTGATAAAAGTGTGAAGATATGGAACTTTGAAACAAGAAAACAAGTATATGCCATTGAGGAAACCTTCTTTTACAACTCGATAGCGTTTAATCCCAACTATGAAACTATAGCTTGCAACTCAGAGAACTACACTACAAAAATGTGGAAGTTAGGAAAAAATAAGCCAGTCCATAATTTTCGCGGACATAGCGATTATATTTTGTCTGTTTTGTTTGAGGGGCAATTCGTGGTTTCTGGTTCGTGGGATACCACTGTACGAATATGGGATACTACAAATAAACACGCAACAAAAGTTGTAACTTGTGGCTCTCCAGTAAATTCGATTTCTTTAAACAGAGATAACACTCTAGTTGCAGCAGGAACACATAATGCCATAGAGTTGTATAACATCCAAACACTGCAAAAGGTATCTGTTTTAGAAGGGCACTCTGGACCTCTTAGCTCATTAGTTTTTAGTGCAGATAACAATTATATAATTTCAGGATCTTTAGATACAACAATAAGAATATGGGATATTGGTTCAAAAAAAGAAATGAGTATCTTAAACGATCACAGTGACTATATAAAATCACTTGCGCTACACCCTAATGGAAAAACACTATTCTCTGGTTCATGGGATAAAACTGTTAGAGTATGGGATTTAGAAAAGCGCACTTCATCAATATTTGATACTCATGACTCACCAGTAGATTCAATAACAATTAGTCCTGACGGTCTACTTTTAGCATCGCTTGGCAAAACTGTTAAGTTGTGGGATATACAAAAAAATAAACAAATATTAGTCATAGCCCTGGAAAGTAGTGAAGTGGTTTCTCTAGCTTTTTCCCCTCGAAATTCTCTAATAGCGCTGGGATTAGAAAATGGAAATATCTTACTGCAAGAAATTATTACGGGTAAACAAGTGTTTAGCTTTGAGGGACACAACGAATCTGTGAAATCAATAGCATTCAGTAAAGATGGTAAATACATAGTTTCAGGCTCCAGTGATCACATCGTCAAAATATGGCGTTTACCAAGAATAGAGCTTTTTAAGTACTCAGAAACATTTAATAAGAATATATTAACATCTGATTTTTCATACTCTGTAAATCAGGATATGTCTCTGGCAAAAAAATAAGTATTAAGGTAAATGGACAAAATAGAGGTTTCTTGACAACAATTACGATTTAACCCCAAAGTTCATTAATGCAATGCCTAAGTAAACTAGTTATATCCGTGTAAAACATAGCGTTTTACTTTATGGCACCTGAGTTGATCCATAGCTCCAAATGTGTCGTTATATCGAGATAATTCACACTCTGCAATATTAAATTCAATACTATTATCTTTTTTTATCACACGGAGATAAACCGGGACAACTTTCATATAAGAAGGTATTTTTTCACAAACAGACAGAATAGGGTACAAAAGTTTATGTTTGGCGAGCGAAGAAAAATCTTTACCAATTTTGGCTTCTACAACAAAAAGACATTCTCTATCGTTACGTTGTCCTACAAATAAAGCATCTATTTCTACTTGTCCTTGGTTATGCAGTAGTGTTGTAGCACAAGTGGATATTGGCTGAAATTCAAAAGTAAAAGAGCTTTTACCTGTTGCTGGTATAATTTGCTGTGCAGATATTCCCAATGCATGAGGAAGTAAGCCAGAAGCAATAGCTAAGTTTACGATTGAAGTTTCGGTCAAAACAGGTAGCAATTGATAAGCAAACAAGCTGCGCACGGATACGTCAGGTAAATACATTTCAACTTTAGTCGAAGAAAAAATATTCTCATCAATAAAAAAATAGTCATCCCAACCTTGTGCAGTTTTTGCTAAAGCAAAATGAGTATACCTGGCTCCTTTGGGAGCACCCAGCCTAAATACCATACAATCTGCTTCGTACAAATCTCGACTTAAGTCGTTAAGACTATTAATAGAAATATACTGCGCTGTATTTTTTGTACCAATACCCAAAGTTGTAATATAATCCTGAAAAGATATTGGCTGCCCAACGAGTTGTTGGCTTTTTTCCAATTTTTGTATAGCTTCAAAAAATATGCTCATAATTTGTTCACCTAAATTTTATTATGAAACTGTTCTTTTATAAAAGAGTTTGCAATTTCTACTGTAAAACTTTCGTGATAAAATAATCTCTATGTTTAAAAAATGTTAAAACTAAACCTACAATAGGGAAACCAAAAAGAGCAAATTTACATACATGTCTTATTATGGTATATTGTAAAAACCGATAACTTCAATAACTTCCAAATTACAGCTACAAGTAATCTATCGGCCATGC
This sequence comes from Candidatus Uabimicrobium amorphum, assembly GCF_009002475.1. GTDB lineage: Bacteria > Planctomycetota > Uabimicrobiia > Uabimicrobiales > Uabimicrobiaceae > Uabimicrobium > Uabimicrobium amorphum. Next base: position 7,098,515 of record NZ_AP019860.1, read on the forward strand.
ATACTTCAGCAATAAAAATTGTGGCAAAAAAAGACAAGACATGTAATAATAACTAACCTAAAATCATACTCACCTTGCACCATCAAAAATAACATAACATAGTAAATCAGATAAACCTAAAAAGAAGCCAAACCAGATACTTATTTTTATGTTGGTAATTTTGGAACTGGTTATCTACCGGACTATTTTAAGAAGTACATCTGACAATAGCTATAAAGCCTTGAACACAAATGCGATATGGTTGAAATTTTATAGCGCAAGGCGGCTAAAAACATATAAAAAACACAGGTACCGTAAAACTTTTTTACAATACCCTTTAGATAAAACCTAATTATCAATATTTAGTGATGGTATAGAATCTCATGAAAAACTACATAGAAACCTTTAGAAAGGTTTTACAGCCTTACAAGAAAGAAATTAATGACATTGACAGCATCAATAATTTTTTTTGCAGGCTCTTAGACGAGACAAAGGGACAAGTCATCCTCGATTTCATGGATAGAACTCACTGGGACAATTTTGAAAAATTTGATCTTGATAAGAAAAAACGATATTTAACTTTAGTTTGGCATGATTTTCGGAATATCAAAGATCTTGAAGAGCGCGAAAGGTTAAGACATGTCTTTGGTGGCGATTTTTGTAAATGTATATTCCATATTAAATCGCTGGTCCCCATACTCACAGACAATTTTTGCGCATGTTTGATAAAGAATTATGCTTTAGAAGATGCACAGGTTCTATCCCACTTGGGTATAAAAAAAGAAGAAAAAAATTTTAAAATACAAAATGAAGCTTTTTTTAAAAAGTGTATTTTTACACATACAGGTAACAACCTAGGATGGACTAACTATCACTTTGTACCAATATTTTCTTCTGTTTTGATACCTAAAGGTGGGACAACAAGCCCTTTATCTACAGTACTCTTATGTGTTACAAATATTAATGACTCTATTAATAGATTAAATAATATTATCTCATCTTTGATAGACGAGAAAGACGAAGATGAATTACAAGGTAAAGCAAATAGTATTCGATCAAGGTTAGAAAACGTTTTAAAAGTAGAATGTTGCTATAGAAAAGTAGATTATCCCAAAAAGGTCAATTATCTATCTGCAAACAAACTTATAACATTAGTATATAGTAAAAAAGCAACGTCTGAAAATAAAGATATATTATTAAAGGTAAAGAACATAACAAACAAACACTCTCATGACAGCGGTATACGATTAGATAAAGAAAAAATTAAGTTTTGTGCATCTGCAATCATTGAATATAGTGAAAATTTGAAAACAGAAATTATCCAAAAACAAGGATTTCCTGAAAATATTTAACTTATTGTAAAGTCACATTTAACTGTACTCAACGCTAAGGTTTTGATTTAAAGTGTATGGTACTATGTTTTCATTTTGCTGTTTCTATTAACAGTACAATCTTGAAAAGAAGTCGAATTTTCAAAATTGAATACGATTGTTGTATAAAAGGCAAACCTTGATAAAAGCTCTCAAGTATAGGCATACCGACCCCATGGCAAAATAGAAATGAGCACATCTCTTCATTTTGCTATGTCTTCAAATTAAATGTTTAGCTATATTTTACTTTTGGTCTTGTTTATACTTATTGGTGTATTTCTCTATGGAATCAGGTTTGCATAGACCTCGTTCTTGCCAATTGAGACAACCTTTTATCGCCCAATTGAGTATACCTGACAATTCCTGTGCTAACTTGTACGACAAAAACTTATCACGCTCTTGCGCAGGGATTGTAGTATTGAAAGGTACTACACACAACCTCTCCCAAATTGCCATGTCATTTCCTTCAATGGTAGGCCTATGATTTGTCGCCATCCAAATCTTGAACTCTGGCTTATACTCGAAGAACTCTTTATGTAGAAATCTTGCTTGTATTGTATCTCCCCCTGTGATTTGTTTGATTAGCGATTCAGCTAGCTTACCACCTTGCTCTGTTTCGACGGTAGGAACAAAGCGTGCTCCTTTTAGTGCGGCTAAATCATTGGGAATACTTCCGCGTTTCTTAAGGAAGGTTTCTGGACGCGTTGGCTTTGCGTAATCCCCCATCATTTTTTCTATAGCACCGAGGAACTTCGACTTACCGTTTCGCCCACTGCCATGGAGCATAAACATACACTCTTCGTTGTTATTTCCGGTAAGACTATAACCAACTGCCGATTGTAGAAACTTGCGTATTTCTTCGTTTTCACTGGTGACGGTTTCTAGAAATTTGTTCCATGTCGGGCAAGGAGCTTCTGGATCGTAATGCACAGGAGCTTTTTTGGTAATAAGGTCTTGTGGGTTGTGTGGTTGTAGCTCACCTGTCTTTAGATTGACGGTTCCATTTTCAACATTCAGTAACCATGGGTTTGTATCTAGCTGCGATGTTTGAATGGGTACACCTGGTTCTGATTTAGCGAGCTTGATCATTGACATAATACGGTTATAAGACTGTGATCGTTCTGCGTGTTTTATTAGGCGATTATACTCCTTTTCACTTTTTGCCATATCCGCTTCGTGGTAGATGCTGATAACTGTATCTTTTGCTAAGCGAACAATTTCTTCAGTAGTGTCTATTTCCCAACGAGTACCATCCCACACCAACCATTTACCCCAAGCGTGGCAGTAACGGATCTTATGGCCGTGTCTTTTAACTAATCTTGCTGCATTTCCCATATCAGTATGCTTTCTATATACATTGACTTTAGTGTTTATCTTTGTACCTTGAAATGGCTGTGCAGTGTTTAGAATGTTTCTCAATGCCTCGACATTGTCTTGGGCTTTATGTTTGGTAATAAAGTCTGTGATATCTCCTTTCGGAAATTTGCGTCCGAAACTCCCAGGCCACTTGGCTATTTTCACGTTGCAAATATCAGAGAAAAAGCCGGCTACCTTATGCGCGCCTATTTGGCCAGCTTCATCGACATCATAGATAACAATAACATTGCGTCCTTTGAGTTTCTCTCTGGTTTTTATGAGTTGCTTGTCGCTGGGTAGCGAACCTTCACCACCAGTGAAAGTGGTAAAGACGAAGTCGTCACCAAGATGTGTTTGCGCTACGGCTTTGTCTTTTTCACCGGCACATATAACAACGGGTTTATCGATAGTGGAGGGTGTTATTTCGTGAATACCGTATAGGGAAATTTTACCACCGCGCTCGAATTTAGATTTGGTTTTACTGGGTGCTTTACGTGAGTATTTTTTCAATGTAAACACATTGCCATATTCATCGAAGATAGGAAAAATTAGGCGCGCTTCATATTTGCCAAAAGTAGGCATATAACCTAGCTTTAGTTTTTTGGCGGTATGTATAGAAATGCCTAAGGCTTCTACAGCGGCAAGACTTTTGTCTAAGTTACGCATCAGGTTGTCGTGATATCGGTATACTTTATCTTCTAGACTTTCTTTTTTACTAACACCTGCTTCTACGGATAGAAAGTCGATAGAGGTTTTATTTGTGGTATTTTTGAGTTGTTGTACAAAATGAAAAACGCTTCCTTGTTGATTGCATCCGAAACATTTAAAAGCGCCTGTTTTTGCATTAAAGCCAAAAGAGGGCGCGCAATCTGAGTGACCTGGTAACGGGCAATGGCCGTTGAACCAATCGTTGTTTCCTTTGGTGATCTTGCCTTGCATGTGTCTTTTGTAAAAGGCTTCGATATCTAATTTGTCGAGTATTTTTTGCTGCACTGACATTGTTTCTCTCCTAAATTTTACTTTCCACAGGGAGAGATTCTGTGTATAATTTTATTGTTGTATAGACACAGAATCTCTTAAAGATATGTGGCTTGCTGAGCTGATACTGCGAATATCAGCTCGGCCTCTCACCAACATACCTCCTTACCAAAAACGAATTACATATAACTCAATTTCGAAATAGCTTGTTGTTGCTTTTGCGGGTATAGATGTCTATATCGTTCGCGCATCTCTTCTGTTTGATGTCCTAGTATGCTGTCGATAATTCTCTGATCGATTCCTTCCGCAGCTAAATTGCTGGCCAACGAATGCCGAAACACGTGAAACCCAACCCCTTCGAACTCTGTACCTTGAATGAGCTTTTGAAATGGATAGTACAGTTGATCATTAGTGAGTTGCTTGCCTTTACGGGAAAATACCCACTTGCTTTTATGTGAAGTCTCGTAGTGTTCTTTGAGTTTTTCGGCGAGTTTTTCGGTCATTTCGACGCGACGTTTGACTTCTTTGCGCTTGCGAGATTGTTTCTGAGAGGAAATCCAAATAAGATTTCTGGTAAAGTCAATATCCTTCCACTGTAACTTTCTTAGTTCACCGCGGCGCATGCCAGTACATGCAAAAACGAGAATAACGAGGTGTGTTGGAGTTCCTTCGGCAATGGAGGCAAGACGCTTTATTTCTTCAGGAGTTAGGTAACGATACCTTTTTATTTCCTTCTCTTCGCGTTTTGTATGCTTGCCTGTTTTGAGAGCTTCGAGAATTTCACTGTTGGTACGAAAGCGGAAATCGGGTACTTGACTGGGGTCTTTTTTGACGCGTTTAACGATGTTTTCTTTGACATAGGCATTGTCAACAGCGTATTGCATCATGAGTTGGAATGTGGTCAGTTCTTTATTTACCGTATCGGTACGTACACCTTTGTCATAACGATATTGTTTGTATTTTAAAAAGAACTTAACATTGAGTTCACGAACGGTAATCCGTTTATTTTTAGTTGCTTGAAGAAACCGCTCCATATGACGAATGTGAACCTCTTCCGTTTTTATGGTGGTTTCTGATTTAGCTTGCAAGCTCATCGTACCAGCATACTCGCTTAGTAATGTGAGCAGCTTCATACCGCTTTTGGGTTTTGGTGTGTCTTGTTGGTATGGTTGGTTTACTGCAGTGTTAAATACAAAGTCAGCAACAGATACGTCTTGAGGTACGGTTTTAAAACCGTACTTCACGTATGTTATTAATGAATTGACTTTACTCTGTAATGCATAGGCAATATCTTCGTCTTTAATAAAAAAACGACGATGTTGCTTACCTTGAAATGAAAAATGTAATCGAAAGCCATCACGGTGACGAATGGGTGATGGTTTTACCTGCGCACGCTTCATGTGCCTCTCCTAAATAAGTCATTTATTTAGAAGGAGTTATGTAAAATAATGAGAGTTTTTTATCTAGCCACATGGTATATTTGATGTGTGCTAGACTGTTATTTGTTGTGTTAGTTACTTCTATTTATATCACCGATTTTACTTAATTACAAGTTAGCCCAATTTTTTTCTCACTTTTTCCGATCCCGCCTTCAGGTCCTAGTGGGTTCTATTTACGAAAATATCTTTTCCATACACCGGGATTTGGTCTGGATACTTGCTAGTGATATGCCATTTTGTTAAACTGATTCTCTTAGTAAGTTGTTGATAATCCTCTCCCATCTCAACAGGCTTACGCTGTATCGATGATGTTGCTTTGAACGAGTGTATTTGCAAACTTTATGTCTTGAGTTGTCAAATCATCGATATTCTTATCACGATCCTTACCATTGTACTAAAGCGTTCCCATATTACGTTGAAACACTTGTAAAAACAAGTGTTTCAATACGAACTACTCTTCTTCGGCCATCTCTTCATCAAAAAAGTCTTCTTCGATTTCTTCGTCATAAGAGTTACGACTACTGGAAACACGTTCGGGGTGGTAGCTCTAATTTTTCTTGTTTATTTTCTTGAAATGTGAGCTTTAGTGTTTGTATGGCGTCAGATTCCATTTCTACATCAAATATGTATTCAGTTGCGTCTTGGCTACTTGCTGCGGGGGTTGATTTGATGAAATTTATATTTGCTGCGGGGTTATCGATGATGGTAAGTCGCATCTGTACTTTTTTGCTTGTTTTGTTTTCGATACGTATGGAACGGTGGATTGTTTCGACCCAGGTTCTTTCAATCATTCGCGGAGAAAGGCGCTTGGAGACGACTTTAGATTTTTCAATGCCACCAAGTTTGTCAAAAATTTCAATAAAAGGGTCTTCCAGCCATTGCGTTTGGAATTTATTGCAATTTCAACGAATGCGTAAGGTAAATTCTACGCGTGAATTACATCAAAGAAAACCTTCATAGCATCTAAAATATATGCGAGTGGTTAGACTAGAGCATGTTACCAATTCAAATCTGGTACCAGTAGGCTGAGTCTAACACTACATTTTACTCTGTTTTTAAAACGAAGAAATTATCAAAAATTGTTTTTTGTTGAAATTTTAAGATTTATTTTGTTAGGTTGCTATTTTCAATAGTTACTAGTGATTAATGATTAATATGAGAATAAAATGAAAAATAATATATTTCAAATGCTCCCAAATGTTTCAAGTTCAAAAAGCCACTCTGGTAAAATATTTCAACTACTTCCAAGTACTTTCTACACTGTTCAAGCAAAAACTTATAATAACGTGTTTCAAATACTTCCATCAACTTTAAATCAAAAACAAAAGACTATTCAGAGAATAGCAACTACATATATTGCAGATCTTTCGGGACGTCCAATTTATGCTTCTGCTGTGATAAGACCTACAGACCTAGGCACTGGTACACCAGCATCGGTCGCAAGTGGTAATGTCACTGGACATATGGGAAATAATCACCCTTATCACCATGAACGTGGGCATCTAATAGGAAAGCAGTTGGGGGGGAACGGGGCAGATGTACGTAACTTAGTAGGGCTGTCCGATGGTACAAATGCACCCATGATGGCAGATATCGAAGGGGTTGTACGCGAGATTCTTGAAAATAACGGTGCTAATGCGAGTATTTTCCTTGAGGTGACGGTTGATTATACGGGTACCCATTACAACGGGCCTCCAGCAGCACCTTATGTGCCTGGAATGGTTGGTTCTATAGAAGTCAATGTATATAATGAACCTGGTGGTGCCATGCTGTATACACAACGTTATCCTAATGGTATGGTTAAAAATCATCGTGTTTTAGGTTGTTGTTAGTGGAATAAAATGCAAAATCCAGAATCTTGGTAACGAAAGAGATTCGTGTTTATATAATTATTTTTTACTATAAGAATGTTTCGAACAAATGTCATTACCAAATTTATATATCTTTTCAACTGTAACTCTATTTGATGTTGAATACTATTTGAAAATTTAATCCTTAGTTTCTATAGTAATAATTCCCTCTTTAAACTCCACAACTTGAGTATCACTTTCATTTTTGCGGCACATATTAAAAACGGGCTTGGAGTCTTCATAAACGTGTTTAACAGCTGTTTCGCTCTTTTCTGTCAATCCAAGTAATATGCTGTTTCCTTGTGTGTCCTGTGGTAATTTAGAATCTAAACGCCAGTCTAAAAAGCGGTAGATCGCTGCTGTTTGAAATTTCAGTTCGATTAAGACACGCGAGTTTTTGTAGCATGGAAAGTATATGTGTCCAGAAAATAAGTTAGGTTCGAATGGTACAATCACCTGTTTATCTTCCCAGAGAGGCATAGCTACACGATAGATTTTTTCTGATGTATCTTCGTTTTCGTAAATTTGATATGTTTCGTCAGGTTCATCGCCATCGCTGACTACTTTTCCTTCAACATAGACTTTGTAATTCGGAATACGAAAATGTGGAAGGTTTACTTTTTTTTCATCTTGGGTTTCTAGTCGCGCATGAACATTAAAAAAATAGGAATTGTAAGCTGTGATTAAATCACTGTAAGGATCTTGTCTTTCTGCAGAGGCATTGATTGTTAGAGATACACTGCGATATGTATTTTCACTTAAATAAGCTTTGCCTTCCCAACCTTTTTGTGAATCAAATTCGATAATGGTTCCTGGAACAACGTCTACTGTGGGAAAATGGGTGAACTGTAAATAGACTTGGTGTTCTTCGTTTTGGTGAATGTCTTTTTGCAGTTGGGTTTGCTCTTCTAGTTGTTTGTTGATTGCGGTGCGAATGTACACATCTTGTGTATAGTCACTGATTGAGGTATCTAGTATGATGTCTGTAGTTACCGCGTTTTCTGTGTAACCATTTAGTATTCTCTTGTTGTAACGCATTATTTTCGGTAAAGAGACTCTCCACTCACTGACGTCTTCGCGTGGTAATTGTAGAGCAGTAGAGCTTTCTTTTTCTTGCTCTATTGTGTATTTATTTTCCTTGTGTTTGTAGTTCCATACTCCATTTTGCGCATGTGTATACCATAAGATGAAATCATAAAAAGAAGCATTGTTTATATCTTGGGGAAAACCTAGAAAAAGTATTGGGTGTTGTTTGGTAAATATTTCCCATGTGGTGCTGATGTCTATTTTTTCGCCTTTTTCAGAATCAAGAATATCCTGCATTGTCGCTTCTGTGAAAAGTTTACATGGTTTATGATGTGTCCAAAAAAGTTGTGCAGCATCGCAGAACCTAAGTAGATAATAACGTACGAATGGTTCATCTGGCTGATTGAGAACACGTTCTTTTAATTGTCTTTCAAAGACAATGCCTTTAGCAACAATAGCATTGGGTGCTGGTTTAGGACGTTCAAAATAAAGTTCAAGTTTCAATTCTGCTTCTATCAAAGAATCTCCAGAAAAAGCAGAGAAAAGTCCTTTTTCATCTTCTTTATACATCCAAAATTCTGCGTTAGCTTCAAATCCATAGTTGTGCATTTGCAGAGAAAAATCTTTTATGCGTCCTCCCAATATTTTCCAGGATTGCCCATTTATTGTAAGTTGTAAAGTAACCTTAATACCTTCTTTAAACATGATAGTCTTTCTGAAATTTTATTAGTCGTATACACAGAAATATTGTTATGATGTGATTTGTTTTGCAATATGCATAAAAAATACAAACTTCTAAATTTATAGATGAAAAATGCAAAAATTTCCCAAGTTTTCTTCTAACACTTGGTTAGAAGATAGCTATACCAAACCTAAAGATTTCTGGCAAGAGCTTTTTTCTGTGGAGAATAAAAGGTTCTCAGCACATAGCTGTCCTTTTAATGGTTATAATTTTTACTACGATTTGGTTTTACGTCACACATCCAATAAGAAAAAAGTAGCTTTTTACTATTACAATCAGAAATGGCAACAACTTTCATATTACAATTTACATATGCAAGTAGAGCACTTAGCTTTGCAATGGCGCAGCAGTGGTGTAAAAGCTGGTAGTATAATGTGCATTGTTTTGCCTATGGGACCCAAGTTGGTTGTTGCGATCATGACAGCGCTAAAACTGGGATTGATTTTTTCTGTGTTGGTACCGCAAGGGCAAGCGTTTATAATGAACCGTTTGACAAATCTAACTCCTGAACACATTTTTACTAATAAAATTTTCCACTTATGGCTTAAAGATTTCAAAGAGCAAATTTTGCCTGATGATGTCGAAGTGCAAGGCCAATTTGATTTTTCAGCTCATATTTACAAAAGTGGGGAAGCTTTGGGAATGTTTTTTTCATCTGTGAGAAAAGATTGTACACAACCTATACCTTTGCTATGTGATCAAGCTTATTTATATGCATTAAGGGACGGCTTACTTACGTTTGCGCTGCACAAGCAACAACATTTTGTGGATAGTGAAGTAGATTTTTTTCAATACCAACCATATTTACTATTGATGAGTTTACTATTTGGGCGTAGCTACGTTTATTTGCAGATAAATCAAGTCAAGGAACAACCTAAACTTCTCAATACATACAAAAACAGTCTTCTATTCATCCCTCGTAAACTAAGAGAACTTTTGCTAGAAGCTCCCAAAGTAAAACTAAAAAACTGTACTTTATGGGTGAAAAGTGCTATTGAGTCCATTGATTTGGCTCGTTGGATTCAGTTTTCCTCAGAGCTAAAATTACAAGAAGTAGAGTGTTGCAATATTGTAGCCGAAGCTGCTTGGGGCGGGTGTGTTCTTGCTTCCCGGCGCAAAGACTTGCTCAATATTGAACTTCAACCTTGTGCAGGAGTTCCATGGAAGATGGAGAATCTTTCTGAAGAAGTGATAAATTCATCCGTTGGATTTTTTGTTGCAGAAGGCATGAATAAAGGAGATGGTAGCTTGGGCTCACTGTTACTCATGAAAAATCAAACCTATTGGCGTTATACAATGACTGATTTTCCGTCAAGAAGCGGCTTCACTTGGCCGATAGAAGAAGTCATTTCTATGGTGGAAGAACTTGATTTTGTCTACGCTTGTTCTTTTGCTATTTCGCTAGAGATAGAGTTGGGACAGCAATACTCTTATATTTTAGTCATTTTTACAGGTGTAAAAACAAAAAAAATGCTATCTGAGAACAAAAATAAATGGACACAAGAAATAAAAAATGTTATAAATCTTCAACTTGGCTCAAACTATCTTCCCAACACTATAGAATTTTTTCCTCTAGTTCCCCACAAAAAAGAAGAAAAAACTGATCATAAATGGTGTCAGGGCCAATTTTTTTCAAAGAAGCTACACTTTAAGATGAACAACAAAACCTTTGATTTATTAGCAAATATTCAAGAGCTGGCTTACCAGAGATGTGATGAAAAGTAGATCATGATATACTTTCATTATCCCTCATGATTTAGAAATTGCTAAACTACTTCCTGCTTAACTTTGTAAGGTTTAGAATTATGGCCCAACAAACTTGCATGGGTGCTACTCTCCAATGTAGTTTTGGTGTATCAGTTTCCTCCTTAATTGTTGCAAGAACAGTTTTTACAACAACTCCAGCAGCAAATATTATGGACCACAAACCTTTTAGCAATATTCTTCCTTTTGGACTTTGTACGTCTATCGCTAATCCTCAAGTTGCATCAGCAACAGCAGCAGCGCTTGGCGTTTTAACTCCGATGCCGTGTATTCCAGCAACATCTTTCCCCTGGCTTCCTCTAAAACCGACAATCACCATAGATAAATTTCCAACCTTAGACAAAGATTCTGTTTTATTGTGCCAATGGTTAGGAGTTATACGTATTCTAAATCCAGGTCAAATGATAACTATGTTGAAATAACTCTGAGATTTTTATGCCGTTTGAACATCTTGATAAAGTAGAAAGAAAAGTAAAACGCACTGTAAAGTGTTTTGACATAATTGCATTGCTGAAATTTCTGCACTACCGTGGATTCCACGATGAGCAAATTATGTTCATTAGCAATAAAGATTTACAGTCAAATGCAACAGTAGTTGAGAAAATAGACTTTTACAAAAAACTTCTATTTTTTAGCAGTGGTGATACTGATTACCTTAACCAAGGAACTATTTGCCCGTCATTGCACCAAAGTTTTTTTAAGGAAGGAGTCTTCCTTTCTAAAGATGTAGAAGTGAAACAAGTAGAAAAAAACAACTCATGGTTGATACAGGATAAAGAAGTTTATTCTATCTTACACAAAAAAAGACAATTAAGTGTGTATCGCCAACAACGAGTTGTTGTTACTGTTAATTTTGGTTTGCTAGGTGCCACAGGACTACTACCTTCTTATTTTTCGCAACTTATGGAAACGGATGAGATCAATAGTGAAAAATTTACGGCATTTATAAATGTTTTAGAACATCATCTCATTCATTCTTATTTGCGTAGTATATATCCTGAATACAACTCAAAGTTACTAAGCAATATCACTAAAAAATTTGAACATAATGAAATATTTCCAGTGTTTCGCGATTGGGAGCACATCAAATATTTTGTATTTAATATGCTGCCCTTAGCTTCTGTCACAATGCTGCATTGTCTCTTTAAGGCGGTGTTTCCAGAGTTAGGCGTTCGTGTACAGAGAAGGCAACAAGTGCACAGTTTTCCAGTGGATGATTTTCGTTTAGGAAAATCATTGCTCAACGAACTTCACTTTCTTGGACGTGAGGGGGCAGCTGAAACAACAAGTTTTTGTATTTGTCTGGTTGCAGAGCAGAAAGAAACCAATACTGGTATTCTGTGGACACAAGAAATTCAGAAACGTTTACAGGAAGATATTTTTTATATTTTAGAAGGTTTGACTTTACACTTAACTGTCAAATTAATTTTGCCAATACCACAACATAAATGGTTGAAGTTAGAAGCAAAAAGTTATTTAGGAATTGATGCCCTCTACGATGAGGAAAGCAAAAATGCTTCCAAAGCTACAGCGATTACTCTATATCATGGTTTCGTTTCCATTCACTCACAAAATCAATTTTTTGAGCAGTTGTTAGAATAGTAGAAATAGAAAAAGGAGCTTTCATGGCTATTCAAGATAATTTGCCTAAGTCTCGCATCACTCTAACGTATGTGACAGATATACAAGGAACACCTAAACCGGTGGTCATTCCTCTGCGCATACTCATGTTAGGAGACTTATCTTTAGGATTTTCACCCGATCGCCGAGAAGATCTCAGTGAACGTAAGATGTACGCTGTAAATGGAACTAATTTTGAAGAAGTGATGGATGAAATGAAGCTAGACATCACTTTGGCAAATGTCGAAAACAAAATAGACGATGATGGTAACCTAACTGTTGCGCTTAACATTAACAGCATGGATAGTTTTACACCACATAGTATTATTGAGAGTGTTCCTAAAATTCAGGGGCTTAAATTAGTAGAACAACTTTTACTTGGTGTCCAAGCAGGTTACAACAACAATAAGTTATTCCGACAAGCAGTAAACAAAATCTATCAAAATCCAAAACTTTTAAACAACGGTTTGGCAAAATACAAAACGCTGTTTGAGGCAGAAGGAAATAATCGTCCTGCACTTGCTTTGCCGTGGACTGCCGTTTCTTTTGCTGAAATACCTGAAAGCGATCAAAATATAGAGGATACATTGCTTACACTGTATGAAGAAAATCAGTGGCCAGCAAAACTACTAAAAATAGTAAACGAATCTCTCATCCCTCTACCACAAGTGGAACTAAATAGAATCAAAGCTGAAGATCGCGTTTTATACGGCGTTGCTGGACTTATTTTCAATGTTCCTCCTGGTCAGAGAACACTGTTCAAACTAAAAGATAGCCAGACATATCAAACCGAGTTAGATGGCCAAGACTACCCAGAACTCAAAAAAGTGTTTGATAAATATGGCTTTGCTTTTAGTCAGCCAAAAGTAGAGAAACAAGGAGAACAATGGCTTGTTAGCGGTACAGACGAACTGGGGAGAGAATATCACTATACTATAACTGTTGAAGACAATGTCATGTTTGTCAAAGAACAGCAGTTTGACAAAGGTATGCTACAGATGATCACAAGTTCTGTGCAAAGAGCAATACAAAACCAAGTCAATGCCATTTTACACCACAAAAATTTTAAACAAATAGAATCAACATGGCGTTCAATATACGATTTTGCGCAGATGGTTGAGTGGAACAATGAAGACTTTCCAGTCAAAATGGATTTGTGGGATGTGACCAAAGAAGAACTGGGCCGCGATTTGCAAGACAATACTATGGCGCCACAATTTGGTGCGTTATATGATCGCATCTATATTCGCGAATACGACCAGTATGGTGGAACTCCCTTTGGTGGGATGATCGGTCTCTATGAATTTACCCATTCTAAACCAGATATGGACTGGTTAAGTCGTATGGCTAAAGTGGCAAATGCCGCTTATGCTCCTTTTATCACTTCAGCATCACCTAAATTTTTTAAATGCGATAGCATACAAGAACTTGCGGCAATTAAAAATGTAAAAAATCTGCTAGATGAACCAGAGTTTAGCTTTTGGAAAAAGCTACGCAATGAAGATTCTGCTGCTTTTATTGGACTTGTTTTGCCAAAATACATGGTTCGACTTCCTTTTGATCCCGATAACAATCCAGATCTTGGTTTTGTAAATTATAGTGAAGATGTCTATACCTACAATGCTGGTGCTAAAGCATTTTCTATGCAAGAAGGCGAAATAAAACTTGGTGATTTACCAAGCCAAGGAACATTCAATCCGCTCAATGAGAGTATACTAAAAGCCTTTGAAGATCGGCATTATTCTCTTTCCAAAATCACCTTTATTGAAAAGCTTGATGAAAGTTGGCTAATCACTGACTATGGTTCTTATACAAAGTATATGATTAAGACGTATCAAGAACAAGCCGAAGGAGAAGAAGCAAAGCAGTTTTTTGATGTACATGAATACGGAAAAGAAAGTGCAGAACACTTCTTATGGGGAAATGCAGCAACGCTTTTTGCGCGCAACATGGTGCGCTCTTTTCAAAGCTACGGTTGGTGCCAATACATTAGAGGTGTACGCAGCGGTGGTCTCATAGATGGATTACCTGTATTTGCCTATTCTCTTCGCAAAGATGGTGGAGCTAATAACTTAAAAGTTCAAATACCAATCGAAATGATTATTCCAGACTACAGGGAATGGGAATTTAGCAAAGGCGGATTTATTCCGTTGCTCTACCGTAAAGGAAATGATGGTGTCGCTACTTTTTTTAGTTGCCAGTCCATTAAAGCTTCTAAAGTATTTATCGAAATAGATAAAACTCAGGAATCGCAACTTGTTACCAATCTTTCTTATACATTCTCTGTTAGTAGAATTGCGCACTACATTAGATGTATCATGCGTGACAACATTGGTACTTCCCAAGATGAAACATCGATTTACACAACAATCAACAACTGGTTATCCAACTACGTGACAACTGTTGTTGACCCAAATGATTTGACTTTGCAAAGATTTCCGTTTAAAGCTATTGACGTAAAAGTAACTCCAGCGGAAAATATTGGTTCTTTTGATTGTGAAGTGCAGATTGTTCCTCACATTCAATTTGAAGAACTAAGAGTTAAGTTGATGCTCAAACCAAAATTGGCCCAGTAAGAAATCTAGATATTTATAAACGTAGGAGAAACTATGCCATTTACCGTTTCGAAATATTGTGATAGTGCCTCAGCTTTTCGCTTCAATTCTGATTGTCAAGCACGCTTAGGTCATGTCACAGCACTAAAAGTTGATGGAAAAGACATTACCGCAGATCTTACTATCCGCGACCCTATGAATCCTCAAGATGCGAGCAAAACAGTAAAAGTGGTCGGGGTGATTAATGCCTTTGCTTGGAATTTAGAAATAACAGGCTCATTTGACCTATCTATGCAAGTAAGTGATGACAACAAAACAGAGTTGCTCGGAAAACTTTTGAAGGGAATCCAGGATACTTCTGTCGAAGCAAAGTTCACCGTTTACGAATACGATACACCGAAGAAAAAGTACTTCAAAGCTGTAGATACTGATGATAAGAATATGAAAGGAAGTATCAAGTTAAACGGAACAGATCGCATGATTGCTATTTCTGAAGAGCCTTCCCAAGAGGTAGAACAACCGACAAATTTTCGATTCGAAATTTCCATTACCCCAGCACGTGAACAGCAAGTTCTCAACTTTGCCGTAAGAGAAGGAGCGAACATAAGTAAACAATGGGGTACGACTCAAGGCTCTGCATAATATTGGAAGAACTATGACAGATCAATACGAACAACCTTTGTTATCAAAAATTCCCAGACTCTATTGGGAAACAGGACAAAGTTTGTTACCACAACATTTAATCGCGCAAGAAGAATCGCTCCTGGCTGATATGGCCTATCGTTTTCAACTAACAGGCCTTCCTTTTTATGGTTTGTCACAACTGGAGTGGAATGAAGAGTTTCTCAAGAAAGGACTGCTTCGTTTAGAAAAGATATGTGCCATTTTTTTTCACAGTGGTTACCTGGTTCGTATTCCTGGAAACTCCAAAATTGTCAATGAGCAAAAAGCACTAGAGTTGACAGGGAAAGTAGTCCATGTATATTTGAATTTGTGGCCACCTTCACGTGATGAAAAATCAGCGCGTAACTATCAGGTTATGCCACAAAACGACTGTTTTCCTGAACGTTCACAGATTCCGAGAGTGTTATTCAATTTGGAAATTTCGCCCGAAGAACAAAGAGAGACTGTGGATTGTATGAAGATTGCCGTTTTAGAGAAGGATGTTGATAACATTTGGTCTCTTGATCATGGTTACATACCACCTTTGTTGCAATTGCGCAAAGAATTTTTACCAGGAGTTATTAATAAGTTAGAGTTACAAATTCAAAAGTTACGCCCCCAATTGATCGAAAGTATAGAGCTTAGCTATTTCAATAGCGAAAAAAGAATTGCTGCCAGGCATTGTTTGTTTGATACTTACCGTCTGGCAAATTTTTTGCAAAATATGTCCAATATTCATCCGCATCCTTTTTACTTATACGAGATGTTGAGAAATTTCTACTTTAATGTATGCATTTACCTAAACAAAATTCAACCTATAAACTATGACAATTTGCTATATGAGCACGATGATCTCTATAATTGTTTGCATCGCATTTTAGATCCGCTTTACGAACTACTTAGTGATAAAGAACTACGACCTTATACTCATAAATTTGAGCGAAAAGGTGACTTGATGATCATTGAGCCACTACCAAAAGCACTCTACTATACAAAAGAGGTGTATATCTCTTTTTATAAGAGAAACGTGCAAGACAAATTGCCTATGGAAGGATTTCGTTTGGCTAGTAAACAGCGCTTACCACGAATGTGCAAGTTCTCTCTTCCTGGAGTGTCGTTAAAAAAGAAAGATTTAAATTCTTTGCGTGCTCCTTTTGACCAAGAAGTCGAAATTTTTGAATTGAGTATTGGTGAAGAATGGGATCACGTTTTAGCAGAGAACTCTATCGCTTTTTACTATGAGCCACTTTTTGAAGGTGTGACTGCTTTTCTTTACTGGAGATAGTATGCATTTTTTGCAAAATTTTTCTGAGCGTCCTCGTGGTTATAGTGAACTTGAACAAGTTTTACATAATCTAAATCATATGCTCTCAACCAAAAGATTGTATGGCTCTGTTTGGGAAAATTTTGGAATAGAAGACCATAGTTGTTATGGAAGTTTAGAAGTGGTTACTTATGTAAAAAATCAAATACAACAAAATATACATCTTTATGAGTCGCGCATAACATTAATTGATATTGAAGAACAAGAAAATACAGAGCCATTTAGCTTGCATTTTCAGATCACTTTTTCTCTGGCTAGTTCTACACATACTGCCAGTATTAAGTTTTCAGAAGGGACTGTTTCAGTAACATGACAAATCTCGTTTGCAAAATAGAACTGAATAAAAATAAAGGTCATGGTGTGACAGTTACTGTTTTCAATAAAGATGACAACATTACCCAGACTTGTACCCTAAACGGAACTACGATCATTACCACCTGCGAGGGTCAAAGTAGCAAGAGTGAGATAAAACAAACAGAAGATAGCATTTTTCTCACCAGTGAAAAAGGAAGTGTTACCGTAAAATGTAAAGATTTTGTTATCGATGCTGAAACAATCAACTGTAAATCTAGTAAAGAAACAGCGCATCAAAGTAGTACAACATATGAAGTTACAAGTACACAAGACATGACACTAAAAACCAATACCACCTTGTCAGCAACAGCGGCAAGCATTGAGGCTTCTTCACAAAAAGCAGCAGTAGAAGCACAATCGCTATCTATGTCTGGAACGCAAACAAAGCTCGAAGGAAAGTTAACAGCTGACATAGAAGGACTCGCGATCAAGGTTAAAGGACCACGTATAGATATAGGTGGCTAGTAAAAGTATGGATGACGATAGCAAAAAGTTTTTTGATCAAGAGTTGGGCGCTTTAAAAAAGTTTTTGAACCAACATCGTAAAGTCGATGTAAATATTTTACAAGATCCAGATGCAAAAAGAATTATTGAAGCGATGGCTTTTTTTAATGCTCGCATTATGCAAGCAAGTAGTGAAAACATTATGAATACCCAGTTGCGTCTGGCACTACAGATGTTTCCCTTTTTGTTTATCCCTATACCAGCAATGGGAATACTGCGTTGTAAAACGACGTTGAATTTGCGCGACTCCATATTGTTGTCCAAAGGTTCTGAAGTTTTGGCAACGCCGCTATTCACTAGAAAAAGTGCCCCAGGTGCAACATTTTATACTGTTATGGATTTAAAAATACAGCCTATATCCTTGAAAAGTATTAGTAAAGCACCGCAGGAGTTGCAGTTACATTTTGCAGCTTTTTATCCGAGAAATGGCAATATTGGTAAGCTGTCGATATGTATTCAAAAATTTGATGACTATGCAAATTCGTTGTATATTTTTCAACATTTAAAAAAGGCAATATCAGTAGAGATTCGTTTCCGAAATGAGCAAGGTCTCTCGGAGTGGCTTGTTTGTGATGTTAGTTATGGCTTATCACAAGAAACTCATCATTTAATGGATTCGGATTTAAATCATCCTGTTTATCAAATGCGGTCTTTTTTACACTATCCGGAAATTGAATTATATATTCACTTTGAAGTCAATGCGAATTCAGAAGAAGGGATTCCTAGGAATTGGCAGTATTTTGATATTAAGATGGAATTTGAAGAACCACTACCTGAGAATTTTCACGAACATGTATCAGACGAGATCTTTCAACTTTTTACTGTACCGATTGCCAATTTGAAAAAAGATACAGCGAAAACAATCGTTTGTGATGGAACAAAAAATTATTATCCGATTCGCTCGATAGACTCCACATACTCTATTCATTCGGTTTTGGGAGTATATGAGGTGACCTCTGATGGTTTGGAGGTTTTGCGTCCAGCATTCATTCGTAGCGGAATAAATTCATATGAAGTGGAGTACTTTGGTCAATTTAAAGGACAAATATCTTTTAACATGCCTGATTCCATTGCTCATCCGCGTCAGATTGTTGTGGAAGCTTTGTGGTTCCAACCTGAGTTTTCAGAAAACGTTCAACAAAGATTGAAAATAGAAATGCATAACAAAAAGCTAGAAGGTGTAACATGTGAGCTAATAGATACGATTCACCCTCATTATGATAGCTCTATCGTCGAGGACTATGACTTACTGTTACAACTGTTGTTTCTAGGAAAGAATCGCTACCTTAAACCGTCGCAACAACTAAGTTTGATCAAATCACTAAAGATATTTAAGAATAGTCATTTTGAAAAAATTGTCGAGGCTTTTGAAAAGTTAGACATTACGACTTGTCCTGATGCATTACACGGCAGAAAAAGAATATACCATTTGCAAATAAAGAAATTAGAAGAAAAAGAACAAATAATACTTGAAATATTTTTGCAACGCTTAGTTCTAGTTCTTAATGATAGCACAAACGAACCTGCTGAACTACGAGCACAATTAGGTTCATCGATACTTTATATTGACCAAAGAGGAATCATAGCCAACTATGAACAGTGAGAAAAAGATTGTAAAGTGCGAACTGTGGTTGGCAATTAATGAAATTTTCAAGACAGTTAAAAACTCTAAAGATTCTCTCGACAACAAAAGCAAGCAAAGCACTGCACTTGTTAACTTAAAAAAAGAGATCAGGTCGCAATTATGTTCATTAAAAAAGAAATGCCAAAACGCATATGGCGAAGATTGGCGCAAGTGCATTATTCCATTGGTCATTCACATTGATGAAATGATTCGCTGCCACATTGATGTCGAGTGTCGTAATTGGCCGACTCTACAACAAGAAGAAGAGTTTGGCGGCATCGAAAATGGTGGAGTAGAGTTTTACAATTTACTGGACGAAGTACTCGAAAATAATACTCATGAGTTTATATACGAAGTTTTTTATTTTTGCCTCAAAGATGGTTTTGTCGGACGTTATATCGACAATCCAACTCGTGCAACGAGCTACCAAAAACGATTGGAGTCTTTTCTAGTGTTTCCTCAGATTCCAAATGCGGGATTAAAAGAGCCAGAATTCAATTTTTTTGTCGTCGAAAAGTCATCGACATTCATTTATTACTTTTTGGCAGTAAAAGTGGCTATATGTTTAGCTATCTTTGCCTTTTACTACCTGATCAATAACTACATTTAAACAATATGGAAGATCTATCAACTTACTGGGAGTTACTCAAGGAGAACATCAAGCTAGAACTTCCTCATGCGCTGGAATCACTGCAGCCCATTTTGCAACAAGTAGAACAACAAATGAAATCGCCAGGTCCAGACTTGGTTACTTCTTTAAACGAACTAGAAGATTTTCTTGAGATTTTGTTAATAGATAGCAATAGATAAAATCATGGATTTTGTAAAAAACTTACTTTCGATAAAAATATTGAGCTACATCGCAGCCATTTTGCTCATTTTTGGTACGGCAATGCTGTTTTTGCCGAACCAAGAGTTTAAGAATCATGAATTGCTGGCCATGATATTTATTGCCGTTGGAAATATTTATCTTCTATCAAAATTTATCTTTGAAGTAAAAGATGGCAAAGCAGCAGCGGCAGACCAAGACCCATTTAAATCTTCGTTGAGTTATCGCCGTTTATCTTCGCTGCAACTATACAAATTATGGAAAATGTTCCAACACAATATTCCAGCAGAGTTACGACGTACAGTATTGTTTTACCAACCAGTGATCGTACTAGGATCAACAGGAAGTGGCAAAAGCCAACTGATCAAAAACTATAGCGGGTGGCAATCTATGTCGCAGCAATTTTTTCCCAATTTCCAAAGCAACGGTGAATTGGACATTTATCTAGGGAAAAAAGTGCTTGTACAAAGTATTTCCGGTAGTTTGTTGCATAACAACTCTCCTCAAGCCAAAAAAGCATTAGCAGATGTATGGGAAAGTTTTTGTACTTTTCGCAAACCAATTATTATAGTAGCAATCTCTGTTGCCTCTGCGATTGAGCCAGAAAAGTTAATGAACCAAATGGCGGCGATTCGCAACAAGATCAATATTCTATCTAGTTTACAAAAAACAAAACTTCAAATTCGCGTCGTTTTAACATCTATGGAAAGTGTTGCAGGGTATCGTGAATTCTCGCTTTTGACTCACAACCAAAGTTTTCAGTTTTCTGTTGAGGATTTAGATGATTGCGAAAAACTATTTGGCAATTATATCTCGCAAGGTTTGGTCAAACTAGAAACACCTGACTACCAAAAGTTACTATCGTTTTTTGAGCATATATCACAAGTATTAGTAGATCTAAAACCTTTCTTGGGAATTTTAGCGGATAATAATCCTCTCTCTCATGCTTTGCAAATAGATAGTATTTATTTTACCTCATCAAGCGGAGATTCGATTTCTGCTCCATTTGATTGCGAGTGGCCAAGTCAAGAGTTGCTAAATAGCACAAATACCAGACAACAAAGAAGAGCATTAATCATTTGCGGGTTGTTGATGGTAGCCGGTTTGATTTTTCTATCGATGAGTTATTTCAACAGAAGCGCAGAAAGAGGTGCCTTTGAAAAAATGGTAGCGGCCATTCATTTGTATTATGAAAAAGGTGGAGATGACAATATAGATGCTGTACAGGATATTATTTACAAAAACAGTAAAGAAATAGCTGATTACATGGATAATATTCCCAAAAATCTCATTCAAAAATTATCAGAACAACAACTGTTTTCGCAACCCAAAAAACCGGAACAGTTAAATAAAGATATAGAAGAAATCGCCGATTCCTTTCTAGAAATCGAACAAGAAAAAGCAAAGTTAATACGCAATTTTCTAAATCCCAAACAAGAAAAAATTAAGGAGTTCCTAGACCCCTTACTTGATGACCGCAAAATAAAACAAGAACAAGGAAGAGATGTAGTTAAAATAGGACTTCGCGGAAGAATTAAAAAGGCGCAAGAGAGCATCACCACTTTAGCTAAATTATACCCATTTGCGTTAGATAATAAAACGGACATAAGCATAGCAGACATGAAAAACTTGTTTACAAAACAAGAAAACATTCTTTTGTTAGACGACGCTCCAAATTGGCCTATTTTTAACGAGCAACAACTACAAGAAATCGAACAAATTCAACGCGTGCGCAAAACACTATGGAATGATGGAGCACAAAACTTTAAAGAAATTGTTATTCAACTTTATCCTATAGATCCCGATCCCAAAAAAGTGGCCGGAGCAATCTTTGTTTACAGCACCAAAGAAGAAGCGTTAAATTTAACGCAAGAAGACAAAGATAGAGGAACGCAAGAGATCGGAATTAAAAAAATCAAGAAGCTGATAACAGAGGAGACACAAAGCAAGCTAACCATGGACTATGGCGACAAAAAGGAAATCAAAATCGCCTTTGGCTGGCAGAAGAATTCCGCTTGTGGTTTAAAAGTGAATCTGAAAAAGAAAATAGAAGAAGCAAATCAAGGCTTTAATTTTAACGAGCAAATAATATACGTAAGGAAAGAAGGACCATGGAGTTACTTGCGTGTATTAAATCTTGCGAAAGCAGAGCGCTTTTCGAAAACGCGTTGGAAAATATCCTGGACGGTTGGCGGTGACATAACGATCAGTATCCTAAGTAATGAAAATATTCTAGAAGGATGGAAGTAATGGTTTTGAAACATATATTGTGCATTTGCTGTAGTTTATTACTGTGTATTGGTTGCTCCAGTAGTAAAAAAAATACGAAGCCACCATCTAGCGTACAAGACTCTGGTATGCAAGGCACTGTATCAAGAAACACCGAAGACATAACACTAACGATTACCGCAGATGAAACGACAAATAGCGGAAATCCTTTGTGGATCATGTTCAGTAAAAAAATCGATAACCCAAACTACGAAGAGCTTCGAAACCAGAACACACTTTCTAGTGCCAAAAACGATATAAGATTCAGCGAACTCCCCGTTTTTTGTAATATCGGTGCCGGAGAGAGACAAATCACCATTTACGAAGCTTTTGCACAAGAAATAGGCATTTACTGCTTCTTCCGTGGCTACGAGCCAGATAACTGGTACCGTGTAAGACCAAAAAACTGTTTTCAATGGAACATTGAATTGGGAAAAAACAAAGTAAAAAAATCTGGTTGTAAATAATTCACAATGAAATCTTTGGTATGGAGGAGTGCGTTTTGGAAATAGATATACACATATACGACAATAAGGATCTTGTTGTGATTTCCAAACGTCAACATTACGTTTTTGATCGCTTATTAAGATTTTTTAAAAATGCCACCGTTTTCGCCGTTTGTGCGTTTTGTGTGACTGTGTTATTGATCTATTATAAACATCATGGAGTGACATCAAACAAAGATGGAATCTTGAAAGTTCTCGATAAGATTACGATTATTATTGAACAAAGAAATCTTCTAAAAGGAACCTCAATCGACGATGACCTTTCTATTCTTCCTTCTGTAGCAAAAATAGATGAAGAAACTCACCAAGTAGGATCAGTCTACAATCTTAATGCACAAAAAGCTGTAGAAAAAATGAAGGCAAATGTAAAAGCTAATGATGATATGCAAATGGCTGAAACCATAGAAGAAAAAGCTGAAATAAGAAAGCATTTTTTGCTCGAAAATACTGAGATAGAGCGTGCAACTGAGATCATGGATGGTGTCATCAAAAAAGCAAAGAATAACTCCGAAGTGAAAAAAAAGGAACATCAATCTCTTCTAAGAATCAAAAAAGAAATGATCGACATCTATTATATTTACGATGTGATTCCGGTAAAAGAAGAAGATCCATATTACAAGTACTATTTCAAATTTATGGCTTCTGCAAAACTAGCTTTTGAGGAGGGGGAACCAGAACCTATTGTGGTTGCATTTTTGTATGGTATTTCCATGTTGACGATGTGGGTGTTTGGTATTTCTGCTTTACTTTTTGTGCCATCGTTTATTTTCTTTATTCACAAAAGTTTTGAAAGATTTCCTGGAACAAGAACGCGTTCTTTTCGTCGATTTCAATTCTACGCGGCAAATGTATTACCATTTGTCATATTTTCTTTTGTTGTCACCAAAGAAAACAAACTTGATCCAAAAAGCCTAGTTTTTTTGCAGAATGCCGATTTTTTTACTCTGCTATTTGGAGCAATTGTCGTTAGTTGTCTGATCTGGACAGTAAACGAGTTTATTCCCATCACCTTCCGTTTTTCATTGCTATCTTTTGTACTTTGTTTTTCCCTATTCTTGTTGTTCAAAGGTATACCGGTGGCTTTATACGTAATGATTTTCGGTATTTTGTTGTACTGCACATTTGGAATCAATCAAATGGAAAAAGTTGTGCGCCACTCTGTTGCTTACGATTTAGAACCAAGAACAGATGCGCATGTACCCACAATAAATAACATAGACTAATAAATTAATTATTTTAAACTCTTATGAGAAAGGAACATATTTTGAAAAAGTTTGAAAATTCCTTTTCAGAACAAGATCTTGCGATCGCTGGACAAAGGCAAGATTTTTTGTATTGTTGCTTAGTACTATTCTTTAAGCGCACAGTTATTCTTGCTGTAGGCTTGTTTTGTTTGACTGTTTTGGTTTTGTATAGCCGCTATCATGGTGTGATTTCTGATCAAGATGGAATTAAAAAGATATCACAACATGCTGAGGTTGTTAAAAAGGCTTTAGAAGAGAGTGATGCGAAAATACAAGAAAAAAGAAAAAGTTTAAAAAAAGCAAAGAAAGCAACCCCCCAAGTTCCAGGCGACATAAAAAAAGCACAAGATGAACTGGATGCTGCATTAAAAGCTGATAATTTAATCAAAGATATCAAAGATATCGAAACAACTGGAGATAGTTTATTTACTCAAGAAAACTTGACTACATCTACAGTGAAGAAGTATAGTGAAAAAATAATGAACATAGATAATGATGTTAGAGATCGTTTACAAAGTACTCTGGAAACGTTAGAACAACCTGAATTAGATGCAACACAACTTGAAGAACACTTAAAGAAGGTTTCACTAGTAAAAAATGCTCAAAAAAGTTTTGAAAAAATGCAAAAAATAGCATCTGTTATTCCTTTAGAAACAAGTCGTTCTTTCAAGCAAGAAAAGTACTATTTTTCCTTCATGGTATCTCTACAAGAAGCATACAATGAATGGCGACCTCAAACTGCTTTGACAGCTATCTTTAGTAGTATTTTACTTTTGATCATCTGGGTATTTATGATCGCTGCCATTTTGTTTATCCCATTTTTCATCTTTTTTGTGGATAAAAGCTTCAAGAGATTCCCATCGGGAGAATTCAAAGGTTTCCGTCGCTTCCAATTTTATGCAGCGGTTATATTGCCTTTCGTGATTTTTGCTTTCATCATCGCGTGGCGCGCTCATGATATCGATCCAGAAATGCTATCTTTCTTACAAAACACAAGTTTACTAACTCTAGTAACAAGTGCCGTTGTGATTAGTTGCTGCATCTGGGCGATCAATGAATTGATTCCTGTGACTTTCCGCTTTTCGTTGTTTTCGGTTATGCTTTATTCTTCCTTATTGCTATTATTTGTCGGAAACCCGGTAGCGCTGTACGTCATGATTTTTGGTATTTTGTTGTACTCTATTTTTGGTATGGAACAATTCGAAAAAGTCGTGCACGGTTTAGTCACTTACGACATGGACCCAGTCGAAGAAGCAGGCGCAGCGGCAAGCGCGGAACCAGCAGAATCGGCAGCGTAAATCATTTTATGCGAAATCATCCATTTGTTGTAAAAGCAAATGGATGATTGATTAAAATAAAACACTCTAGGGCACATGATTCACTAATTTGCGAAGCCCTCTCAATCGGCTTTCGCCGATTACTCACCCATGAGAGGACGCTGGCTATGCCAGCGGGAGGGCATCAAATACCAGGAATTTCCTAAACGAAAATGTCGTCTCACAACCAACTGTTTTTAAGGAATGACTATGTTTGTTTTAATCAATACCTTACCCAAAGTTATCCTACCTCAGTTGCCAAAAGGTTGCCAACCAATACCTGTGGAACTGAGACTGGAAAGAAATTCAGGCAATCCATTACCAGATTCGATACGCTCAAAAATGGAAAACTTATTCGATGCAGACTTTTCCGACGTGCGCATTCACGTAGGAAAAGAAGCTTCGCAAATAGGTGCCCTCGCCTTTACCTGGGGATCAGACATTTACTTTGCCGAAAACCAATACAATCCAACAACACATAGCGGTATTCAAATCCTAGGGCACGAGCTTACTCATGTAGTGCAACAGCGTAGTGGACGCGCAAAAAATCCAAGCGGTTCCGGAATCGTGATTTTGGATGATCCCAAGCTAGAAGCTGAGGCTGAATACTATGGCGACTTAGCAGCGCAGAAGTTTGCAGGATCGATTCAACCGCGAAGAGATAGCGAATTCAATCGCACAAATAGATCGCTTAGTGGGCAAGTTGTGTGCATACAACCGAAATTGATACAAAAGAGGCAAGGCGTGTCGTCGATTTTTACTATGTTAAACGGTGCTAAGGCTGTACAAAAAAAGGAAAGTAAGCAAGGTGGTTCGATTTTTACTATGTTGCCTCCCAAAACAAGTCTAACTTGTAAAAAAAAACTAAATTCTAATAATTTAAATCCTTTTAGAATGTTTTCTCAATTTCATGGAGAAAAGTTAAATGTTCCGAATCAATCTCTATCAATCCAAACATCCAGAAGATCTGCGCGTATAGCCGCACCTGGTTATACTCATTATACTGTTCCTCTAGTAGCTCCTAGCTCTATAGACAAACGTGGAGTGAGGTACTGGAATGGTTTTAGAGGAGAACTTCATTTTGATGCAGCCACAAAAAAGTATATGGCTACGTTAAAAATATATGGCTGTAAAATTCAAGGAAGTCAGTGTACTGGAAAGGCAGATGCTATTGATCATAAAGTGGATTTTGCAACAACTCAAACGATGTTACCGACATATGAATATTGCGATGGTAACTATCACTGGGAAGGGGTTTTGTTTGAAGATGCAAAAAAAGACTATAACGACACAAATAATTTGCAGTGGTCTTGTACATCTTGTAATTCATCGAAAAGCGGTGCCCGAGGGCTGTATAGCCCACCACTTTTTAGAGGAAAGTGTGTGGGAACATGTCCTGGTGGTGGGAAATGTAATTTGTAAAACTTACTAATAGAATCTGGATAAAATTTAATCTACTTCAAAAAACTCTCTCGAAACTTTACCTATAACATAACGTCTATTTGGAAGATCTGGGATATCTGGAATTACGGATATAGAATCTGAGATGACTAACATCGAAAGCGGCAGAGGAAGCAACATAGTGGCAGCTACTTTTTTATAAATACCTATTCTACCTTCTTGCATTGCTTTACAAAAACTCATCGCTGCGTCTAGTGAATATATTTGCCGTAAATTACCAGCTTGATTTCTATTTGTATAGCAACCTGAAGGCAAACGATTTATATCAATCATACGTAAATTTCTATTCGTATACGGGTCATTATAACCATTCTCTATTCCTCCACCATGATCTTGCGTAGAAATTATATATCTTTTGGCGTTATAAACTTCACTGGGGGTGAATCCCACTGGATACCCAGAAGCAATCGAGTATACTACTGTACTTTCAATATCACGAGGCAATTTAATAACTTCGAATTCTCCGTTTCCTGGTCCAGGAACAGGATCAAATGCAACAAGACTGATGGCTATTTGTGGATATAGCTCTCTAAGTTTTACAGCTATTGTGCAGCCAGCTACCGCATTGCGACTGTGACATACAATTGATATTTTTGATATGTATTCATCAGCATTTAACAATACATTTGCATAGTTCAAAACAAATTTAATATTATTTCTAATGCTATTTGAACCTGTGTCGCTCAAACCTCCATAACCACCTTCTGCTTTGCTGGCTCCTGGTCCACTAACCATTAAGTAGTAACCCGCTATAGTTGCAAATGTGTAATAAGCGGGATCTGAGCCTGAACCTCCCATTTGATCTGACCAATCAATATGTTCTAATCCACTACGCCAAATATCATCTCCTGATCCAGGTAGATATATTTGGAAACTTGCAGTTTGTGCTTTTTGTATGGTGTTTGTCGAGTATGCTTGTAATTGTTGCGTAGTTTCAAGCAGTTGAAATATTTGATTCGATGATTCTGCTTTTTGAAGAGTATCATTTATTTTTGTCTGAGGAACTAACAATTGAAATACTTGGTTAGACTCTGTTTTTTGGAGAGGTTTACTGCAATTTTGGGGAGCTAGTAGTTGAAATACCTGATTAGAGGATGTTTCTTTTTTGGACACATTGTCTAAGTAGAGAAAAGGAGACGTTTGGTCGTTTGCCATGATGTTTTCCACTGAGGTATTTAAATATATTTTTCCATAAGTGGATATCCATCTCGTCCACGACCAATTTGCTTAAACCCCAGTCCTTCATACCAGCGAATAAGTTTGCGAGAGCCGTTGTCTTCGCTCTGCAACTGGATTTTGTTTTTTCCCATAGATTTGGCGGTGTGAATGGCTTCGAAAACAAGTTGTTTGCCGAATTCTTGTCCTCGATGTTCTTGATCCACATTTAAATTCACTAACTCCGAAGTTCTCGATTGCGAGGATAGCAGAGTAACAGCTCCTACTTTTTTCCCATGAGAACTCAGTGAAATCGTTCTTCCGTTTGGCAATATTTGCATAGAAACTTGGCAGTCACGTCTTTTTTGTAATTGCATTGGACTACAACTATGTGGTAGCATTTGAAATACACTTCCATATGGAAATTTTTGTTGTTTATCAGAAGTGTTTTTTAACAATTGAAATACACTGTTGTTTTGCGCCATAAGGTACTCCCTATACAATAACATTGACTTGTTCTATCGTATCATTTTTCATCTTAAGTAAAAGAAAATTTTATTTGGAATATGGAAATAATGAGTGTGTTTAAAATTTTACCGAGTCTAGATAAAGAACAAAAACCATCTCTTATACGGAATACTCTACCTCAAAATTCTAATCAAGTTTTCACGATGCTTTTCCAAAATGAGCAAAGTATACAAAGAAAACAAAAAAAACACATTTTTGAGCTTTTTTCACCTAATCCCCAAAACAATCCTATTCAACAAGCACATAGATCAAATGCTGAACTTCACATGCAGCAACGCTTAGCACAGTATCGGAATTTATTACCACATATGGCAGGTGAAATTGGTTCTGGGAAAATTCTCAAAGGGGGACATTTAATTTCGGCTATACAAAATACACACCCTGGCGCTGAAATTGAAATAGCGGAAGAAGATCAAAATGGCGTTTGCATTGGCAGATGGCGAATTCCAGGATATGCTTGGAAAATGAGCACTTTTTTCCCTAGAGGGTGGAGTGAGGATGATCTTTGGAGAGAATTAGCTGGTTCTAATCAAATAGGACGTAGTCGAGTATCGAAGTCAGGTATACCCATCGTAAAAAAGGGAGATACTTTTTTTCCCGCATTTCAAAGAGAAGAAAGTGCACCTCAAAAAGGCAAAAAAAACCGAAGAGGCAAGAAAAAGAAATAGAACTATTTTGTTAACAAGACTAAACCTGTTCATTTCGAAATAACAGTAATCGCAAAATGGAGAATAGCACAAAATGCAGCCAAAAAAAGAAATATTTTCTATTCTCCCAAATGCACAACAAGCAGGTGTTCAAAAGAAAAAACAAGATATCTTTACCATCTTACCTAACACTTCTAACAATAAAAACGAAAACCAAAGCGAGCCAGTACAACGCGCAACATTTGGCAAAGCTCCACGTTTCCAAAAAACGTTCACTTCAAAAACAGGTCTCACAGGCATCATTTTGGGAGATCACAAACCAATTAAATTCAATTTAAACTACATTCCCAATCTCGAAGAAAAACGGATGTTTGCCCGTTATGTAAATGCTATTATTCGCGCGTACCCTCTGAGAGAATACGTCTATATTGGCATTGGGGCGAGCTGTGATCTTGTATTGGAATACATCCAACTCAAATACCGCGACGCTACTCTGGCAAAAATTCCCATTAGTAAAGTAAAAACAATGCCAACAGAAGATCGTGAATGGAGTGAGATTGAGTTAGGGCGGTTACAAAATTATGTGCAGAAAGCCATCGGTTTAAGTGTTATCAGAGATAGCAGAAAGAAGTTAGTTATGGACGTCACTTCTGGAGGACACTCGCTGAGGATGGTTGGCAATGCCGTGGAAGCGCTAATGCTTGTTGGAAGTGTAGATCGCTTATCTCTAAACGATTATGTCACAAATAGCACGACGCTCTATGTTCCTAAAGCAAATTACGCAGGTGCTCACGCACCACTAGACGCCGACAATATGAAATCGCGAAGACTTACCATCGAAGAGAGTGTAAAAAAAATTGTTAAAAAGGGTTCCATGTGGTATTTCGAACGTGAGTTTGTCGACGAATCTCCTGCAAATAGCGATTCAGATTCATTATCATCATCATCTTCTTCTTATTCTCCTGGATGGTTTAGAAAAGAGCAAGATTCTAGTGATAGTGACTCTAGTGATGAAGATCCAATGATTGAGTTGTTTTATCCCACAGAATACGATCGGTTTATTGTGGAAGAACTGGGAGCGGCGAGTCTAATAGGGAAAAGATTGGAAAATGAAGAGTACAAAAACTTAGGGCGTATATATGATAAAATTGCTATGTCTGAAGTTATGCAAGGAAAGTATAGAAGCGCACAACACGCTTATGATGAAGCCGGACATAGAAGGATCAGGTCGTATGCGGAAAGTTTGTTATAGAGAAAACATGTTAATTGAAGCGAAATAATGTCCAAGTTGTGGCGCTTCGAAATATTTAGATTCGCAGTTGTAACTTGCGATTACAACTACGAAGGGAATGTGCCACGAACTGTGGACATTACATTTCTATACCTAGGCGATCAGGAAACATGATAACAAGCTGTTGGAGGATGAGAGGCCAATTATGGATGGGCATCGTCCACTTCGTTTTCGCCTGCTGGACAGTTAATCTAGTACTCTGTAAAATTGATTACTTTGTGGGGGTGATGTTGCCGTTTCACGCAATCACATTGTTTATTCTGTTAGTTTTAGATATTCTCAGTACTCAATTCTTTCTTTTCTTGAACAGATGCGGTCTTGCTCTACGTCACTACGAAAATTTTTGATTAAAGCTCTTGCTTTAGATATTGCAAGTAAACTTTTACCTGTTCGTACCATACATATTCTTATCACGGTCCTTACCATTGTACTAAAGCGTTCCCATATTACGTTAAAACACTTGTAAAAACAAGTGTTTCAATACGACTACTCTTCTTCGGCCATTGCTTCATCAAAAAAGTCTTCTTCGATTTCTTCGTCGTAAGAGTTACGACTGGAACCACGTTCGGGTGGTAACTCCAATTTTTCTTGTTTATTTTCTTGAAATGTCAGTTTTAACGTTTGTATTGCGTCAGACTCCATTTCTACATCAAATATGTATTCAGGAGCGTCTTGGCTACTTGCTGCGGGGGTTGATTTGATGAAATTTATATTTGCGGCGGGATTATCGATGATGGTGAGTCGCATCTGTACTTTTTTGCTTGTTTTGTTTTCGATACGTATGGAACGGTGGATTGTTTCGACCCAGGTTCTTTCAATCATTCGCGGGGAAAGGCGTTTGGAGACGACTTTAGATTTTTCAATTCCGCCAAGTTTGTCAAAAATTTCAATAAAAGGGTCTTCGAGCCATTGCGTTTGAAATTTGTCCTTTGCGGGAGAAACTACCGTTTCGGTAATCGTTAGGGGTATACCCTCTTCTTTTATAATTAGGTTAGAGGAGGGGATAAACTGTGCCCCTTGTAGCCCACTAAAAACATAGCGCATGTGGGTCGTTAGGGTATTGCTATAGCGAATATTGCTTTCGTTGTATTCTACTTTTGCCTTCCATTCTACGGATAGTTTTGCTTTGGAAGAAATGAACGGCACCCATGTCGTTTTTCGCGGTTCTATCGAAATTTTCATTGCAAATCTCCTATTTCAGTTTCATCATTCGGACGCGTTTTTTGCGCATTTCTTCTTTGAATTTCTTGGGTTCTAGACGCATATTGGTGGCATCTTCTCCCATGTCTTTCGCAAAATCAGCGAAAGAAACCTCTACATTTTCAAAACGTTTGGCACTTTCGTTGGTGATGGCGATAAAACCTTTTACCATCGCGGTTTCACCGTTTTCATCTAGCTCAACGGTTATGGTTGGCTTCCAACTAAAACGTGTGTCATCAATGAAGTATGACATAGTAAGTTTTGTGGAGATCTCTTTGTCGGTTTTGAGACAAATCACCAAGTAGACTTCTTCGTCTAGATACGTGCGCAACATAACGGATTCGCATACATCGATAATTTCGGGACGGCGATTGCCTATCTCCACCGAGTTTTGGATGAGTTTTTCGGCACAAGCGCCTTCGCGTTTTAGGTTATCGTCGACATATTGACGATTCGGTTTTTTTATGACGAATTCTGATATATTTACGTTGGGTTGGTCAAAATCAATCACCAAAGTTTCGGGGTCGAAACTCGCAGGGACTTCACGTATAACAATTTGATTTGTCCCGGCGGTAAGTGCTAACAACTGTTCGCGGGAAATTAAACCTCCACCACCACTAAACAAAACAAAGTTTGTGATTTGTGGATTGACTTCTATCTTATTCATTTTTTATCTTTCATTAAAAGTCGCGAATATTATTATTTTCTGTTATGTTTATACTTATACTTGTACATATTCTTATACTTATACTCATAGTCTTTGAGCCTAAACCTATTCTTCTCATCAGAAAAGCTAGTCCACTTTACTCCTACAGCCTCCAATCGTTTTTTCAACAAGTTATCTTTCATCAGTGACATCGAATAGCGCTGGGCCTTTGTTGCCTTGTCAAATCGCACTTCCAAATCATAGTCCACATTCATTTCTTTTAAGAATAGTTTACCTATGGTAACTTTATCATTGGCAAAAGTACGATCCAAAACATCTTTGGTAGCGATCAGCGCTTCTTTTGCTGATTTCCAATTCGCAACACGTTTGTTCAAGTATTTGACTCCGCGGTGATAACTTTTTACGTCTCTAGAAACCATACTTATGATAAAGCTGCGCAAGTAGTCGGTTTTCTTATTCCATTCTTTGTCTTTTCGATGTAATATTCTGTGCATTTTTCTACGTATAGATTTACTCTTGCCAAATACGCATTCCGTCAACAAATCAATGGTTTTTAGCTTAGACAAAGAGGCATATTCAAATTTTCCATCGACTTTGTCGAGTACCGCAAAGGCTAACTTGCGAATTGTTTTTTCTTTGTGAACAACAAGGGGATACAGACGAGGAATATTCTCTTTGGCATTTTGTTTTAACCACATCGGGTCCAAAGCATCGAGGAAGAATTTACATAATTCGGCGTCGTAGTATTCGCTTTCCAAAACATCGAAAAAGTGCATCAAATGGCTTTGGTTTTTATACCACTGGGGGTACACTTCATCAAGCCACTCTCGGTACTGTGCCCCTTCGAGTATTAACATTGGTACAAGCAAGTCCTCTTGTGCATTTTTCTTTAGCATCTCAATGGCGATTTTATCGCATTCGTGAAAATTCAATACGCGAGAGATAACATCTTTTTCCAACGGTTTTGCACTACAAAGGGCACGCATCGCCCATCGACCAAACGTTCTGTCATTCAAGCATTTTAGCAACACATCAATTGTATTTCTCGGTCTTTCTCCAGGAGTATGTTTTAAAATCTTTAAGGCATGCAGTTTGCGATCGTCAGAATTACTTGTCAAGGCGTTGTTCACCGTATAGAAAAAACGCGTGTCGGCAGCGGTTAAATCTTCCCACTTCCACTTGATGCTTTGCATATTTTTTTGCGCTTTACGTCGTACATCATGACTAGGATGAAGTCTCTGTATGGCCAGGTAGTTGGCATACTTCACATCATAATTTATCATAACCAGAGACATTAAGTTCATGGGATCATCTCCGCTTATCAGAAATTTTGTTCTTTCGTCTATGAATTTTTTCGTTTCCTCGCGCACATACCAATTTCGGTCAATTCCTCGGAGAGATCTTTCCGCGGCTTCTCTTACTTCTTGATTGGAATCGACGTATGCGATTAGTAAAGAAGGAATGGCTTTGTCCCCCATAAACTCCATCGCCTTTGCCGCTCCTGTTCGATGGTAAGAATCGTCGTTGTCTAATTGTTTTTGTATACGCGGAAATGGTTCTTTTACTTCCACGACGAAAATAATCGTCACGAGTAACACAATATTAATGACCAGCGGTAAATTTTTACGTGAAAAAGGATTCAAAGGAGACGTCCCTTGCCCGCGATCGCCTAATCGTTCTGCTAAGCGGCTAATCCCTTTGCCGATGATGACAAAAACATATGCCCTAAATAGCAACGCCATACACGACGACATAATAGATTTTTCCGCATTGTGTAAAGACCAGTTAAAAATTTGAAAGGTATCTCCCACATCAATTACTCGATATATATTATCTAAAAACCAAAAAATTAAGGTATCTGACATGCTCCAATTATTGGTGTTTGTGTATACAAAATAAAAAAAGACGATGAAGCTCATCTTGCCCCAATGCCACTCAAAATCAAATTTTTCTTCCAAAAAGTAACGCTTTCCCCAACGTACGAATGCCGAGAGAAGAAATATGTCTACAATCCAGTGCATCGAAATAATAATGATACCCGAAAATGAACTATTGTGACGTATCGCCTGGCCAATAATGTCAAATTCTTCCAAAAAATCGAGAATGTCGGCAGCGCGTAGTACGTGTATTAGCACAAATTGGATCCAATTACCGATATGAGGAGCCTCTGTCCCAGAGAATCGATAGTGGTTTGGGTCAATGTAGTGGTAGGTATACATATGCAAAATACAAAATAAAGCAAGCTGTACGAGACAAAGCACAATAGGAGTTTTTCGATTTTTTATCGACAAATAAATACAGTAGAAAAAAGTAATTGCTATCAACATGGATAGTAGCGTAAAAATAACCACAATATCGCTCCTGAATAGTAGAGAATGTTATTCGCATACGTGTTGTTCGATTGGCCTATTTTTTGCAAATAGTGTAAAAATGTCTTTTGCATAATTATTTTATCAGATTGTGAGTAGTGAAAGCAAGCGACGTGATGCGTTGCTGACTGCTTTCATGATAAATACTCATATACAAACGTTGTCGTAGCTCAGCGCCTAACTTTATTCGTCGATCACTCATAGTAGCTTTACAATGATAATCTGTCACAGCAGCTCAATAGTGAAAATGTTAAGTTATATAAATGAGATTTACCCATTAACAATTTCATTTATGCAACCGTCACATTTTTTTATAAGGGGAGGATAAAGATGTTTAGTTATTCACGGTTCAAGGGATATTGTTTATTCCTCATATTGTTTTTTAGTTTTTATGGAATGATCCTTATTGCGGAGACCATACCAGGTCCGTTTAAGGTCAAGGTAGTCTCGTCTAGTCATAAAAATCCACTTGCGAACGTAACGGTTTACATTGGTGGACGCAAAGCGGTGTCAGATCCTGCGGGAGAGGTGGTTTTTGATGGACTTCCCGAGGGAAATTATCAACTACGATGCGATCAACCTGGATTTAATCACTATGAAAAACAACTTGCGATACCAAACGGTAAAAGGCCACCACACACGGTGATTCTCACTCCAGAGGTTCTTACACCTCTTAAGTTAAAACTAGTGGCGTCTATGAGTGGAGAATCCATTCCTCATGCTCGTGTTTATTTGACTAGTGTAAAAGTTCATTCTTCTTTTGCCGCGAAATTGAACTTTAATCCTAATTGGGAAGGACATGTTACCACGATTCCCGTTCCTGCCGGAACATACTCCATGAGAATTGTTGCAAAAGGGTTTAAAGATTATCATGCTCTCTTTGTTCACAAGGCCGTAAAAAATAATATCGTAATTAAACTCGATCCTATTTTTAAACCACTGACAACGGCGGTGATCGTCAAGGGAGACGATGGAAATTTTATTGGCGGTGCTAACGTTGAACTTTGGGAGAGTTATCCTCAGGCAAAAATTGCGGTGAGTAGGAGCAATCAAAATGGTCTAGCAAAATTCTCCACACTCAAACTAGGAGTGGTGAACCCAATCAACCAAGACAAAGTTCTCAGCACAACATGCCGCAACGAAGTCGTTGCACGGGTAACCGCAAAGGGGTATCATCCTACATTACAATCCCTGTCTTTGGCAGTTCGCAACCGCAAAATTGTAACGCTAAACAAGATCAAAGAGTTCAGTGAAAATGAACCAAATAATAGCAAAGAGCAGGCACAGTTGCTGCGCCCAGGCAATACGGTATCTCTAAAAATTGGTAAATTTAGAGATCAAGACTGGTTTTCATTTCAGCTAAAAGAGCCCGCCCAAGTGACCTTGTTTATGGCAAAACTTCCTATAGAAATTAGCATGCAGGTAATGAACGCCGCGGGAAAAGTAATCGGCAATTACAATCAGTATGCGGGACATGATATTCGTTGGGTGGGACACTACAAAGCGGGAAAATATTTTATCCGTATCTTGGAATGGGGCAACAATGGTTTTTCTCCGCAAGAGTTTAAACTGAAGATGACATCGCAAACGGCTGCTGATCCACTGGAACCAAATGATAATAAGGCTTTGGCTAGAGACATCAGCGTCGGACAACATATGCGCGGGCTGATTTTTCCTGTCGGAGATAAGGATTTTTTTCGCGTCAAAGTAGATCGTCCCGGTCGGGTACAACTGGTCAGTATGTATAACTCAAAATTTGAGCGTAGCATACGCGTTTTTAATGAAAACAACAGAGTGGTTGGTCATCTGAATATGTACACAGGTCACGGAGGAAAAAATGAGTTTCAGATACAACCTGGGGTGTATTATATCGAAATTAGTGAGTGGGGAAATAATGGGCTGTCATTAGATCCTTACGATATACGTATCCGTTTTATTAGCGACGACGGAATTGATGATCTGCCTCTTATTCCCGGACAACCAATTGTCTCTTTACGACACTTAGAGTTGGATAAGCGTATTTACGGAACGATTAATCCCGTACACGACCAAGATGTTTATACGATATATGTACCTAGTAAGGGTATGTTGAATATTTACCAGCACGGGGATTGTGAACTTTCTGGTAGTTTATACAACGCGCAGGGAAAACTTTTACGGCATGTCAATAGTTATGCGAAACACAGCACACACATGGCTTACGGATTTCAACGGGCACAAACAGTATATTATAGAATGACAGAGTGGGGAAACAATGGCTGGTCACCATTTCCTTATGAATTGAAAACTTGGTTTAGCCCTGCCGCAGAACTAGAGCGCCTACAACATAATGAAACAATGCAAACAGCAACCCCAATAGAACTGGGAGTGTTGGTTCGAGATAACATACATCCCGTAGGGGATCAGGATTGGTATCAAGTAACGATTGATCAACCCGGAACGCTTGAAGTGTGGAATAGAGCGCGACCAGAGTTAGACGTGCGCCTCTTCAACGCAAAGGGAAAGCTAGTCGGACATAGAAACATTTATCACAATCATGAGTCTGTGGTGAACTGGAACGTACTCCCAGGTATCTACTACATTAAAGTCGCCGACTGGGGAAATAACGGTGCTTGTGCTTGGGACTATGCCATGAAAGTCACTCTAAAACGCGCTGTTCCTGGTGAAACCGCTGACATGGCGAAAAGCCCTATTGTGCCTTTAAAAATAGGTGAAGCACGAACCTGTGGAATAGAACATGTGGGAGATGTCGAACGTTATCGCGTTAGCATTCCCGAAAAGGGTGAGTATGCACTAACGATTGGAGGACCACTAGAGTCTTCCATTCATGTCAAAGATATCCGCACCGGAAAACCGTTTCTTCACTTCAATGCCTATGCTGGACACTCCATCGCGAGAAATTTTAAAACACAAGGTCCAATGGAACTCCTCATTACCGTCCGTGAATGGGGAAACAATCAAGCCTCTATCATCCCTAACTGGATTATGGTTGCCAAAAAAGGTGTCGCCTTAACGTTACTGAATCTGGAGTGGAAAACCAATCCCGTCGATCCAACGAAGGTAACGTTTACCGCTGTTGGTTGTCGTGGTGTAAAACCGTCCGCGAATATTGCACTTGATATTAACAATGACGGCCACACAGATGCCACCTTAACGAAAGGTGCCAAGAAAACTCTAGACTTTCCCAAACAAGGTCTTTACAAAATTCACTATCACGGTCGTAACAAACACAGTAGCTATCGCGGAGAAATGTGGGTACAAGCAACAGGACAACCCATACGCAAGGGAATACATGTTTTGGTGTCCACTCCTGGCGAAGGTCAGTTGATTCATGAAAATCATCCCGTACGCGTCACGGCAATTAGTTTCGAGGGGAAACCAATCACATCGGTAAACCTCCAAGTCAATGGACGCAGCGTGGGAACCGACTACACAGTCCCTTATGAGTTTAGTGTTCCGTGGTATCGTCTAGCTGGTAGTGAGTGTACACTTCTTGCTACCGCAGTAGATTCGACAGGTAAAACAAAACGTGCCACACGTAAAGTGCGCGTTTCTGATTACTTCAATTTACGACCAGTTGACGGCGCGGTGATCACCGGAAAAGACGTGACCATCTCTTGGGATGGTGGCAAGTTTGGTTCCAGTCGCGTGAAATATCGTTTAGCGGGTGACGCAAAAATTCCATGGCAAGAAATTGTCGGAGCAAATGGTCGTAAACGTCAGGTGCGCATTACCCATCTTGAAGCGGGAAAAGTATACCAAATTCAACCCATTAGCGGCAAACTTCCCGGTCCGATCCGTCAAGTAACTCGTGTAAAAGGATTGGCATTTACCGAATCGCAATATGGCGGTACCATTGAACGCGATTATGACCAAAAAATTCCGGTGAGTGTTCGCAATCATGCCGCGCAAAAACGCATAGTGCGTTTGCGATGTGAACTACCGCGTAATAGTAAGTTATTGGCCGAATTTATTGGTGATGGTGAAAAAGGAAGTCCTGTCGAATTGGCGCCCGGTGAGCAACGAACTTTCTTACTCGGGTTTAGTGCTCAGGATGTACTCAAGGAAGATCATACACTACCTATCTTTATTAAATCGAAAGATGGATTTTCCGATCAGGCACAAGTAAAAGTTAAAGTACGTATTCCGTTGGTGAAATTAAAATGGAAGGATGTCACCCCAAAGAACCATCAGGGCCTAGGCAAAATTTTTGAATTGACCAATGAAGGTGACACGTTAACCGATTTAAATGTCAGTTCCGTTCACGACAAAGTAAAGATTTCTCCCGAAATGAAGCATGGTCTGTGCAAAAAGGGAGAGCGCCTGCGTTTTGAAGTGTTCCCCAAACTCTACGAAGGATTTCACTCTTGCAAGGACCAAATTGTCGCCAAATCGATTGCAACCTCTATTCCTGTCGATTTCAAAACCAGCTTGAAACCAGGAGAGAAGATTTACCGCATCAATATGATGGCGGGGATTGATCCGGTGACAGGCAAACCGGATGACATGTCCTCAGCGATTCGAGCTGCGCGGCGCATAGTTGGCCAGTACCTAGATCCTGCTTATATTGACTGGAGTCATAAAACCAACCCTCGGGATACCAATCGCGATGGAAAGCCAGACCATTGGAGCGTATTAGACGACCTAAATAACACCAAATGGTTCGGGCAAGATACCGATGGTGACAGTGAGATTGATTTTGTACAGGCCGATGTAGGTATGGACGGGGAAATAGATCACTGCTCGGTTATGGAAAACGGTAAATGGAAACCGACGAATATGCTCGATGCGTGGCTAGAGATGAACTTCTCGATTCCCAAGCATCGCACTAAGTACAAGAAACATGACCTGGATCTTGTGGTAAATGGCAAAATTGTCGGACAATTGCAGCAACAAATTCCCGAGGGGAACTACCGCTTTTCGCTACCGGCAACGACGTTAAACTGGGGAGCAGGAAGCAGCAATCAATTGGAGATTAACTCTCGTTTTCTCAACTACGCCCATTATGCGATTTCCAGTGATTTTCAACTAAAAACTCGTCTACTGAACACCGACACATTTATGGTGGGTACATCGCGGAAAGATGCCGTACAACGCCTCTACAAAAACAATAAGGGATTCTCCACCGAAGCACCGGATTACAGTATCTCGTCACAAGATCTCAATGCGGTCATGCCTGCCAATTTAGCCAAAGGCGCAAAAGTGGTGATCCACGGTAAGGTACTCAACCTTGGTGTTAGTCCCAGCGAACGCTTAGAAATTGCGATGTTCTTGGCGGTTCCGGGAACCAAAGGAAAAGAGTTGACGCGACAAATGATTGCTCCGCCCGGCATGATGGACGAAACATCTTTCCAGTTTACTTGGCCTGCTTCTGCGGGAAGTCATAGTCTGAGAATAGTTGTTGATCCAGATAACCTTCTTGGGGAAAGTAACCGCAGAAACAATACAGCGATTATCAATGTCCAGATTCCAGGTAAGGATACACCACCGGTTTTGACCGTAATAAAGCCTACGAATAATTTCAACAGCGATCAAAATGTTATGGAATTGCTCGCCAATGCCACCGACGATGCCGGAATCATCAGCATCGATGTGTCCGTCGACAATGGCGCCATGAAACCACTCTACAAAACGAGCGAAGGTTATGCTGGTAAAGCTCGTTTACAACCAGGTAGCCATACACTACATTTCCAAGTGACGGATTCTGGAGGAAATCGTGTTAGTGAAAAGCGCACTGTCGTTGTCGCGGGAAAACGCCCGGAATTTAAGGTAATCCATCCCAAAGACCAAACACAAACCGACAACCGCCACATAGATATTTTGGTTTCTGCTGAAAATATGGACAAAGTGGCAGTGAGAGTCAATAACGGTCCGTGGCAGAGCTTGATGGAAAACAACAACGTGTGGACGGGCAAGGTGGATCTTACTTTTGGTGAATGTCACGTCGAGACAGTTGTTGTTGATAGCAATGGACTTCAGCAAAAAAAGAAGATCCTTGTCCATTGCTCTGCACAGCCGCAAGATCAGGACAAGGACGATACGGATAAAGGCAATGATGAAAACGGCAAAAAAAGTGCAAAGAAAAAACAACAACAAAAAAATAATGACGACGTAA
Source organism: Candidatus Uabimicrobium amorphum (assembly GCF_009002475.1). Classification (GTDB taxonomy): domain Bacteria; phylum Planctomycetota; class Uabimicrobiia; order Uabimicrobiales; family Uabimicrobiaceae; genus Uabimicrobium; species Uabimicrobium amorphum. Next base: position 7,139,259 of record NZ_AP019860.1, read on the forward strand.
ATAAAAATAACAAACACAACAATACAAAAGTTCAGCATGACAAAAAAGATAAACATACACCGCACAAGTCAGCTGATCAACATAACAAGGAAAAAGACAAGCTCAAAAAGCCTGCGCAACAAAATAATCAAATAGGTGGTAAAGGACGTAAACAGCCAAACAAAAACGACAAAAAAGATCAAAAGTCACCTCAAGGTAAACAAAATCATCCACAAGGAAAGGACAAAGATGAAGACGCAGGTGATGGTGGTTCAGAAGATGCCGACGACGATTCAGACGATACGCCACAAGCACCGACACCTCTGCCCGTAGAAATCCCAGAAGAAAATGAAGTAGAACCTCCTACGGGGTTTGAGCCACCGACAAAGTATAGACGACCGACATACAATCCACAACGTAATCCACGTCGTAGGCCCGCTCCCAAAGGGTTCAATCACAACCGTCAGCGCAAGGACTGGTATTGTCCCAACCGACCGAATATAAAAACGATCTTTAAAGTTCCCGAAGGAATGACCAAAGAGGAATATGAGAGAATCTTGAAGCTCGGTCCAGACAGTAAAGAATTCAAGGAATTGGAGGCGAAACTTCTCGCAAAATTCTGGTACAACAACTTTGGACGTAAGTTCAAAGGCAAGACCATGGATAAATTCCTGGAACAATTCCGCGACCTTCTACTAAAACGCTGCGATCGTTTAACTCCCGTTGACGGAAAAATGCCTAGTTTCTTGCAAAACCTCGGCTTTGTCGCTCCTGATCCGCCGACAGATCCCGCGGAGTTGAGAAAATGGCGCGAACGTATGAAGGACCTCACCAAAATTTACTGGTTGCGACTTCTTGCCTCCAACGATCCACAGACAGTGATTAATGGTATGCGCAAACGTGCCAAGGCTTTGCAAAAATACGATGAAGCATCTTCGATGCAAGCTGAGGCTATTGTCGATAAGTTAACCGCTGACCAACAATTTGCCGAAGAGATTATCGAAGCCCTACCGTATGCTGGTGAAGTGCTCGATGTCTACGCGATTGTCACCGGTAGAACCGCTCTCAGTGGTCGTCAAGTAGATGCCTTTGAAACAGTAATGCGTAGTTTAGGCGTTGGAATACCTGCCGCGCAACAGCTCTACAGTAAAGGGAAAGCGCTTAAAGGATTTGCCAATAGTTTTGCGGAAGCCTATCGTCACGGTGGAGACGAGTTCAAGGACGCCTTGATTAAACAGTTCAAAAAAGCGGGTAAAGAACTTGATCCAAAGATTGTTGACAAAGCCTTTGATACGATTAATAAATTTAAAAAGCAGGGGCGAAATGCGGTCAAGAAACAAATGGATGAGATGGCCGATACTGCCGGAGACATTTTTCGCAAATCAGATGCAGGCAAAGCCGCCCATTTACGCAAAGCTGCGGATGAAAAACAGGCCCGCGAGTTGATTGAAAAGCTCAACAAGGCAACAGATCCAGATGAAATCGCCGACTTAAGTAAGAAACTTCAGCATGATAAAACTGCCCAGCGTTTGATCAATGAAGATGGTGTCAATCAATCGGTCCGCGATAAAATGATCGACTACCTGGACGATCCGACAACCGGTAAGGGACTTTACCAAAAAACGGACAAAGGTGTGAAAAAATATTTCGACGATGTACTCAAGACCAAAGATCCCAAAAAACTAAGTAAAATGGCCGATGAAATGGGGATGACCCCCAAGCAGTTGACCGAGTTCCAAGACGATGTTCAGGCATTTGCCAAAAAACACGGACTTGACGTGGATGACTTAGAGGTAGATGTCGTTGCTCCGACCAACAAAAAAGGAGGAAAACGCACCGTCGGCCGCGACCGCGACGTTACCTATCGTGTCAAAATCAAAGACGATGCCCTGGCCAAAGCCGGAAATCCGCGTTACAAAACCATGGATATCGACCATAGAGTGAGTGACAACGTCTACAAAAAGAACTTATGGGAACAGGCTCATCCAGGTCAAAAACTCAAAAACATGGACGATGCCCATAAATTCGCAGACGGCATGGATCAGATGGTTACCTCTGCAAAACACCATGAAGCTTATGATATAGGTAACCTAACCGTAGAAGAGTTCTTTGAAGGTGGATTAGGAAATGTCAGCGTTACCGGTAAAAAACAGTTGAACAACTTTACCGAAACGATGAAGACGAAATCCACCGACTGGTTTCAGAAAACAACCGGCGATGCGGTAAAAAATACCACAGAAGGTATGCGTCAGGCAACCAAGCAATATGACAAAGCCATTACGACGCGTCTCAAAAAATACGGTATGGACCCCGATCTTTATCTTGACCCCACCTTGGTAAAAGGAAAAGAGATCTTTGACAAAGTGGCCAAAGGGCAAATTCCTCTAGAACAAGGAGAGCAGATGCTCAAAGCGATTGGTTCTAGTAAAGAGGAAGTGGTGGAGAAGCTGGCCGACGCCTTTAAGAAAATTGAAACGAGTGGTCCCGCAAAAATTTTCCGTGAACAGGGCGAAAAAAAGTTGCGCGCGGCTGTTCAAAAACAAATTAGCAACAAAGGATCTGCCGCCGCCATGGAAGCAACGGTAAATGCTTTGAAAAACGGTGAAATTACCGGAGAGGCTTTTAAACAAATCCGTTCTGAAATTGCGGTGCAGATGGGCAAAAACGTTCAGCCTGCCGATCTCGGTCGCTATGTTCGCAAACAGATCATCAATACTGCGGAATTTAACCATCTCGCCAAGATTGTCGCGAAACGCACAGGACGCTCAATTGACGAAGTACTCAAAGAAGCGAACCAACGCTAATTAAATTTTTAGACAGGAAGAACAGGATAAAAAATATATAATGCTGTTCTTCCTGTTAATCCTGTCTAAATTTACTTTTCATTTTCTTTTAAATAACGTTCCGCATCTTGAATATCGTCTTCGAGTTCTCTTTTTAAACTCGGTTTGAGGTCCATTAATATTCGCCAGTGTTCAATAGCTTTTCGATACTTTTTTTGGCGTTTATAAACTCGAGCGATATTTCGATGAGCCAAGACAAATTTAGGTCGCAACTGTAGTGCTTTTTGGTAATCGTTCATAGCGTCTTCGTATTTTTGTAATGAATAATAGCAAGAACCGCGATTGTTGTAGTTTTCGACAACCTGGGGTTTTAGCCTAATGGCACTCGTAAAACATCGTGCCGCTGATACAAATTGATCTTCCTCGTAATGAAGAAATGCCTTTTCCGTGTAAGCGTCGTAGTCATTGGGGTTCAAATTAATGGCCGACGCGTAGTCATTTAGGGCAGCTCTATTGGCTTCATATGACGTACTCAGAGGAGGAGTTGTAAATTGTAAATCCAAAAAATCCTTATAAGCTTTAGCTCGCGCAGTATAGAGGTAGGGTACTTCTTTCTCGATCGCAATCGCTTTTGTTAAATCTGCGGCTGCTAGGCGTGCTTTTTTCAAAGCCATTAAGTTTCTCGCGCGATTGCGATACGCCAATATATGTGTGGGACGCAATGCAATTGCTTGTGACAGGTCATCAATTGCTTGTTGGTATTGTTTGAGGCTTTCATAACATAGAGAACGATTGTTGTAAGAAGCATGCAATTGTAATAAAATAATGTCGTATTGCTGAGATGTTTCATACCCTCTCAAATCGTAGTAGTTGTGAAATAACTTGTTTCTGTTGAGTTCAATTGCTTTTGTATAATCATTGATTGACTCTCGGTATTGTTTTTTTGTCCAATGAATATTCCCGCGATTTTGATACGCGGCAACACTGTTGGCATTGTGTTTGATAATCCATGAGAAATCGCCATGAGCAAGATCATTTTTTCCCAGCTTCATGTAGGTAAGCGCACGGTTATAGTATACGAGTTCCCGATTTGGATAAAATTCTAGTACTTTAGAGAAGTATTCCAAAGCTTGTTGGTATTTTTTTTGGAAGAAATAGACCTCCCCAAGATGCATCAAGCTCTCCGAGTGGTCAGGCTCTATATTTAAAATTTTGCGAAAATGTTTTGTGGCTTGCTCATAATCTTGCAAGTGAATATAACTCATCCCCATGCATTCCAAAGAAAGAATGTGTTTGGGATTATGTTCCAGAGCCTTTTCACAAGAGGAAATAGCTTTTGTATAATTTTTTAGCCGAAAATATTCTAAGGCTTGTTGGTGAAAGCTCATCGCATATAGACGTGCAAAGTGTAGCTGTTGTTCTTGGTTTTGTTTTTGCAGCATCTGAATTTGTTCTTTTAACAAAGTCACCTCATCTGTTGTTTCTTGGGCAAAAACAATGCTACCGGTCAATAACAATGTAACGAAAAAACGCATAACAACTCCATTAAATAAAAACTATTTTACTTTTTTACTTCTTAGTATATCAGAGTAGGAGAATATCATGGAGAAAATAATCAACGATGCACAACTAAGAGTTTTCGACGAAGGTTCGGGTTCACCGGTGATCTTTACTATTCACGGTGGTCCTGGGGTGAGTGATTTTCGAGAACCTAAAACATGGATCGGCCCTTTAGGTAAAGATCACCGCGTTATTTACTATGACCAACGCGGCAGTGGTCTTTCGCAAGAAACAGACAAAAGTACGTATACGCACCAACAACTTATCCAAGACGTGGAAGCGTTACGTGCGGACCTACAAATCGAAAAAATGAGTGTTTTTGGCGGATCTTACGGTGGGTTTATTGCCATGTTATACGCACTTGCTTTTCCCGAAAGGGTAAGTCATTTAGTTTTAAGGGGAACGTCTAGCTGGTATGGTTTTGTTGAGGATTCTATCGAAAATGCCCTGGAGGATGGACGCGGTGGGATGACCTACGAAGAAATGATGCGCGGCTTTGAAGGCGGGTTTGTATCCAAAGAAGAGTATAAAGATTTTTTTGCGCGTATTTATCCACTGTACAGCAAAGGCGAACATTCGCAAAGCGAAATACGCGAATTTTTGAATACCAAACACTACCACTACGAAACGCACAATGCTTTTTTTGATCGCGAAAAGGGAGATTTTTGGAAATACGATATTCGCGAACAACTCAAAAGTTTACAGATACCAACGCTGGTTTTGGTCGGTAGATACGACTGGATTACTCCGGTGAAGTACTCCGAGGAGATCGCCTCTTTAATTCCTAACTCTAAACTGGTCATTTTTGAAAAATCGGGACATTCGACCCATGCCGACGAGCCACAGCTCTTTTACCAAACGATTCGTGACTTTTTATCTACATAGATTTCATAACTTGGGCTACAAACCATAAACATCTTATTTGTCGAATTCAAAACTAGGAGACTTGCGGTGTGTAAATCAACAAAAAATAATAAATATATTCACCAGTTGTTCCTGATATGTGCACTACTTTACATTTCCTGTTCAGGAGCGATTGATACCAGAAAATATCATAGAGATACGTTTACCCAAGCGACAACTTCCGCAACGACAGATGTTTCCATAGCCTTCATACATACCGGTAATACTTTTTCATCTGAATCCATGATTTTTGATGGCGGACGAACTTTTTGCTCCCACGAAACAGTCTTTGTGGCCGTATTGGTGAAACACCCCCAAGGAACTTTTTTATTCGACACAGGTCTTGGTGAAAATATTGACGAACAGTTTGCCGACAATTGCTGTTTTCACCAGATGATACTTTCTTACAACAAAACACAGGCTGCTTCAACGCAATTAGCGTCTCATGACATGGATATCAAAATGATCATCCCTTCACATTTGCATTGGGATCATGCGAGTGGTATTGTTGATTTTCCACATGCACAAGTATGGATACAAAAAAATGAACTGCTATGGGCAAAGTCCATGTTTCCGCCTCATGTACTTCCCAAACAAATTCATCCACGTACGATTAACTGGAAACTTTTTTCTTTTCAAGACATACCTTATGAAAATTTTACACGTAGTTTAGATATTTTCGACGATGGTTCTGTCATCTTAGTTCCTTTAGAAGGTCATAGCCCTGGCTCCGTCGGCATGTTTGTCAATTTTCCCTCGGGAAGGCGCATGTTTTTTTCGGGAGATACCACTTGGGCCATTGAAGGAGTTGAAATTCCAACTCAAAAAGCATGGTTGGTAAGATGCCTTGTAAAACCAGACCATGATGAAGAACAAACACGTAACATGATCGTCAAATTACACTGGTTGTCGAAAAAATATCCTCATCTCGAAATCATTCCTGCACACGATGGTAAGGTCTACAAAAAATACAGCTCTTTTCCGAAATTTATTTCAAAATGAAAATGGTAAACCTGTCAACGTAAATGGGCTAAGCAACCGGTAAAATCAGAATTGCTTAACCCATTTGCATTTACATGTTTCTACTTTACACTTAATTTCTCGGACGTATCAATCAACTAACAACAATTTCCAGAGGTTGGCACACTTCTTCATCATACATATTGCGTATGACCACCATACCGTGTTGCTCCTGATCAGGTTCAGCGATAAACTTGCAGCGAATGTGTAATTGGTCTTCCCCCGCAAAATCATGCTCAAACAATTGTAAACGCGCTCCGCCTTTTTCAAAAGCCATACATGGAGGCAAAGCAATATGCGCAACCATTCCGTCTTTGTAACCACCGTTATCCACAACTAAATCAACATGCTCCCCCACGGCGGCCTTGCGAATTGTTTGGCCATCTTTTTGTAGTAGATTTCGCCCTATTTCGATGGAGCTTTCGGGTATGGTCGTTTCGTAAACGGCGTCTAGCAAAAATTGCACTCTCCCTTTGCTACAAAAAACATTCTGTGGTAAAGAATCTTTGATCATACTATTTGCTTCGACGACGGGCAATGCGTCGTGATCATCGAGACATACTTCGCCACCTTGTACAAAATCACTATTGGTCAGGCTCATCAATAACGCCACCAATGCTGCGCTGTCGGGAGTGCTATAGAAGCGCCCGCCCTCTTTCATTTGTTTACCCAACCACTGTAAGGTACCGTTGAGCTCTTGTTGACGCTGTTGGCTTTGTTGTTCGTCACTAAGTAGTACTGCTGCGGCAAAACAAGTTTGTGCGCGTAGATCTACCGCATTGGAGTCATCGGCTTTTGCTACTCCGTATATAAAGTCAGCATCTTGTTGTTGTTGCCAATTTTGCAAGACAAACTCTAAAGAAGTTTGTGGTTGCTTTTGTAAATTAATATATGCATCACGACACGACTTGATTTCATTCGCTTCGCCATATACTTGTTCGGCTTTTTGTGTCAGAGTGGCGAGTTCTGTTAATAAATTACTCATGTCCATATCAAGCATATTCATTTGCGATAGTGGTTGCATCGTAAGTAAATGACGATATGCCAGTGGTCCCCAATAACCACAAGGTTTACTGTGGTTGGGGTACATCGTAAATCCATTTTTCGTCCACATTCCTTGCAAGCGTTTTAATCCTTGGTATAAAGAGGACATGGATTGCGACTTTTCGTTGACATCGCCCACACACCAAGCAAGAAAGGCGCCGAGCATTTTTGCTGCGGTTTGTTCACAACAAGCGTGTGCATAATTTGCGATGGCCTGCCCACATGTTTTGGTAACTTCATTGAAGTCTTCAACAAAGTTTATATCAAATAAGTGATCGCATTCGTCGTGGTGAAATCCTTGCCCCTCTTCCAAGATAATTAAGCGCCGTACACGTTCACAAATGCGATTAAGCGGCTTTATCCATAACTTTTCTACGTACTCATGGGTATCGTTACTTGCCGTAAATGTATAGTGCCCTGGCTGTAGATCCTCTAAAAGTATGGTGACTGGCTCTCCCGACTCACATTCCATAGGACCATCGACAATAGTACCGTTTTCTAAAATACAAGGAAAGGGTATATTGTCGCGCAAAACGGTAAAATGAAAATGAGCAGACTGTGCAACGACTGCAATCGAACCAGTAATGCTATCTTGTGGAGAGACACCACTAGGCAAACTGGAGGTGTGAATTTCGATTGCTTGCTGGGCTTGAAAGTGATTGTGATGTACGACCCATCCCTGTGAATTCAAGGCGAGAAGTTCAATCGTATAACCTGCGGGCGCTGTTGGTACATCGAGAGTAATAGTGGTACTATTTTCGACAATGATCACATCGGCAAATAAAGTGTTTTGTTTATAGGCGATAACTTGTGTGCGATTACTCACCATAGGGGCGGGTGTACTCATGCTTCCGGCCATTGGAAAACCGCGCATTTGCATTGGTGATCCGTTCATTTCTAAAGGTGCACAAGAAACCTGCATTGTCGGAGCATATACTTCCGCACTACCCGATCGTGGAGAGGCAGAGAACGGGGTTGGTATTGACATTTGTGCCGTAACCCCATATACATCATCGATCGCAAACGCGGAACCACCACCGCCCAAACGCGTAATATCTTCCATCACGTGCAAACATCCCGCAAAATAACACTCAGAAAACTTATTTTCTTTTGCATCAAATTGCTGCCATTCTTCTTCTAGGCGTTCGATGCGTTTTTTCGCCGCAGCCGCTGGCAAACCACCCCCGGAGTGCAAGCGCGCATCCTTAACAATCACTGCAACCGCTGTGGGTTCATCGCTATTGGTCGTAATAGTACACGGTACTTTACTACCCGCGGTTACGGTTTTGGCCATTTTAGACTTTATTTTCAGGTCGTTACTTGCAAAAACGGGAAGCAATTTTTCAAAACATTTGCCGTCGTTACTAATAGCACCAATTGTAAGGTAACCGTGGCTCACTTCTTCTGGAATTACGACAACGATGTTTTGTCCTTTACTTATGTTGCGGACTTCTTCTCCAATGTGTTTTTCGCCAGGAAACATCCCAATGACACCCGCAACCTCAAGATCGTTATTGGCAACAATGTGAATTTTGCGCCCAACAATTTTCGTTATGTGTAGACATTCTTCGTTGTTTGCAGAATATCCGACATGTATTCCCGCTGCTTTTTGCGTATGTTCTTGCTGTACAGCACACAACTCCACTTCCCCGATATAGGTCTTCTTTGCGCAAGGTAGTGGCAGTTGTACACTGTGAAAACCAGAGTCATTCCATTGCGCTTCGATGTAAGTTGCCTCGGAGTTGGTTTGTGGCAATTCAATTTCCAACATCCCATGTTCATTCGTTGTGATAAGTTTCTCAACATCCGTGGCATTTTCTAGTCGTACTCTTACCTCAGTATTTTTCACATTGATTCCGTATAACTTAAGAAGCGCTGTTCCTCGCCACTGTTCGTTTTGCAGTAGTGGTTGTTGCTCCCAAGTGGCCTGTGCACTCGAAAGAGAAAACGTCCCTACAGTAAACGAACATTCACTTTGATCACCACTCCCACCAACGATGGCAGTGTAATATCCAGGTGGTAAACCATCCCAGCCAACACTGGCAAGACCATGCTCAATGTCTAGATGTTTTTCGGAGTTAGGGACAGTGCCACCACCCGATTTTAGATAACAGCGTATTTTCTGTGACTGCGACGCTTCATTTGTCAACATAATGAAGGCACTCACCTTGTCTCCAGGCTCATATGTCAAACGATCCGTGGATATCGCACATAAACTTCGAAATAATGGTTTTTTGTTAGAGATTTGATGTAAGGAACGTTGTAAATCTTTGGGAAAAAAACGCGAAATCAACGCAGGCGTCTTTTTGAAACCAAGATGATTAAAAAAATCACCATTGACTTCGCTTTTCTTGCAGAATACAAAAAAACGACCTATTTCGATAATAGGATCGTACAATTTGGGCAATGAAGAGTATTTCTTGCTAATCACTTTAGAAAGAGGAGTATCATTTGTCAGTTTCTTTCCATCCGGTAGAGTGCAGTAGCCTTCTCTGACACGACTAGATTTGAGAACGTCTTCGACGATGGCATCTTCTTTAAAACGCCACAAACTTTCCCAGATGTTAGAATAGGAGTTTACTTTTAACAGTAAGCTTATCGTTTTTTTCGCCATAATGGTTGTCCTATTATTTTGTAAGTAGGGCCTGTCATCATTCCGTACAGATATAACTGATTCATTTAATGATACGTCAGTATTATTGGGCTCGGGCTCGAAAAAACGACAATATTTTGAATGATGTCCGTGCCCAACAGTTCGCTGTTGTTTTATTAAAATGAAACTACTTCAACTTGCTGTTGGAATTGTACAATTTGGTCGTGTAAATTGTTGTACAGTTATTACTTACGGTCAAAACTGCAAAACCATTTTGTTTTGTAGTTCCAGAGAACAGGCCCTAGAATCGGATGTATGTTTTTCCTTTGGAAACTTAGTTTCTCGGACGAACTAGGTACAGTAATTTTTGGTGGTCATCGTACGCCAGTAATCGACCGGTTTTGTAGTCCAGTGCAATACGATCTGTTGAAACCACCGTACTATCGGTGCGAAATCCGACGCGCTTGAATTTGGCGACCAAAGCTTCTGCGGAAATTTCTCCTAGTTTTATTCTGTTACCACCAAGCCCCACACGTATCCAACGCGACCGACCACTGATAGAATAAGAAGAGTGTACTGTGGAAAAATTGTCTTCCGTGATAATATGTGATCTATGTTTACTGGTGGTTGCAAACCACACATCGTTATTTTTCGTCACTACCATATTGCTGAAATAAACTTCATCTTTAGAGGGAAGTTTAATCTTTGCCAGTGGTTGACCAACAAAGCGATTATTTGTATATGCCAACCGCCAAAAGTATCCTCTAGAGTAAAAAATCCAACCATTTCTCCAGTCGGGCGCTCCCCATCTTATGTGTGCAAGATAAGGTGTCGGAACTCTGCCATTTTGTGTCATGAAAGTAGGTTTTACAGCAACAGTATTCCATTCGCCCCCACTTTTTTGTAAAAATCTCATGTCAAAGATACCGTTGTACATAGAAACCATCCATGCATTTCCATTGGGTGCAACGCGAAATGTTTCGGGCTTATAATCGATAATGTTCATTTTGTTTGCGATAGATTGCATGTAACGCGAAGAAACCATAACTTTTGGCCGATAGTATGGTGGTTTCCAAGTGATAATAGGACCGTTTTTACTCGAAGCAAAACCGACATGGAGATAAAAGTTTCCTTGCTGGTCCGTTTCCAATTTATCAAAGTTATAAACAGTTTTACCAAGGGATCTACGAACTGTGTCGAGATTAATGCCAGTCAAACGACTACTTTTACTTTTATTTAAGTAAACCCACACCCCCTTTTCACCGTCTTGATGAAAACTGTATTTTTTGTCGGCATTTACCCAATAAATACTCTGCCCATCGTATGCATGCCTCATATATTTATAGGTACTCGAAAATCCACTTTTCCACCACTCTATGTCAAAAGACATAGAATTAAAACGCGTGGAACTATCAGATGTCACAAACAAGGAAGTGTTGCGGGGATTACTGTTTTCTTCGATAATCCTCACAGTTTTAGTACTTGCACTACGTAGCAATCTATCAATGATTGTATTCGCGGTTCTCTGACTTCTGTTATATGTACTCACCACCACCACTTCTGTTGTTCGATCTCTCATTTCAAAAGCGTAAAAGTCCATCCAGCCTCGACCACCTTCATCGCTCATATACCATTTTTGGTATGCATAACGTAAATTGTTTGGCGATTTTCTCATAGACACGCGAAATGGTTCTTTAGATCTCAAACGCAAACCCGAACTCACAAAATTGTTACCCAATGTTTGAATAATTCCAGCGAGTGAATTCCCCCTGAGAGATATCGAATGATATGTCACCAATGCAATATCGTCAGAAGAACCTTGTATTGTTTTTATTGTTATGTTGTTTGATCTGGTTTGGCTTATCTTCCAGGTGTCGCTATCCGGTAAATCAAATCGGAGCTTTCCCAGGGTAACGGGTTGCGCAAGTAAGCAGACACAAAGGATGGATGTGAATAAAAATGCTCGCATTTTTTTCCTTTCGAATAGATTTTGTTGTGATTTTGTGCTCTCGATGTTGATTCTTAGAAGGTAGGTCTGTAGAACAATTGTTTTTTATTTGGTTGTAGTCTCAAGAGGAGTGGGTAGTTAAACAGCCGTCGTTACACGGCTGCCTAACGAAAAAATGGTGATTAATCTTCGCGATAGTTTTTTCCAACAAAGCGATTATTACGCCACCAACCTTGGCGGTGAATGTGCCCGTCGCGCGACACAAGAGTACCATATCCGTGTTTGCGACCGTCGTTCCAGTCACCGATGTAAAAGGAGCCGTCGTTCCATTCGTACAAACCAACGCCATTGCGCTTGTCATAACGCCATTGGCCTACGTAACGAGCCCCTCTTTCTTTGGTAAGAATTCCATAACCGTGGCGTTGATGTGACACCCAATCTCCCATGTAACGACTTCCGTCGCGATAATTCTGCGCGTAAATACTTGTGTCTTCATTATTGACTAGTTTATGAAGACGCGACAAGTAGTAAGAAAAGCCATAGGTCGTGCCACTTTTAATACAGTGTTGAATGGCCGTAGAAAAAAATATGCCTTTGGTTCTTTGTGATTCTTTGGCGAGAGCCGCATCGATTTTTCTTGCCAAACCGTTATGGTTTTTGGTGATATGAGAAAAGTGATCGCCAAAAATTTGCGCGCGTGTGTTTAGGTTTTCTTCGGTGGTGAGTAAAAACGCCAAGCGTTTTATTTCACGGCGAAACTTTCGCAAATTCTCGTGCTGGGCGTACGTGTCGTCCTCTTCACGGTAGTCCTCGTCATCGTAGTACTCATCGCTCTCATCGTCGTAGTATTCCTCGTCATATTCCTCGTCGCTGTACTGTTCATCGTCTTCGTAGTTTCGGCGTTCATCTTCATAGTCGTCGTTGTCGTATTCGTCGGTGTACTCCTCATCGTAATCATTGTCGCGGTTGTAGTAATCGTTGCGATCGTTGAATGGATTGCGATGTTTTCTATAGCGGCGCGTGCGGCGAGGGAAATGGTTTCCCAGCCCTAAAAAACTAGTGTAGCGTTTACCAGCAATACGATAACTTCTTCCCCAACGAAAATTTTTACGCTGCTGATAACTCATATCTCCCACAACATACCAACCCATCTTGGAAAGGCGACGCATATCGCGTAACTCTCCGAGGAAAACGTTATTGAGTGATGGAAGGCGTTTTTTCTTTCCATATTGATTGATCGAATTTCGATACACATTGCCATACGCGTAGTGCAGAAGGTCTCCATCTCCGGCAATTTGCGTTTCCGTACGTGTTATTTCAATTTTTAGAATCTCCAAGTCTGCATATATTACCGTGGATAGCAATATACACATATAGAGTAATATTTTGCCAATTTGCATACCAAACCTCTCAAAAACGAGAAAAAAAAGAAAAAATTCGTTCGTCTGCCCAAAAACGATCGCTATCTTCGGCCACTTTGCCATCGCCAATAAAAGCGACGTGACCACCGTGTGATGGTGCGAGAATTTCGATGTTTTCGCTTTGTTGCAACAAATCATCGTAATTTTCACAGGGGATAATCGGATCGTCTTTTGCGTAAATGGCCAAAGTAGGAACTTCAATCTCCGACAAAACATCTTTGCAGCTACTTTGGGTGTAGTAATCTTGTGACCCTTTGAATCCGTATATACGACAAATTACCTTTTCGTCAAAATCGACTAAAGAACGCGGCGCTGCGTCTAAACGGGGAAATGTATGCGGATGAATGCGCCTTTTGCGTTCGTAGTTTTTGCATATATAGCCGAGAAACTTTTTGTGGTACAGCGGGCGCTCGATAAGTCGATCGAGAGTTTTTTGTAAATCTAACGGTGCACAAACAGAGGCAATTGCGGCAACAGACTCTGGTAATTTTTTTTCACCGGCCATTTTGAGTGTTATGTTTCCACCAAGAGAATATCCAATGATAAACAGGCGTTTTCCTACCTGTACATCTTGCGCAACTTTGAGTACGTCTGACCATAACCCTGCATGATACGGCAATGCACAAAGACGCATACTATCTCCACAACTACGCAAGTTCATACGGTGTACGTTATATTTGCGTTGTAGACTCTTTTTGGCCATACGCAACATATACTTTGAAACACTAGAACCTTCAAAACCGTGTACTAATAAAATATCATCGCACTCACTGCTATTCTGTGGTTGTAGATGGCTATGCGTAATCAAGGTATTTTCCGCGTCGACCACTGTGCGAAATGTTTTTTTTGTGTGCTTGGGAAAAAAACGCGTGGCAGGCCACCAAACAGCGGCAATAGTTTGCGCATTTCCCCCTTTTAAAAGTGGATGTGGTTGAAAAGTAGGTGTATTCATATCAAAATATTTTTATATAGAAAAAATTGTTTTCTGTTGAATAATAATGTTATAGTTAGAAAACTGCACAATAACTTTACCGCAAAATGTCGCGGTAAACTTTGTTGTAAATACTACTGTATTCTGAATCGCAGCTAACAAATAGTCAAGTCTATTGTCAATAATTTTTGAGGTTTTGTATGTTACACGATTTCCATTCTTTTGTTCCATCTAGTAAAGGCAATAAGATTCATAAAAACAAATCATACCGCGTTGCCGAAGATTGGATAAAAACGATTGTAGTGTTTGGCGCTTTTTATATAACATTCATCAACTTAATTGCCGAACCTTACCGCATTCCCACTGGTTCCATGGAACCCACTTTTTACGGTATACCTGTAAAGAATGGTGTCAAATCAAATCCAAATAGTCTTTTCCATTTATTCAAAGGCGACCACATCCTCGCGTGGAAAGGCATCATTAAATACGACACCATACGCCGCGGAGATATTGTGGCATTTGTATCTCTGGAAAACCCAGACATGTTTGTGATAAAAAGAGTCGTGGGGCTACCAGGAGACAAAATAAGAGTGAAATTCCCCCATGTGTACATCAACGGGAAAAAACTCCAAGAGCCACAAATTTTTCAGAATATCAAGTACAATCATGTGCGTGAAATTCCCATCGTAAATCACCGACGTGAAATCGTAGGTTTTGACCGCCAAATGTACCGCTGGGCATGTAAATCGGAAATCACGGTACCCAAAGATTGTTATTTTGTCATGGGGGACAATACCAACAACAGTAAAGATAGCCGCGTGTGGGGATGGTTGCCCAAAAGCAATATTCTAGGAAAAGCAAGTAGTATATGGTTTCCCGTTAAGCGAGCAACATCTGTAGAAGTTAACAAATTGTTTGGAGATTAAACATCACTGATTACACAACACGTTGTGGCATCGAGAAAGAATTATGGATTGTACAGCGTAGTTCCGAAAATTACTACGCTTACAACATCAAAGACAACCAAGAGTTTTGCCACAAACTACAACAAAACGGCGGAGATTTAGAATACCAAGAAAACCTAATTGAACTGCGTACACAAAATGGAGAAGAGGAATACTCTCCTGAGGAAGCGCAGCGAAACTTACAACAAAAAGTACAAAAGCTCTTTGAAATAGCTCCCAGTGACTATGTACACAGTTGCGGTACATATCAAGGGCAAGATGATCCCAATCTCGATATTTGGCAAAATGAAAGTGGCATGGGAAAAAATGCTTTTTGGAATGAGTTTAATATCGTTTTTCCCGCAGACTCGCTTATGCGTTATACCGCGGCAGATCACATCAACATAAGTACCAAAAAAAAAGAACTACATCCCAAATTATACAACTGCCTTTTGGGACTTTCACCTGTTTTTGTCTATGCCTTTTCCCTTTCATCATGCATTCACGGACGCAAAGTAAACGTTTGGAGTCGTAGGCAACAACTCATCAATGCAATGTACCTTCAATCGAACATTTGTCTACAAGACACTTTCCCGCTGAATGAAATTTCGCAATACACACTTTCCTTGGAACGCGTCATCCAAAAAGCGGAGGATCGCCTACGTCATCACAACCCTTTTTTTACACAAGACGGCCTAACTCCAAGAGAAGTCATCAGTAAATACCGCGACTCTCTGTGGGGATTCTACAAATTGTTTACCAACCAAGCAGTACGCTTTAACCAACAAAGCGGATATCCCGAATACTTGGAGGTGAGGTGTATTGATGCACAAGAGTGCACAAAAGCCACGGTGGCAATTAGTTATCTGCTGCGAAAAATAGTTGAACAATTAGATGACATATGGCCACTTATGACGCATAATGAAGATGAGTTGCGCAACAATGTATACGAAGCAACGATCCATGGCGAAAAGGCCCATATACATATTAATGGCAATAAAATATCATTGCCTGCTTACGCACAGCAGATGCTCGAAAACATTTTGCAAAGCGATGATTCTCCATATGCCACAATATTGCGCGAACGTTTTTCATCTCCTCCTGCGAAAATAATTTCGCAATACCTAGACCGAGAAGGAGATATTGTGCCTTTACTATCGCGTTGTTTGCGCGAGAACAAAACATTAAAGGAGGTAATATGAGAGTCTTTATTCTCGCTTTATTTTTTCTTGGCTATCTACAAGCCCATGTGGTAACGCCAGAAGTCTTTGCCGCGATGCAAAAGCGTCTCGAAAAGAATTCCCAAGACGTCGAAGCCCTTATTATCTGCTCGCATTACTACGAAAACAAAGGCGAATATCCTAAGGCCATCGACCACATACAAAAAGCTTTGGATATCATGAAACAACCTGCGAGTGCCACGCCTGATTTGTACATTAGAATGGCGCAAATGCATGTGAACACCGAACAGTTTTCCGAAGCACTCACGGTATTTAACCAACTTCTTACCAAAGAATTTTGTCAAACGTATGGCCATATTCCTCCCATACTACACGCCATTTTGTGGCGCGGCAAAGTTTATGCTGCTTTGGGAAAAAACGAACGCGCATGGCAAGATGTGCAGTTTGTTCTAGAACGCGAACAAGAAATGCCGGCTTTTTTTGTCGAGGGTGCGAGAATAGCGGAAAAGTTGGGTCAAAACTTAAAGGCCTTTGAATTATATGCCAAAGTCGCCACACAGTTTCCCTCACCAGAGAGCGAACCGTCTGTCGTACGCGCCATTGGTCTCGTCAAAAAACAACCGCAAAACGCTGCGGAACTTTTACAGAAACTCGAAAAGCTTTTACCCAAGGAACCATATCCCTCTTTTTATCTAGCGATTGTTGCCAAAAAATATCTAGATGATGACGATTTATATGAACAAAAACTGCAACAAGTCGCGAAAATCGCACGAGAAATGTCTGATAAGTCATTGCAATTTTTCTGGTTGGCGCGTGTCTTTTATATACAAGAAAAGTACACCAAGGCTTTAGAGTGTATAGATAAATCCATTGCCGCCGATAAACGCCCGGCTGCGGCTTACGAACTTGCAGCTGCTATTTACGAGAAACAAGGAAACAAAGACGCCGCAAGCAAAAATCGACAAACGTCTCTGGAAATGCGACAAAAATCGACATACCAATGGTTGTTTTTTTACGAAATAGATTAACGAGGAATGACAATGCGCAACACAATTATATTTGTCTTATTCGCTGTACTAACAGGCATATTCGGGTACTTTTACTCCTCTCCCAAAGTCGTGCAAAAAATTATCGTAGTTCGTCACGCCGAAGCTTACAAAAATCTCGCGAAGATACCAGAAAACGCCGAAGCAGATAGTTTGACAACTCTCGGAGAAAAACAAGCAAAAGCTCTAGGAAAAATATTAGAAAACGAACGCATTGACCTATGGATCAGTTCGACAAAAAAACGCGCGATGCAAACACGTGATATCGCATTTGCTCAAAACAATCACGGAGGGGAAAAGGTAACGTCACAGGCGTTTTTGTCGATGAAAAAAGGCGGAAAAAGTTGGCAGTGGCGTACGCAAAATTGGAAAGAGGGTAAAGACCCTCGCCCTACGGAAGGTGAATCTTTATCCGATGCCACAAAACGCTGTTTGCAAAAACTCAGTGAATATAAGACCACAAAAACGATCATTATATTTAGCCACGGAGATATTTGCGCGACGCTTATTGGGCATGCCAAACAAACCACAATGTACCAAAGATATGAAAAACACGCTCTGCCCTTGGCTGGCTACGCCAAAATTCATGTATTGATAAACGGGCAATGGTACACCCCCTAGCAAGATGAACAGGAATTTTCCTGTTCATCTTATTTTCAGAAAGTCATAAACTGATCGAAAGAACTCTGTCCATCTCCGACAATCAACATGCGCGTCCAATCCACAACATATAACCCTTGGTCTTTTAAAAACTGGTCCATTTGCGAAGAAAATGGCTCAATGATGGCATTTGCCATCGCGATTACGTTTAAAAAGGCAATACTTTTTTGTTCCCCGATCTGCCCCCAAAAAATCCAGTTGCCTGCCGTGGAAAACGCAAACCCATTTTCAATCGCCCCATGACTCGTATTAAAACCAACACCATCATAAAGAACATTACACTTAAAATGGTTGTATAAATCTTCCAAAACAATTTTTTTTCCTTCAAGTGGTGCGGTAATTTTCTTACGCAAATGCATATTGCGAAATCCAGAGCTTTCGCGATCGTTTTTGTAAATGTCGCGAATTTGCTCAATTTCGACATTGATTTGTTCTAAAAAATCTGTGCTCACGCACTCCGCTTGACGCCAGTCGTCTTCGAGTAAGACGAGAACGTTCTCTCCCTGTTGCTCAACCACATTGGGAAGTTCATCATTAATCGAAGGTAAACTGTAGAGTATATTTTTAGGGTCCATTGTTTCTACTTTGGAAAGAAACAATTCCACTTTTCCCGACACCGCAAATTCTGATTTTTTGAGTGGTTGTGCCGCCATTACTTTCCAATCCGAATCCCCAAAGTGAATCGTGGTATTGATCGCGAAGGAATCGGGTAGTTGTTCTAATGGAATTTGGGAATTTGCGAACAACTGCTTGCTAGTGAATTCATAAAATTCAACGTTAACTTTATTTTCTTCCATTGTAAAACACCTAACGGTAAAAGAGCTATTTTGTAATAAATCCAGGGGTAATAAAAAGTCGTGAGAAATCGATTACCGAACTCATCATAAATAATCCTGGCGACAGTAAAATTTCGAGAAATAAAAGAAATCTATGGTGATCATCCGAAACGCAAAATGGAATGTCAATCAAAAGGCTGAACCATCTGATTCCGCATCTATCGGGTATGGGGTGTACAAAATAAGCGACAAAAAAATATCCAGCAATGACAGATGAACTTACCACTGACTGGTGCAAATGAAATCTTTGTATTGTGTAAATAACGACATAAACCATCATCATCGCGACCGCGAATTTTAAAACCACCGCTTTTTGCGATGGGTAGCGGTACTGGGGAACTCCAAAATAAATCGTTCCCTCATCCCCTAAGTCGGTCATTTCTCCAAATATTTTAAATAAACGCAACGTAGCACCTCATTCTTTAGTAAAAATATTACAAACAGAATCGCATATGTTTTTGACGAATTTTGCAAAAGAAAGTTTGACTTTAATCAATCTCACATTTTCATGAAGCGTATATAGCACAGGTCACTATTTAGCAAATACTTGAGAGAAATTAGCAAACGCCTTAAACTCCAAAGCATTGTTACTCGGATCGTGAAAAAACATTGTCGCTTGCTCACCAGGCTCACCTTTAAAACGAATATATGGCTCAATCACAAAAGAAATATCTGCTTTGTGCAACGAGTCGCGTAGTGCACACCATGCGTCCATGGTCAGAATAACGCCAAAATGTGGAATGGGGACTTCATGACCATCGACAGGGTTCGTTGCCGATTTTGCCACGTAACCTGGTACGTGGTGAATGACAAATTGGTGACCAAATAAATTAAAGTCCACCCAAGAATCACTACTGCGCCCTTCGCTACACCCAAGGACATTTTTATAAAAATCTCTGGCGGCATTTAAGTCACCAACAGGTACGGCTAAATGAAATAAACTTATCATGTCAGTCTCTCTTCTAGATTTCTAAAAAATGGACAGGATCGACAGAATAACAAAAGCATTCTATGAATTAGAAAGTCAAAATCAAATCATAAAAATAAATGAATACGAAAAAAGTTAAAGTTTAAAATTGACTTGAGTTGCGGATTAAGAATATGCGACAATTTCGCTATTGATTCACATTAGTTCATATGACTCCCACAATGGAAAGGAATAGAATGTCGACAAAAATCGATGACAAAACAAAAATTTCGGGGCATACGACAGTTGGAGATTGGAAATCTTTACGTCTAACTCTTTTAAAAAACATACAAGAGTTGCCAGAGGACGCGTGGGAGAAAGCCTATGAGATTTTTGATTGGCGAATACGTTCGCGCTTCCTGGACCCCATAGATTCTATTTTAGAAAAAGACCTCAAGGGTGGCGAAGGTTTTACCATTGTGGCTATTCAGTGCATTTTGATCGAGTTTCTCGAGGCTTTCTATCAAGGAAAAACATACACGATAAAGCATAAAGATTTGTGGGTACATGAGTATGTCAGTAGCAAACAGTTATTCAAAGACTTTTTATTAAACCACACACCTTTTAAAGATTATTTCACCGAAAAGCTAGCAAATGTTTTTTACAGTAATATTCGTTGTGGACTACTACATGAAGCGCAAACGAAGGAAACGTCGAAGATACGTGCTTCTAGTCGTGAGAATTTGATCAAAGCGCTTGACGACGGCAATATGATTATCTACCGTACCAACTTTCAACAAGCTATTTTGCAGTATATCGAAAACTACAAGCGACAACTTGCACAAGATTTGCAACTACGGCGTAATTTTATCCGCAAAATAGATGAGTTATGTGGTATAGAGCATGTTTACTATTTTGCTTATGGTAGCAATATGAAACTCGAAAGACTCCTCAAGCGTTTGCAAAGCGGCGACGAACCTGCCAAAATACACAATTACTGTGTGGTGTATCTCGAAAACCACAAGTTCACCTTCAACAAAAAAGGAAAAGATGGAACCGCAAAAGCAAATGTTTTTGTAGAAGAGGAGCAAGAAGTTTGGGGTGTTTGTTATGAGGTCGACAAAAGTGCATTGCCTATACTCGCTCGCTACGAAGGTGGTTACGACCAAAGTTACGTCAATGTGAAAACCAAAAATAACAAACCTATGCGCGCGATTACGTATATATCCAAAAGTGTGTTCAGCGCTCCACAACTGCCTTCTGATGAATACTACCAAAAAGTACTAGAAGGTGCGCAAGAACAGGGTCTTCCGGAAGACTACATTGTTTGTAACATCACCAATCATATGAGATAGTGAATTTGAAGCCCGAAACGGGCTCAAATTTTAACTCCACATTAAACCATCGGCCATAAAAATTTGCCCAATAATCACCGCGAGAATAACAACACCAATAAGTGCCAGTGAGATTTCTCGGTATATTGTACTATGCATCCCCATTGCTTCTTCATATTTGTATACGAGAGAGTCTTTCTCTTCTAGTAGTTTGCTATTTGGTACATTAAAACGTATTGTTTTCACCAACACAAACGGCAATACTCCGGCAATGATTTCCGAGAGAATAGATAAAAAAGAGTTGCTGAAAAAAAATAAAATACCTATCGTCAAAATGACCGCAATCACATCATCGCGGTACATATCGTGCGGATTACGATTTTGTTCGATGTATTGTATATCGATAATGTATTTAATCACCAAAAACCATATCGCACTGGTATAAGACAGTACAAAATACACCGCCACTAACTCGTGAAAAGACAAGTGCGTGTATTGTGTTTCTAAAGAAGCATTTATATATGAAATCACCAATACAACGATCGCAGAGGTTAGTATAGATAGTTTATGTGCGATGGAGGTCGTATAGAAATACTCATGGTAAAGTAAAAATGGATCGTTCTCGCAACAACATTGCTTGGCATACCAGGAAATTGTGATGCGGAATAGTATGTAAAAAAATATCATGAGAACTAAAATCTGAGTGATGGAACCTCCGGATTTTGTGGCCAGCGTCAAATGAAATGTGATGGTTTTTTCGCTAGGAAGAAACATCCAAAAAGCACCACTGGCGATTTTGGTAAAATTTTTGCCATACTTTGCGGTAAGTTGCTCTAAACTTTGCTCTCCTGTGGCATACTCATTTGCATCTTCCCAAAAATCACCGTGTGTTAAGGCCGTAGCGTAGGCGGGAATCATACGTACCATGTCGCATAGTAAGGCCATCAGAACGATGAGAACCATCATTTTTAACATGGTCGCCGTAAATAATATATATATTCGCAATAAAAACATATTGAATTTCCCCCCTAGAAAATCCATTGCTGAAACCAAAATCAAAGACAATACTCTCAAAATTTTACTGATGACACATTCCAACAATTATTTTATCATAAGTAGTGTATTTTGATGATGACAAATTTACTGTTAAACAACTTCAATTTAGTAACAATGGAATAACTATGTGGAAAATAAAAGACTTTATTGACTTGGAATACTTTTTTTATACCGACCGCGAAAAAGATCAAGAAAATTTAATTAAGCGTGACCGTTTGCTTTTCGTCAATGAAATTGAGGAAATGTGTAAAGATAAACCAACGCAAATCAAAAAGTGGCTCGAGCTACGTCGTTCACAAGAAGATGATCTCGAAGAATTACCTGGAGACATCTACAACAACAGTTATTTACTTCTCAAAAACATTTTGATTTTTGTCGGTATTATTTCGGGTTTTGCTCTTACCAATAGTTTTCTGTGGTATGATGGGAAGATGCCCATAAATGTCAGTGCGTTTTTCTTTGTGCTCATTATTTTACAAATGTTGCTGTTAATTGCGGCGTTTTTTGTATTTTTATTGCGCAACAAATTGCGCTCTTTGACATTTTTGAGTCCTATCATTAAGAGACTTCTCAAAAGACTTGCGCTATTTGTTTTAAAAAATACCTACCACAAATTGTCTAGTAAAAATGCTAAGAATTTCGAAGCTAAAATGGGATTTATTCGCTCACAAAAATTGATTTATGGTCGTTTGTTCAAATGGCAAATTTTCAACGCGACACAGTTGTTTGCCATTTTTTTCAATATCGCCATTCTTCTCACGCTGCTATTTAAAGTTTTTACCGCTGACCTTGCGCTCGGTTGGCAGTCTACCGCCGAAATTCAAAGTGAAGTACTTCATAAAACAGTCAAAGTAATCGCCACACCATGGTCATGGTGCATGGAGCAACATGCTTACCCTTCCTTAGAAGAGATCGAGGGCAGCCGCATCATACTCAAAGATGGTATTTACCACTTACAGAGCGAACATCTCGCCTCGTGGTGGCCATTTCTGTGTTTGTCGATATTATTTTACGGATTACTACCTCGTCTACTGTTTTTATTTATTGGCTATTTTGCGCAACGCCGCAGTGTTGCTCACTTTGATTTTAATCACGCCAACTGCCAAAGATTAGTGCGCCGTTTTGTTACACAATATGTCGAAATAGACGGCAACAGCACAAATGTTGCCCAAGAGAACCAACAACACCAAACCACAGAAATATCCAATATCGAAATCAAAAAAGTGGAAAAGACAGCGCAAAGTGAGTATAAAATCTTGCTATGGGAATCGATTGCCAAATTGTACGCGGACGGTTATTTGCAGCAACAAGTGCAAAAAAAATTGACATACAAAAATGAAATATACATGATAGAATCGAGTTTAGAGGGAGAAGACAAAGCCATTGACTATATTGAAAATTCTCATTGCGATGGTATAGTTGTTTTGCAAGCGGCATGGAAACCTCCTATTGGCGAAGCTGTGGAGTTTATTAGCGATATACGCGAAACAATTGCGCAAAAAGAAATTATTGTTGCTTTACTTGGAAAACCTGTAGATGGTGAGCAACACAAGGTAGACAAAAACGACTACAAAATGTGGACAAATGCTATCGCGAAGCTAGGAGATCCGTATACCAGTGTGGTTTGTTTAGGAGAAAAAGATGAGTGATACACCGGTATTTATCATTATGGGGCAAAGCAATGAAGGAAAGTCTTCTATTGTTTCCACACTCGTTGGTCACGATAAAGTAGAAGTAGATCACGATGCGGGGACCACAAAAGAATATCGTGTTTTCCCCATAGAAATCGACGGCGAAAGAATCATGGATTTTATCGATACGCCTGGTTTTGAACACCCGAAAAAAATACTTAAATGGCTGAGGAAAAACGAAAATAGTTATGAAAATAGCAAGAACTTGATCAGCGCTTTTTGCGATATGCACCACAAGAAAAAAAATCTGGAACTCGATTGTCAACTACTCGCTCCGATAAAAAACTACATGGAGGCTTGTATTCTTTACGTATTTGATGGATCTCGTCCTGTGGATCAGCAAGATATATGGGCCATGGAAATAGTCAGTATGTCCGGCTGTGGGCGCATTGCTCTTATTAATTGCCGTAAAGACAGCGAAGAACACATCGATAAATGGAAAAATGAGTGCAGCAAATATTTCAATAGTGTGAAAAACTTCAATGCACACCGTGCTAACTTCAAAGACCGCGTACGTTTACTAACAACAATGGGAACACTGGTAGACAATCTGGCCGACACATTGGAGCTTGTTACCGAAAACCTCAAGCAACAACGCGATCGTTTGTACAAAGAAATCGCAGAACATATCTCAGACAAACTCAGAAAGTGCATCGCCTTTTCGACAAAAGGCAACACCATCGGTGATATCAAAACTTTAAAGCAAAAACTTATCATCTCCTACAAAAAGGGAATCGAAAAAATTGAAAGCGAATTTCGCAAAGAAGTCCGCAGTGTGTATCGCCACCGAATATTCGACGTTGAAATTCCACAAAAATCCATTATCAATGAAGAATTATTTTCCGAAGAAACATGGAGCGTTTTGGGTCTTACTAAGAATCAACTTACTTTCGCTGCGGCAGCAGGGGGCACAGGTATTGGTTTGGGGATTAGCGCTTTACTTGCCCCAATTACTGGAGGGGCAAGCCTTGCTGTTGGCGGTCTTCTCGGAGCCGCTGCTGCCGCAACAGCGCACTTCAAAGGCGAAGATATGTTCGATGTGTCTGTTGGTAAACAACAACATGTCACTATCGCCAACAAGAAAATACAATTTTATTATATTTTAGTTGACCGCATGATATTGTACTATTCGTATATGGTCAATAGAGCACACGGAAAACGCGTAGAAACCAAAGTAAAGGTAGAAGATGGAGAAAAGCAAGGTTTTACTTCTAAGTGGACACAAGAGCAGCAACAGCAGTTTAAAACGTGGCTACAAGACACGATCAAAGGAAATCATTCCGACGTTGCTGTGGAAGAAATCATTGTTCCCATGTTAAAAGAAATTGATGGTAAAGAGTAATCGCAATGTTATTCTGACATTTGTTTTTCACTTTGTCTATGCAACAAGGATTTTTGTATGAAAAATAAGTTTTTAGTTCTATTAGGTTTGTTTTGGGTAAGTATTTTCGTTTTTTTGGTCTTCCAAGGCGTTCAGCCACGTGATACAAGTGACAACGAACAAAATTTGCAAGACACAGAAGAACGAGTAGGCGGAGTTAAAGAAGTCGTCGTTACCGAAGAGGAAAACACCGAACCGCAGCTTGAAGATGGTGAAGTCGTGGAAGAGATTTCTCCATCGCAGGATACGGCCTTAAAACCCAAAGAACTGCCCAAAAAACCGATTGTCCAAAATCTCAACAAATTGCAAAAACAGCAAGAAGAGAAACGAAGTGCGAATGTGACACGCATCGAAATTTTTCCGCAAAAAGTGACACTCAAACCCGGAGGATCGGATATTTTTACCGCCACGGCGTACAACGCACAAGAGCAACCAGTTTCTTTTTCGGGAAAGTGGAGTACAAATGCTGGTAAAATCGAGTATATGGCCTCAAATAAAATCAAACTTACTACTTATCGTTCGCTACAAAGCACTGGTTGGCTACGCTGTACCGATAAAAAAACACTTGCCAACGGCGATGCCTTTATCGACATTACCGAAATTCCACGTTTATCGCGCTTTTCTATAGAAGGTTTGCCCGGTACATTGAACGCAGGGGAAAGTTGCGACCTTCGCGTCGTTGCCTATGATCAGTTTGGTGATCGTTTCCCCATCAAACCTGAATGGAATACTCCTGCGGGTACAATTAGCGCCGAGGGGCATTTTGTAGTGGGTAACAAATATGGACGCCACGAAATTCGTCTGCGCGATCGCAACAGCGGACAAAGTATATCG
Organism: Candidatus Uabimicrobium amorphum; assembly: GCF_009002475.1. Classification (GTDB taxonomy): domain Bacteria; phylum Planctomycetota; class Uabimicrobiia; order Uabimicrobiales; family Uabimicrobiaceae; genus Uabimicrobium; species Uabimicrobium amorphum. The sequence continues at coordinate 7,165,311 of NZ_AP019860.1, forward strand.
CGTTTTGTTCACATACAAGCGCCGCTCAAAGTCATTGATTTATATGGTACAGAAAAGAGCCTACGCCCAGGAGAAACATTCCAATACCGCGCCGTCTGCTTTGATCGCTATCGCAATGAAATTAATTTTCCTGTAAAATGGTCGGCAACAGGTGGTCAAGTAGACGCCAACGGAAATCTGACCCCCGGCGAAATTCCTGGCACCTACGAAATTTTTGTCGAAGGTATCGGAACGGACATCCGCGTGGGAATGTACTATAAGATTATTCCGATTATAAAAAGCATCAAAATTGTCAATATTCCCCCATTCATATACGGTGGTGATCGCCATGTTTTTCAAGCCGTGGGCTACGATTATCAAAATAGACCTTTGTATTTTGAGCCTGTATGGAAAGCGGGAGGGGGACAAATAAACGCCAACGGAGAATTTCTCGCAGGAAACCAACCGGGAACTTACAACGTCACCGTTTCCGATGGTTATGGCGTCGAACAGACAGCTTCTTTTGTCATTAAGGCCGAAATAACCGAAAAAGATTTTGAACTTACTGGAGATGTGCTTTTTGAAGATGGCGAAAGAGTAGTGAGTATACAACATGCCACAGTTACCATATTTAAAACAGGTAGGTTTATCATCTCCTACCAAGTACGCGTCTTTCAGGAAAAAAGTTGGAATTACCAACTGCTCTTTCGTTTACAAAATAACAATATTTTTGAGGTAAACCCTGCCACCGTAAAAAAAAGGCCTGGGCAATTCAATTTTACCCAAAGAGGACGCAGCCAAACAATACGCAGAACTTTTCGCAACATTCGAGCTGTAGACGCACGATTCCGTTAGGCCAATAGAAATCATCATCTAATGGAATCAAAATGATAGAAGTTCATGTGTTTTCAAGGCGAACTCAAGTTCGAAAATCAGTGTAAATTGTTCGAATAATTCCTTATTCATTTTCACGACTGAGGTTTTCAATGAAAAAATCTATATTACTGTTATGTATCATGTGGATACCTATATTTGCAGAGTATGCAATGACGATTAACAAAGTGGAAGTTGCTGCCAAAAAGCCCAATGGAAAATCATGGGATGCTCTCGGCAAGCCAGACCTCATTATTTCCATTTATAAATGGAACGGTAAGGTGTGGCAAAAAAAATTTACTTCTGCAAAACTTTCCAATGTGTTAAAGGTGGAAAAAGAAATAGACACAAAGATCAATGTCGTTGCCGGAGATAAAATCAAAATAACAATAGAAGACTCCGACTTGCGCAATAATGACGCTATTGGACTCAAGGAACTCACGATTACAAAAGAGCACATCACCGCAGGGACAATTAGTACCTCTTTTTCTTCGGTTGTTGCCTTTCATGCCAAATTAAAAATGACACCTCTTTCCTACAAGGAAAAAAGGTTACTACAAGATGTTGCGTACTTTTTGAATGCGGCAGGAAACACGGACGACAGTAGTGTTGCCAATAAATACCTACAGCAAGCCAAAGACAAAATAGCGGAAATGCCGGCAAGTCGCGCTACGCATCCTTCCATAAAAGAGTATCAACAAAAAATAGCCGATGCCAAGGTCAAAATAGAAACGAAAAAACAACGTTTCTCGTATCAAGACAGTAAAAAACTCAACAACGTAAAGTACTTCCTTGATAATGCGCAAAAAAGCAATGATGCCGAAGTGATCAAAAAATATTTGGCTCAGGCAGAAAGTGATCTCGAAGCGCTTGTTGAAAAACACGCACAACATGAAAAGGTTCTCGGACTTGTAAAATCCTTTAAAGAATTGCAAAACAAAGTCAACGAAGCAACAAAGCCCAAAGTACAAGAAAATACCAACACTACGACAGCTCCAAAGAAGGAAGAGCTTACCTATCGTGAAAAACGTGCCCTTGGTAATGTACGCGCTGTACTCAGTAATATCGACCGACTCACCGACCCCGACGTTTTGCGCTCTTCTATTAAGAACGCTCAGTACCAAATGACCGACCTACAAAACAAGACCGATCATCCCGAGGTGCAGGCTCTACAAAAGCAAATCGACGCACAGCAACAACGTTTGAAAGACATCGTTGCCGCCAAAAACAATACCAACACGACCACAACAGTTCCTGAGAAAAAAGAAGAGCTTACTTACCGCGAAAAGCGTGCCCTTGGTAATGTACGCTCTATACTCAGCAACATGGATCGCATCAATGATCCCGACGTCCTACGCTCTTCTATCAAGAACGCTCAATCTCAAATGACCGACTTGCAAAACAAGGCCGATCACCCCGAAGTTCAGGCTCTGCAAAAGCAACTCGACGCACAGCAACAACGTTTGAAAGACATCGTTGCCGCAAAAAACAACACCAACACCACGACGACGACCGCTCCGAAAAAAGAAGAGCTTACTTACCGTGAAAAACGTGCTCTTGGTAATGTGCGCGCTGTACTCAGCAACATGGACCGCATCACCGACCCCGACGTTCTGCGCTCTTCTATCAAAAACGCTCAGTACCAAATGACCGACTTGCAAAACAAAACCGCTCACCCCGAAGTTCAGGCTCTGCAAAAGCAACTCGACGCACAGCAACAACGTTTGAAAGACATCGTTGCCGCCAAAAACAACACCAACACCACCACGACGACCGCTCCGAAAAAAGAAGAGCTTACTTACCGTGAAAAACGTGCTCTTGGTAATGTGCGCGCTGTACTCAGCAACATGGATCGCATCACCGACCCCGACGTTTTGCGCTCTTCTATCAAGAACGCTCAGTACCAAATGACCGACTTGCAAAACAAAACCGCTCACCCCGAAGTTCAGGCTCTGCAAAAGCAACTCGACGCACAGCAACAACGTTTGAAAGACATACTTGCGGCAAAAAACAACAACAATACCACGACTACACCTGACAATACTCATACACCCAAAGAACTCACTTACCGCCAAAAAAAGGCGATTAAGAACCTGAAGGCTACTCTTGCGAGTACAGGGCGTGTCAAAGATGTAGATGTTTTGCGTTCGATGCTCAAAAATACCTCTTACTACACAGGAGATCTCGAAAGTGTTCGCAATCACCCACAAGTCAAACCACTATTCGAACAAATTGCGGCATTAGAAAAGCGCATCGCCGATACCGCAAATAGTGCACAGCGAGCACTAATAGACCGTGTTCTTGGAATAGTAGGAAAAGGACTCAAAGCCACCGACAACATGTTATTGTTGTGTAAGTATAAATTCAACCAGGATAAAATCATTGAAGTCGGGAAAAGTCTAGAAAAAGAAAACCCCAGTGTCAGAAGCTATTTCCAAGATATTGACCGCGGTGGACGTTATCTTGATTCAGCCATCGACAGCGTTTTATCGGCACTGAGAGAAGATACCAAAAAAGCTTTAGAGATCGAAAATTCACCTTATGATCCTCGCTACAAAGCTTTACTACTCCATGAGGAGATTGCGCCGAAATTCAATGAAATGAAGAGCAAACTATCCGACGCAGCGACACGTATCAACGATTTATCCAACGAGCGTTTTGCCGATGTGGAACAAGTCATCAAACAACGTGATCAGTGGAATAAAGGACCAAGAACTTTTAACCAACCGTTAGAAACGTATTTTCAACAAAACAAAAAGTTGATTGCTGTTCTTGGCGCAGGAATCGCACTGTCTCCACAAATCGAAAAATGGTGCAAAAATATTGAAGCAAATTCGAAGAAGGCTCTTGAGTACAAGGAATTCTTGGGACTATGCGATAGTATTCGCAATATCACCGAGAATAACCAAGAAGATTTTAAGCGCAGCCAAATTGCCGATGCCAAGAAAAAAGCCCAAGGCAATGCGTTACTACAACAATTTCTCGATTACTACATCACCTATGCGGATATCTACAATGAAATTGACGGTACGTTAAAACAGCTTAAACAAGATTTACTTGGCCGTATAGAAACCGCTTCACAAAAAGCGGCCCAACAAGGTTTTGATACATTTCGCGATCAATACACCCAGGCAAAAGCCAATCGTATGGATATGCTCAACAATCCTGAAAACTACGAAGGTAAGATCATTGCCAATGCCAAATTCCCTGTGGCAAGTTGGAACACCAAAGGATGGTTCTTACAACACGGTAATGAAATGTTTTCCTATGTGTGGGACCCACAATTGTGGAAACGTTTTCGCGAAATAGAACTCGCCGAATTCAAGATTTTTAGGGATTTCCGTGCGGGAATTTTGCAAAAATATGAAATGACGAAGGAAGGGCATATTGATTGGAAATATCCTGGACTTGTCGACATCGAATTCGTGGCAATTGTCGATGGAACTACTTCGTACACACCTACACGCGAAGTTCTCGATTCGCGAGGGCGTGTTATTTGGATAGAAAAGCTTCCGCCTATTCAAATAGTAAATGCTCGTGTTGTCGGAGTAAAAAGTCGTTATTTTACACTGTGGCTGGGAGGTACCGACACTTTAAAGCATCTCGACACCGGTGGATTGCCTCGTAAGTAAAGTTGAGTACTTTGCAACATTAGTCGATATTCTCTGAGTATAGAAATATGCTAGTATTTGGTGCCCTCCCGCCGGCTAACGTCGGCAGGAGGGCATCACATACCAGCGAATCCAAAACGTATTCACCGCCGCTTGAAAACTCAAAGACTACAGCTAAAAAAGGCACCAGTTGAGGCACCAGTTGAGGCACCAGTTGAGGCACCAGTTGCACAAATAAAAGATTTTGTTGAAGAAGCAATAATATTGGCTGATTTAGAAAAAAAAGTGGTGTTATTGTGCGAAGAAAAACCTCTGACACGATGACAAATTACTGACTATTGTTTTGGGGATTCACAATCGGCGTGTTGCGGAATGATGCTTACAAAAGAGGAGTTTGGGCATATCTCTCCAAAGAAAAATATCTCCGAGAGGAGGAGACATTGGCTTGTAGCTAAACCACTCTCGGAGTTTAGTTCACTGCAATTGACCTTGGGGGGACTCGAACCCCCATACCTTTCGGCACAACGCTCTGAGTGTTGCGTGACTACCTAAATTTCACCACAAGGTCGGGAAAAGAGACGGTAGGAATCGAACCTACATACCACTTGATATTCCTGAGGTTTTACGTCCCTATTTTAAAACAGAGGCCGGCATTCTGTTTTTCGGTGAAGGCATAAAAAAAGCTTCGGATCATCCGAAGCGTGTGTGTCTATGTCGTCGCGATTGCCTTCGCTCGCGTCACTAGGTGACATCACAGGCTTCCTTAAATTCTACGTGTTGAAATGGTTTTTTTGTATATAGATCGATACTGGAACGAATTTTTTTAATCTTCATCCTTTAACTCTCCTAAAGGTTTTTTGTGAATGGTTAAAATCTATTACAATTTACTTACATTTACCTGAGTTTTTTGTAACCTAAACTTTTGTCTAGGGAAGAGTTTTGTACTAATTACAATTTCGGTTATTACTAGCCCCAACTACAGTGTTTTTGAGTACTGTAGTTGGGGATGTAACAAACCTCTATTGGTAATTAGGTTTTTTTGCAACACTCTGACGGGAATTCTACAACACGATTTATGGAAAATGCAAATTAAAATATTTTTTATTTTAAGAATTTTGTTTAAGTTTAGATATTTCAATGGCTTACAATTTCTTTTTTTATTTTTTTGTCATTTAGTCGCAGGGAAATATTTCCAGTAAGTTTTCGTCTATGTAAAAATCGTGGTGCAGTGCTTGGTCTCTTTTTTCTTTGGAGGGGAAAATTACGTGTCCCCAGCCTTTTTGCTTTTGACTTCCTGTTGTTTTGAATGTCACACGTGCTTTGAGGGCGTCTAATTGTTGAAAGGTGTTTAGCAATTGTTTTTTTGTGGTTCCTAAGGGAACATGATTAATGTTAATCGAATGTTGTCCGTATTGTGAAAAAGGTATAGGAGAAAAATTTGGCGTTGTGTTCGCTGAAAACGGCACTACGTGACGCACTACGGTATCGTGTAGTAATTTTGACATTATGTAGATTTCTTGTACTTGAAATTCAATGGGTTTCCAATTTTTTTGTAGTTTTTCCATGGTGTTGTGCAACGTTTTTTCGTCGGCTATTTTGGCGATGGAAACGTGAGGATTGAATCCCCTGGAGATCTTGTTTTCTAAAAAGTGAAGATTTGTGCATGCCGTAGAAATTGCGCTTTGCAGTTCTCGCAAGGCGTTTTGTGGATTTACTTCGGGAACAAGGTACAGCGTGTAACCGCGACGTCGATGTCTAAAAAAATCAAATTTGCTTAGTTTCACAGTAAATACGGGAAAGTCTTTCAGTGCTTCACATAGGTGCTTTCGCATATCTTCAAAGCGGTCATCTGCGGCAATGGGATCTAGGAGAGTGATGTGCGGTGCTTCTAGTTTTGGTGGCCAACCGACGGTCAAGTCAAAACGTAGTTGGTGAATGTTATTTGTTTTCCAGTGTTGACTTGGCATAAGGATCTTTGTTAGACCCTTTACACCGGTTGTCATACTTTTATCGACCATGTTCATTTGCCTCTCGTAATTGTTATTGTTGAGATTTATTTTTTATCGATGAGTGTTATTGAATCGCGAAAAAATTGGGCTCTTGTATGGAAACCAAGAGACTGGACGATGGCTGCGAGTTCGTCGTAGCGTTTTTGTAAATCAACAGGTAAAAACCACTGCAATTTACACAAGCAAACTGGGCAAAGCCATAGCGGACCGCGGTCGGACTCTTCGCGATTATTGGAACCATTCATACAGCAGGCAAAGGCAATGCAATGTTTCATGCCGAGCATATGACCGATTTCATGTGTGGCGGTTTTTGCTGTGCGTAAGAAACATCGCAAGAACAACTCTTTCGACGAAGATGGATCACCATTGCGATACATAGAAAAAACACCTACGCGATGAGTTAACGATGCTTGGCCGTAGACAAAATTCCAACTTTCTCGTGGATAGAGATCTGTACCTGTCAAAGCGATATACGCAATCGCATCTTTAGGACGATTTGGGTATAAGACTTTGCGTAGTATGTACGTTGTCAGAATTTGTTTGTCCCCCCATGAGGGATGAATCCGTCTCGCCGATCTGGGAATTTTACTCAAAGGTATTGGTTTGGTGAATTTCACCGGTACTTGAAAGTACGAACTAATATAACGCGTTACTAAGGCGACTACCTGCTTTTGTTCTTGGGAAAAATCACCCAATTTTTGAATGTAAATCGTGGTGAGTTTGGAATTTTTTTGGCGTTTTTTGTACTGAAAGAACGTTTGTCCTGGCTCTTTGTGACTTGGATACCAGTCATGCATTCCGCCAGGATGGAAGATTTTGTGTTTTTCAATAAGAGAGAGAAATGGTTTTTGTAATTCATCCACCGCACGAAAGTGGTGGCGTTGTAGTTTTTCGTCGAGAGACGAAACGTCTTTATAGTATTGTTTCTGCGATGGTAACTTATTTTCCTGGGAACATGCTAGAGTCAGTAAGGACAACACTACAATTGTAAATACGTAAGTTTTCATGCGAAATCCTTTGCTTCTAACTAATAATTTTATTCTCAACTCGGTTGAGAATCCTCTTAAAAACGAGATAAAAAGGAGTAGCTATGAATGCGATACTAAAAGAAATCGAAACAGCAAGAAAATACAACGAAACAAACCTTGAACTATGCGGTATGAATCTCAAAGAATTTCCCATGGAAGTTTTGCAAATGCCAGAGCTCGAAAGTCTAAATTTAGCGAGCAATGAAATTAGTAGTTTGCCACCGCAAATTACACAGCTGACCAATCTAACAAAGCTAAACCTCAGTTTAAATCGGTTGAAAGAGGTTCCGCAGCAAATTTGCGAATTAAAAAACTTAATGTTTCTCGACTTAAAAGACAACATGCTCAAGACTTTGCCCGAGGAAATCACACAACTAGTGAATTTGCAAGTTCTTCTCCTACGCGCTAACATGTTCAAGGAATTTCCACAACCGCTTTTAAAGATGAAAAGCATAGGCGCTTTAGACTTATCAGAGAATTTTATTGGAGAAATTCCACCACAAATTTCACATTTGCAAAATCTTGAATCATTGGCTCTGCACAGGTGTTCACTGCAAAGTTTGCCTTCACAGATTGCCAGCTTAGAAAAGTTGAAAGTTTTATTGTTATCGGACAATAATTTGCAACAATTGCCTCAGGGAATGTCGCGACTTACAAAACTTACACATTTATTTTTGTACGAAAATTCTCTGGTGGAACTTCCGCAGGTGGAGTTTTTTCCACATTTGCAATACCTAAACATCGCTTACAATGAGTTGCAATTTCTTCCTTCTTTTGCCGATTTAGTTTTGTTGGAAGAGTTGTATGCCAATGGCAATCAACTTCAGGAAGTCCCTGCGGGAATAGGTAAACTCCAGCAACTAAAAAAGCTCGATTTATCACAAAACAAAATACGCAGTGTACCTTTAGAAATTAACGAACTTAGTGATTTAGAGGGACTAGATTTAAAAGGAAATGAACTTACTAGTCCACCAGACTTTAGTGGTTTACGCTGCGAATATCTCGAATATTGAACATAGTTTTATTTTGTATCGATGGATGTTTCGCTGAAAAGTGAAGCATCTATAAATTATTCTACGTTGTGTGGCGCAATAAATGCTAGTTTTTTCAGAGCTTTACAAAAAATTTTATACTTTTTTTAAAAATATATTTGACATTGCAGAACGATCGTTTTATAATTTTTCACGTTGGCTTAATCACCCGACGCATTTCAAGTTTATATTTTTTTGTCGTTTTTCAGAACGATCATTTTAAAACAGGAGAAATAATCATGAGTTATGATATCAAAGATAAGGTCACTTTAGTCACCGGAGCAAATAGAGGTATTGGTAAGGCGATTGTGGAATCATTTATCGCGTATGGAGTAAAAAAAGTATATGCCGCGGTACGCAAATTAGAATCTGCCAACGAACTCATTGAAAAATACGGCGACAAAGTTGTCGCGGTAGAAATCGACTTGGGAAAACCACAAACCATTATCTCTGCGGCAGAACAAGTACAAGATGTCGAAGTTGTGGTCAATAACGCTGGTGTATTAGCTTTATCAAATCCTTTGTCAGAAAATGCTCTTGAGTCATTAAAATTTGAAATCGATATTAATTTATTTGGTTTAGTACGAATTGCACAGGCTTTTGCTCCTGTCTTACAAAAAAACGGTGGCGGAGCTTTTGTACAATTGAATTCGGTGGTGTCTTTAAAATCTTATCCCGATATTGCAACGTATTCCGCTTCTAAAGCAGCGTCATACTCGATTACTCAATCACTGCGCAGTGCGCTGAAGGAACAAAATACCGCTGTCTTAAGCGTGCATCCTGGACCAATTGCCACGGATATGGCGGAAGATGCTGGTATTTCAGACATCGCGGAACCGGTTACAGTGGTTTCGGAGGGAATTATTAATTCTTTAAAATCTGGAGACTTCCATTTATTTCCCGATACCATTGCCCGAGATCTTGGAGAAAAATACCAAAGTTTTGCACAAAATGCCATATTAGCAGAAGAGTAAAAATATAGGCCAGCCAGATTAGCTAAGGCGTAAAATTTTAAAAGATAAAAACTTACAAATCCATGTCATTCACGCGTAAGCGCATGGCTATCAAGTTAAGCGTGAAAGCTTTCTTAATAAAGACTTACAAATCCATGTCATTCCCGCGTAAGCGGGAAACCAGCAATGTAAAATTGACTTGTAAACGCTGGATCCCTGCTTTTGCAGGGATGACACCATAAGAGGTTTACATTTTAGCTTGACAGTCATGTGCTTTTGCAGGATGACACCATGAGGGTTTTATATCTTAACTGGCCTTAAAAAAAATGGTTTTCAACTTTGGTGGCAACGGTTATTATAGAGAAAAGTAGTAGGAGATAATTATGCCGCGATTAAAAGAATACCACAAGGAAGACGTGCTTCATGCTGCGATGAACGTATTTTGGGAAAAGGGATTTCACGGAACTTCCGTCAACGATTTAGTAAAAGCAACCGGTTTAAACAAGCATAGCATGTACAAAGAATTTGGCAATAAAGAGGGATTGTTCAAAGCTTGTATTGATAATTACGTTGGTGAAGCGATGAAAGACAATATGAGTATATTGCTTCGCAAACCTTTAGGTTTTGAGAACATCAAAGCGTTTTTTTACAATTGCATTGACATACTTACCAACAAGCAGTGTAAAAGCTGTTTTCTCGTCAATAGTGTCGCAGAAAAAGAAGTTTTGAATGAAGAGATCAATTCGTGTGTCAAAATGCACCTAGTTGCACAAGAAAAAGTTTTTTACGATTGTCTACAAGCTTCGCAGCAACGTAATGAAATTGCCGCAGATAAAGATTTAGAAACACACGCGCGTTTGTTGATGTGTTTTTTAGAAGGAATGAGCATTACCGGAAAAATTCATCACGATCGTGAAAGTTTACACAAGATGGTAGAACGGGTATTTTCTCTTGTTACATCGAGTTAGTTGTCAGAAGTATAGTATTTCTAATGATATGCGGTGCCCTCCTGCCGGCTAACCGCCGGCTGTCCTCCCACTGGGAGGACTTACGTAGTGTACTTCGTAAGAGAAAAAACGACACGTTGATGCGTTACAAATACTCATGCTGGTTGACTTGAACCAAAGTTGCGTTTTTTCAACACTTTTTGATATACGTAAACTCTCCCGCTGGAGAGGGCATCGCATACCAGCAATTATCCATACTTAAGTGAAGCTAAGTTTAAGACCAATCGCGAGAAGCTTGTAGTAAGCGACGCAATTGTTTTTCCCACAACCACTGCATTTCCTTCATGGACTTTTCACTGAGTCCCCACGAAATCGGAACATAGAACGCTAGAATAATACATAATCGATAATCGTCAAGACATTGTTCCCAACTATAATTTTGTACTCCGAATTTTTGCAGGTTTCGGTGATATGTCTGCAACGTTGTCATTTCAAAACTACGGCGCTTGTCAGTTTCCCAGCAGGGAATTGTCGCATAAACCAAGTCGTACATGCCTAAAAAGTGAGTTAACGACCACAAAAATGGTTGGCGATCGATGATATAGGTTTTGCCTTTTTTATCATAGGGTGACATGACATTACATGGGTTCGCGTCACCGTGAATTTTTGTAAAACCATTGCGGTACTGTTGTCGTTCGTAAAATTTTTGTCCGCAGTTTTCGATAATGTTGCCAATGGAAATTTTGTCTTGTTGAGACAACGAAGTATGCGAAAAAATCGCGGGCAAACCTTGTGATGTTTTTTCAATATATTTATCCACCGCAGAAATTGGTGAATCCTCCTGCCAGTAAAAAGCGTGTAAGCGCGCTAGCTCTTTTGCCAATTCAATAGCGTGTTGTTGCGTTGGTTCAATATCTTGGTTGGAATAATGTGTCGCGGATAAATCTTCGAGTAACAAATGATAACCACTCTCACTATATTGGGCATCATAACAAACGGGGATCGGGGCATTTTTTAAATCGACATAGTCTTTTTTATAGTAATCGTATTCTGAGTCGGTGATGAAATATGCACAGTTTTGGCAAATTTTGAGAAAAAAAGATGTGGGATAGCTATGGTGATCTTCGCAATATTCTATATTTATGATCGCATTGTTTGCGTGGCGTGAATTGCCGCAATTTAAGGTGACGTTTTTGATCTGTGCTTGGGGATAAAATTGGTTTATTGTTTGTTGTAACCACTCTTTGGTGATTTGTGACGTGGATTCAAGTACCATGTAAATCTTTCTAGGTTTTCGTGTATCTACTTGTGTTTGTGAGACGGGCGGACACTAGGTCCGCCCCTACATTTACCCAAAAATAGTTAAAGCTGCCAGAGCTTTATATTTCAGGTAACGATCACGAGGATTGTCGTAGTGAGAAAGTTGGTGTAGGTACTGGCGAAAATTCACCTCTTTCCCTTTTCTCGTCGAAATTGTGTGTGTTTTAGACAATTTCGCAAGCTGAATCCAGTTGAGATTTCTTATGTACTTTTTTCCTTCACAGTTTACATAAATGATGGAAAAAGGTATTTGCTCTCTGAGCCATGCGGTATTCTCAATCAAGTAGTCAACAATTGCTCCATGATCTAGCTGGTTTTTGTAGAGTTTTTCCTTCAAACTCTCCTCTACAATCGTATGATGACTGCTCACCACTATGATTTTTCCACGTAGTTTTTTCACCCATCTGTGGAATAGTGGAAGATCTCTCTTTTTGGCTAATTTATAAAATTTTTTGTTAATTAGCGCAATTCGCCGTCCGTCTCCGATCGTATCCAGCACTGCATTTCTCAACCAGTAATACGCTGTGGACTTTGCCACCTGGAAATATTCTTGTATAAGTTTTATGTCGATAGTTTTGTGTATTGTGTCCATTATATTTCCCTTATAACAATGGTTTGTTATAATCTAATTGTAAAAAAATTCGCTGTTGTTTCTTTCGTTCTTATGATTATAACAATGGTTTGTTATAATTTCAATGCAAAAAAAACTTTTTTTACAATTTTAAAAAGTTATTGCAGCATCGTACCGCTGCAATAACCTCTTTTGAGTCGTATTATTCTACAACTTGTACTTGCTCAGCTTGAGGACCTTTTGGGCCGCGAGATTCGAGAAAATCTACTTTTTGACCTTCATGAAGAGTTCTGAATCCATCACCGTTAATGCTTGAATAGTGAACAAACAAGTCGTCACCTTGCTCTCTTTGGATGAATCCGTAGCCTTTACTCTCGTTAAACCATTTTACTGTGCCTGATTGCTTTTCTGACATAAGAATTGCCTTAATAAAAAACTTAAATTTACTTACTAACATAGGTACTTTCAGTAAGTCAATGTAACTTTGGTGAGTATGGGATGAGCGTTTAGATCTTATAGAGGAATTTCATAAATCTTGTAGCAAAGTTTGTGATACGAGGCAATATAACAAGAGATAATTCGGATTTTTGCGAATATGATTTAATAATGTATGGTTACACTATTATGAAAATTCAGATTTTTGTAACGCTTACTTCTTTGTTTATGAAAAACAGATGTATACTCAATCTTGAGAACTATTGACACTACAGAAAAAGTTATTACATATGTTAACTCTACAACATGAAAGTGAAATTGCAAGTGGAAAAATTTTTTTTATAAATAATTTTTCGTTTGGCACGAATAAGGGAAGTGTTTGGGCTGGAAGTGTTTAAAGTTATTGTAGTCTTCACTACAATAACTTTTTTTGAACTCAATTAGAGCATGAACTAGCTAGTAACTTGCACTTGTTCTGCTTGAGGACCTTTTGGTCCGCGAGACTCGGTAAACTCTACTTGTTGTCCTTCATGAAGGGTTTTAAATCCATCACCGCAAATGCTTGAATAATGGACGAACAAATCGTCACCTTGTTCTCTTTGGATGAATCCGTAGCCTTTGCTCTCGTTAAACCATTTTACTGTACCTGTTTGTTTATCTGACATAAGTACAACCTTAATAAAAATTGGAAATAAATTATATTTTAGTAAGTCAATATAATTTTTGAGTATGGGTGGAGCGTTTGATCTTTATAAAAAGATTTCATATATTTTGTGTAAAGGTTGTGTATATGGAGCAATGTGATAAAGAAATAGCTCGGATTTTTGTTTTGTTGCTGATATTATGAAACTATATACTCAGATTTTGCTAACGCTTGCTTTGTTTTTTGTAAAACGTAATACTCAATTTCGAAAATTATTGACACTGTAGAAAATATTATTATATAAAGTAACTTTTTTACATGCAAGTCAAATCTGCGATATTTTAGAGTCGGAGTTGAAAATTGAAAAAACTAGTATGGATTTTTATGATTCTTTGTTGTAGTTGTTGTCGTATGCCTACGTTTGGCAATGTTGTCACCGACACTCCTAAAATGAATTGGTTTACCAAACCTTCCTCTCAATTTACAGTGAAACATATTACCAACATTATTTTTGATAACGATGAGAATAATGAAATTGATTTAATTGGTTATTTAATGGTCAAAAATGATAATTTTCGCTTATTGGGAATGAACGAAATTGGTATCACACTTTTTGATATATACCACGAAATTAATAAACCACTTACGACAGTAAAAACATTTCGTGATTTAGAAAAATACGATGTTTTACAAAATATTGCGGCAGATATCCGCTTGTTATTTCTTTCCCCTTTCGATAGTGCGAACAAAATATTTACCGATGACAAAAAAAACACCACATATGTAAAAAACAATGACGATGGTTCGTGGATCGCTTGGAAAATAAGCTCCACAGGAGTTCCACAACAAATTACTGTGGGCAAGTGCTCGGATACGATAAAAGAAATTCGTTTTCAGTTGGGCGATGGGCCTTTCTTTGAAAAAGCATTTATTTCTTATCCGGGAATTACTGTAGAGTTAGAAATACTCCAGGTCGAATCGCGCGACATCCCTGACGAAAAATTTGTCCCCGGAGAAGTTAAAACATGAATCGAGTAGTTATTACTGGTGTGGGAGTTATTAACAGCATTGCCAATGATTTTTCACAACTCTTGCCGGCTCTTCGCGCCTGTAAACGCAATATCGGAAGCGTTAGTTTATTTCCGACTACGGCCACTTACCCCGTTGCTGAAGTCAAAAATTTTATGTCCCCTTCCGGCTATCGTACCTTAGATTTAGCGGAAAACGCTTGTGAGGAAGCGATAAAAGACAGTGGCATAGATCCATATGCTTTTGTCTTTAGTACCTCAACGATTGGTATGCCAGAATTGGAAGAAGATTTTCTGTTGCGCCATGAAGGAGGTACACAGAATTTCAATTATAACGACGCGCTTTCCGTGGGAGAATTTGCCAATAAATTGGCACGAAAATATAATATACAAGGCACAACGACTTCATTTTCTACCGCATGCTCTTCAAGTGCCAATGCCATAGGCTATGCTTTTCTACAAGTGCAAAGCGGCATTTGCGACTCTGCACTTGCCGGAGGAGCTGATGCGCTGTGTCGTTTGACATACTATGGTTTTCAAAGCCTAAAGGTGATGTCTCCTGTACCATGTACACCTTTCGATGTAAACCGTCAAGGAATGAATCTTGGTGAAGGGGCGGCTTTTGTTGTTTTAGAGACACTGGAAAATGCGCAAAGGCGTGGTGCAAAAATTTATGCGGAAGTCATGGGTGTCGGAATGAGTGCCGATGGACATCACATGAGTTCCCCCGATCCTGAAGGCAGTGGTGCATCACTGGCGATGAATCGCGCGATGAAAAATGCGCGTATCACGGTGCAAGAAATTTCCTATGTGAGCGCTCATGGTACGGGAACTATATTAAATGATCACACCGAGAGTATTGCCATTAATAAAGTTTTTCAAGAGCACACTAGGAATATATACGTGAATAGTTTAAAATCTTATGTAGGTCATACCCTGGGAGCCGCAGGGGCCATGGCGATTGCCATCACCATTTGTAGTATGAAACATGGATATATTCCCCCGACATTGGGACTACGCGAACGCGACCAAGCATGTTCGTTGCGCATGGTACCACAAGAGGGAGTTGATGTAGAAGTTCCTTACGCAATGATCAATGCCTTTGCATTTGGCGGAAACAACACGAGTCTTGTCTTGGGGAAAATGTAATGCATCACACAAAAATATCCATAGTAAACAATGAAATTATTGCTCCTAGTGGTGAAAATTATGCCGCATTTACCGAACGTTTTTTCGCCCAAAGCCTCCAGGGAAGCACGGAACGTAGTTTACAATTTTTCAATGAAGAATACGCGCAACACATAAAAAAAATCGACAATGTCGATACATCAATGATTCCTTCGCGACTAAAGCGACGCATGAGTTTTTTAACACAAATGATGATTTCTTGCGCCACGAAATGTTTACAAGATTGCGCGTATGATCGCGAAAATTTAGGTGTCATCATCGCCACAGGTTGGGGAGAACTCGAAACCACAGAAAAACTTCTCATGGGAATCATTGAAGGGGGAGACGTAGCCTTATCTCCCACACAATTTCACAACAGTGTTCACAATACCGCGGCGGGTTATTTAGGTATCATGTTGAAAGTGAAAGGCCCTACGTTGACAATTAGTCAAGAAAACCATTCATTAGAAGCCGCTTTGGCAGCGGGACATTTATTGATAAATAGTCAACAAACACAGCATGCTCTCGTGGGCGGCGTCGACACATATTTTCGCTTTTCAGTTCTCGATCCGCATAATGAGAAATACCCTCATACTTTTGGTTGTGGGGCTTCGAGTTTCCTACTTTCACGCGACTGCGACCATGGACCGTATCTTGAAATAATTTCGTTAGCAGATACATTAAAAACTGTCGCATATGCCTCGCAGTTAGCCAATAAACTTCGCGATGTTCACATAGACATGTTGTGGTTAAGTGGCGTTTCTACTCCGCAACCATTCTTGCAAAAGCTCTCTACGCAAGTAAATGTAATAAACAACGCAAAAAATCCATATTACCCTACAGACAGTGGTATGGAAATAACCGCAATACTTGCAACACTACAACGTGGTGAATTACCTGATAAGATCGAAGGCTATAACATACAAGGCTCTTCAGGGAAAATACGCCACGCACTATATGTAAAAGAAACACAAGGTATTTATAAATCGTTTATGATATGGGTTTAAAAAAATGGAAGAGAAAAAAAACGCTCTCATCACAGGGGGAAGTAAGGGTATCGGTCGCGCGATTAGTATTGAATTGGCGATGAGTGGTTATCATGTCATGGTCAATTATCACAGCGACGATGACGCAGCGAATACCACAAAAGAAATGATCGAAGAGAAAGGTGGTAGTGCCACATTGTTGAAGTTCAACGTGGCAAACCATGACGAAGTGCAACAGCATCTATTACCTATCTTTGAAGAACAAAAACAGGGAATTGAAGTTCTTGTCAACAATGCTGGTATTATTCGCGACAACTCTATTGTGTGGATGAGCAAAGACAATTGGGATGATGTCATACGCACCAACCTTGACGCGTTCTTTTATGTCTCTAAAATCGTCAGTAAGCGCATGGTAAAACAAAAATATGGACGAATTATTTCTATTGCGTCGACCTCAGGCCAAGCAGGTATGCGTGGTCAAGTAAACTACAGCGCCTCCAAAGGGGGAATTATCGCCGCCACAAAATCGTTGGCGATAGAACTTGCTTCGCGGAAAATCACCGCAAATGTCGTTGCACCAGGTTTTATCGATACCGAAATGGTGCAGCATGTGGATCAAGAAAAAGTGCTTCCTCATATACCGATGAAAAGAATCGGTACTCCTGAAGAAGTGGCAGCAGTCGTAGGTTTTCTAGCTTCGGCAAAAAGTAGCTATATTACCGGGCAAGTTATCGCGGTCAATGGCGGAATGTACATGTAAGGAATCACAATGCGTTGGACACCTTATCAACAAGAAAAGTTAAACTCAGATATAGATGTAATTATTGTCGGCTCGGGGATTAGTGGCCTAACTGCGGCGGGTGTTCTTGCCAAAGAGGGAAAAAAAGTCGTCGTTTTGGAGAAACACTACGAAATAGGAGGATTCACCCACACTTTTAAACGTCGTGGATACGAGTGGAACACCGGTCTACATTACATCGGTCAAGTACAAAACCCCGAAAGCACCATGCGCCAAATATTCGACTATTTGAGTGATTTTAAATTAAAATGGGCACATATGGGTGAGGTGTACGATCGCTTATTTTTCCCCGATAGATCTTACTGTTTTTACTCTGACCCACAAAAATTTCAAAATAGCCTTTGCGTCGATTTTCCGGAAGAGCAGACAGCGATAGAGACCTACATACACGATATTGTGGGTGGCTCTGCGTGTCGTTCTAATTTTTTTGTGCAAAAAATAATACCTGGTCCCCTTGCTAAATTAACATATCCTCTTCTCACGCGAAAGTTCCTGCAATTTTCGAAGAATACTACGTATGAACATCTGGAAAAACTTACCGACAACCAAGAATTGATTGCAGTTCTCACCGGACAGTGGGGAAATTATGGTCTTCCGCCAAAACAAAGTAGTTTTGGCATCCACGCACTTGTGGCGAGTCATTACCTGGACAATGGAGGATCATACCCCATCGGAGGAAGCCGTAGAATAGCAGAGACGATCGTTGAAAATATTGAAAATCACGGTGGACAAGTATTTTCCAAAGCCGGCGTCGAAAGTTTTCTTACCGAAGGAAAAAAAGTCACTGGTGTGCAACTGGAAAACGGCGATAAAATTTTTGCGCCGCTTGTCATCAGTGGCATAGGTGCTGTCAATACATTCAGCAAAGTCCCAGGGCTAAAATTTGATCTTAAAGAAAAATTGCAAGGATTGACACCTTCCTGCGGCTATATGGATTTATTCATCGGTTTGAAGGGCACACCCCAATCCTTGGGACTACCCAAAAACAACTACTGGATATACCCCGGCTATGATCACGACGACAATGTCACCAAATATTTACAAGATCACAAATCGGAATTTCCGATTGTTTATATTTCATTTCCTTCGGCGAAAGATCCCGAATGGACGCAGCGCTACCCAGATAAATCCACTATCGAAATTATTACCCTGGCGTCTTATGACTGGTTCAAAAAATGGGAAGATGCGCCGTGGCGAAAACGCGGTGAGGATTATATGGATTTCAAAGAATATTTTAGTAAACGTTTACTGGAAAAACTTTACGAACACTTTCCTCATCTGCGCGACAAAGTCGACTACTACGAATTATCTACCCCTCTATCTACAAAACATTTCACGAGTTATAGTCGTGGTGAGATGTATGGACTGAACCATACGCCACAACGTTTTGCACTCAAATGGCTGCGTCCGCAAACCCCTATTAAAAATTTATTCATTACCGGACAAGACGTCGTAACAAACGGCGTTGCGGGTGCCTTGTTTTCCGGAATGTTAACAACCTGCGCTATTATGCGAAAAAATATGATAACGCACATTCAAAAAGAAATTGCGAAAGAGAACGAAAATGAATAACCTAGCTTATATTGACTGGGCGATCCTCGCTGCATACGCCGTGACAATAGTTGTCATTGGTGTCGTGAGTGGCCGCAAGGAAAAAAATACCGAAGACTATTTCCTCGGAGGGCGCAGTATGCCGTGGTGGGCGGTCATGGTTTCGATTTACGCCACATCACTCTCCGCATTGACTTTTATCGGAGTACCTGGTGCTGCCTATGCCGGAGATTTTTACTATTTACAATTAGGGGTAGGCGACCTGTGTGGAAAGCTCGTCATTTGTTTTTTACTACTCACAGCTTATTATCGTTCGCAAGTAACCACAGTGTACGAATTGCTAGGAGAGCGGTTTGGTCCACGAACACGCGACGCGGGAACGGGATTTTTTCTCGTAGGACGTATCCTGGCCAGCGGTGTTCGTCTCGCAGGCTGTGCGATTGCTATTCACGTGGTTTTTGAAGTACCCGTGCATACCGCCATATGGGCCATCGCTGCTGTTGCTGTTGTTTACACGTTTGCCGGAGGAATTAAGGCGGTAATATGGACAGATATGATACAGTTTTTTCTGTTTATGGCCGCTGCGGCCATCGCTCTTACCACCATCATTTCATCTCTACCAGAAGGCTTTTCACAATTTTGGAATATCGCGTCTGCCGAAGGTAAGTTTAAAGTATTTCACGATACCCTGGATAGCGCTAGTCCCAATTACTGGTTAGACCTATCCAACCCCAAAGCGTTTCTCGCCGGATTTTTATTTGGTTGTTTTACGGGAATTGCCGCTCTTGGAACAGACCAAGACTTAGTGCAGCGCATGTTAACTTGTAAAAACGTCAAAGAAAGTCAACGTGCTTTGATCTTAACCGGGATATTAAATTTTCCGATCACACTTCTATTCCTAAGTGTGGGAACCGCAGTATTTGTATACTATCAAATTACTCCGGATACACAAGTCGCGGCATACGAAGCGGCAAAACAAACCGACTACATATTCCCCCACTTCATCAAAACGGTTCTTGCCCCTGGTATGCGTGGTATTCTCATTGCCGGACTTTTTGCGGCAGCAATGTCGTCTTTAGACTCGGCGCTCAATGCTCTTGCATCCACCGCATATGTTGACATCTATAAGCGTTACATAAATCCTCATGATAAAGACGATGCAAATTCTGTGGCCATTTCGCGTATCTATGTAGCGTTATTTGCCCTAATACTCGCTTCTGTGGCTTCGTTATTTAGTCAAGTGGACTCGATCCTGTGGTTTGGTTTCCGCATATTTGGCTACCTGTACGGCGCATTGTTGGCGGTATTTCTCCTTGCGGTAATGTCCAAAAGACGTTTTTGGGACACCGGGAATTTAATCGCGATGCTCACCAGCGTTGTTGTTGTTATCTGGCTTACCTCGAAAAATATTCCAGGGACAAGTATCGAATTGTGGAGCAGCAAACCTCTAGCATGGCAATGGGCTCTTCCCGCTGGTACCATCTGGACCGTAGTAGTTGCGCTACTCTTCTCCAAAAAAGAAAGTGAGCAAAATGAATAAAACGCCAATGCTAATTGGATTGCCTGGGACTCATTTGACGGCAGATGACAAAGAGCGTCTACAACGTATCAATCCATGGGGGGTTATCTTATTTGCGCGCAACTATGAAAATACTCCGCAAATAAAAGCGCTTATTTGCGAAATAAAGAAGCTTATTGGTGAAGACACGGAAATTGCACTTGACCACGAAGGTGGACGTGTGGTGCGTTTTCCGGAAGCTCTTCCCGAGCTTCCCGCGCCACGCCTTTTTGGCGAAGAAAACAATCCCGAGAAGATGTACGAATACAGCTTGCGTGCAGCAAAAGCGTTACAAGACTGGGGCATTACTTTTAACCTTGCCCCAGTTGTCGATCTATTTATGCAAACTTCACATCAGCGTATGTATGATAGATGTTTCGGAGGAGATCCTCAGTTGGTGGCGACGATGGCCAATGCTTTTATTAAGGGAATGCATGACGGAGGTGTCAAAGCCACGGCCAAGCATTTTCCAGGTATTGGTCCTGCGGCACACGACACTCACGAACGTGGCACAGTCATCGAAATGACCAAAGAAGAAATGGACAAGAAAATGTGGTATCCCTTCCGCGAAGCAATAGCGGCAGGTGTAGATGCGGTCATGGTGACTCACGGAACATATACACATATTGATCCCGATTTTCCAGCAACGTTGTCGCGTAAAGTAATCACCGATGTACTGCGCAATGAACTGGGGTTTAAAGGTCTTATATTGTCTGATGATCTAGAAATGGGTGCAATTGAGAAGCATTACGACATCGAGGAAGCGGTAGAAAAATCAATGGCAGGTGGTTGTGATATCGCATGTATTTGTTTGCATGTGGAAAATCAGGACCGCGGGTTTGAAACCATACGAAAAATTTCGACATAAGTTAGGATTTTTTTGATGAAGATAGACAATGAACAACTCGATGTCTTACGCCGCGAGAGAGATCGCTATATTTTACAGCACAAATGGCGCAAAGCGCTCAGTGTGATTGAAAAGATGATCGCTATTCAACCGAGCGCTTCGTGTTATACAAGATGTGCGATGATCTTGACCAAACTACGCAATTACGATGCTGCTAAAAAATCTTTGCAACAAGCCCTTGACCTGAACGCCGACTATGAAAAAGCAAAGTTGCTCTTCGCCAAACTCAACGAAAAATCAATACGCCTCGAAAAGGCAAAAACAAAATCGCATAGTTGGGACAAAGAGGATGTGTATAAAAAGTGGGAAAAACTGCAAGAGGTGTCACCACAACAAGACACCGATAAGTCGTTTACCATGGGAATGTCTTTAAATTCTTCACCGGATGCCGACTTTACATCAGAAAAAACCATTCTCTATACACAAAATCAACAAAATGATGACTTTACACTAGGCGGTGGCCAAAGCAAAAGTAGTGGTAACAGCTACCCGCGCATCGAGCATTGCGCTATCGACAAAAAAATCAACAGCGGCGGTATGGGGGTTATTTACCGAGGAATTCAGACAAATTTACAACGCGAAATAGCGCTGAAGGGCATCCAACCGCAAATGGCCAAGCACGACCACCAAAAAGATAAATTTATTTCCGAAGCAATGGTCACCGCCTATCTCGACCACCCCAATATCATTCCTGTATACGAAATGGGAGTGGGAAACGACGACGAATTGCTCCTAACCATGAAATTGATCAACGGCAGTTCGTGGCACGAATTACTGCATCCTTTTACGCGTAGCCAACGTGAAAAGGCCGATGAATATGATTTGATCGCGCACTTAGAAATTTTACAAAATGTGTGCAATGCCATGGCTTTTGCACACAACAAAGGTATTGTCCACAATGATCTCAAACCTGCGAATATTATGGTGGGGGAATTTGGCGAAGTGTTTGTCATGGACTGGGGGATTGCCGTAGATATCAGCGAACCACCGCAAGAGAACCGCAGAGCTTTGCACTGTAAGGAAGTCAAATTTCCCATGGGAACACCGAGCTATATGCCTCCAGAATTAGCGCGCGGCAAGGGGAAGAAAATCGGTCCGTGGACCGATGTGTATTTACTCGGTGGAATTCTATACGAAATTCTCATGGGCAAATCTCCACACAAGGCAAAAAGTTTGAAGGAATCCATTCACTTATCGTGCAACGATATGCCTGCTTTCGATGACAATATTCCCGATGAAATTCGCGAGGTCTGTGAAAAAGCATTGCAAAAAGACATTGGTGATCGTTACCAAAGTATTAACGCTTTTAAAAAGGCACTGCAAGACTTTTTACAACACCGCGAAAGTGTGATCATCACGCAGCAATCGCAAGAATTATTAGAACGCTGCGAAAAAAATATCCGCGAGTCACAACTTGCCAAAACACCGAATATCGAACGCAATAGGGTTTATGATGACTTTGCCAAAGCTCTCGCCGGTTTTCAACAAGCGATGAAATTGTGGGGAAATAACAAGGACGCTGCTCGCGGGCAATTCGCTGCGCGTTTTGCTTACGCCACTGCGGCACTACAAAATAGAGATCTGGGGCTAGCTGAAGCGCAGGCACGCGAAATTGAAGACCCCGCAAAAAAACAACCACTCATACAAGAAATTGCCATTGCCAAAGAAAAAACATTGCGTTCGTTGCGCATGGCAAAGGTATTGCGTCGTTCTTTGATTGTTGCGGTGTTGGTGATTATCTCCACCTTAACTTCAGGAATCTGGTTAATTAATAAAAGCCACAATAAAACAATACAAGAGCGTGAGCGCACCGAAAGTGCTCGCCGAACAGCAATTGCACGTGCACAAGAAATAGAAAAACAAAAAGACATCAATACAACACAACGCGATCGCGCACTAGTTAACTTAGCGAATATTGCAATGCGCAGAGCACAGGAGAGTTTAGATGACGCACAAGAAACGGGAAATTCAGCGCACTATGCTCATTGTGGTGTTTATGCGGGATTGGCATTTGAGTATTTGCACAATGTTCCGGGAGAACAACTTCTCAAGGACAAAAGTCAAGAGTTGATACGCCGCGCTTTAATTCATACACCAGCTATTTGGCAAACTCCTTATATCTACAAGTGGACTCCTACAGCTCTTGCGTATAGCAGCGACGGAAAATATTTGTTTTCCGGGGCAGAAGACAATACCTTACGTATGTGGGATGTACAAACAGGAAAACAATTGCGCATTTTTGATGGGCATTCACAAGGGGTTACCGCAGTACTTTTTATCGATGACAAGCATCTCATATCGGCATCTAGAGATAAAACCATTCGCATTTGGGATATACAGGAAAAACAAGCCACAGGCGTTTTAGAGGGACACAGCGCAGAAGTGACAGGCCTTGCCTACGAGAACAATCGACTTGTTTCTACGGACAAAAATAAAAGTATTCGCATATGGAACTTGCAGCAAAAAAAACTCATACGCGTTTTTGAACAACATGAATTTGCCATTACTACGCTTGCGACAATGGGAGATGCCATTGCCGTAAATCAACAAAACGATATTTATTTGTGGAACATGCGTAGTGGAAAGCGGCGCATTCTCAAAGGCCACGAAAAACCAATTACCAAATTAATCCGTATTAATGAACATACAATTGCTTCCGCCTCCCAAGACCACAGCATTCGTATTTGGAATAAAGATAGTGACAGCGTAGTTTTACAGGGGCATAAAGACATCGTAAACGATATAGATTACCTGAGCAATCACCAACAAATCGTTTCGTTATCTGCTGACAAAACGATTTGTTTTTGGGACATCCAAACACAAAAATTGTTACGCACGCTGCCCACGAAAACATTTTCACTGATAAAGGTAAATCCCAATGGCCGCACGTTTGTTTCTGTTGGTAAAGGTACACATCAAAAAATACAACTGTGGAGTACATCTTTAAAAGAAAGTATCACCCGAAGTGACTACCAAATAGGAAGTGTCGAACAAGTTACCTTTTCTCCTAATGGTAAAATAATCGCTACTTCTAGCGGACACACCATTTGTATTTGGGATAGAACTTCAGGGGAAAAAATGACTACGTTTACCAATGAAAAGCGAGTGCGTACTCTAAAATTTGATCCACGTGGTCGCTATTTAATCTCTTCCTCAGGACAAAACCTATGTCTTTGGGACATAAAAACTGGGGAGAAGCAGCAAGAGCTATCAGGAAAACAGGGAATCATTTTATCGGTGGATTGTAGTCGTGATGGCGAAACGATCGTTGCTTGTTCTATAACAGGCCATTGTGGCATTTGGAATCTGCAAAATCCGAAAGAGTACAAAAAAATCACAGCGCATAGTGCTGCGGTGATTGGCGTGGAGTTATTGTCCAAAAATGTTTTTGCTACCGCTTCGTATGATAAGAAGATTAAAGTATGGGATATTCACAAAGAGAAACCGCTTCGTGTCCTCAAAGGGCATACAAATTTAATATATGGTCTTTCTTACAATCGCAAACGCGGTATACTTGCCTCGGCCGCTATTGACCGCACTATTCGCATTTGGAATCCAAAAACAGGAAAAGAGATCAAAACTCTTTTCATTGATAAAATGGCATCGGATATTGATTTTTCACCTTCGGGAAAAAACATTGCTTTTGGTTGCTACGGGTACGATAATTCTATCAAAGTTTACGATGTTGACTTAGGAAAAAAAATACACACCTTTGAAGGGCATCAAGAAGAAGTACACAGTGTACGCTATAGTGAGGACGGAAAAATGTTGGCTTCCTGTTCTGGTGACCACACTCTCAGATTATGGCGTGTTAGCGATAAGAAAAAATTTCGTCTTTTAGAAGGGCATAATAATAGTATTGCCCACATGTCACACTTTTCCAACAGAATCATTTCCGTAGGTGTGGATCAAAAAATTATCCACTGGAACGCAGATACGGGAAAGATATTGCAAACATTTGCGCAAAAAGAGTTGATGATTTCGACGAGCTGTAGCAATGACGAATCAATGCTTGCCGCGATCTCCATCAACGGCACCGTAATGATTTGGGATATCGCTAGCGGCAAAAAAATTCGCCATTTACGCAATAAAAATTGGAACTTTCACAGCGTGATTTTTTCTCCGGATGACAAAAAGTTATTGTTGACAACTTACAACCCCGCTGTCATTCAAGTTGTCGAAATCAAAACAGGCAAGGTACAAAAGACGTTATCCAAACATAAAAATCGTATATCGCATATGACCTTTAACAAAGACGGCACCCTTCTCATTTCTGCAGACAACTCCGGACTCATTTGTTTGTGGCAATACACAACAGGCAAAATTCTACAAACTTTTTCCGGACATAAAAATATAGTCAATCGAGCTGTTTTTAGTCCAGATGAAAAACAAATCATCTCTGTATCCGATGATGAAACCATTCGTATATGGGATGTGGCGAGTGGTAAACAACAGCACATTTTACGTGGACACGAGGGAGCGGTAACTTCTGTCGTGTACCTATCTCAAAATGTCGTTGCTTCGGCCTCTGTCGATAAAACCATTCGCTTATGGAATTTGCATACGCAAAAGACTTCGCGTATACTGCGTGGACACAAAGATGCCGTGAGTGGTTTGGCACATATAAAAGCGACAAATACTCTTGCGTCATCATCGCTTGATGCGACCGTTCGTCTGTGGGATTTGCAAGAAGAAAAATTGGACAAAAAAAGCATCACTTCACATAACAAAAATACCGTCAAATTTTATGATACTGTCACCGGAGAGAGAATATATTTTACACGAGATATTCATATTTTTGAACACCTTCTCGATTGTTCCATATCATTTCGGCAAAAGATTCCACAGTGGTTATTTGAACTATATCTACAAAAAAAGACTCAGAAATTAACACAACGTATATTTGGTTATAAGGTCAACAAAGAACTTGCCATCGAAAGACTGAAACCATTACATCTATGGCAATACAAAATAGAGTAGGTTACAATGCATCTGATTGACAAAATAATCGAGCTTACACAACAAAAAATTCCTTTTGCTTGTATTCACATATATGAAAACAATTTACCGCAGCTTTCCTTAGGTATGTGTACTGTCATCACTCACGAAGACATTTTTTCGGTGATAGACGACGACAACATCAGCGGTTCACTAGCTCAGGCCGCACGTGACATACTAGAGGAAAATCATTCGTGCCAATTGAGCGTTTATCGAAAAAAAGAACTTATTCTCAAGGCTTTTGTCGAAGTATTTCCGCAACCACAACGATTGGTAATTTTAGGTGCTGGGCACATTGCACAACCACTTTGCGATTTAGCGAAGATTATGAATTTCGATATCTATGTTGTTGATGATCGTCCCGACTACGCCAATAGTCAGCGTTTCCCACAAGCGAAGGTCATTGTGGGAGAGTTTGCCGAAGTTCTCAATGACTTTTCGAGTTCACCACATACATATTTCGTGCTCATCACTCGTGGGCACACTTTTGATAGCGCTTGTTTAAAAATACTCGTCAACAAACCATACGCTTATATTGGTATGGTAGGTAGCCTGCGACGTCTGCAGGGGGTTTTTAAACTTATGGAACGTCAAGGTTACTCAAAATCGATTCTGGATAAGATTCACGCTCCCATTGGTTTGCCGCTGGGAGGAGACAGTCCACAAGACATTGCGCTAAGTATTATGGCGGAAATTGTGAGTGTCCGAAATCGCGGACCGCTATGGGCACAAAATTTAAAAGAAGAATTTCGCGGCTTGAAAAAAAGCCAGGTATCCAAAAAAACTCTACACTGGGACGAATAATGGCTGAAGATTTGTATAAAAATGTACAAAAATACCGCAACGCTCACCTAGATTGTGTTATAATTACCATAGTTTCCGCCAGTGGCTCTACTCCACGGAAAACAGGAGCAAAAATGGTTATTTTCCCCAATGGAAAAACAGTGGGAACCATCGGCGGCGGATGTGTTGAATCGCAAATTCGCGAGGAGGCGTTAGATGTTCTTCTACAAACGCATCAAAGTTGCACAAAAACTTGTCACTTAAACGACAAAGTTGGTGTAGAAGATGGTGATATTTGCGGAGGAACTCTCACCGTACTAATTGAATATATTGCAGGCAAAAACGAACTCTAACAAACTTGGCGCGCCCAATTTAAAATATGTATAAAACAAACAATAATCGCAAAGCCATTGCTCTTGAAGCCGCAAAAATGTTACATTCTAATAAAGAACATGACTATTATATTGCGAAAAAAAGAGCGGCACAAAATTTAGGAATAAGTTTTTTCCACAAAGAAAATGTACCGTCAAACAAAGAAGTTCGTCATCAATTGCAACGACTGAGCTATTTGTATGAAAACCCGCAGCAAACGACAAACAAATACTGTGATTTCAAAATGCTACTACAACCCTTAGAAGAAATAAAGCATAGTATTTTTCATCCTGAAGGGGATATGTTGTATCACTCGCTACAAGTATTTGAACTCGCAAAACAGTGGTATAGTTACGACGTAGAATTTTTGCAAGCGGCCCTGTTACATGATGTTGGCAAAGCCATAGATCCACAACACCATGCCGAAGTGGGAGCACATGCGTTAGAAAATTTAGTGTCAGAAAGAGTTTTTTTTCTCATTTGTCATCACACACAAGCGCAATTACTTGCCAAAGGGAAATTAGGTCACAAAGCAAAAGTGATGTTAAAACAAAGTGAGTACTTTAGCGATCTACAAGAACTAAATGAATTGAACCAACAAGGTCGTGAACCTGGCGTGGAGGTATGTAGTTTAGATGAAGCTTTGTTATTTATTGAAAATACCGAACAAGAAATAGATGAGTGGTAAAATGGATGAAAAAATAGGCAAACTCACTGCGATATACGAAACAATAGAACAGCAGGTCGATCAATTGCAGAAAAAGACCTGTGTATCCTGCATTGCCAACTGCGGTGCGTGTTGCAAACGTTTTGAACCATATATTTCGGTATTAGAAGCGGTTCCTCTGGCAAAATACTTGCGCGACAATCCACAAAAACACGAGCTATATAAAAAAAATGTCAAGCGCAACAAAGAGAAATGGTATGCTTGTCCGTTTTACGACGACGAAAAACACTGTACAGTATATCCCATTCGTCCGCTCATTTGTCGTCTTTTTGGATTTTCAGCAAATCGCGACAGGTACAACAAAGTGACATTTTCCACCTGCTCAAAAATAGAACAAGAGATGCCCGAAAAAGTCAAAGTAGCGCGTGCGCTAACGCGCAGAGGGCTTGATGTCCCTATTTATCAAGACATAGCACAACAAATACAAGAAATTGATTTCGACATGGCGACAGACTACCATCCTTTTTCGCGTAGCGTACAAATTGCTGTCGATAACTATGATAGTATCATGTCGGGAGAGTTTAACACAACCAAAACTTCGGGCAACTTTTCCGAGTTATTACGTCGCAAAATTCGCACAGGTGATTTTTTATAATGCCCATAGATTTTACTCAACTCACCTATAGCGCCATAACCGTACTTTTTAATGTTATTATTGTGGTATTTGGCGAATTTTTGTACTTGAAATGCCGCTGGCAGCACGAAAATGCGCGTAAATTTATTCACATAGGGGTATGCCACTGGTGGATTGTAACGAGTTTTTTAGTTGAGAGTCTTTACTATGCACTACTTCCCACCATATTGTTTACATTTCTCAATTACGCATCATACCGTTGGCAGCTAGTAAAAAGTATTGAGCGCCAAGGTGGCAAACAAGATTTAGGTACCGTCTATTATGCCTTGTCACTTTTTATTTTAGTGTTAATGAGCTGGGAAAATTCTTATCGACAAAACGCCGCCCTTATTGCGATTTTAATTTTGGGGTATGGAGATGGTCTCGCGGCAATTACCGGAAAAAATTGGGGGCGCATTACATTTTCCATCATGGGTAGCACCAAGAGTATTGTCGGATGCACCACAATGTTCATCGCGAGTTGTAGCGCCGCGTATATTGTACTCAGGATAATGAATCATGATCATGCAATATACCTATCCATACAGTTGGCGATTGTGGCAACCCTATTAGAAGCTTTTACTCCTAAAGGATTCGATAATTTAAGTGTGCCACTAATTACCTACGTTTTGGTTCTCTATCCACAATTTGTCCATGTGGCAATACTATCACTCTTTGCTGTGGCGATCGTTGCGTTAGCTCATCAGAAAAAATCATTGACAACAAGTGGAGCAATTGCGGCATTGATTGTTGGTAGTATAATTGCATTTTGCACACGGGAAGCAGGTCTTTGCGCATTGCTGCTATTTTTCGTTTCCTCTTCGCTCTTAAGTCATATCTGTAAAAAAGATAAGCGTGTATTTGACGAAAAATTTGCCAAAACAAGCCACCGCGATGCGTACCAAGTCTTTGCAAATGGTGGGGTAGGCGTCATTTTTGCTTTCCTATATTTTCTTTATGGCGAAAATATGTTTTTCTATGCGGTAATCGCTAGTTTTGCTGCGGCAAATGCCGATACTTGGGCAACAGAGCTAGGGGTTCTCAACAAAGGAAAGCCGCTATGCCTTCGAAAACTATCTCGCGTGCCCAAAGGTACATCGGGAGCTGTCAGCGCTATGGGGTTCGCGTATTCATTTTTGGGTGCATTGTTCGTTGCCGTACCTGCGGTATACATATATGACAATAACAATCTACAAGCAATGTTCATCATTAGCTGCGGCGGTTTATTAGGTAGTGTTGTTGATTCTCTTTGCGGAGCATTTTTACAAGCGGTGTATTGCAACGACAAGGGAGAAGAAACAGAAAAAGAACAGGAACAACTCATCAGAGGTTTTCGTTGGGTAAACAATGAGGTTGTCAATATTTTAGGGATTATTTTGGGGTCAATATTTGTTATATTACTCTTGAGGTAAATGGAATATGACAAATGCAGGGAAGATTGGTTACATAGGGTAAAATTATGGCTGTTTTAAGATTGAAAATTACAAGAGGTTTTAGCAAAGTCTTTGAAATAGATAGAAAACTTACTATTGGACGGCGCACAGGAAATGACATTGTTGTTTTAGACAAAGGAATTTCCCGCAATCATGCGTGTGTCTTTCCTGAGGGATCTGAGATCATCATTGAAGATCTCAATTCGAGTAATGGAGTTCAAGTCAATGGCGTTAAAATATCAAAACGCAAGGTTTTAGAAAATAAAGATGTGATTGTCATTGGTCACAAACAACTGGTTTTCTCCACCGAGATTATCAAAAAACTCGATGTAAAAAAACTCGCTGAAACGCTAAAACAAGATCCATATATGGATCAAATAAAAAATGTGTATTTGATACTCAATAGTACGACACCTCGTGAATTTTCTTCATTTCGAGAAATGCGTAATACAATTGGCAAAATGCAACAAATGATCAAAAGCCTCGAAAAAATAGTTACATCGGGGCAAAAAATACACGGCAAGAGCTCACAAGATATAGAAAATGCATTAGAGTTCCTCAAAAATCCAACGGTCAAGCAACAACGAAAAACCGCGGCAATGACTTTGAGCATTCGACGCTCTGACGAAGAAGTCAAATATTTGAAAAAACTGGGAAGTCAAATTGAAAGAACTTTGCATGAATACCTCATTGATGAAGTCATTATCACCAAAGAGGTGTTGTGGGATATTTTCAGTAGTTGTGGAATGACCGAAAAAGAAACCATCGCTGAACTGATCATGACGGGAAGTCTATCAGATAACTTCTTCAATTTGCTCAAAACCAGCCAAGAAGAAGCGGTAAAAGCAGGAGAAAATCCGGTAACGGATGTTCTGAGCTTCTTCGACACCATGGACGATGAAATCATGAAAGAAGACACGGTCCAGGTTGCCGGAGCGGTCGTGGGAGAAATATCCGAAATTGAAAAAAATTACATTGAAGACGGGGATACCAGATTACAAAAAACAACAAAACGCCACATGCGCGGAGAGTTTGACTTATTGACACAAATAGCTTCACATTTATTGACCAGTACCAATGTGTGCCAAGACTCTGTTCATGCATTAATGAGATTGTCGGCATATCATTTCGATGAAAGCTACATAAAAGAAACTCTGGAAGTGATTGGTAATGCCTTCTGTTGTCCGGACCACTTTGCAGGATACGATGAATTACAAGACGATCTCAAAAAGATCGATTTGGATATCGAAAATATCAAAGTAAAATTGCCGAGCAAGAGTGATGAAGATCTTTTCGAACTCTCGGAAAAAGTGAAGAGCCGTCTACTAGGACTATTTGTGAAATACCCTCATTTGGAGGAGTATGTGCCTTATACGGAATAAATTTGGGGAGCGGGATTTGGTGCAATACGTATAGAAATATGCTAGTAGTTGGTACCACAGGTTCGGTGCAATACGTATAGAAATATGTTAGTAGTTGGTGCCCCCACAATCGGCGATAGCCGGCGGGAGGGCATCGCATACCAGATAATTATTTCATCAGCATAAACGAAAATAAGCCTGCTAGTAAAATAGCAGGCTTATTTTATTATGATAAATTGTACTCTACAAACTACGCTTTATCACAGCATTTGTTTTCGCAACAAGCTGTTTCGTTTGCACACTTGCATGCATCTTTGCATTCTTCACTGCAAGTACAACTGCCATCGCTGTCACATTTTCCACCACAGCAAGTTTTTGCACAATCACATGCATTCTTGCATTCTTCTTTGCAAGTACAACTACCATCACTGTCGCATTTTCCACCGCAACATTCTTTTGCTTCTTTGCAGCATTCTTTTGCACACTTGCATGCGTCCTTGCATTCATCTTTGCAAGTACAACTGCCGTCACTGTCACATTTTCCGCCGCAACATTCTTTCGCTTCTTTGCAGCATTCTTTTGCACACTTGCATGCGTCCTTGCATTCATCTTTGCAAGTACAACTGCCGTCACTGTCACATTTTCCGCCGCAGCATTCTTTCGCTTCTTTGCAGCATTCTTTTGCACACTTGCATGCGTCCTTGCATTCATCTTTGCAAGTACAACTGCCATCACTGTCACATTTTCCGCCGCAGCATTCTTTCGCTTCTTTGCAGCACTCTTTTGCACACTTGCATGCGTCTTTGCATTCTTCTTTGCAAGTACAACTGCCATCGCTGTCACATTTGCCATCACAGCAAGATTTTGATTCAAGGTTACACTCATCTTTACAACACTGTTGTTCACAAGAGCAAACGTTTTCGGCACATTGACCTTCACAACAATTATCGGCAAAAGCCAAAGGGGAAAATACAACAACGGCAACGATTAAAGTTAATGTAATGATATTTTTCATTTTTGATTCTCCGAATGATATTTATAAATTTGTTTTTAATAGAAAATTACCCATAAGCCAAATAATGAGTAACGCAAATATAAATTCATTTGGATTTTAGCAGAGAAGAATACAGGATTGCTTTAGCAAATCTTTCGGTGGAAGTAGTGATTTTTCTTTGGTTTGAGCGCTTTTTCTAATGGTTAGAAAGGCGATTTTGTCGGTAATGTTATACGACGGAGATTCTTCGTTTTCGAAGCTAGTATAGTACATGTTGTCGGTGTTGGTGTCGGAACATGTGCAGCACTGTTGTGAGTCGTTTTCTGTTTCACAGCAGTTGGCATTGGGGTCTGTGTCGTGGTGATGTGAATTATCAGCATCAGTATTGGTCTCATGACAGCATGAGCTTGTCGTACCGCAGTTTTGCGATAGATTTTTTAGCTCTATACAGCACGGTGTTATTTGTTGTGCTCCCACAACCAACAACATAATGATAATACTATATACTTTAAATCGCAACATTCGTAAACTCCAAATTACATAAAATAGCTTCATTGACAAAAGTTTACGATGCCGCGAAATCAATTTCAAGTTTTTTTTAATAAAAACTTTCCACATTTGCATTTATGTAAATCATCAAATTCTCTTTTTTGCGGTGTGCAGAAAAGGATTTGTCATTTTGTAAATCGTATGGATTATGGAAGCCAGCAAGAAATACAGTGTGATTATATGGCACGCTAATTTTTGTCTCAATGGTCTGTAATTTTTGATTTGGCACAGCAATTTCACCATTGGCAATAGGAAACGTCGGAATTGGTTTCGCAATCGAAGCCACTTTTACCGTAAGATTATAATCGATCTTGCATTTTTGCTCGCGAATTTCGGGTTGGATTTTTAACGAAACTCCTTCAAACATGCGTCCGACAATATCTCCATCATTATTCGTACCGGCGAGAAAATCTGTTTTCGTCACGTTTGTGATGTTTCTTGATTCTAGTTGATGCAACTCCAAATCTTCTTTGTGAATCACCTGACTACTTTTCGACTCAGTTACACTCTGTAGAAAGCATGACAACTCACTGTTATTCACTGTGGCGTACAAACATAAATTGTTTGAT
Organism: Candidatus Uabimicrobium amorphum; assembly: GCF_009002475.1. GTDB lineage: Bacteria > Planctomycetota > Uabimicrobiia > Uabimicrobiales > Uabimicrobiaceae > Uabimicrobium > Uabimicrobium amorphum. The sequence goes on from NZ_AP019860.1 coordinate 7,199,106, forward strand.
TTTTCTTGAATAGTGTGAATAGGGGTGAAGTCAAGATTACTTTCTTTAAAAAAATTGCTGCGAAAGGCAATAAACCCATATCCAATATGCAGACGATGGCGCAAAGAAATGCGTAAGTTTTCTAAAAACGACTCAATGTGATTATGAACATGTGAGTAATGGCGAATAAACAACTTATCCTTCATTGTGGTGATCATCGTGCTGTTGTACTCATATTTTTGCAAAACTTTTTCTTTTACAATTGCCACGATTTCGCCAGGGGTATAGTAGTTGTCTTTTATCTCTTCTTGTTCAAAATTTTCGCCAAAAATTTTATATGGTTTGTCCACCGCGTCGTACTTATCGAGTACGGAACTACTGAAAACGAGGTCGGAAATATCGTATGTCTTCAAATATAGTTTGTTGCATTTGTGTTGTGCTGCGCGAATACGTAAAACGCCCTCGTTGATATTCCACTTTACTTGCTGTGGCGACAATGCAAGATACAAAAACTCTTCAATAGAGATCGTTTCAAAACCTAAGGACGACAGATGGCTTAGGTCTTGTTGTAAATACTGTTGTGCGTACCGATCTAGTTCGAGAGTAATTCCTAGTTTACTGACAATATAATCAACCGCTTTATCCAGTGTTCGCAAAGTCGTCACTAAATAGTCGACGTACAATTGATATTCTTGCAATTGTCGATATGTATCTGATTTTTGTGGGGTATTTTTAATAAAACTCATATTATTTTTTTTCATTTATTTTACTAGGGATTATTAAAAAAACGTATTTTTTATCTTTAAAATTTGTGATGAGATATTTTTGATTCGGTTTGTGCTCAAAACTAAAAAATCCACGATGTATATCAGTTTTAGGTGTTTCAATAGAGAAAGAGTAGTCATTTATATCATATGTACTCTGCTTTATATTTCTTTTGAAAATACTACTTTGTATTTCAATAAAGTGCTGTGTGTCATCGATAAAAATATTTGCCAACTTAATCGCTGTTCCCTCGGGAACACTTCTTACCTTTGCCGCAGGAGGTTTGCCCTCTTCAAGATGAATTCCCTCCCAAAAGGTCTTCAAATGGTAATCCGCGGTTTCAATAATTTGCGTATTACTACATACCACAGGGGAAAACTGCGTAAGTATTTGTCCATGAGTGTTCAGATTTCTCAGTATTTGCGACTTGGTGTTTTGTGACACGAACACATTGAGTGTATTTTTCGATGGCAAACTTTCCCAACCATCTGCTGTAATTTTGTCAATGTCTTCCACAAGATAAACGTATGAGTGGAAGCGCTGCAATTTATCTATATTTTTGCGTAAACCGTTGAGTAAAAACTGTACTTTTTCATGAACCTCTTCCGTACCATACACTAGCAGACGATCGCGAACAATACGAAATACCGTTTTGGACGTTTTCTCTTTGACGTACTCATTACACAAGCGCAGTATCAAACTATTGCGACTTTCATGATTTTGAAAACGCAAGATCGTCGAAACATGAAGATTGGGTACTTTTTGCCACACAGCAATGTCGTAGTATTGCGGGAAATGTTTATCGTCTTCTTTCGCAAAAAGATCTATTTCTATGTCTGGCTTTAACAAGAATTCATCCACCGCTATCTTACGGAACGAAAAAAACGCGATTAAACGATGACTTTGCAAACGCAAAACTCGTGAAGCGAGGTAATGCGAAGAAATAGGGTTTAAAAGCCCTAATAATATAAAAGACTTTTGGCCATCTATTTTAAAATCAAAGTGTGCATTTTGGTCCATAAAAAAAGGAACTTGTAGCGGTCCTGAGGTCATCGGAATTGTTTCAAATGGCCGTTTAATCGTCCGTGTCGATATATGGGCATCGATTTGCTCTTTTTCATAATCCATCTTGAACAAAAAGCGCAAACCTTCTTGGTAAACGTTGAAATCAATCTTCTTATTGATATATTCTTTGACCAAAGGGACTTCAAAAGTCTTTTTCAAGGCGATTTCATTGCGTTGTAAAAAAACGACTTCTGGAAAAAAATTGAGATAAATTCCCTGGTCGTAACACTGCGAAATGAGTTCTTTGATGTTATTGGTGTCAAGTCGCGCGTAAAAGCACCCTTTTTCCGCAGAGAAAAAGTTCAAATTTAAATTACGAATCTCTTTTTGCAAAATAGCACCATTGCCACTTGCCACCACCACACTTGCATAATACAAATGTTTTTTCTTGGTGAGCGACTGTAGAATTTTTTCAATCTGCAAATGAAAAGCTTCGTTGTGGCGTACCAGCAAATTTCCATTGATAAAATTAATGGCATTTGCCAAAGAAGCCTGGTTGACAAACGGTAGCTCATTTTTCACTAGTAACAAAAAGTTATTTTTCAACGTGTAATCGTTGACCGTGCGGTCTTTCCCCAGTATTTCAGAGAAGTCATACAGGATATCCTTGAAGTTTTCCTCGTTGTCTTCGGTAATTTGTTCCTCAAGACCCTTTAACCACTTGTACTCAGAATCTTCACGAGAAAAAAGTTTATCCTGAACCGTGATCAATTTTTTCTCGACTTCTTGTAAAAGAGCAATCGCCTGTTCGTTTTCCAAATGAAAGGACAATGATTTCTTCAGTGTTTCTTTTGCATACTGTAATTGGTTGTCTTTAAAATAGTCTTCGGCGATATTGTAAAGAGTGGTCGAGATGAGTTTCTTTTCTTCCAAAGGGTCATCGACTGTTTCACTTTTGCTTTTTTCTTTCGCCGCAGCCAATTCCTGCTTTAGTTTTTCCAAACGCCGCCGCGTTTGAATACTAAGTTGCCGTTCAGTAATTTGAAACACCCGACGCATGTGAGAAAATTTATCTAGAATTTCCCCGTAGAACTCACGTGCTTTCTCGTCCGCCCCCATTTTTTCGTGACAAAGAGCAAGACGTAATAAACAACGAGACTTCAAGTCATCACCAATTTCCGGCGCATCAATAATCTTTTCGTAAATTTCAATGGCACTTTGCAAATCGCCATGCACCTCTTCCGCAAAGATTCCCTTCTCATAGTCAATTTCCAACGATGAGTCATCAGCGAACAATAAGGCGCAAGATAAAATCATATATATAATAATGTAGTAGGGCTTTGTCATGAAAATTGCCTTGTTCAAGTGTTGAATTTGGGATTAGTTTTAGATTTTGCAACATTGACGTAAATCAAAGTGTTGCTTGAAATTGTAAATTTGATGAATCGTTTTTTACGAGGCCACACATTATAGAAAAAGATATGTCACAGAATTGTCACGATAATGTCATTTTTTCGTCATACTTTAAAGTTTTTTGCAAAAACGTCTACATCACCAAACAGTGTCGCTTCTGGTCGTCTTAAACAATAGTATTTACAACAAACTAAGTAGTTGTTACCTATTCTGCAAATTTAAAAGGCTCTGATTTTTCGGCAGCGAATTTACAACTTCGTACAATAACAACTAAGAAAAATTTCTTTTATTCATACCAGCAAACAATTTTGTGTTGCCTTACAACAAGAGTGCTTTCATACACAGAAAAAATTTTTCCATTCAAAATCAGCAAAGCGTATATTTTTGAACTTGGTAAAACAGCACCTATATGCTTTAATATAAGCAGATTAAGCACATAGTGTGTTTTGTGTCTTTTGCAACTTCGCTGTTGTGCCAGACATAAAATATACTATCCATTACTTAAACATCTTTGCTCGTAACCGCAAACTCAATCGTTATGTTACCGAAGTTAAGTACTTAATTTCACAACAAAAATTTATCTGCGACACCTTTACGGTTGCGATGACGACTACAACAATCTGGAGGAAACTATTGTGAAATGGCTCATTTTTGTCGTTGCTGCATTCCTGTGTTGGGGAAGTTATGGCCCCACAATTCACACCGGACAGAAAGCTTTAGGTAAGCCACCTGCATCAGCGTTACAAGTTTTCATTTGTGTGGGAATGGCATACTTTTTAGTTGCTGTTGTTCTACCACTTATTGTTATGCAAGTAAAAGGTATGGAATTCTCGTTTAACAAACAAGGTGTTACCTGGGGAACTTTGGCAGGGGTGTTGGGTGCTCTTGGCGCATTCTTTGTCATTTTATCCTTTATGAATGGTGGAACACCGCGTTATGTTATGCCACTTGTTTTTGCGGGAGCTCCTATTGTCAATGTAATCGTGACTATGGTTACGGAGCCGCCACAGGGAGATATCAACCCTCTCATGTATGTGGGATTTGTCATGGCCGCTGCGGGAGCGGGTATGGTACTTTATTTTAAGCCTCATTAATAGAGTTTTTTACCGCAAAGAGTTTATTTTCTTTAGGGTTACACAAACTTGCGTTGATTCGATTTTATGGGTTGCGTTGTGTAACCTTAAACATTTTTCTTTTGTGTACAGGAATAAAAGTTATGAAAAAATTTATATTATTTTCCTTATTACTTACGCTAGTCTTTTGTGATGGCAAAGACAAAGATGTGCCTACATGCGAAGATTGTGAACATTTAAAAAATCGTAAGATTTCTCTCGAAGGTGTTTATGGAAAATTTGAGTCCAGGCAACAAAGAGCACAACACAATTGGCCATTCAAACCATTTGGCAAGGCTTGCCCTGTAGGGCATATTTCTCATAGTTTTCAATACTATTCTGGTGAACCTTATTTTCATCATGGTATTGATATTCGCATGCCGGCAAATACCGCCATCTATAGCTCAACAGGTGGTAAAGTTGTCAATATTGAGAATTACAAACTGGGAAATGATTTGTATTGGGAAGTCGCCATTATTGACGAACAAGGATTTTTGTGGCAATATCATCATGTGGACCGCGACAGTATTCCACAAAGTATTTTCGATGCTTATAAAACAAAAGCGGCCATTCCTAGCGGAACTTTTATTGGTGAAGTTGTTTATTGGCCGGTAAAGGCATATGGCAAAAATTTTCATCATATCCATGTCAACGTTCTTGATGGCGATGGAAATTACATGAACCCATTGCTGTTTTTATTACCTCTTGAAGATTCAACAGCACCGGTTATTGAGAATATCTATTTTGTCAAAGACGAAGGCACTTCGGCAATTTCGCCACGCTCTTTATCCGGAAATATCGATATTATCGTCAAAGCGGAAGACAAAATGGACAACGAGCCATATCAGTTAACCATTTACAAAACCGAATACGAGGTGGTTTCTGCGGACAAGAAGTATAAATTACCGAAGACAAAATTGTGGCAATTCGATCGTTTGCCTGGTGGTGGAGACATCAACAAAGATGTTCACACAGTATACAAAAAGTCATTCTATGCATCTGGACAATATTTGTATACTTCAGGAAACTACTACAGCCGTAATTTCTATATCGTGGTTACCAACCAAAATGCCGGTAAAGTGAGTGGCAATGGTTTCTGGAACACCACAAAATTACCAAACGGAAAATATACTGTAACAGTTCACGCCACAGATTTTAATGGCAATACCACAAGTAAATCTATTGACGTTGAAATCAAAAACTAAATAAAAGGAGTTTTCAGTGCCTGAAATAGATAAGTTATTTGAAGTATGCTCAAAGCATGGTGCTTCGGATCTCCATCTCAAAGCAGATAATCCACCGGTTTTGCGCGTTACGGGAACGATGCGTGCTCTTGACACGCCTCCTCTGAGTGCACAGGATATCGAAAAACTAATTTATCCGATACTTTCTCCTCCGGATTTAGAAAAATTTAAAGAGACCGGAGATCTCGATACAGCGTATGCCATTCCTAGAATTGGACGCTTTCGTCTTAATATTTTTCGCCAGCGAGGTAAAGCAGGACTTGTTGCACGTCGTGTAAATCCTACGATTCCTTCTTTCCAGGAGCTGAATCTTCCTAAGGTACTTTCCAAAATCGCGATGCACAAACAAGGTTTGGCTCTCGTATGTGGAATCACCGGTAGTGGTAAATCGACCACTCTTGCGGCAATGATCGAACATATTAATACTCATCGTCGCTGCCATATTGTCACCATCGAAGATCCAATTGAATATATGTACGATGATAAAAAAGCTCTGATCAATCAACGCGAAATTGGCCTTGATGTCGAATCCTTTTCCGTGGCACTTCGTGCTGTGGTTCGTCAAGACCCCGACGTTATTTTAATTGGTGAGATGCGTGATGCCGAAACTTTTGGTACAGCACTCACCGCAGCAGAAACAGGGCACCTTGTATTTGGAACACTGCACAGTTCTACCGTACCACAGACTTTTGGACGTATATTCGATATTTTCCCCAACGACGAACGCGATGCTTTGCGCCAAGGACTTATGTTCAACTTGATTTCGATTATCTGCCAAAAGTTAGCGCCAACAGTCGATGGAAAAGGCCGTGTACCAATACATGAAATTTTGGTCATGAACCCTACCATCCAAAAACTTCTGCAAGAAGGTAAAGAGAAAAAAATGGGTGACGTGATCCGCAACTATCCCGACGACGGAATGTGTGACTTTAACCAAAGTTTATTCCGTATCGCTGAGGAAGGAAAAATCACCAAAAAGACCGCTCTTAAGATGTCACATAACCCAGAACAACTGAAAATGAACTTCAAAGGAATTTTCATTTCCGATCGAGGTATTGTTTAATTGAAATTCATATTCATGGTAACTTGCCTGTTGCTGGTGGCATGCTCCGACACCACTCTCCACTACGAAAACGGTAGTACATATACAGGAGATGTGAAAAACGGGCTTGCCCATGGCACGGGCAAACTAGTTACAAAAAAAGGTACCATATACGAAGGTGAATTTGAGCTGGGAACAAAACACGGTTTTGGAGTGCAAATATTTCGCGACGGAAGCACCTATACAGGAAATTTCCAACGAAATTCCATGTATGGTGAAGGTTCTTTGCAACTCAAAAATGGTGATGCGTATCACGGCGAATTTGCCCATAACAAATTCCATGGCTCCGGCAAATATACTTGGAAAAGTGGCACGGTTTACAAAGGAAAATTTTACAATAATCTACGCCACGGCAAAGGCAAAATCACCGCCAAAGGTTACACCTACAATGGTGAATGGCAAAAGGGATACAAAAGCGGCAACGGAATACAAACGTTTGCAAGCGGTGATATTTACGACGGTAAGTGGAGCGGTAACACCAGACACGGCAAGGGCAAAATGTCGTGGCTCAAGGCCAAAGTCATTTACGAAGGTGAATGGCAACGCGGTAAAGTCCGCGGCGATGGCATCTTTCATTGGCCAGATGGTAGTCATTCCCAGGGAATATGGCCAGAAGACGTCAAGTCATTGCCCGACGATCGGTTACAAATGCTGGTTCTTTGTGACGACGTGGGAATTCGCGAGTATGCGGCGCGCAATAAAAATATTTCGTGGTATAGTTTGGAAAAACTATTGTACGACGATCATCTACGCGTGCGCAAAACCGCGCGTATGTATGCCGCCAAACGCAACGACCTACCCGAAAAATGGATGCGCGAACTCATGAAAGACGCCAATGAAGACGTGCGCTTTTATCTGGCAGGTAACAGCAGTGTTTCCGGAAAAATATTAGCCGTACTTGCCAAAGATAACGCGGTCAAGATACGCAGCAGTGTTGCGCGAAATACCAATAGTTTACCACGGACCCACGAGCTTCTATCTAATGATCGCGAGTGGTTGGTGCGCAGGTCTGTGGCACAAAATACACAATGTTCGCAAAAAATTTTACAAAAACTCGTCAAGGACAAACACTGGCGTGTACGTCAGGCAGTGGCCATGAATCCAAACATCTCTGAGGAGATGAAACAAATTCTATTGCAAGACGAAGAACCTCAAATTCGAAATTTAGGGAAGCAGAAAAAATAAATATCCCTAGAGGCCCTATTTCCCTCCCTTATTTCGCGATAAATAGAAAGCTATGTTATGTATGGTGAAATAGTTGCAGTTGCAAATTCTTCCTCTCAACACACAATACACCCTGGAGATTTTTTAGTTTTTGGACGTGGGAAAAACGCAGACATTATCTTAGATGATAACGCTATTTCGCGTTTGCACTGCAAAGTCTTTTATCATCAAGCGCAATTTTGGATTCAAGATTTTGGTAGTCGCAACAGCACCCTAGTCAACAATCAACGTGTTTCGCGACAACCGCTTAAACAAGGCGATGTCATTCGTTTAGGCCGACATCGCTTTCGCTTTCAGATATATGAGCAGGACAAAAAAGACTACCACGAAGACGAGCAAGAAAGTTTTTCCAAATTAAAACGTCATGACAAACTCATCGGAAAAATCGCCGTAGAACTTGGCTATATAAAGCGCAGCCAAGTTAAAAAGTGCATCCTACTACAAGAAACACTCAGCGAAGACGGTGACTATGTGCACTTGGAAGATATTTTTCTGCAAGAAGATTATCTAGATAGCGAGCAAATCCAAAAAATCAACAAGTACAAAATCCAGGTTCCCTCCATCGAAGGATACAAACTACAGGAACTCATTGGAATTGGTGGAATGGGGAAAATTTATAAAGGCCGTTTTAACGACGACTCTGAACCGGTAGCAGTGAAAGTCCTTTCGAGTACCGAAGACGAAAACCACATGCAACTTAGTCATCAATTTATTCGCGAAGCAAAAGCCATTGCCAAACTCAACCACAAAAATATCGTTGCCGGTTTAGATTTCGGATTTGCCGGAAAAAATATCTATATTGTCATGGAGTACATAGATGGACCAAATCTGCAACAACATCTAAAAGAACAAGGTGGACGTCTTTTACCTGATGAAACTTTAAACATGGTCATGCAAATCGCCAGTGCTTTAGAACATGCACACAGTTGTGGTTTGGTGCATCGCGACATAAAAACAGACAATATATTACTCGCGACTCCCAACAGTGTAAAACTATGCGACTTTGGCCTTGTCCGCGATGTCGACGAAGTGGCCAATGACGAGGAAAAAGTCTTTGGTACCGTTGCGTATATGAGCCCCGAACAATGCTTGTTCAAAAAGAACATTGACATTCGCAGTGACATCTACTCCCTTGGAGTCGTCTTTTTTCGTATGCTTTATGGTGACTTACCGTTTAAGGGTGCCAAAAAAGAGGTACGTCGTCACCATGTTCAGACCCCCATACCATTTCCCAAATCACAAAGTAGTGAAAAACAAGATTTGGAAAAGATTATCGCGAAAATGATGGCAAAGAGCCCCAAAGAACGCTATTCAAATCCAACACAATTACTACGAGATCTCAATGCCGCGGCCAAGAACTTCTCTCCTCTAGAAGACTCTGACGGTACAGCAGAAGTAGATATTGAGTATTCACTGGTGTCTCTTGACGACACCGAAACGCGTATGCTCAAAAACCCTCTCGAAACACAAGAGCTTAGCCCATGGGATTTGATCAATTTTATGGACAAAATGTCACAAGCTAAGAATCTATCCATGCGCTATTGGAAGTACCTTGCTGCATTAGGAATCTTTGCTTTGGTATGTTTTGTCTTTCTTTTCACGCGATCAACTTCGCAAAAAATAGAGTACAATTACACGCAAGCGCAACAGCAAATTCAGCAACTTCATTTTGAAAAAGCAACTACTCATATTTCGGCACTGAAAACAATACAGCCGGATTATATCAATAAGCTACAACAATATTCTCTGTCGCAAATCGCACGTTTTGCGGAGAAAAACCCTCGTCGTGCATTGACCATGTATCGCATGGCACTTGAATGGCAGGAAGACTCCGCCACCGCCAATGACTTGCGCAAATTGTACCAACAGTTGCAGCAAAAAATAGCCCTAGATGAACAAAATCGTTCTTTTTGGATGAAGTGGAAAACCATCGAAGAACACATCCAACAACGCGAAATGCAAAACCTCAATGAAGAACTCAGCGAGCTATATTCTCTCGCCACAACAAGAGAACACCGCGAGGCATACCAAAAGCTACAAGAGAAATTTGCCCGTCGCCAAATAAAGCAAGAGCTACAAGATTACAACTTTACGTCACAGTACGAACTAAACCTCGAACTATACCGTGCCAAAAATAGCGCTTTTGCTACGGAAAATTTCTATCCATTGGCTTTTGAAAAACCACAAAGCAAAGCCACTGTGAGAACCGGAAGTTTCTTTGTATATGATAAACCTTTTTTATACTGTATTTCGGCAAAAGATGGTCGTGGTTTGTGGGTGAAAAAGTTGCGCTGCGAGGTAGAGTCATTTGCAGATATTGTGTTCTTACACAATGGTACGCAAACAACAGACTTTTCTAAAGTAAATCGCATATTGCTCTGCGACTATGACGCAAAGACCTTTTATTTACTAGATGCTCAAAATGGCGAAGAAATATGGAATTTTCAACTTTCTTATCCACTCTCGGCAAAAATAGCTTGTTTTGAAAACAAAATTTATCTACCGTGCTTGAACAGAAATACCTATGTTGTCGATATACAAACACGGAAAGCTCTTGGAGGCTATACCACGAGTAGTAAATGTGTGGTGCGCCCCTTCGCATATAAAGAGGCATTGTTCTTGCCATGCTACGATGGCAAAATTTTCGGTTTTCATCGCCAGCAAAAAACTTTGCGACACTATGTGATTTCGGCAACAAAACCGATGTTTTTTGCCGCGCATGTCGCAGGATTTATTGTCAATGTGGTCAAAGAAAACGGTCATTGTAATATCTACCAATACCAAGTCGAAGGTTTGCAGTCGTCATTGGCAAAAAAATACAGTATATCGCACACTCCTTTGAAAGCCAGTGTGCATCAGCGACATTTATACATTTCAACGCAGCAATATTTGTATCAACTGGATGTACAACAAAAGGAAACAACGCCGCTGGCGAACAAGAAGTTTATCTTAACCAATGACCAAGATACCTCTCAAATTGCAAAGCTTATCCCTTCAGGAGAAATTTTTGCCCACCCACAAATGGCATCGCAATCATTATTTATGCAAGTAAAACTATCACAGGGTGTGTGGTGTGGACATTTTTACCAAGGCAAGAAAATGTGGGAAAAGCGTATTGGTGTTCCTTGGCATGACTACAACTTATACCGCGACAATATATGGCTTACTGCAAAAGACGGTCGCTTGTACTGTGCCAAACTTGGTGCTAAAGATGTAAAATATCGCTATATACCCGGAAATAATGTCAAAGAAGTGCGTACATCATTGGCACGTGTTGTCAGCAAAAACGACAAACTACTGACAATGAACGATTATGGAAAAGTTAGCCTTTACGACTTTCGCAAAGGTAAGCGCTATAAAATTGCCAAAGTCAACGTCAACAAAAAAAAGAAAATGCCCCAAGCATATGTTTATCGCGGAGTGTACGCATTTATTTGTGATAGTAATAAGCTACGTGTGGTGTCCTTGAAAAATGGTAAAGATCGTTACCGTACGTATATTGCCCCACGTGACTTTGCCACTGCCCCATTATTTTTTCGCGGTTACATTTTTGTTGCGCTAAAAGACAAACACTTGTACTGTTTGAAACTCATCGATAAAAAAGGACGACCATACATCAAAAATCGTTGGCGTTTTAAATCAAAACGCCAAATCAACAAACTTGTGCAAGTAAAGACAACGCTATACCTCACGGACACCGCTGGTTATGTTTATGCCGTCAACATGAAAAATGGTCGCCGCAAATGGTATCAAGTGACAGGTGGCAGAATCGATGGCCCACCACTTTATCACAATAAACATTTATACACATGCAATCACAAAGGTGTTGTTTTTAAAATATCTCTTTCTGGTCGTATTGTTTGGAAAAAACGTTTAGGGGAAACATTTGAACTCTCACCACAAACAAATGGCGAATACCTGTACGTTGTGAGTCAACAAGGCAAAATGTTCAAACTAGACCTCCAAGATGGCGTTGTATTTCGCGAAACAAATTTTAAAGACGTACCACAAATATTTTTCCGTCATGCGAGCAATTTATATGTCGGAGGTGGTAAAGGATTACTGTACTCATTGTCCGAATAAATTGTAATTTGAGAATGGGAAAATGGAAATAAAAACAACGGTTGTAGAAGAACATATCATTGTTGTGGAATTGGCAAATGAAAATTTTACAGAGGATGCCTTAAAGGAGTGTTTTGCGCAAATACTGCAAAATAAATATTGTAAAATAGTTATGGATTTTGCGGATGTCGATTACATAGGTGCAGAAGGGCTAAAGATTTTACTGGATAAGATTGATGTGATCCGCGATGAAGGTGGAGTATTCTTATTTGCGGGCATTCATTCTCAAGTTGCGGAAATACTAAAACACGCGGGTGTTTACGAAAAATATAATTTTGTTAAAGACACCGCCATTGCCGTACAACTTTTCCTAGAACAACAAGTTAACTTTGACGACGTCACAATTACCAATCTCAATCAATTAGACGCAACAACGGATTTGATCCCCAAAGAGTGGTTGCAAAAAACCGAAAAAATACATAACGATGTCACGTGTGATGATATTTCTTACGCTGTCACAGAACAAAAAAGTACTGCCCCCCAAATCTCTTTAGATATTTCGTCGCTGGATGAAGAAATCCAAATAGCTCTACTCGGGAAGAGTGCGGCCATTGAAAAAATTCACAGAGAAATACTGCAACTTACCAGCGGTTCTCAAGGAATTTTGTTGCTAGGAAAGGAAAATTGTGGAGAACAGGCCATTGCTCAAGCCATACACCGCAATTACGTACAAACTGATGCATTTGTCACAATTGATTTTGCCAATCTACACTTTTCTCGAAGCAAAGATGAAATAAAAACCCTTATAGAGCTTGCAAAACAAGGTAGTCTCTTTCTCAAAAATATTCATACGTTATCGATGACAGACCAGGACATCATCTTTGAATTGCTCCTCACAAATAACATAACCAACGTAATATGCCATTGTGATAAAAACGACATTGGCAAACTATCTTTTCAAATCAATAGTTTTTTTTCCGGTCATGTCGTGCAAATTCCTACTTTGATAGAACGCTTAGAAGATATAGTCGTAATTGCGGAAAATTACATTCGCTATTACGCGAAAAAATACGATAAACGCGTGCGAAGTTTAGATGAAAAGTCGCATAAGTATTTTTTACAACATACTTGGCCGAATAATATTCGCGAACTACAAAACATTATACAGCAGCATGTGGCACGAGTCGCCGCCGAACAAACGCACCTTGTCATCCAAAATAGTGAACTTATTCCCATTCGCTACCTTGATCACTACCGCTTAATCGAAAAAATAGCCGAGGGCGGAATGGGCGAGGTGTGGAAAGGCAAGCACCATTCTCTCGAACGTCCGGTAGTAGTCAAGCTCATTCGTGAAGATACCGACGATGAAGATTTAGAAGTTAATCTAAAGCGTTTTCAGTTAGAGGCACAAACCATTGCCGAATTACAATCACCACATACCGTGACCCTATACGATTTTGGTATACACAATGACAACACCGTGTACTACGTTATGGAAATGTTGCATGGTTGTGATTTGGCCGAACTTGTCGAACGCTTTGGACCTGTTCCGCCACAACGGACGATTTACTTACTATCGCAAATTTGTTTTTCGCTTATGGAAGCACACCTTTATGGTGTCATACATCGCGATATAAAACCGCAGAACATCTTTTTGTGCAAACTCGGTTTGCAATACGACTTCATCAAAGTTTTGGATTTTGGTATCGCCAAAAAACAAGGAGATTTTTCCAATCTCACCGGGGACAATATTGTCGGCTCTCCACCGTATATCGCACCTGAATTGGCTATTTCGAACGAAATAGACGACAAGGTCGATGTATATTCTTTTGGGTGCACTGCATTTTGGTTACTCAGTGGTCAGTATGTCTTTGAAAGCAATAACACACTATCCTTAATATCAAAGCATGTCAGCGAAAGGCCCAAAAGGATATCCGTAGCATCGGAATATACAATCCCCGACGAACTCGACACCTTAATCATGAGTTGTCTGGAAAAAAAACCCCAAAAAAGACCTTCATTTGTCGAAATACAAAATACCCTACACACAATAGAAAGTTCTTGGACAAACCACGAGGCACAGTTATGGTGGGCAAAACACCTGCCGCACCTTGTTAAGATTTGAGGTTAAAATGCCACCGCAATTAATCACTTTTGTCTGCTCGCACTGTGCAAAAGAAATCAAAGTAGCAAAACAGCAAAATCCCTTGGGAAAGAATCTCATATGCAGTGGATGTAACAACGTCATTACCTTAACCAAAGCTCTCATCAAAAAACCCCACAAACTCCTCAAGTTTTTATGCCCTTGTTGCCAGCGCAAATGCATAGTTGAGTGGCAACAAGAATTGTTTGGTAAAAAAATGAAATGCCAAGACTGCAACAATGTCTTCATTTTGGGGAGCGACACACTACAAAAACAGATACCTTCTAGCCAATTAAGAAAAAAAGACCTGGGAGACATCCCACGAGAATTTAGCCGTTATACGTTAATCCGGCTTCTAGGACAAGGTGCGATGGGAAAAGTTTTTGAAGCTTTTGACCACAACCGCAACTCCTCGGTGGCAGTAAAGGTTATGATTTCCGAATTTCAGGGTAGTGAACGACATTTACAGCGTTTCCTACGTGAAGCGAAAGGAACGATGAACATCAATCATCGCAACATTGTCAAAGTTTATGACATGGGTGCTATCAATGACATGTACTACTTTACCATGAAACTTATTCGTGGTAAGACATTTGAAGAAGTCATTGCCCGTGATCTATTTTCTTTAAAAACGCAAATGCACATACTACTCAAAATAATGCATGCCGTGGGTATTGCGCATAGCCAAAGAATAGTGCACCGTGATTTAAAACCGGCGAATATTATGATGGACCGCAACTTTGAACCAAAGGTACTCGACTTCGGCTTGGCCAAATTTTTAGAAGAGGTGCATGTATTGACCAATTCAGGAGATGTACTCGGAACGCTCAATTATATGGCGCCGGAACAAGCGGAAGGAAAAATTCGCGAAATAGATCACCGCACCGACCTTTATGCTTTAGGGGTAATCCTCTACCAAATCCTCACCAAAACAATTCCACTACACGACAAAATGTCGATAAAACAGCTATGGAATATCAGCAATAAAATGCCGCCCGCTCCTCATGAAATTAATGACAAAATACCAGCAAATCTTTCCAAGGTTTGCCTAAAAGCGATGGCCAAAAAACGTCACGACCGCTATCAACACGCGGGAGAATTTATGGCTGCCATAGAGCCTTTGATCGCGTCTTTGCCGGTGAGTTAGCACTTCGTGAGAGAAAAAACGAAATTGGCATCGCATACTAATGACTATCTTTCGCAGGAGCAGATGAATCCCAGATTTGCAAAAAGGAAGAGCGACTGTCGTGGTTTTGTGATTCGGCTCCGCTAGCAAATAAAACGGAACCGTCTTTGCTCAAGGCAAAGTTGGCCAAATATCCGGAAGTCTTTATCGAAAAGTATGGCGTAATCACATTTTCTTCTGCAGTTAATGGCCAAATGCTGATATTACCTTGCTCATTACTACAACCAAAAAGACGTCCATTTGCAATCGTGAATCTTGTGATTTTTGCTACGTTACCGGTGTATTCAATGAGAGGTTTTAACGCGTTCTTCTCTACTCTATATTTGATTATTTTGCTGTAGTTATCGGCATACAAATAATGGCAATTTTTTTCTGCGTCAAACTGTAATATGCAATTTGTCGCGTGGTGTTTTCCCTGCTCTAGTTTTATTAGGTTGATGATTTTTTGTTGACGGGTGTCTAAAAAGTATATGTATGAATTACTTCCCACCACCGCCACGGTGTGAAGTCCGTCCCAAGAAATGCGTAAAAGATGAATATTTATATTGGTAGCGTGTTCCTCATTTTCACCAAACGCCTGTGCTAGGTCATTGATTCGATACAAACTCTGCTTTTTCGATGGCAGGTCCACAAAAGAAATAAACGATTTTCGTCCCACGACTACCAGGGTTTTTTCATTATCGATGAGTGTAAAATGCAAAAGGCCGCGATGACCTGCGGCATTGATCGCAGAACCTAGAGGACGCATATTATCAACGTCCCATTTTTGGATCTTACCATCGTAACCACATGTGTAGAGGACATTGTTAGAGTCGAATTGACCGTGGGTAATACCATTCATGTGCCCAATCAACTCTTTAATTTTACCGTTTACAATTCTTTTACCTGTTTTGCTATTGTACGCAATGACAGCTGGTCTTTTTATTGGAGAAACGACAACGATATCTTTTGTCGGATGCGCAGCACAAAACAGCGAATAGTAGGGGAGTGCTACTCTCTTGGGGTTTCGCTCGACACTATTTCCCCACACTTTTACTCCTTTTTTCCCACCAGTGTATATTTTTTGACCGTCAGCGGAAAACACACAACGTCGAATTTCGATTGCCCCGGTGAGAAAGTCATCATAAACGATGTCATTGTTACGCAGCGACCAAAAGTGTAAGCTGCCATCCTTTGTACCTGCAACAATCTTTTTGCCGCTTGGGTCTATGGTACAGTCATTGATTTGTTGTGATAACACGATGTCACTTTTTATTTTATTTTGCTTCACATCAATCACATAAAGATGTCGCCCACCACAAACAAAAATCCAACGATTGTTGGGATGTATTGCGCATCTTGTCAAAGGGGATATTTTCACTGTTGTTGGTTGGCGTAGTTTTGTGTAATATTCTTCCAGTAGTTTTTTCATCACAAATACGCGGACCTTTGATGAAGATGTCTGATACATATATACGTTAGAGTCTTGGCGAGTAGCAACGGCATATTTCACATCGTCACTGAGATCGCAAAATACGAAATTGTTATCAAAAGGGCCACGATGTTCTTGGGGAACACTGAACTTTTTTGTTATCTGAAAACTACGCATATCGAAAAGCATCAACGAACGAAATAGTACCTCGTTTTCACTATTATCCACTGTTTCTCGCGACACAAGGAGCACTTTGCTGTCGTTGCTAAATTTCAATCCAAAAGGACGCTGAGCATCTTGAGGAAATTTACCGACAAAGTTCGCGGGTTTTTGCTCTTGGATACTTTGTACATGAACTTTTTGTTGCGAGTTGACATCCCAAATATGAATGTTACCGAAGTAGTTACCAGCGACTAGATATTTGGCGTCGGGGCTAATTGCACAACTCACCCATACCCAGCCTTCATTCACCGACGGGTCCAAAAAATCCATGAACTTGTTTGTTTTTGGATTAAATACCTTAATGAGAGGTTCCTCTGTCATCATCGCGATGTAGCCTTCGTCACTTACGCTGAGGTCTCTTATCTGCGACGTATACTGTGAAACCGGGTGATCTTTTTCGAAATGCTTGCGATGTTTTTGCCAGCGATATTCCCAATCTTTTTGTGCATCACCGCGTTGCTGAGCGATACTATTTAGAATATCTTCCACTTCTTGTAATTGGTTATTGTCATTGTATTTATCTGCGAGTAGCAAATTGGCGCGGTACAGAGATTCTTCCACCTTGCGCTCGGCAATTTGTGCTTTTTCTGTGGCCAATTTCGCGATGGCCAATGCTTTCTCAGCACTTTCCTTTGCAGAGTTGGCGCGATTTTTGGCTATTTCTTCCGCGTCTTTAGCTCGTACAGCTTGCTCTTTTTGTCGCATCGCAATATTGGCGTAATGAGTTTGCACAACAGTAATTGCCACAGAAGACAATAAAATTACGACGAAGAGGATAGTCAGCAATTTATTGCGTGCAATGGCTTTTTGCAAACGGACGAAAGGGGTAATCGATTTGGCGTTCACCGGACGTTTACGAATAAAATTCTTTAAATCATCGCACAACTCTCGCGCCGACTGATAACGCTTTTCCGGTTTTTTTTGTAGACACTTGAGACATATCGCTTCAAGATCTTTGGGAATATCAGGATTTAGCATACGCGGTTCAAGGGGATCTTCGGTAAAAATTTGTTTTAAAATGCGTATAGGACTCTCCCCTTGAAAGGGCGGTCTTTTTGTCAACACTTCGTATAACGATGCACCCAAAGAATAGACATCACTTCGTGCATCTATGGCCGCCCCGTCTGCTTGTTCGGGGGACATATAAACAACCGTCCCCAGAACATCTCCCGATTTGGAAAGTTCACTGTCTTCTTTCATGTCTTTTGCCAAGCCAAAATCCATGACCTTCGGTTCGTTGTTTCTCTCCATCATGATATTCGAAGGCTTTACATCGCGATGAATAATTCCTTTTTCGTGGGCATACTGAAGTGCATCACTACACTTGGCCATGATAATCGCGGCTTTGCGTGCGTCCAAATTTTTACTGCGCAACAATGAGGCAAGAGAACGTCCCTCAATGAGTTCCATGGTAAAATAATTTTGTGGTAATTCGCCTATTTCGTATACCTCAACAATATTGGGATGTTTCAATGACGCTGTGGCACGTGCCTCTTGTAGAAAGCGCTGTACTTGTTTTTCTTTCTGATTACCTAAAATAATTTTAAGTGCCACACTGCGGTTCAATTTCTCATCGCGTATTCGATACACTGCTCCCATGCCACCTTCACCAAGTTTTGTCTCTACAATGTAACGCCCAAACCTATCGCCCATTTCCAACCTAGATCTATTTGTGTCTCCCGTGGTACTGTTGGTAAAAAGTTTTGTCATGTGCAACTTGTTGGTTTCTTCCACTTCCAATCTGCCCAAGTTTAAATGCTGTAACGCCGCAGCAAATTCTTGTGCGGTCTGATAGCGCTCATGTGGCTTTTTTTGTAAGGCTTTTAGGCAAATGTGTGACAACTGCACAGGTATTTCACTATTGATTTCGCTAAGAGAAGTGGGAGTATCGTTGAGAATTTGTGTGAGTAACTTCATACGCGTCTTACTGGTGAAGGGTAACCGTCCGGTAAGTAACTCATATAAAATAACTCCCAGCGAATAGATATCGCTACGCTCATCAACAGCGCTAGAATCCGAAGCTTGTTCTGGCGGCATGTACTGCAAAGTACCAAAAATGGCGCCGCTTCGCGATAAAATCGAGCTACTTTGTAACAGTTTTACTAAACCAAAATCCATGATTTTAGGTTCATTTGTTTTGGTGAGCATTATATTCGCCGGTTTCAAATCGCGGTGAATAATCCCTTCACTATGTGCATATTGAATCGCAGTAATAATTTGCGCCATCACCCTTATTTTTTGCTGCAACGGAATGGATTTCCCCATCCAATCCTTTAGAGATCCGCCCTCAATATAGTCCATGATGAAAAAAAACTGTTGCTTGTCATAACCGATGTCGTAAACAGAAATGATGTTTTTATGGTTCAACTTGGCAACGGCCCGAGCCTCGCGCAGAAAACGTTTTGCATAGATATCGCTTTCCCCTTCCACTTTCATCAACTTTATCGCGACGTCTCTTTCGAGATGTGGATCATGGGCCAAACAAACTTTGCCCATACCTCCTTTCCCAAGAAACTTTTTAATGACATATCGACCGTACGTTTCCCCTGAAACGTGTGAACTACTCATACTTAAAAGTGCTTGGTGAGAACTATCTTTATTTGTATTGCGCAGCTCTTGAATGAATTGATCTTCTTGTGTTTCACTCAGTTGGCGATATTCCGGAAGGAAGTTTTCATCTTGCGTTTCGCTAAATTGCCGATATTCCTGTAGAAAGTCGACATTCTGTGTGTCGCTAACTTGTCGATATTCCTGCACAAAGTCAACGTTTTGTGTGTCGCTAACTTGTCGATATTCCTGCACAAAGTCAACATTTGTGTCATCATTTTGTAGGTATTCCTGTACGAAATTTTCAGTATTCTTAGGAGGTGAATTTTGTGGGAGATGTGATGTGCCATTATTTGTATCTTTATCTATGTGTTGCGCAATATTTTGTTGTACTTGGCTATGAATAAATTCGATTTGTTTGTCGTTCAAAAATTTCAGCTTTTGCGTGATTTCGGCAATCGAAACTTTTTTTCCTTGTTGCAAAGATTGTTTCTGAATTAAATAGCAATTCCGCAAACGCTTTTCGTCAAGAAAGCCATTTTCTACCGCTTTTTTACCAAATAAAAAATCATTACTCGTAGCCATATTTACCTCAAAATGAAACGATGCCACTCAATTACACTAGCAGGAATTCTATTTAGTTTTTACGCTGTATGGTTGTAAGCCATGGAAGTTAGGGATACAAAGCCTAATGTATCTCTAACTTCCATGGTTATTCTAAGCAATTTATTCCACAAACGAGCTTTTAGATATGCAACGCGCGGTTACCTGTGGCAGCAAGCGCTGCCTCTTTGAATGCTTCGGTGAAAGTAGGGTGTGCATGGCAAATTCTGGCAATATCTTCCGCAGACGCTTTGTATTCCATCGCCAAAACTCCTTCGGCAATCATATCGGCAGCGCGAGGCCCGATGATGTGAATACCGAGAATTTCATCGGTTTCTTTATCGCAAATTACCTTAACTAAACCATCTAGATCCATACTGGCCCGAGCACGCCCACTGGCTTTAAAAGGAAAAGACCCCACATTGTATGCGCGCTTTTGTTCCTTAACTTGCTCTTCTGTATAACCAACGGAGGCAACTTCTGGCCAAGTATATACGACATTGGGTATTGTCAAGTGGTTGATATGAGGCTTTTGCCCATCAAGGAGTTCTGCGACAAAAATCCCCTCTTCTTCCGCTTTATGAGCCAACATCGGACCGTGAATCACATCACCAATGGCATAGATATTCTCCACCGATGTTTGCAAATGCTCGTTAACTGTCACGCGTCCTCTTTCCGTCGCAACTCCTGCACTTTCGAGATTCAGTCCTTTGGTATAGGGAGAACGTCCAATCGCGACCAAACAGTAGTCGCCTTCTAAAATCACCTCTTTGCCGTTTTTATCTGCGTAAACCTTAACGCTGTCTCCGTCACGTTCTACTTTGGTCACTTTATGCTTGAGATAAAATTCCATCCCCATCTTTTTTAGCGATTTTTGCAATTCCTTGCTCATCACTTTATCAAAAGGCGGCACAATGCGATCTAGAAGCTCAACAACACTTACTTTTGCTCCCAGACGTGCGTAAACAGAACCTAACTCAGTGCCGATAACTCCACCGCCAATGAGAATCATGTGCTTGGGAACTTCTTGTAAGTTTAGGGCCTCTGTGGAAGTAATAATGCGCTCTTTATCTACGGGAATAAACGGAAGAACTGTCGGTTTCGAACCTGTGGCAATCACAGTGTTTTTACTGGATATCTTTTCAACACTATCGTCTTCTTTGCGAATACCGATGGTGTTCTTGTCTTCAAAAAAGCCAACGCCTTGGTAAACATCAATTTTATTTTTCTTCATCAAGTAATTTACACCTTGGCATGTTTGTGAAACCACTTCGTTTTTGCGCTCGATCATTTTTTTTAAGTCAATACGCAAATTGTCGACAAGAATTCCGTGGGCACTAAACTTTTCTTTGGCTTGATGATAATGTTCTGAAGAATCCAAAAGGGCTTTTGAAGGGATACATCCTACATTGAGACATGTTCCCCCTAAGGTTTTGTACTTTTCAATAATTGCGGTTTTCATCCCTAACTGCGCACAACGTATCGCGCATACATAACCACCTGGGCCAGAGCCTATTATTGTTACATCATAGTTTTTCATCTTATTATACCTCTAACATCATGCGGATAGGATTTTCAATCAATTCTTTTACGGTGCGTAAAAAACCTACAGATTCACGACCATCAATAATGCGATGATCATAAGAAAGGGCGATATACATACACGGACGCAATACGATTTGTCCATCCACTCCCATGGGACGTTCCACGATATTGTGCATTCCGAGAATCGCTGCTTGAGGGTAATTGATTAGTGGTGTGGACATCATCGAACCAAAAACTCCACCATTGGTGACTGTAAAGGTTCCTCCGGTCATTTCCGCAATGGAAATCTTACCATCGCGCGCTTTTTTGGCCAGACGAATAATTTCACTTTCGACTTCGTGAAAACCCAATGACTCTAAGTTGCGTACGACAGGAACCACTAGTCCCTTTGGAGTTGATACCGCCACTCCCATATCGACATAATCATGGTAAACGATGTACTCGCCATCAATAGAAGCGTTTACCGCAGGAAATTCTTTCATCGCAATTGCCGCGGCTTTGGTAAAAAACGACATGAACCCAAGACCAACGCCGTATTTTTCTTTAAATATTTCCTTGTATTGTTTACGTGCGGCAATCACATTGGTCATGTCCACTTCATTAAATGTTGTCAACATAGCTGTTTCATGTTTCGCAGCAAGAAGTTTTTTGGCGATTGTCTTACGCAGCGTCGTCATTTTTTCGCGACGTGTGCCACGTTCTGTTGATTGAGTTGTTGTTGATGTTGGCTGAGGTTGTGATTCAGGTTTCGGTTTTTGAATATTGGTAACGACTTTTTGCGTTGCCATTAGGGCGTCTTCTTTGGTAATACGACCATCTTTACCAGTTCCCTTAACGTCTGCTGCGGCAACACCTTTTTCATCTAAAATTTTCTTAGCTGCTGGCGAAGGATGGGCAACAACTTTATTAGTATGTTTTTCAGAAGCAGATGCTGTTTCATCTTTTTTGTCATCACTTGCTGGAGCCGCGGCTTTTTTACCTTGCTTTTCAGTATCCACAACAGCGATGATGTCTCCAATAGAACACGTAGCGCCCTCTTCTACCTTGCAAGTCAGCTCTCCGCTTTTTTCAGAAGTTAATTCCAAAGTAGCCTTGTCTGTTTCTACTTCACAAATAATTTCATCCGCATCTACGAAATCACCACTCTGCTTTAACCACTTGTAAATAGTAACTTCAGTTATGGATTCACCTACGGCAGGAACTTTCACTTCTACTTTCATAAAAAAATCCTTCGTGTGAGATAAAAATTTATTTATAATCTGGACTATGTCGCTTTATAATAAGATAGATTCACATCTTATTGAAAATATTAGGGCGTGAACACGCCCTGGGCAGAACGAATTTGCCTCTTCATTTTTATTGTATCGAGATCAAGTGCTTTATGAAATTTATATTTAAAAATTTTCTAACGATTTTGTGTTTTTCTTGGGCACTGATTGGTTGTGGAACTTCAATGAAAATAGGAGAAATCCCGATCAATAAAGTCCCTAAGGATATTTTAAGAAAAGAGTTAGATACATTTTCACTCAAAGAAAAAGGTCTCAAAAAAATACTTAGCAATAACCAACTAACGACACAGCAAAAAATAAAAAAAATTGCTGACGAAGGTACAATTCGCGATATCGTTACTTTGTTATGGATGATACGCGACGGTGAAGGAGATAAACAAATTCCACAACAATCGTCGTGCCTACACAGTGCAAAACAAATATTCCACGCTGTAAATAACAATTATGAAGGTGCTTCTTTTGAATGCGTAGAGGCAGCCATGTTAGCCGCCACTATTTTACGACACAAAAACATAGACAGTTATCTACTGTATATGACAGGTATGAATCTTGGAGCAGGACATACAATATGTGTGTACCGCACCACTCTTGGATGGGCAACTATTGGAGTGGGTAACTACGATTCAACACGCCCAGTTGTTTTAACGGAAAGTTTTGGCCTTAACGTCAACGAAATTTTCCGTGTCGCGACCAGAGATCGGTGGTTTACACGCAACATCGTAACGTATTCTCTGCGTAAACCCGAAGAGGTACATCCCAATTTTGTCAATGGCAATACCCAAGGTTTATTTTGGTTAAATTTAAGTACTTTCTTTCGCGGAAGATGGTTTTAAGACCACCGTAGTCGTCGCCGTAGCGGTCATGGTCACGGGCACAATCATGTTTTTCATTGATGATAACGCCCTATCTAGACAAACCAAAACAGCCGCCAATATTTCTTATTGCGCAATTTTTGTATTTTATATAAAATAAAATAATCAAAAAACTTTTATACAAATAAGTAAATTGATTGCTTGTTGCATCAATCGCACTTATTTGAGGGAGGATTAGATGTTCAAAAAACTATCCTTACTTTTCATTTGCGCTGTACTAGCTGTTTCTTTATGTGCAGATGAAGTTGAAGTGGTAAAAAACAGAGGACTACAAGAGCTAGTAGTCAATGGTGAAACCATTTGTACAACAAATGCGGACATCGTTAACGAAAAGCTTATCAGTGTAAATCGCGCTACTAAAGTTGTTACTTGGACCGAAAAACAACAAGAAAAAGAAACACCTTGCTACGCGATCAACCTAAAAGGAAACAAGTGGACAGCTGCAAAAAAGACATCTTATGAGTTGTTACTAAAAAACTATAAGTTCGATCCGACAAAAGCACAACGCACTGAAGTACCTTTTAACATGCAAAGTCGCAACAATTGCAAATTGTTTTTAGTACAATTTGTGACACAAAGTTTGCAAGTTTATCGCGAAGAGCTACAAAAGATGGGTGTTGAAATCCATCAATTCGTTCCTAACAATTCGTACATTGTGCGTATGGATGAAGCAAAAGCTCAAGCAGTAAAAGAACTAGAATTCGTTAACTGGGTAGGCCCAATGCACCCCGCTTACAAAATGAATACTAGTGAATTACAAAATGCTCGTGGTGTTGAAAACTACGTCATTGTTGTTGTGTCTAAAAAAGACAAAACACAATTGGTAGAGCAAATTGCTGGTCTTGGCGGAAAAGTTGTTAACCCTACCGAAGGTAGTTTATTGATTGTTGCAGAATTAAATTCTCATCAATTAGTAGAAGTTGCACATTTGGACACCGTTCTATGGATCAATAAAGATACAGCTATTGAAGAAGACATGGACAAGGCGCGTATCCAAGGTGGAGCAAACTACATCGAAAGTAAGTTCGGTGGATACACTGGTAAAGGCCTTCGTGGACACGTTATAGAGGGAATTTACGCCGATCACCAAGATTTCGAAGCGACAGAACACCGTCAAAAGCCAATCGCTGTAGACGATGGTGCAGGTGCATCTCACGGTCACAGTACTTTTGGTCAAGTTTTTGGTAGCGGAAAAGGTAACAAACAAGCTCGCGGTTTACTTCCTGATGCACAAGGTTACTACACCAACTACAATGCTGTTTACAGCTCACCTGCTGGTAGTAAGAAACCTGGTAGTCGTTATGAATTGACCGAACGTTTAATTCGTGAGCACAAGGTTATGTTCCAAACATCCTCTTGGGGATATTCTCGTGTATACGATTACGATGCAAGATCTGCTGAAATGGATGACATTATCTTCAATTTCGATATGCCTATCTGTCAAAGCCAGAGTAACGCAGGAAGTCGTCACTCTCGTCCACAAGCTTGGGCAAAAAACATCATCTCTGGTGGTGCTCTTCGTCACTACGATACCATTAATCCTGAAGATGACGCTTGGGCACGTGGTGCTAGTATTGGCCCTGCTACCGATGGTAGAATCAAGCCAGATCTATGCGCATACTATGACAAGATCTTAACAACCTCCAGAAATGGATACACAACAGGCTTCGGTGGTACATCAGGTGCTACTCCGATTATCGCTGGACATGTTGGTTTGACACTTCAACTATGGACTGATGGTGTATTCGGCAACGAACTTAAGGCTCCAAAAGAAGATCGTTTTGCAAATAGACCTCACTTCACAACAACAAAAGCGTTGTTGATCAACACCGCAAAACAGTACAGTTTTGAAGGAAAAAGCCACGACCGTACACGCGTACACCAAGGTTGGGGTTTCCCTAACGTACAAAACATGCTGGACCTTCGCAACAAAATGATGGTTGTTAACGAAGATCATCTTCTAACCAACCTTGATTCTAAATCTTACAAAGTAAGTGTTGCGGCGGGAGAAAAACAATTCAAGGTAACATTGATTTGGAACGAACCAGCTCCTTCATTGAGCGCTGCGAAGCAACTTATCAACAACCTTGATTTAAAAGTTACCTCTCCAAGTGGAACAGTATACTACGGCAACAACGGTCTACTTGAAGGCATGTACTCTAAAGCTGGTGGAGAAGCAAATAAAGTTGATTGCGTTGAAAATGTTTTTGTTGCAAATCCTGCAGCAGGAACATGGACTGTAGAAGTAATTGCAGACGAAATTAACGCTGACAATCACCTAGAGACACCAGAAGTTGATGTGGATTATGCTCTAGTTGTAAGTGGTATTACTAAGTAATCACCTTTCTACATTGTAGATTTGGCTACCTCGCGTAGCCAAATCTATCCTTATAATCTCTCGCAAACTACTCTACGAACCAACCTCGATTTATAATTCATTTAGAAGGAAGTACTATGTCCACTGAGCGCGAACATTCCCAAAGCTCTGCCTCCACAAAATCGCTACTATACACCGCAACTATTCTGTTTTTTCTCTCCGGAGCATGCAGTTTATTCTATCAAGTCATTTGGGTAAAACTATTGACATTGCAATTTGGAAGTTCTGCATGGTCGGTTTCAACAGTGGTTTCGTCGTTTATGGCCGGTTTGGGATTGGGAAGTTTCTGGGCCGGACGCAATGCCAAGGTGTTAAAACGCCCCTTTCTAACATATGCATGGTTAGAAATCGCTATTGCTGTTTTTGGTTTATTATCTTTACCTATTTTTCAAAATCTCGATGTCATTGTCGGATTTGCGAAACACTCATTCCCCTCTTTTTTTCATGTAATTCGTTTTATTATCGCTTTTGCAATATTATTGTTACCTACTTTTTGCATGGGGGCGACATTGCCAGTACTCATCGCTGGAATCGCTCGTTTTCACCCAATGGAAAAAACAGCGGGAACATTGTATGGTGTCAATACAATAGGTGCTGCCTTTGGTGTTTTGGCATGTGGCCTTTTTGTTCTACCAGCTATCGGAGTGACAAAAACCATCATTGGTGCCGCGGTCATTGGTGTTGCCATTGGTTTTCTTGCCATATACTACGATAAAAAGTACCAAGCTTCTTTTGAAGAAAACACTAGTGAAGAACAAACCAAACAAGCAAAAACTTCCGCACCGTTGGTTTTACTTGTTATCGTATTTCTTTCTGGCTTTATTAGCCTATCTTGCGAAATTAGTTGGACGCGTTTACTTCTACCGATTGTTGGTTCTTCGACATATGCCTTCAGTATCATTTTGCTGACATTCCTAATCGGTATTGGTATTGGTGGTGTTGTGGCAACGCATAAAATGTTGACAAAACTACAATACCAATTGAATTTAGCGTTATTTGCCTTTGTGGCCTCTTTCTCTATTTTGTCGAGTATATTATTGGTAAAGTTTCTTCCCGAGTTCTTTACTTCTCTTGTACAAACTTTAGGAAATAACTTTTGGTTGTTACTTTTGGCGCAAGCGTGTATCGCCGGTGTTATTGTCGTCATACCTGCTTTTGCGATGGGAATCATGCTGCCACTTGTGATCGTCAATTATCACAAACAAATAGGTCACCGTGGACGTGCGGTAGGTGAAATTTACGCCATCAATACACTCGGCTCCATTCTCGGTTCGATTATGACGGGGTTTTTGCTTTTGCCAACATTCGGCGCGCAAACAACTTTATTTTTCTGTGGAACCCTTATGTTGGTTGTGGCGATCGCTCTCTTTGTAAACGCCTCGACAGTAACCGTTGCAAGGCGTTCTCTATGGACCGTAGGTGCTGTGACTCTTTTTGCTATTTTCTTTAATTTAAATTTGCAAACGCAAATGGGACAACTCTATGAAGGTTATTTTCGCGGAGTACTGACGAAAAATAAAAAGAAAGAAACCGATGTAGAAGAAGATAGCATGTTATTTTTCAAGTATGGCGTTTGTTCAACAATTACCGTAAACAGAAATTCTTTTGGTACATGGTACAGTTCTAACGGAAAACCAGAAGCTTCTACAACAAGAGATTTACCCACCCAGTACCTTGTGGGACATTTACCGATGTTTTTCAATCTACAAGCAAAAAACGCCTGCCTCATAGGTTTTGGAAGTGGAGCGACCGCCAACGCTATGGCGACTCACCCCATCGATAAACTTGATGTAGTGGAACTGGAACCTGCGGTCGTCGAAGTGTCAAAATATTTCGATACCATCAATGACAACATCTTACAGAATGAGAAATTGAAAATACACGTTGATGATGGTCGTAGCTTTTTGCGTTATGCTCCCGAAAAGTACGATGTCATTGTATCAGAACCGTCCAATCCTTGGATCGCGGGTGTTGCGAACCTGTTTTCACACGAATTCTATCAAATCGTAGATGATCGTTTAGCAGACAATGGCGTTTTCTGCCAGTGGATTCAATTGTACGAGCTATCCGAATATACTTTAAACTCGATGATCCAAACCCTATCAGACACATTTCCACACATACATATTTTTATTGTCGACATGGACATGATCTGCGTATCGAGTAGAAATAAAATAACCATTGATCCGAAATCTTGCCTAGAACGCATGAAGCAAGAACTTGTCGCAAAAACTTTGCAGCGCATCAAGGTCAACAATCAACATCAATTGTTTGGTACATACGCGTATACGTTCCCCGATGACATACAACAATTTCCAAGTGACCAGCGCAACAATGATGATAACTTATTTTTAGAGTACCGCGCTCCTTTGGAAATGTACGGTAACTTCAATGCCAAGGTTCACATAAAAAATTGGGAGAAAAAATTCCCGAGAATAGCAAAAGCATTTTTCGGCAATGAACCACAAGACAGCTTTAACCTTGCAATGGCCAAAGCCATCGACAGTTCTTTTTTCCCTGAACGAGCGGACTCTATCGCTACATTGCTCAAGTTGACACAAGATAAAGATATACAAAGTCAAATTGAAAAATTGAAAGAGAGTGCGGAGGGGAAAAGACACAGTCAAGTACGTCTAAAAAAGACATACGACACGATTTATGATAGCATAAGAACGTTCCAATACGGCAAAGCAGAGAAATTACTCAATAGTGTCATTTCTCTACAAGTGGGCTACTCACGAGCACATTACCTACTTGGATGGTTATATTTTCAGCAGCAACAGCATAAACGTGCTGTTTCATTTTTGGAGCAAGCGATTGAGATTAGTCCACATAACTACTACGCGCGTAATCTTTTGGCGACCATTTTACTCAACACCAAAAGAGATAAAGTTGGTGCGAAAGATCACCTGCAAAAATCGATAGAAAGCAATCCTCACGATGAAGGTGCATGGATTATTTTAGCGCAAATGATTCGAAATGATGCGGAGGCGTTAGAGAAACTAAAGCAACGTGCACAACAAGAACTGAGTAGAGAAAATTACCAAAAGTTTCTGTCGTTTTTGAAGCCGAATTAGAGAGATTTAGGTATAGATAGATGTTGGTATGCGATGCCCTCACCATCGAAAAAGCAGTTACAGCGTAGCTGTAAACTGCTATTCTCATACCTCTCCCACAGGGAGAGGTGTAATGCTTCTCTTTTGTAAAAAACAAAATTCACTTGAGTTGCGGGACAAAAGCATAGCGTTACTATTTTTACACAGTTACGGTTGTGTATACGGTAGCATAAAATGAAACAATAAAAACACACTAAGACGTGTTACGCCTCTCCCTGTGGGAGAGGCATGAGAATTAAGGTTTTTAGCGGAGCTAAAACCTTAAATTCGATGGTGAGGGCACCAATACGGAAAACGAATCCCTTCATCTTAAATGAACACATACTTTCGATGGTGAGGGCACCAATACGGAAAACGAATCCCTTCATCTTAAATGAACACATGCTTTTCGATAGTGAGGGCACCAACCTGAAAACGAATCCCACATCGCAAATCCTCCACCCCATTTCACAAAGCATTCCACCCATACAACGAATTGTTTAGTAAATTGAACCGCTGGTTGATAGCATTACTTTCCACAAAGAGTTATAGTTAGTGTAAATTAAATTTCATAACCCTTTCAGCGGAGAAAATATAATGTTAATGACACCAAATCCAAAAGAAACAACAGATTATCATGTGAAAGATATTTCTTTGGCAGATTTCGGACGCAAAGAAATTCAAATTGCTGAACATGAAATGCCAGGCCTAATGGCTTCTCGCGAAAAATACGGCGCAGACAAGCCACTTGCGGGAGCACGTATCATGGGAAGTCTACACATGACAATCCAAACAGCGGTTCTCATGGAAACTCTAGTAGAACTCGGAGCAGACATCCGTTGGGTAAGCTGCAATATTTTCTCTACCCAAGATCACGCTGCGGCGGCAATGGCGAAAAGTGGTATTCCTGTATTCGCATACAAAGGCGAAACTTTAGAAGAATACTGGCAGTTTACACTAAAGGCTTTGGTATGGCCAGACGGTTCAGGTCCTAACCTAATCGTTGACGATGGTGGAGACGCCACCCTTATGATCCACCGCGGTTACCAAGCTGAAAACGATATCACAATTCTTGATGAGCCTACAGACAATAAAGAATTGCAAATCGTAAATAGCCTTCTGAAGGAATTTGTACCTAACAATCCAAATTTCTTCCACAAGCTAGTAGAAAGCTGCAAAGGTGTTTCTGAAGAAACAACCACAGGTGTACACCGTTTATATCAAATGCTGGAAAACAACGAACTACTTTTCCCAGCAATCAATGTAAACGACTCTGTTACCAAGTCTAAATTCGACAACGTTTATGGTTGTAGAGAATCTCTAGTAGACGCGATCAAGCGTGCTACCGATGTAATGGTTGCCGGAAAAACAGCTCTAGTTTGCGGTTTTGGAGACGTAGGAAAAGGTTCTGCCGACGCACTCGCTGCTCTTCGTGCACAAGTTTGGGTAACAGAAGTAGATCCAATATGCGCACTACAAGCAATGATGGCTGGATACAAGGTTGTTACAGTAGAAGACGCTCTTCCTCATGCAGATATATATGTAACCACCACAGGGAACAAAGACATTATCACCATCGATCACATGAAAAACATGAAAGACCAAGCGATCGTGTGCAACATTGGGCACTTTGACAATGAAATTCAGGTAGAAGCATTAGAGACCTACCCTGACGTTAAGCACGTAAACGTTAAGCCACAAGTAGATATGTATACTTTCCCCACAGGAAACTCTATCTTCTTGCTAGCAGAAGGCCGTTTGGTAAACTTAGGCTGTGCAACAGGACACCCAAGTTTTGTAATGTCCAACAGTTTCACCAACCAGGTACTAGCGCAAATGGACTTGTGGAAAGAAAATAAAGAAATTGGTGTATACCGTCTATCTAAAAAGCTTGACGAAGAAGTGGCAAGACTACACGTCGAAAAACTTGGTGGTAAGATCACCGAGTTGTCAGATGATCAAGCAAAATACATCAATGTTCCAAAAGAAGGTCCATACAAGCCAGAACACTATCGTTATTAAAACATTCTCGCGAAGATCGCGAGCTTGTGATTAAGACGTAGATACAAAAAACCACAGAGAGTAAAATAAACGTTCTCTGTGGTTTTTTTGTGTAAATATGCATATTCCTCACAAAATTTTCATCATAGACAATTACACCCAATTTCTTGACTTTGATAGAATAAATTCATAGAATAAAAATCATAAATAACGGCAAAAAATATAACAATGGGTGGGAATATACGTGCAAAATAAAATAGCCGAGCGCAATAAAAATATCGCTCAATGTGTCGTTCACCTGGGTTTTCTGAATCAAACCGCTATACGGCAGTGTATTTCATACTGCAATCAAAACTCATTGAGCCTCGAACAATTTCTATTACAAAAAAAAATGTTGTCTACCTCGCAACTACAGAATATTTATACAGCGTTGAATCAGCAGCAAGACGTCGATATAAAAGAAAAGCGCTGGGGAGATTACATCATTGTGCGCGAAATTGCGCGCGGAGGTATGGGAGTCGTTTATGAGGCCATTCAAGAAAAAATCAAACGCAAAGTTGCCATTAAAATATTATTAAGTACTTCCTCTGTACAAGAAATACGCCGCTTTATACGCGAAGCAAAATTATCATCTACGATCAAGCATCCCAATGTAGTTCCCATTTATGATATGGGAGAATATGAGGGGCGCCTATTCTTAGTTATGCAATACATTCCCGGTAAAACATTTCGCGAATTTCTCTCGACAAACGATTCTCTCTCGGAGAGAATGCGGATTATCGAAGCCATGGCCAGTGCCCTTGCCGCCGCACACGAAAAAGGTATTGTCCATCGCGATATTAAACCCTCGAATATACTAATTGACGCCAATGACACACCGTATCTTGCCGATTTTGGTTTGGCAAAATCAATGAAAACAGAGTCGCAATATACACAGACCAGTCATATTCTCGGAACGCCATTTTATATGTCTCCCGAACAAACAAAAACATCTAAAGTTAGTTATGCGAGTGATGTATTCAGTTTAGGTGTTGTGATGTATGAAGCTTTGACAAATCAGCGACCTTTCGATGCACAAAATCAAGTAACATTGTCAAATAAAATTTGCAACGAAAAGGTAATAGCACCACGTAAAATAAATCCGGAAATCCCCACTACCTGGGAAAAGATATGTCTACACACTTTAGAAAAGAAACCTCAAGATCGCTATAAAAGTGCTGTAGAATTAGTCAATGATTTACAAAGAGCACAGCATGGCGAAAGTTTACTTGTTTCCTCGGTGTTGCGTTTCAAAAAAATAACGCAATTGCGTACATTACTCTTATATGGTAGTGCATTTTTAGTCATAGCGATTACCGTCATGCTCACCAATGGTTACATTCGCTTTGGAAACACCAACACTAAAGTACAAGAAAATGCCTCATTGCTTTTTCAAAAGGGACAAGAAGCTTTTGCCAAACAAAACTTTGAACAAGCCTTTGCTCTCATCACTAGATCTATCGAAAAAAAAACCTCTTTTGAAAAATATGTTTTACAACTGCGCTGCTTAGAAAAACAGCAAAATTACGCTGCACTCATCGAAAATGCGCAACAACTCCAAAAAAAATACAACAATCGCTTGCAGATTCAAAAATTACAATTATTGCATGCCACAGGTTTATGGAAAACCAAACGACAAAAAGCCGCATACGATCTCGTACATAAAGTGTACAAAACTTCTCCTTCAGCAGAATGCTTGTTATTATTGGTAAAAACCAGCTTTGACCTAAAAATGTATGGAGAAACGCAACAATATTTACAGGAATTGGTAAAATTTAAACTCGACAAGAACGGCCGAGGTGAAATGTTTCTTTATCTGGGAGCCACATGTTTTGCGCAGAAAAAATATCGAGTGGCCAAAGAATATTTATTCAAATCATTATCACATTTTCCCCTGAAAAAAACCCATCGTTTTCTAGGACAAATATTTTTTGCAGAAAAGAAACCAGAACAAGCCATAAAACATTTATCACAGAGTTTGGAAGAGCGCAACAATGACGAAAAAGTTCTTCGCCTACTTGCGCAAAGCTACCAAAACGCAAAAAATTTTAAGGAAGCAAAAACCACATACGATGAAATGATTGATTTGTCGCCATGGAAAGCGGAATATTTCTATCAAAGAGCCATGTGCTACACGCAATTAAATCAAATTGTCGCAGCACGTGATGATTTCTTGAAATCCATCGAAATCAATCGTCGCCAACATAATGCGATTATGGAATTGCATGCTCATAGTAACAACTATCCGATGTTAATGCGCTATAAAACTAACTGCATACTAGATGGTGTTCTTGTGAATTTTTTTGAAAACTTTGACGTCGATATTTTGCATAAAGAAAAGAAAAAAATTGCTCTGGACGTAGTACGTGTTTACCGCGAATGGCAACGCGAAAAAATACAAACTTATAACAAAGAATATGTACAAAAATTTTTGAAAATAATTGCCGCGGATAATTCGGGGGCCTTGCGGCAAATCGCCATACAAGGCATCGAAACAATGTATCGTTCTGCGAGAATGCTCAAAGACATTAGAGCGCAAGAAAACACCACACCGGCTCTGAAAAAATTACAGCGTAAAATACAAAAACGTCATGTTGATCACAATGTAGCCTTATTGAATTATTTGGTAACGCGCTATAAATTTTTTAACGATAAAAGTGCCCTACAGCCTTTATTTTTAAACAGAAAAATACTCATCAGATTTGCGCCGCAATTACTGCGTAGTAATTCGATCATTTTGAATTTGTGGATTTTGCAAACACTGATGGATTTAGCCACACCTGGTACCCATAAAGCCGTAGAAGAAATCGCAACACAGAATTCGCCCAACGCCATTTTAGCACTGTCTCTTCTGCACAAACATGGCTCCGACAACAAAGCTCAGCCTAAAAAAATTCGCCAAAATAATAGATACAAAGAATATTTAGTGCATTCACTGGTGATACGTCACGCACCATATACATTTGCCAATTTTATGACATATCCCAATGACAAGGTACGCTTGCTCTGTGCAGAGAAACTTTGGCAAAAGGGGGATCAAAAAGCACGTAAAGTCATTCGCCAATACTTTAAATCACAAGATATCCATATAAGACGTTATGCGTACAAAGTATACTTTACTGCCAATAAAGAACATGTCGCTCAAGCAGTACGCGAAGACATCTCCCTCCTGAAAAAAGGTATTTACGACAAAGACCACCTCGTGCAACAAATTTGTTTGAACTACCTCAGTCAATTTCGGCAAACAAATATATTACGTGATTTAATAAAAGTGTCGCAAGACAAACAACAAAACGAAGTTGTTCGTGCCTATGCGGTTCTGGGGTTACTTCGTAAAAATGACGTGACTTCCGGCTTACGCGTCGTTTGCGATCCACAAGAAAAACAGATCATTCGCGCTGCCTTTGTTTATGCTGATTTGGCAAAGATACTCGAGCAAGTCGATATGCTGCAAGTTTTAACCATGCTTCCAAAGTTGTCTTTAGAGACAAACATTCAATCCATTCCCACGATCGCGCAAATTGCCGGGGAAAGATTAGGAGCCAGCTATGTACGAAAGCTTCTACGCTCCGATTCGCTAGAAGTGCAAATTTCTTCTTGCTATGGCGCTTTTGTTTCCAAAAAAGTGAGTTTAATGAAAGATTTACAGCAAGTTATTGGTAAAACGGAAAACCCCATTTTACACCAAATCGCTTCAGGGGCCTTATTTGCCACTTTGGTAACGCAAGTACCAAAAAAGAGAAAAACTTTCCACAGTTGGGTAAAAAAACAAAGTTCTGCCGCCCAAAAAGGCGCAGCATTTGGCTACGCCTTTCCTGTTTTTGACATGGGAAAAATGCACGTTTGTGTTCGTAAATTGGGAAGATGGGATAACAATCTGGCATACCAAAATTGGGGAGAACGCATCGACCAAACTTTACTCAGTAGACGCAAGGATAAGGCACTATTAAAACAATATCGAAATTTTTTAGTTGAGGCAAATGCTCTAAATTCTGAGGCACATGAATATTTATTTTGTCATGCGGTCGCTTCTCATTATTTAAAAAAAGATAGTCTTGCGATGAAAAGTCTAAAAAAGGCGCTTAAATTAAAGCCAAACATGAGTTTCTATTGGTATTACCTCGCCAAAATCCGCCACGATAATCAACAATACAAAAGAGCGCGGCGGGCCGTGGAAAAGGCTTTGCAACTATCACCTCTCTACACCAAAGCGCAAGATTTATATGTCAAGATATTGCAACAATATGGGGAGAAAAAGTTGCTAAAGAAGCAACAAGGTCGTTTGAAACTGTTGTTAAAACAGCCTCGCTAGCAGGAGATCGCGATGAAACGTACAATAAAAATAGTTGACTACAACCCAAATTGGCCACAAGAGTTTGCGAAAATTGCACAAGATTTACGACAAATACTCCCCAAGGCAATTCGCATAGATCATATTGGTTCTACATCAGTTCCGAATTTGGGGGCAAAAGACATCATTGATATTCAGGTAACCGTTCGTGAACTCGATCCACAGATCCTGGAAACATTGCGCAAAAACGATTACCAAATTCGCGAACATATACAAAAAGATTGCCTAACCGGTTTTACTGGAAATGCATGTGAAATGCGCAAGTTTTTAACCTTGGAAAAAAAAGGACAGCGCCGCGCAAATATCCACATACGCAAAGAGGGCGCATTAAACCAAAAATATGCGCTATTATTTCGCGACTATCTCAGAAGCTGTACCACGACAAGAGATGCCTATCTACAGATAAAGAAGCAACTGGCATCTATTTACCCACACGATATAGACGGCTACCTTGATATCAAAGACCCAGTAATGGACATTATTTTTCGCGCAGCACAACTGTGGGCACAAAACAAAGTTTAAGAGTTACGAAAATGAGGAATTTGAGCCTTCACGAATTCCTGTTCTTTGATCTTCGCAAATTCTTTCAAAAAGTGACGCTTTGTTCCCCAAGACAACCCCGCTTTTTTCGCAACAGCCTTGAATTCCTTTGCATCGTAATTTTTGGCAAAATACAGAGTAATGTTGTGGTTCACGTTATCGTTAAACACCGGATACAGTTGTGAAAATAGGTAGTCTTCATCCTTACGAAGAAGATGTGTCACGGTAATAGAAGCACAAATCGCCAAGGTCTCGGTCTTCGTTTCACAAAAACGCAAGACACGCGTCAAATATTTCTCACGGTAAGAATCGGGAATAGCAGTAAGATGTTGCAAACCACAAACTGTGGAGAGTATGTAATAAGGATTGGAGTAGGACTCAAGTCCTTTTTCAATCGTCTGCCAACGATAACTTTCCTCCATAATGTCAGGACACATTAAGATATTGGCCACCGCTTGTTCATCGTCCCATTTGTCAACGACGTTTTGCACGACAAAGTGACTATCATCATCAAGCGCCGGCAATGTTTTTCTAGCTTCGCGTAACAACTCTAAGTCTTCTATTTCTAAAAACCGTAGAATCTCTTCCATGTATCCTCCGCATTATTTTGAATTAGGTGGTAAGGACTACTCTCATATGTGAAATTTAGTTAAAGAATTCGTCTCCATTTTGATGCTCTCATATGGAAAACTTCAGCTGGGGATTCGTCTTCATTTTGATGCCCTCATATGGAAAACTTCAGCTGGGGATTCGTCTTCATTTTGATGCCCTCCCTGCGATTCTTCCTTCAGCTAACGCTGAAGACTGCGAATCGCTGTCCCTCCCACGTGGAGGGACGTAACACGTCCAACTTGTTTTTGTTGTTTTGTTGTTTGCGCCACAACCACAATTTCCAAAATTGCATCGCACACCAGGTGTTTCGCAACTTAAGTGAATTTTGTTTTTTACAAAGAAGACGCATTACGCCTCTCCCGTGGGAGAGGCATGAGAATTGCTGCTTTCAGCGTAGCTGAAATCTGCAAATCGATGGTGAGGGCATCGCACAACAACGAATTCCATAACCCAAATTAGCACCACTTTTTCATCTCAGCTGCGACCATCGCACAACAGCGAATTCCAACCCAAATTAACACCTCTTTTTCATCTCATTTGCGACCATCTTATGAAAATCCTGTTTTTCGTCGTGCAAGAAAAAGTGCGTCCCTTCGATCATTTTATGCACAAACTCTGCCGAAGTCTGTTTTTGCCACGCCAGTATTTCCTCTTCACTGACATGATCATCGTGCGTACCACCGCATGCGAGAATCTTACAACCCAAAGGCTCTTCGTCGACATAATGATACGTCTCGCTGACGGTAACATCTGCACGGATCATCGGCAAATATGCTTTGAGCATTTCCTCGTTTTCCCAAAGTTGATCGGGAACGTCGGTGATGGTTTTGCGCAGTACGTCCACCATTTCCTTATCCGGCAAACTGTGAATTTGTACGGTCGAATCCGGCAAATGTGGCGAACGGTGTGCAGCAACGATTAACTCTTGCGGCAGCGTATCATTTTCGCGGCGTAGTTTGCGTACCATTTCGAATGCCACTAACGCACCGAGGCTATAGCCCAAAAACACACAGGGAACATCTAGCATTTCCTTCACGTCAGGATAAATCTCCGCGACCAGTTTATCCACACTTTTGAGTAGCGGTTCTTTGATCAAATTTTCTCTACCAGGGTATTGGATCGGAACCACTTCCACACCTTCGGGCATGGTTTCGTGGAACGTGCGAAATAGTGACGCTCCGCCACCGGCGTATGGAAAACAAAATACGCGTAGTTTTGGTTTTTCAATCGTGGTGTGGTAGTGAATTTTTTTGGTTGTTTCCGGCAACAAAAACCCGCCACTACGCAAGTCTTCCACAGAGCGCTTTACCGCCGCAACTATTTTTTGAGTGTCTTCTTTGGTATGCGCCGTGGACATAAAACAAACGCGGCTTTCCCAAATGTATACACCATGGTAGTTCATGTGGTGGAAGAACAAATCGACATCAAACGGAACTAGATATCCCTTCATCTCCGTGGGGATAAAGCGGAAAATCGACGCGCAGTTCACGACCTTCATCGGCACGCGGTTTTCGCTCAAATACGCATTTAGCTCTGCGGCCAAATCTGCGGTGAGCTGATTCAAATTGTCATACAGTTGTGGGCCTTGCTCTTTCAAATACTGAATGACGGCATGCGCTCCGGCCATTGTCAGTGGGTTCTTGCTAAAGGTTCCGCCAAATGCGGTAGACATTTTTTCGGGAAAAGAATCGTCGCCGTATTGCCACAGTCCACCGTCAACGGCGTCCATATACTCTGATTTACCAGCAACGACACCTATGGGCATTCCTCCACCGATAATCTTACCATAAGTCACAATATCGGCGCGGATATCATACCACTCTTGCGCACCTCCACGCTTTAGGCGGAAACCGACGAGCACTTCGTCAAAAATGAGCGGTACATCGTTGTCTTCGGTGATCTTGCGCAATTTTTGGAGAAACTCGCGCGGTTGAACGTGTGGACTTCTACTGCGCACCGGTTCGATCATCACTCCGGCAATTTTTTCGGCATTGGCTTCGATAAAATCTAATGACGCCGGATCATTGTAGTCTAACACCACCATGTCTTGTACCAAACTTCGTGGAATACCCGCTAGATACTTTTCGGGATAGGTTTTCCCCGAAGGGGTGCGGTATCCCCACAAACTGTCATGCATTCCGTGATAAGAATTGTTGAACATGACGATCGCTCTGCGATTGGTCACCGTGCGTGCCAGACGCATTGCGTACATCACCGCTTCGGTTCCGGTATTGCAAAATGCCACGCGTTCGTTTCCGGTGATTTCGGCGATTCCTTTCGCCACTTCATTGGCGCGCATCGCTTGCGGGCCGATGTGAATTCCGAGGGCTAGTTGGTCTTGAATCGCTTTTAACAAAAAGTCCGCACCGTGTCCAAACAGGTGAACACCAAAACCCATACTAACATCGATGTATTCATTGTTATCCACGTCCCAAATCCTTGCACCGCAGGATTTCTCTCCGATGATGGGATAGATAATCTCTTTGGTTTCCATACGAAAAATCAGTGCTGTACGACGATCGGCGAGATTGTGGCGATTTTCAGCGGTGATTTTCTTCGATGTCGCGGTTTTTGCCGCAAAGCGTTGCAAGAAATCCTCCAGGTATTTTTGTTGTTGTTCTGTTAGATTTAGATTGATCGGATCTCGGGAAGTTTGTGGGGCCAATGTGCTCTTCGGTCCAACAAGTTCCTGATCTCCACTTGTTGCCAATCCTTGTAGTTGACGCTGTTGCAAATCTAAAACGCTGTTAGCTCCTTCGCTACGCAATTTTTCTAAATGTTGCGACATCAATTTCATTTGATTGGCGAGTATTTTTTCCAGGTCGTTTCCGGCAATATCATCGCCAACATAATCCCCAGCAACTTCGCTTTGTTGTTCGTCTTCAGGTAGTTTCTCATCGATGAGTTTCGCCAAATCCGCTAAGTTATTCACGTCTTCAATCAGTTCCTGGAACGAAATCACCACCGCGAATTCCTCGCCGATGAGCTGTGCGATTTGAATGAGTAAGAACGAGTCGCCACCCATCTCTAAGAAAGAAACGTCCTCCTCGATTTCATTTGCTTCGATACCGAATAAATCCGAAGCCATGATTTTTAGACGCGCCATAATTCTATTGAGCCGCGCTCCTGAAGTTTTAGTAGCGTATCGTTGTGCGGTTTGTCGCTGTACATTGCCACGCGCATTTTCAATCACCGCAGCAAATAACTCTGGTGTCGCATCTTCGCGGAATTGCAGCATGAACTTCTTCCACGTGATGTCAGTCGCCACAACTTGCGCATGGTCACGCTGCACAATCACATTTTCGAGAATCGCAAATCCTTTGTCGGCAGAAAAATTGTTTGCCCCAAGAGCAGTGAGCACTTGTTCCTGGTTGCTCTCTACGGCCATACCTTGTTTTTCCCAGGCGCCCCAGTTGATGGTGATGTGATTGTCAAAGTGATGCGCCATCGCATCTTGGAAGGCGTTTGCTGTACTATAACTGGATTGTCCCATCATGCCGTAGAGCGTCAAAATAGAGGAAAAGTGCACGCAAAAATCCACATCGGGAAAATGAAGCGCTAGGTTCATGCTTCCTTGAACTTTTGGACCCAGAGTACGCGAAAAAGCTTCCCAAGTGGTTTTGTCGATCCCCAAACCATCTCCGAGAAGGCCAGCTGCATGAAAAATTCCGTGAATACCTTGAGGAAGGCTTTGTACTTGTTTTGTGTCTGCCAGATCACACTCCATCGTTTTGCAGTCGATATTCCACGCGTCTATTTGCTGCTGTTGCTTTGCATCGGGTGACTTGCAATCAACGAGTAGTAATTTTTTGGCACCGTTTTGCGCCAACTTTTGCGCTACGGCAAAACCAATCGCCCCCAACCCACCGGTGATCATATATGTGGCATCGTCTTTTAACGATAGTTTTTTGGCTTCGCGTTTTTCACACGGTTGCATACTTGGTTTGTAGCGTGTCTCACCGCGCAATGCGGTACGTACACTATAGGAATTTTTTTGTACCTCGCGGCATAGTAAGTCCGTTTGTACCGTGTCGTCTATATCAACAACGCCGCCAAACCATTGAGGGTATTCAATGGCGATTCCACGAGCGATCCCCCACAAAAAGGATTGCGCCACAGCTACATCGTTGTTCACCGGACAAGCATTTTGCGTTACAAGCCACATATTGGGAGTAAAGGCCAAATCTTTTTGTGCGACAAAAGCCCGTGTCAGGTCAAAAACATACTTGGTGTTTTCGATACCGGCATCAATGTCATCGCCACCG
This sequence comes from Candidatus Uabimicrobium amorphum, assembly GCF_009002475.1. Lineage (GTDB taxonomy): Bacteria > Planctomycetota > Uabimicrobiia > Uabimicrobiales > Uabimicrobiaceae > Uabimicrobium > Uabimicrobium amorphum. The sequence continues at coordinate 7,240,110 of NZ_AP019860.1, forward strand.
TTATCCACACCCCAAAAATAGACAACGTGATCAAAACTATCACCATCTTTGGCGAAGAGCGCACACATTTTGCTGAACACCTCTTTTTTGTGCGCTCCTACAATAAAGTGCTTCGCAGAAACTTGCTTAAAGCTCTTGCCTTTTTCAAGAACCATCACTTCGTGACCTTGTTGTTGTAGGTATTCGGTAAAGTCTTTTGCCTTCTGTCCTTCGCTAAACACCAACCAACTTTTTTTCTCAGACGTCATCGCTTGTGGGGTTGCTGTTTTTTGCCAATCAATGTAGTAACAATGTTCGCCAAACATTTGTGGTGGTGGCGTAGTCGCAGTTACTTTTTGTGACGCAGGCGCGACTGTCTTCGGTTTTTCTTGCGGTGCTGTCGTTTTTTTATGTTCGACAAATGCCGGTGTTAATATTTCTTCTCCCTCAAGCCAAAAAGACTTGCGTTGAAAAGCGTATGTTGGCAACGAAACGCGCGCGACATCTTGCTGGTATGTCACCATCGGCCACTCCACTTTATAGCCTAAGACGTGAAGTTTTCCTAAGTTTTCCAGTATTTGCTGATTATTATTACCGCTACCACGTATGCTAAATAGCCAATTCACTTCTTTATCGCGTACGCATCTACGCGCCATCGCGATCAGGGTTGGTGAAGGTCCTATCTCCACGAAATCGCGAAAGCCTTGTTCATGTGCATATTCTACAGCACTCTGAAAGCGAACGGTCGCCATAATGTGCTCACGCCAATACTGTGGTGTCGCAATGCTGTTGTCGACTTGTTTGCCGCTTACATTGGAAATGAGCGGTATTTTGGGAGCATGAAATGTTACTTGCTGCGCCACTTTGCTAAAGTCGTCGAGGATAGGTGTCATCAGTGGGGAATGGAAGGCGTGTGACACAGTCAATTTTTTGTAGCCAACACCTTTGCTTTCAAACTCGCGGCAAATTTTGCTAATCGCTTCGCTGTTTCCCGAAATCACATTGTTCTTGGGGCCGTTCGCCGTAGCGAGGGACACTTCATCTTTGAACTTATCGACAACACTTTGCACTTCCTGCTCACTGGCAAAAATAGCCACCATACTACCGTCACGAGGTAAGCTTTGCATTAAACGTCCGCGTTCATTGATGAGCTTAATCCCATCTTCCACAGAGAATACTCCAGCGACGCACGCCGCAGCAAACTCGCCTACACTATGTCCCATCACCATCGCTGGACGAATTCCCCAACTCATCCACAATTGCGCCAAAGCATACTCAATGCAAAATAACAGTGGTTGGGTAATAGCGGTATCGTTGATGTCCACTTCACATGAGGTGTCGTAGAGAATCTTTGTCAGTGGTTGTGGCAAATACTGGTCTGCGTACTTCGCGCATTCGTCGATGGCGTCGCGAAAAACGCGATGTGTCTCGTACAATTGCTGCGCCATTTGTGGATACTGCGAACCTTGTCCCGTAAATAAGAATACCACACCTTTATTGCGCTGCTCCTTGCCAATACTCACTGTGCGCACCGTTTCTCCACTAGCCATTTTTTGCAGGGCTTCGGTAATCTTTGCGGTGTCCTTTTCGGCAATGGCCAAACGATATTTAAAGTGATTGCGTCCGGTTTGCAAGGTATAACATATATCGGCGAGTGAATGCGTGGTATTCGGTAAATACGTTGCGTATTTTTGCACAATGGCATCCAATCCACTTTGGGTTTTTGCCGAGAGTATGAATAAATTTTCTTCGCAACATATACCACCGCGTTTGGCCGACGGCGCTTCCGCAACAACAACGTGCGAATTGGTTCCGCTAAATCCAAAAGAACTCACCCCAGCGATACGCTTGGTATCTTGCCATTCACCACCGTCTTTGGTCACATCAATGGCAAATTGATCCCAGGCAATATGCGGACTTGGTGTATCAAAGTGTAAATGCGCGGGCAAATACTTGTTTTGAATACACAGCACTGCTTTAATGAGACCCGCGATTCCGGCTGCCGCTTCGAGGTGCCCGATGTTCGTTTTAATAGATCCCACCTTCAGAGTGGGACTTTGTTCCTTATCGCGTCCCAAAACTTTGGCCAGAGACTGAATTTCAATCGGGTCTCCCAACGATGTTCCGGTTCCGTGACATTCGACATAACTCACATCTTGAGGCGAAACTCCACCGCTTTGGAGTGCATTGCGAATGACCAACTGTTGTGAAACGCCATTGGGAACCGTAAGGCCACTGCTTTTTCCGTCGTGGTTTACCGCAGAGCCACGAATCACCGCCAAAATATTGTCGCGACTTTCGATCGCATCATCAAGGCGCTTTAGCACCACGAAACCACAGCCTTCACCGCGAACGTAACCATTGGCTTTGGCATCAAATGTCTTACAACGTCCATCGGGAGACATCATACGCGCTTTGGAAAAATAAATTGTCGCTTCCGGACTGAGTAGTAAGCTCACCCCACCCGCGAGTGCCATATTGCATTCTTTGTTACGCAGACTTTGGCAGGCCATGTGTACCGTGACCAATGACGAGGAACATGCCGTATCAATTGCGACATTGGGTCCTTGGAATCCTAGCAAGAACGATAGGCGACCCGACGCCACACTAAAAGTATTTCCTGTTCCGGAATATACGTCGACATCGCGTTTTTCCATACGGTTATAAATGCGTTCGTAATCATTATTGCTGATTCCCAGGAACACTCCGACAAGTTCATCTTTCCATGACTCGGGAGCCTGCCCACCATCTTCTAAGGCTTCCCATGCCGTCTCAAGGATTAAGCGTTGCTGTGGGTCCATCATTCGCGCTTCATTGGGAATGATGCCAAAGAAACTTGCATCGAACTTATCGGCGTCACTGACAAAACTTCCCCAGCGCGTATAGGTTTTTCCCGGAGCATTGGGATCGGGATCGTAGTAGTCGTCGATATTCCACCGTTCTTTGGGAACTTCGGTCACCGCGTCTTTCTTGTCGAGTAGCATTTGCCATAACTTTTGTGGAGTGTCCACGTCTCCGGCAAAACGGCAGCTCATTCCTACAACGGCAATTGGTGTGCTAGGAGCGCTTTCCCACTCGCGCACTTTTTGGCGCATTTTCTTTATTTCAATCAGTGCTTCTTTGAGCAGTTCTTTGGAGTTTTTACGCTCGGTCATCGTTGTTCCCTTCTCTGATTTCTCTTAGCTCGTTTTCCAATAGATCCATGAGTTCCTCTTCGGATAAATCGTCAAAATCTTGCTGTTCTTCCTCTACGGTAATTGGTGTGGTCATTGTTGTTTCCACCGCCGTTTCCGTCGCGACATTGTCTTCAGTTTCGCCAAAGATATCCGCAATTAAGTAACTCGTCAAAGACTCAATCGTCGGATAGTCAAAGACCAAAGATGTGGCCAGGGTGTAGCCTAGGTTGTTTTCTAAGATATTTTTAAATTCCATCGCCGTTAGCGAGTCCATCCCTAAATCGAAAAATCCCATATCAGGTGCCACGTCTTCCCCTGATTCGAGTTCTAGAACTTTGGCGATCTCATCGCGGATGTAGTTTACTAACATCTCGTGGCGCTCCTTGTTGGAGTTTACTTTGCGCAATTTGTCGAGAATTTCTGCTTTGGGCGCTGCCACGGTTTTTGTGGCGAATTGTTTTTTGGCCTGAGCCACAAGCGCATCCATCCATCTCATTTGCTGGTGCGCTGCCAGTTGTTCCATGAATTTTTGTTTGTTGTTGGCGATCACACCTATCTGAGCATGCCCTTTGGAAATAAGTAATTCCAATATTTTCAAACCTTGTTGTGACTTCAAACTTTCGATACCACGTTTTTGCCAAATACCTTTTCCACTCTTTTCCGCAGCGGCGGCCATCCCTGCTTCTCCCCAAGGTCCCCAGTTAATGCTCGTCGCCGGTAGTCCTCGCGAATGGCGATAATGTGCCAATCCATCGAGAAACGCATTCCCTGCCGCATAGTTCGCTTGCCCTGGTGAGCCCATAAACGAAGCAATGGATGAAAACAACACAAAAAAGTCCAGGTCGTAATTCTGTGTCAATTCGTGTAAATACCATGCACCGCGCATCTTCGGACGTAGAACTTTGTAGAAACGCTCTTCATCTTGCTGGTTGATAAAACCATCGTCAATGACTCCCGCGGCGTGGATAACTCCGCGAATCTGTGGCAATGTATCGTTAATTTTCGCGATGGTGTCGCGCAGTGAATCTTGGTCACAGACATCTACGGCAAAGCACGTTATATGGGCACCACTCTCTTCACCGCAGCGCGCGATATCTTGTTGTTGTTCTTCTCCTGGACTGCGACGACTGAACAACGCAATGTTTTTCGCACCATTGTCCACAAGCCACTTCATCAACAATTGCCCAAGACCACCCAATCCTCCAGTGACGATATATGTGGCGTCGCTTTGCAGGGCAAATTCACGCTCACTGCGTCCCGAAACCACAATCTTTCCGATGTGCTTGGCGCGTGCCATGTAGCGGAAGGCATGTACGGTTTTTTCTTTGGAAAAAACTTTATGTGGTAAACCGCGGAAGTATTTCTTGGTAAAGTCTTGTTCTAATCGTGTGTACATCTCACGCATAATTTGCGGATCGTTTGTTGCCATCTCTGCGAGGTCAAAATTGTAATAGTGAATATCATCGTAAACAGCCTTAACTTGCGCGTCATCGAGAATTTCCATTTTGCCTATTTCCACAAAACGCCCTTGTGGAGCTAGTAGCTCCATGCTACGCCTGATGTAGTCTCCGGCGAGCGAATTAAGCACTACGTCGATTTTGCGTTCACCAGTACTTGCTTTTATTTGCGCGGCAAAGTCTAAAGAGCGTGAATCCATCACGTGTTTTACGCCTAAATCGCGTAAAAATTGACGTTTGCGTTCACTTCCCGCTGTAGCAAAAATTTCTGCGCCAACATGTTGCGCAAATTGGATCGCGGCCAAACCGACACCTCCCGCCGCCGAGTGGATTAGAATGCGCTCGCCCGCCTGTAAGTTCGCCAATTTCCACAAACCGTAATACACGGTGAGAAAAGTGATGGGAATTGTCGCCCCTGCGCTAAAAGAAACGTTTTGTGGTTTTTTCACCGCAAGGTACGCCGCGGTGGTCACGTATTTACCGAAGCTCGCCGGTGCGATGGCCATGACTTTGTCGCCTACGCTAAACTCGTTGACGCCTTCACCTATCGCAACAATGCGTCCACTACATTCGCCGCCTAAGTGTCCAGCATCTCCGGGGTATAAGTCCAAGGCGTTCATCACATCGCGAAAGTTGAGGCCTGTGGCAATCACTTCAATTTCCACCTGGCCTTGCTCGGGTGCATAACGCTCTCCGGCAACATATGTCAAGTTTTTGAGTTGCCCTTTTTTGCTCATGTCTAGACGATACGCGCTATCGGGTATGTGCAATAAATTTTGTTGTTTTATGTATGTTTCATACGGCACAACGCGCGCAACGTATCTCTCGTCATCGCGATAGGCCACCTGTTCGTGCTCTTCGCGCAAGCACTCGTCGACAATATTTTGTAAATGATTCACTTCCTGTGGATCGACATCTATCGTCGCACATTTCCACTCGGGATGCTCCAAGGAAATTACCTTGGCAAAACCATTGAGTGACATCGAGAAAATCGAGTTGTTTTCGTCCTCTACACGAACACTATTTTGCGTTACGATGTTGAGTTGGCACTTACCCTTATCTTTTCTCATCTGTTGTAGAAGTTGCAATACAAAGATGTTTTGTTCTTCTAGTTTGCACTGTGGAGCCACAAAGACAATTTTACGCAATTGCGATTGTTTCCACACCTCATTTTTTTCTAACTCTGTGACGTTTGTTACCGCGCTCACCTTTGCTTGCGTTTCTTGTAAAAGCGCTGTCAATTTTTGAGCCATAGGTTCTTCATTGCCAATGACAAACCAATCATGTGCAGTGATTTCCGCTTTGCTACTTTCTCCTGGACGCTTTTGCCAAGTGTGAACAAACCACCAATCGTAGAATTGCCGTTCCCACACACCGTGGACAACCGCGCGACTGACACGCCGTACACGAAAGCCTTCAAGTAGGGCAATGCAACGCCCCTCTTCACTGTAAATGCCAATGTTGGCCGCGAACATATCGTTCGACGACGACGGCTGCGGAACAACATGACTGATTACCTTTTTTGTTGCGCGCTCATAGAAGGTAATCGCATCTATGCTCAGAGGAATATACACATTGTGGCGATCTTCTTCGGCGATTCCCGCGGCAAAAACATGAAAACACGCGTCGAGAAGCGCCGGATGTAAATAGTAATCATGACTTTGATCACTTGGCAAATGTACTTCCCCCACGAAACCGTTCTCGCAAGCGTCAATTTGTGTGACACCACGAAACATCGGGCCATAGTCTAAACCCAATTGTGTTAGTTGCTGGTAGCTGTCCGTCATGTCGACACTACGCGTTTTCTGTAAATGTGGCAATTCTTGTGCTGGTATTGGTTGTGTAACATGTTCAATGTTGGCGCGCAAATGTTCTTTCCAGTCACCATCTTGGCTATAGATTTTTACATCAAAGCCTTTTTCATTGGATTGTAACACCGTTTGCAAACCGTAGTCTTTGCCCTTTTCAAACACCAATGGTTCTTGTAACGAAATTCCGGACAGTCGCCACGCATCTTCACTTACCACCTCGTGGGCTGCGGCAATCACCGTCTCCAAGTAAGCACTTGCCGGTAAAATGATCATTTCATAGACCTTGTGGTCGCGGAAAAATTTGTGCTGTCCTGATAAACTCACCTGGCAATTGAATACATGACCGCTAATGAGCGGTGATTGTAGTCGTTCACCTAAAAGTGGATGAAGACCTTGGCTACTCGTGACCACATGACGTGAAGCAGAGACATCTAGCCAATAACGTTTACGCTGAAAAGCATACGTTGGCGCATGTACGATATTTCCGCCGCGATATATCTGTTGCCACTGCGGGTTGTAGTTATTGGTATATAGTTGTGCAAAGCTCTTGAGCATTTGTTGTGGTTGATTGTTGCGCAAAGACGGCAGCCACAAACCTTTACTCTTTGGTAAACAGCGACGCCCCATACCTAGAAGTACGGGGGCAGGACCAATTTCTATAAAGTTTTGGTACTTTTGTTTTTGTAGAAAGCGCATGCCATCGTAAAAACGCACCGCTTCGAGAATATGTTTACACCAGTAATCGGCGGAAAATTCATGGACGAATTCTCCGGTTAAATTCGAAACAAAGGCTATTTGCGGTGTCTGGTAATGGATGGTTTCTGCCACTTTGCGAAAATCATCGATCATTGGTTTCATCAACGGCGAATGGAATGCATGAGAAACAGTGAGCATTTCCACCCGCACATCTTGCTTTGTATACTTTTCGCAAAGTGCCGTTACTCCGTCACCATCTCCTGAAATTACCGTTAGTTTGGGACCATTGATGGCCGCAATCGCTACTTGTGGATGATCGAGGTCTGCTGTTACCTGCTCCGCACTAGTAAAAATAACCGCCATTTTGCCATTTTGTGGAAGAGCGGCCATGAGTTTGCCGCGTGCGGTCACAAGTTTTGCGGCTTCTGCGACAGAAAACACCCCGGCAATGCACGCCGCAGCAAATTCTCCAATGCTGTGTCCCGTTACCGCTTGCGGAGTCACTCCCCATGATAACCACAATTTTGCTAGCGCATACTCAATCGCAAACAACGCTGGTTGTGTATACTGTGTATTGTGAATGAGATGCGGATCGTCTTCCCCAAACACAACTTGGTGTAGTGAAACCGGAAGCTCTTTGTCGAGATAAGAAACGCACTCGTCCCAAGCTTCGCGAAAAATAGGTTCCTGTTTGTAAAGTTCGGCGCCCATTTTCTGCGCCTGCGAACCTTGTCCGGTAAACAACCACGCTAGTTTATCAATGGATTTATTGCTGTTTCCACTCCACACATTGCGTGCTTTTCCCGTTTCTAAGAATAGTTGTAAATTTTCGCACAACGACGAATGGTCTTTGGCAGTCACACACAAGCGATGATTTTGATGTTCGCGTCCGACATTGGCGGTATAACATATATCTGACAAATCGTCTTCGCTACATTGTATATAATTGAGCCAGCGGTACGCGTTTTCTTGCAATGCCTTGGCGTTTCTCGCGGAAATGGTCAATATATCTAACGATTTTTCCGTGGTCTGAGGCACAAATTGTGGAGCTTCTTCCAAAATAACGTGTGAGTTTGTTCCGGTAAAACCAAAGGAACTCACTCCGGCAATCTTCTTGCGTTGTTGTGGCCAGTCACGCATATTGGTGGCCACTTCTACCGGAATGTTTTTCCACGGTATGAAAGAACTTGGTTTTGTAAAATGCAAATGTGCAGGAATTTTACTGTGATGTAGGGCAAGAGCTGTCTTAATAAGTCCTGCAACTCCTGCTGCGGCTTCCAAGTGGCCGATATTGGTCTTGAGTGACCCCACAACAAAAGGCTCTTGGCGCTCTTCGCTTAGAACCTTACCCAATGCTTGCAGTTCAATAGGGTCTCCTAAAGAGGTTCCCGTACCATGCGCTTCGATATAACAAACGTCCTTTGCCGCAACTTGGGCTTCATGTAGTGCTTCGCGGATCACTTTCTCCTGTGCCGGACCATTCGGAGCCGTCAGTCCACCACTGTGACCGTCTTGGTTCACCGCACTTCCTTTGATGAGCGCATAAATTTTATTGCCATCGCTGATCGCTTGAGATAGGCGTTTTAGTACAACAACTCCGCATCCTTCGCCGCGTACATAACCGTTGGCACTGTCGTCAAATGTTTTGCAACGTCCATCGGCAGACATCATGCGCGCTTTGGAAAAATTAATTGTCGTCGCCGGAGATAGCATTAAATTGACCCCACCGACGATCGCCAAATTTGACTCGCCACTGCGCAAACTTTGACAAGCGAGATGTGTCGCCACCAAAGATGACGAACATGCGGTATCGACCGACATACTTGGTCCTTGCAGACCTAGAATATACGATAGTCTTCCTGAAGCAGCACTAAAGGCATTTCCTGTTCCTAGATATGCATGGATTTTTGTCGGATCACTGTGTTGCGTAAATAATTCGGCGTAATCGCGTGTGGAAATCCCCATAAAGACACCGGTACGACTATCTTGTAAGTTGGTCTCTCCGGCATTTTCCAATGCCTCCCAACTCACTTCGAGAATGAGGCGCTGCTGTGGGTCCATGCTCGAAGCTTCACGTGGGGCAATGCCAAAAAACTCGGCATCAAACTGAGCGGCATCGCTAATAAAGCCACCGAACTTAGTGTACATTTTGCCCGGAGCATCGGGATCAGGGTCATAGTATTCCTCTAGATCCCAACGTGATTCAGGAACTTCGCTAATCGCGTCCTTACCTTCTACGAGAAGTTGCCAAAATTCTTCAATATTGTTTGCGCCTGGGAAACGACAACTAAGGCCAATAATGGCGATAGGTTCATTCTCCACACTCTGACGCGCGACAACAACTTGCTGCTCTTCTTGCCATGCAAAAATATCGGTCACCAAGTAATCGGCCATCGCTTCAATATTCGGATAGTCAAACAGTAAGGTTGTGGGAAGTTCACTGCCAATTGCCGTTTCTACGGCATTCTTTAACTCAACGGCCATCAGCGAATCTAATCCCATTTCTTGGAGGGCTTGCTCGCGTTCTACCTCGTTGGCGTCTAGTCCGAGAACTTTTGCCACTTCTCCACTTAAAAATTCGACAACATGCGAGCGTCTTTCACTAAGCGGAATATTTTCCAGCGATTTGGCAAATTCCGAAGTCGCACCTTCGACGCGTTTTTGCTGTAAACCCCGCGTTACACTTTCCAAATATTGTGGTATTTGTTGTGGGAATTGTTTTATATATTTTCGCCAATCAATATCAACAACCGCTGCTTGTGAGGCATCCTGTGCCAATAACGAATGCATGATATTCATCCCCGCCACAGGTGAAACATCTTTAATTCCAAAGGCGCGGCGTTGTCGTGCATCACTACGCGTTGCCATCCCCACCTCACTCCATGGCCCCCAGTTGATTACTGTGGCCTTCAAACCTCGCGAAACGCGATAGTGAGCAAGACTATCGAGAAAAGCATTGGCGGCGGTGTAATTACTCTGTGCAGGCGAACCCAACAGCGAAGTGATCGACGAATACATTACAAAACAGGAGAGATCATAAGAGGCCGTCGCCTGGTGCAGATTCCATGCACCTTGTATTTTAGGAGCAAATACTTTAGAAAAACGCGGTGCGGTCAATTGCGGAAACAGAGCATCGTCCAGAACTCCCGCACTATGAAAAATACCCGTAATTGGCGGGGTAATTTGTGCGCAAACAGTTTTTACCTGTTCGCTGTCACTCAAATCGCAACTCATGTGTTTAATGTTGGCGCTAAAATTGTTAAGTATCGCCTGTTGCTGTTCATTTGGAGCGCTACGGCTCAGGAGTACAATACTCGTCGCTCCCTCACTCTCCAACCACTGTGCAGTTTTTAAACCAAGCCCACCTAAACCACCACTAATGACATAACTACCTTCTGTGGAGATATTCCATGCACTTTGTTGTTGTGTAATGACCACTTTTCCGATGTGTTTCGCCTGTGCCATATAGCGAAATGCATTTTTGGCATTTTGTATAGAGAAGTTGGTATGACGAAGAGGTTGCAATTTCTTTGCTGCAAATAATACCATCAGCTCTTGTAGCATCTCTTGCACAAGATGTGGTGTGTCACTGCACATTTCGGCAAGGTCAAACGCAGTGTAGCTAACATCACTGCGTAGAGCGTTTACCTTGTCATTGTCCCAAATTTCCACTTTGCCGATTTCGACAAAGCGTCCGTTGTTACTGAGTAACGACATACTCTTTGGAATGTACTCTCCGGCAAGCGAATTCAAAACCACATCAATGTTGTGTTGTTCATCGCTTATCTGCTGTGCAAAATCCAAAGAACGCGAATTCATAATGTGTGAGACTTGCCACTCACGTAGTACGTCGCGTTTTTCGTCACTTCCCGCGGTGGCAAAAATTTCGGCACCAATGTTTTTAGCGAGCTGAATAGCAGCAAGTCCTACCCCTCCGGCTGCAGCGTGGATGAGTACCTTTTCGCCGCGCTGTAATTTTGCCACGCGGTCAAAAGCGTAGTGTGCGGTTAAAAATGTAATCGGAATCGTTGCTGCTGCGGCAAATTCAATATGTTGGGGGATTTTACAAATCAATAATTCGTGGGCAACGACATATTTACTAAAGCACCCCGAGGCAATACCACATACGCGCTCTCCTATGGCAAAATTCTTCACCGCACTTCCGATGTTTGTGACAATTCCCGCGCACTCACCACCAAGTTTTCCAGCATCTCCGGGATAAAGTCCCAACACGTTCATCACATCGCGGAAATTCAGTCCTGCGGCTTTTACCTCAATTTCAACTTCGTGCTCCCCTAAAGAACTGCGCTGTTTTTCGCGAACTTGCAAATGATCGATAACTCCTTGGGCGTCCATCGTAAGATGATAATTCTCCGCCACGGGAAGTGTCAATTGCTGCCCGTGACCGCTATGGTATTTTTCTAGACGTTCGATATACGAGTCTTCTCCACGCATTGCCCATCGCAACTCAGACTTCTTTTGCGTAAGTATTTTCCACCACAACTCTGCGTCACAAGTTGCATCGATGTCGATGCAACAGTAGTCCACATCACGCTGTTCTACCGCTAGAGTTTTCATCATCCCCCAAAGTGTGGCATCATGCACACCATTTACCTGATCACCCGCAATAACTTTCACACTATCGGTGGTGACCACACATACTTTTTGTAATTTGCGTTTTTTGGTCTGTAATAAATGTACAAGGGGGCGTATCGTACCGTTGTTGTTTCCGACATACACGACGTTTTCAATCTCTTCGGGAAGCTGTTCCCATAGCTGCGCGATCTGTTGTTCATTGTCCGCTACGTAGAGTATCTCGTTGCGTTTTTCGCTTTTTTCTCCCACATATGCCACACACCGAACTTTATCGACGAGTTGTTGCGTTACATCGTTTTCTCCTGGAGCAAACAACAACCAATCACCGGCAACCTGTTGTGTATCCGCCACAATTTCTTTGCGCCACACACTCTTATACAACATATGCTGGTAGCTTTCGCGTTGTAAACTTTCGCGGCTTACCCGGTGGAATTCGACACTGTCAATTTGTGCAATCACTCCTTCAGAGTCGTACAACACAAACTGCGCACTAACCATTGTCGGTGACTGACTCTTTAACTGCATTTGTACCTGACACTCTTGTACAGCATTGCGGTATAAGGTAATCTTTTTAAAGCGTACTGGTACATAAACGTTATGATTACTATCTCCCTTGTACAAGCTCGCGGCGATTGTCTGCAAACAACTATCCAAAAGCGCAGGGTGCACTTCGTAGGTATGTGACTTTTGCAAAGCAATATGCCCACGTACACGTTCATCGCGTACTTCTAGCGTTTTGATTCCTTGAAATGCGTCGCTGTATTGTAAACCGAGTTTGTTGAGTTCTTCGTAATACACATCGCTTGTTAAGACTTCGCCATCACTCCATTCTTGTACTTTGACAGATGCATCGCGATCTTGTGTGATCTTACCAAATGCATGTTGTTGCCAGTCTTCATCTGTGCGACTAAACACCTCGAAATCGTAACCATTTGCGTTTGCATTCAACGCAATTTGTACGATATGCTTATCGCGAAGTACCAGAGGTTCGCCAACGATCAAATCATCTATACAGAAAGGTTCCTCATTATAAACCAGTTTGCCCACCTTCATTAGCAATTCGACAAAACCAGCTGCCGGAAAAACTTCACGCGAAAACACTTTGTGTCCGGCAAGAAATTTTTGTTTGCCAAGACTAATTTCGCCCTCGAAAAGCTGCTGGCCAGAAACACTGTAGAACTGCTGTTGTAAAAACGGATGATTGATACCACCAACACTACTCCCTGCCGCTGGTTGTAAATCTAGCCAATAGCGTTTTCTTTGGAACGCGTACGTTGGCAGAGGACATATGTGGCCTTTTTCTTCATATATTTTTTTCCAGTCGATCGCATAGCCCTTGGTATAAATATCAGCAACGCTTTTCAACAACTGAGCGTGTTCATCTTTGCCTTTACGTAGCGATGGCAAAAGATTTACCTTAGCCTTTGCTGGAAAACAACGCCGTGCCATCCCTAAAAGTACCGGAGCTGGACCAATTTCGGCATATGTGCTGTAACCTTGCTTGTGCAAACGCGTAATGCTTTCATGAAAACACACCGCCTGCAAGATATGCTCACACCAATAGTCCGCGTTATAGGTGTTTTCGTCAGCGAAATTTGCCGTTACATTCGCCACAACCGCCAATTGTGGTGCCTGATAGGTTATCTTCTTCGCAATTTCTTTGAACTTTGCGATCATCGGTTGCATCAGCGGTGAATGGAAAGCATGCGAAACCGTCAGCGGTTCCACACGTACTTTTTGCTCGGTAAAATGTGTACATAGTGCGTCAATCGCTTCCTTTTCCCCTGAGATCACCGTATTTTGCGGGCCATTTTTTGCCGCAATCGCCACATTTTCATAGTTTTCCACTTGCGCAGCGACGGTTGTCGCGTCGCTAAAAATAACCGCCATCGTCCCATTTTTGGGAAGAGCACTCATCAAGCGTCCACGAGCAATCACCAATTTTAATGTGTCTTCTAGGGACATAACTCCGGCAACACATACCGCGGCAAACTCTCCAATACTATGCCCCATCACTGCTTGAGGAGTAACGCCAGTACTCAACCATACTTTGGCCAGCGCATACTCAATCGCAAACAGAGCTGGTTGCGTGTATTTTGTTTCGTGAATCGCGGTGTTGTCGCTAAATACAATATCGCGTAAGGACTCTGAGGTTTCTCGTTGAAAAATAACTTCACACTCGTCTATTGCCTGTTGAAAAGCACGGTTTTTTTCGTAGAGGTCTTTCCCCATCCCTGAATACTGTGAACCTTGACCAGTAAATAACCACGCCACTTTGTCAATATTCTTTGTGGTTTTTTCATAACTCAGTGTGCGATTTCTCTCACCGGCACTGTACTGCGCTAAATAGTTTTGTAACTCCTCTTTGGAAGTTACCCAACACGCCAAGCGATGTGCGAAAGTCATCCGCGTAGTATTTGCCGTATAGCAAATGTCGCGCAGAGAAAAATCATTGTTGGCAATACTGTCGTGCCATCTCGCAGCCAAAGCTTGAAGACCAGTCTCATTATGCGCAGAAAGAGTAAAAAGTAGTGGTGAGGTTTTTTGTTGTTGCGTGCTGCTCTGCGACACACCATCTCCGAGAATCACATGGGAATTTGTTCCAGTAAAACCGAAGGAACTAATGCCTGCCAAGCGATTTTGTGGTTGTGGCCAATCGCGCAGTTCCGTCACCACTTCTCCGGGAATCTCTTTCCACGGGATATAGGGGCTTGGTTCATGAAAATGTAGGTGCGCCGGTATTTTGCGGTGGTGAATCGACAAAACCGTTTTGATAAGTCCGGCGATACCCGCGGCGGCTTCGAGGTGACCAATATTGGTCTTGAGTGATCCTACGCAAAAAGGCTGTTCGCGGTCTTTTGCCAATACTTTACCCAGTGCTTGCATTTCAATCGGGTCGCCCAATGAAGTTCCCGTGCCATGGGCTTCGATATATTGGATATCTTTTGCTGCGACATTCGCCATGTGCAGTGCTTCGCGTATTACTTTTTCTTGAGAAGGTCCGTTAGGTGCCGTTAGCCCACCACTTGGACCGTCTTGGTTCACCGCACTACCGTGAATTACCGCTAAAACATTGTTATTGTCGGCCATCGCATCGCTTAGGCGTTTTAAAATGACCACGCCACAACCTTCACCGCGTACATAGCCATTGGCCTTAGAATCAAATGTCTTGCAACGTCCATCATCGGCCATCATCCGCGCTTTACAAAAATTAATAGTTGTACTCGGGGAAAGAATTAAGTTCACCCCACCAACGACGGCCAAATTAGACTCACCGCTGCGTAAGCTTTGACACGCAAGGTGTGTTGCCACTAAAGACGAGGAACATGCGGTATCTACGGACATACTCGGTCCTTGGAGACCAAGTAGATACGACAATCTCCCCGAGATCGCACTAAAGGCATTACCCGTTCCCAGATATGCGTGTATCTTACTTGGATCATTAGAACGCGTAAATAAATCCGCATAATCACGCGTAGACACTCCCACGAAAACACCCGTACGACTATTGCGCAACTGAGCCTTCATTTCTCCCGCATTTTCCAGAGCTTCCCAACTTACTTCTAAAAATAGACGTTGTTGCGGGTCCATACTCTCGGCTTCGCGTGGAGCAATTCCAAAAAACGCTGCGTCGAACAATTCCACGTTGTCAACAAATCCGCCGTGTTTGGTATACATTTTGCCTGGAGCATCAGGGTCAGGGTCGTAGTATTCCTCTAAGTCCCAACGGCTTTGTGGAACCTCACTGATTGCATCGACACCTTCGACGAGCATTTTCCAAAAGCTTTCGCTGTCTTTTGCTCCGGGAAAGCGGCAGCTCAAACCGACCACAGCAATTTTTTCGTTATCTGTGCTTGGCTTGGTGACAGGTATTTCCACTTTTACATCCTGCTGCTCAGACCATGCAAATACGTCTTCAACGAGATAATCGGTAATTGCTTCGATATTGGGATAGTCGAACAACAATGTCGTGGGTAGCTCTTGGTCCAATTCTTGCTCGACGGCATTTTTTAATTCTACGGCCATTAGCGAGTCTAGTCCGAGTTCTTGTAACGGCTGTTGCAGTTGCAGTGATTCGGGATCAACACCCATAATATTGCTCACTTGCTCGCTGACAAATTGCAACAGATAATTACGTCGTTCGCTAACAGGTATTTTCTCCAGCTGTGTCGTGAGTTGCGACGAACGTGCTTGTTTCTTTTGGACAATACCACGTGTGACGTTTTGCAAGAATGGTGATACGCGCTTTTGCGCTTTGACAATTTGCGGCCACGATACCGACATTGCCACCACTTGCGGACATGGTTGGGTAATTAAGTTTTCAAAAATGGCCATCGCAGTGTCCGGCTTCAAGTCTTCGATACCAAAAGATCCTTTGCGCTTTTCCGCCGTACGTGCCGCCATACCCACTTCCGCCCACGGTCCCCAATTAATACTCGTCGCTGGCATATACAACGCCAGACTATTTTTTGCAGAACTCAATTTATGCGCAAACGCATCTAAAAAAGCATTCGCTGCGGCGTAGTTGGCCTGTCCAGGAGAACCCATCACCGCGGCAATGGATGAGTACATCACAAAAAAGTCAAGTGGTTCGTTGTGTGTCGTCGACCACAAATTCCATGCACCGTGAATTTTTACGTCCATTACGTCGCGAAAGTTTTGCGGTGTTTGTTGCAGTATTAGTCCATCGCGAATGACACCTGCTGCATGGATAACACCCTTGATTGGTTTCGGTAATTTCTGCATTTCATCTCGGAGAGAGGACACGTCTTTTACATCGACTTGGTGTAGCGATACACTGGCTTTTGCTGTTAGAAAAGAGACACTTTCGCGACGCTTGTCATCAATGGCACTTGCACCAAGAAGAGCAATATTTTGCGCTCCTTTAGAAATTAACCATTCAGCGGCTTTCATTCCTAAACCACCAAATCCACCACTAATAACATAGGTTCCTTCGGTGGAAATATTCCATTGTGGATTTTGCGTTAGAACAACTTTACCGATATGCTGTGCCTGAGCCATATAACGAAAAGCCATTTTTGCTTCGCGTAACGAAAATTCTCGGTATCCTAGTTCATCAATTTTTTCTTGGGCAAACAATTGTAAAATATCGCGAAACATTGCCTGCACAGTCTGCGGTTCTTCACGGCAAACTTCGGCAAGATCAAATGCAGTGTACGTAACATCATTGCGATGTGCTTTTACTTGAGCTTCGTCCCACACTTCTACTTTGCCAATTTCGACAAAATACCCTTGGCTTTTGAGTAGGTCCATGCTCTTCGGAATATATTCTCCTGCAAGAGAATTGAGCACAATATCCATTTTGTGACCTGCTTGGTGTATTTCTTCCGCAAAATCCAACGTACGTGAATTGAAAACGTATTTTGCCCCTTGTTGGCGCAACAAATCGCGCTTTCTGTCGCTTCCTGCCGTCGCAAATATCTCTAAGCCAAAACTTTTTGCCAGGCGCATTGCTGCTTGCCCCACTCCTCCGGCGGCAGAATGAATGAGTATCTTTTGTCCACTTTGGGCATTCGCTAAGTTCTTAAGACCATAGTACGCTGTGAGAAATGTCACTGGTATTGTCGCCGCGGCGGCAAAATTAACATTGTCGGGTTTATGAGCAATGAGAGGACGTTGCGCAACTACGTAGCGGTTAAAACTTCCAGCGGCAATACCAAAAACTTCGTCACCAACTTTGACATCTTTGACATCCGCATGCACGCGTACCACAGTACCTGAAAACTCAGAACCCATTGCTCCGGCATCGCCAGGATATAATCCCAAGGCATTCATGACATCGCGAAAGTTGAGTCCCGAAGCGCGTACTTCAACTTCCACTTCACCGCTTTGTGGCTCACAACGTTGCTGGGGGATCAGCTCTAAATTTTCAATCACCCCTTTATTGCGAATGTCGAGTTGATAGGCCTCGCTTTGCGGTATAGTGAGATAGTCGCGATACAATTTATCGTATTTATTAAGACGTGCGACATACACCTTATCATCGCGAATAGCGAACTGTTGCTCTTCGCTATCGTCTTGTAAAACGTTTGACAACAGATCGTCGTTGCTATTGGCAATATCAATACATGTACTGTGCATTTCAGGCAACTCTACTGCCATTGTTTTGATCATGCCCCACAATGGCGCATCTAAAACATTGATATTATCATTGATTTCCACTTGTTGGGCACTTTGGGTTACGGTGAATAAACGCTGAACCTTTTTGTTCTGTTGCGCGGTTTGCACGATATGCAATAAATCGAAAACTTGTTTTTCTAAATGCTGTGCCCATGCGGTGTGATCGCCAGTTGTGTGAATGAACTTGCTGGTGCAATAAACCACGTTCAAAGCCTGTGCTTCCAGTTGCTGCCACAACCATTCTATATCTTCTTTTTCGCCTCTGCGTATGAAATAACGACCGTCTTCACATTTGCGCTCTTCACCAAAGAGAACCGTTATTTTATTGGGTAACGCAAGATTATTATCGCCGAAAATTAACCAATACTGCTCTTTATTTTCAGACACTTTGGGCGTGTAAATTGCCCAATCACTGGTATACAGCGCGTCGAGTACCTTTAAATCTCCTGCTTTCAGACTACCGCGTTTGCTGCGTTTGAATTGCACTTTTTGCAAGACAGCGATCAGGTTGTCCTCTTGATCCCACAATGTAACATCGGCGCTGACAATTTCGCGTTGTGTATTTCCGGTTAACGTGAGTTGACAGTGTATTTCCCCCACAATATCGGCAACAACACTTAATTTTTGTACCGCGATAGGAACGAACACTTCGTCGCGTTCTTGCAAGAGTGCTGCGAGAGTTTGCAAACAACCATCTAGGGCCGCAGGGTGCAGGTGGTATGCGTCATTTTCTTGCGCAGTAATCTGCGCAAATACATGATTTTCTGTTGTTTGTAGTTTACGGATCGTTTGGAAATTTTCTCCGTAGTCTAAACCAATGTCACTAAGTGCTTTGTAATATTCTTCGCGGGGAATATCACGTCCTTCTACCTCTAATTTTTCGACTTGTGGAGATTCACCACTAGCGATCTTTCCCGTTGCATGAGTTTTCCATGCCTTATAGATTTGCTCATCCGTTGTTGAACTCACGATTTCAAACGTGGCACTCTCTTCGTCTTGTGGAGTCACGACCACTTGCAAAGTGAGCCCTTCATTATTTAACAGTAACGGTTCGTAGATCGAAAAATCTTTGACATCCACCGCCACATCACCAAAAATCTGTTTGGCCGCAGAGCAAGCGATTTCCAAATAACCCGTTCCTGGAAAAATGACCGCACCAAAGACTTCATGGTCTTTTAAATAGGAAAATTCTTTGGTACTCAACAGTGATTCAAAGATAATTTGTCCGTTGGCGGTAAAAATTTGTTGTTGTAAGAATGGATGCCCACCACTGCGGTAGTGGACGTGTTTTTTGTGATATACGGGGTCTTCTACCCAATATTTTTGTTGATGAAATGGGTATGTCGGAAGAGTCACCTTGGGATAATTTTGATGCGGGTACACGGTTTTATAATTTAAATTCAGCCCAAAAGTGTACAATTTACCCAAAGCATCTAGCCACTGCGTTAGTTCCTCTCTACCTTTACGTAGTGTCGGCAAAAACTCTATGTCTCGACTACTCACACAGCGACGCGCCATGCCACATAAAATGGGTGCTGGACCTAATTCGACAAATAACTTGTGTTTGTTGCCCACAAGGTACTCAATGGATTCTGAAAAACGTACTGCATTGCGAATGTGACGACACCAGTAGTCGGCAGAAAGTATTTCCTGTCCCGCGGGCTTAGCGGTTAAATTGGAAATCAAATTTATTTTCGGTAACTTCAGTTCTACACCGGAAAAACACGCCGCAAATTCTTCGAGCATCGGTTCCATTAGTGGTGAATGAAAGGCATGAGACACGGTGAGCATTTCTACACGAATCTCTTGTTCTTGTAGCTGTTTTTCTATGGCAGCAACCGCCTGTTTTTCTCCGGAGATCACAATGTTTTTTGGTCCGTTGTATGCGGCAATGGCGACCTTATCTTCCTGGCCAAGGACAATTTTTTCGACGTTATCCTTATCGGTAAATGCGACCAACATCGCTCCATTTTGCGGTAACTGCTGCATCAACTGCGCGCGCTTGGCAATGAGTTTTAACCCGTCCTCTACCGAAAAAACATCGGCAATACACGCGGCCACGTATTCACCAACGCTGTGGCCTAATACGGCCTTAGGTTTTACCCCTTCATCGAGTAGAGTTTTTGCCAAGGAGTATTCGATGGCAAACAGTGCAGGTTGCGTGTATTTTGTCTCATTGATTTCGCCGGTGTCGCTGTTCCATACAATTTCTTCCAGTGGTTTATCGAGAACATCGCGCAAAATCTGTAGGCAATGATCAAAGTGCCGGCGAAATGTTTCATTTTTCGCATATAACTCTTTTCCCATCGCAAAATACTGTGAACCTTGTCCGGTAAATAACCATACGCTGTCTTTGTGCTTCGCGATCGTGGACTTTTTGTCGAGATATTTCTGTAAATTTTTTTGTAGTTCTGCGCTTGTTTCGCCACTAACCGCCACACGATAATTGAGGTGGGCTTTGCGCGTGTTGTAATAATAACAAAGACTATCGATGCGCGTCGCATCGTTACAAGCGTCGTGCAATTGGCGAATACTATTTTGCAATGCCTGGGCATTCTTTGCCGAAACACACAACAATTGTCGTGCATTTTCGCGTAATGCTTCCCCGTCTTTTTTCTGTGGCGCTTCGCCAATGACCACGTGAGCGTTGGTCCCGGTGAAACCAAAAGAACTCACTCCCGCAATACGCTCTTTTTTGCCACGCGGCCACGTGGTGTTTTGTGTCACGACTTTTCCGGGAACTTGATCCCAGGTGATGTATGGGTTTGGTTTTTGAAAGTGAAGACTTGCTGGAAGCATCTCATTGTGCAAAGCAAGTACCACCTTAATCACACCCGCGATTCCCGCCGCCGCTTCGAGGTGACCAATATTTGTTTTAATTGATCCCATCAGAAACGGATTTTCTCTGCCTTTTTGCAAGACACTCCCAAGAGCATGAACCTCGATCGGGTCTCCCAGGGATGTGCCCGTTCCATGAGCCTCGATGTATTCCACCATGTGAGGCTTTACTTTCGCAGCACGCAATGCCTTTTTAATCACTTTTTCCTGGGACAAACCATTCGGTGCAGTAAACCCACCGCTGCGTCCATCTTGATTGATCGCAGAACCCTTGATTACCGCAAGGATGTTATCGTTATCCGCCAGTGCATCGGAATACTTTTTGAGAATAATCACCCCGCAACCTTCGCCGCGCACATAACCATTGGCACGGGCGTCAAAAGTTTTACAACGACCATCGGCAGCCATCATACGCGCTTTAGAAAAGGTAACCGTCGTCATTGGTGAGAGCATAACATTTACACCACCAGCGATCGCCATAGAACATTCGCCATTGCGCAGACTTTGGCATGCCAAATGCAGTGAAACTAAAGAAGAAGAACACGCCGTATCCACCGATACACTTGGCCCTTGTAAGCCAAACGTATACGATAACCGTCCTGCGGCAGCACTCAGCGCATTTCCCGTACCTAAATAGGCATTGATGCGCTCTGGTTCTTCCGGATGCAAGCAAGTTTGTGCGTATTCATTGCTCGATATTCCAATAAATACACCGGTGTTGCTATTGTTGAGGGCATTCATGTCACAATACGCAGATTCTAGAGCTTCCCACGCAACTTGGAGAAGAATGCGTTGTTGCGGGTCCATATGCATGGCTTCGCGTGGTGCAATCCCAAAAAATTCTGCGTCAAAGCCGGAAATATCCGACATAAAACCGCCATAGCGCGTATACATTTTTCCCGGCGCATCGGGATCTTCATCGAAATATTCCTCAATATCCCAACGATCTTTGGGAACTTCGCTAATGGCGTCTTGATTGTTGGTGAGAGAATTCCATAGTTGCTGCGGGGAATTATTTCCTCCGGGTAAACGACAACTAAGCCCAACTATGGCGATTGGCTCACGTTGGGCGTTTTTTACGCGTTTTAGCTCACCTTGCATTTCCTCTAAAGCAATGAGTGCTTTTTTTATCGGAGATAGTGGTGCTTCTGGTTTTTTTTCACTCGTCATCGTCTTCATCCTCGTTGTTAAACGCACTGAGTTTTTGATTCAAAAGCTCCATTGCCTCATCCTCGGACATTTGTTCCACTTGTTCGGCATGATCTGATTTTTGAGATTCAAGCGGTGTCGTGTCGTCCTGTTCCTGTGCGAACTCAATATCTAAAATATCGTTGGCAATGTAAGAAACGATCAATTCAATTGTGGGATAATTAAATAACATTGTTGCAGGAAGCGTTTTGCCAACGCTCATCTCCAAAGTATTTTTTAGTTCAATGGCCATTAGTGAATCTAAACCCATTTCTTGGAGCGGTTGTGTCGTGTCTAACGCACTAAGACCCAGAATGCTCTCTGCTTTTGTCACCACATAATTACGTAAAAAGTCGTAACGTTGTGTGACAGGCATTTCTTCTAATTCTTTGAGTAACTTACTTTCCTGCTTTTCGTGGTGACTCATTTTCGTTTTCGCGACAGAAACGATCTTTTCAAAAAACGGTTCTTCGGCAAATGTCTGTGCAAATTTTGTCCAATCAATGGGCATCGCGATCACTTGTGGTTGTGTCAAGTGATTGATTGTCTGATACATTTGCCGTCCTTGCTGTGGAGAAATGGTATTAATCCCCATCGTCGACCACACATCTTGCCCACGTTTACTCAAATCAGCGGCCATACCAATTTCTGCCCACGGCCCCCAGTTGATTACCGTCGCGGCCAAACCTTTTTGACGGCGCAAAAATGCCAAGCTATCGAGAAATGCATTTGCCGCAGCGTAGTTACCTTGTCCAGCTGAGCCTAAGGCCGATGCAAGAGACGAAAAATTGACGAAGAAATCGAGAGGCATATTCTCACTGAGTAAGTGTAAATTCCATGCACCATCTACTTTGGGACGTAAAACGCGCGCAAAACTTTCACTAGTTTGTTGCGCAAGCAATTGATCATCGAGAATTCCTGCGGCATGAATAATTCCACGCAACGGTGGGATATTTTCCGCCACTTTTTCCCAAGCGGCAAATAACATTTCTTTATCTGCTACATCTGCGCGCATTATGGTCACTTCTGCACCACTTTGCTCTATTTTCTCGATTTGTTTTACAACCTCGGAAATATCTTCACGCCGTGAAACGAGTACGAGATGCTTGGCCCCGCTCACCGCCAATAGATGCGCAAATTCCAACCCCAAAGCTCCTAGTCCACCACTAATCATATACGATGCGTCGGAGATGTAGGTTTCTTTTTGTTTTTCACACACCACAACTTTTCCGATATGCTTTGCTTGTGCCATATAGCGAAAAGCACTGATGACTTGTTCGCGAGAAAATATTCGATGTGGCAAAGGACAAAGAATTTTTTTATCGAACATCGCCATGATTTGTTGCAACATTTCTTGCAGCAACTGAGGTTTCTTTTCACAAATCTCTGCGAGATCAAAGGCAAAATAGTGAAGTTGTGGTGAAACAGCCGACACTTGTTCATTATTCCAAATATCGGTCTTACCGATCTCTAGAAAGTGGCCGTCTTTTTTGAGAAGCCGCATACTTTTTTCCACGTATTCTCCGGCGAGTGCATTGAGTACGATATCGATTTGTTCTCCAGCCATTTCTTCGGCAAATTTCAAAGAACGCGAATCCATGACGTGTTGCACGCCCAAAGACTTGAGAAAAGAGCGTTTTTCTTCATTACCTGCAGTGGCAAAAATTTCCGCGTTGTAATGTTGGGCAATTTGTACCGCTGCCAATCCCACCCCACCAGCGGCAGAATGAATTAAAACTTTTTGTCCGTCTTTCAACGATGCCAGTTTACATAACCCGTAATAAGCGGTTAAAAAAGTAATCGGTATTGTTGCCGCTTCGTTGTATGTCATGTCCTGTGGCTTTTTGGCCACGAGATGGCGATGTGTATAAGTGCGATTTGCAAAACTACCTGCGGCAATTCCCAAAACCTCATCGCCTATTTGCAAATCGTCAACCTCGCTACCGACACTCACGACACGACCACAGCATTCACCACCGAGTTCTCCCGCATCTCCAGGGTACAAGCCTAGAGCGTTCATAATATCGCGGAAATTAAGTCCGGTAGAGTACACTTCTATTTCAATTTCTCGTTCCTGGAGTGTGCGCTTGTTAAACGACTGATAACTCAGATTATCGATACTACCTTTTGCGTCAATGGAAAGTCGATACGCTTCACTCTGCGGTACAGAAACCAAATCTTTTTCATTGTCTATGGTTGTCAAGCGCGCCACATAGGCACATTCTTCGCGCAATGCAATCTGTTTTTCTTTACTCCACAAAGTACTACAACAGCAAATTTTTTCGATATCCAGGTTGTCCACATCAATCATTTGACAATTGAGCTGCGGATACTCTTGACTAATTACTTTACCCAATCCCCACACGTAGGACGCTTGCACATCGATTTTGTCGTGATCGATGACACATTGTGCGTTTTGAGTTACCAGTGTCAGTTTGTAGGCGTTGTTGTGTTGTGCCATACTTTGCAGTAGTTGTAACAATGTGAGTGCATTTGAGTGTAACGCTTGTGTGTTGTCATGCCACAAATACATCAAATGTGCCTTCGCGGGTACGTGCTCCCATATCCAGTCAATGTCTTGTTGTGGATTACAAAAAATGTTCGCGTCTTGCGTTTTGTTTTCCGAGCTCACAATTACACAGATGCATTCTTCCGTTATTTTTTGTCGCTGTTCTTCACTCTGAACAAAAACGACCAGTGGTCTGTCATCGTTTTCCGAAGTTGTCAGGTCGCGTTGCTGCCAATCAATAAAGAACAGACTCTCATCAACATCGCGGTTGAGGTGTTTTTCCAACATTTGTTGTGAAACGGCTTTGATGGTAAATCCTTCCACAACCGCGACAATTTTGCCTGCTTCTGTCATCAACTGCATATCTCCGCTATATGTTTCACCTGCTGCTCCGTCACGTAATTTAATATGCACCCAGAAGTCGCTTATATTTTCATGAAAAATAGCATAACGTTCTACTGCAACGGGAATGTAAACGTTTTGCGCCGATTGTTCTTCAGCAAAAAGTGCCAAAGAAAAAGCTTGGAAACAGGCGTCAAGAGCGCATGGATTTAAGCAAAACTTTTTAGAGCCATCAACCGTCACACGCGCAACTACCTCACCACGTCCATTGTGTGATAGTTCCGAGAGTAGATTGAATGCTGGTCCATAGTCAAACCCCAGTTTTCCTAAAAATGCGTATAGCTCTTCGCAAGGCATTTTGATATGGCAATCATTGCGAATCGTCTGCAAATTGGCGGTTTGTTGCTCTTTTGGCTGTGCACATCGCGCCACAGCGTGTAGTTGCCACTGTTTTTCGTCTTCACTACTATACACTTCCCACGACTCACTTTGCGGAGAAAAGATCATTTGCAGAGAACGTTCATTTTCCAAAATGAGAGGTTCTAGAATTTGTAGGTCTTTGATGGCCAACGGTTTTTCGATATGCTTTTGCGCCGCACACATCATTTCCGCGTATGCAGCCCCGGGAAGTACTTTCCAACCGTAAACTTTGTGATCCTCTACTTCAGGCCACAAAGACGTCCCTATTTGCGATTGAAAAATCGTGTTAGAAATGGTTGGTGAAGTAAATTTACTCTGCAACAGTGGATGAATTGTTCCACGCTGCGCAGCAATATTACGTGTAGGCTGTTGAACCCAATAACGTTGCTGGGTAAAAGGGTACGTTGGCAAATGCGTTGTATAGCGCACATAGTCGCGATCGAAACCACGCCAGTCGACTTCTAGCCCTTGCACATACATTTGCGCAATACTCGCGGTGATTTGCTGCCAATCCGATTTATTTTTGCGTAGGGATGGTAACCATAAAAGGTCTTTGGCTTTAATGCACGAACGTCCCATACTCAACAATATAGGGGTCGGTCCTACCTCAACAAGGACATTGCATTTTTGTTCTTGCAGCGTTTCCATACTTTTTGCGAAATTCACCGCTTCACGAATGTGTTTTGTCCAGTAGACACCGTTGGATATGGTCTCGGCCTCGGCAATTTCACCGGTTACGTTGGATACAATGGCAATTTCGGGAAATGCATAGTTGATATTATTGGCGACAGAGGAGAATTCGTCGAGAATGGAATCCATGAGCCGTGAATGGAACGCATGAGAAACTTGCAAAACCTGATAGCGAATTTTTTCTTCGTCTAGTTTTTGTTGCAAGTTTTGTAACTGCTCTTTTTCACCGGAAACCACGGTGCTTTTTGGTCCATTGATCGCCGCGACATCCACCGCGAAGGGTTTCAATAGCTCCGCCACTTGCTCTTTCGTGGCATAAATAGACACCATTCCCCCATTTTGCGGAAGTGCATTCATCAGCTGCGCGCGTTTGGCAATCAACTTCAGTCCACTTTGCAGGTCAAAAATTTTGGCAACACACGCCGCAGTGTATTCTCCCACACTATGTCCTAAAACCATATGTGGCTCTACTCCCCAAGAAATCCACATTTGTGCCAGAGAGTACTCAATGCAAAACAGCGCTGGTTGCGTGTATTTTGTGTGGTGAATGAGTTGTTGTTTCTCCTCATCATCTCCGTAGAGAATATTGAGAAGCGATTCGCCTATTTCTTCTTGTAAAATTGCATCGCATTTGTCCATATAACGCCGGAAAACGGGGCAAGAGTTGTATAGTTCTTTTCCCATGTCTGGATATTGAGAACCTTGTCCAGTGAAGAGAAAAGCCACTTTGTTATCTCTTGCGGATACCTTTCCCGAAAACTTCATCGGCTCTTTGGCGATAAATTTAGAAAGTTGCTGCACTAATTCCTGTTTGTCCGTGGCGGCAATTGCTAAACGATGCGAAAAATGGCCTTTTCCTGTATTTGTTGTATAACAGTAGTCTGCTAGACTTGACGATGTTTGCTGTAGGTCCTTGTGTATTTTTTCGGCAAAAACACTGAGGTTTTGCTCTTTTTTTGCCGATAGACTAAGAACATGAAAACTGCGGTCCACTTCATTGTCATCTTTTGGTAACTGTGGAGCTTCGCCAATAACCACGTGAGCATTGGTACCGATAAATGCAAAAGAGCTTACTCCGGCAAATCGCGGCTTTTCTCCTCTGGGCCACGCTTGTCCTTCTTTGGCGACTTCAATCGCAATATCATTCCATGGAATATAGGGAGACGGATTATTAAAGTGTAAGTGTTGTGGTATCCTTTCATTGTACAAACTTAAGACAACTTTAATCACCCCAGCGATTCCCGCCGCAGCCTCTAGGTGACCTATATTTGTCTTGGCAGAGCCAACAATCAGCTCTTTTCCACCTTTGTTGCGCAGCGCGTTGGCCAGTGCTTGAATTTCAATGGGATCTCCCAGCGAAGTACCTGTTCCGTGAGCCTCGACATAATCGATGTCTTGTGGTTGTAATCCCGCATTTTCCAGCGCTTCCAATATCACGGCCTCTTGTGAGGGGCCGTTGGGGGCGGTAAGTCCACCACTTGCGCCGTCTTGGTTTACCGCAGAGCCTTGGATCACAGCGAGAATTTTGTCGCGGTCCTTCTGCGCTTGAGATAAACGTTTTAAGACAATCGCTCCGCAGCCTTCACCGCGTACATAACCATCGGCAGCAGCGTCAAATGTCTTACAACGGCCATCGGGAGCCATCATTCGCGCTTTACAAAAATTGATGGTAGTAAACGGAACCAGCGTCAAGTTCACACCGCCAACAAGTGCCAAATCGCATTCTTTATTTCGCAAACTCTGACAAGCGAGGTGTAGTGCAACTAGTGAAGAAGAACAGGCTGTGTCTACCGCGAAGCTCGGACCTTGAAGACCTAATAAATAAGAAAGACGTCCAGGAATCGCACTATGGGAGTTCCCCGTTCCAAAATAAGCGTCGATCGTATCCGAGTCGTGCCCCCCGAAAAAATAATGTGAGTAGTCATTGGTGCTTGCTCCGACAAAAACTCCCGTGCGACTTTTGCGCAATCGTGGTGAAATTTGCCGTGCATTTTCCAAAGCTTCCCAACTCACTTGCAAAAACAGACGATGTTGCGGATCCATACTCACGGCTTCACGTGGCGAAATGCCAAAGAACTGCGCATCAAAACTGTCTACATTGTGCACAAAACCACCGTATTTTGTGTACATTTTTCCAGGAACGTCGGGATCTGGATCATAATAACTGTCTATATCCCAACGCTCTTTGGGAACAACACTTATCGCATCGATTCCATTTTGCAAAACATTCCAGTATTCACCACAATTATTACTTCCGGGAAAACGACAACTCATACCAATAATGGCAATCGGTTCATTTTTCTCTGTCTCTAATTCCTTGACGCGCTCTTTTAGTTTCTTTAGTGCCAATAGCATTTTTTTTGAAGCGGCTAACTGCTGATCTTTGCCATTACTCATTATCTTCATCCTCAATTAAATTGTCTATTTCGTCTAGTTCTTGTTCAATGAGTTTGTCAAGTTCGTCCTGTGTTAAATCCCCCAACTCTTCTTGTGGTTCTTCTTTTTCTTCTTGTTGTTCTTTGGTTTGTTCTTCGTCCCAATCTAGTACTTCTTTCCCTAAGTAATCCACAATTGCAGAGATTGTCGGATAATCAAACAGTAATGTCACCGGTAAATCTTTGCCGATGCTTGCCGACAAGGTATTCTTTAGTTCTAGTGCCATCAACGAGTCCAGACCTAATTCCTGAATAGGTTGATGTATGTTGAGAGAGAAAGAAGCGTCCAAACCGAGAATTTGTATCGCTTGTTCTTTTATATGATTTACCAATATTTCGCGTGCACGTTTTTTTGGTAAGCCGTGCAATTGTTGCACAATCGATTCCGCCTGTTTCTTGGATTTTTCGCGAACTTCTGTAGATTTTTTGTTGAGTTTTTCCTCTACAGAGCGTAGCAACGATGGCATATTGTGCGCAAAAAGTGGCAAAAATTTCGACCAGTTTACCGGTAGCACCGCCACCTGCGATTCAATAGAACGCAATAATTCGAGAAATATTTTGCTACCGTTTTCCGGATTGATCGTATCGAGTCCCCATGCTTGGCTATTTTGTTTACTACTCGCTGCCATACCAATTTCTGCCCACGGTCCCCAGTTGATACTCAATGTGGGTTGATTTGCTTGTGAGCGGTAGTATGCTAAATGATCGAGAAATGCATTGGCAGCTGCGTAACTCGATTGTCCTGGAGATCCGACCAATGAAGCCAGAGAAGAGAACAATATACAAAAATCTAGTGGTATATTTTCCGTCAGTTTGTGCAAGTTCCATGCTCCGTGAACCTTTGGTGCCATGACTTTGGCAAATCGCTCAGATGTTTGTTGCGATATCACTCCATCATCGAGAACACCCGCGGCATGGATCACTCCACAAAGCGGTGGTAGCCCTGCAAGCGTTTCGTGAAATACCTTTGTGAGTGCCGCTTCATCGGCAACATCTACTTCGGCAGTGACAAAGCTCACCCCTTGCTCTTCGAGTATTTGCATTTCCTGTGAAATTTCTGGTCGTGGAGCAGAACGTCCCAACAACACGAAATTACGCGCTCCTTCGTACGCCATGGTTTTTACAATCTCAAACCCTAGCGCCCCAAGACCACCCGTCACCATGTATGTACCATCTGGGCGAATAGGGTTGTAATCCTGCGAAAGTACAATTTTCCCCATGTGTTTCGCTTGGGCCATATAACGAAAAGCGAGTACGGCCTCTTGGTATTCAAAAATTTTATGATGCAACGGTTGCAATTCCCCTTGGGCAAAAAGTTCCATTACTTCATCGAACATATCTTGTACAAAGAGCGGTTCGTCACGGCATACGTCTCCTAGGTCGAAAGCAATATATTTGATGTCAGATCTAAAGTCGGTCACTTGCTGCTGTGACCAGATCTCCACTTTTCCAATTTCGAGAAACACTCCTTCAGGAGCCATTAACTCCATACTACGCGGTATATATTCGCCAGCAAGTGAGTTGAGAACGATATTCATTCCGCGACCATCATTGTCGATCATTTCGCGCATTTGCTGTGCGAAATCCATCGAACGCGAATCCATAACGTGGTGCACACCGAGAGAACGCAAATATTCTCTCTTCTTCACACTACCCGCAGTAGCGAATATCTCTGCCCCAGCACGACGTGCGATTTGTACCGCCGCTAGTCCAACACCTCCTGCGGCAGAATGAATGAGTACACGGTCACCTTTACGTATCTTTGTCAGATGGTAAAACCCATAGTACACAGTTAAAAATGTGATGGGGATCGTCGCCGCTCCCGCAAATGTCATGTCTTTTGGCTTTTTGGCCACAAGCGACTGGTGAGCATTCACAAATTTACCAAAACTTCCTGCGGCGATAGCGAGTACTTCGTCTCCCTCGCTAAAACGCGTTACATTTTCTCCTACGCCAACAACTGTTCCGGAACACTCCGCCCCCAGAAGTCCAGGATCTCCAGGATACATTCCCAAAACATTCATGACATCGCGAAAATTGAGTCCAGTAGAGGAAATTTCTATTTCGACAAATTCTCCCTGCGGTTCTACGCGTTTAGCTTCGACAAATTGCAGGTTTTGTAACACTCCGCGCTCTTCGATATGTAAATTGTATGACTCTGAAGGAGGCAATGCCAAACGTTGTTTTTTCACCATCAATTTATCGTATTGTTGCAGACGAGGAGCGTACGCTGTATTTTTGCGCAACGCAACGTTTGTTTCTGGGCGATCACTCTTTATTTCCTCTGCGATACGCTGTGTTTGTTCTTCTACTTCTATGTGATCCATATCAATGCAACGACATTTGAGTTTGGGATATTCCATCGCGATGACTTTGGCCATTCCCGCCACTGTAGCGTGCGATAATAAATGAATATCAGCCTCTTCGGCGTTTATGTTATGTGCTCCCTGAGTGACGAGTACTAATTCGCAATCGTTGGCAATACCTTTTTCATCGAGAATATGCAGCAAAGAAAGAAGACTATTGTAATTATTTTGCTCCACGGCATTGTTTGTATCATAAAAGTAGATAAAAGAACGTTGTTCGCTGAAAACATTATCCCATAACCACTGTGCATGTTCTTTATTCGTTACATCTGCGTAGTAATGTTCACCGCGTTTTTGTTGATCGTCATGCAAAACCACAAGCTGATTGTCTTGTCCCTGAGAAAGCATTTTTTCTCCCCAAGCAGCGTTATTAGTAATCACAGTGTGGTTATGAAAAACATTTGTAGAGGCTTCACTACTCACTTCTTGCCAGTTTAACCCATAGAGATATTGCTGTATCTTAGCACGGCTTTGCTGTAAAATCTCGCGATTGGTGCGACGGAATTGAAAATTGACAATTTCGCCGACACATTGTCCATCTTCATTGTAAAACTTAATGTCACCTGCCAAGGTCTCGGCATTGTCGCTAACGTTTTTCGGTAGTGCATGGCACCACACATTACTTACTCCATAAGAATACAAACTGAATCTTTCTAGACCAATGGGCACGAAGATGTCATTTTCATTCACTTCTTTATCCATTAAGCATGCAGAAAAACTCTGAAATCCCCCGTCTAATAACGACGGATGAATGTAATAATTTTGTATCTGCGGTAGTAAATTCTCCGGTAAGTGTAGTTTGGTAAATACCTCTTTTTCATTGTAATACAGCGTATCGATGCTCTGAAAATTTGGTCCGTATTGTAGGCCTTGGTTGTGTAACTTCTCGTAGCAATCTTTTCCTGAAATCGAGTCCAAACAACGCGCTTGTATTTGTGAGACATCAGTGCTGTCTGCAATTTCATTGATTTCTGAAACGATTTTGATTTTACCCGAGACATGTTGACGAATGGAATCAATATCGCGACGGTCCTCCACACTTGAGAAAACAAAACTCGCTTCTTGGGAACTGAGTTTGGAAATCACAATTTGTGTGTAGTATACTTTGTCACTTTCCATGATGAGTGGTTCATAAATCGCTACGTCATAAAGCTCGTGAAGACCATGACCAAATACTTTTACCGCAGCGGCCATAACATCCTCAAGATACGCTGCTCCTGGATAGACAACTAAACCGTAAAGTTGATGGTCTTTGATTGTTGGACGGTTGTTTAAATCGAGTATCGCCTCAAATACCACATTCTGCATGAATGGTAGACTGTCTTTTTGATCGATCCAGTAGCGTTTGCGGTCAAAAGAGTATGTAGGCAAAGACATACGCTGGCGTTTATATCCGCGGTCAAAGCCTGCCCAATCGATGTCAATACCGTTTACATACAGATCTTTTACACTCGAAAGGGCTTGTTCCCAATCATTTTTTCCTTTACGTAGCGAAGGCAACCATAGACCTTTGTGATTAGGAACACAGCCGCGCCCCATGGCCAACAACGTTGCCGAAGGCCCTACTTCTAAAAATACTTCAAAGCCTAAAGAGTCTAATGTTTTAATCGAGCTGCGAAATTGTACAGCACTGCGGATGTGTTCGCACCAATAATCGGCACTTGTCATCTCATCGATTTTTGCTTCTTTACCACTTAAATTAGATATAATCGTAATTTCAGGCGCATGGTACTCAATCGAGTTTGCGCATTCTTTAAAAGCATCGAGCATTGGTTCCATAAGCGGTGAATGGAAAGCATGGGAAACCGCCAAGTATTGTGATTTAATCTCTTTGGTGTTCAATACAGTAACGATATCTTCGAGAACTTTCTTATCTCCCGAAAGAACGAGGTTCTTTGGTCCATTGATCGCCGCAATATCTATTTTGTCTAGCTTTTCTTTAATTTCATCCCAAATTTCATCGCGATCAGCACGCACAGCAACCATCGTACCGTTTTCCGGAAGTTCTTGCATCAAACGCGCACGGTGAACAATTAGGCGCAAACCATCTTCTAGAGAAAATATTCCCGCAAGACATGCCGCGACATACTCACCAATGCTATGTCCCATAACTGCATCGGGACGTATCCCCCACGATTCCCAGAGTTTTGCTAGCGAATACTCTACGCAAAAAAGAGCGGGCTGTGTATATAACGTTTGGTTAAGAAGAGGAGCTTTTTCTTCGCTAAACAATACATCGAGTAGTGTTTCGGGAAGAAATTCTTTGAGAATCGCATTGCACTTGTCGAGAGTTTCGCTGAACTTCGGACATGTTTCGTACAAAGTTTTGCCCATTCCGGTGTACTGTGAGCCTTGACCAGTAAATAAAAACACAGTTTTCTTCTTTGGCGCGTATGTACTGTCGTCTTCGTCAATTTTTTGTTGCTGAAGTTTTTGTAAAATCTGCGCTGTACTATCTCCGACAACGGCAATGCGTTTTTCAAAATGTGAACGCCCAGCATTTGTCGTAAAGCACAAATTTTCTACCTTTGGGTCATTTTCGGAAAGGTAGTCAATATATTTTGCGACAATATCTTTTAAGCTATACGTCGTTTTACCGGAAAGACATAAAATATGCAGTGGCCTTTCCTGAGAGTTTTTTGGTTCTTCTGTTTTCTCGGGAGCGGCAACGACAACATGGGCGTTGGTACCACTGAGTCCGAAAGAACTCACAGCCGCAACCATATTTTTCTTTGGCCACGGACTCAACTCCGTGGGGATATGAATCGGTATCGAATCCCATGGAATGCGACTATTGGGTTGCGAAAAGTGCAAGTGTGCAGGTATTTTCTTATGCTGCAAGGCCAATACTACTTTAATGAAACCAGCGATACCCGCCGCATTTTCGAGGTGCCCAATGTTAGTTTTTACCGATCCAACAGCAATCAAGTCCTCACGGGAGCGATTTTGCCCCAATACGTTTGCCAACGCTTTAATTTCAATGGGATCTCCAAGTGGTGTCCCTGTACCGTGCGCTTCTACATAGCTCACTTCTTTAGGATGAATCTTACCACTATCTAGCGCTTGTTTTATCAGATTTTGCTGGGCAATACCGTTGGGAACAGTTAGTCCACTACTCGGTCCATCGTGATTTACCGCCGAACCGCGAATCACCGCCATGATATTATCTCCATCGCGCACTGCATCAGAGTGTCTTTTTAGGACAACCATACCACACCCCTCACCACGCATGTAGCCATTGGCGCTATCATCAAACGTTTTGCAACGTCCGTCCGGAGACAAGGCTTTTACTTTAGAGAGATAAATACTTGCATGTGGTGCAATAATAAGGTTCACTCCCCCGGCAACCGCCATATCGCTTTCTCGCAAGCGCAAACTTTGGCAGGCCAGATGCAGAGTAACTAACGAAGAAGAACACGCGGTATCCACAGCGATACTCGGTCCTTGCAGCCCCAGTACATAAGAAATACGCCCTGCCGCCACGCAAAAAGCGAGACCTGTACCCACATATGGGTCAACTTCAACAATATTTAGTATTTGTTGAAAGTAGTCACTACTACCAATACCAACGTATATACCCGTGGTAGTATTGGCTAGACTTTTTGGTGAATAACCTGCTTTTTCCAGTGCCTCCCACGCCACTTCAAGTAAAAGTCTTTGCTGGGGATCCATGGTAATAACTTCGCGAGGAGCGATTCCAAAAAACTCGGGATCAAACATATCTATTTTGTCGAGAAAACTACCATGACGCGTGTACATACGGTCCGATGCCTGAGGAGACTCATCATAGTATTCGTCTACATCCCAACGATCTGGGGGAACTTCACAGCGCACTTCCTGTGAATTGGCAAGCACATCCCAAAATTCTTCGGGTGTATCACTACCGGGAAAACGACAACCGATACCAATCACGGCGATCGGCTCGTCGACATTGCCATCGGAATGCACTTCAACAACGTCCACTTGTTTTTTGGTATCATCGGCAAAGCATTCTCTTATTACATATCGTGCAATATCACCTATTGTCGAATAATCAAATGCCATCGTAGAGGAAAACGACTGACCAAACGATGATTCCAGTTTGCCTTGCAGTTCCACGGCCATCAGGGAATCCATTCCCATTTCAAAAAGTCCTTGGTCAGGAGTAATGCTTTCCTTACTCTTAAGTCCCATAATTTTGGCGATTTCGGTACGCATATATTCAATGAGAACATTCTCTCTTTGTTTACGTGGGGTCTCGCGTATCGTTTTGATCAAGTCGTTTTCTGGTGCTCGCGACTCTGTCAATTCTAAATCAGGAAGTAATTTTCCTAAAAAACGCCCATTTACTTCGCGAAAACGGTTTCCCAACTTTTCCCACTCAATGTCAAAAACACCTAGCTTACCACGCACGGTTTTAATCACGTCGAGTAACTGTACACCCGTTTCTGGATTTAAGTACTTTAATTCAGGTGCTGTTTCGCGGTGTTTCTTTTCTAAATCCGCCGCCATACCTATTTCAGACCATGGTCCCCAATGCACACTAACCCCTGGTAATGATCTTGCTTCACGATAATTCGCCACGGCATCGAGAAATGAATTGGCCGCTGCATAATTTACTTGCCCAAGC
This sequence comes from Candidatus Uabimicrobium amorphum, assembly GCF_009002475.1. Taxonomy (GTDB): domain Bacteria; phylum Planctomycetota; class Uabimicrobiia; order Uabimicrobiales; family Uabimicrobiaceae; genus Uabimicrobium; species Uabimicrobium amorphum. Next base: position 7,275,363 of record NZ_AP019860.1, read on the forward strand.
GAACCGAGCAGTGAAGAGATAGAGGAAAACAACACAAAAAAGTCAAGAGGCATACTTTTTGTTGCCTCGTGCAAATTCCATGTCCCATCGACTTTGGCCTTAGATACTTGCTCAAAACTTTCCCAAGTTTGTTTTATGATGAAATTATCTTCGAGGACACCTGCGGCGTGAAAAACGCCTTTAAAAGAAAGTGGACCGTCTTCGATTTGTGCAAAAATTTTGTCACAATCCTCTTTTTTTGATATATCACCTTGTATAAAAGTGACGGCGGTATTTTCACTACGCAACGCGTCTAGTATTTTTTGAATATTTTCGTCCATAGGACGGCGGCTCGTTAAGTAAATGTGGCCCGCGCCTTTTTTCGCCATCCACTTTGCCACTTTGTGTCCTAATCCCCCAAGGCCTCCGGTAATCAAATAGCTAGAGGAAGAACTGATGCTGCCTTCGGAGTCTTTGTCTCCATCGAAGGCAGTGAGTCGCGCAATGTAGCGCTCGTGATTGCGAATTGCGATGTGTTTCTCTTCGTCACTGTATAAAATTTCTTTGCTCAAAAGTTCTGCTTCGTGTTGATCAACAGCGGTGTCCATGTCGAGCTTGGCAATCCACAGTTTAGGATTTTCGAGTGACGCCACCTGGGCCATGGCCCACATCGCGGCTTGTCCGGGGAATACTTCCACATTACCTTCCACAAACTTCGCCCCGCGTGTCACAAGCCATAAACATTGTGGTTGATTGCGTAGCTTTTGTAGTGCCTGCAACAAATACAAAAAGTTCTGACTGTGTTTATAGTAAACTTCTGTCGGATGCTCTTCACGTAACGATGCCAAAGGCCACAAATATATAATGCTATATTTTTTCTGGTGAGCAACGTCACGGAGTAAAAACTCTATACTTTCCAGCGAATTCTCGGCAACGTGGTACAAATGTTCGTCCACTTTTTTGTATGTTTGTCCCTTTACGACAAGAGTAACCACGTGGTTGGGCATAGACTCCGCGATCGTTTTGCCATACTCCTCATCGTGGGCAAATATCAATAAATGGCTATCGATTATTTTACTATTCACTTGTAGGTATTTATTTTCGCGATGTTCCCATTTGGTTTCATACAAGAACTGCGTTAAATTCTTACTGCCGTAGCTCACGGTTTTTTCACGTATTTTCTCTTCATCGACCCAAAATCTTTCACGTTGGAAAGGATAGAGAGGTAAGTCCACCCAGTTGTATTGTTGGGCCGGGTACAGCTCTTCCCAACAAATATCAAATCCGTTGACATATAAGTGTGCCACGGTTGTGAGTATTTCATTGTCGTTACCACTGCGTAAAGACGGTAAAAATTGCGTCTGCTGACGATTGACACAACGTTTTGCTAAACTAATCAGTGATGGCTGCGGACCAATCTCCATCAGAATTTTGTTTTTCTCTTTTTCCACTACCTGAATGCCGTCAAAGAATCTTACTGGTTCACGTAGATGTTTTACCCAATATTCCGGAGAGGTAATTAAATGCTTCTCCATTTTTCCTGTTAAATTGGAAATGAAATTTATTTTGGGATTTTCCAAAGTAATATTAGTGAAAAGCTTTTGAAATTCTTCGGCAATCGGGTCCATTAGATAGGAGTGAAACGCATGCGAAACATTCAGTTTTTTACAGTGAATGTTATTTTCTTCTAAGAGAGGTATGCACTTATCAATGTCCTCAATCAAACCCGCCATAACAACTTGTTGTTGCGCATTAACGGCGGCAACATCTAATTTGTAATCACTCAATAAATCGACGACGGTCTTTTCTTCTGCAAAGACCGCTATCATACCACCACCAGCAGGTAAGGATTGCATCAAACGTCCGCGCGCTTCGATTAAGCACAAAGCGTCGTCGATATTCATCACTCCGGCAATACACGCCGCAACATATTCTCCAATGCTGTGACCAAGAACATAATCGGGTTTTATACCCCATCGCAACCATAGTTTGGCGAGAGCGTATTCTATCGAGAACAACGCAGGTTGTGTATACTGAGTCTGGTGGATCAACTCGCTATCTGTTTCGCCAAAGATCACGTCTAGCAGTTTTGTTTCCAGCTTTAAGCGGGCTTGACAATATTCCAAGTCGGCGCGAAATGAGGGCTCTGTTTCATAAAGATGGCGCGCCATCTTTTTATACTGAGATCCTTGCCCGGTAAACATCCACACTATTTTAGGTTTTTTTCGCTTACATTTATTGGCAATTTGTTCCTCAACACCATCGGTCAGTTGTTCGCAAATATCGACCAAGCTGTCACCGACCACCACCAAACGATGGGGAAAATGACCACGTCCGGTGTTGGCAGAAAAACAAATGTTACCTAGTGCATCATTTGATTGAGAATACAAAGCAACACAGTAATCTTCCATCATTTGCTGCAACGCTTCTTCACTATGTGCCGATAGACGCAACAGGTGCGTTTTGCGATTTGGCGTCTGTTTTTGTTGCGCAACGCGATTATTTTGTAGTATGGCGTGTACGTTTGTTCCACCAAAAGAGAAAGAACTAAGTCCCGCTAGTTTATCTTCGTTCTTCCATGGCTCCATTTTTGTTTGCACTTCTAGACATATTTCGTCCCAACGAATATATTTATTGGGGTCATTGAAATGCAAGTTCGGCGGAATTTCCCCATGATGTATTGTGAGAGCGGTTTTTATAAGACCCGCTACCCCTGCTGCCGATTCTAAATGACCTATATTACTTTTCACTGATCCCACACGGCACTTGTCTGTACGATCTTTACTTAAAGCATTATTTAGAGCTTGTACTTCGATGGGGTCTCCTAAGAGAGTTCCCGTTCCGTGAGCTTCTACATATTGGATCTCGTGCGCACGAACACCTGCATTTTTTTGCGCTGCGGCAATCACTTTTTCTTGGGACAATCCATTCGGGGCCATAATGCCATTTGTCAAGCCGTCGTTATTGATCGCACTACCTCTTATGACTGCGTAAATCTTATCGTTATCGATAATCGCTTGTGAGAGTGGCTTGAGAATAACAACTCCCGCTCCTTCTGATCGTGTATAGCCATCGGCTTTCGCATCAAAAGTCTTACAACGTCCATCTTTCGCCAAGGCTTTTGCCTGACAAAAATTAATTGTTGGCTCAGGAGAAATAATGAGGTTCACGCCACCGGCGACCGCCATATCGCAAGTTTTGTTACGTAAATTTTCACACGCCATATGTGTCGCCACCAAAGATGAAGAACATGCTGTGTCGATAGCGATACTTGGCCCCTGCAAGTCAAAAGTGTATGAAATGCGGTTTGCTGCAATACTAAGAGAGCTTCCCACCCCCATATAGTGGTTGATATAGTCGAGATTTTGTATTTGCAAACGTCCATAGTCCCAACCAGAGATACCAATAAAAACACCTGTATTTCTATATTGGCGGCTACTTGCGGCAATACCAGCGTCTTCAAATGCATTCCATGTAACTTCAAGTAGTAGTCGTTGTTGTGGATCAATATGGATTGCTTCACGTGGAGCAACTTTAAAAAACTTGGCATCAAATAAATCGATGCCTTTGATAAATCCACCACAACGCGTATACATTTTTCCAGGTGTGCCCGGCGTCGAATCATACAAAGCGTCTATGTCCCAACGTTCTTTGGGAATTTCACAAATGGCATCACCTTGGTTACGTAAAAGATGCCAAAATTCTCTTATATTGTTAGCTTTAGGAAAACGGCAAGCCATTCCTATAATGGCTATGTGATTTTCGGTATTGTGTGTTGTCACTGTTTTTCCTCAGATAGGTATTGTGCCATTTCTTGAATGGTAGGATAATCAAAAACCAATGTAGGAGAAAGTCGCGTATTGAGCCACTCTTCTAATTCTCCAGATAAACCAAGGGCCTCTGCGGAACTGACACCGTAATTGGCAAATGGTTCTTCTATGTCAATATTATCGGGATCGACTTCCATAATTTCTGCGACTTTTTTTACCAACCATTCTTCGATATCTTCTTTCGTGTATCTCTCTCTATCCATGAATTATCCTTTTTCCATTTATACTCTGAACTCCTTACCCCTTTTATATACGAGGTAATTTCCCTTTTAAATAATTCTCTTTGCAAACGCTGCGTTGTATTTTCCCACTGGAAGTTTTACTAATGGTTCGCGGAGGTAAAAGCACAATATCCTTCACCGCAAGTTGGTGATTTTCATTAATAGCACGCCGTATTTTCTTGCTCACGTCATCCACAGGATACTTGTCTTTATCTTTGGATAAGATACTCTTCAAGCGACCAGTATCTGCAAGTACATCCTTAACTTCTAACACCACAATGAGTTTTTCTTCGACATCCACCATACATGAAAAAGCGGCCACGCATCCTTTGCGTACCGCGGGATGACACAACTCTATTGTCTTTTCAATATCTTGAGGGTAATAGTTGCATCCGCCTATAATGATAAGGTCTTTGCGACGTCCAGTGACATATAGATGCCCTTCGTGTAAAAACCCTAGGTCTCCCGTGCGCAAAAACTGTTCATCCCCTTGCCAGTTGAGTGGTTGTACTTGACAAACCTCTTCATTGACTTGTGGTTTGTTCCAATACCCCCTTGATATACTTGGACCAGACAACCACACTTCACCAATCACTCTCTCTTCACAAAGTTCTTTTGTGTCGGGATTCACGATGATCATTTTTTGTTCTCTTTGTGTTACTCCACAACTCACCAAAGGAGTACTATTTTTATCTTCGGAATTGCATGGTGTAACTCCGTTAGAAAGTAAATCCTCTTTGTTAAAGTAGGATATTTTAGGTTCTTCATTGTGCTTAATACCACTGGCAATCAAACTTGCCTCCGCGAGACCATAACAGGGGAGAAATGATGTTTTGCGAAAACCACATTCCTTAAAAGCCTCGTAGAACTGATCGAGAGTACTCTTTTGAATAACTTCTGCGCCATTCGCGGCCACATACCATGAACTTAAGTCTAATTCCTTTTTTTGTTCTGGCTTTACTTTGCGCACACACAAATCGTAAGCAAAATTCGGTGCGCAACTCGTCGTCCCTTTGTGCTTCGATATTGCTTGCAGCCAACGCAAGGGCTTTTGCAGAAAATGCAGTGGCGACATGAAGACACAGTGGTTACCTTGGTATATTGGCTGAAGTATTTTGCCAATAAGTCCCATGTCGTGATATAGAGGTAGCCAACTCACCACCACCGAACATGGTCCAAAATATTCGGCAATGAATTTCTCATTGTGCATTAAGTTACCATGTGTAAGAGTTACTCCTTTGGGATCTCCCGTGGAGCCGGACGTATACTGCAAAAAAGCGATATTTTCTTCGGAGATGTTTGGATTTTGCCATTCTTGGTGCAGAGTTTGGTCCATACTGTCCGTCGGAACCCATTCGATATTTTTCATATCGACATTTGGAAAATCAAAGCGCGAAGAAATTTTCTTCCCTAATTTTCCTAAAATAGGTATGTTACCTATAGATTGAGCAAGAGCTATTTTTTTAAAAAAGGATAACACCTGAGACGACGTCAAAATCATAGAACATTGCGCATCGTCTAGTATTGTTTGTAGTCGCGGTAGTGTTTTACGCAGTCGCATGGGATCAGGAGGATACGCAGGAATGGCCACAGTGCCGGCATAAAGACAGCCGAAAAAAGCCACAATATATTCAATACAAGACGGATACAAGAGAAGAACGTGCTTACCCGTCATTTGTGATTTTTGCAAAAAAGCGGCTACCGCTCTCGCTTGCCTGTCTAATTCTCCATAGGTGATGTCAACCACATCATCTTCACCATCACGTAAAAACTTAAACACTAATTTTTCAGGGTGTAGTGAACCTCTCTTGCAAAGTAAATCTACTAAATTTGTTACTTGCAATACACTATTTTCCATTGAGTTATGAGCTCCTCAAAAATGCTCTTATTGTTGTTTTTTCTAGTTTGTAGGATAATTGTACAGTAATTCACAAACACCTTCAATAAAATTTTCATGAAAGAAACAAATACAAATTTTTTCTCTTAACCAGAAAACATTTATAAATTTGCAAATTTATTGTTAAAATATTTCCTGTTCAGTGCAATTCTAATCATAATTTTTTATGTAGTCTTTACATAAACTTAGTAATAAATTACTCTGCGAATAAGAGCATTCCTTTATTCACGCAAAACCCGATTATTCACTAAAATCCAGTTATAGTTTTATTTTACATTTTAAAGAGGGAAGTATTATGAAGAAAATAGTTGTTTTATGCATGGCAGTTTCGCTGTCTTTATTGGCTTGTTCCACAAATGTCATGGGACGTTCGAGCTTTACACTTATGCCTGACAGCACGTTGAATCAAATGGGAGCAGAGAGCTATGCTGACCAAAAGAAACAACTTCCGGTCAGTAAAGACCAACGTTCCTCTGAAATTGTTCATCGTGTAGCACAACGACTGATTGAAAAATGCAAAGAAATGTATCCTGATGAAGTTGCAGGCTTCGAGTGGGAAGTGAATTTATTCGACGATCCCAAAACACCTAACGCCTATGCAATGCCTGGTGGTAAAATCGGAATCTACACTGGTATTTTGCCCATTTGTGAAACAGAAGCAGGCTTAGCGGCGGTTATGGGACACGAGATTGGCCATGCGCTTCTTAGACATGGAAACGAACGCGTTACAACACAGTTAGTAACCACAGGAGCTGTCACCTTAGTCGGTGCTGCGGTGAGTGTGTCGGATGTATTTGGTGATGAAACTTCCAAAGCAGCTGTCATGGGAGCTTTGGGTGCCGGCGCCCAATATGGAGTTATTCTTCCCTTTTCGCGAGGAAATGAGAGCGAAGCCGACGAATTTGGTATTGTACTTATGGCGGCAGCAGGTTATGACCCCAGTGCTGCTCCACAAATATGGCAAAATATGAAAAAGTTGGGAGAAGGTGGTCCAGAGTATATGTCGACCCACCCATCGCATGATCGTCGTATACAGGATCTCGAATCGCAATTGCCAGAAGCCATGAAGTATTATGATAGAGCACCACAAAAGTATGGAATGGGTGATCGTTTTTAAAAAACATTTCTTTACGAAATTCTATGAATAATCTAAAAAACTTTAAATGCACTTGATATGAACTGTGTTTTTCAGTAAATTTTACCCAAATTAACGAACATCATCGTTTTAGCTGTTATCAAAATCGGGTTCTAAAAAAGTTATCACGAGAAAACGAGTTTTTTGAATGTTTATGTGTTTTTTATGTCATATATTATATAGAGCCCAAAAAGTCATGTTTATGTTTTGTATTATTTTATAAAGTGATTTTGCTTATGGAAAAGATTGATAGCTTAGAACAATTAATAGAGACTTTAAACCCCAACTTTAAAGATTTCGAAGTATACACTCAGGCAATGAATTCTTTGGCAATAGATCCAAAAAGTATCGAAAAATATTGCCATTGGAAGCCAGATTTTTACACCCGCAACTTGGTGAAAAGAACCAAAGCATACGAACTGATGGTGTTGTGTTGGCCGCCTCACCAAACAAGTCCCATTCACAATCACCAAGGTCAAGATTGTTGGATGCACGTTATCTCCGGTGACATCATGGAAATTCAATACCACTGTATAAAAGACAATGAGTCTGGTGATTGGCAAATAAAAGAAGGCGAAAGAGTGGGTTGTGCCCCTACGAAAACAGCTTACATCAACGACGAAATCTGTCTGCATCAAATTTGCAATCACAGTGATAAGCCAGCGATAACACTGCATTTGTACGCATATCCAATAGAGACATGTAACATTTACTGTCGTGAAACAGCAACAGTGACTTCACGTAAACTGAGTTACAGCTCTATCAATGGAGAAAGAGTTGACGGAGAAAAAGTTTCTTAGGGTAGTATACTCTGGGATGTGATTTGTAGAAGTACATTTTTCGCACCACAAATAAAATTATTGCCCTTGCATGTAACCGTTACGTCATGCACAATAACCAATAGGACATTTATTCATGAAAAATAGCCTGTTTGAAATTCGACAAGTCATAATGAAGGCCCGTAAACAAGGATGGATTCCTGAAGAATCTATCGGCAAAATAAACCGGATGCTACGTACAATGGAAAATGCTGGCGTTCCAGAGGTTCTTACGCGGTTTCAAGAAGAGAAAATTTTGAGTGAAGGGGAAATTCAACTCTTAGAAGCACAGTTACGTCAGTATAGAGATAGTGCCCAGAAAAAAGGAGTTATCAAAAAAAAGCTATTCTCTCTTCGCGATGTTTACAAACACTACAAAACACCAGAGGGAACCTTTTATGCTCTTAAAGGAATTTCTCTCAATATCTACTACGGGGAAATACTTGCTGTTTTAGGATTTTCAGGGTCTGGAAAATCGACGTTTTTAAATATTTTAGGATTGTTAGTCACGGCAGATCAAGGCAGCTATATAGATTACAAAGGCACGCGTTACCAAGATCTGAGTAGTAAAGAACGCGACGAAATGCGCAAAAAAGAATTTGGCTTTATTTTTCAAGAGTCGCATCTATTCAGTCATCTAAGCGCTTTGGAAAATGTCGCTTTGCCTCTGCGCTTGCAAAAGAAACCAAATAAAGAGTGTACAGAAAAAGCCGCTTCTATCCTTTCGCGTTTTATGACAAAAGATGAATTAAAAAGCAAAAAAGTTTTCTTTAATAAAAAACCCAATCAATTTTCCGGTGGTCAAAAACAACGTATTGCCGCAGCGCGCGCGATGGTTCATTCGCCAAAAGTCATTTTTGCAGATGAACCCACGGGAAGTCTCGATTACGACACGGGGCAAATGGTAATGGATGCTTTATTTGAAGCTGCCGCGGAAGAAAAAGTTACCGTTATTTTTGTAACGCACAACCACAGTCAAGCCAGACAATACTGTGAACGCTTTGTATGGATGGAAGGGGGAGAATTCAAAAACCAAGTTGTTCATTCTCCAGAAAATACCATGGTCTTAGTTAAACAGTTAACAGGTAAAGAGCTCAGTAAAAAGAAAAGATCCCGTCCTAGCTAAGGAGTTATAAAATGTCTTTCGTACATAAGTTGTCATTTTTATTGATTTTGATATACATAAGCACATCTCTTATCGCAGACAATGGCATAAAGAGAAAACGTGCCCCACGTTGGGGAAGCGAACCAATTATTAATGAATACGGAGACCCAATGGTTGCCGCTGTTATCCAAGGTAATGTAAAAGCGGGTCGCGAACGTCTTTATATGTTTTCCGCATACTATGTTTACGAAGAAACACCGACAGAATGTTATCTGGGAATTCCCGAAGCAGGAGATCTACCTCTTGCCAAGCGTATTGGTTGGGTAAAAAAAGAGTATCTACTACTCAACCCAGAAGCTCTGAGAACAAGGTTTAAAATATTTCGTAAAGCCATTGTATTTGACAACAAGCACGAAAATCGTATACCTGTTTTTAATGCCCCAGATAATGATGCAGAAGAAATGGGTAAAACTCCCATGTTTACTTTTTTCTATATCTATAAAGTCGTCGGCGACTACTACTTAATTGGTCTCTCTCCAAATGTTGACCTGGAGTATTGTAACGACGAAATTCTAGGGTGGATTCACAAAAAAACATGTCGCGAGTGGAACACACGCCAAGCGGTAGGACATGAAAGAACAAGTCGTTGGCAACGTATACAGCAAGAAAAAGTAGACAAAAACGGTCTCGTCAAAATTTTTGTCAACGAAGATGCCGCAAAAAACTACGAACTAGACGGGGTCGTAAACGAAGAGTTGGAAAGCACTGTATGGCGCTATAACATGCCGCGTTATCCGCTACTACAGAGTAAGAGTCAAGAAAATAAACGTCTGTTTCAAGTGGCGTTTTTGGGCGGGGATAAGGGCTCAGAACTACAAGAAGTCATTTCGCGTATAAAAGAAAAGAGAGAAATGCTATCTAAGGTAGATATCATGTTTCTTGTCGATGCCAGCAGTCGTCAAAACAGTCGTCGTCAAATCCAACGCGCGATCAGCAAATCCATTGCGAAAATAAAAAAGCAAGACGGACCACGGGACAAAGCCGTAGATTTGAAAGTGGGCTTGATTTATTTCAGTGACTTTAGTGAACTGCAAACATACCGTTATCAACGCGGAAAAATATTTCAACCACAAGTCGTAAGACTTCATTCGATGACAGACAACATCAAGCGTTTTGAAAGACGCTTTAAAACACCGCATTTCTACGGACAAAAAGAAGAACGCAAGTCGTTATTTTATGCGATCGACGTGGCGATGAACAAACGTGCACGCTGGCGCGAAGGCAGTAGCCGTCATATTATTGTTCTCGGATACTCGGGAAATCATGCGGCCGACTCCACATCGAAGAAAAATGTTTCCAAACTAGAAGAAAAAGACATTGTCGAAGCTCTGAAACTCCACGACGCAGAATTACACGGTATTCAACTGCCGCATAACATTGAAGCAAACCCAAACCACAACTCGTTTGTCGAGCAAATAGCTGCGATAAATGGGCAAGTAGGTCGTGGTGGTATTTTTCCTGCATGGAACTATTCGGAAGGTGATATTCAAAATAACCTCGAAGAACTCCTTGGCGTTGTTTTCAACGGTATCAAAGAACAGATTCGCGTACGCCAGCAAATTATTGGTGACTTGGAACACGGTTTAGATGTCGAACAAATCAGTAGACGTTACAAAGACAAGTGGGAAAAATTCAACGAACGCAAACAAAAAGATTTATTTCGTTTGTATATCAAAGCCAAAGCTCCGGGAACATTGTTAAAGGTATCCCCTACGGTGCATTATCATAGTGTTCCGACGATGAATAAAATGTTCATTGAAAAAGAAGACATTTCACTCGAAGATTTCAAAAAAGGTGGTGTCTACTACGACAAGGGTTGGACGTGGGAATACAACCCGCAAACAAATATTCGCCAAATGCAAGTGTATCTTCTAATGAACAAAATGGAGCTAAGTCGCTTATTGGGATTTTTATCTGCCCTACTACAAGAGTTAGAGCAAGCGTCAAGACCCGAGCAGTATTTGGAAATATGGAAAACGTTGTTGAAAACAACCCTGGGTATTGATTCTGTTCCCGCGTCAGAACCTCTTGACAGTTTGATGAAACAACACACTGGTCTACCGTTTATGAACGGTCTACTCAGTTACACCCTAGACGACTTTGTCGAGAAGGCACGTGATCCAGGTTTTCGTAAAGACTTACTGCGCAATCTCAGCGCCAACACCAACTATCTATACGATGTTTTATCAGCCAAGGAAAAAGAACGTATCAAAGATGGAAATGGTAATCTCAAGACGCAAGGACGCAAAAGATGGTGGAAAGAACGCGAGAACGAATTGGAATACGCGTGGATTGAAATTGAACTTTTTCCATAAGGTTTAACGAAATCGTTCATTCGTAGCCGTAACTATTGTTATCATCGTGACCGTGACCAATGTAAACGCAATGATCACGGTCACGGCTACTTTAAAACCAACATTGTCATTCATGAACTTTTAGTTAACTTTGTAAAGTATAAAAACACATGAAAAACACCTATATTTTGAGATATTCCTGGAAAGATATCTGGCACACAACGAACCGTCCCTTTACTTTAATCAACATCATTGCAATTGTTGTTTCCGTAACCACTCTTGTTCTTTTGTTAGGTGGACTTCAGTCGTTTGAAGATAATAGAGAAAATAAAATAGATGCCGCAGGACTAGCGATCGAAGCAACCTCTTATGAAGAAAGTAAGATTAGTCAAGAACAAAGAGAGTCTCTGGCAAAACTAGCCAATGTCAAGTCTAGTCATTGGTGGAAGCCCACTTTATTTGTGTTTTACAAAAAAAAAGGAGGGCTGTTTGAGAAAGCTAGTGGACAAACAATAGATTTACAAGATCCCATACTCGAAAACCTCAAAGATGTACGCAACAACGCCCGCGTTACTTTCCTAGACAAATCGAAAATAAAAGACAGCGCATATGATGAAATAGGCATTATCATTCCCTTCGGCATGTTAAAACAGCTGAAATATTTGCCAGAGGCCGTAAATGTGGAACAAGAAAAAACCTGGAAACACATTCCACTACCGAAGACCATTCGCGTGCGTATTAAAGAAAAAGGGCTAGGAGGAATGCCCATGATATTTGATCTACCAATAATCGGTATCGTTGATGATAAAACTTTGGGGCGTTATTTGGTGACAAAAGAGTGTTACGAAATGTTGGGATTACAATGGAATACAAACTTTATGCCACACCTCAAAAAGCGCGATGGCTCGCCATTATTCCCCGATCAAAAACCCACAAATACTCCGCCACCTTCTATTCAGCGAAGCGCCGACACCCATGTTTCTGTTTACGTCGACGACCGCCAACAACTACTGCCCGTTTTACGAAAAATTCGCGTTTTAGGACTTCGTGCCTCCTCCGCTTTAGAGTTTTTCTTGCAAGATTACCAACAGCAAGAAACTTTTTTTATTGCCGCGGCCAGTGGTATTTGTTTTGCGCTTTTCCTATTTACCGGAGTTATTTTGTTTGCCACATTTTATGCTCTGACATTACGCAAACGCAAAGAAATCGGCATTCTCAAGTCTTGTGGAGCATCTTCATGGTTGGTCACCAAAATTTTCGTTTTACAAGCACTCAACATTGGCTTTCTAGCGATTAGCGTTGGAATCGCAAGTGGTGTCTTACTTGGCTCACAGCTTTCGCAATACGCAAAAGAGAAACTCGACACCAACGTGTTCTCGATGCCGGAACAATATCTGGTATTTATATTTGGTTATGGCTTATTGTTTTGTCTACTGGTGACATTTATACCTGTTCGCATGGCAGTTAAAGTCGATGCCGATACGGTCATTAGAGCAAATTAAAGGATATTAAATATGAAGTGGGGCTATCTTGCTCGTTATTGCTGGAATTCTATTTTGGGAAAAACCGATAGAATATTTTCCTTCCTTAGTATTTTTTCGATCATAGTGACAATCACCATCTTTATATCACTGACTGGTTTGTTGTACTCGTTCAAACAGTACACCACACAAGTCCTCGACAATTTACCTCTCAACATAGAGGTCTTTAAAACACAGAATATGTTGCAGAGCAATATTTCTAGCCAGGAAAAAGACATCCTTGCTGTTACAGGTGTTGAAAAAATGTCCAAGCGCGTGGCAACTCGCGTACCTTTTTACAATGCTCAAGGAAACTTTGTTCCCAAAAAAAACTTACCTCAAGGGACAACCACCAATCCGCAAATAGAGGATCTTGAACTCATAGATATCAACGATACGATTGTTTCTTTACAAAACAAAGAGGAATTACAGTCTCGCTTTGACGAAGCAGGCATTATTGTGTCGTGGCGTTTTTTGCAAAGATTAGGTTATTTTAAACAAAAAGCCTCGCCTAGAGATAAAACTACCTGGCAAGGCGCTACGATTCCCAAGCATCTTTTCATCCAGGTTGTTGATAACGAAGCTCGACCACCTATTCCGTTGAAATTGCCAGTGCCTGTACGTGGGGTTATTGAAAATTTGCCACGCGCAGCTTACATCTTAACCGAAGATTTTTACAATTTAACCACAAAGTGGCGTAATGATTTTCAGTATCTCATTACCGATTTTGAAAACAAACCTCTTGTAGCTCCGCAGAAAAATATTCGCATTGCTTACTACGTTCTCGACGAAGACCAACTCATGGCCGCAGAAGATAGCATTGAAGATATCGAGGAACAAGTAGATTTATACGAAATAGAAGTGTATATAGAAAGCTGGCAAGTAGAGGATCGGCTAGAAGAGCGCTTGGTCTTTGGTTCTTACAATGGAGATTTCTTAAACAAAAAATCCTTAGACAAAATAGACGCTGACATCCGTGCCTATGAAGGTTTAAAAGAAGTTGTGCCACTCAAATTCGTCGAAGAGATGCCCGATGTAAAAACATGGGATTCTTTTGATAAATTTGAATTTTCAAGTGAGCATATGCAAGCAACTGTTTACTTACAAAATCGTAAATACATTCGCGATGTACTCAGTCGTTTGCGTACGATGGGGCTATTTGCCTCATCGCCTCTTGAAAAGGCGCTAAAAACTTTTGAAAATCAAGAGCAATTCTATCTTGCGGCAACGATCGCCATATTTTCGCTCATTGTACTCCTCTCAGGTATCGTTCTCTTCAGTACTTTCTATACCAGTGTGCAGCGCAAACAAAAACAAATTGGTCTACTAAAGGCCATCGGTGCTTCCAATACATTGGTCACACTTTTGTTTATGATTGAGTCGGCACTCATCACCCTAATCAGCGCACCTTTTGGTGTGGCTCTGGGACGTTATACCGGAATGCAAGCGGGAACGTGGATCAACAGCATTGCCAAATTTGAAGGAACAGGCATCGAGTTTGGGCTACCCGAAACATACATTGCCACAATCGTAGGTGCTGTATTCATTTGTTCATGGCTAGCCATTTTTACTCCCATTCGCATGGCGGCAAAAATAGAGCCTGCGCAAGCCGTTAGATCGTAGAGGATTTTATGTTTATCGTATGGCAACTCATTATTCCGATACTACTGATCCTTGCCGTTATCCGTTGGTTGGCAAAAACCAAAGAGCAAAAGGCAAGGTTAGATATACCTGTGCGGCGTCGTAACACCCAGGGTTTTAAATGTGCCTTTTGCTTGTACTGCAAAAGAATGGACGAAGACGGAGTTTTGTGTAGCGTTGGCAAAACTCCGACGTTTAAAACCCCTGTTCATATCAACAACTGTATAGATTTCACCAGAGATTCGTAAGCCTAACAATTGGTTTTAGATACGCCTCCTTGACGCAATAAAATAAAACAATAAAAACAAATTGAGACGTGTTACGCCTCTCCCGTGGGAGAGGCATGAGACTTGTTGCTTTCAGTTTAGCTGAAAGCAACAAGGTGATGGTGAGGGCACCCATCTGAAAACGAAACTCTTATCCTAAGTCAACCTACCAATTCCTACACCTCAAGAAATCACAAAGTACTGGTAGTCTCCCCGAAAATTTACTATAGTATAGATATATAAAATTTAAAACTTTTAGGGAGGTTATATGAGAACTCTTGTTATACTGATGGTATTGATGGTCACCATCTGTGCACAAACCCAACAAACAACACCAATTTTGAGCCGCATTGAGATTGAGGCATCAAATAGCGAAAAAATGATGCAGTTGGCGACACTTTACGAAGTGCGTGCGGTCAACGGTAATGTGATGGAAATTATCATTCCTAGCGTTCACATTAAAGAAGCCGAAGAAATTGCTGGTAGTACGGCGAAGATCATTGAAAAAGACATTCACGAACAAATCTCCAAAGAACGTCTTGACGAATATCCCACGTACCAACAAGTTCAAGATCAAATGAAGGCATGGGAAGACGCCTATCCTCAATTTGTCAAACTGGAACAATATGGTTCCTCCACAAGCGGCTATCCTCTTTTAGCGCTAAAAGTAACCGACAATGTCAACGAAGACGAAAATGAACCTTCGGTTCTACTAACCGCAGCAACTCATGGGGACGAACTCATCACTGTCAAAGTGATGTTGGCGATTATGAAAAGAGTCATCGAAGGTAACGGAGCGATTCAGGAAATTACCGAACTCGTCAACAATCGCGAAATATGGTTTATCCCCGTAGTAAGTCCTGACGGATATACCAGACGTCAAAGATATGTAGGATGGACAGACCCTAACCGCGATTATCCATGGCCGCAAGATCCACAGCACAAATCGATTCCTTGTATTCAAGGACTACGCGATTTATTTACCCAGCACAACTTTGATGCCAGTGTTGATTACCACGCATCGGGACGTATGTATATGTATCCATGGGCGTACACCAAGCAAAGTCCTTCAAAAACACAAGATTTCGACATAATTGCCAAGGGAATGGCCAAATACAATGGCTACATCTACGGACAAATCTCCAAGGTGATTTACGTTGCCCAAGGTTCGAGTTGTGATTACTATCACTGGCGTCACAAAACCACTTCTCTCGCTGTAGAAGTTGGACGCTCCAAGGTACCTCACGGTGCCGAAATTGACCGTGTTGTTGCCGAGAATATCGACGCCGCACTGTTTTTTATTGAAAAAGCACCTAAGTAATGTAGGGGCGGACCTTGTGTCCGCCCTCTCCCCCAAGATATATAGATACTCTTTCTGAGTACGAATTATTCACATCATATTGGTAAAGTTAGGTCCTCTGATTCAAACGAAAATCTATCTTTATTTGTTCGAACGGGCGGACACAAGGTCCGCCTCTACAACGCACTTCGTAAAAGATACATTTCTTTTTGCGATTAACAACTTTTACCATTTAGGAAAAAACATGCATCATCTTTATTTATTCTTAGTTTGGTGGCATATCCTTGGTGTTACTATCTGGCTGGGGGCAAACTTCTTTTTGGTACTCGTTTTGCTTCCCATTGCCAAAAAAGATACCTATCGCGATTTCTATCCACAACTATTTGCCGATATCGTCATGCGACTTCGTGCTGTTTCGTGGTTCGTTCTCAGTAGTGTTGTTATTAGTGGAGTGTTTTTGATGATGTTCCGTTTTGGCAAAGTAATCGTCACATGGGATTTTTGGCGTGAATTGTATGGAGAGACGCTATTTATCAAACTGTGTTTTGTCGCTGCGGTGTTTATTGGTAGCTTTTTACACGACTTTCATTGGGGTCCCAAGGCAATTGCGCTGTTGCAACAAAACCCTGAGGATGCGCAGACAAAAAAAATGCGCCGTATATCTTCGTATATAGGACGCATTATCTTTTTATTCGGACTAATTGTTGTATTTCTTGCGGTAAAATTTGTGCGCGGAGGTTAACTCGATGCCTTGCCGTTTTCCTTTTCAAGCTCACGTTGCTTGGCGATCATGCGTTTCATTTTCCACCCCGCTAAAAACAGCAGTAATACAAATACCCCAATAGAGGTGAAGAAAAATATCGGACTTTCTAAAAAGACTTTTAGTTTGGCTTTAAAATAAACAGCCCCAAAAGCCAGACTAAAGCATCCGAGAACTGAGCCAACAAAAATCCAAAAAATAGACACTAAACGCGAAAAGCCTAGGATACTGGCTAAAAACGCTGCACCAATCGCCCCGGTACCAGCGATGGGAAAACTGACAAATAGCACAATCGCGATGATGGCGAAATCGTACATCCACTTACTTGACTGCAACAAATAGTATGAATCTTCTTGTATGTGCTGTAGTTTGTCACCAATAAAGTATATTTTTTTGAGTAAGTGAAAATTGTATACGATGAGAAAAGCAACCGCCGTATCCATATAAATCACCATGGCCGCAAGTTCGTAAGAGTTAAATAAAATATCAACGTCTAAGCTTTTCACCACCGGAGCGAAAATAACAAACTTACCCAGGCCAAAGAAAGACATCACAGCGAGATACCCTACCTGTACGGAGTGTTCTGTGCTGTAAACATAACTGACCCCCACGAGTACCAACTTGGTAACCGCCACAAGAGCGATAAAAATAAATATTTGCAGTACAATACTCGGAGCAGGTCGCACTGTTTCAGTTGTGGATTCAGACATTTTTTCGACTTTCTAGAAAATAAATCCCATTACTAAGTTATCTATACATGAATTTCCCAAATTTTTAGTGTTGTTGCTAGCATACTTTGAAAGGAATCTTTATCCGTCGTATGCAAAGTGATTCTCAATATTTCGCTAATCACCAGTGTATTTAAAGAAAAACTTCCTGGGCATTCGACCAAAATACAGAGTAGTGTTTCACGATCTTTGTTCATTGCAGCCTTACTAGCGACTCTACGTGCAAGGCGTATACGTTCCTCACCACTAGATGTCAGTACAAAATCCAATGCTTTTTCGCGAGAGGTTTCGTAAATTTTTTCTACATATTCTTCGAGAATAGGTATTTTTATTTCAGGAGCGCTAATTTTATCAAGAATATTTTCGACAAGACCATCATCTGGCGTTCGCAAAAGAGTAAATGCTATTTTTTGCAATCCCCAAAAACGATAGGTCTCTATCTCTATATCGTCGACTGCGGCTAGTAACTGACGCCACATTTTCTGTGGCAATTTTATGTGCGTTAAAACATCGGCCACAGAGTCAATCGCTTCTCTCTTACTGTTGTCGTCTACTATTTCGCTCCAAGAATCAATAGCTTTTTTCATCATCGCATCAATATTGTCTTTGCCTTGTATGTATTTGGCCAAACGAATACAACTGATGAAGTAAAATCCTGTGGGACGATCCGCAGATTCGATAATCGCCATGACCTTTTCCAATACAGTTTTGCGGTCCTCTACAATTTCGGCAAAGTCAAACAGTAAGTTCATTTGCAATGTATTGTCAATAATTCCCTTTAAAAGAGGCCATACATTTTCCCACATGTCCATTTTTGCGTATGAAAAAATGATTTGTGGTAAAATGGTCGATTGATAAAATTTTCCAAGCCCCTCTCCCATATCAATTGTTTTTTCCATGGTGCGGCTTACTTCTTGCAGCATGTTACACTGATGGTACTTATCGACGATGAGTAGATAAATTTCACATATTTGTTGTGATTTCGATATACGATTTGCCAATTGTTCTGCTTCGGAGAAGAAAATTCTCTTCATACCAACATTGGCATTTTCGATGAGTGCCTTTGCCATAGAAGCATACGCGCTATTTTTGCAATCTTCTTTTTTCCAAGAGGCTGGTATGCGGCGGAATTTTTGCCATGTGTCACTTCCCACCGAAAAATCAGAGGCAATAAGAATAGATTTCGCTAAAAATTGCAGCGCATCGGCTTGTTCATACTCGGACTCTAGTTCTCCGAGCACATCGAGGCAAAAGTCAAAACTTTCGGCAAAGTCTTCCCATGGTGCGATGAGTAGCATTTTTTTAGCGACAATCGTCACCGCACGTATGGCCTGTACTCCTTTACCAACGTACTGTGCATCGCTGAGTAACTTTCCCCATAGTTCCTTGTTTTGCTCGTAGTTATCAAGACTTAAAACCACATCCCCAAGAGCCTCAAGATAATTTTGTTGTAGAGAAACTTTGCTAAAATTTAGCACAACCGATTCCGCATGTTTCCACAACTCGACAATATCCACATGCTCTTTCATTTTAGGTAACAGTTGCAAAAATTCATACTGAGAGACCTTTTCCTGTCCTCGTTTGTACATCTTTGGCAGTATTTGGAAAAACAGCCCACGTGCCAGTGCGTAATCTTGCGCTTCGATGCACAATGACATGATGCGCGTCAAAATGTCTATTTCTGGCGTTTCCTCGCATAATTCTACGTTTACCAATATTGTTTTTTCTAAAAGCGATTGTGCTAAATCTACACAGTTGCTGTTGAATAAGTATACAATGTACTCGTATACATTATGAATCTGCGTTCTGTTTTCCCAAATCTCCTTGTCAATTGTCTTTAGAATATCACTGCACCGAGTTTCTTCACCGATTTCACGAAAATAATTTGCCACTTTTGCCAAATGGTATGTACGCGTATTCAATTCCATGCGTTCACAACACCCTAAGGCCATGTCCAGATATTTGATTGTTTCCTGCAATTGGCTCCACCCTGCAAAAGCTTTGGAAATTTGAACGTACAACTCACCTTTGGTAACAACGCAATCTAGTTCCTCTGTCGCTTTAAAGATGTATACCCATAGTAATTTTGTTTTTTCATAATAAGATACGGCACTAAGTTTTTCGACACTTCTTGTGATGGTTGCCGTTTTGTCACGCAGGCTTAAATGCGGAATCCAAGAAAAGACTTCGTGCCAAATATTTTTTGTATTGTCAATTTGCAAAGGATTGAGAAGGCGATCAATAATTTTCAAGATCAGAGCACTCTCATAATTTCCCGATTGTACGTCGTTGGTAATGATACCCACAATTAAATTGATTTTTTCCGTTGTGGCTTTTTCTAGTACGTTTAAATATACGTCATAGCGTTCATAGGCGTTGACAATATCTTCGGTGAGCTTAAGAGCCTCGTCAAAGTGACGGCGCTTAACTTTATATAAAGAAAGCCTTGACAATGGCTTAGAACGATACTTGGGAGACGACAATCGCGAAATAATTGTTTGCGCATTTTTGGCATAGCCATTGTCCGCCATTTTACATCCTAGGTACGAAAGAGCTTTATTCTTGTCTTCATCATGGCCAACATCTTTCAACAAGTCACATACGGCGAGATATTTTTTCCATATGGCGTCACTAGCAAGCGTTTCCAAACGAAACAAACCATCTGCGGCGTTGGACAGTATCGTTAAACGCTTCTTATTGTCTTTAAGTGACTTTGTTTCTTCTAAAATAACGTCCCAATACTGTCGTGCAGAATTTTCTACAATTCCCTTTAAATGGTGAGAGAGATGGAAAAAAGTATTGGTGCGCACTTCGAGTTTTAGGAGTTGTAGTTGTGGAAGTAAAGAAAGAACGTGATCCCACATTTGTACCTGCGCGAAGTAAATGGTGACTTCGCTGATTAATCTTTCTTGTGCACCACAAGTAATTTCCTTTTGCGAGGCAGAAAATAGACGTTTCCAGTGCACACGCATTTCGTCAAATGTGCCTATTTCACTAATAATGGTAATTAATTTAAGATACGATTGATATTGCTGCTCTTCGCTCTGCTGATTGATAATAATAAATGCTCGTTCTAATTGGTATTTGGCGTCTTGTAATTCATCCATACTACCGAGTAATTGCGCGTATTTTGCAATAAGTACAATATCTTGCTCTACACGCGTAGCAAAACTCTCGATGTAAGGCTTGAGAACATCCATGTAATGTTCACTAGGCACTGTTTTGGCAATCACAATGCAGCAATCTATTTGGATGAGCGTATCAGAAATCGAATTGACCAAAGTGGTGATCCATTGCCAAACTTCGGGGGATTGCTCGAAGGAATTTATCTCATACAGCACTGGTATCACTTCTGCAATCACTTGATACTTTTCTTCTTCCGAATTTAGCTGTGTACTCGTTTGTACTATCTTACTGATAAATATTTGTAACTGATTCTCGGTGAAGTTTACCTGTGCAAGAATATCAAATAAATGTGAAACGGCGTTTGCTTCGATTAAGCCATGTTTGGAGATAATGGTGTGGATTGGTAAAATGTCGGTCTGGGATATTTTTTGCAACACATAAATGACAAAAGGTTCTAAACCAGCTCCAACATAGCCAATACTTGTGTCTTTAATTCCCTCAAGGGCTTCAAAAATGAAATCGGTTTCTTGGTAGTCTTCATTTTCTATCGCCAACACGAGAATGACCAAAAGAGTCGTAAAAACATCAATAGCATCATTCATTCCTCTCGCCATTTCTACAGCGGCGGTGTAATCGCCATCTTCTGCGTAACGAAAAGTATGTGTAACGCCCCGTAATGATTGATGGACAATCCGTGAGTATTCGGAACTCAATTCAAATAACTTCTGCCAGTTATTGTCTTCCGTACACGCCTGCATCGCTAGATACAAATCGCGACGAATTAACAGATATGATTTAAATCTTCGTAGTTTCTCCTGGCGAAATTCACGATCAAACGCCAGTGAAAAAAGCAATGAATGGTTTTGCGCTTCTTTATAATAATGTGCAAGGTGTAGTAAGCTGTGAGGTGTTGCCAGTGACAAATTTTGCTCGACAATTCGCGCATGATAGTCTGCCAAAGCCCCATAGAAGCATTTTTTGTCATAAGAACTCAATGATTGTAAAATACAATCGCGATATATGCGTTGTGTGGTATAACCAAGCTTTTTGTGCTTGAGAAAAATATTAATGCTATACTTTACTTGTCGTATTTCATCTTTACTCACCCGGAAAATTTCGGCAACCATGTTGTCGGTTATTTTTTCTTGAGAAATGGCCGCTAAAATCAACATTCGTTGCGCTAAAAAATCGTTATCCGAGGGTAAATTATTCCACACCACCATAAAAAGATCGTATATATTCTCGGGTAAATCGCTATGTATTTGCAGATACTTTTTGCTATATGCCTCTAAGCAAAATTTAGCGTAAGCCATATTACCACGGCATTTTTCACGTATTAAATCTTTCTTATGTACATCTAAAGAGGGAGCATAGTGGTGAATATATTCCAGAATTTCTTTACCGGTAAACGAAAATGGTTGTAAGTGATTTAAAGAAACAATCGGTGCTTCTCGCGTGTGTAAAAAACGTAAAAAACACGACTCAACGTTCTTGGCAATAAAAAATAAACACGAAATATTGGAGGGCAATGTCGTTGGGGTAATTAATTTAACATACTGTATGTACTCTGGTATAGAGAATAGACCATCGCAAACGATCAACAAATTTTTATTGTAAACGGCAAGCTCTTCTTTGTTGGCTTTTTCCATCAAATCAAACAGGTGTATCAGCATCGCTTCGCTATCGTATGGTAATTTTGCTATGCGCTTTTCTATTTTCTCTTCGGATAACGTAAACACTTTTTGCAGTATTTGCGCATAAATACTTTTCAAAAAATCAATATAGGAATAATAATTTTCATGGTCACAGAAAAAATAAACAATAATGGTACGCGAAAGCGCCGGGATCTCTTCACGAAGTAGGCTCTCATGGTCTTGTAAAAGACGTGCCATGGAAGTTTTTCCTGTTCCATTTTCGGAACTGATGTATGCATAGCGCTTTTGATGGCTATTTGCGAAAATTTTATAATAAACAGTTGTCCACTTATCAATTGTGTAGTCGTGCGTATTCTCTTTAGGAGGAGTGATATTCACCGGAGCGGCGTCTTTTTTCAACCAACGAATGTCTTTTTGCATCAAAAATAAAGCGTTGGACGAACACTCTTTATAATCGACGATACGCGAATGCCGATAGCTAAAATACGTCATCGAGTGCAAACCAAGGGTTTCAAAAAACAATAAATCGGAAAAACTTTTTTTGCTTTCCACTTGTTGTACCAAAGCTGCGATAAATGGAAACAAAGAGACGTTTTGCTTTTGTTTGTAGGATAAAAAAGGTCGGCCTTTGTAGTTTAACCACTTTTCATCGGAAATACCGCGAATACCAATCGGTTTACTCTTTGTACCACAACACAAAAATCCTCTTGTTTTGCGTTCGTCTTTACTCACAAGAACATAAACACCATATTTTTCTAAAAATTTACAATAGCAATACGCTTGTTCAAGTAAACTACTGTAAAGCTTTAACGTTTCTAAGGGCGGTGTATGAAGGCGGTATTTGCCGACAAATAACTCTTCTCCCAATTGCACAAACAAGTCCATTACTTGCAACCATGTGTATGTTTCGCCTCCTAGTTCTTGTGGAAGTTCAAAAAAAGGTGTTTGTAAATCTTTTATTTCTTGAACAGCGTAAAACTCATTGTTGTCTACAATATTCCTAGTCAACTTTTCTAACATAGTATGCCAAGTCCGCAGTGAATTCTGTTCAACCATGTCTAGTGCACAACGATTTATTTCACTGTCGGAAAACTTCTCGCGATTTTGTAAATAGTCACTAAGAGCAATTGTTCCGACTACCTTAAGGAGAATATCACTACTACGTAGTATTAGCCATAAAGGATTTTCGCCTTTTAACTCCGTTACCGCAAGAACTTGGTATACGTAACCGATGGGAAATGGAAAAGAGGAGATGATGCGTTGTTTTTTTCTATCGTCCATTGTAAATTCCAAAATGCAAAGTAATACAAAAGTACCTTCACTTATGATTTTTGTATAGTCAGGTGTGCCACTTATTGAGACCTTGTTCAAAATCTCCCTTTAAATTTGCGCGAAAATATCAAACATATTTTCAAATGTCCAAAAACGTCACTTTCCAGATTTTATCTGGCTAAGCATCATTATACTCCACCAATGTGAAAAAAAAAAACGTAAAAAAAAAAATTATTCCTATTGACTTTTATTTTTATGTTTGGTATATATTCACTCCTGAATTGCGCGGGTGTAGCTCAGCGGCTAGAGCACAAGCTTGCCATGCTTGGGGTCGTGGGTTCGAATCCCATCACCCGCTTTAATTCTACACATCCCTTAATTAAAATTCAAAACCTCATCTAATTATTTATTTAAGATATCAATTGTAATCAAAAAGACACTATTAACCCTCCATTTTTAATCATCAAGGTAAAAAGTATGGAAATTACAATTACAGATATAGGCCCTTCTCACAAATCCATCAAAATTTCAAAGTCAGTTGATGACGTGAAAAAGGACTATAACTCCAAAATGGCAGAAATCAAAAAAGATGCTGTCATTCCTGGTTTTCGCCCAGGAAAAACCCCACAGAGAATCATCGAAAAACGCTTTGCAAGCGCTATTCTCGACGAAATGAAAAGAAATTATCTCGTAGAGGGCTTTGAAAGCTTAACGAAAAAACACAACATTCGGCCACTTGAAGAGCCCAAAATAGATCCTAACCAAATAACATTGGATAAAGATCAGGAATTTGTCTTCGAATTAGAGATGGAAACACACCCACAAATTGACCTAAAAGAAGATGATTACAAAGGTTTAACTGCCGAAAGAGAAGACGTGCAAATTAGCGATGAAGAATTGGAAGAAGTTTTGACTCAGATTCGCGAACGCAAGGCAGAATGGGCACCTGTTGAAGGCGGGAAATCAGAAGACAAAGACTTCCTAATTTGTGATGTAGAACTTTTGTGCGATAAAGATTCTATTTACAAAAAAGAGGGTGTCAATGTTTCGGTAGAGCATCCTTTTGTCGCAGGAATACACCTAGAAAGTAAAGATTTAATCGGTCACAGTGCTGATGGAACTTTCGAAAAAGATGTCACTATCCCCGAAGATTTCGAACAGGAAGATCATCGCGGCAAAGAAGCAAAGCTCAGCGTAAAAGTAGTTGAAATTAAACGTACACAACTACCAGAACTCGATGACGAATTTGCCAAAGAAATGGACGCGGAGAATGTAGACGATCTCAAAGAAAAAATCACCGCGGAAATAAAGCAAAGTAAAGAACAACAGCTCAACGCGAAAGTAGAGCAAGACCTCATCAAGCAACTAGGTGAAAACACAAAAATCGAGTTGCCAGAAAGTTTCTTGCAAAAACAAGTTGATGCCAGCATCGAAGAGCAAAAGAAAAAACTCGAGCGCGAAGAAAAAAGTGCAGAAGAAATAGAAAAAGAAATCGATGCCGAAAAAATACGCAGCGACGTGGAAAATCAACTACGCGAAATATTCTTAATTAATCATATCGCCGAACAACAAAATATTGATGTATCTCGTAAAGAAATTGACGACTACATTAATCAAATAGCTCGTTATCAAGGCGGTGGACAATGGCCACACCAATTGCGTAAATTGTTCGAACAGCAAGGTATGCTAGATGATATTTACGGACAACTCAAGAATCAAAAAGTACTTGAGTTTTTACGCGAAAATGCTAAAGTAGAAGTCAAGCAAAGCGAAAAGACAGAAAAAAAAGAAGAAAAAAAGAGCGACAAGAAAAAAAGCGATAAAAAAAGCGACAAGGCAGATAACAAAAAAAGTGGTAGTGACAAAAAGAAAAAAGACGCCAAAAAGAAAAGTAAAAAATAAGGATTCTTACGCATGACATGGAATTATTTAAATGTTCCGATGGTCGTTGAACAAACAGGCCGTGGCGAACGCCCTTATGATATATTTTCCAGATTGTTGAAAGATCGTATTATTTTCATTGGTTCAGGTATAGATGAACACGTTGCCAATCTTGTAATTGCGCAAATGCTATTTCTGCAAATGGAAAACAAAAAACAAGACATCAGTCTATATATCAATTCACCCGGAGGATCGGTCACTGCAGGGTTAGCTATTTACGACACAATGCAATTTGTGCAATGTGATGTGGCGACATACTGTATTGGTCAGGCAGCGAGCATGGGTGCGATACTCCTCGCTGGAGGAACAAAAGGAAAAAGACATGCGCTGCCAAATGCACGCATCATGCTACACCAACCATGGGGTGGTGCGCGCGGTACAGCAAAAGATATTTTGATTAATGCTGAAGAAATACTACGTTTAAAAGATACATTGTACAGCATTGTGGCAACACATACTGGCAAAAATGTCGATGTCATTGCTAAAGACTCTGATCGAGATTTCTACATGTCTCCACAACAAGCAAAAGACTATGGACTTGTTGATGAAGTTGTAGGAACTTTAAAAGCGCAAGAAGACGAAAATTAAAAAGTAATTGAACGTCTATCTTTGAAATTAACCACAGAAGACTCAAAAAATTAAAAGACAAATTTGTCATTTTCTCTGAGTCATCTGTGGTTAATTTTATTTCGGCATAAAGCTCGTCGCCCGCAGGTGTATCAAAAATTTTTATCTACAACATACGGTATATGTCTGGTCTGGAGCTACCATGAGAAATCTCACTGTACTATTCTTACTCTCTGCTATTTTCTTTATCTCTCCTGTTGTTGACGACACTTTTTACTCACATATGAGTAAAGGACGTATTACTCTAGAAGGTACGCAACAACTCGGCTACGAACAAATTTCCTTTAGTCACAATGAAAACCAACCAAATCTTTACTGGTTATATGACACAGTGATATACGCGGGTTACAAACTTTGGGGAGAGATTGGTTGGGCAATTCTCACCGTACTCATGTGGAGTGCCGCCTTTGCTATGGTTTTTGGACTAAAACCCGCCTTGTTCGCTCTACTTACGATAGCGATATACCCTACTCTTTCTTGTAGCGAACACAGCATACTATTTATACTAATTGCCTTAGCCATACTCTTCACACGTAGCAAGCTTTTGTGGCTGATGTTACCGCTACAAATACTTTGGGCAAATCTTCATCCGAGCTTTGTATTTGTGCCATTTGTGATGTTTATTGTCCTGTGGTCGCAACACCGATTTCGTCATGCAATTTATATATCCGTGGGAACACTATTATGCTCTTTTGTATCTCCACACCCTATATCGATATGGGTACCGGCCTTAGAAGCAAACTGGTCTATCACCAATATTGCCCTCTTTTCTTCCCCGATGTGGTGGTTGCTCATTCTCGCCATCCTTATGCAAAACTACCAAGATGTCAAAAAAGTGTCGTTAGTATTCCTACTTGTCGTCCTTAGTTTTATTTACCCAGTATGGGCACTTACCACTATTTTTATGTGTGGTTTGCTTTTACAAAATCATCTGTCATTGCCAACAAAGCGCGTAACAATAGCACTCACAGTTCTTTATTTGTGTACATGTGGATGGCACATTGTTCATGTATCGCAAATGCAAAAGCCACCGCGCCTTACTTTGGTGGAAACAAATTTCGCGCGATCCTACAATGATATCTCCTGTGGTGGATATTTGAGTTTTCAACTCCAAAAACCGATTTTTATCGATCTTCAGCAAAAATATCCCAATACGATTTACAATACATCAACGATTATGCGCCACGATCCAAAAGAGTGGGATGAAATAGCAAAGCGTTACGATTTTGATAGTGCCATCATCGACCATCGTCTACCATACTCCATGGATTTATGTCGTACCCTGGTAAATAGTGCGGCGTGGAGTCTTGTCTATTGCAATGAAGCTTTCGCAGTTTATGGCAAAAACTCGGAAGATAACGTCGTTTCACAAATAGAAGACGACGAAAGCGTTTCCTGTGATACGAAAAATATTGATCACCTGTACCGTATCTCGCGATTTTATTTTCATGTCAATTATGCGTTGGCCGCACGCAAAATTATGCAAAAAATCCCACAAGCAACGACACAATATAAATTACTGGAAGCCTACGTTGCCAATGATGAAGGTGAACTGGAAAAAGCCGCACAACAATGTGCAAAATATATCCAGTCGCGCGATAACAATTTAGTAGAATTGCAATTTTTAATCGCAACCTACTTGCGCACCAACAACAAAGAAAACTTCACAAAAGTGCGTAAATGGCTAAAATACGCCATGGAAAAATACCCACAAAATATTGAAATTGCCTTCCAGCAGGCGCAGTTATTTCACCTGGAAGAAGATTACGTTACCGCACTTTCCGTTCTACAAAAAATAACGACACAATTCCCTCGCTTTCGCAAAGCGCAACTCTACTACAACAGCATAAAACAAAACCAAGTCATTGTGGGAGCACAGGAGAAATACGTCAAACAAGCCAGACTACTCATGCAACACGGCAAGTTCAAGCTAGCGCTAAAGAGGCTACAACAAGTATTGGCTCTCGACGAGAATTATGTGGACGCACTACTAGAAAGTGGTAAAATTTATCATAAGCTAAAAAAATATAGTGAGGCCAAGGAACATTATGAACGCATACTGCGTTTAATTCCCAAACACAAAGAAGCTTTAAGTTATCTAGCCATCACCTTAACGGCAATGGGAGAGTGGGAAGAGGCCAAAAAAGTGATAGATCCTATCGCTGATGAAGAAGCGGCATATATCCAAGCCGCACTCTCGGTGGTAAACGACCGTGTCATAAAAGAGCTATACAAAAAACTACGCGAAAAATACTCTGCGGCAACCATTGTGCGTTTATCAAAAATTCTCGCCAAGGAAAAAAGATTTGCTGAGGCAATTAAAAATTTTGAAAAGCTCTCAAAGCCAGACGCAAAATACCTGAGTTTTTTATATTTTGAACAAGGCAAGGAACTTCTCAACAACAAAGAGGCCGACAAGGGAATCAAAGCGCTTAACCAAGCAATCAAGCACAATTCTCAGCATTTAGAAGCCCATTTGCTCATTGGAACTATTTTCTTAAAGACCAAAGAATGGGAAAAAGCGCGCAGCCACTACACAAAGGTGCAGAGTATCGATCCAAGTGATCCGCGTGCAAAAGAAGGTTTTGCACTAGTCGAGCTAGGTATTGCTTACGAGTACCAAGCACAAAAAAAATATCAGCAAACCGTAGAACATTTTGAGAAGTTTGTGGCCCTGACGTCTGATTTAGAAGAAAAAAAACGCATCCAAAAACGCATTGAAGACCTCAAAAAATCACTGGAAAACTTCAAACTAATACGCCTCAAAATTTTAGCGGAAAAAGCCGAAAATGCCGTGCGGCGCAAAGATTATCCTCGCGCAGAGAAAATACATCGCGCGATTATCTCTATTACGGCCAATGCTCCTTTAAGCTATTATTGGCTAGCGGTTATTTGCGAAAAACGTCGCGATTATGAAACGGCAGTTGAACATCTAAAAAAAGCATTGCAATATAAACCCAAGTACAAAGAGGCCCACTTTTTACTTTCAGGGCTTTATCACAAAATTGGCAAAACAGATCTATCAGTGAAACATCTCCAAATTTATAAAGAACAAGCCAAAAAGGAGTAAACTGTGAATAGCGAATTGCACAATACCTGGAAAACTATTGTTGGCAATGTTGCGGTTGAAAACCCTGAGCTTACCTACAAAATAGACAAAGTGGCCAATACATCGCTGCATGATCTTCCCACGGTAAAGATTGACAATATCGGTAACAGTAAACTACAACCCATACAACACAACGAAATGATTGACATCAGTGGTTTTGACAGTGGCGAAATAGACGATATGGCTGCCACGGAGCCTATGACGGTCGGTGGAGAGCAATCGGATGCTTTTGGAGAAGAAACGATTGCCTCTGTCGATGTAAAACGTCCCGATACATTTTTCGATGAAACCATCGCCACTGTTGCAGATAAAACCGAAGAGATTCACGGAAATGTTTCCCATGAAGACATAGATGAAACCATGGACA
The DNA here is from genome assembly GCF_009002475.1 of Candidatus Uabimicrobium amorphum. GTDB lineage: Bacteria > Planctomycetota > Uabimicrobiia > Uabimicrobiales > Uabimicrobiaceae > Uabimicrobium > Uabimicrobium amorphum. The sequence continues at coordinate 7,305,014 of NZ_AP019860.1, forward strand.
CCGTTGCCGACGTACGCGTGTCGAATATAACGATTAGCGACATGGATTCTCCACAAATGGTCAATGAATTTACCATCAACGACTCTTCGGCGGAGAATTACCTAGAAGGCGACACCGTTGTACTGCCTGTAGATTCTCATGTAAACAAAATACGCTGTGAAGACCCGACACAAAATAACAGTTTATCTTCTTTGCAAGTTCACCAAGAAATTGCCCGCGGTGGAATGGGAGTTATTTTAAAAGGAAAACAAAATAGTTTACGACGCGAAATTGCCATAAAACGTTTACACGACCAGGATGACGAAACTAATAAAAAAAAGTTTGTCATGGAAGCACGCGTCACCGCTTTTCTCGACCACCCCAACATTATCCCAATTCATGAACTCGGCATGGACACCGAAGGCAACCCACTCTTAACCATGAAATTAGTACGCGGCAAGAGTTGGAGGCAACTACTAAAAGACGAAAAACAACAAATAGGGACACCCGACCACATCCAAAAGCATTTAGAAATTCTACTGCGTGTCAGTGATGCTCTGGCCTATGCCCACAGCAAAAAAATTATACACAACGATCTCAAACCTGCAAATATTATGGTCGGAGAGTTTGGCGAAGTGTTCCTCATGGACTGGGGAATTGCCGTTAGTTTGGACAAAAGTGAAAATGCTCCCACATTGCACAAAACGGCTATCGATACGCCCATGGGTACACCAAACTATATGTCCCCCGAGCTATCCAACGGCGAAGGCAAAAAAATAGGCCCATGGACAGATGTATATCTACTAGGCGGCATTTTGTATTATGTTTTAATGGGCAAAGCTCCACATCATAGCAACACTATTTGGGAGAGTATTCGCCTGTCTTCAGAGGGACATATTCCCGAAATAGATGATCGTATTCCCGAAGAGTTGCGCAACATTTGCTACAAAACCTTACAAAAAGACCCCGAAGACCGCTATCGTAGTATGGAAGAACTACAAGACGCCATCCACAAATTTTTAAATCACTGGGAAAGCATCAACATCACCAAAGAAGCACAAGAATTTTTAGATATCGCACACGATGTTCTAAAAGAATTAACCAATGGCAAAAATAACCTAGAAGAAGTACGCAAAAAAATTCCCAATCCATATTGCCCGATATCCAGGGCATTGTTTGGTTTTAACGAAGCCTTACGTATTTGGCCTGAAAACCCTGAAGCTGTGGAAGGAAAACGCCAAGGTTCGATTTTGTACTGCGAAGTCGGGATTTGTCAAAAAGATTTCAATCTCGCCGAACGCGTACTCGGTGACATAGATGACGAACAAGAGAAAAGACGTTTAAAAGAAAAACTGGATAAAATGGCCGTCCAAGACCATTGCCAAAAGGTTAAGCGCGATCCACGCGCCATGGTTGCCGCAGTAGTCATTGCCGTGGTTGCTTTTACCTTGGGTAAATTGTTATAAGTTTTTTATCGTAAACTCATATTTTTTTTACAATATAAAGCTTTATGTAAATAACTAGATATGCTAAGATAAATTTATAACTGAAAATCTCAGTAAATTTAGTCAGGAATTCGAATTATGAATAAATTGTTTATCATTTTTGCTATTTTCCTGCTCATAGGTTCATCATGGGGAGCGGCAGAGGAATGGCAAGAAGTAAATATCGCAGTAAGCCCACCAGCACGTGCAGCGCACACTTCGGTGGTTTTTAGCGGTAAGGTGTATGTCTTTGGTGGCGAAGACATTACAGGTGACGACGCTTTTTTCAACGATATGTGGCAATTTACAAATGAGTTTTGGGAAGAAGTAGACGATACAAATCCCCCATCTCCGCGTAAAGCACACAGCGCCACAGTCGTGGGAAACAAAATGTACGTTTTCGGTGGACGCGATGCCAACAATCGTTTACTCAACGATCTACATAGCTTTGACTTCACCACCAACACCTGGCAACAAGTGTCACAATCATTCGCACCGCCAGAGCGCATGTTTCACCGTACTGCGGCCGTGGATGGCAAAATCTATCTATTTGGCGGTATCCAAGCAGACGGAACTTTGGATGCAAGCATTTGGGAATTCAATCCTGAAACAGGTATTTGGTCACAAAAAGCCACAAACTTTGAAGGTGGTCGTTTGGCTCACACCGTTGCTGCCGAAGGAAAATCGATCTTGGTATTTTTTGGTAGTGATGCTCAGGGAAATCCCACCGGAAGTATTATGCAGTACGACATCGACCAAGACCAATGGTTTCCCGTTACCTTGCCTCCAGGAGCTGAACCTGAAGCGCGTTTTCTACACGCCATGGCGAAAAATGGCGCGTCATTATTTATGTTTGGAGGACTCACCGAGGGTGACGTTTCTTCTCAAGAAACTTGGGAATTTGACCTAACTACCTTTACCTGGAAGCAGCGCGAAGATTCGCCCATTGCTTTCTACAATGGTACCGCGAGTTTTCCTAACATCCCTACCCAACGTAACGAAAATATCGATGCTTTTATTTTTGGTGGACTTGACGCACAGTTGTTGCCTCTAAACAAAACTTTTCGTTATGCTCCACAAGGCATTAAAAACGACCAAAAAGTACAGGCACAAATAGGTACGCTCGGTTCTGACCGTTGCGCACTATTCATCGTGGAGTACGAACAAGAACAAGAAAACGTAGAAATTACCCTTGAGTGGAACGACCCCAAGGTACAACTACAAATTCTCGGTTCTGGTATCTGCCAAAAGCGTTGTGGTAACGACGTACAAAAGCGTTTGAAGGATATGGATAAAGTTATGCGTCTTCATCCGCGCGTGGCTCGTTTTGCATGGAAGCATATCCAAAAACGTCAACTACGAGGACTATGCAAAGTTGCCAGTAAAACAACAAAAGACGAAAACGGACAAACTTTGACCGCGTCTTTTACCAAAGTGAAGACCTTAATCTTTGCCGTCAAACACGGAAAATCTGGTAAACATAGCATTAACCCGAACAACATTATTGAACAATTATGCGGTGGTGGACACAAACCGAAACAAAAAACTGTACGCAATGTACAGGTGAGTATCGAAGGACAAGCGGCTCCACGAAAAGTGGTGTATTTGTTTCCGATTGGCCCACCAAACAATAAAAAAGATCCTGCACAACACAGTGTTACCTTACCAGGAAATCCTGTGCGCTGGCATTCCAAAATTCCATCTTTTGCCAAAGGTGACGAAGAAACCTCTTCTACAGAGAATACTTTTGAATGGAATTTTACCGACAAAAGCTTTTTAATCCCATTTTTGGGTTATGTAAAGTTTGAGTTACCATAATCACAAATAATTACTAATGGGTGATTATTCACTCATTAGTAATCTAAAGCCCAACAAAAAATTAGGCCTATCATTTAATTGTCCAATAGTAATATTAATCCTACTGCTTGAAGAACAATGTTCTGGACTATCTGCATACAAATAGCCCCCTCTCATAACAATTAATACCTTTCTGTCTTTTTGACTATTAAATAGCCTCAATTTATAATTACTTGTAAAGCGTTTATTTCTTATTAGTTGACGATACTTTATATATACATTAGAGCACAGTTCAGAAGCATTTCCACTCACTTGATATAATCCCCAGCTATTTTCTTTGCAGTCTTTAATTTTGAATCTGATGGGCATAGATAGTTGGTCGTATCCTTCGTAAAGCAGGTATTGTTTTTCAATATTTGACTTTTCGCCATACTTTTTCCAAAACCATTTTGAGGTAGTGCCTGAACGACACGCGTATTCCCATTGGATTTCATGAGGAAGTTCAAATTTGGATTTGCTAAAAAATCTACCAAGTTCTTGATAGGTAAATTGAGTAACGGGAGCGTTTAAATCTTTTTCTACTTTATTATTGGAAGATTGATATGCTTTAGGTAGTCTTTTCATAACAGCAACCCATTGATTTTGGGTTACTTCATTTTGTAATATCCAAAAATGTTTTTCAAAGTAATGATCAAATGCCGGGCCATCTTCAAATGTAGAATGGGGATCACCTATACGAAAATATCCTGGTGGAATGAGCGAAAATTTAAAGTCACAACTGGCAATATTTTCCGTACGTAAAACACTTTTCCCGATGCTTTTTGCATATGCTTTTTGATAGAAACTTGCATACTGACCTTGAACATTCGGAGGTAAATGCGACCAATACGCACTTCTCATGTCACAAAGCCATACCCCTCCTATTTGGCAAATAATATCCTGCATTTCCAAAAAGGTAATTTGCGCTGTATCCATCATCGACTTTATCCACGGTGTTGGAGAGTCTAACAGATGTTTAACATTGTAATATTTGCGTGTCAGATCTCTGGCAACAGCATCTTCCACGTCACTTTTATTAAATAGTAAATTACCATATGCATGGGCACTTTGACTTTTTTGCAATAGAGAAATAATCAGAAAATACCTAGCTTTTTCTCTAGAAAAATCTTCGCGATACGATGCGACATTAAATGTGGTTCTGGTGAACTCATTCACAGTCAAATCCACTAGGTATTTTTTATTATAACCAGCAAAGATTTTTTTCGCTTTCTCGTTGTTTTTGAGCATGACCGCACAAGTTGTGCGCAAGATAATTAACTTGTTCTTTTCTTGTCCTGCGGGCACCTTAATCGACCAAACATCATCAAACTTTTTCTGCGCTTCTGTAATCCTACCATTAATCAAATGAACAATACCCTGTATCCATAAATATTCCACTCTGCCTTTATTACTTTTTACACACTGCGAAAAGTCGGTGGTAAAGTCGCGGTTGTGAAATCTAGCGGACTGTTCCATGTATTGTTTTTCTGCCTGCGCATTTTGTTGCTCCACACGAATCAGCGTCCCTAGTCCCACAAAAACAAACATAATAGACATTGCAACAGCCACGGCCAGCACCAGTTTCTTTTCTTCGCGCACCTTGACGACAACTCTTTCCCACAGTCCTGGAGGACGCAGAGAAATCGGTTGGTTCTTCAAAAATTTGCGTAGATCTTGCACGATGTGCCGACAACGACGATAGCGGTTGTCGCGATCTTTCTCCAGGCATTTCATGGTAATTAGGTGCAAATCTTCGTGGATATCGGGCTTTATTTCTTTTAGAGGTGTGATTTTTTCGCGAATGATTTTAAAAAGTAGTGACAGAGTATTGCCCTCGCCTTTAAATGGCGGATTTCCACACAACATTTCGTAAAAGATCGCACCTAGAGAATAGATGTCACTGCGATGGTCGAGTTCTTTCTTTGTCGAAGCCTGTTCCGGAGACATGTATTGTGGTGTACCGATCAGTTCCCCTTTTACCGACAACGCTTCATCTTCTTCCAGAGAAAACGGCTTTGCCAAGCCAAAATCCATCACTTTGGCAACACCTTCGTTGTTAATGAGTATGTTTCCGGGCTTTAAGTCACGGTGAAGGACTTCTTTTTCATGGGCGTAGGTAAGTCCTTCGCATATCTGCAAAAACAACTTCGCCGCTTCGCGCTCCGAGAGCCTACCGCGTTTTTTGCGAAGAAAATCTCCTAGAGTTTGCCCTTCCACATACTCCATCGCAATATGTGGTGCGGGCGTTTCTCCGTAGTGGTATATCTCTACGATGTTCTTGCACTCTTTTTTCTTGCTCTTGTCCATGAGTGCTGCCGTTAATTTGGCTTCACGAACAAAACGTTTTACATCTTTGTCGGATGCCGATTCGGTCAACAACACTTTTAGTGCCATTGTCCTTTTCATATGGCGATGTTCTACTTTGTAGACAACCCCCATACCACCGCGACCGAGTTCTCCGAGAATTTCATAATCGCCAAATATCCCATCATCTTGGTTTTCGACACTACTTGCAATCAACGTATCCACTTTTTGTGGTTCATCGTTGCTTTCAAAAAGTGCACAAAAACTATCGAGATTATTTTTGTCTTCTTGTCCTAAAACGATATTGTCATCGGTAAACACTGTTGCTTGTTGCGACTGAATAAATCTACGCATGGCATCTTGTGAGGCAAAAACTTGCCCCACATTGTGCCAGCTATTGCGATCAAGAGACATTAAATGATCCGTCTTTACTTTACCATTGGCATAATATTGGTAGACTTGATGGAAAGTGTAAGGCCCCACTTGTTGTTTGCCATCTGGAGATTTCAAAAAACAAGGAGGGTTATTGTTAATTGTCATTGTATTTTTCCTCAGACATTGTACTTATTCGCTACGAAACACCTCATTGAAGAAATTGAGAAGTATTTGTGTACGGATCGCACATGGCAAATGATTTAGCAAACTATTGATGACCGCCGTGCGTTCGGGGAGTTTGTCGCCCTGTATTCCGGCATTTTGTAAAAGTGCGCCCAAATTATCTAGAGGAACGCTTCCAGAGGCAACAGCCCCCAGTAAACTCTGTAGCTGTGGCGGAATAGGCGAAAGAGGTAATTCCTTCACGGCACGTACACTCTCTTCGAGATCTACTAACATTTCATCCATCTTGGCCACGTTCGAAGGTTGGATCGTCAGATGAAAGTTTTCCTTGTGACCACCAACGGCTAACTGTGCTTGGATATGCCAGCCACGTACTTTCATCTCGTCGACCACGTGAAAAATATTGATGGTGTCTGATTTTACCGCGACAAGTGTCATTTCCGGCGTTCCCATTACCTGTAAATCAGGCATTTTTTCCACCCCGGCAACAAATTTTTGCGTCGCTTCGTGTAATTGACGCGCTAGATCGAGATAACCGTTTTCTCCCAAAAAATTCATCGTTGCCCAAGCACTTGCCACAGGGCCACCTGATTTTGAACTTTGCACGGTGGGATTTACTACTGGATATCCGGTCCAATCCGTACACGCGTAAAACTGATATTTACGCAGATTCTTGTTTTTGTACATTACAATGGACGCTCCCTTCACCACATAGGCATATTTGTGGAAATCCATTGAGATAGACGTTACGCCTGGAACCGTAAAATCAAAATCAGGTACGGCGACACCCATTTTACGCATAAAAGGTAATAAAAATCCGCCGATGCAGCCATCGACGTGGAACAAGATACCACGATCTAGAGCTAGCTGTCCGATTTCAGCGATAGGATCGATAACTCCGTGAGCGTACGAAGGAGCAGAACCGACCAAAAGTACAGTATTTTCAGTAATTGCCGCGGCGATTTTTGATGTTTCGGCTTTATACGTTTCGGGATTCACATCTACGGTAATCGCTTTGATGCCCAAATAATCTGCTGCCTTGAAGAAAGCGGCGTGCGCGGTTACCGGGAGAATAATTTCCGCCTGCGTAATATTTCGCTCATGACGCGCATAATCTCGCGCTGCTTTTACCGCGAGAATAATACTTTCCGTTCCGCCGCTACTGAAAGTTCCCACAACTTCGTCGTCTCCACGCAAGTGATTTTTCGCCATCGACGCCACATCATTTTCTAATTTTAGCAAACTGCGAAAAGAGAGAGGATCAAGGCCACTTTCCGTCAAAAACGCCAGATAAGCCTCTTTACAAATATTTTCCACTTCCTGTCCAGCATCATATATATAACTAAACGTTTTTCCATCACGCCAATTCAAGTCCTGTTGACGATAAGAGTTTAGTTGTTGCATTACATCTTGTGCACTCAATCCTTGTTGTGGAATCTTCAATGGTAAATCCTTTCATTTTTATTTAGCTAAATTGATACAATAAATAAGCTATGCTAATTCCAGCATAGTTTCCAACCACATACCCCAGCAAACCAGCGGTTAAGCCCGACATCACAACGCGTTCATTGCCGATTGCCTGCGCAACAGGAGCAATAAAAGCCGGTCCAAAAATAGCCGCCGTTGACGTAATGATGGCCGTATCTACATCAATGCGCATAACGAAACACAGCACATAATAAATACACACCGTCGTGCTAACGACAAGTATACAATAGTAAAGCGTACTACCGCCCTGTTCTAACATTTTGCTTATATTCGTAACATTCCCCATCGCTGCGCAGAAGACGAGGATAAAATAATCCCCAAGATAAGTACTTACGTGGATATTTTGTATCTTTTCCACTAGCGAAGCGGCCATTCCCAGGGCGGTAATACCAAACATCACAAATGGTACATTGATTTTGGCAAATAGCGCAAACGATACTCCACAAGAAATGGCGACAATCATTGCCGCCAAAACAACGACAAAAATAGCTTGGGGAATGGATTTTTCCGACGACGCAACGTGGGGATCGGGAATGTCGAGATCAAAACGCGGTAACCATTTTTGTACAATGGGTTTCAATAAAGTTATGCAAAAGACAAAGTAAGCGGCACTTACCACAAAGTCAACACTGTTGACAATGGTAAATGTAGACTCTTGTGCCTCTAGAGCTAGACCTACGCTAGCGACATTTGGTGTTCCCCCGGTATAAACCCCCAAAAACATGCCCGCCATTTTCCACATTTCGGGGTGACTTTGTAAGAAAAAAGGCGCGATAAGCAAAGTAGATGCGATGGCACTTACGGTCGCCAGAACAAATGCGATAATGACCGTGCGCGTACAACGCAACCATGCAAAAAATTGTAAATTGAATAGTAACAGTGGAATCGCAATCGGAATCACTATCTCGGCAATAGACTGTGCAACATCTATGCGCCAGTTTACCGCAACTAAATTCATCGCAAAACCAGCCACATAACAAAGAGCAACAGTACCCAGCCACGAAAAAAAACGCAAACGCACCAAATATTGTGCTATAATTGGTATCAAAAAATATATACTCACTTGTACAATAATAATGGTGTTTTCCATGGTCTACACCTATCATGTGTTTAGAGAACTTCAAAAAGAATATTGTAATTAGGGCTTGCCCTTAGTCTTACTACTTTAGCATAGCATAGTTCGCGGTGCTAAAAGAAAATTACTCAATATGGAGGTCAGCATGCAAATTTTTATTACCGGAGCTTCTGGTTTTGTGGGAAAAGCAACGACAAAAAGTCTCGCAAAAAATCACAAAGTTATGGCGATGGCCAGATCGGAACAAAGCGCACAAGTAGTTTCCGAAGCAGGTGCTCATCCTGTAAAATGTGCGCTCGGCTCTGTAAAAGCACAGGACCTCCAAGATTGCGAAGTGGTAATTCATTGTGCCGCTTTTGTAGAAGAATGGGGAAGTGAAGAACAATTTTGGCAAGCAAATGTCGTTGGTACACAACAATTGTTAGACGTAGCCAAACAAGCTGGAGTAAAGCGCTTTATTCACATAAGTACAGAAGCCGTTTTGTTTCATGGGCAACATTTACGCAACATCGACGAAAATTATCCATACCCCCAGAAAACCCCGATTCTTTATTCGCGAACAAAGGCCGCGGCAGAAAAGGCCGTTGTAATGGCCAATGATGCCCATTTCACGACTATATGCCTGCGCCCACGACTTATATGGGGTCCAGGAGATAAAACCATCGTACCCGCGATTCGCGACATGGTCGCAACCGGGAAATTCAAATGGATTGGGGGCGGGCACTACCAAACATCCACAGTATACATAGACAATTTAGTTCATGCCATTACTCTAGCACTAACAAAGGGAACCGGAGGCGAAAAATACTTCATTACCGACAATGAAGACCAAGATATGCGCCAATTTTTAACACAGATGCTACAAACACAAGGTGTTAACTTGCCAAAAAAATCTGTACCGCGTTTTGTCGCCCGTAGTGCCGCACGCATTATAGAATTTTTGTGGCGTATATTGGCCATAAAAAAACAACCACCAATCACGCGCCACGCCGCTTATGTGATGTCCATTGCACTTTAAGAATAGACCATGCCCAACAAGATTTGGGATACCAACCACTATTTTCTGTATCCCAAGGCTTAAAAAACATGGTCTCTAAAAATTCACAGTAACAAAAAACGCGACCGAGACCTGACCGTGACCCTAATCGTAGCCGTCACCGAAATGATACTACTTTTCCACCTGAAGCGTTGCATACAGATCATCAAGTAGCGCGAGTGCCTCGCTTTGCCCTGCATAATGTTGGCGTAATCGCTCAATAGTTTGTTGTTGCTTACGCAATGCGTCTTGTTCTCGTCCAGAGTGGGTTGACATTTGCAAAAGCGCCGTAAAATATTCCTGTAATTTACCAAGAGAAGATGGCAATTTCTCCATATCTTTTGCGGTCTTTTCTTCGGCGCGAATCGCCTTGTAAACTTGGTTATACGCCTGAGAAAAATTTTTGTGTAACTCCTCTAACTTCGCCATGCGAAAATAAACATGTGCATAGTAGTCCGTTCCTCCGAGAGCCTTGTACAAATCGACCACTTTCCAATAAACCTCACTAGCTTTATAATACTCGCGCGGCGCCATACCATCGGCATATGCAATATATTCTTGTGCCGCACTTATTTTATTGTCTTTCCCTTCTTTTGCATATAGCAAATCGGCATGCTTTAACTTGTAATACAGATGCTTATCCCATAGTCGGCGTGCTTTTGTGGCGTTTTTTTCTATTTGACTTGCTATTTTGTATGTCTCACTACTCTTGTTGAACGTATCTTTTGAACGCGAAAATGCTTCTGCTGCTTTCATAAGGTAAGAAGAATTCTCGGTATTTTTGTACAAAATTTCATAGACCAAACCACGCGACAACCACTCTTCGCCCTCTTCATAATATTTGGCAGCTTCCTCTCCCCAACGGATATAACGACGCTGTTCTTGCTTGCTCCATGATTTTAGCATCTCACGATAACAGTCTGCTGCTTTGACGTATTCGCCCACTTGTTTGTGGCAGAAAGCTGTTTTTATTTGCGCTTCGCGCGTGTGATGCGCAAAACTCGCGTAGTATTTCGCGGCCACTAGCCAATTTCTCTTGTGTTCCAGTTCTTCACCGATATGCCAAATCTGTTTCCAATACTTCGCTTTATTTTGTGGATCAAGAGCCAATGCGCCAAAATAACTCGCCGCTATTTGAATTTTATTGTTGGCTTTGTGGTAACTTCTTCTCGCTTTTAAAAAAGCTTCTAGCTTTATTTTGTTGTCGGCGTTTTTTTGGGCAATGGCAAAATAAAAATCACCTGCTTCCTGCCATTTATCCTCTTTCTCTAATTGAACACCCTGTTGCCAAATTTCGTCTGTATGGAGACAAACACTAAAAATAAGACATAACAGTAAAAATAATTTTCGCATGATTACATTCTCCTATTTTATTGAATCAATTTTATCAATTATAACAAATATTCAATATGTTCCGAATGGCGTTCTACCATAAAAACTGTTTTGTTGTGTATTTGAACGAAATTTTCTGTAGCAAGACAAATCTATTGGTTACAAATAGTTGAGTGTGGTACAATAAAAATGCTTTTTCGCAGAAAAGCATTTTGTAAAACATAAGGCTTTGCAATGCTATTTAGTTGGTTTGGGTGTACACTTTTTCGCTTGACTGTTTGGAGTTACTCACATGAATCAAAAGCATGACACAACAAAAACTATTCCAACGCAAAAAACACAGAAGCAAAACTTTTCGCAAAATCTCAAAAAAAATACGCAAAACGTTTTCCAACGACTGGAAAGCGATCCAGGTTCTTTGCAATACAACGACATAATGCAATTGCAAAAAATGGTGGGCAATGATGCTGTAACTCGTCTTCTTTCCGGGAAACAACAATCTTTTTCGCGAAGATCAATCAATGGTTTTCTACAACGCAACACCCCAAAAGCGCCTATCATCCAAGGCGTTTTTAAGAGCGAAAGCGAAATTCGCAAAGAGCAATTTGTCGAAGAAGCCAAAGCCAAAGGTATAACAGATCCTCAACAAATTGACAAACTGTACGCAGAGGCACGTAAAGATACTCCTGACGAAGACCCCTTAACCAAATTCGAAGTGGCGGCCGATAGAAAACCAACGGTCGTAAGAGCGATTGAACATGTTGGTAACTCTATAACGGAGAAAGCTTTTTACGTGGAAATCGATGTAAGAAACCTCGGGGGTTTGAATGAGGCATTGGGACGCAGTGAAGGTGAAAAAATACTGATAACCGCTACTCAAAAAGCCCACAAGCACATCAATCAACTCAACAGCAAAGGATTTGTTGGTAGTTTTCGCCACGGAGGGGACGAATTTAGTTTTGTCGTCGTCGGTGAAGTCAGCCTCGAAGAGGTCGAAGCAAAACTCACTGCTGCAGAGAATGAATTTGCTGAAATTAACAAAACGCAAGTCAAAGGAACCACTGTAGGTTCTATTGTTCACCTTAAGCACAAGTCGCAACATGGAACCGCTATCACTTGGGGCGTAAGTACCATTACCGGAGAGAGTGATGTTGGTGATGTCTTATCCACCGCAGACCAAATCGTAGAACTTAAAAAATCTTTCGCAGCATTAGATACTCCGCAAACACAAGATCCCGAGCCAGAGCAAAGTTCAGACCAGAGTCAAGAAAGCCAAGCTCCGCCTAAGAAAAAGAAAAGAAAGATGGACAAATTTGATGTAGATCTCACACAAAAGTTCTACAAAAGAATGATAAAATCATTCAGTCTACAACCCAAAGATGTTGCAAACGGCGCTATCTTGGAGCATGCCCTAAATCACTACTCTACTTACGACGAAGGCAAGGTAAACGCAAAAAATTACATCTACAAACAGATCAAAGCCATTGGCTCTTTAAAATACGCTTTGCGGCGTAAAAAGGATGAAATGAAAAGCCAAGAGGAACTCAAGGAAGCAGAATTTGTTAAATTTGCCAAGGAACAAGGTATCGAAGATGACAGCATCGCCAAAGCTCTTTTCAAATCAGCGCGCAAAGACATTGTAGATCCTGTTACCGGATTTCAACCCAAAAGTAGTTTAAGCGGCACCATCGAATCTGCCATTACCCATGTTGGCGCGATGGGAGGGGAACACCGTGCAGTTTATGTAATTGCCAAACTCAAAAACCTTGCAGGTCTCAACCATATTATGGGGGCAAATGGAACCAATAATATATTTGCCGAAGTGGCCACAGCAGCAGAAATGGCATTGCGCTCCGAACTTAGTCAAGATGGTCTACACATTAGCGATTTTCGCGAACAGGGTAGCAAATTTAGCTTTGTTATTGTAGGACGTATTCTCACCAAAGGACTTGTCAATGCTGTTCTAGAAAAAGCCGCAAAAAGTATTGCCGACATTAACAAAGAAAGAATTAAGGTTTACAACTCTTCCTCGGAATTTGCAGAAAACACCATTGGCGAAAAAGTAATTCATCCTAAAAAGGCCAACCAAAAAGGTACAGGACTTGCTTTTGGTGCAAGCAACATCGAGGCAGAAGGTGACGTTTCTAAAGTAACAGCAACTGCACAAAAGTGGATGACAAAAAGAGATGTTTAATAACGGCTCAAAAAAATGGTAGATTTTCAAAGCATACATCGGTTGACACAACAGCCCAACAAAATTTCTCCTGGTACTGTTCTAAATAACAAATACAAAATTACCAAATTGTTGGGTGCTGGTGGTATGGGCAGTGTTTATCTTGCCCATACCACCAGCCATCACCAAGTGGCAATCAAACACATGCACAGCAACCGCGAAACAGCGATGCTTGTAAAACGTTTTGTTCGCGAATACGAGCTTTTGACAAAAATCAACCATCCCAATGTTGTCAAAGTCTATGATTTCTTTAACGTTGCCCAACAAAATTTTATCGTAATGGAATATGCCTCAGGCATTTCCCTGAAAGAACTATTGCACAGTAGCGACACTTTACCACTCGCAAAACGCTTGGTCATGGCGACGCAAATCGCTGCGACAATTAAAGATCTCAACAAAATAGGTATTATTCACCGCGATATAAAACCAGCCAACATTTTAATCGATAAAAGTACTTGGCAAATAAAAATTCTCGACCTCGGACTGGGAAAAGATATCGCTGTCGCAGATAGAATGACCGCCACTGGTACTGTTTTGGGAACGTCGGGATACCTAAGCCCCGAACAAGTCGACGCCGGTCTATCAAAAAAAAGTGACGTATTCTCCGTTGCAGTAACCATCTACCAAATGTTACTGTGGCAACAACGCTCACCCTTTGCCGCAGACACTCAAGTTGCTACGATGGTCAACATCGCGCAAATGCAACTCCCACCTATCCATAAAAATCTATCCGCCCAAAACCGCAATGAGAAAAACATGCACCGCCAACTTTCACAGATACTACAGCACGCTCTACAAAAAAAGGCATACAAACGCTGTGACGCAACAACACTTTATCTAGAATTAAAAAAACTACAACGTCCATCTTTTTCAGCATCCAATAACTACAAATATATAGCGGTAGCTAGCATCGCAATTGTGCTTATTAGCGTCGGCATGTACCTAACGCAAAACACCGCACCACAATCGCCAAAACCAAAGCAAAAACAAAATCAACAAACCCAAGAACAGGCAAGAAAATACTTTGCCAAAGCACAACATGATTACTATGAACGTCGCCAATACGATGAGTCATGGCAAGAACTACAGAAAGCCCTAGCCATAGATCCACACAATTACCGCTACTTAGTGCAAAAAGCGAAAATGATATTTTTTGGCGAAGGTGTGCAAAAGAATACCCAAGAAGCCGTAGTTCTAGCCAAGAAACAAATAAACAAACTCAAAAACAGCAGCGATGGATTTTCCTTGTATATGCTAGGCTATATGTACGACACCGCATTCGCCGTAGAACGCGATTACCAAAAAGCCAAATACTGGTATGAAAAAGCCAGCGCCCAATCGCACGTTGTTGCCATCAACAACTTAGCTTACATGTACCAAGAAGCCCTAGGAGTCGAAAAAAACTACCGCAAAGCCGCACAGCTATATAAAAAAGCCGCAGATTTAGACTACACCACCGCGATTATCAACTTAGCCAATTTATACATGCGTGGTTTGGGTGTGCGCAAAAACCCCGGCAAAGTCTTTACTTACTACATGCAAGCCGCAAAGTTAGAGAATAAAGCCGCCATGTATCGAATCGCTCAGTTCTACAACAACGGATATGGTGTATCGCCCAACGCCCAAGAATCCTTTCGTTGGTACCTACAAGCGGCAAAAAACAACTATTTACTGGCCTTCTTCGCTGTGGCTCAAAGTTACGAACTTGGACGTGGAACAAATAAAAATGCAAAACAGGCATGTTTTTGGTATGAAAAGGCCGCGCAAAACAACGACAGTGAAGCGATGTATAGACTCGCGTACTTTTACAAATCAGGCATAGGTGTAGAACAAAACAATACAAAGGCGCGGCAGCTAATACAAAGCGCCGCCGATTTAGGTCACGCAAAAGCCAAAAGAGTATTAAACAACTGGTAACAAAAACATTTAGCCAAACAATCTAGCCCAAAAGAACCTCACCGTCAAATATACCCAACTCGCAAAACAAAAAAAGCTCCCAACAGGGAGCTTTTTTCATCTTAGGTAAATACTTCTAATTGTAGATTGTAAATGATAAATACTACTTCTTTAAATAATTGTCCAAAGTTGCCTTGATCCAACCATCTGCATAATAACCAACGTGTGTATGAATTACGCGGTCGGTCATATTGCACAATGAGACAGCACCCTTGATAATTTTGCTATGTCCATCTGGACTACTCTTGATCTTTTCGTAGTAATTTGGAAACTTGTGATATGGAGCTAGGTAGTCGACAATTTCAATCGCTTTGGCCTCGTCAATTTTTCCATAGGCATCTAGAATCTGAACATTAAGTTCATCATAGCGCCACTGCATGTCGTCATAACGTTTCTTGTATACACTGATGGTCCATGGATTCATTCCGCATAGTCGCATACTTGGCACAATGCTGAAGTTGGTCATGATAAGTACATCGTCTTTGTCTTCGCGTTGTGGAGGGAAGAAGTAGTATAGAGGACAATTCTTTTCTTTGTAGTCTTTGTTGATATAACCGCGTGTTCCCCAAATATTTTTATGCTCTTTTTTGCCAAAGTACGCAAACATATCGGCGTTGTACTTCATGAACGCTTCTGGGTACTTGTAGTCATTCCAACGAAATGTCAGACCTTTGCGATGCTTTTGGTTTTCGTGTAGTTCTAGAAAATCTTGGTTAGGTAGCATTCCCGCCCACATAAAATCTTGATTGGCAAACGCAGGAAAATCAAGCTTTTCAGTGGTCATTCCCGCTTCAACAACAACGGCTTTGTCATTGGTTCCGTCAGCAATAAAGTACAGCCAGCTCACACCGCGTGGTACATCTACCATAATGTCAACAGCCTGCTTAGCGCTTTTTGCTCTGTGGCTAACATGGCGTAACATCATAATAGAGTTGATTCCCACTCGCTCAGGGTTGCAATTATTTCCAGCTAAGTTATCCACTGCCATTCCCACACCGTAGGCATTCATTGTGGTTATGCTACCGACCATTCCTGGAGAATTTACTGCAATTAGGGGAATACGTCCGTCGGTGGGGTTGTAGATGGTCATACCTAGCTGATATTCTAAAATATTTCCAGTAGGAAACATGAAATCGCGACCAAAATAGTGCTTGCGATCTACAGTGGCATCGCCAAAAACAGAGAAGTCATTGCACATTACCGGGCCATTGATTTCTTCTGGTTTAATTCCCCATATATTGGAGAAATCCAAAGTGTAGAAACGCGACAAAATACAGTCAAAGCCAACGTTTACCATAAGTAGTTTGTTTACCGAAACCTCTGTTCCTGGATTCATTTCCTTGCAACCAGCAACTAGACCTTCCATTTCCTCTATGTACTCTTTAGGAACGTCTGGACGAACATTTTTTACACCTTCAGAAACGAAAGATTTCACAATCTCTAACAGAGCGTTTCTGCGATTGCCCGTTCCCACATCCCCATTGAGAAAGTCAGTGAGAACTCCGTCGATAAATTTGCTGCAAGTAATTTCCACATCTTCATGAGCTAAAAGGGCCATAAGGTATCCCATTTCGTATGCGCTACCTTCTAAATAGAACAAACGTTTGGGTTTTTTCGTTTCGTAATTCACAGCAGTTCTATGGAACGCAAGTGCACCGCGACCATTTTTGTATTTAGCCACTTTGGCTATGCTGTAACCGTCTTTGTCAAAAGCATCAATAATATCTTCAAAACCTTCGTAAGGATTTGCAATTACGAAACAGAAAGATAGACAAATAGCAAGAATTGTGATACTCTTATGCATCTCTAAACTCCTGAGGAAATTTGTTAGAGTTGTCGTCGTTTTTTGCGACATCAAAGTTGAAAAATTACTACCATTTTTCGGTAAACGATATTACGAAAGTAAGTATAACTGACCGCCGGTCATTTGTCAAATATTTTTTTATGAAAAATCAACGAGCCCGATCAAAAGATGAAAAACAAAAGCGCAAAGAAGATATTCTAAACGCAGCACTACAGTTACTCCTCCAAAAAGGAAAAATTGCTTCCGTACAACAAATTGCCACGGCCTCGAAAGTTGCCAAAGGGACAATTTACCTATATTTTGGGTCTAAAGAAGAAATCTACCTCACCCTGTTTCAACAACAATGGGACCCGCTATTTGTACAGATAAATAACGCCGTGACCAAAAAAAATTCACAAATAAGCGACATCACAAAAACCATCGCTCGTTATGTTGTGGAAAGCAAGTTTTTCTTGCCGTTAATGGCGGCGTGCAGTGGAATGTTGGGAAGAACCGCTGATAAGGAAGTTGTACGTTCTTATCAACAGATTTTGGCAAAAAATTTAGAACATTCCAGCCAAATTTTACACGAGAAATTCGGTATTTCTCACCAAGACGGAATTCAAATTTTTTTGCGTACCTATGCCATTATATTTGGTATGTGGGATGTGGTATACATGGCGCCAAATGTCAAACAAGTTTTTGCAGAAGAAAAGTGGACCGCTTTCCCTAGTAACTATGAAAAAGAATTACACGAAACACTGCATATTTTATGGGCGGGGATGCTCAGGTAAATCACCGAAACTTTTTATAGGATGCCGATGCGATAGGCCACAATTTTGAGCCTTCTTTCAGAAAAATAGTTCCTCTGTCACCTATGTTGTTACGTATCAGTACCTCAATAACTTCTTGTAAAGCGGCCTGTACATTCACAGGCTCTTGCTTCAAGTGGCGGAAAATAATTTCTTCTATTTGCTGCACAATGCCAACATATGACATGGGTAAATTTTGTAACTCCTCCTTCAATGATTTTAAATCATGTAGTGATTGCGTCGAAGTAATCATTGGTTCACTTGCATTATGTGTGTTCATAAGTGCAGATGACGACAATTCTTCCCCGAAAAGTAACATAGTATCAGATAATGTGATCATGTCACCATGTTTCAGTCTTCTCTCGCGATATACGGGTTGTCCATTTACTAAGGTCTTTCCCCCAGAAGCACCAGGGCATGAAATCATGAACCAATTTGACTTCTTTTTGATAGAAACGACGTAATCAATATTCGGAGACATTAGGCGTATATTACAAATTTCATTTGTCCCGATATTGTTTACCACTTCTAATTCGAAATGGCGACCTGAGTCTGGGCCATCCATTATAATGAGTTGCGCACACATCATATCATCCCTTATAAAAACGCACTTGCGGATTGCTGGACATTTTTACACCGCTCGCGAAATAGAAGATTGTCCTGTAGTTGTAATTGCAGCTGTTGTAAATCTGTGGTTTTCATCCATGGTTTCAAAACGCAGAGAATACGCTTTTCCAATTCGACATCGCATAAAGGATTTACTTGATTACTACTGCGATTCAACTTCATTTCGCGAATGAGATCTAACAATGTCCAGCTCTTAGGGGTAATTAATTGACTACTCGCGATCGACTGAAGCAATCGTTGTAGATGATAGCGACTGGCCTCGATGCATTCGTCAAGATCTGAGTAGGTTTTTTGTGGAGCCATCCGCCATTGTAGTTCATATTCGTATGACTGTAATTCCACCGCAACAGGTTTCGTTTGTTCTTCGTTGAGAAAGGATACAATTTGCCGACCACTGTCAACCATCTGCCAATACATATGCTCTACTTCTTCGCGATTGTATTTCATAAAAAAAACCACAATAAATATATCTTTCCATGCCCACAAAACTTCAAAGGGGTTTGGAATAAAACCACCAATGAATTCGAATAATGATTTTTTGGCAACGCTTGACCTCTGCGTTGCGGTGAGCAAAGACAAATCCCTGATACTTTCATCTAAATTATGGCGGATATCTAAAGCCAGCTCTAGGGCAAAAGTTGCCTGCGAATTTTGCGGTGAAAAACCAGCGATGCGTAAATAACGCGACAGTAATCGACGATTTCGTTGCCAGTCGTTTGCCATTGCTGGAGCCATATTGCCCAGTCGTTCACGTTCCATATGTCGTTGCACGCTTTTGGCAAATTTCCACGAGCGAAAAAAGTTTTTTATCATACTGGTAAAAAACTCTATGAGCGTATCCATAATATTCGCAATAGCGATAAATTTTAAACCAAGAGTTGCCTGAATCCATTTTTTTAACTTTGCGGATTGCGCGACTAGTCTCTCTATTGGACCAGGACGCATTGCTTCATCACCAAGAAACTCTTCAAAAAGTGGTGGTGAAACTTTACGATGATCTCGTATAAAATCATCGACAATATGCTGTGGATTTTGCGAAAAACGCACTAAGAAAAAAGAGACTTTCCATATAGCACTCCAATAGGAGTTTTGGCAATCTTGGGTGTTCATATCGCCTAAAATTTCATCGAGTTGCTGTGAAGAAAACTCTTTATTTTCTATTTTTTGCAAAACATAAGAAGCCATTTCACGTAACTGTTGCAAAGAAACTTGCGGTTTTTGGGGTGATTGCTCAAGTTGTTCTTGGGGTTCTTCGCGTTTCTTTTGGGAAAAATACTCACCTTGCCTTTGTTGCACCTGATCTAAGAATTTGGCGAGTTTTGTAGCGACGATATTCACCAAAGTTAAATCTTTTGCGCGAAATCCCCGGTTTACCCTTATTTCTTCTAGGTGTATTACCCCCTTGACTTCACCGTCCTTGATAATGGGTGCTGAAATTGCACTCTCAATATTCTGATTGACGATAGAAACCGCCATATCACCATAGTCTCCCTTTGCATCTTCTGTTAAGACGGCTTCTTGCGTTTGTAGAATCCTTTTGATGATTGTTCGGCTAGGTAGTGCTGGCTCCGCGACCTTGGTTTCTATAGGTTTGGCCTCTGTAGGTTTGATGACGATGGACTTTGTCTCGCGCGATACTTTCTTTACTTCTTCCTGCATCTGCGGAGGAGCAATGTCGATCATCTTTTGTTCTTCTTCTAACGACGGTTTTCCCATTGTCTTGCGCTGGTATTCCTCAAATCTATCTTCAATAGCTGCCTTTTCCACCACAACTAAATCTGTGCTTGTTGTGGTGAGTGATAGCAAATGGCCCAACAGCGATGCAATGATATCTAAAAAGCACATGAAGTAAGGTGCTTCCTTTTTGTCTATTTCACAATACACAGCTCCTACGATTTGTTGTTGATGTACAAGTGGTGTACAACACTTAATCGTATCATGTCGATAAAACCATGCCACATGCTTAGCACTTCTCAACATGTCTGTTAAGACAAACAGACGAAAGGGGAAACTCACATTAACCGAATTGTCAGCATTGTGAATAGCACTGCGGCATGTAAAATCAGCCACATTTTGCACATCGCACGACCATATACTCATATTGTAAAGATCGGGAAACGCCAGTTCTATTTTTTGTAACGTATCTCGCATAACAGCGCCCAACGGGCAATTGCGCTGTATGTCTTGCTCTACACTAAGAATAATTTTCATATATGTTAACGCATATTGTGACTGGGCAATCCCCGCCCATTTATCCGTAGGGAGTTGAAAGTCAATTTTGTACAACGGACCAACATAATCGTCATGTGTATCGACATAACGTTTCACAAAATCAGATAACAAAAGCGAAGATACTTCATGAGATGATAGACTCAACAACAACTGCTTTACATTCTGCATTTTGCGAAATAGTTTCGATTGCAAAGACAAATCCATCACCTTGATTTCCCCTGTATTTTTCGTAAATGATACTTGTGCCAGTAGTTTCATTAAAATGAAACTATCACGCAGGTTACTTCAAATCGTCACTTCCCGTATTGTATCCGAGCTGTCGCAATGTCATTTCAGCTTGCACCAAAACCCTCGAATCTACACTTTGTGCTTGCAGTTTTACCAAAGTAGGTATCGCTACTTTTTCCACACCCATATCGCGTATGTACGAAATAATATCGCATTTTATGATAGGACGAATGCTCACTTCTTCAAGATATTGCATAAACTTTTTTGTAACATATGGCTTTTTGTCTTTGTATTTACTCAAGGCAGACAACACTCTCCGGCACTGATAATATTTATTCTCCACAAAGACCAGTTCGTCCGCAATCGCCACAAATGCAAGGAACGCACGCTCATGTTGTTTTTCTGCTAAAAATTTTGTAATTAACGACGGTACATTTTCTTTGTCGGCTTCGAGCCAGCGAAAACAAACATCATCTACCCGAGGATTCTCTGATGTTTGCTCCACGAGTAACTTCACATACTGACGATCGTAACGCATATTTTTTATGAGATGTTCTACGGCAAAAGATTGATATTTTTGAACGCGTAACAACACTGTTAATATATTGATTTCTATTTCTGTGCGCAGGAAACTATCGGTGACTTGTTTGTCTTGCATTAACTTTTTCAACAAGATCGCAATATCGTCTGTACTACTTTGTAACATTGCACACGCGCGAACGGTTGCCAAAATTAAATTTTTATCTTGTAAATTTTTGCGTATGATCGCCAAAAATTGAGGTATTTGCTCCTCGCTAATGTTGCGGTGGAGTATTTTTAGTACCCGCAGCGCTTGTTTTTCATCGAGACGATTATTTTCCAACGCATGGAGAAAAAAAGTCGAAATTTGTTTTCTTTCCGCAGCATTACTATTGTACATTAACAATAATGCCTCAAATAAAATAGGTTCATTGTCAATAGCTGCCGCGGCCATTTCATTAATACTGCGCGGCGATAATTTCGTGCGTTCGAAATCTGCCAATGCCGTAAGAGCTTCTTCATTTTCACCTAAAAATTTTACGGCCTCTGGAAAAGTAATCGCGTCTGTTTTGTATGCTTCTACGATCACCTCTCCTGTTTTTTTACTCATCATCAATTTTAAAATTTTACTCACTAATTTTGCCTGTGCCTTTCCTGTTGAAAACGACAAAATGGGCATGACAAATTGATGATCATTGGCATTTACTAGCTTGTATCGCCGTAATAAGTTCAAAAAACCCATGCGCGTAAAATGATGCTCGTCCTTTTTGGCTTCGTACAGAAGTACGGACACAAAATCTTTTTTTTCCGATTTAGAGAGAAAATTTAGCTTTTCTAATCCCGCCATCGAGACTTTGCGATCTGTTGTGTTGATTTCACGGAAAAGCCTTTGCATAGGCTTGTCGTCTTCTAGGAAGATCTCTACACATATAACAATAAGCACTAGAATAAAAATAATTTTATGCATTGTTTTCTCGCAAGATCGATGAATCGTTTCCACTACGAAGATCAAAAATCATCGAGGCTTGCATCTCCTTTTCTCAAAGTGCGTTTATAAATAAAAACCTGTACCGTCATGCGTAGGATTTTGTTATTTAGGTTGTACAGTAAACAGGGTACCGATACTTTATTGTAGCGTCGCAACAGTTTTTTGTCACGAAGCTAACAAATTAAATTGGTAAAAAAATTATTTATCGCTTAAAATAAATTTTCGCAAAAAATAATCGCGATTCTAACAGATTTCATAGTTATTACCTAACTTACAAAAGTAGCTACAGAGGAAAAAAATGAAGTTAAAAGATAAAATAGCCATTATTACAGGTGCTGCCTCAGGAATCGGGTACGCCGTTGCTAAAGAGATGGCCAAAGAGGGAGCGACTATTATCGTTGCCGATATTAATTTTGAGCAAGCACAAAAAGCAGCACAAAACATCAATGAATATGGAAAAGCATTTGCTCACAGCGTTGATGTACGTGACGCAGAAGCGGTAAAAAAATTAGTAGACGATGTTGCTGAACAGCATGGTCGCATCGACTACATGTTCAACAACGCCGGAATTGCCATTATGGGTGAGATGATGGAGATGTCGTTGGAACAATGGAATCGTTTATTCGACATCAATGTTCGCGGTGTGATTTATGGTACACATGCCGCGTGCAATGTGATGAAAAAACAAGGATTTGGTCATATCGTCAACACCGCATCATTGGCGGGCATCATACCTTCACCGAATTTGGGAGCCTACTCAGGAACAAAACATGCGGTTTTGGGAATTTGTAAATCGCTGCGGATCGAAGCCCGTGAGTTTGGCATTAAAGTAAGTGCTATTTGTCCGGGAGTTATTGACACGCCGATGGTCACCGATTCAGAAATGATCAACGAAGAGCAGCTCGCCGTTTCACGAGAAGAAATACGTGAAAATATACAGTTAACGCCCTATCCTGTAGAGAAAGCCGCACGTGTTATCGTAAAAGGTGTAAAGAAAAATAAAGGTATTATTCTCATCACAGGACATGCACATATCTTGTCGCGCCTATACCGCTTTTTCCCGGGACTTTCTGAACTCATAGGACGCTCTTACTACAAGAGAGAAAAAAATATCTTTGCGAAGAAAAAATAGTGACCATTTTGACAATCTACGACAGCAAACTACTAGGAGAAACAAATGACTCCTCAAGACTATTTCAACATTTGCGATATTGCACACAAAAGTGGTTTCATCACCAAAGAGCAGCAACAGGAAATTTTACAGGTCGTTCAAAAATTCCTGCAAGAAAAAAAGCAAGTTCCCATTGTGGCTATTTTGAAAAAATACGGGTTACATGACGATCAGTTTAGGGCTATTCAGCAACAAAAGGAACGCTTATTTCGCCAAACAGTTGCCAACCAACAAATCGAACAACAGCGACAGCAAGAAAAAGAACTGGAGTTGTCATTCTCGCAAACCATTTCTGTGGGCGCAAGCAAGAAGATTGGAAAATACGACATCGTAAAACTTCTGGGTTCGGGGGCAATGGGATCGGTGTACTTAGCAAAAGATCCCAATGGCAAGAAATTCGCTTTAAAGACGATGCTACCCGCTGTTGCCGAAAGCAAAGTAGGACTAAAACGCTTCCAACAAGAAGTCAATGCCATGAAAATGCTCCGTCACCCCAATATCATCAAAATATTTGAAATTGGGCAACAAGACGACACTCATTACTTCACAATGGAGTATATCGAAGGCAAACCCCTTAGTGAATATGTGCAAGACAAAATGTCGGCAAAAAAAATCGCCTATGTGATGGAAAAAGTGGCACGAGCACTCGACTACGCCCACTCGAAAGATATTATACACCGCGATATTAAACCCGCGAATATCATGATTAGCAAAGACGGCGAACCAGTGATCATGGATTTTGGTTTGGCGCGTCAATCGCAAAGTGACAATCGTCTAACCAAAACAGGGGCCATGCTCGGCACACTTGCCTACATGCCACCAGAACAGGTTCAGGGGAACAAGCGAGAAATAGATCACCAAACAGATATATACGCCTTGGGGGCTAGTATGTATGAGTTGATGACGCGACAACTCCCTTTTAGTGGGCAGCACCTCGTTGTATTGCGTAAAATCGTCCAAGACGATCCCACGCCGCCGCGAGAACTCAACAACTTAATTCCCGAAGCATTAGAACGCATTTGCCTAAAGGCGATGGCCAAAAAAAAGGAATTTCGCTTTTCCAGCGCCATGGAAATGGCCGAGGATTTACAGCGTTTTCAGGGTGGCGAAACCATTGAAGCTAGACTTGACAGGGCGAGTATTAGCAAAAAGGGAAAAGTACAAATTTTACGCATTGCAGTTGCGGTGGCCTGTATTGGTGTAATTATTTTGCTGGGAAGTTTACTGACAAGTACCATGAGAGACGACACAGCATTAAAAACGGTAAGCGATCAACTAGCAACGGCAAAGCAGAATCTAGAAGACCAAAAAAAATACTATTCAGACCTCCTAGACAAAAAAAACAATCAGATCGAAGAATTAACATTACAGAATAAAAACTACATGAGTACGATCGTAAACAAATTAACTGTAGTACTTGAAACCCATATGAAAAATGATAATGCCGGTAAAACCCTCTCGCTATTAAAAACGCTACTTTTATATAAGGAACATTGGAAACCACAACACATCGGTAGAATTTCATTGGCATTAGATTATGTGCGGCGCAACAGTTATGAAGAACAAGAACTATATCTCAAAGTCGATATGGTCAAAACAGCGTGGCGCATTTCCGGAGAGGCAATTGCTTATGCCGATAAAGACCAAAAGATGTATTTCATGGAGTGCTTTCTTGAAATTTGCTGTAACTATGTACCTCTATCTAAAGCCAATTTTTCAACTGAAGTCTTCAAAAAATATGATGCTTTAGCCCGACGATCTAAATTATATAATTTTA
Organism: Candidatus Uabimicrobium amorphum; assembly: GCF_009002475.1. Taxonomy (GTDB): domain Bacteria; phylum Planctomycetota; class Uabimicrobiia; order Uabimicrobiales; family Uabimicrobiaceae; genus Uabimicrobium; species Uabimicrobium amorphum. The sequence goes on from NZ_AP019860.1 coordinate 7,330,432, forward strand.
AAAACATTGGCGTGCCAAAAAACGCATCCAAAGACACCTTGGAAAAACTACCAGAAATTTCACATAAATACTACCTTCTTAGCGATTACTACGATGAAAAAGAGCGAACGACTGAAGACAGAAAAATGAGCCTCCAATATTTAGAAAAGGCACTACAACTTAATTCTAATCAACCGGCATACATACAAGAAATGTCTAAATTTTATAAAAAATTATACAAACAATCCGTCTTCACAAACAAGGAATATGAAAAGAAAAGCGATCAACTACGGCGCGAGGCCATAAGAATATGTAAAGTATACGTAAAACTATTGCCTATTTTTCAAAAAACCCTAGACCGCCTACAAAAAAGATAAAGGATTACAGAGGATGACGATGCAACTACTCCACAACCGTTATAAATTTGAAAAGGTCCTGGGACAAGGCGGTATGGGAAAAGTTTATCTGATGCACGACACCAACGACCAAAAACTGGTCGCGGTAAAAGAGTGCGTCACCAAAAATGATTTCGAATTAATCGCACGGGTGAAGCGCGAATATTACTTTATGACACAAATAGAGCATCCTTTTATTGTCCAGGCGACCGATCTTTTCGAGTTACAAGGCAAGTACTTTATCGTAATGGAATACGTACAGGGAATAACCCTAGACGAATTCATCAAGACACGTAAAAATCGCATTGATTTTTTACAACAATTGAAAATGTCACGCGACATATGCAAAGCGATCACGGTCCTACACAACAATGGCATCATTCACCGCGACTTGAAACCTTCCAACATTGTGATCCAAGAAAATCTACAGCCAAAAATTCTCGACCTAGGGATCGCAAAGTCGACCAACGAAGAACTCACCGAAATCACCAAAACCGGACATATGGTAGGTACACCGTCCTACATGAGTCCCGAACAAATCGATTCGACAAAAAATACCTTGCAAAATACCGATGTTTTTTCGTTGGCCACTATTTTTTATCAGTTTTTTTCCTGGGAACAACATTCTCCTTTTTACGCTGACGGACTTATACAAACCATCGATAAGGTTCACAACCACAAATTGCCACCCGTCATCACTAAACTGAGCAATGTAGAGGCCAAATCCATCGTGTTGTCAAACTTGCTCGTCAAAGCCTTGAAAAAAGATCCGCAGAAAAGAATCACCTCCGTAGAGGAAATGCTGAAAATTTTCGATAACATCATTGGGGAAAATTTCGAAGCCATTGATGAGAAAATGAAAAAAACCAAAAACTACGAGCGTTTCTTCGGCGAAAAAACAAGTTCTGTCGCCCCCAAAAATAGTAAAAAGCTGTATATCCAAGCAACGTTTCTCGCGATTTTTATGGTGATTGTACTTTTAACCGCTAGCAATTTCCTGTGGAGAACAAATGAAAACACAGAACAACAAATGCGTGACAAAATTGCCTCCTTAGAGAAAACGCTACGCGCCACAAAAGGCAAAACATCCAAGCTATTAGAACAAGTCAAAACTTTACGTATCCACAACAAAAGTTTAGAGTCAAATAAAAACGATCATCTGCAAAGTGTAATCGATAACTTACTCAACCCTCTGGGGGATTACACGAAAGGCCGTCAAACATATTTGGTACTTTCACAGCTAAAAATACTACTTTTCTTTAGAGAACATTGGAAGCCACAGCATCTCAATAAAATGATGTTGGCTTTACGATATGTACTGGATCAAAGTTACAAAGAACAGGAATTGTACCTAAAAGTTGATTTGGCCAAAACGGCATGGCGCGTTTCTGGTGAAGCAATCTCTTATGCCGCAAAGGGTGAAAAAATGTACTTTTTGGAGTGTTTTTTAGAAGTTTGTTTTTGCTACACTCCTCTGCACGCAGCACCTTTCTCGGTTAAGACCATCAAAAAACACACAGAGTTAGTGCGAAAATCTAAATTGAACGGTTTTCTTTCCATAAGGGTGTCAAAAGATACACCCAAAGAAGCGTTGGAAAAATTACCAGAAATTTCCCATAAATACTACCTTCTAGCTGATTACTATGACGAACAACAGCGCACATCGCAAAATAGAAAAATGAGTATTCGTTGTTTGGAAAAGGCATTGCAATTAAACCCTCTTCAACCAAAATACATCCAAGATATGGCTAGATTTTACAACAAATTGTTCAAATTGTCGGCTTTTATGGAGCAAGAGTACTACGAGAAAAGTAAGAAGTTGCAAAGTGATGGGAAAAAAATATGCAAGGTCTATACCAGGTTACTACCTATTTTTCAGAAAACCCTGGAGAGATTGAACGATTAAAGTACGCTTGCCGTGAGGTTTTCGTTTTCCGATTGGTGCCTCGCCATCGCCTTGTCAATTTCAGCTGCGCTGAAAGCAACAAGCCTCTCCCATAGTTGATGAGGTAGGTTTGTACTATAAAGTTTCTAAAAGCTCGTGTGAAGTCGAAAATCGTAATCGTCACCGTGACCGTGACCGTGAACGAAAAAATCAGTTGTTGCCGTTAAAGGTACATAACAATCAGTAAATAACATTCCCATAAAAAAAGGGGAGAAAAGGCGAAATCTTATTTCGTCCTTTCCTCCCACATGTATATTAACGTGTCTTGAGAGCAGCAGGAGTATCCTTCATGCTGCCTTCGCATGATATCGTCAGTATCTGTGCTATGATTTGTTGCCATATGCGTTTAAACAATATAGATCAGCTTATATCGTTGCGCTCTACCTCTAAGCTACTTTTGCTTCTTTTTTGCTTCTGTATGGAGCAAAAGAGGGGATTCGAACCCCTGCCTCAAAGAAATCGTCTACTTGTATTGCCATATGCAACCATAGTAATGCTCAACTTAGAGTAATAGTTTGAGCTTGTGGAAAATAAGAGTCTCTGTGATATGTTATTACTCATTATTTTCTGAACTTGAATTTAAATTTTAGCTTGTACTCTTGATTCATTATAGCCCATCATTGCACTATTTATCTAAAATAAATTGAAAAATTTTATTGGCGATATACAACTGTTTGGCTTCTGTGGAGTTTGCCTCTTCACGAGCAAACTTTACCGCATTACTTAGTTTCTCAATTTTTTCGAGTATTTGCTTCTTGCGCGGCATCGGTAGCGCCCCACTTTGTTTTACTGTACTCCAATGACCAACGACAATGTCTTCGGTAATCAATTGCGTTTGTGCAGGATGCTCTTTAGTGGCATCGTACAGTACTATGGGCTTTTGTACTTTTTTGGTTTTACTTGTCAGTGTAGGCTGCGTTTTGTATAGGTTGCTATTTTCATCGAAAAACCAATCGTCCTCCGAACCTAAAACGGGTATTTGCGCGACAAAGCTTTGTAAATTTGCCAATTCTTTTTCTAAAAACAACAAATAGGTAACAGGTACCTTTTCCATAATCACATTGCCTTCCACAACCACATCCGCAACCGCGCTACAATTGGCAACATCTTTTGTCAATGTCACGTCGAGTAATTCGGTGAGATGTTTTTGTAAATCGGCAATGGCCTCACTCGCGACAAGTTGTACCTTATTATTTTCGGGAGGGAAATTGTCACCATCCTCATCTTTTTTTACATAAGTTTTACTAAAGCCATTCAGTAAGGCAGGTTTCAAAATCATTTTGCGCAGTTTGGTAACCGCACCCGTAACGCGACTTTTGATTCCTTTTTCGATGGCAAGTATTTGATTTAATTTTGGCATAGTAACCTCGTAATTTTTAGCGTAGCATCATAAACACAATGATCACAATAATTACAATCATATTTATGATGAAAGCTTTTCGATTTTTTTTTATCCATAAAACAAAAGGTTGTACAGTTGATGTAGATACTAACGAAGCAGATGTGTTTTTGTTTGTTAAAAAATTATAAATATCCTGAGAAAAAGCCTCGACGTTCTGGTAACGATCCTGTTTGTTCTTCGCCATGGCTTTGAGACAAATCGCCGAAAGTTTTTTTGGTACTTTTTTATTGATTTTATGCGGTGGCGTGGGAGTTTGATTGAATATTTTGGCGATAATTTCGGGAGAACTGTTCCCCACAAAAGGTGGCCGTAACGCCAAACATTCATATAAAATAGCTCCTAGTGAGTATACATCGCTTACTTCGTCAATTTCATGTCTTTGCCCATCGGCTTGTTCTGGTGGCATATACGGCATACTTCCCATCACAACTCCTGTGGCTGTTAACGTTTCACTAATGGATGACTTTGCCAAACCAAAGTCCATGATAATGGGTTTGCCTCTTTTGTCCATCATGATATTTGCTGGCTTTAAATCGCGGTGGATAATTTCTTGTTGGTGGGCATAGTGAACAGCCGAAGCAATGTGCACAAATATACGCGCAATGGCGTTGGGGCTCGGAGAGTTATTCAAAAACTCTGTCAAGGTAACGCCATCGATATAGTCCATCACAAAGTACGGTACCCGTCCGTCGTGGACACCTTTGTCATGTAGTTTAATGATATTTTTATGCTGTAAACGCGAAGTTACGTTAATTTCACGAATAAAGCGTTCAATGGCGCTGCGGTCTAATTTTTGGTGGATGTTGAGAACTTTTACTGCGAATTCTTTTTGTGTTTCGGCATGTTCTACCCTGTAAACAATGCCCATCCCTCCAGAGCCTATTTTTTCGATAACTTTGTAAGGACCTAGCTGCTCAAATTTAAATTTGCCATCCATTTTTTATCTCGTTTTTTGAAAGTCGACCTACAAAATACACACGACTATGCCCAGCAACTTGCTATTGTTTTATTTAAATTATAGTAATTTTGCCGTGATAATCACACAAAAAAATTGCGTTTACTTAACAACACAAAGTGTTAAAATAATGCGATTTTTTGAGGAAAAAAATATGAAAAAACAATTTGATCAAGTGATGGGTGTTTGCAGCGCCTCTTCCATGGTAGTGGGTATTATTATCGGCACAGGTATTTTCTTAACTGCCGGGCAAATTGCTACCTATATCGAGTCTCCTACTTGGATTTTAATTGCGTGGATCACGGGAGGAGCCATTGCCACAACGGGAGCCATTACCATGGCACAGTTGTCTTCGTTAATACCGCGCGTTGGTGGTTTGTACATATATATACGCGAAGCTTTTGGGGAATTGATGGCCTTTTGGTATGGCTGCATTTTGTTTTTAGTCCTACAATGTGGTTCCATTGCTGCTGTAGCAATGGGATTTGCGTATTATTTTGGCAACATATTCCCGTCCTTTTTTGGGGCCGATGTGGTGTGGTTGCACTTTTACGATTTCTCCTTAACCGCAGGACAAGTCACAGCCATATTCGCTGTGCTTGTTTTAACCTACATCAACTATATTGGAGCACGCTTAGGCTCCATAGTCCAGGTACTTCTCACTGTATTATCTATCGTAACTATTTTGGTATTTCTCGCCATCGCATTTACTGTGCCTAAGCCGCAAACTTTAACACTCTCGTTAGTAAATGCCCCTGATTTTAGTAAATTTTCACTCGCAATGATCCCTATTTTATGGACATTTTCCGGCTGGTATAACTTAAATTTTGCCGCAGAAGAAGTACAAAATACCTCGCGTACCATTACCATCTCTCTACTATCAGGTATGGCGGTAGTTACATTCCTATATCTTTTGGTCAATGTCGTGTACCTAACCACTCTACCTATACAACAAATTCAAAAAGAAACACAAATTGCATACACAGTAATGAATGTACTCATCGCCGATGGTGGCATATTTATTTCCGTTGCTATTGTTATTTCTGCTCTCGGAACATTAAACGGTCTCATTTTTGCTAGTCCAAGAGCCTACTTTGCGATGGCCAAGGATGGCCTTTTTCCCATCCTACCGGCGAAACTCCACCCCAAGCACAATACACCTCACAACTTTATTACCATACAAGGCTTGTGGGCGATTTGTCTGATTATTTTAGGGCAAGGAAGTTATAATGCCCTTTTTACTTACGTAATGTTTACCGGATTACTTTTTACCTCATTGGCGGGAATCGCCGTCATTGTCATTCGCAAAAAACAACCCATTGCCTTAGCCTGGGCGTATCCATGGATCCCCGTTTTCTTCACGTTGTCTTCCATTGGTCTCGCAGTAAATACCTGTTATTATAGCTTTATGGAATCCATCGTCGGTTTACTTATTGTGTTATTGACCTTTCCTTTGTATTTTTTGATAAAAAATAAACCTCACGGGAGTAGTGTATGACAGTCGATATTTTAATAGTTATTGCTTATTTTGCCGCAGTATTTTTTGTTGCTTTGCGCACCAAGGACAGTGGTGATATATCAAGTGAAGAGTTTTTTGTATGTTCGCGTAGTTTGCGTTGGCCATCTATTGCGATTTCCAGTATTGCCACCAACATTCAAGGATACCAATTTTTGGGAATGATGGGCTCGGCCTATATTTATGGACTAGCACAGGCAAATCTTGAAATCAATGCCGTGGACGGGAATTGGAAGGGCAAGATCTGGCTGTGGTGCCGCATTGGTAGGAACACCGCAGCAAATTCTACAAAAAATACAACGCTATGTAGATATGGGAATGCGTGCTTTTATCTTTTCTGGCTATCCACATATCGACGAATGTAAGATTTTCGCAGAAAAAGTGTTGCCGCATTTAAAAACAATTTCACTTCCTGAAGCCCAAAATCGCATTCCTAAACAGCCACCTCTAACGCCACTGGCGGCAGGCAAACGTAAGTAGTTCGTTTTCATATTGGTGCCCTCACCATCGAATAAGCAGTTACAGCTGTGCTGTAACCTGCTATTCTCATACCTCTCCCACAGGGAGAGGTGTAATGCTTCTCTTTTGATAAAAACAAAATTCGTTTGAGTTGCGAAACAAGAGTAGTGATGTAATATACTACTCCATTAATGTTGTGTTTGTGACATGCATTACAGGAAACAAATGGAAACAAATTAAGACGTGTTACGCCTCTCCCGTGGGAGAGGCATGAGACTTGTTGCTTTCAGCGCAGCTGAAATCTACAAGACGATGGTGAGGGCACCAATCACAAAACGAATCCCAACAACAAAAGTCCTACAACCACAACCATTCCACCGCTGAAAGCTACAAGGCGATGGTGAGGGCACCAATCGCAAAACGAACCACCACCTTACCGAAATCTCTAACGAATAAACCCCTGTATAGGAAGCGTAATCACCGCCTGATTTTTATTTGAAGTCTGTATCGTCACCGTACCGCGAAACTCCCCGCGTTTTTCTCTTCCGGAAACTTTCGAAAAGAATTTTATTTCATAGTACTGGTTTTCAATAATTGGAAAAATCTTTGCGGAAATAAACGGAAGAGAACACTTCACCGATGTAACCACGACTCTTTCGTTCTCCTCTGTGGGATATACCATTAAATTGCGCGATGCTTTCTTGCCTTTTCTCAGCATTCCCATAGCAATGTGTTCACGGCTCAAGCTAATATCTCCCGCTATTTTGGCGAAGAATGGCAAACTAATCACTTCTTTTTGCGGAATGTCAGTGGTAAAGACCAAGTTTCCGGTAGCTTTGCCAAAAGAAACCTCTTTGGATACGCTTACTTTTACCCAAAAGGCACGTCGCTTTCCCGGATAAAGCTTATCATAGGTACCATAACCGGAAGAGACCGTAAAACGATTGCGCATATTTGCTTCATTAATTTTTAGTGTTACATTTTTTACTTGAAAATTGGGATAGTTGAGCGGCGAAAGCCATATTTGTTTTTCTACTTGCTTACCACGGCGAAATTCACCAAAAGAAAGTATATCATCGGATAAGTGATGGTTGCGCAGTACATGGGCATCGAAACGTAGTACCAAAGGATTTGATTGCAAATTCGTATAGACGTGTACCTCTGTTTCTTGCGGACCTTGTTTGCCTTTAGGACTGTATTTCACTGTGATTTTTGTGCTTTTGCCCGGTGAAACATTACGTGTGTTTGGCTCAATGTATGTACAACCACAAAATGTTTTCACTTGAGTAATGTTCATCATTTTTCCGCTGACATTGCGCAATGTAAACGTACCGGTAACCTCATCGGTATCGCGTATGGTTTTTAGGTGAAGAATTTTAGGTGTAATATCGACAATTCCATCCGCAAAAACACACAACGGAAAAAACAGTAACGTAATAAGTAATCTATTCATAAAACCCCTGCATTTCTCTTTAGTTAGTAAAAAAATTATGGAGAGCACTGCAATAGAACCTTCCCCGCAGTCATGTTGTCTTCATATGTTTTTAAAGCGTTCTGGATATCATCCAACGGAGATTTTTGTTGGATATGAGTACTGAGATCACTACTGAGAAGTTTTTGCACTTTACCGGCAATACTAATTTTTTGCAGCAAACTTTTTTCTTTTAACCACTTACTGAGCCAAAAACCGCGCACAGTTTTTTCTTGAAAAATAAGATCTCCGGGATGGATGTTTACGGCTTCGCGTGATAGAGCGCCATAAACCAATAATTCCGATTTACGTGGCATCGCCGCGGCTATTTGTGCCGAAAGTTCTCCACTAACGGCTTCAAGAGCAATGGTCGCATGCAATTTATGACACAATTCGCTCAATGCTTCGTCAAAATCATCACGACTACTGTTGACTACATACTCCGCCTGCTCTTTTTCTTGCAGTAGTTTCACCTGCTCCTCACGACGTACTACGTTAATGACCGGTATGGAAAAACGTTTACCAAGACGTATCACCATTTTTCCCAGTGCACTGGCAGCTGCTGTTTGTACAATTGCCTTGTGGCGGCCAGCCAACGCTTCATCAACCATGCCCCACGCCGTCATTGGATTTACGATCATCATCGCGGCCTCATGATCAGCGACAAATTTTTTCAGCGGCATACAATAATCACTGCCTGTTAGCATATAGTTTGCCCATGTACCGCCACCGGTTTCTGTTGCTCCACATGCCACGCGTTTTCCTAACAAGAATTTGGATGTAAAACCTCCTCCTGCGGCAACAACAATGCCACACCCTTCAAAACCTGGAACAACGGGAAGTTCTTTTTTTACTCCGTACAGTCCCTTAGTGAACATTAAGTCCGAGGGATTTATTGGCGAAGCAATCATTTTGACAAGCACTTCTCCGTCTTTAGGCAACGGAACTTCTACCTCTTGAACTTCGACATCCGCTTGGTCTTCGTTATAACTCTTTAGAACAACCGCCTGTGCTTTTTGGGGAATCTCTTCTATTTTTTTCATCAAACAACCTATTCAAAGATTGCAAAACACTCTGTAAGAGTTTTTTGCAACTTACTTTCATCCAATTTTTCAGTTTCTTCTGCCAAATCGACATATTCCAAAACCAAATTACCATTTTTTTCATAGCTTACAAAATTTAAGTTGCCGTCAGCAAATGGTATTTTGGGAACAATTTTTGATAAATAATGCACTTGCAAACCCTCTTGGACTTGCACCTGTACCCTACGACGCTTTACCACCAATTGCATTGTGGAAATGACATCGTGTACCACATCTTTTTTAAAAGGTTCAAGGTCCACACCTGCGGCAGCACTCAATATGAAAATGGCTTTCTTTTGAAATATAGTTTCCAATTCGAGTTTTACTTTTTGCGCCGTGTATTTGCCCACGGTAAATTGCATAATCACTTCTATTATTTTGCTATTGTTGTAAGGAAAGTCAACAGCGATTTGTGCAGAATTCTTACCTTTTTTGCTGGTAAAGTCCGGCATGGGCATCGTATCAATGTTTTTAATCGCCGAAATTTTTCGTTTCGCGCGCTTTGATACAGGAGTTTGCCCTTTACTTTCGCTATTCTCTTCTTTTTTGTTTTTGCCAAAAAATGACATGAAACTAGTATGGCGTTTTCCAACTTCTTTTATGAATGTTGTGTAGACATGCTCTCCATATTTTTCTAGCGTATTTTTTAAATTTTCAATTCCTTGTTTAAAGATATCTAACGCCATCGCTAATTCTTGTAACATACTACTTAGAGCATGAAGCAAAGATACCTCTTCAATAAATTGGCCTTCTAGAATATCTTTGTTGAGTTTATTGTAAATTTTTAATTCATGCTCAAAATTCTCAAAACGATTTTTTGTTTGTTCTTTGCTGTGATCTATTTGCTGTATAAAATGATCGAGTTTTTCGATCATTTGTTGCGCAAAAGAATCTACAATGCTGCACACAGCCTCTTTTAAATCATTTTCCGCAATTTTTTTTCCATAAGCATTGACTTTTGTGGAAAATTCCGTACGCAACATTGGAATCATACGACTTTCAACTAGCTTACCGATTGCTTCATGAATGTAGTCGAGTGTCGTAGCGATACTGTCAAAAGAAATTTTAAAATCCGGATCTTCGTAATATAGTTGCGATTGACTCACCATATCCTTTAAATTGATCAAGTCGTCTAGAATTTTTTCCTCGAGCTGGATTCGGTATTGGCGTACATCTTGTTGTACAAATTGTACAAATTCTGTCGATTGGTAATGCATTGTATCAATGCAATGTTCTACTTTATACTTCATTATTCATTCCTTTGATGTTATAATTAAATACATAAATCAGCAGCTTTTACTTATTTACAATAGGACCCTCATCTGTTTTTCGAGCTTAGAACTACCATTCAAGCAAAAGGGAATAATACTAAAATGCCCGTTAATAATCGTTTTTTGGCCTCCATTCAAAACATGGATACCCGATCTGAAGTTGCCAAGCACTCGTTTGCAACAACAGAAATTATAGTTGTAGATATTAGTGATTTATTGTGGACTGCGAAAGAAAAAAATACGGCACAAAGTAAAATATCTCCCGTATACCAATGCAAAGTAGTGGGAGAGATCGTTGTAGCGAATAGGCAAATGATACTTCCCGATGATTTTTTAGTACTCACACCAAAAATATCTTCCACAATGAAATCATTAGAGGTAGCTCCGCCTGCGAAACAAGTATTAAAAAAGCAGGTCAGCAATGCCATTTGGATAGGTGCTAATGTTGAGAACTTATCGTGTGAGAAAGCTATTATCACCGATGCGAAAAACTTTGTTTATGATGAGGGATTAGAGGAAAGAGGGCCTCTATCCAAAAATGATTTTATTCAACCCAATATCGAAAAACCGAAAAAACTATCTCAAAGACAAATAATTCATATTGGCGAAAAACCCGCCAAGAATAACTTATGGAAACCACAGGAAAAGCAGGTAGATTTATTTAATAATGAGTTTGTGACACCCCCATCACAGAACGTCCCGCACTCTCAAGATTCGAAAATACACAATTCGCAGCCCCCAAAAGTACCGGTAAATAATGCCCATGTTTTACATCCACATCTACGACAAACTTCGCGGACCTCAATGAATTCGAGCATCGCTTACCAATATCGTTTTGAAGGACTATATGCACGCAATCGACTCGGAAATCTTTATTTTTGCCAAAATCGCAACACGAATGATCGACATCTAGCGCTTATCTTACACCGACAATATTCTTTTGCCAGTGTATCCACACTTCAGTCTTTGGCAAAATTACGCCATCGCTATATCTTGCCCGTAAAGGATATTGGGCTACACAAGGGACACACCGTTGTGTTCATGGCTGTAGATAGAATTACGCCTCTACGTATGTATATCAAAGAGAATGATCTGTCTATTCAACAAAAATTATACTTAGTGCAAGCGCTGATCACAGCGATTGAATATGCACATAGTTATAACATTCGCCACGGAAATTTGTCGATGTCAAATATATTTATGGACCCTCAAGGTTGTCCAAAAATAATGGGATTTGCGGTAAGGAAAACCAAGCCAACGCACATACCTGCAAATGGCTTAAAGCAACTAAGTTCTGCTTTGCCAAATCGACTGCGTATTTCCAAAAAAGATAAACGCAACGACCTAGTAGCCATAGGTTATATACTTTTTGAGTTACTCACCGGTAAAGCAGCCCTACGCCGCGACACAATGAATAAACTGCGTCGACGTTCCGATTTACAAGAAGTATCTTTTCCAAAACATTTACAAAAAACCATCCCGCGACAATTGCAATTTATTTGCTTAAAATCGGTAGACACTCGTGCCGATTACGGTTACGAAACATTGCATGACTTAAAGGAAGAGATCAATTCTTTACTACAAAATGATCATCACGATGAAAAGTGGGGATTTTATTCATATCGTCTGAAAACATGGTGGGGTAAACATCGCGATCGCGCCAATGTATATTTTATTGGCATCGCAATATTTATGAGTTTGTGGCTTGTACCTTCAAATTTGAAGGTACCTTCGATGTTTGATCCAAACGCTAAGGCGGAAGAACAAATTATTGCCGAGCTTATCGAGGACTTGCAAAGTAATGACAAGGTAACTTGTGTTCTCGCCATTAAAAAAGCGGCGGAGTTAGGAGAATCGGCCAAAAACGTACTTCCTCTATTGCAGCGTTTAACATGGCGTGATGAGGCCGTAATTAGTGAAAACGCACACGATGCCATCGCCGCGATTCGCAAAAAAATAAATGGTGGTGAATTACAAAACTTGGATAGTGATGAAATTCTCGCAATGTTGCAAAATCGCTTTTCTGATAAGAGACGGCAAGGTTTAGATGCCGTGGAAAAATTAGAAAAAGTAGAAAACCCCATCATTGAAAGTCTACTGTCTATCGCCTCATTTGATGCTTCCAGTCACATTCGCGATAAAGCAAAGTCCATTTTAGAAAAAATCAAATTAACTGAAAATAATTTCGTAACGTTCACCAAACTTTTAAGAAATCGTACCACTCATGTAAAACGTCTGGTTTTGAAAAAGGTATTGGCCTCCTCTGCTGTGGACAAAGAAAATATTATTCGATTGTCCATTGAATTTCTCGACGATTACAATTCATATAATCGCGGATTGGCGATTTCTTTTCTGAAAAAAGAAATCAATAATGAAGAAAAGTGGATTCGAGCGTTGGTACCCAAACTGCGCAAAGCAAATATTGAAATGCGTCAGGATATATATGAAATATTAGGGCGCATAACCCCCATACATCCAAAGAACTCTGCATATTTTGTAGAGCTTCTGCGGGAAAAAAACAGTTACGTCAATACATATGCGCAGCAAGCCTTTGCTCAAATTGATTTGCGTTATGCGCAAACAACACAGTACTTGCTGGAAGACGCTTATAACCGCGCTATAAAAACAGACAAAGAGTGGATCTTGCGTGGTTTAGCAGAAAACGATTATAAATGCCCAACGATCATACCTCTTCTCGAAAAAGCTTTACGCGATCCAAATGTTAGCGTTCGTAAATGGGGAGCCATTTGTGCTGGACGCATGCGACGAATGGCAGTGCCACTTATTCCTGAACTCGAAGCTTTACTAAAAGGACGTGCAGGAAAAGAAGCTCAAAAAGCCTTAGATAAAATCCGTTAAGATGAAATATTTTTACGACAAAATAGTCGTGGTAACTGGTGCAGGCTCAGGAATTGGTAAAGCCGTTTGCCAAATACTAGGCAAAGAGACCTCCGCCATTGTGATTGCCATTGATATAAATTACGATGCCTGCAAAAAAACGATACAAGAAATCAACCAAAATTTGCAACAAGCATTTGCATGCGATGTTTCTGATTTTGATCATTTTTCGCAAGTCATCGAAAAGATTTACGCTAGGTTTTTACGCATAGATATCTTATTCAACAATGCCGGTATTGGAATTGCGGGAGAAATAAAAAGTCTAAATATCGACGATTGGTATCGAATCATCGACACCAATATCAAAGGTGTTATCCACGGAACACATCTGGTATATCAAAAAATGCTACAACAAAAACAAGGCCACATAATAAATATTGCGTGTTTAGCAGGCCTCATTCCCTTTCCCGATGTAACGGTGTATTCGATGAGTAAGCACGCAATCGTAGGCTTTTCTTGCGCTTTGGCTTTTGAAGCAGCAAAATACGGAATTCGCGTTACCATGGTATGCCCCAGTGCTGTCGACACCGAAATCGTTCATAATAGTAAATATGTCGGTATGTCGGAAGAATTTGTCGAACAAATGTGGCGAAAAATACCGAAAATGAGTCCGGACCGCTTTGTTTTTTTAATGCTACGCAAAGTTGCGCGCGGAAAAAAAGTGATCTTGCTTCCCTTTTCTAGCAGATTCGTTTGGTGGCTATATCGTCTTTGTCCCAGTGTTGTTCTGCGTTGTCTAGCTATTGGTGCCAAATGGGCAAAAAGTAAGGAAAAAACATGAACATTATCACTGTCAATGATACCACTGCGAAAAGCAGTATACAAACAGCGACATTCGCCTTGGGCTGATTCTGGGGTCCTGATGCCCAGTTTGGGTGTATCCCTGGAGTTGTCAGTACCCGAGTAGGCTATGCCGGAGGAACTATCGATGATCCAACGTATCGCAATATGGGAGACCACATTGAAACACTTGAAGTGGACTACGATTCGCAAGTAGTTTCTTTCGCGGACCTGCTCGAAGTTTTTTGGAAAAGTCGTCGCCATGACCGTCCACCATATTCGCGACAATACAAAAGCGCTATTTTTCCACATACACAGGAACAATCGCATATCGTACAAGAGACACAAAAGGCATACAAAAAAAAATATCAGGTGTCGTATGTCGAAGTCATCGAAAAGTTTACGTTTTACATGGCAGAAGACTACCATCAAAAATATTGGTTGCAGCACACGCCTTTTTTGCTCATGCTCTTTTACAAAGTGTATAAAGACGATCTAATGCCAACATTGTTCCGTTCTACTGTCGCGGCGAGAGTAAATGGTTACATCCGCGGCTATGGTAAATTTTCTCAAATACAAGCTGAATTTCCCAAATTTAATTGGCCACAGGAAAAACAACAAGAAATACTTGCCTTTCTTGAAAAAAGAGATCTATAAATGGAAGTGATTATTCTCAAAGAACCACAACAAATCGCAAAGAAATGTGCGGATATTTTCCAGGAAACCATTTGCCAAAAACACAATGCTGTTTTGGGATTGGCGACCGGAAGTACGCCAATTTTATTGTATCGCGAATTAGTTGATCGATACCAAAAGCAACTATTGTCTTTTGAAAATGTGGTTACTTTTAATCTAGATGAATACGTTGGATTAGCCCCTGAGCATCCACAAAGTTATTCTTATTTTATGCAGCAACATCTATTTAAATACATAAACATTTCCTCTAAAAACACACATCTACCAAACGGAATTGCCCAAAACCCCATTCGCGAAAGTCGTGAATACGAGGAGAAGATACGCGAATACGGCATTGATTTACAATTACTCGGTCTTGGCAGCAATGGACACATCGGCTTCAATGAACCAACATCGAGCCTCGGATCGCAGACACGAATAAAAACACTTGCACAACAAACCATCGAAGATAATAGTCGCTTCTTTTCCGCAGATGAGTTCCAACCCACGTTAGCCATCACCATGGGGATTGGTACCATTATGTTTGCAAAACGCGTTGTCCTATTGGCCATTGGAGAAAAAAAAGCACGTGCTATCCAACAAGCCATTGAGGGACCAATAAGTGCGTGGTGCCCAGCTTCCGCCTTACAAATGCATCCGCATACTACTTTTATCATCGACGAAGAAGCGGCGCAGTTTTTACAGATGAAAGACTACTACCACTGGGTTTACAAACAGCAACAGCAACTACTGCAAAAATTACACAACGAAAAATAGGAAAATCTTATGAGTGAGCGACGTTCTTTTTTGTCCTGGAGTATATTTCGTCCAGTAACTGTAACCATGTTTTTTGTCGCATTTAGCGTTGCCGGAGTCATTGCATATAAAAGTATTCCACTACAAATGATGCCCGATGGTATCACGTGGCCGGTATTAACAATTTCCGTAAGTTATGACAACGCAAACCCTTCCGATGTAGAGAAAAAAATTACACGCCCCATTGAAGAAATGGCCGGAACAATTCAAGGGGTAAAAAAAATTCGGTCGCGTTCTTCGAGTTCAGGCTCACGGGTGCGACTTTTTTTTGATTCTAGCGCTGATCTAAATGTAATGTACAATCAATTACAAGACCGCATGGAACGACTGATGGTCGATTTTCCGGAAGATGTTACACGCTACCGCATTCGCAAATTCAATTTTCAAGATTTTCCCATTCAATATCTGGGAATCTCATTAAAGAATGAAGACAAATCGTTAAGTCCCCAAGAGTCTCTCAAACAGCTAGTAGACTATTCCGCTCTTTTCGAGAGAACGGTTCTGATGCGTTTAGAGCAAGAAGATGGCATTGCCAACGTCGAGTTGCATGGAACGTACAGTAAAAAAATATATATAGACCTAATTCCCGACAAAGTGGCAGCATATCATGTCAATGTTTTTCAACTGGTACAGCGTTTGCGCAATGCAAACTTAAACCTTACCCAAGGAAAACTACTCGATGATCGCGGAACCTTTTTGGTACGTTCTCTAGGCAAATTTACCTCGCTAAATGATATTCGCGACTTTCCGGTAAAAGAAGGAATAAAGCTAAAAGATATTGCCGATATATTTCTTGCCAGTAGTCTGCGCAGTTTCCGAGTACGCATCAATACTCTTCCAGCGATGTTTTGCGAAATTTCCAAAGAATCAGGAGCCAACACCGTAGAGGTATGTCGCAAAGTAAAAAAAATTATTGCCAGCTACGAACAAGATCCTCGCTTTGAAAAATTTGCGTTTACTTTTTTGCACAGTGAGGGGGATGCGATCGAAGAAGCATTGACCAACTTGCAAGAAACGTTGCTGTGGGGCGCTTTTTTTGCTGTGCTGGTATTATTTTTTTTCTTGCGCAGTGTACGTATGACATTTGTCATTACTTTCTCCATCCCTGTTTCTCTTATGATGGCATTAGTGGTGGTGCATGCCTACGGCGGTACGCTAAACCTTATTTCGCTTATGGGGTTTACTCTGGGCGTTGGGATGTTGCTCGACAACGCCGTTGTTGTCGTGGAAAATATTTATCGTCATCTCGAAAACGGATTATCGTTATTGGACGCCGCCGTAAAAGGTGTCAATGAAGTGGGGCTTGCTATTTTACTGGCGACCTCGACAACCCTGGTTGTTTTTATCCCCTCCATGGTAATGACCGACGGATCTGATAGTATATTCATGATCGAAATGGGAGGAGCTGTGTGTTATTCTTTGGTCGCTTCCCTCATTGTCGCCCTTGTATTTATACCTCCCGCGGTATATACGATGGAAAAGCGCAAAAAAACAGTAAAACGCTTTTTTATTTTTGAAAAGATTGTCTATAAAAGTAGTCGTGCCTACTACCACACATTGTCTTGGGTAATGGCCCATCGTTTTGAGACACTGTGTTTTATATTGATTCCACTCGCTTATTCTACATGGCACATAAGTGAAAAGATAGGTGTAACCAACCAACAACAGGGCTCTCAACGAGAAATGCGTGTGCACTTTTCATTTACGGATAGCCAAGACATCAACAAAAATAGTGAACTTCTCCTTAAAATAGAAAAAGCCATTCTCGCCAAAAAAAATGAGTTAGAAATCATCAATTTTCTCTCTTTTTCACGTGATGATTCGGCACGCATTCGTTTTTGGTTTACAAAAGGAGACGACATAAAACGCACTACGAACGAAATCGCCCAAGATATACAGAAACTCATTCCGCCGTTACCTGGTGTTGCCGTACGTGGTAATTGGCGAAAATCTGGCGGTGGTGGTGGGGGGGACCAAGAAGAAGGAGATGTCCCCATTGTACTACGCGGCGAAAATCCGGAAACCTTACGTGACATAGGCAGAGAAGTAGAAAAACTCCTAGTCAATATTCCAGAATTATTAGATGTAGGGGTAGAAGAAAGTGAACAGTCCGAAGAAATTATTCTTTACCTAAACCGCGACAGAACAGAACGCTACAATGTTTCTCCACGGCAAACAGCAACGACCGTTTCCTATGCATTACGTGGATCTATCATTTCACAGTTTCAGATAGACGACAATGAAATCCCCATCGAGATCCAATTTTCACAATCGCTCGTTGCCAATGCCGACATGTTGCGCGATGTTAAGGTGTATAATCGCGACCAAGAAGAAGTGGCCCTCGGAACCTTAGGCAAAATACTATACGAAAAAGGTTTCGCCACAATACGTAGGACGGATCGCAAAACGACCTACACAATCAACGCTACCGCCAATAAAAGTGATTTAGGTATTTTGGGAGAAAAAATAGATAAAGCTCTCAAAACCTTGAAATTACCACGCGGTTATACCATAAACAAAGAAGGACGTTTTATTGAATTGGAGGAAAACCAGGACTCTTTTATGAAATCGATGGGTTTAGCGGTTGTTCTTGTTTTTTTACTCATGGGCTTTTTATTTGAATCCTTCGTACTGCCATTTTCCATCATACTGTCCATTCCCTTTGCCTTTATAGGTGTATATTGGACTTTATATCTCACCAGTACACCGATTAGTATGATGGTTTATCTGGGGAATATTATCCTTGCTGGAGTTGTGGTGAACAATGGAATTGTACTTGTCGATTACATAAATCGTTTACGCAACGAAGGAATGGAGCGCTCGCAGGCAATTTTAGAAGCCAGCTTTGCGCGATTTCGTCCCATCATGATGACGTCTCTAACAACATTGTTTGGGTTACTCCCTATGGCCGTAGGAACTTCAGAGTTTGCAGGCACACCTTATTACCCTCTCGGAAGAACGGTTATTGGTGGTTTGACAATGTCAACTCTTCTGACATTATTAATCGTGCCAATATTTTATGTATTTTTTGATGACCTACGCAATACTTTTTTACGTCTAATTACAGGAGTCTTCATAAAAAAGTAAGGTTTAACTACACCGCTTGAAAAAAACTTGCGCTTGCTTGCTATGTCGTATAGAATAACCCATGAATCTCATGCATCATATTGGTAATTTATAGTGGAAGGTGAAATAGTGTTTAGCCGCAAATTTATATTTTTATGTACGTCTTTTATCTTCTTGACGTCGTGTTCGCTTCTCAGTACGATTTTTAAACCAGATTTGGAAGAAGAAAAGCGAGACCGTTTTGAAGTTGCCACTGGTCACAAACTAATGAGTTTATATGAAAAGCAGGATAAACTTGGCTATGTCTTTGATCAGGGAACTTTTATCAAAAATATTTGGGGTGGCAAAAAAACAGAATCACATACTGGCCAGTCGATTACTCTAACATACACTCGCAAAGATTTCGACAAGCTAAAGTTATTTTTGGGAGACAACTTTAACGTAGGGCCGAGCTTAGAAAGTGTTCATCATGTCAATGTTGATTTAGAAGACATTCGCAAATATGAGCTTGTGGACATCCAACCACTTGTGGAGTATATGGGAAAAAATAGTCTCGGACTTATCCGCAAAGATTTTGTGGTATCCATGATCAAGGTATCGCGCTTTACGATACGTGCCTACGAAAAAGTTATGGGACAATTTGGTGCAGAATATCGCCCATTTTCCATGCTAAAGGTAGGAGGTAAGACCGGCGTCTCTGTACATCGCAAAGACGAACAAATTGGCTACAATGTATTTATTGGCTATAAACTCTACAACGGGAGCGAGTGGTGGGATAACAATTTTGAATCACTTCCTAAAGTGGGTGTCATTGTCGATCAACCGAAAACCGAAAGTACGATTGACCGTGTACGCGCTAGAGTAAAGGGAAAAATTGCCCAGTACAACAGTTTACCAGAAGACGATCGCAATTCACTGCGCATGTATATCATGACACGCAGTGAGTATGAAGATGCTTGGACATTACAATCAAAGGCCATCGTAGATACCGAAGGTTATTTTGAAGGTATCGTAAAACTGGGAACCTTAGAAAGTGGAAATGGACATCGTTATAGTATTGCCACTTTTGTGACCTATTTCGATATCAATCGCGATGTAAATTCACAAATACCATTTTTGCCTTTCAATAAAGGTAAATACGTTATTCGCGTAACGAGAAAAGATGTATTTTAATTTCATCCTTTAAACTAGAAGGCTGACAATCATGATGTTTCACACAATAGTTACACATGAACACCCTGATTTAGATGCAATGCTATGTTGTTATCTTCTCAAAAAGTATGGTAGCAATCGCTACCAAGGCTTACAAGAGGCAAAAATTTTATTTTGCCCCGCAGGACGATTACCTGGTGGTAAAACTCCTGACGAATTAGAGGCGGAGGGAATTTTAGCCGTAGATATCGGTGGTGGACGTTTAGATACACACCCCTCCGGACATAGTATCAGCGAAGAAAAAAAAACTTTGTCAGCCGCAAATTTAGTCGCAAAAGACTTAGGGGTTCACGACGAAGAACGACTGGAAAGTTTACTAGAATTTGCACGAATTCATGATAGCTTGGGAAAATCCTTACGTTCGCGAAATCCAATCGATCACTTGATGGCGCTTCCGAACTTAATCCGCGGAGCATCCTTTCATTTCGGAACTTCGTTTGAGAACATTACGACATTTTTTTTCAAGATCTTTGAAGCAATAGAGCATGCACACAGCGCAACACGTGAAGACTTCTTTGACAATGATTCTTGCGTATTAAGCGTTCACGAGAACACTATTTTTTTACCTAAAAAAGCTCACCTACGCACTTTATTTGCTTGTTATCTTTTCAAAAGATATGGAGAAAAAGAATACAATTATAGCTTTGACAAACCTAAGGATGGTACACAACAATGGCACACTATTGCCGAGGTGATTAGCTATTGTCAGCTACAAGAAAAACAATCTCTGGGAAAAATTATTGATTTTGTCGAACAAATTAAACCGCAACGTTTTTTGCTAAGCTCCAAGTTTCCCATGGATGAAACGGTAAGTCTCATTAATATCATTCGTGGTTTTTATGCACAACACAGCGATGATCTAGCACAGTGCATTGATGAAATTTTTCTATTGTTAGACTATATCGTCGCACACGAAGAAAACTGGTACAATGCCATTGCCGAATATCAGGAAAAGAGACAACTCTTTACACTACGCGATGCTAAAGTGGTGGTTGTTTCGGCAAAAATAGGTGCTGTTGCCAAAGTGGCAAGGTGGCTAGATAAAGCAGATTTAACCGTATTTCACGACGAAGATAAACAGCACATAAGCGTATCCGTAAATCGCACTGGAAAACTACGAAAATTGAGATTAGGACGTCTAGCTTCCAAAATACGTATGGCAGAAATAAACATAAACAAAGAATTTGCGGACGTAAGAACAGATAACTTGCAAGCAATAGGTGAAATCGCGGGGTGGTTTTTACATCAATCAGAGAAATTACTTATACACGGTTCTCCCAAAGCACATCGCGAACCTTCGCAAATACCATTTGCGGTCACGACCGAACTTATACTATCAGAAATAGAATTTGAAAAAAAACTTCCCGATATGTTTTGTCCTAAAAACAAGTGCCTACATAAGCGGTGTTGTTTTTACACTTTACGTTTACCCAATTGTTTTCACCACCGACGTTTGTGTGAAAAAAAACAAAATTTTAATGGAAAGTCAAAATCATGAAAAAGTTAATGACAATTTTATTATGTGTTTTACTTAGTAGCTTTGTTTTTGGTGACACCATTTTCTTCAATGATGGTACAACGCGCAAAAACGTCGTTGTAACCAAGGAAACCTATGACAAAGTAGAATACTACTTTAAAGATGCTGGAGCAGGGAGCAAACAACAAGTCGGACAGCACCGTGTCAAAGAAGTTCAGCGATCAGAGGTACCCAACGATTTTCAGATCGCCGAAGGGTATTTTTCGCAAAAAGCATATGAACAAGCACGTAGAGATTACCAACGTGCCATGCGAAGTCGTGATTGGACAGAGCAACATTGTTTATTTCGCATCGCCGAAAGTTACCGTCTAGAAGGCAAAACCAGAGACGCGATAAGTGCATACAAAAACGTGATTAGCAAATTTCCAAAAGGACGTTACCTACCAGAATGTTACTTTTACCAAGGAGAAGCTTTTTTTGCTGCCAAAGATTGGCGTAGAGCTGCAGGAGCTTATTTTAAAGCCGCGAAATTCTATTCGCAGATCAAAAAGAAAGACCAAGCATACGACGCCAAATACAAAGTAGCCTTTTGCGAGGAAAAACGCAAGGCTTATGGTAAAGCAGTCCAAATGTATAAGTCTCTAATCGGTGGCCTGGAAAAAGATCACAAAATGTATAACAAGGCCAATGTACGCATCGGTTTGTGTTTACTTGGTGAGAAAAAATATCGCGATGCCAAACGTCATCTATTGAAAATCATTAATGACAAAAACATCAAGGACCCGTTTGTCTTAAGTGCTGCCTACGTGGGAATGGGTGATTACTATCGCGAAGGTAACGCAGAAAATGATTCAAAAAAATCTTTGCTTTGCTACATGCGCGTTATTCTCATGTATTCGGGAACGAGCGATGATATGGCACGTGCATATAGAGGTGCCGCGGTTTGCTTTAAACTAATGAAAAACGCAAATAAAGCGCGACAAATGGAACAGCAAGCAGCGAAATGGGAATCTAGCTAAATTCCACGAATAAGTGCCCTATTGCAAGTACCATGTAGCTACTCATAGTTATGAGGTTGTGGACAATGCCATTCCCGCTTCCACGGGAAACTAACAGCCCAGAGTTGTCATTCCTGCTTTCGCAGGAATCCACAGTACAAAGTTGAAATTGTAATTGCCTGGATCCCTGGTCAAGCCAGGGATGACAACTTAGAATTACTTTAGTGTTGTAGCAACAAAAAATTTAAAATTATGATCGGCAATGCAATTGGGGTTATTGTATGAATGTAAACCTTATGCGAGTAAATTATGGCAAGGCGAGAAGATTACTTATTAAGTAGAATGCTACTGACAGATGGCACCGTTTCTCCACAAAATCTTTCCAATATTTTGTTGAAATGGCATGTCAATTCTCCCAAATCTCTACTACAAACCATCATCGATGACGGACTTGTTACCGATGAAGAAGGACAGGGATTGACGGTTTGTATCGACAAACTGACAGAAAGAGTCGAACACCAAGACGACCTAGACAAAATAGATTTTATACTTTGTCAAATAGCAATAAAAAGAAACTTCACTACTCCAGAGGTCGTGACGGAATATCGCAAAAAACTAACCGGAAAGAAACGTGAAGGACTTTCCACATCAGAATTACTTGTTCAAGACAATGTGTTAACAGGTAAAGATTTTATCGAACTCAAAAGAGCGGCAGAACAAATTTTTTACCATAGACGCATCGTGGCTCTAGCAAGAGGGAAAGAAAAAACCAAAGTATTTCTTTCACCTGGTCGTTTTGAAGAACAGGGAAAACAATCGTCCTCACGCCGCTCCGCAGCGATACAAAAAGCATTAAGCGATGTGAGAGCTGAAAAACAAGCTTCTCCTGCGCCAAAGCGCAAAAGAGGAAGATCTCTTCCCAAAGAGTTTGGTGCTTACGAAATTTTAGGCGAAATTGCCAGCGGAGGAATGGGAACTGTTTACCAAGCGCGACATAAAAAACTCGATCGTATTCTGGCGTTAAAAGTTCTCAACGAAGAAAACGAAACTCCTGAGCGCATAAAAAGATTTTTACGCGAAGCCGATGCGGCAAGCCGTTTACGACACCCAAATATTGTGAGTATATATGAAGCAGGAGACTTCAAAGGCCGCCATTTTTTCTCGATGGATTATATCGATGGTGTGCCTCTTAGCGTACTGATTCAAAAGCGCAAAAATGTCGATTTGGAAGATTTGCTAAATATTGCCGCGGAATTGTCGCGGGCTATTCACTACGCTCATGAGCAGGGGATTATCCACCGCGATCTAAAACCCGCAAATATCATTATCGATATGGAAGGTCATCCGCAAATTACCGACTTTGGTCTTGCGAAAATAATGGATTCGCGTTCACGCCTTACAAAAAGCGATACCATCATCGGTACACCTTTTTACATGGCACCAGAACAAACTCGTGGAGAAAATCACTCCATTCGCGCCACTACAGATATATGGGGTGTAGGGGTAATTCTTTATGAAATGATCACCAAAAAATTACCTTTTGTCGGGCGTTCGAGTATCGAACTATACCATAAAATTAATAATCTCGACCCAATTCCCCCGAGTAAAATAAATCCACTTTTAACACGCGAATTAGACTACATTGTACTAAGATGCATTTCCAAAGATGTCGAAGATCGTTTCCCCTCGGCAGAAGCTTTAGCAACATATATCGAGAATTATCTAGATGGTAAACCGATTGCTATCCGCGAAACCCCTATGTGGTGGCGAAAGCTACGACGTTTTTTCAAACGCCACAAGTGGTTTATTTTAGTGGCCATAAGTGCCATTATATTGGGTTGGGCGTGTGGATGGTATTTACTCACAAAAATACGCAACTGATATAAGCATAGACTATGAGCATTACATCCATCACCATACTATTTATAGTTTTGCAATCGCTAATAACATTGGGAAAGGTCGCAGCAGAGGTCTTACTTCTCGATGAGGAAGTAACATACTATGGAGAATTTGCCTTAAGTACGCTGACTTGTGTTGTTTACTATTTCACCTTGCTACCACGAGGCGCCTCTCCCATTGTTTGCTGGTTTTTGGCCTCTATATTCAGTGCTATTTGCCTTATCATTTCCTGGGGACTTCCGAAAGTTTTAGATTACTTTTTCGGTTGGGGAGAAGAGGATATTCCTCTACCAGTAACTTTTCCTTTACTGACAGCATGGATACTATTTCTATGTTTTCTCCCCAGTGGTCTAGGAGCCACCATTGGTATCCCGCAGTTATTCTCTGGAAAGATCACCTTCTTCATCGTAATAGCTCTGACACAACTCATTACTGCAGCACTCGTGCTGTTCATTTCGTACTATTTTGAAGATGAACACGCGACGATGGCCATTGATGCCCTTTTTAGTATAGGCATGGCCGTTCTCATTTGGTCTCTTCTCCATGAACAAACATCACGTGGCCAGGCGACGTTTCTCACATTCATCATCATCATCGCAATCAACATCGAACTCATTGGAATACTATACTTTGCCGCACACTATTTGGAAATCGGAGAAATAGACGACTCTTTTTGGAAAACGCGCCGTTATATTTTTAGCAGTCAACTCATCGCTGTCGTTGTCATATACTTTTTTCCCCTCTTACACGGAATTTTATCTCTTATCGACAAAGTTATTACATGAAACTAGCAGAATTCATCACCGAAATCGCCATATACGGTCTCATTATTTCTCTAATGATTCATCATTTTTGTTTTCAGTCTTTCAAAGTAATGACGCGCTCCATGGAAGCAACACTCATTGGCGACCCGAACTGTGGCGACCGTATATTGGTCAAAAAATACGCCTATGAGTTTAAAAAACCTAAGCGTTGGGAAGCCATCGTGTTTTTTTACCCGCACAATAACCAACAAATTTTTATTAAGCGTTTAATTGGCCTGCCTGGAGAAAAAGTACACATTCGCAATGGTGAAATATACATAAACAATATTCTTGCTCGTAAACCTAGTAGTGTTGTTAACCAACTACTCTATCCCGTATACCAGCCCCAACAGCCCTTTAAAGAGAACTGGCAATACAGCGAAAAATGGCAAATTGACAAACAGCAATATAGCATAAACACCAATAAACTAGAGTGGTGTAAATACAAGCATGTTGTCACCAATCGCTACGAACCGATCAATAATAGACGCTTCTTTCATCGCCAACAATACGCATATCCTGTGGGCGGAGGCCTGCGTGTAGGAGAAATCCGTTTTGCCATACGTTTCAAAATGCGCAGTGATACAGGAAGCATTCGTTTGGAACTACGCGAAGGGGAGTATCGGTTTTTATGTACGATTGATACCGCGCAAGCGGGACAACTTCACAAATACATTGGTGAAGACGATACAAAAAAACAATCCGTTCACTTCAAAGCCAACTGGCAAAAAAATAGCTGGCATTCACTAGTGTTTTCCAATATCGACGACTTGGTTACTTTGGAGATCGACAGCAAAGAGGTCGCGAAACTCGACTATTCCCAAAAACAACAGCAAGCACAACGCATAACATTTGACACAGCTTTTCGCTGGGGAGTAAGTGGCTCTTTCGAGTTAGAAAATGCCCAACTGTGGCGTGATATCTACTATATTAGTAAACGCGATTTTTTTGGTGGTCTAACAAGCTTTGAAGTACCCAATCATCACTACTTCGCATTAGGAGACAACCCACCTAACAGTCGTGATAGTAAGGATTGGCAACGTTTTTGTTTTTTTTATAAAAATGGAATCAGCATAGAGGGAGATCAAAAAAACTTCCCACATGGCAAAACACGAAAATTTACTGACATTTACGGTTTTGACAGAGATATTCCCCATGAGAACCTATTGGAAAATTATCTATCGCGCCAAGACGCACCATTTATCCCCCAATCGTACATCATAGGCCGTGCTGCTCTTGTATTTTGGCCCATTACTCGCGGAAAAATTATTTATTAATATGCGCTATTTACAGGAAACAGAATCAGTATTAAAACTACTGTATAAATTAAATCGCTACAGCGATGCACTCACCTATTACATTTACGTAGTGCCCATCTTTGTCAACAATACAGAAAAACATTCCAGCAGCTTTGCAAACTTTGGCGCTTTTTCCGTAGAACTCAAAGACAAACTATGCCAGTCGCGTTTTAGCGCAAAACCCACACGCCACGACGACCGCAGTTCCGTACTAATCGAAACCACAAATCGCTACATAATATGCACCCGCAGACAACAACGCACACTTCCTCCAAACCCTATTCACCATGAAGCGGTGTATCTTTCCTTTCCCGTTCTTGTGAAAGCCTAAACAGAAAATGCCTTCTGAAAAATCTATCTAATGAAAGACAGTTAATTAATTTATCCTGTCCATCCTGTTCATCCTGTCAAAATTGCGATTAAGACGTTGTCAAACTTTACATGTTGACAATTCTAACAAAATTACCCAAACTATAATCGTAACATCTTACGATTCAAAAAAATCTCATCCCCAGGAGTTTATATGAATAATTGTTATAAAATCGCATTACTGCTCACGTTTGTACTCTCATGCATAGCAGCGCAAAACGAAACCGCAACAAAGACGAGCGTGGCACATGCTGCGAAAACCCAATACTTTCGTTGGTATCAGTTATATGAAAGAGATATAAACGATGCCCGAATCGCCAACCAATTGTCTATTTTGGATAAAGACATCGAAATAGAAACAGTTGCGGGAAAAATGACAGGACGTGACAGTTATCCGAAGAGAGTACAGGCCTATAAGGACTGGAAAAACGCTCATCATGTTCAAAATGTAACGGTGAAAGAAAAAGAAGACGGTATGGTTCTTGATGCAGACATTATATACCAGTGTGTTCTACCAGATGGCAGCAAAAAAAATTTTGCATTGCATTACGACGCACATTTGAAAAAAACAGATGGTCTATTGCCCGTTTTCACCAAAATAAAAATCACCCCCAAAAAAGAAATGGAAAGCGCAGTCTTTGAAGATGCCTACCCACAAAATAGAATGAAATCCTTGATGCACTATTGGTTGTTATGTATGGAACAACTCGATGGTAACGTCACACCTTTTAAACAACTGCTCACCAACGAGTTCGAATTAAATTTCTCCACCAACAGCAAGATGACTTCTATCGATCAATTGGAGAAGTGGTTAAATGGCATGCCCATGCAACTACAAAGTAGTCAACACTTTCCACAAAACCTTACCATAAAATCTCTTGGAGAGAATAAATACCAAGTCAATGTAGAATTTGCGTGGCAGGGTGTGATGAAGAATGGCACCAAACTCAAAGCAACCACTGGACACGAATGGATTGTAGTGGATGACATACAGGAACCTTTTGCTAGAATTCAAAAAGTGACAGTAAAACAAGTAAAACCATTGCAGCAATACTAAATTAGCGATGTTTTCGTTCGTGGAAAGAAACTAAATTCACGAACGAAACCATTATTTTTTTCGCAAAAAATAAAACAACTCGATGCCAATAGCAATAACACTCCTGCAAAAAAATACCTTTTACCATGTAAACTATCCTTTTACAAAAAAACCTCAATGTATATAATATATATTATTACAACTACACAGCATCGTAATTAAATTTAATCTAGTACTTAGTAAAATTGGTTTGTAGGTATTGGTATTGGTATTGGTATCGGTATTCGTTTTCATATTGGTGCCCTCACCATCGAATAGGCAGTATCAGCTATGCTGATAACTGCGATTCTCATACCTCTCCCACAGGGAGAGGTGTAATGCTTCTCTTTTGTAAAAAACAAAATTCACTTGATTTGCGGACAAAACTGATCTCTAAAATCTTTGATGGATGCTATTCCCTGGACTGCAACAAAATAAAACAATGGAAACAATTAAGACGCGTTACGCCTCTCCCGTGGGAGAGGCACGAGACTTGTTGCTTTCAGCGTAGCTGAAATCTACAAGGCGATGGTGAGGGCACCAATATGAAAACGAAACCCTTATCTTAATTCAACAGTGTCAAACATCGCATACTAGAATATTCCAATACCGAAGAGGAACCAACTCAAAAGCACTAGTTCATCGCGAAGGGGGAAAATATGGGCATAGACAATCAAAAACAATCGGTAGTTCCTGTCATTAAACAAGTGCTAATGAAGCACAAAGAGCGCATCATTTTCGGTTGCGTCGCGCTCGTTGCCGCGGTGTACTTTCTAGTACCTGCGAGTATGTCAACTTTGCAAGAACAGCTTCTATCCGATGACCGTGTTGTCCAAAAAAACGCTTTAGACGAACTTAAGAATCGCGGAGAAGAAGCCATTCCCTATCTTATGTACGGATTAAATCATCCCAAATCACGTGTACGCAATCAGATTGTCAAACACATTCGCAAATATCCTGGCAGCGCATCTTTTTACCTAACCGATGTTGTCGAAGATCCTTCGTCTATATACAATCACCAAGCTAAACTATCAGCTGTACGTGCTCTCGGCAGTATGCGTGGAGATGTCGAGTCTCTATTGCAAAGACTTGTCGCCAACTCATCGACTCACGAAGACTTAAAACAAGAAGCCATGGGTAGTTTGGTCAAACTCAAACCTCGCATATACGAAAAGATATACTTTTACATGGACGGTCGCTGGTCGCGCGCCAATGAACTGATGAAACAAGGCTATATTCGTATAGAAGATGGCTGGGTATCCGTACAGTCAAAGTTTTTCGCAGTCGAGAAAAATTTAAACGAAGCTGCCGCAGCGCGAGACAACTTGAAAACCGCTCAAGAACAAATCATTCGCGATATACAAAATAATCACACCATTGAATTTGACCGATACTTAGCCGATTGGCAGGCAATGTTTGCCATGTACGAAGGGGCAAATACTACTTTTGTGTCTTTATTAAAGTCTCTCACTATCCGCAGTAAAAAAGCCGAAAAAACTTACAGTAACATGATGAAAGAGCACCTTGAAGAACTGCACAGCGAGACCACATCGTTTGTGGATCGTTTAACAGAACTCAACCAAGAAGGTCTCGTCACACGAGTTTTGGAAAAACAAACCAGACATTTTTCTGCGGTGAGCAAATTTGTGCTGTTTCAATATATAAAGTGGAACGACTTTGATGCACAAATGGCTCGTTGCAAAAAAAATTACTATGAGCTATCGCGCAAAAATACCCTTTTTATGTACTTAGACTATAAATTTTTCGGTATTTCGCGTGACAAAGCCCAACAAAATAAAATTGCCCATAGTATTGAAAATATTATCCGCGAAACAAATATATATTACAAAATTTCCTCGCAGACTCCGCAGCGAGATTCTGCAAGGCATTGGTTAAACTGCCGTTATCGCGAAGTGGATATGGGAAGCTACGACAAAGACCGTCCGTATGTGCGCCGCGTACGTGTATTGTGCCACTTTAGTTATTGGGTAAATGGTAACGAAGTATTGAACTGGGAACGCGTCATATCTTCTAGTCACCAGTTATCACTCCCCAAAGAACGAGAAATTGACGATGATCAAAAAGCAATTCTTCATGTTGCACGCAAAGATTTTCAGCAAAAACTTGAAAAATGGACTCCTGAAAGCTTTTCACTAGAAACACTTGCGGTCAAAAAAGCACCGCGAATCAAAATGTATGGGCAAAGTAGTGTAGATGTTGTGTACATGAAAAACGGTCGCAAATTAAAGGGACTTATTGCCAAAGAAAATTCCAAAGGTCTTGATCTAATTATGTTGAGTAGTAAGGCCGGAATCACCTCTTCATTGAAAATCAAAATTGCCAAGCGCAAAGTCAAAAAAATCAAACGCCTCGCCAAAGATATAAGAAGGCTACGCCTACAAGATATACGCACTTCGGAGAAACCTCTTATTGTCGATGAACAAAAAAGTAACGCAATTAACGTGGAAAAAACCAATTCGGAATACAGCCGCGCATGCCTTTTGTATCCTAGCAAATATTTCATGCTGTATTCGGACACCCCACAGGAATTCGTCCCACAAATTGCATTTCGCATCGAGGTAGCGTTTGCCGCCTATCAACAATATTTTCCGATAAAGCGTAACACCAATAAAAAAATAGACATCCACGTCTTCACCTCGACAACAAAGTACCAAAAAATTACCAAAGAAACCGTGAATGATGCAGTATACAACCGTGTAAAAAATCACATCATCGCTCGTTGTAATCTAGATAACTACCGAAAGTATCTAAAGGACTCCAAGAAAGACAACAAAGATGCCAAAGATGAGATAAAGAAACACAACGAAGCACTTGCTGAACTCAACAAAGAACTCAGCAGCAAAAGAGCGACTTTTAAACAACTCGACAAACAACTTGCACGCGGAAAAATTTCCCAAAGAGATTACAACGACGCCTATCGCAACACACGCATAGAGATAGATCGACTCAATAGTCAGATCAAAAAAATAGAGCGGCTCAAGGCAAAGTTGGGCGGTAAGCTGACCTCTGATCGTTCTAGCTCTAGAGATCGTTTGGACTTTATTGAATCCATGATGAGAATGATTTACCGCGAAATGTTCATTGCCTATACAAAAAATTACCTATTTACAGAGGAAAAAGTTGTGTACACTCCGCGATGGTTTTTAGAGGGCTTTGCACAGTATTTTGAAGATCTATATCTTTCTGGCGAGCGCGTCATTCTCGGTAAACGCGACAAGGATCGCACGAACTACTTTAACCAAGTTGCGGGACGCGATGAGCTGTCATTGCAGAAATTACTTGCCGCAGGCGACAACGATTTTGTGGTAACGTCACGTGAAAACATCAAGAGTTCCGACACCTATTACATTCAGTCTTGGGGAGTAGCATACTACATCACCACATTGACCAATATGAAACGCAACGACATATTTACGCCTTACATAGATAATATTTGGCGTGGAAAAGATCAAGAGCAAGCTTTTACGGAACTGGTGGGAATACCGATGACAAAATTTCGCCGTAAACTATTTGAATTTTATCGAGATTAATCCGTGGATGTGAAGTGGTGGGTTGGTTCGAGCTAAGTTAGTGAAAGAAACCATGACAAAAATATTAAGAATACTCATTGTCGAAGATTTACCGGAAAGACAACAACAAATTTGCAATATGTACAAAGAACACGCGTGGGTCACTACCACAATATCGACACACGCAATACGCTTGGTAAACGCGTACGATTTTGATCTTATTCACCTAGACTATAATTTGGCCGAACAAACAACAGGTCTAGAAGTAGCAGAATGTTTAGCAAAATCGCGCAATGCGCAAACACAAGTAGTGATACACTCGATGAACCCTGACGGTGCAAAAAAAATGTCACAACTAATTGTAAATGTCGAAGTCATTCCCATTTCCAAACTACTTAAAAAAGATATCTACACAAAAAGACTCAAAGAGCAGTTAAAAAAAGAGCAGGTGAATTGGAACTATGTTTTCAAAGGTTACATGTAAATCGAATTATTCTCACCGAAACCTCTCTTTTGTCTACACTATGTATATTAATAGATATTTTCATTTATTATCTGAAGGAGAACACAGATGAAAAAACTAATTGTATTGGTCGTATTCTTACTCATAGCAACCACATTCCTTTCTAGCTGCCGTAGACAGAGACGTCATCGTCAAGAAATGCGCCAAGATCGCCATGAGCATCGCCAAGATATGCGTCAAGATCGTAAAGAACACAAACAAGATATGCGCCAAGATCGCCAAAAGCATAAACAGGATATGCGTCAAGATCGTCACGATCATCGCCACGGCAACTAAGAAAAACGCCTATTTTACCTTTGTGGGTTGTGGCAAACCGAAAATTTAGCAAACTTTTATGAAAATTCTCCGTATTATGTATACGTTAAAATAATTAGGAGAATTCACAATGAATGGTTATACAGAAGTTTTTCGCGTAGCAAACCCACAAGAAATGCACAATATACGTGTTTTACTACAAAGCAAAGACATTCCCTGCGAAACAACAGGGGAGGGACTACAGCACACTGATCCGCTATGGAATGTTTTTGCACCAATTCAAATTTATGTACCGCAAGAGAAAAAAGATGAAGCAATCGAAATCATCGAGGAGTACACAAATAAAAATGTTGACAAAGAAGCGTTGAAGAGAGGTAATCGCGACTTATTGCTTATTTTGATTTTTTTCTCTCTTCCGTGGATGGGAATTGCAATAGATAACGAGTGGATTGCAGGCATTTCATTCTTTATCATAAGCGTCGTTCAACCTGTATTAGTCATATGGTGGTACATAAAGGTCAGATCTAAGAAAAAGAAATTTGAGCGAGAATCTGACGCGTCAGAAACATTTGAGGAATCAGAGACATCTTAGAATCAATGTTGCGACAAAAATATCCTGGCCGCTAGTCAGGATATTTTGCCATTTGATTTATTGCTCCTGGAGTTTTTTTAGTCTTTCCTCATATTCCTCAAGCATTTTTTTCATTTTTTTATACCCCTCAATGCCTTTGCTATACACATCTTCATTTTCCTTATCCCAATCGCTATACCAAATTTTATTGCCTTTGGCATCATAGAAACCAACTTTTCGGTTCTTCAAAATTAAATCGTTAGGATCGACACCGGAAACTTTCCAGCGTTTGTCAAAACCACTAAGAGTATAGATCAATTTTTGTTTACTTTCCCCCACTTCTAATCCGCCCTGAATATTAAATCTCAATTCGCCTTCCTCATAAGGAGTCGTTCTTTTGGGATCAACTAAAGACAAGAATATATGCCCACCAGAAATAACCGTTTTACTATTATTTTTTATACTAATCATAACAGAAGGACGTTTCAAATACTCTCCATGCAGTGTGTATTTCGTAGAGATTTTTATCTTTTTGCGATTCTTTACGTCGGAAAAGTATTGTTTTTTCTGTTTAGAGGCATTGGACAACGCCTGTTTTAATTCAGAGACTTTTTGTTGCGAGATTTTGATCACTTTTTTCATTTGCGTAATTTGTTGTTGCTTTTGTTGCTTCTTGCGGCGTGCTTCTTCGACTTTCTTTTGCTCTTCATGCTTTTTACGCAGTATTTCATCTTGTTTTTTACGCTGCTCTGCGGCAATTTTTTCCTGTTCGCGAACTTGCTTTTCGATATCCTTTGCGATGAGAAAAAGCATTTTCGTGGAATGGTCTTCGGGTGTTTCCTTTGTTGTAATGGAGAAAGACTTTTGGAATGAGGTCAACTTTCCATGGATTTCTTGGCGCATTTGTTCACGCCCGATGAAAAAACCAATAGCAGTTCCCAATAATAAAGTCGCGATAACTAGTAGCGGCTTTTTCATAATTTTCTCCCTAGAAAAAAGTATTGTTTTTTAAAGTACTTTATAAAACCGAACCTGTGCCCGAGCCCGCTTCTGAGCCCGAAAAACAAATAAGTACTATTGATAATGTAATTAGGAAAAAAACTAATTTTTTACTGGCTTCGCAAGAATTTATCGGGCTCGGGCTCGCAAACGGGTTCGGGCTCGATTTAATCTATGATTATTGCCCTTGTCAACCTGCAGGCAGCCAAATACGTCTTAGATGTACAGGAAAAGATGTCGACTGGCTTGCGAATTTTTGTAGTGTTACATTAACTTTACACTTAGAAAACGCGAAATGTCATCAAAAAAAATAGAAGAATGACCAAAAAGTTACCTCGCCGTGACATTTCGGTGATATGTAGTTGTTATAATATTGCACATTCGTAAAAGGCTTGGAATTTGCAGTAGCAAATGACGTTAGTGGCTATCATAAGATAGCCACTTATTTTTTTGTCTTTACTTAGTTAAAAAGTTACTCAGCCCACGAATAATCGCTGCGGCTTGTCGTACTTGGAAGGATTTATCGAGTAGCTGTGCTTCGTCATAGGGGTTTGTCATAAAACCTTGTTCAACGAGTACTGCAGGCATATGAGTACTTCGCAGTGGATAGTAGTTAAAATTTCCCACCACACCAAACTCGTCCCATCCTAACCCTAACAGTTCATCGTAAACCGCTTTTGCCAAAGTGTAGTTATGTGCACCTTTGTAAAAGGTACAAACACCCGAAATGCGTAAGAATCCTTTTTTGGTTCCGGTGGCGTTTGCGTGCATCGAAACTAAAAGGTCGGCCTTCTCCATAATCGCTTTGTCTAAACGTTCTTTGTGCGAAGGGTACGTGTCGCGATAGCGCAGCAGTACTACTTTTGCTCCGCGTTCTTCTAGTTGCTGTTGCAAAACATCTACGGCTTTACGGTTCACATCTTTTTCTTTGGCCTTGGATACGCCAATGGCTCCGGTATTGGAACCACCATGGCCTGCTTCTAGAGCAATGGTCAGTCCATTGAATGGGTTTTCGCGATCAATTTTCGGTGGATGCTTGATGTAAATGGAAATGCCGCTGGCATCTCTTTGATGCCAAAAACCCCATATTTTTGCACTTTTTACCGGAATGCGCAGTTGGTACCAACCTTCTTGTATTTGCTTTCCACTCATTTCACCGATGACTTGTGCTGTATTGCGATGAGAAAACCACGTTGTCGCATGGTGCGTGGCATAGAAGTTTACCAAAATAGCATTTTGTGGCGATGTTTCTGATTCTAGAGAATACACTACTTTCGCCCCCATGGGAACACGCACTACATCGTAGTTGCTCTCTCCATAAGCGTTGCAGTAAGTAAAGTAGCCTTGTGGAACGGCGTTACTATTTTCCATTAGCGTCACTTGCGATTGTTTTACCCAACCATTTAAGCTGTGTGCTAGTTTTACTTCGTAGAAATTTCCTTCTTCTCCGATAATTTCTAACATAGTACCTTTTTCTACTTCCGCAATGTAGGGGCCACCCAGTCTCACGTAATGAGTGCCGTGAGTAATTCCCACTTTGTCTTCGTTGGTTTGTGCCAAACGACTTTTTTGCCATGTTTGGCGACGAACGATTTTAGTGGTAGCTTTTGCAGTTGCTGTGGCACGAGAAGCCTCTAAGGTGATTATACGCTGGCTTTTTTCTCCAGTAGGACTAACAGCTTCGATCACAATTTCGTTTTTACCTTGTCGTAGCGCGATATTATCATAAGCAAACATTCCATTTATGTTTACCTCTGCCCTCTTGCCGTTTACGGTGATGGCATTTGCTGGCGAAGTTCTCGCCAATATATGACAATGATCATTGTTATTGTGTATTTGCCACACATCAATCGCCGGAACATCTACTTTAGCAGTGTTTAGTGTGAAATCTAAGTTGCGTACTTCGCCACTTTTTACGCTCACCTGTATTTTTTGTGTCTTATCATTGTGGTAAGTGACGACGACATCCACCTTGCCAACAGGAACATTGACAAATGCATAACGACCATCTTGTCCAGAAGTCCAAGTTTTTAACTTTTTGCCAGAAGCATCGTGGAGAGTTACCCACGTATCGACCATTGGTTTGCCTTCACTATTTAAGACTTTCCCTAAAATAATGGCGTTTTTGTGCGTCGGATTTTTTAAATCAGGAAGCGTGGCTTTCTCTTGGTAAACTTTGTCGCGAAGTAGTGCAAAAGCTTTTTTTTGTGTCGCCGATTCATAGGAAAAAATGACGGTACCCGACAATTTCTGGCGGCGACTTTCGATAACTTGTGCGACATTCTCAATAGCAGGCCAATTATCTCCATACATACGTTGCCCACCAGCGAAACGTTTTGCTCCGACTCCACGAGCAAAATCTTTTGCCAATTCTTGGTAGTTGGGTTTAGGATCTTTCATATCCCAGTAGATCATTGGTACGAGAATGTCCATCATACCCCCGTGGATCCACGACCAAGAATCTTGAAAATAGTCATGGTAGCCACTGCTAAAAGTTTCATATCCCGGCACATGATAGCGACTATATATCCCCCATGAAGCGCAAGAAAGAACAATTTTAGGATTGACAGCAGAAACTTCCGCATACACATCGTTGATAAATTTATTGAGTTGTTCACGTTGCCAATCTTGCCAACTGTGGTGATTTGGATTACCGTGACTGCGAAAGCGCTGGACCGTAGGTTTGTCATGGCTATACTGTGGGCCAGGATAGCGAATACGATCTAGGTGTAAGCCGTCGATATCGTAACGCGTGACTAAATCGCGTATGACAGTACGCAAATACTCTTGAACTTTGGGATTTCCCATCGAAAAATAATAGTACGCAGCGGCTTTGGCGTCCATAACTTTACCATCTTCATCGATACACACCCAAGAATCATCAGAATGCGGGCCATGTTTGTAAAAGATGTGATTTTTGTTCTGTGGTGGTTTCTGATCTACCCACAATACCATAGGTACTGGATTGATATACGCATGGAACTGAATACCGTATTTACGTGCTTCCGCAATAGCTAATTTTAGAGGATCAAATCCAGGGTCCTTTCCTCCAATGAGTTCTGACCATGGTTCTAGTTTACTGGGGTATAAAACATCGGCTTCCCCGCGAATTTGAAAAAAGACGGCATTGAAGTTGGCTTTTGCCATGTCCGCAAAACAGCGCTTGATGTTTTCGCGACATTTTTGTGGATCTTTGTCCGGCCACTCGAAGCGCGTAACCCATAGACCTCTTAACTCTTCATTTTCGCTTACTAGCATTGGTAAGCACAGTAAGCATATGAGTAATATACTGAGAATTTTTATCATGTTTCTACAACCTAAAGTAGTGATTAACTTGGGCTTTAGACAGGCTGTGGTTTGCGATGACCTCAAGAAGGCGATGAACCACTCGCTAGAGCATGACAAACCAAAGATTACCTAACCCAAAATGACTTACAACTAATGTGGTTGAATAATAACAAAAAGTGTTTTGGCAGGCAAATTCAAATGTTTTTTTACCTTTTCGCTTTACAAATGGGTTTTTTCTTGACAAAGCCAATATAAGATTTACAATTGCTGAGCTTACTAAGTGTGTATAAGTTTGTTAAAGATAGTAGGCAATTCTTGAATTTTCGAGAAATTACGACAGACTTCAGAACTAACTGAAACATAAAGAAAGAAGGACAAAGTCATGATTTCAGCCATACTAGGCAAAAAAGTAGGAATGACACAAATCTTCGAACGCGGAGATTGTATTCCGGTAACTGTTATCGAAGTAGGACCATGTTCTGTTTTACAAGTAAAAACCCAAGAAAAAGATGGTTATACCGCTCTACAGTTGGGTTATGATGACAGAAAAGAAAAGCGCGCAACAAAGTCAGAAGTCGGCCATGCGAAAAAAGCAAATGCTACTCCAAAGAAATTCGTAAAAGAAATTTCTTGGAACGGTGAAGGCGAAGTTGAAGTAGGAAAAGAAGTTACCGCTGCGGACATCGCGGAGTTTAAAATCGTCGATATTTCTGGTGTTTCCAAAGGTAAAGGTTTCCAAGGAACCGTAAAACGCTACGGTTTTGCTGGTGGACCAGCAAGTCACGGTCAAGGAGACCGTCTACGTGCTCGTGGTTCTATCGGTTGTTCTGCCTCACCTGCACGCGTTTTCAAAGGTGTGAAGATGGCCGGACAAATGGGGAACAAAAACTGCACAGTTCGCAACCTAAAGGTTGTTGAAGTGGATGCGGAAAAAGGTCTTATTGTTGTTAAGGGTGGCGTTCCTGGACACAACGGAAGTTATCTTGTGGTTAAAAAGAGTTTAACTGATAAGTAATCAATACTACTCAAGATAACAGATCTCTTCACCATGGTGAAGAGATCACCGTCCACATACTAATTACGTTGTGATAAAATACTTTCCTTCCACGAATTATAATTATCGTAGTCTACCTTCTTATTTAAATCACCCACAAAATCAGCAATCTTTGTACAATCTTCGTCATCCAACCCAGGCTTTTCGCTCAAATATGCATAAATTTCTTGCATTTTATCGGCAATCTCCTGCGTTTCTTTTTCCCAACTTTTGGCCACATTCTCTTTTTCTTCACTTTTAAGAGAGGATGCAACGAAAGCCCCCATATTTTTTGCATGACGATTGGAAACCATAATATTTCCTTTTCCAGTGACAGCGTTTCCCACACCGTATACACCTTCATATTTATTGATTGCACCAGTCACTGTATCGGAAATATCATATGTTTCCCACTCCATGGGAATTTCACTCAAAGGTTCAGGTATGCTACCAATAGAACTGATCACCAAATTTGTTTCTACGTGGACCTCTTCACCTGACTTTTCCAATTTTTCGCCATCGTAGTTCATTTTGTGAAAGGTAATACCGCTCACACTACCATCCGTAGAATGTATTTCTTTTGGCAAATGTAGTGGGCGCACTTCAAAAAAGTACTTCTTGTTGGCATTTGCCAATATTTTCACGCGCACATTTTGTACTTTTTCTTTTTTCTCTGGTGTACAGCCTTTCGGCATCTCCGCAAGTGGCATATCTATATCACGACGACGATAGTAGATACACGCGGGCTTTATATTTAAATCTTCGTACTTAATGTCAAAATTCGCCAAGTACTTAGGAATACCTTTGTGTTCCATAGCAATTACGTCAACTTCAATACCGCGTTCTTCGAGTTTTTTCTTTACCGACTCTAGTTGGCACACTTTGGCCACGTCAATGGAAGCTAAACCTCCTCCAACAACTATGGCCCCTTCACTAACCGGATATGTCTCACCTTGATAGTTTTTTTCGTGGTAGTGATTGAACCAATAAATAAAAGGATTTTGGTAACAAAATGTTAAATCAGTTACTTTATCTAAACCTTCGGCACGAAGTGGTCGATCTTTCCATGCGCCATTTGCCAGGATGATGGCGGAAAATTTTAAATCCAAGAGTTGCTGCACACTAACATCTTCACCTAGTTTACAATGGGGAACAAATCGTACATTACTGTGCGACAATTTTTCATCGATTTTCTTTATTTCCCGGTCTTGTAACTTGCCATGCCAACGCGGTAAACCATCTTCTATTTTTCCATATGGTAAGGAATTCTGCTCAAATACGACTACATCAATACCTTTTTGCGTTAATTGATGGGCAACTTCAGAACCAGCACATGCACCACCAATTACGGCAACAATTTGTTTTTTTTGCATTTGTCTCTCTTCAATAATTTTAGGTTTTTGTATTATTTTTTTGTTTGTTAATAGTATATATAAATAGCCTCTCTTCATCAATATGTTTTAAAAGATAGTTGTTTTATAGAAATAAAATACATAGAATGAACAAAATTAAATGACATACTCATGCATTGTAAGATGTTTGGATAACAATTTTTTCTATTCTTGGAAAGGAGATGCGAGGTTTAGTCTCTTCACTTGCAGTTGAGCGCAAATAAACCCGATAAGGGAATCTCGCAACAAGTCGATGAAAAGATACCTGGTTACAATATTCGCTTTTGCCTTTTTGGCGGCAACTTCCATGGTTGCTGATAACAAAAAGCCAAAACCAGAATTTCCATCCGCAGATGAAATAACGAAAAAAATGACACCAATGGAAGGCTTTTTCTCTTTGTATAAAAAGAACGAAGAGTTGTACGCTTTAATTCCTTCAAGCAAGTTTAACAAACCGTTTTTGTTAGCCATGACTATATCAAGCGGTGTTTATGGAGGAATGCAGTGGGATCACATGATGGTTTACTGGCAAAA
This sequence comes from Candidatus Uabimicrobium amorphum, assembly GCF_009002475.1. Classification (GTDB taxonomy): domain Bacteria; phylum Planctomycetota; class Uabimicrobiia; order Uabimicrobiales; family Uabimicrobiaceae; genus Uabimicrobium; species Uabimicrobium amorphum. The sequence continues at coordinate 7,370,397 of NZ_AP019860.1, forward strand.
ACAGGGTAAAAAACTACTTCTCATGCGTCCAGATCTGCGTTATAGAGCAAAAAAAACAACTATGGAAGAAGTTGTACAGCGCACATTTCCCGCCACAATTATTCGCGCAGTACCTATTCTAGCAAAGAGTGGAAGTAAATATTTAATTGATTTAGCGGGTATCTTCAAGAGTGATATTGCTGGTCTATCTGTTGTCGCTCCTTTTTTACTTGAAGGCCAATTTCAATTAAATCCTACTCTAGGAACCTGGAATAAGGTGAAAGTTTTTCCTAGCAATGTGGAACTAGGAGTGAAACTAGCTTTTACCGGCGTAAAATTTTCCGGAGACGAAAACTTTTCGGATACTATGGACTTACGTCGCAGTTATCCACTCTCCGTTCATTTCAGTCTCGCCGCAATACCTCCTAGTAGCTACAAACCTCGTGTCGCTGATACGCGTATTGGTTACTTCGGCGTCGCCATTAAAGATTTTGCCAAAAAGTATAGCGCGCGAAATAAATTTCATCGTTACATAAACCGTTGGAATTTACAAAAAATAGACCCATCGCTGGAACTTTCTCCACCACAACAACCCATTATATTTTATATTGAGAAAACAGTACCTTATCGTTATCGCAAATACGTAAAAGAAGGTATTGCAGAATGGAACAAGGCCTTTGAAAAAATTGGTTTTGTCGACGCAATTATCGTACGTCAACAAACCGCTACCCAATTTAATGATCTCGACCCAGAAGATGCACGTTATAATTTCTTTCGTTGGACAACAAATGAATTAGGATTTGCTGCTGGTCCTTCACGGGTCAACCCTATGACCGGAGAAATTCTCGATGCCGATATCATTTTCGACGATAGTATGCTACGCTACGCCGCAGGCTCTCACGTTTCGATGAACAACGCATTTGCTCTTCTTAAGCACGATGCCAAATTTGCCAAGAGACTGGAAGCTATGGGAAAACTAAATCCGTTAAAGCGTTTACATTTTATTTCTCCGCAACAGCACGAGAAAATACAACGCAAACGCAACTTACTATCGGTGATGCGCAAGCGCAACATTCCTGTATGTACTCACGGCGAACACAAGTGTCAACAACTACGTCTTGCATATGGCATTATGCGTGCAAAAGGAAAAAAAGACGTACCTTTAGAATTTATTGGGCAATTTGTAAAAGAAGTCACCATGCACGAAGTGGGACATACCCTTGGTTTATATCATAACTTTAAGGCCAGTAGTTGGTTGTCCATTGATAAAATCAATAGCGAAGAAAAACCTGCCGCAACCTCTGGCTCAGTAATGGATTACAACCCCATTAACTTCGCCCCTAAGGGTAAGCCACAAGGAAATTACCTAACAACAACCATCGGTCCTTATGATTACTGGGCAATTCAGTATGGGTATGCCCAAGTAAAAGATGCTGAACTACAAAAAATAGCACAACGTTGTGCCGAAGATGGTCTGGCATACGCCAATGACCTTTACGCATCAGCTATCGACCCCGATCCCTTTATTTTCCGTTGGGACTTAAGTAGTGACCACATCGCTTTTGCCAAACAAAATAGGGAGTTGTTGCGTCAACTGTCGGATGATATATTGAAGCGCTACGTTGCCGAAGGAGAAGAATTCCATCCAGTACGCCAAGCATTTGACATGTTACTCGCAGAAAATGCTTACAACTCGATTGTTGTTGCCCGCAGTATAGGTGGACAATCTTTATATTGGGACCACAAGGGTGACCCCAAAGCGCGCAACCCTTTCGTTGTTATTCCCGCGGAAAAACAACGTCAATCTCTAAAATTCTTAAATGAAACAATTTTTGCTTCACCTAACTTTTCTCCAGAGGTACTAAATCACCTTGCCCCAGGAACATGGTGGCATTGGGGGACGAACGAGCTAGACAATATTGCCACATATCCACTACACGATATGATTATTGCTTACCAAACGGTTGTATTGTTAAACTTGATTGAGCCAATGACATTGATGCGTTTAGAAAATTCACCTTTGCAAATAAAAAAAGGTGACGAGGTTTTTACCATCGCCGATCTACTCGATGGATTAACGGACGGTATTTGGAGTGAGTTGTATGCGCTCGACAAAAATAAAAAATACACCAACAGTACGCCTTTTATTTCGAGTTTTCGTCGTAATTTGCAGCAAGCGTACTTAGATTTTTGGATTTATTATTTTTTAGATGACGAAATCGAAATTTCAATACCAACAGATGCAAAAAGCATTGCGCTAAAAAATCTTACTTTTTTACTTGAAAAAATCGAAGAAATTTTACAAAACAAAGACATTTTAGACAGTGCTTCCGTGGCGCATTTGTTAAAAAGTAAATACAATATAACGGAATATATTGACGAATAGAAAACAACTATTGTACAGAAAGTATACAAATGATAGATAAAACTGACTTCGCAGTGTTTGTATATGACATCATTTCAAATGAAATAGACAGTAACTGCCAGATGAGTGATACTTCTCTACAGAGATCTATTGACGAACTTTACAACAATACACCTGTCAGTGACAGCAAGTACAAATCTCTTTTGATTGCGACTTACAAAACGATGGAAGAAGTGGCACCTCTTGTCTCTGGCATGGATATGCGTAGCACTATGACCGCTGGAGAAGTAAAATCAATTGACTCTGTTTGGGAAAAATGGCTCATTGAAAATGGTGTTTCGACAGCCACAACAGACACGATTGTTGAAAAATACAGCTACGACTTTATCCAAGTTTTGCAAAAAGAAGAAGAAGAAGAAGACTAAAAAACGCGCTTGCTCTACACGGTTAGAGCAAGCGTTTCATTTTGGAGATCGTAATGAGTATTAAACTATGTCCTTGCCAATCAAATAAAAACTATGATGATTGTTGCGGCCCGATTATTGAAAAAAAACAGGTGGCGAGCTCTGCAGAAGCGTTAATGCGCTCTAGATATACCGCTTACGTAAAAGGATTTGCACAACATATAATAGATACGACACACCCTGATCATCGTGACGATTGTGATGAGGAGTCCATTACGGCTTGGTCAAAAGGCGCAACATGGCATGGATTAGATATAATGGATTCTTCTGAAGGATACGTTGAATTTATCGCCCACTTTTCAGAAAAAGGCATACGCAAACAACATCACGAAAAGTCGACGTTCAAAAAAATTGACAACGAATGGTTTTTCGATGAAGGAAAAGTAATGGCCATGAAAGTCGACAAAGTAGGACGCAACGACCCTTGTTCTTGTGGCAGCGGTAAAAAATATAAAAAGTGCTGTGGACGTTAAATTTATTGTCCACCTGCAAACCTAACGTTTTAAATGACAAAATCACAGATATTTTTTTAAGGAATTTACTATGGGAAAACTAACGCTACACGGTGTAACATTATCCCCATTTGTGCGTAAAGTCAAAATTCTTTTAATAGAAAAAGGTATTGATCACGACCACGTAATGGCACCGCCTTCGCAAGATCCCGAATTTTTAAAAATAAGTCCTCTGGGGAAAATACCGGTATTGGTAGATGAAGAAGGACGTGCTATTAATGACAGTAGTGCTATAGTAAATTACTTAGAAGAGCGCTTTCCACAAAATTCGGCATTGCCGACAGACCCTTACCATCGCGCTCGTGCAAGATGGTTTGAAGCATATTCAGGAAGTACTTTTGCGCCAGCAATCGTTTTTGGTATTTTCGGACAAAGAATTGTCATGCCCCTTTTAGCTGGCCAACCAACAGATGAAAATGTGGTCAAAGAAGCCATTGAATCGGCCCCTAAGTTTTTGAATTACCTAGAACAAGAAATCAAGGGGAAAGAATACTTTGTCAATAACACCTACAGTTTGGCAGATATTTGCGTTGCCAGCAACTTTATCAATCTGCAGCACGCAGATTACGAAATCGATGCCGAAAAATACCCTGAGTTAGCCAAATGGTATCAAAGCATCGTGTCACGTGAGCACTACCAACAACTTATTGCTGGAGAAAAACAGGCTCTAGCAGGTATGCAAGCTAAGATGCAAAAGTAGAAAAAAAAAGCGTACATTTGTACGCTTTTTTTACTTTTGGTGTTCTCTGGAACTACAAAACTACCATTGGTGTGTTCTCTGGAACTACAAAACTACCATTAGGGTGTCATCCCTGACTTGATCAGGGATCCAGGCGCTTTAAAGTTTACTTCATATTGTGGATTCCTGCTTTCGCAGGAATGACACCTTGTGGTAGTTCCGTCTCAATAAAACTGAAGTTTATTTACCCTTTTTAGGCTTAACAGGGGAAACCTTCCAAATATCCGCAGCATATTCATTGATCGTTCGATCAGAACTAAACTTACCCATCCGCGCGACATTCAAAATGGCTTTTTTCGTCCACTGTTTTTGATTTTTATATTCTTGCAAAATCTTTTCGTGGCATTCCATGTATGCATTGAAATCCGCAAAGACAAAATACTGATCTTGGGTCAGTAGCGAATTGCAGATTGGCTCAAAAATACCTGGTTCGTGCAGAGAAAAGAAGTTCGACTGAATTAAATCGATCACCTTTTTAATATTCGGATTTTCCGAATATAACTGATACGGTTCGTAATTCCCTTCACGTTTTGCCTTAATCTCATCAATGTCGAGGCCAAAAGTAAAAATATTTTCTTTGCCTACCTCATTCATGATTTCAATATTGGCTCCATCAAGAGTTCCAATCGTAAGAGCACCATTTAAGGCAAACTTCATGTTACCTGTCCCCGAAGCTTCTTTACCAGCGGTGGAAATTTGTTCGCTGATATCCGTTGCGGGTATAATCGTCTCAGCCAAGGAAACTTTGTAGTTAGGAATAAACACCACTTTAATTTTATCTTTGATCAATTCGTCGTTATTGATGACTTTCGCAACATTCAGAATCAACTTAATGATCATTTTCGCCATGTAATAGCCAGGAGCGGCTTTTCCGGCGAAAAGAAAGACGCGTTGTGGCGCATCTTTAAAATTTTTATGATCGCGTAGCTCGCAATATAGATGAATGACGTGTAAAATGTTCATCAACTGCCGCTTATATTCGTGTATTCTCTTAATTTGCACATCAAAAATAGCATCGTCTTCAACAACAACACCTGTTTCTATTTCAATGAGCTTCGCAAGTTTTTTCTTGTTTTCCAATTTGATCTTATCAAAGCGCTTTCGAAAATCTTTGTCATCGGCATACTTTTCGAGCTTCTTTAGCTGACTTAAGTCGGTGATCCACTCTTTGCCTATTTTTTCCGTAATGAGCTTTGCTAACGATGGATTCGCCTGCAGTAACCATCTACGTGGCGTAATACCGTTTGTCTTATTGTTAAACTTATGTGGAAAACTGTTGTAGAAATCAGGCATGACTTGTTCTTTTAAGATTTCACTGTGTATTTCAGATACACCGTTTACCGAAGTAGAACCAATGATTGCCAAATGAGCCATACGTATTTTTTTCTGAGGATACTCCTCCACTAAACTCATACGACGTAGTATGTCGTTGTCTCCAGGATTTTGTACAGAAACCTCCTGTAGAAAGTGCTGGTTGAGTTTATAAATGATTTGCAAATGACGCGGAAGGTGACGTTGAAAAAACTCCACGGGCCATTTTTCCAAAGCTTCGGGAAGTATGGTGTGATTGGTATAACCAAACGACTTGCGAGTGATGTCCCACGCCACGTCCCAAGGAAGGTGTTTTTCATCGACCAAGATACGCATTAATTCTGCGATAGAGATCGACGGATGGGTATCGTTCAATTGAATAACTGCTTTTTTAGGAAAATCTCTGAAGTCGCTACTTTCCTTTAAAAACTTACGCATAATATCTTGAATACTACAACAAACAAAAAAGTATTGTTGACGAAAACGCAACTCGCGACCACTCTCTGTTCGGTCATCGGGATAGAGCACTTTTGTTAAGGTTTCGCCTTCGACTTTTTCACTAACAGCATCAATATAATTTCCTTGGTTAAAGTCTTGTAAATCAAATTCTTCGCTAACTTTTGCTGACCATAAACGTAAAGTATTGACAATGTTGTTACCATAACCCACTACAGGCATATCATATGGTATTCCCAATACTGTGTAAGAAGGACACCAATTGAATTTTTCGACGCCGTCAATGTGATACGTTTCGACTTCTCCACCGAAATGCACCGGAACAGTGTGTTCAATACGTTTCATTTCCCATATATTGTCAAACTTCAGCCATTCGTCAGGCTCTTCTACCTGGTAACCTTGGCAAATATCTTGGCGAAAGATACCGTATTCATAACGAAGTCCATAACCTATGGCAGGAAGATTTAGAGTTGCCATCGAGTCCAGGAAACATGCAGCTAAACGTCCAAGACCACCATTACCCAGGGCTGACTCTCGTTCCCATGGGGTATAGTCTTCCCAATCAACACCTAGTTTTTTCAGGCCTTCGCGAAATTCTTTATCTGCCCCGAGGTTGATAATATTGTTGCTAAAGAGTCGGCCGAGTAGATATTCCATCGACAAATAGTAAATGCGCTTTGAGTGACTTTTGTTGTACAGTACCTTGGTCGCCAGCCATTTTTCAATGATATGGTCGCGAATTGTATAAGCTAGAGCATTATAAACGTCTAACTCACTTGCACTGTAGCGATCTTTTCCGCCAAAAAATTTCAAATAATGTACGAAAAAGTTTGCTAAACTTTCTTTTTGCATAGTGATCTGCGCATCTATATTGTCCCAATTTGCTTTCAATTTGTTCGCCTTTCGTTTAAAGAGCGGTTGTAGGTTGATGCGTAAAGTTAAAGTTAATATTACAATTTTCTAATACGCGGTGCCCTCCCGCCAGCTAATCGCCGATTGTGGGGGCATCGCACACTAGCATATTTCTATACTTGATGTTCCAGCAGGATTACGTAGAGCTATCCTTTTTTCCTTGTGCTTCAACTACGGCAATTGCGGTCATGTTTACAATGTCAGAAACACTACTAGAACCCATTTGTAAAAGCTGTAGTGGTTTATTCATTCCAAGCAGGATCGGTCCAACTGATTCCGCGCCACCGTATGCTTGCAATAATTTATATGCAATATTTCCCGCAGATAGCTCCGGAAAGATCAAAATATTGGCCGATTTTTTCAAAGTGGAGAACGGATAGTTCTTTTCGCGAATCTGATCATCGATCGCGACATCAGCACTCATTTCACCATCAATTTCTAGATGCGGAGCGCGTTGCTTGACAATTTCAGTGGCTTTCTTCATCTTTAAAGCTTCAGGATGCTTTGAGTTACCGAAGTTCGAATACGACAACATTGCAATGCGAGGCTCAATATCAAATTGACGTGCTTGTTTTGCACATAGGATGGCAATATCCGCAAGAATTTCGGGATCGGTATCGACGTTCACAATTACATCGGCAAACAATTTTATATTGTTATTAACGATCATCATGTACATTCCCGCGAGTGTTTTTGCCACAGGAGAAGTCTTTAAAATTTGTACTGTAGGACGAATGGTCTCAATGTAGGAGTTCTCAATTCCTGCCACCATTCCATCGGCCTCATCTACTTCCACCATCATCGCCGCAAAACGCATAGGCGACTTGAGAAGCTCTTTGGCCTGCACTAAGGTAACACCTTTGCGTTGACGTAGTCTGAAATATTCATCGGTGTAAGCATCAAAACGCGGTGAGGTGTTGGGATCGACAATCTCGATACCTTCGGTGGAAAGGTTTAGCTCGCTAATTTTGAGGAGTATTTTCTCTTTATTTCCCACAAGAATAGGATGTGCGATGCCTTCTTCGACAATCTCATTACTCGCACGTAGTATTTTCTCATTTTCACCTTCGGGAAACACAATACGCGTACCAGAATTTTTCGCTTTATTGATCATCACCCGCACTATTTCACGCGATTTACCCATACGGAACTCTAGGCGATTTTTATACTCTTCAATATCAATGTTAATTCGCGCAACACCTGTATCCATCGCCGCTTTCGCAACGGCAGATGCTTCCCAAACGATTACGCGTGGATCAAACGGTTTTGTAATAATGTAATCACGGCCAAATTTAAATTCATCCACACCATAAGCATGGGCAACAGATTCGGGAACGGGTTGGCGTGCGAGTTTTACAAGAGCGTGTGTCGCAGCTATTTTCATTTCTTTATTGATACATTTTGCTTGTACATCTAATGCACCGCGAAAAATAAATGGAAAGCCAAGAACGTTGTTTACTTGGTTAGGGTAATCGGAACGCCCTGTTGCCATGATCACGTCATCGCGAGCATCTAGAGCATCTTCATAGGTAATTTCAGGATCAGGATTTGCAAGAGCAAAAACAATGGGATCTTTGGCCATGGAACGCAACATATCCTTCGAAACAACTCCTCCAACGGAGTAACCGAGAAATACATCGGCACCTTTCATCGCTTCTTCTAGCGTACGACAATCTGTTTCGGCGGCGTACATAGCTTTGTATGGATTTTCATCACCACGCCCTTTGTAAATAACCCCTTTGCGGTCACACATGATGATATTTTCCTGTACAACCCCAAGATCTAAATAGTGACGAATACCGGCAATGGCGGCAGCTCCCGCTCCATTTATGACAATTTTAATTTTTGAAATATCTTTACCGATAATGTCAAGCGCATTGATCAGAGCCGCACCCGAAATAATGGCTGTTCCGTGTTGATCATCGTGGAAAACAGGAATGTTCATGGTTTTTTGCAGTTGTTCTTCGATATAAAAACACTCAGGAGCTTTGATATCTTCAAGATTGATACCACCGAAGGTAGGCTCTAGTAGTTGTACTGTGCGGATAAATTCATCGGCGTCTTGTGTATTGAGCTCAATATCAAAGACATCAATATCCGCAAATTTTTTGAACAGTACTCCCTTGCCTTCCATCACCGGCTTTGAAGCCAACGGACCAATATTACCAAGACCGAGAACTGCTGTTCCATTTGAAATTACCCCAACAAGATTTCCCTTAGCAGTGTATTCATATGCGTCCTGGGGATTTTTTTCAATATCAAGGCATGGATGGGCAACACCTGGAGAGTACGCGAGAGAAAGATCTCGCTGCGTAAAGCATTCTTTGGTGGGCGTTACTTCTATTTTTCCTTTGCGTCCTTTGCTGTGGTAATGGAGTGCATCTTCTTTTTTGATCATCAAATCATCCTCTTCGTTGAAATTGTGTGTATATCGCGATAGACAAAAGTATTTATTCGACTCATATCTTGGATGTTGTTTTCTTTACAGTAGAAAAATCGGATACATTGTTTTCCTTGTATTTGTGTGCGCGTAACCTCCACACTTTTGTCCGTCACTCTATAGTTGTATTTGCATTTTGGCAATCGACAGAATATTGTACTATTTGCATAAAAAATTTGGAAACTTTTTATGATAAAAATGCTCTAATGTGTATATTGGAATAATAAATCTCTACTCTGGGGTGGTTTATACCAACTCTATATTCGTATTTTAATGCAAAGGATCACTATGAGAATTTATGCTCTTATACTTGTAATGATTTGTACATGCTTTGCCAATAACTTTCGTGTAAAACAACAGAAAGTCAATGTAATTGGCAACGCTCTTGAAGTGGGTGTGGAAGGTTCCGCTAACTCACTACAGGCAAGCGTGTATAAAATTCATCATGCAAATGATTTCTTAACCTCACAAAACAATTTCCACAAATTACAGATTGAAGGACGCGAAGTTCGCGCACAATTGAATTACGCCATCCAACAATCCTCACTAACAACAAAACCACAAGTTCACGGAAAAGTGGCGACAAATGACAAATTCTCTCTCGTGGCGTTTGTAAAAAAGCCCCCATTGGGACAAACACGCGGAGATGGATACAAAAAGCTACTTTTCTCTACCGTAAAAAGTGCGGGACTGTATATAGTGGAATGCCGTAGTGAAAACTATATCGCATACACATTAGCCGCGATTACCGACTTGGCGATCATAACGCGCCGCGATGAGAGACAACTCATTGTTTATAGTGTTCACCGTAAAACTGGTCAACCATTTGCCAATAGTTCCGTTTCGGTATTTCGCAACAAAAAACTGATCGAAACACGTAAGACAAACCACAAAGGTATCGCTCATTTTAACGTTACCTATTCTCCACAACTCCTCATCACAGCTACGGCAGGGAATGATTTCACCATCGATGATGCGTTGTTTTTCCCATCGATTGTCAACGTAAAAAAATGCTATATTTACACCGAACGACCTTTATATCTTCCAGGAGAGAAAGTACACTTTAAAGGTGTTATGCGCCTACAGCAAAGCGGCGAATACATGGTGCCAACTAGCAATTTTTCCGTTTCCTACACCGTAAAAAATGCCAGAGGAACCAAAATTGCTTCCGGTGAAACAACCGCGCGCTCGGGATACTTTTCCGCGAAATTTGAATTGCCCAAACAAACAGCCCTTGGAACATGCGTATTAGAATGCAAAGGCCTTGGCAAAACTTTTCAAAGCGAATTTCAAGTTGAAAAATTCCAAAAACCTAAGTTCAAAGTTCGTGTAACCCCAGCGCAACCAGCGATTCTCATGGGAAAAAAAGCCGATTTCACCATAGACTGTAGCTACTATGCCGGTGGTAAAATTACCAATGGTAAAGTTTCCTACGAACTTTACAAAAATTCGTTTCACCAACCGCTGTTTTCCGAAATAGGTTTAGATCAATTTTATAGTAAAAATGAATTTCGTTCTTTTAAACCGCAATTGGTAAAAAATGGTAGTGCCACACTGAAAGACGGTAAGCTATCACTTTCTTTTGCCACCGCGAAAGATGAACTCAGCTATAACTATCGCTTGCGCGTTTCGGTACGCGATGCCAGTCGTAATGCGGCTTCGGGATCAGGATCTATCAAAGTAGAGCGTTACCCTACGAAATTCGACATGAAAACCAGTAAACAGCTTTATGCTCTGGAAGAACAAATCGTTGTGACCGTAAAAGCCGTCGACATAAACTCCCAGCCAATAGCTGTTCCATTTGTTGTCGAAGCGACACGCCGCGAACGTATGTCTCTTAAAGGCGGAAGTAGTGAAGCTGTTGAAAAATTGGCCACAAAAACTTTCTTCACCACCACAGGTACCACCGACAAAAACGGTATGGCAAATATCGAAATTCCTGCGGCAATCCGTGGTGCCGTGGACATAAAAGTAAAAGCAACGAACAGCAAGAGCGAAGTCACAAAAACGGTATGGGTGAGTGAAGGCGACGCACCACTCTCTTACAGCGGTGATTCTATATTGCTCGTCGCCGATAAAAAAACATATCGTATTCACGATATTGCCAATATACTCGTCGTTCTACCAATGAAAAAAGTGGCTCCGATTCTTACTGTTGAAGGTGTCGATCTTTTACAGTACACCGTGGTTCCCTTAAATGAAAATAGTTATGTGTTTAAGTTACCCATTACCGAAAATATGTCCCCGAATGTCTATTTCAAGGTCGCGGCCATATACAAAAACGGTTTTATTGAAAGCCAACACATGATTGTGGTTCCACCACAACACAAGATCCTGAGCGTCAAAGTAACCACAGACCAAAATTCGTATCGTCCAGGGCAAAAAGCAACTTTTAACATTGATGTTAAAGACAACCAAGGTAAAGCGGTTGCCACAGATTTTTCGATCGCGGTTGTCGATGAGTCCATTTACTCTTTGGCAAGCGATCGTAATGCGCTACTACATCAATTTTTCTACTCTTTACGTCGCGAAAATATCAAAAGCAGTTCTTCCATCAACTTGCTTTCTTACGACTATTCACGAGTAGCAGAGCGCCTTCCTGTTCCTCATAGACCGCAAAAGAACGACAACAAAAAAGCCAAAATGGCGGAACGCGTTATGGAACTGAACGATTCTGCGGGTGGGGATGCTCCTGCCGGAGATGCTATGTATGAAGACGCTGCAGAAGCAGATGATGAAGCCCCACAAGACGTCGCAACTTCCGCATCAGAATCTGAACCAGCCCCAGCAGCACCACGCAGAGAAAGAGCCGTTGTTGCTGCACAAAAGAAAAAGCCAGCGGCCAAAAAAGACAACGCGCAAAAGCAAAACACGCGCAATTTATTCAAAACCACCGCTGCATGGTTTGGTTCTGTCACGACAAACAAAGACGGCAACGCGCAAGTTTCTTTTGACTTCCCAGACAATCTAACCAATTGGCGTATTGTCATAAGAGCCATCGATCGTCATACACGCGTCGGTTACCTAGAGCAAAAAACATCTACACGTAAACCGGTGATGGTTGCACTTACCCGTCCGCGATTTTTTGTCATAGGAGACAAGGGAAACCTTTCGTTACAAGCACGTAACGCCACGGCAAAATCGCAACAATTGCAACTCAGTATCCAAAGCAGTTCTCATTTGCAACTCGCGAAACTCAAAACACAAGAGACTTTGGTACCTGCGGGACAGTGGCTGCGCAAAGATGTTTCTTTTGTGGCAAAGCACAGCGGAATAGCGAACATTCACAGCCAAGTTACCGCAAAAGAACACAGTGATTCCAAAGCCGAGAAGATAAAGGTATTGGCGCACGGCATCGTAAAAAACTACGGCTACAGCGGACGTTTACAGGCCAAAGTCAACCATAGCTTTGCGTTGCCGAAAAACACCAACTTGTCCGAGAGCAAAATCGTAGTTCGTGTTCTTCCTGGATATCTGGCGGCCATTCAGGAATCAACACACATGCTGTTAGAGTATCCGTATGGCTGTGCAGAACAAACGATGTCGCGATTTATGCCCAACATCGTTGCCAGCGAAATCTTACAAAAAATACAAAGTAAAGTCGATGTCGCCACTCTACAAAAAAACGTCGACGCAGGGATCACACGCCTCGCACAACTTCAAAACCAAGATGGTGGTTGGGGATGGTGGCGTAGTGGTGAGGCATCTCACCCGATGCTTTCTGCATACGTTTCTTTGGGACTCGTTCAGGCAAAAAATCTCGATTACCAAGTAAATAGTCAAATCATCGAACGCGCGATGAAGTTTTTACAATCTACTCTGACAAATAGCAGTGCAAACTACGCCACAAGAGCTTATGTTGCCTATGCATTGTCTTGTGGTAAAAAACTTCCCAATGGCATGCTAGATAAAATTTTCGATACCGACGAGCGCTTAAAAGCCGACAGTTATACGTTGTCGCTTCTCACGCTGGCGTTTGTTCGCGAAAATCGTTCTACAGAGGCGAAAGTTTTAGTACAAGAAATCCTCAAAAGAGCACAACTTGCTGGAGACAGTTTACCTTTCTGGGGAGATGCCAAAGCGTTGTCTTGGGACAAAAACGCCATCGAATTAACCGCAATGGTCGTTCGTGCCCTGATTGCCGTGGATAAAAATCACAAAATGATTTCCCCAGCACTCGAATGGTTAATGTCACAGCGCAAAGACCGCGGTTGGAACTCTACAAAGGACACCGCGGAAGTTGTCCTAACATTGTGCAGTTATCTAAGTTCTCGCGGTGTGGAAGCAAATACCACAACGCCCGTTACATTAGAAGTAAACGGTAAGCCAACAACAGTAGACGTCAACAGCCAAGGTACTACCCATGTTTTTAACAATCTACAAATAGCAAACACACTCCAACTGAGTTGCGCAAATGAAGCAGATCATTTGTACTACACGGCATATATCGAATACTTTACCGAAGAAGAAAACATCGCCAGTGCCGCAAACGGTATTGCCGTAAAACGTTCTTATTTCACCTTACACAAGAGTGGCACCGAAAACGCATACGAGCGTAAGGCTCTTGAGGGAAGTGTATCTCCCGACGATATCGTCATGGTGGAGTTAGAACTCAGCAGCGACAAGACACGCGAATTTGTAATGTTAGAGGATTACATTCCCGCAAGTGCAATGGTCATCACCAAAGATCGCATCATGCAAGTTGTCGGTGTAGAAGATGCCACGTACACGCACCGTGAATTTCATGATGAAAAAACGGTATTCTTTTTCACGAAGTTACCCAGTGGTACGCACAAAGTACATTACTTTTTTCGTCCATCCATTAGCGGTGAATACCACGCACTACCCGCGATTGGATCTCTGATGTACTACCCTGAAGTGCGTGGCAATTCGCAAGAAAGTGTATTTACAGTCAAATAGGAGAAAATAATGTACGGACCTGCAATAGAATCTTCTGAGGTGTTGGAAAGTTTCACCACCGACATTTTTGAAGCGCGTTTATTGGGAAATATACAGTCATTAGGTACAATAAAATACTTATATGTACTGAGTGTTTACCGCCCAGGAGAAACTGCTCCCTGTACTTTTATTACAGCAGAGGTAAACGCCATGGCAGAAGCTTTCGGGGGAGGTTCGCATTTTCTATGTGCTTTTGCCGATGGGAGTCACATGAACTTTGGTAGTAGTGATGAATGGGCCGACACAGAAAACTTTAAAGCGGAGGCTCTGTCCATGGCAAAAGAATATGTGAAGAAAGGAAGTTTTTGATGTTGAAAAAAATATGGATCGCTGTGACTCTTATGTTGACAATATACGCTTCTGAGCCACAAGCTCCCACAGTAAAAATAACCGACCCGAGTGGCGGCCAGTGCAGTAAACGCATCGTTGAGGTTAGCGGAACCATTAGCGATACCAACATTTCGCGCGCATACATTGTCATCAATTCCTCGGCAAACATGTTCGATGTAAAAAACGGGCAGTTCAAGTACTCAGTTGTTCTGGCTCCTGGAGAAAATATCATCCAGATCATCGTCGAAAATGAACATGGTGTCGGGCGTGACAGCGTTGTGATCTACTCTCAAGTTCCCAAACGCGATGTGAAAATACTCATGACCTGGGACACCGCGACCGACATCGATTTGCACGTAATAGACCCTTCGGGAGAAGAAACGTACTACTCTTCAAAAGAGTCAAAAATCGGTGGACAACTAGATCACGATGATACCGATGGCTTTGGACCAGAAACGTTCATGTTATCCAACGCCATTGATGGCAAGTATATCGTAAAATCCAAATATTACGGCGGTAGCGCTGGGCAAACCCGCGTAAAAATTACCGTAGTGTTATTTGAAGGAACTTCCAAAGAATCGCGTAAAGACTATTATCGATTGCTATCGAAAAGAAGCGAATTCGTCGAAGTTTGTTCTTTTTACGTCCAACAGTAAATCAACAAAATCTCCAGGAGATTCCTGGAGATTTTCCCTCCATTTCGCCGCACGCATAGAGAACTTAAACGCAATTAGTTTTGCCATTTGCGCGTCTTATCCTGTACAATAAAGATAAACAAACCGTAAAAGATTGTCAGGAGATTATCATGAAAAAGTTGTGCATGGTATTTTTACTCATGTTGTGCGTAAACGCCAACAACCATCGCGAGATTTCATTCACAGAAGACCCCTTTACTGAAAACTTTATTGACGAAGTATGGAGTACGTCTTCTCCAGAACCTTGGGAGTGGATCGAACGGCAAAAATGTATTCGTTCAGGGCATATTCCGGCATTGCAAAGAAGCTCATGTCAACTCCAATTCAACAGCGAAGAAGGTGTTGTTGCCATTTCGTTTTCCACCGATTTACGTGGAAAAGAACAAAGCCTGCGCATTTTTCTCGATGATGCGCTCCAGGGAACATATTTTTATCAAGGGGAAAAAGTTTTACACATCAAAGTCAAGCGCGGAACACATGTAATAAAATTCGTTTTTCGCAAAGTTGCCCGCGCCTATGGTGGTGGATCATGCACCATAAATAAAATTTCATATCCTGCACAAACCAAAAATCTTTTCCAATACAAAATCAATCATACTGACAAAAAAACCAATACTTCGTGGGGTAATAACGACGAGATAGCCCAGTCTTTTGAAATGTTGGGAGTATTTGCCAACATAAAATCAGCGAAAGACATCCCACAATTGCAATATGAAGTACAAGTGCCACAAAATATCCATCTCGTTCCACACACTCCCGTTGTTTTCGCACTACCAAAAAACAAAGAAAAACAACTTCATTTTTCCATTATTTCTGACGGACGTTTTCGCGAGAACAGTATTCCACTTACGATTCGACTTAAATCTTGTGATGTGCAACTACAAAAATTACACTATTCTATTCCCTTTGCCTACGTAGATCCCGCACGCGCGTTTTTAGAAAAAGAAACGGTGATTACTAGCAAAAAATTTGACTTTTCCTCCGTAGAACAACTAGATCAATTCCTGAAAGACTTCCCGGAATCGGAATTGGCTCCTATTATCTTTGCCCTACGTTTAGAATGTTGCCGTAAAGTGCGCGACGCGGCCATTGAACGAAATCAAAATGTAAAAAATCGCCAACAACGAGAACAGAATATTATCAAAGCCATCAATAGCTACCTGGTATTTATCGAAAAGTATCCTCAGCGTTTGCTCACCAAAGTCGCCATTCACGAAGTTTTTCAACTATACACCAAGATAAATCGCATATCTTTCTATCACAACTTTATCGAAAGATTTCCTCATAGCGAGCACAGTCTAGTGGCCAATGAGCACATTAAAGCGCTTATGTACGAACTGGTATGTGCCAAAGATAGCATAGAAGCTTACGATACTTTTGCAGAAATGTATCCGAATATGTCGTTTTTCACACGACAATGCTGCAATTTAGCGCAAAAAAAAGCACTACAACAAGAAAAAGATTTTATCCATAATTTAGTGAAAAAAATCGATACCAAAGACAAATACATTCGACAGTTGGCACTACAATCTACACGCAACAAGAGAGCCAATGTACTCATGAATAAGTGGCTGCTTCTAACTACGGCGTTAAAAGATACCAAAAGCTCTCACCAACGTTTTGTCACAGGTGTACAAATACAAAGAATAAAAAATACACTCCACACATACTACAATGATACCAATGTGATTTCGACGCTTCTGATGATGCAAAAACTCGATGAAATTGCCACGATAAGTAAAGAAATCAAAGATTTGCAACAACAACTCCACAAAGATACCTTGCAACAAATGCAAAATCACTTCGCAAGCCTGCGTAAGAACATCGATGATAACTTTGCCAACACCAACAAAAAAATCGATACCTTGCACCTATCCGTTGCACAGTTGCAAAAAAATCTCCAGCTAATGCATCTTGATCTCAACACCAAACTTAGCCACATCGACACAAAAATTAGCGATGGTTTTATGAGTCTTGAACAAAATTTACAGCGCATGGAGAAAAGTCTCCTCCGTGAAATGCGCAGTGGAACTGTGGCAAAATATCTCACTTTGCTGCACTACAATTTAGGCAACATCAACGACAATATTCTAGAGGCGAATGCTAATATTGTACAGTTGAGCAAAGGCAACGATGATTTTTTGCGCCTTAATTTGTCGGTACTCAAGGCGGTACAACACAACGGTGAGATTTTAGACGGCTGGCAGCAATACCAACGTGGTTCTTCTTTGCGCACCGCGGTCAGCAATACAGTTGTGAATATCATTGAAGGAAGTGTGGGAGCGATCCCCGTAGTCGGGCCGATTACTACTAGATTAGCAGCGCCTTTTATTCGCTGGATAGGTAATAAAGCCGGCGATCGTGCGGTTTCGCTTTGGAGTGCTATTTTTTAGGGCCTTTTTTTGTACGACTCTATTTTTGATCCCCTCTCAGAAAACAAAGCTGACTAATATTTTGCAAAAAAGCTGGACTTATTCTAAAATCATGCTAACATATGTAGAATATAAACTACCTATCGAGGTGAAAAAATAGTATTTTATCGACACGCCATAGTAAAGGAAAAAAATATGAGTCAAGTACGCGAAGAAGTTTTAAAGGCCAATCAAGCCTACGTGCAAGAATTTGGAGACAAAGGCAAGCTCGCGATGCCACCTGCAAGACGTTTTGCCATTCTAACCTGTATGGATGCGCGACTTGATCCGGCAAAGTATGCTGGACTTGCTGAGGGAGACGCCCACGTCGTGCGCAACGCCGGTGGTAGAGCTAGTGATGACGCGATTCGCTCTCTTGTCATCTCTTACAAATTACTTGGTACAAAGGAGTGGTTTGTCATTCACCATACCGACTGCGGCATGGAGTCTTTTACCGACGAGATTATGAATGATTTACTTGCTAGCAGTTTAAAAACAGCATCCGTAGACGAATCAGGATGGCATGACTGTTGCGAAGGTCCAGGCTCAACAGAAGGTAAATACATCAACTGGATGACGATATCAGACAATGCAAAAAGTGTTGTCGAGGATGTACTTAGAATACGCAATCATCCACTCGTTCCCAAAGACATTCCTATTTACGGCTATATATTCGATGTTGCTTCTGGAGAACTCAAAGAAATCACAGAAGCTACCGAGGCGGGAAAAGCTTCCTAACAAAATATCACATGTATAGGCTGGCAGCCGTCAGCTTATACATGTCGTCTGGATGCATCACTCATTTGGATTCTCTATCCATCACTTCCCAGCTTTCCTCCGGCAAAGTCTCCGCGAAAGAGTGCGATCAACATTCCCATACCCAAAAAGATAAAAATAGAGGTCATCACTCGAAGAGATACATTCGCAAAACCTTTGGTGTGGTCGTACACCACCGGTTGATTATCTAAAATTTCCGGATTTGAACTCATCATTTTGTCCTATCATCACATGTGAATCATTCGAAACAAGCGTTTGCTATTCTGTATTGTTTTTTGCTATCATTTTACAAAAAACTACATGGTCAACACAAGTTACCAAATATAGAAAACTATCGTAATTCGGTGATATAAAGGAAAACTCATGAAATCTTCCAATCCAATTTTAGATGCTCGGGTCTTTCAAAATTTAGAAGAAACACAACAAAAAATGGAGTTACAAGGCGTTGCCAATATAACAATTTTTTCTATCATCCTATTGATGATCTCCACCGCTTTTACTTGGTATACACTAGCGAGAACCCAACTTATTGTCATCATAGGCATTGTTGTCGTCAGTGCAATTGTCAGCTTGATTATGACAGCAGCCTTACGCGACAATCGCAAATTAGCACCGTCATTGGTTCACGTTTTCCCGATTGTACAGGGAATATTTTTTGCCTCGATGGCGTATGCGATCAACAGACACTACAAAGGTATTATCATTCAAGGCATATGGTTAACATATAGTACGCTTTTTATGCTTGCGATTATCTATAAATTTCAATATACAAAACCACGTAATAGTGCCTCTTTGAAAATCACAGTAACGCTTCTGGCCATTGGCTTTGTCTATGGAACGAACTTCTTCATAAGAAAATTTACCAATGTGCAAATCCCTTACATTCACGAGAGTAGTATTGCGGGCATCGGCTTTGTTCTGTATGCCGCGATTATGGCAGCGTATAACTTGGTCTTAGATTTTTATTTTATCGCCGAAAATACAAGTGACGATGCCCCAAAATACATGGAACATTATTGTGCTTTTGCTCTAAATTTCTCACTCATTTGGCTGTATATAGATATTCTGTTTCTCGTTGACAAGTATCGACGTCGATTTAGGTTAAAATTTTAAAGGCAGGCAATCAGTTTTTCATAAAAACACAAAGATTTCGTGGCAAAATGAATAAATTGCAAACATAAAGACACTAAACTTGGTATGTATAGGTATACATTTATATTTTTATACTAAATCATGTCGTGAACAATAACTTGACATGCACTATCTATAAGGAAACACAAATGCAATTTTATTCTATTCATTTTATACTAATCACATACATCAGTTGTGCTTGGTACTCACATACGATTCAAGATGAAATCCAAAGACACAGTGATGTTTTTTATATCATTAGTGGGCAATTTCCTCATCATGGAGACGCATACTGGAAAAAGCTTGCTGAAAAAAGTAAGGCAAAGTTAAACTTGGCGGCAAATGACATACAAGCACGCAACGATTTAGCAGTATCTCACATGAAACTGCGCAATTACACAGCATCTTTACGTGAGCTGAAAAAAATTGAACAACTCAGCCCAGGACGCTACGAAACATATTCGAACCTAGGCGTACTGTACAAAAAAATGCGTAAGTTTTCTAAAGCAGTTCACTACACAAAAAAAGCTCTCGCCATCAAACCCGAAGGACATCTAGGACTTGGAGATTGGTATCTTAAGATGCTAGAATACAAGGCTAAAATAGAAAAAACAGACTCCGAAATACAAAAGAACTTCTTGGGAATGGAATACCTAGAAGACCCCATTCCTTACAGTCTATCCCATGATCAAGACCATCGAGAAGTACAACAAAAACTACGATTATTGTTAGAAGCGGACAACTCTTTTTCTGATGCTTACATCGCCCTAGGCGATGAATTTTTCATATCACGTCGTCAATATTTAGTAAGTTTATGGTGTTATTTACGTGCCCAAAAACTAGGCCATCCACGACCAGACATAGTAAAACAAAGAATTGACCGTACTTACGAAATCATGAAATACGGTGCAAACGCCATGTTC
Source organism: Candidatus Uabimicrobium amorphum (assembly GCF_009002475.1). Classification (GTDB taxonomy): domain Bacteria; phylum Planctomycetota; class Uabimicrobiia; order Uabimicrobiales; family Uabimicrobiaceae; genus Uabimicrobium; species Uabimicrobium amorphum. The sequence goes on from NZ_AP019860.1 coordinate 7,390,801, forward strand.
TGGTCATATTACATCAATGATAAAGAGGTAGTCCTTAATGCCGTCTCGAAAGAACTAAAAGAATGCGAAAAGTGGCTAGAGGAGTTCTATAAAGTAGAAGCCGATTTGCTCAAAAAGCATGAAAACGTAGACTTTAACATGACCTATCGTGAAATGAAGAAGCGAGGCATTGCTCGTAAAAAACCGCAAAACCACGCAATCCAAGAACGCCTAATGCCCTATCACTATATACTATTTGCTCTCATAGCTATTTTGTTAGGTACCAAGATATACAAAGACTTGCAAAAAGAAGATGAATTTGACGAAAACGGCGACAAGATCTATAGACCTTTTCGTTTTTATTTGAAATAATTGAAAATTCGTGGCCCGCCTATGGGCCACGAAAATAAAAAATCGATCTATTCAACACACCTCAATTCCCCATAAAACAACCATCGCGACAAAATAAAATAAAGCCCCATTACAACACTCTACCAAAATTTTTCCACAACAATGTAATAAACAAAACCCGATACAATGGGACTCCCCAAGCATCGCAAAACGTAAAACACTTGTATTAAATCACTTATATTATTACATGACATATCACATCCCTCGCTGTATTATTCATACGTAAGCAAAAAACAGCACAGAAAACACAACAGCCAATAAAAAAGTTTTGTATCTGTCACAAAGCTTACAAAAAAATAAAGGGGTGTAGCTCAATCTGGTAGAGCAACGGATTCCAAATCCGTAGGTTGCGGGTTCAATTCCTGCCGCCCCTGTAAGACGGGGAAGTAGCTCAACCGGGATAGAGCGGCGGACTCATAATCCGCAGGCTGCAGGTTCAAGTCCTGCCTTCCCAATTACAAAAACGGAGAGGTGGCCGAGTGGCTTAAGGCGGCAGATTGCTAATCTGCTATGGTTGGTCAACAATCATCACGGGTTCGAATCCCGTCCTCTCCTCCACAAGCAGGCGTACCCAAGGGGCTTAAGGGGTGTGATTGCAAATCACATATTCGCAGGTTCGAATCCTGCCGCCTGCTCTACACAAGGGAGTAGCTCAATCGGATGAGAGCGGTGGTCTTCGAAACCACAGGTTGCAGGTTCGATCCCTGTCTCCCTTGCCAAATGTAGGCTAGCGTTCAATTGTTTTAGTTTAGGAAAATTTAGAGAATAACAACCACAAAATGGTTGTTCCAAGAAAGAAACGGTAATAACAAAAAATATTGTAATCGTATTTTTGCACATATTGAAGTAGATACTTAATACTTAAAAGGCCAGAGATCACTGCCACAAGAAACCCAAACAAAATCTGCAAATTTGCAAAAGCGGTGAGCAAATGGCTATAATTTAAAACACATGCTCCGACGATGATGGGGGCGGAAATTAAAAAAGAAAACTGCGCTGCACTTTTGCGATTGAAGCCTAGTAGTAGAGCCGCAGCAATGGTAATTCCTGACCTTGACACTCCTGGAAACAAAGCAAGCGCTTGCGAACAACCAATGGCAAAAGCAGTCTTGAGTCCAATGGTTTCAAACTCCCTAGTTTTGCGACCCGTTTTGTCAGCATATACCAATGCCATACCAAAGACAATTAAATTTATGGCAATGGTTACTGGACTGCGAAATGTAGTTTCAATTGTGTCTTTCAATAGTAAGCCAGCAATAGCAGCAGGTATTGAAGCAACAACAAGGCATAGTAGTAATATACAAGATTGCTTGGATTCAGGTGTACGATAAGATTTCTGCAACACGTACCTGACGGGATCACATACCAAGCATAACCACTGGCGATGAAAATAAATCATTACCGCCAACAAAGTTCCTAAATGCAAAGTAACATCAAAAGCTAAACCAGAATCGTTAAATCCAAATAACCACGGTGTTAGCACCAAATGCCCAGAACTCGATATAGGCAAAAACTCCCCCACACCTTGAACAATTCCCAAAATAAGTATTTCGAAATAATCCATATCCCACCACATCTTTTTATAACGTTAAAATACCATATTTAAACAAACTTCATTGCGAGTTGCATTGTTATTGAGGACATTCTCACAGCAATGGTTATATGGTTTTGTATTACCTACATGCGAAGAAGAATAACAAGTCTTGCGACAAGAGAATTTTATTCCGACATATTTTTTTTGGAGTAGTTCTTGGACTCTACTTATATCTTCAGATGAGATGAATTCAAATTCAGTGATTCCCTCGTCAATGACGTTTTTGATAAAATTTTGTAAAAAAGAAACATTCATAGTTGGAAGGACGATACAGAAAGTACTTTCTTGCTTCAGTAAATCTAAATCTTCGTGCTTTTTTTTGCGAATGATGATAATGGCTTTCATATATTTCTCCTCTATTTCATACTCATATTTATCCCTTTTATTACTCGTTTATTTACAGGAAGCAAACCATGTGCCACAAAAAAAAGTTGTAGAGAAAAAAACGTTGCTTATGCTGTAATTACTCAATAGAGGTGGTAAAATTTTTATTTTCTGATCGAAACATCGTGGATATTACACAAAAAACTGTCAGATAAATCATACGGTGTCATTTATATATAACGAACATTGATCTGTAAGTATGGGAAGACAAGCTGAAAACGAGGAAAGATAGATAAAGGTCCTTATTCAACGAAACTCAGGATAATCAATTCGCGCTTGTAAAAGCTTGCGAACTTTTTCTTCTGCCAATGGCGATTTCATAAAATGTTGCCAATGGTAATATGTGATTTTTGTAAAAGTTATTTGCCATCTCTAAACGGAATAACCATGCTTCATCAATAGTATTTTCCACCAATATGTATTTTATATTGAGTATCGCAGCTTGTTGACCCGGCCGATCAAGTCTTCCTTTCATTTGCGGAAGTTTGTCGGGTTCAGGGGGTCTTGTCACAATTGTGTTATACGCAATTAAGTCATTTAAACCATATGTTCCCTCCGCATAAGAGACTACCGTGTGTTTCCCTGACTTATCTGGATAACGCGATACACCTGTAATTCTTTGGGCAATTTGTTCCGCTTCGTCTTTACTTCTCGCGTAAATAAGTGCACGGTCTTGTTGTTGCAATTGTGCGATGACCGCCGCAAAACATTCTACATAGTCAAAATGTTGGAACAGATAGTTACTCAAGGCAATATATACCTGTTGCGCCGACATGTTCTGTAAGGCAAGGTCTTCATACTCTTGTCGCATTTTCGCTGACAGGGGAAAGCGATGAACGGTTGTGATCCACTTTTTCGCTTCTTTGGGTATGTGGCAAATAATTGCTTCACTTAGAATAGTATCTAAATACGCTTTTTGCTCAGGAAGTCCACTGCGTAACATTTTTAACATGTAGAATAGTTTATCAAATCGCGAACGAAAAAAAGTAGCGCTCATCATCATAACGCCGTACTGCGAAGAGATCACTTGTCGCCAAGCCTCTTCTGTTTGTAGTGCATTTTTATTTTGTACGGACAGGCATTCATCAATGACAACGAGTTGCCATAAATTGTAGACAGGATGATTGCGCATACGTCCTAGAGTCGTAATTACAATAGAATTTATTTGGATGTCATGGCTAAGTGACCCATCTGCATTTTGCAAAACAATGTCAAAGCCTGTTGTATGCTTTGCTATTTCATCTTGCCACGTCTTATAAAGTTTTTCGGTAGGTAACAATACCAAAAATCCGCGATAGACATTTTGCTTATGGTCGATGTTATGATGTAGTATTTTTGCTAAAACGGTTAATGCGGTAAGGGTTTTTCCGGCACCAACGTTCGAGGCATCGCCGTAGCCTTTTTTCCCGGCATGAACAAGCCCATAAAATATTTCGTCACTTGCACTTTGTTGATGGTCCCACAATATGGTTGTTATTTTTGGGACAACTGGTTTGATGGAATCATCACGAGTTTGTTGTCGGCCAAATGCTAGGTGGTACAAGCATTGTCGTAAGTGTAAATACGCAGATGTATTTTTATCTATTTTGAACTTGTATTCGCCTTGTGGTGCAACACACTGTGGGTATAGAAAACTTAAAAAACGAAACATGCGTAACAAAGTCCCCTCGTAAAGATAACTAATGGCGTCATGTAGCCTTTTACCATTGCGATCCACAGGGCCAATAAGTACTTCACTGTTGAAATTGTTGTTCATTTTCACGAGTACATTTCGCCATATAATACCCGGAAGAGGAGAATCTAGGGCAATAGATTGCCAATCGTATACGGCAAAATCTTGTGCTTTTTTCCGCGCGCGATGTAGGGCACGCAATCGATAGTTGATATCAAAATCACTTTTTTTCGCATACAAACTCTGCTGTACGATTTCCATAAAATCGTTTGTTAATGGTTCCGACTGTACTTTTTTGAGTGCAACGAGTACTGGGCCGGCGTCAAAAGCCTTCATCGGAATTTCTTCGGCGAAAAATAGTATTTCATTTTCGTGCTTTTCTTCATCACTGTGTTGCAATTCAACGCGCACTTTTATTTTGTTTTTTGTCCCCCATATCCATTGGAATCCTGAAGGAGCTGGGGGAACAGCAATTTCCCGAGCTACGGACATGTGTTCGATGTAGCGATGCTCTGCGACAAAGCGTTCTTGACCTGAAATGTAACTATTTTTTCTCTTTACTCTACATGGCTGTTTTGGTTTACCCGCAACGACAATTTCCACAGATTTTGCTTTTCCTATCGTAGGAAGTGTCACTTTTTGCCCAAAAATCATCTGAAACGCAATGCGACTTTCACGCGCACTCGGTATACGCCCTGTATGTTCATGGCTTTGAGATGGACGAAAACAGAAGTTGTATTGCGGTGAGCAGCGTAAATATTGTTGGGTTTGATGCAATGTTGTCAGCATCTGTTGTTGCTCATCGTCAACAGAGACATTGGTTTTATTTCGCACATTATACGATGAAGAGTAGTCCCAAATAAAATTCACCGCTCTTTTTGTCCCGTGTTTTTTCACATCGTAGGGGACAAAAGGAAGGTTTGCCTGCCATTGTAATATAATACCTGGTAAGCAATGCATATCATACGCGGCCATAATGGTCTGTTCTCTTACCGTCGAACAGTTGGCTGCTTGTAATTCTTCTATAGTCTTGTTGTTAAGGGATCTTGTTTGCCATTTGTGTAAATAATCGATACTCTTGCACAGTAGTTTGCGATCTCCCTCCATCATCGGCATGGTTTTTAGCGCCAACAGCAAACTATTTTCGATACGACTCTCGCCAAATGTCTTATTTTTGAGGTCTACATTCTTTTCTTTTCCATCTCCCCATGACCAATTTTGTCCCAAAGTATCTTCATGTTGAATTCGTAGTGCGGTGTACAATATTTGTTGAATAATAGAAGGAGTGAGTTGTACGTCTGGATCAAAATGAGTCAGAAGTGACAAGGAGGCCAATTCGAGAAGTCCCAGAGAATTACCTTGAGGCTCATAAGGCTCCACGTCTTCTAATATCGTAATAAATAATCTCCACACAAGCTGACGTGATCCACTCACACGTGCAAATTGATATTCGGGTAAACTATACGAAGGAGAACTTGCCAATTTGTGGATCACTTCCTCCAACAAACTGGCAGCACCGCGTCCACGTCGAATCGCCTTTTGCAACATCGAAACCAACAAACCAACATTTTCACTACGAGAGTATTCAGGCGATGAGCGGCAAATATTTTCTGTATCACAGAAAATGACAATTTTGTTGCCACTGTGTGTCGTCTTAGGTAAATATTTTCCCTTACGCGGTGTATCGATCCAAGATAGGTATTCGTCTAATGTCGCAAAATCGCGTACTTGGGTGTGTAACTTGTTATTGTTATATTCGATCTCAACCGCAAACTGTGGGATAAATTTACGTAAAAAATCATTTGCCATTTGCCACTTGTAATCTTCGCGTATTCTCATACTATGACTACAACAAAAAGTAACTGGGGCTTTTCCTTTACGCGAGTCTAGATTGTCCATTTCTTTGTGTAAATGTTCCGCATTTTCAAAAACGCGCTCTAACCATTCTTCCGGAACAACACTATGCCCCGCCTTTGCTTTGCCAATCGACTTAATGCGTAATGGCACATCCATCGGTTGATGCCGCGATTGCAAGACCCACTTACGTAATTTCTCACATTTTATTTCTCGCGCTTGTTTCGCATACTCTGGCGGTACGGGAAAATCATTTTTTTGTAGCCAAATCTTCAACGCTTCATACATAATTCCAATGTTTTGCGATTGTTGCACTTCTTTCTGTAAGTTTAACACAGACATTGCACTATTTGTGTCATTTTCGGCTAAAAATAAAATTGCCTTAGCCACATTGACGTCATTGAGTAGTGGCTTTACATCCTCAAGAGCTTCTACCGCCAAACCATGAAACTCACCGTTACGCATACGAATGGCCACCTGGCCTTTTTTCAAACCTTTGTTCGCGACGTCGTGAATTGGTTTTCCATCCATCATTGCTGCCCGGTATGTTGGCTTTGTATTTTTTTGTACCGCTAAAGCAAGTTCCTTTTCGATAAACGACATCTCATTTTACTTTCTATGCATATTACGATGTTCCTCTATAGTCCAATTAACGAGAGAGAATACATTGACAACCCAATTTTTCTATTCTGCGTATTGTTTGATGGCTAACACGACGAGGAACATACAAACGCTTCAATTGCGATGGAAAATCTTTAATAAGAGACGTTATACCTTCCTCCGTTATTTTTGTACCGGATAAATCCAAAGATTCTAATTTAGGTAGATTTTTCATCATCACCATACTTTTGTTTGTGATCCTTGTACCCGATAAATCAAGGGATTTCAAACTAACTAAATTTGGAATCACAGCAACCCCAGGATCTCCGATTTGATTATACGTAAGATCAAGAGAGGACAGAGCCTTCATTTCTTTCAGACACAGCAAGTCAACATCATTTATGGATGAAGTTTTTATATATAAATACTTCAAATTGGTCAAAGGCGATAAGAAATGATAATGATCTGTCGCCACGCGACTTAAATACAGAGAAGTAAGTTTTTTCATTTTTGACAGCGGAGAGAAATCTTTGATTTTGGAAGCCCTGTGAATGGTAAGTGAACGTAAGTTTGATAGTTTAGATAATGGTTCTATGTTATCCGCCGACTTAAGATCAAGACGCAGGTCGACCAAGTTACGAAGTTTTTCAATACCTTCTAAATTGGTAATATGGTCATTAAAAATAGTTAATGTCGTCAAATTTTGTAAATTATCGACTAAATATTGAAAGTCTTCATTGTTGATATCGCTATCTATTAATGAGATGCGCGTTATGGTTTTAAACTTTGCAATGTAATGTAAATTTCTCCGTGATACCTTTTGTTTATGTCTTTCGGTTTTAAAAAGATTTATAAACGATTTTTGTCCTGTTTGTGTATTGTGTAGAACAACTTGGTCGCCTAACAAAAAACCAAAAATCGGAAAATTAGAGAAAAATGATATCGCAAGTTCTTCATATTCTCCATATTTAGATAAAATTTCTTTTTCTAACTCTGCGAATGTGTCCATATATCGATGAAGTATTGTTTCCTCTTTTGTCATCTTGCGTGACGGAGATATGTTTTGTAGTGTTTGTAGCAATAGCATTTTTAGCCGACTATCTCCCGCGGCATAATTCTTTTCTAGTATGGGCAATGCATCGTCCCCTATTTTTGCTAGAGTTTTAATGGCCATCACTTTTATGTGAAGTTTTCTTCCTGCGATAGCGTACTTAATACAGGGCAGGGCCTCTTTTATTTTTTCTTCTTTTTTTTGCAATATGTAAAAAATATATCGTTGTATATCATCATTTCTCAAAAAAATGGCTTGCTTAATAGTAGGCATGAGCAGGGGACTGTTATAGTTTATAGATTTTAGTATCTCTAAAACATGCTTTTTCACAAAACGGTGATGAGTATTCTTTCTTATCAAAGCTAATGAGGCAGGATCCGTGAGGGCTTTTGTTGCCAAGTTACGACTATTTTTATCAGAATATCTCAATGTATGAAGAATACAAGCCATGTCCATCACCCTTTTTCCTAAGGCACAAAATACTTTTACTACTGCCATCCGTTGTTCGGGATCTTCACTAACAATGATTTGTGATAACTCAGGGACCACTTCCGCAGCGTGGGAAGGCAATCTCTCTAGTAAATTTAGCGTATAAATTCGAACACGAACATCTTCACTTTGGAGAAGTGCGACAACATCAAAAGACGCTAATTCGAATTGTGATTCTATACCGCAGAGTACTCGAAGAATCTTTCGCTGAATATTTTTGTCTTTTCGATGTAGCGCTTCTTGTAAATCGGGCAATCCACGAGTACCAATTTGCTGCAAGGTACGAATCGTTCGTAAAACAATACGTGAATTTTTACTGCTAAGGCATTCTATCAACAGCGGAACAGCAGAGGAAGCATCAGGACCTATTTTTCCTAGCTCAACAATGGAAGAGAGTTTTGCCTTACTACTTTTTGTACGTAAATTAGCCACATGCTTGTCAATATCTTGCTCAACATTATTTTCTTGGACAAATGCCAAAGAACAATACACGAGCGATAAAAAAATAAGTAACTGTTTATAAAAAAACATTTGCACCTCCCTAAAGTTATTTTTTTACGTAACGAACCGTTTCTATAATAGACATTCATCCCGCGTAAAAATTCAATAACTAGAACGGTCCAAAACGAATCTTGCCCCGAACCATTCCAACAACTATCTCATTGCAAATGATTTTTGTATATTTGCACTAATGATCTTCCAATGATATTGGCACTTTCTCTGCTATAGCCTCCAGATAATAACATTAGTATTGGTATTTTATTCTTTGTAGCATAAGAAAAAACAAGATTATCTCGTTCGAGAATGCCTTCTGCGGAAACACTCATATCCCCTAACTGATCTTTTTCATATATGTCTGTACCAGCATTATAAATAATTAGATCTGCTTTAAATGAATCACACTTTTGCAATCCTTCTCGAAGCAACGACAAATAATCGCCATCTTTTACGTAAGAAGACAAGGGGTAGTTAAAATCAATATACTTCATAGCTGCGGTGTCCACAGGATATATTTCGCCATTGTAAATATCCAAAGTACAAATTCTGGGGTCATCTTGTAAAACAGCCTCAAAACCATTTCCTTGATGGGCATCTAAGTCAATAATCAACACTTTTAACTGTGGCTGCTGCATTTGTAATTTACGAATAACAATAGGGATATCAGAGAAAAAGCAAAATCCTTCTCCACTATTGGCCTTGGCATGATGATATCCTCCGGAAAGATTGACCGCCCATCCATATTTCATCGCCAATTCACCACCAAGAATCGTCCCTCCTGTTGCGTATTTCATTGGTTTTAATAAGCGACTTTGCAACAACATATTAGGGACCATGGCCAAAGGACCTACTTCCGCAATCGCAGCAACATTTTTTGAAGATGACAGCGACGCCAAATACTCTGCGGAGTGGACAAGTTGTAGTTCCTCTTCACTAACGATTTTTGGTGTATAAAAATTTTGTTTTTTAAATCCGAGATGCTTACGCAAATGTTTATAAACCTTACCATATTTAGCCGTATCAAAAGGATGTAACTTCTCTATACCAAATAAAGTAATATCATAATGTTTCGAAAAAATTATGGGGATTTTCGTTGTCATTTTTTTACCTAACGTTGGATAATCTAAATTCAAAAGTTTACAGAAAAATTTTATCTAGACAATGTTCGATTCCTTTTTGTCTTTTGTTAATTTCTTTATACAAAAACACTACCAACCATTGCCTTAAAGCAGCAGACATATTTTTCGCCAAACTCAAATCTATCTCTTCACCTTCCAACTTTATTGCATCACCATAAGTAATTTTTTTAATATTTGTAAGTAAAATGCTCTCTTGTCTAGCGATAAAAGGCATGAGCTGATGACAAATTTCGAGTTGCGAGTCACTTAATACTACAATGGTTTTTTTGAAAAACCAAAAAGATAGCATTTCGATAAAAGAACGCAACATAATATTAAGAATTACCACTATAAAGAAAGACAATAGTAGTGCCATAAAAAGATTACTTGCCACATAACTCCGTAGAATCACCGCGGAAATAAAAGATGAGTAAAGAGCTAGCGGAAGGAGAAATGAAAGTTTTTTGAATTTAAATGCCACAATGGATAGTAAAATAGAAGGTACCCAGAATTCAGCACGAATCCCCTCTGACAACACATCAATAAGTGCGATGCAAACTGAAGCAAAAAAGATCCCCAAGAGAAGTGGAGCGACTCCTTGGACAAAGGAACGTTGTGACACAGACGCCCTTATCTGCAAATCGTTCTCTTGCAGTTTTATTCTAGAACTTACATCTACGGGTTTGTTCAGTAAAGAGCTAAAATTTTTGCCAGAGTTTATTCTTTGTTGCCTCATCGGTTTGCTTTCCTAGACTTGTAATCCCAAACTGGTGTATTTCTATATTGCTCAAAATCCCTTATTACCTTTTACCAAAGTAAACGCTGTTAGTACAATATACAAAGTAACATTTGCTGAAAAATAAGGCGAAGTAGACCATTCAGAAAAAAAATACTTTACAAAAGTAAAAGCTATAATTCCAAAGACGATAAGCGCACACCCAATACCGTCGGTTTCCGTGTGATGCAGCAGAGTTTTAGCGTACCAAATGAAAACACCTCCCAGAATAATACTTGCAATACTGCAATAAAAGAAATGAGGCTGTTTGCTGAAGTACACAACGCCATTCCCTCCCAAAAAATATAAAACAACACCAATGACGATACATAGATTTCGCTTTTTTGTCATCTTTCATTTCCTCATAAATTTAGATAGTTTGCTATGCACACGATGAAAATATAATACACTTAAGTAATAAATTATCCTATATTTAATCGGTATTGCAAAACGACGTAGTTTTTAAGTTCCTGGAAAACGGTGACTTATATTATTACATGACAAAAAGAAAATACAGGTGTATTATTAACACGTAAGACAAAAACAAAGTATAGGAGAGGTGGCTGAGCGGCCTAAGGCGATGGTCTTGAAAACCATTGTTCCGAAAGGAACCGCGGGTTCGAATCCCGCCCTCTCCTCCATATTCACAGGGGAGTAGCTCAATCTGGATAGAGCATCGGTCTACGAAACCGAAGGTTGTGGGTTCGAATCCCGCCTCTCCTGCCATCAGTATAAAGAGGAGTAGCTTAACCCGGCTAAAGCGGCGGTGTCGAATACCGCAAATGTAGGTTCGATTCCTGCCTCCTCTGCCACTAAAATAGGGGAGTAGCTCAATCGGATAGAGCAACGGTTTTCTAAACCGTAGGTTGTGGGTTCGAGTCCCGCCTTCCCTGCCAGCGTTTTCAAAGAAGAGAGAAGTGTATGTATTTGTATTTTTTTCGTGCGGAGAAGAATATCTAGTGAAACAAAAACACTTCTCTCTTGCTTATTTTATCGAGATTTCCAAAGGTATCACAAAGGTAAATCAGTACAAATGTTGTGTTGGGAGATTTTATAACAAAATCCCTCTTAAAAATTCATGTTGTTTGACAAAAAGTGGGTAAAAGTGAGTAAAACAACCAAAGTCATCTGCCCCACTTCTGCCCCACCTTCACGATTACATTTTAAACAATAAATTTAGTACTCCAAAATATCCAAACTACGATTGCGATATTCAGGAGATAGATACAAATAGCGTTTCATCGTGCTGTATTCCTCATGCCCCACAATGGACATAACCCTGGCGGGATCAACACCTTTCATCACTAAATGCGAGATATACGTCTTTCTGAGCACGTGAATGCCAATGCGCTCCACATCCTTCATCTTGCCTTCGTCATACAATTTCTTGAGTATGTTTTTAAAACGGCGATACAAGTTTTGTGGTTGCTGGGCTTTTCCCGTGCGTGTACGTAGTAATAGTGTGTGCTTTTTCGCTATTGCGTCTGTGATGAGTTGCTGTAGAATCGGTTTAAGACTTTCACCTATCGGAATAATACGTGGGCTATTGCTCTTAGTTTTCAGAGCCGGCAAAATAATCTGCTTTTTCTCCAAATCCACATCGGTGATTTCGAGCTGACAAGCTTCATTACTCCTCATTCCCGTGCGCACCAATAGTGCAAAAGCTTCGTAAAAACAAGTTTTGCGCCGATCCTTCTTCGCCTCTTCCTCGATGAGCTCAATCTCTTCGATGGTAAGATACTTTGGTGGATCAGGCTTTGGAATCTTGTTCAAACGAATCTGATGAAAAGGATTATCAATATTCAATTCCCATTCTGCCCACTTAAAACACTGGCGAATTGCCTTCAACTCGTGATTGATGGTGGTCAGACTAGGTGGCTTGTAGCGAGAGGTAATTTGCCCACGACGCCATTGTTGATAATCAGAAAGATGTGCTCGTTCCAGTTCTGAGATATAGAGCAAATTATTTTGCGTAAAATAACTCTGCCAGTGCTGCAAACCAAACTGTAAGCGTCGAATCGTCGCTTCGCGCTTGTCATCATGCACTTTCTTACTCAGAAACCGTTCTATGATTTCCGCTAACGAAAAATCGCGTTTCTGTTTACGCTGTTCCGATTGCTTGAGCGCGACAAGTTTTTCTATTTCCCATTGCCGTGCCGCAGTCTTCGTTGTAAATCCACGCGAACGATAACGTTTCTTTTGATAGGAAACACCGCCACGCCATTTTCCGCCTTCTTTCCAAGGCATTAGCCTTTTCCTCGCAAATATTGCTCAACATCCTTAGCATCAAACCTTCTTTTTGCCATGGGATAACGCACTTTCAAAAAACCAGCGCGCACATGATTCTTGATGGTTTCGGTTGAGCAACCTGCGATTTCTGCGACTTCTTTTATGGTGTAACGATCTGTAGGTAGGTTACGTTCTTTGTTTAATGACTTCCTTAGAGCATCCACATCTCTGCGTAGGTGAGCCATCTGATTTAACAGTGTACTTAAATCATTTTGTATGTTATAATTCATATGTAAGTTTCCTTCCTCTGTAAGGATTCTTATAAAATTTACAATGACCATATCCTGGCCGATATGGTCATTTTGTATTTTATAGCAAAATTTTTGCTATTTCAACATTTTTTTATAAAAATTATACGGTTTTTATACGGAAACTTAAAGCTCTTTTTTGTATTATTTGTCCATCCACGCCAAAAAACGTTCCTGTAAAACAGAAAAATCCTTCTCCGCAAGCATCTTTTCCTTCAAAGGTTCCCATTCATCTAAAAAAAGTTGTACCGTACATGTGCGTGGATAAAACTGCATAATGAGATGCACATCAAACTTATCCGTATCGGCAAATGTAGAACGATTTTCCGCATTGCGATACAGTATACTATAAGGAATCACTTGCAACACGTCGCGATCCTTCATATAAATTTCCGCAATATCTGTGAGTGGTTCATTTTCCCCCACATTGCTCTTTACATCGCGATACTCGATCTCATACTTATCGCCATCATAATCGCGAATAATCTCGCCCACCACCATATAATTGCTTGCCGGTAAATAAACACGATGACCATGAGGTTTTACCGTAACCACGAGTTGGCGATAATGACACGGCCGCGGTTTGCGCTTTTCTTTCTTCGCCAACACCCGCTCTCTCTCATAAACAATCGAATGTTCCTCAATCATCGCGCGCTGCACCGTATCATTGCGATCCCAATCGGTAATGAGCACATGCTCTACCTTATTTCTCTTCACGAGTCCCAACAAATTACTCTTTGCCATTCCCATCTGCGCTGCGGCATCATTTACCGTATAAAAAAAGCGATAACGATCACCACCAAAATAAATATTGCGCTCCACAATACTTCTAGGCTTATAACTCTTACCCATAACTCCACTCAACAAACATAGAAAAAGTCCAAAAATGCCACCGGTACAAAAAACCGTGTCAAGCAATCCTTGCATCCAAAAGAAACCATTCTTTTCTCTGGATCTTTACACGCACACTTCTTTACCTTGATCTGCTTTGAACAAAACATACACATCGTATCCTCAAACTCAAAACTACTCGTATCAAACAAACGCTTATTTGCCCGAGAATACTTCAGCACATCTTTCTTACGCGAACAATGCGTGCGCAAAGCCGGAACATCACACTTGCGCACAAACAACGCAAAACGACAATGCGAACAATGCGCATAATAACGCACAATCTTTTTCGTGGGCTTAATCAACATATGATCCGGCAAACCACAACAAAGACAAGTCTCTAAATACAAACGTCCATCCTGCATACAACTCTCCTGATATAGTTTAGTACTACTATAAGAAAACCATCCCTCAAGAGAATTCTATGCCGCAAATCCCACAACCGCAAACTCGTTTATCCGTCAATAATTTAAACGCTTTACAAAAAGTAGGTAAAAGGACTAAACACGACCAATAACCGAGTAAAACCACGCAAAAAAAAGTTGAAAAAACTTGTCATTTTTTTATTCGCATCATTTGTGTGTAGAACCAAAGATTTGTGCTACATTTTTACACGATTGACAATAGGTGTATACAGTTTTTTTTGTAAGTAGAAATACTTTTTGGTTGGAGAAGCTTATAATCAAAGGGATGAATACATTACAAAAAAATGTAATGTTATGTAAGGTAATAAATATATATTTATATAGATGATAGATAAATAAAGGATGGTAGAGCAAAAAATTGAGTAAATTGATTTTGTAATGGTTGGTGAATATTTTGTAAGGTTTGTATAATAAATTAGATATTCAATGACTACGCGGTTTATAAATTCAGTATGGAGAAGTCAATGTTTCAAATTGGAAATTATAAAGTAAAAATCGTCACCGGTAAGAAAACACAAACCATAAATGTGTTTAACACAAAAGGTGAACGTTGCTACAAATTTCGCATTAGCGATTCAAAACGCTTCGTGAATCAAAATCTACTACAAGGTCACACTTCTATTCAAAAGATGCAACAAAACTTAATAAAAGAGCACAATGCTGTTATTGAAAAATCTTGCAATGGCACGGAGGCAGGATTAGATTCTTGGATGCAAGAAAGTATTTTTTATGTAGAGCAAGCGATTAACAATTTACTTGAGCACTTTGTTCAAGTTCCATATTTTCATAGAGTTGAACAGTCACTACACTGCGAACTTTTTCGTCATTTATTGCAATCAGATCCGTTAAACCAAGTACTGAACTTTGAGCACTTTCAAACAGGCATCATTCACAAAGAATGGCCAGAGACAATCCCACGAGAATATGAAGGTAAAAACCAAAGAGGAAATTTTGACTTCGCTTTATTGACTCCCCCAAGTAAAAAAGAGCAAAAAATTACAACAGATGATTTTTGTAAAGGTCTTATTCGTCCCTCTATTGTTATAGAGATGGGTTTAAATTACGACTTTAAGCATCTACAAAATGACCATCAAAAGTTGATAAATAGTGGTGTAGACTATGGCTACTTAATCCACTTTGCAAGAAAAAATGCCGGACAGAAAAATGTGAAAGAATACGTAGAACAAATTATTAGTAAGGAAAAAGCGAGTAATATCAAAATTGCATATGCACATGTTGTTAAAAATAACGTTTGTTACCGGCGTATTGGAGATAAGATGGTAAAATGCTAATTTAAATAAAACCTCGATGGACAGATTTGTCCGTCGAGAATTACATTTTATGCTGAGGCTTATATAGTAATAGTACTACTATATAAAATTTGTTTACATATTGACAACCACTACAAATTCAGTTCTAAATAAACGTTGTCCAAATCCTCTTGAGTAATTCCAATATAAGCCAGAGTTACCGAAGGTGCTGAGTGGTTGAACAACTTTTGGATTAAGGTAATATCTTTACCTTCCTTGTAAGCATGATATCCAAATGTCTTCTTCAAACTGTGGGTACCTATTTTTTCTTTGATACCAACCGCTTTTGCCGCATCATTAATAATTTTGTATGCTTGCCATCGGCCAAGATGTCTTTTATTTTTTCGTGAGATAAATAGTGGTTCATTGGGACTATATTCTACTCTTGTTTTTAAATAGTCCACAATAGCTCTTTTTGCATTCGTTCCGATTGGAAATTCCTTATTCTTTCCTGTCTTTTTCTCGCGTATACAAATACGTTCCTTTATCTTTTTGCCATCAACCACATCCAAGATTCGCAGTTTGAGCAAATCGCTAATTCTCAAACCAGAATTGATTCCCAAGATGAATAAACAATGATTTCGCTCACTACTTCCGCGTAAATACTTTTTCATCGCGTCAATTTTTTTACGGTCGCGAATTGGGTGTACAAATTCCATTTTTCCTCCTTTTGTAAACGATCTAATAGTCTTTATTAAATTATATCGTTATGTGTGATTGAATTTCAAAAAAGAGAAACAAATAAATGAAAAAACACTTGTGAGGTTTATTTGGCAGGCATTAGAGAAAACAATACCAATCACACACAACAAAGTTGTGTGTGATTGGAGTTTAGAAATACAAAAGGCCTAGTGGGATTTACCACAGTATTTTTAACGAAAAATATAAGAGTTTCATTCACATTTTTTATGCTATGTGCATTTTCTTTTCACATTACCCAATAATGACATGTGCCCGTAGTGAGGCTTTTTCAAGAAAGCTTCTTTGGATGACATTCACCATATTTATCAGCCATCGCTATTTTTTTGTAGTTATTTAACTGTTTTTTGTTAGATACTATGTATGTTCTATTTCAGTTTCGGAAAGTAATTTTTTCTATTTGGTTTTATCATCGCTGTCGCCGTCATCGTCAATATCACCATCGCTGCCATCGTCAATATCATCATCTATATCACTATCGCTGTCATCGTCAATATCATCATCTATCGCTGTCATCGCTGTCATCACTGCCATCGTAGTCATTGTCGCTACTGTCATAATTGTAATCTTCGATCCCAAGTTCTTCTAAGATTTCGCCAATTACACCATCTAAGCTATCTAGCCTCTTTTTAAGTTTTTGTATTTCTTGTTCGTGTCTTTTGGTAATTTTTTGTTGTTCGTCTATTTCCTTTTTTAGTAGACTTATTTCAGAAAAATTTTTATACAAGTTTTTGTTATTTTTATGTGAATACGGCAATGTATAATAGACTAACTTTTTAACAGTATCGAAACCCACATTTTGCTTTTTTCCTGATATTGTAGTTTTACTTACAGTAAATTCATATTGACCTATAAGATCATTACTATGGATATCTATATCAAACAACGTAATACGAATTTTTTGATCCAACAAAATAGAAATCTGTGTTTCTAAAACTTCATCTATTTTTACACTATCTTGGTACTTTTTACTTACAAATACATTTGTCCAGCGATTCTCCTGCCAAATATCTACATGTAAAACAATATCGGGTTTGCCAAGAAGACTATCCCATTTTTTACCCTTTTCATTTTTTGATGAGACTTCTATATCAGAGATGTAGAGATAGGTTTCTTGACTAAATGCAAAAATTGCAAAAATAAAAAGATTTATAAATAGGAGTGTGTATAACTTCATAATTACCTTTCTAACAATATTTTAGTTTATTTTATCTAAAGGAAGGAGGAGATAGCTCAAGTTTATGTTATCAGGCTTATTCATAGTTAATTGTAAACCTATTCGATAGCCTAAGAGATATTTTGTTCTCATTTAATTAGTTTAAAAATACTATGTTTTCAAGCACAACGATTTATAAAATCAAGCCTCTACATACAGGGATCGTTTTGTGAGATCAATAAAATGATTTATCATAACAAAAGTTATGATATAAACGAGTTACTTTTCACTTATAGTTTTTGGGAATAATAGCATCCAATGATTCTAATTTACTTCCATCATGGTTTTTGGTAAACTTTTTCGCTTTTAAGATAATCAAATTTGCTCCTGCAAGTAGTTGCTCATGGTTGCCTGGACGCAAACTCAGTTTCTTAAACAGCTTTAATAGCTCGGAGATTTCGTGAATATCAGCTTTATTTTGTAGCGCAACCAAACGCCTGTATCCAATTTTTGCGCGCTCCATCGCATTAGTAAAATAGATACCTTTTTGGGTAGCTTTAGCTATCCCTCGTAAAGCGTATTCTAAATCGAGCATAGCTCCAACCACGAACATAACTCGTAGTCGTTGCTTAGTAGTTTCTGCATTTTGCGCATTACGACTACGAACAAAATTGTGGCGCTCCATCCCTTGAGACCAACTTACAAATTCAAAATTCCGACTTCCGGCTCGATGCCCCCCCTTATTTACCAGTTCTTCATCTAGTACGCTGTGACATGCATAACATTTTTGAGCAATGTTGTAAATATCAAGTGTATTGCCCATACCTTTTTTAGCAGCGCTTTCCAATCTTTTTTTTCGTGGTATATCAAAATTGTTGTGAATGTATAGCCAGTCTTTTCCTTCACCATGACATGACTCACAAGAAACACCTGACACTGCTTTTGGTTTGCCTCTTTGTTCTTGTTGCGTAAAGTGACATTTGACACAACGACCACTTCTTTTAATACTGCCCATGAGACCTAGTTTTTTAGATATTTGTTTTGCATTTGCTCTTAAAGGCATCCATTTAGTTTTGTAGTGAGGTGTTTTTTTCCATTGGGCCGTTTCTTTTCGGTGACATTCGCTACATTTATCAGCCGTAACTATTTTTTTGTAGTTAGTTGGTCGTCTTTTTCTATCAAAGTTACTACGCATTTGTTCTAATTCATTTTTGGAAAGTTTTAAACTTCTAGTTATTTGCAAAATTTTTTGCCATGTTTTTTTCCGTTCTTTTGTCATTTTCTCTAATTTTTCCTGTTTGGCTAATTTTTTCTGTTCGGCTTTATACTTGCTTATATTTTTGTAGATGTCTTCGTCGCCAATCCCAAGTTCTTCAATAACCTGGTTAATTACACGATCTATACTTTCTAGTTTCTTTTTAAGTCTCTGTATTTCCTGTTTCTGCCTTTGGATAATTTTTTGTTGTTTCTCTTTTTTCTTTTTTAGCAAACTTATTTCAGAAAAATTTTTATACAAGCTTTTGTTATTTTTATGTGAATACGGTAATGTATAATAGACTAACTTTTTAACATTGTCGAAATCCACATTTTGCTTTTTTCCTAATATTGTAGTTTTACTTACAGTAAATTCATATTGACCTATGAGATCATTGTTACTCATATCTATATCAAACAATGTCATACGAATTTTTTGATCCAACAAAATAGAAACCTGTGTTTCTAAAACTTCATCTATTTTTACACTATCTTGGTACTTTTTACTTACAAATACATTTGTCCAGCGATTCTCCTGCCAAATATCTACATGTAAAATAATATCGGGTTTGCCAAGAAGACTATCCCATTTTTTACCCTTTTTATTTTTTGATGAGACTTCTATATCAGAGATGTAGAGATAGTTTTCTTGACTAAATGCAAAAATTGCAAAAATAAAAAGATTTATAAATAGGAGTGTGTATAACTTCATAATTACCTTTCTAACAATATTTTAGTGACTATATAATTTTTTTATTCACGGCACAAACGATCAGGAACTAGATAGACCAGGGAGAATTTATCGTAGTAAGAACAACAGGAAAACATCAATATACTCTAGAGAAGAAAAAAGTTAAGCATGAAACAAGATGAGCAAAAACTAACAATTTGTTACTCACGAGTAAGTGCTAACGGCTAAAACAGAGAAAGGTAGGTTGAATTTCTCCTTGCTCTCGCCGCATTCCATTCGTTTTTAAAGTGATTGCTCTCTTACCTTCTTCTGGAGTGAGATTATGACAATCGAACTCAGTACTCTCCGACGTTAATCTTCGCTTTACTTGTTTGAAGTTTTCTAAAGACGGAATAGCAATGTTTTTCCATTTTGTTTTACTCGCGGATATTTTGTAGCCGACAAATTTTTCTTTATCGAATTCGAGTTTTTAATAGCCCGATTACACGCTCTGTACCTTCTTTATTTATTTATTTTCTCCTACAAATTTTTATTTACATGTCGTTTTCATATTCCAGAACGCTAGGAACTTATCCATATCACATAAAAGGCGGAAAGGAGTATAACAAATAAAGCAAGTACAAAAAGAGTTAGGTCCTCTTCAGCAAACTTTTCTTGTTCTTTGTTTTTGACTTTTTTTTCTTCTAGTTCCCTTTCAAGTTCAAGTTCTTTGAATATTCGTTCTGCCTCAAGGTTTTCTAATATTCGTTCTGCCTGACCTAAGTCCAATAATCCTGAATCTAGTTCTGTTTCGAGTATTTCTATTTTATCTGCTGGCGATGGCACAAGCGTTTTGCCTTCTAGTTTCCTTTCTATTTCAAGTTGTCGCTTTAGTTGTCTCTCTTCTAATAACTTCTCACATTTTTCCATTTCTTCTTCTGCTAATGATGGCGCAAGTGCTTGGCCTTCTAGGTCATTTTTTAGTTCTTCTAATATTAGTTTTGCCGCACCTAAATCCAACAATCCTGAATCTAGTTCTGTTTCGAGTATTTCTTTTGCTTTTATATATTTTTCTGCCTTTATGCGTTCTATTACTTCTTCATATTTTTCCGCTTTTTTCATATCTTCTTTTGATGGTGGCATAACGGTTTGCTTATTTACTATCTCTCTATGGAGGTGTTGAACATCTTCTTTAGAAAAGAAAAGATCACCATCAGATTCAATTAAGTTAATATATCCATCTACGGCATAGTTTATTAGTTCCTCTTCAGTAATCTGCAAAAATTTTAATACTTGAGTTTTTGATAAATCTTCTATAGGTATACTTAAATTTGTATTTTGGCTTTTGGGTATTGCTTCTGATGTACCTTTTTGCTCTAAAGAATCATTTTTTTCGCTTTTCCCATCCGAATATTTGGTATTTTTTGCAAGGTACATAAATTCATAATCGGAGATCTGAATCAGAGACATATCTAGAAGTTCCGTTTTTTCATTTACAACTTTTGATTGGACAACAATTGATTCATTACGGCTTAAATTTTCAATTGTTACTTTACCTTCTTCTACGCGAATTAGTGCCTGTGTTCTAGATATACTAGTGTGCTGTATAACTATATCGTTATTAAAGCTTCTTCCTAAATAATTGTTGCGTTTTTTCAATGGCAATAGAATTTTTCCACCTTGATTATCTATCATGTAGAGATATGGATAGATGTTCTCATTACTAAATTCTCCGGCATGCTCTATCAAATGTAAATGGAGAGTATGGGTATCACTATATCTTTCCTTCTGGGAAGATTTTAGACATTTTAAGCAGATAGTTTTTAGTTCTTCAGATATTCTATCTTCTGATTTGAAGCTTTTATCGATATAACTTTTAGCTAAAATCTGTGGTAGGAATTCGCCATCATTTGCGTATCTTCCGGTTAGGACTTCATACAAAGTAGCTCCTAAGGAATATATATCATGAGAAGGCGCTGGTTTGTTTTTGTCAAGCCTTTCTGGAGCAATGTATCTTAAAGTACCAGATGTGTTTTCTTTATTTGTTGCATCGCCAATGATTGCAATTCCAAAGTCTACTATTTTTGGTTTTTTTGTCTCAAACGAAACTAATATGTTCTGTGGTTTTATATCTTGATGATAGATGTTTTTCTGGTGTATGTAATTTAGAGCATCGGCCAGTTGTGCAAAATACTCACATACATTTGCTTCAAATCTTGATTCGTCACGTTTTTCATGAAAAAATTCTTTAATATTATCTCCTTCAACATACTCCATTACAATATAAGGAATATGCTGTTCATCTATTCCAAAATCATAAATATGTACGATGTTAGGATGATTAAACTTCGCAACGATCTGCGCTTCTTTTTCGAATTGTTCTATGCCTTTTTCATCCAGAATAAACTTACTCTTTTTTATTGCCACATGCCTTTTTAATGAGCGATCAAATGCTTTATAAACAATTCCATAACCGCCTTCGCTAATTTTTTCCAGTATTTCATATTTGTCTATTGTAAGTTTTTGAGAACCTGTTGCATTCTCATTTAAGTTATTGGTTATTTTTTGTTTATCTAAGTCTATAGTCTTTGTCTTTTCTTGTTCAATTATACTACTGGCAGCCGTCTGGAATAAGGGATATAAATATTCGCTTGCTTCAATGGATCTCCAGTATCGGATTGTTGGATCAATATCGTTTATCGGACTAACTGTTGCATTCTGATCTACTTCGAATATTTGGCCTGTATTTGGACACTCATATCTATCAACCATATTTTGAAATATGATTTTGTGGTCCTCCTTGCACGAAGGGCAGTTGATTTTTATTTTTATTCTCACATTAGATATCCTTTAGAATGTTCTGAAAACCTAAAAAGGTTACTCCAAAATACTTCAATCCGCCAATAAAAAAACGATTTCGCGAAACAGCGGCAGTAACTGCTTTGACTAGTAACTCAAAGCGTTTGCAACTTCTCTGAATTGAATACGCTACTAATACGCTCGATACCGCATTTCTACCATACTTAACTGTGGTAACCCAAACCTCAACCAACAATGAGGTCACACAGCGTGCTGAAGAGTTAGTCGTGAAGATACAACAAAATTCAGGAAAAAACAAAGTGATTTTGATATTCCTTGCCATCTTGACTGTCTTTTTAATAAGGGACTTTTTGCAATTGGATTGATCTTGATATTTTTGGCTAAGGTAGCTTTACATTCTATTCATTGAGGAGTGACATCTTCGATTTTGTTGTGTATCTGGCTTGTTTTGGTGTGCATTTTACTTCTAGTTAGCTATACAGTTGACTGTACTTTTTTATACCAGTAAAATGTATAAAACTACATATGTTACAAGTAACAGTATATATAACACAGAGTAACTATTTCATGAACCGCAAAGGGTAAAAAAGTAAAAGAGCAAAGTGATACAAGTCTACTGTTAATTGTCCGCAGTCCAAGTAATACAAGGACGAAACCCCAAATCGTTAACAAAAAAGCTAGGCGAAGCATAGTGGCGATCCGCCGAACGACAATCCCCAGTATGATAGTCCCACCCACCCCCACGAATAACACGTCTCGAACCCGACGATGCCCCTTGAGGATTGTTAGTTGTACTACTAGTGTAGTAGTTACTGTCATACCAATCTGCACACCACTCCCACACATTCCCTGCCATATCATACAAACCAAATGCATTTGGAGATTTTTGCCCTACTTTATGAGTTTGACGACTAGAGTTACTATGCCACGCATAGTTCCCATCCATCGAATTTCCCCAATAATACTTACTACGAGTTCCCGCACGGCAGGCGTACTCCCACTCCGCCTCTGTCGGCAATCGCATACCAAGTCTATCACAAAAAGATTTACTCTTTGTCCAACTCACATTCTCCATAGGAAGTTTGTTATCTTTGACATCCGAAAATTTACTGTCCTTAAAATATGAAGGATTATCTCCCATAACACTTCGCCAAACTTCCTGAGTCACTTCATGCTTTGCCAACAAAAAACTGTTCACACTCACACGGTGCATTGGTTTTTCATCAACGCCCACACCAGAATCGTTACTTCCCATGTTGAAACTTCCTCCGGGAATAAGAACAAACTCCATTCCTGTACGATCATGGCGGTACTCCTTCATTGTATGTGTTTGTCCACCACAAGAATATGTTTTCTCATGCAAAAACTTAAACCCTGGCATACTCGCCACATTGACCACATCAGCATTATCCATTCCTTTCCACCAAAAGGCAAGAATTGCCAATGAAATAATAAAGAACAATATCAAATAGCGACTTTTACTTCTTTTTTTATGTCTCTTTTTACATTGTTCGACATTGTCATGTGGTGTTATTTCGTTTATCGAAAACTCGGTTTCGGTGACCTCTTTTTCAACTGTAGTTTGTAAAAAATCTTTCGCTGTTGGCCTCTGTTGTGGATCTTTGTTAAGACTTCTCATTACAAGTTCTTTGAGACGACTAGAAACCGGGTATATTGCTTTCTCTTCGATATCTGTAGCCTCGCAAACAAATATACTACGC
The DNA here is from genome assembly GCF_009002475.1 of Candidatus Uabimicrobium amorphum. Classification (GTDB taxonomy): domain Bacteria; phylum Planctomycetota; class Uabimicrobiia; order Uabimicrobiales; family Uabimicrobiaceae; genus Uabimicrobium; species Uabimicrobium amorphum. The sequence continues at coordinate 7,414,709 of NZ_AP019860.1, forward strand.
ATCAACTCAGGCATGGTTTGTCCTTTGAAAGGAGATTCTTTGCAAATCATTTCATACAGTATAACACCCAACGACCAAATATCTGTAGCTGGTTGCGCCGTACCATCAAAAGCCTCCGGAGCAGCATAGCGTGGAGTATAACCTCCTTTGAGGGATTTCAACGATTCACTTTCTAACTTCATTTGTGCTGTACCAAAGTCAGATACTTTCAAAATGCCATTGTGCAATAAAACATTATCTGGTTTCAAGTCGCGGTGTATAAGAAGATCTGGCTGTAAACTATGAGAGGCTTGTAGAGCATTCGCAATCTCTTTTGCCCAGCGCTCGATATCTTCAGCATTGTATGGCTGTTGCATGCGATGTCTTAACACCCCCCCGTTGCAATATTCTAAGGCGAGATACGGGGAACGAATGTCGTGATCTAGAATTGAGACTACATTTGGACAACTTGATAGTCTACCTGTAGATAAAGCTTCCTGTGAAAACATCTGTCCTAGTTCCAACTTTGCCCATTGAATCGCTTCCTGTTCGTTTTGTTTGGAGGAAAGATTTTCGTTATGCTTATAACCGCTTTGTTGTGCGTAGTTATGCAAAATTTTTTCTGTTGGTCTTTTGATCGCCACAAATCTTGTTTTAGTATTAAGTAGTCGCTTAATATCCACCCCAAGGTATACTTTTCCAAAAGCACCTTCCCCTAATACTCGAAGTAAACCATAACGATTGTTTAGTATCGCAAATCTTTTATTGACAATATCTTGAGAATTTTTTTCGTTCCAACATACTAACTCTGACGAGATTTGCTTTTGTACCAAGCGTAAAAAAATTTCGCTTGTTGTTAACTTTTCACCGTTACTTAGGCTCCAATTTTCATTGATTTTCATCCTTTTCTCCGTACAGTGGGCTTGTTTTATCAGAGTCTTAAAATAGATATTTCCGCCAGCTTTTGATAACGAATTATACTATCACATAAAAAAACAAAAATACAGGTAAATTTGGGCTTTAACAATTACATTATGCGCTGGTACACTACCCCCAGTTTTTAATTGTAATTTTGTATCCCCCCCAATCTTGCCCATGTTGGATTAATTTTACAATGTAAAGCTCAGGAACACCTATAAAAGTTTGTTGGGTAACTATCGGTCCTCTTAATTTTACAAACGAACAGAGAAAAAATTTAACTTTCCAGATTACTTTTAATTCTTTTAACTCATCGCCAACAATTTTTTTATTCTGATGAGATCCTTAGTTTGATGGATGAGGGGCATCGAGGTCTTAGTGAGCTTCATTGTATAGACTATTTTAAAAAGTTTCAGAACGTATTACCCTTAATATTTTATCTATTTTAGCTCTTAAATAAAGATAAAATAGATAGTGACAATGGCGTTGTCATTACAGCGATTCTGAAAAAAACCCGAATTAAAATTGCCAACCTAAGTAGTAAAAAACGCTCGTTTTTTACTACTCCTCTTTTCTAAAAAATACACGCCTCAAATTTAACCTAAAAATTCCACACACCCCTTTCAAATTCTATTTATCATCAATTTCTACAAAAAGTTCGAAAAAGTCGTTTGAAAAATCAGTTTGACGATTGTAGTATCTCAATGAGATTATCGAACCGTTGATTATTATATGGAAAACAATATGAAAATCGGATACGCAAGAATTTCGACTAAGAATCAAAGTTTCAGCTTGCAAGTTGATGCTTTAGAAAAAGCAGGTTGTAATAAAATATACAAAGAGGTTATTTCTGGAGCAAAGTCAGAAAGAAAAGTACTTGAGAATCTCTTATCAAATTTAAGAGAAGGGGATACTCTCATTGTTTGGAAGCTTGATCGCCTAGGAAGGTCATTAAAGCATCTTGTCGAACTCATTAACACCCTAATGAAAAAAAGAGTAGGCTTACAAAGCATTAATGATCCTGTTGACACAACTACTGCACAAGGACGCTTAATATTTAAGATATTTGCTTCTCTTGCGGAATTTGAACGTGAAATTATTCGCGAACGTACTCAAGCAGGTTTACAAGCCGCGAAAGAACGAGGTAGAGTTGGTGGTAGACCAAAAGGTCTATCAAAAAAAGCGCAATCAACAGCTTGTGCAGCAGAAGCACTTTATAAAGAAGGAAAACTAAGCGTTCAAGAAATCGCCAATCAGTTAGGGATAGCTAAAAGTACATTATATAATTATTTACGACACCGTAATGTCAAAATCGGTTTGAATTAAACATGTGACTACATCAAGCAACTACTTTAGAACAAAGAAAAAAAAATGCGAAACGATGTTTTTATAGCTATACCATTTCATCCAATATAAAATAACCGAATGCTTACGACTATAACTACGCAAATTTCATATCCAAAACTTTTACTGTCAAATCATCTAAAATATTCCATACTAGAAACCAAAAGGTATGAGTGAATTCAATCAAGAATTACAAAAGAGCCTGTTGACAGGTTTTGTCAACCGCAATTTAAATTCGAAGTTTTGTTATCAGCCAGAGCTTCTGATCAATGACAAACGTAAAAATCAAACAGTATTATCAGTGTTGCTGAGAGAACTAGAGCAATGTCGTTCTTTTCGTTTTTCGGTGGCTTTTGCAACAATGAGCGGTGTCGCGAGTCTGATGAAAATGTTTGATGATTTGCGTTGTGCTAAGGTGTCTGGGCAGGTATTGGTATCACAGTATCAAAACTACACACAGCCTCAGGCGTTGCGTTCTTTGTTGCAGTTTAAAAATATACAACTGCGTATAGTCAGCGATGGTTGTTTTCATGCCAAAGGTTATATATTTCAATATGATGAGTATTACAATTTGATTGTTGGTAGTAGCAACTTAACGGCTCCCGCATTGCAAAAGAATAATGAATGGAACTTGAAGGTTTCTTCAGCATACGAAGGCAAACTAGTTGTTGATACATTGCAAAAGTTTGAAGATGATTTTGCCCAGGCAACGGTGGTAGATGATGCCTTTATCGATCGCTATACGCAAATCTATTCACGCAAATCGTTTCATTTTGATGCTGATTTTGATTTCACTAAGCCTCCAAAGCCTAACAAAATGCAGTTGGAGGCGCTGGAAAATTTAGATGATTTGCGACGTGAGGGAAAGAACAAAGCGTTATTGATTTCGGCCACGGGAACCGGGAAAACATATCTATCAGCGTTTGATACTAAAAAGCTAAATCCCGATAGATTGTTATTTGTTGTTCACCGCGCCAATATAGCTAGGGCGGCTCTCCACACTTTTCAAAAAGTCTTTGGCGAGAGCAAAAAAATGGGAATGTATTCCGGTCAAGAGTTAGATTCTAGTGCCGATTTTGTCTTCTCAACCATTCAGACCATTTCCCAAGATCATCATCTTGTTAACTTTTCACCTGATAGTTTCGATTACATCGTTATTGATGAAACTCATCGCGCGGGAGCCAAGAGCTATCAAAAAATCATGAGCCATTTTACACCTAATTTCTTACTGGGTTTGACCGCAACTCCAGAGAGAACCGATGGTCACAATATATTTAAAGAATTTGATTACAACATCGCTTATGAAATACGTTTGCATGACGCTTTAGAGCAAGAGATGCTTTGCGACTTTCATTACTACGGTATTCGCGATGTCTCTGTTGATGGCCAAGTTCTTGGCGAAGAAACTCCCTTTAACCTCCTTACCGCAAACGAACGCATTCATCATATTATCGACAAGGTAAAGATGTATGGCACTGACAATGGAAAAACAAAAGGTTTAGTTTTTTGCCGTTCTGTGGAGGAAAGCAATGCATTATCGTTGGCATTTAATGAAAGAGGCTTTAACACTATATCTCTTACCGGAGCTAGCTCCGAAGAAAAAAGAGCGAAAGCAATTGAACTACTAGAAAGTGATGTGGGGCTAGACTATATTTTTACTCGTGATATCTTTAATGAAGGTATTGACATTCCAAAAGTAAATCAGGTCATTATGCTGCGTCCAACGCAATCGGCAATTATATTTGTACAACAATTGGGACGTGGTTTGCGAAAAGCGCATGGCAAAGAATACCTGACAGTCCTTGATTTTATTGGCAACTACAACAATAACTTTTTAATTCCCGTTGCTCTTTTCGGTGATAGCTCATATAACAAGGATACACTACGCAAGATGATGGCGAGTGGAAGTTGTTTGATGCCTGGAACATCTACAGTGAATTTTGAACGAATTGTACAGCAGCAGATTTTCGCAGCAATTGATCGAACCAATCTTTCGTTAAAAAAAGACCTGCGTGCCGACTACAAACTGCTCAAGTTTAAGATCGGTAAAGTTCCAATGATGATGGATTTTGTGCGCTTAGGTTCACGAGATCCATACTTGTATGTGAAAAATAGCAAATCATATTTCAATTTTGTGGCAGGAGAAGAAAGCGAGTATGCAACGAAATTGTCGCCACAACAAAGAACTTTATTACAACTATTTTCTCTAGAAATTGCCAACGGAAAACGCATCGAAGAAGTTTTGATTTTGTTAGAACTCCTGACAAAACAGGAGGTCTCCTTCGCGCAAATCAAAACACATATTCAGGAACGATATGGAATTTCAAGTATGGCTACCATCGAATCTTGTGTACGAAATTTAAACTTCGTCTTTGTAAAACAACCACAGCAAATCGTTCATTGTCAGCAAGATGTTATCCAACAACATGAAAGTTTCACTTCGCACCTCTGCGATCAAACATTCTACAAGTTCTTACACGATAATCTTGAATATGCGAAAGACACGTATGAAAGATTGTTTGATAAAGACTCTTACGTCTCCGGCTTTTTGCTTTACCGGAAATACTCGCGTAAAGATGTGTGTCGTATCCTAAATTGGCAAGATAACGAAAGTTCGACAATGTACGGATACAAAGTGAAATACAATACATGTCCGATATTTGTGAACTATCACAAGGAAGATAACATTTCCGAGTCAACCAAATACCACGATTACTTTATCAATCGTTATGAATTCAACTGGATGTCACGATCAAAGCGAACACTGGAAAGCAAAGAAATCATTGCAATTCGCAATCATCAAAAAAATGAATTGCGTTTACCTCTATTTATCAAAAAAAGCAATGATGAAGGCACTGACTTTTATTACATGGGTGATGTTACCGCAACAGACTCTGAGCAATCAACAATAAAAGACGATCATGGCAAGGATGTTTCTGTTGTCCAGTTTAAATTTAAAATGAACACACCTGTTGCTCCACATATGTATGATTACATTACTGCAAGGTAGTAAAATCCTGTTAATGAGGAAACTTTGTCACAAAAAAAACAAACAATAACAATGGAATTGCAATCAAAAGAACAAGAGATATTCTTATTCTCATATTCTTCTCTTCTTTACACATCCCTTCATTTCTTATACCTTGAGAAATCAAAAATAAAAGAATTATTGCAGCTATCAAGAAAGAACCAACGTTTGAAACAAAAAACCATTTTATTTTTCCCAAAACTACTTCAATCATAAGTAGATACTCCTACTCAGTTTTAAAACATCATTGTGACGACTTCTTTGATTGCTTATAAAGAGAGTACTACATTTTCATTATCTACAATAGCACTTCCACGAGAGACCACCACTGTAAAAAAGCGAAAGACCAACATTGGATTAGCGTTTTAGATGATGAATTAAATTTACCTTATAAAATTTAGTCACCCATGATTGCTGCGCCTAACTTTTCTTCTACAATATGCCATTTTACTATTGTATTAGAATTATTTAGTATTTCTTTTTAATAATTCTTTCACTGCGTTGTTTAAAGTATAATAATCTAAATCGATTCTTTTATATGATGCCAATATCTTCACCAGTTTCGATATTTTTTGCATATGTTACAACGGTAAACAAATGAGTAAATTTTCAAAATCTATTAACTTTCCTGCCGACGAAATTAAAGTTAAATCATCAATCAAGTCTTTTATTCCCACTTTTGTAGCTCTGTAAAAAAGAACTCCCGAAAAATATTTTTGGTTAGATTGAAAGTTTGCTGCTATCTCAAAAAAATCTTTATCGCTTGTTACCAATACTCTTTTCAATTCGGAAGCTCTTTCTAACAGTTTTTCATCTGGTACGCCGTCCATACCATCGTCTTGACCTCGGATAACGTCGACTCCATTTGCAATTAAATTTTGGAACACTACTCCGTGAACATGTAGATCAAAGTATAGTTTTATCATTTATTTTTCAACCGATCTAGTAGTTCTTGGCGTGTAATTTGTTTTGAGGCACGGCGTTTTTCTTCTATTTCAATATCGTCTTGTTCTATTTTTTTGTCCATTTCTTGCTTGTGGTCATGGTAATACGCCAGTGCAGAGCAAATTTGAGATTTTGTTAAATCTCTATGCTGAATGTGTATTTCATCGGGAGACCACCCATAAGACAAGTACCAAATAGCAATGTCTTCTACTTTGTAGCGTGTTCCTTCAATAATAGGGACACCTTCTACATTTACAATATAGCGGTAATCTGTTGCTATCATATTCATCCTTTCACCAAGTATTTTAAGTCTGTAATTACATTGTATCAGATTATATGACAAGTTACAAATTGAGGTTACGAATATGCAAAATAGGCTACCTTACAAAAATCCCTTACATTTTCGATTTCGCCTCAAAGCTTTTTACAGTATAGCTTTGAGGCGAAAACTCAACCTTCCTTACAAAAGAAAGATACACAGCAGGGGTAGAGAGATTTTATGCAGACGCATGCGATTTGCTAACACTGCCAAAATCCTTCTAGGTCTAGGCCAAAATCTTTCACTTTTGCCATATCAATTACCACGCAACGTTTTGTTCCTTTGCCAATCCATTTGGGTTTATCGGGGCTGTCAATGTATAGGTTTGTTCGTTCTTTGAACATGCGACGATAAGCTTTCATATCTAGTATTTCAAATTGCTCACCGGATCTTTTTCCCCATTCTTTTAGTTCGGGTAGGCAGAACTTGAGGCGTAGGTATAGTTTGCTTGGAGTAGCATTTTCGCTTTCGGTAGCGAAATGCATGTTTTCCTTAAGGATACCTTTTTCCGCGAGCATGGCTAGCTTTTCCAGCGTATCGTCTAACGCTATTTTGCCACCAGATACTTCGCAGATTTCTTTTTCGCATAGTTTCATGAGTTCTTCTTTGGATAGCGATGGCATTGATAGGTTGAAGTCTTGAGCGAATTTCTCCATACAGCGTAAACCAAATACAGCAATGGTCATATTGTCTTTTGGGCGTTCGGGGCAGTTTTCGATGATGTCTTTTACGTCTTTCGTGGCTTCGTTTAGCATTTGATCTACATTTTGTTGTAATACCCAATCTAGATAGATGCTGGCGAAAGCCTCTAGTGGCATGGCGTTGAGTTTTTTGTGTGCTTGTTTGCGTTCGGTTGTCATGGATTTAAATGATAATGGTGCGGGTAGTATTCTTTCTAGGACGGCGGGTTCGGTGAAGGTCATCTCGCCTACGATGCATATCGGAGCTTGGAGTTTGTAGTGCATTAGGGTTTGGTCTTGGCGTCCTCTAGTTTCTACTTCTCCTGCGTATATGCGTCTGATTAAGCGGTGGATGTAATTGACTTGCTTAGGATGCATGTCACAGGGTTTGTATTCATCTACGAAGATGGGTAGGCTGCTGGTGGCTGAGAGGAGTTTTAGCCAGCTAAAGTTGCTTTGGGTGCAGGAGAATAGTTCACCTGAAAATCCCATTAAGCGCCATAGAAGGCTCGCAGTGGACGTTTTACCACTTCCTCTGGTTCCGAATATGTTTAGGATGGGAAAATGGCGCATATGCGGCATTATTTGCTGTTTAAATGGGACGGCGAATAGCCAGCCTAGCATAACGGCTAGTGGAGCCTCTTCGTTGAGTTTTGGTAGGTAGGTAAATAGTTGTTGTAGAAATGGCTGTTGTTGGTGCTTTGGTATTGTGGTGAAGTGCAACATGTCGTGGAACGGATGTTGTCCTTTGGTAGGAATAAATTTGGTTTGGCAATCGGGGTTTTCTTTTCCGATGACTTTGTTGGGGAGTACGAAAATGTGGTCTTGGGTTTGGTAGCCTAGTTCTCGAGTTCCTTTGCATACGGAAATAGTGTAGCTGGCGACGATTTCTTGGATACATTGTAGATCGTTGTCGGAGCCACGAAAAGAAAGATCGATGGATTTGATTTCTTTGAGGAAATTGCTTCGTGATGTCCATGCTTCGCGTTCTAGTACCACTTCGTATTGCGTTTTTTGCGATTTTAAGACGGCTTTTACTGCTTCTTTGTCATCTACCCAAATGCGTTGTTGCGGCAGGATGATAAAGTTGGAAATGGCGATGGTGTCGTCCTTTCTTTTCTTAAGGTATGAATAATTTTCTTCGCTGATGTCACCGCATTGACGTTTTTGTGAGTCGGCGGTTGTGTTTTGTACTTGGTATGATTGTGCGTTTTCGATGAGGTGTTGTAGATCTTGTTTGCTGTTTTTTTCGCGAATGAGAAAGTCGCTGAGGTCGCCTTTGGGATATTGTTGTTGAAATTGTTGTGGCCATTGAATAATTTTGATGTCGTTTGTGGCTTGTGATAGCGCTTCCGCAGCTTTGTGTGCGCCTTGTTGTCCTGCGGCATCACAATCATAACAAATAACGATGGTTTGGTCTTGTAGTGCGCTGATGGTGTGTTGCCAGTGTTGTTTTTGTGGTAGTGAGTTTTCTCCTCCGGTGAAGGTAACGAAGTTGTACTTGTCTCCAAGAAAACTCTCACCTACGTTTTTGTCTTTTTCTCCAGCGCATAGAATAGTGGTCTTTTCGCGGTTGATACTTTCAATGCCGTATAGCGATACTTTGCCACCGCGTTCAAACATCGATTTGTGTTTGCTTGGTACTTTGCGTGAATATTTTTTTAGGGTAATCACTTCGCCGCGATGGTTGAATATTGGAAACACCAGTCTGGCTTCATACTTGCCGTACTTTGGTATGTAGCCAAGTTGATTTTTGATGGCGGTTTTGCGTGAAATTCCCATTGTTTTTAACGCATCAAGGCTTTTGTCTTTGTTTTGTTGTAGATTGTATTGGTAGCGTTCGACTTTTTCTTGTAGTGGACTTGATACATCACCATATTGTTTTTTAAGCTCAAAAGAGGCTTCTTTGATGTTCGAATGATTACTGATGAGTTTCTCAAATTGAACCAGGCTACCTTTTTCATTACAGGCGAAGCATTTGAAGCATCCGTTGTTGCGATTAAAACCAAAAGAAGGTTTTTTGTCGGTGTGATTTGGCAATGGACAACGAACGTTTTTGCTCCAGCCATTCCTGTTAAATTTTTGAATGGTAATGCCTATGTGACGTTGATAATAGTTGACGATGTCCAGGTTTTTTGGCAGTTTTCTCATTTTTACCCCCTAAGTTCTTGAATTTAGGGAGGTGTATTGCTATAATTTTGTTGGTGCAACTGGGTTATTTTCTCGTCTTTACAGGGAGGAGAAATTTCAGTTGCCCACAATCTACCCCTCACAACATTCCGATTTTTCTGTTACCCTTGTAAATCTTGATTTTCCCACAAAAATATCTATTCCTTGAAAACCATTGTTCCGAAAGGAACCGCGGGTTCGAATCCCGCCCTCTCCTCCATTTTTAAAGGGGAGTAGCTCAATCTGGATAGAGCATCGGTCTACGAAACCGAAGGTTGTGGGTTCGAATCCCGCCTCTCCTGCCATCAGTATAAAGAGGAGTAGCTTAACCCGGCTAAAGCGGCGGTGTCGAATACCGCAAATGTAGGTTCGATTCCTGCCTCCTCTACCAATAAAATAGGGGAGTAGCTCAATCGGATAGAGCAACGGTTTTCTAAACCGTAGGTTGTGGGTTCGAGTCCCGCTTTCCCTGCCAGCGTTTTCAATGGAGAGAGAAAAGCAACGTAATTGTTATTTTGTTCTTATATGCGGAGAAGAAGATTTTAGTGAAAAACAACGCTTTTCCCTCCATTTCCCTCTACAACCTAAAAAATTACTGCACCTATCATAACCAATGCTTGACACGAAAAGTCTAGATTATATTTGTGGCAGAAGTTCTGTTAGGTTTGTATCACTTATATCCAGTTTGACAAGAGAGTTAAGTTCCCGATTTCTTCTGGCAACTTGGTTATGGGTGTACAGCGCATTTTCAAATATTTGAGGGACGAAAGTTGAAATAATTCCCTAGGTAGTTCGGTTATTAGTGTATGCGATAAGTTAAGATGAGTAAGAGAAGAAAGTTGTTCTATTTCCCTGGGCAGTTCAGCTATTTGTGTATACGCTAAGTTGAGGTGGGTAAGAGAAGAAAGCTGTTCAATCTCTCTTGGCAATTCAAAAATTCCTGTAGTACTCAAATCGAGATGCGTGAGAGAAGGAAGTTGGAGTATTTCTCGTGGTAATTTTGTCACAGATGAATTACTCAAATCAAGGTGTGTTAGAGAAGAAAGTTGTGAGAATTCTATAGGCAATTCTTCGATATACGAACCACTCAATTCAAGGTGGGTAAGCACAGGAAGTCGGAATATTTCCACAGGCAACTGTTCTATGTCAAAAGAAAACAAGCTTAAGTGAGTAAGACTAGAAAGCTGCAAAACCTCTTTGGGAAATACTGTTGTTTTGCTCACATCTAATTCCACGGAAAGCATATTAGAAAAATTGCAGTTTACAAAGTGGCAGCCTTTTACATTCTGCAAGGTGACATCCGTACGGAAACTACAATTTTCAAAAACACAATCTTTTAGTTCGTATTTTTGATCTTCTTCTAAGAAAAAAACACATCCGAAATATGAAATGTAGTTTTCTATTTTTTGCAGTGATTGCGATTTTATTTCTGTTCTTTCTACATGATTTTCTACGTTCCCGGTGAACATATTGAGTATTTTTGTCATTATCGTTTTCATTTTTTATTTGCTCTTCTTTTTTTCAATTGATCTTTGGCAAAATTTGTCGTTGCTTCATGTTCTCATTCTACGAATCACTTTGAGCCAGTTTGGAGTACGAGTCCGCTAATCAGTATTTTTATTAAAATCGGCAAATGAAGTCTTGCATAACTCTTTCACTCGGCCATGTTAGAATTTCCTATGATAAATAAAATCTAAAATTTATCGGCATTCGCGGCGATAAAGATAATGATGCCAATAATCACGACAATAATGAAAAATGGTGCGCTATCTTCCCATGAGAAATCACTACCTGATCCTAAATACACATGGCATTTAGGACAAAAGTATAAAATGTGTGTCACTTCTCTCTCTCCGTCTTTGCCGCCGGGAACTATTTGCCGATATTGTTTTTTGTTTGTACAAGATCTACAAACCTCCACTCCACAACTACACCTATATCGAGGTCTCGTTTCTTCGCACATTTGACATGGATTTAGTTCTTTGCTAGTTGAAATAGATATTCTCTGCCCCTTGATAGACCTTCTTAACTTTTCAAAATTGATTTCATGTTTTTCAAAATTCTCAAAAGTGATCTTTCCTTTGGCGTATTTTTGCACAGCGGGCTTGGACACATTTTGATTATTACCACGACACCATGTGGTGTTACATTTACTACATATAACTTTTCTGTCATTCGCAAAAAAAATATGTCCGCAATTTGGACATTTGTACTTGAGAAACATTGGGATATCTCCTTCAATGGGTAGAGGATGGTGAAAGTTCGGAATATAAAACGTCGTAATTTACGGTACACAAGGTAGTCTTCAACCTAATCCACAAACAACTGCAAAGGGTAATTTGCTGTCCATTTCCCCAAATAAAATTTATATTTAAAATAAACACAGGAAAATCCTAAACACCTAATTGTCCATATATAATTTTTCGGTTTATATTTCATTTTATTCAAAGCCTTCATGGCATTTCTGTTAAAAAAATCAATCAGGCTTAAGCGTTTGCCAAAACCTAGTTTTATATAATAAGAAATACCCGGAATTGTCACGTCATAGGCAAGGCCTGTACGGCGTTTGTTTGGTGCTGTCCACCACCACATTGTCCACAAACTAGATTTGGACGACTTCAAAGTAAGCCAATCATAAAAATAGTAATTTTCATTGGGGTTTAACCAGTAACATGCTTGTATCTCATCTTGTTCTGTCGCAATCCATCCCGTTGCTCCACAATCGAGCCACTGTTTATAAATCTCCGGATGAAATCCACAATTGACCAATGTAGCAACATTGTTATGCGTCACCGTTTGCAAGTTACAAGACGTAGTTAATTTTCGTTGTGGTAAAGAGTTGGGAATAGAAAAAATAGCATAGAATCTAACGTGTAGAATTCGATAAGGAACGACGGAATGGAATAAGTTGATCACAGCATATAACCAGCTATTGCTCCGTCCTGTTGTATAAAACTTGCGCCATTTGTTCATTCGGTTTACCCTATTTGTTTAAATAGCCAAATAACAACAGGTACGAGAATGAAAATAAAGAGCGCTTGCCGTGGATTTAAACTCAGAGATGGGACTGGGGATTTGCTAAATAGAGAATTCATGTTAGAAGTTTGATGTGCGAACGAAGTCATTGAGAAACTACATGTGGGACAATAATATTCAAAATACACTTCTTTGACAGGGTCTTCCCATTTTCCGCGAGGAACCAACTTTGTGCGCTGCTCTTTTTTAAGACAACTATGGCATGTTGTTCGCCGACATCCAGGACACAAAAAATTGCTGGTCAAATTTTTACATACATGGCAATACTCTTGTGATTTTTTCATCAAATTCTCCATTATCCAACAAGTATGAATACACCAATATGCTTCTATTACCTTAGAGAGAAACCTATTTTATTCTCAGCGAATTGTTTTTGGTCATGTTAACCATACAAGTAAACCATACAAAATGGTGACCGCAGATACCAATGCACAACTAACTCCTGGAGTCTCGGCTTCGAGAAGATTACCGCATTTCGGGCAAAAGCATTTCACCAGAGTGATCTCTCGAGAGCCACCTTTACCGCAAGAGACCATTTTGTGGTATTGTCGTTTTGTCGTACAAGCTCTACACATTTGCACATTGCATTTGCACCAATAACGAGGTTTATTCCAGTGTAGGGCCTGCTTTTCTTGGCATATTTGACAAAATTCTTGCAATTCCATTGTTTTCCCCGCTTTATTTGACCAAATCATAGATGTTTTTGTGTGAAGGAATAAATCTCTTATAGAGATAGCATTTGCACCAAAAACAACATAGCAAAAATAGATACAATATTTTACCTCTGCGCAAGCACTGTATCATCGTTGTGTGATAAAAATGCGGTGAAATAGTTTTGCGGGAAAAAAATATCATAGTAATTAAACTCCATAATATTTTTTGGGGAAATACGCTATATCTGTTTAACATCCCAAGATTGTTTAAGGGGATCATTGTTCTAAGACATTTTTCACATTTGCCACAATTGTTTTTCTCTATATTTGGACTGAAACACACTCTTAGATGCGAATAGGTCTCTTTCCAAAATATGAGTTGTTCAATTTTTTGCGTACGATCTTTGTTTGCTCCGTTGTGGAATACAAATGTTTTTTCTGTACTAAAGCAATGGTCGGTGTAAATCGTCGATCCCCAAATAGCAGGGTTGCGATAGCTTAAAGTTGAAGGAATATATATACAGGAAAAGTTTTTGCTTATACACTGTGCTAAGGCCAAAAAACATGGTGCATGGAACATCGAATAATCTGGTATATAACGGCGAAAGTTGCACTTCATTTTTACTAAGTGAACATCAAGTCTATTTGCTAAATCATTGTAATTTTCAAAAACTCGTTCAAATATGGTTTGTTCTTCTAATTTAATATCGAGTCCATGAGCAAAAAGCAAGTGTGAGATTTGATAGTCAGATACTTTTTCGTTTTGACGATTGTGGTGATATAAAGTATAAAACGAGTCTACTCCGCCAGAAAATAGAGAAATAGCCGATGAATTTTTTACATAAGGTAAATCTGGTTTCAATGCGTTGGGCTCGATGTCAATAAAGTTTATTTTATCTTTGAGTATAGAGTGAAAAACTCTTTGATATTCTCTCAAACCAAATAGTAATCTTGGCGACAGTTTTCCTTTTATTACCAATTTTTCTTCTAAAATCATCGCTATTGGTAGGACGGCAATGACAATACCATTCATATTGTCTCCACACAATAAATTCTCAAATTCAACTGGGATTTCATACCAAATTACCGATGGATAATCCGTTTCATTGAAGAATTCAATTTCATGTTCCACTCTAACAAAAGTATCATTTTTTATTATTTTAGCAGGATAAATAATTGGCATATTAGAATTTACTTAAAATTTGCTAGCAAAAATTTTCATGGCTACTTTACTGATTCTAGAGCTTTTCTAACGAATAAAATCTAAACGCTAGATACGCACCCAGCTTTAATTTTTTTAGTAAATATAGATATTATAGTTAAACAGAAAGTAGCTAATCGGTAAACATCTTTTTAGAAGTCTATCGCAGAGAACACCGCGAGGAATTTTTCGGGCCATGATTCACCGTTTACATATTCTGACATCTTGTTCAAAAAGTTTTCGTTCTGGATAAAAATCGAGGTTTTCATCTAAAACAGGTATTATATGCGGACCGTGTTTGTAGTCTTCGTAATGTATACCGAGGAGAAATTTTTGATCTTCCGTAATAAGCTGTTCGCAGCCCTCCCATAAAAAGCTGTGAAGGCTACCATTCTCTACGTTTTTGTTAATTTTATTTCTACATGACGTAGATCTTTGGCCAAAACGATCAGCGAGTCCTACAGCAATTATATTGAGGTGATCTTGAATTTTGGTTTCAATCATTTCTTTTATATGGCCAAGCATCATGCCTCCCGAAATAATTTCGTCGATATAAACAAAATATTGATAGTTGCTCAATAATGGTTTCAAACGTTCTAGCTCTTGGTAGTTATTGTACCTTCCCGAAGCATTTTTACCTTTTTTACTGACGATACCAAACTCTTTAGGATACAGCACAAAACTAGATGTCACAGGATAGTATACATCTATGTGAGTTAAGTCCAAAAATTGTGACATAGTACGCCAGATGGGATAAGCGCCTCTCATGGGAGCGTATACTATACATTTTTGATTTTGGATGATTGTTTGTAAGCGTGCAGACAAACGTTTACAGGCCGATAAATAAGATAAATTACGCTCAGTATCATTTTTGTATAATTTTTCGTGAGGATGACGACGATTAAAAAACTCACCACCAATTTTGAAAATAGTATCTGTTGGCCACAGGATAGATGAAATGACATTTCTATCGTAGATAATTTGATACCAGTCATTACGCGACGTGACAATAAATTTATCGTCCCACAATAGATTTTTAGCTTGTTTGTAACGAACCCATAGTTCCATAAAACTTTTCCTGAATCTTCGATATTTTAAACTCAAATAAACTATTACATTGTCGATTGGCTTCCATTTCTTCAGGAAAAAAGCACAACCGTTATACATTACATTATTTTCTATTGTTTTTAATGATTTTAGATTTCACTTCCATTTTGTGGCCATTGCATCACTATGAATATAAATAATCAACTAAATGTAGATAATCTATAACTCCACTATTACTATACAACAATCGTCATTGAAGTACATACAACAATGGCTATTTTATAACGGTATAACACAGAAAAATGTATGAATAGACCGCTAGCTTTTATAAAAAACCTTAAAAATAGTTCAAGCGCTCTGGTAGAGACATCTAGAAGAAATGGTGTGTCATGATAGTTGCTGATGAAGCAGGAATGGGTGTAAATTTTGAAATGAGTATTTTATGTATCTAGTTTCTATTTTTCAGACCTAGCGCCCTGCAAGAACTTTGTAAGTAAACCAAATTTTACTTGTCTCATGGTGAATTTAGATCTTGCAGGAGATACGCAAATTTTCGTTTATTGTTTACAATAAATAATTGATTCTCAATATTTATCCAACCTCATATAAGTTTTACACCGCGAAATCTAGGGCCATTTTCTTTGTACTTTTCTTTATACATCATATAGTACTGATAGTCTTGCAATAAACTAGCGATTTCCGCAGAGTCCTTTTGATAATTACTACCACACATAGAAATGATCGATACTTCAGGTAACTCGCTTGGATTTAAATTATTCATGACATAACCTTTACTACTTTGTTGATGACAATTAATGTCGCATTTCAATAAACGAATTGTTTCTTTAACTTTTTATCGGAAGTTTTTTGCGAAAAGGTTATGCAAAAAAATAATTTTTTTTGATCTTTAATTTTTTTAGTAAATATAGATATTATAGTTAATCATCTCTATGGAGAAGAAAAGCAAATTGCAAAAGCAAGAAACTTCACAATGATTATTGCGCGATGCGAATTTACTGTTCAGCGAAATTATTGAATCGATGGTTTCCAATTTAAAGAGCAGTCGCTATTTCACACCACCAACAAATAGGAATTATTATGCAAGAACAAAATCTAAAGTCTCTAATGGAGCAAACAATACAAATTTGCGAGAAAGGACACTATTCTCAATTAGCTTGTGTTGTCGAAAAAATAAATGAGATCATCCCAAGTATGTACAGTAAAGACCACCCTGATTATGCAACTACTCTCAACAATCTTGCTGCGTTGTACCAAAAAATGGGCAAATATGAAAAAGCAGAACCTCTTTACCTTGAAGCGCTGCAAATACGCGAAAAATCTTTAGACAAAGACCACCCTGATTATGCAACCACTCTCAATGATCTTGCGATATTATATCGAGAGATGGGCAAATATGGAAAAGCGAAACCTCTTTACCTTAAAGCGATACAAATACGCGAAAAAGCTTTAGGTAAAGACCATCCTGATTATGTAACCACTCTCCATAAGTTTGCTCAATTTCATTACTCAATGGGGGAATATGAAAAAGCGAACACTCTTTATCTCGAAGCGATACAAATACACAAAAAAGCTCTCGGTAAAGATCACCTTGACTATGCGACCGCCCTCGATAATCTTGGTGTCTTGTATAAAAGAATGGGCAAATACGAAAAAGCAGAACCTCTTCATCTCGAAGCGATACAAATACGAGAAAAAGCTCTCGGCAAAGACCACCCTGATTATGCAACTACTCTCAATAATTTTGCGAACTTATATAAAGAAATGGGTAAATATACGGAAGCAGAACCTCTTTATTTTGAATCCATGCAAATACGAGAAAAAGCTTTGGGCAAAGACCATCCTGATTATGCGACTACTCTCAATGATCTTGGTGAGCAATATAACGCGATGGGAGAGTGTGAAAAAGCTGAAACTCTTTGCATTAAAGCGATACAACTACGTGAAAAAGCGCTCGGCAAAGATCATCCTGATTATGCCATCAGCCTTTATAACCTTGCTCAATCGTATTATGTGAGAAGAGATTATGAAAAAGCAAAACCTCTTTACCTTGAGGCGATAAAAATAGAGGAAAAAGTTCTCGGCAAAGATCATCCTGATTATGCCATCAGTCTCAATGATCTTGCTGGGCTGTATCAAGAAATAGGAGAGTATGAAAAAGTTGAACCTCTTTACCTCGAAGTGATGCAAATATATAAAAAGACAATAGGCGAAGACCACCTTTATTATGCAATTTGCCTGCATAATCTCGCGGCATTGTACCAAGAGATCGCGGAATATGATAAAGCAGAACCTTTGCACCTTGAAGCAGTGCAAATATACGAAAAGTCTTTGGGCAAAAGTCATCCTGATTATGCAACGAATATCCTTGGTCTTGCCGAACTGTACAAATCAATGAGAAAGTATGAAAAAGCAGAGCCTCTTTACCTTGAAGCAGTGCAACTACGTGAAAAAACTCTCGGCAAAGATCACCTTGATTATGCGATGGGTGTAAATAATTTTGCTGGATTGTATCAACAGATGGGAGATTACAAAAAAGCAGAACCTCTTTACCTTGAAGCAATACAAATATGTGGAAAAACGATAGGCAAAGATCATCATTATTATGCAACGAGTGTCAGTAATCTTGCAGCACTTCATCAAGAGATGGGTGAGTACGAAAAAGCAGAATCTCTCTACCTTGAAGTAATGCAAATATTTGAAAAAACTCTCGGTAAAAACCACCCCTACTATGCAAATAATCTCAATAGCCTTGCTGGATTGTATCAACAGATGGAAGAGTATGAAAGAGCCGAACCTCTTTATCTAGAAGCATTACAAATAATTGAACAAACTCTCGGTAAAGAGTACGTTGATTATGTAACTAGTCTCATCAATCTTGCTGCGTTTTATAAATTGATCGGAGAGTATAAAAAAGCCGAACCTCTTTATCTTGAAGCGATGCAAATATTTGCAAAAACTCTCGGTAAAAACCTTGATTATGCAACAAGTGTCAATAATCTGGCTGGCCTGTATCAAAAGATGGGAGAACATGGAAAGGCGGAACCTCTTTACCTTGAGTCCATACAAATATGTGAAAATAATCTGGGCAAAGATCATCATGATTATGCAACGAGTGTCAGTAATCTTGCTGTATTGTATCAAGAGATAAAAGAGTATGGAAAAGCAGAACCTCTTTACCTCGAAGCGATACAAATATATAAAAAAAATCTTGGCAGCGACGACCATTACTATGCAAATAATATCAATTGTCTTGCTGGATTGTATCTAGAAATAGGAGAGCATGAGAAAGCCGAACCTCTCTACCTTGAAGTAATACAAGTATTTGAAAAAAGTCTTGGTAAAGACCATCCTGACTATGTAGCTGGTCTTATCAATCTTGCCGAATTGTATCAACAAATGAAAGAGTATGGAAAAGCAGAATCTCTTCACCTTGAAGCATTGCAACTATATGAAAAAACTCTCGGTAAAGACCACCCTATTTATGCAAAAAGCCTAAATAATCTTGCGGTGTTGTATCTAGAAATGGGGGTACATGGAAAAGTAGAACCTCTTTACCTTGAAGCGATGCAAATATTGGAAAAAGCTCTTGGCAAAGACCACCCTGGTTATGCAAACAGTCTTATCAATCTCGCGGCATGGTATAAAGAAACAGGGGAATATGGAGAAGCGGAACCTCTTTACCTCAAAGGAATGCAAATATATGAAAAAGCTTTCGGCAAAGATCACCCCTACTATATAGATGCTCTCCGTAATCTCGCGTTATTGTACAAGTCGATAGGCGAGTATGGAAAAGCCGAACCTCTTTACCTTGAAGTAATGCAAATATTTGAGAGAATTATTGGCAAAGATCACCCTCATTATGCAGATAATCTCCATAATCTCGCGGTATTGTACGAATCGATGAGGGAGTACGAAAAAGCCGAGCCTCTTTACCTTGAATCAATTCAAATATGCGAAAAAACTCTTGGCAAAGATCACCCTTATTATGCAAATAACCTCAATAGCCTTGCTTGCTTGTACGAATCGATAAGCGAATATGAAAAATCAGAACCTCTTTACCGCGAAGCATCACAAATATTTAAAAAGGCTCTCGGCAAAGATCACCTTGATTATGGAACGAGTCTCTATAATCTTGGGGGTTTATATCAAGTAAAAAAAGAGTATAAAAAAGCCGAGTCTCTTTACCTCGAAGCAATACAAGTATTTGAAAAAAACCTCGGAAAGGATCACCCTAGTTATGCAAATATTCTCTACAAACTCGCCGTATTGTATCAACAGACGCAGGAGTATGGAAAAGCCGAGCCTCTTTACCGCGAGGTGACACAAATATTTGAACAAACTCTTGGGAAATTTCACCTCACTTATACAGCCAGCCTCAGTAGTCTTGCTGCACTTTACCAAGAGATGAAACAGTACCGAAAAGCAGAACCTCTTTACCTCGATGTAACGCAAATATTTGAACAAACTCTTGGGAAATTTCACCCCAATTATGCAGTTAGTCTTAATAATCTTGCAGCATTGTATAAAAAAATCGGAGAGTATAGAAAAGCAGTTTCTCTTTGCCAAGAGGCAACACAAATACTTGAAAAAACTCTTGGCAAAGATCACCCCGCTTATACAGCTAGTCTTGAGAGTCTCACGGCACTTTACCAAGAGATGGGAGAGTAGTTTTCCAGTGGAAAAAATTTACAGCTAAAAATATAAAAACTCACATTTGAACTTCAAAATAAAACATACTAAAATTAAAATTAAACGAATTTTATAGGAAACGCTACTATGTCAAATTTACCTATTTGCAGTAACATGCCTCGTTTAATTCCAGAAAGGCCTTTTCCTCCTTATCGCTATGTAAATGGATTAAATCCCCATCCCATAAAAGATCCCAGAGGACACTCTTATGGAAGCCAAGAACCGATGTATTCTCAAGAATACCTTGATCCCGACAATTGGCAACAAAACAAGGACTATCTTTATGGAATCGATTTGTATCATCATGGTTATTTCTGGGAATCTCATGAAGCATGGGAAGGACTGTGGAATGCCTATGGTCGAGAAACGATCCCCGGAAAATTTATGCAAGGTTTGATTCAAAATGCTGCTGCTCAAATCAAACTTCACAAAAAGCAATTGTCTGGTGTATGTTCTTTAAGCAAGAAGTCTTGGGCAAACTTAACTGTTGTAAGTGACTGTCTGCAAAGAAATGACAGAAACAATTTCATGGGAATTTCTATTACCGAATTGTTTTCAGAAATGAAACGTTGTTATAAGCCTTTTTGGAATGGGACGCCAAACTTTTCTAATGTCGTGATTCCTATTCTAAGAATTCATAATCCATAAGTGGCAAATTTTAAAATTTAGTAAAACAAATTGTATCGATATTGGATTTCCATGTTTCGCATGTCATATTTTGCGTCGCTGTTGTGATATCGAAACTTCCGAAATTCATGTGAATAATTGTAATACAATCATTTTTGGAGAGCGGAATGAAAAAACTTTTCATGGTAATGGCCTTTAGTTGTTTGGTTATTGCACAAAACATTTCTGACAAACGCATTGTTGAGTTGCTGGGGGAACTTCCTACTGCTCCGGTGATGGAAAAAAGTTATATTGCGCGCGTATTGGGAAAATCTAAAGACGTAAAAGTTGTTCCTGCGCTTATAAAACTATTATCTGATGACAATATGATGGTTCGGTATTCTGCGATTTGTGCGTTAGGGGAATTAAATGCCCAAGCGACCATTACAAACATTGTTCCGTTTTTACACAAAAGCCAACCAAAGTATCTCCGCCAAGCAGCCATGAAAGCCGTAGGCGAGTTGAAGGCCGTACAAGCGATACCTGCGTTATTAAAACGCGTTCCTATCGAAGACCGCGGATCTCTTTATGGTCTTGTTAAATCGCCAGAGTTAGATGCGTTGTGTAAAATAGGACTTGCATTTCCTTCTCAAATGGTAGATCAGTTGGTCACAACAATACAAACGTACAAACCGAAACAAGATCTACAGACAATCGACGACTTCGTTCTACTTATCTTTTTTCACTATTTACCACATCAGCACAAATTACCTTTGGTAGAAAAGACCCAACAGCGCATACGCGAAATACTCCTCCCACAGTTATTCACTTGTTGTCGCGATACTCGCTCGTATGTAAAGAAACGCGCGTTAAAGATACTGCGTCGCCTCGCAAAACTTCCGCAAATGGCAATACCCATCTTTGAAGAACTCACCAATTCACCCGTTGCCGAAGTTCGGGAACAGGCAATTTACGCGTTAGTGGAAATGGGACAAGAAAACGCCTACTCTCTACTGTGGCCTCTGCTGAATGCAAAAAACAACACGATTAAAAACAACGCCTTAGAAGTTTTGTGTCACATACGATATGAAAATGCTACTTCATTTTTACTTGGTGTGGTGCAAAAATCTCCGCCTGAAATACGCGTACGCGCCATTGGAGCGCTCCTCAAAATAGATTATCCCAAAATGCAACATTTCATTACCAAAGAATTGATACCTCTTATTCCACACCCAAATAGAAATATTGGTTACTATATTAGCGATGTTTTGTACGAAAATAATCAAAAATTGAGCGATGATATTATCGTTGCCATGATGAAAAGCCGCAACGATAATGTTCGCGACGATGCCTTTGCCGTTATTACCTCACGCAACTATCGTGTTGTAGACGCGAGAATTATTCCGGAACTCCTAACAGAAATACACAAGGGAAAAAGGCATAACTTTGATGCCTTGTTTACACTCATGGCCATGAAAGAAGCTGCCACACCGGCAATTCCCGCACTAAAAAAAATGTTTTTCGAAAGCTACCAAAAAGAAGACTCATACTGCGACAAAATATGTGAAGTTTTTTACAGTATCGGTCAAAATGCCCAACCGGTGATCAAAGAACTCTTACTTCATAAAAGTGCCACTGTCCGAGGGTACGCGATACCTGCGGATTATATTACCTTTACCAAAGAACAGTGTAAATGGGTTGTACCTCTGCTACTGGAAGCATATCAAAAAGAGTCTACACATATCACCGGTATTCTGGATGCCCTTGAGGGAATTGATACGCCTGAGGAATTTGGTATCATCGAAATCATCGTTACCAGATTAAGAGACAAATCAAAATACAATAACTGGGACACAGTAGGTAACGTAGTGGGTATTTATCTTTCACATTTTGGTGCCGCATCCATTCCTCACTTACAAAAGATACTTCAAAACGAAACCCAGGATTTAGAACTTCTCGTTTTAGCGTTGAAAGCACTCCGCGATATCTTCAATTACAAAGTGGAAGAAAATTCTTCAGATAAATTTGCCATCATGTCCACGTTGTGGAAAGTGATGGAAAATCCCAATCCAAAAGTAAAGTTAGCCGCGATAGAGGCGATTGCCGCAGCATTGCCTTTCTCAAAAAAATCGTATTTGCTAGAGTTGATATCCTTAGTCACAAATGATTCCGGTGTCGCAATTCAAAACGCCGCGATACAAGCGATCGCAAAAGACCCACAAGCCGTAACAGCGATACCTTTTTTACTACAGATGCTACAACAAAAGGAACACCAAAAAGCCATCGTGGAAACTCTGGCAAGTTTACAGGAACAAGCGCAACAAGCGTTGCCGGCTTTAAATGAACTTTTTGCTGCAACAACGGAACCTAAAGACAAGAAGCTTATGGAAGAAGCGATATTGCGCATTGCAAAACCACCTTTGGCAATCAGCGACGATCCCACGGAATTTCTCACGCTATTACAAGATCTAAATCCACAAAGCGAAAATTCAAGAGTCATCAACGGTTTTGTTGCAAAAGGTCATCAAGTAATTCCGGTACTTATCGCCATTCTGGAACAAGAACAAAGTTTGGCCACACGTTACTACGCGGCAAAAATTTTAAGCCAAATCGGTTCGGAAACCAAATTAGCTCTATCAATTTTGTTAGCGACTCTTGCCGAAGAGTGTAACAAGAGTTACATTCACCCTAAAAGCTTGACCAGAGGTGCCTGCGGAACAGCGATGTTCAAAGTTTACAACGAATACCATTTTGGTAAATCTTTACAGGAATCGCTCATTCAATGTTTAGGAAACCTTGGGCAAGATGCGATGGCAGCGCTACCAATGATCACAAAAATGAAAACAGATGAAAACCAAAAAGTGCGTCAGGCCGCTATACAGGCGATTCAGCAAATTACCTTAGAAAATAAGAAATAGGTGAGAATGGATTATGGAAAGTCTTTTTAGAGCAATCACACTAATACTACTGTCTATTATTTGTTTTACCTCTGTGCAAGTTTACTGGGAAATAGAACTACCACAGAAAAACTCTTTTGATTCTCAAAAAAATTTTTGGGATGCGAACATGGGTAGTCCTGCCGCTCGTTTTGAATTAGCGAAGCGAACAGAACCAGAACTTATTGCGTTTGTACGACGTATGCCCAAAGGCGCCGACTTACACAATCATGCTAGCGGCGCTTCATTTTGCGAGTATGTTTTACAAGCAGCCCGAGACAATCAACTCAAATACAATAAAGACACTCAAAAATTTGTGGCATACCTAAAAATACGTTATCACAACGAAAGCAAAAAATTCGTATCGAATCAGATCGAAAAGTACGATAGCATTGCGAGTTTGGAAGTGGAAAACAGCCATTTCCTACCCACAAAAAACAATGCGGTTTCCGACAGCATAATCTTTTCCTATCACCAACAGACAAAAACCTTTGTTTCGCAAACGATACAAAACCCGCAAAATATTCACCACATTACCTTAAAAGACCAAAGCAACTCTTACGAATTTGCAGTAACACAGGATATTATTACGATAGATCATTTACAAAGAGACAGTTCTCTTCTCTCTAGTTTTCTCGATCGCTATAGTATGCGTGGTTGGTCAGAGGGAAAAAATAACGGCCATGATCACTTCTTTAAAATTTTCGAATATCTGGATAGTAGTCAACAGAGCAAAAAAGATGTGCTTGTTGAGATGATTCCGCGCAATCGTTACCAAAACGTTCAATACCTAGAAGTCATGATGAGAAGTTTTCCCAAAAAAATCGAAAAAGGTATCGCCAAAAAATTTGCCATTGATTTTGATATCCACAACTTAGATAAAATGTTTACTCATGTACAAGACATAGCCAAAGACTACAATATGCTTGAAGAGATCCGCGAATACATCAATCGTATCGACACAGATGTACAAACGTACTTAAGATTACGCTATCCTCCTAGTGATAATCGGGGAGATATTGTTATTCGCTATATGCATCAATTGAAGCGTTTTAAAAGTCCCAAAGATGTTTTTATTACCGCTTTTATTGCCGCAAAAGCCTCAAAGCTCGACAAGCGAGTTGCTGGTGTGAATATCGTGGCCCCGGAAGACTCACCTGCCGCCATTGTAAATTTTTCTCACCATATGAAGATACTGGGCTATCTATGGGAAAAAATGGAAAAACCTCGTTTTAGTTTACACGCCGGTGAATTGTCTCTGCGAGAATCCCCCGTGGAGCCTATGCGACACCACATTAGCGAAAGTATCCATATTGGGCATGCCTTGCGTATAGGCCACGGTGTTTCTATCGCCTGGGAAAACAATGTCGTTGGTCTTCTACAACATATGAAAGAGAGGCGAATTCTTGTAGAAATTTGCCTTAGCAGTAACGAATCCATTCTAGGTATCAAAGGTGATCGCCATCCTTTTATGATGTACAAAAGAGCCGGGATACCTATGGCAATTAGCACCGATGACGAAGGCATTAGCCGTAGCAATCTTACCATGGAATTTATCAAGGCAATTCGTCGTTATGATTTAAATTATTACGATGTGCTCACTTTGGTTCGCAATAGCCTGGAGTATTCGTTTTTAGAAGGTGAAAGTCTCTTTATCACGGGGGATTATTCTAAAATAAATCCACAATTTTCCGACGTCAGATCAAAAAATTGGCAAGCAAATGATCAGCAGCAACAAATCATGGAAAAAAACGCCAAATTAAGACAGCAGGTCAAACTTGAGCGAAAAATCGTCGCATTCGAAAAATTTTTATTGAGTGGTTTTAAGTAGATAAAAGTTCGAAACAGCTGCAATGCAAAAAATAGTGAGAAGTTTATTCATATCTTCACAAAACATAGGCGAATGACAATGAAAATAGGAAGATATGAACATGTATTTTTGACATCCCACAAACCAAAAGGTAACTGTAATGAGACATCGACAAGTAAAACATAAATCCAAAAAAACTCCCAAAGTCAAAGCGGGAAAAGTGCAGAGGAAGAATTTTCGCGATGTAAGGAATTCTCCAGATAAACAGTTTTTTATACACGTGGAATCTCCACGTTTAGGTTATGAACATTTTGTCTCACAACAAGATATAAAAACGTTTCTCAATATACTACCACAAAAAGAAACCATTATGTCTGGGCTCCAGTCTATTTGTTTAGTAGATCACGAACATTGCGACGGATGGTATGAAGACGGGAATATACACATATGTGCTTGGGAGCAAGAGATGCACAGAGTGTTTGATGCACTGCATTATGACGAGCACAAGGAGATATTGGCTGAGTTGTCCATTCCTTGCGAAAAAATTTCTGGGGAATTGATGCATCAGTTTGACATTGTCGATGTTACTGACTTATACGAAGGAGAAATTCCGTATCATATGGAAAAAGTGTTGTGTGACGACTGGCGGGAAGAGTTTACCTTTGATCTTATTCATGCCAGTGATTTTCAGTGGCAGATAAATAGAGGAGAGATAGAACTGTATACGGCAATGATCTCCGAACAAACAATTGATATCTATTCCGTAGACTATCTGTGCAAGTTTACCAGGGAAACGATCAGAGACTACCAACTTTTGCATATTTTATTACATGAACTTGGTCATCACCAAGATTGCACGACTACCCCAGGTAAAGGATATCTTATTCGCGGCGAAGAATATGCCGAAATATATGCGAGAAAATATGAAAAATCTATTTGGGATACTTATTTTGCCGTGTTTTACCCCAATTGAAAAAATTGCGTGATGAAAAACCTCCGATATACACTCCCTGATAACTGAGTTAATTAACTTTGCCGTTTAGAATCAAAGTGCTGTATAAAAGACTAACGGTAAATGAATATTTTATGAAGGAAACAAAGACAGTTATATTCTTAGACCTAAAACAGAAATTGATAAGCTAAAATAGAAACTACACAAGGAGTTCACATTACAATGAATAATATGATGAACGAGGTATTTTAATGTATAAATGGCTAGAAAAACACAGAATGCGATTGTCTGTCTATTTTCATTTTGTGGTAGTATATTTTGTCATAATTTGTGATTATGAAAACGTATACCCGCAGTCACGTTGGCCAAACATTCCATGGGAACTATTCCCCCATGTTGGTTTCTTCTTATCAGGAATAGTCACTTTTTTAACAACTCCACCTACCTTTATTGTTATCGCTCTTTTTCTTTTTTGTGATGTAAAACAAACCATCTATGGATTTACTGCTCATTTTTTTCTTGCGGGCTTTCACTTTTATGCACTGGCACTAGCCGTTTTGCGTCAATGAAAAGCGTAAATGGGAAGGCAATGAACTATAATCATGAAAATGATCATTACAACAAACACTAAAATAATAAAAAACAAAATATTGCGATACTTAGTAGCTATCATCGCGTCTCTTTCACTATAATTTTATTTGCATAATGTGTTTATTTAATCGATCTACAAACCATGCGTATCACTAAAAACTTCATTTGCTACAAGGATATATAATATGTCAAAGAGTTTACAAGATTTGTTGATTGATTTAGATAGAGCCATACACAAATTATCATTTAAGAAGTTAGCTGAACACTACAGTTGTCCTTGGAATTATCAACAAAAAGAAATACAAAATATATGGCAACAAATTATTCACCCCTGTCATGAGGAAGAACTAAAAAAGTTAGTCGAACGCGATGACATAAATATAAAAGCTAAAAGAGTTTTTACTCATGCTCTTGACGAGTGCGGAAAGAAACGTTAATCCTCATTGTAAATTTACTAACTTTTTTCTCGAATAGCATTCAGTTTTTTTTCTCTTATTCAAATGAAATTATTTTTTCTCCGTCGTAATTCCCACAACAATTCGCTTCTTAACTCCAAATCAAGTATTTTGCTTTTAGGTATTATCTTTTTTGGCTTTTCATCTTCATCTTGAGAATGCAAAAAACTTAGAAATAAATGTTTGGATAGATTCACTGGACACTCCTTGGCACTTTGGAATAAATCGGTAAACAAAATAATGCGAATTCACTTTTTATACTAAAAAACGGAAAGTAAAACGTACATCACATTTCTGTATTTCTGGAATATCTACAAATCAATTTTCCAAAGCACTATTCTTATGTAAATTTTAAATTGAAATTACTTATTTAGTTATCGACTTTTCGGGATCGAATTCGTATTCTAATTTTAACTAGCACAAGCCATAGCTACTTTACTTCTTTGTAAATAGTTCAATACTGTTGACAAAACTTTTCTTTAGACTTTTTCTTGATAAAGTAAATCAAAATGAATTTCACAATAAAAAACACATATACTATAGATGTCTGCGCTCCGCTAAGTCGTCAGGGAAAGCCTGCTAGTTATCAAGCGACGGTCACAATCATAGAAGCAGAAGGTGATGTACAATGTCCGATTATATTAACCAGTGATTTGCATAACAATACAGACTTGGTACTAAATCACCTGGAGGAAGTATTGCCAAAAGCCAAAGACTGGACTTTCATTAGCGCTGGGGACATGGCAGGTGACGGAAAAAAAGGAGGAGATGGAGATGCAATTCCTCATTTACAGTGGGCAAAGGGGTTGTTTCGTCGCGTCTATTTTGTCCAGGGAAATCACGACTTCAATTCTCCTCATGCTCAGAAGATGAAAAATTCAGATGGTACGTTGTGTCATCTTTCGCGAAGAAGACAGAATATTGCAGAACTTGGATGGATTGCAGGAATGGACGGCATTATTTCTTCGAAAAAAAAGCTACACCGCACACCGAAGAAAGAATACTTTCGAGAAATACAAAATTTAGCCAAAAAAGGTTTACAGTGGCTGGTTACCCACGAAGTACCTTGCATTCCTTCTATTTCCAAGCAAAAAAAAGGCTATGCACAATTGACAGAGATTGTAACGAACAGTAATATTCAATGTCATGTTTTTGGGCACTGTTATTTTTCGGAGTGGTATGGAAAAATTAAAAGCAGTTCTTTTTTTGGTGTAGATGGTCGCGTAATCTTATTGAAACCTAGGGAGTAAAATCCTCATAACCAATTTGAACTTCAAAATAAAACATACTAAAATTACAAGGTGCTGAAACAGTGATTATGAATTCAATGATAAATATATCGCAAACCAAAGATTACATCAGTATGAAGTAACAACTACTGTATATATAGTGAGCTAAGCAAACATGGAAGACTTTAAACAAATAAAACAAGCTTTCACAAAAATCAAAGAGTATCAACAGATGTTCCACCAACTACCACGGGAGAAACGACATGCAATGAGCCACCAAGAAATTGCCGATTATCTCGATACAAATCAAGAAATTGTAAGGCTTTTATTTCGAGGCGGTCATATTAAAAAATAGGGTTTGACGGAAAACATCGCGGAACAAAAAAAGCCTCGAAAAACCATGGATTCATGTAAAGTGGACATCCAAGCCTCAGTATAAAAGAACTAAACGAATTTTATAGGAAACGCTACTATGTCAAATTTATCTATTTGTAGTAAAATGCCTCGTTTAATTCCGGAAAGACCTTTTTCGCCTTATCGCTATGTAAATGGACTAAATCCCCATCCCATAAAAGATCCCAAAGGACACTCCTATGGAAGCCAAGAACCGACGTATTCTCTAGAATACCTTGATCCTGATAATTGGCAACAAAACAAAGACTATCTTTATGGAATCGATTTGTATCATCATTTTTATTTCTGGGAATCTCATGAAGCATGGGAAGGACTATGGAATGCCTACGGCCGAGAAACGATCCCCGGAAAATTTATGCAAGGTTTGATTCAAAATGCCGCTGCTCAAATCAAACTTCACAAAAAGCAATTGACGCACAAGAAATTGTTCAGGATATCTTTGCTGATGTGTGGCGAAACAAGAAATCCATTCATTCTCACGCTATTATCTGGACTATTGCCAAACGTAAATGCATCGATTTCTTCCGCAAAAAACGTACAGGCTCCTTGGAACATACGGAGTTTGGGAATACAGTCTTCCATTATGATGCTGTAGAACAACAAGAGTCGTTGGTAAATTTTCTACAAAAGCTGTCACCAAAAGACAAGGAGATTGTTTGTCTGTTATTGCAAGGTAATAAGCGAAAAGAAATTGCGAAAATATTGCAAATTTCTTCGAAAACAGTGGATACGCGATTACATCGCCTAAAGAAAAAATTGAATACTTAAGTAACACAGGAGCCTTAGCTCAGCTTGGTTAGAGCAAACGCTTGATAAGCGTTAGGTCGTAGGTTCAAATCCTACAGGCTCCAGTTTAAAACATATAGGAGCCTTAGCTCAGCCCGGTTAGAGTGAACGCCTGATAAGCGTTAGGTCGTAGGTTCAAATCCTACAGGCTCCAATTCATTACATTTCCCAATGCAATTGCATAATTTTATTTATCAAATATCTCCACCGTGGCTTCTCCTCCACCTTTGGGAATATTGACTTTTACAAGGTTGGGAAAAAACTTTTGCATGATGAGACCCAAATAAATTCTTGTCAGCCCAGGTAACTTTTCGTTTTGTATGATGTACAAACAATAGTTGCGTACGAGAGTATGTTGTTGACAGTTACTCGTTAGTGACCAGTTTGCGGCGCGAAATGTCGCTTCTTTAATGGCATTCATTCTATCTTCTTCCGTCTTTTTTGAAACCGAAAACTTTTCGATAGACCCCGCATAATCTGCGTACTTCAAAGCCTCTACTAGCTTTTTGATGGGTTCTATTCGTCCTGTGGCAAAAAAATCACACCATAGCATGTCTAACCCTGTAGGAGTAATTTCCTCATAGGGATCTGGCAAAACAAAAAGCTTTAGTAGTGTCTTATCTTTTTCCTCAAGTAGAGATGCCGCTTCTTTCTTTTTTCCCATGAGCTGAAGTATGAATGCCGCTTTTATCTTTACTTGCTTATTTGATTTTTTCGCTAGGCGATATAAGTGGTCTGCTAAATAGGTATTGTTTTGGAATATCTTATAAAAGAAATATATTCCCGCGGCATTGATTTGTTGGTGTTGGTCAATGAGGCTTGTGTATTCAACGTAAGCTTTTATCGCTTTGTTAGGAGAGGGGGAGTCATAGTATTTGAACATAAAACTTTCATATTCCTTCACGTCTTTTGGCTCGTTTCCGAGTTCCCATTCACGCAAAGTTACTTTCTTTGTTAACACACAGTCTTTTTTTGCAACGTGATCTCGGGCATGGATTTTGATTGTATACTCTCCCACAGGATCTTTTTCTTTAAAAGCCATTTTTATCAAGCTGCGTGACATCAAAAGAATATTTTTATTTGCGACTTTTTCTTTGTAGCCCAAGAGATTTTTCCTCACAGAATGAACATTCTTATCGGGCGAGATGAGTTGCATATCAAAAGAAATATTTGTACTACCATTTTTGTCTATGGCGAAATGACTAAAAAGTATCACTAGGTGAAACATTTGATGTCTTGTAACAAAGTCAACCTGAGAAATAGAAGGAACTTGACCAACGGGAACTTTGTGCCATGCGTCTATTTCTTGATCTACGAGAGAAGGAATTAGCAGTCCTGAAAAGGTACGTTCTTGTTGTGCAAAAATAGAAAGTGTGAAAAGAAAAAATATCATAAATTTTTTGCCATCTAAAACCATTTTCAAAATCCTTATAAAATAAATAAAAAATGCCTCGTATAAATTATACCACTAAAACTTTCCTACAAGTAACAGGTTATAAACAATATATACTGGTTTATAAAATAATCCGGCATAACTAGTACTTCGGAACATTAATTTGTAAAAATTGCCTAAGTATAGATATTCCCTAGCACTTGGCGCCCCCACAATCGGCTACGCCGATTACTCCCCCACGGGGGAGTTTACGTAGTTCAAAAAGTGTTGAAAAAACGCAACGTTAGTTCGAGCCACTTACACATGGTATAGATTACTTACCAACGTGTCGTTTTTTCTTTTACAAAGTTCTATACGTAAGCCCTCCTGTGGGAGGGCAGCCGGCGATTAGCCGGCGGGAGGGGCACAGCATATCACTAGAAATACTACATTTCCAGACAGTCCCAATTCTATAAAAGGTCCACTTCAGCTTGTCTTAGACAAGCTTAGTTATTATTGGTATTGGAATGGTAACTCATTCGAGATATGAAAATAGTAGTAAAAAGTAACATAAAATCATTACCAAACTGCTTCATAGCTTGTTAGGATACAAGTGGTTGGTAAAGGTAAAATCGTCTACTTGATCTGACCATTGTTATCCAAGAGTAAAAAAGTTAGATAAAAGGAGAAAGGCTTGAAATTTCAAACAACTATATCTATCAATCAACATCTAGCGCATATTTTTAACTGTCATCAAGCTGTGGTATTTTGTGGAGCAGGTATTAGTCTTGAACCTCCCGCGGGGCTGCCGGATTGGAATAGTTTACGCGATTATACACTCACGGCTATTGCGAAAAAAGATAAAGTTTTGCGCAAATATTTAAAGAGTTTATTATCCGTGCCGATGATTGCTTCTCCAGGAAAAAAAGGGATGACACCAGAGGTTGTTGCGTCTAAAATAGCCAAAAATTGCGAAGGCTATTTCGAATCATTTCGCGCACTGGAAGATGGTGAACCAAACACTAATCACCGGTATCTGGCGAAAATGGCCAAGGCGGGTTTACTAAAATATATTGTCACGACTAACTTTGATGCGTTCATCGAGCAAGCATTGCAAAAGGAAGGATTGAAGTATCAAGTATACAGTAGCGAAGAACAGTTTGCTTCATTTTCCTTAGAAAATGACGACGGTGTTCATCTTCTGAAGATACACGGTTGCATCCACCATCCTCAAACAATAACCGCGACTGTAGAACAAGAGGCGAAAGGACTTACTTTTTCCAAAGGGAAAGTTTTAGAGCAACTACTTAGGAGGTATCATTTTATTTTTTGGGGTTATAGCGGTGCGGATTTAAAAATAGATATCGATTATTTACGTATGGTAAGCTCGAAAGATAAAGCTTTGGGGTTTGTATGGAATTTCTTACAGGTAGAAGATTATAAAGAAAAAATCAATCCTCATGTTGCGCAACTTGCCCGTTTGTACGAAAATAAGGCGCATATCACCCATGGAAAATTGCCGGAGATCTTCGACCATTTGATTGCAAATGCAGATCAAATTGAGCGTACAATGTATAATCAGCAACAAGAAAAAGAATGGACACAGGACAAAAATGCAAAGTTACAACAATATCTAGAGAAATGGGCAAAAGATCACGTGACAAAAGAGGATGCTTGCTATATATTTGCCGATCTACTCAAGCATAGTGGAGAAACACAGAGCGCGTTAAAGTGCTATCAGTACACAGAATCTCTCTATGCCAAGGCCAAAAACAAGCATCGACGCGCGGTCACTTTGAACGATATTGCCTTAATCTACGATTTCACGGGAGACTTCACTAAAGCGTTGAATTACTACCGGCAAGCAGAAAAAATCAATCGCTCTTTAGGGAATGAGGGTACGGTAGCCGCTATTGCAAACAATATAGGTATGCTTTATAAAAATCAAGGAGATTACAACACCGCTTTAAAGTATTACGATAAAGCCCAAAAGGTATTTAAATCCCTGAACAATAAAGAGGCCTTGGCGCCACAACTCAATAATATAGCGACCATTTATAAAATTCAGGGCGAATATGATCGTGCATTAAAAAACTACAAGGAAGTGGAAAAAATTGATCGCTGTTTGGGAAATAAACAGGGTCTTGCCAATACTTTAAATAATATTGGTAGTATACACGATTCGCAGGGAGATTTAGATACAGCATTAGATTACTACCAACAGGCACTAAAAATAGATCGCGCTTTAGGAAATGTAGAAGGTTTGGCGATTCGCCTCAACAACATTGGGATGATATATCATTACCTCGAAGAATATAAAGAAGCTCTTTGCTATTTACAAGAGGCAAAGGAAATAGAAAATTCTCTTGGAAACAAACAAGGGGTTGCAGATTCATTGAGTAACATAGGTGTCATTTACGAAACTTTGGACGATTATGACATAGCACTACAACATTACCGTGAAGCAGAAGAAATTGATCGTTCATTAGGTAATAAGCAAGGACTTGCCACAAGATTGAATAACATTGGTGGTATTTACGATTTGCATGAAAAGTACCAGGAGGCACTCCAATATTATTGTGAGTCAGAGCAAATTAGTCGTTCCCTAAATGATGTAGAAGGATTGGCGACCAGTTTGAACAATATAGGTAGTATTTACAACGCTCTGGGAAATGATCAAGAGGCATTACAGTACCTACAAGAAGCTCTAGAAATTACGCAAAATATTGGACATATTGAACTCGCCGCTTTGTGCAGCAAAAACATCGGTATGATTTACAACGATAACCTCATGGATTACCACACAGCGAAGAAATACTATGAAGAAAGTACTAGCCACTACTTCGCGTTAGGTGATGATGAAGAAGTTTTAGAATTACAGCAACTGATCATAAACTGTAGTAAAAATATAAGCTCTAATCCAAATTAGAATTTTATGGAGATTCGGTGTTGATTAGGAAAGAATAGGTAATAAGTAGCGGCCTTCAAATCTAGTTCCTGTTTTTGTCTTTACCTTTACTTTTAATTGCCAATATCTACAGCGCAACTCTTGAAACATCACTTCTAGCTCTTCTTTTGGTAGGGTAAAATTTAGAGGAATAGCTTCTGTATGTTTATGAGCGTTTAGCATAGTAAAGTGATCCAAATACACGCGAGACTTAAGAAGACTTTGTTTAACATCACCGTTACTGTCTATTTTTTCCACGATAGTTTCTTCGACACACTCCAGAAAAAAGTTAATCTCGGCGATAGAGTATAGCTTTTCACATTCCCATAACAAATTCATCTCTTCGCCACATTGAAATGGATAACAAGGAAAATGTAGATAGGTTTTTTTAGAACAGTTACGTTTATATCTATACGCTGTCTTTACGACAAAAAACAATAGAAATATGCTCGCAGTAAGTATAATGAAAACATTTTTTTTCGCTGAAAAAATACAAAGTGTGGAAATCCATATCCCAATAAAATCATACAAGTGATCCATTAATGAAATAGGCAAAGCTTCGACACCTTTTTCTGTCCATGGTTTTACTTCTCCATTTTTACCAAATACTCCGTGGTATTTTGAGTATTCGTATAGTGTTTTCGCAATCACCATTAACCCAACAGGAAGAATAAAATAGATAACAATCGCGATGAAACGCAGGAGGTTGACCGAAAGATTTGACGTTGTAAGATTCAAAATAGTCAAGAGGGTCCAAGCAAATCCCAATAAAAAGATAATACCCGCGGCAAAAGAAATATTTGTTTTGTCTTCCTGTAAACACAAACTTTTGTGCATAGATGAACGCGAAGATACCGCACGATGGTCTACGGTATGTTGAAATCCGTTAGAATAATACGATTGGGAAGTTTGTTCTTTTTCTGATTTTTGCTGCTCTTGTTGTTCCTGTTGCTCTTGTTCTTCTACTGTCTTGTATTCTATGGGAAGAAAATAGGTCGCACGAAAATTTGAAAAATGCCCCTCACTATATGCCTCAATTTGCCAATTTGCATTCGGAGGATACAGGATATCGTCAAATTTTTCCTCCGGCATTTTAAATGAAAAAGATTGTCGGCTAAATACGTCTTTCAAAACCAATTTGTCTTCATAAAGAATAGTTCCTAAACGGTTAACATAACGCAAGCATACTGTAAGGTCCGTAAAGTTTCTGCCAGCAAATTCGATATCCCCCTCAATAGAGTTGCGAAAATAAATAGGGGCTTTTTTGAGATGTAAAAATGTTGTCCCATATTTATATAAACGCGTGACTTTTTGCATTGCCAAGCTCAAAAAAAACAAGGAAATGACAGCTAGAAGCCCTATAGTACCCAAGAAAGGAAGTAGAAAGATATAAGTGACGGGGTCCCACTCTACGCTATGATTTAGGAATATAAAAAATATCAATGCGAACGCGGAAAATCCTATCACATTTTTGATATCTTGCCACATGGACGTTCCGTATCGACCTTTTATTTTGTTATTTCGGCAAAGTTCGAGTGCATTAGGATAAGGATAATGGCGAAAGATGTAAAAAAAATCAGTTGCTTTTGTTGTGGATATTTGATGTTCCAATTTTTTTTCCTTTCGCGGATCTTAGTTTTGAAGAGTTTGTTTTTTATTGTGGTTGCCATACCCAATTTACCAAAGAAGAGGTAGTGTATCAAAGAGAAAGATACAAACAAGGTGTGTACCTTTTTAGTTTATTAGTAACTATCTTCGTTTTTTATACTCAATGTAAGAACTTTTAAAAAAGCGTCAAAATCATTGTGGTAGTACCGCCCACTAGCGACCAACTGTAAAATTAGAATTGAACCGTAAAATGTTTTCTTCATGAGTTACTCCCCATTTTGTTCCGCAATGTGCTTTTCGTATGCTTGTATTTTTTGTTGTATAAATAGGTCACGTCGATCTACAGGAAATTTGTTTTCCTGCTGACTATAGCGTAATTTTTTGCCTTTAAGACTCCAGCAAATATAATATTTATAGCCAGTTCCTTCAGTATTATTGTTTGCTTTTATAGCTTGATCACAGACAAAGATAAATTGTACATACTCTTTTTTTCTAAATCTTATGTTGTACAATTTGAAGTTATCGAACAATACCTGGAATTTATCCGTTTTTTCAACGAACCCAAATGTACTCACTACTTGGTTTTTTGCCACCCAAAATAGCATGTAGCACAAAAGAGCCAATGTCAACAGAATAACGCTTGAGTAAAATGCGAACTTTTTCATGCTTAACCCCGTTCGATATAATCCACTTAGAAAAAAATCTAATTACTTTACACTAAACTAACTAGCGCTGTATTTCAAGCCGATTTTCAAAGTAGCCACCTTTCTAGAAGTTAACAGTGCTGTAGCTGATAGACTTTGTATAATCCAATTGCAAAACACTTTGGACATAAACAAACATAAAGCATTATGTTTTAATAGTATAATATAACTCCATGAAAGGAATGCGGATGATTTTATTTCGTATGATGAATTTGTGCAAGAGATTCGCAAATTTGAAATAAAATTATCATCTAAATATTGATACAATAAGTTTTTGTAAGGAACAATAAATTGAGAATTGTTGCTGTTGCTGACACCCACACATTTGAAAAAAGTTTGGGTGAGCTTCCTGATGGAGATATATTTATTCATGCGGGAGACTTGCTTCGTAAGGGCTCTCTGGATGAACTAGAGAAAGTCTCCCCTTGGATCAACTCATTACCTTATAAATACAAGATCATTGTGGCAGGAAACCACGATAGGTGCTTTCAAGAAGATAGTCTACAAGCATGTGGGCTT
Organism: Candidatus Uabimicrobium amorphum; assembly: GCF_009002475.1. Taxonomy (GTDB): domain Bacteria; phylum Planctomycetota; class Uabimicrobiia; order Uabimicrobiales; family Uabimicrobiaceae; genus Uabimicrobium; species Uabimicrobium amorphum. Next base: position 7,451,667 of record NZ_AP019860.1, read on the forward strand.
TTAAAAAATGTCATTTACCTTGAAGATAGCGGTGTGACCATTGAAGGCATAAATTTTTGGGGGAGTCCATGGCAACCACAGTTTCACGATTGGGCGTTTAACTTACCACGCAATGCTCTCGATGAAAAATGGTCTAAAATACCTAGCAATACACATGTGCTAATCACTCACGGTCCTCCAAAAGGTATAGGTGATGGTCTAAATTCTTCTCAACGAGCTGGTTGTGAATATTTGCGTAAGCGTGTCGCAAATATTCGTCCCGTATTACATTTATTTGGGCATATTCATCATGATGGAGGCGTGTGGTTTCATCAATCTACATGTTTTGCAAATGTAACCACCTGGGAGGCCGAAAGAATGCCGACTGTTTTTGATATAGATCCTATCGAGAAGATCATAAAAGTGGTGGACCTGCCCAAAAATGCTGACTACGAATAGAGTCTCCGTGGAATTACTCATCTTATTTTTAAACTGTTCAACGCCTTTTCGTAAGGAGAAAAGTACGCCTCATTTTCTTTTTCAGGATACATATAGAAAACAGTGTAGACATTTCCATTTGCCAGTTTGTAAAAAACTTTCGCATAGCGTTTGTCTTGAGGATTCGTTTTTACTTTTAGATGTACAAGTAACTCTTTCCCCCGTAATCCGTTGCCAGTGCGATGGGAAGATTTGACGACCTTGTATGTGTAAAAATCGGAAAAGAAATTATGCAAAGAGCTGCGGATAATCTCCGTCAAGTTTGATGAGGGAACAACCCAAAAATTAAACTGTATAAAGGAGGCCGCTCCTCTCCAATACTGCTTGGCGACTTCCGTGGGCGGTGTTTCAATTTCGTGCTTTATCCATGAACGATCAATTTTGTAAGTCGCATGGAAATTCTTTTCGTGAATTTCGTCTTGGAAAGTTCCTTCCGCTACCACCTGACCATAAGATTGAACAGAAGACATCGATTCTCGTAAAATGGTTAGTTCTGGAGCACTTTTTCTGCAAATAGCCGTGACGACATAGATGTAATTTACGTGTAGACAATAAAAAGACTCGCCATAGTATTCGCGATTTTCTTTGTACAATCGGTATGTGATTTTTTGCCCGCGAAGATTCTTTATTTTATGTGCGGAAACCTGCTGCCTTTGAAATTTGTAATGACCGTCAAATAGGCTTTTCTCTAACTGTGGCAGGAGGTCGCTCAATTTACTGCTGCTTGTACGGCAGAAATTAAAACACACATAGGTTTGCGGCAAGACTTCATAAATGACAAATTTAGAAGTGGGAAATTCTTGATGAAAATATACCGGCCAGTTCTTTTTCACTTGATAAGCAACTTTGTATGGTTTTTCTTTTACCACAAACCACGAAGCGTCTTTGGCAACAATCGGATTTTGCGTATTTGGCAACTTGGGCAACTTGGACGATTTGGCCGACTTGGGCGATTTTGGCCGTTGTTCGCTTTGTGTAAACAACACACTGGCAATGACACCTAAAAGTATCAATACACCGCAAAAAACAGCTGTCGTCACAGGAAAACTTTTTTTTCTCGGTTTTGCGAAAATGGGTTTATTTTCTAAAAAACATTGTATATCCTCTGCCATTTTACGCGCAGAACGATATCGTTGTTGAGGATCTTTATGCAAAGCTTTCATGCATATGGTGTCCAAATCTACAGATATCTTTGGGCTTACCTCCCGAAGCGATTTGATATTTCCTTCGAGTACATTGCACATGAGCGAAACGGAAGAATTGCCTTGAATGGCGGGTGTTCTTGCCAACATCTCATACAGTATGGCTCCTAGAGAATATATATCAGAAGCTTTCGTGACTTTCGCGATATTGCCCTCGGCTTGCTCAGGAGACATATAACGCGGTGTTCCTATGACCGTTCCGTCTTTTGTCATTTCTGGCACATCCACGTCTTTGGCAAGGCCAAAATCCATCACAATCGGTTCGCCACTGCAAGCTTCCATCATAATATTGGACGGTTTTAAGTCGCGATGAATGATGTTGTGTTGATGGGCGTATTCTATGGCCAGCGCTATCTTTTTTATTGTTTCTAGAGATTTTCGTTTTGAAAAACGCGTTGTTTTTAGGCTCTGGTCCAGTGAGACACCTTCGATGTAGTCCATTACGATATAGTCGATATTGCTTTCGGACCCCAAATCGTGAACGGTGATGATATTGGGATGCTTGAGCTTTGCCATCAAACGCGCTTCGCGAAAAAAGCGATTGCGTTTCTCCTCAAAAGTTTGAGCCATCATAACTTTAATCGCCACTGCTTTCGCCAGCCGTGGATGATATGCCTTAAACACCTTTCCCATACCACCCGCTCCGATTTGTTCCTTGAGGGAATAAATACCTAACTGGGTGATGCGGCGATTTGACTTTAAATTAGTAATTTCCAGCAAATCATCATCTTTTCTCTTATTAGATGACATATTTTCCATATCCTACAAAACTAGGCGACAAGAATTTTACCACCGCCGTGTTATCAAAATAAATCTTTCGCGGAACAGACAACCCACTTATATAGTAAATCGATTATGCCATTTATCGCTCAAGATATCAACTATTACAGAATCAAGTGACACGCGATTTTCCTCATTTTGTTATAGATAAGAACTTTGTCGATGGTGTTAAGCCCTACATAATAAACGCACGTTTTATAGACATGTAAAACCTCCCAAAATAAATTTCAAATTCTTTGTCACCTTTTTTCATTACACCGCCAATAACTATTTAGAACCACCGAGTTGTGTCCGCGATTACGTTTAAACACAATAAAAAAGACACGACAAAGACCTCATAAACATACTTTCAAATACAGGAGAATATTATGTCTAACTTTACAAACACATGGAAATATTTCATTTTATCGATCATTTTGACACTGTCTCTAGTGGCACAACAAAATTTGTTACATGCGATACAAAATAACGACATCAACGCTGTAGAGAATATCGTTAGACAAGTGAAAGTAAAAGAGATCGATTCTTCGGCACTCATTTTAGCCATACAACAAAAAAAGACAAAAGTGGCACAAATACTCATTGATGCAGGGGTTGACGTAAATGCCCCGACCAAAGACCACTTTGGCAACACCGCACTTCTTACTGCTGTGGCAATGCAAAATATCCAAGCCACACAAATGCTATTGACCGCCAAGGCTAATGTAAATTACCAAAATAAGCAACAATATACCCCACTGTTACTCGCGGCCCTCAATGGCAATATTATGATTACAAAACTCTTATTACAGGCCAAAGCAAATGTCAATTTAAAATGTAATGCCGGAACCCCTTTGTTATTTGCGAGCTACAAAGGGTATAGCAAGGTCGTTGCACAACTCATTGCCGCCAAAGCAGACGTGAATGTTGTAAATAGTGATGGTGAAAGCGCTCTGATGCTCGCAGCGGGATTAGGATATAATAACATTGTCCAGCAACTACTCGACAACAATGCCGACACGTCCATAAAAAAGGATCATGGTTTCGATGCATTGTCTCTGGCTTGTACGAATGGTAATTACGATGGTGTGAAAATGTTAATCGCCGCCAAAGCGAACATCAACACACAAACCAATGCGATGTATACACCTCTTGCTTTGGCAACAACAAAAGGCGACGATAAAATGGTCAAATTGCTCATTCAAAATAACGCGAATGTCAATCTCCAAGAACTGTATGGCCATACGGCTCTTATGCTCGCGATCTGGAAAGGGCATGTCAAAATTGGAAATATGCTCCTCGCTGCGAAAGCCGACATCAATGTAAAAAACGTTCAAGGAGAAACCGCATTTTCCATTGCTGTTGTGAAAGGCTATAGCAAGTTGTGTAAAAAACTGATATCTTTGGGGGCAAATGTAAATACACGCGACAAAAAAGGTATAGCACCCATAGACATTGCCCGCAAATACGGACACAAAGGAATCATACGTTTACTAAAGAAACATGACGCCCAACAGTAATTTTCGACGTAATCTTCCTTATCAAATAGCAAATTCAAATTAGAATGTAGCACTTATTGCAGTTGATCAAAACAATTCTTATTTAAGAAAATGATTATGGGATGGCAATCCGACTGGCAAAGCTCAAAATTTATTGGCAACAATATCTGTAAAGTTTTCGGTGATCAGGGCAGCACAGGCGGTATTTGTTTGTTTTCTTAGCTTTTTCTGAGAAAATTTATCTAGTTTTTCAAAATCTAATTGATAGGTTTTGTTAAATTCATCCCATACATCTCTACTTAGTTCTTTCATTAGAGTACCAAAACTATTTTCGCTAATTTGCTCTATTTTTGAAATGACATTGCGTAATCTATTTGCCGTAACGCAGGAAAGCAGTTCTCCTAAGAGAGTATTGGCTTCTTCGGACAAGTCCACTTCGTCCACTTTTACTATTTTCTTTTCTTCCCATCTTTCATTCTTGTTTTTCAAAACCACGCGTTGGAAAGTGGAAAAAAAACTGCGATCATCTGAGCGAATAATCACACCTTCGCAAATATTATCTTCCATTTCAGGCAGCCCGAGACTTGCGGGAATCGTAGTGGGAAAAAAGTTAGGATACTTCATACATTCTTCAAAACTACCAGAGAAAAGCGTTTTGGCGTAAAAAAATCCAACCTCCGCAAATAGTTTGTTGCTTTCCCGAACAGAAATAAATTGCTCATCGGCCAAAATATCAAACGCACAAAACTGCAAGTGTGGACTATAGTAGATTTTCTGTTGAATAATAGGGACTTCCTTATCTTCTGTCGTAGAGGGATGTGGATAAAACCCACCAAAAAGTTCACCAAAAACAGCTACTTGGGTAATGCCTTTCTCTTGCAAAATGTTATATAGTCGTGTAACTTTTTCCTGACAATCTTGTTGAATGGCACTATAGTCGTAAAAATCTCCCTTTTCGGTAAAGCCTTTTCTTCGGCCATATTTCACTTCTTTCCCATCGCACCATAAGCTAAAATTGGCTCCATGTATCTTTTCTTGTACGATGAAAGAACCACTTGTACGTCTTTGCGTAACAAGTTTATTTATATACTTTTGAGATGAAGTGTTTTGAATACTTTTATAGTGTTTGAATTCCATATTTGTCCTAGCAAATCAAATGTTACGTAAAGTTTATAGATATAAATTTGTCCTTTCATAATAGAATGATGTTTTGTTTAAATCAATTACCTGTATCTAATTTTTCATTTAGCTAAAAATATTAAAAACAAAATTGTGTATAATGGCTGATTATATAACTTTCTCACAAAAAAATTTTGTTGTATACGTAACTATATGGAACTTCGGATATAAAATTCACAAGAATTTATCCGCAGAAATGTTTACCAAATGTAGGTTATAAAATGAAGAATAAACTAAGGGATCAAGTACGAGACAAAACTATCAGGATTTAGCGATTTAGTTTTCGAAAAGCAAGAGAAGCTAAAATTCCAAGATACTCATCCTACGAGGCTAATATGAAAATTTTATATGTAGAAAACAACCCATCATTTGCCGATGTAGTTTGCAAATGTTTTCTCAAAAACTACAATGTCACTATCGTACCAACAGTTCAAGGCGCAAAAGAACTCATCGCCAAATCTAATTTTGACATTTTACTAGTAGATTACGATTTAGATGATGGAAAAGGCAACGAATTTATTGCTTATGCAAAAAAACAAAAACACCAAAGTTTTATCATCGCTGTTTCTTCACACAAAGAAGGAAATGAAAGACTAAAGGCTGCGGGAGCCAACTGTATATGTGCTAAAGCACAGTTCGATCATATAACCGAAATCATTGATTACGTCGCCTCAGATCAATTACATCGCATACAAGACTATCAAACAGACTTTAGGCGTTAGAAATACAACACAGTAAACATTGTGATTTTTAAGAAATTTTGTACAAAATTGGACCATTGGGTGCTCTATGAAGAAAAAAAGAATATTGTATATCTGCTGCGTCGTTATACTTCTTACTATTGCCGGGTACTTTGCTGCAAAAGCATTTATGAGAAGTATTTCGTTTTGGGAGTCTTCTATTGTTGCATTTGAACAGCAAGATCAAAAAAAACCACCAGTACTTGGTGGAGTCGTTTTTACAGGCAGCTCAAGTATTAATTATTGGAGTTCTCTGCAAGAAGACATGAAACCGCTACCTGTTTTAAATCGCGGATTTGGTGGTTCTTATATGCACCACTTAACTCATTTTAGCTCGCGCATTATTCTATGTTACCAACCGAAGGTTGTTGTGATTTATTGTGGTGAAAACGACATCGCGGACTCCATATCTCCCCTTCAAGTCCGCAATGAATTTGAAAAGTTGGTGAACATTATCCACAGCAATTTACCAAAGACAAAAATAATTTATGTTTCCATAAAGCCACCGATTTTACGTTCTCTATGGCGTAAATCCTTCGCGGAAGCCAATCAAAAAATAGAAGAATTTACCACCAAAAAAGACAACGTTTTTTATGTGGATATCGTTTCCGCCATGTTAGACAAACAAGGAAAAGTTAGGTCAGAGTTATTTACTTGGGATCGCATTCATATCAACGCAAAAGGCTATCAACTGTGGACTTCTATTATTAAGCCGCAAATTATACGTGTAATGAATGGCAAATCTCTAGATGAAAAAGAATAGCAGATGTCGTTTCATTACCCAAGTGATCAATTGCTAGAGTTCATCTTCAAAATTAAATCGTGGTAGTCATAAGAAAAAAGGGTGCTTTTTTTTCCACGCAGTCCATTTTTCCCTACCGCCCATATGGTAACGGGAAAGTGGCCCTTGTCTCGTTGTTTTAAAAATTTTTCCGTATAAAATCCGGGCCCATCAGAAAAGGTAAGTTGTGGACGAGGAACAGCAATACGTATATTACCTTCCGTTGTTAAGTGCATTATATGGCCGTGTATCGCAACGACTAATTTTGCCTGTACCGGGCGACCATCTAGCTCTGTGACAAAAATATCTAGGTGGTTATCTTCTCCGTCTTTAAAGACTTCGCGAGAAGGAATGGCGTTTATCAATAATGCCGGAAAATAAATAGGAAATAAAAATGTACTACTTGGCGGATCTTGCTCAGTGGTTGTGAAATCAATTTTAATATACACATTTTCGTTTTTCTCAGACATATTGTATTGCTGTGCTAAGGAAATGGAGTTTTTTTGTAATACAATCTTTGATAGGTCAAAAGAGAACTGTGCTTTTCCTTGGGTATTGGTCAAAAGTAAACCATTGTCAATTTCTTTTTCATGAGCAAAAGGCGAGAGATGTATATTTTCATTTCCTAAGCTCGTCATAGGTTGTGAGAAAAAATTTGTAGTTTGATCCGTTTTTTTTATTACAAAACTCACGGAGTATCTTAAAGAACTTTGAATTGCCTCCCCTTCAAGATTACCAGTAAATACCTCCAATTGCGGACGATCTCCGTATACAAAGTAGTCTTTAGTTGACGTCAATTTGATATGACCACTTGCTAAGTTTTTTTGCCGTGAGGTATTGCGTGCTTGTCGCAATTTTTGATGGGAATTTAGACTTGCAATTTGACCATTATGTATGGTGATTACCTTTTGAAATTCTTTATGTCTTATGACAAAACTACTTCCGTCGAGTTCTTTAGGATTCAAGATTGCGCGAATATCAAGAATGAGGTTACCTTTTGTATCTGTGACTAATTTGTGCGTTTTTGATCGTGTATCAACAAAAATCGTTGACTTGGGGGATGGATATATATGGCTTTTTTCGCGAAACCGTAACCAGTGCTTTTGGATTTTCTGTCCCGTAGAAACAAGTTTACTGCGGTAGGCCACAGATTTTAGTGGATTCAACAACAAAAGAGGTACGGACGCAGGATGAATATGGTCTGGGGCAATAGGGATGACAAATAGAAAAGGATAAAAAGCGACAGATAGGGGAAACCAAAAAACCATTTCTGTTGCTTTGGCAGCGTAGGGAAATTGGTAGTATCCTTCTTCAATTGTTGTATAGTCTGCATTCGCTGTTTCATTTTCAGCAAATGCATGAATTTTTATTGTCACGTCGTCTAACTGTTCACAAGTTAGACCATGATTGCGAAACAGGTCAACGACAACTGTTTCATTCGCATTGTACAAATCTTTTGTGCAAGATATGGCAAACAAACAAAAAATAGACAATAACCATATAATTCTCATATTATACCTTTCACAATAAGTTCATAAACAAAACTTTCCGCTAAAAAAATTTTGTTTTTTTGATAAGATGATTCAGGCTTGTTTTTAATTGCAATTTTTGTTTGGTAGCAAATACAAATAGTTTCGCTTTTGTATATTTGAAACAAGTATTACTTTAGACGTGTTCAAAAAAAATATGATGGTTTTTTGTTAATAACTACCGCTAGTTCTTACAGAGTGTCGTCTATGACTATTTTCTGAACAGGTTTACATAAATGACACTGACAATGTACGGCAACATAGAGTGAACTTTAAAAATCACACTGCTCCTCAATCCACTGTTTCCAACTACTAGGTGTTCCGAACTTTTCTAACATATCACGCAATAGTAAATCATCATCAAAAGAGCACATAATCCACAAACGAAAAGCATCGACGTAACCCATATCCATTTCAAAATTATCTTCAAAATCATCGAGGGAGAGTTCATAAAACCAAGGCGGCTTTATTGAGCCAGCACACAACATTTTCGCCAGTGTTAACAGACCTTTTTCGGGATTGACATCACTCATCTTCCCCGTCTGTATTTCTTCCGCGATACCTTGCCACGCGTCAGGAATGTGAATATTGCTAGGCGTTTTTTCATTTTGAAATTGCCGCGAAAAAAACCAAAATTCTCTGGTGTTATACCTGAGCGTTTCTTCTGGACCATCAAAAAACCCCTTTGCCCACGGCCATGCGATTTCATTTTGCATTTTCAACCACGTGTTGTATGCCGCATCATATTCGATCACTCCCATGTCCAAAAGTTCTGGCGTTTTTTCTTTGTTGTAGTCGTCATAATCAGAGTCTGGATACAGTACCTGGTAAACCGAAGCTCCCCAATTGATGGGAGCTGGTCGGTGGCGTTTTAAATACGCCAAACGACTTTCTAGTTTTTTTGGTATCCTTTTGAGAAAATCGTACCAATCATAGCGGTACTGCTCTCCTGCTCCCATTCTCCAGCCAATGGTGTACCGCTCATAAGTGGGAAAAACTTCCCATGGAGGTTTCATTTCCTTAGACATAAGCTTTTACTCCTAACACTTCTGTTCATTTAAGATTGTTCTTCTCACTTGCAAAACATGGTATACTTTGTTATCGAATTCATTTTCGTAAACATAGTCAATTTCTAAGCTCAATGATCATATAGTCGAGGAAAAACGATGACCCAAACCGATATTTTTGAAAAAAGCAAACTCATTGAGTTCATTCGTTACGCTGCGCAAAAAAAAACACGCTACCTTTATCTAAACAACTACCTGATAACGGAACTGCCTGTTGAAATTGTCGAACTTACCGAGCTTGAATTTTTATACCTCTCCAACAACCAATTATCTACTTTACCTGTTGAAATAGGTGGTTTAAAAAAATTATATCATTTAGATGTAAGTTTTAATCAACTCAATTATTTACCAACAGAATTGTGTAATTTGGAGCAACTACATTATCTCTACGCGACCAACAACCGACTGAGTACACTACCGCCAAATTTAAACTCTCAACTAAAAGAACTGGATTTGAGTTATAATAATCTTAATTCTCTACCTGAAAGTATCGGCCATCTTACCCAATTGCAAGAACTCTATTTGCAATCGAACAAACTAACATCGCTACCAACAACATTTGGTCACTTATCGAATTTGAAAGATTTAAATTTAAGTAATAACGAACTTACTTTTTTTCCGCAAGAAGCGACCAGCACTGCATCTCTGGAGAAAATAAACTTGAGCCACAACCAACTAACTTCTCTCCCCGACAAGTTGGCTTTTTCACAAATACAAAATATAAATCTCAGCTTCAATCAGTTAGCCACGGTGCCTGACAGTATCAAAAGCCTCATTAAATTAAAGTATTTAGACTTGCGCCACAACCAACTACAAAAACTACCATGCAGCATCAATGACTTTCCACTTCTTGACCATATCCGTTTAGACAATAATCCACTGTTAAGCGGCGAAGACAAAGAAAATTATAATACAATCGTAATGTTAAAATCCCCGCAACGAAATCTTGGTCAACTACGATCTACCATTCCCGTCATCATTGCGATCTCTTGTGTATACGCTTTGTATTTCATACTAAAGTCCGCGTTTTTATATTTTTTCGACTATGTTCCTCCGTTTTTAAACGGTATGAGTATACTGATTTTATTGGTTTTATTCGGTGCATTGTGGGTAATCGTCGAAAAGGCACGCAACTCGCAAAGTTTTTTGTTTTCTGACGTACCATTTTTTGACATTTCTTCCGATTCTCAAACGTTTCGTCCCCAAATAGAAGAAGATATCATTCCCAACATCTCTATTTCTACAGAATACAAAAATGGTAGTGACATATGCATCATCAAACTTTCAGGGAGTGTCACATCGCAAAACTCCAGACCATTTATTTCGTTTATTAGAGATACGTACAGAGGAACAGACGGCAAAGTCATTATCGATCTTTCTGATTTGCAAAGCAATGACTATTGCACATCGGCAATGATCGGTTCGTGGAGGTATTTTTCTTACAGAGAAATAGATGTCAGAATGTTGAATATCCAAGAAAACTTACGTATATATGCGGAAAGACCAAACGCTTACGAAGGTTTTTGCTTTTATTCCTCCGTAGAAAGTGCCATAAAATCTTTTTCTGAGAGCCCTAAACCAAAAGTGGAAAAACAGGAATATGTTCACGAAAATAAAGGACCAGCAACGCCAGACGAAAAAAGACACTCAGGCGGTACAAAAACATCACTATTTAGCGGTATGAGATTCCCTAAAACTAGTATATGGGACAAGTTAAAAGGCATTATTCATCTTGTGGTAAGAATTCTGATTGCAGCTCCGATTATTTGGATGATCAGTTTTGTATCGACGGAAAAATATGAATCTTTCTCTCAGTTTTTTTCCATTTACATCGTCGCTGTAGGTTTTGGCGTTCCTATTGTAATTCTAATCGCAGGTGTTTTGATTTTTTTACGGCGTCGTATGAAAATATAAATTTTTGGCGACCCATTTAGAACTTCTTCAGAATCCGTTTGTAAGCACAAGTTTCAAATCTGAAACCTGCGCTTGCAAATATCTTCCTTCTATCAGCTAGTCATTATGTCTTTACCTATCATTTAGTCCCACCACAGGTAAAATTCTCTATTTTCTTCTAACTCCTCCGCCAAAAGTTTCATTTTAGATTCGTAAAGGTCAGGGCACAAATCCTGCATTTTTTTGGCTAAGTGTCGCGGATTGTTTATGGGGTTAATAAACTCACCGCTGAGTGCATCATTCTCTATACTATCAAGTATAACTGGGTTATCGCGGTCTATTTGCATTACAAATTCTACGATACCATCTGTGCCTAGTCGACAATCCCAGGTTTGTTCTAGTACTATGGCGTAATATTTATCTGCCTCCGGAATAATGCGAACTTGGCGTTCACTGGTGGCACGTTTACAAACATAGGCGAATGCATTGTGTTTTGCTAGTTCATTTTGTAAGCGAAAAAGATCTTCATTAGTCAGGTTCCGTTTTTTAGGGCACCTATAAAAGTATCCTACCCATTTACGTTCCACAGAAAATTTCTTAAAAGCTTTACCAAAAAAACTCTCCGCATGTTCCTTCGCTTCTAAAAATTTTTCTGATTGTACATTTTGATGCAGTTTTTGTAATACATTCTCAAATGTATACTTCTCTAAAGTATCCGCCGCAATAGGAGAAAAATCTAGTGTTTCTTCAATCACAAATTCTTTCTTCTCCTTTTTTTTCTTTGTTTTTTTGATACCTTTTTTCTCTAAAAATTTCCGCATCTTTTTTGATAAGAGATAGTTCTCTTCCCAAAAATTCCAATCCGTCTCCACTCCCATTTCTAGAAATTTTTCCACCATTTCTTTATTACCTTTTTCGACGGCGATGCTTAAGGAATTAAAGCCAAGAAAATCTTCGATGTTAGGATCCGCCCCGTTTTCAAGGAGTAATTTGCTAATATCGTTGTTGTTTATTCCTAAGGCATACATTAAAGGTGTTCGTCCTGTTCTAATGTTCATCATTTTATTTATTGTTTCGTAATCAGTATCCGCAGAGTACCATTTGGCATCTCGGATATTTTGTGAAGTTTCTTCGCAGTCTCTGCGATTAGGATCTGCACCCCTTTTCAAAAATTCAATAATAAGCTCTGTTTGCTCCGTATCAATTGCCACATGTAAAGGTGTCAAGCCCTCTATTTCTTTTTCGCTACTACGTATGTTTAAGTCAAAGTTCTCCCCAAAATACTCTCCGACTTTTTCTTGATCACCCGCCACAATTGCGGCAAAAAAATCTTCGCACATAAAGTCTCCTTGTTTTATAAAAAAATAAGAATCATACACTCAAACATAAACCGTAAGTTCTAAAAAAACAAGTAGGAAAAATTTTTGTGTTCCTTATTTTTTCTTTTTACGAATAAGTGACAATTCTGCATCGTTTTTGATGTAGTTTAATAAAGTAGAATATGCGACGGGCTTATCAAGACCACGATTCAGAATCTCCACAATGTTTCGTTTTGAGAGTCCTGTCTCTAAGTAATCTTTAATATCATCCCTTACAGTATCTAACCGCTTACCTTTTTTATTTTTACTTTTACTTAACTTAGGAACAGACACATATTCTCTTTCAGACGGAGCACAATCCATGGAGACAATTTTCCCCCATTTTTTATCTTCTTCGGAGCCAATTTCTTCTATGGGCCAAATTTTTATGGCGTCATAATCCTTCATGTGAAATGCAACGATACGTCGCGAATACCACATATCCTCTTTGAAAAATTCAATAATTTTCGTGTAGTTGGCAAGAAAACTTTCGGGATCTGGTTGTTTCGGTAACTCGATGAGTCGAAGAGACGGCAACGAGAACATATCGTCTGACAAAATGTTCTCGTTGGACATACGTAAATCTATAGATTCTAAAGAAATCCAATTTTCAACAATCCATATCTTAATTCCAGACATCTTTAAATGTTTGACATGAGGTATGAGTGCCATGGGCACAGGCAATTGGCTGGTGTCTTCTATCACAAGTTGCACACCATCATTGAAGTTGCAATTCATAAACATACTTCTATGATTTATACGAGTACGTAATGGCGTGCGGAAACTACAATTGTTAAAAGCACAGCCAAGCTCGAGTACCACAGGTTTTTCTAGATAGAACGTACAACCTCGGTAGTATGTGTCATCCTCAATGTGGTGTAGCGTTTTTCCCTTTATGATTTTCAATTATCTCTCCTTCTACTTTACAGAATTACGATGCAAAGCATCTTGTATTTGCTGCGGAATCAAAGGATCTTTATGATGAAATTTTCGCAGAGAAAATTCTCCGAGGATCGAAGGAAGTGCGATATATTGCCAATCTTTACTAATATTGGCTGAGCCATCTTCATTATATCCCAAATAGCTCTTGACGTGTTTGTTTAGCGATAAGTCATAAATCACAATACTGTGATTGGTAAGTGCTGCCCAAAAACGATTATCGGGAGAAATTTTTATTTCTTTCGCTTGTAATCCAATAGAAATGGAGGTAGTGTTTAGCCATTGTACATTTTGTCTCTCCCATGCCGTTATTTTGCCATCGGCAGAAGCGGAAATTAGCTTTTCCGCGTAATCCCAAGCGAGTGCATAGTGATCACTCTCCACCAAAGAGTATTCCTCTTTATTTGGATTATCCCAAAAATTTGCTGGCCAAATTTCGATGATGCCCCTTCTTGCACCTAGAGCGACCCATTTTCTTTGAGGGTCAAAAGCAATCTCCCTAATTAGGGATAAAGTTCTTCGCTCAGCAATTTTTTGCCCAGAAGCGGTGCTATAAACTTCCATACAGGAATAGCCCTTGTCCCTAGAAACATAAAGAAATCGACCATCGGGTGAAAATTTAGACATGCGTTGGTCGTGCACTTTAATCTTCATCTCACGGTTAGTGAGGTCCGGAAGATCATAGATTGTGATACTAGGCCCTTCGTGAACGAGCATCTTTGTTTCATCATTATCAAACCACAGGCTACTAATTTTTTGATAATTTTTGTTAAAAATAGATTTGGTGGTATTGGGGTTTTGTCGATCCACAACAACAACCCTAATTTTTAAATTAAAGGCATAATAGCGGTTTTTGGGGCTAATGGTGGCCGTTTCTGTATTGAAATTGGTATTGACACTCAAATTTACAATACGATTGAGTTGTTGCTGCTCTTTTGCGGACAGAGTAAATTGCTGTGTGGCTTTCTCAAAATGAATTTGCCATTTTTGACAAAATATTTTTCTTTGGCGCGTACCGCAAACATATAAAAAACGTCCACTATTATCGAAGCAAACCTGTTGCACCCCCATTGTAGTAGGCAAAACAAATAGTTTTTTACTATTCGCCGCATTCCATAAAATGACGCGACCATCTTCCCCTGCCGTCGCAAAAAAGTGTCCTCGCCGACTAAAGGCGATATCGGCCATCTTTCCCGAATGTGCTTCATAAGAAACACGATAATCTTCGTTAAAGTTGGAAATAACAAATTCTCCTCTGTTGCTCGTATACACAATGATGTTACGACGCGGATTCAATGACATAGCTTCAGAGTGATGGTTGATGGGAATATAATCATCGCGTACTTTTTTCCCATTTTTAAAGATAAAAACCACACCACCCGAACTTGCCGCAAAATATTTACCATTTGCAGCGAGAGCAATGTTGTGTACTCTTTCCTTCTTATCCAGTGCCAATTTTCTTATTTTTTTACCTTTTTCCCAAAACCATAAACGATCCTTTGCGATAAACAATACCTGCTGACCACTATCGGAAATTTTTATGTGGGAAATACCAGGATATTTTCCTGGCAATACGCTCTTTTTTTGTTGTGACCGTACATCATAAATTTCAATTTGATTGAGAGGATTGACACGCGTCACAAAACGACCATTTGCAGAAATACGCGCTAGTTTTACTGAAGAAGGAATTGTATACAACAATCGTGGAGAGCTTTCCATCTGCGAGACATCCCAAATTTTTGTGGTAGATAACTCTTTCGTTAGAATACGTCCAGTGAAATCAGCCATATCAAACTCAGCGATTGGTAACTCGACTTCTCCTAAGCAAATAGGTAAATTAGAATAAATGGCGTTCGTTAATACAAACTCTACTTCTTCGCGTAACTCATTTGTTTTGTCGTGTTTTTTCAATATCTTACGCGCGTATACAAGCTCTTGTGCTGCTTGTGGATACTCTTTGTTACCTATATGAGTATAGGCATGTTTTAAACTTGCTTTTGCCAAAGATCTTTTTAGTAGGATGTTGTTTGCTTTGAGTTCTTCCTGATTTTGAGCTAAACGATGGTTACTTTTTTCGAGGGTTTGTCGCTGCTGTGCAAGCTCGTTATTTTTTTGGGAAACGGCAATCAGCAATAACGAGATAATCGCTGTAGAGAGAACACTGATCACCATGATCGTCGACGGCAAGGGGTGGCGGTAAATCCATTTTTGGATTCTGGCCCAAGTTCCCGTGGATTTTGTAAGAATGGGCTTATTGTCGATAAAACGTTGTAGTTCTTGTCGTAATTCACAAACAGAGGAATAACGTTTCTGAGGTTTTTTGTTTAGGCACTTCAGACATATGATGTCCAAATCTTTTTTTATAGATGGGTTTAGACATGTGGGTGGCAATATCTCGGTGTGCACAACTTGGTAAAAGATATTCATCACCGAATCGCCCACATAGGGAGGTCGCCCTACCAATATTTCATACAAAATAGTTCCCAAAGAGTAAAGATCGCTTTTCCGGGTGGTGTTTCGTCCATTCAAAATTTCAGGTGCCATGTACATAGGTGTGCCAAGAATATCTGTCGAAATAGAAATGTCTTGTTCTCCTAGTTGCTTGGCAAGGCCAAAGTCCATCACCACTGGTTCATTATTTTTGCGAACCATAATATTTGCTGGTTTTAAATCGCGATGAATCACGTTATTCTTATGCGCATATTCAATAGCATGGCAAATTTTGATGAAAATATGAATCAATTCATTTGTAGAAAAACATTTTTGGCGAATCGCTTCTTTTAAAGTAATTCCAGGAATGTACTCCATGGTATAGAAATATGTAGGCTCTGTTCCTGACTCGAACATGGTGATGATACAAGGATGGTTCAAACGCGCAACAGCACGCATTTCTCTCATAAAACGCTGTAGTTGGCGACTATTGGTATTGGCATTTATTAAAACTTTAAGAGCGCATTCTCTCCCTAGTTGCTCATCGCGCGCCAGATAAACGATCCCCATTCCGCCACGGCCTAGTTCGTCTAAAAGGCGATAATTTCTAAATTTCATGTTGCTACTCCTAAAGCTTCATAATTCCCTACACAACAAGTAACTTTTTGTCATGGTTATTTAGAGTTTATTCTTTTCTTCTTTAATTTGGCGAAATATTCTTGATCTTCTCTCTTTATCTGATGGCTTTTTCTAAAAGCCAACACAAGTAACAAAAACATCATCACAAACAAAATAATCACTGGGTTTACTTTTGCCTCTGCCTCACCTTGAAGAATAACATAAAAAAAGAATAATACAGGTGTTGGCAACAACAAAATAGCAGGTATATTATACTTTTCTCTGCCTTTTAGTATGAGTAGGTCCACGTAGTATCTCGTTTGACGTTGGCGTCTCATGTAATCTCCTGTAATGTTTTGTGACACGGTAAACGAATCTCTTTCGCGTCTGACACACTCAAAACCGGTAAGCATTCAACCACTGCACGGCCTGTGGAAATTCACTGGTAGGTAACTGCGTGTAACGAGCCAAATGAAAGTGTTCTTTAAATTCACGCCAAATTTTGTGCATTTGTTTGCGACTTTTCGCCTTTTCCTTGACGATATCGCGTAGCTCTTCCGCTTGTTCCGGAGATATACATGCATTCTCCACTTTCTCTATTTGCCGCGTATGTGTATGTAGTAACTCTTCTAAACCGTTTAGCCTACTCTGCATAGAACTCATCGCTGTTTTGATAAAATCAATTTCGTTCACAACCGCTTTGATCAAACGTCGATCGTTGACGACCGCCGACGAAATCATTTGCGGTAAATCAGCGGCAGAGTAGTTACCTCTCTCGGAGGAGGTAAAAGCACGTATAATTTCAACAGACCTTTGTGCAGCTCGGTCAGAGCGCAACAATAAAGCAACGCTGTTACATCCTTCCCAGGTAAACGCTTTAGGCTTACTACGATTAAAAGCTCTGGGATTTGAAGTGACATTTTGTCTCTTCAAAATCTCCACTTCTTCATCTGTTAGTACAAAACAAAAGTCCTCCGGGAATTTCTTTTTGTTGCGCGAGACTATTCTGTTGAGATATTTCGTCTCTATTTGAAAAATGGTGGCGACAGTTCTATCTAATAAAGCTTTCGGTCGTCCTGGTAACTCAAGTACTGGATATGAGTTATTGTTGATATTAATA
Source organism: Candidatus Uabimicrobium amorphum (assembly GCF_009002475.1). Classification (GTDB taxonomy): domain Bacteria; phylum Planctomycetota; class Uabimicrobiia; order Uabimicrobiales; family Uabimicrobiaceae; genus Uabimicrobium; species Uabimicrobium amorphum. Next base: position 7,469,258 of record NZ_AP019860.1, read on the forward strand.
GCTAGTTCGTTCATGTATTACCTACTTTAGATACAAATCTAATATTGAAGTGACAAAATGGCACTTAAAAATTGAAGTGACATTTTGTCACTTCAAGTAAACGTAGATTATCTTATATTTAGATTTCAAAAGCCAGTATTTTTGGAGTGCCATTTTGTCACTTCAAATGATAGAGTGTAGTCCTCTATGCAAATCCGTTATTATCTGTTATAGTAAATTCAGTGTAGTTCACAAAAAACGACAGCTAAATAACAGGAGGCTCCTAGTGAAACTGTTTTTATTTTTGATCACCACTCTTTCTTTTTGTTTCGCACAGGAAAAAATGGAGGAAAAGCCACAAGAGGTTAAGTTGGTAAACTTTGCCAAATCGAGAGTTAAAATCTTAATCGCTGGCAATCCTGAAGATGTTACCACCGAAACATCTTACGGTTTATGGCTTTCAGGTGGCGGAGCGGAGCCACTTGGACGCAACGAATGGTTTCGCAAAAAATCCGGTGGTGGCGACTATGTTTTTTTAACGGCTTCTAACAAACGGTCGGTCTCGCTCAAGAAGGGCTTTGATTCTACCCAAACCTTGGTGGTGGATTCTCGTGAAAAAGCCCAAAGTGACTATGTATATAAGATTCTTAGGAATGCGGAAGCACTGTATATCGGCGGTGGAAAACAATCGAGATACTTTCGTTATTGGAAAGACACCAAAGTAGAAAAAGCGATCGAATATTTGGCGACAGAGAAAAAAATTCCCATTGGAGGAATCAGTGCGGGTTTGGCAATATTAGGTCAATTTAGTTATACTGCAGCCAAAGGGCATCCTCACAAAGACTTTCTAAATGTACCGTTTATGCAAAATACGATCACGGATACACACTTTAGTAATCGTAAGCGTGAAAAAAGGTTGGTAGGGTTTTTAGCGAAAATTGTGCATCGCGGCTGGGTAGAATCAGCCAAAAAAGTTATTGGCATAGGTATTAACGAAGCTACGGCTCTTGTCGTGGGCGAAAACGGCGTCGCTGTCGTTTATGGCAAAAAGAAAAAGCAAGGTAAATACCCTAGCGAAGTTTATGTTGTTATACCGCTCACCGAACCCGTTTTTCAAGACTCAGAAAAGCAGTTTAGTTGGGAAGATCCCCAAGCCATACAAGTATGGAAGTTAAAACCAGGGGATACCATTGATTTAAAAACATATACACCAAGAGAAAAACAGGTTATTTACTACCGTTTTGTAAACAATCAATTACTTATAGAAAAAACATAAGTTTTCTATTATCTATCAAAGTAACAAATCTGGAGGATTTTATGGATAGTGATCAGCCAAAGCGATTGTATTACCTTGACTGGCTACGTGTCTTGGCAATTTTGGGAGTGTTTTTGTTTCATGCTGTCCATCCTTTTGACTTGGTAGACTGGCATATCAAAAATGGTGACAAAAGTATGCTGGTAACAGTTGTATTAATCATGGTTTTTCCGTGGGCAATGCCGGTATTCTTTTTTATCTCTGGTGCGGGAAGTTGGTTTTCTTTGCAGCGAAGAACGGGATATCGCTTTGCCATTGAACGCGTCCAACGGCTCTTTGTGCCTTTTATTGTCGGATCGATTCTTCTTTCGCCATTTCAAATATACCTGGAATGGATCCACAAAGGAAAACATAGCGGAACGTTTTTGGAATTTCTCCCCTCTTTTTGGCAACACATTACCGACCCCACAATTTTGCTTAGCCCAAGTATTTTTGGAAGATGGGGTATCCACTTGTGGTTCCTGGGCTTTTTATTTGCGTTTTCCGTGATCGCTATTCCGTTTTTTCAGTGGCTAAAAGGGGAACGCGGTCAACGCTTTTTATCTTACCTTGAGGCTTTGTTGCAAAAAAAAGGCGGCATGTTGTTGTTTATCCTACCTCTATTTGCCATCAAGTTGATCTTTCATCCTATTCCCGGTCAACACGGATGGGCAGAGTTCTTGTACATGTTTACTTTTTTTGTCGCGGGTTATATTTTTTACACCAAACAAGTCTATATGGAAATTATTCACCGAGATCGAAATATCTTCTTATGCGGTGGAATCTTTGGTGTGGTGATTGGCATTGTCACTGCGGTGTATGGAAATCCACAACAAGCCATTTCTCAACCAGGTAGTGTGGAGTTTTATGCCATATGGCTTGCTTTTGTGCTCATGAGTTGGTGCTGGGCAATATATGTAGTTTATTTGGGAAGCTGTTATTTGAATTATAGCACTCCGTTACTCAGCTATGGGCAGAAGATCATAAATCCTTTTTATTTACTACACCAACCTGTTATTCTGTTTGTGGCATTTTATGTCGTGCAATTACAACTGAATCTATATTTAAAACTCGTGATTGTTGTCACAACATCATTTATTATTTGCTTAAGCTTACTAGAAGGTCTTATTTTGAGAATAAAGCCTTTACGTGTATTGCTTGGCATGAAATAACACAAGAATTCCTTCTAATAACAATGACCTGTCACTTACGTTGAAAGGAAGAAAATGAAGTACTTATCTTTGCTACTTGTCGTATTCTCACTAAATATTTTTCACGCGCAAGAACAAGCGGAATATATCCGCGAAAACTACACGAAATACGAATATCGCATCCCGATGCGCGATGGAGCCAAATTGTTCACCGCGGTGTATATACCAAACGATGTATCGCAAAAATATCCCATTCTGATGTACCGTACGCCTTATACGGTAAGTCCATATGGTGCTGATCAATATAAAAAGCGTTTGGGTCCTAATCATCTTCTGGCAAAAGAGGGTTATATTTTTGTCTACCAGGATGTGCGCGGTACGATGATGTCCGAGGGAGAATTTGTGAATATGACACCTCATGTTTCCGCGAAAAAGACCAATGAGAGCACCGACACATACGACACCATCGAATGGCTACTAAAAAATATCAAAAACCACAATGGCAAAGTAGGGCAGTGGGGAATTTCCTATCCTGGATTTTATAGTGCCGCCGGCATGATAGATAGCCATCCGGCGCTGAAAGCTGTTTCACCTCAAGCCCCCATCGCTGATTGGTTTTGGGATGATTTCCATCACCATGGTGCTTTTTTTCTTCCTCATGGATTTAACTTTCTAAGTGTTTTTGGTAAAAAACGCGACAAACTGCGCACGACCTTTGGCAAGCGCTTTGATCATAAAACTCCCGATGGCTATCAATTTTTCTTAGAGATGGGACCACTAAAAAACGCCAATGAAAAATACTTGCACGGAAAAATCAAGTTTTGGAACGATATCGTAGAGCACCCTAATTACGATGAATTTTGGCAGTCACGTAACATACTACCGCACCTCAAAAATGTAAAATGTGCGGTAATGACTGTGGGTGGTTGGTTTGATGCCGAAGATCTCTACGGGCCTTTGAATATCTATAAAGAAGTCGAAAAAAATAATCCCGGTATTTTCAATATGCTTGTCATGGGACCGTGGGTTCATGGTGGATGGGCACGTAGCGAAGGAAATTCATTGGGTGACATTTCTTTTGGTGCCAAAACATCTAAGTACTATCAAAAACATGTGGAAAGTATGTTTTTCAATCATTTCCTAAAAGGAAAAGGTGAATTGCAGTTGCCAGAGGCGTTGTGTTTTGAAACCGGGGCCAATCGTTGGCGACGTTTTCAGAAATGGCCTCCGCAGAATTTGCAACCAAAGAATTTGTATATGCATGACAAAAGTCGTCTACATTTCTCGCCACCTCAAAAAGAAGGGTTTGACGACTACATCAGTGACCCCAACAAACCCGTGCCCTCAGGAAATGAAATCGCCATTGGCATGACACGAGAGTACATGATCGAAGACCAAAGATTTGCCGCACGTCGTCCCGATGTACTTCATTACCAAACGGAAGTATTAGAAGAAGATATGACCATTGTCGGGCCTATCGATGCCAACCTATGGGTTTCCACCACCGGAACTGCTGCTGACTGGGTGGTAAAAATTATCGACGTTTTTCCCAATGATTATGAACAAAAAGGCGAAAAGGAAACAAAAAAGATGGGTGGCTACCAGATGATGGTACGCAGTGAGATTATTCGCGGTAGATTTCGCGAAAGTTACGAGCACCCCAAACCATTTACCGCAAATAAAATCACCAAAGTGTCTTTTAATTTACAAGATGTGTGTCACACCTTTAAACGAGGTCATCGCATTATGATTCAGATTCAAAGCACATGGTTTCCCATGGTAGATCGCAATCCTCAAAAATATGTAGACAATATCTTTAAAGCCAACGAAGAGGATTTTATTCGCGCAACACACCGTGTTTATCGTTCTAAAGAACATCCTTCGCATATTCACATAAAGGTTTTGCCAACAAAATAGTCGCATTTTCAATGATATGCGGTGCCCTCCTACTAGGTAATTGCTGGGGTGCATCGCATACCAGCAATTTCCATACTTAAGATACGCATTAGTCTTGCGCTCAAACTCGTTTCTCATTCATTGTTGCGTACGAACAACTTGCCAATGTTATCAATAGAGTCATATTCTCCGGCATCGATCTTTTGTATTAAAAGATTCAAAATGCCGGTGTAGCGATGTTTTAAATCAACGGCTTTTTGCAAATCCGCTCTCGCTTCACTAAAATTTTCCTGCGGGATGTGGACAAAAATAGCTCGTGCGCCGTAGTAACTACCTTGATCAGGATTTAATGCGATGCTTTTGGCAAAATCTTGTTCTGCAAGTGAAAAAAACTCAGAATTGCTTTGCGCCATTGCCCCGTAACACTGACCACGGTGGTAGTAGTAATATCCAATTTTTGGATTTATTTCTATTGCTGTATCGAGATTTTTAATGGCACGTGCAAAAAGGTCTTCTCTTTCTTGTACATCGTTTTTTTGTCTCGCCAATATCTTGTACTGCGTTCCTCTAATTTTATAAATGCCACTATTTTTGATATCTAGTTGCGTCCCAATAGAGGTCATCTTTAGCACTGCCTGCTGCATTTTTAGGTCAAACAATTGCGAACTGACATGTTCCATTTCTTTTGCCAATTTTTTATGCCGCACATTATGATCGGCCACAGCCTGCCCATTGATTTTATTTATTACCTCTCGAATATTCTCTTTGTTTTTCTCCCCCTGTGTTAATAGAGAAAAAACTTCTTGTAGAGGCTCTCTAATTTCGTTGGTAAGGTTTTCATCATGAATGACTTGTAGTTTTTGCTGAACATATTGAAGGTGCTGTGCTAAATCTTGTTGATTGCGTTGACTTTTTTTAACAACCTTTTCAATGCTGGCTAAATACCTTTTGATGTCGCGTAAAATGTCCTCTTGCTGTGGATTCATTTGCGTTTTGTACTGCAATACGACCGTATTCACTGCGACGAGTAGCAAAACAGCGAGCACAAAAGCATATTTCTTTACTTTGCTTTTGCCTTTAAAATGAAATGTGCGCTTTGCCGCTATTTTACGGTTATTGCGGAAATTGCGTAAATCGCGAACCAATTCCCATGCATTCTGATAGCGTTTTTCGGGATTTTTCGCCAAGCATTTCAAGCAAATTTTTTCTAACTCTATAGGAATATCGTTTCTTATTTTTCGCGGTGCTATCGGCTCTTCGTTTAAAATACGCAACATAATGCGAAATTCCGCATCGCCGGAAAATAGTTTTTTCCCGGTCAAAGCCTCGTAAAAAGTTGCCCCGATAGAGTAAATATCACTACATTTACTCACTCCGCCTTCAACCTGCTCAGGCGACATATAAGTGACACTACCCACAATTTGTCCTGTTTGCGACAACTTACTCGCTTCGCGATCGCTATCTTTTGCCAAGCCAAAATCCATTAACTTAGGATTGAGTTGCGAATCCAACATGATATTTGCAGGCTTGATATCACGGTGGATGATATTGTTTTTGTGCACCTCGTGCAGGGCTTCTGCTACTTTTTCGATCATCTCCGCGATTCTGCGATAGTCCACTTCCGTTGTTGTCTTTATATACTCGGCCAAACTCAACCCTGCAATAAATTCCATTGTAAAAAATGGAATGGGGTTTTCTCCATATTCGTAAATGCGCACAATATTTGGATGTGACAACTGCGACAATGCCTGCACTTCGCGAAGAAAGCGTTTGGAGTGTTGCATATCTTGAAATTTTTCTATTACCTTGAGGGCAACTTTGCGCTTCATTCTTGGATCGTAAACTTCATATACAATTCCCATACCACCGCGACCGAGTTGGGAAATGATTTGGTAACGCGCAAATGTTGTTGTTTTCATTGTTTCTTCCAAAAAATGTATATGCTTCCAAATATGTACTTTGTGCCTAACTACATAGATTCTGTACTTAAATTTTAGCTAGAATTCGAGAATTTGCGGCATCAAATCAAAAATTTTATTCCATTTGAGTGGTTTACTATTTACCGTTTGTAAAATTACCAAAACAGGCTCCTGGTATAAATACCCCAAAGTCATACGTCGCATAGTCGTTTCATACCAATAACGCGTAGGACTTGTATAAGTAGATAGTTCAGCTGCAAACCAATAAACAACTTCTTTCGTTTGTTGACCACGCTGTAACTTAACGAAATTCAGATCTCCGCCTCGATGAGAAATTTTTCGAGCTGAGATAATTTTCCAACCGGCTCCCACAATACAGTAATGGGGATCATGAACAGCATGGCGGTCTTTTGTTCCATCAATTGCTAACAAAATAAATTCTTGTTTTCCTACTTTATAGAAGCGTTTTAATGCATTTGCTTTTCCAAAACTACGTTGTTCTCTATCTGTTAGAGCAATATCTTGGCTGACAAAACCAAAACCTTTTTTGGGAATATCAAATAAGCGTTGTTGTTCGCGATGTGGTAAGAAAGGCCAAATAAAAGCGAGAATAAAAAATATCGCGTATGCTGCCGCAAGTTGGGACAACTTCAACGAAATTGACACACTTTGCTCTCTACTACGAATAGCAAAGATTGAGGTAATGCTTACAATGCATAGTTTTGGTAATAGAATGTGATTTGTGATATAGTAACTAATCAACCAACTAAACGCAGGCATCCATACGACTCCCGACACTGCCCATAACAAAGTAGTGGCATTGATTTTGGTCATGAGAGAATACACAAAGCAGGCAAATCCTATGTAACATAGTGTGTTTAAATCTCCAACACATCCCAAAAAAGTGCACAATATGGCGACACTTAACAGCAAGAAATTGCAACGTAGCTGACGATTTTTATATAAGTGATAAATACACGGAACTAGCCATACACCAACAACCAACCAACCGTATTTTTCTAACGGGGAACGCCACCAACTACTACAAAGTTCACCTAAGTTCAGTAAAATATACACAAATGCCACAACGACAACTACTTTTTCACTGCAAAACTTTGCCCATTTTTGTTGTAAATGAGCTAGCAAAAAAGTAAAGAAAAACATAAACACAAGTAGAATCATGCTACCCCAAGTATGGAATAGTCCAAGAGCAAATTCTTCTCCAGCCGCCAGAGCGGCAAAACCGATGACAACGATGCGTAGTGCGTTTGTCCACCAAGCAAGTAGCGTTAACAAGAACAGGTTAAGCGCAATATTTATTTTGTCTTCGAGATAAAGATACATAACAGCAAAACCCATCACCAAAACCGCTTGTAGAGTATTCATACCTGCACATGCACTATCCACAGATAAAAATACCCCGGAAATAATTAGGGAAGTTCCTTGTTGTTCCGCGGGAAAGCCTAACGCTGTAAAAAACTCATAAGCGAATGTAGCACCGCTCACCCGAAAAATCCAACCTAATTGCTCTGCACTTAATGCAATCCATGGAAATGATAAAAATAAAAATACAATAAGGTGTTTTGTCTTTCCCTCACAAAATACATCAAACCACAACCAAGCAATGCAACAAGTACAACAAGCAAACAACAATGTGGAATTCAAGACAAAAGCGCTCGTAAAGAATACGCAACCAACTACGGCTACGACACTCGAAGGTTTGTGTACTACATCACTCGTTTCCCAAGGTTTAGATAACCACATGAACAAGGCAAATGACATTAGCAAAGGAATGGTGTCTTCCAAGGAGGTAAACCAACTTGTATCGCGCAGCCATGTAAATAAGGATAGCGCGATAAAAATAAATGCGAATAAACGTTTTATGTTTTTCATTTTTGATTTTTCATTTGTTGTATCTTGTTATAATTTTCGGCAAACTGTAGTTGATCAGGGAACTGTTTTTGTAAAATAACCGTCCACTTTTCGGCTTCTTGCCAGTTGCGATTTTGGAAAGCTTCTTTTGCTAAAAAGACTTTCGCTTCAACAGATTTCTGGGCAATTTTTTGATAAATTTTTTGTGCCCGGGTTTTATCGTTTTCCAGTAAAAAAATCCGCGCAAGTACCTCTTGTCCCAACACACTATAGAGCAACTTTTTATGTAAACGCAACACACTTTTGGCCAACTTGTAGTTGCGCAACTCTAAATAGTACAACGAGAGTAACCATGAAGCACGTATGCCAACACCATCGTCTCTTTTCGCTAAAATTCTCAATATGTCACATCCAACAACCACATCCCCTTGCGCAATCAAAAGTTCAGCTTTCAACAACTGTAAAGAAAGCATTTCCGGATAACTTTCCGCAAAATAAATGGCGCGTTTTTTATCGCGAACGACACTCATTGCATGCATGATCTGTTGAGCATACCATTCTGGCAATTTCCCTTTCGGTAAGTTCTCATGTAAAATAACAGCGGCTTCCAACCATTTATGACACAATAGTAAAGCGGGAAAGACGTAGGGAGTCTTTATGAAATTCAATAAATCATGGTTACGCGGAACTGCTAGCTGTAAACGCTCACGGCGAGCAGCATCATCTAAGAATTTTCCTAGTTCACCACAACTTGACTTCACTTCAATGAACGAAGTCCCTCCTTGGGTAAACCCTCCGTATTTTTTATGGAACAAAATACGATGTAGGTTATTCTGTAAGCGTGGATTCCACTCTTCATCTGAATATTGCTGTAACCATTCCAATGCCTTGTCATACTGTTGATTTTTTAGAAAATGTAGTACACGTAACCAGTATAAATACTGGTTACGATTGTGAGATTCTTTTGCTAAATCTTCACTCCAAAATTCCCTTATAGGTAGCTGATTTATTGCTTGTAGCATACCATTCTCTTTGGTAATTTTTTGTTTTTTATTGATAGCAACTCGTTGGTAAAAAGCTAATTTTTGCCATATATAAGCAGGTGCTTTTTCGGTGAGACGACTCCATGTCTCGATGGCCAATAAATAATTATCTTGGCGAACGTAAAATTCAGCCAAACGATCAACGATGACGAAATTTTTAGGATTGGATAGATAGGCCGCCACATACTCAACGCGTGCGCTTTTATCTCTGCCTAAACTTTCCAAGACCTGCCCACGAAACAAACGTAAATCGGCGTTTTTTGAATCGTAGTTGTGGCCTTCTTCTAAGTATTCCCAAGCTTGTGCAAATTGATTTTCTTGCGTTTCCATTAATGCCAAGCGGATCCATAACTCCGCTTTATCGCGGAATTTTGTTTTATTTTCCAACAATTTCTTCCGCGCTTGCTTTCGTTTTTGCCTTTTTATTAGAGTGTCCACTTCGAGAATAAACCACTCAAACACGCGCGTTTTTTTGGTATGCCATACCTCAACAATTTTTTGGTATTTCTTCCAAAATTTTGTTTCAAAAAATGCCCTGGCTACCCACAAAGATGCTTCCTCATTCTCTAAGAGTAAATCAGGGTTTTGCTCGTATAAAAAAACAAGCCGTGGGATATCACGAAGGTTTTGCAAGATTTCTAATTCTAGTTTTTGCCATTTAGAATTGTGATACTCACTCTTTCCAAGCATTTTTTTATATGCGTAAACAACAATCAATGATTTATTGTAATGCTCGCTACGGCAAAATTGTTTTGCTTTTTTATAACGAAACTGCTCTTGCTCCTTGATCACGGCATCACGCCAAATTTTTGCTCCTGCACCTCCAAGTATCAAAAAGAGTAAAGCAGTAATTGCGATATACTTCTTTTTCACGATCCCCCCCAATGTAACAAATAACGACAAAACAATGGCCATTATGGTCGATCCAACACCATTTACGTACAAAGACTACCTTTTAAAGATTTGCGACGATAAACAAATGCAAAAATAAGAAAAAAAGCAATAAAAATAATTGTTGTTCCTGGCTCTGGTGCGCCCACAATACTATTTAAATTCTCTTCCCCAATATCAACCGCAAATAAAATATCGTTATAGTCCAAATCTCCCCCACCAAGTAAATCTTCAAAACCGACAAGTAAAAAAGGACTTCCTCCCGGAACAAAGGCAATCATGTGCTGTAAACCATCAGGATTGTTGTCTGTCGAAAAAACTGTTTGTCCACCGTTTGCGCCATTGGCAATCAAGAAAAAATCCAACTGTGTACCTTTTTCTAAATTACCAAGTTCGACAAAATCGCCTTGTTGCAGAGGGGTAGAATTGCTACGAGATCGACCTGCGGACGCATCGGGGAAAATCAACTGTGAGCTTTCATTGATACCACTTTCACCATTGGTATTAAATCCTAAGGTATTGCGAAAACCAGCGCCTTCGGAAATAAAATATACACGTGACTCAAAGTCAGACTTCAAAACAAGCTCTGCTGGGTCCACGTTGAAGAGTTGTGCATTTTCAAATACAGAACTTTCGCCAAGATTAGTAGATATGAAATTTTGAAAGCCAGGTAAGTAATTTTCCTGAAACTCTACAGCGCGTGCATCGGAACCTGCAATTTGAACAGGGTTGACAATGTCAAGATCAAACGGTCGCGCCGATGACTGAACAGGTGACTGTTGTTGTGCTACTAGAGAAATGGTTAGTATCACACATAAATATAAATGTATCACTTTCATCTGTTTCTCCTAAAGTTTAATTTAGCTGCAAAAGCCTCTTAAAATACGATAGGTTTTATTACTACCAAAAAGTGTGCCATTAAATTCAAAATTTATTTTGTTTGGTGCTATTACCGATTTGATGCGTTATAGAGCGTAAAACTAACGTCTAGGAAAATGCCATACGTCATTTATTTCTGACTGTCTGTTTTTTCTGACACTTACACAAATTGAACACCTAAATACGATCCCGCCCCCCTATCCCAGAAATTATACATAACGGGATCGGGAACGGGATCGGGAACGGGATCGTATAAAAGTGATATCTTTCTACTAGTACAAGTCATTAGATTAAGTTATATCTAAATCAGAACTCGCGGTGCGCAACGTTTCACTTTGAAAATTCTTGATAAGTGATAGATAATTATTCCCCTTACTATCGCGATGATAGGTAACTTTATCTACTAAACTGTGAATAATATAAAGGCCAAACCCCCCACTCATTTGTTGTAAGTCCGCATCCGTAATTTCATCGATATCGTTCATATTTTTTTCATCGGCCATCGAAAATGGTATTCCTTTATCAACAAAACAAATGCGAATCCAGGAATGGGACACAGATATCTCGATGCGGATTACATTGTCGGGGTCATTTTTATAGCCGTGCCGAATAATATTTGCAACAACTTCATTCGCTGCCAATAACAAATTGTTCAAGTTTTCTTCGTTTTGGAAATACCTAATTTTAGAGGCCGTTTTCGTTATGTAATTGCGTACGCGTTTTAATTCATCCAAACAACTTGTGATCATAAGAACATTGTATATTCGGGTTTGGCTAAATACTTCCTCGATTTTGACAACAATGCACGTTACGTCATCCTTGAAGTCTTGGTAACTGTATTCAATGAGGCTTTCTCTAACTTTTGCGATAATTTCGCCAGGTGTCTTTGTGCTATTTTGTTTCAAAATGTTCATGAGTTTTTGTTCACCAAACATCTCTCCTTTTTCATTTTGAACTTCAATAACCCCATCAGAATAAAATAAGAATATATCATTATCATCAAAGTGCTCTTCTGCTATTTCTAAATTTGGCTGGGTTTGAACACCGAGAGGCAAATTTTTACCTACAATACGCTGGACCTGTTCTGATAAAAATTTGTAGTGGAGGATATTGGTATGTCCAAAATCTACCGATATCAGTTTGTGAGTAAAAAGATTAAAACGGTTGTAACACATGGTGGCAAATGTTTCTAATTCAATAAGCTCAGGGGTAATTTCTTCCATCAACCGTAGCATAATTTTCTGTGGTGAAATAAATCCACGAGTGGGAAGATTTGCTTTTCCCGCACAACGCAATAAAACACCTTTTAGAGCTGCCGCCACCAAAGCTGCTGCGATCCCTTTTCCCATAACGTCACCAATCACGAGATCCATACATTTTGTATCATGATTAAAAAAATCATAAAAATCACCCGACACTTCTTGGGAAGGAATATTCAATACTTCAATCGTTAAATTTTCCCTTTTGGGAAGGCGCCCTAAAAGCAACGCTTTCTGGATCTCAAAACCTATTTCTTTGTTATTTTGCGATAACTTTTCTTTATTAATGCGCGCTTGTTCTTTTTCCGCCACCAAAGCGCGTTCTTTTTCCACAATAACTTCTTCTTTTTGACGCAATGACTGTTCAAGAGCTTTGAAGTTTTCAATTTTTTTGTCTAAAGCTTTTGTACATAAGAGCAAATCACCACCAAATTCCATTTTTGGTAACGCGCTATAATCTTCCACATCATCAATGAACAATTGGCACAAAAAAACAACTGTTTTTTCCTGAACAATGACATTTGCTTTAAACTTTAAGTGATTACTTGTTTGAATAATATACTTTTCATCTGGCATCGCACAAATTTGCTCATAAGTAAAATCTTCCAAATAAGGCTGCAAAATACGAAAGCAATTTTTGAAAGGAATACCCACATTGATTGCGGCACACAGGGACTGCATTTCTTCGCTTACACTTACGACAACGAGTGAATCATTGAATACAACATGTAGCGGAAAAATTGTTTCGAACGAAGAGAATGGGATGACAATATCTTGAGACATAAAATCACCCCAAATCAAAAAGAAGCAATAGCTTCTTCTTTGGTATTGCAAATATCAAACACTTTATGCATACGTACAAGCTCAAATAGCGTACGTACGGTTTTCGAGATGGCAAAAAGTTTTAGTTCTCCGCTACTCTCATTACAACCTCGTAGACAAGACAGAATTGCTCCCAAACCAGAACTATCAATAAATTTAAGCGCACTCATATCAATCAATACTTTGGGATGCTTGACAATTTCTGCGGTTTGCTCTTTAAACTCTTTGCTGTTACTGGCATCTAAAACATCTGCCGTTACGGTAATAATTCGGATATCGTTTTCTGTTTGTGTTGAGATCATGATACACCTCTTATAGAAAAATGAACTGTCAAAATAAGAACTATTTTAAGGTACGCCCGAAAAGAACTTGTTTCAAATAACTCACGCCAATGTAAAGATCTTGTTTAAAACCAGCAGAAACAGCATAAAAAGCTTCAGAGGCATACAAATCTTCAGCTGTACTTGCTAAAGATTTTACATATTGCTCGGTAATTATACCACTTTTGCTGCTAATGTATAGAGAACGCCAATCTTGAGGAAGGTTTTCTATTTCTTCTTTATTGCGCGGTGGTATACCAACAAAATGCATTTTACCACAAGCGATTTTCCATAACCCGGGAATGAAGAGTAAAAAAAAGTGACGCGTAGGACTTAAGTGATTGATCTGTTCCTTTTTGCAAAAACTAAAAAACGTTTGGCTTTGCCATAGGTTTGCATCGCATTTTGCAGGGAGCACGATGTAGTCATTTTGAAAAAAAACAGCTCCACGACGCAGTAGCTTTAAAGATATGATGGTGAAAAGAAACAATGGCATAAAAACAATAAAAAGTGTCATCGCTAGTGTACGTGAAAAAATACTCATTGCTATATTTTTTAATACATTATCGTTTAAATTTCCTAAGATAAAGTCATCCACGACCTCTATTTCTGCGCCAAATTCAATATTAATCAAACGATTTTTATCGATCACGACATTTTTCAAATCTAAAGATTCTCCGACATAGCTTTTTGGAAAAATCACAGCATTTTCGAGTGTAGACTTATCCTCAATAATACAACCTTCTTCGATAACAACATTGCCATTTATTTTTATATTCTGAGCGAAACGGCAGTTTTCACCAATATAGACAGGGGGCTGTATCGCTGTGGTAGAAGGAAGAAGTACATTGCGCGACAGCCATACACCTGGTTCTACCTCTTTCGCAGTTAACAACAGTTTATCAAAATCTTTATTCAAAACTTTGCGAATAGATGCTAACAAATTGGAATAGCTATTAATGGTTAAGTATTGGGTAATTTCGCAATCATTTTCTTCTGTAATTTCACTACGTTCTCGCAAACTTGTAACTGTATCGATTTGATCTGTGGGGACCCAAGCCCAACCACACCAGAATAGTTTGTCATTCTCCTTTGTAAAATATACTTGCGATTTTTGCTGCTCAATAAGTGGTAAAAACGCTTCATGAGCAATGAGCGTTGCCTGTTCATCAGCAAAATCAATAACATTTAACATTTCGTATGCGCGATCTGTAGACTTTGCCAAGTGAAAAGTGAAATCACATCCCCAACGTTCGCCATTTCCAAAAAAGCTCTCTACCTTTTGTGGAAGATGAGTCAAAATAAAATCGATTTTTTTGATCTCAAGAGAAATGATAAATTCAACTATGTGCTGCAAGAAAGGTTTTCCCAAAAATGGAATCATACCTGTGGGATAATATTCATTGATAAGTGACATATTATCCGAATGTCCTGGCGCAATGATTACTGCTCTCATATCGTCGTCCCTCGTAATTTCTGTTTCATAACTCGATATAAAAAAACAACGTTGCCAATAACATAGCGACGCCACAATCTTCGTGGTTCGTTATACAAACGATACACCCACTCCATACCAATTTCTCTCATCCATTGGGGAGCTCTTGGCATACGTCCGGAATAAAAATCAAATAACCCACCTACTCCTATCGCAACTTTTGCATGGAGTTGTGCTTGATTTTGTGCAATCCACTTTTCTTGTTTGGGAGCTCCAAAGGCCACGAGTAGAAGATCTGCCTTACTATCGTTTATCTGCTCAATTACTTGTTGCTGTTCTTGTTGTGTAAAATAACCATTGCGATAGCCTGCTAACGTTAAATTCGGATAGTTTTCTTTTACCCAACTAGCAACGCCTTGAATTACTTCCTCACGTGCTCCTAGTAGAAAGAGACTTTTAGATGTTTTCTGTAATTTTTCACACAACCGCGGAAATAAATCCGTTCCGTTAACATTTTGTTTAATCTCATTTCCTAAAAGTTTCCCCGCTATTTTTATTCCGATTCCATCTCCCAAAACGTAGTGACAATTTTTTAATACGGTAAAGTAATCGCGATTTTTATAGGCAATATTGGCGCAATCAGGGTTTACAAAACAAAACTGCTTTTTCTCACTACCATCCATAACGTCCATAATCTCTTCAATGGCTTCGTCCATCGTGACATTTCGAATCAAAATGCCAAAAATATTGATGTAATCGCGGCTAATTTTAACACCTTTTCCGTACATCATCGCCGGAATAGATCGCAAAGCAATGCCGAGGTCGCGACGAAAACTTTGCCGCTCAATGTACTCATTGTCCACATCTAGTTCTGTTTCGTAATCGATATTCGCTCGTTTACGAATCCACCACAAGCAAATAAAACCGGGACGTACACTACAACGCCGTCGTACTTTTTCTTGATTAAGTGTCAATTTTTGTGGAGAAACAAGACTTGGTCCAATCAACGACATATCTCCTTTGACCACATTCCACATAGCCGGTAAACGATGAAAGCGTAGCATTTGTAAAACCTTACCAAACATGTTATTTGGCAATTTAAATTTATATTCGTAAAAAACAATTCCCCACCGTCCTAAACGCGCAATTTTGTCAACTTTTGGCAATCGCAAACTGAATATCATATACAAAAAAATGACCGGCAAAAATAACAGCAACAAACACAGAGCAATAACAAAGTCGACCACTCGCTTGACACTGCCTAAAAGCTGCACGGTAAAAACCCATGTAAAACTACGTAACCACTTATGGATACGCTGCCTAGCGATGCCTTTTCGTGAAAAACGTCTATATAACTCTTCCGCCCGTGGATCACGCACTAGTAAGCCCCCTTTCCTGTTAAAACAGCGGGAACAGTCATGATAATTATTTTGATATCTAACCACACACTTTGGCTTTCGATATACTGCACGTCAAGCTTTACTTGCTCTTTAAAAGGTATGTCTCCGCGTCCACTTACCTGCCAAATACAAGTAAGTCCTGGCTTAATATCTAAACGTCTACGATCACTTAAAGTATACTTCTCTACTTCTGATGGAACAGGAGGACGTGGACCAACAAGAGACATATCGCCTTTTAGTACACACCACAACTGTGGTAATTCATCAATGCTAAGTTTGCGAATAATACGCCCAATCCATGTAATACGCGGGTCTTTCTTCATTTTAAAAGTGATACTATCCTTATGGTCATTTTGCTCCATCAATTTAGCTTTGAGCTTTTCTGCGTTGGCTACCATCGAGCGAAATTTGGGAAATGGAAACTCGCGTCCCCATTGTCCAACACGCGTTTGCCAAAACAATATTGAACCACCATCCGTTACCTTGATACAAAGTGCTACAAAGATAAATAAAGGCAATAAACATACCATGCCGCACACACTCGCTGTAATATCGATGGTACGCTTCATAAGCTTTGTTCCACCAATCACCAATACCCAGATATATTTTTTGCGATAAAATTTTACCTTGCGCAATACACCTTTGCCTTTGGCATATCTATTGTATAATTCTTCAAAATCTTGACTCATCATAATTATTTCTCCGCAAAATTTTACGTATGTTTCTCTATAAGCACAGCATTTTTCATGCCTAACTATCAAATACTTTAGTAAAAATCTTCATTGTTTCTTGTGCTGTAAGGGACCAACGAAATTTTTGCGCTTGCCGCCAACCTTCTGCAATGCATTTTTCTTTCACATTGGGTTGTGAAATAATCGAATAGATTTTCAAGTACATATCTTCCACATCATATGGATCGAACATCAGAGCGGCGTTTCCGGCAACTTCCGGAAGAGAGGAAATATTTGAACATGCCACGGCAACTTTACAGCTCATTGCCTCTATAACGGGTAAACCAAAACCTTCGTATAAAGACGGAAAAACAAATACATCGCAAGCGTTGTATAAAAATGGTAAGAGCTCATCCTTGACAAAACCAGTGAAGATAATATCGTCTTTGCATGAAGTCTCTTCCGCTACTTTTTTCACTTCATCTGCGCGAGACCATTCACTTCCTGCCAAAACAAGTTTGTGAGGTACATGGTGCCTTTGTTTACACAATTCAAAAGCACGTATTAAATTTACATGGTTTTTCCCAGGATGTTCAATGCGCGAGATATACAAAATATACGGCGCGTTGTGTAATGCATAGTGCTTTTCTACTTCTTTGCGCGCTATTTCTTTGTCTAATGGTTTGTAAACATTTTCATCCGCGGCTAGAGGTGTTACAGTTACGCGATGCTCTGGAACTCTAGCAAATTCTACAATATCTTTCTTACTGCTCTCGCTCACAGTCAAAATATGATCAAGCCGTCGCACCATAAAAGGTAAAACTTTCTTGATGTAAAAATCCCGCGCCAAGTTGTACTTTCCGGCAACGTGAATGCTGGAGAAATCATGCACAGTTCCCACTGTTTTTGTGCCACAAAAAGTGGGTAGGCGTCTGTTGGCGGCAGGGAGAAACAGCACATCATATTTCTTTGCGTAGTGTGGTAAATACGCTTGGTGCCAAAAAATATTTTTTGCGGGGTTACGCCACTTCTCGGAAAAAAATCGGCTAGTAAAATTACTCTCTTCAGGAATGAATATCGATTTCTCACTTTCGTACGTAAGAATCTCAAAAGAGTGTTCGTCACTATAACGCTGCAACTCTTTTAATAAGGTGATGATGTAGCGGCTAATTCCCGATTTGCCGCCATCTCCCCCAAATGTCGTTACACCAATTTTCATGATGAACCTCTTTCACTTCCGTAGTGTTTCAACACTATTTGTTGCCCAACACTTGCATCATCGCTATTACTCAATTTGCGCTTATTCCCCAGTTTGTTTCCTTTGTAGTATGCCCATTGATACACAAAACGACGCGCAGGTATTTTGCACATCTCAATAAACGCACACTGGCGAAGGTGATAAACAGTATCGCGTAGAACAGACACACCAAATCGTCTCATTGCTTTAAAAATACCGTCTTTATTTTGGTAGATAAAGGCGTCTGCTTCGCCCTCAACAAATCTTCGTCCATATATCTCTTTTAAGTTGTAGTTATGGGAATGCATAACTATCGCATCAGCCACATACTGTATTTTATGGCCATTATTACGTGCCCAATTTCCCCATTCTGTGTCTTCTGAAGCCCAAGCATCTACATAGAATTTATGCTGTTGCCATATATCTTTGCGAATCGCGGCAAGAGGCAATGACAAAGTAATCCACGGGGGAGCTTCTCCACTTACAGGGAAACTCACATCATAATCTCTACGTACCCAAGTAACGGCCTCAGGTCGCGGTATTTGTCGTCCAAAAGCCCCTTTGATTTCAGGATCATCAAAAGCAGCGACTAA
Source organism: Candidatus Uabimicrobium amorphum (assembly GCF_009002475.1). Classification (GTDB taxonomy): domain Bacteria; phylum Planctomycetota; class Uabimicrobiia; order Uabimicrobiales; family Uabimicrobiaceae; genus Uabimicrobium; species Uabimicrobium amorphum. Next base: position 7,487,919 of record NZ_AP019860.1, read on the forward strand.
CCGTTCTAACGAATAGTCGCACAGCGGTACGGAATCTGAATTTTGGAAGACAATAATTTCTCCCTGTGCATGTTCAATCGCCATATTGAGCACTTTTCCAGGATAATATGCTTTTGCCTCTATTTCGATGAGTTTGCAAGGATAGTGCTTCACTATTTCCAAAGTGCGATCCGTTGACCCAGAATCGACAACAATAAGTTCAAAATCGCGAAACGTTTGCGAAAATAAACCGGCAAGAGCCTGTGCAATTACCCAATCAGAGTTCTTGCAGCGCATAATGATCGATACACGTGGCTTTGTCATTGTTGTTCTCCATTTTTTTGCATTTGTTGTTCGAGAATTTCAGACATAAATACAGTTTCACACCCGGAGATAAAATCTAAAATCTTACGAAAACCCGCAAATTTATCGCAAAGGTACATGGTGATGGGGTGAATAATCATATTTGAAATAATACCGTCGCGTTCATGTGCTTTTAATTCGTCTAAAACGCGTTCTGTCCATTCCTCAATATAATAAGAATCGGGGCCATAATCATCGCTCCAATTGTAGCGCTTCTTAAACCATTCCACATATTCGGGCGTTCTCTCTGCATGAAATAAATGTTCGTGATCGGGCATTACATTTAATGGAAAATTGTAAATGCCACTTGGATGCAAAATTGGTCCATTCGAATCCTTTTTTACACCATCCGAACAAATTTTTATGCCACTTTGCCACAAAGCTTTTTCCGTAAAAGGACCATGCATGTACATATGATTGCGCCAACTTTTTATCGTACGCCCTGTTTTTTTGCGAATGATATCCATTGTTTTTTTCGCATCGCGTCTTTGCACCCACAGTGGACCGTTGTAACTGTGAACCAATTTATTCCAAACGCGATGCACAATCTCGGGAGTGAAGCAAGAGTAGTTATGACCGCCAATTTCAACAAAGTCACTTTCACATATACTTTTGGTTAAACCCCATTCCTCCGCAAAACATTTACCTGAAATAAAAAAAGTTACCTTAACTTGGGCCTCTTCTAGCATTTTCAAAAACAATTGTGCGGTCTCTAATTCCGTAATATCACAGCATTTCTGGTTACCTGTTTGTAGTGTTGTATGGTGTAAGTCACCTGAAAGACAAATCATATTTTATCTCCTAGATCTATATCATAGCGTTGTAAAAAGTGAATAAAATTTGTATCACCATGTATACACCATTGGCGTAAGTATGGTTCTAGTAACTTTTGTTCTTGGGTATGTAAAATATTTTGTACGACCAACGTAGCATCGTTTTGAATGTGGTAAGCGACGATGGGGAAAACTATCGTTAAAATCTGGCGTGGGCTACAACTCTTATAGCCAAGACGTGCAATAGTACCTTTTAAACAAATCCGTGGCTTTTTCTTCGTCATGTATATCAATTTTTTAACTGTAGAGCGCAATGACAACAATCCCTCCCCACAAATGTGCGCAAAAGCTATTTGCAAGTAATTGTCCCATGTTAATTTGCGTCGAAAACGCTTCTCTTCGCAATACAAATGAACTTTTGCCAGTTGCGGTCGTAGCTCTTCTAACCATTTATGAAGATCTTGTTGTAAATATTTATCATACTGCGGGAAAAAACGAAACTCGAGCATATCATCGTATAATTTCTTAAAGTCTGCATCGACATCTTGCGTACGCATACGTTGTTGTTTTTCGCAATAGCTCCAACTGTATGCTCCATTAAAAAATAACAATGCATCTCCATAACCAATGATCGCCTTGACAACATGTTTAACAATAAGGCGACGGATCACTTCATTTTCGGTAGAGCACTTCTGTAAAAGAAGTTCATTGATGAGTAACAACGTTCCTCTATTCACTAACAGGTTGGCAATGTCTTGGGGAATAATGTGACCTCTGGCGAACTTTGTCAGTTTGCGAACACAGTCAGGCTCACCAATGATCACTTTATGACCGAAATACATATCATGCCACATGACAAGCCGCGGAGAACGTTTTAGCTTTTGGTAATCAATCATTCCGATATCCATACCAAGGTCATATTTTTTTATCAGTGGTGAAATAGCTTTGTCTAAGTTACTTTTAAGTTGATGGTTGCCACTACCTTTTGTTAGTAACAAAAAGTCAAAATTATTGTGTGGCCTTTCCTCACCACCTTGTATTTCCACACCACCTTCTCCACGTCCATAACCACCGATTAGCACCAAAGCCACATAATATTCTTCACGAAGGTGAGGCTTTAGTGTCGCGACAACTTCGTGCATGATCTCCGTAATTTTCTTTTCGAGACTTTCAGAACCCCGTACCGTAAATTTTCCCCACATATTATTTCAACCCTTCAAAAAAAGCGCTCAGCTCAGCGATATGCTTTTCTGGAGTAAACTTGTCGTAATAACTTTGTTGGGCGTGTGCACCCATTTGTATGCGCATCTCTTTATTTTCGATTATCTGATCGATCGCAGCCGCTAACTTCTTGGGGTGATTAGCGGGAACCAACAATCCGGTTTTTTCATGCTGCAACCAATCACGAATTCCGCCGACATCACATGCAATGACAGGAGTTTGGTAACGCATTGCCTCTGGACCAATTAGTGCAAACGTTTCGGGTGTTCTACTCGGTACAATCACACAGCTACACTTTTGGTAATATTCGTCAAGAGAGGACTTTTTCCCTAAAAATCGTACGCGGTCATGCAGCTCAAATTTTGTACAAAGTTCCATAAACATATCTTTTTGATGACCTTCTCCGGCAACCCACAGTTGTGGCCCAGTTTTTGCAATAGATAATGCTTCTAGTAGCGTATCGAGTCCTTTGCCACGTAGAAGTTGTCCAGCAAACAGCAGTGTTTTCTCCTCACGTGCAAATTCGTTACCACTTTGAGGTGGCTGGGCATATAGTGGAATCACTTTTATCTTATCTTCTTCAAAACCATGAGCAATTAAGTGAGACTTCATGTACTGAGAAGCAACGATGTATGCGGATAATTTATGATTCCAACGTTGTTCTTTTTTCAAAGAATGTACAAATTTGAGTTTGATACCTTGTGGAGCGCGGTTGATAAATCCCAAGCATGGGTAACAACGCAAACCCATAGGTTTCGTGCATGTTTCATGCGAAAGAGTGCGGTATTTGTGCTCTCGTAAGCAAAACAGTTTATGATCATGAAAAAAACGTATTGTTGGTATACCACTTTGTATAAAATCTAGAATTTTTTTTCCCGCAAGCCGATGAATATATATAACGTCAGGTTTCGCTTCTTTGATTTGTCTTTGAATATCGACGATGGGGAACGCACTGTCAAAAATTTTTAAAAATTTTGGGGAAATTGCTCCCTCAACATCGTATAGAAGAGTGTTCTTGTATTTTTTTTTCTTCAAACTATTTGCCGTTTGAAAAATATATTGTTCGCAGCCGCCAGTAAAATCTGCGGGTTCATTAATCCACATAATATGCATATTTTTACTCACAAAAAGATTCGCCTGTAAATTCTTATAACATTACTATTGCGTTATTTAATAAAACTTAAACAAAAAACATGCCAATCAGGATAAACATTATGAAAATAGCGATTATTTCTAACCTATATCCGCCTTACTACTTGGGCGGATATGAAATTTTATGTGCGCAAGTTTGTAAAGAATTGCATAACCGCGGCCACAAAATAGTGGTGCTCACATCACAGCATGGAGTGGAAAAAGCATGTGTAGAAAGCCAAGAGTTTATGATTCATCGCCAACTTGAACTGTATGTGCCGTTTCCGAAAGCTGCTAAATTAATGCGCAGGCAACGATTGCGAACGAGTCGCACAAACTATGACACAACCAAAAAGTTTTTACATGACGAAAAGCCGGACCTTGTCTTCATGTGGAGTCAACTACGTCTGACACTGGGGTCAGCACAAGCAGCGCAAAAAGTCGGAATACCAACAATCTATACCTTCAACGACTACTACATGGGTGGTTATAGTCCAAGTGCGTTTTCGCTGCGCTTACGCCCCTTCTTCCGCTATATTCTAGACAACGTCTTCTACCGCCAAATCACTCATCGTAATCTTGACTTCTCTTATACCACCTGTATAAGCAATGTTGTGAAAGATACTTTATTACAAAAACGCGTCCCGATTCAAAATTCGCGTGTTATTAACCAGGGAATACCTATAGAACAATTCCCCTACAAAAAGCGGCAAAAAATAACAGAAAAACCAAAGCTACTGTATGTTGGACAATTACACGAATACAAAGGTGTTCACACGATTCTCGAAGCATTGCGACTTCTGCCAAACCTAGATATACAATTATCTATTGTTGGCGACGGTCCACAACAATATAAAGATCGGTTGCGAAGTGAGGCACAAAATTTGCGTGTAGAGTTCCTTGGCAAGGTACCACACGATAAAATTGCTGAAGTATACCGTAGCCATGATATATTTATATTCCCTTCGATATGGCCAGAGCCATATGGGCTAACTCATCTCGAAGCAATGGCTTCAGGAACAATTGTCATTAGTACAAACGACGGGGGGCATGGAGAGTTTCTGAAACATCATGACAATTCATATGTTTTCAAAAAAGATAACCCACACGACTTAGCGGATAAAATCCAAGAAGTATTGCATCATCCCCAGAAAACATCACAGATTGTGCAAAATGCCCGGGAGATGGTAGAAAATAAACTCTCGATCAAAGCATATGTTTCGCAGCTAGAGACATTTTTGAAAGAGTGCTTGGAGAAGGAGAAAAAATGAAAATACTGCAAATACCAAGACGTTTTGTCAAAGAGGATTGGGGAGGCACAGAAACAGTCATTTTAGAAACAAGCAAGAGCTTAAAAGCATTAGGACACCAAACCGAGATTATCTGTCCTAATATTCTCACTTCTCGTCACGAAGAATACATCGAGGGAATTCGCGTAAAACGTTGTCCTTATTTTTATCCGTACTACGGCCTTAGTAAGGATGCGAGACGCCTTCTCGACAAACGTGGCGGAAATATTTTCTCTTTGGCGTTAATGCGTCAACTACGACGTATGCCCGCAAATATATTTCATCTGCACACAGGAAAAAGAATAGGTGGGATTGCCAGCTACATAGCGAAAAAACGCAATATACCTTTTGTGATTTCACTACATGGCGGCGTGTACGACGTTCCACAACAAGAACGAGAAAGCTGGACCTCACCAACAAAAGGTACTCTTGAATGGGGCAAGGTTCTTGGACTCTGGGTCGGCTCGCGCAGCGTACTACAAAATGCTGCGGCAATTATTTGCGTTGGTAAAAAGGAACACCAAGAAGTACAAAAGCGCTTTCCGAACAAAAGAGCATTGTTTTTACCTAATGGCGTAGACGTAAAACATTTTTCTCAACAATGTAACCCAAAGAATTTTCGCAATAAGTACTGTATTGATCGGCATAAAAAAATTATTTTGCAAGTCGGACGTATTACTCCGCAAAAAAACCAACAATTTTCTCTCGAATTGCTCAATGAACTCAGAAAAAAACACCAAGTACACTTGGTGCTCATTGGTCCCGTGAATGATCATATTTATTTTGCACAATTACAAAAATATATTGCACAACACAATTTACAAAACTGTGTCACAATTATTCAGGGATTGCCAGCAAAAAGTACAGAGCTTCTCGAAGCGTATCATGCATGTCAACTATTTTTGTTACCTTCTATCCACGAGCCATTTGGTATTGTGATTCTTGAAGCTTGGGCAGCACAAAAGCCAGTTGTTGCAAGTAATGTAGGAGGTATTCCTTCTTTTGTGACGTCACAAAAAAACGCGTTGTTGTGTCAGGTAAACCAACACTCTCCGTTTCTAGATGCGATAGAAAAAACCATAAGGAACAACAATTATGCTCAAAATCTGGCGCAAAACGGATTTGGTGAAATCAAAAAAAAATATAGTTGGGAAAAAATAACACGTGACCTCATCTGTTTATATGAAAATGTAATAGAGGAACATTACCATGTCTAAAACTTTAAATCTATTTGTGTTTATCGATGCTTTTGGTTGGGAGCTACTGCAAAAAAACTCTTTTCTTGATGATATTTTGCACACAAAAACGAAATTAGATACTGTGTTAGGTTATAGTTGTACGTGCGATCCAACAATACTGACAGGAAAAATGCCTCATCAACATGGTCACTTTTCTTTTTTCTACTATAACCCACAAAAGTCACCTTTTCGTATATGTCGCTTATTAGATGTATTCCCTAAATTCTTTACCAAGCGTGGGCGTGTACGACGTTTACTGAGCAAATTGCTTGTACGTTACTACAAATTTACAGGATATTTCCAAATATACAACATGCCTTTTCGCCATCTCCACTTATTTGATTACTCGGAGAAAAGAGACATTTATCAACAAAATGGTATCAACAGTGGTGCCTCCAATATCTTTGACCACCTGCGTGAAAAGAATATTGCATTTTATCTATCGGATTGGAGGCGTGGAGAAAACGAAAACATACAAAAACTGCACACAGCTATTTGCGAGCAACAAGTTCCTTTCGCTTATTTATACTTGGCGGCAATGGATGCCACGTTACACCAATACGGCACCGACCATGAATTGGTCACGCAAAAAATTGCTTGGTATAGCGAACAACTACAAGGTATACTGAATTTGGCAAAAGAGCACTACCGAGACGTAAAATTACATATATTCTCAGACCACGGCATGACAAATGTGTGCGATACATTTGACCTCATGTCTGTCGTCAACAATCTTTCATATAAATTTGGTAAAGACTTTGTTGCTGTTTACGACTCGACAATGGCGCGCTTTTGGTTTTTAAATGAAAACGCACGGCATGATATCGAAAAAACGCTTAAAAATGTATCGTGTGGACGAATACTGAGTCAAGAAGAACTCTCGGATTATGGCTGCTACTTTAGCGATCATCGTTATGGAGAACTCTTTTTTTTGATGAATCCCGGTGTTCTCATATGCCCAAGCTTTATGGGTGACAAGCCACTCAAAGGAATGCATGGCTATTGCCCGCATGACAAAGATTCAACGGCGATGTTTTGCTGTAACTATACTTTAGAAAATCCTCCTAAACGTCTCGACGACTTGTATTCATTAATGAAATCTACGGCAAGTGAAAATGAATAGCACCATGACTGATATACCAACAACTCTACCACTAACAAACATTACGTTTATAAAAAAGAATCCGTATTGTTCTATTTATCGTGCACAACTTCACAAAGAAATCGTTTTTGTAAAACACTATATTCAACAACAAGAAACGTTAGTGCCAAACGAAGCAAAATCAATTGAGCTATATCAAAAAATTACACATGGCGAAAATATATGGTCAGAGTGTACCGTAATAGAATGTGACCCCCCAAAGGGCTTGTTAGTGGTCAGTTTTGTACCTGGCGACTCTCTGTCTCGCTGTATTTACAGTTGCAAAAATAAGCCACAACTTTTACAAAATGTTGTTTCCTTAGGAAAATTATTGGGCTCTTTGTACAATGAAACAAAAAGAGAAGGAACAATAGATCCTTTTTTCTACGAGTACATAGAATATTGCCAACAAAAATTGCAAAATATACATGGTATACCCGGGTGTTTAAGTAAACGCTATCACCTCTTACCTGTTGAGAAGGTTAAAGAAAATTGTATTTCTTTTTCGCACGGAGATTTCGTTCCAGCGAACATCCACTTGCACAATGAAAAAGTTGGACTGATAGATTTTGCAAACAGTAACGACTGTAGTCACATTGAGAACGACATTATGAACTTTACGATTGCCATCAATAACATGTTTATCAAAAGCAGTTTGAAAAAAGAAATTCTTCAGGCCTTCCATGAAGGAATTGGCGAACGAACCGTATTCCCACAAACAAAAAACTTATTTCGTACTTTTCACTATTGCAGGTGGATTATGCTAAATATCCATAGTAAAAATCCTTTTCGTCTGTTCAACGTGTGGAAAAATGCCCAGCGTTTTCAAGAGATAGAATAATGCCAACGGAAGAAAAAAAACCTCTCCCTATTCATATACCAACAACAATTAAAGCTTTCTTAATGCTATGGTGGTTTGCTGTCCTTACGTTAGTCATTGGAGTATTTGTATCGATTATCACAGCGATTTCCTTTGGTAAGGAATTGTATCGTTGCCGTGCTATCTATTTATACTCTCCAAAACAAATACCTGAACTAGTGACGTTCGGGGCACTTTCATTACAAACGCATGTCAGCTTAATCAAACTTCCTGCGAACTTAGAAGTCATGGCACAACGTTTAGGGAAATCTTCTAGAAGTATTGCGGGATCTTTCAATGTTATTGTTGGCAAGAAAGAAGGAATGGTGACGTTTTTAGTAGAATCCTCTTCTGCGACAGATGCTTTTGAGACGATGAAGGTAGTTACCGATGTATTTATTAGTTCGCAAATCGAAAAACGTCGTTCTCATGCCCAAGAATACATTACCGCATTTAATGGCCAATATCAGAAAGCTCTGCAAAACTTACGTAGCGCACAACAAGAAATGCAAACGTTTATTCAAAAAAATAAAATAGTGGATATTTCTAAGGAAAAGCAGTGGTATTTGGAAAAGATTGTCAGTATTGAAATCGAACTTCAACACGCAAGAATAGATCTCTCTGCTACCGATATCAAACTAAATAAGATGCAAAGCATTCTCCAGGACTTAGAAAAAAAAGTAAAAAAAGAAAGAATTTCGCAGGGGCAAAAAGAATCTCTCACGGATATGTCCTTGCGTAAAGAACGACTACGTCAGCTCATTTCAGAAGCGAAAAATCGCCAAATTTTTACAACGGAACTCCGAGCAGCGCAGGAAAACCTAGAGCGCCTACAAAAAATGAAAAACCAAAATGTTGCCTCGGAGCAACAGATTTCAGAAGCGAAAGCAAGAATAAGATCCATAGAAGCAAAGTTAAAAGATACAAAGGAAATTACCAAGTGGAAAAAAGAAATTGAGAAACTCGATAATTTTATTGTGCCGAAAGCCGAAGAAGACACACCATCTTCTCTTATTCTAAAAGATATTCTATTGCAAATGTTTAACTTGCAACTACAGCAAGTGGCAGCCCAAGATCGCGTTACAAAAATAGAAAACAATATACGAGAGAACCAACAGCACCTTGATAAACTCGCTTACCTACAAGAGGAGTACAATGGTTTAGAAAGAACGATTGCCTTGAGCGCCTCTGTAGTAAAACAATACCGAAAAATGATAGAGGCGGCCGATCTTATTAGTAAATTGAAAAAGCCAGACTTTCTCGTCGTTTCTCCTCCCAAACTCCCTAAACGTCACTCTAAATCAAATAAAAAACTCATTGCAATACTTATTTTTGCTTTATTCTTTATGCTTGCATTTGCCGTACCTAGTATTTACGGCCTTATCTCATTATCATGTCGTTCTGCTGGTGAAGCTAGAGCGCGTTTAGGGCTTAAAATATTGGGAGAATTCCGCAGCCCTTCCCAAAAGAGATATCCCGGCATTGTCAAGCGCATAACACGACGAATATTAAACCTTTTCAGGCGCTCGTTCACTGTAAAAACTCATCTACCGAATTATGAAATAGATGGCAATCAATTTTACAATTTAGCCAGTAAAATTTCTCCCCATATACAAGGAGAAAGAGGTTGGACAATTGCGTTATGCGAAGCGCATGACCAAGGTAGTGACCACTTACGTAGTGTCGGTTACGGGCTATCCTACTACATAAGTAAAATGGGTTACAAAACGATGCTTGTTGATATGGTTTCCCACAAGCAAACCGATTTACAAAGTATGTGTGAGTCAGAAAATATTTCTTATGTTTCCATTCCAATAAGCGATAAAAAAATCATACGCGAACAGTCTTTTGCAGACCTTTTAGAAAAAGCAAAGGATCAACATAATGTCATTTTTATATTAGCCCCCACCGCGGAACATACCGCAAGTTTTCGTTTGTGTGTCAGATACTGCGAAGGAAGTATTATGTTAATTGAAGCAGGTGTTCATCCTTTTTGGCATTACTTTAAAGCGAAAAACATCTTAAAAGAAGAGGAAAGTGTTATTTTAGGTATGAGTGTTTCTAATATACAAAGACCTTTTTAGTACGATGTATATTCTGGCAAACCCCCTCAAAAACCCCGTATGGATCGGTGCCCTGTGCTTCATTGTTCCTACAATTACCCTTCTACTAACAATAATGCGACCTCGCGCACATAAAGTATGCCTATGGCTCATGGTGGTATGGATGTGTCATGTAAAAAAGCCTTTTTACATGGAGTTGTTTTTTGAACAGTACCGTGGCGTGGATCGTGGTTTTGGTGTGACGATATGCGACTTTTTTTTCTTTGGTTACATGCTATGGTTACTACTAAATGTACAAAAAATACGCAAATGGTTACCGACGAATACTTTGCCCATGTTTGCTCTTGTCATTTGTGCTTTGTTGTCACTCACCAACTCGATCAACCCATACTATGGGCTTTTTACCATTCACAAAATGCTACGTGGAATCGTTCTGTATTGGGTGACAGTAAACATACTAAAATCAAAAGAAGATTTTGACATCGCGATCAATGCTTTGGCGTTTTCGGTTATATTTCAAGGGGTGGTTGTCATATATGCCAAATACATCGTAAAGACTGTTGTTGTACGTTCTGTGGGAACCTTTCCCCACCCCAACTCAATGGCAATGTATATCAATTTAATTTTACCCACCTTACTATGTATGGTACTCATTTCGAAATCAAAAAAACAAACGTTATACTACTCACTGGCTCTAGTACTAGGTATGGTATCCATTGTATTCACCAAGTCACGCGGTGGGCTGATCATTATGCTCGGTGGTTTATTGATGGCGGCCGGAATCTCGACCATGTTAAAAATGTCATTCCAAAAAATCCGCGTTTTATTTTTGGGATTCATTGTTGTTTGTGTTCTAGGTAGTTTTGCTGCTCCAAAAATGATCCAGCGTTTTCAAAAAGCACCAAAAGAATCCGCCGAAACAAGGCATTATTTTAACAATGCTGCACGGGCAATGGCCAATGACTATTTTTGGGGAATAGGTATCAACAGCTATTCTTACTCGTTAGCCAATACCGAATATTACTGGTTTGTATACCCTGACGTAGAGGAAGACGACCGTGAAATCTTCCGCGATCCCGATAATCCAAGAGCAGTAAGCCGTTTAGGAAATTGTCATCACATTTACCTCTTGTGGGCCAGCGAATGCGGTTGGGTGAGTATGTATCTCTTTTTATGGATCATCGCTATTTTTATGCTATTAAATAGTTTTCTGATTTTTTTTACGCGCAAAACTCCCTATTATAACGCCCTTTTAATAGGCCTTTTGTGTGGTTTTACAACATTACATTTACAAGGCTTATTAGAATGGGTGTATCGTCAGACACAAGTATTTTATTTGTTTCACTTTCTTTCCGGAGTACTCGTAAGTATTTTTGTACAACGAAAAAATTTACCGCTTGATGGACAAAAAACACAAGAAAAGAAAATAGAAAAGAACGTTATTACAAATACAGATGTATTATTAAGGCGTAAGTCATCAACAAGAATGATGATTAGAAAGGGCAATCGAGATAGATGCGAAAAAAATACAATATTGTCATAAATACAGTGACGAACTACGGTCGCGACATCTTAGATGTGGTCATTTTTTTATATCTAATTCCCTTTATTATTCATACTCTAGGAAAAGAAACGTTTGGATTGTGGTCTCTCATTTGGGCGTTTGTTAGCTTGTTTGCTCTCTTAGATTTTGGATTTGGACCTTCTGTGGTAAAATATGTAGGAAAAGCGAGAGGCGAGGGTAATTCGCAACAAGAGCAACGTGCTATTGCCACGCTGTTTTGGATTTATACTTTATTGGGAAGCGTTTTGTTTATTAGTGTCGCTACCTGTACCTTATTTTTTAACTCTATTTTCGAAATTCCTGCTCATCAACAGCAAGCAGCGAAGCATGTTCTACTCATATTAGGTTGCCGTGCTGCTCTTTGTATGCCACTAGAACTGTTCCGCGGTGTTCTTGTCAGCTACCATCAGTATCGTGTGGCAAACGTTTACAAAATGATTGCAAGTATTCTTTATTTGTTAACGGCGATTGTCTTGTTATCTCTCATACCTGACTTACGTACCCTTGCCCTCGTCAACTCAGTCATTGGTATTCTACCGTTACTGGCAATGCATGTTCATCTGCGACGCTTTTATAAACATATTTCGATCCACCCGCGTCATGTTGATTTATCAATGGTTAAAGAGATGTCTTCTTTTTCCATGTACTTTTTCATTGTACAAATATCGACACTCATTTATACGCGTGTCGACTCATTTATCATCCAAAAATACCTGAGCCTAGAAATGGTCGCTCTATATTCTATCGCAATGCGTATTACGGAAAAAGCCCAACGATTTTGCACACAAATTGCGAAGACACTCACTCCGATCATTTCAGAGTTGCATGGAGAAAAGCAAAAACAAAAAGTTATCGATGTATGGTTAAAAGGGGCAAAATACACCACGGCCTTTGCTGCTCCACTTCTTATTGGACTATTTATTTTGTCTTACCCAATCATCACTTCTTGGGCAGGGGAAAATTTTGCCGACGCGACAATGGCATGTCAACTTTTGGTGGCAGCAATTTTTATTAACATCATTCACAGTAACACCAATATTGTGCTGACAATGTGCGACCAACAAAAATATTTTGCGAAAGTAACCATATTTGGTCAACTACTCAACTTTGCGTTATCTATTGTACTTATTCGTCATTTGCAAATTGAAGGAGTGGCTCTCGCAACGCTTATCAGCACAGCAGTTTCGTATTTTCTATTTGTACAAGTAAAAGCGTGCCGACTGTTTGAGATAGGAATTTGGCATTTTTATCAAAAAATTTGTGTTCCGTCGTTGTTGCCTAGTTTAGCCGTCATCTTTTTTTTATCTGGCATGCAAATTATTTATCCCGCGACTAACCTATGGTTTGTTGCCATCTATGAAGGTGTTGCTGTTTTGTTATTCGTCATACTATTCGTATGTTTTAGTCTTGGTGATGACGAAAAACAAAACTTGAAGCGTAAACTTAGAAAAAAATAATAACGAGCAACCACTTCCTATTTACGCTTAAAGTATCCCCAACATTCTTCTCCTCGGAGTTCCTCAAGAGCAAGTATACGGTCATCAGTAGATAAAAAATTGATATATTCGTCAGGTTCGCGCTTCTGAGAACGGATAATCGTGATATCATGCGTGTCTTCAAAGCGCTTCATCAATTCATCGCTAATGTTCTCTTCTGCTGTGTCATGCATCTCAATTAAGAAATCATATTTCGTAATTTCAGGGCACTTAATAGGGTCGAAAACATATGTCTCCGCACCTTCTATGTCACAAAAGATAAAAGATTTTTCATTACTGAGTTTCGCAATCTCTTCCCAACCACACTCACCTTTGACTTTAATATTTGTACAATTATTGACTTCAGCAAGTTTACGACACATCTTTTGCGCTTTAAACATAACATCATATGCGTATACTTGGCTCTTAGGACAACGAACAGCAAATCCAACGGCGTAATATCCTTCTGCACAGCCAATGTCTAATATATTTTTGTAGTTACCCGCAATGACTTCCTCGACAAATGGATATAGCTCTTTCTCGTAAGTACCTAAAATCTTTGGTGCAAGAACGCTACCATGCGCCACTTTTATATATTTCATATCGCGAAATGGCCCCTGAAGTACTCTAGCTTTACAATGGGAAAATACTTTGCGGCTTACACGTTGATAAGATCGATATTTTTTATAATTTGCAAGAAAATGTAGTTTGCGGCGCAGATAAATTTTACGTTGATTCATCGCCTTTAGAAAATGAAACATTTTTGGATATTTTGTTTTAATCGTTTGTTTTAACCCCATTTGCTCTACCCCCTCACGAACACCTAATTGAGATGTTTGACAACACACAAATAATTACATCCTTTATCATCTCGATGATAAGACAATTCATCTACAAGTTCATAGATAATAAACATTCCAAATCCTCCATCCATTTCTTTGATTTTATCCACAGGAAGATCGCGTAAATTTTCAATTTCGTTTTTTTTGGGTAGGGGAAAGGCAATTCCCTTATCTACAAAATAAATTTTTACAAAAGACGCAGAAGTTAACACTTCAATACGGATAATATAATTGGGGTTTTCACTATAGGAATGCCGAATTATGTTACTCAAAACCTCATTGGTAACTAACAAGAGTTCCTGCAATGCCAGTTCATTTTCCTGAAAGTATGACAAATTTTGACAGGTATTCTGAATGTACTTTCGCGCTCTTGCAATTTCAGATAGACGACTTTTTATGATTTTTATGTTGTGAAACTTCGTATGCCCACCAATATTTTTAATTTGTACAGCGATACAAGTAAGGTCATCTTGTACATTCTGCGAAAAATCAATAATATACTGCTGTAATTTTTCCAACATCTTTCTTGTTGGTAAATGGTGGTGTTTTTGAAAAAAATCGATGAGCTGTTCTTCTCCAAATAGTACATTTTCTTTGTTTTTCGCTTCAATAATACCGTCGGAATAAAACAAGAATATGTCCTCATGGTCGAAGGAAACACTTTTTTCTAAAAACTCTGTTTTTAGCAATACTCCTAGAGGTATGTTTTCACCGGTTATTTTTTGAACTTTGTTCAGACCACTTTTGAAATGCAGTATGTTCGTATGTCCACAGTCAAGAATCCTCAGCTTTTGATTGAGTAAATCAAAGCGCATATAACACATAGTTGCGAATGTCTCCAGCTGAATAAGCTCGAAAGATACTTCTTGCTGTAATTGCTGAATAATTTCCTTGGGAGGTAGCAATTCATAATCATCAATGTAAATTCCTTGGCTGGCAAAACGAAGTAAACGACTCTTAATTGCTGCAGCAACTAAAGCCGCAGGTATTCCTTTGCCCATAACATCACCAATGACAATATCCAAACACTTTGTGTTATGACTAAAGAAATCATAAAAGTCTCCGGAGACATTTTGCGATGGAATTGCCATGACTTCAATATGAAGTCCTGGTATATCCTGAGGAATTTTTCCGAATAATAACGATTGTTGAATATTAAAAGCTATTTGCATTTCACAATGTACATTTTGTTCTTGGAGGATTTCTTTTTCTCGTTGCGTTTTTTTCAAAGCTTGTTCGCGTTTTTTCAGTTCTTCGTTTTGCAAAGAAAGTTTTTCCGCCAATTTGCGGGCATCCTCTAAAGCAACTTTTTGCGTTTGTAACAGAAAAAGAAAGTCATTCACCGCGCTATGAATCGGAAAATCGTTGAGAGAAATGTCAAGAGATTGAAGACTTGCCAAATCAAGAACATTTGGTGTACATAAAAAAATAACCGCCTCTTGTTCTTTAAGATAAAGCATTTCCCCCTTCAATTCGCAATGGTTATCTAAGGACTTCAACACATATGGGGTTTGCAACTTATCAATTAAAGATGTAAACGTAAGGGGAATACAAGGACGCTTCACAACAAAATGATTGGTCAACAAATCCTCAAGCTGTACGTTTGGACAAAGCTTGGTAACATGAGGTCCTAGTTGAGTAATTTGTAGCTGTTGATCAAAGGCTATGTGAAAAGGAAAAACCCTATGCAAATCCTGTGGAGATAAAAAAATTCCCGCCATAAATCACCATGTTACCGAAAATATATCGTGGTCTGCTCCTTGCTCACGACTTTGAGTCAAGGTAACGACCACTTCAAGAGAAAATCTCTTACCGAGCCCCTGCAAGAGTCCAATGACCATAGGAGCAAGACCTTTTCGATGACTATAATAATGTAGTAACAATGAATTTTCTGTCACATCGGAACAAGAAAAGGACGGAGGTTGTAAATTAGGCATCAATGACCCAATGTGGGTGTGTAGTGCATCTAAATTCTGTAAAAACGTGACAAAGGTACTTCCCGCAAGATCCAACATTTCCTTGTAACCTTCGCGGGCAGTATATAAAATCCAATATTCGCCAAAGGCTTCCAGGATGTCCCTCCCACACATGCCGAGTGATTCACTTGCTGCGGCAACTAGATCGTATGTAATTTGATCATCGTAGTGATCCATCCCAATAAAGTTATCTATTTTGACATTGGCCTTTTCTTTAATTTTCAGCCAAGCTTCACATCCAAAACGATCACAAACCAAATCTTCAATGGCTTTATTTACTAATCCATACATAACTTTTCCTTATACAAAAGATTGTATTGCTTGCTCCTCGTTCTCGTAAATAGAAAAAACTTTTTGCATGCGAATGAGTTCAAACAGTGCCATCACTTGCCTACCAACACCAAACATTTTTAAATCTCCACCGCATTTATTGACTTCACGCAAGCAAAATAGCAAAACTCCAATACCGGAACTGTCAACAAAGTTGAGTTTATTCATATCAAAAATCAGTTTATTGTATTTTTGTAGATGTTGCTTCAACTCATTTTTAAATTCTCTAGAATTAGAAACATCTAGTACTTCTTCGTTAATAACAATAACTGCCATCCCTTGTTTTTCTTCTAGCTGAATATTCATGGCAAACTCCTTCTGACTTTTTTATTTCATTCATTGATGTTTGAATTACAGCAAGTTGCATTCCAATCGTATATTATTTTCGATAATCTCGAATATTAATCTGTAGTTTTTTGAGTTTTTCATAGAGGTATGGTCTTGTCAATCCTGATTTTTTTGCTGTTTGGGAAACGTTGCCCTTTGTTTCTTGCAAAAGCTGAATAAAGTAATCTCGTTCCGAAGTTGATCTGGCCTCTTGTAATTTACCAGAAAAACCACTTTTACTTTTGATTATTTGTGTAATGTGTTTGGGCAAATCGTCAAAACTAATAACAGAATCACCATCCATAATTAATGCAAACTCTACGGCGTGTTTTAATTCTCTAATATTTCCCGGCCATGAATAGTTTCGTAAGGCTGTTAGCGTGTCTTGATTCCATTTTGGTAAGTCTATCTTGTTGCGCCTAGCGTATAAATTCGCAAAGTGCTCCGCCAGAAGAACAACATCATCTTCACGCTCTCTCAAAGCAGGGAGCTCAAGAGTAATACTATTGATACGATACCACAAATCCTCGCGGAAATTTCCCTCTCGTGCTTGTTGCTGTGGATCGACATTGGTAGCACAAACAATACGAAAGTCCACCGCAATTTCTTTTGTGCTGCCTACTCTTGAAAATTTTTTGGTTTCCAAGACGCGCAATAACTTTGCTTGAAGCTCCATACTTGCACATGCCAACTCATCTAGAAACAAAGTCCCATTATTTGCTTTTTCAATTAATCCGGACTTGTTTTTTTGCGCCCCGGTAAACGCCCCTTTTTCATAACCAAACAATGTTGCTTCTTGCAAAGTTTCTGGGATTGCCGCACAGTTAACAGAGACAAGCTCGTATTTATTACGCTTACTTTTACTGTGCAGTGCCGCAGCGACAAGTTCTTTTCCTGTTCCTGTTTCACCAATAATCAAGACAGAAGCATCACTATTCGCTACTTTATCAATCGTCGAAAACAAGTCTTGCATTTTCGAACTTCCTCCGACCAAATTTGCATATCTCGTTTTAGTGCCTCGTGGAATTTGGTTAGAGAGATCCACCTTCGTTTCCGTGGCTATACTCAAGTAAGGATGTTTTGGTCTGATATCTTGAATTAACTCGTTATAACTTAATTCATTCAAACGAAATGGAGGTATCTCCGTACTCATATCAGAATAAAAGGACAGTAGTTGAAAATAACGGTACAAAAACTCGGGTAACAGAAAATGCTTTTGTACATACTTATGACCTTCTTCCCCGATTGCTTTTGCGTTATTCTCTATAATAAAATTTATCGCAGCGAAAATGGATTTTTCGGTAACCTCATCCAATAGGTATCCACTTTTTTGGTGTGCAACTTGCATGGAAATCGCTGGCGTGTTGAGGCCAATTACGGGGGTGTGGTACCACATAGCATTTGCGACAATATTATCAGCGGATGGAACGTCTTGGTTCAAATAAATGGCAACAGTACTTACCTTCAAGATACTATGGACAACACATGATGGTAGATCTTGGAGTATCTCAATATTCCCCTCATTCGCAACTTCTTTTTGCAATTTTTTGACATATTTTTTATCTTCAGTACAACTAACAAAAATCAAATAGCACGACCTATCTAATTGGCGAAAAGCAGATAAAATTTTTGCCGTGTAGTCATGATTTGCCATAGGGAAACATACAATGGAAATGGAATGATGATTTTTTATGAATTCAAGTTTGTCATTGTCTTTTTGTGGCATTTTCTCTACTTGCCTAAGAGGATCGATATATGGAAAAATTTGATATAGCGGTCCCTTTGATTTTTCACTGTAAAAATCTTCTGTCCCCACAACAGTTGCAGCACATTGATCTATGTACGGTTTTAAAATATAAAACCATTTCTCAGAAAGCGCAGCATAAGAATGCCACAGCACGTTACCAAATAAAGAATTGTTATGTAGTAAAAACAGTAAATATGGAGAATGTATAGAAATAATGTCCGCAGTAACAAGTATTTTTTGATAGTTCTTTTCCACAAACAGCAAATGTTTATGTAAATCTAACTTGTTCAAGCTTTTCATATACTGTTTTTGGTTTATCGTAATGTAATGGCAATCAATTCCAAGGTTATTAGACAACTGTGTGATTTTTTTAAAAAGAACTTCATCTTCTTCAAAAATTATATTTGTCCATTTTTTCGTTTGTAAAGACGAAGACAAACTTTTGATTTCGATTAACGTCTCTTTTTTTACATACAGTTCATAAGAATCTATCTCTAATTTTGGCAACTTGTTTTCCTTTAGTAAGAATTCGCACGAATATGGTGTATGTTTGGTAAAACGAACACTGTCTGATTTATCTTACAGACGAACATGACAATTACGGCAATATAATTGTACAACGTTTCTAGATGCCCTTCAACAGCAATGTCACAAAGGCTTTTATTGTACTTTCCCATTATGGACTTGTAACAACAAATCAATATAATCGCTTCGGATACCTAATCTTTTATCATCATTAAAAACAAGTTCTTATTTCTGTAACAAACTATTTTTTTACATAACCTTTTACCAACACCACCTGAATAAAGTGTTAGATAAAACAATATCAACTTTATTTAGGGAATTTAATATGTCACATTTATTCTTTCGTAGTTTACAACGCAACAAACAATATATTGTATTCATTACGGTTTTCTTTTGTAGTTGTGGAACGGTGAGAAATTTACAGGCGTATGATACACGCCATTTTGGTGGGGCCCAAAAGTATAGTTCCTTGCAAAACCCAGAAGACTTTCTTATACCTATGCCTACAGGAGGTATTGTGGGACTCGCGTTGGGGCTATCGCAAATTTCTGCGGTATACTCTCTGGCACTTGCCGATACCTCTCTTAGTGCACTGGGTGATGTCGTGGTGTCGCCAGTAATTGCGTGGAAGATTGCGCGACAAAAACAACGATTATTTTCTTTGGGTGTTATAGAGGCCGCAAAATCGGGAAACCACGAACGTGTTATCTCTCTTTTAAAGAAAGGTGCCAGCATCAATGTACAAGATGATCTTGGTTGCACGGCGTTAATCGCAACAGTACACCAGTATGATATGACGAAATTATTGGTCACACACGGAGCCAATCTAAACATGAAAGATCTATCTGACAATACCGCCTTAATGATCGCAGCTAAGGAAGGTTATACCGAAAACGTTTCTTTTCTTGTAATGCAAGGGGCGAATATTGATATGCAAGACAAATCGGGTGACAGTGCTTTGACAATGGCATCTGCAAAAGGGCATAAAAAAATTGTAGATGTGCTTCTTGCCGCGACAACAAGCATACGTCATCACAACAAGGCACTATATGTGGCGGCAAAAAATGGATATATCGATATTGTAAAAGTACTCTTACAAGCCAAAATGGACGTGAACTTTTCAGTAAAAGATAAATACACTCCTCTGATGATCGCGACGGAAAAAGGGCATTATGATATTGTGAAATTGCTTATTAAAGCTGGGGCAAACGTTAACCAACGCAATATTTATCAGAATACAGCTTTGGAACGAGCCATCACCTTTGAACAGCATGAAATTGCCGATGCACTACGCAGAGCGGGTGGACATCAATAATCACCACTGCCATTCAAAGGCATAAATCCCTAGCAAAATTTCGAAAAAACATAATTTGTCGTGCACTCGGTTTTCGCGATATGTTATTATACAAAAACTCTAAATCGGTCCCTTAAAAAGAAAGAGTCTACCATAAAATAAAACCAAATATAAATATTCCGCGTGTTAACTTTCGTAAACTCGTAGAGTAAGGCGTATTTGCAACATTATACGGCTTACTTTCGCTTCGTTGCATTACACTAATGTTATGGCGGAAAAATTATGACGAAGTACATCTACTCTATTTTATATAAACACACCATTTCTATTTTGGTGGTGTCGGCTTTCATTGCTACCGTTGCCACAATTTGGCATCTATCTTATATATCGCGTCAATCCACAGAAAACACAGCTCTGTATACAGCGAAAAATTACTCCGAAGCGTTGCGTACTTTTCGCACTTTGTATACCTCACAGGTGGTCGTACCTATGAAAAAAAAGGGACTGGATATCACACACAATTATGCGGACAACGAAAATGCAATACCACTACCGGCAACTTTGAGCATGATGATTGGAAATCACCTATCAAAAGACAGCGATGTCAAAACATATTTATATAGCAAATATCCCTTTCCGTGGCGCATGCAAGAGGGCCTAAAAGATGATTTTCGACGTAGAGCCTGGGAATCCCTTAACAAAAATCGCTATCAACCTTTTTATGAATTCACCGAGGAAAACAACCAACGTATTTTGCGTTATGCAACAGCGGACGTAATGCGTGAAAGTTGCGTTAACTGCCACAACACACATCCACAAACTCCAAAGGATGGTTGGGAAACCGGAGATGTGCGTGGAGTTCTCGAAGTATCTTTTTCCGTTGATGATATTCACAAGGATCTATCTTCCACAGCTATTTTGTTGGCGGTGATGATTTTTAGCGGTGTTGTTTTTCTGGGGTTTATTCTTCACGCACTTCGCAATAGCCATCGCGATTTAGAACAGCAAGCCTCCAACATGGAAAAAGAAATTCAGGAACGTAAACATGTGGAGAATAACTTAATCAAGAACGAAACTCTCCTCAAAAAAGAACAACTGGCGTCTAAACAGCAAACCGAAATACTACAGATATTAAATCATCATCTGCAAACACAAGATTTATTACAAGCTGGTATGGTAAAAATTATAGAATCTAGCCACTCACAGATGGGATTATTCTATATTTTCAATAAACAAAACTTGTTATTAGAGCCCAAAAATGGCTATGCGGTTCCTGACAGCGAACTATTCCGTAAAAACTATGCGTTGGGAGAAAGTTTTGTTGGTGAAGCTGGTCAACTCAAGACAACCATACATTTACGCGATTTAACCCAAACAAATTGGCCACTTACCGGAAGTGGAGGGATGGTCGCCATACAATCTTTACTTTTTTTACCTCTTGTCGTACAGCATGAACTCATCGGTGTTCTCGTTGTAGGTTCTACCCATTCTCACTATGCACAAAATACCATTTCTTTTTTAGAAAAAATCCTTTTTCATTTTGCGGCAGCGCTAAGTAATATTTTTTCTAGAGATGAAATCATAAGTCTTGCCGAAGATTTAAAGGTGCAGCGCAGCGAACTAGAAAAACAAAATAAAATTTTGCGCAACCAAGAATACGAACTATTGGAAAAACAACGCGAAGTGGAAACGGCCAATCGTTTAAAATCAGAATTTTTGGCAACGATGTCTCATGAGCTACGCACGCCAATGAACATCATTATCGGTTTCACAGGACTTGTCATAAAAAAAACCCGGGACATCCTACCCAAACGCCAACTAAAAAATTTGGAAAAGGTGCTGTTGAATAGTAAATCATTGCTACATTCATTAAACGATATTCTTGATATCTCAAAAATCGAATCGGGAAAAATGGAATTGTATTATACCTCTTTTAATGTTGCCGAAACACTAGGAGAAAGTGTACAATATGTAGACGTCTTAAAAAATGATGATGTAGAAATTATTCTGGAAATTGCCCCACAACTCAATGACTTCTACTGTGACAAAGAAAAGTTTTTACGCATCATAAACAATCTACTGAGTAATGCCGTAAAATTCACTCATCAAGGTAGTGTCACCTTAAAGGCCTACCATGAAAATGATTACTTGGTATGTGCGTGTATCGACACAGGGGTGGGTATTTCACCTGCGGCTCAAAGATTTATTTTCGAGGAGTTTCGCCAAGAAGATGCATCAACGACACGTAAATACGGGGGCACGGGTTTAGGATTGTCTATCGTAAAAAAGTTGGTCGATGTATTCCAAGGGAAAATAGAATTAGATAGCGAAGAAGGCAAAGGAAGTACGTTTACAGTCAAGTTGCCGCTAGTTTCACCTTCAACGAAAACTGATGTGGTAAAAAGTAACAGCATACTCATTATCGAAAACGACATCGTTGCCTTACAATCCATGAAAAAAAATCTCGAAGACGAGGGCTATTCTGTTGTTTGTTCTTTTGATAAAGAACAAGGGTTACATATAGCGAAAAGAATCATACCCCAAGTGATTATTCTAGAATTGTTTCTTTCACGAGAGAGCAGCTACGAAATCATTCAATCGTTAAAATGCGACGCCAAGACAATGGATATTCCCATTATCGTCGTTTCGAATGTCGATGATAAATTTTCCGCTTGCGAGACAGGAATTGCCGCGTGTCTCGTAAAACCAGTTGAGAAAAAAATACTTATTGCGACCATTCAGCGCCTGTGTTTACCTGAGAATTTGTCCGTTCTCATTGTGGATGATTCTCCAGAAATACAAGAAATTGTAAAAAATGTCCTAGAGGAGCATGGACATACGGTAACTAGTGCTTACAATGGTAAAGAAGCGTTACAAACCATCGAAAGAAACAAACCGCAGTTGATACTGCTGGATCTCATGATGCCTGTAATGGACGGGTTTGAGGTTCTAGATCAATTACACGCAAAAAACAATTGGCGCGACATACCAGTAATTGTTCTTACGGCAAAAGATTTGTCAGCAGAAGAAAAAAAACTGTTGCAAATCAAAGCGCAAAAAGTAATGGAGAAAAAATGTTTTTCAGAAAAAAATTTCATCGAAGAACTGAAAAAAGTTCTAACTCGCGTTTAGAGGAGGAAAGATGAAAAAAATTTTAATTATCGAGGACATTGAGGATAACCGCGACCTCCTCATTCAACTTTTAGAAGATGACTATGAGCTTTTAGAAGCGGAAGAAGCGATCACTGGCATTAGTATTTCCCAGAGACAGCAACCCGACTTAATACTCATGGACATCTCTCTACCTAGGATGGATGGATTACAAGCAACACAAATTTTAAAAAATAATGCCTTAACCAAGCATATTCCGATTATTGCTGTAACAGGGAATGCGATGGTAGGAGATCGCGAAAAAGCCCTAAGTGCCGGATGTGACGAGTATGTGACAAAACCAATAGATATTTCCACTATTTTTGATGTTATTGAGCGCTTCATATAATATTGAGATATCACTGTTTCCAAATGATATAATCTACATAAGCATTTTTTGTTTTACATCTTTGTCCAAAAAACAGTACAAAAAACCTTACCATATGATTAGACAACATCATGGCGATGCCATAGCATGGTGTACTTTTTACGCGACAACAAAACATGGGAGTGCCTAAAACAGATAAACAACTTTAGGCACTCCTTTCCTTCCCATACCGCAAATGGCCGCGACTAGATCCTGTCATCATTCAAACTAACGAAGGCTCGGGCTCGAAAAATAGATCATTACTTATCAAAAAACAAACGATTTATATGGGCCACTTCTTCGTAATCAATTCAGGAAAAACGTCTTTGTTGTAAAATATTCCCACCGCTGCATTCAAGCTAGGTTGCAGTTCCACCATTACCGAATTTCCTCCCAAATCAGGTGTCTCAAAAATGATTTCGTATTCCGGTTCATCTTCCTCTTTGTCTTCATAAACGAGAACGGCATCTATTTTACAGTGAGTTATCCGAAAAGAAACGTCGTTTTCCTTACAGAAATACGACACGGCGATACTTTGATCTTTAGGAAAAACATCAATAACTAGCCGTTGGTGAAATGTACTTTCTTGCCACTTCTCATGGGGAATGACTTTGGCATAACGTGTATTTTTAGGATCAACGAAATAATGTGCGATGCCATCGGTATCTAATGGGGATACTTCACTATTTAAAATTTGCGCAACGGCGACATTTAACTCTTGTGACTTTTCCAAGTGAAAAACTCCTTTCGAATGTTTTATGAGCCGAAACCTAGTCTTTTTTGTTCCGTTCACAAGCATAGTTTACGTTCTTGATGAACTCTTAGTGCACAAGACCTGACGAACGTAAGGTATTGGCAATTGCTTGCGCCATTTGCGCGTATCCTGCGGCGTTGGGGTGTATGGGATCTGCTTTTAGGCTTTGTTTGCCCAATATTCTTTCCAGAGACTCCCCTTCGTATATCAGGTTATACTTTTCAGCAAGTTGTGCATAAAATTCTGCGGTAGATAAAAAAATCGAAGGCCGCGGTACCCCTATAAGGACCACTTCGATATCTTGTTGTTGTGCTAGCTCTATCATCTTTTCGAGATTTGCCACCGTTGATTTCTGAGAATGCTTACGCAAAAAATCGTTACCACCTAAGCACAGCAATAAAATACGCGGAGAATATTTTGCCAAAACTTTTGGTAAACGGCGCAGGCCTTGTTTTGTCGTTTCGCCTGATACACCACTTGCAACGATCTCGCGATCCAGTAATTTTCCGAGGACACTAGGATAATTATTTTGTGTGGACGCTCCCACGCCATATGTAAGACTATCGCCAAACGCAACGATCACTTCATCTTCCCCTATTGCCGCGCGTTTTGCTTCGCCACCACAACCCAATAAAAATAAAAATAACAAAATGAAAATACCACGCATGTGTACGTCTCCTATTATCCGTTTGACAATGACGACAAAATTCAGCAAACTGTAAAGTGTGTCATCGATTAAATTTTGCACAGATTACGATTATAGGGCAATTTTAAGATAAATAAATTTAAATTTAGGGGGAAATTCATGAAACAGTTGTTGTTGACCATTTGTATCTTAAGTATGGCTTACTGTACACCTACAGGAGAGTGGATTTTATTGGGAGAAAGAACCGTAACCCGAAGAGATAAAGATGCGATTACTGTCAAAGAAAAAGGAATGTTCAATAAAATAAAGCTCATGCACGCTGCCGGAGGCCGTTTGCGTTTACAGAGTATGACAGTTCACTTCTCCGACTACACGCAA
This sequence comes from Candidatus Uabimicrobium amorphum, assembly GCF_009002475.1. Lineage (GTDB taxonomy): Bacteria > Planctomycetota > Uabimicrobiia > Uabimicrobiales > Uabimicrobiaceae > Uabimicrobium > Uabimicrobium amorphum. The sequence goes on from NZ_AP019860.1 coordinate 7,513,351, forward strand.
CAACTTATACCACTTGCTGGTCGTAAATTAAGTCGTGGTCAAGAGACAGAGGTTTTTAGCTTGCGTGGTGGAAAACGCGTTATTTTACACGTTTCTCTCAAGTACCGCGGAAAATTATTTGGTAAAAAACCACGCATTCAAGTGTGGGGACTACGCGACTCAACGAGTAATATTCCGAAAACGGATTGGCAACACCTTGGCTCTAAAACCGTCAACTTTCGCAGCGAATACGACACTATTGTCGTTGGTAAACACCACGGAGCATTTCATGCTTTGCAATTGCAGGCAGAAGAGAACGACGTGTTTATTCACAATGTAGCGGTGCATCTTGGTAATGGCGAATTACAAAGTATTGTTGTCAATAAACTCGTGGCGAAAAACAGTTCTGAGCAGTTGAAACTTCAAGGGGCAAGATTCATCGAGAAAGTTGTTTTCAAATACGCCAGCCATTCTCGTGGTAGACGTGCCCTGATCCACTTACTCGGTGCCCGCGGAAAAAAAGTTGTGACCATGACCGAAAAAGCCGAAAAAAATTGGAATTTACTTGGGCAGGCCAATGTGTCACAAGGATCTGACCTGGAAAGTATTTATATTTACGGTAGTTCGCAAACCATTAGCATGTTGCGTACCAATATTCGCAATCGCAAAGTGCACATCACCGAAGCGGTTGTCTATTTTACCGACGACACTTCGCTACAAATTCCGATCAACAAAACATTCCAAGCAGGCGAGGCAAGTCGCGCTTTTAGTATTGGAGGCAAAAAAGTCGTCAAACGCATTGACTTTGTGTATCAAACCAAAGGTATCGACTATTCTCAGCCAGGAGTTGTCGAGGTTTGGGGACGCTAATCTACACCTAAAATTTGATGAATAACCACAGAAAACAAAAAACAGCAAACAATAGACTATTTTTTTCGTCCATTAACTTAGTGTGTTTTCTGTGGTTGTTTTTGCAAACGAGTAAGTTAGAAAGGCGAAACAATGGAAATAAAAGAATATTTATTGATGCCGGAAGAAACCGAGCAAGCGATTCTATGGCAAGAGCAACATGCACAAAAAGTGATTCATGAAAATCATGCACAAAATCCGCGGCTTGTCGCCGGTGCCGATGTCAGTTATGGTAAACACGGAGAAAAGGCGTTTTCTTCGGTAGTGGTCGTTGATATATCAAGTGGCGAAGTCGTGGAAAAAGCCACGTGGGTCGGGAAACCGCCGCATAACTACAAACCTGGTTTTTTTGCCCTCAGAGAAGTTCCGTGTTTGCTAAAGACATTTGAAAAATTGCAAACAACACCTGATGTCGTTTTAATAGATGGCAATGGTCTCATTCACAAGCGTCGTTTTGGTCTTGCGTGTCATATGGGTTTGTGTCTCGACATACCCACGATTGGTTGTGCAAAATCTCTTCTAGTGGGCAATCACAAACCGCTGTCAAAAAAGGCACCTATCGCCCCTGTTTCTCACATGGGAGATGAAATCGGTATTGCCATGCGCAAAAATCGCGAAGTGACCTATGTTTCCGTTGGCCACAAAGTAGACTTGGAATTTGCCAAGAACTTTGTATTTGATTTGCCCGTACCAACCGCTATTGATCATGCTCATAACTCATGCAGTGAGCTGTTTAAGAAAGATCAGCAACTTCAAGAAAATGAAAAAGACAAAAACAAGGTACAAATCATCGCCACGGCAAAAGATTTAAAAAGCCAAGGACTCAGTTATGCTGATGTCGCAAAAGAATTAAACAACTACAAAGATCTACGAGCGATGTATGGCAAGAAATTTACCCCACGTAAGATTCGCAACTGGTTAGAGCAAAAGTAAAGATAATGGACAAGTATTTTGTCGCTTGTCCACAAACCAATTCTCACTCCATAGAGGTATATAAAAATACAAACTTGGTTTTTTGCGGTGCATTCTCCTCCACAGCGATGCACAAATTCCGCAAACGATAGATCAAAAGATTTAACACTTCGCGATCCACCACGTCGTAAGCGACAATTTTCTTTAAGCCTTGTGAAAGTTGGTGAAGTGCTAGATGTGTTTTCTCAATATCAGTAACCTTCATGTGTTTTCGAACATATGGAGCAATGAGAAGAGCTGGCTGCAAACGGTCCCCCATCATCGCCAAAGTAACGAGTCGCCACCCGATGACATCATCTATGATGTCACTTTCTGTACCATGTATATTCTGTACCAACGCTTGGTTTTCTCGTACTTTACACTCATCTGTTACTCCCGAGGACTTAGGATCTTGCCATGAATGGTTTAGTTGCGAGAATAGTTGCCCTATGCCTTCCATCAGTTGCTTAATTTTCTGCGTGCAACGCTGTACCTCTCCACGGTATTTGTTGTATTTCCAGAAAAGTACCATCGCTAGTGTGCGTTGTAAAAATGATCGCATATGCTGCAAGGAATCCACTTCATTGAGGAGTTGTTGACAACAAGACAATAAAACAATGGATTTATCGATGGTAGGTAATGAAGATGTATTGTGATGAAGATATTTGTCGCTGTCAGTAAAAAGCATATGAAACTCCTCCGTCAAATATTGATCCAACTTTTTACTTTTGGTGCTAAGATTGTTACCCGACGATGGTTTTACTTCGTTATCCCTGAGGTTCAGGGATAACTTTACTCAACAGCTTGCTGTTGTTTTATTAAAATCAAACTACTTTAAAGTTGCAGTTACAAGTGTACACTTTGGTCGTGCAATGTATTGATGTGTTATTACTTACGGTCAAAATTACAAAGCCATTTTGTGATACAGTTTTATGCAACGATAAAGGACTACGTTTCCATTATTCGTTTGTTCGTCCAGTAATTTTATCCAGCGCATCTAGAGCAGCTTTCTTGAGACGCTCGTTGTCACTACGCAGTAGATTTTTCAACATTGGCATTGCCGATCTTGCGTGCATACCCATATTACCCAAAGCTTCTGCTGCGGCCATTTTTATTAAATCCGCAGGATCAGACAACAACTTCGTGAGTTGCGGAACGGCTTTGCGTGCAAATCTTCGGTAGGTATTTACCGTTTGTATTGTCGTGTGACGAACTTCCATAAGAGGATCTTCAAGACTCTCTAGTAGTATCGGTAGTATTTTATCGATGTCATCGTAGCGATCTCCTAAGGAGAATATTGCGTAACGACGTACTTCAGGTTCCTTATCACGTGCTAAACGCAGTAAAATACGCAGAGGTACCTTTGGGTTTAAAGCGACCTGTTTACGATACTCAGGATCGGAGTCTTGTGACATTTTTTCCATCTCTTCTACAGGTGTTTCTGGATTGCGCGCTCTCTGTTTTTTACGTGCAGATGATATGTTAGCAACTCCCCAGACACTCCCACCGATAAAACCCAACGGAGCCATTACCGGAAAAGTACCAAATTCGATAATAAAACCTATAGGAGTCGTTATAAAACGTGGTGGAAATGATAGTATTTGTGGTGCGGTGGTAAATGGTTGGTCTGGCTGTACGGGATTGTCTTCTCCTGTAACCAAATTATATGCAGCTACACCCCCTACGTTAATTCCCATGCACCCGCATATAAAACTACAAGAAAGTATTAGTAGTAAAAAATATATTGTGTTTCTCATCATAATTCCCCATCTCTAAGCAAAGTACATCGCAATATACCTGTACGCTGTTAAGTTGATATGATCATCCTCTTAACTAATTGTGTTGTAACACGCATGTTATAACATTTGTGTCTCATAAAAACCACAAAATTATCACGAATAGTCGACTTGAAAAACCTCTTGTTCCAATCCAGCCACCGTAGTCAGCTTACCACAATACGTAAATTCATGTTCTTCATCTAAAGTTGGTTTCGTGATACCGATCCCCGAGCCACAGTTTTTCGCAATCCACGGCAGAACCAAAAAACAAGTATTTACGTTTTTTCCTAAAATATCTTTACACGAATAATCGGGGTGGCCAATCGTTCCCAAGTAGATGGCTCCGAAATGCAAAGACACAATCAAATCGTTGTTACCAGTTAGTTTTCTCGATCTTATCGCCGCATCAATGGCATTTGTTCGCGAGTTCTCTCCGGTAAAAAAGGCTAAAAAACCATCTCCCACATATTTGACGGGTACTCCATTGTGTTTGAGCACTATTTCGGTGATGGTGAAAAACAAGCTATTCATCTCAGTAGCTAAATCACGAGGATGTGTTGTCTTGGATTTTTCAGCAAAGCCATTTAGACTCGTACAAAAAATAGTGGCATCAAACGTGTCGGCTTCAGGAAATTCCCCTACAAGTAACCATTCGACACTGATGTCTAAAAGACGTGCGAGTTCCACTAGTAAGGAAATATCAGGTGCATTTTCGCCGCGTTCCCACTTTGAAACGGCTTGAGAACTGACATGCAATGCATTTGCGATGTCAATTTGACGTAACTTTTGCTTTTCACGTTGCCTCTTGATGCGTAGACCAAGATGTTTTAAATTCAAATGTCTCTCCCCAAACAGAATAAGTAGATATCGAAACTTTTCCTCTCTGCCATTATAACATTAAATCTTGTAAATAGCGAATTTCACTAACGATGTCTTGTGGACAAACATAACGTGACACTTCATCGCGTAGTAACTTCTTGTATACTTGAGTGGAAGATTTCATTGCTTTCTCAACATAGTGCTTAGATATACCAAAGTATTCTGCCATTTGTAGATAGGACGGTTTGTGTAAGAAGAGGGGTACAACGAAGTTATGATAATATTTGTCGAAGTACTTACGGTTTACTTTGATAGAATGCTTTTCTATGTATTGTGGATATTGATTTTCTAGAAGACAACGGTTTTGTCTTATATGGCCGGTATTTTTTTGCTGATCATCCAGTTGTTGGGCTAGATTTTCATCTTGAATCAACTCATTCAAAACAGAGGTTAGATTGTGCTCTGTGAATTTGTACTGATGAAAAACTTTATGCAACTCACCGATGAAAAACTTCTTATTTTTTAAGTCAATTTCATCAAACAAGTAGTCACTTTCATCTGCCGCAGTGAAACAACGACCACTGATGAGTTTGTTGAATGCTTGCGACAAAGAATAACTACTATTGCTATTCACTTCCCGATAAACTAAACGATCTACAGTTGTACTATTTTGACGAATTCGCTCCAACAACACATCAGTAAAAATATCTTCGTTGCGAAAAAAAGCGCTTTGAGGAGGATAGTAATAGATGCGAAATATAACGTATTCACATCGGTCTTTGTGCAGATAATATTCGTACATTCTCTGATTTGTAAGCTCTAGCAAGTTTTCTACCCAGTAGCTATTAAAGCTATTCATTTCCTCTTCGGTGATGAAACTACACATGTTATTTTCGAACTTGCTTTGTTTTTGCACGCGCTCATCGCGAACAAAGCGCACAAATGTGGTGATCAAAAATGTACGAAATTTTCCCTTGTTTTTACAAACGCGTTCAATCCATTTATTTTCGAGAAATTTAGCGAAAAAATCTTGGACAAGATCTTCTATTTCAAGACCTCGGTAGCGTTGGTCAGCAAATTTATAAATACACGGCCAGTAGTCTTGACATAGCTTCTCTAGCGCTTTACTATTTTGTTGTTGTGCTTCTAAAATTTGCGACCAACGCGTTGTTTTCCACATAGTAACCCAACTAATTAAAATCCCAAATTAAAACCTGCGATCCCACAGTAATCAGCTTATTGTATTTTTTGCTGTAGACGCAGTCGTTTATGATTTGCGCAGATTCTCCGCGAAGTTCACAAAGAAAACGATCAAGGTTTGATTGTTCGATGTTTGCTAAGTTCCACACGATAACGCGTCCTCTGCTGTCCATGGAAATTAAACGCTCTCCAGACACAACGGTGAAAGATGTAATAGAGTCTTTGTATTTTTGCATACAAACGTTTTGCGTTTGTTTTTGTAGTAACTTATCAAAATCGTACACAAAAATTTTACTACCTATTGCCAGAATAAGATACGTTTTTTGTTGTAAAACAGCAAATGTAATTTTTGATTCTCTATGAACATCAAAGCCTATTGTCGCACTGTATTTTTTTTTCGTTTGTAAATCGGAAACGACAATAGAACTACCACGTTGAAAGGTAAAGGCCATATAACGTTCATCAGGACTTAAGGCAGCAGAAACCACAGATGATTTTCTCTCAATCGCAGAAGTTTCATTAAGTAAATCACGCGTTCGTAAATTCCATACAGTCGTTGCGGCGGCCTTGTTGTACACATATAATTTTTGCGATGAACGATAAATAAAACCGTTTATAAACCTACGAAAAAACTGTTGAGAACTTTTTTGGCGGTATGTTTCACGAAAATCAATTTTTTGGTAACGAACGGGTTGGTAAGTATCCAGCGCACCGGCAAGTATGCATAACTCACCACTCTCTGGTACATAGGTGGCATAAGACGATTGGTATGCGGTGGTTTGCATTGTCGATGTTCGCAAATCACGCGTTACTATTTTTAGAAAGCCATCGCCATAAACAAAATGATCTTTGGCAAGAGAAACATATTTGTAGTTTTTCTTTTCTTCTACGACAAAGGGATTTTCTTGTGGTGTCATCGCATAGACATAAACTAATCGCATATTGTTGGTAAATATCCGTGACTTATTTACAGAAAAATCATGTAATGGCTCAACGTCCGTGGCAATGGTTCGATATATTTTCCCCGTGGAGTTCCAAATATGTATTAGACCTTGCTTGCTCGAAGCAAAAATATAATCTTTGCGACATATAATTTTGTTGATTTCAAAATGATCCTTTTTTTCAAACTCAATGATTTCCCCACGTTTATTTAAACGATACATCTTGCCGTCATGCGTAGCAAACAAAACATTTTGCCGTTGGTCATATCGACAAAACACTTTGTATTTATCCGGCATACAAGGAATTTTTTTCAGTCGATCATCAGTAAAAGAATATTCATACAACAATCCGCTGTACACAAAGATCAGTTTTTTATTTACACGATGTATGTCCAAAGAAGTGACTTTGTTGTACATATCGTGGTTTGTTTCTTTACTCAGAGAGGTGTGACTATATTTTTCATAAACATTTTTCCCGCGCCACTGCCAAAGATCTATCGTTTTACCTGCAACTACGATAGATTTCTCATCGTAAAAACGACAAAGGCTATATTCGCGTTTATGGGTGTTTATCAGTTTTTGAGAAACAATTTTCTTTAGAGTTGTGGTGTCATAAATGTATAGACAGTAGTTAGAACCGACAGTTAAACGTTTCTTACACAACAGAACAATATATTTTTTATCCTTGCTAAGAGCGCTATCATATGCGGCTTGTACATCGTGAACTTCTTTCTTTTTTTTCAACATGCCTCGTTGTTTGTCGTGTAGCGCAATTACACCGTGTCCATCTACAGTAAGAAGAGTGGAACCAACGTGGTAAATCTTTGTCTCTTTTCCAAAATCTGCGATTAACTTCTCGGTGTATGGAGCAACTTTATTTTTGAAAAAGCGATACTCTAGATATTGTTGTGCATCTCCTAGTTTGGCTTGAGAGTAAGCATTTGTTAATTCTAGCAAATCTCTCTGGGCAGCAGAAAACTCTTTTTGTTGTACACTGCGATTCACCATTTCATAATAACGACCGATTAAGTAATAATTTCTTTCACGTTGTGCTTCCTCTTTTGCGTGTAAAGCGGTAGATATTTTTTGTAGCGCCTGTTTCAGATTGTGAATATAGTACGTGCTGAGTAGTACTATAATGGAAACGCAACCCAACGCAATCATCGTAGTGAGTTTGTTACGCAACATCCATTTGTAGACAATTTCGATTTTACGTGGTGGTTTTGCCGCGATAGGTTTTAACTGAAGGAAGTTCTGTAAATCTTTGGCAAGTAATCGCATGGAATGGTAACGCCGCTGGGGTGCCTTCTGCAAGCATTTCAAGCAGATGCTCTGCAAGTCCATGGGGATCTCGGGATTTATTGTGCGCGGTACGAGGGGATCACTATGTACTATCTGGAACATAATGTTTAAAGCACTGTCTCCCTGAAAAGGTTCTCTAGAAGTGATGGCCTCATATAAAGTCGCTCCTAAAGAGTAAATATCGGTTGTTTTATCGAGCTTTACTCCTTTGACTTGCTGTGGAGACATGTACATTGGTGTGCCAGCAAAATTGTCCTCTGCAGTTTCTCTTTTGTCATTCATCACCTGGGCAATACCAAAATCCATGACTTTCGGCTGCAAGTTGCTATCCAGCATAATGTTTTCGGGCTTTAAATCGCGGTGGATTATCCCGCGTTTATGGGCAAAACCTAGAGCGATTGCAACCAACGAGAATATTTTTGCGATTTCGCGATAGTAATTTTGTTTTTGGAATTTTTTACCGTATTGTTGGATGAATTGATCCAGGGAAACGCCATCGATAAATTCCATGGCAAAGAAATAAGGGTATGTATCGCAAACCTCGTATACTTGGACAATATTCGGATGATTGAGTTGTGCAATGGATTTTGCTTCTTTTAACAACTTGTTAAAGTCTTTGTTACCACATAAAATTTTAATCGCCACTTCGCGCTGCAAATGGTTGTCAAAAGCTTTGTAGACAACTCCCATACCACCCTCACCCAGTTTGTCAATAATTGAGTACTGTTTGATTTGTTGACCGGGCTTTATAGTGAATTGTTGTTGAAATTGCGATGCTTCCACATTACTGTCTGAAATTTCAAAACTATCCGACAAGCCTAAACCCAGTAAGTCCCCCATATTTTTACGTTTTTCCATCATATGCTCCTTATAAGTTGTGTAAATATATTGGGAAAACTGCGATGGCTGTCGGAATAATTTTATAAATTTTTTTACAACGTGTTCCACACATCATGAGCATTGTACATACTCGGTTTGAATTTACTCATCCCAAAGGTTGGCAACAGTATATGGTGCTCCTTCCATTTCCCAAAACTTTCCATGAAAAAATCGCAGATGCTTATCTAAAGCGTCGATCGCCTTCATGTCCTCGGCAGAGAGAAAAACATTGATGGAGGCAAAGTTCTGAGCCAACCTATCGCGATTGGTTGATTTAGGAATCGTAGAGGTTCCGCGCTCAATTGCCCAGCGAATGAGAACTTGTGCAGCAGTACAATTGTGTTGTTTGGCAATATCGCTAATAACGGGATTTGTCAACAAATCAGGTTCCTCTTCTTTGATTTCACGACCTTTTGATCCCAACGGCGCGTAAGCGGTGAGAACGATATTATTTTCATTGCAATACTCTAGCATATTTGGTTGCGCCAAAAGTGGATGCATTTCGATTTGATTTACTTGGGGTATAATTTGTGCAGACGATACCAAACTCTTTAACTTCGTAATGCTAAAATTAGAAACGCCAATGTGCTTGCACAGGCCTTGACGTGCACATTCTTCCATTGCTTGCCATGTCTCACTCAGAGGTACTTCTTCTAAACTCAAAAATCCGCTGGCATCTTTTGGAAAAGTCGTTTGTGGTTGAAAAGCGATTGGCCAATGAATTAGATACAAGTCGAGATAATCCAACTGCAAGTCATGCAGTGTTTTTTTCAAAGCGGGTAAAACATCTTCGGCTTTATGCGCGTCGTTCCAAAGTTTTGAGGTAATCCACAACTCTTCGCGGCTCACGTCTCCTGCAGAAAACGCATCACTAAACGCTTTGCCTATTTCCGCTTCATTTTGATAAATGGCTGCGCAGTCAATATGACGATAACCTATACGGATGGCTTCACGAATCGCCTCATATACTTCACCAGGAGCCGACTTCCAAGTTCCAAGACCCAAAGCGGGCATTTTTTCACCACTAGATAGCTGTAGATATTTCATAAATTCTTCTTTCTAACAATATACGGAAATGATCTTTGACCGCAATAAAGTAAAATAATAACACAAATTAAAACGTATTACGCCTCTCCCAGTGGGAGAGGCCTGAGAATTGTTGCTTTCAGCGTAACTGAAATCTACAAGGCGATCGTGAGGGCACCAATCTGAAAACGATACTCTTATCTTAATTCACTACACGTTTCGTTGGCTGCGTATCTCATCCAATCTTCGTAGCGACTTTTGTTGTCGATCTTCTTTGAAAAACCACCAAAATATAAAACCGACAATCGCTCCCCCCAAGTGTCCCATCGCCGAAACATTCGTAAATCCGGCAACTTGCTCGAAAACACCAATGACTTGTATCACAATCCATACACCTAAAGCAAATCTTACCGAAACGTTTAGCCAACGAATGTAGGTAAAAATCCACACAAATACTCCCAATCGCGCATGGGGAAATTGTAAGGCATAAAATACTATGATGGCAGATATTCCACCGCTAGCTCCGATTAACGGCCGTGTAGACGAAGGGTCTAACGCAATGTGCATTAAACATCCCAAAAACGTTGCCACAAAAGTCATCAACAAAAACTTAGGCGCTCCCAGATAATCTTCGACATTATCTCCAAAGACGAGTAGAAAGTACAAGTTTCCCAGTAAATGAATAATTCCGCCGTGTAAGAAGAAACATGTCAAGAAAGTAATCCCGCCGCCGCGCATTGCTTGTGCTGGTATAAGTCCGTAAGCCATCACCACATCCATGAGATGAGAAAAAGAAAGCACACTGACTAAAAAAATAGCTGCGGATAACAACCACGTAGTGATCGCTGGCCGCGAAGGCTTTTCCATATCTTCTTCCACTGGTAGACCAAATATTCCCAAAACACCTTTCCACCAAGCATCGGGCAATTGATCATCGACAATCGCAGGTTTATGGGGTTTCAGTTTAACTTTAGCGATGGCGAGCATTTGTGTGGCTTCATTTGATAAAGCTTTGTGATCCTTCTTCTCCGGAGCTTTTTCTACTTTAGGTGCCACTTCATATTCATTTGGATCAAACCATACAAATTGGCAACGTTTACAAATATCGAGATAAACATCTTGATCTGGCTTGTAGATTTCGTACATGGCTTTACGACAAATAGGACAATCTTGCCCTAAATTTTTGGCTTTGAAAGCCGACTGCCACATTTGATTTACATATTTTTTATCCAAAACGCGGCGCAAAATGCTCAAGCTAACAGCGCGTCCTTTGCATGATGGGCACTTCCAATATAACCCATTTGCGCCTTTTGTTTTTACTAAATTTTCATGGCAATTTGAACAACGAAACATTTTTTCTCCTTACATGTCAGCCCCTAGTGATGACCAATGAAAAGATCATCTAAAAAATCGTGACCGTGACCGTAGCCGTAATCGTAGCCGTAATCGTAACCGTAATCGTAACCGAAAAAAGTAACTTAAAAGGTAAGTACGAAATCCAAAAAAGGTTTACAACACTTGTCATCCCGTACCCAAAAACCTTGGTTTTTGGAAAGATACGGGATCCAACAATATCGTCTACTTCTGTTCGTGGATCCCTGATCGAGTCAGGGATGACACGGTGAAGTAAGTTTATCATTAAAATATATTTACGCTTACGTCAATGGTTTTGACGGTGACGATCACGATCACGGTCAAGGTGGCGATCACGGTCAAGGTGGCGATCACGGTCAAGGTGGCGATCACGGTCAAGGTGACGGTCAAGGTGACGATCACGGTCAAGGTGACGGTCAAGGTGACGATCACGGTCAAGGTGACGATCACAATTAGGATAACAGTCTTATAGTTAAGATTAAACCATACTTTCCAACAAGCAAGCAACAAGTGCTGTGGTTACACTGCGCATAAATTCAAAATCAAGAGTTTCTATCGTGTCACTAGGTTGATGATAGTGGGGATTGCGATACTCAGCAGTATCGGTCCACATCAACGCGGGTATTTTTGTTTGCCAAAAAGGAAAATGATCACTGCGTTTTAAGATGTGTAATAGTCTTGTCGATATCATTGTTGCTTGTAAACCTACGGCCAATAACTCATTTGTGTATGTTGCGATGTTTTGTAATGTTTTTTGTAATTGACCTTTGGCCTGTTTATCTCCGACGATGGCGATGAAGTTACCCGTATCAATACCACGAACGGATATTCCTGTGGGAATTTTTTGCGACTTAGGTTCGTGGCTACAGTATCCCAACATCTCCAAGACATGGACACAGTCGATTTTTTGAGGGAAATCATATAAATTTTCAACAAAATCATAGCTACCAAGAAAACCATCTTCTTCACAATTAAAGGCGATAAAACAAATGGGAAGTGACTGAGAAGCAACAATCCGAGCGCACTCTAGCATTGCCGCCACAGCACTTCCATTGTCGTCCGCCCCCGGTGTCTCAGGGACACTATCGTAATGTGCCGCGACAATAGTAACTGTTGACTCCAACTGCCTGGGTAACGCCACAACATTTTTATACTGTCCTTGTTCGTATACATTGTAGCCATAGTCAATCAATTGTGTAGCAATCCACTCGCGAACATGATGGTTGTGATGTGGATTGAAGGAGTAATGACGTGGTCCTTCTATTTCTTGAATTGTGTTGCGCATGTTGCAAATACTGACTTGATTTTTGATATCATCAATATTTTGTCGTTTATTTTGCGCACTAAAATCTGTTGAAAAATATATATGCAAAAATTTTCCCTTACAAAGATATTTTATGCTTTTTTATGTAGTTTTCGATTTTCTCTTGCGCTCGTTTTTTCGAAAATAGTTTGGCATTTTTACATATATATACGCGGTGATGTTTGTTTTTGATTTTTTTTGTTGCATGGATAGCACTCGCGGTGCTTTTAATCGACCACCCTTTTACTGTTTTGGGTAGACGTTCCTCTTTTTGTAACGAGGGTTCAGACAAGCCATCATCTTTTTGTAGCAGGGATTTTAACTCCCGCATTTCTTCTTCTAGGGTTTGTATTCTCACACGTAAATTTTGTATCTCTTCCCCCATGGTTTGCTGTGTGTTTTTTCCCGTGGCATTGGTAATAATATTGCTAATGACATTCACACGACTTTTTTCTTGTTTTTGATCATTTTTTGCAGAAAAAAATTGATTCTTTCTCATTGCTAACTTCCTTTAAATTTCTTGCAATAAAAATTTTCTTGTGCATAGTTCGATTATTGTATCATATATATTACATAGATGACTATGTTTATTTATAGGAGAACACAATGGGTATAAAAATATCACGACGCAAGGCTTTGGGACTTTCCATTGGCTTTTTTGCGGGTTTATTCTCTACGTTAAAGGCCGATTGTGAAACCACTGTTTCGCAAACAGAAGGCCCCTTTTATCCACAAGATTTATCCCAAGAGAAAGATAATGATTTAACGAGGATTAAAGGTAGTACGCAACAAGCAACAGGTAACATCGTCTATATATTTGGTAGTGTTCGCGACGAAAATTGTCAACCTATTCCCAAAGCCATTGTCGAAATCTGGCAAGCATGCGCAAGTGGGCGCTATAAACACAGCGAAGATACACACAACGCACCACTTGATGAAAATTTTCAGTATTGGGGAAGATACATTTGTGATGACAGTGGTCGTTACGCCTTTAAAACCATCGTTCCTGGACCGTATCCGGTGAATCGAAATTGGTGGCGTCCACCACATATTCATTTTAAGGTGACAAAACGTGGATATTTCGAGTTAACTTCGCAAATGTATTTTGCCCATCATCCACTAAACAAAAAAGATAGGATTTTACGCAAACTCTCTCGTGAAGAGCAACAACAAGTTGTTGTGGAATTTAACAACGCCCAAGAAAACAACAACTACCGCGATTTTGAACGTCTACAACAAAATTGTCGTGTTGGTTATTTTGACATCGTTCTCGAAAAAGTATATTGATCTCTATGCGCACTCTTTCCTTGTATCCACCAAATTTGCTCTTGCTCATAATTATTAAAAAATATATAATCATATAAGGAATATTCTTAATTGTTATATGGTTCTTGAGAAAGGAGATAGGTAGGTGACTACCTAATCTGCGATGAAAATCAATACAAAAGATTTAAAAAACAATGTAAAGCTAATGACTTTAGAGGGGCAAATTAGCGAAGCGACAATTGGTTTAGTACAAGACACGTTTAGCAGTATTTTCAACTTGAAACAACACAAAATCATTTGCGATATGAAAAAGGTTGAACATATCAGCGCGCCAGTATTGATGAATTTTTTAGAAAATATATCTAAAGCACGCGACCGTGGCGGAGATGTGAAGCTACTAGATGTTCCAGCGGAACTCAAAGGGATTTTTCGTTATGCAGGTTTTAACGACGACAAAGTATTTTGCGATAATTTGAAAGCAGCCACCCAAGAACTCAATAATATTGTAAATACTCAATTTCAAGACAATGTCGACGACCCGTTTGGCTCTACAATTCAAACAAACAACTTGAGCGGTTTTAAACCAATCTCTCCTCTGAGTGCTCCATCAACACCCAGTCCGGCAGCACCCCAAAATGTAGAGGATCCTTTTGGTGCTACGATCCAAACGAATGATTTAAGTGGTTTTAAATCGGTTTCTCCTGTGTCTCCATTGTCTCCTGCGTCTCCATTGTCTCCTCCGAAGCCAGCAGCACCGGCAGCGGGTGGTGTAGATGATCCTTTTGCAGCGACAATTCAAACAACAAACACCAGTGGTTTTACACCTGTTTCTCCACTGTCTCCACCAAAAACGCCAAGCAATAACGCTCCTGTAGATGATCCTTTCGGTGCAACGATTCAAACCCCTAACTTTGTGCCCAAAAAAGATCCAGAACAAGATAAGTCGTAACAATACGTCATAACCAAAAAAAAAGAGAGTCAAACATTCATTGATATGTTTGACTCTCTTTTTTTTAAGTATTGGGTTTTACTAGTATGCGATGCCCTCCCGCCGGCTAATCGCCGATTGTGGGGGCACCAAATACTAGCATACTTCTGTACTTAATTATGCCATGCCTGAAAGCTTACGCAACTCACCATATTTATTCGATATGTTATAGAGAAGCACATCTATAATCGCATTGCTTTGTAGTATGTTATTCTTGGCAATGGCCGCGTTTTTGTCCCAAGTTCCGCTATTTTTCAATAACTCCAACTTATACACCATGTTAATGGTTAATTCCAATGAGTCGGTAAGGACCATTGCACAACGATTCGAGGCAAACTCAAGTGATGTGTGGTAAGCATTGAAATTCGCCTTCGGCAAGTTTCGCCACAAATCTACGCGATCTTCCAGGGTTTTTCGTATCTTACGTGGAATTCCACCACGGATTCTCTTTAAAGCCGTATCCGCTTCTGATAGCGATGTCAAAGAAGAGAAAGAAGAAATCGCCGCTTGGTTCGTGAATGCTTTGTGTAGATCATCAAAGTGTTTATTCAATTGCTTTTTAGGTAGCTTCACAGCAAGACTCTGTTTCTGCGCAATGTAGAATAGGTATTTGGCTAACACAAATTTTAATTCTAAATCAGAAAGTGCTTCCAAAAATTGCTGTGTAATGATGAGGCTTGCTGGCTGCGTGTTCTCGATATAAATTTTATATCCTTTTTTCGGTGTGATATAGGTTTCAAATTCGATATCAAAACAACGCTTCATTTTGTCCCCGTAGTAACATATTGGTAATTGTGAATTTTCGGGGCCTAAACGATCTTTTTTCTTTAAACCATAATCTTTTTCTAAATCTGTGGGGTAGGCCTTAGCCATGTAATCGTTGGTTTGTGCCATCACCTCATGTAGAATTCCCACCTCTTTGGGCACTAAGTACTGCAATACGTGGTTATAGGACAAACGTCCCGCTTTTTTTACTTGTGAAGACGTTAGATAATTTTGTTCTTGTTCTTGAACTTCGCCAAGGAAATTTAGGGCACGGCAAGCACGTAAGGCATGATCTCTTTGCTCACGTGTTTCGAATATATTAAAAAGCGCCCGGTAAGAAGATACACGTGTTGGATCTTTGCTCAACAACAACATATGCTCTGAAATTGCCTCAGAATGCAGAACGGGATCTTGTGACTTAATATTGGCAAGAGCAGCTCGTGCCGCAAGGTGATGTGGGTCAATGGCAATTACTTTAGAAAGCTCACTTATTGCCGCTTTAGAATTGTTGAGATGATCGGCGTATGTCATACCTAAAGCAAGATGAATGGGGAGCCCCATAAATTTTTTGTCATGTGGTAAATTATTGAGGAACTCTTCGTAACTTGTTGCTAGAGTTTCCCAATCTTGCTTTTTCTTATAAATAGTTGCCATTCCTTGAATCGCAGGTACGCATGTTGAATCGTGCTGTAGGGCTTCTTTGTAAGCAGAGATCGCTAAATCTTCCTTTTTAAGGCCGTCTTCATAGATACGTGCGACTAAACAGCGGTTTTCTGCCTTTTCTTCTTCTTCTTCAAGACATTGATAGTGTTTATCCAACCACTCTTGTGCATTTTCCCAATCTTTCACTTTAATGTAAAGTTCGCCAAGTTTCTTGAGAATTTCGTGGTCTTCAAGTCCCATAGAAAAAGCTTTGAGATTGGCATCAATTGCTTTGTGATAGTCCTGAAGGAGATCAAAAGTATCTGCTTGGATAAGAAGTGCTTCACGTCTTTCCACAAAGGATGCGTTGCTTTTTACCACCATGTCAAGATAGTGAAGAGCTTGTTCATAATTTTTTATTTCAATATAAAGTTTGGCAAGAGAACTAACCGCCTCCATATCCTCAGGAGAGGCTCCCAAGACTTTTTGGTACTTTTCGATCGCTTCGTCTACTTGACCAAGATTTTTTTGAATAATAGCAAGTTGACGAATGACCGTAATTTTATCTTCCAACTCGGAATGCTCAAGAACTTTCGAATAAATGTCTAAGGCTTCTTGCCATTGACTCTTATCAAATCCCCACTGTGCACGTTCAAAATATAGTTTACCCACTGCTTGCAACGCTTCGAGATTCTCTTCATATTCTTTTAACGCGTTGTTATAACGGATAATTGCTTCGTCATTCTTGTTGAGTTTTTCCGAAATATAGCCCCACTTGTAATAAATGCTCGATAGCTTTCTCTTCTCTTCTTTATGTACAAGTAGAATAAGACGTCCGAACAGTGCATCAGCATTTTGCCATTCGCTTTGGGTGTAGTGAATGTCCGCCATCGCCTGCACCGCAAATGCCGACTTAGGATCAATGTCTAAGGCCGACTGATATGCTTCTTTGGCTTTTTGTATCAATTTCAATTTATTTTGATATAAAGAGCCAAGGTCTGTTAGTGCTGCTATTTTTTCGTCGGGATCTTGGATGTAATTGATTTCCATCGCAATATATTTTACGGCTTGTGTCCAGTCTTCTTCGCGTAGAGCTAAACCGCGCAGAGACTTCAACGCCTCGCGAAAATCGGGTTTACATTCTATGGCTTTGAGGAAACTGTTTTTCGCCTGATCGAGATTCGCAAAATGATCACGCATCGTTTTACCTAAGCGATAGTACAAATCGGCTTTGTCGTAAACATTTTTCGTCAGTTGAATTTCTTGTTGACAAATTTCAGCAAATTTTTGCCAATTTTGCTTGCGATAATAGAGCCAATCGAGAGCGTTTAAAATATCAAGTCGGTCACCTTGTATACTACGTGCATATTCATAAGACTGAATGGCATGATCTGGATCTCCCAGCTCTTTTTCGTATAGTGAACCTAGATGAATATATAACTCTATGCGCTCTTGATCTGTGGTGCACAGTGATATTTTCTTCGAAATGAGAATAGCCATATCGCGTGAGCGTCCAAGACTTTTGTACATTTGTTCCAAAGCTTGCAGTGCACTGATATTTGCTACTTCCAGTTCGAGAATATTGGAAAATATCTGGATAGCGGCCTCAAGATCTTTCACCTCATCGCGATATACTTCCCCAAGTGAAAATAGGATCGTAATTTCCTCTTTGACATTTTGTGTTTCTTTGGCATGCGCAATCAACATTTTATATATCGGAATGAGTTTATCCCATAAACGATAGCGCTTATACAACCGCGCAAGTGCTCTTGTGGCGTCCAAATGTTCAGGAGAGAGTGTCATCAAGTGTTCATACGACTTAATGGCCTCTGTATCGTCAAAAAGGCGCTTTTCCCAAGTTTTAGCAATGTTATGGTAGAGAATGATGATGCGCTCTTCATTTTCCGTCAGCTGTGTTTCACGCTGATACAAAGAAATGAGCTTTTTCGAATATCCCCACTCATCATAAAGTTTTTGTAGAGTATGAATGATTTTGATATTTTTAGGCGTAATTTCTAAAGCATGCTCGTAGTTCTTGATGGCCATATTACCGGCATGCATATGGTGGTTGTATATATCGGCTATTTTACAATACACTTTGCATAATGTACCAGGTTCATTGGTATTTTCTCTTTTGCGATTGAGAATAATAATGAGTTCTTTCCACTTATTTTTATTCTCGAATAGCTCGACAAGAGCGTCAATAGCTTCCATTTGTGTGGGTTGTAATTTTAGAACCTTACTATATGCAACAATTGCTTCATCGAGATTGTTAAGGTTCTTCCACAAAATTTTTCCTTGGTGCAACAGCTTGTCCACTAACTGCTCAGGGTTTTCCGTGACGCGCAAATCTTTTTCGATAATCTCAAGAAGTCCTTGGTAATCACCCACCTGCTCTTGGATCGACATAATTCTTTCCGCGGTTGGACGGTGGAAACCACGCGCCATCACTTGTTGGTAGCAAGTAAGCGCTTGATGTGGCATACCGAGTTTCTCTTCCCAGTACTCTCCCATTTTCAAGTGCAAAGAGGGTTGTTTCTTCTCCTCGGTAACCTCAACTTCAAGGCTTAAGAATTCGATTGCCGATGCCCAGCGTTCTTGCAGTTCAAATAGACGTCTCATTCCCACAATCGCAGGAACGTTTTCTTTGTTCATGCTATGCACAATTTGGTAATGCAAGAGCGCTTGCTCTGGTTGTTGAAATTGTTTTTCAAACAACTCGGCGATCTTGAGATGCAAAATTTCTACCTCGCCCTTGTTTTTGGTAATTTTGACGGTTCTTTGATACAAGCTAAGCAAATCTTCCCACTTTTTGTGTTGGATAAATATTTTTACTAGAGTAGACAAAGCCTCTTTATGTGCCGGAACCAGTGACAAAGTCTTGTGATAACACCTGACACCTTGTTCTAAATTACCCAATTCATGCTGAAAAAGTTTTCCTGTTTCCATGAACAAAAACGTCAAACGCTCTTTTTCACTCGTTTCAGGAATAATTGCCGCTTCGCGTAAATACATATCCGACAAGCGCTGCATATTTCGTATTTCTTTATACAAAGTTTGCAAACTTTGTATATTAGGTAAATAACTGTCGTCCAGCTCGAAAATAGCTTCACCGTGCTGGATCGCCGCTTCGAAATTGGTAAGTTTTTGCTGGTATATGTTGAGTAAGTCTTCATGGAGTGGAATGAGTTCACTGCTATGTGAGCACAGGTTCACTTCCTTTTCCACAATTTCGGCATATTTTTTCCATTGCTGTTGTGTATGTAGTAAGTTTTTCAGACGGCGCAAAATCACTAAGTTCTTAGGTCGCGAAAGATGCGCTTCAGCAAAGTGCTCCGCGGCAACATCAATGTTGTTTAGCTTATCTTCCATCAAATATGCGAGTTGTAAGTGAACTTCTATCAAACGGTGTGGATTTTTTTGTAATTCGAGTTCCTTAAACAACATGTTTTGTAATTGCGGATATTTCTGTTGTTCTTCGTAAATTTCTTCGAGACCACGTACCGCAACAAGATTATTTGGGTCTAATTCGAAATTCAATGTTGATCTGTAATGTTCTGCCGCAGCTTCAATGTCGCTGAGTTTGTAGCGCTCTAGTTCTGCACAGGTCAAATGTAGATAAATACGACGTTGTTTTTCGATATCGGGAATATCCAACTCCATGCGATACGCATTGCGTAACTCTGAAAAATTATTTTGCTCTTGAAAAATGCGTTGTCGACTTTGGATGGCGTGTAAATCGTGATTGTTGATATTAATGGCCTCTTGGTAAGAGTTCAACGCCTGCGCTAAATCTTTGAGTTCTTTCTCATACACTTTTCCGATAGTGTTGTGTAGCTCTACCATGCGTACATTGTTTTTCACTAAACCAATTTCTTCCCCTAAGAATTGGATCAAAATTTCCCATGCACCTTCTTTGCGATATAAGTTCTCTAAATCACGCCGTGCAGAGAATAGTGAGGGGTTTAGCTTCAATACTTCCAACAAACACTTTTTGGCTTCTTCGTCGTTTTGTAATTTGTGCTCCCACAAGTTTGCACATTCTAGTAACAAACTTATTTTCTTTTCAGGAACAGAAACCACCTGAATTTGCCGACTGCGAACTTGAACAATATTTGCAAAGTCTTGTGTTTGGCGATAAATTTTAGTAATGGATTCGTATGCCTTGATACTATTTGGCATCATTGCAATTATATTTTCGTAAGTGGCAATCGCATCCTCTAATTTTTTGAGGTAGCCTTGGCATAAACTTGCTTTTTCAAAAAGTACTTTGACTTTGCTTTCCTTTGCATCAAGTAGCTTGACTTCTTCGTCAATACTCCATACCACTTGTTCCAAATTTTGGATCTTGTAGTATAAACGACGTAAAGAAATATAAACCTCACGTGTTGGTTCTATTTTAGCTATTTGGTGAAAACACTCAATTGCGGTCGGAAAGTTTGACAAGTTGTCCTCAGCAATTTCCGCCATCTGGTATAGCAAACTTTTTTGTTTCTCTGTTTCAGTGACAAGCCCACATTCCATTTTAATGGTATTGAATAATGAAACGAGACGCTTCAATTTCGAATGTAATTCTTTTAATGGATAAATGGCTTCTAAGCGCTTGGGGTCTATCTGTAGTATTTCATTGTAAATCTCTATCGCTTTTTCAGGGCTCTGCAATTGTTCGCGATACAGCGACGCCAGTTCAAACAATTGGATGATTTTTTCTTCCTGCCCAGGAGTAATCGATATTTTTTTGCGATATGTCGCCGCTAAGTCGTCCCAACGTTCATCTTTGCGATATATGCGTAGCAAACTACCAATGGTGGCTTTGTGATCGGGAACAAGGGTGATCACTTTTTCATAAAAAAACCGCGCTTTTGCCGAATCATTGAGTTTAGTTTCCCATAATTTTCCGGCCTTCACATACAAATCAATCGTATTTTCGTCGTCGGCTATTTTTGCTTTGCGGTTATATATATCAGCAAGTTCAGCATATTCTTCGCGTTCTTCATATAGTTTTTCTAAACTATTGAGTGCTTGCAGGTTAAAAATGTCAAGGGTGACCACTTTTTGAAAGGCACTAATCGCTTCTTCAATATTGTTTAGTTGTCGTTGCCACGTAACAGCAATGCGAAAACAATGTGCAACGCACTCGCTTTCCTCTTCGCAGAGAGGAGCTTTGTTTTCCAATATGCCAATTAACTCGCGATATTGTTTTGTTTCGGTATACAACTTCTCTAAGTGGCACAATACATCCCAATTGTTTGGCTCTAAATGCCGTGCTTTTTCAAAATAAAAAATCGCTTTTTCAACATCTTTCAATTTAGATAAATACAAACTCGCGACTTCGTAGTAACGTTGGAACAATACCGAAGTCGACCATTCCATTGCTTCGGTTTGCAAATTGCGAATTTCAATATAACTCTTAAAATCTCCCTGACCATGATATAACTTTTCGAGTTGTTGAATGGCGATTTTGTTATTGATGTCTATTTTTAAAACTTCACGTAGTTCTTTTTCCAAATTCGCAGCATCTTGTTTCGCGCGATACAGTTCGCATAGCGAAAAGCGAAATTCGATAATTTCTTTGGTGCTAGAGCTAACATTAATACGTCTCTTTTGTATTTCTTCGTATTTGGGCCAGTTTTTTTGTTGGCGATACAGGAAGGCGATTTGTTTTAAACACTGTACATTTTTGCTATCGATGGACAGTACTTTTTCGTAAGTAGTGATGGCCTCATTGATGTCACTCAAGCGATCGCGGTAAATTTCAGCGATCTCCATGTAACCAGCAATCACTTTGTCTTTTTCCAAACGAATGATGTTCTTTATGATCTCAATTAAATTTGGGTAATCCCCTTTGCCAGCATAGTGATCTTTAAGGGTGTGATACAATTTGATTTGTGTATCATCAATTTCCAAGGCGCGGTGATAGTATTTGACGGCCTTGTCGGAGTCTTTTAGCTGTTCTTTGTGGATTTTGGCGATTTGTAAATATAGTGCTACTGTTTCCTTCGCTTTTGGTGCTAACGATGCTTGCCTTTTTAAGGTATTTACCATTCCTTCGTGATTTTGCAATTGCGTGTACAGCGTCTTAAGATTTTCAAGAACAGGCAAATATTTGGGGAATACCGGATACATTTCTTCATAAACGGCAACAGCGGTCGTCAAGTCCCCTTTTTTCTTGTACACATCTGCAATTTTTTCATAAATGGCCAATTTCTGCTCGCGATCAGAAACCAAACCTAGCTCATGGCGATAACTTTTTATCAAAGTATCCGTCTGATTGAGCTGTTCAAGTAAGCCTTGCGACTTCTTGAGTATGGTTATATTTTTGGGGTCTTCCTTGAGGGCTACCTGATACCATTGTACTGCAATCGAAGGATTGTTGAGTTTTTCATTGGCAATCTCCCCTATTTTGCAATATATCTGCAAACGCTTTTGCGGGTCTTTTATCCGTGCGGATTGCCGTTTGTAGATTTCCGCAAGATCTTTCCACGCTTCTTTTTGCAGATACATCTCTTCTAGCATCGAAAGCACCGCTTCTGACTCATCTACGGCAATTGCTCGCTCGCAACAACGAATCGCCGCATCGCGCTGTTCTAGTTTGTCGCGATAAATGACGGCGATGCGCAACAGTGCTGCGCCTTTTTCTTCATTTTCCGCACAGGCATTTACCTGCTTCTCCATAATATCAATAACACCTTGCCAGTTGTTTTGTTTTATGTAGAGACCTTCGAGAATTTTTAGCGTATTGAAGTCGTTAGGAGATATGGCGATGATTTTTTCGTAAAGTTGCAAAGCCGATTGCCAATCTTTCAGTTTATTGTCAGCAATACTCGCCGCCTGGGTAAGAAGTTCGCTAAGTGTTTGACGATCTTCCGTAACCGATAGCTTCTGTTTGTAGAGGTCTAAAAGAGCGCGCCACTGTTGATCTTCCGAAAATAAACGCGTTAAAGCGTGGAACGCGGCACCGTGTTCAGGAGCCATTTTTAGAATATCGGCATAGTATTTTTTTGCTTGGTCGCGATCTTTGAGTTTTTCTATATACGTTGATGCTATTTGTAATAGAATATTGACTTTCTCATTTTTTTCTTGACATAAATCGTTTTGCCGTCTTAGAATTTCAAGAGCTTTGTGCCAATTCTGTTGTAAAAAATAGATATTTACTATCTTACTTGCATACTGAGAATTGGGTTGCAAATCAAAAGCGCTTTTATACGGAGCTAAGGCATCATCTCGCCCATTGAGCTGTTGCTCACATATCTCTCCGCATTTCCAGTAAAGTTTTGCAGCCTCAGAAGGATTTTCATTTCTTATAGTGTCTGCACGCAACTGATAAAGTTCACTCAACTGTTTCCAATTGTGTGACAACAAATAGTTTTCCTCTAGCTTTTTAAAAGCTTCTATGTCGCGAGGGTTGTTCTTAAGAACATTCATCATTTGTTGAATGTGATCATCATTCGCCATCGGGAACTCCCAAACTACGGTGAAAGCTGGTTGTAATAGATTGCTATGAACATACATGTAACCAAAATTGTAGGAAAGTAGTAAAATTTGGCTGGCAGGCTAAATTTTGTAGCTAATATAGCGATAAAAGAGAAACGTGTCAAGTTATAAAGAGATTTTGTATGATAGACTTAACCACAAACGAAAAACAATTGGCAAATGTTGTACAACGTGCCAAAGAAAAAAATATCATTATTCCCACTTTTGCTCAGCAAAAAAATCCAGATCTTATCCCGGGAAAAATAAAAGATGAATTGAAAAATATTGGTTTAGAAGATCTTCATCCGCGCAATTTATTTCGTATATCGTGGAAAAACGAACCACAAAAACACGGTGGATTGTACGGAAGTGTCAACTATGTAGAAATTCCTCCCGAAATCTCAGGAGTAAAAGCACGCATTTTTGTCATCCTTGGTCACTGGTTTCCCATCCGTGCTCACAAGGTAGGGGCGACGTTCGGTTGCCTGGTTCCACAACTAGTCACCGGTCAGTTCGATCCGACCACCCATGAAGCGGCATGGCCGTCAACAGGAAACTTTTGTCGTGGAGGTGCTTACAACAGCGCTTTGTTAGGGTGTAAATCCATCGCCATTCTTCCTGAAGAAATGAGCGCAGAGCGTTTTGAGTGGCTCCAAAAAGTCGCTGGGGAAATTATTGCCACACCTGGCTGCGAGAGCAATGTAAAGGAAATCTTTGACAAGTGCTGGGAACTAAAGAGAGAACGCAAAAACGTAGTTATTTTTAACCAGTTTGAAGAACCCGGTAACCACTTGTGGCATTACGCTGTCACAGGAAATGCAATGGTAGAAGTACTAAAGAACAATATGCGTGAAGGGGACCGTTGTCGCGCGGTAATTAGTTCCTCCGGATCAGCCGGAACCACCGCATGTGGTGATCTTATCAAAGAGGTATTCCCACAAGCCAAAATCGCTGTTGCGGAAGCCTTACAATGCCCAACGTTACTATACAACGGCTTTGGTGGCCACAAAATAGAGGGTATTGGAGATAAACACATTCCATGGATTCACAATACACGCAATACTGACCTCGTCGTTGCGGTTGACGACAATCATTGTATGAATTTATCGCGACTCTTCAACGAAGAAAAAGGGCATGAATATCTAAAAACGCAAGGTGTTAGTGACGAAGTCATTGCCCAACTACCGCTTTTTGGTATCTCCGCTATTTGCAATTTACTATCGACAATAAAAGTAGCGAAATACTACGAAATGGACGAAAAAGATGTTCTCATTACCGTAGCCACCGATGGCATGGACCTATACCAAACACGTATAGAACAGTTACGCGAAGAATTTGGCGACTATCGCGAAATCGACGCAGCAAAAGACTACCATGCTTCTTTGATGGCGACAACATTGGACAATATGTTAGAACTGACTTATTACGAGAAAAAGCGCATTCATTCACTAAAGTACTACACTTGGGTAGAACAACAACAGCGCGACGTCAAAGAACTCGACGCGCAATGGCAAGACCCACAGTACTGGAAAAAAATTCACGCCATGGAAGAGAAAATCGACGAAAAAATTATGGAATTCAACGAACGTGTACAGGGATAGACTCGATAGGCGGATCGTGATCCGCCTGTCTTAAACGTTTACAAAAACTCGCGATAGCCTACCAATCGAAAATCATTCTTTGAACTAAAACATAATGACTTGTGCTAGTAGAAAGATACTACTTTTATACGTTCCCGATCCCGAACCCGATCCCGTTCCCGAAAATTGAGCAATCATAGATGTATGAAT
Organism: Candidatus Uabimicrobium amorphum; assembly: GCF_009002475.1. Classification (GTDB taxonomy): domain Bacteria; phylum Planctomycetota; class Uabimicrobiia; order Uabimicrobiales; family Uabimicrobiaceae; genus Uabimicrobium; species Uabimicrobium amorphum. The sequence continues at coordinate 7,538,736 of NZ_AP019860.1, forward strand.
GAATACAAGGATTGTTGAATGTTACCAAAAGTTAGATTTTTTTTGAATATTAGTAGCGTGTTACGGTATTAATATTACATTTTTTGTATTATTGTGAAATTAGAAAATAACTTTGTTCTCTTGCGAAACGGGAACGGGTTCGGGATCGGGTTCGGGATCGTATTACATGTGATACCAACATATAGCCAAGCCCAAACGTACAACTTAGGAGTCATCATGGAAAACACCCACTCAAAAATTCGCATCGCCATTAAATACACAATACACATAACACTTACCGTGGTCATTATCACCATGGGGTATTTCACCAGCACATACTTAATGAAGTCGAAACCCAAGGTGCGCAAGCGAAAAGTAGAACGCGAAGCTTTTGTGAAAACAGTCACCATGATTGCCAAGGATCACGCTACTCATATTACAGCGATGGGAAATGCGACTCCTTCGCAAAGAATCGATATATTCCCACAGATAGGCGGTAGAATACTCAAAATTTCTTCTTCTCTTGTCCCTGGAGGATTTTTGAAACAAGGAACAACGATTGCTCGCATTGATCCGATTACAGAACAACGTAATGTTGCAGAGGCAAAAGCACAATTGGCGATTGCCAAAGCGCGTTTGCGACGTGCACAGCGAGATTATACTGTTGAAGAACAACGTTTAGCGGTAGAACAAAAAAAAGCCAATGCCACTCTTAAATCGGCACAAAAGCAATATGAAAACGCTTTGCAACAATCACAGCGTCAGGAACAACTTTTGCAACGCAAACTGACCAGCGAAGAGGTATACGAGTTAGCCAAAACCACTACCATTCAAAAATCTGCGGAATTAGAAACCGCTCGTTTGCGTCTAAATGAACTAAAAACCGAGCGCAAAGCGCTTACGTTAAAAACGCAAGATATTGAACTGGCAAAACAACAAGTGAATTTACAAGCCATACTTTTGGAGAAAGCACAACAAAATCTCGAATACACAAACATCAACATTCCTTTTGATGCTTTTGTCATTTCTAAAAGCGTAGGTCCAGGCTCTACAGTTACGACCAATACCAACATTGCCACAATTGTTGCCGTAGATTATTACTGGATTGAGGCAACGATTCCCGTAAGCCAGCTATCATCCATTCACATACCCATAAACAGCAAAGAACAAGGAAGCAGTGTCAAAATTTCCCATCGATCGTGGGCGAACGTTTTTCGCACGGGTAAAGTGGCGCGATTGTTACCTCAAATAGAGCCAGAGGGCAAAATGGCACGCATTCTTATCAAAGTAGAAGATCCGCTACTACGTTTGCAAAAAAAAGCAGATAAACCAGTACTCCTGTTGGGATCATTTGTGCGTTTGCAAATTGAGGGTAGAATTTTAAAAAATGTCATACAAATTCCTCGCGAACATATTCACGATGGTAAGTTTGTATGGATCTTTGCAAATAATTCTCTACAAAAGCGTGCCGTAAACATTGTTTGGCGTGAGAAAGACGATGTTTTTATTGATAGTGGAATTTCTACGGGAGAAAAAATGATCGTATCGCAAATTCCGGGAGCAGTAACAGGTATGACAGTGAAAGAGATTCAACAATGAAAGAAAAAGGCTCTATTGCGTGGATGACCAAAAACTCCGTTGCCGCCAATCTGGTTATGTTTGTGTGTATGATAGGTGGTTTTTTTGCTCTGGGTTATATAAAACAAGAGGTTTTTCCTGAAATAGAACTCGATGTGGTTCATGCTTCCGTCACCTACCCAGGTGCTAGTCCTGAAGAGGTAGAAAAAGGTATCGTAAAGCCCATTGAAGAAGCCATACGCAATCTTGAAGGTGTTAAGGAAATACAGGGACAAGCTGGAGAGGGGGTAGGAACAGTTACTGCCGAGCTTGTCGAAGGGGAAGATTTGCAAAAGCTCGCCACCCAAATCCGCGATGAAGTTGAGCGCATACGTACATTTCCCGAAGATGCCGAAGAGCCAAAGGTGCAAATTCTTTCGCGAAAAAGACAAGTTCTTGACTTAGTACTTTATGGTGATGTCGATCGCCGCGCACTACAATACTATGCGGAAATTGTGCGTGACACTTTGCTACGTGACCCCAACATTACTCAAATAGAGCTTTCTGGCTTGCCTGCAATGGAAATTGGTATTCACGTCTCACAGGAAACTTTACGTCACTATAACCTCACCATTGACGAAATTGCACGGCGTATACGCAGCGCGTCTTTAGAGCTTCCTTTTGGAGCGATCAAAACTTCTCATGGAGAGATACTTTTGCGTATGACCGAACGTCGCGACTACGGAAAAGAGTTTGCACAAATTCCCATTATTAGTAACCGTGGTGGTAGTGAAATCACCTTGGAAGAAATCGCCACAATTAAGGATGGCTTTGAAGAAAGTGATTATATCGCAACCTTTGACGGCCAACCAGCGGTCATGTTAGAAGTATTTCGCATCGGTCGTCAAACCCCTATTGAAGTTTCCTCTGCCGTGAAAAAAAACCTCGAAAAACTACACAAAATTTTACCAAAAAGCTTAAATGTCGCTATATTACGCGATCGCTCGACAATTTACGAACAACGCATTGATTTACTACTACGTAATGCGGCTTTGGGATTACTGCTGGTACTCATATCATTGGGATTATTTTTGGAAATTCGCTTGGCGTTCTGGGTAATGATGGGAATCCCCATTTCTTTCCTTGGTTCCATGTTGATCTTACCGTTTACCGGGTTGTCACTAAATATGGTATCGCTGTTTGCCTACATAGTGTCTCTTGGTATTGTCGTTGATGATGCGATTGTCATTGGAGAGAATATCTACCAGTACCGCGAGCAAGGCTCTTCATTTCTCCAAGCATCCATTAAAGGGGCGCAAGATATGGCGACCCCTATCACCTTTAGTATTTTGACAAATATTGTGACTTTTATGCCACTTTATTTTATGCCCGGACGTATGGGGAAATTTTTCTGGCAAATTCCCATGGTAGTCATTACCGTATTTACCATTTCCCTTTTTGAATCCCTGTTTATTTTACCTGCTCACCTAGGTCACCAAAAAAAATCGTCACAGAAACCACAGGGCGTCATCTATAATGTTCAAAAAGCGTTCAGTGGTACTTTAATGTGGTTTGTACACAAAGTATATAGTCCACTCCTGCGCTTATTATTGCCTTTTCGCTACATCGCACTCGGAGTTTCCATAACTATTTTAATGATCGCTATCGCATGGACGACGAGTGGACGTTTAGGATTCCAATCGTTTCCGCGCATTGAATCCGATTACTCCAATGTGAACATAGTGATGCCTTTTGGAACGCCTATAGACAAAACGTTTGCCATTAGTCAGCGTATTGTAGATGCAGCAATAGGGGTACGCGATGAAATTGAACAACAATTTGTCAAAGGTATTTTCTCCGAAGTGGGCAAGGACGGTAGTCACAATCTACAAGTGCGTACGTACTTAGTGGACGCAAACATCCGTAAAAAAGTGGGAATTTCCACTACCGACTTCACGAACAGGTGGCGAGACAAAACAGGAGAAATCGTTGGTGCCGAATACGCACGTTTTGCAGCAGATTCAGGAGGGCCCAGTAGTGGTGCCTCACTAACCATTGAATTAGCTTACGACGATGCAAAAATATTAGAAGAGGCCAGCAAGAAACTCGCAGCGGTGATCCGAGAACTACAATACACTGCCGATGTTGATGATGGCCATCAAAAAGGCAAGGAACAACTGGACTTCACCATTTTACCCGAAGGCAAAGCTTTGGGATTGACGTCAGCACAAATTGCCCGTCAACTTCGCAATTCCTATCTTGGCGCAGAGGTCACACGCCAGCTTCGTGGACGTAATGAAATCAAGATAAAAGTACTTTTAGAAGAAGAAGAACGCATTAGTGAATACAACTTAGAACAAATGGTGGTACGTACTCCCAAAGGACCCGAGGTTCTTTTAAGCGAAGTGGCAACTTGGCGACGAGGGTATGCATACACAGCCATAAGCCGCCGTGATGGGCGTCGCGTGGTACAAGTAACGGCAAATGTGGTACCGCGTAGCAAAACACTTGAAGTCATCAACAAAGTCTCCGCAGAGGTTCTACCCGAATTGCGAAAGCTATACCCAGGACTTACGTTGAGTTTTGAAGGTCGACAGGCAGACAATCGCGAATCGCTTTCTAGTTTGCGCAATACCTTTATGCTGGCTCTATTTGTGGTGTACGCCTTACTCGCAATTCCCTTTCGCAGCTACATACAACCGCTCATCATTATGTTTGCCATTCCTTTTGGCTTTGTTGGGGCAATCCTCGGACATATCATCATGGGGTATACACTTTGTATTCCTAGTATCTTAGGTATTATTGCTCTATCAGGTGTTGTTGTGAATGACTCTTTGGTTTTAGTGGATTGTGTGAATCGCTTGCGTATGGAAGGCGAAGAGCATACCCCGACGGCGATGATAAAAGGTGCATGTCAGCGTTTCCGACCCATCTTATTCACAACGATCACCACCTTTTGTGGTCTAATGCCTATGATTTTTGAGACATCGCGCCAAGCGAAATTTTTAATCCCCATGGCAATTTCTCTTGGTTTTGGTATTGTATTTGCCACATTTATTACGTTGGTTTTGGTTCCGTGTTTGTACATGATTATCGAAGATATTCGCCATATGTACCAAGTCTGCTCTAAGTACCTAGAATAAGAAATTACCTTTCATGCAAATACTTATTTTTATTGTCGGCCTGTCTTTTATTTATTGGTTTATTTCACAGTTAGACTGGCACCAAGTTTCCATTTTACTCTTAAAAATAGATCCTGGTGAAATGGTCATTTGGATATCCATCAATCTTGTGATATTTTTGTTGTTTTGTACGAGAACATGGCTCATTTTTCGCGAAATAGACCGCTCCATTGGTTTTGTTAGCTTGGCAAAAAACCGTTTGGTGGGTTTTGCCGTAAGCTACATCACACCAGGACCTCTTGTGGGGGGAGAACCATTACAGGTTTATTTACTCAAAAAGGTAAACAATATACCTACCGCATCGGCAACTTCGGCGTTGTTTATCGATCGCTATATAGATGTTTTGGCAAACTTCACTTTCATTGTAATTGCCACAGCTATGTTATTCTGGGACGACATTTCCCTCATTTTATCGCTAACGATTGCATTATTTTTTTTCGTCTACATTAGCGTTATGATTTTTTACATAAAAAAAATCACCGTAATTTCATTCTTGGCGAAGAAAATATATTTCTTGCAGAGATTCTATAGTTTCTTTCACTTAGTCGAAACGCAAATCATTGCTTTTTTGCATCAAGCGAAAATGGCATGTCTACAGCTTTTTTTTCTTTGTATACTAATTTGGGGAATGACGATTTATGAAGTGTGGTTTATATTACATGCGCTGGACCTAAACCCATCTGTCGTTGATACCATCACCGTACTTCTCAGTCTGCGTTTGGTGCTGTTAACGCCTTTTCCTGGAGGAATGGGGGTCTTAGAATCCAGCCAAATGTGGGTTATTCAATATCTCGGTTTTGATAAGAACGCCAGTGCCATCACAACGCTTCTTGTTCGTAGCCGCGACGCTTGCTTTACGATTTGCGGTCTATGTTACTGGAAAAAATTCTCACGTCATTTAAAAGAGCGTTCGCGTCTTTGAATCGTCGTTCTGTGGGCCACCAAAACGATAGCGTATCATCACATAAGCAATATGCGCCGATGTTGTTTGGTCGGCGTCCAGAAACGCGGGGTTTTTGCTAGTTTTGGTGTTAGGTATTTCAAAGTCGTAAGAAAAGTCAAAAGTCCAATTGCCTACATTTATTCCATACCCTATGGTAACATGATGCTCAATAATCGGAGAGAGTGTGGGAGTGATGCTGATGCGTGCCGCAGGATTTTCTCCGTAATTGTACCCCAAGCGAAATGTATGGTCTCCCCATACGTATTCTCCACCTATCGCCATGGATAGTTGATTGCGCCAATCCAACGGGGCGACCAGTGGATTGGGATTGACAGAATTATCGGCATTGTCGCGCAAAAACTCCAACTCGCGAAACGAATCATTCCACAAATAGTAGGAAAAATCCATACCGATAGTTAAGTTGTCCGTAATAGCATGTGCAATTCCCAATTCAAAAACATGAGGAATTTCAAAACCAAGTATTTCCAGATCTTGTTTGTCATCACCCTCTTCAAAATCCCCTTCAAAACGCACGGGCATTTTTGTGGTATAAACAACACCCAACGTCGTGCGAAATAGTTGGTAGAAAATTCCGAATTTTCCACCAAAAGCGATGGCATCTGCTTCAAGTTTATGCCCGCCAATCACCGCCAACTCGGAAAAATTGTCGGACTCAATCGTAGAGTAGCCCACTTCAAAACTAGCACCAATAGACAGATTTTCTGTAATGTGTAGCGCCATAGTAGGAACGGCTTTTATTAAGGCAAATTGCGATTTTAGTGTCGCCTCTAGACCACCACCTAATTCAAAATTGCTATAACTTGCACCAGCGCCAACGATCGGATAGATTCCAAAACCAAAAGAAATGGGCATGTCGCTCAAGCGGTACGCATAGGCAAACGCGCCAAGAGGATATACTTCGAAATCGGGACTCTGTGTCCCCTCTCCAGATTCTACATAGGTAAAAGAAGTACTAGCCCCCAAAGTCCCCGAGAAAGTATGTGGATGAATCGTTGTGATATTCGCCGGATTAGAAAAAATTCCTGTCGCATCTCCGGGAATCGCCAACTCAACGCCTCCCATACCACCACCACGTCCATTGACACTTATGTTGTAAATCGAATTCCCTGCAAATAACATCTGAGTGAGTAGTAAAAATAGACCTATTTTTTTCATGGCAGCATACCTATTTTGAGCAGATTTATGACAACTTCACATTACCGTCTTGTTCACAAAGACAATTATACACTTAAATATATTAAAATACCATAAGATATTTAAGGCATTTACATCTCATTCTCAATTTTTCGGTGGTTTACGAAAAAACTATACTAAAACGCAGAAAAAAGCACCATGGTGTACGTTTCCGAAAATCTTCCCCATAAAGCAATGATCGTCAATTTTACCAGAAAATGTATTTACCCATAGTAGTGGTATATGCTAAAATTGAAATATAGTACTTTATTACATCAATTTACAATCTTAGTAGGGAGTACGAGAAGAGTTTATTCTATTTCATATCTCACCGTTTTCTCGTAACACACAATTATGAAAAAATTTTTGATCATTGTTTTGCTACTGTCTTTTTGTATTTTTGCACAAGATGATAATAGCGAAAACACTAGAAAAAAAGTTGCGGCAACACATCTATACCATATGCATATGCCCAACTTTTGGCCGTACTTCGATGTAAACTCTTATGATAGTATACCTAACGGCGAAAGAATACAATACAAGTTAGACGGCGATATTATCTTGTGGAAAGAAGCGGGCAAAAAACTCCCCTTTACCCCACACGATGATCTACGTACATACTATGCTCATGATGCAAAACAAAATGGATACACCAATCGTCCGCCAAACAAAATTCGCGAGAACAACAGCCGTTGGCCAATGTCAGGCGCACAGTTAACTTTTTCTGGCTCGCTGATGACCAATGTGGAAAACCTTGCGGCTTTGAATATCCATTTTTGGCCTAATTGGGCAGGTAACTTCCGCGATGTATACTACAACACCAAGACACAAAACGGCTTTCGTGCATTAGACTTTGTTTATTTCACTTACCATCACAGCATGGGACCTCTGATTGGCCCAGAGTATTTTGAAAAAGAATTGCGCATGCACGAACATATCAGCGGCGCTTCTTTCTTTATGGGACAAGGCTACAAAGCCTCAAAAGGATTTTTCCCAACAGAGCTAGGCTTTTCGGAAAGACTCATTCCTACGTTGCGTAAACTCGGAATTGAGTGGTCTTTCGTATCGAATGTGCACTTATCCCGCGCTCTTGCGGATTATCCCAATGTCGATTTAACACACACCAACAACTTGATTAGTCCGCCAAACAAAGCATACATGACGAACACCTCTGGACAAGGCAAGTGGCATATTGAACCCATTTTCAACCAAAATCGCGAAGTCACCAACAAATATCCATTTTCGGCTTTGCCACACTGGGCGAAATACGTAGACCCTGCTTCAGGCAAAGAAGACAAGATAATCGTTGTTCCTGCCAACCAGGCCGCCAGCTGGCAAGAAGGTTTTATGCAAGTAGGACCTGAACTCGCCGACAATGTTGTCGCCAACGCCGGATCAACAAATCGCCAATGCATTTTCGTGACCGCAAAAGACGGAGACAACTCTAGCGGTTATGGTAGTGGGCAAGATGGATATAACAACTCAACACGCATATATTCCGGTGGAAGTATTGAACCGATGACCGTCCAAGAATATTTGCGTAAAAATCCTGTTCCTCAAGATGATGTCGTTCGCGTCGAAGACGGATCATGGATCGATACCGGTGACTCCCCTGGAGACCAAAACTGGTACCATTGGCAATTGCCTCCTGGAAGATGGCAACACCCGCAAAAAAAAGGCAGTGAGCCTTTCACTGCTGACTTAGAGACCGGTTATCATTTCCAAATGCGTTTTTATGCTCTTCTACAGGCATACTTAAACTACGCAATCACGGCGGAACAAATTCAAGTAGATTTCAATAACGGTGCTCCACTGCGTATCGACCAAATCACCAACCCTATAAAAGGAAACGCAAATTTTGCGGAACTAGGTTGGTATTTTCTCTCTTCATCTCTTGACTCTGGTTTTGCATACTACGGTGAAAATGTCGATGACACGATGAAGCCAATCGTGGGCATGGAAAACTCACTACACTTCACCAAAAAATTTGTCGAAGAACACAAAGACAAAGACAAAACAGGACCAACAATGTGGTGGGTACAACGCTGGCCAACAAATCCTGGTGGATTAAATCGCGACAAATCAACCGGCTGGGTGAAAAGAACTTTCAACAACCACTTTGCCATCTACACTTATGCGTACGATGTTGCTGGTATTGATAAAGTCACTCTAAAAATACGCGTTGACAATGACGGAGTAAACCCCATCGGAGACAATGCCAACGAAGTTTATGACCCAAATAGTGTTCCTTCTGTAAATGCAAATGCCGTTGGTTCTTGGGTTGAGTACGACATGACGCGTCGCAAACTTCCCCCAAATGGAATGCCAAGAGATAAAAATTACAACGACAAATACTACAATCCTCTTCCTGCATCGATTTGTGGAGAACTCTACTACACATACTTAGAAGATTATGAAAATTGCCTGATTGATTATTACATCGAAGCTGTGGACAGTCGTGGTAATGTAAAACGTTCGGAAATTCAACACGTTTGGATAGGAAATCGCCAGGGAATCAATCCATTTGTCACCCCTGTAGATCGCATCAAAATTACCCAAGCCACCACCAACCCCAAATCGGGACAAACAGGTGAAAAGGTAACATTCAACGTTACGGCACAGCTAGAACAAGATAACGAAGGCCACCCACATGAAAAGGTCCTACGACTATACTTCGAACGTGCCACAGCGAAAAGCCATGTTGCCCACTGGTGGTTTAGAGAAACAAGCAATGGTCCAGCGATTGCTCCGGATGCTGCATATCTCCATCCAGAATTCAAGCACAAAGTAGGTAGCGACGGCAAGAGTATTGACAGTGAAATGAAATACGATGCCGACAAAGACAAGTACTATGTCGAAATCGGACCTTTCACCAAAGAGCAACGTCCCAAATACATTGGACACATGCTCGGCGCACCATTATGGACAGAGCAAGCAGAAACAAAAATTCACTACAGCGTTAACGCCAAGGACATTGTTGTTGAAATAGACTTCTCTGCCATAGGCGAAGGAAAACAAAAAATGGAACTTACTTCCATGAAAGACAACGAATACTTTTTCGTATTGCAAAAAACCATCAAAGGTAACTCAGGTAACTACTCGTTTCCCATTACCGCAAGAGTAGGTTCTGACGTAACCAAAAAAAGCTATTCTTTCAAATATGAAATTGAATAGTTTTTTGTAAACGACAGAAGTGTACAAGGAAATGAACAAGCAAAAGCCCAGAATGTTTCTGGGCTTTTTTATTTTTAGCTGAGGAGAAAATAAATGAGATACGTTTTGTGTCTATCAATATGTGTTTTTATGTTACTGGGCTGTTCCGCAAATTTGCCTAAACCTAAATTTCCCCAAAAAGAAACCGCCACCGATGTGTCCCAACAACAAATAGATGCTTTGGTAACAGGAAACAATACTTTTGCGTGGGAACTATACAAAAAGTTAACCACCGAACAAAAAAATGTATTTTTTTCTCCATATAGTATTTCGACCGCTTTGGCAATGACATATGCAGGAGCAGCGGGTAATACCGCCCAACAAATGCAAAAGACTTTGCACTTTCCCTCCACAAATCCACACCCCTCTTTTTCGGCACTCATAGATGCCACGCAGCCGACAAATGCACTGTACAAACTATATGTTGCCAACGCGTTATGGGGACAAAAGGACTATGATTTCTTGCCAGAGTTTTTGCAAACAACGGGAAAAAACTACGGTGCCGGGTTATTTGAAGTCGATTTCAAAAAAGAAACGGAGCAGGCGCGAAACACGATTAATCACTGGGTCGAACACAATACACAACAAAAAATAAAGGAATTACTTAAACAAGGAACCATCAAAGACAAAACACGCTTGGTGTTGACAAATGCTATCTATTTCAAAGGCGACTGGTTACATCCATTTGATGCCAATGACACCTATGATCAAACATTTCACTTAAATAAAAGCGAAAACGTACAGGTGGCGACGATGTCACAAAATGAACGAGCCTTTCTACATTACCAACAACCAGATTTTCAAGCGGTGTCTTTGCCTTACAAGGGAGAAGAAGTCGAAATGATTATTTTTCTGCCAACAGAAATTGATGGTATCCAAACCATCGAAGCGCAACTCACCGCTGAAAAAGTAGCGAGTGTTAGAGGAAAGATGGAAAGAAAGAGTATGATGCTAGCACTGCCCAAGTTTAAAGCAGAATCAGAGTTTGAATTGGGTGAAGTACTTGAACAATTAGGGATGCAAGATGCATTTACCGAAGGTGTAGCTGATTTTTCCGAAATGACAACAGAGGAGCGCTTGTTTATCTCCAAAGTTGTACACCAAGCCGTCGTCAATGTCGACGAAAAAGGTACAGAAGCAGCTGCGGCAACAGGTGTTGTCATGAACGCAGAAAGTGCTGTTATGGTAGATGTGCGTTTTATCGTCAACCGTCCCTTTGCGTTTGTGATATCCAATGCAAAAACCGGCAGTGTACTATTTGCAGGTCGTATTGTCGATCCACGCTAGTGATTTTTTCTAGTGTTCTTTGGAACTACAAAACAACCATCGGGGTGTTCTCCATAGGAGTGTCATCCCTGACTTGATCAGGGATCCAGGCGCTTTGAAGTTTACTTCATATTGTGGATTCCTGATCAAGTCAGGGATGACACCTTGTGGTAGTTTCGTTTTAATAAAACTGAAGTTCACTTCAGGAAACGGTTATCCCGCATTAAGTGGGATGACACTAGAGCCATAAATAATAGCCTTAGCGTTTTACCATTTTGCTCAATGCTTTTTGTAATTTCTGCGAAAGCCCATACTGATCTAATTCTTCCTGTAAAAGCTTCTGTGTACCATCGCCACCAACATACCCATTGAGTCGCGCCGCAACAGTAGAATTGACAAAATCAGAAAAATGGGGGTAGTAATCGTGGAGCTCTTTTGCCATCGACTTGCGATTTTGCAACCAGTATTTTTGGTGGTAATCTTCCGCAACATAAAATTCCCCCACCGGCAAAATCGCGGTTTTAATCTCTCCTGTTTTTGCAAACGCTTTACTAGTTTCTACCGCTTGCTGTTGTTGCTGTTTGTCATGATAAAAAACCGCAGGTCTATACTGAATGGACCATGACGGTCGACATGGATTATGACTTTTCCAAAAAATATTCAATAAATCCTCATAGGAAATAACGTTTGGATCGTAATCGACCTGAAACGCTTCGGTGTGATCTCCCATCCTTTGATATGTAGGTGACTTTGTTGTGCCACCGCAATATCCAACACGTGTGCGAAAAACGCCTTTGATGCTACCAAACTGGGCATCTGGTCCCCAGAATCAGCCCAATGCGAAAGTAGCGGTGTGCAATGTTTCCGGGATACTAGCATCTAAAGGTGGTATGTTTTGCGAAACTTTTTTACTGGTTAAAAACATTCTCTTTCCTTTCGTAGACGACACTTGCTGTTTTCTTTCCTGAATTGTAGAAGTGTTTGTTCGCGTATTATCACAGCTCAACAGAAACACTATACAGAAAACCCATAAAATTTTTTTTGTGGACATTTTTTCACCTCTTTTTCATTACACTGTGAGTCACAGAATTTACAAATTTCTCTTTTAGTCTCGAAAAAGTAGATTTCCTTACTCCTATTTTGTAAATTTTGAACCATGTGTGCTAAATGCCACAAACATCTATATTTATACAGTGACCACAACTAGTAGCGATTTTTTTGCGTTTTACAGCGAAAACGGCTCACTTCGGGATTGCGTAGTTTGAGATGTTTTGTCTTGCGGCTGTTTACTCTTTTACGCCACATTTTCCAGCTAGAGGGTTTGAGTTCCTGGCGCATCAAACGCACTACTTCGTCTTCCTTCAAACCAAACTGCGTTTTAATCGCTTCAAAGGGAGTACGATCTTCCCATGCCATTCCGATAATACGGTCAACTTCTCTTTCCGAAAATTCATATTTTTTGCTAATTTTCACACCTGCCTCCTGTTCTATATATTCAACAAAAATATCCGCAAAATACATATATATAATACAGTAAGTGTTTTACTCTTTTCAAGAGTAAATTGGTATGCTATGGTCGTTGTTGAATTTTTTGCAAATGTTTTTCTAATTCAAACACATGATCATCTACCACTCCCAGGGAACGCAAACTCGCTGCGAGTTCTAGTAAATATTCACTGTTTGTACCACTCGGTCCTTTGCAGTAATGGATTTGCTCTGCCATCTCCTGCATCGAAGCAGGTCCAAGATAACAAGGGTTTTCCTCCGATGCGACATATGTGTATACTTTGCACGCGACATTTTTGCGGCAATGAAATTTCATTTCATAACGATGAAAACCACATTTTTCGCGATGATCCAGGTAAGAAAATGTTGTGTGAAACGCCGTAGAAGAAATTTGGTAGGCCACTCCCCAACATTTAGATTCCGGCTTTGGCAGTAAAGTGGCTACACGTCCAGGACTTTCCTCGGTTCCGCGATGATCTGGAGAACCTTGATAAAAAAAACGCTTCCAGCCTTCGATATAACCTATACGGCTGTCTAAAAAATCAAACCCTGGTCTCCATACCAACGAACCGTAACCAAAAATCCAAATATTTTCGTCCATTTTGTTTTTCCTATCGTGTTTTCGAACTACATTTTCATCGCAACGTATATATTGCAAGACAAACCGAGTTTTGGTACATTTGTAAATTCATCCAAATCCCAACGTAATTGATGGAGATGTTTTTATGATACCATTTTCAACAACAACCACTGTGGCGAAAAATATCCGCGAAGGCAGATACACGGCAAGCGATGCTCTAGAAGCGTATTGGGAACATTTTACGAAATACAATTCTAAAGTCAATGCGGTAGTCGCCACAGATATCGAAAATGCAAGAGCGCAAGCAAAAAAAGCCGACGAAGACCTTGCTTGCGGAAAAATACATGGCCCGCTTCACGGTGTGCCAATGACCATAAAGGATTCCTATAATGTAAAAGGTTTTAAAACCACGCTAGGTATTCCTTTTTTGAAAAATTACTACCCCGACCGCGACGCAACAGTGGTAAAGCTACTCAAAGATGCCGGTGCGATTATTTGGGGAAAAACAAATGTCCCCCTTTTTTGTTACGATTGGCAATGCAAACACCCCCACTATGGCAAGACAAACAATCCCTGGAACTTAAATCATACTCCGGGAGGAAGCTCGGGAGGATCAGCAGCATCTGTTGCTGTAGGGTTCTCTCCTCTAGAAATGGGCAGTGATGTGGCCGGTTCAATACGCGTTCCAGCACATTTTTGCGGAATTAGTGCACTGCGCCCTACCGAAGGGGTGGTCAGTTGCGGCGGTCATGCCCAAGTCAAAAAACTCACCAACACGCTTTACAACTACATGGCTTGCGGTCCTATGGCGCGTAGCGTAGAAGATTTACAATTGGCGATGAGTTTGGTAGGAAAAGTCGATGAATGCCATTGGCGAACCGCTCCATTACCAAGTAGTGATAAAAAGATAAACGATTTACATGGAATAAAAATAGCGTGGTGTGATGAAATAGGAGGAATTCCACCGTCAACAGAAGTGCGACAACACATGCAAGAACTCATCGACAAATTACAAAAAGCCGGAGCGATTATAGAGAAACAAACTCCGCGAGATATAGATTTTAACGATGTGCTAAAAATATGGGGCTGGATTCAAGGCTTTGAGTCAGGTGTTCATGCTCCACAAATCATCAAAATACCTCCGTTTAGTTGGTTACTACGCATGGGATTTGTACAACTTAGATTTGGCAGTGGAAATTTCTCGCGTGGTTTGGCAAAAGGGTTGACAATGTCTACACGTAATTACTTTCGTGCACAGGATCTACGTTCACAAATTATTGAGAAAATGGAAAACTTTTTAAGCCAATGGGATGTTTGGTTATCACCTGCTGCCGCCACTTTGTCTTTCCCCCACTGTCGCACAGGGACAAAATTAAAAGTAGATGACCGTAAAATTTCGTATTCTCTTGCTACAGGGATGTACAACTGCCCCACGGCAATGATGGCAAATCCTATTGTTTCCCTTCCTATTGCTAAATCGCAGTCAGGTTTACCAATAGGTATACAAATTCATGCGAAACGCTGGCGTGATTTAAGACTTCTAGAAATCGCCCAGCATATAGAAAAACTGTGCGAACCATTGGGGAAACCGCCCATAGTGAGTAATTAGTCATTCGATCTATTCTGTCGTAGTTGCGTTTACAATATGTAAAACAAAATTTTACGAGAGGAAAAGTCATGAAAAATTTTTACAAAGTTCTGTGTATTGCCGCCTTGTTTTTCTCCGGTCTTTTCATTTGTTTACAAGTAAACGCTCCCCAAAAATCCGGAAAACTTAGACCGTACTTGTACCATGTGCAACATGGCACAATGCGCCAAAAGTATCGAGCGGTACAAAAGATTTACCAACTGCGAATGTGCGCGCAACCATTTGTAGAAGAGATCGCATCTATTCTACTCGAAGCGAAAGATCCGTTAATAAAATCTTTCCTCCTTGATACCTTGGCGCACTGTGACTATAATAATCGTCATTTGTATTCCTTTCTCAACGATGAACATGGAGATGTTCGTGCGTCTGCCATAAAAGCTCTTGTGAACATTAGTGATGTTAGTTTATCCATTTTTGATTTAGCCATGGAAGATCACGACCCTTTTGTACGACGCGTAGCCACGAGTTGTCTGACGAAAATCGCGATCGATGAGAATCTCTGTGTCCGAGCACTACTCACAAAGTGCGACGATGAAGACGACGAAGTTCGCTGTGCAGCAATAGAGGCTTTGAGTAAATATAAAAATTGTACAAGAATAGTGCGAAAGTTACGCGTCGTTGCTCTCAACGATAGTGGACGCGCACGTTATATTGCGATAAAAGCCTTGGGAAATTTCCCTGGTCAAGTTTCATTTATCGCCACGTTTTTGAGATATAGCGATACACGCAATTACGCTCTTGAGGGACTTGCGGTCATTAGTGATTCCTCCAAAGAGTCAGCACTTCACGTTTACCGCCAACTCAAAAACAGTGAATACATTGCGCAAATTATCATGCTAAATACAACGCCCAATCATTATTTACTGCAAATAATGATCAAAAGTATAAACTGTGAGCAGCTAACCTCTGATGTAATGAAAATACTTCAGTACAAAAAACGTTATAGCTTACTGTACATTGAGCATTTATTGGAAAAAGATGGTGTTTCTCCATGCTTGGAATACATACAACAAAAACTACAGTAGTGTAAAAGGATAGTAAATGGTTTCGCAAATATTTGACGCTGAAAAATGGGAAGAAATCTCCGAATTTCAATTTACAGATTTGACATATCATCGCGCGAAAGATCAGGGAACGGTGCGCATAGCGTTTAATCGTCCTGAGGTACGCAATGCCTTTCGACCACAAACAGTCGATGAGCTTTTCACCGCTCTTGACCATGCGCGCATGACCAGTGATGTAGGTACAATTATTTTAACCGGTAATGGTCCCTCGCCTAAAGATGCTGGCTGGGCGTTTTGTTCTGGTGGCGACCAACGCATTCGCGGTAAAGATGGATATAAATATGAAGGTAACGAGGGTAAGGTAGATCCGGCGCGTTTGGGGCGTTTACATATCCTCGAAGTGCAACGACTCATCCGCTTTATGCCAAAAATTGTCATCGCCGTTGTTCCTGGGTGGGCTGTGGGCGGTGGACACAGTTTGCATGTGGTCTGCGATCTGACCATCGCCAGCAAGGAACACGCGATTTTTAAACAAACAGATCCCGATGTCGCCAGTTTTGACAGTGGCTATGGCTCGGCGTATCTCGCGAGACAAGTAGGGCAAAAACGCGCACGAGAAGTATTTTTTCTCGGTTTAAATTATTCGGCCCAAGAAGCGTTTGAGATGGGGATGGTCAACAAAGTTGTTCCCCACAAAGAACTAGAGGAAGTCGCTCTACTATGGGCAAAAATTATGAACAACAAGAGTCCGACAGCCATGCGCATGCTTAAGTTTGGATTCAATCTAATTGATGACGGCCTTGTGGGACAACAAATTTTTGCAGGAGAAGCAACACGATTGGCCTACGGTACAGATGAAGCTAAAGAAGGGCGCGATTCGTTTTTAGAAAAACGCGAGCAAGACTTTACTAAGTTTCCATGGCATTTTTAATAGAGATTTTTATGAAAATTATTTTCTGGGGAACACCAGAATTTGCCGTTCCCATTTTAGATACACTCAACAAATCCTCTCATGAAATAGTGGCCATTGTCAGTCAACCAGACAAAGTCAAAGGGCGCAAAAAAAAACTTATTCCCCCTGAAATAGCGCAATATGGTCACGACCACAATATAGAGGTAATGCAACCGCAAAAGCTCAACAAAGAGTTTCGCCAAAAACTAGAAGAGTACGCACCGGATCTCATGATTGTCGTTGCGTACGGGCGTATTCTACGTCAAAAAATATTAGATATTCCCAAATACGGTTGTGTAAATGTGCACTTTTCCTTGCTGCCAAAGTATCGTGGGGCATCCCCGGTCAATGCCGCTATACTAAATGGTGACAAAGAAACAGGTATCACCATCATGAATATGGTTCGCGAAATGGACGCAGGTCCCATTCTCCACCAATACATAACCCCCATTGGTGCAGAAGATACGACGGGTGACTTGTTAGAACGTTTGGGAAATTGTGCTGGTCAACCACTACTTGAAGTTATCGAAAAGCTCGAACAAAAAAATATCGAGCCGCAACCTCAAGATGAGGAGGCAGTGACGTATTGTGGTATGATTAGCAAAAAAGACGGTCTCATCAACTGGGAGCAACCAGCAGAACAGATCAAACGCTTTGTATACGCCATGTCACCGTGGCCCAGTGCCCACACAAACCTTACACGAAATGACAAGAGCGATCGCGTTATTTTGCATAGCGTTGAGGTAGATTTTACGCACGATGGAGGGAAGCCGGGAGAAGTCGTTAAGGTTGACAAAGAACATGTCTGGGTGCAAACCACTTCGAAAACGCTAAAAATTAAGAAAATTCAGAAGTCGGGGAAGTCGGTTCTCAAGGTGAAAGATTTTTTGTTGGGAACCAAAGTATCTCCAGGAGATTTTTTCGGATAAATTTCAAGTTGAGAGCGTTCGTAACGCTCTCAACCTTTACTTTATAGACCTTCTACAAACTCAAGAACTTCTTTGACAACTTTTTCGCGATTTGTTTCGAAAAAATTGATTTGTGCAAGAGAAAGTTTACTCTTTACTTTATCGCGAATTTCATGAGCTTTTGTCAGTAGTGAGACAACGAGAGGACGGATATTTTGCTTTTCTTTGGCAAGAATATCTTTGATTTGCTGTTGTTGTGCCACAGTTAATTCAAGATTTCTTACATGGTATGGCATAATGCTTTCCATCATGAATACATGTAATGTCTCTAAATTTTGTCCGATATTTTGTGTTTCACCACGCCACACCTTTTGCATCAACTTTAAAAGTTGTAAACGATCTTCTTTATCCAATTTCTGCAACACCATGGCTATTTTCTCTCCTCCAGGGCGCAGCACCAATTCATCTTTCATTTCCATCGCTTTGATAAGTTGTGCGTGAGTCAGAACATTGCGACATTCTCTACGTACCTTAATAACATGAGGACGAAGTTCGTCAACCATGGCACGTATTTCGTTGCGGTGTTCTTTGAGTAAGGCACCTATTTTTAGTTTTTGGCGAAAACTCAAGCGTGGTGCATCTTCAAAATAGGTTTTTACTTTATCTTTCAGAGTAACCAGTTTATCGAAAATCGAAGTTTTTTGTTCTTCCGCAAGAGTAAAGGAAAGGCTGACAACTACGATTGCTATACATAATTTTTTCATTTTATGACTCCTTTTGTGATAAACACATTTTCTACTTTCCAAATAACGGCTTCACCGTTACCTAGATTGATTTTTTGAATTTTATCATGTAATTCTTGGCGCATAGCCTTGATATTTCTTAGATGTACGGCACTTTTTTGAAAGAATTGTGCCAGTACCAAACGCGACTGTTCGTCGGTACTTATATTTTTCAAAGCGCGAGAGAATAAATGCTCCACTTTACCCAAATCATTATCCTCACACAACCTGTTGAATGTCGATAAAGAAGATGAATGAAGATAGAGGCGACAATTTACGATAACTCGTACCCGCAACAGAGGAATAAACTTTTGTTGTAGTAATTTTTCTGTTTGGTCTAAATTTTTTGCAATTTGTCGCATTTCAACTGTAAAGCCTTCGCCGTATTTACTCAGCGCTTTGTGAACTACTTTGTGCTGTTCTTGCGATAAATCATTGAAATCAGCAGCAATGACACTATCAATTTGTTGCGAAATGCTCATTGTTATATAACGACTGGCAATGTACAGTCCCGCGAAACAGAAAATCACACACGCCGCCACAAGATAATACCGCGGTGCTCTTTTAGACTGCATAGGTGGTGAAGGTACATAATCAATAAGATTATTTGTTAAATTTTGTCCTAGTTGTTGTTGTTCTTGGTTCTCAGCGACGAACGCCTGACAATCCGCACATTCATTTAAATGAGGTTGCCATTTTTCCAAGGTTTGCGCATCGGGCTCTATTAAAAACGAAGCTATTTGCGCACGAAAGTCTTCACATATTTTTGCCATTATTATCCCAGTACTAAACTACTCACTTTGCGGCGCGCTTCAAAAATACGCCACTTGACAGTGCCAATCGACGCATCTTGCAAAGCCGCAATTTCTTTAATGGTCAAGTTTTCTAACGAGAACAATAGTAAGGCTTCTTTCTGATCTTCACTCAATGTTTTGATCGCATCGAATGTTTTTTGCAGTTGTTCTTGAACAATAACCTGCGTATCAGGTGTCTCGCTATGACTGTTTTCGACTAGAGAAACTGTGGCGCGTTGTTTTTGTTTGCGAAAAAACTTTTTACGCTGACGATGAAATACGCCACATGCCCAGGCCCATTTATTGTCGGCACTATCCCACTTGGAACGACCTTCTTCAAGAGCATAAAAAACCTCTTGAGTCAAATCCCAAGCATCGTGATAGTTGCCAAGCATTAAAAAAGCCATACGGTAAATTTTGTCGTGCATTTCATTTTCTTGCAAGATCTTGCCCTTCAATCTTTTCTCTTAAGAGCTTGAAAAAATATGTCACAAATTTGTGGTAACGAATGCCGAATTACACCCAAAACTTTACTTCGGACGCTTATATGTGTCGCAAGTGCAAAAAAGGTTGGAATTTTTTTTATTAAATAAAGAAAATTTTTTGTGGTATATTAAAAATAAAACAACTTCGTAACTTGGGAAAGCAAAAAAATAAACCGTTTCCGAAAAATAGGGGGTAACACCCTGAGTATCCACAATTGTTTCTTAAAAATAAAGAAGTAAACCATAAAAATTACAAAAGTGGTTCATTTTAAGGGATAGCAATTCAGGTAAATTTTCGTTCAATCTCAAGGCGCAACTTAGAAAAGGAATTTTGATATGAATAAAGTTATTGAAAACGAAAAACAAAATTTAGCTTCTGAAGAGGAAGCGCGGAATGTAGCTGAAGCTGCAAGAGAAAAAAAATGGACAAAGGGAACATTTCTTCGCGAAATCTTTTTAGGTAAATTGCGTTTAAATTTAGTAGAAGAAGCGATCGCTGCGATGAAAGAGCCCAGCAAAGAATTCAGCGAGTTCTATGACAAGATGCGTGACTTACTAGAAAAAGATATTGATTCCGATGCGATAGACCGCAATGAAAAGGTACCGCAGGAAGTGCTCGATAAACTTGCGGAACTCGGTGCCTTTGGTATGAAAATTAAAAAAGAGTTTGGCGGTCTAGGATTTTCCCAAACGGAATACAATGCGGTTTTGGAATTAGTCGGTAGCCAAGACAGCAACCTGGGGGCTCTTCTTTCTGCGCACCAATCCATAGGTGTACCTCAGCCATTGCAGCTTTTTGGAACAAAAGAGCAAAAGGAAAAGTACTTACCACAAATTGCCAAAGGCAAAGTAACCGCTTTCGCCCTGACAGAATCGTATGTTGGCTCCGACCCTGCGAACTTAACAACTTCCGTAAAAGAGGTAGATGATAACTATATACTCAACGGTGAAAAACTATGGTGCACAAACGGTACCATTGCCGACTATATTGTTGTTATGGCGCGACATGAAGGTGAAAAAGCATTGAGCGCCTTCGTTGTGGATATGGATTGGGAAGGTGTCAAGGTAGAACACCGTTGTCAATTTATGGGGCTACGAGGTATCGAAAATGGGGTTATCTCATTTAAAGACGTGAAAATCCCCAAGGGAAATTTACTATGGAAAAAAGGTGCGGGTCTCAAATTGGCTCTTATCACACTGAACACCGGACGTTTGTCTGTTCCTGCGATTTGTACAGGTGTTGCCAAAACATGTTTGAAAATTTCGCGTCGCTGGGGAAATGAAAGATTCCAATGGGGACAACCCATCGGTAAACACGAAATTATCGGCCACAAAATTGCCTCCATGGCCGCAAATACATTTGCAATGGAGGCGGTCAGTAAAGTATCCACGGCCATGATGGAGCAAGGCTACGACGTACGTTTGGAAAGTTCTGTCGCCAAGATGTACAACACGGAAATGGGGTGGGGAATCGTCGACGACACCATGCAAATTCGCGGAGGGAGAGGCTACGAAACTACGGAGTCACTTGAGGCGCGTAAAGAGTCGCCATGGCCTGTGGAAAGAATGATGCGTGACTATAGAATCAACCTTGTATTTGAAGGTTCCAGTGAAGTTATGCGTTTGTTTATTGCTCGCGAAGCAGTTGACAAACACCTTTCAGTTGCAGGATCTTTCATCGACAAAAAAGTAAGTATCGGTAACAAAATACTTGCGCTGCCTAAGATAGGTTTATTCTACGCATGGTGGTATCCCACACGATGGCTAGGGTGGTCAATGTGGCCAAAATACAGTCGTTATGGCAAATTAGCAAAACATATGCGCTACATCGAACGTACGACACGCAAACTTTCACGCGCTATTTTCCATGGTATGATGATTCACCAAGCCAAGTTGGAAAAAAAGCAGGCATTCTTATTTCGCATAGTAGAAATGGGTGCCGAACTTTTTGCGATGAGTGCAACAGTCGCTTACGCGCAAAAACAAGAGGATAAAAATGCACAGAATCTCGCCGATGCTTTTTGTAACCAAGCAAAACAGCGCATTAAGTCGAATTTTAAAGCACTGTGGAGCAACGACGATGACCAAAGATACAAACTTGCACGTGAAATTCTAGACGAAAATTACACTTGGCTAGAAAAAACCACAACAAAACTTAACGATAAAAACGAAAGCGAAAGTTAACTTCCGAAACCAATCATTCCTGGCTTAGCCAGGAATGATATACAATAAACAGTGTAACTCAACAAATTTAGGTTTTACCAATGCCGCACTTCATAGACAAAACACTCCACAGTGGAGAATACTACACGTTAGGTCCTTACCATATTGAGCAAAAACTTGGGAACGGCAACATGGGAGTTGTGTACAAAGCCACACATGTTCCCAGCAAAACTGTCTGTGCAATAAAAATTCTCAGTACCAAAGTAAGCGAAGCAAATATTCGACGATTTCAACGCGAAGCCTGCTCGGTAAAGCGCTTAAAGCATCGCAATATTGTGCAAGTTTATGATTTTGCCAAAATAAATAACTTATACCTCATCGCAATGGAATTTATTGCCGGGGAAACACTTGATGTATGGTTGAAAAAAAATACTTTTTTTTCGGCGCGCTTGAAAATGTTTAAACAAATTGCTCATGCACTACAATACGCTCATTCTCATCAACTTATTCACCGCGATATCAAACCAGCCAACATCATGGTCCGCTTAGATGGTGAAGCATGTATTATGGATTTCGGCTTAGTAAAAGATCTGCAACAAGATAAAATAACGGCAACGGGTATGGTCATGGGTACTCCTATGTACATGTCTCCAGAACAACTGAAAGCGCGCAACGTAGACTACCGCACAGATATATACTCGCTAGGAGTGATCCTATACGAGATGATCACAGATAGTAGACCCTTTGGCAACAGTTTAGCAGAAACCCTGTATGCCAAATCAACCAATATCAGCCCTAATCAGCAAAACATCGAGGACAACTTATACGCCATATGTTGTAAAGCCATCGCCTTTCGGCGTAATCGTCGCTATGAAAGTGCCAAAGCTCTGATAGAAGATATCGAACGTTACGAAAATAACACCCCGGTCCATGCTCTTGAAGTAGAGAAAAACCCCCATTGGCAAAAAGCCGCAATAGTCGTGGTACTCCTTTTTTCCACCGTGGCAGTGTACCTTGCGATAGGAAAATCGACAAACTCCTCGTCAAAATCTCCAGAGAAAAAATACTCAACACCCGTAAAAAGTACAAAAAACAATATTCCCAAGAGATTAACACGTCGTGAAATAGACACGTTTATTCAAAAATCTTCTCTGCGAATAGTACATTCCAAAAAAAGGAAGACTTACAAAAAGCGCTATCCTTAACGAACGAAATACAAAAGATTTCGATGTTTTTCACCACGCATTTTTCGCAAATGAGTCAGCGCCAACAACGTAAATTTATTGAACAAATAAGATCGGTGTCCCTAGAAATAATTCCTCTCTTACACCGTATAAACTATGAAAATAACGAACGCGATACTTGGCAAAAAATATTCACCGACTTAGATAGTTTCTTTTCCATAATGGATGCTCTACAAACGCATGTAAATTTTCCACCGCAAAACATTAAGCTCTTGGTGCAAATTTACTTTGAGCGCAAATACATTTTTTTTAACATGTCGCAAAACATCGTTTCACAAAGCAACAAACATCGTAGCCTTTATAAAAAAGCGTATGATTTTGCTCATAAAAAAGTTGTCGCATTGCAAAAAAGTACGCCCACAAACCACTTAGAACTCTTCATCCATAGCTATTTCTGTTGGCGCGTAAACGAATGGATTTTCCACGATAGTCGCTCGCAATCTTTGTGGGAGCAAAGTATGCGCATATTTATGCGCGCAGTAGACACCACACAGCCTTTCGCCAACACACAGTCCCTTCACATTATTTCCGAAATAACACATAATCGATTTTCTCGCGCGCGTTTTCAACAAAGAAACTACCTTCATGCATTATTATTTTTCCAAAAAGTACGCCAGCATATTTCTTCTTTACCCAAAAACCTTTCCACCATATATACCATTGTCTTATCTGGTTTACTAGAGCAAGCCGCCGACTATGGTTACAATCTACAAAATACGGTGATTCCACAACACGTATTTTTGTCACAAGTTATTTTGCCAAAAGGTAAATACACATTTGTGAAGGTCTGTTGGCAACTGAAGGAACACTCCTCGCGATTGTTTGCCGAGGTAGAACATCTCGAAAATTATGTTGTGAACAAAAACATCGCCCAACGCCTCTTACGCAATAGTACCTCCAGCCTGACGTGGCAAAAAAAGTGGGTGAATCTATACTATGGAATTTTACTGCAAACGGCACATGCAAATGATACAAAAAAATTACATCGACAAATCAACATAGTAACGAACAGAATCAATAACGTAGTAGAAAAGCTCTTGTGGCAGTACAACTATATGACTTCATATTTACAGAACAATTAAGGATGTAAACGTGGACAGCAACCTTACACCGAATCGTATTTCCGAAAATGACGCTCTTCTGAAAATTACCCAAAATTTTTATAAAGCGATAGAAATCGCCATCGTGGACAATTTTCCAGGAGAAAAAAGCGATTATTTAACTTTTAAAATAAATCGTGACGATGAAGAACTTCCTTTGTGGCAAGTCATAGAAAAACATTTGGCCTCTTTCATTGCCAGTTGGGACGAATGGCGACAAGTCCTGTCTCCCGAAGAATCACAAGATCAAGCCGAAACCGAAGCAGAAGACGAATCACAACAGGAACTAACAAGTGTTCCCAAAAAATTTAAATACTTTGATGACAAAATACTGCAAACCGTGGAAAAAATACGCTCTTATCTAAAAGATATGATTCACGAGGCCATTATTGCAAGTTTAGAGCGCTTTGAACAACACCCTCCGTATGCCGCGGCATGCAAAGAATTTCGCAGTTATCTTTACATAGATAAACTCGAACAAAATCCCGAAGCACTACCTTTTTTCGATATATGGTACCCTACGCGTTTACAAGAAAATATCACCACGGAAGTTCTTTTCAAAATTGAAAAAGAACTACAATCTATTTCTGATGTCCGCTTTCCCTACAATCCGCAAAAGGATTGTTTTTGGAACCTTGCTCTAGTAATACGTTTACAAATTCAAATACTACGGACACTTCGCGAAAAAATATTTGGAATTATTGCCATTGCCGAAGAGAGTTTCCAAGAATTTTTTACTCAAGTTCTTTTAGAAGGTGAACTACTTCCCTTAATACGCAATAGCCTAAATAACTACAGTTTTATTTCTAGCATTTCTCGTAAATAGACATAAATTATTCTTGCGCAAAAGACCAAAGCTATATAAAATAAGGAATTAAATAAAGACATAGAACAAATTGTTTATAAATACTTTTCGTCAAAAACTTCACCACAACCACAACATTTATCTCATGAAAGATAAGGTTTGTGATTGTGATAAAGTTTATCCAAAATGAAATGGCCAAAATCTGAAATAAATACACAAAACCTATTTCCATTTTTTAATAGCCATTGTAAACAGTTTGGACTAACACAACCTTTTGTAAGATTTGTATTGGGAACAAAATTACAAAGAGATTATTTCAATGTAATCTATGTGTACAAGTAGATTTAAAGTCTAGATACCTTGTAATACTTACAGATAGATGTATTGGAATCTTAAAAAGAATTCGGTTCCTAAACTCAATTTTATACAGATATAACTAGAGGGCCACAAATCATGCCTGATTTAAGATTCTACCCTGATCAAAAAAATGTAATGCTCAACCCTACAGATCCTCAAGGAGATCTCACTTATTACTTAGAGGGATTTGAAGGGGAGGTCGAGCAAAACGAAATGACCTTGAAATATGCTTTTCCCGCGAGACTCGATAGTGCATCACCTGATGTAAAAAACAAAGTACGTAAGATACTCATTGATGTTCTTGATATTTCAAATTTTAGTGTTGAGTCTGAAAGTGGTAGAGCTGCCATTAAAGTTCCAACAAGACAACTTACAGATGAATCACTTTTACCCGATGAAGAATCTGTAAAAGTACCTATCCTAGTTAAATTGGTAAAATCTGCAACTGCAGATAGCGAACAAGCTGAGTTTAAGTGTCAACAAGAACTTGTTCTCGTTATCGAAAGAGACCACGCCGAAGATCCAGGAGATGTTACTTTCGATGATGAAGAAGGTGAAGAAGAAAACTACGAGGATACCGATCATTCTTATGAGCAAGAAGAAGGCGAAATAGACAGCGACATAGATGATGAAGAAGCAGACCAAGACAACGGCGAAGATGAAGAAGAAGAACGTTCTGAGGCTGGTTTGTATAGTGGTTTAGTTGCCATCGACTATGGAACGACCAACTCCGCGATTGTTGTTCGCGATCCAAGATTTGCGGCGGAAGAGGTTAGAGGTCAGCTAAGTACAGAGCAATGGGAATCTCTCTGTGAATGGGTCGACAATTGGCTATCCACGCACTTGTCTAAAATTGAAACCACAGATACAGATTTGTTTGTCGAAAATCTTACGCGCATTGTTCCCAATGCAGACTTACCGACATGTGGTACACCCGAAGATGAAATTCGTCGCTCTTTGGTCAAAATTGACGACCGCATTCGCGAACAAATACTGCGTGAAACTATTTGCCGCCTATCAAACTTCTCCCAAGAAGGTACAAATGCAAAAATACTAAAAGAAATCGCTCCCGAAGTGATGCTGGGTTTTGAATCTGTTATTGATTCTAAAAGTTTAGAGTCACAACGGTACTTTGTACTGGAACTCGATGAAAATGCAGGCCCAGGACCTATTCCAAGTGCTCTCCAAGTCGTTTCAGCCCCAAATACAGAAGATTTAAATCTTCTTATGGAAGAAACCAAGATTGACATGGGAGCGAGAGTAGGACTTCTTTTACGTAGTGCTGCAAGCGGTGGTGCTGACATACGCCAATTTGTTATATCGATCAAACGTTATTTTGGTCGCGATGAAGTTATCGAAGTTGTACCTGCAGATAACGAAACTCCTATACAATTTCCAGCGGACACTCTTTGTCGTTTAGCATACAGAGAACTGTTGACGCGTGCTGTAGGTGACATCCATCGTCGTTCAGAAAATGGACAATTCCAAGATGCCGATTGGCCTTGTTCTCTCGTCGCAACTTTCCCAACATCTTACCCCGCATCTCTGCGTCGTAGTTTGAAGGAAATTCTGACAGATCTGAACATTAAAGAAATCGACACACGTTTTGACGAAGCGACTGCTGCGGCAATTTACTACATATGGCGCGAAGTAGGATCAGACCCTGTTTGTGGTATGAATGGTTTGATGGCGCGCTGCCGTAAAGATCCTAATGGACGCTCTTACCAAAACATTCTCCTTTACGACCTTGGTGGTGGTACAACCGACATCGCCCTTATCCAACTTTTATACGAAGAACTACCTATATTTGATGAAGGTGAAGACCGAGGAAATGGTGGACGTTACTTCCGTATTACACCACGTCTACTGGGAACCACAGGTCACCGTTACATCGGTGGAGACTTGATCACTCTATGGCTATTCCGTCTTATCAAGGCAAAATTAGCCGATTGTCTACTCAGCTTGATTACTGAAAAGAATATCGAGCCACCAATGGACAGCGAACTAAGTCAACTACTACTCAATCTATCTGATCAACTTGTCGAAGAAGGTGTTGACGATGAAGCTCCTACCCAATACCGCCGTGGAGCGCTTTTGGAATGGACCTTACAACCGATGCAACAAATGCGTACCTACAATCACTTAAATGAAACAATCATTGATCCACTTGTACCTACGCGTTTTGCAAATGATTCGAGTAGGATACCAAACTTCTTCACTCTATGGGAAACCACCGAGGAACTCAAAAAGACATTGGGAACTCCTGTGGTCACCGATTCAGGAAGTGGTCTGGCAATGGATTGGCCAGAAGAAACAGAAATCGACAGTGGACAATTGTTCAACCTTGTGCAAACGGCACACCCATGGTTAACAGACTCGGGAATGGTGCAACAAGACGACCTGCGCTTGAGTGTGACACAAGAAGAAATGAGCCTTATCGCCAAAGAACCGATCAAGCAATCATTGAGTCTTGCGGTGAGTTTATCTAAAGCACGTCTTCTAACACAAGACTACCGCGATCGCATTGACCGTCTAATCTTATCTGGTCAATCTTGTAACATGAAGGCAATTCAAGAAGTCGCAATGGAAGTTTTCCGTGAAAGCGATGGAGTGTTTGACTATGATCCGGCAAACGTTCGATTTGACCGCGATTCAGCCAAGACATCTGTGGCCTTAGGTGCATGTATCGGACGTTATTTGGAATCGGTACGTATCGATCCATGGAACCCAAAAACACGTGAGATGCTACGCGATGGTTACGATCAAATCGAACTCGTGATCGAAAACCTTTTCACCTACCTATCTTGTCGTCTTGCTTACGACTCGTTAGTCGCGATGGTAACAATTTTTGACCAAGGACATGAACTCAATCTTCGTTCATTCACCGATCGTCGTCCAGTGGCACGTACATCCATCAACAACTTACGTCCGGTTCAGGAAAAATTCTGGATCTATCGCATTGACTTCGAAGGTGCAGAACCACAATACTTAGGCTTGATCAATGCAGAGGCTGTTGCCGATGAATACGGTTTCGATGATTTCCGTAAATTCCGCGAAGAGTATCTAGTGGGTTTCGAAGCAGATGCTGAACTCTTTGTAAGAGCTTTCTTTTTACCAAAGGGACTCAAAACCATTAAATCTGACAACTTTGTTGATGCAGAAAATGGCGGTGAGTATCCAGAACTTGTCACAAGTGATGGATCTTTCTCTGTACAAAATAAAACATTCCAGGATGAGGAACCTCAAGAAGAATTAGAAGAACCTCAAGAAGAAAGTTTTGAAGAAGAACAGGAAGAACAAGAAGAACAATACTCCGAAGAATCTGAATACATGCCTGCAAGCGATGACATGGAAGAAGAAGACGAGGAAATTGGTTTAGAAGACGATTTTACCGAAGAAACCGAAGACACCGAAGAAGATGAAGGTCACGAAGAGACTTTTACCGACGAAGAGGAAGAACAACCACAAGCAAAGAAAAAGCCTCGCAGCTATCGTGAAGCCGAAGAAGAAGAGGGTCCAAAGTACTCATTGGCGCAAACCGTTACTTCTCAAGAAATCTTCGATCGTCGTGCGACAATCGTTGCAGGACAACGCTTGCAATTCCAAGTGGAATATCCAGAGGGAACATTTAAGTGCGCAATTAGCGAACCTCTCCCGATTCGCGAGAAATATGAATTCTATGCGGAACAGCCAACAGAGGATGGTCCATTTGATCAGAATGCAGCCGTTGATGAAAACGCGGCAGCGCGTTTTACCCTAGACGAAGAAGAGACAGACGAAGCAACACTTGTTTGCGATGAAAGAGGCAAACTACGCATGTTAACCGGAGCGCTATATGACATAGAAATCTGGGCTGACATCGAATATGTACCTCAAAAAATGGACATTCATTATGATCCATTCTGCGGTCATCACTAATTTGTAAAACAATAGTAAAGCAGGGCTACGAAAGTAAAAGTAGTCCTGCTTTTCATTTCGCATATTTTGCCTGTTTAAATGTGAAAGGCAAACCAATTGACACCTCCACACACGCCATTTGAAGATCTAATAAAAAATCTTCTGAAAGATCAAAAGACAAATAGGAAAAATATCCTAATTCATTCGCTCAATTTGTTGAGAGAAGTGTGTTCACTACATGAAGATTCTAAATTTGCCCAGGAGGCGCAACAAGCAGCGCGTAGAATAGACAATATTTTACAAATAACCACGGAAGTGCAAATAGATGTATCTTCAAACAGAGAAGACATAAAGGTAATAGATGCAGCCAAAGATACAGAGATAAAAATAGACGTATCTCCTAACAAAGACGGCAAAGACACCGATGTAAAAATAGATGTGTCGTCCATAAAGGAAGCAAAAGATGCGGAAATACCGCAAAATGTTTCTGTGGATACCATCTCCTTATCAGAAAGTATCATTACGTTCTACGAAGAGAGTGACGAAGATTTCCTACAAAGCGGTACCCAAGAGTCTCAAATAACAAAGGCCATTGAAGACACCGGAGAAATGGAAATTGATAATTGGCCCCAGGAATCGCAACTGCAAGAGTCGCTGTTCGAAACCCAAGACACCATTGAAATAGAATCTAAAAACTCCTACGAGTACTTAGCCGAAAGATGGAATAAAAAAGTAGATAAGTGGTTCTACATTCACTTGGACGATGACAATGACATCGAAAAACATCTCAAGAGTTTTGTACTACGCGCAACAGATGTCCGCAGTAATTTGGCAAGCGCTTCGTTAAGTATTAAGTCCCTCAAAGAAAAGCTACGACGTTTCGATCGTTATTGGAAAATGTTACGCGATCAAGCCTCGCAAGATGACTATGAAGTGTTTCCAGTTAAGTACGGTCGTATTCCCGAAGCGCAAGGCAAAATCATCTATTCATTCCGTCCCAAAGCAAAATCGCGAGAAAATATTCTCATCCGTCCAGGATTACGCAAAGACGACGTTGAGATTGTGTCTCCCATCACTTTGGTGACCCTACCAAAAAACGGTGAACTACCCAAAGATTATCCAGACAAAGACCTACCACTACATTGGAGTGGTATTTTAGGTGAGGTGGATATTCTCCTTAGTTATCTGGATATTCAAGAAAATGTTTATTGCTCTATAGAAACAATCAATAAAGGTAGCGTTCAACCCTTAAATGACTGTCGCGACAGTATCATTACAGAAATCGAACGCCGTCGCGAAGCGCTTAAAAACGCAATCCGCGGCGAAGAATCCATTTATCGAATTGCAACCAACTATTGGCGTATCGAAGAATGTTTTTGGAGCATTTTTCATGATGATGGACGACCAAAAGGATACTCCTTCTTTGATCGTTTGCGCCGTAGGGTACAGAGCTGGCGCCCTTATGTACGCAAAGAAAATAACATCTTCGTACGCGATTTTTCTCCAAATAACGATACATTGACAAGTATCAATAAATATGTCGGCAATGTCATTTTCCAAAATAAAAGAGATGTGGCCCCTGGCACCGTACTACGTGAAATACGTCCCGCAGTAATTGTAAAAGTAAACAAAGTGACGCGACTTCTCAAAGGAAGGGTAATTTCGACGTAATGTTTTCAGACAAAACACGCGTTATCATTGCATTGATATTCACATCAATGTTTGTATTTTCGGTCATCAAAGTGATGAAGAAAATCACCGATACCGAAAAACAAAATCGCACAGCATTTGTTCGTTGGTCACGTTTTTGTAAGAAACTTGACAACAAAGAGATGCTGTATTACCCTTTTGACGTACGCCAAAAAATGGAAAAAAAAGATGAGTATCCTAATTTGCCCATGATGCTACTCATTCTAAAACCTTTTTATGCTTTGGGAAAAATACCAGGTTCACTTTCGTGGATGATATTTAAATTACTATGGGCTATTTTGATTGTTTATGTAGCCCTTAGTTATGCTCACCATTTTCCCAACTGGGCAAAAATCTTAGCTGTGGCTTTGACATTTCGTATATTCGCAAGCGACATGACACACGGCAACGTCAATCTATTTATCGGTGGTCTGGTGGTGCTGTCTTTGTGGTTCTTCCAAAATCATAAAGACGCGCTATGTGGATTGACCATAGGTTTAGCAAGTGTTTTAAAAGTAACACCGTTGCTATTTATTCCCTATTTTATCGTAAAAAAACAGTGGCGCATTGCGATATTCTCTATTGTGGGTATTTTATTGTTTTTATTTGTGCTCCCGGCAATGTTTATCGGTTGGGATTACAACAATGACCTAATCGTCGGTTGGGGAGAGCAAATGCTCTATCCTTTTATCTCTGGCGAAGTTTTGCAAATGCAAGTCAACCACAATAACCAGTCGCTAACAGGAATTTTTCACCGTTTATTTAGCGATTGTGTCGCCATTACACGAGGTGCACATAAAATCAACATAATCTCTTTGGCACCGTCGCAAGTAGCTCTCCTGATAAAAATAGCGTGTATCGCCTTATTTGTCGCCATATGGGTATGCGCACAAACCAATGAAGACCGCTCACATATTGGTTATCTGGGAGAATTCGCCATGGTATTTTTGGCGATGCTACTTATGTCGGAAAGAACCTGGAAGCACCACCAAATATTGCTAATCCTTCCACACATCTTTTTATTGTCCCATTTATTTTCGATCAAAAATGCCACAAAAACAACCGTTTTCTATCTGCTCATTGTCAGTTGTTTTTTTCATACCTTCAGTGGATCTTTTCTATGGGGAAAACACTACAGTGCCTTTCTGCAAGCATACGGTGCACATTTTTGGTCAAATATAATGTTATTTAGCGCATGTGCACATATTACCCGGTCTAATCGCAAACAATAGGTAGGAGATGGGCAAATGGACAAAGAATACCTACAAACATTAATCACAGCAGAAAACGTGGATGTCGCTGTGGTGCCTCAGTTAATAAATCTATTTGCTAAAGATGAACTTAAATACAGCGCTGCTCAAGCTCTGGGAAATGTCATCACTCAGTGCCCCTCTGTCATTCAAATTGTTCGCGACAAACTACACAATAGCTGCTCTAATACGCAATACTATATCATTCTATCCCTACGCTACGCGAATAATGCACAAGTTTTCATTCCCGACCTAATCACATTTTTAAAGAGTACAAACGACAACATCCGCGAGATCACCGCCAACACTCTAGGTGAAATTCATGATCGCCGCTCTGTACCACACCTATTAAAGCTCATGTGTGAGGATCCAAATTACAACGTCCGTTACTATGCCATGCACGCCCTGGGAGATCTCAAAGACACCACAACAATTTCACAATTGATCGAACTCATTCAAGGTGGCAACGAAGAAACGAAAATGTACTCTATTCATATTCTCGGAAAAATGGGAGAAAATGCCAAAGAAGCCATTCCCGTCATCTTTCCTAACTTAGAAGACAATAATCCGAAGATGGTAGCCATTGCCGCAACAGCCCTAGGCAACATGGGAGACGAACGCGCACGGAGTGTTCTACAAGAAATATCACAAACAGGTTCCCCTTCATTTGTGCTAAGTGCAAGAAAAGCATTGCGCCATCTAGACGAAAGCAACTAAAAAGTCACAATTCACAAAATTTTCATGAACATTATCGATGTTTGATTGTATACAGACACATACAACACAACCATTTCATGTTTAGGGATAACGTCTTGATAAACGAAAACCAATCGCACTTCCGGTCACATTCGGTTCTAAGTCGTGGCGGTATGCACAACGCGAAGCTTCCATATTATTGTACCAACTTCCGCCACGCGACACTTTACACGTTCCCTTTTCCGGACCAGT
This sequence comes from Candidatus Uabimicrobium amorphum, assembly GCF_009002475.1. Taxonomy (GTDB): domain Bacteria; phylum Planctomycetota; class Uabimicrobiia; order Uabimicrobiales; family Uabimicrobiaceae; genus Uabimicrobium; species Uabimicrobium amorphum. The sequence goes on from NZ_AP019860.1 coordinate 7,572,182, forward strand.
GGGGTTTATTTGTGCTTTGTCGCTATAATTGCCATACCAGTCATTGCACCATTCTAAAACATTGCCATGCATTTGATATAACCCCCACGCATTACATGGTAGCTCTTTTACATCAATCGTTTTTCCATTGTATTCTTCATTGCTATCGTAACGCATCCGACCATAATTTACTTGCTTTGTCGTCACCTCATCGCCAAAACTAAAACGTGTTGTTGTCCCTGCACGACACGCATATTCCCACTGAGCTTCACTGGGCAAACACAAATTCAACTGTGGTATTTTTGCATTCAACGTATCGATAAAATTGACACAGTTATTCCACGTGACACTATCCACCGGACAGTTTTCGCCTAAAAATTTACTGGGATTGCTTTTCATCACCGCTTCCCATAGCTGTTGTGTACATGCTGTTTCTGCTAGCCAAAAACCATGTTCAAGGGTAACTTGATGCCGGCGCTCGTTGCCTGATCTACCGGCTTGGTCACTAGGAGACCCCATCCAAAAAGTTCCTGATTCAATCCAGCGAAAGACATGACGCACGTTTTCATAGGTGAATGCCATCCACAAACCATAGCTGTCTTTTCCCCAATCGCTTAGCCAACCGCGAAAAGAACAATTGTCAAATTCGACACCTATCAAATCGTCGCCACACAGATCCTCTAGATAAAAAGCACACCCCATATATTTTGTATGCGGTTGTATTCTTTGTAGCGATTTTCCTTTTACTATTTTTTTCTTCATAATTTTATCGTTTATACAATTTTTATATTTAAAATTTTCGCAAACTTGAACTTTTTTATTTCGTATGTAGTATATAAAGAAAAGTTTCTTTATTGTAAACAAATTTAATCTCAACCATCGCTTCTGTACCTGGAAGGATTTTTCATGAAAAAACTCTATCACTTCTTTTTGAAAATAACCGGACGCAAAGAGAAAAAATATCGAATTTTTCTCGCCTTGTCTTTATTTATCGGAGCATTTGTGTTATGGAATGTTCTCGTTATTGCAAAAACAGTGTATAGCAATATTAAAATGCGCACACCTTTTAATGATAACGCGCATGTCAAACTCCATGTTCCCGAAACCTATGCCAAATTTTTTCCCACAGGAACGCACTTGTATAGTTATACACCAAATCTGGAGCTTGCCGGTTTTGTCGAAGGGATAGAGGATTCACAAAACGAAAAAGGGTATAAATATCTCAAGGTAAGTGTTCTCGACAAACATCGTGGGCGCGTTTTGCGTAAAAATACAAAATTTAAATTACTACACGCGTCGCCATCTTTTTATACATTGCTTCTCAAATCTTTAAATGATGAGGGCGAAAGACAATTCCTGTTTTCTCTTGATCACGAATATGCCGCTACCTTCGACAAAAAGCATGTCGACGAGACAATACGCAAAGAATTTACCTCTCGTGGTTTGGACATTGAAGAAGCGAATATCAATATTGTCACACCACATAGCAAGTGGCAGATAGTCGACAAGGAAACAAAAGCCTCACTGTATCTAGTTGTAAAAGAAGATACAGACATAAAAGTTTATGGAAAGTGGCAAGATTTGGCGGTGGTTGTTAGTAGTCATCAAAAAGAAAACTACCAAAAAATTCTCGATATTTTTGTCAAAAAAATGGAAGAAAAAGGAATTGACAAAAACAAAGTGCGTCAGATTTTAAACGATAAATTTATTCAAGACCGAATTTTTGCTACACTAAACACCGAAATTTTGCAAAAAATAGATTTCGAAGGGGCCCTAAAAGGAATAAGTAAGTCAGAAGAAGTGGAGAAACTACTCGCCGATATGAAGTACCGTAACATCTTTTTTGGAGCGATGGAGGGCTTATGGATTGGTGGCGCAGAACGTTTAGGAGACGAAGCCAACAAATACAAAAGTCGCACTTTTTTTGGCAGTGCTTTAAACGGTTTTCATTTAATGTACCGCGTATTACTAGACCGTGACAAACTCATGCGTCAAACCTTATCTAGTGCTCAGGACAAGGCTTTTGAAATTGGCTGGGGAGAGACATTTCGTTCCATCAAAGATACTGTACGCAAAAACGATACCGCTGCCAAAAAAATTCCCGTAGACTTTGCGAAAAAAATACAACTCAGCTCCAAGTTGGGTCTTGGACTACGGGCGTTATGGTACGATCAGAAGTTAAAAAAATACGTCCAAGATCGTTACGGCAAAGAATCTGCGGAAGCTTTTTTCGCCGCACTTCAAGAAATGGCCACAGATCCTGAAGTGTCGAATTTACTGCGTGGTACAAAAGAAATGGTAGAGAAACAAGTTGTGGGTATGACCTCCAAAGTGCTTCTCAACAAAAACAAAACCGGTGTGAATCCGGCGTTTTTGACATTTGCCCGCGAAAGACTTTTGGGCAAACGCGAGCCGCAAATTGCTTACTTTCCGCTAAGAGACGACGAAGCAGTGAACAACGGTTATGAATACAACTGGCAAAATAGCCCCGAGAGCAGTGTGATTTGTTATATTGAAGGGACAGATGGTGAGTAAAACAATAATAAACATAAAAGACTTGGACATAAATCTCCTGGATTTTTCCCAGGAGTCTCCGCGGATACAAACAATATTGCAAAACATATCGACACATGCCGACACCGAAGATGTGGTACTTCTACTAGGTCCTAGTGGTAGCGGAAAGTCGCTTCTTACAAATATATTACTTGGCTTTATCAAATACGACCATCCACAAATTATGGTGGAGAAGGATCGCGAAAACGCACAATTTCGGGTGAAATTACAACAAGATGCCGAGTTCGTCGATATGAAGGAAAATCTATATCCACAAGTTCTCGAAGGCAAAATCGGAATTATGTTTCAAGCTCTGGGGCTTTTTGATGACCTCACCGTAAAAGAAAACATTCGCTTTGCCTATGATCATTCCAAAAATAGCAATCGCAGCGCCAGTAATTTCAAGAAATGGTTTAAAGAAACCACAGATAAATTGGGCCTGGAAAAGTTTGTGGATCGCTATCCAGGTAACCTTTCTGGAGGACAACGCCAACGCGTCGCCTTAGCACGTTTACTCGCCTATGCCCCTAGTGTCATGATTTTAGATGAACCAACTTCGGCTTTGGATCCACTTTCGGTGAAAGAGTCGCTCAATTTAATACGCGAAGTACACAAAGAAACTTCATCTCTCACGATTATCATTACCCACGACTACAAAGAGCCCCCCAAAATAGCCGACCGCATTTGGTTCATCCATGATCACACGATTGAAAATTACGGTTTAAAGGGAAAAAGTGAAGAAGAAAAACAAGAAATTTTGAAAGAGATAGAGCACAAACTCCATGCCAGTATGAGTAAAATTGCCCCACGTATTATAGATGATAAAGAAGCCATCAAACGTCAAAACAAAGCATTTGATGTGAAATGGAGCAACATGTTTGGTGAAATTGGCAAAACGCTTTCGCAGGCAAAGAACATGTTCCTTTCGCGGCGTATACAATGGTTCATGAAATTTTTCAAAAATATATTTCATCGCCTTGTCACTCTTTCGCTACCGTACAACATTATCGCCGGATTTTTCTTGGGGATTGTCATTACCTACTTTACTCTCAACACCAACTTCGGAGAAATTCATCTAGAGTCGGGGGAAAATGTTCAGGTCAAAGATTTTATGCTACCGGCTTTTTACCGTGAAATGCTCACCGGACTCGGTATTATTATGTTTAACGCGCTTATTCCACTCATTAGCTGTATACTCATTGCTTCGCGTTCGGGAACGGCGATCACCGCTTATCTTTCGGCAATACACGATAGTAACACCAAACAATGGGACGCACTGCGCAACTTTGGGGTAAATCCGACATTATTTTTTCTACCACAAGTACTGTTTTCCTTCGTTCTGGGATGTTTATTGCTGTCGTACCTCTCATTTCTAGCTGCGGCATGCGGTACACTCATTACTTCCTTGGTATTAAATCCACTTTGCAGTTACTATGTGTGGCAACAAACATTTTGGAGTAGCCTTGGCTCTTTTCCATTTTTTAAAGGCTTTGGAATGTTTACTCTAAAAACAGCGGTTACGGGATTCGCCATTGGTATTATCAGCTTTTATTATGGTACACGCAAAAAATCCAATCCAATGGATACCATAAAATTTTTAACCCGCGCAAACATCTGCAACATGTTGGGCATATTGTTGATTTTCTTTCTCATCCTATGCTATGAATTTGGAGGTTAAGATTTAAATGACTTTACTACTAGCGGGTAGCTCTGTAGTTTTTCTTATTTTGGGAATATATGGTTTCTACGCATATAAAAAGTTCCGCCGCGAAAAAATTGATGTGGAGATCGCGGTACTAGGGCACAGTGGTGCTGGTAAAACAACCGGTATTGTGCAACTGATAGATAAGCTCAACAACAAAAAATGCAAACGCATCTGGGGAAGCTTTGTCGAAGACAAAACCGAATTGGAACTTCGCGAATTGGATACTTTTATTGCCGACGAACCCACACATCGCCACACATATCACATGGTAGATAAGTTCATTCGCGAAGGAACAACACCGACATTGGGGCCTGAAGATTGCTTTCTCAACATTCATTACAAACATGTTGAAGAGGCAGATGTACAAGATGCAAAGCACCTAGTGCGCATGTACGATGTTCCTGGTGGAGATTTTGAAAAATTCCAACAAAACAATCAGCGTGGTTTAGACCTACAAAAGAAAATACAAAATTCTTGTGGGGTTTTGTTGTACATTGATGGGAAAAATCCTCCGCAAAACGATCATGTACAAATGTACAATGCCTATACCCAAGCAATCGAAAGGGCAGCAAAAGGCAAAAGCAATTTCCCGGTATGGCTTGCCATTACCAAGACAGACCTCATTGCAAAAAATCCATCTTCGGCCAAAGAGTTTTTACAAAAAAATGCCAAGCGTTTTGCCCCCATTTTGGAATTTTCTTCACATATAAAACCATATGCGCGACTCCAAAGCAAAACGCCGCAATCCAAGCACTATGACGGTGACATTACCGGATTCCGCGATTTTTACCAAGACGTATATTTGTTAATGCAAAAACAAAAGAAGAAAAAAACGCGTAAGACGTATTTGAGTTTGTTTGCAGGCATTGTCAGTGTATTTGCCTGTCTTATTCTCATCGCAGAAACGTTTGATCATTATCGTTACCATAAGCTAAAACTACAATTTGTCGCCGATATTTCCCCTACAGCCATGGACGGCAGTATACAAGAAATCGAAGGCAAAATAGATCGTATGAGAATGTTTCTAAAAAAATCCCCGCGTTCCGCGTTTGGTTACGGCTTTTTCTACAAAGAGAAAATCACCTCTTCTTTTGCACAAATTGCCACAGCAATTCACGAGCGCCTACAGGGAAATCGCATTACCAAAAAAAACATTCTCAACAACATAACACCACAGGCAAATACCAGTCGTGATATTATCACCAATATTGAGAAAGAAACAGACAAAGAAATTCGCAGACGCCGCAATTGGTTGCGCATACTCACCAAGATTCAAATACATTCGCATATAACAGTAGACCAAGTACAACAAATGGGAAAATTTCTCGATGTCGCGGAAAATTGTTGGTCAGAGTACAAGAAACTGAAAGGCAATGATCCTGTTGCCTACATTAATGTCGTTTATATATTTTCAACCATCGCCGCAGAAGAGCACGTTGTGGCACACCACTTGCGTTTTCTCATCGAATATCGCTGTGCGTTGGCCTTGGAAAATGTCAACACCCAAGCATTCAATGAGACATTTCCACAACGACTAGATCCATTAAACAAATGGATTCGCGTGGCAAAAGATGCGCGTGGTGAACAACGCTTCAAACAACTTCTGTTTGATGTCATTGAAAAAAAGGCATGGTATGCCCAAGACGAGCATTGGAAAACAGCGATAGATACACTACAACAAGAAGCCGAAAACAAAATCAGTACCAAAGATAAACTCGACTTGATTCTCGGTTTTCTACGCGAACGCGATCCTTTAAAAGGTTATCGTTTACATACCGATCGCGACTGCATTCCTCTTTACGTAGAGAAATATATACTAACGCGCTTTGTCGACTATTTTGTCACTTTGCAGGAAGAAAATAGTGCCAAACCTTTGGTGATGAAGGACAACAAAAACGAATATTTACCATGGTTTCACAATCTATTTTTGCAATCGCCCTACGTACGGCAACGCAGTACCCAGTCTATTCAGAAATTGCTCTCACAACTTCCGCCGCAAAAATACATTGGTTGCGAAGTTGTTATGTATTTCTTTAGCGAATATTTCCGCAGCAAATTTCACGAAATAAAAAACAGTGAATATCAAAAAGTACCGCAACAACTAGAGATCATCACCGCATGGATTTCACAAATACTCAAAGATCAACTTCCCGAAGACACATCTTTCGCGTATCGTTTCGTGGATAAATACACCTGGCGCGAAGAATTTGTAAAAATATGGAGTGAACGTTCCACACAGTTAAAAAACATAACGACTCCCAAAGAAGTGTCATTGAAAATTGTCGACTGCAAATTTGACAACGAAGGCAACCATCCTGTGTTCAGTGACGGGCAGTGCGAAAATGAATGGAACGATGAAACTTTTGAGCGCTACTATCTATATACGCGCATCACCCTAGACAAACAACTTCTCATTGTGGAAAAAGACGGTGTAGGTACTCTAAAAGATTGGCATCCGTGGCTTACCGTCAACTACGCATGGGTCGACTCCGATGGCGACACGGACCAAGAAGAGATTGTTGATGATGATATTTTGCAGCAACAACAAGTCAACTTTTGGCAGTTTACAAAAGTTGCGGAAAAAACCGACGAATATGTGGTCACTAAAACGTTGAAGAATAAGGTGAAATATGTGCTGCAACTACAGTGCAGCGAGTGGATTGTTCCGTGGCTTTTACATTATTGGTCTGAGGAGTAGTTGATTCGTTTTCAGATTGGTGCAATATAAGAAAAGAGTATTGTTTCCGTATTGGTGCCCTCACCATCGAATTAGCAGTTACAGCTACGCTGTAAGCTACTATTCTCATACCTCTCCCACAGGGAGAGGTGTAATGCTTCTCTTTTGTAAAAAACTAAATTCGCTTGAGTTGCGAGACAAAAGCAATCATGCAATACACTCTTTTGATGGATGTTGCATTGTGATACACATCAAAGAAAACGAATGGATACAAATTCAGACGTGTTACGCCTCTCCCGGTGGGAGAGGCATGAGAATTAAGGCTTTTAGCGAAGCTAAAACCTTAAATTCGATGGTGAGGGCACCCAATCTGTAAAAAACTAAATTCGCTTGAGTTGCGAGACAAAAGCAATCATGCAATACACTTTTTTGATGGATGTTGCATTGTGATACACATCAAAGAAAGCGAATGGATACAAATTCAGACGTGTTACGCCTCTCCCGGTGGGAGAGGCATGAGAATTAAGGCTTTTAGCGAAGCTAAAACCTTAAATTCGATGGTGAGGGCACCAACACGGAGAAGAACACCCAAAACAAACACTTAATCCAACAACAAGAAATACCCCAAAACGGAGAAAACGTATGAAAGTGGAATTTAGCAGCGGATATACCACAGACATTAGTAACACAAAAGACTACGACATCAAAGAATTTCCCGCACAAGTTCTGCCACAAATTCGCGAATCTTTAAACGCTTTTCTAAAGGAGCAATCCTTTCTCCAAGCGCAAAACAGCAAAATAGAAATAGATGCAGTGTTATTGTGGGGTTGCGACGCAAAAAAAAATATCAACTTTTGGTTACCGGCATGCCTGGACCACGACGTAACAGACCATGCGGGGCGCAAGACATTTCGATTAACAGGAAGTCTCGTCGTCAAGAGAAATAACCCCGTAGCAAGTTGGAATATCATCATATTGTCTTCGCAAAGAAAAGATCAAATACAACAATGGATCGCCAGTAGCAACTTTTTACAAATAGATCCCCAAGTGCGCCATTGGACAGAATTTTCGTTGGCTTACAACAAACAAAATCTTGAAGTCAAAGCTCTGAACAATAAACACGTAAAATTTATGGCAATAACAACTTTACTTGTTATTGCTCTTGTATTCGGTGTTTTTCACTTATACCGCAAAAATCAACAACTACAGTTACTGTCCCAACAAAATCAGGCGCAAGTGGCGCAATTGCAACAAAAAAACCGGCAACAGCAAGACAATATGGCTGCCCAACAACAACTTCTCAAAAATGCCGTACGTGAAGTCTTGAGTAAAAAACTACGTGCAAGCCAGGGCATACGTGCATGGGTACACGGTCGCTATCCTGTGATCGAACAAGTTTTTCACAAATTGGCAGCCGAAGACATGTTTGATGACGGACTACAAATGTTCTTAGAAATCGCCGACAGCGATCAAAGTTTGCGCGAATGGCTCAATAACTACGAACCGGGATTTGTGTACGATGCACAAAATAACAGCGTAGAAACAAACGTAAAACAAAAAATTATCAGCGAGGGAAAAGTAAATCAATACAAAGCGATCGCTTACTATGTGGGCGTTTTGCAGCTTTATAAAAATTTTATCAATAGCAACTCTAACATAAAGGATAAAAGATAATGCGAAAATCAAACACAACCGGAGAGGCGGCTATATTGGCCATTGTTGTTATTTTACTCATAGCGGCCGGTGCTGGCGCGTGGTTTTACATGATGAGTTACGATGGCGAAAATCAGATAAACTTCATAAAAGAACAACAGTATCAGCGAGCCAAAGCAATTCTCGATCCTATTTTTACCGACAACAGCAGTTTCGATTCTTTCAAAAAAGATGTGGTACGCGACAAAATAAGACTTTATCTCGACTACGTATACGAAAGATTACAACCGGTCATCGACAAACACAACGACAGCGCAAAATTTGTAGAAGAAATCCACCATTGCGTAAATAACAGACAACTCAGCGCCGAAGAGATGGCGGGTGTGAAAAAATTTGTGTACGAAACTCAAGAAGAAAGTAGTTTTCAGGGCAAATTTGGCCCCGAGTTATTCAAAAAAAATAAAGATATTTACATTTTACTAGCATATGAGAAACTGAATTCTTTACTGGGAAACTAGAGTGCTAACAATAGATTCTGAGTAAATAAAGTATGCGTTTTATTTACTCAGAATTGCTAAACAGAAAGAAAATCATGACGCAACCGAATAACACAAAAATGTTCGGGCAATACACTATTTACAAACAAATAGGCGCCGGAGGGATGGGAGCAGTTTACCAAGCTTTCGACAATAAGTTACAACGTCCTGTTGCCATTAAAATCATTACAGGACAAGGGGTCTCGCAGTCCGAAGTAAAGCGCTTTTTACGTGAAGCACGGGCAATGGCACAATTAGATCACGAAAATATCATTAAAATTTACGATACTGGTCTTGCTCCGACGCCATTTATTGCAATGGAATACATCGAAGGAAGTGACTTATCTACGCTGATAAAAATGTCACAAATAAACACACAGCAACTCATAAAGGTGATCATCGACACCGCAAAAGCTTTGTCAGTGACGCATAAGGCTGGTATCATACACCGCGATATCAAACCATCGAACATTATGATCACCAAAAATCACGTTGCCAAACTGATGGACTTTGGACTTGCGAAAGTGGAAGAAGATCAACAACTTTCGAAAAGTGGCTCGGTGATTGGTACACCCGCCTACATGCCTCCAGAACAAGTACAGGGAATTGTGAAACCAACCAACGACATATACTCTCTTGGTGCCGTTTTGTACGAGGGGCTAACGGGACGACCTCCTTTCGAGGGCGAAACTTCGATTAACATACTTGCGCAAATTATGATGGAAGATCCCATACCTCCTAGAGATTTAAACCCCGACATTTCTCCGTATTTGGAAGCGATTAGTTTAAAGTGCTTGCATAAAAAACCAGCGAAGAGATACACCTCTGCCACAGAATTCGCCAGAGATTTACAAAACTTTGTACAAAACCGTCCAATACAGGCCAAACCATACACACGTGTGGATAGGTTCAGAAAACTAGTATCGCGTAACAAATTAGCCTCCGGTTTAGTCGGTGCATTGTTTATTTCCCTGGTGTCAATTATTGTGATTTTGTGTCTTGCCTTTCTGGAGTTACAAAGAAAAAACAGAGAGATTCTTCGACGAGACAAAGTGATTGACCAAGAAGAAGGATACAAAGGCGATATCTACGGCCAAATATTATCCTATGCCATGGAATTAGTGGATGTTAAAAAAATCGTCCAAGACCAATCTCTTGCCGACAAATTTTCACTATACATGAACAACCTCAGAAAAATCGGTCCAAAAAATCTATTCACCGCTGATCCGCAAATTGCTAATGAATACTTTACCGCCTTTCTCTTTCCCGGCTCACCAAAACAAAAATTACAAAAATACAGCGCCATTATTGAAAAAAATCCATTTATCGTTGTTTTATCCGCACGTATAGAAATTTATATAGATTTAAAAATGTATGACGAGGCAAAAAAAGACTGTCGCACAATCATCGGTCTCAATTCTACCATAAGTATGGGCTACTGGTTACTCGCCAAAGTTTTATATCACGACAAAAAATACCAACAAGGCCTAGAAGAAATTGAAAAAGTGTTTGTTAAGAAAGTCGAAGCACATCAACCGTACCTGTGGCGGGGTTTAATTCATGTCCAGTTAAAAAATTACGAAAAAGCGATTGAAGATCTAAGCGTTGTCATGGAGAAGAGAAAAGGGCATATGGCATATATGTATCGTGGAAACGCATACTTAGGTTTAAAAGATTACCCCAAAGCGATCGAAGATTACAAAATAGCTCTTGAACTTGCTCCGAATGTCGCGCGGTTAAATTCGTTTTTAGCGCTAGCTTATCAAAATTTAGGGAACAACGACAAAGCCATCATGTATTATGAAAAATATGCCGACATACTTTTCAAAAAGAAAAGATATACTTTGGCCATCGGCAATTGGCGTAAAGCAGTAAAACTCACAGAGAAAAAATCTCCTGAACGCAAGAGACTCAGAGCAAAAGTCCACAAAGCCCAAAAGCTAAAAAAATAGTCGTTTATGAAAGGTTCTGAGATGGATTTATCGCAAATTGTCAACGCATTGATACAAAACCATACACATCGCGACTTTTTAGTCGCGGTACTGCAATGGGAAGCTTTCCATGGTAACAATAAGCGTTGGAAAGAAATCACCGATTTATTTTTCCACCACATTCATAATAAAACCTCGCAGCAAAAAATAGCCGCGTACTACTTGCATCAAATTTCGCAGAATAATCGCATCAATGTATCTTACCTACAAGAACAAAAGAATAAGGTATCACAAACTTTGCTACACAAATCCGCAAGAGTAAACGACAAGAGTGTGCGCTCTCATGTTGCCGGTGTGATCACCAAACCAAGCTGTGTTTACATATACAAAAAACGTACATTCCCCCGGAATATAGATCCGTATTTATTTGCGGTATCTACACTGGAAAGTATTTGTAAGTGCTTTGAGGTGGAGAAAAAACAACTGTTAGAATGTGTGTACAAAGGTATTCTACAAGTATCCTACCAACGCACAGAAGTGGTCTTCGATTATGCGGAAATTTTCACATTACTCCTCCATCGTTATGAGAACGACAAATTTATCGAAATAACAGATGACACCATTTTACCACTGGTGGCCCAAGGACAGCTTATCGCCGTATATGGCAACAAAAAACTATACGTGCGAAAATCGGATTTGGCGGTATACCGCGATATCGAAGGTCTCGATTCCATTGTTCTTCGCGACATAAAAATCGCCAAAACCCCTTCATTTATCGATACATTACCTATTCGCAGGATTCAAAGATCACTGGGCCTAAAAGAATCTCCCATAGAGGAACCTCCTGCCCCCCCGAAGCCAAAACCTTCTCGTATACGATACAGTAAAGTAAAAGTTAAGGGGAAAAAAGCAGCGGCCATGCCCAGAGACGTGGGCAAGGAATTTGCCCGTTTTAAAGCCAAAAAAAAGTTAGACAAAGAGGAACGCGAAGGGCGTCGTGAGGAACCGTTGCCCGAAATAATAGAGGAGGAAAAACTACGCAAAGTTGAAGAGGAAAAGTTATCGCGCAAGGTCGAAGAAAAAAAGGTCGAAGAAAAAAAACGTGAAGAAAAAGAGCGTGAGGAAGATATCGACGACCGCACAAAAGGGAGAATGACGGAACCAACGATTCTACTTCCTTCGAGCGAAGAACTTTCGTCAAGCGATGAAGTACTTATCGTAGAAGAAGATCGTTCCGAAACTTTATTAGATATCGATGATTTAGATGAGCCAACAACCACTACGACAGTACCAACGGTTGACTTTTCCTCTTCTGACTTTGACGATTCTTCCGCGGCAGAGGAAAAAACCATGACAGAGGAACTCACATTTGAAGAAGACAGTGGGTCTTATGTTCTAGAGTCTTCCGACGATGTATTGATCGATTCTTCGGGAGAAATCCTCGAAATAGAGGGAGACCCCGACATGGAGACTTTTATTGAGTCAGACACTGGCTTACAAAAAGAACCTCTAGAGATCGATGGTGATGTTACCGATAAGTCTGACCTCAAAGAGCTTGCCGACGAGCGGCAAATAGCACCATTTGATGAAGAACCTACATTAGAACAACCGACCATACAACCCAGCGTAACCAGAGCGGCCGGACGTGCACCTGCCGCTGGTGGTCTCTACGCCCCAGAAGAATTTACGCGAATGGAGAAAAAAAAAGGCTTTTCGGTTTTTAATGCCATATTCCAAATCGTTGCCTTTGTTCCGCGAGTGATTGCTTACAGCGTCGCCTTTACTTTTCTCGCGGTAAAAGGTATTGTCGTCGGTATGGTGAACGTTGTGAAAAATTTTGCCACGTGGTTGAAACGTAAATGCACCAAAGAAGTGGCGGGAATTGAAATCCCCCTATTTGAGGTTTTTTTAAGCGAAGACGCAGGACAACCAGGGATTATGGAGAGAACCATCGCCCAATCGCGATTACTCATCTCTACTTTACAAGCGACCATTGGTCTACGTGTGGTGATGCTCATCAACTTATTTGACAACCTTCTCGAATTTGTTGCTGGTTATATCAATAATATTTACCGTACGTGGAAAATAAGCAAAAGTATTCACAAACGACTATCTCGACGCGACAAGAAAAGGCAAATACAGGGGCTTTACGAAGACCTCAATGTTGTGCGCCACCAGATTTCACGCCTGCTATGTTTGCCGCATTTTTGTCCATATACCAACAATTCCTTACCACAAAGTAATCTACAAGAAACATTTGCTCTCGAACTTGTCTTAGAAATTCGCTATCGCCTCGACGAGATGAAACGCGACTTATCCATATTCACCGTACAGCAGATGACCGCTACAGCCAAAAAGTCAGTGTGGGACTTTATAACGAGTTTTATTCCCAACCCCACAGAATTAATTACTCCGTGGAAGGATTTTGTTATTTTTGCCTTTTTTATGCGTTATTCGCGCCGCGATTTATACACGATGTACACGGAAGTATTGATGAGCTATAAACACATTGTTCTCTGCCTGGATGACGAAGAACAATTCCCTACCGCCGACTATGAACAAAGTATGACAAAGTACATAAACAAAATGTACGAGAAACGCGATATTGAATTGCATATTGAAGAATGTCGTTTACAATTACAGCGTATCATTCAAATGCTGGCAAATGCACATAAAATAGTAGAGGTTCGTTGTTTACAACTCGAAGACTTATGGTTTGAGTGCCGCAACAACAGCAAAGAACACCTAGGTGTGCGTTTTCATTTAGAATGGGAAAAAAGAATAAATCGTCACGTAGAAAAACACATAAGGGCAAAAAATCCGTGGCATCGACGCGAAAAATTACTTTTCTATCGTCGTTATCGTTTACAAAAAAAACTGGCAGCAAAGTTCATTTAAACTATAATGAGTAGCATTGTATAAAGCTATTTTTGGAAGAAATATGCTGGTATGCGACGCCCCCACAGGGCTGCAGAGCAGCGATTGCTCCCCAACGGGCTGATAAGGGTAGGTTTTTTGTTAAGTGCATACGAAGAAAAGAGATAAAAACTCTTAAACTACAAATCTCCAGGTTGTCATCCCTGGCTTGACCAGGAGCCTAGGCGCTTTCAAGTCGAATCTATATTGCTGGTTTCCCGCTTCCGCGGGAATGACAACCCTGGGAAAATTTAGCTTGAAGAAATATCTTTTTTTAACTACAAGTACCTTTTATCAAATGTTTTACAAAAAACCTACCCTGACAGCACATTGTGGCGGCATCGCACACCAACATACTCCTTCCCAAAACAGCACCTAATCTAAAAAACATTCAACAAAAAAATCGGGAATAAATTGCATGGAGAATTTTTTTGCACAGCCGATTAACATTGGCAATTTAAAACTGAAAAATCGTATATTTCTCGCTCCCCTTGCAGGTGTTAGTGATATACCATTTCGTCGTATTTGTCAAGAATTTGGCGCGGGCTTAACCTATGTGGAAATGTTATCGGCCAACGCGGTAAACTACGTAAATGAAAAAACGCTACGCATGCGCGCGCGTCACCCAAGTGAAGAAATACTCGGCGTTCAAGTAACGGGTCCAACACCAGAAGATTTGGCAAAAGCCGTCGAAAGACTCGACCAAGAAAACTTTGACACCATCGATATCAACATGGGATGTCCGGTAAAAAAAGTAGTGAAAGCCAATTGCGGAAGTGCGATTACCAAAGACACGGAATACATGTCCGAAGTGGTTGCGGCAGTGCGTGCAGTAACCTCCAAACCACTGTCGACAAAATTTCGCATCGGTTTTGATCGCGTCAATGTAGAAGACTCCTCTTTGTGTTCGGTCAAAAACAACGTAGAAATGTTTACGATTCATGGACGTACCGCACAACAAAACTATTCCGACGCTGTTGATTTTGCCAAAATAGCCGACGGAATTAACGCCGGAAAGGGCTACAAAAGTGACGTCGTCACTGTGGGAAATGGAGATATTTTTGACTATCAATCCGCATTGCGTATGCATGAACAAACAGGATGCGACGCGATCATGATCAGTCGTGGTTCGTTGGGAAATCCGTGGATTTTTCGCGAAATTTTGCAAGGAAAACCAGTGCACCCTACCGTAGAAGAGTGGTTGGACGTCATCTTACGTCAATTGCAGTACCACGAAGAGCACTACGGAGACAATGTGCCCACAACGCGAATGGCTCGCAAATACTTTGTATGGTACGCGAAAGGTTTTCCAGGTTGTAAGACATTTCGCAATCAATTACAGCAAGTAAACTCGTTAAAAGAGGCACGAACTCTGTTTAAGGGTTTCGCCGCGACACTTCCCAAAACGTTGGTTCGTTACCAAGGGCTTTCTTTTAAAGAAGCACAACACATCAAACACGGTTACGACCCAAAATATGACATGGATCGCAAGCTCGACCGTGGAGTCGGAACCGAATGCATGGAGTAACAAAAGAAATCCATAACAAGTGTTAACATTCACCTGAAAGAGGTCATTTTATGTATCGCGTTTTTTGTTTATTACTTTGTATGATCGCGTATTGTACAGCGCAGAGTTTAGCAGAGGCATTGGGTTATAAAAAAGATGATCGCGTCATTATCATTAACGCTGATGATTATGGAATGTGTCACGCAGAGAATATGGGAACGCATAAGGTGTTCAAAGCGGGTATTGTCTCTTCAGCAACCATGATGATTCCTTGTCCATGGATTCATGAGAGCATCAGATACATTAAAAGACGCAAACTGCAAAATATTGGAGTTCATGTCACACTTACCAGTGAGTGGAAATACTATCGTTGGCGGCCAATTAGTGGTGACAAGAAAACATTGATTGATCGCGAAGGTTATATGTGGCGTGAATCGAAACAGGTAGAGCTCAATGCTAGTTTAAAAGAAATCGAAGAGGAGGTACGTGCACAACTTGATTACGCACTACAACGTGGTGTAAACCTTTCGCATTTTGATTCACATATGGGTTCTTTTTATGGCACAGAAACCAATCGTATAGAACTCATGGCAATGGCTCTGGCGTTGTCATATGAGTACGGACTTCCATTTCGCATTCCTTACTTTGACATGACCGATCCTTTTCGCAAAAAAGGTTTAGCAATCCTCGATCATTTGGAAAGAGGTTTTAAAGCTCCCAGAGGTATGCCACAAAGGCGCGAATATTATTTCAACCTGTTTAAAAATCTGCCTCCTGGAGTAACGGAAGTGTATATTCACCCAGCATTGGCCAATGAAGAACTCAAAAACATTACCAATGCACATCAAATGCGCCAGGATGACGTTGACATTTTTACGGACCCACAGCTAAAGAAAGTCATTGAAGAAAATAACGTCCACGTGATTAGTTTTGAGAAACTCAAAGAGTGGCAAAGAAAACAAACCAAGTGGCGCAAAGGGCTAAAGGCAAGTGATGTTTTCCCAGAGTATCTAAAAATTTTACAAGAAAAGGCCGCAACTTCTATGATATGGAAAGTAATGACGCGTAATCAAAAAATTTGGCAGCATAAATAACGATAGCCGTAGCAAACAACTACGGCTATATAATCAACACATCAATACAATACAATTTTTATGAAGGAGATTTATTTATTTTTTATTTTTAGGAACATAACGGTGTTCTTCAACAAGTGCCAGAAGATCAAAAGAGCTTAAAATACCCACAAGTTCTTGTTCATGAGTGACGAGAACATGGTGTATTTTATGGTTGCGCATTAATCTTGCGGCCTGATGAACGCCATTATACTGAGGAATGCGATATACACGCTCAGTCATGACGTTGCTCACGGGAGTAGTTGGCTTGTGTTCATCGGAAAGATCCATAGAGGTGACTATTCCTACAGGTACATTCTCAGAATCAACAATGGGAACTGCGTGAATAGAATTGTTTTGCATTAGTTTGCGAATGTGATCAATCGTATGATGTTTTTGTGCAGTAATGACGTTTTTTGCCATTAGATCTGCGACTTTTACTTGTGCCATATGTATGTTCCTAAATAGTGTAGTGCTTAACTTGCTATAAACAAACTTAACATAGCTGAGAGTATAAGCAAATTACATGCCATAATTTAATTAACAATAAAAAACATATTCATATTATAACGAAACACAACCATAAATCATTATAAATAAAAATACAATGTTATTTGGCTGCCATTCATGCTCATTTGCCACAACTTTGTGTGGTCATTTAACATGATGGTGAACAGTGTAAAGGCACATAAACCTTTCACAATACAAACGTATAAAATCGCTCCAAGACTAATCTCTTCTCACATAAACGACAGCGCTTAACGTTTCGTATAGAGTTTTATTTGGCATACTCTTTACAACAGAAAAGTTACGGAGAAAAAAATGGACAAAACTCATGTGCAAGACCAAACAAAGCGACTTATTGACAATGGCGCGGAAACTTTTCCGAAGACATTTGCCAAATACCGTATTGAAAAAGAGTTGGGAAGAGGAGGCATGGGTGCCGTTTATAAGGCTTACGATACGCAAAGTAAAATTTGGGTTGCCTTGAAACGCATCACGAAAGAAAACGTCGGCCGCCAAACCATGGAACGATTTCTACGTGAAATTGCAACAACCGCAAAACTCAACCACCCCAACATTGTGCGCTTATACGAATCCGGTATGTCCCCACAACCTTACTTTACGATGGAGCATATAGAAGGCTATACTCTTTCCCACGCCATTCACAATCGTGAACTTGGAGAACAAAAACTGCTTGATATTATCATTCAGGTATGTAAAGGATTATTGCATGCTCATCGTAACAAGGTCATGCATCGCGATATTAAGCCCTCCAACATAATGGTGACAAAAGACGGTGTGATTAAAGTGATGGATTTTGGATTGGCCAAATTAGATGCTTCCCAAACCCAAGATTTATCCAGAACAGGAAACGTGGTCGGAACTTTTTTTTACA
This sequence comes from Candidatus Uabimicrobium amorphum, assembly GCF_009002475.1. GTDB lineage: Bacteria > Planctomycetota > Uabimicrobiia > Uabimicrobiales > Uabimicrobiaceae > Uabimicrobium > Uabimicrobium amorphum. Next base: position 7,590,150 of record NZ_AP019860.1, read on the forward strand.
TGCCTCCCGAGCAAGTCCTTGGCAAAGCCACTTACAAAAGCGACATATACTCCGTGGGGGCCGTTATCTATGAGGCGCTGACGTATCGCACTATTTATCAGGGGGAAAGCCCGATGAATGTGATGTATCAGATTCTCAACGAAAATCCCATTCCTCCGCGACAACTCAATCCAGAAATATCCCCTTACTTTGAAGCCATATGTTTAAAATGTATCGCCAAAAAAGAAAATAATAGATATAAAAGTCTACGACAATTACTTCAAGAATTAGAAAATTTTCGCGACGACAAGCCTATTATTGCCAAAAAATACACCAAATGGGATGCTGCGAAAATTTTTATGTCACAACATAAAATTATTGTTGGTAGTCTGACGTGTATTTTCGTAATTTTTATTGCGGCATTTACTTTCACACTAAAGGCATGGAGCGACTCAGAGCAAGCTAGGTTTAGGGCAGAACAAGCGGTACAAAAAAAGGAGCAACAGCAACGAGAAATACGTTCCTCTCTCCACAAAGTTATGAAGATTCTCAACTATGCGATGTATCACCATGAACCTTTACGTGAAGACAAAAAATTTTGCGAGCTGTCGTATCAAATTCTTCCTGACATTGAAAAGTATGGCCATAGCGACAAATGGCACTTCATAAAAGCGTATATCGCAGGAAACGCTGGTGAAGACCAAAAGAGCATGGAGTACTACAATAAAGCAATAATAAATGACCCCAAAAACGTGGAAAACTACATCAATCGCGGAAGACTATACGCTCAGTTAGGCAAAATCAATGAAGCATTCGTAGATTACAATAAAGCCATAGAACTTAAACCTAGTCACTTTCAAGTGTACTTAAATCGCGGTATCGAATATTTTAAACAAAAACAATATGAAAAGGCTCTTCGCGATTACAACAAAGCCATAGAACTTTATCCTTCGTTTTTTGACGCTTACATGAAACGCGCTCTTTTTTATGCGACCACAAAACAATATACAAAAGCAGTCGTTGATTACAGCAAAGCTATTGAAATCAATTCTCACTCCTACCAAGGTTACATAAATCGTGGCATTCTGTATTTAAATTTACAACAATACGCAAAAGCTCTTCGTGATTACAATAAAGCCATAGAACTTAAACCTGAGCTACCTTTGCTATATGCACAACGTGGACACTTTTTTTACAATACAAAGCAAAATCGTAAAGCGTATCATGATTATACAAAAGCCATCGACATGAAATTACGCGATTTTAAGGTTTATCATTTCCGTGGTATGATTTACCAACTAACCTTCAAAAAATATAACGAAGCTGTCCACGATTACACAATGGCCATAAAGATTGCTCCTAAAAATATAGACAGTTACTACCAACGTGCACAAACGTATACATCACAAAAAAAATACCGCGACTCTATTCGCGACTACACAAAAGTTATTGAAATGAATGATCGACATGCAGAAGCTTACTTCCATAGAGGTATTGCTTACAGTAATGTAAATGACTATGACAAAACTCTTCGCGATTACAATAAAGCCATTGCAATTCATCCGCAGTATTTTCAGGTATATAACAATAGAGGTAACCTATATGCCGATGTAAAAGATTACGACAGAGCACTTTTCGATTACAATAAAGCCATTGCGATTAATCCACGTTACTTTAAAGCTTATGACAGTCGCGGTAACTTATACAAAAATCAAAAAAAGTACAGAAAAGCTCTTTCCGACTATAATAAAGCCATACAACTTGCGCCAAATTTTTCTAGACTATACAATAATCGCGGTAATCTTTATTTTTCTCTCAAGGATTATCAAAAAGCACTAAACGACTACAATCACAGCATAAAACTCCAACCAACTTTTTTTGAAATTTATTATAACCGTGGTTATCTATACCTACACCTAAGGAAATACAACCTAGCCATAAACGATTTCAAAAAAGTAGTGCCGATGTCTCAGACATTTCCAGAGGTATACAAAAATTTATATATTTGTTACAAAGCGCAAAACAAAAACAAAGAAGCGCAACGCTATTTGCAAAAATTTCAACAACAAACAAATAAGTAGGGCACACGACAGCAACCCTTTTAATTATAAAAATCTAAAGTAGATGTATTTAAGAAATTGCAAGAGAGGTATTTTTTTACGGCAAATATACGGTTTCCTATTGAGTTATTTTCATTATAAGATATAATAACAAAAATATATAAAAACCCATGTCAGAAGAAAAAATAATGGCATGGATTAGTATCGGTAAAGTTGCTGCTCTTTTTGGTGTTACAACACAAGCGATCAGGTTGTGGACATATGAAGGAAAGCTATCAGCAAGAAGAACGTTAGGTGGTCACAGAAGATATAACCTGGAAGAAATAGAAAAAATACTAGGAATAGAAAGCAAAAACAAGAAAACAGTGTTGTACTCAAGAGTAAGCGCTCACGACCAGAAAGAAGATTTGCTAAGGCAGAAGAAAGAGTTACGGGATTACATCGAAAAACAAGAACATTGCAACGTAGTGGAAATATCAGAAATAGGTTCAGGGTTGAACTATGCAAAACGTGGATTGAAAAAGTTACTGAATCTAATACTAAGTGGTGGCGTAAGGCGAATAGTAGTCTCATACAAAGATAGGCTGATGCGCTTTGCAACGCAAATACTGGAACAGGTATGTGCAGCAAAAAATGTCGAAATAGTGATCCTTAACGAAAGACCACAAAAAAAGTTTGAAGAGGCAGTAGTTGAAGATGTTTTATGTGTGCTAACCGTTTACTGTGCAAAGATCTACGGAAGACGATCGCATGAGCGAAGAAAAAAAAGACAAAATAAAAAATGGTCAGGTACTGGCATATCCCATAGTGATAGAAGAAAAGAAAGTAGCAGAAAAACTACGTGAAACATTGGAATATGTGCAGCAAAAAAGCAACGAGTACCTGGAGTTTGCTCATGAAAACAGATTGTATAATGTGTTTGATAAAAACAAAAGTAAGTACTCTTACAAAGTACTTGAACCAATATTTGTAAAGCTGTACAGGCAAAGTAAACTACCAAGTAGAATAAATCGTGGGGTGCTGGAGATTGTCGGACGTACGATGCGCCAGGTGAGAGATCGCAAGCGAGTATTTGACTTGCTGATGAAAAAAACACAAGACCCAAAGAAGTGGACGAGCAAACTCCTGGTAAAAGATGGTATCTACATAAAAATAGATTACATAAAAAACATCAAAGAGCAGGTGATCAACTACAAACGCAAAAACAACAACGAGCTACCACAAGATTTCTATGCCCTACAAAAGCCACCAAAAGTAAAAAAGAAGATACTCACATATGCCCCAGATGATGGTCAGGCAATCAAAATAGAAAAGAAAAACAACAAAGTAGTTGTTAGTTTTAAAGTGATTGACAGAAAAAATGGAGCAATCAAGTGGTATTGGCTCAAAACAAACATCAAACTTCCGTTATTTTTAGAAGACAAACATATCACTTCTCCAGATATTCGTTTTGAATGTGTTAGAGGTAATTACTTACCTGTACTTGATTTCAAGGTAACAATAGAGAAGCCTCAAAAAATAGAAAGTGGTAACTTCATCACTTTTGACTGGGGAGTTCGCAAGCTCACCACTTTGTGTGTGTTTAACGAAAAAGGACAACAACTTTCTCAACCACATTTTGTCAATTTCTCAAGAGTGCAGGATAAGTTGCAGCGTATCTACAAAGATATTGACCACTGGAAAAGTAAACGCGACAAACTCGCCCATAAAGATTCTTTGTTCAAAAAGTGTAACAGAGAAATTGCTAAAAGATGGAGCAAAATAACAACTCTTAATAAGGAAATTGCTCACACCACTGCAAACATCATTGTTTTCTTTGCCCAACACTTCAACTGTTCGAAAATCTACTGCGAAAATCTCAAATCACTTAAGTCACAAAAGAAATCAAAAGATAAAAATCGCGAAATCAACACCACTGTTCGTCAGAAAATCATGAGTCTAGTCGACTACAAGGCTCGTTTGTGTGGGATCACTCTGGCAAAGCCTGTTCACCCGGCAGGTACCAGTTCTCTTTGCCCTCGATGCTCTCACAAAGGACAACACATTAAAGCCTCTGACAATAAACAAAAAATACACAAAACTTTTTCGTGGTTTCACTGTGCAAAATGCAAATTTTCTGCGGATCGCGATTATGTTGCCTGCATCAATATTGCTCGCAAAGTTCTCTTCAAAAAGAATCTCAAAAAATGTACAAAAACAGTCGTCTATAAGAAGACTCGTTTGCCTGATTCACTGTTTCGTCAGGACGCTGGTGCTAAAACCCATTGCACCAGTCACATTCATTACTTGAAGGGCTGGATACACTCTGTATCTTTATCTTCCATGGTCGTACAAAAGAGTTTTAATTCTTTTAAAGGTACTATCTTTGGAATCCTTCGTGTATGAGTGTTATACACTACTTTAGATTTTTTAGTCTAAATAGAAACGGTCTATGATCAACATCCCTAAACAAAATCAATACAGAATTTTACATGGGTAAGGAAAAGAATATGAAGTGGATATGTATATTTGTACTTGTCAGCATGTGCTATGCACAAATGGATACCGAAATTTACTTATTTGATTTAGATAATCAAGATGGTGTGTATAAATTGGTAAATGAAAAAAATATAACCAATCGCAATGGCTACGACAACCAACCGTATTTTTCTCTCGATGGCAAATATGTGTACTATAGTTCTATTCACGGAGAAAAAAATTCGGACATTTATCGCTATTGTATTGCGGACGGAAAAACACAGCAAGTAACTACAACAATTGAGGCAGAGTATTCGCCAACTATACTTGACGCGCAACATAGTTTCTCAACTGTACGTGTCGAGAAAGACAACAAACAACGCATATGGAAATTTACAGGACACAAACCGCAATTGGTTGCCGGACACATTGAGCAAATAGGCTATCATTGTTGGTTAAGCAATACCACTATTGCTATTTTTCGCATCGAAAAAACCATGAACTTGAAAATAATCTATACAAATAGTACCGAAATGAAACATGTGGCAAAGAATATCGGTCGAGCTTTAGTACTCGATCCTCGTGACAAAAAATTACTGTACGTAAGCAAAGACAATCCGAAAGAGTCTACTATTTGTAAACTTCATGATTTAGAAACTTTAAAAATACAACAAGTGACCAAAACGATAGGAAAAGGGGAGGATTTCGCTTGTACAATGCAAGGTGAAATTATTATGGCCGATGGCAACAAGATTTACATGTACCAAAAAGACAGTTGGAAAATAATTTTTGATGGCAAAGACAGATTCTCTGGTATTTTTAACAGAATTGCTATTAACCCTGAGAATACTCAAATATGCGTTGTCTACCAAGGTAAATAATAAATAAAAATGCGTATGTATTCAACTAAAACATACGCATCTCTGCTTTATTAGTAGATAAATGATATGCACTAATTGCGGTTGGTAGGTTTTTTGCGGAAGCAAAAAATAACAACCCCTAACAGAAAAAAACCATATGTAGACGGTTCAGGAATGGGGCTTACAGAAAACACAAGGTTATCAATAGCTGGACGTCGACCGTTACTGTTGTGGTCAATTCGAACGCGAAATTGATTCGCAGATAACCCACTTAAATCTCCTGTAGGACTGAACGTTTGATAAAACGGTAGGTTAGTTTCAAAATCCTCGGAGGCAATAAATGATCCTCCAGCATCAAGTGCTTGAACAATAGCGCGACCAGGATTACCAAAAGGACTTGCACTAAAACTATCGCGAACATCAATCGAAACCAATTCGATTAAAGCTCCGCTAGAGTGACTGATATTTACATTCAGAGGTCCAGCAAAGTTACTGCCGTGACGTAATTCTACATCACCACTAAAAGTATTAAAATCGAACGTACTACTGGTTCCTTCTACATTGATCGTTCCACCAAAACCATCTGACTGGGTATAGGTGAATGTCGTGGCACTTGTAATATTAAGTGTACCCGACGACCAATCGATTGTAAAAGTTTCTGCTGACACAGAGATTACAAACATTAATGCTATTATAATACATCTTTTCATCTCAATCTCCTTCATCTAGAATTCAATATATAAGTATAACAAATGAAAACAATAAAGATAGTAAAATCAATCTAAGATGGCAAAATGTATCAAATATTCTCACTATAGTGATCAAATGGTTGGTATCAAAACCGCCAAATCATTGAAGTTTAAATATATAAAGTTTATATTGGTAAATGGTAAAACAAAAAAAAAGCGCACTGCCTAAATTTAGACAGTGCGCTTTTTTCATTTAAATTACTTCTTCACCTTAGGAAGTGATTCTACAGTTAAATCATCTTCATTGTCGTCATTGTCATCGTCATCTAAATCAAAGAGCAATGAAAAAGGTGTAAACAATGAGAAGTCAAGACCACCGTTGAACACATCATCCAGTGACGTAGCCTCTCCTTGGAACAAACTACTGTGTAGCGCTGGAGCGTATGTCATCGTTGTCGAACGATCTTTGAATACGCTTTCCATCGCAGAGCTACTTGACTGTATTTGAATGTTGTGTGGTGCTTCAAAAACAACAATGTCTTGGAATTGAACCACCCAGTTACCGTTTGTTGGTACGATGATCGACTTCGTGGCCACCAAGCGTCCTGCTGTATCGTACAGGTTCACGACCTGTGTAGAACCCGGTGTTGCTGAACCTGAGTAGATAGGTGCTAAAGTGAGTATTGGTTTTAACTTTTGCCCATCTTCGATACTGCCTCTTTCGAAAATCCCTAAGTTCTCGGAGCTAAACGGTTCCAAGATTTCAAATCGATCGTTTCCATCAAAGGCCGCAATCGTGAAGTTGAGCGGATCAATCTCGCCATCCTGGCTTGCGTTTTGCACGAAAGAGACAGGATTTGCAACAACCAGAGTATCAACGACTGGGTCATTCTGTGCAATATCCGCATTCTCCACCGTGAGGTCAAAACTCAGCTCAACATCTTGTGCAATACCGTCAAAGACTTCGACACCAAAAATATCGACATTTCCTAGATCGATAATCAACTGATTATTGTCCGCATCAAAGTTAACGCTCACCGGTACCAAAGGAATTCCACCGTTAGAGGTTACCTCAACAGAATCAGGATCTGCAATGGTTCCCTCAGGGATGGTGTAAGTCACCACAACGTTTTCCGTAACCGCCTCGATGAGATCAATATCACTGGTAATGGTAATCGTGTCCCCATCTTGTAGCGCTACGTTGTTAGGCACAAAAGTAGAGATGTCAACCTTGGCTTCCGAAATAGCCAGATTGTTATCGTCTTCAGAAGTACCTACCAGCTCATCAACACCTGCCGCAGGGTCACCGTCCACAGACTCGAAGACCACCTCGGCATCTGTTGTACCTAGATCTTGTAGCGGATTTACGCCATCGTCGACGGTCATATCGTATTCGATAACGATTTCTTCATTGAGATTTAAAGCATCTAGCCCCAATGCGGCAAGGTCAACAGTTAAATCACCGGTTCCCGCATCAAAGGTAAAGTTGCCATTGACTGGTATATCCGTCGTCACACCGTTGTCAATCGCGGTAATCACGATGGAGTCATTCACAAATGTTAGACCGTTATTGATCGGTAACACATCGCTGAATGTTAAATCGAAGCCATCAGCGGTGCTTGCCGCAGCGTGATCTATCGTATTGCGAATGCGAATGGCGTCTCCGGCATCAATGTCGACAAGTTCGAAAACATTGTCGTCTTCGTCGACTCCAAACAACTCTTGTACAAGTTCAATGATTGGTTCGGCAACTTGAAAGTCAACATCTTGTGCCACTCCTGGATCGTTCGTCGCATCAGAGTCTACTGTTGCGCCTTCTAGAGCCAGAACATCATTGTTGGCATTTTCCACGTTGTCATTTTCAAGAACTAGGTTGTACTCGATGATTAGGTCAACTGCATTTTCATTGAACTCGTCTTCACCGGTAACCACAAGTTGATTAAAGGTAATTTCAAGATCTCCATTGCCGTTCAACGCGACATTGTCAATGTTAACCGCATTACCATCTTTGTCTTGTGCCGTCACACCATTTACAATATCTTCAAGAAGTACACCGTCGGGTATCGGTTGTGTGATCACTAGATTATTGTGAGTTCCTTCGACCAAACCAACTTCTGTCGTCACTGGAATCGGTTCACCTATCACAAAAACTCCGTCATCACCGATGAACGTTTCCACAGTGATCTCGTCGGCGATTGTGACTGTGTTATCATCATCGAGAGCTACACCGTCAGCGGTTACTGCCGCGTCCGTATCCAGTTCTTGGTTAGATTCCACAACGTCTTCTACTTCAACATCGTACTCGATGGTCAGAGTCTCACCTACACCCAGTTGGCCAACGCCTTCGGCTTGTAGGTCTATGTTGATGTTACCATTGGCATCTACTGCATTTGCAGCGAGAACGGTTATGTCTTGTGTGCCACCGTTGACATCCGTGATTGTCAGTGTAATATCCCCAACGATACTTGTTCCTGTTGGTATCACATTGGTAAAAGTTTCGACATTGGATGCTCCCAGTGAAGCGGCGTCGTGACTTACTGTACTGCGTACCGTCAATGTGTCACCCGCGTCTACATCTTCTCCCGCATCCTGATTGTTGCCATTGGCCTCATCAATGATAACGTTGTTGCCTTGTAAGATCTCTTCGTTGAGATTCAACTGTGGCAACAAGATGTCGATCGGATCTACGTCCTGGTCCGCATTGATTGTGTTACCATCTGCATCAGTGTATGTCGCGTCGGTGAGTACATCAAAACTAAATCTATTGTCTCCACCGTCATTTCCAATGAGATCAGACACATCGTCAACTGTTGTATCGTAGCTAATTTGGATTTCATCCAACGCCGCGAATCCTTCTTCGCCACCCACAACATGGTTACCGTTAAAGGTAAATGTTACGGTGTTGTTGTTCGCGTCAAACGCTGCCGTTACGTTAGGTGCGTTTTGTCCTTCTTCTACGATTCCATCTATCGTTACGTTTGCAAGATCCGGAGTCACACCTTCTGGTAACACTTGGGTGATCACTAGGTCTGGATATGTCCCTTCGGTCATATTCACGTCTGTGTTCACACGGATGGTGTCACCCAATTGTGCTTCGGTGATCGGTTGATCGTTTTCATCGGTCAATGTGGTTTGTGGCTCTATGACTGATGGTACCGTCAGTGCGTTCGCGTCTTGCGTACTTCTATTGTTGTCGTGTGTTACTTCGGCACTTGTCAATAGGTCATCCGCCACTTGTACTGTATCTTGAACCGATACATCGTAGGTCACAACTACCTGCTCGCCTTGCTCCAGAGTGTTTCTATTTAGCTCGCTGGCCAAGTCTAGGTCGATGTCTCCATTCGCATCTACTGCGTCCGCTGCCGCGACGTTTACCGTTTCTACTACCGCACCGTTAACATCGAGTAACTGAATCGTTACGTCACTGTTATTAACAACCACCAAGTTTGCGTTTGGTAGGTCATCGGTAAAGTCATTCAATACCGCATTCCCTACGCTGTTGCCAATGTCATGAGTCACTGTATTCACGATCGTCAGTGTGTCACCTGCGTCTATTTGCTGATTGTTGTCTACCACACCTTGGTTATCTGCAACTAAGTTGCCATTCGCGTCGTTCACCACTTGATCAAGTTCGAGTACTGGTACGGCGATCACAATTGGGTCAACGTCCTGGTTTGCCACAATCGCATTGTCGTTTGCGTCATCAAAATCAGCGTCGGTTGTGACGTCGAAGTTTGAGTCATTGATGTTGTCAATGTTGTCAAGTGTCGCTTCGTAGATGATTTCCACTTCATCATTCGCACTGAAGCCCTCTTCACCACCAACAATGCTACCGTCTGGGAACACAAGTTCAAGAACTCCGGTGTTTGCCGTGAACGTTACTGTCGGAACCGCCGGATCACCGTTGATGTCCACAATACCGTTTATGGTAAAGTCCGCTGCGTCCACGTTGCCGTCACCATTTGTGTCAGGAGTCAATCCTACAGGAAGTACCTGGGTAACTGTGAGAGCATCTACAGTTCCTTCTGTCATATCTAGTTTTGTATTCACTACTATTACATCGTTGACATTCAGTACACCAAGAGGATCGCCATTTTGATCTGTGAGAGTGGTGTCAATCACAAGTCTATCGTTCACCTCAGCCGTGTTGTCATCAGTGGCATCTCTATTATTATCGTGCGTAATCGTTGCGTCGGTAACAATTGTGTCAGCGACTTGGATCGAGTCAAGAACATTGATGTCATAAGAAACTGTGACTTGTTCGTTGGTTTCCAGTTGATCAAAACCATTGTCCGCCAGAACTTGACCAAGATCTATTTCGATGGTCGTGGCATCACCGTCGTTATCGACGTCGTTAGCATCTAGAGTTACTTGAGTACCATCGGGTAGTGTCACAACTACTGGAGTTACCGCATCGGCAAACTCTGTGTTTGCTGGAAGCACATTGCTAAAGATGTTCAAGTTAGAAGCGCCTTCGCTCGCGGCATCGTGAGAGATGACACTGCTAATCGTCAGTGTATCACCGGCGTCAAAGTCTTCGTTTTGTACACCATTGTCAACGACAACGTCACCGTTTGCGTTTAGAATTTGTTCGTCTATTTGTAGTACTGGAAGACCAATCGCAACAGGATCATTGTCTTGTACAGCGTCAATTCTGGTATTGTTGGCGTCTGTGAAGGTTGCGTCTGTCGGAATATCAACGTTTAAGATATTGTTGTCGTTTCCGTCGTTGTCCACAAGGTCATCGACATTGTCCACGACGATGTCATATAGAATCTCCACTTCACCGTTGGCACTAAAGCCTTCTTCCGCAATCACAATACTTCCCGCTGGGAAGGTGAAAGTCAGGTCACCTGTGGCCGCGTCAAAAACAACCGCCGGAGCGACCGGATCACCGTTGACATCTTCCACTCCGTTCACCGTGAAGTCCGCGGCGTCGACAACTCCGTCACCATTTGTGTCAGGAATTAAACCAAGTGGTAGAGTTTGCGAGACGACAAGGTCATCGTATGTACCTTCGGTTGCGTCCACTAAAGTTTGCACCTGGATGGTGTCGCCGATTTCAACCGTCGCTAGCGGATCACCGTTTTCATCTGTCAGTGTTGTCACAACTTCTAGTTTCGCTTCCACAACCGCAGAGTTTTCATCGGTGGCGTTTCTTGTATTGTCATGTGTCACTTCGGCGTCAGTTGTCAATGCATCTGCAACTTCAATCGAATCTTGAACCGTCAAATCGTAAGAAACGATGATTTCGTCACCTTGTGCAAGATTGTTGAGACCAACGTTCTGCAAGATTTGTTCGAGATCTACTTCAATACTGTTATTGTTGATATCAAAATTTGCTTCCGCAGCCGTTAGAACAACATCCGTGGTTCCACCATTGCCGTCAGGAATCGTCACGGTGACAGCTACACCATTTGGATCAACAAACGCTGTGTTGTCAGGTAGAGTATCGGTGAAGATTTGTACAACAGCGTCTCCGATACTATTTGCGTTGTGGTCAATGGTATTTTGTACGGTGATGGTGTCACCTGCATCCACTTGCACGTCGTTGTTGTTGGCATCGTCAACGATGACCACACCATTGTCATCAAGAATCACTTGATCAAGGTCAAGTACTGGTACACTGATGACGATGTTGTCCGTGTCATCATCTTCCAGAGGTTGATCGTTGTTGTCGTCTTGCTCTATAGTGGTCTCAACGGTTTCATTTGGATCAATGATCGCATCAGCGTTATCTAGTGTCGCGTTGTAAACAATCGTCGCCTCATTGTTCGGGCTAAAACCATCTTCTGCCGCAAATACCACGTCGTTTAAGAACGTAAATGTTAGCGTTCCATCGGTTTCATCGAAGGTGATCGTCACATTCGCCGCGTCGTCTGCCGCTATTGCGTTACCGTTAGTGTCTGCTATACCAGTAAACGCAAATTCAGTTGCATCTACCAGATTACCGTTCGCGTCAAATCCATTCGGTATCAATCCTTCTGGCAGTACTTGGGTTACTACCAAGTTCGATGCCGTTCCCTCCGTCGCGTTGATCACATTGTTGATCTCTACCGAGTCACCTACATTTAGTGGGTCTGACTCTGGAGTCAGTGTCGTTTCGATTTCCAGTAGCGGTGTTATCGTTACTTTATTGGTGTCATCAAGATCTACACCATCTGCCGTTACCGCTGCATCCGTGTCCAGTTCCTGATTCGCTTGTACCACGTCTTCTACCAGCAAGTCGTACTCTATCGTCAGAGTATCGTTGGTTCCCAGTTGATCCAAACCTTGTGCTTCTAGGTCTATGCTTATATCACCGTTCACCACTGCATCCGCTGCTGCTACCGTTATGTTCTGTAGTACGTTACCGTTGTCGTCCACTATTGTCAGTGTCACATCACTTGCTAGACTTGTTCCTGCTGGGATCACATTCGCAAACGTTTCTACATTCGATGCTCCCAGTGAAGCTGCGTTGTGGCTTACTGTACTCCGCACTGTCACTGTATCACCAGCATCTACTTGTTCGTTTACGTCGTTCTGATCTTGTGCATCGCCATTTGCATCGTCGATAATCACATTACCACCTAGCAGTATCTCTTCGTTGAGATCTAGTTGAGGTAACAGTATGTCGATCGGATCTACGTCCTGGTTCGCATCGATTGTGTTACCATCCGCATCGGTATATGTTGCATCGGTGGTTATGTCAAAACTAAATCTGTTGTCGCCACCGTCGTTGCCAATGAGGTCTGACACATCGTCAACCACTGTGTCGTAGCTTATTTGGATTTCATCCAATGCCGCGAATCCTTCTTCGCCACCCACTACATGGTTACCGTTGAAGGTAAACGTTACCGTATTGTTGTTCGCGTCAAACGCTGCCGTTACGTTAGGTGCGTTTTGTCCTTCTTCGACGATTCCATCAATGGTTACATTACCTAGATCCGGAGTCACACCTTCTGGTAACACCTGGGTGATCACTAGGTCTGGATATGTTCCCTCTGTCATGTTCACATCGGTGTTGATACGAATCGTGTCGCCCAACTCCGCTTCGGTGATCGCCTGATCGTTCTCATCGGTCAGTGTTGTCACTGGCTCGATTACTGCTGGTACAGTCAAAGCGTTCGCGTCTTGTGCACTTCTGGTGCTGTCGTGTGTTACCTCTGCACTTGTCAGTAGGTCATCCGCCACTTGTACGGTATCTTGTACCGATACATCGTAGGTCACGATTACCTGTTCACCCTGATCTAGGACACTTCTATTCAGTTCACTCGCTAAATCTATATCTATATCGCCATTCGCGTCTAACGCTGCCGCGACGTTTACCGTTTCCACTACCGCACCGTTTACGTCTAGTAACTGGATTGTTACGTTGTTCACCACTACTAGTTCGTTGTTTGGTAGGTCGTCAGTAAAGTTTTCCAGTACCGCCGCCCCTACGCTATTGTTAGCGTGCGTTACTGTATTCACGATCGTCAGTGTGTCACCTGCGTCTATTTGTTGGTTGTTATCTACAACACCTTGGTTATCCGCTATCTGAACACCGTTCGCATCGTTGACTACTTGATCTACCACCAATACTGGTACACTGATGACGATGTTGTCCGTGTCATCGTCTTCCAGAGGTTGATCGTTGTTGTCGTCTTGCTCTATAGTGGTCTCAACGGTTTCATTTGGATCAATGATCGCATCAGCATTATCTAGTGTCGCGTTGTAAACAATCGTCGCCTCATTGTTCGGGCTAAAACCATCTTCTGCCGCAAATACCACGTCGTTTAAGAACGTAAATGTTAGCGTTCCATCGGTTTCATCGAAGGTGATCGTCACATTCGCCGCGTCGTCTGCCGCTATTGCGTTGCCGTTGGTGTCTGCTATACCAGTAAACGCAAATTCAGTTGCATCTACCAGATTACCGTTCGCGTCAAATCCATTCGGTATCAATCCTTCTGGCAGTACTTGGGTTACTACCAAGTTCGATGCCGTTCCCTCCGTCGCGTTGATCACATTGTTGATCTCTACCGAATCACCTACATTCAGTGGGTCTGACTCTGGAGTCAGTGTCGTTTCGATTTCCAGTAGCGGTGTTATCGTTACTTTATTGGTGTCATCAAGATCTACACCATCTGCCGTTACCGCTGCATTTGTGTCTAGTTCCTGATTCGCTTGTACCACGTCTTCTACCAGCAAGTCGTACTCTATCGTCAGAGTATCGTTGGTTCCCAGTTGATCCAAACCTTGTGCTTCTAGGTCTATGCTTATATCACCGTTCACCACTGCATCCGCTGCTGCTACCGTTATGTTCTGTAGTACGTTACCGTTGTCGTCCACTATTGTCAGTGTCACATCACTCGCTAGACTTGTTCCTGCTGGGATCACATTCGCAAACGTTTCTACATTCGATGCTCCCAGTGAAGCTGCGTTGTGGCTTACTGTACTCCGCACTGTCACTGTATCACCAGCATCTACTTGTTCGTTTACGTCGTTCTGATCTTGTGCATCGCCATTTGCATCGTCGATAATCACATTACCACCTAGCAGTATCTCTTCGTTGAGATCTAGTTGAGGTAACAGTATGTCGATCGGATCTACGTCCTGGTTCGCATCGATTGTGTTACCATCCGCATCGGTATATGTTGCATCGGTGGTTATATCAAAACTAAATCTGTTGTCGCCACCGTCGTTGCCAATGAGGTCTGACACATCGTCAACCACTGTGTCGTAGCTTATTTGGATTTCATCCAATGCCGCGAATCCTTCTTCGCCACCCACAACATGGTTACCGTTGAAGGTAAACGTTACGGTGTTGTTATTCGCGTCAAACGCTGCCGTTACATTCGGGGCGTTTTGTCCTTCTTCGACGATTCCATCAATGGTTACGTTACCTAGATCCGGAGTCACACCTTCTGGTAACACCTGGGTGATCACTAGGTCTGGATATGTTCCTTCTGTCATGTTCACGTCGGTGTTGATGCGAATCGTGTCGCCCAACTCCGCTTCGGTGATCGCCTGATCGTTCTCATCGGTCAGTGTTGTCACTGGCTCTATTACTGCTGGTACTGTCAAAGCGTTCGCGTCTTGAGCATCTCTCGTGCTGTCGTGTGTTACTTCTGCACTTGTCAGTAGGTCATCCGCCACTTGTACCGTATCTTGTACCGATACATCGTAGGTCACGATTACTTGTTCACCTTGCTCCAGAACACTTCTATTTAGCTCACTCGCTAAATCTATATCTATATCGCCATTCGCGTCTAACGCTGCCGCGACGTTTACCGTTTCCACTACCGCACCGTTTACGTCTAGTAACTGGATTGTTACGTTGTTCACCACTACTAGTTGGTTGTTTGGTAGGTCGTCAGTAAAGTTTTCCAGTACCGCCGCCCCTACGCTATTGTTAGCGTGCGTTACTGTATTCACGATCGTCAGTGTGTCACCTGCGTCTATTTGTTGGTTGTTATCTACAACACCTTGGTTATCCGCTATCTGAACACCGTTCGCATCGTTGACTACTTGATCTACCACCAATACTGGTACACTGATGACGATGTTGTCCGTGTCATCGTCTTCCAGAGGTTGATCGTTGTTGTCGTCTTGCTCTATAGTGGTCTCAACGGTTTCATTTGGATCAATGATCGCATCAGCATTATCTAGTGTCGCGTTGTAAACAATCGTCGCCTCATTGTTCGGGCTAAAACCATCTTCTGCCGCAAATACCACGTCGTTTAAGAACGTAAATGTTAGCGTTCCATCGGTTTCATCGAAGGTGATCGTCACATTCGCCGCGTCGTCTGCCGCTATTGCGTTGCCGTTGGTGTCTGCTATACCAGTAAACGCAAATTCAGTTGCATCTACCAGATTACCGTTCGCGTCAAATCCATTCGGTATCAATCCTTCTGGCAGTACTTGGGTTACTACCAAGTTCGATGCCGTTCCCTCCGTCGCGTTGATCACATTGTTGATCTCTACCGAATCACCTACATTCAGTGGGTCTGACTCTGGAGTCAGTGTCGTTTCGATTTCCAGTAGCGGTGTTATCGTTACTTTATTGGTGTCATCAAGATCTACACCATCTGCCGTTACCGCTGCATTTGTGTCTAGTTCCTGATTCGCTTGTACCACGTCTTCTACCAGCAAGTCGTACTCTATCGTCAGAGTATCGTTGGTTCCCAGTTGATCCAAACCTTGTGCTTCTAGGTCTATGCTTATATCACCGTTCACCACTGCATCCGCTGCTGCTACCGTTATGTTCTGTAGTACGTTACCGTTGTCGTCCACTATTGTCAGTGTCACATCACTCGCTAGACTTGTTCCTGCTGGGATCACATTCGCAAACGTTTCTACATTCGATGCTCCCAGTGAAGCTGCGTTGTGGCTTACTGTACTCCGCACTGTCACTGTATCACCAGCATCTACTTGTTCGTTTACGTCGTTCTGATCTTGTGCATCGCCATTTGCATCGTCGATAATCACATTACCACCTAGCAGTATCTCTTCGTTGAGATCTAGTTGAGGTAACAGTATGTCGATCGGATCTACGTCCTGGTTCGCATCGATTGTGTTACCATCCGCATCGGTATATGTTGCATCGGTGGTTATGTCAAAACTAAATCTATTGTCGCCACCGTCGTTGCCAATGAGGTCTGACACATCGTCAACCACTGTGTCGTAGCTTATTTGGATTTCATCCAATGCCGCGAATCCTTCTTCGCCACCCACAACATGGTTACCGTTGAAGGTAAACGTTACCGTATTGTTGTTCGCGTCAAACGCTGCCGTTACATTCGGGGCGTTTTGTCCTTCTTCGACGATTCCATCAATGGTTACGTTACCTAGATCCGGAGTCACACCTTCTGGTAACACCTGGGTGATCACTAGGTCAGGATATGTTCCCTCTGTCATGTTCACGTCGGTGTTGATACGAATCGTGTCGCCCAACTCCGCTTCGGTGATCGCCTGATCGTTCTCATCGGTCAGTGTTGTCACTGGCTCGATTACTGCTGGTACAGTCAAAGCGTTCGCGTCTTGTGCACTTCTGGTGCTGTCGTGTGTTACCTCTGCACTTGTCAGTAGGTCATCCGCCACTTGTACTGTATCTTGTACCGATACATCGTAGGTCACGATTACCTGTTCACCCTGATCTAGGACACTTCTATTTAGCTCACTCGCTAAATCTATATCTATATCGCCATTCGCGTCTAACGCTGCCGCGACGTTTACCGTTTCCACTACCGCACCGTTTACGTCTAGTAACTGGATTGTTACGTTGTTCACCACTACTAGTTCGTTGTTTGGTAGGTCGTCAGTAAAGTTTTCCAGTACCGCCGACCCTACGCTGTTGTTAGCGTGCGTTACTGTATTCACGATCGTCAGTGTGTCACCTGCGTCTATTTGTTGGTTGTTATCTACAACACCTTGGTTATCCGCTATCTGAACACCGTTCGCATCGTTCACCACTTGATCTACCACCAATACTGGTACACTGATGACGATGTTGTCCGTGTCATCATCTTCCAGAGGTTGATCGTTGTTGTCGTCTTGCTCTATAGTGGTCTCAACGGTTTCATTTGGATCAATGATCGCATCAGCGTTATCTAGTGTCGCGTTGTAAACAATCGTCGCCTCATTGTTCGGGCTAAAACCATCTTCTGCCGCAAATACCACGTCGTTTAAGAACGTAAATGTTAGCGTTCCATCGGTTTCATCGAAGGTGATCGTCACATTCGCCGCGTCGTCTGCCGCTATTGCGTTACCGTTAGTGTCTGCTATACCAGTAAACGCAAATTCAGTTGCATCTACCAGATTACCGTTCGCGTCAAATCCATTCGGTATCAATCCTTCTGGCAGTACTTGGGTTACTACCAAGTTCGATGCCGTTCCCTCCGTCGCGTTGATCACATTGTTGATCTCTACCGAGTCACCTACATTTAGTGGGTCTGACTCTGGAGTCAGTGTCGTTTCGATTTCCAGTAGCGGTGTTATCGTTACTTTATTGGTGTCATCAAGATCTACACCATCTGCCGTTACCGCTGCATCCGTGTCCAGTTCCTGATTCGCTTGTACCACGTCTTCTACCAGCAAGTCGTACTCTATCGTCAGAGTATCGTTGGTTCCCAGTTGATCCAAACCTTGTGCTTCTAGGTCTATGCTTATATCACCGTTCACCACTGCATCCGCTGCTGCTACCGTTATGTTCTGTAGTACGTTACCGTTGTCGTCCACTATTGTCAGTGTCACATCACTTGCTAGACTTGTTCCTGCTGGGATCACATTCGCAAACGTTTCTACATTCGATGCTCCCAGTGAAGCTGCGTTGTGGCTTACTGTACTCCGCACTGTCACTGTATCACCAGCATCTACTTGTTCGTTTACGTCGTTCTGATCTTGTGCATCGCCATTTGCATCGTCGATAATCACATTACCACCTAGCAGTATCTCTTCGTTGAGATCTAGTTGAGGTAACAGTATGTCGATCGGATCTACGTCCTGGTTCGCATCGATTGTGTTACCATCCGCATCGGTATATGTTGCATCGGTGGTTATGTCAAAACTAAATCTGTTGTCGCCACCGTCGTTGCCAATGAGGTCTGACACATCGTCAACCACTGTATCGTAGCTTATTTGGATTTCATCCAATGCCGCGAATCCTTCTTCGCCACCCACAACATGGTTACCGTTGAAGGTAAACGTTACCGTATTGTTGTTCGCGTCAAACGCTGCCGTTACGTTAGGTGCGTTTTGTCCTTCTTCGACGATTCCATCAATGGTTACGTTACCTAGATCCGGAGTCACACCTTCTGGTAACACCTGGGTGATCACTAGGTCTGGATATGTTCCCTCTGTCATGTTCACATCGGTGTTGATACGAATCGTGTCGCCCAACTCCGCTTCGGTGATCGCCTGATCGTTCTCATCGGTCAGTGTTGTCACTGGCTCGATTACTGCTGGTACAGTCAAAGCGTTCGCGTCTTGAGCATCTCTCGTGCTGTCGTGTGTTACTTCTGCACTTGTCAGTAGGTCATCCGCCACTTGTACGGTATCTTGTACCGATACATCGTAGGTCACGATTACCTGTTCACCCTGATCTAGGACACTTCTATTCAGTTCATTGGCCAAATCAAGGTCGATGTCACCGTTCACGTCTACAGCGTCCGCTGCCGCGACGTTTACCGTTTCCACTACCGCACCATTTACATCTAGTAACTGGATTGTTACGCTGTTGTTCACCACCACTAGATCTTCATTTGGCAAATCATCGGTAAAGTTCTCTAAGTTAGAAGCACTTGTACTTGCATTATCATGGCTAATCGTGTTTACAATAGTTAGTGTGTCACCTGCATCTATTTGCTGGTTGTTGTCTACCACACCTTGGTTATCCGCGATCTGGGCACCACCCGCATCATTCACCACTTGATCTACTACCAGTACTGGTATACCAATGGTGAGATTATCAGTGTCGTCGTCATCTAGAGGTTGATCGTTGTTGTCGTCTTGCTCTATTGTTGTTTCTACGGTCTCGTTTCCATCTACAATTACATCAACGTTATCTAGTGTAGCGTTGTAGACGATCGTTGCCTCATTGTTCGGGCTAAAGCCATCTTCTGCCGCAAATACCACATCGTTCAAGAACGTGAATGTCAGCGTTCCGTTCGCCGCATTAAATGTAATCGTTACATTTGCCGCGTCATTGGCTGCGATTGCGTTGCCGTTGGTGTCTGCTATACCGGTAAATGTGAACTCCGTCGCATCTACGAGGTTGCCATTTTCGTCAAATCCATCTGGAATCAATCCTTCTGGTAATACTTGTGTCACCACCAAGTTCGATGCTGTTCCTTCGGTGGCGTTGATCACATTGTTGATCTCTACCGAGTCGCCTATACTTAGTGGGTCAGATTGAGGAGTTAGCGTAGTTTCGATTTCTAGAAGAGGTGTTATTGTCACCTTGTTGGTGTCGTCTAGATCCACACCGTCTGCGGTCACTGCCGCATCTGTGTCTAGTTCCTGGTTCGCTTGTACCACATCTTCTACCAGTAAGTCGTACTCTACCGTCAGAGTATCGTTGGTTCCCAGTTGATCCAAACCTTGTGCTTCTAGGTCTATGCTTATATCACCATTCACCACTGCGTCCGCTGCCGCTACGCTTATGTTCTGCAATACATTACCATTGTCATCTCTTATTGTCAGCGTTACATCACTCGCTAAACTTGTTCCTGTTGGGATAACGTTTGCAAATGTCTCTACATTCGATGCTCCCAACGAGGCTGCATCGTGGCTTACTGTGCTGCGCACTGTCAGTGTATCACCCGCATCCACTTGCTCATTAATATCGTTTTGGTCTTGTGCATCGCCATTCGCGTCATCAATAATCACGTTGTTACCCAGTAAAATCTCTTCGTTGAGATTTAACTGCGGCAACAAGATGTCAATCGGATCTTGATCTTGAACGGCATTCACTACAACTGCATTAAAGTCAGTAAAGTTTGCATCGGTGGTTATGTTAAAACTAAATCTATTATTTACGCCCTGTGCAATCAGGTCTGTGACATCATCAACTACTGTGTCGTAGATAATTTCTATCTCACCGTTAGCACTGAAACCATCTTCTCCTCCAACAACATGGTTACCGTTAAAGGTGAATGTGACTCTGTTGTTATTCGCATCAAATACAGCGGTTACATCCGGTGCGTTTTGTCCTTCTTCGACAATTCCGTTGATTGTTATGTTATTAAGATCTGGAACCACACCTTCCGGTAACACCTGTGTAATTACTAGGTCTGGGTATGTCCCCTCTGTCATATCTACATCGGTATTGATGCGAATTATATCACCTAGTTGTGCTTCGGTTATTGCTTGATCATTCTCATCTGTTAGGTTTGTAGTAACTTCAAGTCTGGTACTAACTTCTGTTTGTTCAGATGCTTGCTCAGGTGCGTTACCATCGTGAACCAAGGTTGCGGTGGTTTGTAAATCTTCTTGCACCTCAACGGTATCTTCAATGCGTACATCGTATTCAATTATCACAACTTGATCAACGCCCACTTCGCGAAGATTGCTGTCGATTTGATCAAAGTTTAGAGTGAATTCGTTGCCGTTAAATGTCACCAAATTGGCATCGGTAGGATCTACGGTCGCAAGAATGTTTCCTTCATCGTCGCGAATGGTAATATCACCTTCGATAGTGGTGTTATCAGGAATAATATCGCTAAAGTTATCGATGAGAGCCACGGTGTTACTTTGTCCCGCAACATGTTGGATGGTATTGCGAATGCGTAGTAAGTCTCCGGCATCTACAGGATTGTTCGCT
Organism: Candidatus Uabimicrobium amorphum; assembly: GCF_009002475.1. Lineage (GTDB taxonomy): Bacteria > Planctomycetota > Uabimicrobiia > Uabimicrobiales > Uabimicrobiaceae > Uabimicrobium > Uabimicrobium amorphum. Next base: position 7,611,475 of record NZ_AP019860.1, read on the forward strand.
ACGTCTGTGGCGTCAGCTTCTACACCATTGATATCGACCACTAACAATTCTTTTTCTAACTGTAGGTCGCGCCCGACTGTGGTAAAAGATGTTTCCGAATTAACGTCTAGTACCTGACGCTTGAAGTTTCCGACAAACGAGTCACGACTAATTTGCGTTTGGTCGGTTTTAAAGGTAAAGACAATTTGGTCTACCTCAGTAAAGAATAACTCGACGTTAACGTCGGGGTTGAAGTCGACAAAAGCGCCGTCGGTACTACGAAATGTACTATCGTCTATTTGTTCGAGAAGATCACCAAGGAATACAAGTTGCGGATCTACCTCTACACCGTTCAGGAAACCTTGGATGCGAATAACTTCGGCATTGGCTTCGTTGCCAAAACCATCGAGATCAAGGAAGGAAGCTTTTAGGTTTTCCAGAGCAATGGTTGCGTCATTGTTATTAGGATCAATAAAATCGAATGTCGCAGTCGCAATACCAAAGAATTCGTTGTCATTGCCAGGGATATCGGGATCTACTTCCCCTTCAAGACCGTTTTCTGTACCTACACGGAAGTGTAGAGAACGTTCGAAAATTTCTTGTCCTTCAAAATCGAAGCCCTGAAAGTCAACAGCACGTTCAAGGACGGTGTTACCGCTATTACTTGCAAGAGTAACATCTGCATCAAATAATTCATTACTAAACTCAACGCGTCCTACTCCCGCTTCGGTGATAGTGGCACTGTCATCATTTCCCACGATAAATTTGTCGAAGAGAAGAACCTGATCGGCTTCAAGACTAGTTGCAAAATTATTGACATCGCCGATGTTACCCGCAACATCAAAGTTGTATGAGATAACAATATCAATGGCATCGGTATTTTGTGCTGGATTGTTTTCCACATCGGTTAGGTCGATAAAAACAACATCTTGACCGTTTTCTTGGATAACTTGTACATTGGCAATAATAGCGGTAATGCCACCGTCAAATTGCAGGATACCGGCATTTATGTCATTCGGATCTACCGATACACCATCAGGAATAACTTGTTTAATTTGTAAACTAGAAAACTCACCTGCTTCGGCACTCATCACCACGTTGGTTGTTACAGTCCCGGTATCTCCAATTTCAAATTCTTCCTGGCTCAGTTTGGTAAATAGGCTGAAGTCTTGAACTTCGATACTTTCGGTATTTAAGGCACTCCGTGCTTCAATGACACCGTCATTTGCCGTATCATCGTCAAAGCCAAAAGACGCTGATACGTTTATTTGGTCTTCTAAGGCAAGACCGTTATCTATGTTTGCAAAAACAGAAAGGCGCGCAGATTCTCCTGCGGCAAAACTTTCATTGATGTTTTTTAAGTCAAAAGCGATTAAGGTATCACCTGCGGTACCAGTGATTAATTCACCAGTAATGGGGTGCGTCGCTTGGCCGTTGCCATCAAAAACAACGGATTGTCCATTGACGTTTGTTCCCTCTAACGCCGCCGAATCGAATGTCATGTCTGCGTCCAGATGCACATCCACAAAAGGATTGCGTCCGGCTTCGCCGTCGCTTTGGTTTTCTAACTTGACTTCGAATTCGATTTGCTCACCGGCAGGTGCGGTATCTGGTAGTTGCAAATCTGCGGCAGGAACCGCGTTCCATAAAATGCGCGGTTCTAGATTTTCAATCTTTAAATGTCTTTTTTTACGCTGCTTTTTTTTCATCCCTTATCCTCGAATGTAGTTTTTATATGGATTATTTGGGGTATTAGTGCTGGTAGTTATTTTTTAATATAAAAATTTTTTCAAAAAGTACTAAAGTTTGTAAAAAAACAGCCGATAAATACAATCGGCATGGTATGTAAATTTTAATATGACAATTCTATTATAGGTAAAATCTCACAATGAAAAAACCACTAATATTTGTTCAACACTAGAGAAAACGCTGTTTAGCAAAATATCACCGCAACTTTGACAAGACAAAAATGAACTTGATGCAGATAATTACTCTATTCAAATAGGCATCTCGTACCATAAACTTGAACAACTTATTTTGTCACGAAACTTTTTTTATTTGGTAATTTCTTTTAATTGTATGGTGGTACTAGGTTGGTTTACATTATCTTTTTATAAATTTATTGCTGGTGCGATGATATAGCTCTCGCCTTGTAATACAATGGATTACATCATTCGTAAATTTGTTTCATGTGAAAAGATACTCCACGAGAATGTCCAAGATTTTCCATAGATGAAATTCCATATGTACTGGAAAATATGCGTCTGTGTCAGATGGACACACTGTAAGATTTTTTGATAAAACTAAAATCCTTAATAAAAAACTTGCAATATCTATAAGAATATTAGAATATACATATGTACGATTTACATTTCTACCAACAAAGTTATATATAGGAATAACAAAATGGAAATCAAAACTTTTTTCGACAAAGATACATATACATTGACGTACGTCGTCTTCGATGACACAAAAGAAGCCGTCGTTATTGACTCCGTTTTGGATTATGAGCCACAATCCTCGACCGTAAAAACAGATTCTATCGATAAGGTGTGTCAGTTTATCGCGGAAAATAACCTACAGCTAAGATACGTTCTGGAAACTCATGCCCACGCCGACCATCTTTCCGGATCACAAATATTAAAAGAGAGATATCCAGATTTATTGGTCGCCATTGGTAAAAATATTGTTGAGGTACAAAAAGTTTTTAAAGAAGTCTTCAATTTGCCAAAAGATTTTCCGACAGACGCGCGACAGTTCGACCACTTAATGGAAGAAGGTAAAGTTCTCAAAGTAGGCAATATGGAAATAGAAACTTTTTATACACCTGGACACACTCCGGCTTGCGCAACATATAAAATTGATAATGTCATTTTCACGGGAGATGCTTTATTTATGCCTGATATGGGAACAGGGAGATGTGATTTCCCCGGGGGAAGTGCCAGTGACCTATATGAATCTATTACCAAAAAATTGTACACATTGCCCGATGATACCAAGGTATTTGTCGGACATGATTATATGCCTGGTGGACGTGAGCTACGTTACGAAAGTACCATCAAGGAACAAAAAGAAAACAATATACAACTTCCGGGAGATCGCTCCCAAGAAGAATTTGTAAAATTTCGCCAAACACGCGATGCCACTTTAAGCGCTCCGCGATTATTATTTCAAAGCGTACAAGTAAATGTGGATGCAGGTAATCTACCGCAACCAGAAGACAATAAAGTTCGCTATTTGAAAATACCGATAAATGTATTCCGACCTGCTAGTAATCAAACAAAAGATGTTACTCTAGAAGACGTCTAAACCACCAAATAGGTTTCGCTCCAAAAAGATGCGTCACTTGCGTTTCTTTTCGAACTACCCCCTCCGCAAAAAAAAGCATACTGTTAACAGTGTTAAACGGTATGCTTTTTGCTTTGAATTTAGTCCATCTCAAGCATTACAAACAACACAGAGTATTCCCATACACTTCGTAGTGTCTGAAATTACCGTGCAAACTCCTAAATAGGAGTTTTTATAGTCACTCGTACTCGAAACAAGGATCAAAAATTATGCGCGCGAGATGGAACTCTCGAATTATTTTTCTTTTTGCTGCGATTGGTAGCGCAGTTGGATTAGGTAACGTATGGCGGTTTCCTTACTTGGCATATGAATATGGTGGTGGAGCCTTTCTCATTCCTTACCTACTGGCGTTGTTTATACTAGGTATCCCTCTATTGATTTTGGAATTTGCCATCGGACAAAAATTTCAAAGCGGAGCAATTTCTTCTTTTAAAGCCATTCACCCACGCTTAAGAGGTATTGGCTTTATGGCGATATTTTCAGGTTTCGTGGTTATGGTCTACTACTCCGCGGTTATGGCATGGACGTTGGTATTTTTATTTGATTCTTTCCAGTCCCCACTGCCTTGGGCCCAAAACTCCGAAACGTACTTTTTTCAACATGTACTTAATAAGTCAGAGTCAATCAGCCAACTAGGGGGAATCAGTCCCGCATTATTTACTGCTCTTTTACTCACTTGGGTTTCCATTTATCTTTGTGTACGCAAAGGAGTAAAAAGCGTTGGGAAAGTGGTGGTCATTACCATGCCACTACCCATTATTTTCTTAGTAATACTTTTTGTCCGCGGCATGACACTCGACGGGGCATGGAGCGGAGTTATATACTACATATCGCCAGATTTTTCAGCTTTATTTGACACCAAAATATGGTTGGCCGCCGCCTCTCAAATCTTTTTTTCTCTCAGTCTCGGCTTTGGAATTATGATCGCTTATGCCAGTTATAATAAAAAAAACCAGGATATTGTCGGCGATGCTCTCATTACAGGGGTCACCAATTCATGCATTAGTTTACTCTCTGGTTTTGTGGTATTTTCCGTCATTGGTTTTATGGCAACACAAGTAAACGCCAATGTAAAAGATGTGATTACCTCTGGACCAGGATTGGCATTCGTCGTATTTCCCAAAGCGTTGTCGTTAATGCCTTTTGCCTCTTTTTTTGCCGCTCTGTTCTTTTTAATGCTACTTACATTGGGAATAGATAGTGCTTTTTCTCTTGTTGAAGCGATCAATACCGTGATTGCCGATGTCAAAAAAGTCTCGATGCACTACATTGCTCTTGTCGTATGTAGCGTCGCTTTTGTCTGCGCCTTACTTTTCGTTACCGATGCTGGACTGTACTATTTGGACATATTCGATCACTTTATTACCAATTTTGGTCTAGTTACCGTGGGAATTTTGCAGTGTATTGTGGTAGGATGGATTTACGGAGCACCCAAACTACGTGAGTACGTAAACAGTGTCAGTACTTTAAAATTAGGAAAGTGGTGGGATATCATGATTTGTTACATTATTCCCATCATTCTCAGTACTTTGATCGTCATTCAATTTAATAAAGAACTGCAAGGTTCGTACAACAATTACCCCATATGGGCTATATACCTGGGGGCTTCGAGTGTTGTCATACCTATTGTCATTTTGATTTTAAGCATGATTTTTACCACAAAAGAAGAAAGCAATGAGTCAGCTAACTAATTTAGTGAAAAGTAGTTTCACTGTCGCTTTAGAAAATATACCTGTTGCGGGAAAAATTTTCCAAGTAATCCGCGAAATGAATGAACAAAAAAATTGGCAAAAACTACAAAAACAAACGATCGACAACAACCAAAATCTAAAAAAGGTACTAGAGACGATTAACAACATTGAAAAAGGTGTTGAATCGGTAAACAAGACGATTCGCAATCTTAAGCAGTACGACGCCAACCACGATTTTGTCATGTTGCCTAAACTGTTATACGAAGAGCGTGCCTTCCAAGATTTTTGGTTGCATCCACAGGAATATGGCGGGATAAAAGAACCTCTGGCAACAGCACAAAAAAAGCCAAACTATTTTTCATTTATCATGGCGGATATGTTGGGGGAATTTTCTGTATACCATATCCCTATTCAAATATTTGGTCTATTATTGCAAAACCAAGCTTTACAAGGAAAAAGTTGTCCAAAAGCTTTTGGCATCGATCCTATTTCGCAAACACAGTGGGTTACTCAAAACGAAAACGTCGTGTTACCAAAAAATACACCTCCGTCATTTAACTCTTATGAAGAAAGTATAGCAGTCGCAAGTACTAATTATGATGAGAGCGAGCCAATTTTCAATCCTTACATTGGTAAACAAGAACGGAAAATGGCAAGCCGCTTGATCGCAATAACCAAGGAATTTAGCGGACGCAATGACGTCAATGAATATACGTCTTTATCTGAATATGGTTTGGATGATTTAGACTTTGTCGAAATTTTGATGGAAGCAGAGGAAGAATGCGACTGTACATTTGATATTGATCCAACATCACCGTTGCCCACAATATGTGACATTTTAAAAACGCAAATGTAAAGTTACAAAACGCAATTTCAATGGGAGAAAAATTATGTCTTTGTATATAGCAAAAATAATGGGACCTATTCTAGCAGTTGTTGCCGTTAGTCTCTTATTGCACCGCGAACGCTATGTTGCCATTGTAGATGGCTTTCTAGAGAATCCGGTGGTGTGGTACGTGGTTTCGATATTGACGATGATGTTTGGTCTCATTATGGTAAATGCCCACAACCACTGGATACTTGGCTGGGAAGTAATTCTTACTTTTTTTGGTTGGATGGGACTCGTCAAAGGAGTACTTTTACTCATAATACCACAGCAAATCATCAACCTAGGTACTATACTAAAAAGTAGTAAAACTCTTCCCGTGGCGGGCGTTGTGTATCTGGCACTAGGAATTTTTATTAGCCTAAAAGGCTACATAGTTATTTAGATGGCCTACGTTTGCAAACATCAAGGATGTTTGCAAACACTTCCTCAATCGTCAAGAAGCTCGACAATCATATTGCCTTGTTCTTTACGTAGTACCATTCCCGCGCTATTTACCCAAGCATAAACAACTTCGCGTCCCAAAAGAATATCGATTTTCCACGTTTTGACTTGGCGATTGTTGTAAAATATCTTTTCTTCCCCCACTACCTTGCACTTCATCAGTAAAAACTTACCTGTGGTGGCATTGAACAGTTTTAAAATTGCAACATTATCTTTTGCAAGAGGAATAGACGAAATAAGGGTACAAAATAACCCCATGTTACTTGTTGCATACAAATACGTTTTGCTTTCTAGCTTTTTTTTCTGTGTACTCTTCCGCGCATTTTTCGCAAACTTTTGTACAATTTCATCCTCACTGAATTTACATGTCTGTGAATATTGAGTATCCTTATCACTACCTTTTAAACTGTACATATTGGGTAATACACTATCTGCTAACTTCCATTTAGTCGTTGTATTTAATCCCTGAAGATTTAATTTGGCATCAAAAGAGTACATTTGTTCATCTTTGCGAAAAGAAAATAAGTCGCTTCCAATATCCTTGCCGTTGTATAGGTAGCGATATTTATATACTGTATCTATTTTCATCACCGAGGAACTCAAGCTTTTAAGTGATACATACTTGATATTTTTAGGTATAGACTCTACTTGATCCACAACAGAAGAGTTCGCCAAATAGATGGTGCTCGCCGTCGATTTTGATTTTAAAACTTGCCCGTTGCTAATATCCATCCATAGTTTTTCTCGCTCACCAGAGTCTTGATTACTACGTGAAAAAACTGTGGCGTTGTAGGACTTTCCGTAGAAATTTAATCTTTCTGTTCCCAATTTTTCGTAGGAAACGGTTTGTACTTTTTTTAGTAGATCACTATAGATAGGATAGTCGCGTTTTTTTCCAGCGAAATTGCGAAGAAAATTGTAATAAGGATATACTTCAAACTGAATTTGTGGTGGTAATTTTATGGTTTTTAAACCACCCGATTTGGCAATAACTCGCGCGCGACCTTCTGTAACATAAGTGATCGCTCCGCCCTTAGTTGTTCCTTGCTCGAAATTATTGTCAAAAAAATAAGGCTTGTACTCCGCAGAAAATTTGATTTTCTCCTCATGCTTGTAATCGGCAAAACCGCCAATGAGCGTCATCCGAGCATACACAGAAGATTTACACAATGGATTTCCTTGTGGATCTTTTGCGATCTCAATGGCAGCATAACCCACTAATTGTTCTTTCATCTCGATAGCGTAGTAAATTTTTTGTTCTTTTCCCCAGTTAGCAAATAACAATCCCAAGCATGCAAAAACGAATATGATATGTCTCATGTTTTTAGCTTTCTAACTATGATGTGATAAATGGAATAAAAGTAGTTGGACATCACCTTAATTCTATTATTATTTTTTTCTGGCAAAAAGCGAAGGAAAAGTTTTTTTTAGAGGAAAAGTGTGAAATGAGCCAGTTTTCTGAGAAAACTGGCTAGGGTCTTGTATGAAATTTATGATTTTGCAGTTAAGGTATTGTGTGATTTATGATTTGATACAGTTAATCATTTCGTAATCTTTGCTAAAGTCATTGGATACGTTCCACCATTTGTTTGCCACAGTAGAGTACATACTGCGATAGTCCACGTGGTAGACTAAGTCACCTTTTTTGAGTTCGGTTAATTCTGGTTGTTTGCCGTATATACCTCCGCGAACTTTTCCCCCCATCATAAAGTGAGGAGCTGCGGTTCCGTGGTCGGTTCCTTTACTACCATTTTCGTATGCGCGTCTCCCAAATTCCGAATAGGTCATCACGAGAGTATCGTTCCATTTGCCCTTTTCGATAAGTGTTTTACGGAAGGAATGTAGCGCATTACTGAGTTGCTGTAGTAAACGATCATGTTTCGCTCTTTGTCCACTGTGCGTATCGAATCCACCGTGAGACACTTTGATCACCGCCACTGGAGTGTCACTTGTAATAATATTCGCCGCTATTTGTAACTGTTTACCTATTTGGCTTGGTGGAAATTGCGAACCAGCCATCGAGTTTTCCATTACTTTTTTCTCTAAATCTTGTGCAGCGGTATGAATATCTTGCTGAACTTTTAGTAAATGCTTCAGGGCGTTGTTATTTGTTTTCGCTTGTAGCTCCTTTAGTTTTTTCGCCTGCTGAAAAAACTGTTTTGGATTGCGCATAAAAATATTGCGCATATTTAGACCCGCAAGTGGACCACCTTCATTGTTACCTAAAATAATTCCGTCCGCGAGTAATTTTCCTGGGTCGCTTTCTTCAAATAAACGCGCGATCCACCCGTCTTGTAAATAATCGTTGCTATCAGAACCCGTTTCCCAAATCTCTATAGAACGAAAATGCGAACGGTTTGGTTCGGGATATCCCACACCACAAATTACCGCGAGTTCCTTTTCTTGCCAAATAGGCATAAATTTTTCCATCACTGGATTTAGACCAAGTTCAGGAGACAATTGCAAAACTTGTTCACGGCGCACTGCCAATTGTGGACGTAACTTATAATATTTTTCATCGCTGTATGGCACTACGGTGTTTAGTCCGTCATTTCCACCCTTGAGTTCTAAAAGAACCAATGTCTTGCTATTAATGGTTGGATCTGTTTTTTGCGCAAGAAGTTGCGGGGCAATTAGCGATAGACCAGCTATTTTAATGAAGTCTCTTCTGTTCATGCATACATTCCTTTATTTTAATTGGTAACTTAAATCTAAAACAAAACTTTTGATATGGGCAAGAAGTTCTTTGGATTCCGATTTATTTACTGGATCTGCGGCGAGAAGCGTGAGCTGTACTTTCTGCATCTTTTCTTCTGACGTTAAACCAATCCACGACGACATTTTCATTTTTTTGTCTAAATAATCCCAAACCCAAAAACGCTGCATGAACATATCGTTACCGCGAAGTGCTCTTTCTAGCATTTGGCGACGATTGAGTAATGTGTGACTTGTAATCCATTCGTTTCCTCCTGGCCATCCTTTTACATTGGGAGGATCAAACAAATCTTGTCCAAGTTGTTTACCATATTGAACCAATTGACGATGGTTGGTCACATGAACTTTGAACATGCGTAGAGTTCCAACAATAAGTTCCACGGGCGACTTTATTTGCTGTGCGTAATTCTCGCGACTACGAAAATGCTCTGACAAAAATAGCGCGCGAAGTAGCGGCAACATTTCATAATCGCTGTCTACAAATATTTTGGCTAGCCTATCCACCTCTTCTTTTACTGGAGCAGGGGAAATAAACTCTATCCACAATTTGTTTACCATATACTTTGCCACTTGTGGGTTAGTAAAAACGATATTTACAATATCTTCTCCGTTAAAATTTCCCACTTGTCCCATAAATTTTTTGTCACCCGCATCGTGAAAGCGCTCATTAAATTGATATAAGCCATCTCTTTTACTCACCATCCATCCGGTGAATGCACGAGCACCTTGTTTGATGTCTTCTTCTGTATAGTTTCCTTCGCCTAGGGTGAATAACTCTAGTAATTCGCGCGCAAAGTTTTCATTTGGTTTGCCTTTGCGATTGGTTTGGTTGTCAAGGTATAAAATCATGGCCGGGTCTTTGGCAACGGCCTGTGTTAAATCGCGAAAATTTCCCTTAACGTATTTACGAAACAACATATTTTGTTGGTAAAGCAAATAAGGAAACTTTACTTTTTTTAAACTGGAAGTAAAATGGTTGTGAAGAAATAGCACCATGCGTTCTGTCAAAGGTGAATCGGTGTGAATCATCTGTTTGTACCACCACATCTTGAGATGTACACCCTTTTGATTTCTTCTTTGGCGCATTAGTCTTCGATACTGTTTTTTTTGATCTTCAGACATTACTTGTAGTAGCGCTTTGTTTTTTCGAGGCTTTACTTCGGGAAGTTGTGTTGTCCATTCTGGAGAGTCAATCATTGACCCATTTCCCAGCCCGGAGAGCAACTGATCCACCGCTTGTTCATAGGTAAGAGGTAGTATCTCTTCAATTTCAGCAGGAGTCCCGCCAAAGCCTGTACGACTTAACAAATGTCTTGCTTCATCGTATTCTAAAGCACATACTGCCATAGTAAAAAAAATTATGATTACGAAGTGTTTTATATGCATTTGTATTCCTTTTACATCTCTATCGTGTTTAAGAGTATGGTTGTAACAGTGTTTGCTATTATAGTGTACGCATCTTGATCTCTACAGTGAAATTTTTAGGAAGTTTTTCATGAGCAACAAAAATTCAGGTAGGAAGAAATTCATGTATATTTTAGGACTTATCTTTTTATTACTCATCGTATATGTAGCAATTATATACCTGTTTTTTCCTCAGCAGGTACTGAACTTCAACTATAAAATCTTTCAATGGAAAGCAGGACTTACCAAAAAAAGTATCACCATCGACGACTACGAGGTCACTTACTACGATGGTGGACATGGTGAAAATCTAATTCTCATTCATGGTTTTAGCGATAGCAAGGCCTCTTTTTTACAGGTAGCGAAGTGGTTGACAAAAAAATATCGCGTTATTTTACCTGAAGTTCCTGGCTTTGGAATAACAGCTCGCGATAAAAATCGCCGTTATGGCATACGTGATCAAGTCGTCTTTTTTCACAAGATGTTTGAGAAATTGCAAGTAAAAGAGTTTCACCTTGGGGGAAATTCGATGGGCGGACACATCAGCGCCGCATATACATTACAATATCCTGAGCAAGTCAAATCTCTACTACTTCTAAACGCCGCAGGAGTGACAGTAATCGATGGACTCCCTTACCAACCAGCCCCCAAGCCTGTTGAAACGATGGAAGAACTGAATGAATACATGACGTATTTATTCGTCGAGCGTCCGTTCATGCCTGGTTCGGTCCAACGACTTTTTATCGAAAATTCACAAAAAAACTTCGAGTGGTTAAACCATATGCGCAAAGAAATTCGCGAAGGGAAAGACATTATCCTAAATGAGCGCGTTCCGCAAATAAAGCAGCAGACTCTCATTTTATGGGGAGATAGCGATAGAGTTGTGGTTCCCCAAGTAGGTGAACGCTATCATAAACTTTTGCCAAACTCGCAACTAAAGGTCATGAAAAATTGTGCACATGTTCCGCAATACGAACGTCCACAAGAAACCAGCGAAATACTACTCGCCTTTTTACAGGAAATTAAGTGATGGATGCCGGCCTGTGTGACCACTGCCAACATGTGAAGAAAATTATAAACAGCCGGGGAAGTACGTTTTACTTGTGTTTACTTTCACAAAGCGACGAGCGTTTCCGCAAATACCCACAGTTACCGATGGTGGAGTGCCCTGGTTATCAACCTCAACCAAATGAAAATCAAAGTTAGACTCTTTAACGTACGATGCCCCCGGTGGGGCATCAAATACTAATATATCTCTACCGTACAATTTTCATTTTTTCTTCAATAATTTTTGCGTAGATTTTATTTTTGAACGTAGACTTTGTGCAAGATTCGCATATTTATTTCTCGCGATTTGCAACCCCTTGCGGTAATTTTTTATTGCCACGAAATATTTCTTCTTTTTAAAAAAGCAGTCACCAAGTAAGGAATATACATCACCCATCATCTTGTCATCTTTTTTTTCTCTGTAAATGTACTCTTCGAAATCATCTATCGCCTTATCTATATTCCCTCGGCGTTTATACAATGTCCCGCGACGAAAGTAAGTCCGAGTATAATTACCATCCACCTTGATAGCCTTTGTATATTCTGCAATAGCTTTCTCGTACTGCCGAAGCTTTCCATAATTATAACCGCGTAAATACAATAGTGCTTTGTCTTCTGGTGTTTTCAGTAAACCTTTACTACAAAACTCTATCGCTTCATTGTACTTCTTTTGCGCACTTAGTATTTTGCCACGCAATTGGTGAATACCAAAATGATCGTACTTTTTTTCAAAAAATTTCGTGGTAAGTTCCAATGCTTCCGAGTACTTACCTTGTTCATACTTAACGTATGCAATTAAATAACGAGCATGGATACCATCCGGATCTAATCTTAGCATTTCCTGACAATCGCGAAGTGCTTCATCGTATTGACCTAACATACGATGTATATATTGTTTATCGCCATATAACAAAACAAATTCTTCTTTTTTAAGGAGCTCTTTGTACAACAAAATACCAATTTTGGGTTCTATGCGCGACGCAAAATACGCGTCGAGAAATTGCAGCGCAACAGCACGACTTTTTGGTAACAAATTTCGAGGAGCAAATGGGGAGACTTCGATAATTAATGTCGCCAATCGTTCTCTATTTCTCATCAATATTTCGCTATCTTGCATTGATTGATTTCCTGCAAAAAACTCTATTAAACTCAACATTTTTTCTAGAGAGAATTGGTAGGTATTTTCGATTTGAATGACCTTGTCTTTTAAATTTTTTTTCTCTTTCACTAGTAAGTCATTACTATTCCGTAATTGTTTTTGCATAAACAACAAAAATCCAGACATAACTACTAAAAATGCCAAAAAAACACCAATCATCAAAAACAGCATCTTGTTTTGTGCAAATAATTTTTGCCACTTAACAATCGTAGTGTATGGTTTTGCTGTTACAGGCTTACCTTGGAGAAAGTTATCTAAGTCATTCTCAAGACTTCTCGCTGTTTGATAGCGTAGCTGTGGTTTCTTGTGTAGGCACTTCAAACAAATGGCTTCAAGATAAATAGAGATATCAGGGTTTAACTCTCGCGGCGCAACAGGGTCTTTTAGAACTAACTGCGAAAGAATATTCAAATAGTTATCTCCTTGAAAAGGAGGCATTCCAGTAAGACCTTCATATAATACTGCCCCCAAAGAATATATATCATTCGTCGGAGCGGTTTCTCCTCTGACTTGTTCGGGCGGCATGTATGCCGCAGTGCCAACGATAGCACCACTTTTTGAAAGAGACTTTTCGCTATTTCCACGATTTTTTGCCAAGCCGAAATCCATGAGTTTCGCCTTACCATCGCTCACAATAATGTTAGCAGGTTTAATATCGCGATGGATAATGCTTTGCTTGTGCGCCACACGCAGTGCCCGGGCAATTTGTATGACAATCTCCACAAGTTTTTGCGGAGAAAGTTTTTCGTAAATGAGTTCTTTTAGGGTTTTGCCCTCCAAAAACTCCATGGCTATAAATGGCACAGGGGAAATTCCCACTTCGTATATTTGCACAATATTTTCGTGATCCAGTTTTGCCATAGCACGCGCTTCACGTAAAAACCGTTCCACATCATGTTGCGATGTTACCTCATTCGTAATCACTTTTATGGCAACGGTACGCTGCAACTTTAAATCCACAGCGCGGTAAACAGAACCCATTCCACCTTCACCAATTTTTTCTTGTAATTGGTAGTGCGCAAATTGCTGATTTGGTTTCAAACTTGTATCGCGAAGCATATATTCACTTTCTGTAAATTTAAAATGAACCTTTACAAACTCTACTTTTGTTATTTCTGTCTTTTTGTTATGTGTCTTTTGGTCTTGGCGATTTGTTTCAGAATATTGGTTTTCATCGCTTTATCGATTTTTGGGTTTTGTAATACTTTCTCCCAATATGTGATCGCACGTTTAAACTCTTTCTTCTTGTGGAAACAGAGCGCTATTTTATTGTAGCATACAAAAAGCATCTTTTTATTTTTTTGCGGCGCTTTCACATATTTCTGATAGTTATCAATCGCAACGGAATATTTTCCCTTTTTTACGTAAATATCTGCCAGGCGAACATAAGTGTCAATAAAAGTGCGATCTATCTCCAGAGCTTTTTCGCAGTCAGCAATGCCTTTGTCGAATTTTTGTAATGCTGCATAGCAAGAGCTACGTTGGTAATACAACTGGGGTTTTATGTGAGTAGCATTATTGATTTCAGTATTAAAAACGCGAATTGCGTCCTTATGTCGACCTAAGGCGTGAAGTATCCTACCACGAAGCAAGGCGATATCAATGTGTTTTGGATTCTTTTTCCGTAATATATTTATTCTTTTTAGGGCCCGATGGTACTTCCCTTCGAGGAATAAAATAAAAGCGATCAAGTAGTACGGGTGGGTACTACTGCGATTTAGTTGCAACATTTTTTTGCAATCATCTAAGGCTTGTTGATACTCTCCTTTTGAGCAGTGCAAGGCTTGTTTTTCAATATACAACATCATAAATGATGACTTCTTCGCCAAATTTGCGTACAATTTTGTCCCGTCTATGGGAAGACCTAACCGAGTTTGAAAATAAATCATTAAAAATTCGTTGGCGATTTCTTTGTCTGTGGGAAGTAAATTTTTCGGCGCATAACGCGCAATTTTTACCATAAAAATGGCCAATTCATCTTTTTTACTAAGAAGTTGCGGTTGCTGTAGTCCTATTTTTTGAAACAAAGTCAGTATTTCCTGAACGGAATATTGATAAGAATTTTCAAGTTGTATAATTTGTTGATCGCGCTGCCGCGTTCGTTTTTCAGCAACTTTGTTAACTTCAATCAACTTGGCATTTGCTTGTTGTAGATCATAACCACGGCGCAATACAACAACAAACATGGTGGAAAGTCCTAACATAAAAAGCGCAATCACAGAAAACAGTACTTTATGTTGAGCTAGTGACTTTTTCCATCTTTCAATATTTGTATATGGTTTGGCAACAATCGGTTGCCCATTCATAAAATTTACCAAATCTTGCTTTAGACTTTTCGCACTTTGATATCTGTACTGAGGTTTTTTGTGTAGGCACTTTAGACAAATGGCTTCGAGATAGATGGAAATATCGGGATTGAGATCTCGCGGTGCAACGGGATCTTTCAAAACCAACTGCGAAAGAATGTTGAGATAATTGTCTCCTTGAAAAGGGGGCATACCAGTAAGCCCTTCGTACAAAACCGCTCCCAAAGAATATATATCGTTCGTTGGTGCTGTTTCTCCTTTGACTTGTTCAGGAGGCATATATGCCGCTGTACCAATTATTGCGCCACTTTTCGAAAGTGATTGTTCCTGACTTTCTCGATTTTTGGCCAAACCAAAATCCATGAGTTTTGCCTTACCATTACCCACAATAATATTGGCAGGCTTAATATCACGGTGGATGATGTTTTGCCGATGGGCAACAATGAGTGCCTGCGAAACTTGAATGATGATTTCGACAAATTGTTGTGCGGGTAATTTTTGCTGAATAAGTTCCTTTAACGTTTGCCCTTCCAAAAACTCCATGGCTATAAATGGCGCAGGGGAAATTCCCACTTCGTATATTTTGACAATATTTTCATGATCCAGTTTTGCCATAGCACGCGCCTCGCGCAAAAAGCGTTCGATATCTTGTTGCGAGGTAACTTGGTTGCTAATAAACTTGATGGCAACCGCGCGTTGTAATCTCAAATCTATCGCCCGATAAACAGATCCCATTCCCCCTTCACCTATTTTCTGTTGTAGCTGATAGTGAGCAAATTTCTGATTTGGTCTTAGGTCGTGAAGCATGTAGTCTCTTTCTGTTTTGATCTGGAAGCGGTTTGCAATTGTGTTGAATATACACAGGTAAATCTTTATAATAATATAGCTTATGCAAAAAAAGTAAATTAAAATTACATGAAATCTATTATCAGGGGAGAAAAGTGCGGTATTTATTCACTTTATTATGCATGGTATGCTTTGCCATACCAGCATCTGCCGATCAATTTCTCGTGGGAACCGGTATTTACGATGTGACAGGTCCTGCAGGAGATGTTACTATGGCAGGATTCGCGCGCATGGAAATGAAAACCGGCGGTATACATACGCGTTTGCGCGCTAGAGCTTATGTTATCGAAGCCAATAACACACGTATTGCATTTGTATGTAGTGACCTATGGGCGATTCCCCAGGGAATAAAAATAAAAGTTGTCGAAAAACTACAAAAAATGTACGGAGACACTTACAACGTAAAGAATGTCATGCTCAATGCCAACCACACTCACAGTGGTCCTGGTGGTTATGCCTGGTATACGCTTTACAACACCTACATTTTGGGATTTAGCCAACGCAATTTCGACACCATTGTCGCTGGCATTTGCGAAGCCATTTCCCGCGCACACAACAACGTTGCTCCCGCAAAAATTTTTATGGCGCAAGGCACACTAAAAGGTGCAGCGGTAAACCGTTCGTTAGAAGCGTATATGGCAAATGTCGATGCCAACCTTCATACACCTATTGATGAAACCATGACAGTGCTCAAGTTTCAACGCCCCGGTGGCAAAGAAATCGGTATGATCTCGTGGTTTGGCGTACACACCACTTCGGTATTCTTCGCACATCCCGACGCCGGAAATCCCGATGAAGACAACACCAATCGCTTGATTTCTAGCGACAACAAAGGATGGGCCGAACGCCTATTTGAGATGAAAAAAGACACCGACTACACCACAACCGAGGATACATTTGTCGCGGCGTTCGCCAATAGTACTCTGGGAGACGTTAGTGCCAACGTTGTCGGTAACATGGATGGCGGCGGAATCAACGACTACGCAAGTTGCTCGATCGCCGGCAAAAAGCAGTTCGACAAAGCATGGGAATTGTATCAAAATGCCACCACCGAACTACAACCGACCATTCACTTTCGCCACATATACAGTGATTTCTCAGATTTAACCGTTAAGGCCAAATACACCGACGGCATTCGCGACTACAAAACCACCTTCGCAGCACTAGGTATTAATTTCACCGCAGGAGTAGAACGCGATGGACCGAGTAACCTACCTTACATCAAGGAAGGTTTGTACAAAGGTAAATACGACCCCACCCATGGAACCAAAATCATTTTCCTAGAAACCGGAAAATTTTCCACACCATGGACCCCAGAAGTGCTTCCGATACAGTTGTTCACCATCGGTAACCTAGGTATTCTAGGTGTACCCGCTGAAACCACTACACACGCGGGAAGACGCATGCGCAAAGCCGCAAAAGAACACTTGCAAAAGATAGGCGTTGACACCTGCATCATTTCTTCACCCACCAACGCTTTTGCCAACTACGTTTCCACACGTGAAGAGTACAACCAGCAACACTACGAAGGTGCTTCCACACTATTCGGACAATGGACATGCGCCGCGTACCAACAACTGTTCGCAGAATTGGCAGAGTCTATCGCAGAAAATACCCAACTTCCACCAGGACCAACCCCACGCGACTTAACCGGCAAGCAAATGCCTCTTGACGAGTCGCCTTACGACGAAGCGCCTTTTCTTGGAGAGTTCGGTGACATCGCCGAAAAAATGCCCAAAGAAGTCGAACGCATGAGTGTGGTTTCCATGAAGTTTTGGGGAGCCAATCCACGCAATACCTTTAAAACAAACGACAGCTTTTTCGTCATTGAACGCAAAGTAGACGAGGACAAATGGGTTCCGGTAAAATTCGACTACGATTTGGACACCGCGTTCTTATGGCACCGTATAGGGCAACACCAATCGCAAATCGAAGTGATCTGGGATATCCCTGCGGATGCACCACTGGGAACGTATCGCATATTTCACAGCGGAAAATACAAAGATTCATGGACACAAGAGCTCACACCTTATTCGGGATTCTCCAATGAATTCTCGGTTGTGCCATCGAAGAGCATGTGGATTTCGCATTGTTATGCAAGTGGTAATACCATCCATTTTCGTTTGGAATACCCAGGTGCTACCGAATACGACCTTTCTCATAAATTAAAGTACGTGAACAACGGCGTCATTCGTTTTACCGCAAACGGTGAGCGTAAAGTATACGAAGCCAAACCGAGTAAGAACGGTGATGGATACTTTAGCGCACAAATAGATGTAAAACCTACCACAATAACCGTTCCTGCGGGTTATGCACAAGACCAACACGGCAACGGTAACGAGGAGTTTTCTACGGGGCGTTTGCGCAAGTAAACGCGTCAAATTAAATGTTGTGCGTATAATGCGCACAACATCAAAACAAAAAGAACGAAAACAAACGCATTACGCCTCTCCCGTGGGAGAGGCATGAGACTTGTTACTTTCAGCGAAGCTGAAATAGCAAGGCGATGGTGAGGGCACCAATCTGAAAACGAATCACTTTCCTCAAGTTGCTATTTACAATAGATAAACGTTTCCTATTCGCATTCTGTTATTCTAAACTTGCTATTGGTTTTACACTTCCATGTTGGTGCCCTCACCATCGAATTTAAGGTTTCAGCTTCGCTAAAAGCCTTAATTCTCATGCCTCTCCCACAGGGAGAGGCATAATACATCCAACTCGTACAAACAAAATTCAATTGAGTTGCGAGTCAAAAGTTGTACAGCATGATTAAGTTGAGTTCACATCGAAAAAAATACCTACTATCTAACGAAAGGGAATATGTATGCGCTTCTTAACTTTATTTATTCTGTCAATACCCCATTTCTTAAAGCGATCGATACCATCGGCGACACGCATAAAATAAATACCGTATTTACCCACAAAATACATGATGATGGAAAAATCAATTTTCGTATTCGCGACATCCACAAACATCCATGAAAATATACGATACCGGTCTATTTCATCATTTCAAATTACAACCCCTCAACACCGAAAAATGGCCTGCTGTATTTGCCCAAGACTTCATTACATCCCACATTGAAAAACGCAGCTGGGATGACAACGTTACAAGTATCGAAGGCTGGAGACATTTGTTAATTGTACATCAAACACCCGAAGTACACCAAAAAATCAACAACTTTCTTTTTGATCTTCATCAAAGGATGACAAAAGACTACCAACGAATTAATGTGTGGATAAGTGTCGGAAAAAGTCAATATAATCCCCAAAGAATTTGTGCGTTTACCACAAGTAATAGTCACAAGGTAGTATTGAAAAGCGGAGAGTTGGTAATGGGTAATACCCCAGAAGACATTACGTTGCGCCGCGATATTGTCCGTGGTTATTCGAAATTCGACAAACTTAAGGACCATATAGACAAACGTAAAAGTTGGGAACTAAGCGCGACTCCACTTATCAAAAACAATACCATCGAAGTCGAAATCGATTGGATATGGCGCGATAAGGACACCTTCAAACGCCACTTCAAAATTTCCGTGCAAGATGAAAAAACGGCGTTGGCAACCTCATTAACGCCTAACTTAAATTTGTACGTAGGCGCCTCTATAGTAAAGTAGCTCTCTCATTCAACGCGCAAACAACCAAACAAAAAGAACGAAAACAAACGTGTTACGCCTCTCCCTGTGGGAGAGGCATGAGAATTAAGGCTTTTAGCGAAGCTAAAACCTTAAATTCGATGGTGAGGGCACCAACATGGAAACAACCCAAACACAAGCAAAACCCAAACCACAAAAAAAAATAGGAGCCTGATTTCTCAGACTCCTATTTTGTGAATGATAACAATTCTTGTAGAATTATTATGCTGCGGCTTTCTCTTCTTGAGCAAAACCAGCTTTGAATTGCATGTAGTAAATGCTCGCCAAAAGAACGAACTCAATCGCAACAGCAACTGCGTTTAAATCAAGCCTTCCACTGAACATTTCGTGATGCGAATCCATTTTGGGAACTCCACCGATGATGTATACTTTTTCGAGTATAGAACCGGCAATAATTATCATTCCCAAAACTATCATGTTTCTCGGATTTCCCTTTATACGCTTAAAGATAAGCGATACAAACGGTATCAAGAATAGCATTACAGCTGCGGCACCACCAATGTACACGAATTTACTCATATGTACATTTTGTCCTGCGCCTTCAAATGTTCTTACGCTGAAAAACAATACCTCTTCAGGAATGTTTCCGTACCAAATTGCTAGGAACTGTGAAAAGAACATGTATGTCCACAATATACTAAAACCATGCATAAGAAGAGAAACATCGTACTGAGTTTTCTTAACGTCTGCAGGTATATTGTCTCCATGTTGCTTAAACATTGCGTAAGATATAAATGCCGCTATTACCAAGCCAAGATACAAACCTTCGACAAAGAATGACGCACCAAACAGCGTACTAAACCATGGAAATTCCAATGGCATTACTACGTCCAAGGCATAAAATGTTTGACAAATAACATAGGAGAAAAGGTACAGTACGGCGTATCTTCTGCAAACAACTTCGTTTTCAGCTAGACTGTGCTTTGCATATAATGCCGCAAAAATAAAAGATACGACCATCAGCGCAAAGTTTCGTCCAACGCAGAATGCGAGACCTGTAAACCATTTCGAATGTCCATTTGTTACAACATCAGGGTACAGCGCTTTCCACTGTGGAACGATCAGCAGATACAAAAATGCGCACATTAAAATAAGTGGTACAGCATTTAGTAGATGCCTTCGTATCGGCTTTGCCCATTTACCTTCGCACAACTGAGCCGCTGCCATCAAGGCAACGCAGCCTTGTGCAGCACCTAAGAAGATTGCTAGGTTAAAAATAAGTGATGTTTGGTGAAATTTACCGATACCGTATTCCACACCTAATGTAACTAGTACAGCCACGCCAATCATCACCACTAGTTTTTGAGGTTTCATTCTTGTTTCTCCTTCATGACAATGGCAAATTTATTTCCGTATTCTTTTTCTGGTATAATTTGCGTTGGATTAGGCAATCTACTCAGAAATAAAAAGCCAAGTAATGAAAAAATTCCCCCAAGTAAGATCGTCAACTCGAAAGATACAACTAAAAATGGTGGCTGCGAATGTATTGGTTTTCCGCTTGTAATTAGCGGCCAGTGCCACGAAGCGTAATTTGTCAAAACTAAACCTGTTGTTACACCACTAAGAGCACCTGTAAGTGTGAAAAACTTCAACTTTGAAGGTTTTCCAAACATTGCGTCTAGGCCATGAACTGGATACGGAGCGTATATTTCTACGTCATCTTCTGTTACCCCGTCTTTAATCAGTTCTTTCAATTTTTCTATAAATTCGGTTTCACTATCAAATATAAACTCGTTACTCACAACATGTCTCCTTAAAGACAACGGGAATTTTTCCCGTTATCGATCCTAATGATGTTCCGCAGAAATGATTTCTTTGACCTCGGTAATCGCTACGATTGGCAATGTTTTGGTGAATATCAAGAATAGCAAGAAGAACCAGCCAAAACTTCCAATAGTAATACCGAATTCAACCCAACTTGGAGTATACATTCCCCACGAATAAGGTGAAAAATCGCGAGATAGAGAGATTACAATGATGTTGAAACGTTCGAACCACATTCCAATGTTTACAAAAATGGAGATAATGAATAGCGCGACTAGATTACGGCGAACTTTCTTGAAAAATACCACGAATGGAATCATGGAGTTACAAATCAGCATGATCCAGTATGGAATCCAATAATCACCAACTAGGCGATATTTAAAGGCGTACGCTTCAAACATGTTTCCGCTGTAAAATGCGATACAAAACTCGACAATGTAAGCGTAGGTTACAATGATAGAAGTAACCAACATCAGTTTTGCAAGGCTTTCAAAATGGTCTATTGTAATGACTCTTTCTAGACGAAAGATTTTACGCATAGGCACTACAAGGGTAATTACCATCGCACATCCGGAGAAAATCGCCCCAGCAACAAAGTACGGTGGAAATATTGTGGTGTGCCACCCAGGAACAATACCCATTGCAAAGTCCCAAGATACAACAGAGTGTACAGAAATTACCAGCGGGGTCGCAAAGGCTGCAAGGAACATATATAATTGATTATAGTGTTTCCATTGCTTTTGTGTCCCTTTCCATCCTATGGATAGAACACCATACGCCCATTTGCGTATACCTGTTGCTTTTCTTCGAACAATTGCTAAGTCTGGTAACATACCAACATAGAAGAAAATAGCGCTAATGGTAAAGTATGTACTAACGGCGAATACATCCCAGATCAGCGGTGACCGAAAGTTCGGCCACAACTGCCTCTGGTTTGGATAAGGCATTAACCAGTAAAATAGCCAGACGCGCCCTAAGTGAATCAAAGGGAAAAGACCTGCGGTCATTACCGCAAATACGGTCATCGCTTCTGCTGAACGGTTAAAACTACATCGCCAATTCGCTCTAAACAGGAATAGTACTGCCGAGATTAGCGTACCAGAGTGCGCAATACCTACCCAAAATACGAAGTCTGTAATGTAGACTCCCCATCCTACAGGGTTGTTTAGACCGGAGACTCCAAGACCTGTGTAAACTTGGTATGCCCAACAGCATATTATGCCAAAGAAAAAGCAAGTTGCGGACACGGCAAGTGCAACCCAGTACCAGATGGTCGGCTTTTCCATCGCATATAGGATGGTATCATCAAGTTCATCTTTGGTGAGTTTAGCCGTGTTTTCCTGTGTCATTTTTGCTTCCCTTCTTTCCAAGATAGTATACACTAGGGCCTATACCTGTGATTTCGAAAATGCGGTGTGCATTATCTTTTTGAGCCATTTTGTATACTTTTGAATTTTTATCTAATATGTTTCCGAAAGTCAGAGCACCTGTAGCACAAGTTTGTACGCAAGCAGGGGAGACTGGTACTTGACCTTCACCTTCACCGACCAACGTCTTTTTATCTTTCGCTATATCCTTTGCGCTGCGAATACGTTGGACGCAAAAAGTGCACTTCTCCATAATCCCTTTTGTACGAACGAAGACATCTGGGTTGTGTACAGTGTGTAAAGGAAGGTGTCTTCCTTTGTAACCATTGTCAAACCAGTTGAAACGACGAACTTTGTAAGGACAGTTGTTTGCACAATATCTTGTTCCTACACAACGGTTGTAGATTTGCGCATTGAGTCCATCTGGATTATGATAGGCGGCAAATACAGGACATACAGACTCACAAGGGGCACTTTCGCATTGCTGACACATCATTGGTACAACTTGGATGGTTTCTTCCTTGGTTTCTTCATCTTCGTATACATATGGTTCGAAGCGCAACCAAGACATCTCACGTCCCTTGAGGTGTTCCTCTGGTCCTGTAATGGCAACGTTGTTTTCAATGTAACAAGAAGCAACACAAGCAACACAACCATTACACGTATCTAAATCTACGGCCATTGCCCAACGATATGGTGAACGTTCTCCGGTTGTTATCTCGTATTCATCGTGGTTGTCACGATATAGAGATTTACGTGCTTCATGTTCGTATTCGTCTTTACTGTGGTCATGGTTTTCATGAGTAACAGTGTCATCTTTGTGGTGCTCATCTTTGTGCTCATCTTTGTGTTCATCTTTATGAGCGCCATGGCCATGAGGATCATATCCATATGGTATGACACCACGGCGGTTGATTCCGTTTTGTCGGTCATATATAGATCCGTCATCACGTGATTCCATTGACCCACTCAAAATCGGAATAGGTATTTGTTTACCCGTCTTCACAATAGAGGACTCGTAAACGCTTGCAATCGCTTCACCACTGCGTTCGTCTACTTTCAACTGTCCAAGTAAATGCGGTTCTTGTATCGTAAGAATTCCGTCCGCCATTACTGGTTGAATTTTTGCAGGACGTTTTACAGAGAAATCCCCAGATTTCACTTCTACTTCGTCACAGTCTTTTATGTTGAGGGCTTCTGCAGTTTTTTGCGCTACAGATACCCATTCGCCATAGGTAATTGTGGTGAGTGTGTCTGGTATCTCTTGTAACAAAGTAATATCTTTACTACGGCCGTCAAAGAAACGAATAGACGGAATAACGAATAAGGTGTTTCCATCTTTTATTCCAGGTGCAAGTGTCGCATTTTTCACAAATTCACCACTCGCTGCGGCATCAAGAGACAGTTTTACTTCCTCAACTTTTGTCTCATAAAAACCTTTTGCGAGAAATTCATTCTGGACAAAAGGCTTGCCTGGATTGAGCGTTGCCCATTTATCGTAAAGATAATCTTCATAAAGACCTGGCAATTCTGTCTCACTATCGAGAATGTTTACCAATTCAAGAAGAACATCACCTTCTTGTTTGGTGTTATTTGCCTTTGCAACAGGTTGTATTAAATTTAGAAGTCCTCTACGTGGCTGTGCATCGTCCAATGACTCTGTAAAGTGTGACATTGGTAATACGACATCACATTCACTTAAAGTGTCATCCAACTTCATACCCATACCAATTTTAAACTTCGCGTTATTGAATTGGGCCTTAAAGTCAGCACTGTGAAGATTTGGATTACAACGAGTCACAAATAGCACATCTATTTTTTTATCTTTTAGTAGCGAGGTTGTATTTGCTAAATCAAGACGAGTTCCTACATTGGCATAGTTTTGGCTATGTGTGAAGTTAACTGTTTCACCACCAAGTCCCCATTGTAAAAGCGCTGTAAGTACAGCAACTTCCAAACCTGTCTCATGTGTAATCGATGTACCACCACTTACCACAAGAGGTTTCTTCGCTGATTTTAGAGCTTCTAGTATCGGATTTAGTTGCTCTATTTGTAGACCAGACTTTAAAGCCTCTTCATCTGTTGCTGTAATTTTTTTCACAACATCTTCAGCAAGTTGGTTCTTGAATGTCTTTGCAAGCTTACCAATAAGCCATCTCAGTAGGTACACCTCACCTTGTGGTTTTATGGTGTAGCGTCTTGAAGCCTTAAGGCCTGAAGAACTGAGGTGCGGTTCTACATGTAGCCATTGCCAGTCGCCTCGTGCTTTGGCTTTACCAAATTGCACTGCGTGTGAAACAGGACTGACGAACGTATCTAGCATTTCTGCGCCAATGGTAAACATCATGTCGCTGTTTTCAACGTCGTAAGCAGGTACATCCGCTTGCCCAAAGACAATTTTATTCGCCATGCGCAAGTTAGCGTGAGCATACGGCTCAAATTCTGGCAATTTTGTGACCTTCAGACTTTTGCAAAAAGAGTCTATTAGTTCTGACAACGAACCAGTGGTTCTACCAGACAAATAGTATTTCTGCTCAGCACCTTTGATTACTTTGGTGATTGCCGCGTATGCTTTTCCCCAACTCACGTCTTCAAAGTTACCGTCTGCATTTTTCATTTTTGGAGACTGTAAACGTTGTGGATCATACAGACGGGACAGAGATGCCTGTCCTCTAGCGCACAATCCTCCGTGGTTTACAGGATGCTCGGTGTTGCCTTCTAATTTGACGGCTTTGCCTTCGCGAACGCGTACTTCAACACCGCAACTTCCCGAACATTCCATACAAGTACTTGCGTAGTAAGCTTCGCCGTTTGCTGCTTCTTCCTCTTTGGCTGTCAAATAGGAGTATCTTCTACGAGACTTGGTACCCATCCAGTGATATGTCTCAATACAAGAAGTGCTCATTGTCGCTGCACCAGCAACGCCTAGAAGCTTTAAAAAATCCCTACGTTTCATAACACTCCTCCGTGTGTACGTTATCTGTGTTTATTGAATATCAATTATTTATGACAAGTAACACAGTCTAAAGAAGCTCCTTTTTTCGTATGACACTGAACACACCAACCCATGCGCAATGAAGGCAATTTACGAGGAATTCCCATGTATTGCACTTTACCATGACATTCGGTGCAGTCTAATCCTACTTTGGAGACCTTAATATGTTTACCTTCTTTGGTGATAGAGTACGGCTGATCTTTGTCAGGATCGTTAATCCACCACTCACTGTCACTTTTTGCTACGACTTTTGATTCATCCGAAATCGGCATTTTGTTGTTTACGAACTCGGACTTAAGAGCGTCAGAAATCGTCAAGCTGTTTAAGTACTCAGTATGCTCAACTCCTTCTTCGTCTTGTGCAGGAGCGTTAAACAAAAAGTAACGAGATTTTTCATTTTTAATGTGTCTCTTGTGTGAAAAGTACACGTGATCAGGTACCCAATATACACGTTTCCACGGAATGGGCTTTTTCACTCCACGTACTTCTAAGACACCTTCGTTTTCGACAACTTCGTATTCTTTGTCTTCTTGTCCTGTGTCGGTAATCTTCCACTTGCTGTCTTTGGACTTTGTTTGCAACATTGCTGTTACTGGCAAAATGTGATTTTGCTGTGCAAAGATTTTTTCCAGCTTGGTCAATTTACCTTCCGCCAAGTCTTTTTTATGCTCTTCGGCATCTACTTCAAAAAGTTGTTTGCCGTAGTATGCATGTATCTTTTGGATTTCAGGACTATCCGTCTTAATTGCGTTATGACATTCCATACATGTTTCGATAGGTGGAATACCCGCACGCGTTGTCGTTGCGGCTTTTGTGTGGCAATAATTACATTGCAAGCCAGCTTTCTTCACGTGTTTGTAGTGGCTAAAGGCTATCGGCTGCTCAAGAGATTCTGCGTGCTTCTCTACTCCATATCCATAAGCAATACCGAGTAATACGAAAAAGCCATGAAATCCCACGATCACGGAAGTTAATATTAACTTGGGCATTTTCGTCTCCTATTCTTTCAACGTTTTCATGTAAGCAATCATCGACTCGATTTCTGCGGGAGTCAAGTTTTGAACTGGCATCACATTCTGATATCCTTTGACAACATCGTCGCCTGGATTCATGATGGAGTTGGTGATATACTCATCATCAGAAGTAACTTCGCGCTCTTCACCGTTGGTCATTACAATTTGTTTACGACCATAGATACCAAGAAAACTTGGTCCTGCTCCTGGAGAACCATCAATAGAGTGACAGGTCTTACAATTAACTTCGTAAATCTTCATCGCTATCGCTGCAGGATTATGCTCGACAGGTCTTGGCGCAACTTCATCCAAATACGCAAGATGCTCGATCATCGAGTTGTTACGTGAGTGGAAATCACTACCAAGTGTCAGTGCCAAGCTACCAAATACTAGAGCTACCACCCATTTTTCGGCCATACGCCCAGGTGTTTGATAGACAAGATAACCTATCACAGCAGCAATTGTCAGTAGAATGACAATCATAACCGCCAATTGATTTAGAAGCATGAAGACAGACAAAGCTGCGAAACTCAGAACAACACCTGAGGTAACGCCTTTTTCTGGCTCTCCGCGATACTGTACCGCAGCCAAAACTGCCAAACAAATTACCAAGCCCCATGCAACATTTGCAATGTAGAGGTTACCGGTAACTGATGATACTGCCGCTTCTGGTAGGAAATATAGATCTACGATGCCAACAACTGGTTGTAGCACTGTACCAACAAGTACACAATATAGACCTACTTTAGTAGCGTAATTGTAATATTCTTTGTTTTGTTCTTGCTCTTCCTTGCTCGGCCATAGGCGGAAATGAAAAATAATCGCCGCACCAGCGAAAACAAAACATAGTAGTTTAAAGTGTATAAACTGAGTTAGGTTTACCGATGAAAAAGATTGTAGAATTGGATATTCCACGATCGCCCAATTGTGTGGGTAGAGGATAAACGTTTTGTTACTCAGAAATACAAAATATGTTAGAAAAAGTAGACCCACGGCGGTCTTACCCATGCCAAAGTGCATCAAGAAATTTTCATCTCTTTTGGAGAAAGAATTCTTGTAAACGTATACAAATGCAATTCCTACGATGGATAAACCTAATACTGCTAACCACTGATGAGACATCATCGTATTGGCACCATACATCAATTGTAGGTACATAACGATCAGTGTTGCCAGAGGAAGAACTCCCAAAAGAATTCCCACACCAAAGTTAACACTGGTCTTGTCTACGAGATCTTTGGAAAGACGCAAATATGTTTCGTTGTTTTGATCTTTACCCAAAGCGCCAAAGCCCAAAGAAAGAACTAGGCTTCCCATCAATGAACAGATAAAAGGTAAATGAATGGCAAAAGTAAATATGATCAGATATTTAAATAATGTTAGGCCACCGAGTGAAGGGGGCACAATAATTTCACCCATTATCTTCCCTTTCATGCAATCTATGTACTATTTTGGATAATGAGTACTTTGTTTTGTTAGTAATCATTTTTAACCATTTTTTTGAGTGCACAGAAAATTGTTGTGAGAGAAAACAGAGTTTTCTCTCGTTCAACATACCATCTCAACTACTTGAGAGTTTTGAGATACTCAATAATTTTTGCAATGTCTTCATCACTCAAAACGGTTTCATCGAAAGCGGTCATAATGACACC
This sequence comes from Candidatus Uabimicrobium amorphum, assembly GCF_009002475.1. Taxonomy (GTDB): domain Bacteria; phylum Planctomycetota; class Uabimicrobiia; order Uabimicrobiales; family Uabimicrobiaceae; genus Uabimicrobium; species Uabimicrobium amorphum. The sequence continues at coordinate 7,639,750 of NZ_AP019860.1, forward strand.
TTCGTAACCTTTTGCGTAATCCTTTTGTGGATAACGAATTGAGTTGATGATGTACTCTTCATCGGCGACGATTGAACGTTCTTTGCCGTCGGTAACTACTTTACCTCTACGTTCCCATATCCCTTTTAAACTTGGGCCGATGAGTTTTGAGCCGTCGATAGAGTGACAAGTGGAGCACGCAGCAATTTCGTGAAATAGTTTTTCACCCATCTCTTCCGGAGGTGGTTCTTTGCGTACCCATTCTTCAAATGCGTCTGCGGAAACTACTTCGACATATGATCTCATATATGCATGTGAATCTCCACAATATTCTGCGCAGAAAACGTCGTACTTTTGGTCCACCTCAGTGGCGCGAAACCACATATAATAAGGAGTCCCAGGAACAGCATCCTGTTTCATACGGAACGCAGGAATATAAAAACTGTGTAAAACATCCAAGGATTCAATACGCAGTTTTACATTACGATCTACTGGTACAACAAGTGTACCACTTCTTTTGACTTTTTCTACGCCGTTGTCTGTGAATTTATATTCATAAGACCAAGACCATTTTTTTCCGATAACTTTGACTTCCATGGCGTCATCGGGAATGGTTTTCATATCAATCCATCCTTGATAACCATAGTAGAACATCATCATTACGATAATGGTCGGGCCAATTGTCCAGGCGGTTTCTAAGCCAACATGTCCTTCGATCTGGGTAGGAACCGGATTGTTCTTTTTGCTGTACTTTATTACGCAAAACAACATAAAACCAACGATAAGACCCAGTAGAATGACAGAGGTGTAGATAATGAAGTAAAACGCAAAATCTACTTTACTTGCATAACTAGAAGCTGCTAGAAACATAGTATTTCCTCATCTAAAAAAAAGCTGACCTTAATGGTGGACTTCAGCTTGTACTTCGTGGTTCAAATAGCTAAATCGATAGTCATCGATAAATGTGAATATCACAATCACCACCATAATCAGAAAAGTTACCAATATCATATAGTGGAATACTTTTGGTTCATAGCGAAGGTGCATGAAGTATAAACCGACAAGTGTCGTCTTAACGACTGCCACCAACATCGCTACAGCGGTTGTGTATTGACCTAAGTCGAACCCTGCAATTGCCACAGTTAAAGACGTAAGTATTAGAAGAGCTAACCACACACTAATGTATGTCCCATAACCAATCATGGGGTGCTCTTCATGGTGTTCAGCATGATCCATGTTATTCTCCTTGATTTAGCCGATTAGGTACATTAATGGGAATAAGAAAATCCAAATAACATCTACAATGTGCCAATACAGACCACTATTTTCTAAGCTAACGTAGTCTTCATGTTTTATGCGTTTTGGCGTGGAATAGTACCTCATTTTGAGATGTACTTGTTTTACCGATTCGTCAATCTCGCTACCCCATTTTTCATTACCATCTTTATCAAGAATAGCAACACGGCAGCCGTTGAGTGCGTCTTTACCAAAAACATCCCAACGATGAGTTTCATTTGGTCTTTGATAAATTACGTAAAACATTACGGTTAAAATAGTAGCACCGATAATTACGTGTAAAGCGTGTAGCCCTGTCATGCTGTAATAAAGGCCGAAGTATATCCGTTGTCCTTTGGAATAGTTTGCCATAATGAATTCAGAACCAGGATATAATCCGTGAGAAATCTTCCCACTCCATTCAATATACTTGATGACCATGAACACAAGTGCGCATAGTATGGTTATACCAAGATATGTAAGAGCAAGAGTCTTTTTTGCCCGATGTATACAAGCAATAGCAAGAGCCATTGTCAAACTACTTGTGAGGAGTACAGCGGTATTTAGTGCCCCCAAAACAACATTCAATTCTTTTGCTGCTTCTGCAAAGTCATGAGAATGCGCGGTGCGGTATACGGCATATATGAGGAAAAGTCCACCAAAGAGAAGAACTTCAGTAAACAAAAATAACCACATGCCTATTTTTGCACCATTGTAATCCTTATGAATATGAGCAGGAGCTGCAACATTAGCGGTATGACTCATTATTTTTTACCTTTTTTCTTCTTTTTACTGTCTTTTTTACCTTTGTTCATTGCTTCGAAATCGTAAGCACCATGAGTAACATGTGGAGGTTCCAAGAAGTTCAAAAGCGGTGGCGGAGATGGAACTGTCCATTCCAATGTAGAAGCTCCCCATGGGTTGTCTTCTGCTTTTTCACCACTTGTGATTCCGCGGATTAGGTTAAATAGCATCATAAAGATACCAAGTGCCAAAATCCAAGAACCAATGGTAGACACTACATGCCAGTATTGGAATTCAGGAAGGTAGTCGTAGTAGCGACGTGGCATTCCATTCCAACCTAGTATAAACATTGGGAAATATAGAACATTAAATCCAACAAAAATGAGAGCCCAAGCGACAACCGCTACTGCTTCATTATACATTTTGCCAAACATTTTCGGGAACCAATAGTGCATTGCACCGAAAAGTGCGATTCCTAAACCACCAAACATCACATAGTGGAAGTGTCCTACAACAAAGTAGGTATCGTGAACGTGCATGTCAGTTGCCAAAGCACCTAGTACTAGACCAGTAAGTCCACCGATGGAGAATAGGAAAATGAAAGATAATGTGTACAGCATGGGCGCGCGTAATTCAATGGAACCTTTATACAAGGAGGCAATCCAGTTGAATATCTTAATTCCCGTAGGAATGGCCACTAAAAATGTCAGAAATGAAAAGACGATTTGCGCAGTTCCAGACATCCCACTTGTGAACATATGGTGTCCCCATACCATGTAACCTACAACGGCAATGGAAACAGTAGAGAATGCGATGGCTTTGTAACCAAAGATTGTTCTCTTAGTAAAAGCAGGTAGTAAGTCGGAAATTACACCCATTCCAGGTAAAATCATGATGTATACAGCTGGATGTGAGTAAATCCAAAAAAGGTGTTGGTATAAAACTGGGTCCCCACCAATCGCTGGATCAAAAACTCCCACTCCAAAACCTCTCTCAAGGATAACAAGCAGTAGTGTAATCCCTACAACAGGGGTTGCTAGTACTTGGATCCACGCGGTTGCGTAAAGTCCCCAACAGAAAAGAGGCATTCTAAACCATGTCATTCCTGGGGCGCGCAATCTGTGAATTGTCGTGATAAAGTTCAAACCAGTCAGGATCGAAGAAAATCCCAAAACAAACGCTGCAAAAACTGCTAGAGAAATATTCCCCTCCGTTGCAGTACTGTAAGGAGCGTAAAACGTCCAACCAGTGTCAGGAAGCTTATCTCCGGTAAAAAGCGCAATAATGAGAAGCGCTGCTCCCGAAATATATAGCCACCACGATAGAAGATTCAGACGTGGAAATGCAACGTCTTCCGCACCTATTTGCAGAGGCATAATAAAGTTTCCAAATATCGCAGGGATGCCAGGAATAATGAATAAAAAGATCATAATTACGCCGTGCAGTGTAAAAACAGCGTTGTACGTAGGAGCATCGATAACCGTTGCTCCAGGAGCAATTAGCTCAAGACGAATAAGTAACCCCAGACAGAGTCCACCGATAAACATCGTTAGGACCGAAATCATATAGAGAATACCTATACGCTTATGATCTGTGGAAAATATCCAACTGAAAATCCCGGAGAAGGCGCTTGTTTCTCTGTGATATGGTGTGTAAGAGAGTTCTGCTGCTGTTTGCGCCATAAGAAAGACCTTTCTAAGTAAAAGAAAAAAGTCACTGTATGATAATCTTTATTGAGAGTTTCCTCTCAGTGAATTGTATTACTGTTTTTGTGAAGAGTTATTTAAGCTTGGGTTGTCGGTTCAGGGACAACTTTTTTTCTAGTCAAGAGCACGAATGCCGCTATCATAGATACGAAGAATAAAACAACTACTCCTGAAATACGCACAATATTGAGAGCGTATCTTTTTCCCTCTGGATCGTAGCTAAAACAAAGTTTGAGAACTTTTGCTATTGTTGGGCCGACACGACCTTCAGAAGCTTCTACGACCGCCATTTTTAAATCAAACGGTAGGTAGCGTAGACCAAACAAATAACGAATTATCTTTCCTTCAGGAGATAGTATCGTCAAAGCTCCGGCATGGCGAAATTCGTTGCCTTCAGGAACATAACGAAATCCGACAGCACTAGCTAGTTTGCGAATATTGTCTTCATCTCCTACAAGAAAGCGCCATCCATCAAGCGGAAAGTTTTTCTTGCGTTTCATCAAATTTGTGTAGTTGGTTCTTTTTTCGCGTGCTGTTTCCGAGGTTTCTTTCGGATCAATACTCACGGTAATGACGCGAAAATCCTTCGCAGGTTCTAAATCTACCTTATCAATAACTGTTTGTAATTCATTGAGCAGTGGAGTACAAATTCCTGGGCAGCGATAGTAAACAAGAGCTAGGACGGTTGGTTTGTCGCAGAGGTCTTTTAATTTTACTTTCTTGCCGTTTTCATCTGTAAACTCTAGGTCAAGAGGAACCTGTTTTCCAAGTTGTTCTTCTATACCGATTTTTATTTCTTTGGCAGAAACTTGAGGACATAAAAGTACAAGAATGCCAAAAAAAGATAAAAACAAACTTCTCGTTTTCATATTTTTTTCCTTGGTCGATGGAATGAAGTAATTTGGTTTTGGGGAGATTTAGAGGAGTACTTTGTCAATACAAACTGTATTGTCTGTGAGATTTTTGGCATAATAATATTTTCGGATACTGTTAGACTAGGATACTAATTTTTTCGTGATACGTTAAGAAAACCTATCTTAGTATTTAACCGAAAAAATTATGTGGATTTAAATTTTGTAAAAGATCTAAAGCCTTTTTAGACTTGTTTCGGACTTCGGTATAACAAATTTAACTACTCTTGTCTAACAAAATTTTTTTTTGCCAAAAAAAATGTTATGTGGAATATTCATTTACTAGCAAAAAATCGTATGTCTACATTATAGCATGTCCGTGTCCTTTTTGCAACCTATCGCGAGAATACATAGCGATTATCTTAAAGTTATTTCACAATATTTAGAGAATAGATCTCATCAAGATGAAATATTGCAACACTTTACAGAAAATGTATTACCAAAATAGTTAAATCGTCATGAAACAAACTTTCGCAAAAGTTACGCACATCGCGCAACATGGCGAGCTGTATTTCCTGAGCGTTCATCCATTTTTTTGAACCAAGTAGCTTCAGTAATCTTTCGAGTCCGTAGTGTTCTTTATTTTCGTCAGAAGCCTCTAAAATTCCATCGGAGTATAAAACAACAAAGTCTCCTTTGTCAAATTGTATTCGATGCGTTGAATATTGAAATTCTTCGTGAATTCCCAGAGGAAACTCTCCATCTTTGATTAACTGCCATGTGTCTGACTTGGCTTGGTAGTAACATGGGTATGGATGACCGGCGTTGGCAAAAGCCATTACCTTCGTTTGCGTATTGAACACCGCAAACAAAAACGTCATCATCAAGTTCTTGTCAATACTACCACACACCATGCGATTCATGGCCGTCATCACATCGCTAATCGAGTTAGAAAAATTTACCTGGGTATACAAACAACTACGTGCCATAGATACCATCATTCCCGCTTCTAAGCCATGTCCGCTCACATCGCCAACAGCAAAGGCATGATTATTCTCATTCAAACGAATAAAATCGTAGTAGTCGCCACCTACTTCCGTTGCCGGTTGACAAACAGCACTAATATCGAGCTGTGGAATGCTCGGGAGTGCTTGTGGAAGAGTCGCTTGGTGCATCAAACGCGCCGATTCAATTTCTTTTCTTATCCTATTGGTTTCGGATAAGTCAGGTATTGTTTGTTGTAAAGTTTCATGAGCATAGGCATTATCGATCGACAGCGCCACGGTGCTAGCAATAGCGGTAACTGCTTCTACATCTTGCTCAGAAAAGGAACCGCTAATTTTATTTTTGACTCCCAAGAGTCCAATAACGCGCTTTTGTACTTTGAGAGGTGAATAAAGAAGCGAAGACGTCTTTGCCCCTGTATCTTCGTCTATCTTGTTATAGTGTTCGGGATTATGTTCTACATCGCGTACTAGAAGCGGTTCACCTGAGGCAAAAGCTTTGCCAGCAAAACCCTTATTGGAATCGAAACGAAGTCCACGCAATTTATTCGCGACTTCTTTGTTCTCGTCTAATACGGTATGAAAAAAAAGTTCTTTGGTTTCGCGATCTTCGAGAAGTACACTTACCGATTCACATTGGATCAGATTTTTCACCTCATTCACGATAACATTGAGGAGGGTATCGAGGTCTAGAATTTGGTGAACATAACGTCCGATGTCGAGAAGTGTTTGTAACAACTGTTGGTTCACGGAACTTAGGCGCTTGGTACGTGATTTTTTAGGTAGATGCTTGGTCATGATGAGAGCATTGCGTTCATTGATCGTCGTGTATTCGACATAATCCATGATAGTATACAGAAAATGTACCCCAAGCCCTCCCGGTCTTATTTCATCTAAACATCTAGCCTTAATACAATTTTTATCAATAATAGGTGCATTGTCTTGCAGTATAATTTTAAAATACTTGTTCTCATGTATCTTTAAACGAATATCGATTCTTTGGGTAAAATCCATTTTGTAGCCATGGCGAATAATATTGGTAAATGCTTCGTCCACGGCGAGAACAATCATGTCTGTTTGCTCTTCATCAAAACCAACCATAGAACAGCTTTTATGAACATTGTTGCGCAAAAACGTCGCCATCTTGGGGTTACTAGATAACTGAATGTAAACACTTTCGTTAAGCGTTTTTTGCATCTTGAGTGCTTTCGTAGATTTTGAAAACCATATCTAGATTGGCAATTTTGAATACATTAAATATTTTTTTGGTGTTGATGACAACCCGTAGCTCACCACTATAGGCTTCTACTTTTTTCAGAGCTTCAATAAGTGTTGCAATACCAGAGCTGTCTATATGTCCGGCATCTTCTAAAGAAACAATAATCGTTTGTACTTTATTTTTGGTGGTCTTATGCAACACATCGCGCAATTCACCTGAACTCCCCATGTCAATTTCACCTTGGGGGATAATCACTGACATTTGTGGCGAGACCTCTTCTACTTTTATTTCCATGGGTAATGTGGCATCTTTTTGCAAATATTTCTTGTGCCACTTCTCCTTTCTTTTAAAGTAACCACTCATTCACTCTGCGGTTTTCCACACTTTTCACAAGTGGTAAATTGTTTTTGTTGGACGAAACGACAGTTTTTACAAATTTCAAAATTGGAAAACTCTCCGAGGAATTCTACTGTATATGGTTTTTGTGAGTTACGCAAATCATCGGGAGTACCTTCTTCATAAACGATCGTACCATCCCAATCGTCGTTATGTTCGGGAACGGCTCTTTTTAGAATAATCATCCGATCTGCGATGGCAAAGGCGCTATCCAGTTCATGGGTGATCACTACAGACGCAATTCCCAACATTTTCACCAAGTTTTTGATCAGTTTATCGATGGTTCTACTCACAATAGGATCTAAACCAGCAGAAGGTTCATCGTAAAATATCAATTGTGGGTCCAAAGCCAAAGCTCTGGCCAAACCAACGCGTTTTCGTTCTCCTCCCGACAGAGTGGCAGGCATTTTATGTTTGAATTTTTCTGGTTCTAGTGAAACTTGACGCAATTTTGTATCGACCATAATGTCGATAATGTCGCGATGAAGCTGGGGTTGATGTTCTAAAATCGGAAAGGCAATGTTATCTCCCACATTCATCGAATTGAAGAGCGCACCGTATTGGAATAAAATACCAAATTTCTTTTTTACTTCCTGCAAATTTTTTTTGTTTAGAGGAAATACCTCTTTTTCCAATATAGAGACACAACCGCTGTCGGCAATCTCTTCACCTATTAGAATGCGGAATAATGTGCTCTTTCCGCATCCCGACTGTCCCATAAGTACCGTGACTTCCCCATGCTGTGCAGTAAGAGAAATGTTGTTGAGCACTATCTCCATTTTTTTCAACTTAGAGTTAAAAAAACTTTTGCTAATGTTCTTTAAAACTACAGTTGTCATATTATCAAACTTTAAGAAAGTCTTTGAGTTTTTCTAGGAGCAGGTCATAGATACGCACTAAGTTCTCCTCCATAGATGTTGCGGCGCTGTCCATGTCTGCTTCGCATGTAAGATTGCTTTCGATAACTCCGGATTTCCATTGTATTTTCTGAGTTTCGGCATCGATGAGGTAGAGTTGTATTGCCAAAACTGTTTCCCATTTATCGACACCTTGCCGTATCTCAAAACGATGAACTTTTCCCTGAACGACGTATTTAATCTTCTGTAATGTGGGATAATGGACTACATGAACAAAGACATTTTGTGCCTCAAGATAGTTGTGAAATGTTTCGCTGACAATCTCTTTTGGTAAAGCCCACCACAGACTGTGTGTCGCAAAAAGTACTTGGTTGGTCTCCCCAGTGCGCAGTAAAACTTCATTGCGGTCTAACGCTTTGACACTTGAAAAGTCCTCAATTCCTACGCTATCTTGTGTAAGAGATGTCGTGTTATCTGACGAAGGAGCAAAAAATTCTAAACTATAGTGGCCAAGTGCAACAGGAGACGAACACCCCAACAGCAGCAAAATGCTCACTATCCACATAAAATATATGTTTTTTTTCATACGACATACCGGGTTTTTGCGCAAAACGCCCCAGTACTCCTTTCTTTATTTCCGACGAACATCTGATCCCCAAAGTAAGGCATTTGGTTTTGCCTTCAGAATCTGCACGACATTAGCTAGCTCAGTAAGAAGAACACTCATTTTCGAACTAGCTTGGTAAAGTTCTTTTTGTAAAAAATGGTTAAATGTGGTCACGGTCTTATTGGCATTTTTTGCTATCTTTAAAAACTCTCGGTCTGCGGTCGCAGATATACGACTAAAATTCTGCATAATTTCGTTAACACTGCGGCGATTTTCTCTTAAAAGTAGATTCACCTCTTTCAGTGTTTGTGTCGCATCCTCTTTTTCTCCATTCGAATCGATAAGGCGATTGATGTTGTTCACCAGTGTATTTACAGAATGTGACACTTTTTTTAACTCTTTCCTCATGTCGCGTATTAAATAAAAAACACCATTTTTTTTCGGATCTGTTAAAACGACAACATTGCGCAATATTTTATCCACTTCCGAATCTTCGGCGACCATACGGTTGGCATTTTCGAGCACGGCATTCAAACGGTAGGGGATACCATCAGGTTTTTCAGGAGAAGTGGCAACAGCTATATTTTGCGAAATTGCTTCGGCGTTGGCAATTATGCCACTCAGGTGTTCGATGTTTTCGTCCGACAACACGTTATTTAGACGCAAAGCAAATTTTTCTGTTTGTTGGGAAATGGCTTTAAACTGTCCCTCTATACGTGCAACGACATTGTCTTTTATCGTCGGGATTGTCCGTCCTTCTTTTAGCTCATCCTTACCAAATCCCTGTAAATCAATATATTGTAAACCGGTCATGAGGTACGTCACTAATTTTGCTTTTGTCCCTCGCTCTTCGCCCTTATCATCTTTTGTAATAGAAAATATACGAATCTGCGGATCAGAAATGAGAACTTCTATTTTTACGCGATTTTTTTTGAGATCATTGTCGAGCTTAACCACTTTCCCTACGGGAATACCATTGTAACACACAAGAGAACTCGGTGCCAATCCACGCACCGATTCTTCAAAAAATACCACATAACGCTTTCCTGTTTCCTTGCTCGCGAGAGTGATGTTGAAAAATGCCCAGCATGTCACAGTTAACACAATAAAAATTCCCGCACCTATTTTTTGCCATATAGTCACCGGACTCATACGACTCTCCTTATCTTGCGTAGAAGAAAACGATTGTGAACAAAGAGTTCACCGCAATAATAGATACAATAGCGTGAACAACCGAGTTTGTGGTTTCACGCCCCACACCTTCCGCTCCCCCAGAAATGCAAAAGCCTCGGTAACATCCTATCATGGTAATGATGATGGCAAAGGAAAAACATTTTCGTATCCCTACCCAAATATGAGTTAAAGACATCACCTTCACAGTCTGTGCGTAGTAATCCCCAAAAGGAATGCCTAGCAGTCCACATCCGACAAAAAAACCTGCAGCAATCCCCACTAAGTCTCCAATTAAGACAAGCGCAGGTAGACCAATTAACATCGCCACCATTTTTGGCATCACCAAAATCTGAATGGGATCGATCCCCATAGCTTTCAGAGCTGTAAGCTCTTCCGTAACCAACATGGTTCCAATTTCCGAGGTAGTGGAAGATCCAGTGCGACCAGCAATGATAATGGAAATCAATATAGGCCCTATTTCACGCGAAAGCGAAATTCCCACAAGGTTAGCGATATAAAGACTTGCGCCAAATCGTTCGAGTTGTTTCGCAGCTTGTAAAGCAAGGATAGTTCCCAATAAGAAGGCCATTAGGATTACGATAGGTAAAGCATCAAAAGCTATTTTCTTTAATTGTGCGACAATATATTTGGCTTTCGATTTTTTGGTAAAAGGTAAGGCTGAAGGTACATATAAACACGTTTGCCAAAATAAAATTCCCAGTCCACCAATGTATTCTAAAAATTTGGTGATGGGAAGAAAAATCGCTTTCATTACTCCTAGAAGATAGAGTAGTATGCGATGCATCATATTTGTTCCTTCAAATAGAGAGAGTTTAACATCTCAAGTATTGCCTTGGGAATAAGAACAGTCTTATAGTTGTAAACATATCTGCTGTTGTGAGACTCTGCTTTTTCTCCTACGTCGAGTTTTTCGGAAACAGCCAGCAAAATGTTTTTCTCCTGCATATCCATTTGCAATCTCTTTTGCAGAGCTGACTTGCGCCAAAAGCCAAATATTTCCAGGTAAACAACAATGCCTTTTGTTTTGTGCGTAAAGACATAGTCTGGTATACAGATTTGCTGCGACTCCATCTCAATGTAATCTGGATGAGAAGAAATGTCCCATTCACTTTGCAGTGCTGAAAATCGTTCGAGAAAAATTTTTACTTCTTCTGGAATAAACATTCCCGTATCGGGGTAATGTGAGTATAAATTCTGTTTGTGATCGACGCGAAATATTTTTGTTTTTTTTTTCCAAGCAACTTGGGTGCGAAGTTGCCAACGATCACAAAGTAGTAGAGCTGGAAAAAACAATGCCATTTGTAGGCCATACTTTTGTGAAGAACGAAAGAGATTCATTGGTCCATCTAAGACTATCTTAAACCCGTTTTTCACATTGCCGTTAATTGTATACAACAGTTGACGAAATTTGATGGCCCGGAACAATTGACGATACCGACGTGGATCCTTATCTTTTATCGTAATTTCCAAATTATCCGCTTTCAATAAAACAGCTTGTGCCAATGCGGTATTGTAGCGGCGTAGCAAATTCTCCGCGGAAATTTCGGCAAAGTCTATCATAACGTGATTGTCTTTCAAATCAGAAAAGATAAGTTTGTCAAAATTTTCACTGGGTAAATCTAGGTGCTCTGTCACTTGAGAAATAATTTCTTCACGTACAAAACAACCACTTTGGTGTTTTTGTGAGGCGAGGACAAAAAGTTGCTCGCGCAAAGCAATGGGATCTTGCTCTGCAAGAAATTCAAATTCACAACGGTCTTCAAGTATTTTATAGAGTCCTCGGTTAACTATATTGTTAGAGGATTGCCCAAAACACTCTTCAAAACAGCTGTTTAATTCTCCTTTAGTTTTTCCGCGGTGGTGATTGTACATATCAATAAGTGTCACCGCAGTGTTCAATAGTGAGGAATCTGCTTCTTTTATATAGCTAGGTTTTATGTACTGTCCGTGTACTTTCGTACGCACTAAATGAGAAGTTAACATGAGATCTCTTATTTTTTTTATAATTTGCTTGAATTTGTTTTATAGTAACAATAAGATTTAACTTTCGCAACGAAGAATTCTTATTATTCGTACGTTTGTCCTGTCATTTCGCATACATTATGCATTATCAAAACATATCGTTACACAATTCCAACTGTATTTTTGATGGTGCTATTTGCGAAGATAAAAGCACACTAAGACATTTAGAATGTGTGACTTTTCGAACTAACGTTGTAGGCCCCCCTGCCCAACACCTTGAAAATTGAGGTACTAAAGATGGATTACCAGAACATTCAACTAACCATGGAAGACTCCATAGCATATTTGATGTTAAATAGACCCAATGTGTGCAATGCGTTCAATGCGCAGTTGATTTCCGAGGTTCGAGGTGCGATACAAAAAATTAAAAACTCTCACATACGCGTGCTGGTTATTTGTGCGGCAGGGAAACATTTTTGTGCAGGGGGAGATCTTCAGTGGATGAAAGACGCACAGCATGCCGATTACCAAAAAAACTATGACGACATGTATGAGATTTCTTGCATGTTTGACGATATTTACAGCATAGAAATCCCAACCATTGCCAAAGTTCAAGGTGCTGCCATTGGAGGTGGTGTTGGCTTTGTCGCGGCATGCGATATTGCTATTTGTTCTACAGAAGCTGTATTTTCTCTTTCTGAGGCAAAGGCAGGTCTTGTACCTGCATGTACAACCGCGTATCTATTGCATAAAATACCACCCACTTACTTACGTAGGTATTTTATTACGGGAGAAAAAATAAACGCTCAGACAGCACATGCCATTGGTTTAGTGAGTGAGGTATGCGAATTCGAAAACCTTACGGGCCAAATAGCGTTGTTGTGCGATCACATTTTACAGTGTGGCCCAAATGCAACCCAAATGGCCAAAGCGCTGTTACGTGATGTCCCCAATATGAGCTACGCAGAGTTTTTGGTGCACGGTGCAAAAACTGTTGCCAAAATGAGAATGAGTGACGAAGGACGAGAAGGTTTTCAAGCCTTTCTCGAAAAAAGAAAGCCTCATTGGAGAATAGAAAATTAGAGAATGTGGCGTATCTTAGATCTGGAAAAATTTTATGTTTAGAAAAATATTGATAGCCAACCGCGGAGAAATAGCTTGCCGTGTTATACGTTCTTGTCATGAGCTAGGAGTCAAAACTGTCGCAGTATATTCTACAGCAGACAAAGATTCGCCTCATGTTTCTTTGGCCGACGAATCAATATGTATTGGTCGTGCACAAAGCAGTAAAAGCTATTTAAATATGGAAACAATTTTACAAGCTGCAATACAAATGGAGTGTCAGGCAATACATCCAGGTTATGGATTTCTGTCAGAAAATAGCGTATTTGCAGAGCTATGTAGCCAATACAATATAAGTTTTATTGGACCTTTGGCAAATACAATCATGAAAATGGGAGACAAAAACGAAGCGCGAACAACCATGAGCTCTATGGGGGTAGATGTTATTCCTGGCTCAAAAAGTATCGTCACCAAACCTGAAGAAGAAGCCCAAGAGATTGGATTTCCGTTGTTACTAAAAGCGGTTGCCGGTGGTGGTGGAAAGGGTATGCGCATTTGTAAAACTCCCCAAGATTTACTTGTTCAGTTTAAAGAAGCATCTCTTGAAGCAGAAAAGGCATTTGCCAACTCTGACATCTATTTCGAAAAGTACATAACTGGTGGTAAACACATTGAATTTCAGATACTTGCCGATCATTATGGCAATGTCATTCATTTAGGGGAGCGCGAGTGCTCCGTTCAACGTAACCACCAAAAACTCATTGAAGAGTCACCTTCCCCCGTAATTTCAGACGATAAACGCGCGGAAATCGGTAGTAAGCTCACACATGCTCTACAAAAAATCGGTTACCGCAATGCGGGAACGATGGAGTTACTTATGGATGGGGATAATTTGTACTTTATGGAAATGAACACCCGTTTGCAAGTCGAACATCCCGTCACAGAAATGGTAACAGGTACGAACATTGTAAACGAACAACTGAAAATAGCCGCTAACCACAAACTCTCCATCCAACAGTCCGACGTAAAAATACAAGGGCATGCGATTGAATGCCGCATTAATGCGGAAGACCCTCAACAAAAATTTAAACCATGCCCAGGAAAAATCACCAAATTTGTACCACCTGAACTTTCTGAAAAAGTGCGCCTGGATACTCACGTAAAAGAAGGTTATGAGGTTCCGGTCTTCTACGATTCCATGATCGCCAAATTGATTGTACATGGTACAGATCGCCAAGATGCTATTGCGACAATGAAGAAAGCACTACAGGCTTTTGAAATTGAAGGAGTAAAAACAACTATTCCACTGCTTCTATCGATCATTGAAAATGAAGAGTTTATTTCTGGGAATTATACTACGCAATTTTTAGAAAATTTATTAGATTAGTCTGCGAGACAAGATATGATAAAACAATCTGTCCGCAGTATAGGTTAAGGAAATTATAAATGAATCCAGAAGATTTAAAGTACAGTAAGACCCATGAGTGGGTTCAAGTGAAAGGAAAACAAGCGAGAATTGGCATCACCGCTCACGCAATTAGCGAATTAGGAGACCTGACATTCTTGGAACTAAGTGCCGAAGAAGGCGAAGTGATCAACCAAGGTGACTCCTTCGGAGAGGTAGAATCGGTAAAAACCACAAGTGAACTGTATTCACCTATTTCGGGTAAAGTTATTGCTGTCAATGAAGATTTGGGTGACATGTTAGATGAACTAACAGATGATCCATATGAAACCGGCTGGATGATCGAAGTAGAAATAGCCACTCCTGATGAAATAGAAGAACTACTTGGCAACGAAGCCTACGAAAAACACTGCCAAGATTAATAAATCGCAAAGCGACAACACACTCACCATACAAGGTGAGTGTGCAAGTAACTACTCACACAATTTCATTCCACAACCAACCATAAACACATCAAAGTTTTTATCCCTACATAATAATTTTTTCCTCTTTTTCTCATGTGTTTGTCATATAATAGTTAGAAATACCACGTGTAAATTCCATTACTATTTAAGGTGCACAAAATGCAAACATTCATTGCAAAATGTCTTTTTATTTTTATTGCTATTACAACTTTACATTGCCAAACTCCAGAAGGAGATGGATATTTTGGCGAATATGTACCACGAGGAATGTCTCTCTCGACAACTTTTGGGGAATATCGTTATTTTCGCGATGATAGTACGATGATGTATGTTCCTGGCGGAACCTTCACCATGGGAGACGCGAAATTTCCCAACTCACAGCCCATACAAAAAATAGAGATTTCTCACTTCTACATCGATCGTTATGAGGTAACGGTAAGTCAATATCAACAGTTCTGCTACGCGACAGAACGCCAAATGCCCAAACAACCACCAGGAAGTAATGAGCAACATCCTGTCGTCAACGTAACATGGGAAGAAGCCAACCTCTACGCTGAGTGGGTAGGGAAAAGTCTCCCCACTGAGGCACAATGGGAAAAAGCAGCGCGTGGAGGCCATCAAATTCCGCAATGGGGTGTACAAGAAAAGCCTTTGCCGCTTTATCGAAATCCGTTGCCTATTCGCATATACACTTGGGGAAACACGCTTCCCAATGCTGCCGGACGTTATCGCTGTAACTACAGAGCCAACGACAAGTTTTCCGCAAAAGGTCGAGATGGACACGAATTCACCGCTCCTGGGGGTAAATTTGCCCAATACGAAGGTTCTGTTTACGGATGCCATGATTTATGTGGTAATGTCCAAGAATGGTGTGCGGACTTTTACGTGGGTAAACCCAAACGCAGTACCAAAGACCCTAAAGGTCCAAAAACAGGTAAAAATCGCGTAATACGCGGTGGCGGTTGGAATAGTGACTCCAAAAGAATTCGCGTAGGGTATCGTGCATTTGCGCAGCAAGATTATCGTAGCAAATCTCTGGGTTTTCGCTTGGTGAAAAATTTAGATTAAAAACTTTTACATACATCTAACTGGTAGGACATTTGGGAAATAAGGTTTCATGGAAAAATACACAATCTTAAACCAAATCGGTCAAGGCGGAATGGGATCGGTCTATAAAGCGAAAGATGCATCCGGCCGAGTCGTTGCTCTCAAGGTACTAAAACCACAAGCGCAGCAAGATGAAAAATCTATTAAGCGCTTCCTTAACGAGGGTAAAGCCATCGCCAAATTACGTCATGCGAACATTGTCGAAATTTACCATGTCGACATGAAAAATGGAAAACCGTTCTTGGCGATGGAGTATGTAGAGGGACAGACTTGGGAAGATTTAATCAAAAACAACGAATTATCTCTAAAACAATCTCTAAAAATACTCAGCAAAGTTCTTGTAGCAATGGACTACATCCACAGAGAGGGAATTATCCATCGCGATTTAAAACCGAGTAATATCATGATAGATCTTGACGGCGAACCGCGGATTATGGACTTTGGCCTTGCCAAAATCATGGATAGTGATGACAAACTCACAAAAACAGGAGAGGTTCTCGGAACACCACTGTATATGCCTCCCGAGCAATTTAAAGGCAAGGGAATTGATCATCGTAGCGATTTGTATACGTTAGGTGTTATGTTATATGAAATTTGTACCAAGGTGCACCCTTTTGCCGGAAAAACAACGGCACATACGATTACGCGAATTATTATGGAAACCCCGCCACCTCCTCACGAAATAAATCCAGATATACCACATTTTTTGAGTGAGGTTTGCTTGAAAGCCATAAACAAAGACAAGGGGTTGCGTTATCAAAGTGCAAAGAGTTTTGCCCGAGCGTTGAAAGTAAATAAACGCCCACGCAAAACTTCCGCAAATAACTTCAAATTAACCGCAACAACCGCAGCTGTAGTTATTACCGTGAGTATAGCATTGCTATTGGTATTTTCCCATGGCAAAAGCTCCACAAAACAAGTGAGCAAAACGCCTAATGACAAAGACATTCTCACATCCCAGAAAACACGTGCTGTCTCGTCTCAAGCCAAAAAGTTCTTTGAAAATAGTTTACAATCTTTCGATAAACGCGATTACAACACCGCAAGGGATTTTCTAGAAAAAGCCATCGCCTTACACCCCAATTACGCTATTTTCCAAGTGCAAAAGGCCAAAATGTATTTTTTAGGACATGGCTACGAGGAAAATGACAAAAAGTGCCTACAAATTATAAAAAAACATTATAAAAATTTACAAAAACTCAACGACGGATACGCATACTACCTCTGTGCCATGACACAATACTATGGATTAGGCGGACAACGAGATATCGCTTTAGCGGAAAAATTTTTCTTAAAAGGTGCACGTGCTAGGGTAAACCGTTGTTATCGTTTTTTAAGCGACATGTACTTCAACGATCCACAAAAATCGACAACATTGTTTCGAGAATTTGCCAAAACCAATGATGTACATGCAATGCTTTACCTGGCACGTTCTCTAGTACTAACCAGCAACTACAAAAGTGCAAAACTCTGGTTGGTAAAAGCACGAAATATAAATAAACGCTTCACCACCGACCAGTGTGCTATTTTCGCGTTTCAAAATGCCAAGCAAAAAACAGGGGCTCCTATCAAATTATTCCTAGACTTTGCCTTGCAACAATATCCAGATGATCCATTCTATTTGGCATTAAAAAGTAGGTTTACCAAAACAGGTCAAATTTACAAGAAAGACCCTGTCCTTGCCAAACAACTCGCGCAACGTGTTCAGCAAACGATAGACACGAAGTCATATCGTACAATATATTCTTTAACGGCCTATGCATGGCTAAACGAAAGAATACTGAGTAACTTAAGTAATGCCCGAGAACTTTATTTGCAAGCCATTCAAGCGGCAAAATACATCGAAGATCGCCCATATTTTTTCTATGTAAACATGATGTGGGGGGCAAATGATTACAACGTAATCGCAAAAAGTGCAACCATATCCTACAAGAATTTGGTTGCGCATATGGAAAAAGCAATATACTACGATACACGGCTGTGCGTCCGTTTGGGTTTAGCTTATTTCAAAGGCGTTGGCGTCAAACAAAATACACAAAGGGCGATTGAAGTATGGAAGATCGCAGCAAAAGCGCAAAGAAATGCCGGAGCGATCCTACATTTAGGACAAATTTACCTGTGGCAAGATGAAGGTGTCGCGACAAATTTAAAGACCGCAACCCACTACTTTTCACAACTACAAAGGACTGACACTAAACAACGCGCAAGATTACAAGTAATTTGGTATAAAATCCATAAAATGCCGTATGACTTGTCATGGCAAAAATATACGCAAGAAATCAAAACGATGAATTTTTTAAGAGCATCGACAGTTCTTAAATTTATCCAAGCCAAAAAAGCGATCGCAACCGGTAATACACAAAGAGCTATCAACTTACTAGAAAATTTATATGCAAAAGAAAAACAAAAACCCATGCGCACATACCGTTATTCGTACTATACTATTCCTATAAAGCGCGATTTAGCGATTGCATACAAAAAGCAAGGCAAAACCAAAAAGGCGATTGAGATAATGGAGAGCGCCATTGCAATGTATAAAAAGGCAAGTATCCTTTATATTGTCTCGCCTGAAATGCAAAAACAATGTAAATCAATATTAACAACATGGAAAAAATAACAAGGAGTAACACAATGGCTTACGATGCCTCAGGCAAAAAAGTGGTGTGGGCCCTAGCAATAGGTCTTCTCATTATGATGCCCGTTGTTTTTATAAACATCACTGATAGAGAACAACAACAACAAGCCGACGCCAAAATTCATGGATTGATAGAAGAACAATATATTATAGTACGCAAAGAAATAGACACCTACATAGAAAAACAAGAGTACGAGTTAGCCGTAGAGCGCTGGAAAAAGTTCTTGAAAAAGTTTTCATACCGCAATCAATATAAGAAGCAAATTGTCGCGGAAATCAAAGAGTTGCAGCGAAAAATAAAATAGATAATGATACTGTGATCCCGACTCGTACCAGTAATTGAAAAAACGTTTTGATTCCGAAGTTCTCTGGAACTACAAAACTTCCTTATGGTGTCATCCCTTACTTGACAAGGGATCCAGGCGTTTACAAGTCAACTTTGTATTGTGGATTCCTGCTTTTGCAGGAATGACACCCTGGAGAAAGTTACATTTTAATGAAACTGGAGTTTACTTCAGGGTTCTCTGTGACTCCAAAAACCTATAATCAAAAAAAAATACAACGTTTGCATAGAGAAAAGTAAAGATTTATACTTGAGGTTTTGCTATGATAAAAAATCTTAAGATTTCACAATACTTTATAAGGGTATAGTTTTAGGAGAACAATATGACAAAATACTTACTTATTGTTATATGCGCAATATCGTTACCGATAAGCGCGGCAACAATAACAGCAGATGCAACAGGTCCGGAGACTTCAAATGCGATAGATTTCTGGGGCGTCTCTTTTGATTCTGGGTCTGGATTTGTCCAATCTATTACATGGGATGTCTCCAGTTTTCCAAATTTCTTTTTTGATTTTGATCCTGCATTTACAGGCGCTGGAAACTTTGGACCAGAGCCTTTACTATCAAATTTAGTCGGTTTACAAAGTTCAGACATCACTTTTTCTTTTACTGGTGTTGCTCCAACAGTCATCACTGCAAATTTTGCGGCTGGTTCTTTCGAAGCAGGAGACTCATTTCGTTTTGACGCAGATATTGATTTTGGAGCCACCTCTGGTGATTTATTCGCAGGGCTGGCTTTTTCTGTCACCTTAGAAAATGGAAACTCTGACTCTGGAACATTTGCGGTAACAGGTGCTCAAAGCAGTGGTGTTACAGTAAACCCTGCTAGCAATGTTATTCCTGAACCAAGTACATACATTGCTATGTTATTTGGTATATTTGCCTTACTTGGTTTACGTCGCAAGTAGAATTAAATCTAGTACCAACTTTGGTACTAGACACAAAGAATCTTTGCTTAAACAAAGATAGTTGAATTCACATCCAAATCACACCCAAACCACTAACACTTCTAAAATTTCCGCTTCGTGACGAGTCGATCTATAAAATTCATAATTCTTGCTCTTGTTTTGGCGATATGCTATAATTGAAAAATTATACTTTTCGATCCGAACATTCCTTGTAAGAAAGGTTTAACAAATTATGCGTTTTCTTTCTATTCTTTTAATGCTAGCAGTAGCATGTACCTTTTCATTTGCTGATGACAATAGAAACGACAGCATTCATGTGCCTGTTATGGACCTTGACGGAGACTATTTTTCTAATGAATATGGTTTTCGTGGAGCAAACTGGCGCGGAAAAGATGCTTCCGACCTAGATGAAGATGTTTATCCAGGCGCTGGCGAACTAGAACGCGATGGTTCGGTGGATTACAATTGTAATGGTATTTCGGGATGGTCAAAGTCAAAAGGTAAGAGTAACGAAAATTGGTTGTGCGAAAGAGCACAGTCTCGTGGTGTTGTTATTTTTGGTGACAGTGCTGCGGCTGCTTTTCACATTCCAGTATCTTTCTTACCAGTAACACGCAACATCGAAGATTTTGCAAAACTTCTAAACTATGATCATCTA
Organism: Candidatus Uabimicrobium amorphum; assembly: GCF_009002475.1. GTDB lineage: Bacteria > Planctomycetota > Uabimicrobiia > Uabimicrobiales > Uabimicrobiaceae > Uabimicrobium > Uabimicrobium amorphum. Next base: position 7,660,129 of record NZ_AP019860.1, read on the forward strand.
CGCCAACTTGCGCAACAACGTCGCACACAACGCCATGACCGTGATGATGACTTCGATGTGATCGTCCACGAATTCGATTGGCCTCATAAATCATGGGCAACAGGTTTCGCTGAAGACATTAATGGCGAATCTATTTACATGAAAATGCGCGATCGCAACCGTTGTAACCACAGAGATTTCCAGAACCTCGCTGTTAACGGAGCTAAGGCAAAGAGTTTAGTTGAGCAAGTGGGAAATTTTTCTCGTGATAAGAGTGACAAACCAAGTTTAGCTTTCGTTGCATATATCGGAAATGATATCTGCAAGAAAAAACTTGAAGACATGACAACACCAGAAGAATATCGCCAACAAATGATCACCGGCTTGAAACTATTAGATGGCAAACTTGCTCCAGGAAGCAAAGTTGTGATCACCGGACTTGTAGATGGCCGCATTCTTTGGGACACCATGAACGATCGCATGCACCCCATTGGAATGACTTACGCTGAATTGTACGACTTACTTTGGGATATCAAAGGAAATCCTTGTCGTACATGGTTGACATCTGACTCTTCTATGAGAGACAAAGCAAGTGCTAGAGCTGCTGAGTTATCTAAAGTAGCAAAAGAAATTGCAGACACACAAACTTTTAACAATTTCGAAGTAGCATACATTGATTTACCAATGGATAAAGCCATCGAAGAATGGAAAAAACAAGGTAAAGACGTTGCTGAATTGATCGAAGTTGTTGATGGTTTCCACCCAAGTCACACCGCTCACCGTTTACTATCTAAGTATATCTGGGAAGAACTTTCTACAAGTTATCCTCAGTTCTTAGGTCCAGTAAATCCGAACAACGAAATGATCAAGAAAAACTTCGGCGAGCAAGGCGGACACTAAATTTCCACTAAAAGTTGCAATCGTTTGTGGTTGCAACTTTTCCTATCACCACACACTGCACTTCCTTACAAAAAAACCACAAAAACTTTTTTTCCTATAAAAATAGTTGCACAATGAATGTAAGGAAAGTATACTTAAATGTTCCACAAATTTACAATTCTATTTACCCTAATTTATTGGAAATATAAGTGGCCCAACACTTTAACAATGAATTCATAGAACGAGTTCGAGAAACGGCAGATATTATACCTGTTATTTCTCACTACTTGAGTATAAAAAAAACTGGAGCGAATTACAAAGCGTGTTGTCCATTCCACAACGAAAAAACTCCATCTTTCGTCGTAAGTCCTCAAAAGCAAATTTTTAAATGTTTTGGGTGCGGAAAAGCGGGCAACGTATTTCACTTCATTATGGAAATAGAAGGCTCTTCATTTCCCGAAGCGGTTGAACACCTCGCAAAAGAATACAATATTCCCCTTCCAGAAAAAAGTAAACACTTTGAACGCGAACAAAAAAAAGCTGTTGGCGTTATGGAAGCTTTAAACTGGGCAAAAACTTTCTTTCAAAGGCACTTGGCAAGCGAACAAGGCAAAGAAGCACGTGAATATTTGTTGTATCGAGGTATTACGAAATCTACTATGGAAAAATTTGAGCTTGGTTATGCCCCGAAAGGGTGGGATAATTTTCTCAAGGAAGCAAAACAAGAAGGTTTTGCAGAACAAGTTCTCTTGGATGCAGGCTTGGTGGTCAAAAAAGAAAATGGTTACTACGATCGTTTTCGTCATCGCGTTATATTTCCAATATGGAATAGTCGTGGCAAAGTCATCGCTTTTGGGGGAAGGGTTTTAAGTAGTCAAGATCAGCCAAAATACTTGAATTCACCTGAAACTTCTATTTTCCAAAAGAAAAAAACACTGTATGCCTTCCACTTGGCACGTGAAGCCATTTCACAAACAAAACAAGTCGTTATTATGGAAGGTTATACCGATGTACTCATGGCCCACCAAAAGGGATTCACAGGAGCTATTGCAACCTTAGGAACCGCGCTAACACCTGAACACGCAGGTTTTATCAAGCGTTATTCGGAACACACCGTGCTGGTATTCGATGGCGATTCGGCCGGAATGAACGCTGCTTCACGTTCTGTGGAGCACTTTCTAAAAAAAGGCATTGAGGTTAAAATTGCAGTTCCTCCACAAAAACTCGACCCCTTCGATTTTTTGCGGGAATATGGTGTAGATGGTTTTCGCGAAATGATTACGGATGCCCAAGATTTCTTCGATTTTGAGTTACAACTACTCAAAAAACAACACGATATCGATTCCATTCAAGGCAAACGCAATGTGATTCGCGAGCTATCAAAAACAATTATTACGATTCCGGACGAAATTACCAAAAGACTTTTTGCTCAAAGGATGGTAGATGTTTTTCATGTACCCCTTGACAGCGTCTTACTTGAGCTGGGCATAAAAAAAAGTAAAAAAGTAGCTCCGCCGGTACAAAACACCCAATCATATGTAAATGCCTTAGCACTTGCCGAGCAAAATTTTGTTCTTGCAGCTGTAATGCAGCACCCTAGTTTGGGACCCAAAGTTTTCGAATACTATCAACCAGCAGATTTTTACGACCCCAAAGTTGCAAAAATAGCATCTGTTGTTGCAGAGTATATAGAAAAAAATGAACCTATTGAACTTGCGGCACTATCGGCACAATTAGAGCCAGAAATTGGCCAAGCCCTTGTTTCAATTTACTATAGTGAAAATCTTGAAAATCTAGAAAAAACAGCAGATCGACTAAAAAGAACCATTAAAGGTCTAGTACGTCAGAAAAAAAGAGCACAAATGAACAAATTGCGCCAACAGCTTATTACCTCTGCTGAAAACGAAGAAAAACAAAAACAAATACTACTTAATGCCCAAGAAGTTTGTAAAACTCGCTTGCGAGATATAGAATAAAAGGAGAATTCTTCTATGGAAAAGGTCGTTGATTCCGACTTGAAAGCTGTTCTAGAAACAGGAAAACAAAAAGGATTTCTTACCTACGATGAGTTTAATGACTTGCTTCCAGATGAGGATCCAGAAAAGTTAGATAACATTTTGATGACTCTTGACGAACATGGAATCGAGCTAATAGACGAAGATGCTCCAGATATTAGTTTAGATCGCGACCTCATCAGAGAAGGGGATGAAGAAATTGATGAGGAAATGATCATAGAAGATACATACAGCGAACGCATTGATGATCCGGTACGTATGTATCTAACTCAAATGGGAGAAATTCCACTTTTAAAAAGAGAAGAAGAAATAAAGCTCGCCAAAAAAATAGAATTGACAAGAAAACGCTTTCGCAAAAAAGTATTGGAGTCGGAAGTCTCATTGGAAGTTGCTCTTGAAATTCTCATTGATGTACAAAACGGTGAACTAGCTTTTGATCGAACTCTTCGTGGGAACAACACCCTAGAGCTGAAAAAAACAGATATGGAGTCTCGTCTTTGTGAAAATATCCAAACTTTAAGTAAAATGTTGGAAAGAAACAGAGACGATTTCAAAGAATACTTAGACAGCAAACCCATGTCACGTGAGAGAACGAAACTAGTAAAACGCATTAGAAGCCGTAGAAAAAAGGGTGTCATACTCTTAGAAGAGCTAGGCCTTCAAACAAAAAAAATACGTCCTATGATGCAAGAACTACAAAAACTGTCGCGAAAAGTACAGTCGTGTTTGCGTGAATTAAAAGAAATCGAAGGAAATCGTCGCCGTACGTCTCGAGTAAAAAAGTTAAAGAAGGACTTAGAAGAACTGCTCTTTAAAACAAGAGAAAGTCCTGAAAAACTAAAAAGACGCGTAGAACAAATCGAAGAACGCTACGAAGAATACGAAAGTGCTAAACGCAAATTATCAAGTGGTAACTTGCGACTGGTTGTTTCTATTGCCAAAAAATATCGAAATCGCGGTCTAACGTTTCTTGATTTAATCCAAGAAGGCAATACCGGTCTCATGAAGGCCGTTGAAAAATACGAATATCGTCGTGGTTTTAAGTTTTCGACGTATGCAACATGGTGGATCAGACAAGCAATAACGAGATCTATTGCGGAACAAGCACGTACAATTCGTATACCTGTGCATATGATCGAAACGATGAGTAAACTACGGAATGTGTCCAAGAAATTAATACAGAAAAAAGGACGCGAACCAACTATCGAAGAAATCTCCAAAGAAACAAACATCTCCATCGATGAAACAAAACGCGTCATGAAAATAGCAAAGCTCCCTATTTCACTTGACCGTCCGATTGGAGAAAGCGATGATTCCTACTTTGGAGATTTCATTGAAGACGAAGGAGCTGAATCACCAGTTACCGCCGCGACACACGAGATGTTGAAAGACAAAATCGAAAGTGTCCTGCAAACATTGACGTATCGCGAACGCGAAATTATTAAACTACGTTATGGTATTGGTGACGGATACACATACACACTTGAAGAAGTGGGAAAACTTTTTAACGTAACGCGTGAAAGAGTACGGCAAATTGAAGCAAAAGCTGTACGTAAATTGCAACATCCTGTTAGAGCACGCAAGTTGGAAGGATTCCTTGATCGCGATCATCTATAAAGGGTGTCGTATTAACTGACAATCGCTGGTAATAGTCGTAAAGACATATTACCAGCGATTGTTTTTTTAGGAATAAAAAAGTGAGTAAATTACCAATCATTTTTCTCCTGTGTTGCTCAGCACTCCACGCACATACTTTTTGGCTACAGCCGTCCTCCTTCACACCTGTAAAGAATGAAGTGGTGAAGATGAAAATACAAATTGGCCATGTCAAAGAACCCATAGAATATACGCGCAACCCATATCATATCCGCAGATTTTTACTTCACCATAACAAAAAATCTGTTCCTGTAGTTGGCTTCGCAGGTAGATCTCCCGCAGGATTTTTCCGCGTTCGCGAACAAGGTAGCCATACAATTAGTTATGAAAGTTTTACGAGTTTGTCTTCTATGACCAAGGAAAAATTTGCAAAATACCTCGCAGAGGAAGCATTTGTGAGCGTAGAAATCCCCCAAAAAGATATGATTCACGAACACTACCTGCGATGCGCAAAAGCGATCGTCCAAGTGGGGAAAGAAGAACAGTACACTCCGTGCAAGGTTGGGATGCCCATAGAACTTATTTGTGAGACGAATCCCCAACATGGTAAAGACTCGCTCAATGTTCAATTACTCTATAAAAATAAACCTTTGCCAAACAACAACTTGCGTATTGTATCTCTTGATGACTACGCCGAAAAAGTAGTCAAAACCACAAAAGAGGGACGTGCAGTGTTGCAACTCACTCCTGGTAAATGGCTGATTTCTAGCATTGTTATCGAGAAGCATACTGCAACTCCAAATGTCGACTTTGATAGTTTTTGGGCCTCTCTTACCTTTACCATTCCCAAGTAACATGACGCTCACAAATCCTATTTTTATTGTCGGTTGTTCCAGATCGGGAACTTGTTTGTTAGGAGAGATACTAAAAAAGCATTCTAATGTTCATTGTTTAGTGGAGTACCCCACGACATTCAAATACGCGCAACGCTTAGCAATTCATCGCAAAGAACACCATAACCCACAAACGATAGACAACTTGCAAAACTTATACGACAACGCGTGGAGAAAAACATGGCGCAAATGCCAAAATTGTTCTTCGGCTTGCCGAAAAGTTCAGTACCAAAAACACGGCATACTTTCCCCATGTTATGTTCCGTCACAAATAACACGCTACGCCGACAAATCCCATCAACATGTTGTCAATGTAAATTTATTACGCCGTGCATTTCCCCAAAGTCAATTTCTACACATATACCGCGATGCACGAGATGTTGTCACATCAATGCTTCGCTACGATCGTCTAGTAAGACGCTTTTCCACAAAAGTAAAAATAAACGAAAACTCTTGTTGGCCGCAACCATGGTATGGCATAGAAAATAAAGAACAATACTGCGAATGGCAAGAATGGAGTCTCGCAAAAAAAATGGCGTGGGCTTGGGAATCGCGCATCCGCGAAGCGAAAAAATGCGCCTCGCAGCTTTCGCCTTCGCAGTGGATGGACATTTGCTATGAGACATTGCTGAACAACCCCGCGCAAGTAACCAAGGAAATTTTTCAATTTTTAGATTTACCCTACGAAGCACAGACTCATTCTCATCTATATGAAAAGAATAGTCAAAAATGGAAGACACTCTTGCAACCGCAACAACTCTCCGATATCATAGACAATGCACCTTCGCTACGAGATTTAGGTTATTCTTTTTAGTGTAGGGAATTATAGTTGACTAAATTGTTACACTTTCTATTTGGTGCCCTCACCATCGGATTTACAACTTTCAGTTAGACCTGAAAGTTGTACTCCTCATGCCTCTCCCACAGGGAGAGGCGTAATGCATCTGAATTTGTTTTTATTGTTCTATTTAGACATGTCAAAAGGTGTAACGTCAGTGTAAATGGGATATAAGGTCACTACTTTGCTACGTAACTTAAGCGAATTTTGTTTTTTACAAAAGAGAAGCATTATACCTCTCCCGTGGGAGAGGTATGAGAAAAGTAGTTTTCAGCTAAGCGGAAAACTGCTATTCGATGGTGAGGGCACCAATCTGAAAGAGAAACTAAAAATAAACACTATGTTAAGTCAACTAGGGGTGGAATAAAAAATACTTATTTTTTGGGAGAAATACATGAAAATACGCGCCGCTGTTGCCTGGGAAGCAAAAAAACCCCTTGTCATAGAGGATGTTGAACTAGAAGGACCAAAAAAAGGAGAAGTTTTACTAAAAATGGTTGCAACTGGTGTCTGCCATACCGATGCATATACACTCTCAGGTGCAGACCCAGAAGGCATTTTTCCTTCTATTTTAGGTCACGAAGGAGGAGCTGTAGTTATGGAGGTTGGCGAAGGAGTTACCTCGGTAGCTGTGGGAGATCACGTCATTCCTCTGTATACACCGGAATGTGGAAAATGCAAATTTTGTACTTCGGGAAAAACAAACTTATGTCAGGCAATCCGTGCAACACAAGGTAAAGGACTTATGCCAGACGGCACTTCGCGCTTTTCCAAAAATGGCAAACCAATTTATCATTACATGGGAACCTCTACTTTTGCCGAATACACCGTCTTACCGGAAATTGCCGTGGCGAAAATTAACAAGGCAGCTCCTTTGGATAAGGTATGCTTACTCGGCTGTGGTGTTACCACAGGTCTCGGAGCAGTGTTCAATACTGCCAAAGTAGAACCTGGGTCAACCGTTGCTGTTTTTGGACTCGGAGGTATCGGACTTAGTGTTATTCAGGGAGCTGTTATTGCCAAGGCAGAACGCATTATTGCCGTCGATATTAACGAATCTAAATTTGAATTCGCAAGACAACTCGGAGCAACCGACTGTGTAAATCCAAAGAAACATGACGCGCCTATCCAAAATGTTATTGTTGATATGACAGATGGTGGTGTTGATTACTCATTTGAGTGCGTTGGAAATGTCGAACTTATGCGCTCGGCTCTTGAGTGTTGCCATAAAGGCTGGGGAGAATCTATTATTATCGGTGTTGCAGGAGCTGGCCAAGAAATTGCGACACGACCTTTTCAGTTAGTCACCGGTCGCGTATGGCGCGGAACAGCTTTTGGAGGAGTAAAGGGAAGATCGGAACTCCCAGGATATGTAGATATGTACATGCGCAAAGAAATAAATGTCGACGATATGGTAACATTCAATTTGCCATTCGAAAAAATAAACGAAGCATTTGATCTCATGCACGAAGGCAAAAGTATTCGCTCGGTAATTTCTCTATCATAGAAGGAAAACAATGACTACAATCAATCGTACTTCATCAAAAAGTTGCTTTGGTGGAAAAGTGGAGTTCTATAAACATTCATCTTCGAGTTGCAACTGCGAGATGAGTTTTTCTATTTTTATTCCCCAGGAAGCGAGCACCGAAAACAAACTTCCGGTATTGTACTGGCTTTCTGGTCTCGAATGTACGGAAAAAAACTTTATGGAGAAGTCGGGGGCGCAACGTTGTGCAGCAGAAAATAGCGTCATTATCGTCGCTCCAGATACTTCTCCACGAGGCTGCAATATCGAAGGAGAGGACGAATCTTGGGATTTTGGTAGCAGCGCCGGATTTTACGTAAATGCCACCCAAGAAAAATGGAAAAACCATTACAATATGTATGACTACGTAGTCACAGAGTTGCCCAAAGTAATTGCCGCAAACTTTCCAGTAAATGATAAAAAATCTATTAGCGGTCATTCCATGGGCGGGCATGGAGCAATGATGATTGCGATACGTAACCCCGAAGAATATTACTCGGTGTCAGCATTTGCACCTATTTGTGCACCTAGTCTTTGTCCGTGGGGAGAAAAAGCATTTGGTGGTTATTTAGGTGATGACAAAAACACATGGAAAATGTATGACAGTAACTGCCTTGTGGAAACAGCGACACAGAAAATCCCCATTCTCATTGAAATGGGTGCTTGTGATCCTTTTCGCGAAACGCAACTGCACCTAGAAACTTTCCATGAGACATGCCAAAAACATGAGTACCCACTTACGGCAAATATTCACGAAGGCTACGATCATAGCTACTATTTTGTCGCCTCTTTTATCGAAAAACATATTGAGTATCACGCGCAGCATTTGCGATCATTATCATAAGCAATAAATTGTACATAGTTTTTGCAAAACTATGCAATTTTTCTATTGACTAAATGCTGTAAAACAATATAATAATTACATTTACAAGATGATATTTTATATCTGGCTAAAGTTTTCAACCACAACAACCAGGTGGTAGTTTGCTTTAGCCTATTTTTATTACCAAGTAAGACGAAGTGTTTTACAACCCTTTTCATTTACAATTGCTTTCTTTGTGGTGACAACACCAAAAAGAAACTTGTAAAAAAAGTGTTGTATTAAAGATTTAAACTTTGCCTTGCGATTTGTATCAGGGCGTGTCCCTCAACAGAAAGTTAAAGTTGTGTATTGTAAAAGTTAGTGTGGTGTAGTTTGTTTATACAGATAAAACTGTATAAATGAGCTACAGCAACTACAAATATTACAAGAAATAACATAAACAAAAAACTGTTTAGGGACACGTCCTAGATTCAAACAATTTTCTTTTCCATGCTTTGAATTTAGAAAGGCAAAACATGGCAACTGTGACGAAAAAACAGCTGGTTGAGAGAATTTCTGTTGAAACCAAGCAAACTAAGGTTGGCACCAAAGATACAATCCAACGTTTCTTAGATTGTATTACAGAAGAGCTAGAAAAAGGAAACAGAATCGAACTGCGAGATTTTGGCGTATTCCAGGTAAAGGAACGTGCTTCTAGAGTAGGAAGAAATCCAAGAACAGGTGACACTGTAAAAGTCCCTTCTAGAAATGTTGTTACCTTTAAAGTTGGACGCAAAATGAAGCTAAATGTTGGCAAAAGCGGTTAACAACTTGCTAAATACTGCGACTTATTGCAAAATAAGTCGCAATTTATCGACACAGTCACACACCTCATCTTTCCACACAAAAATTCCCACTACAAACACCAAGCATTTTTATTTTATTATTGCCCAATAACCTTGTTTTTGTATATAATAAGTGAAGTTTTATAGACTGGTTAAAAGTTTTGTAACTCTTTGTAAAAAATAGACATTGCAAAACAAATACTTTTCCAGTCGCAGAACAATTAATAATCGGTAAAATGATATGAAAACAATAACTCTCTTTCTTATATTTGGCTTCTTGGTCTCGTGTGGACCAAAAGAGGTACATGTTTACAATGACGAACAAAAACAGAAGACCGTCGACAAAACAAATCTAGTCATTGTTAAAAAAGTAATTAGTGGTGACTCGATAGAACTGGAAGATGGTCGCATTGTAAAGTACATACATGTTACAGCGCCGCAAAAAGGCGAAAAACATTTTGACCTAGCCAAAGATGCAAATACCCTACTTGTTGTTACTAGAGCAAAAAATAAAGTTTTCTTAGAATTTGGAGAAGAAAAACGCGACCAAGACGGTCGTTATTTAGCCTATGTTTTTGCGCCAACTCCTCTACTTCATTATTGTTTTGTGAATAAAGAACTTATAGAGTATGGATACGCGAAAGTAACTGCTACTCCTCCTAACAAGAAATATTTAGACTTATTTTTGTCTTCAGAACAACGTGCCAAAACAAAACAATTAAATATTTGGAAACCTTAGTAGTAATGAGCAAACAAAATAAAAAAATTGCAAAATTATATAAAGAAGGTACTTCTCTTTTTGCAGAACAACAATATGAAAAAAGTTTGAAGTCCTGGGATCAGATTCTAGAGTTAGAACCGAATAATCACCGTGTGTATGTGTATTTAGGAATGACATATTTTCACTTACAACGTTATGAAGAATCTGTACAAGCTTATGAAAAGGCCATCGACATAGAACCTTCATACTCCAAAGCATATAATAACTTAGGTAACGCATACCGAAAGTGCGGAAGATTTGTTCAAGCTGTTAACTCATATCAAAAAGCGATAGATCTAAATCCAGAAAACACATCCTATCGTTATAATCTAGGCATTACTTACTATGATGTGAATGAACATCAACAAGCCATAAATGAATTTAAAAAAGTTTTAGAAGTTGAAAATACTGATGGCGAAATCAGAAAAGACCTTGTGAATGCTTATTACCGTTTAGAGTCTTACCAAGAAGCTCTAGATTGTTTAAATGAATACTTAGAGCTTGTTCCCAACCCGCCAGACTATGTTGAAATTCGTGCAAAAATGAAATTGTTAAAAACTTCTATACGTGGAATAGATGTAATCAACAGCATAGGATAAAACGATGGATTGGGAAGAAATTAGAGAAGAATGCATTCGCACAGGTGAATTTATCACCGTTCAAAAAGCTGATGTACAAAAACTTCCTGATTTTTTTGAAGAAACACACATGGGACTATCAAAGGGGGAGTTGCGACAGTTTAGAGATAACAGAGCAACTCAAAGTTTACATATTCACGAATTTCCCGATCACTATGTTGTCCATGTAGATTTATTCAACCCAAAATTTCATCCTGTCGCCCACGGGATTCTGGATACTCCAGGTATCGCACTGACACTTGTTGGTGGCGCTGTATCATTATATTTTATAACAAAAGCTATAAAAAAATATGATTTAGTACCGATGAAATACGAACATGACGACCAATTATAAATTCATTATTTCGAAAGTTGAATTATGGCAAAGACAACTCGTTGTCTTATTCTAGAACACGATCCGACAGCAATAGAACAATACAATGAATTTATTCCTGAAAATATTGACATTTGTTTTATTGATAATGAGTTAAGTGCATTTAATAAAATATCATCTATATCTCCAACATTTATCATTTTTAACACGCTATGTACACAAAAGCCCATTTCCTTTATCAACAAAATCAAAAAAATAACACCTAGCGCTTCGTTAATTGTTTGCAGTTCAAATTATTCTATTCGCGAAGCGGTGTTTTTTATCAAAAATGGTGCTCACGACTATTTTCCGCTTCCATTAGACAAAAGCGATTTCCAATACTCTCTTTCACAAATTTTACGAACCGCAAGTGATCAAGACATCGACTTAAAACAATCAAACAAACTGGTATTTTTAGGCGAGCTAGCAGCGGAAATTGCCCACGACATAAAAACGCCCCTGGCATGTATTAGCGGATTCATCGATTTGTTTTTGGGCTTTTTGAAAAAACCCCAAGTAACGGTAGAAGAATTACAAGGTGTTGGACACTATCTCGACAAATCCATTGCCGAGACAAAGAGATGTCAGAAAATATTAAACAACTTACTAATGTTCTCAAAAAAAGAAGATTTCACGCACTTTTGCTTGGCCGACTTAATAGACCGTGTCCAGGCACTAATTGCGCAAGATTTAATCGAAAAAAATATCCAATTAAAAATGAATATTGATCCTCATTTACAAGTATATGGTAGTGAAGAAAAACTACATCAGGTACTATTAAATTTGTTGATCAATGCAAAAAATGCGACAAAACAGGGCTTTATCGAAGTGACAGCGGTCAATGAAAACGAAAAAACAAAAATTTCCGTCCGCGATAGTGGATGTGGAATTAAAAACGAAGATTTAGATAAAATATTTAATCCATTTTTCACGAAAACGCAACAGGGAACTGGCTTAGGATTGTCTATAGTTAAAAAAATTATAGAAGAGCACCAGGGAAACATTTCTGTTCAAAGCCAATTAGAGATGGGTACCACTTTTATTATAGAACTTCCTATCAGATGAAAGACTTAGAAAAAATGTACGCCATCTCCGGGCGTATCAACATCAAAAAAGGTGATATTCTAGCAGGCAAATACCGCTATGTGAAAAAACTGGGCATGGGGGGAATGGGCGCTGTTTGCCTAGTTTCAGATATAAAAACACAAGAAATGCTAGCGATGAAGTATTGTCTCTCCGAAGATCACATGGATCGCTTTGAGAGAGAAGTGCTTGCATGGTTGCAATTAGGTCAACATCCCAATATCGTTTCCGCAATATATTTCGATCGCATTAACAACAAGCCCACTTTGTTCATAGAATATGTCAAGGGGCCGACACTAAAAGATGTGATCAAACAAAGCCAAACAGACCGCGAAGAGCTCTACCTTGAGAAAGTCTTAGACTATGCCATTCAAATATGCCGCGGTATGGATCACCTCCATGAAAAAGGCATCATCCACCGCGATTTGAATCCAAAAAATATTATTATCCAAGAAGACGATGGTTTTGGTATTGTGAAAATTACAGACCTCGGTTTATCAAAACTGAAAGTTCTGCCGCGCAAAAGTAAAAGTACAAAAATGAGTGGCCGACACTTAGCCGCCAAAGTAGAATTAACCGAAACCAACCAAGTGCTGGGCACACCACAGTACATGTCGCCACAGCAATATACATCAAGTAAAGAAGTCAACGAGTCTACCGACATCTATGCATTTGGACTTATTCTTTATGAAATGATTAGCTGTGGAAAATTCCCATTCGAAGCCAACTCAACAACAGGTTGGTTGCACGCACACTTATATCGTCCGCCTAGACACATAAAAAAACAAGCGGCAGTAAAAATATCCCTATTCAATCATAAAACACGCAATGAGTTGTATGAGTTGGTAATGAGTTGTTTGGCCAAAACCAACAGAGAACGCCCGGCGAATTTCGCAGCAATCGAAAAGCAACTAGAGAGTATTTATGAACAACTGTGTAAAAAGAGTTACCGACGTTCTAAAATATCGGCCTCATCTTTATCAAAATGGGAAGAGGAAAACAACAAAGCCGTTTCACTTCTAAAAATAGGAAATGAACACGCCAAAGCAGCGCGAGACATATTAAATAACATTCACAAAGAAAATCCAGAATTTCTCTACGCGCATTTAAATTTGCTACTCTTACAGTTAAAAACCAAATCTTTTACCCTTGAAGAGTTCTGGCTGGAAACAAACAGCCTTTTGCAACAAACCTCTGACACAAGTAAAGTTATTGAGGTTATGGTAGGGGGTGCATTGGAAAAACGCGCTTACATGCAAAAGTCATTGCAAATCCTACAACAAATTCAAGACATCGAAAGCTTCCCCAATTTAGCCCGTAAAAAAGCCAAATGGCTATACTTGAAAGGGGAGTTTCAGCAAGCTCTCAAAATATTGGAAATGCTTTGCGAAAAAGACCATGCAACCGTAGAAGACTTTTACGATAGAGTAGGTGCAATGATTCATTGTGAAATACTCAATGACCACTGTCAAATAGTTCCCAAAGCAGATAAATTTAGCTTGGTCATTCCTCAAGATTTGCGCCAAAAATCCTGGGATATTTTGCGCGTGGGAGAAAAAAAATGCGGCGTTAATGATGCACTGGAACGCGCCAAGGATATTATTGCCGGAGGAGAAGTACCGAAAACTCCTTTTTGGCACGAATATGGCCAGCTACAGGGCCACAAAAAACCGATAAAGAAAATCATCATCACTCCGAATGGTCTGAACGTAGTCTCCATAGGCGAGGACAAATTCGTCAAAGTGTGGGATGTAAAACATAAAAAACTGATTTGCGAGTTCAAGATCGAACATGAAATCACGTGCCTCACGACAAATCTTACCCAAAAACAAATTGCTTTAGGACTGCAAAGTGGCGATATATTATTGTATAATTTGCAAACAAAGTGTTTACAAAAAAAAGTCTCTGCTCATAAACACCCGATTGTAGGATTGGTGTTTTGCAATAACGAAAGTAGGTTGGTATCAGGAGACACCAACGGAGAAATAAAGCAGTGGAACTTGAAAGAGTTGCTGAAAAAGAAAAAAATTTGGCAACTTAAAGGCGAAAAACCAGAAAAGAAATACACAGTACAAACACAGCTCTCGACACTTGGGGTGAATCTATCGGGCTCGCGAATCATTGCCGGAGGTAACGACGGTAGTATTTACTTTGTACCGCAAGAAGGTTCCGCGGTGAAAATTGATGCCCACACCAGTCACATAGAGAAAATTTTAATTTCTGCTAATGAAAGAGTTGCTGTGTCTATGTGCAAACTACCACCACACAACCTAATTTTATGGGATTTGCGCAATAATGGCAAAATGCATTTTTCTCTTGAAAATATCACGAGCATTGCGATTACAGGGGACGCAAAATATATATTGGTAAGTACCGAAGAGGGCTTTATCGATATTTGGAACACCATGAAAAAGATTAAGTTACAAAGAATAGAAGCATATAGTAACTCTATTAGTGACATAGCAGTTACCGCAGATGCAAAAATGGCTGTGTCTGGAGCAAAAAACGGAGCCATCACTTTATGGGCCAACAACTACGTATGGCCAATTCAATTAGAACAAAGTTATTTAAAAAGTTCTGGAATTTGATATGGATCAAAGAAGTCAATGTTTGGCATATTTCGCTAAAAAATTAAATTATATTACCCGCGATGTTTACGAAGAATCTGCTTCTTCGACAACAAGTTTTGAGCAATTTTTAGTCAGCCATCAAATTAAATTAACAGCCTCACAGAGTTACTCGTTGTTATTTATATTTGTAAAACACTGCATACTAAAACATTGTCAGCAATTAAATTTTTTGGACGAAGATACATGCAAAAATCTTTTGCAAGAAAAATTGGATAACCTAAAAAGTCACGATGCTTCGTATAGCCTCCAATGCGTGAATATGCGTTTAATTACCATAGAACAAGCACAAAAAGCGATCGAAAAACTACTGGAACAAAAAATTCTAAACACCCAAGAACTCGATATACTAAAAAAGATATACAAAGACTTGAATTTGTCAGATATCTCCAGCAAGGTAGATGAAACAACCCAAGGACGACATACGCGTAAAATAGTAAAGTCAAGTTCTATCCAAGAGACCGCAACAGAACAAGAAATAATTGCTCCGCCAAAACAATTTAAACTCAACACAACTGGAAAAATTCCCACACGGCAAATAGGCCCATACCGCGTCTTAGAAGAAATCGGTACCGGGGGGATGGGAAAAGTATACAAGGCATATCATCCCCAGGAAGACAAAACCGTTGCCATTAAGGTTATGTTGCGAAATAGCGAAATATCTCCCCAAGAACGAAATCGTTTTTATGCAGAGGCGCAACTCACCGCGAAATTGCAGCACGACAATATTGTAAAAGTATACGATGTAAAAATGGAAGATGATATGGACTACATCGTAATGGATTTTGTTGATGGTGTTCCTTTATCTTTGATATTGAAGAATACTAAGTTGTCGTTGCGCAGGTCGTTAGAAATCATTAAAGAAGTTGCTCTAGCGATGGATTACGCCCACAACAAAGGAGTTATTCACCGCGACTTGAAACCCAGTAACTTAATGGTAAATAACCGTACCGGCCGTCCAATTATTATGGATTTTGGCTTGGCGAAAAACACCGAGCTTTCCACAGAAGTGACAAAATCAGGCGCAATATTGGGTACGCCACGCTACATGGCTCCCGAACAAGCCAGCGGTAAAAATAAAAAAGTCGGTCCCTCCACAGATGTATATGCTCTTGGCGCCATCCTATATTTAATGATTGCTGGTGTTCCTGCGGTACGCGGAGATAACCCCGCAAAGATCATCTACAATGTGCTCCACGAAGACATTATATCTCCTAAAAAATACAACAATCGCCTACCAGCCAAGGTAGAAACTATTTGCATGACTGCCTTGCAAAAATCTCCCCAAGATCGCTACAGTAGTGCCGGAGCATTTGCCGAAGATATTGACCGCTACCTACAAGGCGAAATGCTATCTTCACCTGGAGTGACTATTTGGCAACAGAGCAGTAAAACCTTTAAAAAACACCGTCCGTTCATTCTATTGATGATGTTACTCATACCCCTTAGTGCCATGTGTGCTTTTCTCATCTATAAAACAATTATAAACGCCGGGGAAGTTCGCGCTCTGCAAAAAATGCATACAAAAGCCGTTGCCGAAAATCAAATAAAAGGCTTCGAAGCTAAAGGAGACTTAGAATGGGAAAAGGGTTTTTATCAAAGAGCTTGCCTATTCTACACCAAGGCATTACAGCACGCGGAAGAACTCCAACAAAAAGAGCCTATCTCCCAACTACGTGAAAAACTGGCTTACCGCTACAGTCTAATCCCAAAGTGTGAAAAAATTATTTACATGAAGAGCGATATAAACGCCATGGCTTTTTCGCCAAAAACGCCATTGTTTGTTACCGTAGGAAATAACGGCCAAATGACAATAGTCAACGATCCGCAAAACGCCAAATGGGACAAAGTGGCATCGAGTTTGTACGACATAGATTTCCATCCCGACGGAAAAACAATGATTACAGCAGGAAAAAGCTACGTATATATATGGAATACCACGACAGGAAAAGTTATTGGAAAGATTAGTGGCGAATCGCCCTTCTTGCAAGCCAAGTATCACTTTAACGGTAAAAGTTTTATTACTCTAGAAGCCGATAACAATATAAAAGTTTGGGACACACAGTCATTGACTGTATCGCGGCAAATGCCACCTATTACCAACAAGCCTCTAAGCAAACTCGTATGCGACAAAACAACAGACAGCTTTTTTACGACCACACAAGACGGCTGGCTGTATGCTTGTAATTTACAATCGCAAAAGGTAGTGCCCATAAGGCTTTTTAGCTCATCCGCCGTAAGATTCATGATTGCAAAAGAAAAAAGCATCGTGAGTTGTGGGGAAAATGGTATCTTGAAGTTATTTAGCCCGGCAATACTCAGGTACCAACTCATCTTACCAGGGCTTGGTGGCCGTATCTATTCAGCAGACGTAGATGAAGAGCAAAGTTATTTAGCCGTGGGAACACATGACAATAAAATTCACATTTTTGACACCTACCAACAAAAAACGGAATTTATCCTAGAGGGGCATGAAGATGTTGTCGTCGCTCTCAAAGTTCACGACAATGGCGAATACATGGCTTCATTTTCCAATGACCAAACTCTTAGGTTGTGGAAGTTTGATAAAGGTACCCATCGCCGTATCGTACCGCAAAGGAACTACCCAGCATACGGTATCGAGTTTTTATCGAGTAAAAATCAATTTATTACCTGTAATGGCAATGGACACATTCAACTGTGGAATCAAAATGGTGAACTACAACAAACAATAAAGACCAACCTCGCGCGCTATGCAATGGCCGTGGCACCTTCGCAAAAAAAAGTTGCGGTATCTGGTCTTATCGACGTTCAAGAATTTGACTTGACGACGCAGCAAAAATTATTTGGGTTTCGCGCAAACACCCAACGCATATTTTCCTTAACCTATGTAGGCAAAAATAACTTACTTGTTACAGACAAAAACAGTGCTTACGTGCGCTCCGCCTCTAACACGAAAAAAATATATACCGGAAATGCATGGGCCTACTCTAGTGACTACAACAACGCCACGAAAACTTTTGCCTACTGTGCCGGGCGTGTTGTATCGTTATGGAATGCAGAGCAGTTGAAAGAAATTGGAACCATCAACGTAAAAACCGCTGGGGTGATATCTGTCGCTTTTAACAAGAGCGGTAGTTTAATTGCCACAGGACTCAGTGACGGAACGATAAAAATATGGTCCGCAAAGGATTTTACTTTGCAAAAAAACCTATTCTTTCACAATTTTACCATTCGCGATATGGCCTTTTTTGGCGAGAATGAGTTAACGGCCGTGGATACACAAGGATTTTTGTCTCTGTGGAATGTTGAAAAAGGCATATGCAAAATTTACTTTAAAAACCACACAGAAGGTAGTACATGTGTTTCTTTTGGTCGAAATAAAAATATTATCGCCTCTGGATCTACAGACAAAAGCATTGTCATTCGCAAATTGCAAATAGATGAAGACATTTTACGTTTACCCATCACAAAATTGTCAACATATATCGAAAATAATATAAAAATGCGCATAGATAATCATTTAGAAATCGTCCCATTGGACGGCAATTGGAAATAGACACCATAAACACCAGGAACCAACCATAAAAATTGGAGAACTGCGATGAGCAACGAAAATTTAAAAACTGTCTTGCAAGAGAAAAGAACCTTTCAACCTCAAGATCATTTTCAAAAAAATGCCAAAATTCAATCCATGGAAGCGTACAAAGAAAAATATCGAGAGAGTATTGAAAATCCTGAAGAATTTTGGGCAAATGCGGCCTCGGAATTGCATTTTTTCAAAAAATGGGATCGTGTTCTAAATGCGGAAAATCCACCATTTTATCGTTGGTTTGAAGGTGGAAAAACCAATATATGTTATAACTGCATTGACCGCCATCTTGATAGCGCCACGCGTAACAAAGCTGCGATTATCTGGGAAGGTGAACCAGGAGATGAAGTAGTTCTCACCTATGCAGACTTAGCGCGCAAAGTAAATCAACTTGCAAATGGTTTAAAAAAATTGGGTGTGCAGAAAGGCGACCGCATTGCCATTTATTTACCAATGATTCCAGAATTGGCGATTTCTGTACTTGCCTGTGCACGTATTGGCGCAGTACACTCTGTTATTTTCGCCGGTTTCTCTGCCGATTCCATTAGCGACCGTATAAATGACTGTCAAGCAAAAATAACCATAACGTCTGACGGTGTCTGGCGCAAAGGTAAGAAATTATTATTAAAAAACATTGTAGATGAGGCCGTCAAAAAATGTCCATCTATTGAAAAAAATATCGTGGTAAAACGTTCACACAAAGACCACTTTGAGTGCGCTATGGATGAAAATAAAGATATCTGGTATCACGATCTCATTGAGAATTGTTCTCTTTCTTGCCCAGCAGAAGAAATGGACAGCGAAGATATGCTATTTCTTCTTTATACAAGTGGAACAACAGGAAAGCCAAAAGGTATTATTCATACCACCGCTGGCTACATGCTATACAGCTATTACACTTCAAAATACGTCTTTGATTTACAACCAGAAGATGTTTATTGGTGTACGGCAGACATCGGATGGATCACCGGACACAGTTACATCGTCTATGGACCACTCGCCAATGGTGCGACATGCCTTATGTACGAAGGAGCTCCCAATGCACCTCACAAAGGACGTTTTTGGGAAATTGTCGAAAAATACCGCGTAAACATTTTCTATACCGCACCTACTGCCATTCGTACATTCATGAAATGGGGAGAGGATTGGGTAAATAAATACGACATTTCTTCTTTACGCCTTCTAGGAACAGTCGGTGAACCAATAAATCCCGAAGCGTGGATGTGGTACCATAAAGTCATCGGTAAAGAACGTTGCCCGATTGTTGACACTTGGTGGCAAACAGAAACAGGTGGAATGATGATTACACCTATACCAGGATGCACAACAACAAAACCAGGAAGTGCTACTTTTCCTTTCTTTGGCATAGACGCCACCATTCTCGATAAAGACGGTAATGAGCAAGACACGGGTTTTCTAGCCGTGCGTAAACCGTGGCCTGGCATGCTACGCGGTGTCTATGGTGATGAGGAACGTTTCAAGAATACTTATTGGTCTCAATGGGAAAATATTTACTTCCCAGGAGATGGCGCTCGTCGCGATGAAGACGGCTACTTTTGGATTCTCGGTAGGGTAGACGATGTCGTGAACGTCTCAGGTCACCGCATTGGTACAGCGGAATTGGAAAGTATTTTTGTTTCGCACGCGAGTGTTGCAGAATCCGCGGTGATTGGGATCGACCATGAGATAAAAGGACAGGCAATGGTCGCTTTTGTTTCCTTACGTGAAGGCAACGAAGGTAGTGATAGTTTAATAGAAGAGCTCACACAACTCGTCATTGAAAAAATCGGCAAGTTCGCCATTCCAGAGCGCATTATCTTTACCGCAGATTTGCCAAAAACGCGTTCGGGAAAAATCATGCGTCGCCTGCTACGTGATATCGCGGAAGGACGCGCCGTAGGTAATGTAACTACACTAGCCGATGCCGGTGTCATCGACGCTTTAAAAGAAAAATATCAGGAAGACTAAAAGTTAGACAACGATGCTATACTTAAAAAAATACTTAGAAGCTCTCCATAAACTAGATGAAGCATTTTTTCTACCTGGAGCGGATATACATAAATACTCACTAAATGAAACCATTAGTGAAGAAAAACTACACGATAGCGAGCAAAAGTACACCGTACTTCCACACCACCATCGCTCATTTCTCCTTGAAATAGGGAATGGTGGTGCAGGTCCTGGTTATGGCGTATATACTCTAGAAAAATCATTGCACTCAGCACGTAACAACGACTGGCATCCCAATAAGCCCAACCGTTTAACATTAGACAGCTACTTTATTTTTGGAGATTTCTCAACGCAAGAGGAACTCAAGTGGATGTTTGATGGGTGTTTGCCTATCGCAGACAGCGATTGCGGAAGTGTATTTCTAATCATACTCTCGGGAAAAAAAGCACAGCAAGTATGGAAGTACAATCATAGCAAAGGTGAATTGCGCAAAGATAGCGACAATTTTCTCATTTGGTATGAAAAATGGTTGAGTACAGGACTTGTTGCTGGTGCTGTTGCTGAGATTAAAAACCATTTTATGGCCTATGGTGAAGTAGATACCATAAGTGACAATTACACCGTCATTCGCCTCTATTTCGAAAAAATATTCCAGGATTTCGAAGATATATGGATGCTAAACTTACTGTTACCCGTTGGCGAGATACATGCTCACGAGGCTTTGGGTTGGTTATATTTATGTGAAGATAATAGTGAAAAAGCACTACACTATTTTCAAAAATTATACACCAACGCCGAAGAAAAAATCAAAGCCGCTGGTGCGCACGGCCTTTGGGCACTGTATATGTTGCAAGGTAATGTGCGCAAAGCGCTCAAAATAGGTGAAGTAGCTCTTGCTCTAAGTAAATTTTGTTATAATCAAGTGCGCATTTATGAATTGCAATATGCCCTTAGCTTGACATACGCCGTAGTTGGTCGCAAAGAAGAGGCGTTAAAGGCTGCGGAAAACCTCGTTGAAATTTTTCCTATTATGGACGTATCGTTTGAAATTCTTGCGGCCTTGCATGTTAAATTTAAAGATAGAAAGTTGGCAAAACGCAGTATAACACGCCTTGTGAATAGCAATCCACCGCAAAAGACCCATTACGCTCGGAAATTATGGCACACATACAAACAAATTGGTGCAGACGATTGGAGTTACTGGATTGCGCAACTCATTGGCTGTAGAGATGAAAAGAAAATGCTACAGCGTATGCAAGGAAAGCGCGAAGAACTACGTAGGATACTGCAAAATAAATATAAAAAATTGTCTAGTTTTTTCTACGAACAAATCGAAAAAGTCAATTACATAGATGAATTGGAGCACTTGATTCATTTGGCCAAAAACGATTCTCTAGAAGATATAGAGATATACTTATTGCAATGCGCAAGTTAAATTAAAAGGCGTAAGACATGGGCAATGAAAATAAGATTAGTACCAAAGAAACTCTAAAGCTCAATGCAAGCCAAGCAAACCAAATAAACCAAGTAAACCAAGCAAACCAAACGACAAAAAATGTTCCTTTCGGAAACTATGTACTTGTCGAAGAGTTGGGGCATGGGGCGATGGGAAAGGTATTCAAGGCCTATCATCGCTATCTAAAACGCTACGTAGCCTTAAAAATCCCAACGAACTTAGGACAAGACGATTTACAACGTTTTCTGCGCGAAGCGGAAACCATGGCCAAGTTGCGTCATCCCAATATTATCCACATACACGAGGTAGGTAGTTACAACAATCAGCCCTACTTTACCATGGACTACATCGAAGGGCAAGATCTCAGCGCCTACTACAAAAAAAATACCCTGTCTACACGGCAAATCGTACAGTTGATGATAGAAATATGTCAAGCCATTTTTCATGCGCACCAACAAGGTATCGTGCACCGCGATCTCAAACCAGCCAACATAATGATGACTGTCGACCAAAAACCGATTATTATGGATTTTGGCCTAGCAAAAAATTTTAATGAAAACCAAAAATTGTCACAGTCAGGAATGATTCTGGGAACGATTACCTACATGTCACCGGAACAAGCCCAGGGCAAAAATCGCAAAATCGACGAGCGCAGTGATGTATATTCACTGGGGGTAATCCTCTATGAACTTCTTACCGAACGCGCGCCATTTATCAACGGCAGTTCCTTTATGTTACTTCACGATATTGTCAACCGTCCGCCCATTCCTCTGCGCGAAATAAAAGCGAAAATCCCCAAAGCCTTGGATAACATATGTCTCAAGGCGTTAAACAAAAAACCGAAAGATCGTTATCAAACCGCCAAAAAACTCGCCGCAGATTTGCAAAGTTTTATCGAAGGTAAAAACGTAAATGCCAAAGCAAAAAAATCGTATAAGTCGGTACTTTATCAAAACCAAACGCTCATTCGCGTATTGTTAATGGTATTCATCCCACTTATTTTTGCACTCATGACTTTTGCTGTAGTACACTATCGCAGCAAAGCACAATACTATTCCTCACAAAACCTGAAAAATGAAAAAATCTTACGCGAAAATTTTAATTTTGAGGGAAAAGTAACCACAACAATACCCATGAGTGATGATTTTGACATCTTAAAAGAGCAGTACCAATTTTTACAAAAGTGTGATGAGATCAATGAAGACTTGCATAAAGTGGCCCTACTATCCCTGCCTTCTGCACAAAAAATAAAGGAAAAGCTACTCCATATATGCATAAGCGCGCATCGACAAAAAATAAAAGATGAGAATGAAAGAAAAAAACAACAAAAAAAAGCCGCAAAACGCATACAGGAACTGTATTTTTTAGGCATTCACAACGCACGGTCATTACAAATACTGACCGAATATTTATACGGTCGTAAGTATACATATGCGAAACATGTCGATATCAAAGACAAACAAATCATCAAAATCTTCCAAAAAGCCACACAAAAAAATCCCAATCACGGTTGGACACAGTTAAGATATGGCTACGCGCTGGTACATTCGAATAAAGATAGATCGGGATTAGAAATCATCAAAAAAGCGCTGACAAAAGCAAACGATGAGGATCTTGGGTGGATGCATTTTAATTTTGCGGAGTGTTATGAAAAATTACAAATGGAGAACGAAGCCTATCAACAATACAATATAGCTGCCCGTACTGGAAATGATAATATTTGGCTATACTACAAAAGAGCTTCTCTTATCGCCTCAATGAATAATAACCAGTATGACAAGCTTGCAATGTCCGAATGGGATATCGTGTATAAAAAAATGCCGAATTGGGAACTCGGTGACTATCATGCGTACAAGTTTTTTCACTTCTACATACACTATTTTCTAAAAAAAGAGCAGTACAAAAAAGCGCTAGAAATTTGTGATATGCAAATCCAAGTGCAAGGCTGGATGTATGAACCTCATTTTCTCAAAGGAAATGTCTATCTCAAACAAAAAAATCACACCTTAGTCAAAAAATGCTACGAAAAGGCGATAGACATGATCGTAAACAACAAACAAAAAGACCTCGCCAATGCCGGAAGAATCATGAGTATTATGCAAAACTATCTTTCTTCTAAATAGATTTGTAATTGTCGCGCATTGCATGTAGAACGTCTTGTAATTGTGGTGAAATTTGCCGCGAAGTTGTTATTTTGTACTTTTCAGGATTTTCATTCACTTCGTGTAAAAGTTTTTGGTGCAAATTAAAAAACATATCCGCCACAATTCCCGCATTTTCCCAACGTGCTTCAGGTCGCTTGTATAATGCCTTCTCTATTATTTGCGAAACTTCTTCATAGGTTTGCTTTTGCTTATTTGTCGCGTTGGTAAAGTCAATCACACTACATATATCAATAGGGTTGTAGTTCTGAATTTTTTGTATCGTGTTGTACATGTTTTTTTCTTCAAAAGGCGAAGTGTCACCCCAAGTCAAAAATTGATACAAAACCACTCCCAGTGAAAAAATATCTGTCGTCCAACTTATTTTTCCTTGTGTTTGTTCGGGACTCATATACGCGTATGTTCCAGTAATGTCGTCTTGTAAGTCACTCATATCTTCGATATTTCGCGCTATTCCCAAATCAACAATCTTCACCTGCCCAGTACGAATATTGAGCATAATGTTTTGCGGTTTTATATCGCGGTGAATAATGCCCCCCGTATTGAGAACCTCAATTCCGCGGGCAATTTGATTGGCAATGGCCAATTGGCTTACCAAGCAAACGGAGTGTTTATTTTTCACGACGATATCGGCAAGGTTCTTTCCATATACATATTCAAAAACAATGTAGGCGTGATCATCGATGACAAAAAATTCAAACGCTTTAATTAAGTTATCGTGGGTTATTTTCTGTAAAAAGCGGTACTCTTTTTCGATGAGTTGTAACTTATCTCCAGAAACGATAGACACTTTTTTTATCGCCACTTTTTGTGCGTTCTCTGTGTCAAAAGCGATATAAACAACTCCCGACCCTCCTACCCCAATAGGAGATACTAAACGATAACGATTGTGAAGCAATTGGTTTTTCATAACAAAACACCTAAAACTCAACAAAATGCGAAATAGCATGAGCATATTTAGAATAGCGTGTAAGACGTACGTTAAATCTCTTCAACATTTTCGAGACACAACGACGTGAATCAGGCATAAATTTCACTTCCATAATTACCACATCGGCAATGTGAAGTTTTGTCGTTGTGTTGGGAGTAGAACGCGATATTTGTTCGTACATTTGTTGTCCATAGTCAACCGTTATGCGAATATTGCGTGAAAAATCTTCATAATATTCGCGGTTGTAAATGTTAAAGAGAGTGGGGAAGCGATAAATTTCAAGCCACTTAGCACCTTCTTCTCCTAGAGATTTCTGTAGACTATCGGTAATTTCTCGCCATGATTTTTTACCATCATAAAAAATTTCTTGTACAGGAAAACACAGTTTTGTTCCCAATGAGTTATTTTTTATCTTTACCTGTAATTCTCCGCAACTACCGAGAAAACCATCTCCATACCAACGGTAACGAACCTTAAACCTCTTACTAATGCCCGCTAAATTATCCTGGTATGAATCAAAGTCATATGTATCAAAATAGATATTATTCACCGTGCGTTTGTCATACGGAGAATAAAAATGCAAAGGATGCAAACGTATGTCCATCAACAAATCTGAAAGTCTATATCTATCTACAACAAATTTTAATTCGTAGCGATATTCCATTTTAACGTTTCTTTTTCATATAGCCATCTTTATATATTTTATCTATATCAATATCTTGTGTTTCAATAACTTTTTTATTGAGTACAATCGTACTTTGCGTTTGGGCGATGATGTTTTTTTTCCCAATAATTTCGACATCTGTAGCGTGAATTTCTGCTGGACCAAATTCATTTTTCTTTATATAAGCCATAAGTGCCGCATGCTTTATATCAGTAAATTTGGCCTGTAAAATCTCCAAGTAGGAATTATCTTTTACCGCCACCCCTGTACCACTACGTAGTATATGAATGTTGCGCGCCTCTACTTTACTGCGTTCTCCAAAAGAAAGTGCCTTGTCTTTTATATCTCGAATTGTGGTATTGTATATCTTTATCTTTGATCCACTACTGTCCACAGCGTCACCGGCTATTTGGAAAAATTCACAGCCTTTGACAATACCTTCTGCAAAATCAGCGTCAAAAGCATCCGAGATGGTATCGTGTATGTGTACATTTTCCAGAAGAAATTGACTATGAATAATGTTAAGTGCATCTTCACAACTATTATGTGCAATAGTACAATTTTTAATTTGCACGTCGCTTTTATAAAAAGTAATGGCCCCTGTTATAGACCAATGTGGCAATAGATGCCCTGACGTATTGTGAATATGCACATGCGTCAGTTGTGAACTTTCATTTGCTTCTAAAACCGTAATCCCACACCATGTATTTTTTACGGCCTGCAAAAAAATGGGATTTTGGGCTTCGCCATTTGCCAAAAGTGCTCCGCGAATTAACAGGCCGGCCTTCTCCGCAAAATAAAGTTTGCAACCACTCTGAATGCGTACCTGAATTCCCTGGGGAAAGACAATATATTTTTCAACCCGCCACTCCCCTTTTTTCACAACCACACAACGGCGATTTTTATCCCAAAACAAAAAAGAGTTTTCACGTAAAATTTGCATGAGCGGCTGCGGTGAAATAGGATGGCTATTTTGAACTCCGGCATAGTGGAGGGCCACAGTTTTGTGCAACTTCTCATTTCCTTGCAATCGTACGGTGATTTCGATTTTTTCTTGTGCTGCAAAATCGTAATCAACACAGTGGTACTGCAATTTTTGGCCGAAAGGACTTGCTGCAATGACCATTGGCAAAGAACAAGAAACGGCCTTTTGCGCTTTTATGTCCACCACTTCAATAGGAACATCGCTCACATTATGTATTTCGATATGTTTCGTGGGTTCTTTTACTAAATACGCGTGAACAATTTGAGGATAATTAAACTGCGAAAAAACCATCTTTGGAACATACGTCGCATAGTTATCAACGGTAATTTGTGACAGAGTACGTGCACGTTTTACCAGATTTGAAAAAGAAAAACTTCCCAGCAGAGGTGTATCACCAAATAATATTTGTAGATAACCTTGCTCGTTTTTGCGCAAAGTAGAAATGGTCTCACCTTCCACCAGTCGCTGAATGACTTTGTGTAAATTGCGTACATATGCCTCTTTCATCTTCGGCGATTGCATCATGTGTCGCGGTAAAGTGGCGAAGCGATGCTGTAACACTAGTAAACTATTATCTTCCACATAGTTCGCGTTGACATCAAAACTCACAGGCTCCATCTTTGCGGTAATCGGATTATAGTAAAAGCGCATATTGTTCCAACGTAACCCGTGTAAGGTATTCCATATCTCACTTATGGCGAAGAACTTAGCAAACAGTTCTATATCAAAGACGTCTTCGGCGCGCAATTTCCCTTCGAGAAATCCACGCATTAAACCAATGGCTGTTTGTAAATTTCTTTGCAATTGTGGACTTTTTTCAATACGACTAGGATGGAATGCGCGTAACGTCGCGGTTGTGTAGTTTTCGAATACTCCCGCCGAAGCATTGGCATTTGTACTTTGCCACATCAATGATTCATCAAAACACAGGATAACACTCTCACGGCGCCCATGGAATTCTTGTATTTCTTTGGAAAAATGTTCTTCAACAGCCATAATTCCCATCCTTGAGCCATTGATATATGTATCCACAAAAAAATACCTAGGGGCAATAATACCTTCCAAACGCATATGGTCGTGAATCAGTGCTTCTGCTTGATAACCCTTTGTATGTGGCGCTTGTAATGAAAAACGCCGCATGCCAAAAATATGTTTTCCATCACGCACCTTGACACGTAAAGAAATTTTATTGCCACGTAAGTGGTCGAGATCATCGCCTTTTAAACGCAGTTTTACCGCCAAGGTTTCTCCGTTGATGATCACCTCCGCCGGAACATAATCGTCATCAGTCTTGGTAAGATGACCAATACTTAGGGCTTCACTGCGTTTTTTCTGCAACTTACTGAGATGTTTAAATTTGATATTGAGATAGATTTTTTGCGCGGGCGATGCTTTTAAATAACGTTGTGGAACTTTGGGTAGCGTGCGTAGAAAGTTCTTAGCTCCCAATGTAAAGGAATTACTACGTTTGGTAAAACCGCGAACACTTAGCTCCCCGACCAGGGCATTTCGATATTTTATTCCACAAAAAAAGCCCACGACAAATACACCAACGAACACGAGAAAAAAACATGCCATCCGCAGTTTTTTGCGGGGCGTTTTTGTAACGCGCGGAGGTTGTTTTCGAGGAGTTTGTTTTATTTTCATCAGATTCCCGGAATCTTTGTTTTATCTAGAAAAGAAATTCCGATGTTTGGAAAATCCATTTTGAGCTTATCAATGAATTTCAACAATATTTCACTGTCTTTGATATTGACATAATAAACCACTTCTTCGCATTCACCATGCGAATCAAAACGCCGTAGGTCGCATTCAATCATTAAGTTACTCATCACATTTTGCAACTCATTTAAATACACTTCCTGTGATTTTTTCCAATCAAGCGCTAAAAATAAACTTTGCTCATCATTTTTTTGTCGTTGGCTGAACGTGGTAATCGCCATGATCATACACGAAGCAACAACCGTCGCCAACCATTGATTCGCTCCCAAACCAAGACCTACAGCAATACACATGAATAAGTAGGCCAGTTCTTCTGGCTCTTTAACAGGTGTCCGAAAACGAACAATAGAAAGTGCTCCCACCAAACCAAGTGACAAGGCCAAAGAAGATTTAACAATACTGATAATTAGTGTTGTTGTTAATGTGATAAAGACAAATACTTTAGAAAAAGCCACGCGATTGGAAAGCGAAGAACCCCAGCGTTGGTAGTGAATCTTGAGTCCCCACGACAACAACGCTCCGAGAGCTAAACTAATCATCAACGAATTTATTGAAAAGTCGATCTTTTGGGGAAGAGAAAATATATCGAGTATAAACATTATTGCTCCACAACTCTAATACATATGGTGGTCCGCAAAAAATATGTAGATTTCATTTTTTTTTACAGTAATATAGCATTTGAAGACAAATATATTAACACAGATGTTCATATTTTGCATAGAGCTTTCTAAGGTAAGGAACCTTTTATGAAAAATTTTTTAATATTTATATTTAGTATTTGTAGTATTTTTTGTCAAAAACACGATGTATACCAAGGACTTTCTCTCCCAAGATTGCAAAAATTACAATCCGTACTAAGCGATTACATAAAAGAGAAGCAAATTTGTGGGATGAGTGTCATGATTGCACGACACGGAAAGATTGTGCATTTCGAGCAACAAGGTGTTGCGGAAGTTGATGGTCATCATATGCAAGACAACACCATATTTCGCATCTATTCGATGTCAAAGCTCATCACAAGTGTTGCGGTCATGATTTTACATGAAGAAGCAAAATTTCAGTTATACGACCCCGTCTCTAAATTCATTCCTGAATTCAAAAAACTCAAAGTATTTGTCGCCAAAACCAAGGACGGTATCCAAGTAGAAGATATGAAACGTGAACCCACCATTCGCGATTTATTAACACATACCTCTGGACTGACATATGGTTACTTTGCCACTTCTCCCGTAGATAAAATGTATGTCGATGCCAATATCTTAGACCGCAATACCTCATTAAAAGGTTTTATTACAAAACTTACCAAATTTCCTTTAAAACACCAACCAGGTAGTAAATGGGAGTATAGCATTTCCACAGATGTTCTAGGCTATTTAGTCGAAGTTATCTCAGGACAAAGTTTCGACGAGTTTTTACGCAATAGAATTTTTACTCCTTTAGAAATGAAAGATACCGACTTTTTTGTGCCCCAAGAAAAACTGGGACGTTTTACCGCGCTGTACACAATGAAAGATAAAAAGCCTCAAATTTTTGACACACGTCAAGGCTTTTTTAGTAAACAACCCAAATTCCTCTCTGGTGGAGGAGGTTTGGTATCCACGGCAAACGATTATATGAATTTCTGTACGATGTTCTTACAAAAGGGGCGTTTCAAAAATAAGCAAATTCTCGGGCGCAAAACCGTAGAGTTTATGATGACAAATCAGCTAAGTTCCGCACAACTTCCTTTTGGTACAAATAGAGACATGTGGGGATATGGATTTGGTATTGGAGGGGCAGTGGTGATGGATTCCACAAAAGCAAATACCATCATCAGTAACGGTTCCTTTCAATGGGCAGGAGCAGCAAGCACATTTTACACCATCGATCCCAAAGAAGACCTAGTCGCTTTGCTTTTTACCCAGATGTTGCCATTTTCAAATGAATTGGGAGAAAAATTCCGCACGCTAGTCTACCAAACGATTGCCGAATAATTACAACACTTCCGTTAATGGTATTTTATCTAAACGCAAACATTGCTCAATATTAGTTGCTGTACCGCTTTTGCGTTGTGCAGACACGTTAAAATCAAATGCCAGAAAATGAGTACAATGATAAATCGCGGCCATATCTCTTTCATGGTCAGTTGTATAACCGCCAAATAACTCCCAGCTACTTACCTTTGTTCGATAACGCGCGGGTAAGTAGCGCGGTTTTTCTCCTATATGATATACGGAAACCTTGCTACTTTTGGTTTTTAGATATTCCATGGTAAGAGTGTCCACACCGCGAAAATCACACACCAAAAATTCCGCATTTTTCAATTGACATAAATACGAAACGTATTTTTCAGTATACTCTTCAAAACTGGTATTGCCATTGCCGAAAACAAATAACTTCATTTTACCTCACGATCCTGATCCCGATCCCATTCCCGTAAATTAGGTAGCTAAATTAGATTACGCTTTGAGTATACGGGATCGGGTTCGAGTTCGGAAAAAAATGCCCTACATAGCCGTCAATACAATCACAATTGCCGCAATTAAGGATGTCAAAGCAAGTCCCGCAGCAAGAACACGTTTACCATGCAGACGCGTCCACAATAAAATGCCTGTCAGAGACAATATGATAAAACTTCCGGCAATAGAGTCTGCAAGTAAAATCCACGCTATGCCCATTCCGCTTGCCATGTGTAAGCGATTTAGCATCGCAAATATATTGCGGTCAAAGCGATTTACAGTGGCAAAAGTGTCCCCGTGCCAGTACGTTGCACTGTAAGCCATGTGTGGTGCCGAGAAGCTAACACGCCATTTTTCGGGTTGTGTAACGGATTTACCTCCCCAAGTAATTTCCTCTGGTGCAGAAACCCGCAATGACTCTTTCCAGCTACTAGGTACTTGTAAATCTTTTTTCAACCAAGCCACAAAACGATCACTACTTTCACGTGCACTATCTGGAATAGCTAACTTCATTTCCGTTTTTTCCGTTTGCGAAGCTGGTATTTTCCAAATTCCACGGTGATTTAACAAGATACCAGTCACACCAAACATTATCCCTAAAAATGCTCCCCATAGACCCAGCCACGCGTGTGTTTTCCGCAACCACTTTAAAAATTTTCCACGGCTAAATTTATATGGTAAAAATAAATAGTTACTCTTTCGACGCCGTGGTGGCGGTGTTGTCTTCATTTGTGGTGACTGCTCTATGTTCTCTTCTGATGTTTGCAATGTTTGATTCAAGATGTTTTCTCCTAAGTCACTTAAGACTGTGTATGAATTGCAATAATTTCGCGACCACTGCGTATCAAAAAGTAACCGTCCGTGGCGGCAACGCCATAGACAGAAGTACCTTTGACTTCCACAACATTTTCCGCTACTTTGTTAAACTTACTACGGTCTTTTTGTAACACAACTGTTGCGCCGTCTTTACAGAAAAAATAGATATACTTCCCCGCATTTACCGCAGATGCCCACATCGAACCCGGTAAACGCTCTGACCATAGTTTTTCACCATTTTTTAAATCCACACAATACAAAACCCCTGCCCGATTTACAAAATACACACAATCGTCAGCAATAAGAGGAGAAGAAAATGAACATGCCACAGAGGCTTTCCATAAAACCTTGGGATCTTTGCCGCGCTTGATGGCCATACACCAGTTTTTAGCTGAGGAACCAATAACAACAACATCGTCGGTACAAGAAGGCGAAGGTACCGTATTTTTTTTAATACCGTCCATAAACCATAACCGTTTACCATCTTGTGCATTGTACACTTCCACCACACCATTAGAACTTATGATAATTTTGTCTTGTAAAACAAGTGGTGATGCCCAAGAAACACGAGGCGAACGCTCATTCTTCCATAAGTTTTTTCCATTGCTTTTGTCAATGCTCAATAAATAAGATGGTCCCTCATGTTCGACAAGTACAATAATGGACTTTTGCGTTTGTCCTAAAGAACTTCCAATACCGTGATTTCCTTTATACTCACCGTACTCTTTGGTAAGATTTCTTTTCCAAAGAGCCTCTCCCTTAAAATTTAGAGCAATGAGATCTCCACTTTCAAAAAAAGCATAAATCGCTTTTTCGTCAACGACAGGTGTTGGTGCTGATTGCGCAACCATTTTACTACGCTTGTGCTGATGGGATGAGGCAAAGGTTTTTTTCCACAGCAGCTCACCTGTGGACAAATTAAAACAATAAACGCACAGTGTTTCCTTCATTTCCCCCACACTAGAAGTCACAAACACTTTATCGTTAAAAACAACAGGGCTTGATTGCCCATAACCAGAGATTTCATGTTTCCATGCGATTCCTTTACTTTGTGACCAATTTGTTGGTAGGTCTTTTGCTGCGGTGCTACTGTTGCCATTTCCTCGAAAACCAGGCCACGATGTTTGTGCATGTATAGAAACCAATAGAATACATAGACATAATGCTCTCATAATTACTCCGATTCAAAAAGAGACTGAGAATCAGTCTCAATCAAATAAAATTTTGGTTAGGCTTAAAAAAGACATGATAAAATATTTTACACAAATGTCAACTCTTAGAAAAAAATAATCTATATACTTTGTCAAACGATCTAATAGACTACAGTGCAAAGGTATACACTAGAACTGCAACCACCACCAAACAAGTTACACCTAAGGTAACCATCGTAGCTAGTTTTTTCTTACGCTGTTGTTGCAACTCTGCCAGTTTTTTCTTTTTTTCTGCAATACGCTTTTCTACTTTAGGTAGCAATTTGCGATTGAAAATAGGATTTTCAAAAGCCTCATGTGCTTCCTTCCATTTATTTTGCGTAATGAGATTTTCAATTTGTGTTAGAATTTGATTTGCTTTGTTGGAAGGTTGCATAGATGCGACCATTTTACTCACACGCTCTATATCAGAAGAAATGTCAGTAACAGGACACCGCCATACATTTTGTTTTTGATGTATCTTTTCCAAAGTTTGCAACGCCTCTTGAAAGTTTTCTTTGTCTTCCAAAAGTTTCGCGGTGTACATGAGTTGCATGTACTCTTCCTCATCAGCAACTATCTGTCG
Source organism: Candidatus Uabimicrobium amorphum (assembly GCF_009002475.1). Lineage (GTDB taxonomy): Bacteria > Planctomycetota > Uabimicrobiia > Uabimicrobiales > Uabimicrobiaceae > Uabimicrobium > Uabimicrobium amorphum. The sequence continues at coordinate 7,693,432 of NZ_AP019860.1, forward strand.
TTGGGCACTTTCTACTTTTACAATTTGTTCATCGAGGACTTCGCTGTGTTCGGGAAAAGAATCCCTTATGGTATTTAAAATATCAATAGCCGCCTGGTATTGTTTTTTCTGAATATGATTGTTTACCTGACCGATGGCCTCTTGGAATTCCTGCTCACGGTTATCTAGTTTACCATTGATTTCATCGTAAAGACTTTGCACAAAGTCATCTTGGTTGTGCTCAATAACTTGGTCAAGTAACTTTTTTGCTTCCCAAATTTCATCACTATCCAAATGGTCTTGTGCAATTTCTACCGCCATATCAATTACCTGCATCAATCGCTCTTCAATCTCAACGGGATCAATCAAGTGAGCGACTTGCATCCATTTATAAATCGCTTCTTCAAATAAATTGTCCATCGCGAGTTCGTCACCTTCGTTCAGGACTTGTTGTATCTCATTTTCCACTTCGGAATCGTCTTGTTCATCTGCCTTACCGGCAGACTCATCTTTGTCTTCAGGTTCTGACAAAGTAACTTCCGACTCACTAGAAACGCTTTCTTTAGATTCGTTTTCTTCTTCGAGCTGCGACTGTTTTTCTTCTGTAGCTTCATCCGACACAGTTTCTTCTGGTACGGACTCCTCGGCTTGCGGTTCGTCTTCCACTGGTTCAGGTTCGTCGCTTTCCGATTCCCCTTCCTCCACAGACTCGCTCTTCTCTTCTGGCTTAGACTCCTCGGCTTTTGGTTCGTCTTCTACCAATTCAGACTCATCGCTTTCAGATTCATCCTCTTTTGCAGACTCGCTTTTCTCTTCAAGTTCGTCTTCCACTGGTTCAGATTCATCGCTTTCCGATGTGCCTTCTTCCACGGACTCACTTTTCTCTTCCGATTCGGACTCTTCCGCTTCAGATTCGTCTTCCATTGATTCAGATTCATCGCTTGCGGATTCATCCTCCTCCACAGACTCACTTTCCTCTTCAGGTTCATCTTCCACGGCTTCAGATTCACCGCTTTCTTCTGTAGAATTTACTTCAGAAGTAGAATCACTTTGCGCAAGATCTTCCAAATCCAATCCATGTTGTTCGAGGGACTGCTTTTCATCAGGTTCGTCTAATATTTCAGACGCTCTCTCAACCTTACGATCAATCTGTGTTTCTTGTTCCCAAACGGCTTCTCTTGAAGTTTTGGAATCCTCCGTTGCGCTTTCTTGCGAAGATTCACTATCCACAGTATCACTCTTGCCATCGCTATCCGTGGACGCACCTACGGTATTCTCTTCCGTATTCTCCGCAGCGTCTTTTAAATTTTCACCAGCATCATTATCTTCAGACTGTTCTGCCCCTGAAAAGCCAACTTTCTTAGGTGCTCCCAATGATTCCAAATCTTTCTTATAATCAATGGTAACCTTAAAACGCTTCTTTTTGTTCCCAGACGGAAGGGAGTATTTCTTTAATTTGTTTTTGTTAGTTGTCGCGATTTCATCGCCACTTTCCGCCGAGCTTATCTCCTCCGTATTTTCAGTTGCGTTTGTATCGGCAGTATTCTCAGCAGCAGTATTTTCTTGCTCCTGCTCTTCCTCTTTCGCCTTCTCCAATATGCTTTGTGCATGTGCAAAATCATCGGCAATGTTCTGCTCTTTTTGCTCTTGGATACTACTAATAAGCTTTTTCTTTGTAATATGGCGCTTTTCGCGGTCTTCCTCGGAGATCTTTTTGATATTAGTACCCGTTGATTTAGCCCCAGGAAAATATCTTTTCAACTTTAATTTTTTTGGTTTGCCAAGAAGAGGTTCTTCGCTTTCCTCTTTCTTCTCTGCTTGAGGTTTTTCTTTTTCCTCATTTTCAGGAAACTCTTCGGGGTCAACAGGTATAGCCTCTAACGGTCCAATGTCAGAAAGTGCCTCTCTTTTCGTAGTCTCCTCCGCGAACAACTTCTCCATATGATTTTCTTCAGGGGTCGTCTGAATCTGCTTGGACAACTCCAGTAACTCATCTTCGCTATTTTGGACTTTCTCTACATTATTAGGCTGCGGACTCTTTTGTCTAGACGTTTCAACAATTTGAAAATGCTCATGTTTTGTTTTTAACGCCGCATTAATTTCTTCGAATTTCGACGCCATTTGCTCTTCGTCAGCCTGAGGTTCGTCTTTTTGCTTTTCCTTCTCTTTTTGTTTATACTTTTGGACGATAGCCCCCAATATCTGCGATGCCTCGTTTAATTTTTCCTTTTCCCGAACTTCAGACTCTTTATAACGCAAAGTTTTTGCTTTTCGCGCCACCATACTCTTTTGGAAAGTATTCAGAGCAAGAATTAAAGCATCAATGTCACGATAACGCTCAGCAGGATTGATACGAGTAGCTTTTGTGATGATATCATCTAAACCAGGAGGAATGTCATAACGAATAGAAGATAGACGAATATGCTCTTCATAACTTTGGAACGTTAGGATTTCGTACAAAATCGAACCCAAAGCATAAATATCGCAGAGCCGTCCATCGGCAGAAGAAGACCCACTCTCAGGAGATAGGTAATTTTGATAATTTTCATGAATAGACAACCTTTCCCAGGCACTATCATTAAGAAGCTCCTCTAGCCCCAAATCCCCTATCTTTAAACAAATGTCATCACCTTCCCCAATAAGAATATTATTGGGATGAAGTAAACGATGCGCCCGAGTTTCATGAAAATACTTCACAACCTCACACAACTGCAAAACCATTTTGCACGCATCGACAATGGACACATACTTTCCGGTATTTTTCTGTTGCTGTAGCCAATCAGAAAGCGCCGCTCCCTCAATGTGCTCCATTACAAAAAAGTACAGCTTTTTTTGTTTCCACAAATCGATGATTTCAATGTAGTTTTCATGCTCAAGTTGATAAAGGTCATTGATAAGTGAGATAAATTTATCAACCTTTGCTTGTGTATTGAGATGATGAGGAATGATTATTTTCAGAACAAATAACTTTCCGGAACTCTCATGATCTTTTACCAAATAAACACAACCAATACAGCCTGTTCCCAGTAAAGTAATAATTTCGTAACGACGAGAACTACCAACTTTAGGACCTATAGTCGTTCCAGGAGAAAGCTCAATTATTTTCGTCTCATCTAATGATATATCGTGAATATCAGATAAAATCTTAAAATCTTTCCTCTTTATCATAAGGTATTTCCGGAATGAAAATCATGAAAATGGGTTAGAAAAACTAGTTTCATTAAAATATAAATTATTCTGATTAATTTGTAAACTATAAAGTCTTGCAACGGAGATTTTCTAACACATTTTCGTCATTTACCAGTAATAAATAGAAAAAACAAAAAAAATTTCAAAAAAGTATTTGACATCAAAGTCTTTTCTGGTACAATGCCAACCTGAAATGCGAGAGTGGCGAAATTGGCAGACGCGCTAGATTTAGGATCTAGTGCCTTCGGGCATGAGGGTTCGAGTCCCTCCTTTCGCACCAAACTAATTTTACAAAATTTGCGAGCAATACAAGCCGCAAAACAGTATAATGTAAGAGTTAGTGATGGTCGCACTAACCAAACATAGAAAAACAGCAGATTCTAACCAGTTTTAAATATGGTAATCTGCTGTTTTTTTTTTGCCTATGCTCGGTCATGGGGGAAAAAGTGGGGGAATTCTCCGACAGCCAGACTTTCTAAAGGCCATACAAATTTTCGAACTAAATTTTAGGAAGAAAGTTATGGCTAAAATAAAACCCAAACCTCTTCGCCATGGAAATGGATGGCGAGTCAGCTTTTGCCTATTCGGTGAAAAATATGTCAAATATGTTGGGAAAAGTGAACATTACGCAGAATTGGTTCAATGCAAAATCAATACCTTAGTTGTACAAATGCGCTATGGATTTGTAGAAATCCCAAAGCACAACATAGGTGACTTTGTATTTTCCCAAACCATCAACAAACCTAAAAAACCACACCAGGATCCCTCTAAGAGTATACTCGTCTTGGCATTTATCGATATATATATTTCTGAAATTGACAGTGACAGTAACTCATCTAAGACAAAAATTATTCATGCAAACCACCTGAAGAAATTCGCATCAAAACACTATCAACGCCTTTTTATCAAGGATGTTACCGTTATTTTTTTTGAGAGATACAAAAAATATCGCAAAAAACAAAAAGTAATGGCCAAAACCATCAACAAAGAACTCTACACTTTTCGTGAAATTTTCCAATGTGCTATAGAAAAAGAATATCTTACCGAAAACGTGCTGGATCATGTCAAAAAAGAAAAAGAAGATGAAGCAAAAAATATCTTCCGTACAACATCTGAAATAAAGAGCCTTCTTGCACGAAAGAATTTTACAGTAGAGGAAATAAAAAAGATAAAACGTTTCCGCCATCTAAATCGTCAAGAAATTAAGCATATCATTAGATTGGCAAAAGAACGTTTAGGTGAAGATCATTGGATCATTCCTATTATTATTACCTTTGCACATACAGGTATTCGTAGGAAAGAACTGATTGAACTTACCTGGCTTAATGTAGATTTCACCAAAGAAATTTTGTATGTGTACTCGGATAAACAATCAAGAAAAGTACAGAAAGTATGTCGTGGAGTTTACATGTCGAGTAAGCTCAAAGCTGTTTTAGAAGAACAAAAGAGTCGCAACAAAGAACGTTGGGTCTTTCCTGGACCAAATGGTGGGCAGTTGAGTGTACACACATTATACCCGACTTTTGTGAGAGCTTTAAAGGATAGTGATTACGAAGGTATAGGCTTTCACTGTTTTCGTCACTCTTTTATTAGCATACTTGCTGATAACGGAGCTAAGTTACAGGAAATAGGTAATCTTGTTGGTCATACCAATTCAGAGATGACTGCACATTATACACATGTTACTCCCGAATCAATAAAACGGGCAATTGAAAATGCTTTTAGCGACTAGTTGTCGCAAAAGTGTATTGTCTTGAAGTGTGGATATGAAGAAGCCAGGAATTAGGGCTCCTGGCTTCCGAGTCGACCCACATGCATGCAGAGGATTTATAACCTACCAAAAAATCCCTCTGCATTCAAATTTTTTTTGATAAGGGTAGCTAATCGCTATTCCAAGGAGGGTAATCATGGGTAAAGAAAACATATTTGTTGCAGCCAAACAGAAAAATTTGAAATCCTACATTGAAAATCGAACTGGTATAAAATTAAAAAAAGTAGGTTCTGGTTACAGAGCAGAAACATGTCCTTTCTGTAATAATAAAAGTAAGGGCTTCGGAATAAAAAATGAATTTTTTCATTGCTTTGCCTGTGGCAAAGAGGGAGATATTATTGACTTTGAAAGCATTTATAGCAATTGTGAGCCCCACGAAGCAGCTCGCAAGATTATCGGAGAAAATATCCCATTCTACAAACCAACTGTCTCTGATGACAAAAATAACAACAAAAATCTCTTTCTCTACATCTGGGATGTTTCCGAAAGATTAGATTTTAGCACTGCATTGAATTGGTTAAAAAATCAAAGAGGTTTTGATTCTAAACTGGCCGAAATAAGCGCAAAATACTGCAGTGAAAAGCTACGAATCAATAGTTATCAGAATACCATAAGTATCGTCGCTCCCATATACAGCTATAGTGGTAAAAATCTTGTTGGTATCGAAAAGATTGGTTTACAAGACTCTCAAAAGATAGCTCATGGAACAAAAAAGGGCATGCTTTGTTTTGATACCAATAGCGAAGAAGTGGTCATCGTTGAGTCGTTAGCAAATGCTCTTTGTCTTGCAAGCGTTGGAATTACAGGAGTTTCTATATTTGGTGTTACCAACACAAACAATATATCCGAAATTATCAGCGCCTTTCCAAATAGAAAAATATATATTTGGTTTGATAAAGGTACAGAAGAGATTTCCGAAGAGATAATCAACTTACATCAAAAAGTCAAAGCTATTTATTTCGAAGACAAAAAGAGTGACAAGTTTGATGTAAACGATTTATTGAAGGAAGCCAATGGTAATTTTTCAAGTTTAGTTCAACAGTATATAAAAAATGCTAGTAGTAGCCAAACACAGTTGGAAAGAGAGAACCTTATCTCCAGGAATAAAGTCCCAAAATTTCCTATATGCTGTTTACCAGAACCTTTACGCCGATTTTGTAAAGAAGTTGCTGAAGCAGTAGATTGCCCTACTGATTTTGTTGCTACTCCTCTTTTGACCGTTGCTGCTGGTGTCATTGGCAGCTCAAAAAAAATTCAAGTAAAAAAATCATGGACAGAAAGTTGTGCAATATATTCGGCTGTTGTTGCAGCTCCCGGATCAGGTAAAAGCCCTGCTTTGATAAAAGTCACCGACTTACTTAAGCCAATTGAAAAAGAAAACATTGAAAGAAACAATGAGAGTAAGGAGGAGTATCTACAAAGCTTAGCAGAATATGAATCTGACATCCAAACTTGGAAAAAAGACAAGAAAAAAGGTTTAGCTGTTGATTCTCCCCCTCAACCGCCAGAACCATTTTACTACATCAGAACACATATTGCCGATGCAACTGTTGAGTCTATCGCCGAAATACTCGCCAACAATCCTCAAGGAGTCGTTCTTATTCGCGACGAACTAACTGCATGGGTAAAATCGCATAACCAATACAAAGGTGGTAACGGTAGTGATAGGCAGTTCTTTCTCTCAGTGTGGGCAGGAGCATCAAGTCCTGTAGATAGAAAAGGAAAAGCACCTCAGTATTTGACAGATCCCTTTTTGTCTATAACTGGTGCTATACCACCTAAGGAACTCGATACCCTCAAAAAGGGTATGAAGGATGATGGCTTTCTCGACAGGATACTTTTTTCCTATCCAGATCCCATTCATTCAACTGAGTGGTCAGAAAAAGATATATCCGTAGAAGCTGAAACAGAGATTCAAAAATTATTTTTGAATCTCTACAATAATAACGAACCTAAAATTATAGAGTTCACAGAGGAAGCTAAGAAACTTTGGATAAAATGGTTCGTTTCCCATAAGAAAACAAGCTTAGAACAAGCGGAAATTTTACAAAATCCACTAAACAAAATGCCAGGGCAACTTTTAAGAATTTCTCTAATACTTGCTGTGATCGCCGATGAACCTCTACTTACCAAACTGACTTTGCAGAATGCAATTGAAATTATCAAGTATTACAAGCAACACTTAAAACGAGTTTTAGGAATTCTTGACGAAACTGCCGATGAAGAAAAAGTGCGTAAGATTATGAACTATGCGAAGAAAAGAAGTAAATCTGTGATCTCTGCTCAAGATATCTACAAAAGTCATTTCATGGGCATCAGAAAATCAGCACCAGCGAAAGAATTATTGAAATGGGCCTCTGAGCAGGGAATTGGAACTTTAGAAAAAGATAAACTGCATTTACATGGGTCTGTTTTTGAAGATTTTCAATATGGTTTGTAATCCCAAACTTGTAAAATTTAGTCGCAAACCCGCAAAAATTCGTAAGTAATTATTTTGCAATGTTTTAAGGTTCGGGTATTCCTAGTCGCACTTTAGTCGCAAACCCTCAATCGCAGTTTTATTTTGCGAGTTGCGACTAAAGTGAGACTTATCTTGCCCGAATTATAAATCGTTACTAACTAAGGCTTTACAGTAAAATTCGGGTTTGAGACTTCTTTTCATTAATATAACCAAATTTGGACCGTTTCAAAGAATTTGTAATACTTTTAATTATTAATTTCAAAAAGTCCCATAGTTTTTTGCAAATCAGCCACATGCCATTGGTATTCTTTCTTGAACTTTACTAACATTAAAGAAAGGTCGAGTAGTGTTCTTTCTGTGTCTAATACATCTAAAAAATCTACTTTTTTTCCAGCTTGGTAGGAGACACGTGTTACTTTGAGTGCTTCTTTTGCAAGAGGGATTAGCTTCTTTTCGTGTAGGATAATCTGACGCCAACTTGTATCTATTTTGAAGTATAAATCGCGAATTTTATGAATCGTTTTTTGCTTGGTATCTTTTAACTGTTCTTGTATTGCAGTATTTTTAACGACCATTTCTTGTATATAACTATCTCTTTGTGCAAAATCAAATCGCGGCATATTGTCAATGCGATCAGAGAATGATTCTTTTTGTCTTCCTGCTCCAACGCGTTCTTTGTTTCTATTTTCAAAATAACTTAAGCCAGTAGTGAAATCGGGATATAGTTTATCCTTTGCGAGAGAAATGACTTGTTGTAGTTTTTGGCTTTTTAAGGCGATCATTTGAATTTCTTGTCGGTTGTACAAACCTTTTTCGTATAGTTTATTGAGGTCTACTTGTAGTTTATGGATATTTCTTTTTGAGGGCGCACCTAAATTTGAATTTGTTGGCAGTTCTAACGTGGTAAGGATACTTACTTTTACCGTTTTCAATCTTTCTTCGTATGTTTTTGTATCTTCCTGGATATTAGCTTTTAAAATCTGTAATTTTAAAACATCAGCATAACCAGTTAGTCCTGCACGAAATTTATCTCTGGCTGTATTTTCCAAAGCGGAAACTATTTGTTCGTGTTCTTGTTGGATATGCAGACTTTCTTCTGCATAGATCAAATCGGCATAGTCTTTTGTTATTCTGTTAATTAAATCTCGCAGTACAATGGTATATTCTAACTCTACCATCTTTACTTCTGTGTTAATAATCTCTCCCATGATGCTCGATCTGGCTGGTTGAGGTGTGCTCATATCAACTGTAGGACTTTGTGTCTGCATACCTACTTTTGTATTTATGGTTCTCGTAAACGAAGAGTATTGCGCGAGTAGATTTTGTAAAAAGAATGTTTGTGGATATCTTTGTTTTACTGATTCTACTTTCTTTTTGATATCTTTAATACTTGAGTTACGTTCGTATGCAAGACAGATTAAAAGCTCTAAAGACAACTGTTGAGATAGTTTATCTTCAGGAGCATCGGCAAAAGATCTGTATTTTTTTGCTAAGGGCGAAGTAAAATCATATAGAATTACTTGCTGTTCATTATCTCTTTTCAACGACTCATGCCAACGATTTTTTATATGTTCTTCCGTATTGATCCTAGAAGTTTGTGGCTGTACAAGAGGTTTTATAACTGGAGGTTTACTCAAATGAACTTTTGGTTTGTAGCTCCAACAACCAGTGAGAAGTAATAAAAACAATAAACTCGGTACATAGTAAATATTCATCTTTATTTCTCCTCTCTTGTAGTGATTTCTGAAGGAAGTGATCCACCACATAATTGCGATAATGTAACAATGCCCTGGGCATAGTCACTTTGAGCACGAGCTAATGACAACGAAAAATTAAGCCACACACTTTGGCTTTCCAAAACACTAAGAAGGCTTTTTTCGCCATCTCGATACCAATTTTCGGCAATTTCTATCGAATTCTCTGCCTCTGGTAACAACCTATCGTTATAAAGTTTTGTCAAACGCACATAATTGCTGACTTTGTAATACACTTTTTTTAATTCTGCTGCGAGCTGGTTTTCTATATTTTTTTTGGTTTGCTTGGCATCCTGAATATTATGTCGTGATTCACGTACACGAGCATTGCGTTTAGGTATCCATATTGGAAGGTTAACGCCAAAGGTAATGCCATAAATGTCCTGACCATCATCGTCAAAATCAAAATTAAATCCAGAAAGTGTTCTATCTACTTGCGTCCATGATGCGCCAACCGAAAAATCAGGAAAGTACTCAGTAAAAGCAAGAGCTAGTTTATGATCGGCTTTGTTAATAGCTACAGTTGCTGCCAAAATTTCCTGGTTATTCTTCAGAGCATACTGATAGAAAACTTCAAATTGCTTTAGTTCTTCCGCTTCCATAAAAATAAGGTTTTGTAGCTGTATAATATTTTGCGGATTGAGATTCAAAAAAGCGTTTAGTTGACCTATTTCTACTTCACGCAATTCCTGCAGCCGAATACAATCATAGCCCAACTGTGCTAGTTGGGATTGAGCTTTCATCAAGTCAGGTAAAGGTGCTTTCCCTGAAGTATTTTCGACAGCAGCAACCTTTACCAATTGCGCAACTAAATCTTCGTTTTTTTTCGTAATTTCAATTGCTTTCTCGATATAAACTAATTCATAAAAATGTTTTTGTACCTTAGCCACAACATCGCGAATTGTACGCTCATAAGCTAAACGTGCTATTTGCGTATCGTCCTTTACCAATTCCCCCTTAAGATGTAGTTTTTTTGGGAAAGGTATGTTCTGCATGATAGTGACTTTATGCCTTTGCGGTCCTACACGTGTTTCTGGTTCTTTCAAAAAGAAAGTATATGTTAACATTGGATCAGGCAATGATATTGCCTGAGGATATTTTTCCGCTGTAGCCCTCCATTTATGACGAGCTGATTGTATTTGCGGGTTATTCTCTAATGCCAACTTGATAAGTGAGTTTAATGTCACCGGACCTTTAGAACTTTTTTGCGTTTTCATATCTGTCTCATTTTTTTGTTGAGAAACCGCTAGTGGTTCGCCAATAGTTGCAAAAATTTCAGCGGTGTCATCATCTACATCTACTGTAGAACAACTTGCAATGCAAAGTGTACAAAGGACAGATAAAAACTTGATATACATGTTATTCATAGTGGACCTCTACCACACAAAACAATAAAAAAAGATAAACAGTGACAGAAGTATGAAAAAAACCATAACGACTGCTTCGATTGTTGAGCCCAAAGGAGTTTTTTCATTATCCTCCCAATTACTAGCAAATGATCCTTCCCTTGGTGGCTTCATCATAGGTAACTCCATGGTATCATCAAGAGCTAAAGACTTTTCAAAAAAAGAAAAGCTAAATGGCCCAATATTGATTTGATCTCCATGCTTGAGTTCTTTTTTTTCGGAAATAGATTTTCCTGAAACTTGAGAAGGATTACGGCTTAAATTGTGAAATAGCCAACGCTTAGTTTCTTTACAAAACTTAATATTAGCATGTTGCCTGGATATTGATGGATGCGGTAGAACGATGGCGGCAATAGGACTTTCACCTTCAATACCGCGCCCAATAATATTGTCTTCAGTTTCTTTAAGCAGGTACTCTTTTCCGGCATTATGATAAACAAGATAAACGTTATTCATCTTCTTCTCCTTCAGCGTCCAGCTTAAATTTCCATACGATTTCTTTGATTCCACAGTAGCAGACTGGTACAACAAATAGCGTCACTAAAGCAAATAGCATTCCACCAACACTTGGAAGAGACATGGGAATCATTACATCGGAACCTCTTCCTGAACTCATAAGAACAGGCATTAATGCTAATATTGTTGTTGCTGTAGTCATCAAGCATGGGCGGATTCGTTTTGCTCCAGCATCAACAGTAGCTATACGAATATCTACCACAGAGGTAATTTTTCGTTTTTTAAATGTTTGCTCTAAGTATGTTGCCGTTACAACAGCGTCGTCCGAAGCGATACCAAAAACGGCAATAAAACCTACCCAAACAGCAACCGATAAATTGTAGGGTTGGATGTTGAAAATTTCTCTTGCAGAGGTTCCAAAAATGTCAAAATTTAAAAACCAAGGTTGCCCGTAAAGCCAGATAAGAATAAATCCACCAGAAAGTGCAACTGGTATCGCCATAAACACAACAATAGTCAACAGTAGATTATTAAAATTAAAGTATAGAATCATGAAAATGGTAAACAAACATATTGGAATAAGAATCATCAAACGTTTCTCAGAGCGTACCTGATTTTCATAACTCCCAGAGAAGTTGTACTCTGTACTGTCTGGGCGAATTAATTCATTCTTTTCTTCTTTTTCCTTTAAATATTTTTGAGCAGCTTCTACAACATTAACCTCGGCATATCCTTTTCTCTTATCAAAAAGAACGTAGCTGACTAAAAATCCGTCTTCACTTTTAATTACTTGTGGTCCGCGTACATAGCGAATTTCAGCGACTTGCATAATTGGGATTTGTGTACCAGAACTCGTAGGTACCAATATTTTTTCCATGGCATCCATTGAGTCTCTTAGTTCACGTTTGTAACGAACACGAATAGGATAACGTTCACGGCCTTCAACACTTGTACTTGCTTTTATACCTCCAATTGCAATTTCAATAACATCTTGAACATCGCGAATATTTACCCCATAACGAGCTATTTTTTCGCGATCAATATGGAATTCAAGATAAGGTTTACCAACAACGCGATCAGCAACAACAGATGCGGGCTGAACTCCGGGAACTTCTTTAAGAAATTTTTCCAGTTCGAATCCAAATTGTTCCATTTCCTGTAAAATTTTACGAACGTCGTCACTGCTTGATCTGCGAATTTTGATTCCCATAGGTGCGCGCATTCCCGATTGGAGCATGACAATACGAGCTGCTATGGGCTGTAGTTTCGGTGCAGATGTTGCTCCTGTCACTTCAGTTGCTTTTAGGATTTCTTTCCATATATCATCAGGTGTTTTTATGTGATCTCGCCACTGTCTGATTTCTTTGCCGTTTATAATCGTATATTCCGGTTTATATTGAATAATAGTTTCGATCATTGATACAGGAGCAGGATCAAGAGAACTTTCTACACGCCCAATTTTACCGACAACAATATCAATTTCTGGAATTTGACTAAGTCTTATGTCCTGTTGACTAAGAACATCCATTGCTTCACCAATTGATCCATGAGGCATAACCACAGGCATATATAAATAAGATCCTTCATCAAGTGGAGGCATAAACTCTTTTCCTAATCCAGGGAAAGTATGCACTCCCCACACCCAGAAGTCTGTTGAGCGTACCGTTTCTTCAGATACTCCAAATAAATTTAGTGCTTTGACAACGGGGCGAAATGTTCGATCAAATCCCATTCCAATGGTAATTCCAGTGAGAACGATAAGTGTTACAAAACATAGAAAGAGCTTTTTAAAATTTAAGATCAGTGATAGTAAGGGACGATATATCCATATAAATGCCATAAAAGCGAGAATTAAAGACGATATGCCTCCTGCCACTACGATAAAATTTGCTATAAAAGAAGCGTTTTTTCCCAGCGGCGCCATACTTTTTGTCATATAAAAAATAGCGATGGCGACAATGGTTAAATTTATAAATAAATCGAGATAATACTTACTCTTTTCTGGTATTTGCGATTTTATAAATGAATACACCGTCATCACACCAACAATAACACCTACCCACCATGTCAGAACATATGCCGCAGCAGCTCCTATAGACAAAAATACTATATGAGAAAAGTAAATCAGAAATATTTTTGCTTTCTTCGAAAGTTTCCAATCACCTAGCAGTACGTGACAACAAGCGGGGATAATCGCCAAAGCACACACAACACTCCCTAAAAGGGCAAAAGTTTTTGTGAACGCCAGAGGTTTAAATAACTTACCTTCAGGCCCTTGCATGGCAAAAACGGGAATGAAAGAAACAATAGTTGTTGATATAGCTGTTAAAATAGCTTTTCCTACTTCGGAAGAAGATTCAAAAGCCACTTTCAAATTACGCTGTCCCTTGGGAGTTTCATTGTAGTGACGTACAATGTTTTCCGACATAATCACCCCCATGTCAACAATGGTGCCAATTGCTATTGCAATTCCTGATAACGACATGATGTTAGAGTCGATTTTAAAGTAACTCATTAAAATAAATGTAATCAGAACCGATAGAGGTAAAGTGAGGGAAACTAACATTGATATTTTTAAATTCATCAAAAATAAGATGATGACTACTATAGTAATAATAATCTCGTCTGTTAGTGCTATTCTTAATGTATCCAACGTCTCTTCAATTAAAACTGTACGGTCATAGAAAGGTATAATTGTAACTTGGCTAACAGTTCCATCAGCAAGAGTCTTTTTGGGAAGTCCTGGGGCAATCTGTGCGATTTTCTTTTTTATATTTTCGATGGCTTTTTTAGGATTTTCACCATAGCGTACCACGGCTACTCCTCCAACAGCTTCTGCACCTCCTTTATCCAAAGCACCACGACGTAAAGCAGGTCCCATAACAACTTTTGCTACGTTTTTTATGTAAATAGGAACGTTATTTCTTGTTGTAATAACTGTGTTTTCTAAATCTTTTGTATTCTTAATGAAGCCTATTCCGCGAATAATATATTCAACACCATTATTTTCTATAGTTTTGGCTCCGACATCAATGTTTGCTTTTTTGACAGCTTTAAAAATATCTTGCAGTTTTATTTTGTGTGCCCACATGGCATCTGGATCTACATCAATTTGATATTCTTTTACAAACCCACCAACCGAAGATACTTCACTGATACCTTCTGTCGCTTGTAAAGCATAACGAACATACCAATCTTGGATACTTCTTAACTCTTGAGGCTCCCATCCTGCGGTAACATTTCCTTTTTCATCTCGTCCCTCTAGTGTATACCAGAAAATTTGTCCTAAACCTGTCGCATCAGGCCCTAAATTGGGAACTACACCCGAGGGTAATTCCTTGCTTGCTACACTAAGTCGTTCAAGAACTCGCGATCGCGACCAATAAAAATCAATATTGTCTTTGAAAATAATATAGATTGTAGAAAATCCAAATGCTGAATAACTACGAATTGTTTTTACTCCAGGTACACCTTGTAATGATACGCTTAACGGATAGGTAATTTGGTCCTCTATATCTTGTGGACTTCTTCCCATCCACTCAGTAAAAACAATTTGTTGATTTTCTCCAATATCTGGAATCGCATCTACGGGAATAGGGTCAGACGGATACCAGGTTAAACCATGATCAAAAGGCATAACGTAAAACCCCATGCCTACAATCGCTGTAACTAGAAGAAAAACAACAAGTTTGTTGGCCAGAAAAAAATAAATAATCTTATCGATAAACGTTTTATCACTATTCGATTCGACCATTTCTATTCTCCTTCCTTGTTTGATTTTGCGATAGTAGGAATAATTCCTTCAATATCTCCACAACGCAGCATTTCACTTCCAAAGTATGGATTATTAACTCTTTTATTGTCTTGAATCCAAGATCCACCTAAGTCATAACGATACATTGGGCAATGCACTATGTATAAGTCACGAGAGTAAAGATGCCCAAAATCTTTTATGTAGGCAATAAGTGCATTTGAAATATCAAAATAGTCTCGCCGCAACTGCTTAATATCATGGCCGTGCATTTCCATAAGTACTTGACGCAAAGCACTAAGTTGTGACCTTATCTTTTTCCTGGTTTGCGATCCACGAACCATTGTTTTGGTATTAATTTTTGCGAGAGCTCTTACCATAGTTTTTTTATGTTTGTGAATTTCTTGTACCTGATCCTGGGCCATAATATTGCCTATATTGAGGTAGGCTGTGATGAGTTCATTTATTGGTTGGTGATATGCAGCGTTACTATCCCAATATTTTCCCGACATCGCCGCAATTTTCCCCATTTGTTTTTCTTGCAACGGATCTAATGTTGTTTTTTTGTTACCACAGCGTAGCATTTTTTTTCCAAAGTATGGATTTTGTAGTTCTTCAGAAAACTGCCACCAATAACCTTTTGTCATAGGACAATACATGCGGTGTAAAGACTTCGAATACTCATGGCCAAAATCTTCTAAATAAGTTGTTACTATACGTGTTAAACCTTTAAGCTCTTTACGCAAAAGTTTGACATCTTCTTTTTTGTCTATTTTTGCTAAAAAATTAGATAACGCTGTCACATGTTCTGTAATTCTAGCATTGGAAATTTGTGGTAAAGAAAAACCATCGGCTAATACTTTTTTACTATGCTTTTCAAGCGCCAATAGCGAATGGTGTGCGTCTTGTACATTGTCCTTCGCCAAACTCTGTGTTAATTTGAGATAACTATCTACAATATCTTTCATCTTTTTGTGGTAGTTAGAGCTTGCTATTGCATATGGAGGTACATTTTCTTGCGAAGTTTTTGTTTTTTCTGATGCCAATTGTTTTTTCGGAGGATTCATCATACTTGGTTTGGCCATAATTTGTAGCGCGGAATCTATCTTATATACTCCCTGGCTTACAACCATTTGTCCTTCTTCTAAACCCGACAAGACAACATAATAGTCACCCACACGAGGTCCTAATTCCACTTCGACAGCATAATATAGCCTTTGGACTACTTTCATTTTCCCGAGACTACTATCATATTTCTTTTTTTCTTTCTGCAAGTACACCACGGCTCTTTTTCCTGTGAATAGCGGTGCTGTGTGCGGTATTGTTAGCACACGACTACGAATCTTTATAGGT
This sequence comes from Candidatus Uabimicrobium amorphum, assembly GCF_009002475.1. Classification (GTDB taxonomy): domain Bacteria; phylum Planctomycetota; class Uabimicrobiia; order Uabimicrobiales; family Uabimicrobiaceae; genus Uabimicrobium; species Uabimicrobium amorphum. Next base: position 7,709,552 of record NZ_AP019860.1, read on the forward strand.
TTCTTCGTATATTTATGAGTAATCACTTGCCCTTCTTCTGCGACTCGTACTTTAATACTAGCTCTTACAAACATCCCCGGCTTAAGCTCTCCATCAGGATTGTTAACATTAACTCTTAAGCGAACAGTACGTGTTGTTGTATTTAAAAAAGGATCAATAAATGCTATTTTTCCTGTGAACACCTTGCCAGGATACGCCTCTGTTTCAAACTCAACTTGTTGGCCATTACGAACCCGTCCAATATCAGTCTCATATGCATCTAATTTTACCCAAACTTTTGAGAGGTCGGCAATACGATAAAGCGACATTCCGCGGCCATGCCATTCACCTTCATTTACTAGTTTTCCCACAACAGTACCAGATACAGGGGAATAAATGATCGTTGTTTGTTGTGGTTGCTTTTTATTCTCTAGAGTATGGATTTGTTCCTCTGTCATTCCTAAATCTATTAGTTTGCGCTTGGAGGCTTGTAAATTGTCAGCAAGTCCTCCCACATGAGAATCTTCTACTAGTTTTTTATAACTGTCATAAGCGGACAAATATTCTCCCTGGGCAGCAATTAAATCAGGGCTATAGACTTCAACAAGTGGTGCACCTTTTTTTACATTTGCACCTGTGAAGTCTATGAACATACGATCCAGTTTGCTTTTTCCTGGAGTCCACAAGTTTATATTTGTTACTTTTGTTTCGTCATAATCGACTTTACCTACTATTCTCAAAGTATGAGTTAATCTACGATATAGTACCGGTTCTGCTTTTACTTTGGCGAGTTTTAGAGCATTTTTTGTTAAGCTAAGTTCATTTGGTCCGACTTCATTTCCACCGCTATAAACAGGGACTAGATCCATAAAACATACCGGACATTTTGCATCGTTATTTGGCAATTTAATTTGTGGGTGCATAGAGCACGTCCAAAACTTAATTTTTCGTTCGTTGCTTTTTGTGTTTTTTTGTTTGTGTTTACTGTGGTCATGTTTTTTTTCAGGCGCAAGAAACGTTCCTAGCCATAGTAGCGTCAGGAATACAGGCATTAATAAAATAGTACTCCACATACCTCTACGAGCTACGCGCTCCATTAACTTTTGTTGGTATATTTTTTTTTCTTCTTCACTGGCATCAGGAGAAAGCGGTGAAAGCCCCACCGCTGAAGACACCATGCTTGCCAGCTCTTTTTTTATATCATTAAATAGATTACTCATTATCTACCCTTTTCCTTTACAAAGAGCTACCTCTATTTAGGTTCTTGCAAAATGTACAGCGTTTTGCATAAGAGCTGCAGAACGCTGTTTTTTCTTAGACATATACTAGTGGTTATGCCCAGAATGATCTTCGTCATCATGCTCACCATGATTTTCAGATTTAGATTTTGCACCTTGCGAATACGAAACTAAAGTTTCGTGATATTTTTCGGTATTATCATTAAATTTTTTGATGCATTTCGGACAACAAAAGCGAACCAACTTACCTTGATACATTATGCTTCCACCATCTTCTTTTACTTTCCCTTCCATTACTGGGCAGTGAGTATTATTCCATTCAGGCACTTCAGCGGTATCTGTGCTATTTGTGTTTTCTGTATTGTTTTGTTCCGTTTGATTTGTACTTTCGGAGTTGGTGTTGTTACTTTCTGTACAAGAAACAGAGATAAGTATGCAGATAACCAAAATTATAAAAAATCTCATATTACAATCCTTTATTTAAATGTTTTTGGAGTTTCGTTTTTAGATTTCTTTAATGGAAGACTAGCAAATCTTGTTCCATTTAGTTAGAAGCTCAAATGGTTTTGTTTTAGATATTCAAAATATAAAGGATTGGGGCGATTTGGTGTAAGATTTGTTAAATTCACAAAAAGGTTTAAGTGGAAAAAATGTTTCCAGTGGTGGAAAGTTTCTTTCCAGTTTAAATTGATGATACCCTTAAGTCATAAATATTAATGAGATTGACGAAAATCACAGTAGTAATCATCGTTTAGAATTTTTGAGATAAACACTTATTTTTTTAGCCAGAATCCCTATATCTACCTGCGTTTATCCTTAACCCCACAACATGAGCTATGGTAATTGCTAAATACATTTGTCCCAAAATCGCTTCCAGACAAGAGAGCATTTTTGCAAAAGGAGATAACGGTACAATATCTCCGTAACCTAAAGTTGTTAAAGTTACAAAACTATAGTATAGCCACACTGAAAATTGATGCAAAAGAGGCTCTTCTTTAAAGGAAAAATATAAAGAATTTAAGTGGTGCATAGTCGCGTAGATAAACCCAAATATTAGTCCTATCATTAAATAAACTGATATTGCTGCTGCTAGTGTTTCAATATCAGTTTTGTTTTTCTGTGAAAGCAGCACAAAAATATTCATTGTAACAACAATGAGTAATATAAAACTTAATGTATTACTTGTTATAACTAACAAATTCGATGGAAAGATATAAAGTAAGCTACGGATCAATAATACGGAAAACGTTGCTAGCAAGGCGAGTACAAAAGTTTTTTCGGTGACAAAAAATAAACTTACAATTAATAAGATTGAAATACTAGCATCAATACCAATACAACCTATAAAATCTGGCCGTGAGAGAGGGGCTATTACGAATATGAGAATAAAAAGGCAAAATAGAACAAGAATGAACCTTTGTTTCTTGATAATTTTATAACTAGAAATTATTGAGTTTTTCATCTCTATCTCAAAACTATGTTTTGACTCCTTTATAAAGTGAAAGCGTACCATAAACGGTCCGATATTTCTTTACTTCTTTTACTTCTTGGAAATCTGCTTCAGAAAGAAAACAAAGTAGTTGTCCCTTTACATTATCAGTTGTGGTTTTAAAGCCGTCTAACATTTGAATAAGAAGAAATGCTGTTCTCATAATAGGATCTTGTGCTTTTCCCCAATCTGCAATATGCACCTCTCCACCTGGTTTAAGGATTCGGAATATTTCTTTTAAAGTTTTTTTCTTGTTATCTGTTGTTAAATGATGGAATAACAAGCTAGAAATTGCTCTGTCAAAAGAATTATCCGAATAAGGTAAGGCGTAGCACATTCCTCTGTCAAATTGAATATTAGTTGACATAGATTTCCTTTTTGCAATTTCTAAAATAGTGCTATCACCATCTATACCAAATATTTGACTTTGAGGATGCATTTGCTTTGTTAGAAGTGTTAGTGTTCCGGTTCCACAACCAATGTCTAGTATTTGATGTTGTTCTCTTATGTTTGCCTGGCGAACTAAAGCACTTTTAAATGTAGATTCTCGCAGTGTCCAGCGTAGTAAAAAATCATACAGTGGTGTTAAAAAGTTATATTTTAAAGCTGGGATATATTCTTCGGAGTTTTTCAAAATGTATTCTCCTCTTTGTTTATAGGAAGAGCTATTCTAACTGTTGTTCCTTCGCCTCTACTACTTTCTATTTTTATCGTTCCACTATGTAACTCTACAATTTTTTTGACGTGGCTCAAACCAAGTCCAGTACCTTTTTCACGAGTTGTAAAGAAAGGTTCAAAAACTTCTTCTATGTATTCCGAAGATATTCCCTCTCCTTGATCAATTACTTCAATAATAGTTTTTGATTCTTCTTTGTTATAAAAAGCTTCTATGGTAATTCTCTGTTTGGGTCTTGATGCTTGGATCGCGTTTAAAATAATGTTAGACAAGACTTGCTTAAAACGTCTTTTGTCTATAGAAATCTTTACTGGAACTACGTTACAACAAATTTCTATTTCTTTTTCAGATATATTTCCTGATATGCTTTGTAAAGATTCTTTTATGATATGATCGATATCTGTAACAACTTGTTCTAACTTTATTGGACGACTATAATCTAATAACTCAGATAACACATTTTCAAGATGCTGCACTTCAGTTAAGGCAATATGACCATGTTCATGATATTTAGGGTCGTCTTGTAGCTTTCTAGTAAGAATTTGTAAATTCATTTTAACTGATGATAAAGGATTCCTTATTTCATGTACAATACTTGCCGCTGTTTTTCCTATCACCGCTAAAGACTCAATTTGGTTAAGCTGATACTTGGTTCTCTCTAAGTTTTCATAAGCATTGATCAATTCTCTATGCTTTTGTTCCATTCTTTGGCGATTTTCTTGTAATTCTTCCACCATTGAATTAAAATCAAAAGCCAAAGTAGCAACTTCATCTTGGTTTTTTGTATATCTGCTAGATACTCTTTGTTCTAAATCGCCTCCCGCGACTTTTCGGGCAACTGTGGACATTTGTAAAAGAGGCGTACTTATTCGTTTGGACATCATGCTCGCAATAAAAAACATAAAAACTAGTGAAATGCCGGCTGTTATGAAAGAGAACTTAAGAAAAGGAAATAACTCAGACATTGCTTCTTTCCAAGACATCTCTGCAACAACAATCATGTCTAAAGAATCTATGGAGTTGTAAGCGCCTATTTTTTTGTAATGACTGGGATATGTACCTACTTTTTTTTCCTTTATAAGTTCTAAAATATTCTTGCTTGTAGTTATTGTTTTTTGTTTCTTAGGCACGATCAATTCACCATTTTTATTGATAAGGATTATATTTCCAGATTTTCCAAGCCATGATTTTTCAGAAAGAAACTTATTAATGGACTCTTGCAGATTGAGATGAACCCATAAAATTTGAGATTTTTGTCCATCAGGTTCTTGAATCCAATATGCTATTTGAATTTGAGGAATACCTTTGTCGCTAAAAAAAATGGGACTAAAAACAGATGATTTACTTTTCAAAGCCGCTTTAAACTCTGTAGGCAACGAAAAGTTTTTTGTATATTTTTTCTTTCCTTCTTGGAGTATTACATTACCTGATATATCAAAAATGCAAATGTTCTCATAACTAGGCATCCTTTCAATTGTGTTACGTAGTATATTGCAAACACTTTCGTTGTATCCAGCATCACAACAACATGATTGTAAACACGGAATCTCAGATAAAAATTGAATTTCTCTTTCTCTTTCTTCTAACCAATTCTTAATTTGGTTTTTTTTGGCTTCGACACAAGAAAGAAGATGTGCTTCTGCGGCATTATGAACAGCACGGTGTGCACAATGAAACCCCTGAACCGTCATTATCACTAGAGGAACAAGGGTAGAAACTGTAAAAAGTAAAAAAAGCTTTTTGCCGATTTTACTTTTTGGTTTACGTTTTGTTATCACTGATTGTCTCCTAGTATTTGAAATACTACACTTCAGAAGTTTTGATAATTATTGCATCTGCAATATTGAGGAAATTATGTTAAAGATTTTAATTTTAGATGATGAAGAAAGTATTCGTAAAACCCTTAAACTTCATTTTTCAGATAAATATCAAACAGAAACAATTGCTACAGTTAGCGAATTTGAAGAAGCGTATTCCAGATTTAATCCAGATTTATTGCTTTTAGACTTAAAACTACCAGATGGTAGTGGTTTAGATTTACTACAAAGTTTACGTAATGCTGGAGATACTGTTGCAACGATTATGATTACAGGGCATTCGGACATGGAAAGCCCAATATGCGCGATGCGAATGGGAGCAACTGATTATATCAAAAAACCTTTAGATATTGATGAAATAGAAATAGCTATTACTCGTGTACAAAGTCAAATTATTCAACAAAAATCTTTGCGCGATATAGATAGCTCTAACGACTTACTTCAAAAAGGTAGAATAATAGGTCGTAGTAAAGAAATTACTAATATCCTAAAGAAGATCGGTACTGTTAGCCAGGGAAAAGTAAATGTCCTAATCACTGGGGAAAGTGGTACAGGGAAAGAACTTGTTGCGCAAACAATTCACCTATACTCTTCACCTGAGGAACCTTTTATTGCTGTTAACTGTTCTGCGTTGTCGCCACACTTGATAGAAAGCGAGCTTTTTGGACATGAAAAGGGAGCGTTTACTCATGCCATTGAAAAGCGTATCGGTCGTTTAGAACTAGCCAAAGAGGGAACACTATTTCTCGATGAAATCGGAGAGCTTCCTGTCGACCTGCAAGTAAAGTTACTACGAGTTATTCAAGAACAAGAATTTGAGAGCGTCGGTGGTAATAAAAAAATTCGCTTTAAAGCTCGTATACTTAGTGCAACGAATAGAAACTTACAAAACATGATGAAAGAAGGTTCTTTTCGCGAAGACCTTTATTTTCGTTTATGTACAGAAGAAATACATATTCCCCCTTTACGTGAACGCATAGAAGATATTCCTGAGTTAGTAGAGTATCTTGTTTTAAAAACAAACCACAAATTACATAAAAAAATACAAAAAATACCTGAAAACGTTTTGCATGAACTGCAAAGTTACTCATGGCCAGGTAACATAAGAGAACTTGAAAACGTTTTAGTTCGTTCTGCTTTATTGTCTTCAAGTGAAGTACTTGTTTTACCAAAGAATTTATTTGCAGCACATGTGCCAAAATCTCAAACAAAAGAATTACTGTCTCTAGCACAAATAGAAAAGAAGCACATCCTTAAGGTTCTACGGCATACAAGTGGTAATATAAGCCATGCCTGTGGTATTTTAGGAATTTCCCGTCCAACTTTAAGAAAAAAGATTAATGAATACCAAATAGCAATAGATCGATTAAAATAGAAGACTAGCACAATATCAATTCTTCCAAAACTATTTTAAATCTGGAGTCTACTTAAAGTGTAGTCGTAATCGCGTGTTATGATCCCGATTACGACCAGGAGCACAGTACAAACTTCTAGCATAAGTTATTAAAACCTATCCATAATAATTTAGGCCGTAGATCAAAGTCCCACCAAAGTGACCAGTAGCAATAACTAACATGGAACTAATACATAGAGAGAATTTATAAATTACTTTGTACCTGTTTTCTTTTTTGCGGTGATACAACTCTGAAAAAATGCTAGTTATTATTATGAAGATACCTGTTGATGTCCCTAACCAACGATGTACTTCTAGCACTGAACCCAGCTCTCCCGGATAACTAGAGAATGTTCCAGCAAACCAGCCTAGCACAACAGTTACAACACTCATCAATGCTGCCATTAACACCATTATTCTTGCCATCTCTTGAAAAATAGACTTTTTTTTCCACCAAAATAATACTTCAAAAAACATAGCTGAGAGTATCAGTGCAATAGGAAAATGCGTACTAGGTGGATGAAATTTACTCATAAAGTGAAGAAAATTAAAGTGCTTTTGCTGACTCCCATGTTGATGGTTTTCATGTTGATGATTCCCATGTTTGGTGACTTTGTTTTTATGTATAAATTGAGGAAGGTTTTTTACATATGTATCTGGGGTCTTTAAAAATTTTTTAAGGCATCTTTTACAACATAAGTACACTTTTTTATTCTGATAATCAGTAAATATAGCTTTATCTATCTCTTCATCTGGCATTACAGGGCACATTGAGTTTACTTCCACATCTCCATAAATTGTTAATGAAAAAGTCAATAGGAATAGCATAGCAACAGACATTCGAGACATTATTTTCTCCTAATGATCGTGTTTATGATTGTGGTTGTGGCCGTTTTGTTTATGGTGCTTTTCTTTGTTTTGGTGGTTGTGTTGAATTTTTTTCATGAATTTAGATGGATTGCGGCGAAATTTTTTAATGCATCCATCGCAACAAAATCTTATTAGATGATTAGCGTGGACAAAATCAATAGGTTCTCCCATCGCACCTCCAAGAGCTTCGTCGTCCATAACAACACAATGTGTAAGAGAATAGTGTGGTTTTTGGTGATGAATAACGATATTGTCTAGCTCTGTGATATATGACTTTGCTTTTTTCTTGAAGTCTTTAACACATCCTTTACAACACAAACGTACAAGGCGGTTTTTATGAACTATATTGATAGAGTGGTTATCCAATAATTCTCCACTTACCACACATTTATTCATTGGGTAATGCGCTAATTGTTGTTTTATAATTTGTTCATTCATCTTATGCATGTATTTGCGCACACTTCTTTTAAATTTTTTTAGCGCTTTCATATTAAAGAATTTGAAGTCATTTCCTTTGTAGTTGTACGAGATCGGTCTTTTTATGTGAGAAATATCTTTTCCTGTAACAATACAGTGACTAAGAGGATAAGCATCTCCTTCTGCAAATAGACCACCAATGAGAAAAATTGCACATATAAATAGTATGTTTTTGTTCAACATGATTATTAACCTTTCTAAAAAATTTACGAATGTAAAACCAACATACGCAATAAACATACCAATATAAAACGATTTCCATAAAGCTATATTTTAAAGTACATAGAGAGTATCGTCTATTTTTAGTGGTAGTACCTCCTCTATTAAAGTGGAAAGTTTCTTTTCACCACTGATGGAAAGTTTCTTTCCACTTGATTTTTATGTAAGTTTTGCCTTTAACAATAAAAAATTTACTTTTCCTTTGAGTTTCCTGATGTTTTTGCTCTGAGACTTTTTAGCAAGAGTTATGGCATAACATTTGCTTACACCAACCTTAGAGTTTTGAATACTTTAATAACTTTTAAGGACATGATTATGAAAACTTTAATTATCTTACTATCTACATCCTGCATTTTTATTTTAGTTTCGTGTAATGGAGGGCAAAATAGCGGTACTACAGAAATATCAGACAACACTACAATAAACGAAGAAAACATAAGTAATGAAGTTGTAGAATGGAACAATACCCATTGTCCTGTAATGGAAGGTAAAGTAAAAGAAGATGGTGGAAGTACAATGTACCAAGGAAAATTGGTGCGTTTTTGTTGCTCTAAATGTGTTAAAAAATTCAATGATAATCCAGAGGAATATCACGAAGCACTGATCTCATACTCATCGGGAAAAAAACCAGACAATGACTCCAAGCATGATCATTCAAACCATGAACATGGCCATGACCACTCAGGCCACGATCACTAAATAGTTTAGTGTGGAAAATAAAGTCGGGGATTGGGCAATTAAAAGTTGAGTAATCTAAGAATTTTTTAGAAGGGAAAAGGCAAGAGATGGAAAAAAATCCACAAAGTACGTTCAAATATATATGTCCAATGCACCCAGAAATCGGCTCTAATTTTCCTGATGATTGTTCGATATGTGGTATGTCATTAGAAGTTGCAAACGTTTCTAAGGCCTCATACACTTGTCCAATGCATCCAGAAGTTGAACAAGATGTACCTGGTGATTGCCCTAAATGTGGAATGGCTTTGGAGACAAAAACGCTATTGGATAGCGAAGAAAACCACGAAGTGAGGATATTATCGCGTAAATTCTGGTGGGGCTTGATTTTGACGCTACCGGTCTTTTTTCTGGCTATGGGAGAAATGGTTCCAGGAGTTAACGTTGAAGCACTAATTTCTAACGAGACCTCTAAATGGCTACAACTTTTACTCTCAACACCAGTGGTTTTCTGGGTTGGTAATATTTTTTTTAAAAGAGCATGGAAATCTATCATCAATCGCAGTCCTAACATGTTTACTTTAGTCACAATAGGAGTGATGTCAGCGTATTGTTACAGCGTTATTGCCTCTCTATTTCCTCACATTTTTCCCGACGAGTTAAAACATCATGGAGCTATCGGGCTATACTTTGAAGCAGCAGCTGTAATTACAGTTTTAGTGATTCTGGGGCAACTTTTGGAAGCAAAGGCTCGCAAAGGTACAGGAGAAGCAATAAAATCGTTATTAAGCCTCGCTGCAAAAACGGCTCATAGAATTGTAGATGATGAAGAACAAGAGGTAAAAATTGATGAGATTCAACAAGGCGATTTGTTACGTGTTCGACCAGGTGAAAAAATACCTGTAGATGGTCAAATTATAGAGGGACAAAGTACCATTGACGAGTCGATGATTTCTGGCGAACCAGTGGCTGTTGCAAAAAAAATAGGAGATCCTGTTATTGGAGCGACAGTAAATCAAACAGGAACGTTTGTCATGCAAGCGACAAAAATAGGTTCAGAAACGCTTTTATCTCAAATCGTAAAAATGGTTGCTGAGGCTCAGCGGAGTAAGGCTCCCATTCAATCATTGGTGGATAAGGTATCAGCCTACTTTGTCCCTTTTGTCATATTATGTGCGATTATCTCCTTCTTGATTTGGTTTATCCTTGGATCACTATCATATGCTATGGTTAATGCTATTTCAGTACTAATTATTGCCTGTCCATGTGCTCTTGGCTTGGCAACCCCAATGTCAATAATGGTTGGTATCGGCAAAGGAGCTCAGTCGGGTATTCTGATTAAAAATGCACAAGTCATTGAAAAAGCAGAAAAAATTACCCATTTGCTCACAGATAAAACAGGAACTTTAACAGCAGGAAAACCTGTTGTTACTTCTTGTGTTGTTCTCGAAGAACAGCATAAAAAAGAAATGATTATTTTGGCTGCTTCTCTTGAACAAAGTAGTGAGCATCCTCTTGCGCGTTCTATTGTTGATTATGCAAAAGGCCTAAATTTTGAGTTGCGATCAGTAGAAAACTTTCAGTCGCTAACAGGTAAAGGCGTTCAAGGTAAAATAGGTGGCGAAGATGTATTTTTAGGAAAAGAAAAGTTTATTAAAGAAATAGCTCCTATCAATGAAGAACTTAAAAAACAGGCAGATAAACTAAGAGGCAAAGCTCAAACGGTTGTCTGGATTGCTTACAAAAAACAAACGATGGGAATTTTTGCCATTGCCGACCCTATAAAAGAAACAACTCCTAAAGCAATAAAAAAGATTCATAGAATGGGATTGAAGGTTATCATGCTTACAGGAGATAATGAAAATACAGCAATGGCTGTTGCCAAAGAGCTACAAATAGATGAAGTCCAGGCAGAATTGACTCCTTTAGACAAACAGAAGATTGTAAGTGATTTAAAAAACATAAGTGATTTAAAAAACAAAGGAGCCGTTGTAATGATGGCCGGAGATGGAATTAATGATGCACCAGCTTTAGCTGAAGCAGAAATCGGAATCGCAATGGGAACAGGGACAGATGTAGCAATCGAAAGTGCGGGGATTACCCTTGTTAAGGGAGACCTACATGGCGTAGCGAAATCACTAACATTGAGTAAAGCGGTTATGAACAACATCCGCCAAAATCTATTTTTTGCTTTTGCTTACAATGTAATGGGAATTCCTATAGCGGCTGGAATATTTTACCCTATAACTGGCTGGCTATTAAATCCTATGATTGCAGGAGCCGCAATGAGTTTGAGCTCTGTATCTGTTATTTTAAATTCTCTTAGATTGAAGAAGCTAAAGTTTTAAAGTTGCTACTCCTGGTAATTTGTGATCTCGTTTATCTTGTACATAATTGGAGTTTATAATGCGATCTAAGCCTAAATTTCCTATAGGAAGTACGATCAGAGTACAATTAAAAAATTCTAATAAATACGGAATAGTCACAGGAGAAAACAGCGTTACTCACAATTGTTTAGTGAATAACATTTTTGTGGAAAGTACTTTTGAAGATTTCTGTGGTGTCGATGGAGTTGTTGAACAATGTTCTTGCATTACTAGCAATAATTTAGATTTAGCTGCAGAAAAGGCTAAGACTAAAATAGGTAAAAATACATCAGGAGTTGAGAGCCTACATTTTGTACTGGAAGTACACTATGATGAGAATGAAGGTAAAAATTTTATAGAAGATGTTATACAAGATCCTGCGTTTAAGGATGTTACTGATTTCTTAAATAAATTTTTAAGCGATAAAAAATCTCGTTAGATTGTACTCGCAAAAGTATTTTGTCTTGTTTTATTTTGCATTGCTAATCTTTTATTAGAATATTTGGAAACCTTTGTAAAGGTAAGCATCTAAATTGACGGATGTGTTTTTTTTACCTATAATAGTTACTACAACAAAATTTATCTCAAAATAAAGGAGAAATTTTATGAACAAAATGCAATTAATTGAAAACCTTGTTGAAAAAAACCTAAACAAAGTCAGAGAAAACTGCAATGGAAGCTGCAATGGTGAATGTAGTGGTGGAAGTTGTAATGGTCAATGTAGCAGTGGAAACTGCCAGGCTGGCTAACAAACTAAACACCTGCAAATAAAATAATTTGCAGGTGTTTTCTTTAGGAAGAGTAAAAGTGAAAACGACTGAACAACAAAAACAAAACAAGTTATGTTCTATTGAAGAAGCTTTAGCTTACAAAAACGATATAATTGTATACAAATTTATGGAAAACTTTGACTTGCCATTCGCAGAATGCGAAGATATTTTTCATGAAACCAAAAAGTGGTTGTGGCTATGTGCATACTCCATACAAAACCCTGGTTCACCAAAGATGGTCATTACTCAATCAATGATTATTTTAGATGAAATGTGGCATACATTTATACTTTTTACCAGGGAATACTTTGACTACTGTAAACGGCATTTTGGACATTACATTCATCACCAACCTACAACAAAATATGAAAAAGACAAAATGCACGATCGTTTACAAGAAAATTATGAAGGTGTAATGGCAGAGAAAAAAGAAGAGTATAAAGAAATGTACAGCTTTATATACGACCACATGGGAGAAGAAACGTTAATCAAATGGTTTTCTGATTATCTTGATAAGTACACCCCTGAATATATAAAAAGCATTCGCAAATAGAAAAATGGAGAGTTTCTCCATTTTCTTATTTGCATTTCTATGAGAATTTCGCAATGAATTACAAAGCATATGGTTTGCAAAAAGAACAAGTAATATTTTTTCAAGCCAGCGATTTAAATATTAATAAAGAATATCAAACAACTTACCTTATTCTTACAAGAGAACACCTTATTGTTGGCGAACAACACAAAACGTTACAGGTCTCCTTAAAAAATATCGAAAGCATAAAAATAGAAGAACTTTTTGCTCACTCATGCCTGGTTGCTGTAACCAATGAAAAAGAAATACCATTAGTCTACTATTCACGAGCTTATGTCTCCGAATTTGCAGAATTTAAAAAAGCATTCAATCGTTTTTTAGCGACAAATGTCTGGCAGATAAAGCAAATTTTTTCTTTGTACTGTCCTAAATGTCAAACTCCTCTTCTTGATCGCAAAATCAAGTGCAGCCAGTGCCTAAAAAAAACTCATATTTTTTTACGCCTACTGGCTTTAACAAAACCTTACAAAGGTAAAATTGTCTGTTTGATACTTGCTACAGTTTTTACTGTTGCTGCGCAAATGGGGCCACCATACATTAGTAAATTAATCATTGATAATTGTATAAGTGGGACAAATGTAAACTTATTACATTTTTATATCTTACTAATGCTTGGCTGTGGTATTTTATTACTACTTTCTAAGCTGGTTTCTAGTTGCTTGACCTCATGGTTAAGTGCCAGATTAGCTGCTGACTTACGTGCACAACTTCACTATGTATTACAACGTGTACAAATGCGTTTTTACCATCACCGTGAATCAGGAGAGATTATAGGCCGTGTGATGAATGATACTGGACAACTACAGCGATTTTTAATAAATGGTGTTCCCTATCTCTTGGTCAATTCTTTATCATTTGTGGCAATTGCCATAATTCTCATTAGTATTGATTACCAACTAGCTTTGTTAGTTTGTTTACCTGTTCCCTTTTTGATAGGAGGAGGACGTTGGTTTTGGAATCGCCTTGTTCCTTTATTTCATAAAAGTAATACTCGAATTAGTGCTTTATATTCCTTACTAAACGAATCAATCTATGGAGTTAAAGTGGTCAAATCTTTTAGCCTTGAAAAGCGGCGAAACAAACAATTCAAAACGGACAATGAAAAGTTTTTTTCCATTCGATGTCAGATAAATTATACCTTCGCAGGTTTTAACGAAACAATGTTTTGGATTATGTCCTTGGGGGTAACCGCAGTTTGGCTTTTTGGGACGGAACGTATTGTTGCTGGAGACCCTTCTTTAACATTGGGGGATTTGCTAGCCTTCATTGGTTATATCTGGCTTTTCTATGGACCATTACAGTGGTTCACTTCCATTATGAATTCTTCGACAAACGCTTTTGCCAGCGCTGAACGAATATTTTCGATATTAGATGAGGAACAAGAAACTTATAAAGTCGAAGACAATACTTACCTGCCAAAAGTGCAAGGTGAAATTTGTTTTAGAGATGTGCGTTTTAGTTATGATAAGGGACAAGAAGTAATAAAAGGAATCTCATTTCACATCATGCCTGGGGAAATGATCGGTTTAGTTGGAAAGTCAGGAGCAGGAAAAAGTACCATTATGAATCTCATATGTCATTTATACAAAATAGACTCTGGGCAAGTTATTATTGATGGAAACGACCTGCAGCAAATAAATATTGAGCAACTTCGCCAAAGTCTGGGAATTGTTCCACAAGAATCTTTTTTGTTCAACTCTTCGATTTTCGAAAATATACGCTGTAGTCGCCCGCAAGCATCTTTTCAAGATGTAGTGCGTGCAGCAAAAGCAGCAAATGCTCATGACTTTATTGTCAATAAAGAAAATGGTTACGATACACTAATTGGAGAAAAAGGAAGTCGTTTATCTGGAGGAGAGAAACAACGTATTGCCATTGCAAGAGCAATACTTCATGATCCACCTATACTTATTTTTGATGAAGCAACTTCATCGGTGGATAGCCAAACCGAAAAATCGATTCAAGAAGCTATTGCCAATTTGGTAAAAGGACGTACGACTATAGCAATAGCCCATCGTCTTGCCACTTTGCGCCACGCCAGCCGACTATTCGTTATAGATGATGGCAAAATAGTCGAAAAAGGCTCTCACGAAGAACTAATAAAAACACAAGGACGATATGCAAGTTTGGTTAAGGCTCAAGAAGAGAATAATCAATTACGAAGTAAAACAAATTTCATAAGAGGTTGAGCTATGAATTTTCGCTTACTAAAAAAGCATGGCAAAGTATACATCCAATTCGAAAAACAACAGGAAAAACTAGCTAAAATATTGTGGGCGAGACCCCTAACTGGGCGATGGAAAGAAATTTCAATTGTAGATGAGAAGAAAAAAGAAATTATATTTTTAGACTCTCTAAACTCGATACCTACGGAAAGTCGCCAAATCGCTAAAGATGAACTAATACGAAATTATTTTCTACCCAAAATTATCAAGGTATTTGAAACAAAATCGCATCGGTCTTGTCGTTACTGGCATGTAGAAACAGAAAAAGGACCAAGGAAGTTTTTGATGAAAAATCCCAATCGCGATTTTTTATGCATTTCACAAGATAACATTATTCTTCGCGATCATATCGGAAACTGTTATGAGATAGTTTCTTTTAGAAAACTAGATAGATCTTCAAAAAATGCAATCAACAAGATTATATAAAAATATTTCAAAAACTATGCATTGCCACGGTACTTACTAGAGAACAATCACCAATATTGAGTTTTTTTAATGAAGATTCTAGATCCAATATCGTGTGTATGACATCGAAGATTTTTTTGACAATACAACAGTACCTATTGTCAGACATGCATTGGCAATGCGTACCATCAATAATATCAAGTAAAATAATTTACCTAGTAAATCACGAAGGAATCCAGATTCTCCAGTTAACGTTTAACTTAATGACAGTAAGGAGAACTCGATTCCTTTGTGACTTAATAAAACTTCAGTCTATTCCACATAAATCTCTTGAGCGTTAATCATCATCAAGACACACGTGCTTCTATCCATCCAGCAGTTTGAAAAAGAGTGCCACCCGTTTCTTTCGTTACCACAACCTTTCCTTGGGCAAGGCGTACCTTGGCAACGTCTACTTTACGAGAGTACATGAAGGCATCTCTTCCTACCCAAAAAAAGAGCCCCACAAGCAATAACAGTAGTAAAAACGGAATGGTAAATATTCCCGCACGCCGTGGAGGAGAACCTTGTACTTCTACTTCCTGAAATAAAGAATTCCTCATACAAATTTCCTCAAAACAACAAATCATAACGACAGACTGTAACGGTATACCAGGACCTTATATAAAAAGGTAGCGGTAAAAAAATGATGTATTTTTTTGTATATTACACTATAATTATAAATAACAAAGGCAGTGTATTCCTCCTTCTCTAAATTTTCATACCATAAAAGAGCCTCCCCATTTCATTGGTTATTTCAAGCACAACTCTTGGAATATCTCCTAAATAAAAATAATTTTTCCTGGAGAGCTTCCTCTAAACTACTCTCATGTCCAAGGGTATGCTCCTAAAAGTTTTTTACCTTATCATTAATCTTTAATTGGAAGGAGTTTTGCTCCTGTAAAATACTCTAAATATATTACATAGTCCCACAAATCGGCAAGAGCGTCTATATAGCCTAGTTCTGCTTTAACAAGTGTTTGCTGAGCATTCAGAAGTTCAATCTGACCAATTTCACTCGCTTGGTATAATTTTTTTGTCAACTCAAATGTTTGGCTTGCTTTGGGAATGATATCTTCTTTGTAACTGTTTACTTGTTTCTGTGCAGTAAAATACAAACGTAAGTATTGGTCTACGTTCGTTTTTAGTTCATTGCGAGTTGCTTGTATTGTGTTTTGAGCTCTCTGTTTGCTTCCTTTTGCCTCAGAAATTTTTCCCTGGTTACGATTGAATATTGGCAACGGGATTTCTAAGGAAAGCCTAAAGGATTCTTCATTTTCGTTATTATCATCTTCAATTCCGATCCCAACTTGCACGTCTGGCCAACGTCCTTTTTCTGCTTGTTGTATTTTTAACTCGGCAAGATCATGGTTCAAACCTTCTTTTTTTAATTCGGGATGATCTTTAAAAAGATATTCTTTTAAATCAAATTCAGGTATTTTTGTAAATAATGCACCTTGTAGTTTCTTTATCTTTAAATCTGGCATTCCCATAAGTAAAAGTAATTTTTGATATGTATTATCTACTTCATTTTCTAATTCTTGTATTTTTAAGATAGTTTGTGAGCATTCTACTTGAGCACGTATAGATTCTACATTTCTTGCTTCACCTGTTTTTACACGTTTTTTACTTACGTCCAGGCTGGTTTTGGCAATTTCTAGCAATCGTTTTGTTGTAGTAAGCTTTTCCTGTATCGCTAAAAGTTTGAAAAAAGTTCTTTTACCTTCTGTTACAATTTGATTTTCAAAAACTATGTAGTCTTGTTTTACAATATCTATTTGCTTATTTAAAGTTGCTTGAGTAGCGTTGCGTTTCCAGGGCATGATAAATCGTTGTCTTAAGATAACGCTATTTTCAGCACGTCCAAAATTGCCAAAATTATCAAGTGGCATATCTTCTGACTCAAACCCCAAAACTGGATTGGGATATAGCATCTGTTGCTGTGCACTTCCTTGAACTTCGAGAATTACTGCTTTGGAGGCTTGTAATCTGGGGTTATAGTTTTTTATACATGTTATAACCTGGTCAAGAGTTAATACTTTTGATACATTTATTATCTGTTTAATGGGGCTCTTTTCTCTGCTTTGAGTTATTATCAATTTTTCTTTGAGCTTTGGCTCTTCTAGCCGTAGTTCTTTAGGTTGCAAACTTGTACATGAAATAATAAAAATGGTAAGTACAGTTATTATAGAAGTTTTACCATTTATCATTTCGCAATTAATTTTTTGGTTCATGATTATCTTCCTTTCCAAAAAAAGAATATAACACTGGTAAAACAACTAAAGTAAGTATTGTAGCTGTTATAATTCCGCCAATAACAACTGTTGCCAATGGTCTTTGAACTTCAGCCCCAACGCTTGTAGCTAGTGCCATAGGAATAAATCCAAAGCTAGCAACTAATGCAGTCATTAAAACAGCTCGAAGTCTTGATTCTGCAGCTTCAGTAATTGCATGTTCTAATGTTTTTCTTTCAGCTAGTAGCTTTCTAATACGAGAAACCATGACTAAGCCATTTAACACAGCTACTCCAGAAAGAGCAATAAATCCGACTCCTGCACTTATAGTAAAGGGCATTCCACGTAAATGTAGAGCTAAAATACCTCCAATAGTAGCGAAAGGGACACCTGTAAAAATGATCAATGCATCACGCATACTGTTATATGTTGTGTAAAGAAGAATAAGTATCAGTAGAAGAGCTAGTGGGACAATGATCGTCAAACGTAAACGTGCTCGTTCAAGATTTTCGAATTGCCCTCCGTAATCTATAGAATATCCTGGGGGAAATTTTAATTCATTGATCCTTTTTTTTACTTCGCCCACAAACGAACCTACATCGCGATCACGTACATTACAAGACACTACAATGCGACGGTGTCCCCATTCTCGATTGATAACTGTTGGACCTTCTACTAATTCAACATCAGCAACTTTTTCTAAAAGAACTTGTTTTCCATCTACTGTTCTCAGTAATATTTCCTTTATAGCTTGTGGATTTTGGCGATATTGCTGTTTGAGTCGTGTTACAAGTGCAAATCGCATTTGACCTTCGCGAATTTCTCCTATTTTGCGCCCACCTATACATTCAACAGCTAAAAGAATATCGTTTCTAGAAATTCCCAAACGCGCAATATCATCTGGACGGATACGAATTTGTAAAACTGGTTGGCCTGTTAGTTGTTCTGTTACAGGTTCAGCTGAACCATAGGTTCTTTTTAAAATATTTTCTACTTGCTCTGCGAGTTGAATTAAAATGTCAAAGTCATCTCCGAATATCTTGATTCCCAAATCGGTACGAATGCCTGCTATCATTTCATTTACACGCATTTCTATTGGCTGAGTAAATGCAGACCGCATGCCAGGTAGTCCCTGTAAAGTACGGCTTAACTGAATTACTAATTCCTCCTGCGTCTTTGCTCGTCTCCACTCTTTTTTAGATTTTAGAGTAATAAAAATGTCAGATACTTCTAATCCCATAGGATCAGTGGCTACTTCAGGAGTTCCGGTTCTTGTCCATATGCTTTTTATTTCATTGGGAAATTCATCAAGAAGGATTTTTTCTATACGACTTCCATAACGTACCGATTCTTCTAAAGAAACGCCTGCGAGACGTACAGTATTGACAACTACTGCGCCTTCCTCTAAACGAGGAATAAACTCAGAGCCCAGACGAGTGGCAATCCAGCTAGAAAATATCAGCAGTAAAAGTGCTCCGATAATAACTAGAAATTTTAAACGTAAAGCCAGATGAAGTATAGGACGATACAACCATTTGAGAGCACGAATTAGCCATGGTTCTTTTTTCTTTACTTTTTTTCGAATAAATAAACTACAAAGAACTGGCATCAAGGTCATGGATAGAATCATAGAGCCTGCAAGTGCAAAAATTACGGTTAAAGCCATCGGTCTGAAAAGTTTTCCCTCTACACCTTCCAAAAATAATATAGGCAAGTACACAATCATGATGATAAGCTCGCCAAACATAGTAGGTTTTCTTACTTCGATAGAGGCATCCCGTACTATGTTTAGACGAGATCTCTGGTCTTCGGTAGATAAGTGATGAACATTGTTTTCGACCATGATGACAGAGCTATCCACAACAAGGCCAAAATCGAGAGCACCCAAGCTCATTAAGCTACCAGCAATACCAAAGTACAACATAGCATTAAAAGCAAATAACATAGAAAGAGGTATGGCCAAAGCAACTATTAATCCTGCTCTTAAATTACCTAAGAATATAAAAAGGATTGCTATAACCAAAATTGCACCCTCAAATAAATTCTTTTTTACAGTATCTAATACTGCGTCAACAAGATCCGTTCGATCATAGACTAATTCTACTGTCATCCCTGGAGGTAACGATTTTTTGGCTTCTTCTAGCTTGTTTTTTAAACGTTGGGTAACAGTGTGACTATTTTCTCCCATAAGCATGAAGCCAAGACCAAGAACTTGTTCTCCTTTACCATTTGCAGTTACAGCAGCTCTTCTAATCTCATGACCGATTTCTACAGTAGCAATATCGCGAATGTAGATAGGAATACCATCTTTAGCGTCAATAACAATATTTTCGATCTCAGAAATAGATGATACTACCCCTAAACCATGAACAAGAAAAGCTTCACCTTCATGAGGAGTAATTGTTCCTCCTCCAATATTGCGATTATTATACTCAAGAGCTTCAAATATATCTTTAAATGTCAGGTGATACTTTACTAGAAGTTCTGGCTTGATAAGTACATGGTATTGTTTTTCAAACCCGCCCCAGGTATTTATCTCAGCAACTCCAGGAACCATACGCAATTGTGGTTTAATGATCCAATTTTGGGCAGTTGTGATTTGTGTTAAATCGTGAGCTTTACTTTTAACTAGATAATGAAATACTTCTCCTAAGCCTGTTGCAACAGGTCCTAATACAGGTTGCGGAGTATTTTGAGGAAGCTCTAAACTCTGAAGTCTTTCCATTACCAGTTGTCTGGCAAAGTAGATGTCAGTTCCATCTTCGAATATCACAACTACTTGAGATAATCCAAATTTGGAAATAGATCGAACTAGTTTAAGTTTCGGCAAACCACTAATGGCAAGTTCTACAGGAAAGGTTATTTGTTGCTCAATTTCTACAGGATTTAGAGCAGGAGCAACTGTATTTATTTGAACTTGTATAGGAGTAGTGTCAGGAAAAGCATCTATAGAAAGTTTTGATAAAGACAGAAAGCCAGTTCCTGCTAAAATCAGTGTCAGCGTGATTACAAGAAATCGATTGATCAAAGAAAATTCTATTAATTTATTCAACATGGGAAATTCCTTAAAAAATAGTATTAATTGTAAAAGTCGTAGTCTGAATTGTTAATCTGTACAACCAGCACCAATACTACTTTTTAGAATTTCTGTTTTTAAGAGAAAGCTTCCTTCAGTAACAACAGGTTCACCAGCCAACAAGCCGGCTTTTACTTCGTAAAAATCCTTTCCCTCGTATCCCAACCGAACTTTTCTTGGTGCGTATAAATCATTTTCAAGTTGAATAAAAACAATGTGGCAGCATCCTTCCCACTGTATAGCCTTTTTAGGGACGACAACTACGTTTTCATTTTGGTGTATTAATATTTTGACTTTTCCAAACATGTTAACGCGCAATAGATTTTCTTTATTATTTACTTGAGCTAAAACAGACACTGTACGTACTTTGTCATGAACTTCAGAGCCTAACCACAATATTTTGCCTTCAAAGTTGACATCTTTAATAGAGTCTGTTTTAAAACGAACAGGTTGACCGTTTTTTAATCGTGGTAAATCTTTTTCAAATACATCTAATCGCACCCACATAGAAGATAAATCTGCTATTAAGAAAAGAGGCTTTCCATATTCAACAAGTTCTCCTTTTACAGTTTTTACAGAAATAATTGTTGCATCGAAAGGAGCGCGAATTAGATATTCTGATGGCTTCTTTGAAACTCTCTTGATCTTAGTTCCCAAATTTTGTAAAGCATTGTTGAGTTCTCCCTGAAGCTCTATGATTTCTATTTCTGCTGATACTTTTGTATGTTCAAGTAGAGAGACATATGATGTATAAATCGAATCAAATCTTTTTTGTGTTTGAAGGAGATTTTTTTTCAGGCCAACGCCCTCTTTCTCCATCTCCTTCTGGCGATTTAGTTCAGATTGGGCTAATTCAAGTTCTGCAAGTTTTTCTAAAAGTGAAGATTTTGCCAGGCCTATTTCTAATGTTTTCATTTTTTCTGTAGCCTGACTCGAAGAAATGTTGCTTTTCGTTAACAAAGCCAACATTTTTTTTATATTGCTGTATATTTTTTTCTTGTTATCAAAAAGCTTTTTTTGTGTTGCGATATTTGTTCTGAGCTGGCCTAAATCGGGGCTATCAATGACTGCTAAAATTTGTCCCTTTTTGACTCTCTGGCCAATGTGAACATTAACTTTTTGTATAATTCCACGATATCTAGAAGCGACTTTTGTTTGGTTAGTAGCATTGTACATCACCTCGCCATTACATGTTAAAATTTCTTTCACTGCTCTTTTTCGTACGGGCGCTATTTTGATTCCGATTAGACTAGCAATTTCTTTTCTCGAAAATTTAATACGCAAGTGATGTGTGCCACAAAAAGCAGACTTTGGTAGTGTAGCATCAAAAGAGATAGTGGTATCGCTGTCACTTTTGAGTAATTCAGGTTTTACTGCTGAAATGGTTAACCTTTTATTGACTTCCTCTTGTAAGCCACTGTTACATGGAAAACACTGAGATTCTGGGACATCATGCCCACCACACCAGTCTCCTGATTTTTTGAACTTCTCTGCTAACTTGGAGTCGCACTGATAGCAATTTCCTTTTTCGAAACCATGCTCGCACCATTTTCTTGCGGAATTTTGCGCCGTATCTTCGGCCAACCTTTTATTGACTTCCTCTTGTAAGCCACTATTACATGGAAAACACTGAGATTCTGGAACATCATGCCCACCACACCAGTCTCCTGATTTTTTGAACTTATCTGCTAACTTGGGATCGCACTGATAGCAATTTCCTTGTTCGAAGCCATGCTCACACCATTTTCTTGCGGAATTTTGTACTGTTATGTTTGATTGCTTCAATTTTTTTCGAAGACTCGGATTGCATAAAACACATTTTGAATTACGTACATTGTGCTCTTGGCACCAATCTGACTTCAATGAGATTGTCAAATTGGGATTGCAAATCGTACACTGAGATTCGGCAATATTGTGTTCTTTACACCAATCGACAAATTTCGGTTGGTTTTGCGCCAGTTCGGGATTACATTTTACACACTGAGATTCTGGAACACTATGCTTTTTGCACCAATCTCCTTTTGCTTTAAATTTTGCATAAGGATCACATAATTCACATTGAGATTCTGGTAATGAATGTTCGTTACACCAATCAAGATCCGTTTTAAATTTATCAACTAATGTAGGATTACATTGGTAGCAGTTGTTTTTTGCATAACCATGCGAACATAACTCAATATTTACTTTAGATTTTGTAGAACTCAATGACCAATAGTATGGTTTTAGAAAAAAGATAGCAACAGCACAAACTGCCGCTACAACAAGAGGTATTATCAAAGATTTTTTCACGGAAATCTCCTTAAAATTATTAACCAAAATATAACTTAGAGTATAAACAAGTAATCATTTGGCTTATATAAGGAGAACTTGAGATGAGAGAAATGTTAAGGGAGAGGGAAGTATAAATTTTAAACAAAAGTCTTTGGTAAAAAAAGAAGGCAATTTAAAGGTGTTGTGATAAGGTTTTAAACAACAAAATTCTATAAGAGGTAAGATTTTAAATTTTTGTGGATCGTCTGAAATTTGAGCTAATAAAGGATAGTTGGAACAACAATGTTCTTTTTTGGAAGGGCATGAGTCTACGCAACAAGATACTTGATTGCAAAGTAAAGTACAAAAACTTATCTTCATCACAAAGATTATAATAAAGACTGAGAAAAATCTTTTCGTAAACATATTTTAATACCCAAAATTAACAAATATACAGCTTATTACGCTATGAAATTTGCAACAATCATCTAAATTACCATAGCCTTGGTACAAAACGACCTGTCTTAGTGCAGTACTCAGTATATTCCTTCGGAAATTCTTGTTTCATGAGTTTCTCTTCTTTTATGATATTTAAATGCCATATACCATGTAGTGCAACAGCCCAAAAAATGTAAATCCAATTGTTGAGTAAAATCGCCAATCCAAAATTGAAAAATAAGAGAAACGCAGCATATAATGGATGCCTAAAGTATCTAAATGCACCAGTTGTAACCAACTCTTTGCCACGAGTTGCAGGAGGAAGTGACCAAAAGCTCCAAATGACCAACAATAACGTAGCAATGAGAGCGATAAAAAACATACTCCATCTTATCAATACATCACTACATACAATTGGTAAACTAACTAATGGTTCAAGTTTCCATGCAACTGCAAGAGCTACCAAACTTATAAAAAAACCTCTTGGCCCAGCACCAAAAATTCTGTCATATGTTTTCATTTGTATAAACCTACATCTTGTTTTTTCATAGTAACTCAAGTCTTTCCATAAAGAGTATTTTTTCTACTTCTTTTTTTAACAGACCTATTTTTTCTTTGTTTATAGAGTAGTATACAATTTTGCCATCTTTTCTATGATGTACAATGCCTAAGTGACGTAAAACTCTAAGTTGGTGCGACATAGCTGATTGTGTAACTTCAAATAGTGCTGCAAGATCACAAACACAGAGTTCATTGTATAGGAGAGCATTCACGATTTTCAGTCTTGTTTGATCTCCCAATGCTTTGAAAACCTCGCTAAGACGATTTATCTCTTCAAATGATGACATATTTGCTTTAGCTTGATTGAGCTTTTCATGGTGTATTTTATTGACACTACAGTTAAAATTTTCTTTAGATTTTGCCATTTTACCCCTTTGAGAAAACATATGAACACTTATTCATATATACCAGGATGAAAATAATTTCGCAACTATTTTTTAGGTTACATTTGCACAAATTTGAAATTCTGAATTCTCATGGCATTAAAAATAGCTAAGAGAGCTACACCAACATCTGCAAATACAGCCTCCCACATCGTAGCTATTCCGCCAGCTCCTAATATAAGTACAATGAGTTTTACCCCAAATGCTAATCCAATGTTCTGCCAAACTATTCGCTTAGTGACATGTCCTACTTTTACAGCCGTTACTATTTTAGATGGTTGATCGGTTTGAATCACCACATCAGCTGCTTCGATAGCGGCATCACTACCAAGTCCTCCCATTGCCATACCTACGTCGGCAACGGTAACCACAGGCGCATCATTAATGCCATCTCCAACAAAGGCGATTAATCGACCTTCTTCTTTTAATCTTTCTACCTCTTTTACTTTATCTTCAGGTAATAAGCCGCCAACGGCTTTATCCAGTCCTAACTGATCAGCTATTCTATCAACAACTATTTGTTTGTCTCCTGAAAGCATCACAAGAGTTTTTATTTTAGCATCATATAAAGCCTTAATCGCTATCTTAGCATCCTCTTTTAAGGTATCAGCAATGATAATGTACCCTGCAAATTTTCCATTTATGGCGACTAAAACAGTTGTATCAGATAACATACTAAGTTTTTCATCGAATGGGATATTAAACTTATAAAGTAATTTTTCATTACCTGCTAGTATGGTCTGGTTATCGTTTATTTTTCCTTTCAGTCCATGCCCTGGTATTTCTTCAACTTCAGCAATTGATAATTCTTTAAAGGTATCTCCTGCGTATTTTACTATGGCCTGAGCAATAGGGTGGTTAGAGTGAGCTTCTAGCGCAGCTACCATTTGTACGAAATCGTTTTTTTCTAGATTGTCAGCAACTACATCTTGTACTTCAAAAACCCCTTTTGTAAGAGTTCCCGTTTTGTCCATTACTACCGTATCAATTCGAGTTATTTGGTCAAGAAAGTTCGAACCTTTAAAAAGAATACCGTTTTTGGAAGCTGCTCCTATCCCTCCAAAATAACCAAGAGGAATGGAGATTACCAATGCACAAGGGCATGAAATAACCAAAAAGATTAGTGACTTATATAACCAGTCATTAAAAACATAGTTCTCCACAAAAAACCAGGGAAACAATGTTAAGCCCACTGCTAAGAATACAACGACCGGTGTATAAACCTTAGCAAAACGGGTAATAAATCTCTGTGCTTTAGCTTTTCTGCTAGTGGCTTCCTGTACAAGATTCAATATTTGAGACAGTTTTGAATCTTCATATTTGCGAGAAACTTTTATTTCAGCAAGCATGTGTAGATTGATCATACCTGCAAGTACTTCATCACCCTTTTCCTTGTCAACAGGTAAAGATTCTCCGGTCAAAGCTGCTGTATTAAAAGATGCATGTTTGTTAAAAAGTACACCATCCAATGCTACTTTCTCGCCGGATTTGACCTGGATAATTTGTCCTGGCTGAACATCTTTCGGATGTTTTACAAATGATTTTCCATCTTCTAAGACCTGTACTTCTTCGACTTGTAGTTTCAAGAGGGATTCGATAGAACGTTTTGCCCGATTTACAGCTGCTTCCTGAAATAATTCTCCAACGGTATAAAACAGCATCACCGCTACACCTTCAGCATACTCACCAATGACAAATGCTCCAATGGTAGCTAAACTCATCAAAAAAAATTCATTAAATAAATCAGCAGTAAATAGCTTTTTCACTGCTTTCCATACAACTGGTTTTCCAACAATGTAGTAGGCTACTCCATAAACGATCCATTGCAATTCTTTTTTGAAGAGATCAGGTCTGAACATTTCTAAACATATACCAGAGAGCAACAGTATAGCACTAAAAGATGCCCAAAAGTATGGTTGGTATTCATTCCACCAGGAAGACTGTCTCTCGCTACTATGCAAACTTTCTTCACAACTACATTTACTCATAATTCTTACACTCCCTTTCAGACAAACACATGAACACTTATTCATATATACTAAAAAACAGATACTTTTCCAATAAATTTTCGGATATTGATGAAAGTTGTTTTTAAGTTAATGCATAGTTAATACTTATCATTTTTGAGTTGACAAAAGCTTTTTATTGTGGAATAAATATTATTATAGTATTTTTTATTTAACTCAAAAAAAGGTAGAAAACCTGTGAAAAAAAAAGGAATATGGATTTTACTATTTTGTGTAGTATGGGTGCAGTGTTTTGGATTTTCCATAAACTATTGCGAGTGTTTTGGTGCCCATCCTGGAGATTATTCCTGTTGTTCTGAACAAAAACATGAACATAGTCACACAGATACTCAACCAGGCAATAAAGAAAAAACATCACAGTTTGCTACACATTGGTGCCTAGATATTGAAATAGAAGGTTTTCAATTTTTATGTACTGCTAAATCAAAAATTGTATTGCCTTACAACCTCTTAGATACAATCCCTTATCAATTTATTACCCTCCATAAACATCAAACATACACAAAGACCTCTCTTTGTTATGGTATTTCTCCTCTATTGCAATCCTGCATTTTACTCACCTAAAAAAATTATTATCTTTCATATTTTAATACTATTTCAGCAAAGCAATTTCGCATTTTGCTATGCGTAGGTTGTTATTTGTTGAAATATTACAAACAACAAAAAAGATAATGATTATAGGAGTATGGTATGAACCGTAATTTCTTAGTGATTACCATGATTTTTGTCATTTCTTGCCAATCTTATACACCAGAACGTATTGATTTACTCACGACACCAGAACCAATACATGTGGGAAAATCTATTCCAGAAGCAAAAGAAAGTATACCAAAGCAAGAGATCGGACAGACAAAAATAGATTTACCAATACTGGTAAAATGGTTAGGAACCAATAATTTCAGAGTAAAAGAAGCACGTGTAGAATATGAAAATGCACAGAGACAGTCGCAAATTAAAACCCCTTGGCCTAATCCTGAAATTGAAATCGGATTGTTAATAGGGTCTGAAT
The DNA here is from genome assembly GCF_009002475.1 of Candidatus Uabimicrobium amorphum. Classification (GTDB taxonomy): domain Bacteria; phylum Planctomycetota; class Uabimicrobiia; order Uabimicrobiales; family Uabimicrobiaceae; genus Uabimicrobium; species Uabimicrobium amorphum. The sequence continues at coordinate 7,736,760 of NZ_AP019860.1, forward strand.
TAAATGGTGCCAGTGAACGGCGTCTTCAACCAAATGTAGCTATTGGTATAGATATTCCTTTAGGAAACCGATTACAAGCTCAGGACAACGTTTATACAGCACAAGCCAAATTAGCTTATACCAAGCTTTTGTATAAATACAGAGTCGAGTACTTACAACTAAGAACATTTTATTTTCAATTGCTACTAAAGCAAAAACAATATGATGTCCAAAGTAGGATTAGCAAAAGCTTAGAAAAATCTGTTGCAACTTCCAAAAAGTTGATAGAAGCCGGCGGAGCAACGGGTTTAGATGTAAGTATCATGGAAATAGAGTTGCAGCAAAGCAAAAATGAAGAGCTACAGCTACAAACAGAACTACTAAAAATAGCAGCTGATTTGTTCGAGATAGTAGGTTTGGATGTCCATGTTTTAAAGAATTTAGAAAAGCCGGAAATACCAAGAATAACGAATATTCCCAATGTAGAAGATCTACACAAAATAATGCTAAAAAACAACCCTGATATTGCTAATTTAAACGAGACTTATGAAGTTGCTGAAAAAGAGCTGGAACTTGAAATAGCAAAACAGTCTCCAGATATAAGACTACAAAGTTCTTTTGAAGGAGATCCTGGTGCTGATACAAAGATATGGGGCGTTTCTGTTGAAATTCCACTACCTATTTTTGATCGAAACCAGCAGGCAATAGCAGCTAGCAAAGGAAATCGGAGCAGCATTAAAAACCAATACCAGAATACTTTGCAGAGCAATAAAATTGAACTGCAAAAAGCATACGAAACTTATATCCTGGCTCAAAAAAGATTTACATTGTTGAAAGATACAATTTTGAACAAAGCCGAAGAGAATATTAAGTTGACTGAAGCTGCTGTATATAGTGGCAACGTCAATTTCTTAAGATATTTGGAAGTGCAACGCACCAGTCAAAGGATAAAGCTAAGTAGTGTTCAAGCTGAAATGGATATGTACACAGCATGGCTTGAAATAGAAAAAATAGTCGGTATGCCTATTATTTTGTTTGATGCAGAGCAAAACATCGAAGATCTATCGCTAGAAGGAAGGGAATAACATGTTAAAAAAAATAATGTACAAAGTGCTACCGATTGCACTACTAAGCATAACCTGTACTGGCTTAGGTTTGGCTGCTGGTTGGATAGCTGGCATGGAAAAAAGTCCTGTTGTTAACAATGAACATTCTGACACAGAATCTCATGGTGAACATTCTGTCGAGTTTTCAGAGGAAGCACTTCAAAATATGGGAATAACAATGGGTGAAGTGCAGCAAACTACTTTTGTCAAAAATTACTCTATTCCTGCAACAACAAAGATCATTTCAGCCAATATACAGCCCGTTTTTTCTCCTGTACGTGGATATGTAAAGGAGGTAAAGATTCACTTTGGTGCGATGGTCAAATCAAAAGATCCTCTAGTTACTATTATTCGCGACCCTTTTCCGCGAGTGAACCTCACTTTAACAGAGAACATCATAAAGCCTGCGACTGAAGATGTTCATGAAATCTTAGGTAGTTATAGAAGAGCTATTAAAAATGTCGAAATTGCTCAAATGGAATTGAGACGTATAAAGCAATATACTGAAAATAATGGGAATAATAAATTTCCAGTGATATCGAAAAAAACATTTATTGATGCCAAATATGAATTAGAAAGAGCAAAACAAGAGTTATCTATAACTAAAGATGAACTAATACGACATGGCTTATCCATAAAGCAAATTGATGACATTAAAAAGGGAGAAAGACCTGATCTTGATATCAAAGTATGGTATTTACCTTTAAAGCGTAATGGACTATGGCCTCCCATCGCTTCTGATATCTACAAAACTTTGCCAAAAGATATTCAAAAAACTCATTGGACTGTTGTTACTATTGGAGAATTAGTAGCCGCAGGATTATTAAATAAAGCGCTTTTAAAATGGTTGCAAAAAGAGCCGAGAGCAGGCAAGTACTTTTTGGAAATAGGTGGTTTGTTGCAAAACGGACACACTCTAGAAAAAATAAAATCTTTGTATGCTATACGAGCTTTTGATCCTGTTGTTGTTGTGAAGGCTCCCTCTTTAGCAAAAGACTGGGATTGCCATGAGATAAAAGTGAAAGTTGGTTCGTTAGTAGAGGAAGGAACTCCACTTTTAACATTGGAAAATTTTGATGAATTGCATTTGCTGGTTGAACCTATAGGTAGCGAAAAAAACATCGTTTTGAAGGCATTGCCTCAAAACTTAAGTATGAAAGCTTCTCCTTTAATTCCTGGTGTTGGAACACATTTGGAAAATCTGATTTTTTTCAACACTATTGGCGATGACCAAAGTCGTATGAAGGCATATATGCGCGTTAAAAATAAACCTCTTCATATCATAAAACACCCTAGTAGAGGACAATTTCGTACATGGCAAGTACAGGAAGGTCAACAGTATATGTTAGAGATTCCAGTAGAAAAAATGGAAAAAGTTTATGTTTTTCCAAAAGAAGCAGTAACAGAAGATGGACCTGAAAAAATAGTTTTTCTACAAAATGGTAAGAGCTTTGAGCCTATAAAAGTAAAAGTTTTGTATCAGGATCACAAAGTGGTAGTAATTGCTAATAACTTGGATATTTTTCCTGGAGATACAATTGTACAAACAGGTGCTTTTGCCTTAGGTTTAGCACTAAAATCTGGATCTGAAGAATCTGGTGGACACCATGGACATGCTCATTAGAAAGGAGATATTATCATGTTAAATCGTATTATTGCATTTTCATTGAAAAATCGCCTATTTGTGATAGTTATCGCTCTTTTGGTCATGTGTTATGGTACTATAGTTGCTATTTACATGCCTATAGATGTTCTTCCAGATTTAAATCGACCACTTGTTACAATTTTAACAGAAGCTCCATCTATGGTCCCTGAAGACATCGAACGTTTGATCACTCTTCCGATGGAGCAAGTTCTCAATGGATCTACTGGTGTTACCAGAGTGAGATCAGCTTCTGGTTTGGGGCTATCAGTGATTTATGTTGAATTTGACTGGGGCACAGATATTTATCGCAACCGTCAAATTGTCCAAGAAAAATTACAACTAATTGCCAGTAAACTCCCACCAGATATTACTCCGCAAATGGCTCCCATCTCTAGTATTATGGGACAAATACAGATGATAGGGGTGCAGAGCAAAAGCGGAAATATTGATTCTACTGATTTACGTGCTTTAGCTGATTACACTATAAAATATCGCCTACTATCTATTCAGGGCGTTGCTCAAATTGTTACCATTGGCGGAGCCCCACGCCAATTACAAATTATAGTTGATATCGATAAATTAAGACTTTTAGATGTATCTCTCGATGAGATACAGACCGCTGTGCAAAAAACGAATATCAACAGTTCTGGAGGCTTCCTGAGTATGGGAGCAAAAAGTCCTATTATCACTGTCATAGGACTTGCTATTGACGAAGAAGCTATCAAAAATGCGGTGGTAAAACTTTCTCCTACACGTCCCATCAGATTAAGAGATGTAGCTGATGTCAAATTTGGACCTGCTTTGGTGCGTACAGGAGAAGCTGGTATTGATGGTAAAGGTGGCGTTATCATGGTCATCTTTAAACAACCACAAACCGATACAGTAGCACTAACAAACCGTATTAACAAAGAACTACAGCTTATGAAAGAAGGGTTTCCAGAAGATATTGTACTCGTTGAAGATCTTTTTCAACAAGCGACTTTTATTCATCGTGCTATAGACAATGTAATTGAAGCTGTACGAGATGGTGGTGTTTTAGTTATTTTAGTTTTATTGTTATTTTTGATGAATTTGCGCATTACATTTATAACCCTAACAGCGATTCCTTTATCAGTCGCAATTACAGCTATTATCTTTTCTATATTTGATTTGTCTATCAATACCATGACCTTAGGTGGACTGGCGGTGGCCATTGGCGCACTTGTTGATGATGCTATTGTCGATGTAGAAAATGTACATCGTCGACTAAAAGAAAATGCCAAGTTGAAATCTCCTAAGAACAAACTTTGGGTGATTTTTCGCGCCTCCAGCGAAGTCAGGCAACCAATCTTAATCGGTACCCTACTTGTGATCGTGGTATATTTACCTCTTTTTTTCTTATCTGGTTTAGAAGGACGTCTTTTTATTCCTATTGGTATTGCTTACATTTTAAGCGTTTCTGCCTCCCTCTTTGTTGCACTAACAGTTACTCCCATTCTTTGTTACACCTTACTATCAGATAAAGAAGAACATAAAGAAAAAGGTGATTCCTTGGTAGTGAGATGCTTGAAAATTGTAGTAGGAAAAATGATTTTTTTTAGTATCAAACAGGCAAAAATCATTATCGGATTGTTTTTATCATTGCTCATTGTCAGTATTTTTTTACTGGTGACACGTGGTTCTCAGTTTTTACCACCTTTTAACGAAGGGGTTGCACAAATCAATATGTTCTTGCCTCCTGAAGTAGGGCTGGAAACTTCCAATTTGTTCGGAGCACGCTTAGAAAAGATACTAACACAAGTAGAGGGCGTCAAACACATCGCCCGAAGGACAGGTCGAGCTGAAGGTGACGAACATGCCGAAGGAGTTAACAACACAGAGGTTATCATCACTTTTGATTCGAATTCAAAACGTTCCCGAGAAGAAATTATTAGCGAAGTACGAGAAAAAATTAAAAAGGATTTTCGAGGGATTCCCACGGAAGTCGATCAACCTCTCTCTCATTTATTAAGCCACATGATGTCTGGCGTTCGCGCTCAGGTAGCTATTAAAATTTTTGGCCCTGACTTAGATGTTTTGCGGCGCCAAGCAAAAAAAGTAGAGGCCGCAATAAATAACATCCCTGGAATTGCGGATCTGTATGTCGAACAACAAGTTCTTGTAGACAACATCGTTATTGAACCAAAGCGTGAAGAACTTGCACGCCTGGGATTAACTGTCGAGGATATCTCCGAATTCATTGAACTAGCAATGGAAGGTGAAGTTATTTCTCGTATGCGTATAGAATCGTTTACCTTTCCCATTATTTTACGTTTGGAAGAGAACGACCGCAACGATTTAGAAAAAATAAGAAACTTCAGAGTAAAACGCGATAACGGTGTATCGGTATTATTTTCTGATGTTGCTAATGTTTATATTGGCAAAACACCTAATAATATCAATCGCGAAAATGTATCCAGACGTATCATCATCCAACACAATATTGCTGGAAGATCTTTAGGCGAAGTGGTTGCTGATGTAGATCAGGCGTTAGAGCCTATACGTAAAGAGCTTGCACAAACTCCTGGATATTCTATTCAAATTGGTGGCCAATATGAAGCTCAAGTTCAAGCAACGCGCATGATCTTCCTTTTGAGTATTGCTTCCATTTTGATTATGTTCATGGTTCTTTATATCTATTTCAAATCAGTAAACTTATCACTGCAAATTTTAATGAGTATCCCAATGGCCGTTATTGGCGCTGTTTTCTACATTGTATGGAGCCAGCAGCCTATTTCTATCGCCACTCTTGTAGGATTAATTTCATTAGGAGGAATTGCCTCTCGCAACGCAATCCTCCTTTTGGATCGTTACTTATATTTAATGCGAGAAGAAAAAATTCCTTTTAGCGCTGAAATGATTATTCGCGCTGGCCAGGAAAGAATGGTTCCTGTGATGATGACAGCATTGTCAAGTGGGATTGCTCTTGTACCTATTGCTTTGTATCCAGATAAACCTGGAAGTGAAATTTTATATCCTGTAGCAACTGTAATCATCGGTGGTCTAATATCCAGTACCATTTTGGATTTCTTAGTGCGCCCATCTATTTTTTGGCTTTTTGGAAAAAACGCAGCAGAAACTGTTACTCAAACCCCTGAAACATTTGATACAGCAACAGAAAAATTATTTTCTGAGTTTCAATCAAAAAATAATCTTAAATCTTAAAATAAGGAGAAAAAAATGAGTGCGCCAAGCTAAGCTAACATAAAACCAGCTGGACAATCCAGCACGTGTAAAGGTTAACCACTGGCACGGAACGGAACCATGCGCGTAAGGAGGTAACAAATTACGTGAAGCCATGGGAAAGGAGTTTGTCAGCCGCAACGCAAGTGAAGGTATTGAGCCCCGTAATATCTCTCTAACGTAAAGGGCCAGGAGTTTCATTTCTCTGAAGCCAGAATTGTAGCATTCGTAAGGGTGAGAATGCAACAACTTTACCGGGGTCTAAGGCCGTAGCGGGCAAACAAACGGTTTATGTTGGAACTTGGGAGAACCAAAGTATTCCAAAGAAGCCTTGGAGGAGCTGAAGAGGCAACGAAAAGGTACGATACTTTGGTAGTCGGACTGTCTCGTAGTAGAGGAGTAGATAGGGTAATGCCTATTGATTCCATAAAGGAAACTCGAAGGGGACAGCAGTTTAATGAATAGAGGTAAAATTCGACATGCTGTACACTGAAACAGGAAAAACATGGGAGAAGTTATCTCTAATATCCAGTCATGCTCGAAGAGATAGGAGATTTCAGTTTACGAGCTTAGCTCATTTGCTGAATGAAGAATACCTTCGGGATTGCTACAAGAGCCTTAACAGGAATAAGGCAGTAGGAATAGATAATGTAAGTTGGAGAGATTATGGAGAAAATCTGGAAGAAAACCTTTCAAAGTTAGTACGAAAGCTAAAAAGCAAAAAGTACAAACCAATGCCAGCAAGACGGGTTTACATCCCAAAAGAAGGTGACGAGAAACGAGCACTAGGAATTCCAGCGATAGAAAACAAAATCGTTGAACGAGGAATAACATGGATACTGGAAAGTATCTATGAGCAAGATTTCCTAAATAACTCATATGGTTTTCGACCAGAAAAGAACTGTCATCAGGCGCTCAAGGAAATAAATAATATAGTGAGCAGCCAGCCTGTAAGCTACATAGTCGAAGCTGATATAAGAAAATTCTTCGATAAAGTACCTCACGCGATGTTACTTTCGAGTATTAAAATGAGGATAAAAGACACAACAATGTTAAACCTCATAGAGAAATTTCTAAAGGCAGGCTATGTAGATCATGAAATGATGATTAGGACAGAGGAAGGAACGCCGCAAGGTAGCATATTAAGTCCAATACTGTCAAACATATATCTCCACAATGTACTAGATACTTGGTTTGAAAATACAATAAAGAAAAGTGCGAAAGGCTATTGCGAACTGATTCGCTATGCAGATGATTTTCTATGCTTAACACGCTACAAAGAAGATGCGATTAAAATAGAAAAAGCACTCAACGAACGATTCAAGAGATGTGGTTTGGAACTACACCCAGAGAAAACACGAATACTATCTTTTGGTAGATTCGAAAGGGGAAACGCCAGACTGCAAAACAGGAGAGCTAATACTTTCGATTTTCTTGGCTTTACTCACTATTGTGATGTAACAAGAAAAGGCCGGTTTAAAATAGGTAGAAAAACTAGCCGTAAGAAATTTGCAGCAAAATGCAAAGATATGAATACTTGGTTAAGATCTATCAGAAACCTGGTTGAAGCCAAAGAATGGTGGAAAACACTAGAAGCCAAACTACGCGGCCACTATCAATATTACGGTGTTAGCGAAAACTACGAAAGCATTAGCCACTTCTATCGAGTCACTATAAGAATGGTGATAAAATGGATGAATCGTCGTAGTCAAAAGAAAAGTATGAATTGGGAAGGATTCCAGAGATATCTCAAACTTTACCCGCTCCCAAAACCAAAGATAGTACACAACTTTTACTTATCTCGTGTAAGGTGAATTAGATTGAAGAGCCGGATGCTGGGAGATCCGCATGTCCGGTTCTGTGAGGGACATTGACGTTCCTTACACTAATTAAATGAAACTAACATTTCACACATGTGTAAATTTTAAGGGACTATATTATGTCTACTCGACAATATATTGTCATATGTTTTTCTATTATCGCTTTATCTTTTATGGGATGTGACTCATCAACAAACAACGGAAATTCGAACACAGAAGAACAAGGACATGGTCATTCTCATGGTCATGAACACGGACCTAATGGAGGTGAACTGTTAGAAGTAGGGGAACACCTTGCTCATATAGAATTTATTCATGATGAAAAAGTAGGAAAAATAACCCTATATATTTTGGGAAAAGATGCAAAAACTGCAGAAGCGATTGAAGGTACTCCCATGTTAAACTTAAGGTATAAAGAAACGAAAAAACAACTTAAGACGGTCGCCATGAATACTGCTGAAAATAAGTCCTCCCACTTTGAAGTTACAGATGAAATTCTAAAGGAAGAAGTTGCTGGCAGAATAGCCATTACCATAAAGGGAGTAAAATATAATATAAAGATAGAACATGACCACGGCCATGACCATTAAACTCTAAACTCATTGAAGGAATACCTCTTTTTTCGTAAGAAAAAAGAGGTTCTTACATTATGCACAAAACTGAATTAGACACAGGCATTTACCTGATCGAACAAAATACAGGACAAGTATTTACTCTAGATCCTCACCAAGATAATATTATTGGTCGTTCTTTGGGACAAGGAGTCCATACAATTATCTTACACCACCCAGCTATTTCTAAAACACATGCCGTGATCAAAATAGAGTCTACACAGCAATGGTCTTTCCAAAATCTGAGTCGTAATGGTTCAATGCTGAATGGCAAAGCAGTTACTGCCAAAAAAATCCTTACTCATGGCGATGAAGTTACTATTGGATTTTGTAAACTTATTTTTTACGAAAACCTGGCTGCAAACGACGAGACTATGGAGATGCCTGTAACGGATGCTACTCACCAAAGCGGTAGCCCCTATGCTAAAGATTACTGGGAAAATGATACTGACTCTAAAATAGAAAATGTAGCAATTTTCTTTTTTATCGGTTTATCAGTTTTAATTTTTGTTTACTTTTTTTTCGCAAACTAAGTACAAGTTACATCTCATCTTGTTATTTTCTTTGAATATTAGTAATTATCACCCGAGTTTTATTTTCATAACATTAAATTTTCAATTTTCAATATGCCACAAACCGGGGTTTTTGGCACACCATCCTCAATTTCCGTTTTTGACCTTGAATGTAATTGAAATGTGTGCTAAAATTCATGCCAAAAACAAAGAGTCATATATAATTAGCTTTTATGAGAAATGGCACAGGTAGGCAAAATGTTTATAGGTTACGCTCGCGTCTCGACTGACGACCAGTCGCTGGATGGACAAATTGATGCTTTGGAAAAAGCAGGTTGTGAAAAAATATTTCAAGAACATGTCAGTGGTGTAAAAAAAGATCGTAAGGCTTTGAATGAAGCTTTAGAGTATTTACGTCCAGGTGATACTCTTGTTGTTTATCGGCTAGATCGACTGGGAAGATCTGTTCGGCAGTTAATTGAGTTTGTAAATGAACTTAAAGAAAAGCAGGTACTATTTAAAAGTATAAGTGAAGCTATTGATACAAGTACCCCCACAGGGCAATTTTTCTTTCACATAACGGCTGCATTCGCAGAACTTGAGCGCAATTTAATTCGGGAACGTACACAAGTAGGTTTAAGAGCTGCTCGTGCAAGAGGTCGTAAAGGTGGTCGGAAGAAAGTCATCGACAAACAAACTTTCGAAATAGCTCTACAGTTATATGAAGAGAATAAAACACCTGTGACTGAATTTTGTAAGCGTTTAGGTATAGCCAAAAGAACTTTCTATCGATATCTCGCAGAGCACAAGGCAGCAAAAAGCAGTTCATAAATTGAGCTCAGTTTCGATTCGAAACTGACGGATTTATCTCCAACATTTTTCGACAGTTCTCCACAGTAGGAATATCTTCTGTGCTATAATTCTATTGACTTTTCGTGAAACTGTATTATTATGCTCTCCTTTAAATTTTTTATCACATCTTTTGCACAACAATATCGACCATCACAAGCCCTTTGAAGAGGAAGAACTGCAACTCACAGTAAATCGTGGTAACATTTATCATAATCTAAACAATGATAATCTACGTAAAGCTGCACAGGTTATCTTTCATGATAAAGTATCTAAAGAGTACTATCAAAAGACAATTGTTGCTGGAAACTATATTGGTTTTGATTTGGAAAAACACGGGTTTACCAACTTACTTGTACATATCCGTCTACTCGCAGAGTTTTTCCGGTCAGCAATTCATCTTGTAGGGCAAACTACACGTCAAAAATCAAATAAAGTCTTTTTTATGGGCGAGGGGCAGGGAAGGACTTCGATTGCTGCAATTGAAATCGCAAAACAGTTACAAATAAAAGAAATTTATTTAAATGATCTCCTCACAGAACATGTGGAACATGTACGCGAAAAAGTAGCGCGCTGTTATGGAACACGCAGTCAAATTATTGATGGGGTAAAACTACAGTTTGTACCAGGCGACTTTACCGAAGTTGCCCAGAATATAGATGTGCAGTTTGATGCTATTTTCGCTATGTGGATGGTAACATCTGAGATTTGTGATTTTTCGAATGTGGATTCATTAAGAGATGTAAGAAATAATTTGTATCATAGCGTAAAAAAATTGCTCACAAAGCAAGGTGTATTTGTGGAAGAAATCCCTTTTAGTGAAGGAATTGGTAACTTTTACTATGTAGCACGTCTCAAAACCTACCATATTTTGCATGAGATGGGAATTCTCGAAGGCGAAAATGATCATATGCTACTCACTGATTTTACAGATATTCAAAGTAGTGGATTCCCCTATCATATTCGTTATATACCATGCAATGGCAAACATCGACAAGAATTGGAATCTGTAGGGCTGGTGGAAAATGAAAGTACTGTAACATTTGCTCCCAGCGGTATAAAAAACCTTGGGCTATATGAGAAAGAGATAGGCTCATCTGAAAAAATTGTCAATTTATTTGCCGGAAACTCAATTGATGACATCATTCCTTATTTGAAGCAGAAGGAACAAGAATGCTTACTTTTTCCAAAAACAACGGATATTGTAGCAGAGAAAAAAAAGACGATTTTGTGGCGACAGAAGTATCCTATTTAATCATTCCATAAGTGCCAGAAAATAGAGCGCCAGGTGTTAGCTTTGGACGAATTGCGGTGGAAGTTACCATCAAGAGTGTTTGGTGAAAATGACATGATAGAATTACCTACAATTACTACGTTTTCATCTATATCAAGATTCTTTATCAACTTGATCTTTGTGTATTTGTTTTTGTAATTTTTTTTGTAAGATTCATCCTCTAAATTTTTTGGGCATATTACATGAGCTGTAATTTCATATTTGGTTCTCAAATTAACATATTTATCAACAAAGTCTTTTCCTAGTTTGCTATTGACCAAATTATTTTCAAAGGCAATGAAGTGTAGCTGCGTTTTACGCGCTTCTTGTAAAAGCTCCATATATACTTGTTTAATCGCATCCCAACCTGAGAACTGAAAGAATCTTTTATTGTCCTGGTTTTGTAGCGATGGCCACACAAAATTTTTAATATCTTTTACCAGTTGCTGCTGTTTCTCTATACCTGCTTGCATTTGCAGGATAGTTTTCGCAAAAAACATTTGTGGATTGTTTTTTTGAGAAATAAGCTGGTGATCACTCAGTTCCTTTATGGCATCTTGGACTTCTTGTGAAGACATATTTGAAAGAACTTGAATTTTTTCTTCGGGCAATTCTCCATGCTGTAGAACAAACAAATAAACTTCAAGTGCTGTTTCGCTAATCCCTATGATTTCAGCTAACTCCTTGGGGGTGTTTTTCATTTTGAGGTATTAAAATATAATTTTTTATGTGTTTTATTTCTCGTTCCAGTTGGCGAAAAATAATCATGAAAGGCTTTTTACAAGGTGCAAAGTGCATCGCTTTTCTAAATACAGGGAAAAGGTAATACTCTGTTTCCTCGATATATTCTACTTGTTTTTGAAAATCAAAAACTTCAATCGTCATTAAGTTATGAAGCCGATCTGCCATTTTTATGAGTATAACTTCTGGATAATACATGGCGCAGCTCTCCAATGAGTATAAATAACTTTTAAATTTACAGTACGATGTGTGCCACATAGGCTCTTTAGAAAGTGTTATTACCATCTGGGTAACCACTTTGCCAAAATTTTGCTCTATGCACTCTTTGGTAATAGATGTATCTTCCAAGACATCGTGAAGCAGAGCTGCATCTAGTATGTATTGATCTTCTACACCTGCTTCAAGTAAAATATCATGGACCGCATGCAGATGAGTAACATAAGGCTCTCCTGTTTTGCGGAATTTGCCTGCGAATACTTTTTCAACAAACTTTGTTATTTGCATAATCAAGAATAACACTTTATACAAAGAACGTTAGCACATTGGGAAGTTATTGTAAAATACGTTTTGTTATTGCAAAATTAAATTTAAAACCTTCTCTACATCTGAAATAACACTTAAACAACCTCTTTCAACGGTCTGATTCATCTCATCCGCATAGTGTTTAATGTATTTATACGAATTCCCCAAAGATGACTCTACTTGTGTGCCAACTAATTGAGCAAGAACTTGGGCTGAAAGTTCAGCCACAATCTCTTGGTACGGATCTTGTCCGCGCTTGAGATTCTTAACAACTCTTGAGTGTGCCGCGTGCGACAATTCATGAAACCATGTCTTTTCAGATGGCGTAGCCAGGCGTATTGTTTCTCTACTTCCTCTTTGTTCATAGGACCCATAGTACAATCCCATGAAGTTGACTCCACAAACCGATATGCCCCATTCTTTTGCTTTATCAAACAAAGGTAGTTTTGGTAATTCAATTGGTTCATATTCCAATTTTTCTCCATCGGTATTTTCCACAGCAAACACAGGAACAGGTATATAACCAACAATAATCTTTTTTTCGATGGTCTCAGTTTCACCAGTGGTTTTATTTACCTTATCAATTGTTTTCTTAACCATTTTTGGAGAAATAATATAAAAACACTTTGCACCTTTTTTCACTTTGCGTCTAATTTTTTGCCATTGGCGAAAACCACGAGAATCGTTTGTATCATTACTTATCATGATGAGCCTGTTTGCTAAAGACCATGATGTAGATGGAATATTTGCGTATGGTGGAAACACTGCTATTGATATAGCTTTGGGAACATCGCCATTTTTGAATAGGTTTACAATTGTGTTCAATGTCGATTTTACTTTTTGTTGCTGTATTTGCGCGCGAGACATAGCTGATTTTGTGGTCATAATAGCCTCCTAAATGACTGGAGCCAAAGCCCCAAATTTTACTGTAGATCTTGCCCTGGATTATTGGAAAACTTACCTACGAAATAGTCATGAGCTTGCTTGATAGAAGCAATTTGTGCGCTATTTGTGACTTCCTGTTTGTCATCAAAATGAACAACATAAAAGCGTCCTTTTGAGGTTGTTTGTTGCTTCAGATAAATCGTGGTTTTAAAGTGATACATGTGCAATTCGCGATTTTGTCTTCGTGCTTCTACGCATTTGTAATCAATTACACGTAAATACGACTTTACAATTGGTAAAGAACTCCCATGGAACACAATCCAGAAAGGCATTTGTTTTACGAGATCCAATCCAAGAAAAGAAATTGATGTTTTACATGTTGGTGGTTTTGTTCCTGAAGGATCAGGTTGATCGAACTCATCGCGCCACTGTGCAAAAGGACAAACAAAAATCAATTTGCCGTTTTCATCGCGGTTTGCGCAGACCAAATCTCGTGGCTCTTTACCCGTTTTGAGTCGTATTTGTTCTATTGCTGGAGTATAACCATTCCACGACCAACAGGTTTTTCGACCGGAGAAGTCGCCGTTTGCAAATAAGCTACGACTGTATTGCCTGCTTAGAAATACTACATTTTCGAGTTTTTCCACTTCTTCCTGGGTAACGGTATTCAAAAAACAACCAGGTGTCGCTCCTTCGATCTGACAAGAAGGCTGAAGAAGTTTATATCTGGCAATAACAATATCCTCATCGTAAGAGTTTTCGTTTTGCGAAACGGGAGAGTCAAAAGCCCCTTGTCGCTTGAGTCTTCTCCAGGTTTCGTTTAGCGTTTCATCTGGCAAACGCTGCTCGCGTAAAGTTTGTAATGTAGCTATTTGCATGAACTTTCCTCTCTTTCTTCAAGTTCTTCAACATTGAAAGATACATCAGTAAAAAGACGATCTACATCCTTGCAAGCATCGCTATAAGGACAAAGTGAACATCCTGCAATTGCACGTGGCATTTTCGGATAGTATTCACTTTCGATACCTGAAATTGTGTACGCCACTTCATATTCGAAGTCTATAAGTTGCTGTGTATCAACTTTAATCTCGATTAGAGGATTTCCTTTGCGTTCCCCCTTTTTATGCTTGCGGTTTTTACGTTGGCATCTTTCTAAATAAGGAAAGTAGTACACGAATACATGTGGCATTCCTTCCAGTTTTACTTCGTTTGTTAAGTCTGGGTATGTTGGGAAAAGGCTACCGTGCCTAATAGCATGTATGTACATCCGTAGTGAAAAATCATGATCCAAAAACTGCGTATTTGGTGCTTGCTTCGATGAATTGAAAATCAACAGTTGTAGCTCACCATTTACACAACGAATCTGGTCGATCCATCCCACTAGTTGACAATCACCAATAGTTGTTTGAAAGTAAACATTGTTGTAAAGTACCTCTACATCGACTTCTTCACGCGAATACTCAAATATCCACGTAGTGATATTGTCCAGTATGCGATCAGCTTTTGTGATTGCAGGAATAGCTTCACGTTTTTTCGTTGCAGACTTTTCTTGAACGATTATCGCATTCAATTCGTCAGGATTGATATTGGCTTCGTTGATTTCGCGCAACCATAAGCTTTTACAAATAGTAGCAATGTGTTCCTTGCTGTAGTCGCAAGGCTTTTTATCTTCACAATGAATTTGATACATTGCTTTGCTCAAGACTTTTACTCGAAGCGAAGATAAACAGGTATATTTCATTTCGACACCGTCAACTTCTTGTAATTTGTAGCTTCTTGGACATCGAATGTATTGCTTCAGCTCAGACATGGACAACTGCATACACACTCCTTTCGTGTTATTAGAAATAGGTTCATAAAAGGATGCATAAGAAAATTTTCACCTTTGTAAAGGCGAATTTCTCAAAGCTAAGAAGTGTCAGTTTCTTTTAAGGGTTTCAATGGATTTTCACTGCTGAAATTGGCTTTCTCAGATTTGCAATTTGGATTACGGTTGTAAATTTCGAGTGCAGGTGTTGATTGGGGAAAATGTTTTAGATAGTACAAATACATTTTGTCAAAACAGTGTTCAAAGCAACCACTGTGTGAATGACAGATGGGGCAATAATATTGAGTGTTTGACATGAGCATCTCCTTGATAAAATTTAATTCACCAGAAAATGCTATAGAAAATTTGTTATGGATCTAGAATACTCTTAAGTGGCTTCATTTCTCAAAACACCATAACAAAATTCATTTTATTATGTATATAACGGAGAGGTACTAAGATAATGGATTTCTTTTACGAGTCTTTGAATCACGCCTGATAAATTATTCTCCTGAATAAATTTCGCGAGGGACAAAAACGATCTTTTGAAAGCCGATAATGTTTCGGACTTAGTATTGTCGCCCCAGCCATTTGTCGACTTTGACATAAAAGTAATTTCTTTAACGATAGGTTTTGGCTCTAGTAAGAGGTTTCCTCCTTGTATAGAGTGTTTCGAAAACAAAAATTCTAGAATTTCTCTCTTCAAATCAATACATGCATTTTTGTAGTTACTAGAGAGCTTTGCGAATGTTTCGAGAAAATCTTGTGTTGTTTTAAAAAGTGCTTCATCCAGCGCGTTCGACTCCTTGTTGAGTTTTTCGAAAAGTGTAGTTCTTTCCAACTGAAGATTAGTACGCATTTCTTTTGCTTCTTTAGCGTTAAATAACTCGTCGAGATATCCTTTTTGTACTCTGGCGATTTCTTTTTCTATTTGTGCCAGTCTCATATTGAGTTCTTTTCTCATATATTCATTTTCTTCCACAACCATTTCGTTCATATCATTTATAACAGCCTTATATCCTTCTAGGGCCTTCGGTTTTATCTGGTATTTCTCAAATTCATTAACGATTAAATTCTCTAAATGATCCTCACGAATAGATGAAAAGTCGCAATTTTTATTGTGGCAACGCAGATATACATGTTTTCGTTTACCATTTCTTCCTGTAGGCTTCTCTGGACACAGGTAACGTTCACATTTGCAGGTAAACATCCGTGAGTATGTTAATTTACCATAACCACCTTTTGCAACCGTTCGACCTTCTCTTCTGTCTTTTACACTTTCAAAAAGTTGTTTTGAAATTAATGGCTTATGGTTACCTTCAAAGTACAGTTCTTTGCCTGTTGCCCGTCGAGTCCATTTTATTTGTCCGTAGTAAAAAGGATTCGTTAGAATCCTTTCAACAAGACGTTTGTTGAATTTACCACCATTGGAGTTTTTTGCTCCTTTTAGTCGCATTTTAGCAGCAAGGGAGTTGTAGGTATGAGCCCCAGAGTCATAAAGTTCGTATATTTCACGCACATACCGTGCATTATGATTGGGATATTTCTTCTTCCAATCTTTATCTTTACCTTTGATTCCTTTACGATAACCAAAAGGAGGGTTTGCAGGGTAATATCCATTACGTAATCTTTGCGTCATCTTGGTAGTAACTTCCTCAGAAAGATTTTCAGAGTACCATACTGCCATACTACAGAAGATACGAAATTGGAATCTTCCCTGAGCAGAAGATGTATCAAACTCTCCCTCAATTACACGAATATCTTTTCTATCAAAGAAGTTTTCCAGTATGGCAAAGTCCTTCATGTTCCGTGCACTTCTATCTACCTTATGAAAAACAATTCCTTGGATCTCGTCTTGTTCTAAATGCCTCATCGCCTTTTTAAATTCCTTACGGTCTGATTTTTTGAACGCACTTTTTTCCTCTACATATATTTCTACAAGGTCAATGTTATGCTGCAATACATATTCCCTAAGTTTTAACTCCTGGGCAGGAATGGATGTATCATGTTCTTTATTTGATACACGAATATAACCAACATACTTTTTCATAAATCTAAAATTAACATATAACAAAATGGGACAACTTCTTTGCGTAACTATCATTGATCTTTACAGATATTTGAAAGTTAGAAGTTGCCCCACTTCGTAGCGGAAATCCGCAAAAATCAACGATTATAGTTACGCATCGTCATTCTGATCTTTTTTGCTATGATCGTCAAGCTTTTTGATGATTTTAGCAAGTCTCATGAAGAATGAGCGAAATTCTTCATGAGTAAATTTACTGGAACTATTTTGGGAGTTGCTTTGAGAATGTATCATGGATATTAAATAAACGGATAAATGTTAGTTATGACCTAATTGAGAACATAGAAAAGAAACTGAGTATCTTTACTGCTGGTTATATATTTTACGAAATACTTTGTGGAGAACAGGAACTGTGCAGCAATCGTTGTGACTACCTTTACAAGAACATTTTAATACCGCAATACTACGACAAACGTTGAAGGCATATTGCTCGAATAATTTAGGATTATGTTGGTAGGATTGTCTTAGTTCATTTACATATGCAGTCCGAAATTGCTCTACTGGGAAATGTGAATTTTGCAAGTGATACGATGGTAACAAAAGTTTTTGGTGCTTTGTTGTTTGTGGTAGTGATGGATCAACAACAATAAGCGTTTGTTCCATTACCAAGCCATGTTTTTCCTCAACCAGTAAACCACCTATTTTTCTCATCCACTCAGGATAACCTTCATGTAAATGGCTTACTTCCTTTACGATGCAGTTCTCTTGCTGTAGTTGCTTTCGCAAAAGGCGATATAAGTATTCTTTTGGATATGCACTTCGGCCTTTTTCTGTTTGTCGAGTAACATCTTTTATATTGATAAAATAACCACGTATTTGTCTCTTACCGCCATATTCTAAATTCTCGTGGTATATCCGCATAAATTGGTTATCTTTTAACTGTTGTAAGAAATTGCACCATTTCTCAGGCAATTCGTAACCAGTAAAAGCAACAAAGTTAATTAGTTCGTTTAAACAGCCACCTTTGCGAAAAAAACGTTTTTTCTCTTGGGCACATTTTGGCAAGACCATAGCAAAAGAAATATGTGTTGGATTTAAGGCACTTACATTTTGAGGAATCCCCTCAAATTCGCTCATTGGGATAGTAAATACAGCGGTTTTGTCAGTAAAACGCATGCGATATTTCTGGCGAACCAAGTATGTATCCTCTTCCAGTTTTTGCATGTCTTTAAAAATAGGTGATGTGATGATATCTTTGCAAAGAATTAAGAGTTTTTGGTAGGGAGATTGGCGGGATGTCCTGATATCGTCAAGATAAGATTGCCACTCTTTTTTTAATTGCCATGCATGACTTGATGAAATATTTTGTAATTTCGCTTTTGCTGTATTTTCATCGGTATCCCAAATCATCGCCAAGTACTCCTCAAATCCGAGCTTACGGTTATTGGTAGCAAATAAATCGAAAATAGTTAGTTGTTTGCTTTTGCCACTTTCTGTTTGTACATACAAAGGCTTACTTTCTTTAGATAATACAACAAACGACTTTACATTAAGATAACTCTTGTTGAAGAGGCTCATGTAGTATCTGTTTACACTACATTGAGTATCTAAAGAGTTTTCTCCATCGTACTGCTGATTTTTGTATATTCCAGTTCTTTTCTCTTCTAATGCCGAGATAAAATGCTGTGTTTTTGTGGGAGCACTTTTATGACCGATTTCTTTATTACCATATTTATTTTCTAGTCTTTTCAATTCAAGAACCTCTTCGAAACTTTTATCTATTTTTTCTCGTAGATTTTCAATACGCTGTTGGATTAGATAATCTGAAGGCATTTCTGCTAGCTGGTTTAAATCGGGTAGCTTGGTTTCTGATGATTGGATGTTTTCTGATAATGGTGGAATGACTCTGTCAAATAGCATATGTAGATAGATTAAAGGATAAATGGGCATACACTTAGCAACACACCAATGCTGTGTTCTACGCTACGTGTATTGAAAAACAATAATTGGTGTAGATATACATCTACATGTGTTTTGTAACGTACCTCTAAACGGAGGTAAAAGTGTTTACCTAAAAGAACTTCGCCTGTGGCGGGATTTCAAGTGGGCATATAAATGCGATTTGCTTTATATATTTTTGGTGATGAGAGTCTTGAAGCATCTTTTTGAGAAGGTTACGTAGATTGTCACGACGTTTTGTACCCTTTACAAGAAATAGTACCTTGCGTTGTGGATGATTTTCCAAGCATTTGATGTACTCTTCATATTTCTGGCGGATTTCTTTGTAGTCATGTGTACCAGTATCGGATTCGAGAATAAATGTCTGATAAATTTTGCCATCTTTAGCTAAAGTAACAGCACCATCTGTTGTTTTTGTTTCTATCTCGAATGGAGGATACCACTTTACTGATATTCCTTGTTTATCGCAGCAACGAAACAAATGTACAAGAAACAAGGCTGTGAGTTGATCATGCTCTATCAGTCCTTCATGGATCATGTGGGAGTCTTTATAGTCGAAGCCCATCTTTACATGATCTGGTAAAAAATAAAATCGGCGATACTTTCCTGTTTCGAGAATTGGGTAGCGTTTGTAATCTATGTATTTTGCTTCCAACAACTCTTGCAAAGTTTTTTGCGCATTACGCAACAATGTTTTTTTATTACCGTTTTGTGTGTAGAAAATACCTCCTTGAACAAGCATCTTAGCACTTATCATGGTAAGTCCTAAAAGCTTTACAAGTTTTCTTCTTTTGGGCGTTAATGCAAATGTTTTCATAGCTATTGGGATTAAAATTTATAAGTTTTCACTGTCGCAGATAATGTCATGCAATATCTTTTGTTGGTTTGGGTTTTCAGTAACGGTAAGACGAATTTCTTTGATGATGGATTTCTCTTCACAAAACTCTTTGTAAAATGATTCGAGACTATCGTGAACGAATTTTTGCGAAGGTTGCGCGTTGGCATTGACGTAGATAATCGAAGTGCTCATATAAATTGGGTTAAAATATGGGTTGGGGAAATTTTATGCGAATTGTGATGGCCAGGTGCTTTACATCAGCCTGTGGGTAGAGGCGAAACAATGTCTTGTTTGCCGCACAACAGCTTAAGGAAATGATGCGAATTTGTTTATTGTTCGTCAGAGTGTAGGTAAAAATGCAAACCATGTTTGGTTATTAAGGGATAGGGAATGTATTGCGAAAAAATTTGCTGATCTCTTTTTCTACTTCTTTACGTGGACGGCTATATTTTCGCGTAGTACTTTTTGTTTTATATTTGTGTTGTGGAATAGAGATATTGCGGAAAGTACAAACGTTGTTGTGCTTTTCGTATATCATACGTAAATATGCGTGATAGGGCGGTAAATTTATAAGGTCATCGTGTGTGATCTCTCTAAAGTAAGGGCTCAATACCTGTGCATCTTTATGATTTACATTGTAGGAAATCAGATTTATAGCATTTGCTAGTATGGAATCTACTAATATTGGATTTAATTGGCTTAGGTGTTGAAAGATTGCTGTCAGTTGAACTTTAAATTTGCGACCTTCCGATAAAATTGTGGCTAGCGACTGTATGGATGCTTTAAAATTTTGTACTTCATCTACCACCAAATGAAATGGCATTCTGTTTTTGTGTTTGATTTTGGTGCGTTCCAAAGCGGCTATTTGTAAACGAGAAATAAAGAAACTTCCCAAGAGAGCAGCATTGTCTTCACCTAACAGACCTTTAGATAAATTGATGAGCAAGATTTTGTTGCTATTCATGATGTCTTGAAAATCGATACGGTTTTCTTTTTGCCCCAAGATATTACGTAGAGCTGGCACTTGCATGAAACGACCAACTTTATTTAAAATTGGATCTATCGCATCGCGTCTGGCTTTGGGAGACATGGTCCGGTATTCATTTTTCCAAAAAGCAATAGCAATGGGATCTGATAGTTGAGCGATGCATTGCTTGCGAAAAGCAGCATTTAAAAACAATTGTGGTATGCCCAAGATTGATTTTTGCGCAATGCAAAGGCAATAGAGAGCATGACGTAAAAAGTAATCTGTACGCCTTCCCCAACTATCACTAAAAATACGGCTTAGTGTATCACCAACACCAGAGACTACCTGCGCTGCTAATTCACGCGAAGAGTGTAAAACATTGAATGCAATAGGAAATTCTTCGTCTGCGGGATCTATCAGGATACAATGTTTATCAAGTGGAATAATACCTGCAACTGCTTCAATAAGTTCTCCATGAGGATCCACCACAGCGAAACCTTCATTTCTTTGAATAAAATTGTAAATCATATTCAATGCAGCTGTACTTTTTCCACTACCGCTACGTCCGATAATAGCTGTATTTCGGCCTTCAATGCGTACAGGTTTATCATTCAGTGTATTTCCAATATGAATGCCATTTTTACATTTAAAATCGCCTTGTAACACTCTAAATCTCGATTTTTGCAAATGGCGAATCTCTTCTGTTTCTTTCGCACTTGGCAGCGAAAGAATGCCAGCCAGTTCTTCTACTGATAGAACAACATTTTTTCTGTAAAGCTTTCTGTTACGAGTATTTCTCCCACTCAATGTCTTTGCATTTCCAGCGGTAAATGAATTGAAGTCAGGTAAATTGAATTGAGTAAAACAACCTGCCAAGTTGTGAAGTATTTTTGGCGAATCTTGATTTTTACTGTGGAGTAAGCGAATATTTACCACAAACGTAAGTTGGGACAATTTAGATTGGGCAGCACTGTATATAGATTCACGATTATGGTTACGATGATCTATTTGATCTTCTCGCAGAAACCTTGGTGATTTTCTACTGATAATGACCATGATGATTCTCAGTAACCATAAATTGTCACACAGGAAAATGAAAAAGTTTTTACTTTGTAAACAACGTTCAAACAACCACAGCGATGACAAAAATTGGTGAATTTGTAAGATATCATTGGCTCTTTGATACCAGGTGGTTGTACCTGGAGCAAAGATCACTTGTAAGCCAAGCAATTCATCTTTCCGGATTTGTTGCATCACAGGAAGAATAGTATTAAACGGATTGACCCAACCACGATTAAAGTGATCCGCTGTTTGCGAATAGCGCCGTATGGGAAAGATCGCATTTTCATTTAGTTTTAAATCACAAGATAAAAACTCCATATCAGATTGCAGAATGTCAGGTTTACTCTCGATGAACACACCTGGATAATGCATCTCCAGCAGATCCTTGATGAGCTTTTTTCTCTTTGTATGAAAAGCAAAGAACATTTCTCCTTTACGGCTCCAAACTTCGAAGCTCGTCTTTTCATTGATTCCATGTAATACAGACAGTACTTGCTCCATAACTAATGGACTTTGATTGTGGTTAGCGATTTTTATTTTGTAGAAGTACGTCATAGTTAGGATTTGGTCATATGTATGATGTCTGCCATCTCGCGAATGCGCATTGGTATTCGCTGTGGTCGGTCGCAAACTTGGGCAATTTTCTTTTGATATTGGTCAATAGAGTAATTGCTGGTAAAGAATGTAGGCTTACAATTCATAAGGCGAAAGTTGAGAATACCTGTCAGTATTTCTAATTTCCACTTGGTAATTTTTGTGGCACCTAAGTCATCAATAAATAAGCAATTGATTTTTTTGAACTTGTTGATTGTTACCTCTTCACTACTCGAGTGGTTATCAAAACAACTGCGAATGCGTGTATACATTTCTTCTTCTGTAATGAATATCGCTGGTACGACGTAGCGATCCATAATCTTTTTGCACAAGGCAATAGATACATGTGTCTTGCCAGTACGTGAGTCTATGGACCACAGGTAAATCCCTATCTTTTTTTTATAAAAATTCTCCAGGTAATCATGCAACAGTTGCTTGATGTGCTGACATCCGCGTAAGTTGGAAAAGCTTTTATCCTGCCACTGCTGCGGAATATTAGAGAATTTTAAGGCTCTCTCAACTTCTTGTAGTCGTTTATTTCTTATAGATTCTTGAACTTTGTTACTCTGACACCATTTGGCAAATAGTTGTGCTCCAATAGAACATTTACAATATGCAATGGAACTTAAATCGAAATTTGGATAGTACACCTGCGAATGTAGAACCCCTGTGTTGTTGCAAATACAACAATATTTCTTTTCTGAAGACATGAATAAAGTTAATTTATGGTTTTATCTGTACAGGACGAAATATCTCATTTATTTCCACCTCTAAAGCTTCGGCTATTTTTTTACGTGTTTTGGGATGTGGTAAGAGAGTTTTTTGTGTTTCGATACGCGAAATCGTTTCGGCGGCGACTTTACATTTTTTCGCGAGATCCTCTTGAGAAAGGCATAGCCTTTCGCGGTAGTAGCGTACTTTGTTTGTGATTTTGATTATTTTCATAGGTGTTTAATGAAATGAAATACAACCTGATGGATGTTTTAAAACGTTTACACGTTAGAACACCCAAGATACAACAGCAAGTTTTTTGGCTTGCCTAAGCCATTTATTCGCAATCGATTTATGGAAGAAAAGTTAGATAAAAGTTGTATGAATGTCAATTTTTGCCGACAAAAAAACAACGAATACCGCTATTCTCTAACAACAAGATGAGTGTTTACTCTACTGCGCACAATTTTAGTGATCGTACAACTTAAAAGAGTGTGCTTTTTCGCCCTCTACAAAAAAACTGCTTGTTTTCTACAACAAATTTTTCTAAAATCTGCTCTCAATATTAAACAAAACCTGAGTTTTGTTAAAAATCCACTTCAAAAAAAACTGGTTATTTTCCCCATAGAATCAATAAAATACCGCCTAAGAAAATCACATTTGACTAAAAAACCCGCTCACATTTCATTTTTGAACACCACACCTAATATTCCCCTATGCAAGTATCAAAAAGGTATTCCGCGAGCAATTTCTCAAAAAAAATTCGCACATTTCTCAGGAAATGTGTGAAAAGCGATAAAGTGATTACGAAAAAGAAGTGGAAGCCATCTCCGCAAACCTGCATGACAAAACAGGAAGCAAAGAAGATGTTTCAAGCTGCAGAAAAGCGCAAACAACTTAATACCAAAGCTGCCATTAAGGATTGGATTCTTATTCACTTAGGATTTAGTACAGGCCTAAGAGCCTCAGAAATTGCTGCCTTAAGTTGCCATCATATTGAGCTGGAGAACAATGAGAACCCCAATATATTTGTCGAAACAGGTAAAACAATTCACAGTAGGCGCAGAGTACCTCTCGATCCATATCTTGTTACAAAGATATTAGAATACCGAGAATACAAACGCTCATGGGGAGAAACCTGGCAGGAAGATGAGCCATTTTTGCGTTCATCGCATGGCGAACATTATCGTAGAGAAAATCTGTATATTATGTTTAAACGTGTTTTGAAATTGGCAACCACCATTCAAAATCCACAACGTTTCTACACACACTCCATGCGTCATACTTTTGCCGTGAGAGTATACAAGCAAAGCAGATACAATGTGGAATTAGTGCGACAACTTTTGGGGCACAGTAGTATCGAAGTTACCATGGCGTATCTTGCGGCTTTTAACTGTGAAAAAATACAAGCTGTAAAAGGGCTGTATCGCTAGAGTATTTGTTAAAACTCCACAAAAGGAGGATTAACATTGAAAACCGTTATCTTTACCGCACAACCTTTCGGCTTCGGCCCTGTGAGTAAGGCAATTGCTATAGCAGAACAAATTAGCAATGCCACAAGGATTTTCTTTGGTACTGGTGTCGCACTTGATCTGGCAAAAATACATGATTTCGAGCAAGTTTACGAGTTATCACACGATGATGTACCGCAAATTTCTTCTTTGCTACAAAATAGTGATGTGTTTATTAACGTAATGGACTTTCCTCTCATCGATATAGCAGCTCAAACTAAGTGTACAAGTGTTCTCGTGGATTCGTTGTTTTGGTGGTGGCCAACAATTCCACAACAAACACATCTTGCCGATATATACTTTTGCCAAGACTTTATACAACCAATTACAGATAGAATTCGTAAAGACAACATGCACAATGCTCAAGTCATTACACCTATTATCACTAAACATTTCAATAAGGGGGAAAATATCAATCAGGCGATCATTAATTTTGGAGGTTGTGATGGGCGTGTACAAAATTCATTCATACTCGTAGGAAAGAATAGCAATTATCCGTTTGTCATATTAAAACTTTTATTACCCATTCTAAAAAAGCACTTTGAAAGCATTCTTGTCACAGGACGCGAATGTGTTATGGATCAATGCCAAAGTAAATTTGCCGATGACCAGGTACAATATAAAATGCTATCGCCCAAACAAATGTTAAGTGAGCTTCATCGTTCACAAGTATGCTTTACCACTCCAGGAATTCAAACATTTTATGATGCGGCGGACAAGTTGCCTTTGTTTTTCTTACCGCCATCAAATCATTCTCATGTGGATAACTTACAATTGTTCGCTGATTACAAAATCGCAACGAACTACTTTGATTGGCAGCAAGTTTGTCGTTTTCCATACAATAAATGTACGACACGGCAGCAAAAGATAGACCTAGTTTTATCCGCGATTAGGCAGTTTTCGCAAAATCTACAACACCAAAAAGTATTTATGCACAAAGTTAAAAATTTTCTCGTAGCAAAACGTTCCTGGCCACACCACCACAATAATCAACAAAAAGTACTACAAAAATTAGGTACAAACGGTGCACAACAAATTGTCTCTGCCATCGATAACTTCACATCGCAAAGAAATCAGGCTATGATATTTTCGTAATTCATTAACTCTTTTTTTATGGAATATATCAGTACACTAAAAGAAATATTCGAAACATTGGCAATACCACTATCACTACTTTTAGCGGTATACAAGCTACATCAAAATTGGAAAGCCAAATTTATCGTAATTGGTAGAGACAATCAGGATCGCTATCTGGAACTAAATAAAAGTAAAGGCCAGCTGTACAAGTATTTTAAAATGATAGACTTTTCGATGGATAAAGTAGCAGAAGACGATCATCATGATCTGTCGCATCTAATGGAAAGATTCTTCTGGTATTTTTTCCACATGTGGATAGAAGGACATGATCGTAAATCGTTACCAGGATACCTTAAACGTGACTGGGACTTTGCGATAAAAGATGCGATGACCAAACCTATTTTTCAGGAATTTTGGCAAGCAGAATTCCGACATCGTAATTTTATGAATAAGCTAGAATACAAGCGTTTTATTGACAGATGCTTGGTATGAAAGGGAATATATGAGTGATGAAGATGTTTTAAATGACCCATTGTATATCTTTTGGGGGATCTCGATACATTTGCCATACCAAAGACACGATGGTCGTTGGGGCTATGTAACTCTTATTCCAAAAGGAAAAGACTCAGGTAAAATTTTTGACTCACGCAAAGAAGCTCAGGATGATGCTCTCTCCCATGTGATAGAGACTGCAAGAGAAGTAATAAGAACGGGCAAAGACTTAAAAGAGCTATGGTAAAACGACATAATTGATGTACAATAAACTAATATTAATTCCGACATTCCATTCCGACATAAAAAAGGAATATACAAATGTTTGCCCTAACAGATACCTTTACTCAAGAAACAGGGTTCCGCATTACGCCAATCAAGATGGAGGACGAAGGCTTTGTATTTCTTCCGAAAGAGCTCGAAAGCCAACTCGAATACAATAATCTTGCTAAAACGGTTCGTCACAGTGAGTCTTTCATTGAAAATGTAGAATACATCATTTTACGTGGTTCTAAACTCAAGTCTTTCAAGGAGTTACTTAACAGAGCCAATACTATTGGCCCTGTTATGGCGGATTATCCACAAAAACAATCTCGCTCAGCAGTTTTACTCACAGAAGCGGGTTTATACACCGCTCTGTTTCTTTCTCGTAAACCTGATGCTCAACAATTTCGACGTTGGATTACCTGCGAAGTTTTGCCCTCTATTCGCCAGACAGGCATGTATAAAACTTCCCAGAATGCAGTAACTTCTCTGGAGATGTTTCAGTTATCGATAAAGGTTGATACGTTACACAAAACGGTACTCAATCAACACTCCATCATGCGTGATTTGTTGAAGATGCTCATGAAGCAAAATAACTTTCAGCAAAATACTATTGAAGTTTTACAGAATATAGAAGCAAGACTATCTGAGTCGCTCGCCCCCAGCATGTTTGATAATTGGAAAAAAATAAACCATTTGATCGATGAGATTAGCAATACTTACGATCTTTCTGCTGAAGATAAGCAACGCTATATAGAAGAGTTATGCATGATACACAATGTGCATCTGCCGACAACCCCCATTAAACAAAAAACTTCTGAAATTTATGATCCAAAATCTGGCAAAACTCAAAAAATATCTGAACGACAAAAGAAAGCACTTTCCTACATCAATAAAAATGGAAAGATTACTAACAAAGAATACCGTGAGCTATTTGCTGTAACCGACCGTACAGCTTTAAGAGACCTTAAGCAACTAGTAGAGAAGGGTTTACTACAAAAACAAGGACATCGTCGCAACAGCTGCTATGTAATACCCGTTTAAAATGTCTGAATAATGTCGGATTAAAAGGTAAAAATGTCAGATTTTGTTTGCATTTAAAATTTACAAAAAAAGATAGGTTATTTTTTTCTCTGCTGACAGTAGATGGTAGAAAGTCATAACAAACATCTACTATAAAGGAGAAAAAATGCGAATATATACTATTCTGTTTGTACTTTTAAGTGTGTGTTTTGCTCAAGGCGATGCACAATACACTCCGTCCAAAATCGGTGATGAAGGTGTGATGAAAAATGTCTTTGAGCATGAAATCACTGTACGAACCGATGACGAAAATGAAAGCGTAAAAAAAGCTTTTACGTTTACCGCTCCTCAAGGATGGCGTATATTAAAACCAACGATTCATCTCATGGAAAGAACAGGTGAATCTAAAGCTTCATATCATTTCAGCGATGATGCCACACTAAAACACAGTGTACAGCATGAAAAAACAAAAACGCATCAACTCATGCAACAACATCCTAACGTAACAAAGTTACGTTATCACCACCACATCTTATCCAAGATTGCGCAAAGCCACAAACAAGTGGTAATAACGTTACACGCAAAAAGCTCAGTAGGAATGTTTTCTTACTCTCCAGGTGTAATTACTGCGAAAGTCGATGTTGGTGTAATTTACGTTGGCGATGCTAAACACGTTGTTGAATCCATTAAAAAAGAGACAAAGCAACTCACACACCAAGCACCTAAAAAGCAGATAAAAAAAGTACATCCCCAGTCATATCTCGACATTATTACTGAGACCTCGTACTTACTTTCTTACAAGATGAAGAAAGATGAAGAGCAAGTGACACATTTTATCGGAGATTTGAAAAAATTTATGAAAAGTCACTCTCTTAAGTCGGTAAAATTTGTTGTTGCCAACCAAGAACGTACGATGTTTTGCAACATTGTATACAATTTAACCTCAAACAAAGTCAACACCTTGCCTGTGCGCCAAAACATATACAACTTGTCCAGTTTTTTGAAACATGCAAACTTAGAAATACACATCAAAACACTAAACGAGATCGTGTACACACCTCACAACTGGAAAAAAGTAAAGTCCAAAACCGCAATAGCGCACTTTCCATATCTTCACATTCAAGAACCAGGTGTAAACGTAATATACAAATCAGGAAAGGAGCACTAAATGAAGAGAATAATTATTCTCCTGATGGTTATTTGCAGCGTTTGGGCAAAAGACCTCGACAAACCTGAAGAGTACGCTGCTGACACCATTGACGGCCACGCAGGCTACATTGCCAATAAATTTGATGATGAATCATTTGAGGATTGGCAGATAAAGTACCTCCGGGACTCTCTTGTTCAATGGTTAAAAGAAGAGTCTTTGAAGCATGTCTATATTGATGTTGTAAACACAGACTCGAAAGAAGTCGACTTTCGTACACGTTTCGACATCAAATACAGTAAAGATTTCAAAAGCGACTTCTGGCGCGATTTGAGCAAACTACGCCAAGACGCACGAAAGTTTTCCAAAGAGAATGAAGGAAAATCTTATAAGGTATCCATTCTGGTAGGCTTCAGTAAAAAGCACAGCAGTGCAAAAGGTTGGAGCCCTGCGAAAGGGTATCCTGGCATGAATAAATTCTCTGTAGACCGTGTAAAATCTCACAATGCCGTTTCGGTTGGTGGAATCAACATCAAAGGATCAACCGTCGGTATCACAATTCTTTCACCTTAGTTTTCTTACAACGGGGCCTTAGCCCCGTTACAACTTATTTATTTAGTCCTACAACATCTTTTAGATTTCCACAAACTCTTTGCTGCTCTTGAGTCATCTCGGTTTCGTAGAATCTTGCAGGTGATAAATAACTTGCTCCAAAGTTGGTGTTATCAACTTTTGCTCTTTCTAAGTTAACACGACGTAGCCGCGATCCTGAAAAGTTACTGCCTTCCAAACTACAACCTGAAAAATCAACTTCGTTTAAATCGCAACCTGAAAAATTGCATAGTTGCAATTTACACTCTTGGAAACTAGCTTTAACAAAGGAACAACCTGAAAAATCGCAACGTGATAGATTTGTATTAGCAAAGTCAAAACCGGAGAAATTAATGCCACGGAAACAATCGAAACCTTCACTTCGAAGATATTTAAAGTTTCCCGATCGAATTTCTACAGGAATATCATCTTGATACATTTCCCACAGCTTTTTGTATTTTTTGTCACCTTTAACCAGTTCATTTTGTTTTTCTAGAAGTTCATTTTGTTTTTTTACAGCTTCAGCTTGTTCTTTTGTGTTTTCATTACCGCTTTTCATTTCTAATCTTGTTAATTTTAATTCTTCCCTTTGTAGGGCTAGTTCATTTCTTTGGTAAAACAACGCTACCAAAACGCCCGCAAAAGCCAATCCCGAAAAGAGCGCGTTAACAGCCCCAAAAGCGTCACCAAACTTGGCGGCACTATCCATATCAAGAACTAAATATAACAAACAGATGTAAAAGACTACTCCTCCCACAATACTAATAAAAATCCAAGTAGCTTTGTGATCTTTCTCTTTTACAATTTTAGTTTTAGCATTAAAGTTTTCTAGTTTTGCGATACGACTTTCAAGTTGTTCAATTTTTGTATTAAAATTATCCAATATTTAACCTTAACAATATAACTGAAAATAAAAAATTAAGAGGGCGAAAGCCCTCTAGATCTGACCAGAAAAGTTATTGGTCATTTTTCGAAGTTTTTTGGCTTCTCCAAATGAAAGATACAACCTCTCATAAGCCAGTGTTTGGTCTTGCTGTTTGAAACGCATTTCAACAACAACATGACCCTGCCTTTTGTTCTCCAACCATGTGGAGGTGTTGTTACCGATGTTGAACATCCAGCGAACAGCATTTCCGACAGAGCCGAAAATACGCCAGATAGTTCTCATAACAAGAAACGGCATACCCAAAACCAGGACAACCGCTACCCCCACAAGAAACCCCACCAATACTTCGTTTGCAAACATAGTCTGATGTAGTTAAGAAATAAGACAAATACCGAGTGTAAAACCCGATAGTAAATTATATCCCACAATCTATGACATTGCCGTTCATAAAATAAAATTCTCATTAATTTATTTTCGCAGCAAACACAGATAAATCCAGGTACGTATCATATGTATCGGTTTACAAAACCGGTATTGCCTCTTATTTTATTTTTTTATCTTTTTATTATGAACCCACTTCTAAAAACTGTTCTCTGCAACATCATCGGTAATGTTTTGACTGGTATCTTAAACAAAAAGAGCCAGGAAGTTCGTTCAGAACTTTTACGTAAAGCATTTGATGAAATAAAAAGTATAGATCCTGATGCAATCATCGATCTACTTCAAAAAAGCAAAGAGGCCGATCTTTTCCAAAAAGAAAGATCAAAGCTTGATTAAGTTCAAGATCAAAGAGGGTTTTCCACCCTCTTTTCTTATTTAACCTCATACTTTTCCAACAGCTCTTTCATCAATTCCCACCCACCTTGTATCTTATGTGGTTCTTTGTCAAAACAAATTACATTAAATGCCAACATTCTTACTTGATCATCAAGTTTGGTATTCAACCACCATATGTCGACTGATGGCTGCATGTAACTGTATTTGTTAATTAAAATAGATGCAAGATATTCAGCTCCTGCTCCACCTCTTGTTAAGCAAAAAGAAAAGGCTATCCTAACAGCTATTTCGTTATCAGTAGTTATTTTATCGAAGTTCCAGATGCCTTTATATTTTACAATCATTTTATCGTAATCGATTAACTGTTCATGTTTGTTCATAGCTTCTATTCTTTACGTAATTCAGCTTATATAGTTGTTCTAACAACAACTGTTTAAACGAAGAAAAAATTACATAAATTTCTATTTCTCCGGTTATTTTTCTGTGTATTTGCTAGTAGTAAATAGAGAATTTCCTCTTCATATTTTTGCAAAAAAATATGAAGGACTATCATTAAGGTGTATTGCAAAAATAAAGACTTAACAATTTGGCATATAAAGCTTTATATCTAATTGCTAATCTTGCCGTAAAACAGAAATGGAGAATAAAAAATGGGATTATTTAGCCGAAATAATGAACAAGATCCGCTTGCAAACAACAACAAAAATGTACAGGATAATGCTGTAGAAGAAAGCATGGATAAGGAAAATAACGATAAAGAAGGTGTTGTATTACAAGTTGATACAACAGCCCAACAGTATCAGCAACCTGCAATAGAAAAATCGTTAGAAATTCTTCAACTTTCAAATAGCGACAAACAAATTATTTACCCCCTTATTTTCAAATACGGTTGTATGACACAAAAGCAAGCAGCAAAGTTTTTGTCCAAAGAAGCTGCGGAAAATCTCGTTTTCGACAATAACTTGCAAGCTGTAACGCATGGTGATGAAACGATACTTTTGCACACGAAGCAAAGTTTAGAATTACTTGCTGATCTCACGCAGGATAACTACAAAGAACTACAAAAGGAAGCGTTGTTTGGTGTTGATGATACAAATGTTTTGCCAAGTGTTATTGAAGAGCTGGAAGTACTTCTTGCGTACGAAAAATATTGCCAATCGCATAAACAATATCAGATGTTTCACTGGGTATCCAACTTTAATCCACGTAAAAAGCGTAACCTTAAGATTCGTCGTGTTGATGTGAAACGTGGTTCTTTATCGCCTAACTTTGTGTTAGTACTAACAAAAAAAGACCAGTGTATTTGTGTAGTTTTTGACTTTTTACCGCTATACAACGCATATATGTTGGGCGAGCGACAGGAAAAGTATTGGGATATACTCCGTGCATACCATTTGTGGTTAGAGGATCACGAAAATGTCGCCAAGTGGGTTAAGAAAAATAAACTTTATGTACCAGTGGAGGAAGTTTGTATTGGGTTGATATTCCCTAACGGAACACAAAAACTTGTAGAAAATGTTTTTCAAAAAGTTAAACGACAAGGCGTTGAAACGAAAATTTTATTGGCAAGCAAAGAAGATGTTTTGAAAAAGCCTACGAAATGTTTTTATGGAAATAGTCAAGTACTATCCTTTACATAGTAAAAATAATATCTCTTTGCCATTTTAATAGTTTTTTTGAAATGTAAATTCTAACTCCTCCGATAACACCCAAGTTTTACAAAAGTATAGAGTATTCTCGTAACCAACTTGGGTGGCCTGGCTCTATGTTACGTACAAAAATCCTAGGGACTTCCATTTGTGATGTATCTGGATTATAAAAGCCTTTATTGACGGTGCAGGCTGTGGCAAACCCATACTTATGGAGATGTTCTATAACTTTACTAGAGTAACTTCCATCTGGATAACAAAACAGCTCAGGCTTGGTAACTCCAATATCAAGTAACAGTTTTAAAGATGCAGATATTTCAAAATTTAATTCTTCTTGACCTATTTCGGCAAGGCGTCGATGGTAGTATCCGTGTCCTCCTACCTCAACACCATCCTTATGCAAGCTAGAAATATCTTCTCGACTGAGATATAAATTCTGTGGTAAATCTATAGGAATCTGACTATCAAGTACTTGTTTCAAGTTTTGTAGTAGGATAATTTGCTCTTCTGCTGTCGCCATGTGCAATTTTTCTTTAAATTCTCCTTTAATCCACCATTGAATGTCTGTGTCTATTGCTGGTACTTGCATATCGACGTCAAGGAACTTTAAATGGATAGGGGAACGATTATTAGCGTAATGCAATATCATGTAGTAATGGTCTACGTATACAGGAAAATCAGCTTCTGCCGTATGTCCTGCTATTGGAAATATACAAATGGGAATTTGGAGATTTTTAGATAATGGCCAAACGACATCTTTAATCTCTTTGTAGCCATCATCAAATGTTAGCACGCAATATTTACCCTCCTCCTTTTGTTTTGATAGCTCAACAGCTTTTGTTAGCGAAGTAAAGGTATAACCTTCTTTTATCAACCAATTTAGCTGTCTTTCAAAAACTTGAGGTTCAACGGCTGTCCCCCTCGCGAAATAGCATTTATTGTGTTTTGTTTTTTCACAGATTCTGTGATACATTAAGATGGCTATATTTGGCACTTTTTCTCCATTCACAAATAAGATTATGGACTTTCTATAATTGAAAAAATTTTACTATGTCTCTCTTCTGATAGGTCAGCGAAGCCTATAAATTCATCATTTACAATGTCCCAACAGATAATACCCGTTTTTGTTTTACTCCATGGAGATACTTGCCAATCATATTGTGGTTTTCGCCGTATTTCAGTTATGCCTACAAATAAATAGTTATCTTGGATCATAAGACCACGGCACCAACCATGATATGAAGTTTTTTCAAAAATATTTGTAAAGTACATCACATCATCTGTGACCGCGTTATTTTCTATTCTATAAGCTAAAACTCTCCCATCAACGCAGGTAATCCAGAATTTATCATTATAAATAAATCCATCATGTGGTGGGGCAGGAGTGGTTATCATTTTGCTGAAGTCCAATATATTATAAATGCCACAAGCCGATAAACTAGTTACAAGAACTTGAGTTGGCAATATAGAGACATGGTTAATGTGAACGAAATCTCTAACTGGCTTTTGGCAAAAATTCTCCTTGTCACTTTGGTAGTAGTCTTTAGTAGGAGGAGCATCTACTATGGGAGTATCTTGTTTTGTCCATCCTCTTTTTAAGAGTTTTGGCCAATCTTGGCGGGCAGGTGTTATGCCATGTAGCCTTTCTTTATTAAGCCATGATGGTTGAAAGCAGTGGTTTCCTACAAAGTTTCCAGGTAAATCAAAGATATCAATACTCTCAACGCCTGTATTTACAACAAATATTTTTCCTTGGTTTACAGTTATATGATGCAAGTCATTCATACATGGTTGATGTAAAACTCCAGAGAGATCCCAGTGAGGTGGAGAAAAGCGAAATACTGCGCAAAAACCACATACTAGTAAGTCTGATTGTCCAGGTGTGCCGACCCAGGTGGCACCAGTAAAACCTTTACGAGAGACTAACAAATCTTCAGGTGGTGTAAATCGTATAATTTTTTCCACGTTGCTTCCGAAAACATCCACCTCATATACAAAACCTTCTCCTGACTCATCAAAGTATCCACCAGTCACCCATATTCTAGATTCTTTGCCCATTTTGTATTCCTGAAAATTCTATCACTTGGTAGATGTTTAAGAAAATTTACTGACCTGGTTTTCTTCAAAAAGAACTCGAACATCGAATTGAAAATGTTTTTTTATTATGTCAGAGGCTTTTTCTCTATCGATATTTGTAATGTCTTGTGGCTTATCACATTCACAAAAAAAGAGTAACGTATCATCACGCAAAAAAAGAAATTTATCATCTACTACCTGCGAAAATCGCAATCCTGTACTAAAAGGATACTCAACACTTCCATCAAATCTGTTTTTGATATCATCCATTATCTGTTGTTCGTTTTTTGATTCAAACGGAATTTCTGTTGATAGACGCTCCTCTCCTCTTCTAGTTTGGTAAACTTTCAAAGAGTATGGTTTAATTTCTGATCTATAGGTAATTCCGTAGCAAGTGTATCTTACTTCATAATGCTTAGGAAACAACTTAATCGATGGCCAACCATTGCCTACATCAGCAAAATAAGTTTGCCCTTCAATGTTAACTGCCACTAAGCGATGAATATTTTGGTTGTTTATCAAAGAAGAATGCAGTTTTGCCTCAATCCCTAAACTTTTTAATGTGTTAAGAAAGCTTAATGTTTTATCTGAGCAAGTACCACCATAGATTAGTGTTTTTGGTGTTGTTTTTGATAATAGATATAGGTTATGGAAAGGCTCTGTTTTAAATTTGTTTAACATTAAGCTTTCCACGTAATTTATACTTGTCATTTGTGTGTCCTACCACGAGATGCTATTGCATTGTTGAAAACAGGGTAAGAGTGGAAATAAATTGCATCTGAACCTATATCAAAAAACCTTTGCCAGATTTCTTTAAGTACCTGCTTCTCTGTATCACTCTCTTTGGTCAGATGGCAAACTGTCAGAGCTCGTATTCCACTGCCAACATCAAATGATATTTTTTTGCGACGAGTGATCCTCTTTGGCAGATCAGATTCAAAAGTTTGTCTCAGTATAAACTTGTTTTCCATCGTTCCATTTTCTATATGAAAAAAATCATCATATTTTAAGCTAGAAGCGAAATCATGTATTTTTTTGTCTAAGAATGGGCATCTATTTTCTATAGAATGTGCCATACAACATTGATCTATACGACGTAACTCAGTAAAGCACATATCATTAATTAATTGCTGCCGAATATTGATCCAATCATCATCCTTTTTGAACATATGATACCCACAGAAAAGTTCATCAGCTCCCTCTCCAGACAAAACAACTTTTAGTTGGTCTTTATGGGCAGATTCAGCTAATAAATACGTACAAATACCATTACTTATGATAGATGGGTTATAGCTTTCGGTGGTGTAGACCACTTTGCAAATCAATTCTCTTAGCGTGTTCTTATGGGGAGGATCGATATATTTGACCTGAATGCCTAAATATTTTTGTAGCTCTACAATATAACTATAATCAATGGAGTTTTCTTTTGCTAATGCATAGTATATTACATCTTTCCGATGCTTTGAAACTATAGAAGCTACAATCGAACTATCAAGCCCACCACTTAGAAAGACTCCAAAAGGATCTGCTGGCAAACGTTTTATTACCGCATTTTGTACAAGGTTTTTTAGAGAAGTGGCTTTGTCTAATACATTGGTTTTATGGTTTACTTCCTGATAAACTGCCCCTGTAGAAAGGTCTATCCGACTTACTCCTTTAGGTAACATCTCAAAGCTATCCACGTTTGGTATAGCTTTCAATTCACTGGTCACGAAAATTTCAGTGCCTGATCTACCTAAAAATAAAGGTTTTTTACCGATGTAGTCTCGTATACAAAATAGTTTGTGGTCTTTTCGATTGTATATCAAGCCGGAGTAAAAGCCATCTAAAACAGAAATGATTTCTACTCCAAGTTTATCGAACAAAGGTAAAATAACATTTGTATCGCATGCTCCTTTAATATCTATTTCATATTCCTCTCTTAAAGACATATGGTTGTATATTTCGCCATTAACAACAGCTATATGATCTTTGTAGTAATATGGCTGACTCCCTAGAGTACTTTTATCATTGATAGCCAGGCGATTAAAAGCTATAGCCAAATTTTCTTGATGAAAAAATTTTGTGTCGTCAGGTCCGCGGTGCTTAATCTTATGTGTGCTTTCTGATAAACGAGAGTCTGCATGTGGACCGAAGTATAAAACAATTCCGCACATGGAATTAACTCCTTTCCACAAGGTATGCATTAGCACACCATTCTAAAAACATTGCGAGCGCATATATACAAGGTTCCGTATATTGGGAATTAATCCATTTGTTAAACTCTCTGTGATCATGTACACCACAATTACCATACTCTTTTATAGTCCATAGATGTGCCATGATTACTTTTGGAATGGTCGACTTTCTTTCGATAATTTTTAATTGGGCATTCAACTTATAATGTAAAATCTCGTCTTTATTTAACAGTCCTTCATAAATACAAATTTCTCCGCACAAACGTTCAAGGAGTTTTCGGCAAAGAGTAAGGCTATAGTCTGGTTCAGAATCTTTATGGATTAAAATTTTATAAACATCGTTTTGTAACCACAGAGGTAAAGAATCAAGAGTTACACTTTTGAAAATGTTGTAAATCATATCTTTTCTCCTTGCTGAAGATTACTACGAACTTCCATCAGAATTTCGCCCAGCATATTCTTGCCTAACCCGTCACCGCCATCTCCCCAATAACTATCATTCTCTGTGTGTTCGATGATATCTGCTTTACCTGTTGCGATTAGTTTGGCTTTTAGATCTGGATGCTGAGTAAATTTAGCAAAAATGGCTTCGCGCATAACATCATTTTTTACATTTTCCCAGTCATCTCTTTTCGGATTGTTTTTCTTGCGACCCATTTTTGATGCTTTTACTGGGGATGGAGCCATACGCAACTCCTCTTCGTAAGGAGTTCCTGCATATTTTTGTGCTTGGTAGTAATGCTCAACTGTCATCCATATTTTGTTTTTGAGATAAACAGGGTGTTTAGAAAAATTAGAGAAGCATCCATAAGGCTGTTCTATCTGATAGAATAGTATTCTGCTGGAATGTCTTTCCTTTGGATAAAAATTTTTGCGGATATTGAAACTATTAGCGCGGCTTATACCATCCAAAAAAAATGTGTTTATGCCCTTTTCTTCAGCAATATTAATCGCGGAACTCAGACTTAGTATAAAATCCTTAGAAGTAAACCCCCTAAGATCATTTTTTGGCTTGTATCTGGGGTTGTATTTACACAATAAATTCCAAAATTTGCACAGTACGTCGAAGTCAGCATTCAAATTATGTGCAAATTCAAAAAAATCATTTAGGAAAGTTATTTGCATAGCAGAAGCAATGTTATATACATACATACCTAGCTCTGCTGTTTCAAAAGAAGTTTTCAAAAAGAAATGTTTCAAATCTTTACTCAAAAGGTTCGTAACTTCTTTTATAGAGTTGCATTCACCCCCAATGAGATAGGTACGGTGTTGATTCTCTGTCTCACAGTATCTAAACAATACAACAATTTGTTTTTTGTATTTTTCTGCAAAGTAGCGTGCAGTTCCTGGTGGAAGTATAGTCTGAATGATGTTAATTCTTGCTTGTGACGTTTTTATTATGGATTCAATAGTAGAAGTGTTTATTTCTCCACCTTCCATTTCGCCAGCAGAAACACATATAAAACAAAAATGTGTTTTGAGCGCCGCATCCATGTTTTGAGAGTATTTAACGATATTTGAATCGTAAATAATTGCAGAAGGAAACATTTCATGAATAGCTTTTCCTCTGCCATCATATCCAATAATTGAGATACTCATTTTGGCCTCCTGATTGTGTTGCTAAAATGCTAGCGTATTAGAAAATACGCC
Source organism: Candidatus Uabimicrobium amorphum (assembly GCF_009002475.1). Classification (GTDB taxonomy): domain Bacteria; phylum Planctomycetota; class Uabimicrobiia; order Uabimicrobiales; family Uabimicrobiaceae; genus Uabimicrobium; species Uabimicrobium amorphum. The sequence continues at coordinate 7,775,188 of NZ_AP019860.1, forward strand.
AGGCCTTTAATCTAAGCAAAAAAAGTGGTTAAGTTTGTCTCTTTTGGTGTACAGATAATCGCGATTTTCTTTACGGATTTTAGGTTGAGTATTTACAGGCTCAACTACCAGACCCGCTTCTCTAAGACAAGATATCTTTCGAGGGTTATTGGTTATGAGTCTGACACTCTTGATGTTTAAATCCAAAAGAATATCTACAACTTTCTGATAGTCTCTAACATCCTGTTTTAGCTGAAGTTTTTCAAAGGCTTCAACTGTGTCCATTTTTTGCTTTTGCATTAAAGATATTGCTTTGATTTTGTTAGAAAGTCCCTGTCCTCTCCCCTCCTGATGGAGGTGAAAAATAAGTCCTTCCTGTTGAGAAGCAATGCGTTGCATTGCCTCTTCAAGTTGATCAGCGCAATCACAATCATTTGATTTAAATAGTTCAGAGGCCATGCAAGAGGAATGTATTCGTACTAGAGGTATACTACTAAACTGATGTACATCTCCATAACTAACAAGGCGAATCTCTTCATCTCCGGTGTCATACATACGAAATTCTCCATAGTTAGTAGGGAGATAACACCAGTTGTTTAAATATAGGTCTCTTTTAGGAGTATAGTTTTCTATTTGAGGTTTTAATGAATCTATAAATTTTTTTATTTCATCTTTTGATAGGGTTTTTACTCTTGATTCTATTGCTTCAAACGTAGTTTCGCTGTACCACTGCGATAACTGTTCTACAAACTCTTCAAGCTCACCTGTTTGGTCGTAGTTCTTTATATACTTTTGTATACCGCGAGCTCGAAAATAGTTTATCTTTAAAGATAATAGGCGCTTTTTTTGGTATTCCTGCACTTTATCACAGATAACATTCTTTGTTTCTTCATGAAATTCAAAGTTGTGTACCGCATGTCCTTTTAAAATCTCTTTTAAGGCGGCGTAAAGAGAAGATCCTTGTATTTCCCCAACAACTTTTTGAATATTAAGCTGTGGCTTTGCTTCAATCTTTCTTTTATGGATAACAGGAAAATGAACATGCTTAATTGTGAGGCCATGGTAGTAACGATTGATAACTGCCCAAATCATATCTGAGCGTCTTACTTCTTTTCCAGATACTTCGGCAACTGCATTCGGTGCTTGTAAAGCCAAGGGGTTCAAAATGAAAGTATTACCGCCTCTATTCACAGACTCTTTTGCTTCGTTTATTGGATCAGTAGGTAAGTCTACCAATATCGGCCTTGTAAGCGGTTCGCCAGCTAAAAGATAAGGAGCACGTTCTAGTAAGCGCGTTCTTGCTTCTTTGACCGTTTCTCCCTCGTAGATAGGCGTTAACCAGTACGGTGTTTCCAGATGTCCTGTATGTAGTCGCGATAAATCGTAGTAATAATCTGGATATACCAGGCGAGTTTGTCTATTTTCATTACTACGATCAGGTAAAACATCATCAGGTTTTAAATTATCTAGCCATTGTAAATTATGGATTAAATCTACAAGTTGTATTCGAGATCCGTTCAATGGAGGATTAGGAGATGCATATTCAAAAGAGCCTAACAAAACATCGACTTTCCATCTGCGAAAACTTGGCAGCCAGGGAAGATATAGTCTTGCGCGGAAATCAAGCCTCATATCATCATCAAGTATCCAACCAATAGAATTTTGTTTTTTGTCCATAAAGCGATGAATATATCGCTGTAAAATAGTCCTTGCTTTTCCAATACCTAGCAATGATTTTTCTCTTTGAAAACCTTTGCCAAATATTCCACGTGAATTATCTCTGATTTGTTGACTAAGGCTGATAAAATGGCAATTTATCCCATCCATTTTTGTAAGTTCCAGTAAGTTTTGTCCATCTCCACCATTTTCCATCACAAGTACATCAAGGTCTAACAAGAAAGATTCTTCTCTCAAACAACGCAAATCCTCTAGTAAAGGCTTTAACTGTTGTGCATTGTTACTTATAACAGCAACAATTAAATGGAATGGCTCTGGATCTCTGGGAAAATGTATCTTGGCAGTAGGGATTGATGCTATCTGTTTTGGAACAAAACCAAAAAGAGTTTTACTCCTTTCCAGAAACATTTGCTTTTGCTCATTACTCATTTGGCTTTGATATTTTTGCCAAAATGCCTGGAGCCCTTCTAGCTTTGAAGGACTTCCATATGAAGAAAGGCGTAATCTATCAGAACAACAATAGTGATGGACGGTATGTCTCTCCGTTGATACTGTTTTCACACCCATTTGTGCAAGGCGGATATATAGATCTCTATCAGTACAACTTGCTAAATTTTCATCGAAGAGCCCTGCTTCAAGGATTGCAGACAAGCGTACAAATGTATTTGATCCTTGAATTCCAGGGTTTGTGACTAATAGTTCATCAATATTTAAAACATTGGGAATGCTATCATTGTAGGTTTTACTACTATATCGAGTAATCCCTCCTATTACTACATCGTAGTTTGGAGTGTGTTTTAGACATGTTTCTAAATGGCATGGATGCCATTCATCATCATCATCGAGGATAGCAATAAATGTATTTTCGGGATTTTTAAAATTATCTGTTACAAATACCAGACCAGTATTCCACGCTCCCGAAGCGCCTTTAGCTCTTTTGTTTTTAAGAAAAATAAATTTTACGCCTGGTGGTATTCTGTCTGTTAGAATCTCTTCCAGTTTGGAATTATTCTTTGAATCATCAATGACAACGATATAATCAGGTAATCGGTTTTGATTTAGTACTGATGGTAACGAACGATCAAGCAATAAGTCATCCCGATCACAAGTTGCAATTAAAACAACAACTTGGGTTGAAGTTGAATTCATGTGCCCCTCCAGAAATCAATTTTGAACCATGGTAACCCGAATTGCTAACTGGATTAGCAACTTAACACGGACCAAGTTTCAGGGGTTATATTTTATGGAATTGTAAAGTGAGGATTAGTTTTGCGATTTGCTTTTCATGGGTGACCCTCCAGATTAAATATGGGTTTATGATGAGCAAATGGAGAACCGAACAGCTAATAATCTGGATTAGCTGCTTATCACGGACCAATTGCTATGAATTTTTTAGTATTATTTTATGATGAATAAATCAGAAAGAAATTGCAAGAAGTATTTTTAAAGATCTTAAATTTATTTAAAATAACCATTATATGTCTTTGAGTACAAAAAATAGCTTTGGAGAATTAAAAATGGAAGAAAAAAATCTACAAGTTACAAGCAACGTAGGACTTTACTATGTTTGCTACAAGTTGTCATTACAAGGTTGGAATGCTATGCCTACAGCAAGAAATGCTAAAGGAGTCGATATCATTGCTTATAACTCTGATTGCTCAAAAATGATAAGCATACAGGTTAAAACCCTTAGCAAACGTAATGCTGTCCCCTTGGGAAGAGATCTTGGCAAAGTGATGGGAAATTATTGGATTATTGTAAATGAAATAGATAAAGAACCAAAGACTTTTGTCCTAATTCCTGAAGAAGTTAAAAAATTAGCAGAAAAAAGGGAGAAAGAGGGGCAAGTATCATACTGGTTACAGGTGAAATCGTACTCTAATGAAGAGTATTTCGAAAAATGGGATAGAATAGGAGAGATTTAGTAAACGAACTCTTCCAAGTTTGTCCCAGATTTTGATAACTAAAATTTTCATCCTAAATGTCTCCATGATTTAGCTACTGTAACCTTTTAAAGGTTTGGCAATTTTGAGTTTTGTCGTAAATAACCATACTCATGAGATATCTCAAAAACAACTGTTAATCCTTTCGATATTAGATACAGGAAAAAAAATTTAAACATTTTTTTGCAATGCAACCAACTCTTTTTTTGCAACTAATTTTTTTGTACATAAAATTTGTATTGTTTTGGACACCTAAGATATTTTTATCACACCAATATGGTATTGTCATTCTTTTTGGTATACTTCTATATCTGAGTTATTTTGGAAAAGTACTTCACATTCTCGCCACTTCTATTGCAATAGAGCAATACATCTTTTCTCATAAAAGGTTCACAAAAAGATGCTAATAAATATCTCGACCAAGAACAATACTATTTGAAATCTAAATAAAAAGTTTTGATTTCTTATCCACTCTCCACCATTGCATATGCTGAATGATTGTGTATGCTTTCAAAATTTTCAGATTCGACCCGATACCAAAGTATACGGGGGTCTTGATTTAGTAAGACGGCTGCATTTCGGACTAAATCTTCAACAAAAACAGGTTTATCATACGCTTTCTCAGTAACATATTTTTCATCTTCGCGTTTTAGTAATGTGTAAAGTGGAGAACTTGCTGAACTTTCAGCAATCTCTATTAGTTCCTCAATCCAAACAAAATCGGAATACTTTACTTGAATTGTAACTATCGCCCTTTGGTTATGTGCGCCATATTTGCTAATTTCTTTTGAGCAAGGGCATAGTGTTGTTACTGGAGTCTTTACTTGCAAGATATTGTTATATTGCTGATCTTGTTTACTATAGCTTGCGATAAACGAACAATTGTAATCTAAGAGGCTCTTACGTTTAGAAACAGGAGCGATTTTGCTGATAAAGTAAGCAAAATCTATTTCAACATGCGCACAATCAGAATTGAGTTGGTCTGTCATTTTTCCTAAAAGTTGGTTTATATTTCTTAAGGTAACCTCTCCACGATATTCATTTAGTATTTCAACAAAGCGAGACATATGAGTACCTTTGAAATGATGAGGGAGATCTACATACATCGATATATTGGCAATGGTAGATTGGTACTCATTATTTTTGTCTAGCACTTCAATAGGATAACGAAGATCTTTTACGCCTACTTTTTTAATAGGAATTTTTCGATTATCATGGCTATTTTGAACATCTCTCATTGGTTTCTCCTTAGGTTTTTAAGTTTTTTATTTACAAAAATTATTGTCAATGGTTTAGCTATGATATTTACTTTGTTTATTAATTGACAAAAGTATTCTAAATAAATTTTCAAATAACTGCATTATAAATATATAAACTTATTAAAAATAACTGTATAATATAATTATATTTGTTTTTCGTAATTATTCCTAAATTAAATTCTTGTATAGATTGTAGAAAACTATATGTCTAAAACACTCAAAGTGCGTACTCTTTGTACAAAACAAGATAAAACAACAATTTATTCTTTTTTTCTGCCAGGAAAACTCATACTTGAGATTGCTGATATTTCAAGAATAAAGAAAGATCAAAATGAAAAATTGTTAGGATACCAAAGAAATGAAGTTAACAATCATGTAAAAGAAATAGTTGAGTATTTAGACTCAAAAAATATTATTTTTCCTAACTCCATCATTTTAGCTATATCTAGTGCTGTTTCTTTCAAGCAAAGTCGAGGACCTCAAGTTGGGGGCAATTATTGTACTGCTGGAATTCTTGAAATTCCTAAGACAATTTCTGGCAAAAAACCTGCATGGATTGTAGATGGTCAACAGAGAAGTCTTGCACTTATGAAGTGCAAAAATAAAAATTTAGTTGTTCCCATCACAGCATTCATAAGCGATGACTTCGAAGTTCATCGAACACAATTTTTACTAGTTAACAAAGTTAAACCCTTACCAAAAGGTTTGATCAATGAACTTCTTCCAGAAGTGAATACTCTTTTACCACCAAGTTTAGCAAAAAATAAAATTCCATCGGCAATATGTAATCTTCTCAATAAAGATCCAGAATCTCCATTCCGAGGTCTCATTATCAGGCAAACAACAGATAGAAAAATTGAAAAAGCAGCAGTCGTTACAGATAACTCCATTATTCAAATGGTAAGAAGTAGTTTGAACAATCCTCATGGATGTTTGTACCAATATAAAAACGTAGCCAGTGGCGAAATTGATTTTGAAAGTGTTAGGTTAACTCTAAATCTCTACTGGGGTGTTGTGAAAGATTTATTTCCTAATGCTTGGGGAAAACCAGCGACTCAAAGTCGTTTGATGCATGGTGTTGGGATAAAGTCTATGAGCGTTTTAATGGATAGAGTTATGGTAAGTCATACAATAAATGAAAAAAATTTACAGCAAACAATAAAACAGAAAATGTCCATCATACCACCTGTATGTGCCTGGACAGAGGGAAAGTGGGAGCATTTAGGAGGCATTCAGTGGAATCATCTTCAAAATACATCAAGTCACATCAAATTACTTTCAAATATGCTTATTAGAGTTTATATGGGGGTTAACTAAGTGAAATTTTTTTTTGCTGAAAATATAGATTATATTGATCCCAACTTTAATTTTGATACCGAAACTTGGTCGAAAAATAGAATTCCTCAAATTGATGATGTATATCCACATGAAGTATTTGAGACATGTCCGTATGATGGACTCTTGGTTTCTCGTAATATTGTAGGGGATTTATTTCATAAAGGAAAGTTTTCAACTAACCAAAAGTATCGCCTTTTTAGAGAAGGCGTTCATAAATATTTTAGGCTTCCAAAAACAAATTTTCCTGTCATCGGTGATTGTGGTTCGTTTTCATATATAAACATGGATTTACCTCCTTTTACTAATAATGAAATTATTGAGTACTATCAGATGTGTAATTTTACTCATGGAGTTTCTATAGATCATGTTATCGCAAAAATGCAAACTGTTTGGGACAATGAGAAAAGGCGACCATCTGAAATTACTAAAAGAGCAGAGTTCTCTTCTCGAAGTGCTATAGAATTTTTAAAAATTTGCCAAGCGAAAAAAGTTGACTTTACACCAATTGGAGCAGTGCAAAGTTGGAGTCCCAAATCTGCTGGTAAGTACGCAAAAACTTTAGTCGATGCCGGATATAAGTACATAGGGTTAGGAGGAATGGCTTATCAACCAACAGACTTTCTTTATGATGCTATTTCTGAAGTTCGTTCAAAGATCCCAAGTAATGTAAAATTGCACATTTTTGGTTTTAATAGGTTAGAGAAAATTGAAAAATTTACTGGTTTGGGTATTGATTCTTTTGATAGTACTTCCCCGATACTAAAAGCATTCAAAGATGAAGATGATAACTACTTCTTTGGTAAATCCAAAAGATATCGAGCTATTAGAATCCCCCAAGTTTACGAAAATATGGACATAAAGAGAAAAGTTCAGAGAGGTGTTATAAATCAAGACGTTGCATCTCAATTGGAACAAGATGCCTTGATGAAAATAAGAAATTATGCAAAAGAAAAGACTGGTTTAGAAGAATCATTAGAAGCAATAGTTACTTATGAAAACTATGTTTTTGGAAAAAGTTGCCGTCAAAAATATCGTAATGTACTTTATGAAAGTCCTTGGAAAAATTGTACTTGCCCAATATGTAAGCAGTTAGGGATAGAAGTTATAATTTACAGAGGAACAAATAGAAATAAACGTAGAGGATTTCATAACCTTTTCCATTTCTACCAAGAACTTCAAAGGGTAAGAGAAATGAAACAACAAATTGTGGCACCGTGCATAAAAACAGAGCAGAGTCCAGGCAAGTATATATATTCATTTGTAGTGAATGGTAAAGACATCTCAAAATTTGCCTCTGTTTCGAGAGTTAAAAGAGGAGATAATGGAGATCTGTTAGGCTATCAGCGACCTGAGGTGATGCAGCATATCCAAGAAATAAAGGAGTACATAGAAAGTGACAATTCAATACTTCCAAACTCTTTAGTTATTGCTTTTCAGAAGAACATTGATTTTTGTACTTGCGAAAAAATAAATGTTTACAGTGAACTGGGTAAGTTGACCATAAGCTATAGTGATAAAAATAAACCTGGATGGATTGTAGATGGTCAGCAAAGAGCAGCAGCTTTAAGAGTAGCAAATCAACCGAATTTTCCTATTTCGGTTGTTGCTTTCGTATCAAACGGAGAAAATGATGAAAGACAACAATTTGTTCTTGTAAATAATACAAAACCTCTTCCAAAAAGTTTAATATATGAGTTACTACCAAGTTTTGAAGAACATGTACCAAGTAAACTAAAGACTAGGCGTGAAGCTTATATTATTCTTGAAAAACTTAATGTTGATAGAAATTCACCTTTTTATATGCGTATAAAAACAATGACTTATAGAGGAATAGAAACTGCGAATATAAAAGACATGTCTATCTTAAAAATGCTTGAAAATAGCCTTACCAACGGTATCCTTTTTAAGTATAGACATAATCCACAAAAAGTATCTGACATACTTCTAAATTATTGGAATGCTGTAAAAACATACTATTCAGATATATGGCATCTCCCTCCGAGAAGAAATCGGTTAACACATGGCGTTGGTATTGTAAGTATGGGATATCTCATGGATACTATCTCATGGCGACTTATGAAGCGTGGAAAAGTTCCTTTATCTGAGAGATATTTAGATGAATTAAAAATTCTTGGTAAAGATGTTCCATGGAATAATGGTACTTGGAAGTTTAGTAAATCAATGATTTTACCATGGAATGAAATTCAAAATACAATAAGGCATATAGACATGGTCACCAATTTTTTATTAAGAAGGTACACTCATAAAAATTAAGTAAAATAGTCCACTGTTTTACCTAAAGATCTTTCGCCGACAATTTTCTAGCTCCTTTTAATTTTGCGACTAGTTGTATTTTATTACCATTATACTCTGGGTGATCAAATGCAAAATAGTTTGCATTTTGTGACTGCCGATATAAACCACTATGAGTGTAATTCGTTGTCCCAGTTATTATTGCTAAAGGTGTAACCACTCCTTTAGCATGTAACTCTGGACATTCATATATACTTGCTTGATATCGTAGCGATTTTTTTAAAAAAGTTCGCTCATGCCAATATTTTTCTTTATCTTTGCTTAATCCTTTTTTTGAGAAACCGTATTTCAATATAGCTATATGAACTTTCCATTTTTGTTTGGAAAAGTGATAAATTAAGTCTAGTAAACGTAAACTAGTTTCCCTATAACCAATTGTCAATTGTTGGTGCCAAACTCCTGGGGTTACTGTCAACTCAAAATTGGATATCCATGGAGAAATAATGAAAAGTTCTTTTTCATTTGGCATTTTTAGATTATTTTGAGCTGTATATAAATTTAGAGCAAGTATGTCCAATAATATTTTGGGTTCTAGCCATGTAACGTTGGGCATTAATAGTCCTTCAAATTAAAAATCCATGTGTGGGCGAATCCAAGGTTTTAGTAAAAATGTTGCATCCCATGATCGTCGAAAAACTCTCTCCCATCCAGCAGGAACGGAAGTAGGAATAATAACTAAGTGTTGGTTACCATTACAACTCATATCTGGCAAATCCAATTCGATTTGTGGAAAGTTTGGTAAGGTTTGTCCCATACAAGACGCAACAACTTGACCAAGATCTTCCCATAATATTGTATGAGCCATTTCTGTTCCTGGATAGCGTAGTCTAGTTTCAGGCTCTTCAGATGAGCAAATTAGGTAACGATATAGGGCATCAAGTACCAGTTTGTTTACAGTTTCCTGTGCGTTTAAACTACCATGGATGTTTTGTTCTGGCGATAAAATGCATGAAATACAACCACTGATGCAAAACCCCATAGCTGATTCTAAAGACTGATAAACAGGATAGAACTCGCTCCCCACTAGTCTAGCATTTTGATAACATGAATATTCACTACTTACATAAGCAATAAACTCTGGACAGTACTGGAAAGGTAAAATATGATCAAAAGATTTCATACCAAATTCATTACGAAAAAATTCAAATATTTTTCCTGCTATCTGTTTCTCTCCACGAACAGCGGTTTCCAAATCTTTAAACCAATCCTCTATACCTAAGTTATGAAAAGCTATATGTGTTGCGTGACTACTTTCACATTCGTGTAAGGCTTCTTCAAAACAATGTGTGAAATCCATTGTTGGAAGTGGGTCTGGAGTGTTTTCTAGTGCACTAAGTTTTGATGTTAAAACCCTTTCTATTGCTGTTATTAAAAAATGGTCACGAACAAGTTCAGAAGCACCGTTACCAAAAGCATCAGTATCAAAAAGATATATGTCTACTTTATCTTCTTCTAAAATACGATAAAAATAGCTTAACTCTTGGGCTTCTGCACCTGTTAAACGTAGAGCTGCAGAATGTATAGTCATTCCCAAAGAATTGATAAGAATATCTAACGATTTTTCTTTGAAAAAATCGTTAGTAAGCAGGTTAATATTTGAACAAGCTTGTTCAAAATTACCATATGTGCTCATTAAAGAGTCACAGTGGGCTTGTACATTATTTGGTTCGTGTATTCTCGCGATTATATTGCAAATCTCTCGAAAAATTCTCCTGTCCAGAAAATTGGGATGTTCTTCAGTAAAACACCCAACCACTTCATCAAAAATTAGACTAAATGGTTCAGAAGCTTTCTTTTCCTCTGAATCAGAAGGATGCCACCTCACCATTAAGTGAAACAAAATTATAGTTCTCAAATTACGAACAGTAAACACCGACGGACGACTTTGATTTGCTAGCCATGGAGGTGCATCTGCAGCAGGAGGATCACAAGCATTTTCAGTTAAAAAAGCGTGTAAAACTTGAATAATGAGGGATTGGTAGACTACAGAGTTAGAATGTTGGTGTATTTCATTAATAAACATTCCAATTTTGGAATTTACTCCTGTATCTAACTGAAAAACTATGCCAGGTGCTTGATACTCGTGACCAATAGCTATTGGCGGATGACTTCCATCAGATTCTAATCCACGATAAACAAGGCGTGAAGCGTTAACTGTACGTGACATAAATTGGCGTTCTAATCCCCATGCAAATTCAGTAATTTTTAAATTTGGCTCGAAAGAAATATTATAAAATAATGATGTTGTTAGTGGTTGAGGAATACTAGGTAATTTTTTACTTGCGTATTTCTGAAAATAAGAAAAACGATCAGGAATAACTGAAGCTTTTTTTCCTTTGTTTATTCTATACCATTTCAGTGGGTAACAACGTGGAGGAGTTGGTACGCTAATGATTCCATTATTATCTCCACTAACCCGGTCTCTACTATCCCCATCAGCCAACATGCCATCCGAGATCTGTACAAGTGGCTCACTTGATGAAGTAATCACTCCAATTTGACGAGGAGTGTAAACTGTAATCTCGCCTGTACCAACAAAGCCAGGGGGAAGATCCTGTGGTAGTAAATTTGAACAAACCGTTGGCTCAAAATATTCTGCATTATCTACGCATAAATAAACTCCCTGAACTCTGGGAATAACCGCATTGGGAAAACCCTGAGCAGCTAATTGACTAACTGGTACCTTACGTGGAGAAGAGGAGTAACGATATGTAATTGTACCTGGAAGAAGTAGAGATATTGCTAATGAAACGGTTTCATATCCTAACTCGCGCTGTTGCCCATTGACCATTTCAAACACTCGAACCGTTTCGTTTCCAGATGCTTCAAATAGATTTGGAGGCCATAAATAGGGCTGATTGCTAGGAATATTTTTTTCTGGTACCCCTCTTCTAAATATCACTGATGAGAGTAAATTCCACAGATAACTTCGGTGAAGTGAAGCATTGGGTGTTTGACCCGGCGGAACTTTATCATATGTTTGTAAAAAACGTTCATGTCTACCTAAAGATCCTGGTAAATTACGAGTAGGTGGTTCATACTTAGAAGCGCAAATTTCAGCTAATGTAGGGTTTCCTTGAATTGGTAAAGGCGTTAGAAAAAAATTAGGTCCAAATTCGTGTTGGAAAACATCAATGACTCCCACTTTCCTTGCTAGAGGGGCATCGGCTGAAGTTAACTCGCTTACCTCTGTTGGATTAGATATCTCATGAGTTTTTGCACCTAGATCTGTTAAATAGATTTTTAAATTTTTCAGATTTTCTTCTTTACATGGATGATTTCCAAAAAGAAAATTATAAACGGCTTCCACTTTCTTATCCCACCGAGAAAAAGAACGATCATATTGATGATCATTAATCAGGTTTATTCGGTGTCCATCATTTTGAATACGTGAATTGTTTGGCCCATCATTTTGCAAACATAAAAAATCAATAATTGCCATAAAAAAATGATGGCATGCAATAATACGGTTATCTTCATGAAAAGGTATTGGTTGCAAATAGTCGGGGTCTAGGGCAATTTGAGGATTTCTAAAATAATACTGATCGCGAATGTTTTCAGTTACAATATGTACTAGCATTGTATCTGATAGTAATTCCCGCCCAACACGTCCAACTTTTTGCTGTATACTAGAAGGGTCACTCATTGCTTTAAAAGTGATTCCTTCTTGGACTAAATCCAAATCTACACCTACTTCAAGGCGTGGGGAACCAATTAGAAAAGCACTATTCTCTATTGCGTTGTGTTCAAAATGTATATCACGAAATATTACATTAGCTGTTTCTGAAAAGATATCATTAATACTATCTAACGTTAGAGCATTAAAATTTGTGCGCGAGGTGAATGATCGCAGACGAATAGAATTAATAAAGTTATATAGAGGCTGATGGTTACGTGTAGTTGGTTGCTTTAAACCATTGAGAGGGGAATTATTGTTCAGAGGCTGAGGAGTGTTGCTTCCAGCATGGTCCATTGACCACCACCAACACAAACCACATTTAAAAAAAGGGCATTTATCAAGATTGGAAAGTGTTTTAGATTGCGCTGATTCATGGAGAGGTTGAAACCATTGGGCTGTAAGAAACTCATCCCTAACACCTAAACGTGAGAGATAACTATTAGCGTTTTGTGGAGAGAAATCCCACAATTCTTGAATTTTGCAAAGCTGCCTTTGAGAAACATCATCAGGTTCACGATCAATGGTTGTTTTTATTCCCTGTTTACATTTTTTGCATAGGTCACCATAGTGGCTTCTTAATTTTTGTTGCCACCGAGAAGGGTTTTGCCGAAAAGAGAGGTGATGTATAACACGCCACAAAGGCTCCTGGAATCGGATAAAATAAGGATAATTACCTTGAGGGTTAGCCTGTTGAAACATCTTTATTGACTTACTTTTTTCATTGTCAGCAACTAAATCCGCCCAACGACCAATTCCATCTAAAGAATCACAAAAACCAAGCGTTTTGTGAATATGAGATGATAAGCGCGCTTTCAAAATATTGGAAGTTTGTACAGGATTACCCAAATCACTTAGAGCAATTGGTTGATCAGATAATAGTTGGTAATATTCGCGAAATAGACCATTACGTCGATTGTGTATTAAGCAAGAAGTTGCGTTTACTAATGCTGTTATACTACTAACCTCTGGACGTTGCTGTAAAAACACATGATGAACCCAGCCGGTTTCCTCCATGTTTTTTGCACTCAGCTCGAGAACGCGATTGGGAGCACATCCTAAAACTCTAGACGTATGACGACAAGGTTCAGCAATTGTGGCACTTGCTCCAATGTAATAAGGAAGTTGAATATTTTTTTTATTTTCTAATAAATCCTTAAAACAGCTTTTAGGGTTCTGCTTTCTAGATTTACATATTGCCCGCATGAGCATTATACGTTTTAGCAACATTTTGGTATGCGAACCATAAATTCCATTGAGAAGATGAATCTCATCTAAAATGACTAAATCTAGATCTTGTGCTAATCCTTGACATGCCTCAGGATGAACTAAACGATTGGCCAGTGTATCCATATTGGAAATAAGCATCGGGAAATTACCATTGTATGCATCACGAATAGCTCGAAAGTTTGCTCCTTTGGTATCATCATCGTAACTCATTTGCTGTTTTAGCTGCCCTCCGGCATCCAATATTGGCTGAGGGATTGATGCACCAGATAATTTATTCACTTCTTCTATCAAACTAAACAAATCGCGAAATTGATTAGCAGCAAGGACTACTCTGGGATACAATAATAATACCTTAATACCTTTTTCTTTTCTGATAACATTATAGGCTACATGGATAAGTGCTCCAACTTGAAAAGCAAATGTTTTACCTGATCCTACGCCAGCAGTAATGACATGTGCATCTTGTTTGCTACGATATGAATTACAATATAATCCACATAGTGTTGCTAAAATTGAGTGTACCTGGAAAGTAGCTAAGCAAGTATGTTTTCCGCCTAAAAAATTTGCTAACGCGCGGAGGACAAAATTAACAGCTTGGGAAAGAATAGCTTGGTCTATTTCTGAATTAATACGATGTTTATTCAGTTCTCCTGCTTTGATTTCTGATTGCCATTTTTGCGAAACATCCAGAATTTTAATGTCTCTTTTGGGCCGTAACTGTGCTTGTCTCTTGTAACGCAAAACACCGGTACTTGGGGCCATATCAAATCGTTGATAATTGCTAGATAACAGACGTATAACTTCAGCGACTCGAGAGCGGTAAATTAAAGACACACCTTTTTCATAAACAGCGACCTGTTCATATGGAGAATTAGTGCTGTTTCGACAATCATTCTCCTCTTTTTTTAGATTTTTTTCACTTCCATAACAATCTAATCCTTGTAACTCAATATCTTCATATTTGAAGTTATTATGACTTGTATGAGGAACTTGTAAAACTTTTCGTGCTTTCCAAAGTTTCTTCAATTGTTCTAATACCCATTCCTCACCATGATCTTGGAGATCATGTGGTAATCGTTTTGTAATTTCTTCAGCAGTTATCCAAAAATCAAAAACACCTCTTTCTAGAAAATCGCGCTCTATTTCATATAAGATCTTTAAAATTTCGTCCATTTTCGCCCCCTATTTTCTAGTGACCAAGTAAGCCTTTGCTCGCTCATCCTTTTGAAGCCAATTGATAATTTTTGGTTCATTAAGTACCTTGTGTAAGGAAATACCACCTTTACGAATACTTGTTATAAACTTTTGTACTTCTTCGTCTAACTTTTCCCATTTTTCGCAAATGTCACTAAGTTCGTTTTTTACTTCTTGCAATGTATTTACATCTTCAATATCAGCAGGTAATTTGTTTACCTGTTCGAGTAAAGTATCATATAATTGCTTTACTTTTGGCTGATTTTCTTCTGGATCTTCCAGGACTTCTTCCACTAAAGTTTTTATATTTTTTGGTAAATCTATGTATGAACGCCAATTTTTTTGTAACGTTGTTTCTATTTCTCCTAGAGTATTTTTGAATTCTTGAGAGTTAAAGCCCTTGTGCTCCAGGATAACACTGGAGATGTTAGCATTTTCTAAAATCTTGCTAATTTGCTTACGTCTTTGTTTTAGTTTGCGTTTATTGATGTCTAATTCACAATAACTAGATAGAATAGAATAGTGATGTACAAGTTTATGCGCTTGAAGGTTTATTGCATCTATCTCTTTAAAACGTTTTTTTAATTTTTCTATCTCTTCGCTAACTTCTCTATGATTTTGATACAATTTAACTTTATTTTTAAAATCTTTAGCAATATCTACTATGTTTGGCCTTGTATCTGACATAATCTATTCCTCCAATTTTTCAAGGTCTTCATCTAGTTCTTGGAGCTTTTGGCTTATCTTTTTTTTCCATACAATAGGGTCTTCAATTCCCTCATCATCTAAATTTTGTTGTAAGTTTTTTATACCATCCTTTAATATTTGCTCAGAACTATTTAAAATATCTAAACTTTCTTTCATAATTGTATAGTCTAATGAAACAATTGCTTGTATGCGCTGTATGAGGGAATTACCTCTAATAACTTTGCGAGCTAATTGAATTTGTTTATCAACTTGTTCCAAAATTTTTAAACGTTTTGATATTTCAATAACTTTTGGATTACTAAAAATATCAGCTTCAATGCCCAGATTTAGAGCTTCACTCAACTCTTCGCTAATAGATTTTATAGAAAGTGTTCCAGTATATTCTAATGTTTGATCTAGCCATTTTTGACATCTTTCTACTTCTTCTTCTATAGCTTTATCAAAATATTTTTCAACTTGTTTAGCGAATGTTATCAAATTACCGTATGTCCTTTTGTACCAGTCTTTAGATTGTTCTGGTAATTTGTAAGGTTGTATTCTTTGTAATGAAGCATCTAACTCTTGTAGGATAGGAGAAACATCTATCATTTTTGTTTCTTTAGATTTACCTTTACGACAGGTTAAAACATCAAAAATACATTCCTCAATTATCTTTTCTCCATACTGCTCATATGCTTTAAGAAGACCTTTCCAAGAAGCAGAGCGCAGATCGTCGAATACTATACTTTCTTTAGGCGTTTTTGAAATGTTTAATAGTAAATCTTGGGAGACAGGTTCTGATGGCCATTTTTGACGAAGTAGGACTCCAAGAGATAGTAATCGGGTCGTTATTTCGAGAGGTTTGTGTTTTCCAGATGTTTTTGCTAATTTGCGTATTTTGTGATGTACTTCACTTGTACATCTATCCACGAAATCAAAAATAAAGACTAAATTTTTATGATCTTTTCCGAAACCATTAACCAATCCTCTAATAGCCAGAGCATTTTTTGGGGAAGCATCTATTTCTAGTCTTATATCACCTCCTTTAGTTTTGGTATGCTGTCCATCAAAGTGGATGTTTGAGCGTTGAAAGAATTGATAAAAAAACCAGCCATAAGTGTCTGAATCCCAATCATATGATGAACATATAGCCTCATATACTGCTTTTCGCCAAATGTTAATATCTTTATCTTCAACAGATTTTTTATTTACCCAATTATCAAAAATATCAACTGAGGTATTTATATTTATACCAACATTTTCAGTTATTTTTGGCGTAGTATGAACATCTGGAGTTATTTCAATTTTAGAGAGCTTTGGAAAATCAAAGGCTTGTATTATGCCTGAAGGTAAAGATGGTTTTGTTGGGTTTTTGGAGTATATTTCTAAAGCAGTTCTTATTTTGTCAGCTGTTTTTTCTCCATATTTTTCATAAAGTTCTTGTTGTATGTTAACCCCCACAGAACTTAGTTTAAACCACTCTAGCATCCTCGGACTAGGAAAATTTTTATATTCTAAGTTACTTTCGCCATCTTCTAATACTCTATTAATTATACGGCTAATGAGTTTACGAGGATTAAACGCTTGAGGCTCATTAGAGGGACTTTTTGTATAGTCAATATATAAACGAACGATGGATTCAGGGGTAAACGGATATAAACCCCTACCATTTACTTCTCCAAAAGTCTTATGGCATAACGAGATATTAGGACATTTTACTTGATCGCAAAAACTGGGATAATCTCCATAACTTTTTGTTGTTAGAAAATTCTCCATTTCTTCAATACTGTATCTTGAAGCATTTAAGTAACGTGAAGCAAAATCAACTAATTCATCTTGACCAAAAGAGCCATTTTTGTTTTTTTCACCGATTGTCAAATCAAAATTTACAGTAATATCTATTCTTCCTTTGATGTTTTCGCGAAGTCTAGCAAAATCGTCATTGGTTAACCCAATTATACTTCGTAGAATACATAAATCAGCTCCAGCGTCTTCTGTTGAAATGAGTAACGACTCTATTAACTCAGCGTCTACTCCTTGAGTTATCGAAAGGTCCTCAAGGAAAAGAAGTAATTGTTTGTTTTCGTTTTTTAACGCCCTACGAATTTCAGATAATGCTCTTAGCAAATTACCATGTCTAAGACCTAACAAATTTGCTAATGCTTTTGATGTCGCTTGATTTAGAATTTGCGCTGACAAAGAAGATAAATCAGAATCTGTGAGCAGTGTGGCTGCAAGTTCTCCAGCTTTTTCCCCAGCTTTTTCTGCTGTAGATGCATCTACTATTACATCTTCAACTTTCCATTTTAATTCTTCTTCATCATCAGGACGTTTTTCACGTTCAGTTGCCGAAATATGACGTGCTAGTCGAACAACAATACCGTTATCTTTATCTTCCATTAATTTTTGGCGTATACTATCTGAGCGAAGAAAAGCAGGCATAGATTCTAAGATAATTTCATGCTCTTCATCGTTTGGAAAAGAGAGGTTAGATGTAGTTATATTTTCGGGTTCAAGTACAAACGCTAATTCATCAAGAATTTTTGTCATAGCACCTCTAATACTAATATTATTAGTCCATTGAATTTCTTTTCGAATACGATCGATTTCTTCCCCTTCAAAGTCTCGTAAAATACAGTACAGAACATCTGCCAGATTAGCACAATCGCGGGGGATTAGAACAGAGTGATATATTGCTTCTCGGGTGCTATTATACATCCAGCGAATCAAATGGGATTTTCCTGTTCCTGAGTCGCCGACTGCAGCACAAAATCTATGCTCACAACGTTGATCCAAGAAATCTTTCAGAAGTTGTTGTTCATCATAACGCATCGAGCTGTTTGTTTCGTAATTCAGTATCCTTATTGGACTAGGAAAATGCGTAGCCTGAAAGACGGCTTTGTTAACACGTAATGCGACTGTATTCATCACTTTGGGACGATCGTTTGTATTCCAACAGATTACATTAGGAAATTTAGGTGGCACTTTCATAGTTAGACCTTTCCAAGTTTCACAAAAGCTATTTTTTCTCCAAAACTAGTTCGCAAAAATTTTCTTTGGTCATCGGGACACCAATACTCTATTTTTTTCTGCAGTTTCAAACGTTCTAAACCAAAAGAAGTTGCTTCGCAAAGCTTGTCATCTGGCCACTCATTTTCCATATTATTCAATACCGTTTTTCGAACTTCCCCACCATCAAGGACGGGACATAATTTTCCCAAGCGTTTACGAAATTTATGAGCGGTTACTTCTTCATCTCTATTTACTAGTTTATCTATGTGTCTTGTAAAAAAAAGAGTTGGGTCTAGAAATACACCTTTTATTCCCTCATCTTTTATCTTTTTTATAAGTCCAAGATATTTCATCCAGTAAATGATCATATCCCATCGTTGATCGTTACGAAGACCAAAATCGGAGATATCAAAGCCTTGTTTATTAAAAGTGTTTTTAAATTCGTCATAACTTTGTGGTAGTTCTAAAACAGGTTGTGCCAGTATCCACGCGCAAATTTGAGCAAACAAATTAGTTGTTCCTCCAACCTCTGGAGATAAAGCTCTGGAAGCCATTGTAATTGGAAATGTTTTGTCGATATTATCTGTATCCTGACACAATTCATCAGATAATTTATATAGAATTCCATCTTTTTCTACCAAGCCGCATTCCTCGCAAGCTGATAAAGTCCGAGTAACTTGTATAGGGGTTTTATCTTGGGTTTGAGCAGTGGGATAGAGCAGTGCCACTATTTCGTTTTTTGGCAGAGGACTCGATATTTTTAATAGCTTTATCACCGCTAGCATACGGCTAGGAACAGGTTCCGGTTGTTTGTATATTTTCATTCTAGATACTCTTCCTCCCAAGATTGAAGTTGAATAGACGGGCATGGTAGTACATCGTAAACATATCGATTAGGATGATCTGGTGCTTGTGTGTTTATCGGAATAATTAAAATGGTTGTAGTTGGTAAAGAGTCCTGTATTATTTCCCATGTTTTTGGCCACCATGTTGTTGGTGATTGATCAAGAACAAAAACTGTTGGTTGATTTTTTGTAATATCACAAGGGACATCTTGGTGTAGAAAAAATAATCGAGAGCGGTCGTTATAAGGAGTTTTCCACAAACGTTTTTCTAAATTCTCAAACGATACTATATTTTTTACCCCTTGATCAATTAACCACAACACTAAATCTTGTATTGCGTTTAGAAGTTTATCACCTTTGATGGTTGAAGGATAATACACACATCCAAGCTTGTCTGTTTTCAATAGTTTTTGTAAGTCTTTCCCTACTGTTTTTTGAGAAAATGTTATTTTTGGGGTACGACGAGGTAGTATTTTCCCACAAAAAGGCCGTTGGGATTTTTCTCTACAGTGAAAACAGCCTCCACAGGCTCGTACAATGGGAATTTGATATCGATTACTTTTATAACATTCTTCAAAAAGACTCGAAATGCAACAAGACATATCGAAATTCAACATTTTTGCTAAAAGCTCTTTTTGTTTCGCATAGTGTTGATTTAGATCATTTCTAAAAGGAACAATTCTCTCGTCCCATAATTTGAGCTGAGTATGACCAAGTGTTGATAATCGAACATTCGCAAAATTTCTAGTGTTTTCTTTTGTTGGATGTTCAATGTTTATTATTTCTGCCCGGTCCATTAGAAGTAAGGTTCGCAAATTCCAAAGTCTATTTTGTTCGCTTTTCATATCTAGTTCTGGAGCAGAGTTTAAAGAGACGCAATAAATGGATTCTGCTTTATCAACTACTTTTTTGCTATTGAACATAGCATTCCATCTCTTTCTTCCCTTTTCTCCGCCAATAAACGTTGGTGCTGAGAGAGAATCAACAATTTCCCAATCGTCAAGTGTCCAAATAAGTAAAGACAAACATGGATTACCGTTTCGACCACCACGACCTACATCTTGATAAAAACGATCTAATGATTCTGGCAACTCAGCATGAATAACAACCCTAACATCTGCTTTGTCAACCCCTAAGCCAAAAGCAGATGTAGCAATTATGATATCAACATCATTTTCTTTCCATCTTTGTAGCTGCTTCTGGTATTCTCGCGGTGTTATATCACCATGTATCATTGAAACTCGCTGGAATCCGTTATTTATAATTATGTTGTTCCACTCAATACAAGAACTTTTTAAAGTGGTATATAAGATTAGAGGACGTGGTAAATGGTGAATAGCTTCTAATATCCAATCTATTCGTTGTTTTTTTGTTGGTGCTTGAGCCTGCCAGTATATTGGTTCTGGCCTTAATCGCGTCGCATGTACAATGGTTAGGTTTTCATTTTCTGAAAACATTTTTTCTAACGACTCTAAATGATACTGTGTTAAAGTCGCAGACATCAAAACTGTAACAAAGGGGGTCTTTGTTTGACTTAGTAACTTTCGTCTAGCTGAAGACATTTGTTGAAAAGATGGACGAAATTCATCTCCCCAGTTTAAAATCATATGAGCCTCATCAACTACAACATGACGAATATGACCATTTTTGGCACTTTTAAGTAAAGTAGAAAATAGAGAACCTACAAAAACTTCTGGAGAAACAATTAAAGGACCCTGTGTACCGCTTTCACATCTCATTCGAATTCCTAAAGCATTCTCTCTTTCTTCTGGGCGATAAGCGACCCTATGACCAACAATATTCTCAATCTTAGCTGCCAAATCCAAAGCAAGAGAAATTGTTGGTACAACAATAGGGGTGACACCCATTAACTCGGATTCTACAGACGGATATAGTATTGCCGGGATAAATGCACATACGCTTTTTCCACTACCTGTTGGAAGAATTAATACGAGCGTTTGGCCAGGTGGTGCGCAAAGTACAGAGCGCACGGCTTCTCTTTGGGCATTAGACCGATACCTTTGAAAATTTAAAAATTTTAAAAACGGATCCCCTGCACATTCAGTTTTTGAATGACAATTTTCATCTATAAATAATCTACTTTCTAATGATTCTTTGTTTGCATGTGGTAACCATTGAGGATACCATTCAAAAGATCTTATACAAGTATTTGCAGAAGAGGTTTGTCTAACATCTAAAGACGCCAATTTATACTCTTCTTGCAAAATAGAAGTACAAAGATTTTTGGGGATTTTTAAACTTGCTAATTTTGAATTATTAATTTTTTCGTATTGGATAACAGAGCGAAACAAAACCATTAAGTCTTTTCCTCTGTAATTATTATCATTCAAGGCTTTTAATAAACGCCAATGAGGTGTGTTTTGCCAGTCAGAGGAGGTATTTGCCAAGCCTTTTATCGGACATGACCATGAATTTTGAAGTTCTTGTAAATAATTTATCACTATATTTTTTTCCAAAAAAACTTTTCAGATAAAACATATACCCCGATTGCATCAACTGATATATTTGGATTTTTTAATACTTGAGATACTAAACTATGCAATGAATAAAGTTTACATATATCAGAGTCGATGGCTAAATTACTATCTATACCACTTTGAGATCGTGCAATTAGACGTGCCTTGTTGATGGTAAAGTATTCTTCGGCTGAAAGCAAAGCTTTGCTACTAGTTGTTTTTAATTTATCACTAGTGGAAGTTTTTTTAAGAGCTTTTTCCGTAATTTCCTGGCATAATAACTTCCATCTTTCTTCCCCAAACCAGTTTTTAAGATATGTAGCTTTTTCTTTTCCCATGTTTATATCAGGGGGAGCTTTGTAAGGTTTTTTACAAATTTCGATTAAATCCAATTTCGCAATTTCTCCCTCTACGTCTAAGAATAATTCATAAAGATATTCGTTAAACCACCCCTTTATCATTCGTAATAATCCGCCGCGAGCAATATCATCCCAATCATGTTCATTTAAAAATTTAATTATTGGATCTAAGTTTGGATATACATTAAGGATTATTCTGAAAATAATACAAGGATCTATTCTTCCATAACACTTGCGCCATAATACAAAGCAACGCCCTCGATCATCTTTCTTTAGAAGTTCATGACATATATCGAGACCTCTATGTCCAGGTCGAAAAAATTGAAGCCCTGAATTTCTTATAGTTGCAACATTTCGAATAGAGGTTCCTTCTTGAAACAAACTTTGCATTTCATCTAGATAATTGAATGGGATTAGAGGTTCTTTACGTTTAGGCAATGTAAACTTAAATGTGTCACGATTTACTTTAATAGGCCGCAAACCAACATTATCTTTTAAGTAACTAATTAATGCTTTTGATAAAGTTTTGTTTTTAACCTCTTCGTTATCCCCCATGTCTAAGTTTTTAAACATTTCGTTTACCTTGCGTAACGTATACATTCCATCAACAACATCTTGCTCTACTATTCGCAGTCGTTCTTCCTCGATTTTAGATTTAAGCTCACCTATTGCAGAGACTAATGCACTGGGACCACCTTCAAAAGTACGCTGTTTTAAATAGGGCATCTGTTCGTCTATTAAAAACTGTATATCAGAAACAGAGTCGTTAAAAATTCCGTACCCCTCAACTAGTAGTCTACGCCAAGCATCATCGACAGCAAGTTCTTCATTGTCTAGAGTAACAATAACTTTACACGGTATGTTTTCTGTACGACTGATACGGTCTAAACGTCCTAAACGTTGCTCTATACGCATCGGTGACCAAGGGATATCAAATAGAATTATACCAGTAGCAAAATGTAAATTTACTCCCTCTTCTAATGAGGAATCTACAATCAGAAAGCTATTTCGGTTGCTCTTTTTAAAGCCTTGAATGATTTTTTGACTGTACTCCGCCGACATTTGTTCATGGAGTACATACAAATGATTTTTGAAAGTTTTTTTCAAACGTTCCTCAATTTTATTGCACAATTCTACAGTCGAACAAAACACTACATATTTTTGTAAAGTTTTCTTAGAATTAAGTTGTTTGAGAATTTCTTGTATTAGAAAGATTCTATCTTCAGGCCATTTTTTTTCAACGGCATCACACATTTTTTGTAGAATATATGCCCCTTCTTGCTTTGGATTATCGACTAATAGTTTCTTGATTTTTTTAGACAGTAACATTGTATCGCTAGCTATAATCTCTGAGATTTCAAAATAAAGATCTATGTTTTTTTGTAAATCGATTTGTTGACTAATGTTACTTGCTACTTCTATACGCCAATTTTCAAGATTTTCCCAAAGAAATTCAAGAAGTTCATCGTTAAGTTCAAACTCATAACTTAATGCTACTTTACGCGAACATAAACCGTGATCTTCTGTCATCCATGCTCGACGTGTTCTTAACATCCGACGATGAATACGATAAGTTTCGCTTATGTGGATTTGTAAAGATTTTACTACTTTTATGATGTCATCTTTTTTAGCTTCGTATACTTGATTTACTAAACTAGAAATGGTCTTATCTCTTGGCAAAATCACAGACAACTTCTTCGCATGCCTTTTAAGTAAAAGAGGGTTTTTTGCTTTAGATAAAGCTAGAAGTACACGTCCTATTTCCTGTCGTTTTGCAAGGCGTTCTCTAAATACCTCAATGTGTTCCAATTGATATGTTTCTGGAGTGAGTAAATGAAGTAGAGCTAAAAGTTGCGATTCGCAGTGCAAAACTGGAGTAGCAGAAAGTAATAAAATATGCCTTGTTTTCTTAGCTAGTTTACAAAATGCTTCATACAGAGGCGCTTTCTCCGAACTAGACTTTTTAGCGGTAACTATTCGGTGCGCTTCATCTACTACAACTAAATCTAACTGGCTGTTAGAGTTAGTTAATAAATCATTGTGTTCAACAACTGATATATTTGTAATAGAAAAACGTCTTTTTAATTCCTCTTTCCATTGCCAAACCAATGCTGTGGGAACATAAATCTTTATCATCGTTTGTGGAGAATCCAGAAGCACTTGTTTTAAAATTATCCCTGTTTCGATTGTTTTTCCTAAACCGACTTCATCAGCAAGTAGATAGCGTATATTAGGATCTCGTAAGATACGAGATGCTATTTCTATCTGATGAGAAAATAATTCCACTTTGCTGGATGTGAAGCTAGTAATTCCTTCACACAGTTGACGATGGTATATCAGTTGTTCTAAAAGTTTATATCTTTGATGGAAAAAAAAAGGTGTTCCTTGAACAAGTTCTTCTAACATTTTTTCTGGACTAGATGGCCAGCAAGATCGGACTTGAAAATCATCTTCGCGAAATTCGATTGGGGCTTTTTGATTATCAAATGTGATCTGGTAACTTCTAAAGTTTTTATCTTCATTACTACATAATAAAATGCGTCCGTATGACACATTTTCATTTGTTTGAAAGCAGCATGTTTGGCGGGGGATCATCTGGTAAATTAGCTGTGATTTGTGAATTTGTATAGATTCAAAATGAGTTGGACTAATAAAGAAATGTACCTCTACTATTCCATCCACACCTGGGTAACAATAAATATTTCCAAAACCAAGTTTTTCTTGCCCTTTAATTAGAACTTTTTTTCCTGGGATGGGTTCCACACTAAACTCCAATTTTATTGCGTTGCTTGCTTAAATTCCTGGAAAAATACATGGGTATTGTGGAATCCTCTACGACGGTTGCGGTTATTTCCACGGAAAATGGCAACTTCTATACCATTTTTTTCGCATATCGAATTATTTGTCGTTTTCCATGGGCAGTCCCTTAATAGTTCCTCATATAAACGCTCGTGCTTTTCTCTGTTGTCTCCGACAAATTGATCATACTCCAGAACATACTTTAATGTCTCTTCGAGAGATAGTGATCCTTGGTCAAAATTCCTCAATGCTTTCAGTGCTGCTTTTTCTAATTTAACAAATTCTTGTAAACACCCACGTTCTTGTTCTAACATCTTTTTTATTCTAGGATTACCGATCTTTGCTTGAGGTACTCTAATCGCACTATATCTTTTATCGTAAGTAGACCAAAAGTTGTCACGTGCACTTAACCAAGCGCGCCTTAACTGCGATGCGCTATCACAACTGTAAACTCCAAGGTTGATAAAATTTGAAATAGCGTCCAGGCGTCCTATCCCAAATAAATGTATTCGAGTTTCTGGCTTTCTTATTTTATCAATAGAGGTTAATATTTCAATAATTGTTTCTGTTTGACTACGGACTAAACTACCCAGAGCAATATAACTATAGCCTAGTTGTTGATATTCCTCGAACATCTTAGTGTAGGAATCAGCATCCCATCCTTGACAAGCAGCAATAGGTTTAAAGTTGTATTTTTTTTGTTTGTATAAATTTATAAACTCTTTGCCATGGTCAAGTGTAATTTGCCACCTTCTCTTTGCTTCTGAAAAATCAAACTCTGTTTTTTGATAAGTACAAAGTCGATTATCGAACAAATCAGAAGATTTTGGAGGAGATTTTACTACACGATACTTTTTATCTTTTGAAATAGATTCGAATTTATCTTTTGAGATAGGTTCATAATTACCATTTTTATTCTCAACCCAATATGTTTTTCTTTGGCATACGCTTGGAACAATCAAATGATCAATGGTAACTCCATAATTAAAATCTAATCTTTCATAATAATCAATAATTTCCTCTGTTGTATAAGGTGGATTATACTCATTTAGGTAACCAAAAGCGCCACAATCTCCCATCACTGGAACTTCTTTTGGACATCGAAGATATGCATGAATACCTAAAGATTCAACCAGTTGTTTCTTTTTTTTACTTTCTTCAATAGTCACTTTTGAAACTAATATGCCATCGTAATTGTATTGTTTCATCAATTCATGTGAATAATAGTCATCACGATAAGAATCATGTTGCAGGCCAAAAAGTTCTGAGTAGTGAAAATCATTAATGAAATCATAACGTGGATCTACACGATCATCCCATTCTGGTATAAAATAGAGCATTTTTGCGTCTTTTCTTGGAGTGTAAGCAATTTCTACTCGTTTTGGTGGTTTGTAATCCGTAGGTAACCCTAAACGTAACTCAAATGGGCATTTTTCAGACAATTTATATCCTTTTGGCAAGTTACCCAAGTCTTTATCCTTCTTATGTTGAGAATTGTTTGCTTTTCTCATCGTATTTAAAATAGTGACTATTTCTTTGGGTTGTTTTTTCAATGTATTTAAAATGTTTGTTTTTTGACATACATGCTGGGCAAATCTTTTAAAGATTTCTCCTTTTAAGCCAACCAAACCACAATGAAAATCTTTAGCCTCTTGAATACTTGTTGGATAAATTGTTCCATTGGAGCCGTTAAGCTGTTTTTCTTGTGAACAGAAAAAAATTAATGGTATAGAAAACTGTTCATTTTTTTCAATTTGTAAAGACCTTAAATATTTTTTCCCCAGTAATACAATACCTAAATCGTATTTTCCTAACACAGAACGAAAATCTTTTGGTATTTTTAGTAATTTTGACCACTCATCAATTTCTTTGGCTTTCATAGTATCGAAAGTACATTCATAGGGTACAATTTCTTTATTACTTCCTATAAAACCATAGCCAGCTGAAACAATCCATAGATCTACATTAGCTTGTTTTTCCCTTAATTTTTTTATCCCCTTCATTAATCGTATGTGCTGCTCTCCTGTATACATATTCTCAGCAGTACATTTATAATTATCTAGCTTTTCAGTTTTTGATTTTAGCAGTTCTGGTTGTTTAAAATCTTCTTGCACGAGCTGGTTATCGGGTTTCGATGCTTTTTTTCCTGTGCACGAAGTAATCACTAGTAATTTGGGTAAGTCTTTTTGCATATCAATCGCTTTCGTGAGTAACTTATTTTATCGATATCTTAAAAGGGTTATAGTTTACTTTAGAGTCGTATTGGTCAACGCCTTCTTTTCTTTTTAGAAAGTTTACTGCCATGTATGTAAAAGGCGTTACGATAATTTCATATAAACACTTAAATATCCAGGCCGAAATCATAGCACTTATTAAGATGTTTTTAGGCAGAATACCAATGTATGCAATGCTTATGAAACAGATTGTATCAACACCTTCTCCAAACAATGTCGAGATTACAGTTCTGAGCCATAAGTGTCTACCATCACTCCATACTTTCATTTTTGACATAATAGTACTATTAACTATTTCTCCTAACCAATAACCAACCAAAGATCCAAGCACTATCCGAGGTATAAATCCATGGATTATGGCAAATTGATCTTGGTAAGACCAATTATGAGCTGGCGGTAAAATAACTGCTATAGTAAGAAATGAAACCATAAACACATTAGACAGCAAACCTAACCAAATTAATCTTCTAGTTCGTTTATAACCATATACTTCAGTGAGTACATCTCCAATAACATAGGAGATCGGAAAAATTAAAATGCCAGCGCTAAAAATAGCACTTCCAAGACTAAATAATTTTACAGCAGCAATATTTGAAACTAAGAGGGTAACTATAAAAGCTATACCAACTATGTCCAAATGCTTTGGATGCCATTCGTCTTCGGAAGTTATTTTTTTTACCTCGTTCATTGTTCTCCTTTAGTAGGCAGTCGTTGGGGTAATATGATGAGGAAAATCTACACTTTGTGCTCCAAACCATTCATGAGCGTCAAGGTTGGCAATGCTCCAGTAGCGACTATCATCAGCCTTTAATCCGCTGTTTAGCTTTTCTAAAATTAAACTATTGGCAACTGTTGTTGCAGCTCTGATTTCTATTTCCATTTGTTGATGTGGAAGTATTATTTGTTGCTTTTCAATAATTTTTTTGAGGTCATCTTGATAATTTAAAACACCTACACTATTGAGGTATTGTGGAACTCTATAGTCTTCTACAGCTATAATTTCATTAAAGTTTGATAGCGGCTTTAATTGACTATTAGTTTTAGATGACCGCCCTTGATATAGAAGAATTGCTAATTTTGCTTTCTTAAAAAATGGGAACTGTAAAGTTTTTTGTGTTGTATATATATGTGAAATATCCTGAAAAGACATAGGGAAATATTGAATTAGCTTATCTAATAGTAACAGAGCATCCCAGTTAGAATCTTCATATAAGTTGATTGGGTCGCCATTAAATTTTTCATCTAAAACAGTTATTAACTCCTGGATTATCCAATGTCTATACTCTAGCATGGGAATCTGGACTACCCCCGTAAAGAATTCTTTAGTCGCATCTTGGCTACAAAATACTTTTTTTAAATTTTTGCTTGTGATATTTTTCTCACCAAATGTACGGAAAAAACAGCGAAACATGGCCATTGCACCTTTGTAGCTCGTTTCACTCTCTTTTATAGTAAAAGCTTGCTCTGGTTTTTGAAGATCCATATAACAAAAATTAATAGCTGATGTTATAATTGCAAATCTTGCAAATGCAAAATCATCTTTAGGATGAATATTTTCAAAATCCCAATATACTTGTTTTTTGGGTAACGTTTTTAGTGTGTCAACATACTTATCAATACATGTTGGATTGACGTCTACGAATTTTACAATTTCTTTTTTCTTCAACCATTTCCAGTTTTCGATAATTTTTTCAGCGTAAATTTCCATTTTTACCAACCAGTTTTAAAATTAAAAAATAAACATTCTATTCTATCCCGAATGTAACTAAAAAGCAAATTGCACTGTTAGTCAGTTTAAAATTTTCAACAGTAGTGGAACCAAATATAGCGTTTTGTCAAGACAAAGTAGTTGTTAATCTATAGCTTTTGTGCAACAGTAGTAATATGGAAAAACAACAAGTAATAGATAGTATCGGCAGTACAAGATTAGAAGAATACAAGAATAAGGCCTTCTTGGCATACCAACGTGGCCAAGATGAACTTGGGCACGGTTGGTTAAACTTGGCCGTAGAAACGGCCAGTTACTATGAATTAGATTTTGATGTGAGAAACTTCACTTCTGCTATAGAAAATAAATCCAACGAAAATCAATTTGAACACAGAAAGTCCGATTTACAAAATTATATACGTAGTCGGATCTTCAATATTTCTGAAAATTGTTCGTATACACCTCCAAAAGAAACTTCCAAAGATTTCGGTTTTTCTAATGAGATTGAGCAGTCTGTACAAGAGTTTGTTGTAAAATGGCACATTCATATGCAAATGGTAAACTCACAATTGCAGATACAAAGAGCTTTTGATCGTATGAATCAGCAAATTTTGCAAAACTCTTTTATGGAGAAAACTTTAAATCAGGCATGGGCATCCGTTGCAGCATGATGCTTAAAAAAGGTACGCATTGTGCCTGAGAAAGTCATCCATACTGGTTTAGAAAAAACAGAGTCTACATGGCAGTCATCCTGCAAAATGATAATTGTCCTATTTGCCATTTGGTAGCTCCTAAGAGCAGTACAGATGTAATTACGGGTATTAGTATCCCTGACGATGATAATGCATCCGTAATACGTGGGATCTGATGTAATCTTTTGAATATGCTTTTCATTTAAAAATTCATCGTAAAATGATAGCTCCTGAATAACGTGATCTTCGAATTGCTGGCAAACAAAAATAGCCGAGAATAATAGAGTTTGTACTTCTTGTTTATTGCGTTTTTCGAGTTTGAAGCTTCCGTGAGGACTCCATAGTTTACTTTTATTGTTTACATGTATGCGTGTAGGAAAATTTGCATTTTTATGTGGCGTCGAAAATTGTGTATGTACTCTACATTGATAATTTGCTTCGGAAACAATACTTTTTTCTACCGAATTTTTAAAAGCTAAGATAGGCTCACGTTCACACAGCATATCTTTTAAACAGTGAGAGTAATTTTTAGCATCATAGAGAACTTTACAATTTAAAAAATCTTTTTCTTCTGCTACAGTAATGTAGTTATTATCAAACCGTGCCAGGTACTCTACTTGGTATTCATTATCAATAATCTTCCATCTTTTACTTTTTTTTAAAGTAGTAACCTCTTCTGATCCGGCAGAAATTTTGCGCTTATTCTTGCGAATCTGTTTACGCATTTCACTGATGATTTTGTGTTGGTCGAGTTCTTCTTGCCATTTTTTATCAATGCGGAAACTTTGTATTCTTTCGAGAGGCATAAATAAAATAAATGGCATTACTTCATGGTTACCCAGTTTGGTAATAATTGTTTTGATACGTTCTTGGGGAGTCACAAACAGTACATACACGGGGTAGGTCTGGTATTCCTGATTGATGTAGTTACTGCGTAGATAGATGTTGTAGTTATCAAATTTATTTTTGATTTGTCCTTTTGGACCACTGATAGATTCTGTTCCTGTATCTATTTCCACGCGGCAAACAAGCAGTTCATAGTTGTTGAATGATATTTTTACTTCACCATCGGAGCGCAGGGTGCATGTTTCCCAACGATCTTCTACTTTGACCTGAAGATGACCATCGTGATTAAATTCATTGCAAGTCTCTAATAAGTATTGTGAGTTTTTAAAACTCCGATGAAGTATCTTTTCTAATCTACGCATCAAAAAGTAGTGGTATAGATGTATAGCACGAATACCTTTTATGCGTTTTTCGTGATGTTGTATCTCGTCTTTGGTTTTTTCGAGTAGTTCTAAACCATATTTTGTTAAGTAGCGCGCTAGCTCTTTTTTATCATACGTGTGTTTATCGGTGATAATTTTGCGTTGTTCGAGTTCTTTTACAATTCGTTGAACATTTTGCTGCGATACGCCGCTTTCACCAGAGAAGAATAAGTAGTCACTGATATCTTTCGTTGTAGCATATCCTTCTTCATAAAGGAATTGTAGTATAAGTAGTTCTTTTGTAGATATTGCTATGGGCATAATTTAATCCTTTGGAAATAAATGATCTAAATCGTCTGGCAGAGATTGGAATACCTCGATGGACTGATTTTTTATTGGGATAGTTGCGGGACTTGAGAGAATTTCATCTATGTTGTTATCAGGATCTTCATTTAAAAGAATAACGGCATCCCAATAGTCTGTATTGCTGTTACGATATGGCAACTCAAAACAAGTAGCTGTTTTTACAAATACTGGTTCATTATTTTTGTTGCATTGTAGGTGTATGCGAAGGTCCTGATTGATTATCTTTTTGATATACACTTTTTCTTCTTCGCTATCACTGTGGTAAACATCGCGATGAGAGGCTGTAGCAGATTCCCCAATGGATTGCGTGAATGCATCACTATCTGTTGTACCTTGGCCGGTATTAAAGCCTTGGGAAGTGTTTTCGCCATGTGTTTGAGCTAAGGAATCTGTTTTACTTTGTGAATGAGCATTGGCATGTGCTGTTGTTTTGGTTTGTGACTTGTTTTGTGCTTTTGTTTTTGCAACCGACTCATTAAAACTTTGCGAAGTGCTAAAATTTTCTGCTATTCCTTCAGCAAAGTTTTGTATCACAGAAATACTATCAGACATTTGTTTTGACATACCAAAGCTCTCATTTTCATTCCAGCCGCGATTATCGCTGTATGAATATCCTTCTGTTTCATTTCTTCCTGTTGCGTAACTTGAGCTAATTGATTTTGCCTTTTGAAAAGCATCAGAAATGCTTTGTCCAACGCCTTCGTTAGATGATACGAGCCTACGGCCATTTACATCTACAGTGTAGTTGTATCCTGAATTTGACGAGCTACCTTGAGTATGAGTATTGCCTGTAGAGTCAGATTCTCCCTGTGTTTGGGTTTCTGTGATTGTAACGCTACCGCTTTTGGTCTTTATTTCAGCAATCGAAATTCCTTTTGTCATTGTAAAGTTAAATCCATCTGCTGAAACACGCCCAATGGTGTTTCCTTCCGTCCAGGTTATTGTAAAGCTTTGTCCGTGCATGTAGGTTACAGCTTTACCTTTGTTAATGGCTTTAGATAGACTTTGACTCAAGCCTTTGGCAATAGATTCTGTTTCAGTAGCAGAATATGTTTCAGCTAAACTTTTTGTTGACGTTTGTTGCGCACTTTGGCCATACATTAAAGACTTCATCCATGACATCATTTTAGAAAAAGTTTTGCTGTATGAATCGGTAATACTTTTCGTTAGAGATCTTGTAATCTCAGTGTATTTGTAGAGAGTCCCAGTAGGAGTTATCTTTTCTCGTACGATTCTTTCTGCATCGTCATAACCTACGCGAAAATAAACACAAAATTCAGATTGATCTTCACAATTTTCGACAAGGCGTATACCTTCTTGAGAGCCCATTTGTTTCCGGGTTTGCATCGCAGATATGAAAAATACCTTACGATTACGCGACCTGGTAATTACATCAGCGTATACCTTATCGATTATGGTGCCTGATTCGTCACTACCAAGAAAGAAATTATCAGTGTATTGATTGACCTTCCGTCTCGATATTAGCGAAAAAAACACGCCGGAGTATAAGTAATTCATTAGGATGCTGCGGTCAGCAAGACTATCGATAGGAAAACGTACAAAAACAGTTTTGTTATTAAAAATATCGAGCCAGTCAATATTACATTCTTCACGAAATAGAAAATTGTATACGGAATTTGACTCTTTGAAAGGCGCTAAAGCGGTAAGAAGAGAAGAAACTCTATCGGCATAAGATGAGCCTTTGTAACTTCTATCAACAAAACGCCAGTACTCTACGGCATCGACAACAAGAGGTAAGTTTGAAATTTCTTCGGCCTTGCTGATGATGCTCTCACGGACTTCTTTGTGATAAATAAAGTTGTCAGCCTCGGTCATTGGCGTTTTTGTAGTAATAAACAATGTTGCGAGTGTGACGATCCCACGCCTTCTTAACCTTTGTGTATCTAAATCTTCGCCTTGTTTATCTTTTGGGGAGAACTCCGCATTGAGAAACTTGATTACGCGAGCAATAGTTTGATTTAGACTTTCGCCTTCAAATGCGTGTAGCATATTTGAACGATACTTGTGGTTTTCATTCGACAAATCGAGAAAAACAATTTTGTCGAGAACCTCTTCCTTAAACCACTTCCATCGCTTCCCTCCCATCGTGTGGTACTGCATGGTCATATACGCCACATAACGCTGCACGAGTTGATATAGAGTACCCAGAGGGTCAAAAAACGCCATTCTTTGCCCTCTTGCAATCATGTTGGCAATAAAAAGATAGAGGTAGTACGTTTTTCCTGCTCCAGTTTTGCCTAGAAGGAAATGATGGACAAAGAGGTCTTTGAGTTTGTTTTTGATGATTTTACCGTTTGACTCCCCGAAGATGACTTCATGGGGAGTCGTAGTGGTTTCAAAGTAAAGTTCGAAGGGGAAGGCAGGAGGGTTATTCTGAGGCCTGACGATCATCGATGAGCCTTTTTATGCTTTGTATGTCTTGCTTTGCCTTTTGATAGTTTTGTTGGAACTGTTGTTTGAAATTTTGCATCTGTTCAAAATCGCCAGTAAAGTGATTGTTATTTTGTTGTGGGTTCGAAAACTTAAATTGCGCTGGAGTCATATCTATGTCGCCAGAGCTTTTATCTTCTTCATATGAGCGTTGCAGTGCGTTTACATTATCTACCATATTTTGCGTAGCTATTTGTTTTTGTTGCTGTAGATTCATTTTATTTGGAATGGCAACGGGGGTTATTCTGGGCCTTGGTTTTAAATTTGCAGCAGTGTTAAGAAGATAGGTGTTTTTTTCTAATTGAGTTAGCCTGGTTCTTTCAGGATTTAGAATTTCAACCACATCATCTTCAATTTCTTGTGCTAGCTTGTGTTTATCTGGTTTTTCGTTTGTCATTGTAGTCCTCCATAATCTGTTGGTACGGCTGAACAATGCTATGGTAATTTGCCAGTACCAAATCCACTATATTGTCTAAATAGCCATCGTTTAAACGCGATGATTTCTTAAATTGTTTCATGAAAAATTCAATCATTTCACATACCTCGGGTAAAACAGCGGTTTTCTCATGGTTAAAAGAGTGTGAGATTACTACTGCGGTCAGCGTATTTGCTTCTTTTGTTGTGGTAAGTTCTTGTCGTAGGGATGTAATCTGAGTCTGTAAATTCTCATTATTTTCTTGTGCATGTTGTAGCTCAGCTTTGAGGTTCTGTATTTCACTAATGTACTCTTGGGTTTTGCTCAAGTCTTTAATATCACTATGTAGAACGTCGTTTGCCTTTTGTGGAGAAGGCTGCTGCTCCGTTTGTGATTTCATTTCATCAAATTTTTGCCACAAGTTTTGGAAGTAATTTAACTCTTCACGCTCAAACTGGTTTGTATAGCTGTGTATGTTTGCAAAAAGTTGAGATACTTCCACAAATCTTTTTTGTGCTAGGAGCACCTCTATCTTTTTGAGGATGTCTTTCCCCCTATTTGACTGTATTTCTCGTAGCTGCTTGCCAAGATTTTTTAACTTTTTCTTGAGAGATACAATTTCATTGGCATTTTTACTTTTTTTAAGCCTTTTTTCAGTAAGCCGAATGCTTTCTTTTATCTTTGCGATTGATTTTGCTGTCATAGATATTCCTCTATATCCTTTACAATAGCCGCGATTTTTTGTTCTCCATGCTCTTGACTCAGAACAATAAGCTCTTTCCTACCGTTTTCATCTTCCATTGCTATTTTTTGTAATGCATCAAATACCTTTTGATACAAAAGACTGTTATCACTTCTTCGTTGATCTCGTTTTTCTTTGTAGTTTGCCAGGGTACTTTTCGATTGTTGAAAGGCTTCACCGATAATGTTAGTAACATCGCGGATGGGTGCTCGTACCCCAGCATAAATTTCTTTAATAACAAAACTTGCAGATCCAAAAAACGCTTTAACTCCTGCAAAAAGTTCTTTACATAAATCAATAAAACCACGAAAAACGATTCCTAACCCTTTGCCCAATTCCTTTAGTCTTTCGACACTTTCGGGTTCCAGGTTCATGAGAAGGACAACTAAAACAACGACACATATGATTAGGACAATCATTAAAGACCTTCGCTCTCCGAATCTTCAGATGGACCATCATTACGACGAGCCGCACTGGTGTAGTCGATATACTCATCTATTTCACTTAATCTCAAAAGTAAGTACGGTGAGCAACTGGAAAAAATGGTTATGATCGTGATAATGATGGCGACAACTACGTTTTCATTGAACTGCAACATAAACCAAAGAAAAATAGAATATACTTCATCTATGTTGGTAACGGAGTGTTTAGAGAAGAGAATACAAGTGCCTAAAAATGAAGTAAGCCAGTCAAAAGCACTTAAGAAAAGTGGAAGTTGTCCTACCAGAACATATACCAACTTACTGGTGACAATGACATCCTGGAAGCCATTTTTTTCACTATAAACGCGGACACTGTAACCCTCTTTTGTAACGACAGAAAAGATTTTGCCGATACCATTGGCAATGATCGCGCTAAGCGCTAAAACAAATGAAATAATGATGCGAAAAATAAGCGGCGTTTTATTAGAGATTAAGGTGTATATTCCAATGATACTGGTCACCAAATCTAAAACAACGAAGATGGCCGTTACCATAATCCAGAGCTTAATAAATACTTTTAATACCCGCGAAGATTTCATATCAGACTCTCCTTACGAAACAATTTTTTGAGCGAGAAGCAGAGTGCGAACGGTGCTATGCTAAGTACAGTAACTAAGGCGAAAACATCAATTGCCGTTAAGAAATTGTTTGTAATAACTTGGAAAAACGCATCTGGTACATAAAAGAACTGCTCCGCAGAGAGTGGTATTTTTGCATCACAAAAGAGAATGGATACTACAAATATGTTGGCAAAAATACTGAGGTGTACAAAAAACACATATATTGTGTATGTGGTAATATATGAGAGCTGCACTTCCAAAAACTTTATACCTCTTTTGCGTATTTTCCGTACAAGTTCGTAACCTACTACGTTGATCAAAGTGGTAATTGTAGCCATAAGGATTGATGTAATAACTCGTATAGTTACACCTGATTTGATAAGCAGTACGTTAGTACATATTGCGACACAAAAAAAATTTAGTGCCAGCAGTATGAGTATGAGAAAAAACGTTAAACGTTTTGGCATGTTGTAATCCTTTGTAACAGAGACAATGTCATTTTGCTTTCAACATCTACTGTTTGTTACAAAGAAAAAAGCACACAAAAATAAATATTTTGTATGCTCTTATTTTACACTGGTTGAGACATGTTTTTTATTTTGAAAGAGTTTTACATGGTATTGATAAGTCCTTAACTGGTTGATGGTTAAGGACTGTATTTTCATAGAGCTTTCAAGATAATTATCACAAATTAACGTCCTGCTAATTTATGTTTTTTTATCTTGAAAGCAACAAGGTTCTCGAGCTCTGATAAAATTTGCTTTTTGTCTTTTATTGCCATAATTTCTGCACCGGTTCTTTGTGAAATAAATTCACCTTCAGAAAATAATCCTTCGAAATCTTCCTCGTTAAGTTCTTGTAAATATTTTCGCCGTATATTTTTACTACGGTGCTGTTCTTCATGAAAAAAAAGTAAATAACATACGTCTTTGTCTATTTCGATATCTGCTACAAATAGCTGTTCTTTGTATGGAGTAGAATCTTGAGAATCGTCTTTGGGAAAAAGTATTTCTATTTTGTTATTTCTAACACAATACACGTACGCAAAGCTATCTTTCTGGTAATTTACGATTTGCACACTAAGAGAATCTTTTGCTTGATCTAGCACTGCATACAGTTTTGAAATATGAACATGCAAATCTACTTGAAATACCTTTTCAAAAGCTCCTTTTACTCTTTTTACAATAACAACACGTACAAGCTTTTTCTGTGCACTTTCATATGGATTATGAGTACACTTGTTAGAAAATTTTACAAACTCGCTTCTACAAGTTTGTTTTACGAGATTAAGTTTTCTCCCGAAGATTTCGTGACGACTCAAGACCCCAAACCACAATTGAGATTTTTTAATGTGATTTAGTGGTATATTCGTGAGT
Organism: Candidatus Uabimicrobium amorphum; assembly: GCF_009002475.1. Taxonomy (GTDB): domain Bacteria; phylum Planctomycetota; class Uabimicrobiia; order Uabimicrobiales; family Uabimicrobiaceae; genus Uabimicrobium; species Uabimicrobium amorphum. The sequence continues at coordinate 7,812,210 of NZ_AP019860.1, forward strand.
ATTTTGTTTATAGTTTGAATTTTGATTGGTTGTTGATTGCTCTTTTTGCAGAACGTTAAAAGGTTATCTGAACAAGATATCTTTAGTTTATCGTCAAGAAAAGCTTCTACTTTTTCGTTATTGTTAACTTCGATGATATTGTCACCTCTGTGTATTGAAATGCTAACGGATTCCGTAGCCACACAAAAAATGTTCAGAGTAACTATAAACAACGTAATCATTTTTACCATTCTTCTTCCTCCTCCATATCATCTTCCTTCTTTTTGTCAAAATCAGGTACTCCATCACAAATAATATAACCCCACACACCTGGATGTGTATACGCTTTATTGTTTTTGAGAAACTCTCGCTGACATTCATTAACAGCAAACGAATACGATGTCCAAGTTCGATATTCAGTATAAAAGTGCTTCATTATTTTTGCTGACTCTTTATCAAGTACATCCCAAAGATTACTTAAAGTTCTTTTGGCGCCTGCTTGGCGAAAAGCCCAACGAAAACCTAAAAAACCAAATGCATCCTCTGGAATGATATCGCCTGTACTACAACATGATATAATCACGCATTGGACTTGTGATAAGTTGAGTGTTGAAATTTCTAAAGCGGTCATATAACCAACACCAACTCCATTTTTAGAAAATAGAATAGATGCTCGTAATAAACTATTTAAAAAACGATTTTTGAGAAGTGGAAATTTTTCCATCATTTTTTCTTCATCATTAGATTTAATCATTGTTGCGTGGCTTACAATGTGTAAAATATCAGCATTGGGAGCTTTTTGTTTGAAGTTTGCTTTAGTAGCGTTCTTACCGTGTACCAACTCTCCTTCCTTGGAGAAAAGTTCTAGCGATGATTCTTTTGCCTCCTGTAATTCCTGCTTAAAATAATTACATACTGCCCATGTAACAGAGCTGCGAATATTTCGCATTGCTAATTGTTCATCGTTCATCTCTTTCTTTGAATAAAGCGCAGGATCTCCTATACAGAGAATTCCATTTGTGGCGACAGAATTTTCCACTGAATGTTCTTCTTGTAAATCTTTCGCTGAAGAACAATAAGAAAAATTGTAATGTTCAACAGAATACGCCTTTTGAGATTTATCAGGGAAAATAGCCCAAGGTATTAAGTGTAAATCACCACAAGGAGCAACAACAACATTACGTACTTTAAGCGAAATATCATTTATTGGCATCCACAAAATATTTTTTAACTCTGCGAGTTTTGGCAATAAACGATTTTCTGCCTCTTTAAGAGTTTCTAAAGCTTTTTCTGTACTTTTTTTTGCAATGATAGCTTTATTCCAGTTATTTTTCAGTTCCAGTAAGTCCAGCTTTATTTGTCTGCGAATTTTGTGAATTAATTTGTACACTTTTTTTGGTGAATCAGGCAAAGTTACAAAGCGGATGCCTTTGTGGGTAACAACAAAGCACCCAAGAGATTTTTGCTTGTTGTTATTCCAGTCTTCAAACTCGATCCACTCAAGAAAAATAGAGTCTTCTTTTAATTTTTCTTGCAACTGAATTAATTGCTTTTCTGTTAATTCTGGATCTTCATAGTATCTTTTGAACTTTTGTGAGATTGCTTGTTCTAAATTGAAAATTTTTTGTTCAAAATCATTGTAGGCTTTTAAAACTTTTTTATCAGAAGAGTATGTAACATCAGATATTTGGCTTACTATTTTTTTATAGGTTTCAAAAAAATTGGAGCTTTTAGAACTTTTACCTTTTAATTGGGTTAAAAATTGCCTTTCTGCTTTTAACGCACAATTTATGACACTTTTAGTATACACACTGCAAATAAATGCTCGCTTGATATAATCTTGTGAATTAACTTCCGAAGATAAAGTTGAAAGCAAGAGGTTTAAAGGGAGCTGTAACTGTTCTTTCCACATACGTTGTTTATGCAAAGTAGCTCCAGCCCAAGTATTATTCTCTAAAAAGTTTTTTTGAATTTTATATAGCTTTTCTACATACTCCGGAATGTGTTTAAGTTCATTTCTCTTAAATGAGACTTCTATCTTTGAAATGTAGGCTTTTGAAAAGGTACTCGACTTTTTATTATTCAGATTTTTGTACATGGAAGATAGAGTCTTTCCAATTTTCTCATGTGCTGTTTCAATATATTTTGGTTTGATAGCTCCCATCTTGATGTAGCAATCTGCAATATTTATTTCAGTTTTTGAAATGCTTTCGACATATTCCTTGAAAATTTTATTTTTCAAGTTAAGCGATTTGGTATAGTAATTTTGAGCTTCTTTGTAAAATGCAAAAGATTTTTTGGTATCTCCTGATTTGAGATAATCATCTCCTAAACGTTCATGTGCAGAGCCCATATTATTTAGGGTTTTAGCGTATGTTTCCAGATTTTTTGTAGATTTTGAGTGCTCTAACTGTAAAGCTTTTTGCATATTAAAAGCTCTTTTGTAGTACTGATAGGATTTATCAAATTCACTTCTTACAGCATACGTATATCCCATATTGTTGAGAATTTGGGAAAATAAAAAAGAATTCTTATCTTGGTAAATTTTTTCAAATAAATTTAAAACAACTTTTCTTAGTTTTGTGCCTTCCTCCACTCGATCTATAAGAATTAAAGACTTTCCATAGTTATTGTAAACAAATGATATAGCATATAAGTCATCTTCATTTCTAATCTTGTGCCTAGAGAAATAAAGGTCTATTAACTTTTTTGCCTCTCGAAAGTCTATAGATGCTGCACCAGGTTGTTCATCAAGACGCTCTTCACCTTTTTTGCAGTAATGTGCTACTTTGTCCCAAATCTCTTTATCTGTTTGAGCAACAACACAAATAAAATTAAAAAAAAGTATAAAAAATATTTTCATATGAGTTTGCTCCTTTAAGCTCTATTTATCTCTTTCTACGTATGTTTTTGGATAACTAAATATTTTCAGGTTTTCATGTTCATCTAAATTTTCGATGGATTTACAAAGATCTGCAAATGTTTTGCGAAAAGGTTCTCTTTGATAAAACACATAGAACTTTTCAAATTCTCTCCCGTCTCGCAACAGCAAAGTTACTTTTTTACTAGGTAGTACATAACTTCCTCGGGATAAAGGATTATGAAAATCTGCATATTCATTAGGAAAGACTTTTTCAAAATTTAGATCGTTGTTTTTGTCTTTTGTAACCTCGATAATGATGATTCTAAACTCTTCTAATAAATGAAGATGTAATTGACAGACATCGTCAGTGTATAACATCGTTTTTTGGGGCGTTGCGTCCAACCATTCGGAATTTAGACCTGAATCTTTTGTATATTTAAGGTTCATCTTAACAGGTTCCGTTTTTTGTGAAACTTCTTTGATCTTGGAGTTCAAGTGATGGGGTTGTGTATGTTCAAGTTCTACATGGGTAGGTTGCAGGTCAATATTAAATAATATCATAGCAAAAATGAAAATCGCCACAGATAAGTAAATGAACTGTAGTTTTTTATTACTTTTTATAATGACAAATGCTTCTTGGGGAGAATTTACTGTATGAAACATTTCTTTCATAAAATTTATGTTCGAGAGATCTTGGCCATCTGCTAGTATTACTTTATCTACAATGGTAAATAACTTATCATTAATCTTTTCTTCGATATCTACAGGTTCAAAAGTTCCTTTACTATCAAGCTTCGCACTGATTGCAAATCTTTTTAGTGGTTTATGGTACTTCTTGGTAAAAGCAAGTAAACCCAGAGCAAAAGCACCTCCAAGAGACTCACCTCTAATCAAATGTATATCTCTGCTGCTTGGCAAAATTATCTTCCAACGAAGATCATATTTTTCACATTCGTTATGTATTTTACACCAATATTTTTTTACGTTTACTATTGTAGGCTCAAAAGTCTGATGTATATTTAGAAATGGATGAGCCAATGGGCATGGGTAAATTTCTCCGGTACCATTTTTAATAAAATTTAATTGAAGATGGCCAACATGTCCCTGATTGAATTGATCTTCAACCATAAGAACTGCAAGTTCAATCTCCCTGATCACTTCCAGTTTTGAACCTTCAAGTATAAACTTGATGTTTTTTTGTTTCCCAAAGCAAGTACTTCTATTTTTTATAGAAGAATAATTTCTTAGTTGTGATATTTCAAATTCCCATTGAGGGAAAGAATGTAGTGATTTATAGCTTTTGAAAAGTTCTTCCCATTCATCAAAACACTGTACAAGTTTATTATGGTCATTATTTTGTAAAAGCTTCCAAACGTTTTTTGTTATCTCAGTCCATGCTTTGCGGTGATCCGTTGGTGTTGAACTTGGATCTGGTTTCAGATTCATCAGATTTTCCTTCTTCGCACCAAGAAATTTGCCAATTTTTTAAAATTATAAGTTCTTTTTGAGCTTTTAAATCAAACTCCACTTCACACCCCATTAAGTATTTGCTAATTCTCCCAAATGTAAGCTTTTCTTTCAGTCCAGCTTTCAGGATAAAAGTTTTACCTTCTAAACTTTGATCCTGTGAATAAAAGCCAAAAATATAATTACTTTCATTTTTAGCAAGTTCCCATGTGATACGCCCACTATCTAATTTTCCTGTAATTTTTTTTTCGTTTTCCGAAGAGAAAGAGTATGTTCCTTCTTCTTGAAAGTTAACAAGATACTGTTGAACACTATTTGAAAATTCTATTTCGATTTTCTGTTGTATGTCCAAAGTAGAACCGTCCAGCATTTCAAGGATTTCTTCGTTTGTATGTTCAAAAATTTCATTCATCTCTGATTCATTAAAATTATGCTTTTCAATCAACGTTTTTATTATGTTACTAACCTTAATGCTGTTTTGAAGAATTAAGCTTCTCATCTCGTAAGGTAATTCTTTTTTCTTTAGAAAGTGAATAAATTGATTTCGAGTGTAGTGGCTAATCATAAATAAAAAGCCTTCTAATTGTTCATTTTCATCCATGTTGGTTTTCCTGCCAATGTTGCCTAAGGATATAGTAGTTTTCGTAAATTTTTTTGATGGGAATTATTTTTTTGGCAAATTGTTTGTAGGTGATACTGCGTTCAAAAATCTCTAACTGATACTCTTTATCTAACCAAGAAATTGCATATTTTTTTTTAAAGTGCTTGTCGTTTATTTCCCAATACTTTTTGAAAGCCAGATAAAAGCTACTGTTGATGGATAATGATATCTTTTTAAATTTAAAAACTTTTTGTAGATCTCTAATATTGCACTCCTCTACAATGTACTTGTATTCTTGACCTAAATAAAAAAGAGGTTTCAAAATAAATTTACGAAAAACGATTGTCGCACTACATCTACCACATTGTTCATATTGACACTCGATAAAATCGATGATACTTTTTAGTGTGGGATCATTTTTTACACAGTCTTCCTTGTAAGACTCCCAAGCTGAATTTAATTTTTTAAATTCTTCCTCAATGTCACATGCTCGCGTATCAATAACTACAGGCTGTATATCCTCTAATCTGCGAGGTTTTGGTCGTCTAAGAAAGTCTATAAAACGATTTTTTGCAGCAACACGTATGTAATTTTCTCCTGTATCAATATTTTTCTTACAAAGCTGAATAAACACTTTCTCAATAACATCAGAGGCCATTTCCTCACTTGTAACTTGATCAAGTCCTTTCCTCACAAAGTATTGGATCAAATGAGCGTTTATGTTATTGAATTGCTTTTGGAATGTCGCTACTGTAAGCTTCTCTTTGTTCAAATCCTCAAGGTCTAAAGATATTATTTTTTCATCTTCACCGATTTCTAAATCATATTTTTCTAATTCATTATCCAAGATCAATCTATTCCCTTCTAATGGACTCTTCAGAATCATCTTTCAATGAAAATTACTCCAAACAACCTTCACAGGAAGAGTACTTTTATGAATACAAACATCGCCGTATTTCTGAACTTTCATTCAAAACTCGTGAAGAAATAATTAATGAACTTAGCGATTTTGATTTGTATTTATTCAGTATTGGAGCAGCACATACCAGTTTAGATGTACTACGGAGTGGTATCAATAAGTTTTTTGCAAATAAGTACCTTGAAAAGGCTATCAACAAAAGAGTGCAGAATTTAGAAAAAAATAAACCTGTTTGGTGTCAATCTATTGATATTTGGCACTATGAGCAAACAAAAGGTAAAGAGGTAGAATGTGTACAAAAAGATGTGCGCGACAAACTGTACAACGAAGCAAAAAAAATTTTTGGAAAATGTTAACAAAAAGTTCCAACCGTTTTTTTCCTTACGTCTATTAGGGAAAGAATTTTTTATTATTGCTGTTTTATTGAGGTGTACAGTATGTCTAAAAATAAAAAAAAATTGGCAGCGCACTTAGTTGATATTTTTCGAGCCGTTATTAAGCAAGTGCCTACGCTTTCTTATTCTTGTGAACTTAAAAAAACACTAGAAGAAACAGAACTGATTGAACAACTTCTCCAGAGAGTAGAACCCTCAAATGAAATGGAAGAATGTATCTTTGAAGTTATTGGCAATCCGAAAGTTCTCTTAAAAGCGATCATCGTTCCCATACTTCGTGAGGAAAAAATAAATCCTGAATCTATTTTGGAAGTGATCATTGCTGAAATACTTCGTGAGGCAAAAGTAAACCTTGAACTTATTTTGGAAGAGCTAAAAATATATGCACTAAGAATTCGAAAAAACCGTCGTTACAAAATGGCAAATAGAAAAGAGGCATATATTGATTTTTCCTCTTATGATCCGCCGACGAATGAAGCATCTCCTCTGAACACCATTATTGCCGAAGAAGAGATAACAACTATTAAAAGCGTAATCCAAGAAGAGAAGGAGAAGGTTACATGTGCGATGTAAAGCAAATTCGTTTTGGAATTATTCAACTAATTACAGAAGGAATGATTCCTTCCAAATTGGGGCAACCGCTGGCGAATCCAGAAATTTTAACCAGAATCAAGAGAATGAATCATTGTAATTGCGATTTAAAAAAGCGAAAAGCCTATAAGGTTTACCACAAATTGATAGATGACATAAGAAAACGTTTAGATTGGGATGAAGATGAGCAATTCAAAAATAGAGACATTACTTGAAGAACTTATTGAACAAATGAGCATCAGTAACAAAGAAGCTGAAAAATCCAACCAAATGCTCCACAAAATTTATCAATCTTTTGAATACCAGGCTCATGAGCAAAAAAAAGAGTTTGTTTCATCCGCTGAGGCCGGACAGATCATTTCCAAAAGTAAATACACTGTTATACGTTGGATCAAATCGGGAAGGCTAGATGCTGTACGCATTAACAGGCGTTACTTTATCGCAAAATCTTCGCTTTCTCGTTTTTTACAACAGGACTAGTCGAATGCTTTTTTAGGAGGTCGTACAATATCAAAAAACTCTTCTTTGTATAAGTTAAGTAACTATTGTGAAAGGGCGTGCCTATAGAAAGTAATTACTATATTTTAACAGATTAGAATCGCTGTAAAAAGAGAATGAAACGGCCAGTTATTATTCTCTTAAGGGGAGCAAAACGACCAATTTGTGCTCCCCTTTTTATCCTGTAGCACGCCCCTGTAAATATTATGCCAAAATGAGCTGAACAGACAATATTTATTTTGGAAAATTGCCCATAGTATGGGGGAAAAAATGGGGGAAAATTTGCTCGGAAAATGCTCTTTTTTGTGCTATTATGCTAGGAAATTGGCATTTGTATGTTGTCATGGAAGCCTTTAGAATCGGTCTACAGCTGTTGATTTCCCTAAGTGCGCGAAAATAAGATAAGCTAAATTTAGGATCTAGTGCCTTCGGGCATGTGGGTTCGAGTCCCACCTTTCGCACCAACAAAATAAAAACATTATAAGCTAGGTAAATCAACGCTTATAGGATAAGAGAGAGTAAACTAAAAAATATAGTTTACTCTCTTTTTTTTGTACTAAATTCCTTAGTGTCTAAAAGGTGTCTAAAATTTTCTAGTGCCCTTGTTTCTTCCTAAACCTAGCTATTACGCACAACTTAATAGCCCTTGTTGTAGTCTCAGTCAACTATTCGTCGTTATCAACCGCTATTAGCAAAAACCAATTCTTTCGTTTCTCTATTGCTTTTATCATATTACCTGTTGTTCCGATAATAGCACCTCCTGCTGCTCCTACTAATGCTCCAGAAACTCCACCATGAATAGCTCCTTGAACAGCTCCAACAACAGTCCCTGCGATTGCAATTGCAGAAAACCATTTTCCTTGGGGGTCGCTGTAAGAATAAGGGTTGTCTCCAAAAGCCTCATAAAGCCCCATGCCTCCACCAGCGTAGCTTAGTGGATCACGCTGGAGAAATCGACCAAGTTTAGAATTATAAAATCTATGTCGAAAGTACATCAGCGAAGTTTCAGTATCTAAGCGACGTCCTTAAAAACCATAAACGATTTCTTCAAAATCCGTAAACTCATCCAACTCGTTAGCGGAGTTCACCTCGAAGATTTCAACATAGGTACTATACTCAAATCGATAAACAACATTACCACCAATATCGGTGATACCCACCACATCTTCGCGGTGATTTTGATGCAAATACCTCTTCCGCAATCGTAGTTCTCGTCTCGTCATAAACGGCAATTTGGAGGTGTTCATCTATTCCAACTATCGCGTTGCAATTTTATTTTAAAAGAAAAAAATTAGATAAAATAAGGCTCAGAAAGGTTGTCTCTAAGCCACTTTGTGATTTTTCAACTTTTTTCGTGAAAAGATTTTCACTAAACATCGTAACGATTACAAATCTCTTATATTGGATTCGTACCGAACGTATATAGCTTGACTGAACGACATTCAAGTCCGGCACCTTTAATTCATTTCATCGTAAATTACAAAAAAGACTTAAAACTCTATTTTTAATATTTAGCCACCGGTAGAAAGTTTCGAAGTCGGGTGCAAGTTCTTTCCAATCATGTTCGTAAATAAGACACATTACCGAAGGTTTTGTTTTACTATGTTCATAATTTAAAAGTAGTGGGGTATCAGATCCATCGCCGAAATCACCAATTTCAACACAATATTCAGGTTTTATTTTATCAATACAAAGCATTGAACAATGCCAGTAAGAATCCTTATTTTTGAAAGATTCAGCAACCAAAGTTGGATGAGAAAAACAAACTTCTTTGTGATGTAGACCGTTTATTTTTAAAAAAAATTTTAATGTAAAGTTAGAAATACATTGTTTCTTTTTTAATAAAAAAAATAGCTGTCTTGGTATTAGAAAATCATTTATCTTGTAATCTAATACAATTTTGCAGGAATTTTTTTCAATATTGACATATTCAATCGGATTTCCAAACAAAATCAGTTCTTTCATACTAGAGGGTAATTGCAATGTGGAAGGAATTTTTTTTATTTCATTATTGCTTAAATCTAAAGATTTAAGATTCATATACAATATTTTAGTAGAGATTTTCTTTATGTTGTTGTTGCTTAAAATTAGGGATTCAAGTTTTTTCATTTTAAAAACTTCGTTAGGTATATATTTTAAACCTAAAGATGAAATAGATAAAATTTTTACTGTAATATTTTTTATGTAGGAAATATTTTTTTTGCTTAATGTTACGGTCAAGCGATTAATATAAGTTTTTTCAAAAAAAACATTTTTTAAATCAAGAAAACAGACTTTTTCAAAATCACAATTCTTTATTGATATATTTTCTACTTGATCAAAAATAACATTACCATAAAATTTGCAATTATAAAATTGACAGTTCTTTACTGACAGGTTTGTGTTCTTTAGAGTAAACGTGCAGCTATTATAGCTACAGTCATTTTTTATTTGATCTAAATGCTGCTCATACATTTTCATACATTTTCCTTTGTTCAAAAAAATACCCAAAAAATAATTTGTATGACTGCATAACCATTCTTTGGGTATCCTAACTAATCAAAAAAATAACAGCATCGCTACTTTTAATAGCATTTAAATTTTTTCTGTGTTCTACTAATGCGCATTACTTTCTATCTTTGGGAATAGCCCACGGAATATAGTAATATTTAGGTACAGAAATTTTCACATTCACCTTTAGCCCTGTTGAAGCTTCGATATGTGCACGTACAAAAGGGTGATATTTGGCTGGTAAAATGTCACTAGGAAATCGACCATTGACACTTTGAGACTTGTAACCGATGTTTAGAGTTCTATTTTTCAAATAGAAAATCGTAAAAGCATAAGCAGAACTTTGCGGAGTTTTCATTCTATTGAGTAACACCGCATGAGTTCTTGTTACCGGAAATACACCGCTTGGTAATTCAGAACGTAATCCTGTTCTCAAAGTAGGAACTATGTCCATGAGTCCGCTTTTTCCATCTATAACACCTGCAAAACCTTGAGGCTTTCGAATAAAATTACCATAGTTATCTATTTTTGTAATTCCTGGTTTAAAATCGTTTACAATATCAGGAACACTGTTGTTTTCGTTAGGTTTTACTTTAACATTCGCAGTTCTCTGTTTACAATAGTTATACTTAATTGCTTTAGCATATGCAGCGGCAAACGATGACCCTCCAGCTATTTCACTAACAATGCGATCATATAGGTAAAATTTTAGATGAATATTCAATAAATAGCATCGAAAATATCTTTTCACACAAAGAACATTACTTTATCAACGTACTCAATGACTTACGAAATTCTAAATTTCAAAAAATATTTACCGATAGTCAAGAGTGGGAAAAGCTAACTTTCTACTTAGTTTTTAGTAGTCTTCGGACAAAAAAACAAAAAGAAAACGTAGAAAAAAATCTTTCAAAATTTCAGCATTTTTCTAATGGCGATCTCAATCTAGACAACCTACACTGGCCTTGGATTATATCTACGGGTTATCGATTATTTTTAGGAATTTCTCTTAAAAAAGACTCACTAAAAATCAACATACTAGAGGTCAACGGTCCTAGGAACCTAATCACTGGAGATTATCCCGTAATTAATACTTATGGACTAGGTAAAGATTTAAATGAACCAGTCGAAGGTTTAGAGTTTTACCACCCTGTATCACCTAAGTTGGCAATTATTTTCTCTGATAAAGTTGATAAAAATGAAGTTATTAAAATAGATGAAGATCAAGTTATTAAATTTAATAAGGTTGTTATGAGTGAATCTTTAGAGCAAGTTTACGCACAAAAAAAAGAAGATTTTGTAGGTCTATTTTAGATAACAGATTGTGCCTATTTACATCTCGTAAAATCTAATAGCTGGGGGCTGTCTCTGGAACTGCGAACTTTCTCAAATCGCAATTTGCCGATTCTCCTTCAGTCAGAACATCTTTAGATTGTCGACCCATCCCCTCCAAAGAGACGACAGTCATCCTGTAGATACTATGAAAAAAACCTCTAGGCCAATTTGCTATTTTGTATAGAAAAGTCCGTTTTTGAGTACAAAGAAAGTCAACAAATGCTCAGAAAACTTTGCTTTGTTTTCTTAATGGGCTTTCTTGTAACTTTTTAGGTAGAAAAAGCATATTTTGGCACCACAAAGAAAACGCTTGTTTTTTGGCGGTAAATTCGACTAAAAATGGCAAATCGACAACTATCCTTTATTTTATAATAAAACAGGTTAGTTGTCGACCGCTACGAGGCGTTAGGCGCACAACCCCAACTACAGTCTCGGAACAAAATTTACTTCAAAAGCGTAAGTTTCTGTTCAAATGCTCCCGTTGGTCCATAAACATAAAATATAACTTTTATCTCTTTGTCATATCTGAACCGATCGATTTAGAAGGGCGTAAATGGGAGACCTAATTAAAAAGGTCGAATAATGTTGCCAAGTAATAACAGATCCCTCCTAACAATATTGATGATGTCTTGTTTTCTCTCTTGAGTTTCAGCCTAAACAATTTCAATATCAGAGTGAAATGATTTGGCAAGTATAGAAAGGTAATTAATTTTTCGATTAATTATATTTAAGGGTAAGATTATTTTTCTTTGATTAAAAGATCTAATACAAGTATTGATGATTTTTTCTGCTAATGCTTTTTTATCTTCAGCGGTAGGAAAAGATTCAATTATTTCTGTAAATATTTTTCCTGTAATTTCTAAAGTAAGACTATCGTCTAATAATATTTCATAAATAAAACACCCCACTAAATTAAAAGCATGGGCGTAACTTACTCCATACTCTTCAGATAAAATTAATTCTAAGTTCAGTAACCGAATTTTTTCTGGGCTTACTCTAATTACAAGTTTTTCTAGCTCATTATTACCAAGATACAAGCTGTAAAATTTTTTCATTCTCCATAAGTTGTGTGTTGAAAACCCTTTCACTCCTGGTAGGTTTTTTTGTAAATCTTTTGATAGTTTTTTAACAACTAATTGTCCCAACCTTCAAGATTTTGTTTTTCAATGATTCTTTTACCAATATACCAATACACATCTATAAGTTTTTGATTTACTAACCTGCATGCTTGCTGCTGTGCTGAATTAATATACGATACAAGTTCTTCTAAAAAAGATATGTACGACGTTGATATTTCAAACTGGTCACTCACAACACTACACCCTAAAAATACTTTTTAATTGCCCATTTATTTCTACATTTTTATTTTAATAGAAAAGAATGGCAAGGCAAGAAAAAATAGTAGCATCTAAAATGCTACTATTTACCCATTTGTAAATAGTTGAAAAAAATAGACTTGCGGAGAAATGGGCATTGGGATAATGCATCTGATATATTGTCTTAATGTCAAACCATAAATATTTACAGATCTCTCAAAAAGCTTGAATCACTTGGAATTATACATAATGCTAGTGGGAAGCAAAGATATAAAGTTTATGCTTATAAAGAGTATCTGGATGTTCTCTCACATGATACAAAATCGAAATGGCTAATCTAAGTTGCAAAGTTGCAACTTAGAATGTTTGAGTTGCTATGTTGAAAAGAAAGATTTCCCCTAGCTCATTGAACTATTTAGATTTTGTATACTTCGATACTATCAACTCTTTAAACTTTTGTGTATACTCCTTGGGGTAAAGAAAAATTGTATGGTGACCTGCCTCCGGCAAATCAAAGACATATGATGAACAATTTTTATAGTGCTTGCATAATTCATCAAAATACTTGAATGTATCCCGATCCGATTTTGTTCCCATTATCACTGTATTGCCTTTCCATTGATATGGTTCAACTTTTGACTGCTCAATATTCTGTTGAAAAACTTTGCTGTTTTCAAGCATCTGTATGATGTCTTTCTTTACAATTGTTGAAAACGACCAATTAAAAAACGCCTTCCTGAATAAATACCATTCAGATGCTTTGCAACCCTTTGTTCTTATATATTTGGCAAGTTTGAACATAAACCCAGGAATCCATTTAATTATCCTTAGTGCTTTTTCTATTTTCTGAACCTTATCATCGTCCCATATTAGTCCAGTATGGGAAAGCACGAGGCAATCCACTTTTTCAGGGTGTAATGCAGCAAAATATTGAGCAATTGCACCACCATATGAGTAACCTGCAATTATTGCTTTATCAATTTTCTCAAGCTTTAATATGGAATTAATCAAAATAATTGCTTCGTCAGCTCCCATTCCCGTTTTTGGCAATTCAGGTATAAGTAACCGATATTCCTTTTGAAGTAATTGTGCAACATGAAACCACATATATGACGATACCATAGCTCCAGAAAGCAAGACAACCGTTTGAGTACCAATTCCGCATGAAGTGTATTGAAAGACTTTTCCTGCTGCTTCAATACTTTTCTTAGGATTACTTTCGATGAAATTCCGAAATAAACGACTCTGATGCTCTGGAACTCGTTGAAAGAAACTATTCACTATATGATTGATATTATTTTTATGCATATCCATTACAACCTCAAAGTATTCTGCAGGTTAAGGCAATTGCTCTTGAAAGAAAACTTTTAGATGATGATTTCCAAACTTAGTGGCACACATATCACCGGAAAAAGCACTAGCAAAGAATTCAAGAGGCCCTATTTTACGCCTGAATCCTAACAACTTTGCAAGGAGAATTATTATTTTAGCAAAGCAAAAAGGTATGTTTACAATGATCACAGGTTTACCCAATACACTAAAAGCTAATTGTGCAATTTCATTTTGTGTGAATATCTCTGGCCCACCGATATCCAACCAATCAATTTTGTTTGCGACAGCACGTTCAATTTCTATTGCTAAATCTTCACCGTGAATGGGATTCAGTTTTGGTTCTCCATTGCCAAATAAGTAAATACGGCCACTCTTTCCCATGTTCAGGAACTCACACATATCAGAAAAAAAACCACTAGGGCAAATTATCGTAGAATCTATAGGAGAGTGACGAAGCAGTTTCACAAATGCTGACTTCGCCGTAACCATATCGCCTTTAATTCGATCAGCTTCTAACACGTGCACATAAGCAAACCTTGAAACACCTGACACAATGGCTTCTTCTAAGATATTTTTATTGGCTAAAAAATCAACATCCCAGTATCCAAGATTATCCTTCTGTTTGGTGATCCCTAAAGCAGATATTACGTAATCGATGTTCTTCATTTGACCTTTTAGAGAAGATTTGTTGGTAGGATCAATTACAATTGTCTTATCAATCAAATCAGCAAGACTATCCAGTTTGCCAGGATTTCTTGCCAAAGCTATCACATGATAGCCACTTTGCGAGAATGCTTTGACTAGATGTTTACCTAGATAACCTGTAGAGCCCGCAATTAAAACAGATTTTTTATCTTTAACCATCATCAACTCCATTGCGATTTGTGAAACCAATTCGTGAGGCTCACTTTCCATCCTTAGACACGATTTATTGAAGCCTTTCATATTACCTTCTGCGATATTTCTCTAAGACCTGCCAGGATTAGGCTTTCTGCTTATATTTTAAAAGACTATACCAGGCACGACGTGCCATCTCCTTGGCATCCCTTTCTATAATATCTCCATGGGACAGAATTATTTTGTCAAAATCCCAGGCGAGAATACGTTCAAAGGATTTTTTTGCTGCCCTTTTGTTTTTCCAAGACATCTGGTATTCTGGGGCAGGCTTTGGTTTACTCCACATACGTGTCACATATTTCCAATAGAATCTGAGAAGCCAATTCGTATCTGGTGTTTCAGGACCGATAAACTCAATGGCATCCACCACAATCAGAGTCTTGCTGGCTCGATGTAAAAAAACAACCTCTGAAATGATTCGGCTTCCACGGATAAAAACCTGATCAAGTTCTTTTTCCCAGCGCGGATCAGGTTTATCTCCCAGAACCCATTGGAAACACATCTCAGGTGCTTTTTGTTCGATTCCGGGGCATATCCAGGTTTCGGCGTTGGGAAAAGCTTTCTGACAAGACTCTACATGGAGCCAGTGAAAATTACCAGGAGCAATGATAAACTCTACTTTGCCAATTTTTTCTATTTCTTCTTTTAATTTCTGTGAAATTTCACAGGGAGAATGCACCATGACACTTCCATTATCAAGGCGTACAATAGTCATACGAGAATTAAAACGACAGCCTGCATAACGGATGGGATATTCTTTTAGCCAGATTTGCTGCGGTTGGTACTCTATTAAAGACATGTTCTTTCTCCTTTCTCCTGTTCAAAAACTTCATACGGCAAGCTCTTTAACAAACTGAATATCCATAAGTTTTTCATTTTTGCTCTACTTCTACGTTAATACCTAAGGCTTTTAAATCAGCAAAAAATTGTTTTGGTTCCACTACCCAGGCTTGTAAATGAAGACCGGGCTTGATGTGTCCCGAAATGTATTGTTTTAAACATGCAACAACAGGAACAACTGTAATTTCATAACCATCTTCATGATGGACTTTCATACACAACGAACCGTCTGAACCTTTACAATCAGCAACAAGCATAACCCCGTATGGTGGTTTGCCTTTCTTTAATCCCCACTCAAATAATTTGCCTAGAGGACCATACATAGAAGCAGGTAATACTTTTATCCCAAACATAAGAATGGGCATTAAAAATCTATCCATAAGTGGATTGAATCCCGAAATAAAAAATCCTGTTTCTTCGATCTCTTCAATTTCATCGGGAGCACAGCGAATTTCTTCCATTACCATTGGCATACAGGATAACTCATAATAAGGTTCTTCAAAGTCCCATTTGGGAATTTTACTCCAATTCACTTTTTTCCATTCGCGATCTTGATAATAAGAACAGTCGAAAGACTTTAGCTCTTCAAGCATTTCATGATTTGTGCTCTTAGTGTATTGATACAAACTCCAATCCATTTTGAGTGCTGCATATATGTTCGCCTTTGCTAATGAGCCTAACTTCTGTTTTGCCCAGGTAATCATAGCTCCCGGAATACCTGGATGATAACCTCCATCGGTAATAAAAATGAGTTCCTTTCTTTGTATATCATCTCTGTAAGATTCAAGAACTGTTATTTTATCTTTAGAGGAGAGCTGTGTATCGAAATAGTGAGTTTTCGTATCAAGTGCTGCTTCAACCACATTGCGGGTATATTTCAAAGAACTAGAAGCTACAATGACCATGTCTATCTCCTCAAAAGCTTCCAGAAGTGATGATTTGTCAGCAGCATCTACTTTTATGTAGTCTACTTTAGATTTTGTAAACTGATTTTCAAGGTTTTCAGCTGTTGCTTTGACACGTTCAATATTTCGACCAGCGAGCGTTATCTGAAACTCAGGAATATTTGCTAAAATTTTTGTTGCTAGCAGTTTACCAACATTCCCGTAGCCTATAATGAGTAATTTTTTCATTTTTAGTTTTTATTGTCCCCATTGATATGATTTATCGAAACCTTTCACATTACCTTCTCTCATATTTCTCTAAAGCAAGATTATTCGCAATTTCTGGTATGTTGCTCGTTATTAAGAATTTTCTCAATCGTTTCCGGGACTTCAGGTACCTCCATTAAATTTTTACCCCACGAAATCTTTAGTCGATGCTCGAAAAGTAATCATTTGTCTTTATTTTCGAATATCCTCTAGCCAATCAAACATCACTTGTCTGGCAAGAGGAAAGTTATCCAACTGGCAATGAGCTTGTCCACATTCCCCGGTAGTAAGAATTTTTTTCGCTTTAATGTTACTTCCCAAACGATTATAAAACTCCTTTGCTTGACGAATGCCTTCTCCGCCCAGTTCGTTTTCTCCTGCCATTACCAAAAAGGGCACTTTTATTTTTTCGGGTTCAGTAACAAATTTCCCCCAGGTTCCATCCACTAAATCGCTCAAAGCCTCTTTTAAATCCTTTGTATAATCGATACCGTATTGCCAGCACATTCTTTTTCCCCAACCTTGAGCATCCTTGGGAGCTTTATACACATTACGACATTCATCCAAAACTTTTGATACATCTAGCATTGGTGCATTTGCAATAACAGCTTTCATGCGGTTGTCTATTTGCGCAAATCGACCCGCGCGATATCCTCCCATACTAATTCCATATACAAAAATATTGTCTGCATCGATATCTTCTCTTTCTACCAGGTAATCCATTTGAGAAATCAAAGTATCATCTCCTGCTCCTTCATTGAGCAGATCCTCATTATAAATACGAGTAGCTGTATCTCCGGGGTTATCTACGACAAAAACATTGTATCCTCTCTCCATACCTTCTTTTCCACACCACCAATAAAAATCTTCGGCAATAGACTCTGCTCCACTTAGCCAAATTAGAGTAGGTACGGTTTTATCGTCAGAAGTGTTTTTAGCTTTCAATAAATAGCCATGCATTTTTTTCTCGGTCTTTTTACCATCTTTTTTGAAAGGTACTTCGATTTTTTCCATGGGGATTTTAGAAAGCTCACGAAAACGATTAAAACAGTACGAAAGCTCCTGGTACGTTTTTCTCATCGCTTCGTTATGCTTGTCTGGATCAGTTGCTAAATGCGCTGTACGGTAATAAGTATAAGCTCTTAAGAAAGTATTCGCGGCGCTAAATAGATGACCTTGCTGCAAAATATCTTCGGCCATTTTTTTCACCCGATCACCTTCTTTTGACCATTCGGGTATCCAGCTTTCTGCTCCGTCACATTCGATAATTCTCGAAGCAGCATTATAAATTTCTCCAGGAGCAGCGCCATCATACTGAATTTGATTGAGAGGAAACCATGCAAACCAGGCATCAAGAAAGGGATGAGCAAAATAAAAACGTTTGGTAAACCCTCTCACTTTCGGAACTCTTTTAGCAAAGGCTTTAAAAATTATGTTTTTGATAGACATATTGTTCCCTTAAATAAAAATGAACTGCAAATAACGAAAGTACACCGTTGTAAGATATAGATTACATCAATCTTTTTTTTGATCTCCACTATTTGCATACGTGTATAAGTGATCTATGGCAGGTGTTGCAATAGATGTTTTTTTCACCAGCGTTCTAAATTCATTGGCAAGGTGTAACATTTCTGAGCGAGCAGCCTGGGCATGCCCAATAAGGTAAGTGGCTTTCTTGCTATTTAGCGCAAGTTTTGCCAATGCCACTAACACAAACTCAGGTACCCATTTAACCAACTTGTGTTTAGACGGAACAATCGGTACGTTAAGCGCTTGCAATACTTGGTAACCTTCGCGAATTGCACGAATCATATATACAACAGCTTTGTGAGTCTTTGCCAGACGATAATTGTCGCCGCCGCACATGTACAAAGCATTTGCCACCGGGCTTATCTCTGCGACATGCGTCTTAAGCCATGCATCCATCTGCGAACATGTGGTCACTGGAAATTTAGCATTTTTAAACATCGAGACGATCTGTTTTAATCTCGGAGTATTCGCGCCGTTTAACTCACCAAATGTCGTTGGCTGTTTGTGTTTAGAGACAATAGCATAGTTGACAACATGATCTTCACGTATACCTCCTGCACCTGCAAAGCCAAGCATGATACGTTCCTTACCCAATAATTGAACCATCTCGTCTGTCCCAGCAGCATTGTTACACATAAACAAAAAAGTGGCTGTGCTATGATTGGCTGCAAGTATAGGAAGAACCTCGGAGATACAATTCTTACTCAGCGTTATTACCACTAAATCATAAGTATCTTGTGGACTAAGCTTTTCCACTACATCTATACTGGTGGTAGTTTCTTGCCCAGTCATAATATTTTTCAGCACAATACCATGTTTACGAATATCTGTTAAACGCTGTCCACGTGCAAGAATTGACACATTTTGACCCATTTCCTGTAATCTTGCGGCATACAAACTGCCGATTACTCCAGCTCCATAGAACAATATTTTCATGGTTCTATCTCCTCAAAATTTTAGGCTGTTATGTTTAACTTTCCTTCTCTAAAACTATCCACACACTATGATTCACTAAACCATATTCTTTTAGAATAGAGGTGAGGTATAAGCCTAGCGAACTACCACTATTTTCTATTTTTTGTGAATCGTGAAAAATAGAAACGCTAAAATCTGTATCGATCATGGCATGACTATAAACTTTGATCGATTGTTTTTTTTCTTTGTCTTTTATCTCTTCAAGTAATTTTTTCAAATACTGTACAATGGATTCGCGATTATTTTCACCTGTCCGTAACTCTATATTTTCTAACCATTTCATAAACTTTTCTCTAAATGTACTGCATGAATAGAAGGGATGTCCCAAACCTGTTTTACTACGCGAAACGTAGAGCAATTTTACTTTTACGCTTTCATTCCAATACTCAATTCGCCAACAAACTTGCTTATAATTACGACAGCAAAATCCATACCAGTGTCAAAAGTCTAGGGCGTGTCATCAATTAGATTTTGTTTAAGGTCTAAGTCATTGTAAGCACTAGCAAGGCACGACAAAGGCCTCATAGCCAGGTTATTTAACTGCGGAGTAACATGACACATCCTAATAAAATCAAAAGCTAAAAAAGCTTGCAGACACCAAATTGCCATATAAGGTAATTTCTGTTACCATATATGGCAATTTGATCATCTGGCTGTCATATATGGTAAAAACAGGAGTGAGAAATGAATAAAGATGAATTCTTTCGCAAAGCAACATTGAGAATCTGTGGTAGTTTAGAAATTGAAAAAGCAATGTCTTCAACTTTAGAGTTTCTGTGTCAATGGATGCCTGTGGATATAGCTTTTCTACAAGATTATGATAAAAACTTCGATTCTATGCGCACAATTGCTATTGCAACAGCAACAGAAGGTAGAGCTGTTAATTTGTTGACACCTCTTTCTGTCAAAGCGCGAGAACTCCAACGTAAATATCGCGGTCAACAGCAAAAAGTACGTTTATTCAGTAAGCCAAGCGAAGACAAATTGTCTAAAGAAATGTTACAATTTCATGGTATTGAGGCAAAATCTCTAATTGTATTAACTCTTGAATCAGGTGGTCAAGTACTAGGAGTTCTAGTCTTATGCTCTCATCATCGTATGTTTTCGCAAAAACATTGCGAATGGTTTTCTCTTTTAAGTGAACCATTTGCGATTGCAATGGCGAATACAATTCAACATCGAGAAGTTATTGCACTAAAAAATCTACTGGCAGATGATAACAAATATCTACATGGAGAATTACGACGTTTATCGGGTGACGAAATAGTGGGCGCAAGTTTTGGTTTACGGGATGTTATGCATAAGGTACAGCAAGTAGCCGCTTTAGATAGCACCGTTTTGTTGTTAGGAGAAACTGGAGTAGGGAAAGATGTTGTAGCAAATGCCATTCACTATTCCTCATTACGTAGCTCTGGTCCTTTTTTAAGCGTAAATTGCGGTACGATTCCAGATACACTAATAGATAGCGAGCTTTTTGGTCATGAAAAAGGTGCTTTTACAGGGGCTTTATCGCAAAAACGAGGTCGATTTGAAAGAGCCAATAAAGGAACTATTTTTCTCGATGAAATCGGGGAACTTCCTCTACAAACGCAAGTACATTTGCTCAATGTACTTGAGAACAAAAAAATTGAAAGAGTTGGTGGCACAAAAACCATTCCCCTTGATATCAGAATTATTGCCGCAACAAATCGTGATTTAGAAGAAATGGTGAAGTTGCATCAATTTAGAGAGGACCTATGGTTTCGCCTCAATGTTTTTCCCATTTGGATACCACCACTGCGAGCAAGGAAAGTAGATATTCCGGCACTGGTACAACATTTTATCAATTTAAAATCAAAGGAGCTGAAATTATCAGGCATTCCAACATTATCTCCCAATGCCATTGCCCCTTTAATGCAGTACAATTGGCCCGGTAATATACGTGAACTAAAAAACATAATCGAACGCGCTTTAATTGTTAATCCTTCTGGTCCATTAAATTTTGAACATTTTTTTGGCAATTCAAATCAAGAAAAAAATACTTTAGATCTAGAAACATCATTAGAGGAAATAGATAACCTTGATGAGGTAATTGCAAAACATATTCGCCAAGTTCTGCGAAAAACAAAGGGAAAAATCAATGGAGTAGATGGAGCAGCTACCCTTCTTGGTGTAAATCCAAGCACACTTAGAAATCGTATGAAAAAAATGGCAATTAACTATGGACGAGCATATAAAAATTTAAAATAAAGGACTCTACAAATGTCAGCAAATTGCAAGAAATTCACCAAACGTTAAAAGAGATACTAAATATTCTCAGGAAGAAAAAATAACCAATGAGTTTCTGAGTGTCAAAGAAGCCTCAAAGTGATTGAAAAAATCGCAAGCAACAGTTCGACATTTGATAAGCGAAAACACAAATGGCGCAAACAATTGCCAACACACTACATTATTCCGTCTTGTAGCTATATTTTTTATTGGTTGGAGCAAATCAGATGCAGGCGATTTATAAGATAGCAAAAATCTTTTCTGGTAGTATGATAAAATAAGATTTAGTGATGCACCGATGTAAGAAAACAAAAATAACAGCACTTAATAGTAGGTATTGTCATGGATATACAAAAAATAGAAAACTATATAGAAGTAAATGCTAGAAAATTAGATCTGATGCTTTATCATTATTTTTTTAAAGGGGGAACAACTTCTGCGGTAATACAAGAATTAAAAAATTATCAAAATGAAGATGGCGGTTTTGGGCATGGTTTAGAACCAGACGTGCAAGCAAAAGAATCATCCGTTTTAGCAACGTCAATTGCTTTTCAATATTTGACTGCTGCAAAAGTTTCTAGAGATGAAATCATGGTAAAAAAAGGCTTGAAGTATCTTGCAGACAATTACAATAAAGAAAAACAAGCGTGGTTTAATCTAACAAAACCATGTATGGATAGTCCTCGTGCTCCGTGGTGGAATTATGAAAAACAATTTGATAGTGAGCAGTGGGGAAATCCAACGGCTGAAATTTTAGGCTACTTTATTATGTACCAGCCTGAATCAAATTTACTTGAAGATTTAAAAGATAAAGCCATTCATAGATTGAATGAAATAAAAAAGCCTGAATTTCATGAAATCATGTGCTTTACAAGACTATATGAGATGTCAGGGACTGAATTTCAGAAAAAGGTTTTTTCGCAATTGAGCGAGCTAATAAATAGAACCATCGACAAAAACGTTTCAAATTGGGGAAATTATTCGGCGACACCATTTAGTTATATCAATTCGCACCAAAGCCCGTTGTTTTCAATTTTTGATAGCAGCTTAATCAACGCTGATCTCGAACGTGTCAAGAATAGTATAGTGAACGGAGATCACTGGGAACCGAGATGGGACTGGGGAGATTTGAATCCAAATGTGTGGTTGAAGGCCAAACGAGACTGGATTGGTAAGCTCACTGTAGAGTCTGTGGCTATCTTAAAAAATTTTGACTTCTCATAGCCTCTTGGTGAAAATAGTTGTGTATGGTACAAATTACTTTTTTTGGTCATTCCAAGAAGAATTATGTTGTCAAATTAAAGTCTATTTTTCATTGATCTCGGTAAGAAAAATCGCTTGCTTCTGTTTAGCCAAAAAAGATTTACAATTTGAGAGATTGTTTTATAATCGAACCTGTAATTATTGTTATTCGCTAGAATAAGTTCTATTCTCATGAGCTAACGGCTGTAAAAAGTTTCTTTTTTGTATTTACACTACTGCGAAATTTAGGGTGATCACGCATGAAAATCACATCCAAAACTATAAAGATTGTAGGTATTTTAATTTTTTTGACATTTGCTATATTTGGTTATTTTATTACAGTTAGCAATGTACATCAGGCTGCTAGCAGAGGAAGTTTAGCAAAAGTGAAAGCTTTGGTTACTTTTGGCGTTTCTGTTGAAGCCAAAGATAAAGAAGGGGATACAGTTTTGATAGAGGCAGCCGCAGGTGGGCATGCCGACATAGTTAATTTTCTGATTAAATCTGGTGCGAACATCAACGCAACTGGGGAAAATGGCGAGACGGCTTTGATAAAAGCTGCTAGCAGTGGATATCCAGAGATTGTAAATATTCTTATTAGAGTTGGGGCAGATATCAATGCCGAAAATAAAAACGGCGAAACAGCTTTTATAAAAGCTGTTGCTGCTGGACAAACTAAAGTTGTGCGTATTCTGATTACAGCTGGTATTGATATTAATGTTACAAGGGAACACGAAGAATATTACAGGATAACTGCTGTTGGAATTGCAGCACATAAAGGATATATAAATGTTGTTGATCTTCTAATAAAAGAGGGAGCAAATATCGATGATGGTGATACCCCTGCTTTGTGTCTAGCTGCATATAAGGGATGTGTAGACACGGTCAAGCTTCTCATTAAAGCAGGGGCAAACATTCATGGCAAAAAGGATGATTACATAACTCCGTTGATGGCAGCAGCAGAAAAGGGACATGTTGATGTTGTAAAAGTGTTGATTAAGGCCGGAGTGGATATTGAATTTTTGGTGCATTATGAATATGCAGAAACAGCTTTAGTTTTAGCAGCATCAGCTGGACACGAGAAAGTGGTAAATGCACTAATCGAGGCTGGTGCCATTGAAATAGAGAAGGCTTTGATTAGTGCTGCGCGTGGGGGGCACGTGAAGGTGGGACATGTTTTATTAAAAGCAATGAACACCAATACTAAAGATTGGAAAACAGGTGAAGCATTAATCGCTGCAGCAACTAAAGGACATATTTCGTTTGTCGATTTCCTTATCAAAAACGGAGCCGATGTTAATTTTGTAAATAATGGTGATACCGCCTTGAAGGTCGCTATGGATAGCAAGCGTACAAAAATGGTTGATTTTCTTAAGCGCATGGGAGCTGACAAATGGACGAATCTCATGTTTGAGAGTGAGAAGGGAAATCTAGAACAAGTCAAATCTCTTATTGCAAAAGGTAGCAACCCCAATGCTGAAAATTATGAAAAAGAGAGTGCTTTAGTAATTGCAGCAGCGGCTGGGCAGATAAAAGTAGTTCATTTTTTAATAGCAAAAACAGATAAAAGCTACTATGAACAGAGCCTTGTTAAATCAGCTTCTAATGGATATGCTTCTGTAGTGGAAAGTCTTATCAAAGAGGTTGATATAAATGCAAAAAACAAGGCTTTAAAAGCAGCGGTGGCGAATGGACATAAAAATGTTGTTGAGCTTTTAATCAAAGCTGGTGCCGATGTGAATGATGGACTTCTAACTGTGGCTATATACCATACTCACACGAAAGCTTTAGATATGTTAGGAAATAGTATATCTGGCAAACCTCATAAGACCGATGAAGCAAAATTGAAAGAATATACAAAAGTTATCAAAATATTGATAAAAACAGGTATTAATGTTAATTATCAGAATACAATGAGAAAAACAGCGCTGCTAGAGGCAACTTCTCAAGAATTGATATGCTTTCCAGAAATTGTGGAACTTTTGATCAAAGCCGGAGCGGATGTCAATCTCTCAGACCAAGACGGCCTGACACCTCTAATACATACTATATCCGGAGGACAGCATGTGGAAGTCGTAAATCTTTTAGTAAAAGCTGGTGCTAATGTTAACATCAAAGATAATGACGGAGATACGGCCTTAATTGTCTTAGCGAGACAAGATTTCAAATCAGATATCTGCGAGAAAATGCTGCGTATTTTATTGCAAAACAATGTAGATATTAATGCAAGAAATAACTATGGTAATACCGCTCTAATATCTGCTGCATACTTTGGTAATACAACAGTTGCCGAACTGCTGATAAAATCAAAAGCAGACGTAAATATTAAAAATAGTAAAAATCAGACGGCTTTGACGATCGCTGAATCGAAAGGGCATCGTGCGTTTGTTGAGTTATTAATGAAGAGAGATTCTAAATAAAATGATATTTGACAGAATGAAACACAACGCTGAATTTGTCACTTTTTTTTACGCAAAGTCTATCACCTTTTTTTAACAAAATTCCCATAAGTACCCATCCTCTAAAGGTTCACAAGAGGTCTTTTTGAATCTCAAATATCAAATGACGTGGTTTATGGTTTATAATAACCTGAATAATGTAGCCACAAAATGGCTACATTATTAAAACGGTATCACCAAAGTAATATTGCCGCGGTAAGTAGTAAGATCATTTTCAAAAATAAGTGCTTGTCCTTCTGCAACGAGCGAGATATTGTTAAACAATATGGCAGATACGCGAGTACCTAAGTTAAAAGATATTAAAGAGAATACTTCGTACTACGGATGTGCATTTTTTATAGAAAAAGAAAGAGTATTCAATATCAAAAATTGTAAATTTGAAAACTGTAGTTTCCGTACAGATATCACATTTGACAAAATCGAAAATTGCCAATTTATAAATTGTAATTTTTCCAACGATTTTACATTGCCATATCGTTCACAGGCCATAGAAAAACTACCGCCAGAAATATTTACCCTTGCTAACCTCACGAGATTAGACCTACCCAAATACTAGAAATTGATCCTGAAGTCGCACATAAGTTTTCTACTTACAATGGCGAGGTCTCTTACAGAAAAGAGAAACAACTAATACGATGAAAATAAAATCTAAATCGCTAAAGATTATAGAAAATAACACTGTATACCATGGCTGCACTTTTTTTCTAGATGAAGATAATAAATACGAAATAGAGGATTGTGTTTTTGAAAACTGTAGTTTTCGAACAGATGTTACTTTTAAAAAACTAGAAAATAGTCGCTTTATTAACTGTAATTTCTCGAATAAGTTTTGTTTTGATGTGAGCCATACTAAAATAGAGGTATTACCAAAAGAAATATTTCTGTTTGCTTCTCTTACTCACTTAAATTTGAGTTGGACAAAAATACAAGAGTTACCAAAAGAGATAGAAAAACTTACTTCTCTTACTTACTTAAATCTTCATAATACAAAAGTAACAAAGTTACCAAAAGAAATATTCCAACTTACTTCTCTTACTCACTTAAATTTAAGAAATGTTGAGATAAAGGAACTTTCAAAAGAGATAGGCCAGCTTCATTCTCTTACTTACCTAAATTTAATGGGGACAGGAATAACAGAACTTCCAAAAGAAATAGTTCAACTTCATTCTCTCACTCACTTGTGTCTGCATGGCGCGACAATAACAGAATTCCCAAAAGAGATAAGTCAACTTCATTCTCTTACTCATTTAGAGCTAAAAAATACAAAAATAGAAACATTACCAAAAGAAATAGGTCAACTTCATTCTCTTACTCACCTAGATTTGACATTGACACAAATAACAAAGATACCAAGAGAGATAGGTCAACTTCATTCTCTTACTTACTTGAATTTATTTCGAACAAAAATAAAGAAATTACCAAAAGAGATAGGTCAACTTCATTCTCTTACTCATTTAGAGCTAAAAAATACAAAAATAAAAAAGTTACCAAAAGAAATAGGGCAACTTCATTCTCTTACTCACCTAGATTTGAGTAGAACAGAATTAACAGAACTTCCAAAAGAAATAGCACAACTCACTTCTCTCACTCGTCTAAATGCAAGTGAAACAAAGTTAACACAACTACCGCAAGAAATAGCACAACTTACCTCTCTTACACGTCTAAATTTAAGTGGGACAAAAATACAACACCTCCCAAAAGAAATAGGCCAACTTACCTCTCTTACGTATTTAGATCTCTCTAAGACAAACATACAAGAACTACCAAAAGGAATAAAACAACTTCCTTCTCTTAATTACTTAAATCTCTCTCAGACAGCAATAAAAAAACTACCACCAGAGATAAGCAAAATTTCTTCCATTAGAGTAATCATCGGAAACATGATACCATTTCATATATCAAACTTACATCCAGACTTTGTCAAGGCAATGAACAATTTAAAGTATGATCCGAAAGCCGAGCGTCTTTATGAGCTATTCTCTGGTGGTCTAGTATGGACAGATGAGTATTCAGAGTCAGGAGAAGATTTAATAAATATGATGCAAGGTCAAGGTGTTGATCGATACTTACTAGCATACAGATCATCACTCATTCGTAGAACGCCAATGGAAGAATCTAAAAATATCTGGGATGACTTGCGAAAAGCATACCCACACTGGTTGATTTTTCGGAGTGAAAGATCTAGTCCCGAACACTTAAATTTTTTATTAAGTTCAGAAGAATCTGCAATGAGAGATCTATAAACACTCCTATTAGATTTATCTCATTGAGACGAAAAATAGTATTGGATGAATAACATGAAATCGCAAGAGTTAACGCAAATCGTACCACGTGCACGAAAAGAGATGCTGGTCTTTTACAACAAAAAGCAACAAGTGGAGGAAAATGTAGGATATTCGCCCAGTGCGAGAAAACCCAAGTTAGTTGTACAGGCGTGGAAAGAACTATACCCCGTTACCATTCAAAAAACACGAGCATTATCTGCGGAGGAAATCGCCGTGGCACATGAACGTAGTTATGTCAGAGGAATTTTAAGTGGAAAAATTAAAAATGGTTTCGGGAATAAATCGTTAAAAGTGGCTAAGAGTCTACAGTGGACAACAGGTAGCTTTGTATGTGCAGCGCTACATGCTTACGTAAATAGGTGCAATACTTTTTCGCCAACTTCCGGTTTCCATCATGCCGGTTACAATTATGCAAATGGCTTTTGCACTTTTTGCGGTTTGACAATAGCTGCCATTCTGCTAAGAAAAATTCATAAAGCACAGCGCATTGGCATTCTTGATTTAGATTCTCATGAAGGAGATGGTACCGCGAATACGATTCGCAAAACAAACAGCGAAAGTTTTATACCTCATTATTCTTTAGGTTATTACGACATACAACAACACAATAATAATGAGTGGCTAGAAAATTTACCTAACCTAATCAAACAACTCTTTCTTGAGTGTGATATTTTGTTGTATCAAGCAGGTGTGGATTGTCACGAAGATGATCCCGATGTACATTCGGGACATTTTAATAGTGAGCAAATATATCTGCGCGATAAACTTGTCTATGCCACATGCCATGAACTCAACATTCCCGTGGTCACAAACTTGGCTGGCGGTTATCAAAAACCTTTAAAGAAGGTCATTGATTTACATGTTTTGACGGCGAAAGCTTTCCAAGATGTGTAAGCGATTTTGTGCCAGACTTGAGACATGAGAAAAGTAAAATAATTGGATTTGAGTCCATACGCTACCAAAGGAATTTAATATTGCGAATTTTATGTTTCGCCGCTAATGCTCCGGTGGCACAACTAAATCCAATAAAATTGCTCGAAAAATCAATACTTTCTTCTACAAACACGATCTCTTTGTTGTCGAGATATAAAGCAATCACCTTATCCATCACAAAAATACGTACTTTTTTCCACCGATTGTTTTCAAAAACCTTAGTTGGATAAGAAACAAATTCATTGATCGTCCCTGGACGTTTTGAGTGAGCATTGATCCAAACCGTAGCGGGAATTTCGACATCCTGAATTTTTTCAAAACTATTTTGCGTGTAATTTCCTTGGTCTACCGCCACAGAAATTACATTTTGAGATGGTTCAAATGTTTTAAACAGCACCCCATAACCGCTTCCGTCAAAAATAAAACCACCAAATGCCCCTTGTGGAGGTAGAACACCAAATGGGGGAAGTTTTTTATTGAACATAAAGGCAAAGCCATCACATGGCTTCTCACTCATCGTCAAGGAAATATTATAATCAAACTCTAGAACAAAAGGTTGTGAAATGGGACGTTTGTAGAAAAAGGCCGCCGCATATTGGTAAAGGTTTCCTTCATTTAGAATAATTTGTTCGCCATGGATAAAGGGTCCGCTTTCTTTATTAAATGGTGGATAAGCATCTATGGCATTGCGATAAGATTGCCAGTCTTTTTTCTGCAAAGATAGGCTTTTGGGATTGCTAACATGGACTTTAGCAAGTAAGTCTTTAAAAATAAGACGTCGCTGTGAATGTTCTACACTTTGATGTGTGATACGTTTAAAGTTTTTACTTGTCATTTTCTTTATCTGTTTAAAATTATTACTCCATGGCTGTTGCTTTTCGATAGACATTAGTAATTTTTCAAAAAGCGTGGATATCTTTGCCTTAGGTGGTGCAGAATTCTTTTTTGTTGTTGGTGATCTAAAAAAAACCATACCTATGACGAAGATCCCTACAACGGCGAAAACCATCGCCGCGATTTTTGTCTTTGGTTCTTTCTTCGTTGTTCTGCTATTACACTTTGCTAAACCTCTTGCAAATGACACCATGGAAGAGAATCGTTTCTCCGGTGTTTTATGTGTTGCTTTGCAAAAAATACGATCCACCTCTGCCGATACTTTTGCATTGATCTTTGATGGCACGGAAAGGTTACCGCTAATAATTTGATTGACCATATATGCTGTTGATGACGCACGAAAAGGTTTGTTATTTGTCAATAGCTCGTAAAAGATAATTCCAAGAGAATAAATATCTCCTTTTTCAGACACAGACGGACGTTGAGAATAGAAATGTTCTGGTGGAATATACGCGAGAGTGCCAACTAAATGTCCTGTTTGCGTGATTCTTTCGTATGAGCTTACTTTTTGTGCCAAGCCAAAATCCATAATGTATAGCTTTTGTTCTTTGGTCACCATAACGTTCGATGGTTTTAAATCGCGATGGACAATTCCCTTGCTATGCATATAGTGTAATACGCTCGCAAGTGTTTTTGTTATGTGAATGGCTTTGCGTACGGAGAATTTTTTTTGTTGAAGCAAACTTGATAGCGTTGTACCCGCGATATACTCCATCGCAATATATACACAACCATCATGTTCTCCAAAATCATACAGGCGTGGGATGTTTGGATGTGTTAGAGCCGCAATGGCTCGTGCTTCTGCTTGTATGCGCAACAACTCTTGTTTAGTTGTCCCATGCATAATTTTAATGGCCGCTTTGATTTGTAAAGTAGGATTATAAGCTTCATATACTTTGCCCATCCCACCTTCGCCAAGAAAACGAACAATGGAATACGGTCCTATTTTTTTATTCATCGATTTGTGATGAGGCTACCTTTATCGCTGATTGTATAGGAATGGTCACTCGAATGCGAAAAACACGATTTTCTTTAACCTCACATCTCCTTCTACAGAGTTGGCTATTAGAGTATCCAGGAATTCATTTGATTTCTATTCTACTACATGATTCTATAATTTCAATAACTTCCGCATGCATGGCATACAAGGCGTTTTCCAACTTGCTATGGACACAATGTTGTTGCTTGCGAAAAGTATTTTTTATAAAAAAAAGCTAAAGAATTTTGCTTAACATCCGAAAAGAATAACATCTTGATTTCTAAATTTCTGGAGGAGCAAATGATTCTTTTTACTTTTGTATATTTTATGAGCCTATTTGTATTATTTTGCATTTTATCCGTGTCGGGTAGGTTAAGTGAAATGGAAGACACCGAACATGCAACTAGGTAGTAATAAAAATTTGAAATTCACAATAATACTTGACCCACTTCGTTTGCGAATTCACGATGTTATTTTAATATTTTCGACTGCTAGCGTACACTAAGTGAAAAAAGAAATAGTGTATTCGTCGCGGTTCTAAAAAGACATTTTTTGCTTCAGCAAGCCAGCCAGCAATACTCAACAATCGAGACACTCTCGGTCCAACCACAACATAGATCTATGGAATTCAAATAGCGTTTTGTTTATTTGGTTGTATTCAAAAGATCTCATTATACTGACTCCTGAGTACAAAAAATATTACATTGCGATGCATCCACTTTCTTGAGTTGTTTTATGAAATAACTTGTTATTTGTTATAAAAAATAGTAAAAGAGTAACATCTAACGGATAATTCATACAACAAGTTGATGGATATTTTTATTTTCCAGAAGGGAGATACGAGGTGGAAGAAGGCATCATGCTCATGCTGGACGCATTTACGTTCGAGTAAAGATTCCTCCCAAATGCTATAAATTAGGGTATCCTCGTCACAAATCGATGAAAATATCATTTTTAGGTGGTGCTGGCGGAGTTACAGGATCTAAAACTCTGTTGGAAATAGGAAAAGAAAAATACCTCGTAGACTATGGTCTTTACCAAGGTTCATCTAAAAGTAGAGAAAAAAACTGGAAGCGATTTCATATTGCCAGTCAAGTTTCTGCGGTTTTTTTAACTCATGCGCACATAGACCATTCCGGTCTTCTTCCACGGCTGTGGAAAGATGGCTTTAGAGGAAAAGTTTATTGTACAAGAGAAACATTTAAACTGTGTGAAATACTGTTGGTCGATTCGGCAAAAATTCACGAAGAAGATGCCAAATATGCCAACAAAAAACAGTACTCAAGGCATAAACCAGCCCTTCCTCTTTATACACTAGAAGAAGTGGAAGAAATCTTAAAACGATTTGAAGTGGTCAACTTTGAAAAAGAAATTAAAGTCTCCAAAAATATATCCATTACCTTTTATTGGTCTGGTCACATCTTAGGTTCCAGTTTTCTTAGAATTCGCTATAAAGACGAAAATGGACAAGAAAAGAAAGTCGTATTTTCTGGTGACATTGGTCATAAAAGAAATGTCCTGTTGAATCCTCCCGCTCTATTATGTGAAATGGATTATCTCATCCTAGAGTCCACCTATGGAGATAAATTACACGCCAGAATACCTGCCAAAGAGGTTTTGGGGATGTACCTTAATGCAATTCTGAAACGCTCAGGGGTTGCTGTTATTCCTTCGTTTTCCGTAGGCAGAACCCAAGATGTGTTATTTTTGGTTAAAGAGCTTATGGATGAAAACAAAGTACCTAAGGTACCGGTTATATTAGATAGTCCTTTGTCTAAAAAGGCCAATAAAATATTTAACGAATGTTTTACAAAAGGCTGTGTTAAAGACGAAATTATGGAAAAAGGAGACATTTACCCCACAACGATTTCAGAGGTAGAAAGTGCAGAAGAGTCGAAAAATATAGCGAATGCCGATGGACCAATGATTATTATTAGTGCCTCAGGAATGATCGATGGCGGGCGTGTGGTGCATCACGTCAAAAATCGTGTTGTTGACAGGAAAAATGGCATCATTCTGGTAGGGTATCAGCCGAAAGGAACCAAAGGAAGGTTCTTATTAGACGGTGAAAAAATGCTCCGACTTCATAAACAAGAACTCCCGGTCAATGCAACGATTTTTTATGTGAACTCATTGTCTGCTCATGGTGATTACTTAGACTTAATTGAATGGATAAAAGACTCGAAAGTTGATCCCAAATTAATCATTTTAAATCATGGGGAAGAAAACGGGTCGAAGCACTTCAAAATGTTGATTGAATCTCAACTAGAAATCAATGCGACTGTCGCCGAATATGGAGAAGAGTTCAACCTGGACAATATTTACATCAAAAATAAATTATGATTTCATCGCAAGAATGTTACTAACTTCGTCTAGATAACATTCTTGCAATCACAGAAAACATTCACTATTTCATATCAACATAAATCGGATTTGTCACGGCGATCATATCATAGTCATCCTCGACCTCTAAGCGAAAATAACTATCTTTTACGATTATGTGTGAAAACTCCAGCATACCATTTTTTAGTTGCGAAATATTTTTTGAGATAATTTTTCGCCCATTACATATCACGTTTACCTTGCCTTGTTTACATCCAGAAATAGCGATGGCGAAAAGCACTTCTTGTTGTTTTCGTACGTTTAAGATATCCCCCATCATGGCCGAGTCATTTGTATTTTCGAGGTAAGCAGAAAACTCTATTGCTGTGGGGCTTATGTCTTTGGTAATGTACGCACGACCGTTTTTGATCGCGGTCAAGATGGCTTTTTGAGATAAGTTTGAGGCATAAACATGTGTCGTCGGTTTGCCAATAGGATCTTGTTTTTTATGAGAATCACTTGACCCCACAATGGGAATTCTTTTTCCTTGTTGTAATAGACGATCCCACATTTGTAAAGCGAGGTAATCCGTCGGGTCCCAATAGCCATTCCAAATTTCAATGCTATCATAATCTTCTAGGTCACTATGATTCCAGTAGCAACCGCCACAAGGACCAAATGGGTGATTAATAGAAAATAACGCTCCCACTGAATGCGCATCTCTAACAATATCATTAATGGAATTGTTGCGATTTATGCGAAAATCGATCCAATATCCTTGTGGAAGTCCCCAAACATTGGCATGACCTTGGGTTGTTGTGACTTCCTCACCTAAGATGAGTAGAACTTCATTGTTGGCGTAAGTCGGTATCTCGAAGTGATGGCTACAAGTATTGTGTTCGGTCATTGCCAGGAAGTCTAGTTGGTTTTCTTTTGCATATGCCACAAGATCTTCAATGGTTTGTTTCCCATCGCTGTGGTTTGTATGCATATGTAGATCCCCCTTGTACCAACGAGTATTTGACTCAAGTACTTGATCGGCATTCCAAAGAAACCTGGGACCAGCAAAGCTATTCGCTGAAGAGGTACGAAACTCCACTTCAATTTTGATGTCTACCCCCGATGGTTCAACTTGATATAAACCAAGTATTACCTGCCACGTACCTGAATAAATAGGCCCCGGCAAGTACGCAGCGGTTGCGTTGTGCTCTGCGATAATAAACTCGCTTTTGCTACCACCACTCCAACCGCGAAACCCTTTTTTTCCAATTCCATTGCTATCAAAAATACCAATATCTACGGTGTGTTTCTTACGGTCGTATGAGTAGCTTACTTTTATTTCAACAACGTCATCTGGGACATCAAAGGGAACATAACGATAAATATCTGTTGATTTAGGCGGAAAAAACTTTTTTTCGATGACCAGTGATTCACTAAAAATTTGCGTGGAAAGTAATATACAAAAAAATAGCATCAGTTTATCCATGAGACCCCCCTACATTTTTGGATTTTAAATTTTATCATCATATCATGTTATCTCCCATTATTCCATATCCATTTAGCCACGTTAGCTGATCCCAAACTATGAAATAGACAAAACTTTTTACTGTATTAATGCGAAAAGATTTTTTTATAATTGTAGACCGCTATATATGAAAATATGTAAAACGATTAGTGTATAGTGACCAACGAACAGAGATACGACAAACTTTTGATAAAGCAAAGGAATACAATGCAACGACAACCTTTTGGAATGTTACTAAGACTGTCATTTTTAGGATTATTGATCGCGTTTATATATGGCATGAGAGTATTTATGTCAACGCTACCGCTATTATCCAGTTCTTCTCAAAAAGCAATGGTAATTTCCATTGCAATCGTCAGCATACTTTTTGTCATCGCCTGTGTGGTTTTGATGTTTTTATTCTTACGTAGAAACCATCGTTTTCCCAAATTAATCGTCTCTTTTTGTGCATTCAATGCTCTAATTATATTAGTCATGCTGCCGTTTACAGATGGCGTTTTCGATTCTGTCATTGCAATTGTGAGTGCTATATTTTGGATTCTTTATTACACAAACGCTCCACGCGTACAAGAAATTTTTATCGAGAAATTGGGGGAAAAAACATACTACACCTCAACCTCAGTACAACCCCCTAAAAAAATTAGCAATGATAGCGCGTTGCAAAAACTTTGGAAGCACTAAAATAAAAGTCCAAACGAACCTTTTGGACTTTTTTATTTTCGGATTTACAAAATTTTATGTCCAGGAAAAAATATAACCATGATATTTCTCCACTAGAAAGGTAAAAATGGATGTTAGTTCCTTGTGGTAAATGAATCGATATCCCAGATACGTATCGTATGGTCTTGAGCGCATGAGGCAATTTTTGTACCATCTTTACTTAAAGTAAGATATTCAATAATTCCGGTATGCCCTTCTAAGGTTAACAGTGGTTCTCCTGTATCAATGTTCCAAATTTGCAGTGAGTGATCGTGATTACTGATAAACCTTTTGCCATCTTTGGTGAAAATTCCGCATAGAACTTCCCCATCGTGCCCTTGGAGTTTTTTTAGTAGCTTAAAGGTCTTTGTTTCCCAAACATTGATAGACTCAGGGTGCGTTGTTACAAATAATTTACCGTCGGGGCTAAAGGTGAGAGATGTGGCTTCGGTGTCGGGTATTTTTTTCTTGGCTGACAATTTCCAGGTATTTGTATTCCGAAGTTGTATTTCCTTTGACTCAAGGAGTATGAGGATGAGTGGTTGCTTCGGGTGAAAAGCTATTTTCCGAATATTACCAGCGGTTTCGAGCACCGTCTTTTGATGTCCGGTATTCATATCCGTAAATATTAACTTTTTATCGATAAATACCGCGACATTTTCGTTTGGAGTCCAGGTACACGAACGGATGGCCTCTCCAAAAGTTACTCTTTTTAGTAGTTTTCCCTGATTGTTCCAAATGCGCAATGTTTGATCTTTACCGCAGGAAACAATTTTCGTACCACTCTCATTGAACAAAGAACCTCTGACAGACCCCCAATGTCCGGTGATGGTCTTGATGGGTTTTTTTGATTTCATATCCCAAATGATTAGCCTGGAATCAGAACTGGCAGAAATGAGTTTGTTGCCTTTAGAGGAAAAGCTACAAAAATTCACTTTGGCTATGTGCCCGCGTAGAATTTGCGGGTTGTTTTTCTTTAAGGTTGACCA
Organism: Candidatus Uabimicrobium amorphum; assembly: GCF_009002475.1. Taxonomy (GTDB): domain Bacteria; phylum Planctomycetota; class Uabimicrobiia; order Uabimicrobiales; family Uabimicrobiaceae; genus Uabimicrobium; species Uabimicrobium amorphum. The sequence continues at coordinate 7,847,963 of NZ_AP019860.1, forward strand.
TACTTTTAGTGTGCCGTCGTCACTAATAGTAACCACATTTTTTCCATCGCTACTGTAGTCCGCGTTCAGAATGTGATCATTATGTCCTTTCAATCTTGCCAGTAACTTACCGGTTTTGACACTCCATAACCGCAGAATATTATCTTTCCCTGTAGAGATTACTCTACGGCCATCTGGACTAAAATGACATGACGACAGAGCTTGTTTTAATAATTTTTCGGGAGTGGATGCATCTTCAAATGAATGTAATAATTTTCCCTCTCGGTTCCAGAGTTTCATGGTGCCATCGTAACTCGTTGAAAGAATTTTGTTCCCATCGGGACTATACACACAATAGGAAATAATATTTTTATGCCCTTTGAATTCTTTTAAGTGTTTCCCCGATTTTATATCCCATAATTGTAGTGTTTCAAATGTTCCTCCCGTTACGATTTTTTTGTTATCGGGGCTAAACGCACAGGCATATATTTTTTCGTGTTTCTCTAATTTTTGGAATAGTTTTTTTTGAGTGGTTTTCCAAATATACACTCCCTCTTTCCCTGAGCACGCAACCATAGAACCATCAGGACTGAAAGTACAATGTTCTGGTTTGATAATATTATGTGAGTACTTACGAATAACTTTTTGTGTCTGCACATCTAAAAGCTGTAGGTTACCATCAACAGTATTAAACAAAATCGTTCTACCGTCGGGACTAAGATCGCTACACAAGGGTGTCTTTTTTAATCGGATTACTTTAACAACTGCTTTTGTATTGGTATCCCAAACTTGAATACCAGCAGATATTGCAGCGAAGATTTTTTTTCCATCACGACTAAAAAAACAATTAAAATATTCCCGCCAATTCGAAGAGCGGTAATTTTCATGTTCTAGGGTAAACAACTGTTGGTTCGACTGCCGATAAAGCCAATACCATTCCCAACCACGTGCTTTGGGTGGACAAAATTGAGTTTTGTTTAAGTAATAATTTACTTTCGATATGTCTCCTGTACGATTGTACATATCCACCAATGCAATGGTATGTCGATATAAACTTTGCTCTAGCTGTGTTTTTACGCCACGCAATTCCACAACTAGACCTTGGGCTTTTTCGTGCGCGGTTACCGCTTGTTGTCGCGCCATTTCGACTTTATTTTTTTCATGATTTAACTTTTTAGCTTCTTCTATTTTTATCTGTGTTTGCTGATGTAAACTAAAGATGACAATGCTAATACTGAGAACCATTGCGATGAGTGCCACAAAAAAAATGGTGGTAATGGCTTTGTTACGCAAAACCCATTTTTGGAGAGCTTTTATCTTTGTAGGGGGCCTAGCGCTAATGGGACGGTTTTCCATAAAATTTTTGAGATCTTTTGCTAAAAATTTCATGCTGACATATCTTTTGCGTGGTTTTTTCTCTATACATTTTAAGCAAATCGCTTCTAAATCGACGGGAATATCAGGATTTAATCGACGTGGGTCAATAGGATCGTCTTGTACAATTTGATATAGAATATTAAATATCTCGTCCCCTTGAAAAACAGGTCTTCCCGTTAGACCTTCGTACATAGAGGCTCCTAGAGAATAGATATCACTTTTGGCATCTACATTGTCATTATTGATCTGCTCAGGGGACATGTACGCAGGCGTTCCTAAAAAATCTTTAGATTGAGAAATTTGACTGTCTAAAACTTTTGCTAAGCCAAAATCCATGACTTTAGGTTCACCGCTATCAGAGAGCATAATGTTACTCGGTTTTAAATCGCGATGAACAATTTTTTGTTTGTGCATGACATAGAGTGCATCGGCCAATTTATAAAAAATATTTGCAAGAGCTGTTGGTTTTAACAATTTTTGCGCGATGCATTGTGAAAGAGTCCCTCCTTGGATGTACTCCATTGTGTAGTAGCACAGAGGTTCTTCGCCTACCTCGAAAACTTTGATTACGTTAGGATGATCCACTTGCGCAATGGCTCTCGCTTCTTGTAAAAATCTTTGTTTTTGTCGTTCTTCGATATCCACGAGTATGATTTTAAAAGCAACCGTGCGGTTTAATTTGGTATCTTGTGCTTTATAGACAACGCCCATTCCACCTCGCCCCAGTTCTTCTTCTATTAAATAATGAAGGAACATCTTACCCAATTGAAGTCTAGTGGGATTTTGGAATGATCTATTTTTAATTTTTCTTCCTCCTACGCGCATTTCAACGACTCGCTGTTGCTTTATTTAGATGAAACTACTTAAGCAATTGACATTGTACAATTTCATCATAGAGATCTGGTAAAATAATCCGTCAAAATTGCAAAGTCATTTTTTTTCTAAACATTTTAAGTGATGTGATATCATAACATGTAAGCCTTTTATTCTTGACATAATTTTCTCGTCTGGCAAAATTGACTGCGCGCAATATTATGCCTATTTATTTTACTTTTAGACACTCAAAATCCATACAAGAGGAGCCAAAATTGCATATCAAAACTCCACTGTTAGAATCGCGCTCATTAAGCCAAAAAGTACCCGGGACCGTGTGGCTAAAAATGGATGCTCTGCAACCAAGCGGTTCATTTAAGGTTCGTGGCATAGGGTTTGCTTGCCGCGAATACGCACATCGCGGAACAAAAAAATTTATTTCGTCCTCTGGAGGAAATGCGGGCGTTGCTGTTGCTTTTTGCGGACGAAAACTCAATATTCCCGTATCGGTTGTCGTGCCCAAATCCACCACAGAACGGGCAAAAGAGCTCACTCGTTTAGAAAATGCCGAAGTCATTGTTCATGGTGACACTTGGAATGAGGCACACTTATATGCCATGGAACTTGTTGATGATAGCGCTGCCTACATACATCCCTTTGACGACCCTCTTTTGTGGCAGGGACATGCCTCTATTATCGATGAAATTTGCGAAAATGACATCACACCAGACTTGGTGATTGTTTCCGTAGGAGGGGGAGGTCTTTTATGTGGTGTTATCGAGGGATTGCAGCGCAACAAGCTTAAAAATACTCGTGTTTTGGCCATGGAAACCCAAGGCGCGGAATCATTGCATCTATCATTGCAACAAGGCTCTATTGTCACATTGCCAGAAATTACAAGTATCGCCACATCTCTCGGTGCAAAAAAAATTGCGCAACACACTTTTGAAAGTGCCCAAAAATGCAAGGTCATTTCTAACGTAGTTAGCGATTCTCAAGCAATAGATGCTTGTCTTCAATTTATTCGCGATCACCGCATTGTCGTAGAGCCTGCCTGCGGTGCTGCTCTCGCGCCACTATACCAGTCATCACCGTTCTTGCGAGAGTACAACAATATCGTTGTCATTGTTTGCGGAGGTGTCGTGGCTACGCTAGAGCAACTACATCAATGGCAAAAATCCGTTGGTTAATCATCGAATTTTGCTGGCTCTGTTCTTTTCATTTGTGAATTTAGGGCGTGTTGTCATGAATGATGACTTTTTATTCCATTTTTCGGAAAGCTGTTTTAGTGGCGCATATGGTGTTAAATCAAACAAGTTGTAGTGAGATAAATGATCCCACATACACACACTTGCAATATGTCCATAGCATAAATCTTGTTTATTGATGAATTTATCTTGTCGTGCAAGCCACTCAAGTCCATTTATGGCCACATCTCTTGTTTTTTGAAAAAAATGGTGCTGGTATATATCCTTCATGCCACCACGTTCCGCGAGAATCAAACGAACCTCCGCCTCCATCACCCCGGAAATTACAGCAAGAATATTTAAAACTTGTGGATCGCAATTGCATACACCAAATTGATCTTCACTGGCGTAATTTTTTACGATATGCCGCGCAATATTATCCGACTCAAACAGCTTACAATGGTTGTCTTCGAGGATAGGAACGCGCATCAATGGATTTCCTGAAAAAACTTCAATATTGTTATCCCCTACGTTGCCGATGTCCACAAACTCAAAATGTACTTCCAATTCCAAAAGCAAAATTCTAATTTTTCTAGTAAAGTGAGACAACGGCGTTCCATATAGGCGCATTTTTTATCCTCTCTGGTGATTGATATATTTTATGATACGCTATTTATTGCGTTTGCCAACTTCTACTTCGATAAATGCCGGAAGGTAGCTAGGTGTGCATCCTTTAGAAACATGCTCATCTTTGTACAAGCCAAGTTTTTCTCCCAAAGCGATGCAGCGTGGTCGGTACTGTTCTTCAAATACACCAATCCAACCGACACAAAAGTTCATCGTCCATTGCACAAGGGGATCGGCCTTCTCCATGTTTTTTTCTAGATAATCCATAAGTTCCGAACTATTTTCCTGTATTTTTCCCGTCCACCTTAACCGTGCTTGGTAATACCAAAAAAGACGCCGTAAAATGGGTTCGGGGTGTTCTTGCCAAGATTCGAGCAACTTTTTATTCTTTTTATTTTTAACGAGTTGATTTCCGAGTAGCCATTCGGAGATGTAGTTACTCTCATCTTTCTCATGACTCTTTAGGTCCTGAACGATCTTATCGAGGTAGTCTTGATCTAAGCGATTTTTATCCATGATCAACACTGCAAGAAGACGAGGATAATATTTTTTTGTCGCCCAAAGTTCTGACGCCAAATCGTGGTCCACTTTAATTTGCTTGGCCATTTTCTTTATGTCCCCCATCTTGACAGAATCGCCGTCCAATAGGGGTAAAATTTCATTTATTTTCATTAGTTCCTCTTCTTTTATTTCTATGTCTAAAACTGTATTTTATACATGATAGCATATTTACAAAGTAGCGCAAATAAAACCGTAACTTTTTCGTATTTCTACGAAAAATATAAAGTACAGTATTCGCTATTCTATTTCGCACAATCTTTTTATCATTAGTAAATTCAGTACTTTCAACTCATTTCACAAAAAAAATATTAAAATTGATTTGCATTTCCTGGTGCACTAGTGTACTATTCAAACTAGTACACTAGTGCACTATATTAAGGAGTTCATATTGTTACTTGATATCAAAGTGAGAACAGGTAGCGCTGTTCCTATATATCAGCAGATTATCGATCAAGTAAAACGGGCTGTTGCCATAGAAAAATTGTCTCCTGGAGATCAATTACCCTCTGTGCGCGCCTTGTCCAAAAAACTAACCATAAATCCCAATACCGTGACCAAGGCATACGGCGAGTTAGTACGCGAAGGAATAGCGGAGTCACGTAGCGGGCGCGGTCTTTTTATCATTGAACGCGTTCAGTTTTATTCCGAAGAAGAACGCTTGAAGCGTTTGGAAACGGCGATCGACGAATTTGTGAATAAAATCGCATTGCTTGATTTCGAGGCAAACGATGTATGGGAAAGACTGCGTGTAAAACTCAAGGAAATTTCACAAAGAAAGGGGCGAGATGAATAACAACGTAGTCGAAATCAATGGTTTTACAAAGTACTTCGGTGGTAATTGCGTGGTAGACCACGTCAGTTTTTCAATTCCCCAAGGAAGTATATTCGCACTTCTCGGACGCAACGGTTCGGGAAAGAGCACGATCATCAAAATGCTGTTAGGGATGTTAAAGCCCACCTATGGGTCTGCGACCATTTATGGTTGCTCTTCTGCGAATTTAACAAATGAAATCCGCAGCCGCATTGGTTATTTGGCCGAAGGCCACCCTCTGTATATGTGGATGTCGGTAAAAGAAATTTGCCATTTTCAGGCAAAATTTTATCCAAAGTGGAATCGCAAGCTGTGCGCGGAAATATGTGACTATTTCCGTTTACAACCCAAAACAAAAGTGGGAAAACTCTCACGCGGAGAGCGTGCAGGTTTGTCTTTAGCTCTTACATTGGCAGCGCAACCAGATCTGTTTATTTTTGATGATCCGATGCTTGGCCTTGATCCTGTTGCGAGCCACTCCTTTCTCGAAATGATGGTTTATATCGCGGAAAATCACAAATGTTCGGTGTTATTTTCCTCGCATATGCTCTCGGGAGTGGAACGCATCGCAGATTATATCGCCATAGTTGACAAAGGTGTTTTGCGCGTAAACTGCTCGTTAGATGTATTTCATAGTCGCATCAAACAGATAAGCGTTCATTTTCCACAATCACTACCGGAAATGGACGCTTTTGAAAAGATTCCCGGTGTTTTACGTGGTATACGCGATCAACAATGCATTGTACTAACCGTTGCAAATTACAACGCGGAAATGCAGAAAAAAATCGAAGATCTTGGTGGTGTTGATATTAACTGTAACGATATGTCTTTAGAAGATGCTTTTATTGACTATCTTGGAAGAAAAGGTATGAGAGATTTCAATATCAGTGATCTAGGAGCGACCACACAATGATATGGGCAATAATTTTAAAAGAATTGCGGGAACATGGAAAATGGTTTGTACTTGGAGCCTTTGCCGCCATGCTTTACTTATATACGGATGTGATGACAGGTCACAGTGACATGGCAAAAGTGATCTTGCATATATCCATAGTTACGGGCATCGTCTTAGGTCTACTACAGACGCTTCCAGAAAAATACCTGGGATTATTTCCATTTTTAAGACATCGTCCCATGACATTGACGTCCATTTTTATGGCCAAAGTAGTCGCGGCTCTTATTTTATTCAGCATAGTGGTTGTTGTTCCATGCTTCATTGCAATTATGCTTGTCGACGACCTAACAAAAATGCTGATTCATTATACAAGTGCGCAAATAGTGACCAATATGTTGTTTGGCGTAGTTGTTTATTTTTTAACGATGACCTTTGTGTTACGCGAAGCGCGATTTTATGGAAGCCGTGTCGTCGGTATTCTTTTCGCAGTTGTTTGCTATTACATCGCTTACGAGGCGACCACAAAAGAGCATTTTCTTTTTTTCATGACGTGTGTGGGGTGTACTGTCGTAATGGCCGGGTGGGGGACATTCACAGATCAACGATCCCGCATAGTCACCAAAGCAAGCATTGGAATTACCTTGTTGGTTTCCTATATTACCGTAACTCTGTTTGTGGTGATCAACTTAGAAGCTATGGCAAAACAATTTTCTGTAAAAGATGACAAAAACGACTCAAGTATCTACTACCGCGTAACATCGCAAGGGCCGATTTCCATAGAAAGGAATAAAACGTGGGTTTACAAGGACGCAAATAATCACATTCTCTCCGACAAACAAGTGGAGTCTATTTTTGAGGAAGAGCTCTTGGGAATGTATTTGCGTCAAAAACCTACGGGTAACACCAACTATCTACGAAAAAAGTATTACACGAGATTAACATCGCATTTTTACTATTCGAAGTTGCAAAAGCGTATCCTTGCATACAAAGATGACGGGAGATATGAAGGGTCTATCGGAATAGACGGCTTTTACCAAGAACAAACAGATAACTTGCATCAAGAAGAGTATTTTGACAACGAAAACCTAAATGAAAAGCTACTCATACGTTCTCAACGCGAATTGCATTTATTCGATACGAACAATAAAAAAATAGAGTTGTTTTTCTCTTGTCACGAGGATATACGCAAATTTGATGTTGTTGCATCCGACAAAAATATTCCTATGGAAATTGTCGTTTTGACAGAAAAACATTTGTATATTCTCGACCCAAGTGGCAAGGCAATTTCGCAAATACAACATTTACCTTTAAAACAGTACGACAAAATCAGAATTTTGATCACCAATCAAAAACAATACATTTTTCGCTACATAAAAACGGACAGTGAAAAAGATCGTGTCATTGAGTACGCAAGAACTGGAAAAATTACGAAAGAATATACCGTGACCAAAAATCCTGAATATGTAGAGGATTATGATTGGCGCATGTATTTTCTAAAGTCATCTCTTCTAAGTAATTTTGCGTGTAAGTATTTTCTACCACATCTATCACTGCCTAACTATAAAGCTTCGTTGCTATGGTTGGTGATGATTCCGTGTTTATTGTGCTTAGTGATCGCACGAATTTATGCTGTCTCAATATACGAAACAACATGCTGGATGATTGTGTGTTGTGTTGCCGGAATTCCGGGCTTACTCACATTCGTATCCATGTGTCACTTCGTGGTAGTTCGCTGCCATTTTTGTAATGCCAAGTACAACCTACAAAATAAATGTTGCCAAAAATGTTCTGCCAAACCACTTACACCCGCGAAAGATGGGACCGAAATTTTTGCTTAGGACGGTTGATTTTATTATGGCTCAAAACCGAAAATTGAATTCTTTACATGGAGGTAACGATGAATAAGATAAACATGTTATTAGTTTTGCTATTAGCACATAGTAGTTTGGCAATGAGTGAACTCATTGTCACCATTCAGTGTCCAAAATCTTTGGATATTGAGTATTCACTGAACTTTACCGTCAGTGTACAAAACGTAGGGAATAAAGTTGTCAAAAATATAAAAACTCGCTGTTACTTACCACGCGGGTTTACATATCAAGGACACAAAACTGGAAAATTTGTTTTAAAATGGTTCACTGCGGAATTGGAGCCAAAGGCCGTGAAAAATTACCACTGTTTGGTCAAAGCCCTAAATCTAGGGGAATACACCTTAGCTGCGCAAGTAAAAACAACAGAAAACTCTTACAAAACAACACGAAAAATTAAAATTGTATCGCCGCAAATCGAAGTCACATCGCGAGCGAGTAATCGAATGGTGTTTTTGAATAAACAGTTAGAATTTATCACTATCATTAAAAATAATGGTAATGGACCGGCTTACGATGTAGTCACTAAAGGTATTCTACCTGCTAGTCTTGAGTACACCAACTCTTCCCCCCAAGGGATATTTCATCCTAGACGTAGAAAACGTTTGGCAAACATAAAGTGGAGATTCGCCAAGATTGCTCCGGGAGAAGAGATTACATTAAAAGTCGTTGTTCGCGTCATTGGCCTTCGGGAAGATGATTCGGGACACGCTCACAGTGGTATCGCTCAATATTCGGTAATTACCACCGTTAAAGATAAGGAAATTCACGCCCACTCCAGGGTAAGAATGATGTGAGTGGGTGGTGGCGGTTTACATATATCCACATATGACACCGAGGACCCAGTGGAGCTGGGTCAACAAACAATATATGTCGTAACAGTACGCAACGAAGGAACTTCAGCCATCACAAATGTAACACTGCGCAATAGTATTCCACAGCAAATGGAGTTTATCAAAGCGGAGGGGCCTTCTAATTTTACGTTTTATGCAAATAGTGGAAAATTAGAGTCGCACAGCGTCGCAATTCTACAACCAGGCGAAAAACTTACCTACAAGATAGTGTGCAAAGCGATAAAGGAAGGTTCCGCAAAAAACACGGCGCGCGTAAAGTACGATCAATTTAACAAGGAAATCATTGATGAAGAGGGAACTTCACTATATCAGTGAAATTTTATGTTGTCATGCGCTAGTTCGCTAGCGAATGACAACACTTTACCTTGAATTCCTCGGTCAACCACATTGACATTCTGCCCAAACGCTAGAAAATTTACCTTTTTTCAGATCTTCTACGTCGACATAAAAAGCAATATCACCATCATCTGCCCAATACATCGAATTTCCATCATCACTACCTAATTGCCATAAAAGCTCGCGACTTCCATCTTGCAATTGTTCGGGAAATTCTTGTTGGAAAAGAGGGTATCCCCCTAATAAATGATGTGAATAGCCAACTTCTAGAAACCCAAAGTATCGTGACATTTGCAGTCTACGTAAACTAGACTGCATTCTATCAAATGTTTCAAGAGTGTTTTCGCTGAGATTGTACTTACTTAAGTGTGGGTCTCTAATGTTATTTGGTAGCGATAATATGATCTCTGGCTGGATAGATAAACCAGAAAATCCATTTACACCATTCGGGATCTCACGTTTATTTAGTGTACTGTTTTCAGGAAAATGCCAAAGAATGTTCCAACCCGCCTGCGTATTGTAACCTTTATCGGGATGATCAGGATAACCGCCTTCGTATTCTTGCCATCCCCAGGCAGAAAAACAGCATAGCAAACCCGTCACTGGCAATCCTTCGACAATATTCGGCGGCATTTCTTTTAAATTAAACTGCCCGAGAAAAGCCAAAGGTTTATCTTCAAATGTCGGCCACTGTACATCGCTTGGAAGATCAGGACAACCACCTATGCGACTTTGACCAACTATGTGTTGCTCTTCTGTAGAGGTTCGGAGTAAAAAAGCTTTTTTCACCAATTGCGAAATCATTGTTTGTTGTTCTTGTAGTTTATAGTAATCTATCAATTTTTCTAAAAGAATAGAGTCCGCCAAATTTTCTTTTGCCAAAGAAATTAAATAACGAAATTCATCGCTTACTTTACTCCAAACAATTTCGTAAGCTTTATCAATGCAATCATAGATGGTTTCTTTATATTGATCGTCTATAGGAAGCAAAATATAAGAATGCCCATCGCGATCCAGCATACTTGATTTTTTAGCTCCATGTACTTCCTCTAGTAAACGAGATACGTCTGTAGTGGCAACAGGTAGGTCGGCAAATTCGCAACTGATTTCAAAAAAAGTTCCCCATACACAGCCAGGTATTTTAACCGCACCGCGACCATCTAATTCTGCCCCTAGCTTCTGTAACGCATAACTTTGCAATTCGTTAGCGAATGCTTCCATCATCACTATCCTTTCTTTACGCTATTTTGAATAAACCGTCTACCCAACAACCCCGAAAGAATTGCGATACATACGGGCACAATCACTAATTTAATTCCGAAAAACAAGGCAATCACAGCTCCAAAGAGGCCTATGGTCAAATTAATTCGCGAAGTAGTTTTTATTTTGCCCAAGCTTTTATGAGGTTTATGAAAAAACATGCATATCCATTGTATTAATAGACAAAGAATAAACAAAACCACAAACACACCAACGATGTAAAGTAAAGTAACAACACTATCGGGATTATGTGGACTCCATCCAAGACGATAAAATATCGCAAACACATCACTAGCGAAAATAATCCACGCCGGCATGTTGCTACCAATATATTCCTTCCACTGCGTGCGCAAATCGCGACTTGTAACGATAAGTTTTCGATATTCTTCATACACATCTTGTGCTTTTAACCCACTGCGCCATTTCATTTTCTTACGCTGCAACTTTCGGAGTGGCTCATAACTTATCAAAACGATATTGTTGTCTTTTATGGCTTTTTTAAACCACGGTTCGGCAAAAATATCCAAATCGGCCTGACGTTTTCTCGAAGAATTGGTAACACGGCGTAGTTCACTGTTGCGAACTGCGGGATGAATATACAGTTCCGAAACGCCATAAGGAAGACTGTTGATGATATCCACATAGTGTTGTTTGCGTTTTTCATTGTCTGGTGCTTTATCTAATATAAGATTGTCGATCATCACAAATCCCATATCGCGAAATGGCTTCAATGCTTTCAAGTAGGGAATTCGATATGGAATTCCAAATTCGTAAGCGTTGGAAAAAGCGATCGCCACAAGCTCCGAGCGTCCGGTATAAATGCCATAGAGGCTTCCCATATGTGAATCGAAATGTGTAGGGGAAATGCCTAAATCAACAGCATATTGTATCTGGGCATGAACTTCATTTTTGATATGTTCTGTATTCGCATACAACTCCACTTCGTGAGATCTACGCCACAATTTGCCATCTTTGTCTATGAGCGTTTCGTTTTTTCTTTTCAGCGGTCCCCAACGATACCTTTTCCATTCGCTATTTAAGGTAATGTGTACACCAACACTGGTAATTTTGTTTTTCTTCACATAGTGAATGGCTTCTAAAACCCATGGACACGTCATCATTAAAGTCGCAGAAGTGATGGATTGTGACTCAAAAGCCCGTTGTGTGCCTAAGTTCTGTGCATGGCACATGCCAAAGTCATCTGCATTTACAATAAGAACGCGTGTTTCTTTAGGATAGCCTAATTCCTCGACAAGTGTTTTTTCCTCTGCAAATATAAAACTTGTCACAATCAACAACAAAGTGAACCATTTCATGTGTATATGTCCTCTAGTTTTATGCTATTTTTTCTATTAGCGCAACTTCGTCTTCTGTCAGTGAAAAATCGTCTATTTTTAGATCTTGTCGCATATGCTGCTCATTGGTCGTACCTGTCAATACCAGCATACCCAGCTGTATCGAAAAACGAAAGATAATCTGCGGTAGTGTTTTTTGATATTTATCGCACAAATCTTGTATGGTAGGTGCTTGTAACTCACGTCTATTTGCCGTAAGCAGTGAAAACCCTTGGTAAACAACACTGTGTTCACGGCACAATTGACGAACATCATAATCCCAACCAGCGCTGGCAAAGCAGCGATTTTGTACAAACGAAGGTTTTACCTTCGCTTTACTTAACAGTGTGCGAAGTTGTTCAGAATTGACGTTGGAAACTCCAAGAAAACGCACTTTGTTTTCCTGGTGCAATTCCTCCATCGCATGCCATACTTGCCAATCGATATCGACAAATTGCGGATAGGAATATGGCCCGTGTAATACGTAAGAATCGATGTATGATGTTTGTAGATGCTCTAAGGAACTCAAAAAAGACTGCTGTACTTGTTCAGGAAATGTCGCCTGAGGATCGTAAGGAAGGCGATGATCTTGTCCACGTTGATATGTATACTTTGTTTGTAAAAATAGATCTTCACGGCTGACAACTTCTTGTGCCATCATTTCGGCAACCGCTTCCCCAACGGCTGCTTCATAGTAGTGTTTGCGCTGATTTGCCGTATCAATACTGCGAAACCCACTTTGGATCGCTTGAATTGTAAGAGACTTTGTTTGTTCTTCTTTCCATGCGGTACCGTACATCATCGCCGGAATAGAAGTGCTGCCAACGGTTATTTTCATTTTAATTCCTTTGTGGAAGAAAAGTGTGATGTCAATTGTTGCAATAGATGTTGCTATTTATTATAGCTTAAGTTTGTTAATATGGAAATACCTATATATCGAACAACTTTTATTGAGGAGGAAATGATGCGTAGATTGTTTTTACTAGTATTTATGTTAATCGTGAGCGGCGCAGCGCAGCAAAATTCCTGGCAAGAAAAACGACAAAGACTCGTCAAGTTATTTGATCGCGACGGCGATGGTCAATTGAATTCCGAAGAACGGCAAAGACTACGCGAATTTTTACAACGTCGTTGGCAAAAAAATACCAATGAAGAGCCACAAACTTCAGATTCTTCAAAGATTTTTTGGCAAAGCCGGGCAAAGTAAAGATGGAACATAAGTAACTGCGGCAAAATTGTTAACGGCAAATTTATTTATCGCTCATTGCCAAAAATTTTAGTACAATAAAAATCTATACAAAGAGTTTATTTATGTTATGGGGAAAATATGAAAAAGTATTTCATCATGGTGAGTTTGTTGTGCATGGTGAGTGTATATGCCGACACACTAACCGTTCATTATCGCAATAGCAACAAATGGCAAAATTGCCAAATGCATTGGGGTTTTAATGATTACCAAAAAGCGAGTGACTTAAAGCCATCGGGAAAAGATGCTTACGGAGTTTTTTTCCACATAAAATGGAGTGCAAAAGCTCCTTATCTAAAAGCATGTTTCAATGGCGATGGCAATGCATGGGATGGTGTTGATCGACGTATCACCAAACCACAGTCTTTACCTACGGAAGTGTGGATCAAAAACAACGATTCCACCGTATATTTTACCAATCCTGTGGACCTCATTCCACCGCAGGTGCAAATCACTTCACTAAATGGTGGCGAAAAATTAACGGGAAAAGTAAATCTTACCGCCAAAGCGAGTGACAATAAAGGCATTGCCCGCGTAGATTTTTATTGTGACAAAGTCAAACTGGGAACAGCAACCGCTTCACCTTACAATTGTACATGGAACAGTGGCTATAGCAAAAACGGGAAACACAGCATTACAGCAAAAGCGATTGACTTAACAGGTAACGTCGCTGTTTCGACAGCAAAACAAGTTACCACAGACAATCCCAACATGTCTCCCATCGCCAAAATAGGCAAAGGGATCTACGGTATTGTTGGTTTCGCCACACACTTCGACGGTTCAAAGTCCATCGATCCTAACGGCTCTATCGAATCGTATACATGGACAACGGGCGAAGGTGGAAACATGAGTGGTGCGACACCAAAACACGTGTACAACAAAGCCGGTAAGTACGAAGTAACTCTTACGGTTACTGACAATGAAGGAGCCACAGCGCAGACCTCTACAACAGTACATATTGCCGGTGCACCTAATCGCGGTGATTTTCGCGAAGAAACCATTTATTTCTTGATGACAACGCGTTTTTTTGATGGCGATGCCGATAACAACTATCGCTCCGATGATCCACAAAATAAAAATCCACAATCTGACCCAGAATGGCGTGGAGATTTCAAAGGACTTGTCGAAAAACTTGACTACATCAAAGCATTGGGATTTAGTGCCATTTGGATCACTCCTGTTGTCGAGAACAAAAGTGGTTATGACTACCATGGTTATCATGCGAGTGATTTCACCAAAGTAGATCCACGACTCGAAAGTGTCGGGTACAATTTTCAACGTCTAATCTACGAAGTGCACAAGCGCGATATGAAACTGGTTCTCGATGTGGTGTTCAACCACTCGGGGAATTGGGGTGCAAGACCGTTATTTGCTCCGAAAAACAATCCTGATTTAGATCCACAAAAACAATTTCTCGATCGCATTCAACAAATGTTCAAAAGTCCATTTTATCATGAAGGATGGTTATCTTCGTGGGAAAGTTATGACGAGCAAAATAAGTCAATTGCTGGCGATTGCGTTGATTTAAATACCGAAAATGCCAAAGTGCGCCAACATCTTATCGACAGTTACAAAAAATATATTGATATGGGTGTCGATGGCTTTCGTGTCGATACGGTAAAGCACATCAGTCGTTATGTATTTAATCGTTATTTTAACCAGGCGTTCCAACAACACGGTGGTGAGCATTTCTTTATGTTTGGCGAGGTTTGTACCCGAGTTCGCGGCGTATGGAACCGCGATATTCCGTCTCTATCTTCTCCATTCTATACATGGAAAGAAAATAAAGATTATAGTCATATGTCCGACAAAGAAGCGGTTTACCAACACTGGTTAGACAACCGTAGCAATCCAGGAGCACAACCACGCAGCAACAATCATTACCTCGATGGCAACAACTACCGCAAACTAGACTACAGTGCCAAATCCAACATGAATGTCATCGACTTTCCGATGCATTGGAATTTTGAAAACGCGCACACCGCTTTTTCATTGCGTTTTAGCGATGACTGCTACAACGATGCCACATGGAATGTCGTTTACGTAGATTCACACGACTATGGACCTGACAACGGTGGACATCGTTATAACGGCGGGGCACATGCTTGGGCAGAAAACATGTCACTTATGTTCACTTTCCGTGGAATTCCGTGTTTGTACTACGGTAGTGAAATCGAATTCCAAGCAGGTGCAAAAATCGACGAAGGAATGAACGCGCCACTGTCCGCAACAGGTAGAGCGTACTTTGGTGAACACATTAAAGGAAGTGTTCAGGTACAAGACTTCGGTGTTTTTAGTGGTACCACCGGTGAAATGGCCACAACACTCGATCATCCTCTAGCACAACACCTAGCTCGACTCAACCGTATTCGTCGTCAAGTACCTGCTCTACAAAAAGGACAATACTCCACTAGTGATGTCAGTGGATCTTTGGCCTTCAAGAGACGATTCACAGATGAGAAAACCGACAGTTTTGCTCTAGTGACTATCTCCTCGGGAGCAACGTTTAACAATATCCCCAACGGTCGTTACGTCGACGCGGTAACGGGCAATGTACAACAAGTCACCAACAACACCCTACAAGCAAATTGTAGTGGCCAAGGTAACATGCGCGTATATGTTCTTGACAACGCGAAAACACCTGCTCCAGGTAAAATAGGAGATGCGCAACAATTCTTACGCTAAGCACGTAGGTTTTATCAACAAGCTGGTATCTTTTAGAGATACCAGCTTTTTTACAAATACTTCATACATGGAAACCTCATTGTTGTTTGTAGCGAACTTTTACTGTCGTGTTCGCATCTAGTGCTTGTGGAAATATCAAAGAAATATACTGTGGTGTCGATTTACATTTAACCCCACCTTCCGTATAGAAAAAGCCCGAACCATCGGTAACCCTTCTTCCTGTTGACAAACTCCCAAAACTCACTTGATCGTGTTTTTTTTCCTCATCTTGTACGTACTCAATCGATAGAGAATAGACAATAATCTCTGAAGATGGTATTTGGTAATCATATTTATTCTCGCGAAATAGAAAAGAGGTTTCTTTCCATCTTGCGCTGTCCCTTTTTTTGGCTATTGCCACAACGGGAATGGTCAGCGTATCCCCCACTAAACTTAGTGGTAAGTCAACAATCGTCAGCGGAAGGAGTATAAAGCCAGATAAAAGAGTGTAAGATAAATCCGTAGTTACGCCACCGTAGTAATGCATTTCGACAGGTGACATAGGCCTCGGTCCTAAATACTCCGGGGGTTGAGATAAATTTACAATCGTCCCACAACCGCAACAAATCAACAATATAACTATCATCAAACAAATGCGCATATCAATTCTCCTATTGACCGGTGGAGCATGTCTTGGCATGCCCTAAATAATCATCCACAAAATTATTATAACTCGTGTCAAAGCGAAACTCAAACACAAGCTGTGCTACAAATATACATCTCAAAAAATAAAAAATGTTGTGTAAAATCTACATTTTTACCCAAAATATTGATTTTGTCAAAATTTTTATTGCGTCAATATTTTTTATGTAGTAGATTAATGTTATGAACAAACATAGAACTTTACTCAAACATCATAAACTAAGCTTAACCGCTGTACGGTTAGGGGTTTTGGAGGCGCTAGATGCACAACCACACTCTAGTGTAGAGGAAATTTTTGCTGTTGTGAAAGATAAAATTGTCACAACCTCCAAACAAGCAATCTACAATAATCTCAACACCTTAGTGAAACATGGCATCATTCGCGAGATCAAGCCAAAAGGCGAACCCTCTCGCTACGAGACACGCGTGGGAGATAACCATCATCACCTTATTTGCAGAGAGTGCCATATGATCGTAGACACAGATTGCTTTTCAGGGGCCCCTTGCTTAGAACCAATGGACGACCATGGTTTTAATGTTGATGAAGCTGAAATTTTGTTTTGGGGTATTTGCCCCTCTTGTCAAAACAATACAAATAAAGAAGGAAGTAAAGATGAATGACGTTAGAAAATGTCCTATTGCGCACGGTGCAAACACTGTAAACAATAAATCTGCCACGAATTGGTGGCCCAATTCTCTAAAACTAGATATTTTACATCAGCATGATACAAAAACCAATCCGATGGGCAAAGACTTCGACTATCGCGAAGAAGTGAAAAAGCTCGACTTTGATGCTCTGAAAAAAGATCTACACAACTTGATGACCGACAGCAAAGAGTGGTGGCCTGCGGACTGGGGGCATTACGGTGGATTGATGATACGCATGGCTTGGCACGCTGCAGGAACCTATCGTATTGCAGATGGTAGAGGTGGGGGAGGAACCGGCAATCATCGCTTTGCACCTTTGAACTCTTGGCCTGACAACGCAAATCTTGACAAAGCACGCCGTCTTTTGTGGCCCATAAAAAAGAAATATGGTAATAAAATCAGCTGGGCAGACCTCATGCTTCTCGCCGGGAATGCGGCATATGAATCTATGGGACTAAAGATGTACGGATTTGGTTATGGTCGTCCTGATATTTGGCATCCAGAACAAGACATTTACTGGGGTTCGGAAAAAGAATGGCTCACCAAAGATCGCTACGCAAATGAAGACAGTGACTCGCTCTATAACCCTCTTGCGGCAGTACAAATGGGTCTTATCTATGTCAATCCTGAAGGTGTAGATGCCAACCCAGATCCACTCAAAACAGCACAAGATATGCGCGTTACCTTCGCGCGTATGGCAATGAACGATGAAGAAACCGTTGCTCTTACTGCAGGTGGTCACACCGTTGGGAAAGCCCACGGAAATGGCGACGATAGCTTGTTGGGTCCAGAACCAGAAGGCGCAGAAATCGAAGAGCAAGGACTTGGATGGAACAACAAAACCAAACGCGGTATTGGACGCGATACGGTAACAAGTGGCCTTGAAGGCGCATGGACCACAAATCCGACAAAATGGGACAATGGTTACTTTGACATGCTTTTCGGCCATGAGTGGGAACTAAAGAAAAGCCCTGCCGGTGCGTGGCAGTGGGAACCGACCAACATCAAAGAAGAGAATAAACCTGTCGATGTGGAAGACTCCTCTATTCGTTGTAACCCTATCATGACCGATGCGGATATGGCTCTCATCAAAGATCCTGCCTATCTTGAAATTTCTAAACGTTTCCATAAAGACCCTGAGTATTTTGCGCAAACCTTTGCCAAAGCGTGGTTCAAACTAACCCACCGCGATATGGGACCAAAAGTTCGCTACATTGGCCCAGAAGTTCCCGAAGAAGATCTCATCTGGCAAGACCCTGTTCCTGCAGGTTCTAAGGACTACGATGTTGCAGCCGTCAAGGCGAAAATCGCAGATAGCGGTCTAAGCATCAGTGAAATGGTAGCGACGGCTTGGGATAGTGCACGAACCTTCCGTGGTTCAGATTTACGTGGTGGTGCCAACGGTTCACGCATCCGTCTTGCACCGCAAAAAGACTGGGCAGGAAATGAACCAGAGCGTTTGGCAAAAGTTCTATCGAAACTCGAAGCGATTGCCACAGAGACAGGCGCTAGTGTTGCGGATGTCATTGTACTTGCGGGAAATGTTGGTCTTGAGCAAGCCATCAAGGCAGCAGGTTTTGACGTAGAAGTGCCCTTCACTCCAGGACGTGGTGACGCCACAGAAGAGATGACAGACGTAGAATCCTTTGCACCTCTAGAACCTCTACACGATGGTTTCCGTAACTGGCTCAAAGACAAGTATGCCGTAACGCCAGAGGAAATGCTACTTGATCGTGCACAACTCATGAACCTCACCGCTCATGAAATGACAGTACTTATTGGCGGAATGCGCGTTCTAGATACCAATCACGGTGGAACAAAGCATGGTGTCTTTACTGATACGCCTGGTAGTTTGACCAACGACTTTTTTGTCAATCTTACCGATATGCAGTATACATGGAAACCAGCAGGAGACAATCTCTACGAAATTGCCGATCGCAAAACTGGTGATGTAAAGTGGACCGCAACACGCGCAGATCTTGTGTTCGGGTCAAACTCCATACTACGCGCTTACGTTGAAATTTATGCACAAGACGACAACAAAGAAAAATTTGTCAAAGACTTTGTGGCGGCCTGGACCAAGGTGATGAACGCCGACCGCTTCGACGTCTAATATAATCATTACCCACGAGTAACTTTTGTATTTTTATTTGAAAACGCAGCAGGCTTAGGTCTGTTGCGTTTTTTTTATGAATAGATACTCAATATCCCTAAAAAAAGATGTTACAATAATTGCGAAATCTTAAATACAAAATCCAATAGCAAACAACGGAGTGGAACTTTATGCAAGACAACACCAAAACCAAAATACGTTTGTGGCCTGTCATTATCGTTCTCATAGGAACAATTACAGGTCTATGCCTTGTATGGCTAAAAGATATGCCACGCCAAAGTCAAGTTATCAACACCATGAAAATCATGGGTGGTACGCTTGCTCTCACTTTATTGTGGTTTATGTTTTTATCTCGCATAGACAGAAAAATACGCCAAGTTGTACTTGGTACGTTTCTTTGCGTACTTCTGGCATTTATTGTGCTGTTTAAGTTAGATGAATTTAGCGGCGACACGGTACCCATATTCTCATGGCGCTGGTCATCTAATTACCTAGATATGGTCACAGATAAAAAAAATACCTCTCTTGAACAAGGCAACTACCAGAGAACACCGTTTGATTACTACCAATTTTTAGGTCCAGAACGCAACGCAGTGCTTCCTAATTTACGTTTACAAACAAATTGGCAGCAACAACCTCCTAAGGAATTATGGCGTATTGAGGTAGGTGCGGGTTGGTCTGGATTTGCGACCGTTGGTCGTACGGCAATCACCCAGGAACAACGCGGTGAATATGAAACAGTCACGGCCTATGACCTTGGCAGTGGCAAACTAAACTGGATTTATAAATACACTGCCCATTATCACACAACTCTCGCAGGTAGAGGACCACGAGCAACACCGACTATTGACGGAGAAAATGTTTATACTTTAGGAGCTACCGGGATCCTTAGTTGTATAAAATTAAAAACCGGAGAAAAGGTGTGGAGCAAGGACACCATAAAAGAATACAAAGCCGAGAGTCCTAAGTGGGGCATTAGTTGTTCCCCTTTGGTCGTTGAAAGCAAGGTAATTGTCAGTGTAGGAGCCGGAGGAGCTTCTCTCGTAGCTTTCGACAAGGCCACCGGTAAGGAAATTTGGAAAGCGGGAAATGACCTGGCAAGTTATAGCTCTCCTTTTGTGACCGCCTTCCATTCCCAACAACAAATCGTTATATTCAATAAAGGCAGTATTGCTGGACATGACATAGAAAGCGGTCGCGTTTTATGGCAATATTTTTGGTCAAATCGCCAACCCAATGTTGCCATGCCGATTCCTGTTCCCGACAACCACCTCTTTGTGTCGAGCGGTTACGGTTTGGGATGCCAGCTACTCAAAATAGAAAAAGACGGTGACAAGTGGAAAGCGTCTAAGGTATGGAAAAGTCGTCGTCTAAAGGCAAAATTTACCAATGTAATACGAAAGGATCATCACATTATCGGTTTAGACGATGGTGTTCTGTGTAGTCTTAATTTAGAAAACGGTAAACGCAAATGGCGCAAAGGCCGATATGGCCATGGGCAGCTAATTTTAGTGGGAGACGTATTAGTCATCCAAAGTGAAAAAGGCTATGTGGCCATGGTCCAGGCCCATACAGAAAAATACAAGGAATTGGGCACGTTTGATGCCTTAACTCACAAAACATGGAATACACCCGCTTTGACAAAAAACCTTTTACTGGTACGCAACCACAAAGAGGCGGTGTGCTATGAATTGCAACTTGCTGACGACTAACATAGACTTTTCGACCGGGAACGAGATCGGGAATAGATTCAGCTAGAAATAAACAACAAGGAGCGAATTATGCCACATGCAATGAATAAAGATGTAAAACTATATTACGAAGTACATGGTAGCGGACAACCATTGTTTTTAATCATGGGACTTGGCGGTACATCGGAATCGTGGCGATTTCAAGTACAATATTTTTGTAAATATTACCAAGTCATCGTCATGGATAACCGCGGAGCGGGACGATCCGACAAACCCGATGAGGAGTACACTACTCAGATTTTTGCCAGCGATGTCAAACAAGTGTTGGATGAATTAAATATCGATCAGGCACACATTTTCGGTTTGTCGATGGGAGGAATGATCGCCCAACAATTTTGTCTTAGCTACCCACAATACGTCAAAAGTTTACTGATTAGTTGCTCTGGTACAGGTGCACCTGATCCATACTATGTTCCTTGCTCCGAAAAAGTAGCAAACATACTGCGTATGGATCGCACCGAGGAAAATCGCCGCGAAGTAACCGAAAAAATAATAGAGGTTTTTTACCACCACACGTATCGTACGCAAATACCCGATTTATTAGAGCGTATTTTAAGTCTCCCGATCACACAGCCTGACTACGCCTACAAGCGGCAACTACAAGCATGTCGATTGAAAGAGCATACTTCTCCTAGACTAAAAAATATTGATGTTCCCACTCTCGTTATTCATGGTGAAGACGATGAAGTATGGCCAGTGCAAAATGCCCATAACCTCGCAGAATTAATTCCCAAAGCGCAATGCGCTGTTCTCCCAGAATGTGGGCATATGTTTTTTATTGAAAAACCACGAGAATACAATCGCGAGATACATGACTTTCTCAAATCGATTGTGTAAAAAATTTCTCAACAAAGAATTACAAATAGGTGTCATTCCCACGTAAGCGGGAAACCAGCAATATAAATTTGACTTGTAAACGCTGGATCCCTGCTTTTGCAGGGATGACAACATAAGGAGTTTATATCTTAGCTTCACAGCCATGTGCTTTTGCAGGGATGATACTGTAAATTTTCATAAAAATTGTAAGGTAAAGTTACACACGACGACTAGGTGAATTACAGAAAACAATTTACAAAGGTTTGTGCCATGCATCACATCAACAGACATGATTGGCTACATACTCCTCAAGGTGAACCTAGGGGGTATATCCAATCGCAAAAACTACAAGAACTTTGGTTTCATACAGGAACTATCTGTAATCTAAGATGTCCTTTTTGCTTAGAAGGATCGAAACCTGGCGACAATCGCATCAATAAACTGACATTTGCAGATGCGAAGCCGTACATGGAAGAAGCGCTTGGTTTAGGTGTACAGCAATTCTCGTTTACTGGTGGTGAACCTTTTGTCATTCCCGAAATCATGGAAATTTTAAAATACGCTTTACGTCACAAACCGTGTTTAGTGCTCACTAACGGCACAAAACCTTTATTACAACGTATCGAAGACATAGAAGCCTTACAGCAACAAAAATTTCCGCTTAGTTTTCGCATTAGTCTTGATTATCCAAATCCACAAAAACACGACGCAGGACGTGGTCAAGGAAATTTCATGATGGCTTTAGAAACGTTAGGTATGCTTGCAAATAAAGGATTTAATGTTTCCATCGCACGTCAACAACAGGCTACAGAAGACAAAGAGGCCGTGGAAAATTCGTTTCGTCAATTTTTTGCCGATGTGGGCATTCATCATCCCATTCCCATCATTTCCTTCCCGGATTTTTTGACACCAGGTTCTATACCACAAGTTCCCTATATCACCGAACATTGCATGACAACTTACAAAAACGCCCACAGTCGTGCACAGCTTATGTGCAACTACAGTCGTATGGTCCTCAAAAAAGACGGGAAGATGTGTGTGTACGCTTGTACTCTTGTCGACGATGATGAAGATTATCATCTCGCAACTACTCTCAAAGAATCTTTAGATATCACTATTATGTTAAAACATCATCGTTGCTACTCATGCTTTGCCAGTGGTGCATCGTGTAGCGAATTGTCGTAAATTAAGGTACAATAATATGGAAAATACACAAAAACACGATAGTGTTCGTGAATACTACGGTAAAGAGTTAAATAACAATAAGGATATAAAAACAAGTGCGTGTTGTGCTTCGGGCACAACACCCAAAGAGCACGTGGAAATACTCAAAAAAATCGACAAAGAAATCTTGGACAAATTTTATGGCTGCGGTGCGCCCATTCCTCCCATACTTGAGGGAAAAGTAGTCGTCGATTTAGGTTGTGGCACAGGACGCGACTCATACATACTTTCGCAATTAGTTGGCCCACAAGGACGTGTGATTGGCGTTGATATGACCGAAGAGCAACTCGAAATAGCACGTCGCCATATCGATACGCAAATGCAAATTTTCGGTTTCGACAAACCCAATGTGGAATTTCGTCAAGGTTACATTGAAAAGTTGGACTTTATCGAAGACAATTCTGTTGATTTAGTCATTTCGAATTGCGTGATTAACTTATCTCCGAATAAACATGCGGTTTTCTCCGAAATATTTCGCGTTTTAAAACCCGGTGGTGAACTCTATTTCTCGGATGTATTCAGCAATAGCAGAGTTCCCCAACAATTAAAGTCTGACCCGGTTTTGTATGGTGAATGTTTGGCGGGCGCAATGTATGTAGAAGATTTTCGTCGCCTTCTACAAGGTTTGGGATGCATGGACTACCGTGTCATTTCTAGCCGTAGGTTGTCTATTGACAGTGCTGATGTTGAAGCGAAGATTGGAATGATATCTTTTTATTCGATGACAATGCGCGCTTTTAAACTAGACAGTTTAGAAGACGTTTGCGAAGACTATGGTCAAGTAGCCACATACTTAGGCAATATTCCTACATTTACACATAAATTTGTCTTGGATCGCGAGCACACCTTTGTCACGCACAAGCCAATTCCTGTATGTGGTAATACCGCGGCAATGTTGCAAGAAACTCGCTACAAACCATATTTCAAAATTACCGGGGATCGCTCGCGCCATTTTGGGGTATTTGGTAAGAACACAGGTTGCTGCTAATCGAGTACCATTCGAAGTTTAATTGGAAGCTTTCTGTTTGCGACGGATCGCTTCCAATATCAGTGTGAATTCCTCATCTCGTCCAAGTATCTCAGTCATGAGACGCAAAATATACGTATTGGGATCGGCGCATGCTCTTATGGTAAATAGCTCATCTATGGCAATGTTGTAATCCGCGTGCAGAGAAAGTAAAAATCCCAAAACAATTGCGGTGGAACGACTCACTCCAGCACGGCAATGAACGATAATATTTCCACCTTGAGACAAAAACTGCAAAGCCCTACGACAATCGTCTTTTGTGGCAAGAACAATACCGTTTAAGGTAAGTGCAAAACCTTGCAGTTCATCGGTCACATCATCGAACTTTAAATACAATACTTCTCGTGCATCGGGAAGCCTTACCACTTCTTTTCCCATCGACAATGCGCTATCTTCAGGCGCACTAATAGAAATCACGCGATAATAGTTCGCTTTTTTTTGTGTTTGCTCTACGGCAAATACCCAGTCACTTATAATAATGTTTGTCATTGATGATTGTGGCATAGTTATTATTTGTTATTTATTTCCAAATTTCCATTGACGGGATTGAGGAACCATTTCCCTGCGCTCGTCGCAATATTATTTTGCGGGAAAATAACGCGAAAACCCGGTTCTAAAATAGTCCCGCGCGGATTTTGCGCTGGTTGTGAGCTTTGAATCTCCACACGACGCTGTGTAGCGATTTTCACCCAATTCATTACCGTGACGAACACGTTGCCTTTTTGCTGGCAAACATCAAAAAACGCCAATGCTTGTTTACGATGAAATTCTTTATTGCGACGCGGGTCTGTCAAGTTACTCAGCAACTCTTTTGCCCCAGTTTCGTTTGTGTTTTGTAAATTCGCGATGAGTTGCTCACGCAAATGTTGCGCATTAATTGCGTTTTTTGGTATATAGCGGATGAGATTTTTGCGCTTCTGAGAATAGACGGGGTTTGTAAAATCTATCGCTAAAATATCGGCGATCAGTTCTTCGTCAAGAATACCTTTATGCAACAAAACATCGATCACTTTATTGTCGATATACGATCGCGTAGGAACCAAAAACGCGTGACGCGCATCGATTAACCCAGGGGTTTCATTTTGTGCAAAACGCGACTGCACAGTTTGTAGAGCCTGCATGTACAGTGCTGTGTCTATTGTAATCTGAGGAGCACTTTTACCCAACAAACGCTCGTCGACAAAAAAACCTTTTGGTATGGCAATTTGCGATTTCGCTTGAAGAGGCTTGGTGTCAGACGCCAAGTTCATTTCCATTGTCGAAACTAGCGAGCGCATTTGTTCGTGTAAGTTTCCTTCTCGTGCTGCAACTAATCGATCAATTCCCTTTTTTACTTGTTTACTCAAATTGCTGACATCTTCTGCTTCGAAGAACATTCGTGCCGCAAAATGCTCGGGGTTTTGCGGATCGCTCCCAAAATTTAAACGTAACGTTCCTAGATTGAGCTTGTCGTTGTTGTTCCACCAATCATTGTGTGGCGCTTCGATTTCTTTGAGAATCGGTCCTCCCAGTGTATGACATCCTGAACAACGCAATCTTTGTCCAAACTTCGCCGCCTTGTTGCCCATATTAATTTGTTCTACATCCGCAGCAACATCCTGCGAGTCACCACGATAATGCCACTCAGAGCTACCACCGTTCCCCACGAGTTCCCAAAAATTATACATCTTTTTTGTATAATCCCAAGCAATTATCTCAATCATTAGCGACGATTGAAAGCTTTGCAATGTGGTGATTACTCCCTGACGTTGTGTGGTAAAAAAACCAATAAACAGTTCCTCTTCTTGAACGACACCACCTTGCATTGGTCCTGTGTAGGTATGAAAAACACTAAAGCTACCAAAGCGCGGATTATCATGACCGCGATTTGCAACAATATGCGGTTTTAAAACCCCACCCGCATCTTCGAGTTTTTGTTGAACTTCAAAAATGGTTCGCGGAGTTCCGTCTTTCAAAATAGCGCGAACGACAGCGTCGTCAAGATTGTCAAATTGCGCGCTGCACAATACGCAAAAACTTATAAGTAACAGTATAATTTTCATGATTTCCCTTTCTCATAACAAATAATAATACAACCATCTTATATCGGGAACAAAGAATGAGCAAACTCTATTTTTCAAAAGGGAAAAAGACGAAAAATCGCATCTAAAAAGAACAAGAAATCCACCCTTATTGGCAGCTTTTTATAGCCATAATAAAACTATAAAATATAAATATAAGCAAAATATGACTATAATACGATAAAAAAGAAATACAACTTTTACCGAGAAACGACAAAAAAATATGGCAAAAAATATTGCACATTTAGTCAAAGAGTACCGAATAAAAAACCATTTGACCCAAACTCAGCTGGGAAATCTACTAGGGCGTACAGGAAAATCTGCGCAAGTTTACATATCTAATGTAGAAAGTGGCAAAAGAAAAAAGTTTGCAAGTCAAGAGCTGGAAATGTTGGCAAAAACTCTAAACATTTCGAAAAAGGAAATGAAAGCGTGCGAAGAGTATACAGCAACCAAAAATGCCTTATCACAGAAAAACGCACAAAACCTACGCGAACTATTAATGCGCCAAACCAATATAATCTCTCTTGTTGACCTAATGGAATTAGAAAAAACGTCACAACGCACGTGGATTGTAGCTGTAGAGGGAATTTCACAACACCTTCATTCGTCATTGGCTTTTGACTTAGAATCCACTGTAGTGCAGGAAGCAGTAAAATACAGCATTGCACGAGGAACTCCTTACCGCTATTTACTAGAATTGAATCCACAAAATATTGCCCACTTTACAACGCTGCAAAATAATTTACAAAAAGCACTGCAAAAAGGACACCGCAAAAACCCTACACCCCCCTTGTTAAAAGGAGGCTTTCTTTCCCCTGAGTGGATGATCTTTTCGGTGATGCAGTTGGTGATCTACAAAATTGACAACCAAGTGGTAAGTTATGTCATCAATCCCATGGGAGCCAAGACCGAAGAGGATTGCATTTTATGTTTTCAATTAAGCGAAGAAATGGCACAGCGCGCGGAATTGTCTTTCTTGCTGGCATGGCAAAAGGTAGTTGATATTGAAAATATTTGAGGAAAATGTATATAGAAGTTCGTTTGGTATGCGATGCCCTGACTGTTAGAGAGATTGTTCTCTTGTAGTATAGAAATATGCTATTGTGCGATGCCCCCTCAATCGGCTTCGCACAATAGCATATTTCTATACCTATTTACAACTCAACAATCACACTTTGATATGCTTGCAAAACTTCGATCTTACTGCCTGTAATCATATCATCACAGCAAAACGCCACTGGTTCTTCCCCCAAGTTGTGAACTACGCGACAAGATTTTGTTCCTGCTCGGTCATAGACTAGTAATTTTTCACTAGCATCACTAAGGTCCACAAATTGTACATTGTGCTGGAAAAAACAATCGCATTGCTGGCGTATTTGTAACAAATTGCGTAAGTAAGTATGCACCTGGTGCTCCAGCGTTTGTGCATTTTCTAAAGCGTTTTGTGCTTGCTGCCAATCCATGCGATTACGACACAAATTACGAGTATCTGCATATCCGGTGTGTTCGATCATTTCTTCGTAGAACACATTGTCATTTTGCATGGCAATTTCATCCCCATAATAAATGACCGGCGTACCAGGTAATGTTGCCAATATGGTAAACGCTAATTTTATTTGGCGTGGATCTTTGTCTAGTAGGTCGCTCAAACGTGCAGAAATTCCATTTTTATTGCGGAAATTCCACTGTGGGTTTTTGCAATAGTGTTCATAGAGTAGTGATCGTTCTTGCGAACTACTCATTTCTAATGTCAACTCGTCGTGGCAACGCAAAAACACAAACCACTGACACGCCGATGGAATTTGCTGTGTTTGTTGCCAAATATCGCTTATATAGCGCGGGTTTTGTTTGGCGAGTGACAGAAAAATTTTCGGCATTAGGGGGAAGTGGTACGCAGCATGGCACTCATCTCCCTCCGCAAAATATGCGACAGTTTGTGATGTCGGTTGGCATGCTTCGGCGAGGAGTAATGTTCCCGGTTCTAAGTAATCCAAAACAGCGCGAATTATTTTGAGAATGGTGTGACACTGCGGCAAACTTTCGCAGTTGGTTCCTTCTTCTTTCCATAAAAACGGAGTCGCATCGAGTCGAAAACCGTCTATTCCAAACTGTTTCCAAAAAACAAAAATACGCAAAATATGCAACAGCACTTTTGGATTGCGATAGTTCCAATCGGGTTGTTGTGGGTAAAAGCGGTGTAAATAGTAACGATTTACATTAGAGCTATACTCCCAGTTACTGGTACATAAGCCTTCGAAGATAATGCGTGTTTGTGGATATTCTTTACCCGTATCACTCCACACATAGTAATCGTGGTACTCCGAATTGCGGTCTTGGATCGCTTGTTGAAAAAAACGATGCTCGCTGGATGAATGATTTAACACAACATCAATCACAATACGAATGCCATGCTCATGTGCCGCGGTGATAAAATCGCGAAATACATCTAGGCGTTCCTGTTTACTTTGCGTTTTATTTTCGACCAAGTCGCTGCGAATCGACATGTAGTCTGAGACATCATAGCCGGCATCGCACATCGGAGATTCCAAAACCGGTAGAAGCCACAGGCAATTTACCCCCAAGTCTTGCAAATAAGGTAGACGCTTTTTTAAACCTTCTATCGTACGGTCAAAAAACTGCACATATAGCGAGTACACCACCGCTTTTTGATACCACTGTTCATCGTCATACTTCGCAAAATTAGATTTTTTTTGGTCGCGCAAATACGATTGCAATTCGTCGAGAACTTGCTCTTCACTATTTTTATATAGTTCACGCCACAGTGTCTGAATTTTTTCCATAGTGATCCTTTAGATAGTTTTCGATATACGTAAAAATTTTCCAGAATATATAACACATTACAAGAATTTGTAGCGGAGGATATAGTGTGTCAGAAAAGAAATGCCGCCCCACAGCAACGGAAGCCATCATCTGAAAAAAACCAAATACAATGGTCAGGAATACACCGGTGTAAAACATCAGAGTATGCCGGTATACAACCCCCACAAAACACAAAGAAATGTATTCAAAACCCTTTGCGCAATGACTAGAAGGAAAACTATTGTGGTTACCTTTCCCCTGGAAATTCATCGCATAAAAAGGTTGAAATGGATATTTTCCGCCAAAATCTTTTACGTTGTTTGGTCGTGGTCTTTGCCACGTTGTTTTGATGGATTTGTGTAGAACATGATAGCTAAACATAGGAGCCACCAATATGATGAGCATTGCCACGCGATAATTTTTCCATTTCGCCAAAAATAGACTTAGAGTAAACAGTACAATACTCATCACCAAATAAAAGTTTTTTGTTGTTTTCGCGCTATCACGCATAAAAACGTATGCTGGACTTTCGCTAAAATTTTCCCCATCAAAGAAAAAATGAGAGAGTCCTAAGTCGATATTCGTCGACATCAAAATGTATAGGCATAGCAATATTCCGCAAACTATGCTGACTTTTTTATTCATGTTTTTCTCTTTGTTTCATCGCGTTATTCTTAACGCGCATATATTTGGAAAACTGGTAGAGGCCAAAACAATGTTGTTTGAATTTTGTAAACTTCTCCGGATGTAAATTTTTGATATCCTTTAGCGGGCCAGGGCTTGTTATATCATAAAAGCGTTGTTTTTCACCGTTAATAGAAGCTAAAAAGTAAAAGTTTTTTCCCATCAGGCCTATTTCATGCGCACTGTAGTTCAGTGTAAATGCATAACGATCGCGGAAACTATTATCGAACAAATTGCGTCCTAATCCCTTGTTTACGTAGGAAACTGACGTAAAGCTTGCCAAAGTTGGTAGAATGTCTACTTGGCTTGCCACCTCTTTGTAAACAAAGGGCTTTATAATTTTTGGTGCGTAAATTACCATAGGTACGCGATATTGTGTCAAACCCAATCCGTGCGCTGATTTATGCATATGTGGAACACCTTCTGGGGTGTGAACTCTCTTGCCATGGTCGCCGAAAAAGCAAAAAATCGTATTGTCGAAAAACGGGTCTTCAATTTGCTGCAAAAATACTCCCAAACTATGGTCGAGAAAACGCAGGGAGTTGTATTCCTTGACTCTACGAAAACAATACCGACGCACTTCGTCCGTAGGCAAATCTTTTTTAACAAAACCACGATTGTCTGGAGGAATGCGAAACGGACTATGGTTTCCTGCCGTTTGAATAAAAGCAACAAAAGGCTTATCCGCTGACTTTCTTTTTATTGTTTTGATAAATTCCTCAAACAAATGTAAGTCGCTAATTCCCCACACATCAAAATTGGGCGACTCATACATGTGTTCTTCATATAACTGCAAGTCTTTAATATTGTTTGCTAATATCCCACGAATATTTCCCCAGTTAGCACTTCCACCAACAAAGTAGTATTTATTGTAGTTGTGAAAATCATTGAGAATTGTATGCTGCTTAACGAGCATTGGGTTACGCGAAGTGGAGCGCACCATTCCGATGTCAGGTAACCCTGTAATTGTCGTAAAAATAGACCGTGCCGTATTGCGGTGCGGCGTATAAAAACGTTCAAAATAAATAGACTTCTTCGTTAGCGCGTCAAAATTTGGTGTAGGTCGCAAAGGATTACCAGATAAACTCGTGAAATGGAAAGCCAGCGACTCCATAAAAACAATGACTAAGTTGGGATAACGATTTTGAGTATTGGCCGTTACACTACGTGTAAAATTCAGGTCTTTTTTGTCCTTTACTCCTAGATATTCACTAACCACCTCGTAATTTTTTTGCAACTCGTTCTCGTCATAATCGGGATCTTCGCGAAGACAAGACTCGAAAAATAAAAGTACGGGATTGAGTGCGGTATTGGATACGAAGGAATTGGAAGAAAAATATGCGTCGCTCCAAAACAGAGGATAACGACTAAATTTGGCGTATATACCCGCAAAGGAAAATAGCAACGTTCCGAGAAAGATAGCGATTGATTTTTTCATGGGCATTTGCGAATCGTCACGATGAATAAACTCCAAAACATAACGGTAGCCAAACAAAAAAAGTCCCAAAAAAAAGAAAACGATGCTTAGTATAATGGCAAAAGGATAGCTACTCGTCACCATCCCCCAAGAAATTTCAGGGTTGTAAAAGAATCGAAGAACCACAGCCGTCAGACGGTTTCCCAAGTAGTCATAAAAACCAAAATCAATGATAAAGATGATCAATACCAAAAAATTGACCACAACCAAATACCACAACCAAAATAGCCGTGCATATTTATTATCAAAGGGGCTAAGTTTATTATACACGACACTCAGTAGAAACAAGGGCAAGTTGAGAAAGAGGGTCAAGCGAAGATCGAATTTAAAACCGACATAATACGCATAAATAGTGTTGTAAAAGGAACTATTTTCGTAATTGTATATGTAAAAAGCTACACGCATTATTGTAAAAAAGATCACATTCGCAGCGACCAAAAATAAAAACATGCGAAAAACTTTTTTAAAATCTGCAAATAACAATTTATGTCCTTACTAAATTTAGAGTTCATAGCGCCTTTGTTATACAAGAAGGCAAATTCAGACAATATTTGGATTCATGTTAGCATACAGAAAATATGGTGTCCATCTCTATCGAAAAAAATCTGTCGCGAGGCTGTTTTGTCGAAGTGTGTGATATATTGCATACAGGCTAAGACAAAAGTGAAAAATTTTTCAGGAGGTTTTTGATGACGAAGAGCAAAAAAACGCGTAACCAATCCTTGGGAAATGTTGTTTCATGTAACGATGAGATGCACCAAATTTTTGACCTTGCCATCCAAGCATCACAATCAAACATTCCCATTATCATTACCGGTGAAAGTGGAACCGGGAAAAGCATTCTTGCACGTGAAATTCATTTGATGAGTAATGTCCGTGGCGAATTTGTTTCTGAAAACTGTGCGGCTTTTAGCGAAACGCTTCTGGAAAGCGAACTTTTCGGCTATAACAAAGGGGCCTTCACCGGTGCGAATATCCAAAAGAACGGTCTACTCCTTGCGGCAAATAATGGAACTCTCTTTCTCGACGAAGTCGGAGATATGCCCATGACGATGCAGACAAAGCTATTGTGTGCTCTTGAAAAAAAGGCCGTGAGAAAAATCGGTAGCTGTGTATGGGAAAACACCAATTTTCGTTTAATCTGTGCCACCAATAAATCACTGAGATGCCTTGTACAAACCAAATTATTCCGCGAAGATCTCCTATACCGTTTACAGGGAATTGAACTTCATTTACTTCCTCTTAGAAAGAGAAAAGAAGATATCCCTTTACTCATCGAAAATTTTTTGCAAACGATTCCTATAGCAAAACAAAAAAATATCCACGCAATCGACCATGAAGCACAGAACTTACTCATTAACTACCATTGGCCAGGGAATATTCGCCAACTACATCATGAAATTTCACGAATTGTCGCTCTGAAAAAAGCAGGAAACTGTATTACTTGTGGCGACTTATCCCCACAAATTACAGGTAAAAACCATCGTCAATATCGTACGCTAAAGCAAGCGGTTGTGGAATTTGAAAATCGTTATATACAACAAACATTAAAAATGGTGGAAGGAAATAAGAGCAAAGCCGCCGGTCTTTTAGGTATTTCGCGTCGCTGTTTGTACTACAAAATAGGTGTTTCTTCATAGAAAGCTATTTTTGTGTTGACTTTTTGCAGAAAGACAATGCAAAATATTTAATATATATTTCACAGTTTTCGACTTTTTTTAACAAGTTACAGAAAACGTTCCTGATCCCGAACCTGTTCCCGAAAAAAAGTTCTTGGTTACTTTATCAAGTATAACAAGCACGATAACTTATTGATTCTATAAGCCTTCACCCAAAGATAAGATCTTTGTTTTTTAATTTTCGGGAACGGGATCGGGAGCGGGTTCGGGATCGAGTTATCTATTTTTCGAATCACATAAAATCCGATTTTGGAGAAATATTATGCCACAAGCTATTGTTAAACCAGAAGAATTGCGTAAATTTTGTGCACATCTCAAACAATTTGATTCTAACTTAAAAGAAATGAGCGCAAAAATGAATAGTCACGCGCGTCAACTAGCTACCACATGGCGTGACCAAGAACACCAAAAATT
Source organism: Candidatus Uabimicrobium amorphum (assembly GCF_009002475.1). GTDB lineage: Bacteria > Planctomycetota > Uabimicrobiia > Uabimicrobiales > Uabimicrobiaceae > Uabimicrobium > Uabimicrobium amorphum. The sequence goes on from NZ_AP019860.1 coordinate 7,881,193, forward strand.
CTCCGAAGAATTTACTCAAGCAATGCAACCTATACAAAAATTACTCGAAGCAACAGAAAAGTATTCACAATTTTTAGTTCGCAAAGCAGAAGCAGCAGAAAAGTATTTACAACAAAAATAAACATTTCTTTATTAACCAGAGCAAAATGACAAAAACCAAATACCTTTTTATACTAACCACAATACTACTTTGTGGCGCCATAATTTTTTGGGGAACTTTGTATACCACACTCGTCATTTTTGCACTTGTCTTTACGACAGTAATACTACTTTGCGTTTATGGATTTATTCGGGGAGTTGTGCTTTCTTCGGCAAGTCATCGTTTGCTACTATTTTTCCGATTCCGTTTTCAGGTACTCAACAATGAGATTACCGTACCCGAAGATACCAATTTTGTTGCCACGCAACTAAAAAAAATTGAACAGCAAATACAAGATAAAGAAGCCAAGGAAGCACAACTACGCTCCTCTGATGAACAGCAAACAATTACCTCTTTTGCTAGATAGCCGCAGGTGCATAATGGCGGAAAAACAACTCCTACAGAAATTTCGAGAGCTTTTACAAAAACTCAATGCAACAAAACAACTTATTGAGCAGCAGCATTCTGATATACTCAGCAATAATTTACACTCCATTCCCGACATGGGAATTGCCAAAGATGAAGCGACCGCTTCGCAAGTTGAACAGCAAATCCAGCAACTACGCGATATGGTACTTGCCTCTCCTGCACTCACCTTCACAGCAGCGGAAAATTCCTCAAAAAAAGAACAGACTCAGACACCACAGTCACAGCCACAGTCACAGACGCAAACGCAATCACAGCCACAACAAGACCCCCTCCGCAAATACGAAGAAAACAAAGAACATCTACTGCAATGTATCGGCGACGACCAGTATGGAGTTTGTCCATGGGAACGTCGCGATGTTTGGGATAACTATACACCTTTGCAAGAATTCGATTCTCTACCACTCACACGCGTAGGTACCGAGGAAATTTCACACAGTGATGAAACCATCACCATACCACTCAGCTTGGATATCTTGGGGAATAAGAACGTCCTCATTAAATCACAACAATACGCCACAGCGATTGACACGCTGCAAAATATTTCTCTACGTTTACTGGTTTCTCTTCCTCCAGCACGCCTACGCTTTTTGATGATAGACCCTGTAGGTGTGGGGTCCAATTTCGCGGGTTTTATGCATCTACCAGAAGAAGCCGTGAGTGGAAAGATTTGGTCAGATCCTCAAAAAATCGAAGAGAGACTGGGTGAATTGTGCGAACATATGGAAAACATTATCCAAAAATATCTACTTAACCAATATAAATCCATGGAGGAATACAACGAAGCCGCTGCAGAGGTCGCAGAGCCTTATCGTGTTGTTGTTGTCGCCAATTTTCCTACAAATTTTAGTACCTACGCAGCACAACGTCTACTCAGTTTAGCGCAAAACGGTCCGAAAAGTGGTATGTATGTGATCATACATCTCGACCCCTCGAAAAAAATGCCACATAACTTTTCCAGCGAAGATTTGGAAAAAGTGTGTCATGTATTTTGCGATAAGAAATCAAAAAACGAAACAGTAATCGTTCAGCAGGGCAAGAAAACAAAGATTTCACTAGAAAGCCCTCCTCCGCCACAAAGATTCAACGACATAGTACACAAAGTAAAAGAAACGTACAATGCGGCAAGCCATGTAACCGTTCCTTACGAAAAATTTGTGGCCCGTTTGTACCCGCAGTGGTGGCAAAAAGATTCGCGAAATCATGTACAGATTCCTATCGGAAAGTCTGGACGCAATGAACTATATTTTTCCGTAGGTAAAGGACTAACCCATCATGCACTTATGGTGGGAAAAACCGGCTCGGGCAAAAGTACTCTTCTCAATATCCTAATTCTTGGAGCTGCGATTGCATACTCCCCCGAAGAAATACAACTGTATCTCATAGACTTTAAAGAAGGTGTCGAATTCAAAAAATACGCCGATCCTATTTTGCCGCACGCGAAAGTAATTGCAATACAAAGTGAGAGAGAATTTGGCATTAGTGTACTAAAGGGCCTTGACGAAGAATTGACCTATCGCGGCGATGAGCTATTTCGTCCGCACAAGGTAAAAAACATCACCGAATATCGCAACAAGCAAGGAAAAAGCTTACCGCGCATTTTGTTAGTGGTCGATGAATTCCAAGAATTCTTTACCGAAGAAGATCAATTGGCCATGCAGGCACGCAACATACTGGAGAGACTAGTACGCAAAGGTAGAAGTGCCGGTATACACATTGTACTTTCTAGCCAATCATTAAGTGGCTCGGGTAGTTTACCACTGGCGATTACCAATCAAATTGCCATTCGTATTGCCCTACAATGTAGCGACGGTGATTCGCGATCCATACTCGGAGACAACAACCCCGCGGCAAAACATCTCAGTCGTCCAGGAGAGGGAATTTACAACGACGCCAATGGTCTTGTGGAAGGCAACAGCGTTTTTCAAACGTTTTGGCTAGAAGATCATATTATGGAAGAGTATTTGCAAAAAATACACAACGAAGCGCCATTTCGCTGCGAGACAGTGTTATTTGAAGGTGACACCCTGGCAAATATCATTGATAATAAATCTTTGCAAAAAGTACTAGAGAGTAGCGAAGTTGACCGTAGCAAAATAAAAATATGGCTTGGACAACCCATTGCGATGAAAGACGAACACACACACATTCTTTTGCAACAACAAACAGGTGCCAATATTTTGTTTATGGGGCAAAACGAAGAAAGAATACTCGGAATCTTCCTAAGTGCGATGCTGAGTGTTATGGCACAAAGTTGCCCACAAAAAACAAAATTTTACATTATCAATTTGGGGACTACCGACACCGCATGGCAAAGTGCACTCGATGTAGTGGTCAGCAGCAAAAATTCGCCTTTCTCTTTGATGAAAATGGAAAAAAATCGCCGTGCTTGTGTAGAAATGGTAAACGAAATTCACGCCATTGTTGATGAAAGATTGCAACAGGAAACTATGGAACGCAACGACGAAAAAGTCTACTTGTTCTTTATTGGTTTACAGCGTGCGCGGGACCTCTACGCTCCCGATTCTTGGTCACCTCCGGAAGAGACAAAAAAATTCACCACTATCTTAGAAGAAGGACCCGACGTAGGGGTGCACTCATTTATACATTGCGACACCAAAGCAAATATGAATAAGATTCTCAGTCAATCACTGAAAGAATTTGATATACGCGTCACATTACAGATGAATGCCATGGACTCTTCGGCCATTCTCGATTCCATACTCGCGAGTAAACTCGATGCAAATCGCGCCGTTGTGTATAACGAAGAACACAGCGCGGAGTTAGAAAAATTTTGCCCTTATGAATTTCCCAACAAAAAGTGGATAGAAACGCTGTTTGATAAATTAGGTACAAATCATGATAATATATAGCCCAGAAAAAATCGATACCTTGTCCGCGCCGCATGTTGACGCTTCTCGTGTGACCAAAGTACAACAACTGCTACACAAATTTTTCCATACCTTGCAGGTTTGTGACCTTGAAATTCTGCAAAAAAACGACAGCAAACGCTATGAAACCATTTTGCGTAACATTACACGTATCGAAGAAATGTTGCAAAACGAAATCGATGATAAAAAATTAGCAGTATTAAAAAATATCGCAACAAACAGCCAAAATGTTCTTTCTACTGCGGTACGCGAATCCCTTCCATTGTTACTTGCTTCTTCCAAAGATAAGGCACAACAACAACAGCAAAAAATAGAAGAGCAGCAACGACTACGACAAAACATACGCGAACAAATTTTATATTTCGCCGAAAAATTTGCTCTATACGACAGCAATAACCTGGAGCTATATGCCCCAGAACTGTGGAAAGAAATACGCCATGATCTCGATTTAATAGAGAATATGTTACGCGAAATAGACGAAGAAACACTGCCTATTTTAGACGCAACGATGACGCAGTTGCTAGGAAAACTAGAAAAAGCGCAAGAAATTTCGATCCGCAAACAACAACAACTCACTGAGCACTTACAGGACACAAACGATAAACTGCAAAACTTTATCACCACGATCGCCGCCGTAGACTACCCACTTCTGCTAACCCACAAGCCACAGAATGCACAAGAATTGCTTGAGGATTTTCAGAAAGTAGAAAAAAGCTTCTTCTTCAATGAAAGTTCCGCGGCGCTCGATTATCGTGTTGCCAATGCGCAAATGGACGATACCCAAAAAATACTTGCGGTTTCTTTACCTGTTTGGCAAGACGAGATTGTCCAAGAACAACAGCGTCTTTTACACACAAAAACTCAGTTGCAAAAAGAGTGTGAAAAAGAAAAAGAACTTTGTACACAAGCGATCACCTTCTTATCGAAAAAACGTTTACTCGCTTTAGGTGCTTGTATACCATTTATCCTTATTTGCATGCTCGCGATAAGTGGCTACTCATTGATAAAAGACATCTCTTTTTTATTGCCACAAACTCCCATAGAGCACATCGCTTCTTTTTACAATATTTCTACGCCATTTGCCCTACTGATTAGCTTTGCACTCACCGCTGTTGCCGTGGCGATTTTTACTCTAACAAAACAACTTTCCGTCACTCCCTACAGCAACGCAATCATGAAGCAACATGTCTTAAAACAATTTTGCGATTTGCGCAAACAGTACCATTATACCACAGGGATCATTGTGCTGGGTATTTTCATGGCGACAGTTACCTATATATGGGGAAGTTCGTTCATCCACCACGCTGGGCATCTCAAAAGTCACTCGCAACGCGAGCTCAATTTTCATCATCTCGATATTTTAGAAAAATATCGTGAACATCCACAGTTAAAAGTAGCTGCGGAAGATACGCTATTCACCATTTACCAAAAGTACCGCGATGCCCCACAAATGGAGAAATATAATTCGCGTTACAAAGAACAACTTATCCAACAACAAAATTGGCAGCGCGTGTCACAAATATTTCCCGATCATAAATTTGCGGCAATTTTTATTCAAAAAAGTACCACACTTAGTGAAATTCCGCATTTTAATAAAAAGGTATTGCAAATATTAGTAAAGGCAAAACCACGCCAAACAGCTGCGGCAGCATTAAAACAACTAAAGGTTGTTGAACCGCAACGCCAACAACATTGGCAGATGGTCTTTTCTTTCTATCATGATCAGGGGAAAAAACACGATGAGGCAATCGAATATTTCTCTCTACATGGAGAAGATACCTGGGTAGATAAGATTCTGAACTTGCTAACTATTGAATTACCAACTCCGAAACGGAAAGTTGTCACAAAAGCACTTGTCATTCTCGCCAAACGCTATGAAGACCAAAAGGAAAAAGTGGCGGGGCACTTTGTGAATATCGCCAAAAAATCAGACGCAAAGTCTCGCGAAATTGTTTTGTATGGTTTGGCAAAAATAATGCATTTACCAACAAAAGGTTATCTGCGAAGTAACATGCTTTTGGTGAAGATGAAACCCGTACAAATAAAAATAATTCAAGCTCTCACTACAATGAACGACAAAAACAGTATTGACAATTTGCTAATACTGCTCTGCACTTCAACACATTACGCGGTACGAAAAGAAGCGGCAGTTGCCCTAAAAACTCTCTACAAGAATTACTTTCCGTTGTGGAAAAAAATAGCGCAAACCAAATCGCCCACCATGCGTAAAAAAATATTAGTAAAATATAGTGTGCGCTACAAAATTATTTCCGCAGTAAAGTGCATTGCCCAAATAGAAAATTCCGCTGCGCAAAAAGCACTGCAAATTTTACTAGCTCATCAACGAAAACAGGCCCAGATTGCATTAATCCACACATTTTCTGGCCAAGAGTTGATGATAAAAAAACTACTACAAGAACTCGGATATCACAATATCAAAATGGTTCATAGCATCGAAGCCATTCCCGAAGTAAATCTAATCGTCGTTGCCGAAAAAAAAGCCATATCCCAAGAACGCATCCAAGAGTTTATCTCACAAGGAACCAAAGTGTTATTGCTGTATAATTGCGGTGAGGTGCTCGGGGGCGCGTGGCAACAACACAGTACGGAAAATCACCGTGTCATTAGTATGGCATCTGGCTTTTTGGGAGATATCAATCAACGCTTTTCCGTACAAAAGCAGTTCGATACATTTTTCGTCACCTCGCCTTATCCCGACGCCTGGATTCCTTATGCAGGAAACCATCAAGGATATACAATTTTGTCTCACAGTGTGAACAAAGAAGTTCGCGGTTTGATGTTTACGTATAACCCTTTACACTTAAGTAAAGATGGCCGCAAAATTCTCAGTATTGTGGTGGATTTTTTATTGAAGATAAAGAGGTTTGACTTAAAGTTTTCACAGAAAAAAAACAAATAGGTGTGTTTGCCGCACAAAATCGTGGATGGAATGATAAATAAGATAGTCGTAATTGTCACCTACAATTACGACTACCGTCACTAGTTAAAATACAAAACCAAAATATTGTATATATTTGTAGTCTTTTTCATACACATGTTCGCGCAATTCGTCATCGTAATAGTACCGGTAGTTTTTCTTTCTTGGAACAGCAACATTTTTACGTAAATAGGAGTTGTAACCTGTCATCGCATTTAAACGTTGTGTGGACAACAACTTTTTTATTTCGGGCTTTTCCCCAACAAACGATTCGAGTACTGTATAAAATTCACGGTGCAATTCACTGGTCTTACACCACGAAACTCCATCAATTTTTCCCTCGATTGAATACATATGTTCTATCAACCATGACCAAAATGACATACCAGAATTGTGATAGCTTATGTAATCTGCTTTTGTAATATTATCTAATTTTATCGTATTCCATTCATACACATCGGGAAAATACCTTATGGTTTTTTGATAATGGGGAACTTCTTTTACACGTAATAGGTACAGCATTACCTCTTTAAAAGACATCTTGTGAAAGTCGACTAGCCAATTCAAAAAGGTATTTGCTCCCTTTGGGTAACTAAAATTAATCGCGTGATGATAAACGGAAACGTACCAATCCCATGGATTACGTATGGTGCCAATCAGTGGCAAAGTTCTTAACTCTGCCGGTATCTCTTTACGCGCTCGATGGTAGCCTAGCATAGTTCCGTCCATATGTTCGATCAGTACGTTATTTACCGTTGTACCACCACTACGAAACATATGTAAGAAAATAAATTGGTTTGTTAGTATCAAAACTGTTTCCTACAGCGTATTGTGCACTTTATTCAAGAATTCATTGATTGGTATATCTAGCGCTCCTGAAATTTTGTGTAGAGCACCAATGGTAATATTTTGTTTACCATGCTCGACAGCACTGATATAGGTGCGGTCTAAACCACAAGCATTCGCTAACTCTTGCTGACTTTGTTTGTTCTTTTTGCGCAAAAATTGAATCTGTTTGCCGATTTTTTTCAAATAGTCACCTAATGAAATAGGCTGCACATTTTGATTGAGCGTTTCCACAATTTGCTGTGCGCTCTGTATTACCTCGACATCTAGGTCCTCTACAAAATTTGGGTCGATGGCCAGCCCGCCAACGATAATTCGAGGGCTATCATCAAACTTTCTCATTTGTATAATTGCTTTTTTTACCAATGGTACACTCTCTGGCAAAGAAACAGAAAGCGCCACCACATGAGGTTCTTTTTTTCGAACAAAGTCCACTAAGTCCCTGCTAGGCACATTTGCACCTAAAAAATCCACTTTCCAACCATTTATATATAAAAGGTCAGCGACCATCTGTGCGCCGATCACGTGAAGATCTTTCTCCGCGACAGCAACAACGGCCTGCAGCCCATGTAATTTTTTGGGTTCAAAAACACTTCGTAAACGTGCCATTTCTTGCAAGGTAATCATTGTAGCAAGATGTTCTTGGGCGATGTTGATTTCGCCATCAAGCCACAACGCACCCATTTTTGCTTGCGATGGTGCAATTACATCACAGTATATATGCGCTAAACTAAGTCCCTTCTCAAGTGCATCGCTGATAACTTTAGAACAAGCATCTGCATTTCCCTGTACTAAAGTTTCCAAATAACGTTTCTGTAGACCTTGGGTCTCATGATTCATTTATTTTTCCTTCAGCTTTTTATAGGACACGTTGTTAGTTCTCTAACAAAACATATAATAATATACAACATATATTAGCACAATTTGTAGAATATATCATTCTTTTTGCAAAAATTTTGTAAATTAAATGATTGTCATGGTTTATATTTTCGGTTTTTTGTATGATAAATCTGGCGCAAAAATGGATTCTATCGCTGAAAATTACCGGAGTAAAATTTATGCAATTCTCTATTGCATCAGAAGATAGAGACATACAATTTCTTTTACGACACGCATTCATTCCGGTAGACTAGGAAAAAATTATGTTGGTGCATTACATGTATATCGTATTGGTATTTTTACATATTTTTGTGATTTTTGGTATTTTACTTCTTGAAGACCGCAATCCGACATCCACTTTGGCATGGTTATTGTTTCTAATATTTGTTCCTGTTTTTGGACTTTTTACTTATTTACTCTTTGGTCCAACGCGAATGAGATTTATACAAAAAAAAGCGCAGTTCGCTTATGAAACAGTTTCCATATCACTCGCCAAGTACAACATATCCACAAATGTCAATCAACTTTACCAAAATAACAAACTGCCCTACCGTACCTATGCCCTGATTAAACTAGCCGAGCAAGCCGACAGCCTACCCGCGTGTTCGGGCAATACCTGTCAAATTTTACTCAACGGCCAAAAAACATACCAGGCCATCAACGAGGCGATCCAAAATGCCAAAGCGCATATACACCTTGAATTTTATATTATTCAACCAGATGAAATAGGCGTGGCGTTACGCGATTTACTGTGTGAAAAACAGAGCCAAGGTGTGGAAGTACGTGTCCTATACGATGCGATTGGAAGTTCCGCACTGACCACATCTTTTTGGCAACCACTTCTAGACCTTGGTGGGTACGCATACCCGTTTAAACCAGCCATTATGTCATTTGGTAAACGCAACGATCGCATTGATTTTCGCAATCATCGCAAAATGGTCATTATCGATGGACGCGTGGGGTTTACCGGAGGAATAAATGTCGGAAAAGAACACCTCGGATTATCTCCGAGCTACGGGCATTGGCGCGACACACATATTAAAATTTGTGGCCCGGCAGTATTATGTATGCAACAAACTTTTGTGGAAAGCTGGTTTATGACAACAAAGGAAGTGCTAGATCAACAGCGATACTTTCCCACAACACAACAACGTCAGGGAAACGCCATTGTTGATATTGCGCCTTCAGGTCCCAATAGCCGTTGGTCCACTATTTTCCGCATATATTTTCAGGCAATTGCCTTCGCCGAAGAGCGTGTGTGGATCACTTCGCCATATTTCATTCCTGATGCCACGATAAAAGAGGTTATCATAACCGCTGCTCTTCGCGGAATAGATGTGCGCATACTATTACCTAAAAAAAGCGACAATTTATTTATAGGTGGTGCTACGCGTTCCTACTATCGCGAATTGCTACGTGCCGGTGTCAAAATTTACGAATACAAAAAGGGCTACATACATGCGAAAACGCTTGTTATTGATAACTGGATGGGAACCATTGGCTCTACAAACATGGATATACGCTCGTTTAAACTAAATTTCGAAATCAATGCCTTTGTCTATCAAAAAGAATTTGTCGAAGAACTGGCACAGCAGTTTTGCTATGATTTAAAAGAAGCACACCGCATAAATTTACATGATTATCAACACATGCGCTACTCATCGCGCATTTTTTATTCCATTGCACGGTTATTTTCACCTTTACTATGAACCACTACATTTTGAAATAAAAAGGGAAATACAATGTACCTACAAAAACACTGGCTACGTTTGAGTATAGTATCTACAATAATCGTAGAAGCAATCACTTGCCTATTTCGCTTTGGATTTAATATGGCCTCTTCAAAAGACACAAAATTCATTGCGAAAATCACATTCGGTATTCGCATCCACCATGGTTACATCGGTGTTTTGTTGCTCCTGTGGGCTTTTTTTATACGCCGCAAAAAAAATAATTTATTCTACCTGCTGGTAATTAGTGGCATATGTCTAGTATTCTCGGACTTGATCCACCACTTTTTAGTACTGTGGCCTATCACAGGAGATCCGCATTTTGACTTAGTTTATCCCGAGTAAAACAATGCATTATTATGTCAAAAAGAAAAACCAGCCTCAACACCACGGACCATATACAAGTGAGCAAATTGCCCATTTTTTTCAACAAAACCAACTAGATGACAGCTACATGATTTCAACAGACGCGCAACACTGGTCTGTTGCCGTCACCAAAGACATCTTTCCCATACGTTACAAGATTATTTCCGAGTTGGGACATGGTGGTATGGCCATAGTTTACAAAGCGCGAGATGTTTTATTGAAACGTTACTGCGCTGTCAAAATTGTGGCCAAAAATGACAGCGAAACGCCTGTGCATTTCCAAGAAGAAGCGGCCGCGATGGCGCGCTTACAACACCCAAATATTGTCACGGTATATGACACGGGAACGTTTCCTCAATGTTTTTTGTCGATGGAACTCGTCGAAGGAATCACCCTGCAAAAGTGGCTAAAGGTGCAAAGGAGCGAAAACGAATACTTGGATATATTTCACCAAATATGCCAAGCAATAGAGTACGCGCACCAAAACCAAGTCATACATCGTGACATTAAACCAGAGAACATCATGCTCAGTAAGAATGGTGTCAAGGTCATGGACTTTGGTATTGCACGACAGTTAGACACCAACTATACGTTGCAGAAAACCGGAAACATTATGGGAACTCCGCGTTATATGGCACCTGAAATCATCCGCGGGCAAAAAGCTGATAAACGCAGTGACATCTATGCCTTGGGTGTTATTCTCTATCAAATGCTCACCGGACGCCTTCCTTATGAAGAGGATGAGGTTCTCGGATTATTTTTTGCCATTATGAATACAGACCCTCCCAGCCCATCTCTTATAAATCCACGAGTGAACAAAGATCTCGAAGTCGTGTGTATGCATTGCATTCAAACCAAACGCGAACATCGTTATCAACGCGTACGAGAATTACGTCAAGAAATAGAGCGTGTACAAAAGCATCTCCCGATAAAAACAAGACCAGCAGGTGTTATTACCAAAATAACAAAATACTGTTTTCGTCATCCTGTCCAAGTTTTTTTTCTGGTGGCAGTGCCTTTAATATCTCTGGTGTTGTTCATGCAAAATATCCAATTGCGCAGTGCACAACAAAGAGAACAACAAACTACTTTGGAAAAACAAGTTAGTTTGATATTCGCACACATGACCATCGCCACCAACAGCATAAGCCTAAAAAAGCATACCAAAGCGATAAAACCTTTGCGAAAAGCTTTTTCAGAGCTACAAAATGCCTACCAGCAAATGAGAAAAAACAAAGCACACAAAGGCTTACAAGAGAAACTCAAACGATATCAGCAAAATATTATTTTGCTTGGGCAAAGTATTTTACCCAACGTCGTATTTCCACAACAAAAAATTAAAATACCCGTATCAACTCTCATACAGCGTTTCCCTTCGTTTTTGCAGCTTTCTCCCAATGGAAAACTCATGGCGGAAATCATACCTCATCCACAACATGGTCGTGCATATTTATTATGTTGGGAAATAAAAGATGGCATAGATTGTACACCGCACAATGCGTTATTCAAGATAGTTTGCGATGAGGGCCCTATTCAATTTAAACACGATGCTTCGGGAATTTACTATATCGACAAAGGCCAAATCTTTTTTTTGAATTTTGCCGCAAACAAACGTCGTCAGGTATCGAAACGCGCAACAAGACTACCTTACTTAAAAAAATTCATCATTTCCGCAAATGAAAAATATTTTGCGTATCTTGCGGCCAAAAATGACGATCGACTGGTCATTCACGGGCAAAACAAAGAATTTAACGCGCAAAATGGTGATCTTGTACGCATCAAAGGTGACGTAGCGATGAGTCGCGATAGCAAATTCATTGCAGGAGTTGCGCGGGGAGGTATGTTTATTTGGAGCCTTAACAAAAAAATATTTATCAAAAAAAATACCAATGATTGGCGAGACAGCCCTAAAAACATATTATTTGGTCCGAGTGGACGACACATTATTTACAACGAACATATGGGAAGTGTCTTTTTATACGACTTTGTCGCGCATCAAAAAACGATTCTCACTGCCCATGAAAATCAAATTCAAGACATTACTTTTAGTAGCGACCATCGCTTTTTTTGTACATGTGGTCTCGATAAAAAAGTTATTCTATGGGACTCGTTATTTCGCAAAATATCAGAATTTAAAGTCAAAGAGACTCCACGAAAAGTAGTTTTCGATGCCTCACAAAATATCGTATTGCTTTCCAGCACCCCAACGCAATTTTTTTTGCAGAGATGGACGAGACAAAAGTATATGCGCGAATACGTTGCTCATAAATCCACACATGAATTACTTCAACACTTTCGCAAGAAAAATGCCGCGGCACAATCCAACTTTGTTGTACAAAAACCGGTATTAGTTAGTTCCAAAGGAACTTATGTTGTGCAGCCCTTCCACTTTCGTTTTATGCTATGGGAAGGCAACAAACCATGCTCATTGATTCATAGTTTTATGAACAGAAACGATTTTGTTTGTCTACGTTTTAGTCATGACGAAAGGTATTTGGCAAATCTACAGGAAAACGGAGAGTTGCTAGTTTTGGATATGGCGACAAAAAGCATGCAACAACTACTAAAATTACAACGTGGACGTAGTAAACACATGAGCTTTTCATTGAACAACCAGCATATATTTGCCAATGATCTTAAAGGTTTACATATTGTTGATATTGTCACAAAAGAACATATAAGCATCCCTACAAAGAATAGAATTTTTCTATGCACAGAAGAAAGTCCCAACAAAAAATGGTTGGCGTGCAGTTACAATGATGGCCATATCGAACTGTGGAATGGTAACTATATACAGGGGCAAAAAAACGTTTTTCAGTCTTTTCATCGCAGAGATCTGGCACGTAAGATTATTTGGCATGAGAACGGCAAAGTTTTTGCTACTGTAACAGCAAGTGGTACTATCCATACCTGGCTATACGAAAATAAAAAATGGCAACACGGTGAAACTTATAATTATCCATATAAAATTGTTCATCTATTTTTTGCCCCTGATGCGAGATATTTTGCTGTTACCACACCGCGAAAAACAATCATGTTCGATCGAAAAACCAAAGAAAAATACGAATTGTTTAGCGGCTACTTCAAAGGCAGTGGAGTATTTTTATTTCCCGATTGGGAAAAAGTGGCCATGCCTTCTATTAACGGAGATATTCTCATCTACAAACTCCCGCACTCACAAGACGCTATCAATTTTCTGAGTAAAAAAGAAAAGGAGAACTAAATGTCGTATTCAATGGAAGACTACACACAAAACAAACTAACTCTAGTAAAAAAAAATAACCATTTCCCGACGATTACGTTGCTGTTTCTCGCGATATGCGTCATCGCGTTACCCAAGATGATGAACCACATACAAGAAAATAATATCATTCCTGTGGCATGGCACTTCTCGCTATGGTCATTGGGGCTTATACCTCTTGGATTTGCAAGGGGTATATTCTTAAAAGACTGTTATCCACGTAGCATCATTTTCGATAACGACAGTGCAAAAGTTATCGTAACTAGAGGTAATGATACCGCAGAAATTCCCTACCAATACCTCGAAGATTTCTCCTTAAAAAACAACGAAGTTTACCTAAATTTTCTCAATGGTGATGCGTGGATTGTCCATAGCGCCACCAACGAAACACGCGTACAAAATTTTTACGACACCATATCACAACGCGTCGTGTTGACAAACACAAGTGACAATTACAGCAACAACATAGACTCCACCACAGCGGGGGACAATGTAAATATATGCTGGAAAAAAGGCAGTAATCTCGCGAGTAACTTACATATAGTCCTTGTGTTGTGTGGTATTCTTGGATTTATCGCCTTCATACCCGTTGCCGATTTTTTTGTAGGCAAAATCGCCATCTGTAGTTTTCTCGGACTTATTACCCTATTGATTCTTTTTGCAGGACTAGGATCGCTCTCCACTGTTTACAATTTGCAAATCTCGCCAAAAACATTTTCTCTAAAATATAAAGGAGGATTTAGCGATCGCAACTTTGACATTGATCTGGAAAATATCGTCGACTTCGACTTTCCCACTAGTTTAGACGGTAGAAATCACGTAATTATGGTACAACGCAAAGATCAACTAAATCAAGCCGCAGAGATGGCCGAAGTAGGTGACGTCAACCCTATGGACATCATTCGCATGGCAACATTACCATGTGCCGTTGATTGCTCGGGATTAACCGTTGTCGCAAAATTGGCTCTTAGCGTTACTGTCATCGATGCTCTTTACGCTGTAGGTTTTTATACAAGAGAGGAAAAATAACTTGCGCCATTTTTTTCACAAAGGCGTGGCAACGATTCTACTGTTTTTAAGCGGTTGCTATGGTAAGATTAGCGGTACTTTGCCACCCCCACAACAACTTTCGCAACAACAAAATTTCTGCGTGGGAGCTGCCAAAGTAGACATAACTCCCATACCGGGGATTGCCATGGGCGGATACTCCATCGTAGGCACAACCGGACGTGGTTACTGGACACGCCTATACGCACGCACAATATACTTTCGCGACACAAAAGGCCATAGTTTTGCCATGGTTTCTTGCGATTTGTGGTCGGTAAGCGGTGGACTGGCTGACCGCATCGCCGAACTCGTAAAAAAGCACGGAAAGCCATTAGCGCGTGAACAAATTATTCTCGCCGCCACACACACACACCATAGCCCAGGTAACTTTTCCACTTCCCCCATGTACAACGAATTTGCTTCCTATCGCAAAGGCTTTGACAACAATCTCTTTGACTTTTTTGCCCAAAGAATCGCGCAATCGATCGTTCAAGCCATCGAAAGTAGCAAACCGGCCACCGTATCCTTTTCGCAAAAAAAAATACCTGCGTTGGTACGCAATCGTAGTCTTGACGCCTTTCTTTTGAATGTCGATCGCAACGCAATCCTAAGTAAAAATGCCCAGCTCACCATCGAAAAAAACTAGATTTTCCACAAGAAGCTTATCATGCTGTGGATGCGGAACTCAGCCTCATTCACTGTCGCGAGATTGCGACCAACAAAACGATCGCCGCTGCCGGTTTTTTCGCCGTACATCCCACCGTCATGGGAGCAAAAACAGAGGTATATCACGCGGATCTTTTTGGTATTGCCACACAAATCGCCGAACAACATCTACAAAAAAAAGAAGATGCACAACCAATTGTCGCGCTATTCAATGGAGCAGAAGGAGACATCTCTCCTAACTGGGAAAAACGCGATCGGCGCAACGCGATGCTCCTTGGGGAAAAACTAGCACATGGGCTAACGCATCTACTAGACGAACCACAACAAAACATCGCAAATACAGACATCCAATATCGCTTTGAAAACATCAACCTAGTCAAACGCTGTTTTCAATTAAAAAATATCGAACGCTGCACCGCCGAAAAACCAAGCGTAGGAGTAGCAACACTCGGAGGTGCCACAGATGGGCGCAGTCGCTTACACAGTTTTTTATGGCGTGAACATGTCAAAGGCACACGTAATGAACAACAAGGTACCAAGCAGCCGCCGAACAACCCACTACGTATGGAACTGCCTTTTATCGCGCGTTTTGTTCTCGACTCGCTGATGGGACAAATTGTCCCTCCCAAAGACTGCCCTTTAGGAGTATACCAACTGGGTGACATAGTACTTGCAACTCTGCCCGGCGAATTCACCACTACCCAAGGCAGTCGCATTCGCCAAGCCATCGCCAAAGAAATCCCAGGCAAGGTACTTACCATTGGCTTGGCCAATGAATACATTTCCTACTTTACAACACCTGAAGAATACGAAGTACAACACTACGAAGGTGCCTCTACACTCTACGGGCCGTTTTCTGGTGTGTTTATCGAAAAGGAGTTACAGCGCATTGCCATAAATAAGGACGCAACTCCAAAGCGTACAACATCAAAAAAATACGCCTACCATCCGGGCCCCCACCGAAAATTTCAATTACAAGATATCGGTAGCGAACCATACTTACTCGACAGCGGTCTCGGTAACTTAGTGCAGGACTTAGAAAGCGGCAAACCAATGCGCAATTACCCACAATTCACGTGGAATGATATCCTTCCTCCATGGCCACCTAAACCACAGCAGCATGTTACACCATATGTCAAAATACAGGTACAAAAAGAGGGTAAATGGAGTGATTTTAAAATAGATGGTGTTGCGGAGAACGATCGAGGTATTCACTTTGTCACCATATTGCTAAAAGCCACGGGCAAAGACAGTAAATGGGGTGTTATTTGGATGCCAACATCAAAAATGAAAATAGATTTGCCACTGCGCTTCTGTGTCAAAAAAATCGATGGACAGCAGGTGTATTCGCGTATTTTTAGCTACAATTAATTTCGGTGAAGATAGAAGTAACTATGTACTTCTATCTTGATTGTCATTATGAATGCTTGCGTTTTGTTGTGTTTATAAGCCCAAAAAATACAAATCCAAATAGTAAAACAATGTATGTAGAAGGTTCCGGTATTGGATTAAAAGTCACATTGACCTCAAAATTATCGTATCCACCATCAATGGTAAAACCAGTTTGCGAAGTGGAAACTTGGTTAAAAAAACCAAAGGTAATCTCTGGTCCGTCCACCCAATTGACACCGCCTAGTAAAGGAACAATGTCATTCACCGAAAAATTTTGGAAAGAAGTATTTGTTGCAGGAGGGCTGTTAATCAGTAAAAACACATTACCGTCTTGTTCAACCGCAATACCACGCGAAATCTGAGTTGCACCAGGCACACTATTAAAAACACGCGCCACATCAAAAGAAACAGATACCGACTGAACTTCCCCTTGCAATTGCGGATTAAAAACAGCACTATTTAACAGTTCGATACCACGCGCTGTTTCAAAAGGATCGACGGTTAGACTAATCCGACGAAAACTTCCTGGATTTCCACCACTGTTATCAGTAGAAGCATTGACAACACCTGTCCCCTGAGAAATACTGGTATAATCACCATCCACAAAATCACCATCGAAAAAAGTAATTGTTTCCGCATTTAGGTATGCAAATAATGAGCATAAAGTACATAAAATAACAAAAGCTTTCATTTAGGTTCCTCCATAAGACGTTCTTTATTTGTGTATAAGTGGGTATTTTTACATTTAAGCAAAAGAGTGTCAAGGGCAAAGTATATATACTATTTGCGTCTTATTTGTTGCATTTTTCGTAAATGGTATTGTGCTTTTTTGTTATTATTTAGTGCTTTATAGCAAAGAGATAACCCATAATGTGCCTGCCATAATTGCGGAGCTAGAGAGGCTGCTTTGGTGAAATTGGCGATCGCTTGTGTATATTTCTTTTGATTCATGTAAAGAACAGCGCGGTTGTTGTATGCTCTCGCAAATTTAGGATTTATTTCAATGGCTTTCGCAAAGTCCGCCAAGGCTTGTGGATATCTTCTGACTTCCTTAAAAATCGAACCTCTATTTTCGTAGGCGTCGGCAAATTTAGGACTCAACTGAATTGCTTTGGTAAAATCCGCCACAGCTTCCTGATATTTTTTCTTACTTTTATAAAAAACACCTCTACTATTGTAAGCACTGGCGAATTTAGGATTTATTTCAATGGCCTTATTGTAATCGGCGATCGCTCGTTTGTCTTGGCGCAAGGCATCATAAACGCTACCTCTGTTTATATAAATATGCGGAAACGTAGAATTGCTCTCCAGCGCTTTGTTGAGGTCGGCCAATGCCTTTTGATATTGGCCTAAATTTTTGTAAAGGCTACCACGATTGATATAGACTTCGGTAAAATTGGCTTTGAGTTTAAGGGCTGTATTGTAGTCTTGAAACGCTTTTTTGTATTGCCCCAAGTCACGATAAAGATTACCGCGATTAAAATACCCCTCTGGTTGGTCTGCGTTTATTTTAATCGCGTTGTTGTAGTCGCTCAAGGCATATTGATACTTTCCCAAACTTTGATAAAGTCCGCCGCGATTATTGTAACTGCCGTACAATTTAGGTTTGAATTTTAAGGCTTTATTAAAGTCACGCAGAGCTTTATCATAAACTTTTAACGTCTTATAAGCTCCACCACGACTTTGGTAAGCTTCTGCAAATTCCGGGTCCAATGCAATGGCTTTGTCGAGATCGCGGATCGCTTTTTGATATTTGTTCATGACTTTGTAGTGGCTACCGCGACTATAGTATGCAATCGCATATTTAGGATTTAGTTCAATGGACTTATTGTAGTCAATTAAAGCCTTGTCGTTATTTTTCATATTTTGATGAAGGTTACCACGATTGCTATATGCTTCATGATTTTTCGGATCTAGCTGTATAGAACGGTTAAAATCAACCAAGGCTTTATCATACTGCTTTAACTCTTTGTAAAGAGCACCACGGTTATTGTACGCCCCAGGATATTTCGGTGATAAAGCAAGTGCTTTATTGTAATCGGCAATTGCTTTGCTATACTTTTTTAAACTGGCGTAAAGAGCACCGCGGTGGTTATACGCTTGGAAAAATTCAGGATCAACTTCAATAGAACGTGTGTAGTCGGCCTCCGCTCTTTCGGGTTCGTTTAGTTTCGCGTAAAGAGTTCCACGTACGTCGTATGCATTGGGATTTTTCGGATCTAGACGAATCGCTCTGTTTAAATCCTTAAAAGCTTTTTGATATTCCTTCAACTCTTTATAAAGGTTTGCTCTGTTACTGTGTGCATGATAGTTTTTTGAATTTAGCTGGATGGCTTTGTTGTAGTCAGCCAATGATAGTTTGTAATTCTTCCATTGGAAGTGAAGAAGACCACGGTTGTTATAGGTTACATCCGCTTTGGGATCTAGTTCTAATGACTTATTGTAATCCTTTAAGGCATTGTCGTATTGCTTCAGTTCAAAGTAAAGATAACCACGATTGCAATACACATCTGCTGCAGGCTTGTTTTTTAGTTTTTCGGTGTAATATTGTAAGCTCTTTTGCGCATTGCCGAGGAGTTGATTTATGTAACCCTTTATGGAACTCCAATCTTTACTTTCTCCGTAAAGTTCCACGTCGACAAAGATCTTTTCAAACAATGCCGCAAACTCTTTATCTTTTTGCAGAAATTCGTGAGTCCTGATCGAATACGCCAGAACTTTCATCACTTTATTGAGCGCAGCTTTGGTTTTTTGTTTTTGCTTTTCGGTAACAAATTTTGCCTGCTCGGCGGTATACCTAGCATGATTTGCGTCGCGCAACGCGCTAACAGTGATAATTAAAGAAACCACCATCACCAAGAAAATCATCGTAAGACTACCAAATAGAATGCGGTGTTTGTGGATAAAGTTTCCCAAAACATCCCAAGAGGTATATTGTTTGGCAATAATGGATCTCTGAGCCTGGAAATTTTGTAGCTCTGTCGCAAGTTGCGCGAAATCTCGGTATCTTTTATGCGGTTTTTTTTGCAAACACTTCAGACAAATGGCTTCTAAATACGGCGAAATATCGGGGTTTAACTGACGCAATGGAATGGGATACTGCTCCATAATTTGGCAAACAATATTGACTTCTATTTCGCCTTGAAAAACAGGTCTGTAGGTGAGCGCTTCATACATAGACGCTCCCAGTGAATAGATGTCACTTTTGTAAGACGCTCGTCCTTCTACTTGTTCGGGAGCCATATATGCAAGTGTACCCATCATTTGCCCTGTTTTGGATAACCGTTTGCTGCGATCACAGGCTTTTGCCAAACCAAAATCCATCACCTTCGCGGTTCCATCTTTGGCAACCATGATATTGGCAGGTTTTATGTCGCGATGCATGATCTTATTCGAATGTGAATAATGGAGTGCCTCACACAAAGCGATGAGAATATCCACAAATTTGTGCGGTTTAATTTCTTTATGTTTAATTAAATCAGAAAGGGGAACTCCATCGATATATTCCATTGTAAAGTAAGGACGTGGGACACTTCCGTATTCATAAAACCGTACAATGTTGGGATGATTGAGCTTGGCTATTGCTTTTACTTCGGCAAAAAAACGTTCGAGATATTCCGGTTCAGAGCTTTGAATGACTTTTAGCGCTGCGACAGATTTTAAATCGTGATTGTACGCCTTGTACACCACCCCCATTCCGCCCTCACCTAATTTGGAAACTAACTGGTATTTGCCAAACATCGGATATCGGCTCTGTTGGTTAAGCTTTTTGGTTCGTTCCACTTAGTCGTCCTGTCGGGCTTGACGGAATGCGGCAACCACTTCTTGTGCCATTTCTGCGGTGTCTTTTGCGGTAAACCCTGGTTGGTAAAGAGCCGAGCATATGCCAAAGCCCGTTGCTCCCGCTTGAAGCCATTCCTTCATATTTCCCGGATGCACACCGCCTACGGCAAAAATAGAAATTTCACTGGGGATAACTGCGCGTAGAGCTTTTATGTACTTCGGTCCATAAAAACTGGCGGGAAATAGTTTTAGATGTCTGGCTCCCGCGTCGATTGCCTGAAAAGCTTCTGTTGGCGTGGCAAATCCCGGGACAGGAATCATATTTTTTGCCAAACTCTCTTTGATGACCGTGGTGTTGGTATTCGGCGCCACGATCATTTCCGCCTTTAATTGGTGTAATTCTTCGAGACTTTGGGTATTTAGTACCGTTCCACCACCAAAGATGATATGCTCGGAGAAATTTTCTTGCAGTAAACGAATGCCCTGTAAAGCATTCGGACAGTTTAATGGAATTTCGATAATGCGTATTCCCGCGAGTACTAATTCCGCAGCAATATCTATTATCTTACTAGTTTCTACGCCACGTAAAATGGCAACGATGGGCATATTATTCAGTATTTTTTGTTGTTTACTATTCATAATTTCGTCAAAAAGTAACTGACACCATTATGGTGCAAGTTACTTTTTTTCCTAAAAAAACTACTTACCTAAACCTGGCAAACGGAAATTTGGGATACTCTTTATGGCAAACGTATCTGAAACACGTGAATGATATAAGTACTGAATCACGTGAAGCGGTTCATTGTCGATTGCATAGTCCAAAGATCGTTCAGGAATACTACCGCGAAACAAAAGCTCTTGTGATTTGGCAGGGATTTTTTCGTCTGTTTGCGCAACGATCTTTAAAATCCACCCTGGAGTTTTCATTTGCGTTTTGGCGATGGGCAATGTTTGCCATAAACGGATCGTTTTATCGAGAGATGCTGTGAGTAAAACGCCGTCTGCGTGATCGATACTCAAAACACCCTTGCGATGCTGTGCAACAACGCTTACTTTTTTCGACGTCACTAAATCCCACCAAATAACGGTGTTGTCTTGCGAAGCCGAAAACAACGCGTGAAACTTTCCATCATAGAATAGTTGCGTAATCGCCGCCTTGTGACCACGAAAGGTTTGTATTTCTTCGCGTTTTTTTAGATCCCAAACGTGTATAATCCCATCGTTTTTGGAGAAAATGATCTTGTCACCACGTGTGTGCACGAGTGTGCGTATGGGAGAATCCCCATTATACAACACATAAGAGTAACGTGGCGTTTTTAAATGCCACAATTTTATATTGGTAGAGCCCGCAATAAGCCAATTGCCATCGTGACTGTAGCGCAAAACAGACAGCTTTTCGGGATAGTCTATACTATACTGAACTTTACCGCTTTTCAAATCGCGAATCATGATCTTGGCTTTGTGCTTGTACACAAGCTGGTCCCGATAAACCGCAAAGTTCTTTTCTCCGGTAAGCGTTTCTCTCAAAGAAAAGTTTTTTGCGTTCCATACACACAACTGATTTCTTTCACTTGCCCCTACAATGAAGTTTTGCGTGTGCTTGACGCGCACTAATTTGTGTCTGTGGCCACGTAAACTTGCGATGGCCTTCTTACTTTTCACATCCCACAACTTGACAGTTCGATCATTTGACGAAGACACAAAACGTTTTCCATCGCGACTGTAGCTTACCGAGTTCACCTTACCCGAGTGATCTCCAAAAAATGCAATGTGTTTCTTTTGTGGTGTATGCCACAAACGCACAATGCTTTTTGTCGCACTGACGACATACTTACCATCAGGGCTATAAGTAATCCCACGTGTATTGCGATTTTCGCGATCAATGTAAGCGACAGGAACCTCAGTGCCCAAATTAAGTAGCACTGCGGGCTTATTCTTATAGGCAATCGCGATGGTATTGCCATCGGGACTAAAAGAAATATCATTCACCAGCGTCTGGTCTTCCTTAAATTTACTGATCTCTTGACCAGTAATTATATTCCATAACCGCGTAGTTTTATCCGCAGATGCAGAAACGATACTCTTGCCTTGCGGATGAAACTTCACAAAGGTCACGGGCCCTTTGTGCCACAATACCGAAATAGTTTTGTTTTTATTCCAAATGCGCACAGTCTTATCGTCGGAGGCCGATGCCATAAACTGTCCTTTTGGACTAATCGCCACTTTTAAAACCGCGGAATTGTGTCCAGGGAGTACTTGGTAAACTTTACGTGTTTTCGTGCTCCAAATACGCAGCGTTTTATCATCGGAGCCAGAAATAATCCATTTCCCGTCAGGGCTTACCACCACTGTATTTACTGGAGCGGTGTGTCCAGTGTGCGTCACATAATGAGGCTTTTGCGTAGAACTATTCCACGCGATCGCTTCTTTGCGTGAAATAGAAACAACATGGTTTTGCATTTGGCGTACAGCAATCACTTGGTCGTCATGTCCACGTAACGTTGCGACACTTTTTTGCGCACGAATACTCCACAGTTTTACTGTTTTGTCCGATGAGCAAGAAATCAAGTACTGATTGTCGTTACTAAACACAACCCCCTTCACCCAAGAAGTGTGTCCGGTGAATTGTGCGACACGTCTTCCACTTTGCATGTCCCACAGATATACGTTCTTACCAGAAGTAGACGCGGCAAATCTCTCATCTTTCGACAAATCCATCGAAGTCACATCGGCACTGTGACCAGTAAAAGAGCGTTCGAGTTTTCCAGAGCGTAAATCCCATGAACGCAAAGAACGATCAGAAGAAATGGAATAAATCACATCGCGTTTACGACTAAACTTCAAATCGGTGATTTGCGCACTGTGTCCACGCAATACATACCTGGGTTTACTATTTGTAAGTGTCCACACCCATATTTTTTGTCCTTATCTCCCGAACAAATGATACGACTGGAACGATCAAAAGTAACGCTGGTGATTTCTCGTTGATGACCACTGTACCTGCGAACTAACTTTTCGTTTTGCACATTCCACAAAAACAGTGTTTTCGCAGCGCAAGCCACGATTTTTTTACCATCGGGGCTGTAGCGAACCTTATGCATCGCCGCATTTGTGGTGAAACTCACTTGCTCGCGTCCGGTCTTTACGTTCCAAATGCGTACGGTTTTATCATCTCCTGTGGAAACGATGTATTCGCTATTTTGCTGAAAGTCAATATCGTTAATCGCCGCGGTGTGTCCTTCTAGATAGTGCACAATTTGTCCTTGGGTATCCCACAAACAAATAACATTGTCTTTAGCGACCGTAGCATACAAACGTTGATTGGGAGCAACACGCAGCATGGTGATTTCTCCGTCATGGGAAATGAGCTTTTGCGCCTTGCGTTTAGAAGTGCTCCACATATACACATGGTTATCGCTACTTGCCGCCGCGATAAACGCCGAACTCGGGTGGTAAGCAATGTCGCGAATTTTCGCATTATTTTGCCACTGACTAATATACTTTCCGTTTTTATCAAAAAGCTGTAGCAAATTATCGGAGGTAATCGCGATCGTTTTCATGTTCGGGCTGTAACGTAAGCATTCAATATTCTGCGGACGATAAAATAGTTCCTCATGGTCCTTTAGCTTGCTCTGCGACAATGGATAAATACGTGCGTATTCCTCCAAACCGATCACCGCCTGTAAATACTTGTTGTAATGCGCGTCGCGAAACTTCGCATCGCATTCTTTGGTTTCCGTTACCTTAAACGATGAGGAATCGACCACAATAATTTCTTGCGACGAAGTAATGATCAACTTTCCATCATCGCTATACGCCAATGCATTTACTTTCTTATTGAAATTCCCCAGGGTTTTACGTTTTTGTAAATTTCCCAAGGCAATCACTTGTATTGCCTTGTTACCAGCAACCACCACACTCTTACCACTAGGGTGCAAAGTAATTGCGTTATAACTTTCATTACTTACGTATTCTTTTTCTCCTGTAGACAGATTCCACACAACGAGTTTGCCATCTGTGCTCAGGTACACCAGCTGATAATCACGTAGAAAAATATTAAGAGAATCGCGCGCAATTTCATTACACGCAATGGTCTTTTTGACAGTTTCCTCCGTGGTATCCCAAATGCGAATGGTTTTGTCTTTCGCAATCGAAATCAGCTCGTCTCCATTGGGTTTATAAAGTGCCGCCGTAATTTCACCGCGGTGGCCACGTAGTAGTTTTTCACTACCATTTTCTTCAATGGACCATAAATATATACAATGATCTTTCGATACCGTCGCAATTTCTTTGTTGTCGCTGCGAAATGCCGCAAACAAAAATTCCGTAGATGATTCTTGAAATATATTATTCAAGCGACCGGTATTGGCGTCCCACAAATACGCGCTGTCGCCTGTAGTGCTCGCTAACATCCGCCCATCTACACTGGAAGCAATATGAGACAGCTTTGCTCGGTAGTGTGGCGTTGTTTCCCAAGCCAAACCTTCTTTCATCAGTCCAAGTTTGATAAATTGCTTGTTTTGTTCGCGGATTTTACGCACTTCTCGCAACGGTAAGCCCTTAGTAAGTTCTAGACTAGCCCCGGCAAATAAAATACTATCTTTCCATTGTTGGGTGTCAAAAGCCTCACTGGCTTTTTGCAACGATATTTTGGCCAAGGTCTTCTTCGCAGCTTTCGCTTCGGCGAAACGAATGCGCTCTTCGCGCCGCGCCTTAGCGCGTTCGGCATCGGCTCTTCGCGCTTCTTTTGCCGCTTTCAGAGCCGCTTCTTCGGCTTCTTTGGCCGACTGTTCGGCACGTTGATGTTGTCTTTGTGCCTCTTTTGTTTCACGCTGTGCGATATCTCTTTGCTCTTGCGCTTCTTGCGCATTGGCTCGCGCGATCTTTTCTTGCGCCTTTGCCTCTTCAGCGTTTTTCTCCGCCAACAAGTGTTGTTGCCGGATAAAATACAAACTGACACTTAAGACGATAAAAGTAACCAGGATAGAAGCCGCTAACAATATACGTATACGCTGTGAAGATTTCTGTGCGCGAATTTTCTCTTCCTTCGCCAGGTGAATTTCTTTGCGAACTTTTTGCACCTGCGGGTCTTGCGAATCGAGTTCGTCAATTTGCGCTTCACTCAATCCCAAGTCATCGTTTTTCAAAGCAATCTTAGAATAGGCCAAGCGCGCGTCAAATCGCCCTTGCCCTGCGGCAGTGTTACCCGACCACAATTTAAGAGCTTGCTCAAAACAACTCACCGCTTTGGAATATTGCGCGTAGAGATAGTTTCTTTCTTTTCCACGAATTTTGTTGTCTTGCTTGGAAAGCTTTTGTTCGTTTTCACCGAGAATCTTTTGTCCTTCACGTGTAATGATCAAACTTTCACGGTGTTTTAAGAAGTGGGAAATCGCTTCTTTAAAATCTCTAACACTTTGGTAACGATCTTCGGGATTTTTGGCCAAAGATTTCGTACAAATAGACTTAAGCTCTTGAGGGACTTCATCGGGAAATAAATCATCGCGTTTATGATCAAATGTCGGTGGGTCGGAGGCGATCGCCTTCATCAACGACTTCCAAATATTCTCATCGTAATGCGGAGGTATTCCGGTGACAATTTCGTATAGCATCGCTCCGAGAAGATAGGTATCGGTCCATGGACCGATGTCATTACCATGACCTTCCGCCAACTCGGGACTCATGTAGTGTGGTGTTCCCATCGGACTTGCAACCATCGATTTATGTAAAGTACGTAACTCAGTGGAAATTTCTTCGAGTGAAACCGCTAGCCCCCAGTCCATCACCAGTACTTCACCAAACTCTCCGATCATGATATTTTCGGGTTTCAGGTCGTTGTGCACAATTCCCTTGTTATGGGCAAACGCCATCGCATCGCAAACATCAATCAGAGTACGTAAATGCGCTTCTAAATCGTAGTTGTTAAATCTTTCGTCCTCTGCTGTTTTGTTCAAACTTTTTTTCCACTCAACACCCTTGACCAATTTCATGGTGAGAAAAACGTCTCCACTGGTATCTTTCCCCAGTTCATAGACAGGAACAATGTTCGGGTGGTCAAGGTATGCGGTCACCAGCGCTTCGGAGATAAATTTTTGTTGGGTGGTGTTATTGATACTTCCGGGAATAATGCGCTTAATGGCAATTTTGCGTTTGAGACTCTTTTGTTCACCTCTATTGATAATTCCCATACCACCGCGCGCGATTTCGGTTCCAATCACAAAGTTCTCGGAACGCATACTACTGAGTTTACTTTTCACCCCTTCGTGTAGTGTTTCCTTCAGGCCATGTGTGGTGGCGTTACCTCTTGTGGTTGCACTTTGTGGAGATTTATAGTTGTCTTGTTTTTCGGTTATGGCACTCGCCAATTCTTCATCATCGATAATGGTTTGCTCACCGCTAATGTCTTTTTCGTCTTCCGTTTGTTGTTCGTCGGCAAATAGAGTTTGTGCTCCTTTTTCCAGATCAGATATCTCGTGTTGTGCGGGAGCGTCAAGTGTTTGCGACCCGTCTTCTAACAGTGGTATGTGCGACTTGCCGTCATCTATAATCGAATGGTCTTCATGGGCTGCGGCCAAGATCGCTTGTGACTGTGGATCATCGATCGTTTGTGCGCCCTCTTCCGCAAGTGATGAGGCATCCTGGGCAAATTCATCCAGCGTTTGTGAGCCGTCTTCTAGTGGTATTTGTGACTTACCGTCATCTATGATCGAATGGTCTTCATGGGCTGCGGCCAAGATCGCTTGTGACTGTGGATCATCGATTGTTTGCGCGCCTTCTTCCGCAAGTGGTGAGGCATCTTGGGCAAATGCATCAAGTGTTTGTGAGCCGTCTTCTAGTGGTATTTGTGACTTACCGTCATCTATAATCGAATGGTCTTCATGGGCTGCGGCCAAGATCGCTTGCGACTGTGGATCGTCTATTGTTTGCGCTCCCTCTTCTGCAAGCTGTGAACTATAGGTGTTTGCCTCGTCTATTGTTTGTTGTCCGGTAACATCCGTAGCATTATCATCTAGTGTTGTGTCAAGAGGCATTTTTTGTAAAGGGCTGTTTTCATCTACCGCCGTTTCTTGTTCCACCACAAACGGACGGACAGCCGTTTCATTGATCGTTTCATCTCCTTGTTGTTTTTGAGGCTGAACCACTTCTACTGGAGCGTCACCTTCATTTAGGAGAGTCATCAACGGTAAGTACACATTGGTCTCAGCAGTTACAGATTCTGCCTTATACGTTGCTCCACCA
This sequence comes from Candidatus Uabimicrobium amorphum, assembly GCF_009002475.1. Classification (GTDB taxonomy): domain Bacteria; phylum Planctomycetota; class Uabimicrobiia; order Uabimicrobiales; family Uabimicrobiaceae; genus Uabimicrobium; species Uabimicrobium amorphum. Next base: position 7,908,776 of record NZ_AP019860.1, read on the forward strand.
CCATGTTTTTCCAGTTGCTCAGCCCCAATTGTTTTCGACCACAGTTGTTGAATTCTCTTCTCATCCATTTACACTACCTCTTTCTCGTCCAACACTAAATACAGCGTTTAAAATTTTCCACTACTTTTGCAATGCAATATTAAGAAAATGTTGTGCTTCTAAATTTTTGGGATTGATCTTCAAAGCCTTACGCAAATACAATTCAGCTCTCTTCGGACGACCTTTTTTGATATAGCATCTACCAAGAAGGGTGTACGCTTTGTCATCTCCGCCCAACTTAACGGCCTTCTTGCATGTGGCAATACCTCTATCCACGTCTCCGCCGGCAATAGGAGGATTATAGTAAAACATTTTCGCATTCGCAATATGTGCCAAAGAATTATTTTTATCGATTTCAATAGAACGATTTAAGTCTTCTAGTGCTTGTGGTCCTTTGCTCATACCAGTAAGAAAACCGACTATAGTGTGGGAATGAAGTTCTCCACGCACCCGATATAATTCACTCCAGTTTGCTCTTTTCTTGAGCAATTTATCTAAAACAACAATACCTTTTTCCGCGACCTTTGCCGTTCCTGGGCGTGTAATATTCTTTCCTTGTTTGTCAGATAATTCACGTCGGAAAAAACGTTGTACATTACAATTGGCTAGGCAAACGCGCGCAAACCAATAATGAGCGTTGTCATCTTGAGGATTTTTGTCCATCCATTGACGTAGCTCTTTCTGAACCGCCTCTAAATCTTTCAAGGAAAACGTCTTCTCCACCTCTTTGGCTTTGTTAATAAGCTCAGGAGAGGCAACAATACTGACAATAAAAAGACATAGTAAACATAATCGTTTCATAGTGTATCCTTTCCATACGTAACAACACTTTTATATTCGCTACCGGCAAAATTGTAACATAAAGCCATGTAAAATTCACTTTTATTTACGTGCATTAAAAGCAAAAACGCGTTTCAAAAAAGTTAGGTTTGTTGTATAATTTGATGCGCTAAAGTGAAGATAAACACTTTACTGTTTACATTATATTACATTGAAGGAAAAAGTATATGCTATGGAGTTGGTTCAAACAAGTTCTCGCTCGTGAAAAAGAGGAAACATACAACAATAAGTATGATTTTGTGGCCATTGACTTTGAAACGGCAAATAATGATAAATCGAGCATTTGTTCATGCGGAATTGTGGTGGTAAAAGACGGCGAAATACAACAAAAAAAACACTTTCTCATTCGTCCCAAGGTATTGAAGTTTAATAAACGCAATACCGAAATTCACGGCCTCAGCATTAAGGACGTAGAAGACAAACCCACCTTTGATAAACTATGGCCCGAGATCAAAGAATTCATTGACCAAGAGTTAGTAGTGGCGCACAATGCCAGCTTCGATCTTACCGCACTAAAGGCAGTGTTAGATTCTTATCACCTAGACTATCCAAATATTGATTACCTATGCACAGTGCATTTAGCAAAGAAAACCGTAAAAGAAGTTCCCAATCACAAACTAAATACCTTAGCAAAACATTTCGACATTCCGCTGAATCACCATGATGCTCTTTCTGATGCTGCGGCATGTGCACATCTAGTCAATAAAATTTGTGGCGAATCCAATCTCCGCGAAGTCATCTCACAAAACGATATAAAACTGCGTAAAATATCTGCAAAGTTAGCGCAATAATCGCACTGTGCGAAATCGCTCACATAACAGAGCGAAATCGCGCAGTCAACCGCAAATTCTTCCATCAAAAAAATGTGTCCTATTTTCTCACATTTTAACAAACACCTTATTTTACATAGCCTTCATAACTTTTTCTAAAATCGAATATTGAAATTGGCATGTACTTTGCTTCTCTATGCTACCAACAAAATACACAAAATTTATGAAGGAGAGAAAGTATGTGGCAGAAAAAAATTTCCCATCTATTCAACATCTTAGGACAATTGTCTCCGTATTCACAAGTCACCGTAGAAAGTCTGGCCAAGGAATACAAAATGAGTCCCAAAGACGTGCGTAAAGACGTGAACATTATCATAGCGGCAAATTTAGGGGTGTTTATGGAAGATGATAAAATTCGTATTTCCAAATACGGCTACAAACGCATTCGTAGCTGGATATTGAGCTGAATAGTTTCATTTTTTGATTGATGTTTATGCCTTTGGCTGTACCAACAAAAAACAAATGGAGGCACATTAAGACGTGTTACGCCTCTCCTGTGGGAGAGGCATGAGACTTGTTGCTTTCAGCGTAGCTGAAATCTACAAGACGATGGTGAGGGCACCATCTGAAAATTCTTACCCAAGTCAACCAGGAAATCCTTAATCGCAATCGCAGCGCTGGGTGATCTCTTGTTCACCGCATAAATCGTGAATCCATTGCCGCAATTGCGTATCACTGCAAGTTGTTAATTTTTGTAGCGTTGGCCAATCGTTTTCTTTTCCCGACAAACGCATCAAACCACGATAGATGCGCGACGCGCTTTTATAGTAGGGATCGTCACTGGGTAGTCTACCGTACCATGCCCAATAAACCATGGTAAAAATTCCCTCGAAATCCGCATCGAGGCGCTCCATTACCTGAAACAAATAAAAATCTAAATATTTGGTATGGCGCACTCCAAACAGTTCGGCAACGTGTTCAAATCTTGTCTGGATATTATTAGGTGAAAAGCCTTGTTTCCACAATAAATTCAGATGTCGCGTGACATTGTCTTGTATGGGCATGTAGCACGGAAGATCGTTTATGTGTCCTAATTCATGATTGTGAACCGTATCAACACGGCGTTCTAATACTAAATTAAAAAGCGCATCCCATTTTTTGTCTCCTTCAGGAAGTTTTTGAACCTCATCTCCCAAGGAACGTTTCAAAAAAACATCGGCAATCGAGCGATTGTATGGCAAAAATTCCTTGTCGCGCATGGCGAACTTTTCGGGAAATTGTTGTGGCTTGGTGATGCGCTGATACATTTCCTTTAGGGTAATAATGTGCGGACGCAGCGTGTCAACCGCCACATAAAATCCTTGGTTGGAGAGAAAGGCACGACCGGCAATAGTTGGGGAACCAGAAAAATAGCCACTATAAGAGTCAATATATGTTTCGTCACAAGTAATCGCTTGGTATGTACGTGGCTTTCCCCAGATTTCACGATGGTATATGCGGTCGCACAGACGGTTCATCAGGCGTATTTCAATTTGTCCATAGTTGTTTCCCATATCGAAAAACTTGTTGTAGCGCGCAAAATAATCGCACAAGCTCTGGGCTTTTGGGTTAAAAGGATTGGCTTCACGCACCACCCATAAGTAGCGATTAAATTCTCGTTGTGGTGTCGTTTTAAGATCAATGTCAAATGTCGTGGCAATTTCACGAATGTCTTGCAACATCTGCACGATGTCACGCTTCGTTGTCTGATAGTATTTTCCGACGTACTTGCGCAGCGCTTCGACAAATTTCACGTGATTTTTTAGGTGTTGCTTGTGCTCTTCATAACCATGTAGTTGTTCATAAACAATCAGCGCTTCTTCTTCCCAACCAACAAATGTTAGGGCCTGGGCCAATTCAAATAAAGATGCTTGGTCATTTTCTCGTGCACTTTCCATCGCATTCTGCAAACGGACATAACGCGAACGGACTTTGTTTTCTTTGTGAAAGATGAGTTCAACTGGAACAATTCTCCGCCAAATTTCATACGCCTTGCGATATTGTTTTTTACGCAACAAAAATCGACGATATATTTGTACCGTGCGCAGAGAATAGGGATTTTCTTGCAATGCTTTTTCTAGAAATTCACCACCGCTTTGGTGTTCATTTTGCTCTAGTGCAAAATGTCCTTTGATCGTTAGTAAAAAATTTTGTCGGGGAAAATTCTTTAATGCTTCTTTGGCTAACACGTCTCCACTTTGTGGCAGTTTATCGCGATACAGTGACAACAGCTCACGCCAATAGGCGGTTAAAAGCCCCAAATTTTCATCATTGCCAAATGGGTAATCGGGATGTAGCATTTTTACTTTATCAATGGTTTTTATCGCCGAAAGGTATTGCCCATAAAGCAAGTAGTTCGCTGCTTCAAAAAAATGGGGCTTTACTAACGAAGAATCTAATGCCAATGCGGTACGCGCTGAATCAAGGGCATCTCCCCATTTCAGTTGCCCAAGCAAGATAAATGCGCGAAGTTCATAGGCTTTTCCCGATTGTGCATTGTGTGCAATTGCTTCTTCAATAAGTTCCAAAGCGGCATCGAGATTTTTCTCCTCGTATTGTACTCCCGCAGCACTCATTTTCTCTTCTGCCAGTGCTTTTTCTACAACACTAGGAATGATAGAACAACCACAGAGACAAACGATCACCACTATCGCAACTACTCTCATTGTATACACCTTATTCATTCGATCAACTCAATAATCTTGCTTCTCACTTCTTTATCCCCCGCCTCCAACGCTTTTTTATACCAAAATAAAGCGCGATGGTGGTTTTGTACTCCTAACTCATTAGATTTATACACAGAAGCCAGCTTCTTGATCGCAGTGATGTTTCCCATTGTTGCTGAAGTTTCCCACAACTCAATAGCTTTATTGAGATTTTGGGTCACTCCATGTCCATTTGCATGACAATTGCCAAGATAAAAACTTGCGCTACTATTTCCCAACTCATGCGATTTGGTATACCATTTAATGGCTTTTTCATAATTTGGTACACCACCAACGCCTTTGAGAAAACAACTACCAATGCAATTCATCGCCGTAGTGCTATTTAATTCAGCGGCTTTTCCGTAGAACTTCAGTGCTTTATTGACATCCTGCTCCATCCCTTCGCCGCGATCGTACATTATTCCGAGTAATACCATTGCGTCGGCGTCATTGTTTTCCGTAGCTTTCTCAAAGTATTTTCGCGCCATCTTAAAATCTTTTTCGACTCCCATGCCACCACGGTACATATGCCCTAGGTAGTAATGTGCTTTTGCAAAATCTTGTTCGGCAGCCTTTGTCAGCCACAACAGTGCTTCTTTATGGTCCACACCAACACCTAAGCCATCTTTAAACATCAGAGCCAGTTCCGTTTGCGCCGCGGCAATTCCTTTGTGTGCTGCTTTCCATATCCACTTTTTTGCTTCGCGAAAATTTTTATGATGATTTTGTATTCCGTGTAAATAAATTTGCCCAATTTCTAACATGGAAAATACATTTTCAGTAGCAGCGAGTTGCAACTTTGGCTGGACAAATATCAACTTGTCTTCGAGACCATTTTTTTGACAATGTAAAAGATTGTGCTGCGCATCTTGTAAACCCAAAAGACTGGCTTTTTCATACCATTTCACTGCCTTTTTGTAATTGCAATCCACACCTTCACCATAGTAGTAACAACTTGCCAATGTATTCATTGCGTGAGCATTTCCCAAAAGAGCAGCGTTTGTGAACAGTAGTACCGCTTTTTCGCGATCCATTGCGGTATTTATTCCGTAGTAATAACAATAACCCAGTTCATACATTGCAGAACTATTCTTGTAGTCGGTCGCTTTTTCAAACCACTGTTGTGCTTTTTGATAATTTTGGCTCACTCCTTCGCCATAATAAAAACACAGTCCAAGGTAATACATTGCTTGGGAATTGTCCTTTGCGGCCATTTTTCGATACCAAAAGACATTGTTCTCGTGATGAAGAATTGTAGACAAATCCGCGTCATTGCTAATAAACATCGTGTCCCAATAAGGGTCCAAAATGACACGCGAAAGGTCTCGTTGGCTAAGTTTTACAATGCGCGACTGTTTTTTTTCCGAGCGCGACACAACCCCAAGAACAGCCCCATCTTCATCGACAACAGGTCCTCCACTAAATCCAGAACCTAATGGACAATCCAGAACAAACCATTCGTTTTTGATGGAGGTAACCAATAAATCGGTTTTGACTTGGGGATTAACTGTTGCGGGAAATCCCCAAGCCTTTACTTTTTGTTCGATGCTCAGAGGAGATGTAGACAACGATAACTGTTGCAGTTGTAATAGCTCACGATCTTCTTCGGCAAGTTTGAGAATGGCGATATCTTTATCCAAACAAATGTATATCGCACGTGGAACAAAGCCATTACTACTCACACGTATACGGCATGCACTCGAATGGATAATGTTGCCTTCCACAGAAAAATCAATGTCACCGATTTTAAGAATTTGTTCGGGAACTCTCCCCGTCACAACGTGCCTTGCTGTAACAATATAGTCGCCGATTAAAAAACCTGCGCCAGACACGATTTCAGAAAAAGTTGCGGTTTGCTGTGATGATCCCCAAATGACATTGCGCTTTTTATAACTATATGTATACTCGACTTCCGTGGCAATATGTATAATGGCGTCTCTTTTTTGCGCAAAAATACAGCCGCAAAATAACAACACCGCAACGCTAACTCTCCACATATTATTTTCTCATAAATTTTATCAACGGAATTTTCACCACGTCATGTGCCGTAGAAATCAGTACGCTCTCGATAACTTTTAACACCTTGTCCTCTGTCTTGTCGTCTCCTTGGATATACATACCTGCTAACACCCCACCGATAAATATCACTACGGCAACGCCACCGACAGTCAAAAAAACCTCCTGTCCTGCGGCATTGGGATCGACCTGTTTAATCTTCTTGAGCGCCAGATGCTCTTCGAGTTTATCTTTGGCCAAAATAGCATATAAGTGATACATTTGCGCAAAGTACATGTTACTCGCATCATAAGCCACGGCTCTTTTTATTTTGAGAAGAGCCTTTTTATAGTTGTTCGTTGCAGACTTCTCGTCATTTTTTGCCCACATAGAAAAGGCAATGGCCTGCACTGCGTAAAGAACCGCCTTGTGTTTTTTTTCGCTTACATAACCAAGCCCTTTTTCACATGCACCAACAGCCTCTTCAAATTTGCGCAACTCAATGAGAGATGATGCGGAGTATACATAGTTTTCAAATGTATGCTTTCCTTCTTTTATATTTTGTTCTACGCTGGTCAATAGTTCTTTAGGGTTGTCATGTATTTTTTGCAAATCGAAAATAACTTTGTCTTGCGCAACAAGACACACACATCCACATAAAACGGTAAAAATCGCTAAAATTTTCATGTCTTTTCCTTAAAATCGAAACACAAGTTTTCCGTATATTCATTATAGCCCTAATGATAATTTTTGTCTAGGCGCGTGATGAATTTAAAATATATCTATTTGCTAAAGCCCGAGCCCGCAGCACCATAGCATGAGGTAACAGAGATCTATTGAGAGATGTAAAAGATGTGAAAGATGAATATCGTTCACTTGTGCAGCTTTTTTAATTTTTTACACTTTTTTCAAAAAAAAACATAACAATGCCTGCCGTTTTTGCCAATACAAATGTATATATGACAAATGCATCGCTTGATGCATCATTTATACACAAAAAGGAGAACAAATGTTTATAGTCTTTCAAAAAGAATCTAGCATGCATGAATTGAATGACAATAATCTGAGTGGTGTTAATCTCTCGGGTTTGAATCTTAGCAATGTTGATTTTTGCAAATGCAATTTGCAGAATATAAACTTGCGCAAATCAATTTTAAAAAATGCGAACTTATCACATGCAGATCTCAAGGGAGCTGATCTTGAGGGTGCAGATCTTTCTGGCGCAAATCTTAGCAAGGCAAATCTGACAAATGCCAACTTGGTGGGAGCAAAATTACAAAATACTAACTTTAGCGGTGCGAAATTGATCAATGCCGATCTTTCACATGTTGATCTTTCGCAGGCCAATTTTTCTGGCACGGATTTAAAAAATTAATATGAAGTCATAAAAAAAGACCTGAAAAATCAGGTCTTTTTTTATTTTAGGATTGTTAGTGCGTTCCGCAGAATGGATCGAATTCAGCGTTGACTTTCTGTGCGACATACTCAATTTCAGCATAGATGTCTATATCAAAAAGGCAATTGCTGGTCATCACTAGTTTTCCATCTTGATCGCAAATGAGAGTAGCTTCTTCGGTCTCTGTTTCGTCTATCTTGAAACGTGCAACTAAATCTTCAGAAGGATCTTCGCCTTCTGCTTCTTGTAGTTTAAACTCATATTCATCGCGAATATGTACAGCTAAACTCAATGTACAGTCTTTGGTTTCTCCACCAGGATACTGTACGCGAAAGTTCAGTGCATCACCGGCATTGATTGCTGTGGTTTCCGCAAGAGTTTCTCTCAATTGAATCGAGGTATTCACTGCAAACTGTGGATCGAATTCTTCTTCGGACTTAATCGCCTTACTCTTCGTCGAAGGTTGTTCGTCTTCCATTTCATCGGCAGTGTATTCTTCCTGTCCTTCTTCTTCGGAATCAACGTCATCATCAAGTATTTGATCGTCTTCAGGATCAGCTTCACCTTCTTCATCAAATACGACATCACCTTGGTCTTCCTCTGTTTCAGGTGTTTCTTCTTCTTCCGCAGCGTATGGATCTTCGTTGTATTCGTCCTCTTCATCTTCCTGATTCACATTGCGTGCGCGATAATCAGAAATAGATTCGATGATCTGTGGTACTGGCTCACCTTCCACTGGCTCATGATAATCTTGAAGAACGATCGTTGTTTGTCCTTTTGGTAAGAAGAAGCAACGAATCGCCATGTCAGAGTTTACTTCGAAACCAACGACATATTCTTCACGGAATTGACGGAAATTTTCAAAATCATGATCAGCGGCCACAGCTTCTGAATCGATAAGTCCTAAGTACTGAGGCTCAGCACCTTCGAAATCGATACGATAAATCCAGAATTTTTCCTGTACCGGACGGAAGTCTTTGATAGAGGTACGTGCGACAGTTTCGTCTTTGTCCCAGTAAGACTTCACATTGAGTTCTTGACCTTGTCTAAAAATAGTTACCATCGCCACGAGTGAGTCGTAAGCGATACGACATGGTAGATAACTAAACAAGTTTTCAATAATGAGCTCAATTTGGTCGTAACCATCACGTAGTAACTGGCGTGTTTTTTCGTTGTATGGATCGACACGAACAGATTCCATATAACGTCCAATACATGCTCCTAGAGGTACAGCGGTTTTTGCAGAATCACGGTCAAAGCGTACGTTTGCAGGATCGTAATCAAAGATATCCGAAGTCTCGGTAAATATCTCATGAGCACCTTGTTGTACAGCTTTCATGTTACAAGAAAGACCAGAAAGAATCAGGCGATCAATGCGATCTCCTTGGGTTTCATCTGTACCTTGTAATCTGGCAATGGCCAAACTAGCGGCAAGACTCAACGATTGTTTTATGGTATCCATAATCACGTTGTTCATGTCTTCTTGAGTGACGACAAGTGCTAGGTCATCTTGTTGGATCGCACCTGAATCAACGAGCCATCCTTGTGCCATTTGCATAAAGTTGTAGAGCTGACCACTGTCAAGTTCTACTTCATCCGGCCAATTTTCTGGTAAAGCACTTGCCATTACTGTACCAAAATTTTCAATAATTGGCGTACCTAACGTCTTTTTCAATTCGTCGCAAATTTCCCATAGTGTAAAAAAGTTGGAAATTTTGTCACTGTCATCAATAAAACGCGTTGGGATGACTTTGTCGATAACCTTTTCGTTAAGGTTGTCGTAATTACGTAGGTTTTGAGATGGATGCACTGTCCATTCGAGAAGTGCTCCTGGACGATAACGAGGTAAGGCTTCCGGATCATCTTCATTATCGATTAAATCATCCGGCATGTTTAATAGAAGTTGTCCTAGTTCGCTGTCCATAGGTGGTTCTAGGTTCTTTTCGGTAATGAGTGTCAAAACCTGATCAGCAAGACGTGACTTCATGTAACGGAAAACCCATAGGGTAAGTAAGTCACCACCGAGATATGCGTGCCCTGTTGTTCCTAACAAACGAGGTGTAATACGGAAATAAGATCCACCATGACCGCGGTCTTCACCTTGCTCGAATATTTCAATTTCTTCATAAAGGAGTTGAATGAGAGCGATATCTGTGGTTCCACCACCTAAGTCGTACAGAAGTATATTTTGATAAGAACGTCCATATTTATCTTTGCGGCTACGTGCCATCAAACCGTGCATACCACAAACGGGGTCAGCGCCTATTTCACGCCAAATATGGAAAATCGCCGCCGCTGTCGCTTCGTCAAAACGAGTGTCCACTTCGCGAATGTTGAGTTCGTTGAGAATTTCGCGTAGTAAATGACGACTGGCTGCGGGGTAAGATGTCGGGAAAGTTGCCACAACTGAGCATAGCCATTCCGCATCTTCAAATTTACCTTCTTCACTACGACGGTGAATGTCACTCACCGAACGCGTAAACAGTTCTTTGTATGTTATTTTAGCAAGTGCTGCAGAAGGAAAGTTGACTTCTCTTCCACCGGACTCTTGTGGTACGACAGAAATGATTTCATCACGCCCGAAATATCGTTTACTCGACAGAACAAATTGACGAATATCAAGTTCTCCAGTTGCCGCACTGTGTAGAAGCAATCCAACACGCGCCCCCATATCGATTTTGGTTTCCTCGACCAAACGATCAGGATCTTCACTATCTGGTGCATCAATAACTTGTAGTACACTAGAAATAGGTGCCGGACCAACATTTTTATCTAATTCAAGTACAAAGTAACGTTGTGACTCGAGGTTTTGCGAATCAATACTCGCCTCAAACCCCTGCATCGTTTCGCTTGCAACGCCTTTGATTGTTTGGCTGTCCCCGCCGTCTTTGACGAAGTTAGATAAACGTCCTATCAACTCGGACAAAAATTGAATGCGAAGTTTTTCATCAAAACGGTTTAAGGCCTGAGAAATGTCAGCTTTTGGAGCACCACACTCTGGAAATTCTGCGGTAGGAATCACCAAAGTTAAATTTTTGATAAATACATCGACATTGTCCGGCTCTAGAGAAGACAAGTGCTCTGTCAACCACATGTCCATCCATTCGCATAGAGCTTCCCATTGATCTGTACCTAGCTGCCCTCGAACCTCTTCCGCAGCAAAAGACGGGTCGCGAACCGCAACAGATGAGTTTGCTGTACCATAGTCAATAGCTAGTAAACCACTGTAGACACCAGCCACCATACCTTGGTCTTCGTCTTCGCCTTCCTCTTCACCTTCGCCGTGATGTTCACCTTCATCGTCGCCATATTCATCTTCACTTGCGCCTTCAGAATCATACTGCTCTTCATCGTCGGCGAAATCATCGTGATCTTCTTCTACATCTTCTTGATTTTCGGAATTTGTATTCAGCAGGATTTCTTGACGACATTTATATTCGATCACTTCACCATCTTCCGTGGTTTCGACCAGTTTAACCAAAATAGGAATATTTACAACACCGGCTTCAGGTAACAAACTTGTGTCCCCTAGTGTACGGATAGGAATATCAACAATAACTTGTTCGCCTGTTTGGTCAATTGTAAAGTTAGACACCGCAATGATTCGCGCTAGAATCTTGCGCACTTCTTGTTTTAATTTGGGAGATTGCAAATTCCATTTGGAAGGAAAAGCTAACTTTAATTCAAACTCCTGAGGAGAAGAATCTTCTGAAAGTCCATCCAAAAAATAGCGCAGAGGTTGCTGATCCTCGATTGGATGAATTTCAATACTTTTTTGTTCGGGGTAAAACTCGGCGTTTTTCATTACAATGTGGCGAGGTCATTTATACATCAGGGTACAAAGCAGACTTGAAGCTCTTTCTTGATACCTCTAAGATATTTGATTTGAAATTTTAAGGAATGTAGTTGAAAACAGTCAATCCATCGCAATCACATCCCCAAGCTGCAAAATATTCCTCGCACTTCCTTTCTGAATATCAAAATATCCATTAAAATTTCTAATAACTTTATAGGGCGCGCAGACTTCCGCGCCTTACATCTATAATAAGTTACGTGACCATTATAGGTTTTCTATGTTTATAAAACAACTTATTTTTTACGAATACAACCCCGATCCCGATCCCGTTCCTGTTCCCGAAAATCTTTTTGTTTCGGGAATGGAATCGGGATTGGGACCAGGATCGATTTATTTGTTTCTGTGAAAGCTTACGTCGCTATTTTTTATCCTGTAAAAAATCGCAAAGACCTCGTAAGGCAAGCAAATAAGAATGTGCTCCAAACCCTTCAATGCGTCCAATACACACCGCAGCACAGTACGAATGATGACGAAAAGACTCCCTAGCATGCGTATTTGACAAATGTACCTCAACAACGGGAAGCGTTATACTTGCAATAGCATCACGTATTGCCACAGAGGTATGCGTATATGCCGCAGGGTTTATGATAATCCCATCGTAATGATTCGCAGCATCATGTATCGTATCAATCATTTCCCCTTCATGATTTGACTGAAAAAAACTGACCTTACATTCAAGTTCTTGCGCTAATATCGTTATTTTGCCATTGATCTCTTCTAGAGAAAGACAACCATAAACATCGGTTTCGCGCACCCCTAACATATTTAAGTTAGGGCCATGAACTACGTATATTTTATACATTGCTGTACTTTGCTATTAATTTTTCTATTGTTTTGCGAACGATATTTAAATCAATGTCATCCACAACCTGGACTTTACCGATTTGCAAAGGAACAATAAAACGAATTTCATCTCCCTTACGTTTTTTATCGTACTTCATTGCCGTAGTTATGTCATCGGCGACGAGATGATCAAATGTGAGATTTGCAATGATATGTCGAAAAGCATCCTCTACTCTTTTTACCGTGTCGTTAGAACAGACTCCTAGCTCGTGCCCCACATTTGCTGACACAATACAACCAAAGGCAACAGCTTCTCCATGTAAGTAGGAAGTGTAGTTGGTGACAGACTCAATGGCGTGTGCTGTGGTATGCCCTAAATTCAACCACATTCGTTTGCCAACATCACGCTCGTCGTCGCGTACAATTTTCATCTTTAGACGTACTGATTGTGCAACAATGTCGGGCATTTGGGTAAAACCATTTGCCAAAGACTTCTGTGTAAGCACAAATAGTTCTTCGCTGGCAATTACACCCATTTTCATCGCTTCCGCCATACCAGAGCGCAGTTCTCTTTCTGGCAAAGAATGCAAAACTTTGGTATGGACAACAACGGCTTTGGGTTGGCAAAAGCTACCGATGAGATTTTTCGCCTTACAGGCGTTTACCGCCGTTTTACCTCCTACGGAAGCATCCACTTGGGCAAGAAGAGTTGTTGGAATTTGAATAAAAGGAACACCACGCATATAGATTGAGGCAAAAAAGCCAGCTAAATCCCCCACGGCTCCTCCACCAAAAGAAACCACCTGAGCGTCACGATCAAAACCATTTTCTATCGCCCAAGTCGTTATTTTTTCAATTTCATGAAGATTTTTTGATTTTTCCGCATCGCATACTATGTATGTAGCACTGTGCTGCAAAATGGAAGGCAGCAGTCCTTTGTGATACTCAAATGCCTTGTTATCAGCAATCAACATTGTTTTCTTTGCGCTTAATAGCGAAAGTATTTGCTTGTCGTCAAAACTTTCACCGATAAAAATATTGTATTCCTTGACACTCTCTCCTGGAATCGAAACTGATATTGTTAGCATACTCACTTACTTTCAGGAATATTGATAACACAACGAAAACCAATATGCGTTTCTTGCACTTTTACCGGGAAATGACAACGGCGGGTATTTTTCAAAGCTAGTGCTGGTGTATTCCATGCCCCACCACGTACCACTTTTTCTTTACCTGCGGCAGGTCCTTGCGGATTCTTTGACGCAATATGACGATAATAATTTTTTTTGTACCAATCGCTACACCATTCCATCACATTACCTGCCATATCCATACATCCATACGGAGATTTTCCCTCGTTGTACATGGATACCGAAGTAGTTTGTTGCAAATTGGTCTGCGAAAAATTGGCGCGAAAAGATTGATCTACCTGCGGGGAAGCATTTCCCCATGGGTAGTGACGTTGCGGATATGGATTTTTTTGTGTTTGACTCTGATCTAAAAACAATCCTCCCTTGGCAGCTTTTTCCCACTGTGCTTCCGTTGGAAGAGTTTTTCCCGCCCAAGCAGCGTATTTCATGGCTTCTTGCCACGAAATGTTCACCACAGGTTCATCATCGCGTGTTTTCCATGGTACCTCAGGCATATATCCGCGCCATTTTAACCAACCATATTTCGCTTTCAAGTACTCCTTAAACTGTCGCCATGTCACAGGATATTTATCAATAAAATATGAACTAAGATATATCTTATTTTGAGGCTGCTCATCCATTTTGGCGTACACCTCTTTTGCCCCCATTAAAAAATAGCCACGCGGTACAAAACACAATTCGCTATTGTCTTTGTCGTTGACATATCCTTCGGGAAGTTTGGCAACGCCAGCGGGTAAAATAATCTTTGGCGCCGTTTTTTTGGTATTTGTAGGGGTAGAAGTCCCCAACATTTGCTGTATCTCTTTCACAAGCTCTATTGCTGTGCAGCGCTTTTCTGGTTGTGGGTGCAGCATTTTTTTCACCAGATGCCCAATCTTTTCTTGGAGATTTTTTGGTAATGAAATTACTTTATCTCCAGGAATGTACTGCGATGTCACTAAAAACACGAGCGTCTTTCCCAGACTATACATATCGCACTTATCTGTTGCATATCCTTTATTTTTTTGTTCTACAGAAGTATATGCTTCCACTTCAGCAACTTTTTCACGAATGATATGTTTCTTTGGTAAGTTTTTCCATTTCGCAGCGATCTGCAACCATTGTGGAGCAACACTAAAGTAGTTACAACACGTATCGGTTATTTTTACTTGGCCACTTTTGGCGGAATACAAAATGGAAGTAGGACGTATATTCCCATGAGCTTTGCCATTGGTATGTAAACAGTGCAAACCTTGGCTTACTTGCATGATAATTCGCAAGGCTTCTTTTGTTTCTAGAGGTTTGTCTTTACGAACTCCGAGAATATGTTCACGTAAATTGTGCCCTTCGAAAAACTCGTTGACAATGTAAAGTTGATCTCCCCAATGGATATCATGTATGCGAACAAACCGCGCATGCTCCATCTCGCGAATATCATGTAAACCACTCGCCACATCTTTGCCACCCGGTTTTTTCCAAAATAACCGCACGACCACATCTTGTTTTTCCACTTGGTCAAAACACCAAATAGCAATTCCGATACTTCCCACACCGAGAATGTGTTTAAAAGAGAAACGCTTATAGTCGTACAACTTTTCGATACGCGATTCTGTAATCATTTTGCGCAAGTGTTTTTCTGCCGAGGCAATATCACCCATGTTAAGCAGTGTATAGAGATAATTGCGACATACAACGCTGTATTTTTCCGAACTTAACTTGTCATTCAACGCCATTTTAAAATATTTTGCTGCTTCGCGTGGTTGTTCTAAGGCGTTGAGAATAACGCCAATGTCATTCGCGACCATTGACTGCTGCTTACTTTTTTGCAGTTTAGAGGTATGACTTTCGGCTTTCTTAATCTTATTTTGAAATTGTGTCAGATTGTCGCGAATAAAAAAGTGACGAAAACTAACACGATGGCCTACGACTTTAATGGCTGGCGCAATAAGATCTTTCACCCTTTTGACTTCGGACTTAATCACTGCCGTATCTTTTAGTGCCGGTGCTTTATTTTCGTTTTTCTTTTCCGCTTGAGGAGTAGTATTTACCTCATTTCGTTGCGTAGAAGACTTTTTCACTTTGGGTGGCGAAGTAGAATCAGACTTCTCAGATGTAGAATTTTCTTTAACAATAACCTCTTCACTGGTGTTGTCATCATTTTGAATACAATCCACATCTGTTTTCCAAATTTTCACCCCTTCGCGAAAAGACGCACTAATCACAACTTCTGAAGTTTCTGAGTCTACTGAGGTTTCCGGAGTTACCACCTGAGGTTTCCGCTGAGCATTTGATTTTTTTTCTAACACAATCACATCGCGCTTATCATCAATGACAATCACGTCGTTATTGACAACCGGTGACTTTTTCTCCACTTTTTCTTTTGTCACTTTCGGTTTTGTATCTATCTTAGTTATTTTCTTACTTACCGGTGACGTTTTTACTTTTTTACTGAGCCGTACTCTGTCTGTTTGGGTGATTTTTTTGGATTTTGTATCGCTTTTTTTTACAAGTTCTACTTTTTTGGTGATTGTTTTACTCTTTCCAGAATCACTTACAGGATAGCTAGTACGAGCGGTAATTGTATTGACTCGTTCCGTAAGACTTCGCTCGGAAGTTTGCACAGTGCGCGTACCACTACTGGCAACGTTAGGGAAAATTTGCAGTGACTCCAAAACCTTTAGAGGTTTTCTATTGGCCAACAAAAACTGATTCATTCTTTCGTAAGCGCTTTCATATTTTTCAATTTCGTTGGCCATTTTGCGCAGTTGTACATTTGAAGAACTATTCATCAGCGGCGTCAAGTCTTGCTGAATATATTGCGATTTGCGTGCCACAAATTCAATGCGCTTTTCCATCCCTTTGTAATCAAAAAAATCCTTGGGAAATTCAAAAAATTTGTTGCTAAACCATGCGCGGCGAAAATGAAAATTGGCGAGTTTTGCCAATAGATTGTTTTGGCGGATAAACGCTATTCCTAAATCGTCCTGGGAACATTGTAAGATGGAAGCGACCCCTTTGGTAAAACTACGCGGTAACTTCGCGATCGTCTTTCCTTCGCAAATTTCGTAAAAAACAGTAACAATAGTATCAAGAGATAGTTTTTCAGTGCGAATAAGTCTATCGATGTTGTTGTTTTCTAACATTTTATTGCATACCGAAAGCGCTTCTTGTTTTAAAGTGGAATAGTCGACGTCAATGATGATGGGGAATGAGCTAAAAATTTCTTGAACATAACTTTTTTCATCTTTTACATGGCCGAGTTTTTGATTTAGCGCAACTTGTATACTTTTAAAGGATGCCGTAATGGCTTGTTTAAAACAACTGTGGATGTATTGCTCTTTTATACGGTGTCGCTTAAATAAGCTGTGCAAATCACCGCTACCAAAAATTGGATCTTGGGAAGCGAAAACGGCTATTCTTGCGACCATATCACAACAAGATTTGAAAAACTTAATAGATCCAGACATGAATTGTTTGACTACCTCCCGATTTTAATACCGTAGAGAAAACAAACGGTATGAGTCTTACTCTACATGCGAATTTTTTACAAATTCGCATGTGTCTTATATTTTAACGCTGATCCCAGGCTTTTTGAAACTTCTGTAGTTTCTTCTTTGAAACACCGCCTAACGCTTCAATAGCGCTAACGATACGTACACGACTTAGGTCTTTTCCTAAAAATGCCATAGAAGAAAATAGAGGTGGTGCCACTTTTTTACCGGAGATTGCCACGAAAAGAGGTTGTGTTGCTTGACGTAGTTTCCATTCAAAAAACTCAGCCACTTCTTTAATTTTTTCTTCAATAACTTCTGCATTCCAAAAAGGTGTTTCTTCTATAGCAAATAATAGTGTTTGCAAGAATTGAAGGGTCTCTTTATCGTCTTTCTTTTTTGGAATGAGATCTTCAGGATTTAACTCAACTTCTCTCGCCCACAAAAAGCTACACAGAGGAATAAAATCTCCTAGAGTATCCATTCTTTCCTGTACGCATGCAATAATTTCTGTAAAAAATTCGCTATTTAATCGCCACTCGTTCAAACGCTGCTGCAAAACATCTGATTTCAGATCTTCGCGAATATACTTCCCGCTTAGCCACTTTAACTTGACCAAGTCAAAAGTGGAGCCACCTAAACTCACGCGTTCTATATCGAAATCTTCGGCCATTTGTTCCATGTTGAACTTTTCTTCGCCATTTGGCCGCGAATATCCCATAAGTCCCAAATAGTTGAGTAGTGATTCCGGCAAGTAACCTGCATCGCGGTAATAAAAAATAGAAGTGGGATTTCTTCTCTTCGAGAGCTTAGAACCATCGGCGTTTAACAACAGTGGCATGTGGATAAACTCAGGCTGTTCCCACCCAAATAATTTATACAGAAGTACGTGTTTTGGTGTGGAAGAAATCCATTCCTCTCCGCGGATAACATGCGATATTTTCATCAGATGATCATCCACGACATTCGCAAGGTGGTACGTAGGAAATCCATCCGATTTTAGCAGTACTTGATCGTCGATTTCTTTATAATTGTATGTGATGCGTCCACGCAAGCGATCTTCAAAAACGCATTTTCCACTTCGCGGCACTTTTAAGCGTACCGTAAATGGTTCTCCGTTATTGACTTTTTGCGCCACAATATTTTCAGAAATGTGACGACATTTACCGTCGTATTTGGGAGATAAACCTCTTGCCATCTGGTCGGCACGCATTTTTGCCAATCTATCAGGTGTACAAAAACAACGATAGGCTCCGCCTTTTTGTACCAGCTTCTCTGCATGCTGTTGGTAAGTCTCGGTTCTCTCGCTTTGACGATAAGGACCATAATCTCCGCCAACATCTGGTCCCTCATCCCATAAAAGACCTACCCATTTTAGAGCATCAAAAATATTTTTTTCGTATTCGGGATGCGAACGCGTTTGATCAGTATCTTCTATACGCAAAATAAACTTCCCACTATTTTGCATGGCGAAAACTTTGTTAAATAACGCAATATAAGCAGTTCCCACATGGGGAGCGCCTGTAGGGGAAGGGGCTATTCGTACCCGTACATGTGACATATTTACATCCTTTGATCTAGGCAAATCGGGGCTATTTTTTTCACAAATTTACAGCCGCCCCTTAGCAAAATGTTTTTCAAGATGAATTGATAGTATGCGTTTATTTTAACAATATTTTTATATATCCGCAAAAAAATGTTCAATTTAGTTTTTTTATAGCTATAATTAAGTGTAATCCAACACTAAATGAAAAAGTGTCGTATGACACATTATACTAGGTTTTTTGAACCAGTAGCATGTCATGCTACTAACTAACATTGCCGATTTATTTTGGGTGAAGATGAAATACCCCTTATTTTTTAATGTTTCTATTCCTGCAAATACCAAATATTTGTCGAGCATCCGCAATTTTTGGATGGACAACGGTTGTAAAGCAGGGGTATGTAATGAAATAATGCATGACTTTGCTCTTGTATTAGAAGAGCATGGAACAAACATTATACGCTACGGTTATTGCGGTAAACAAGGAAATATAAAGTACTCTTTTAAAATAAGAAAAACCTTCGTTGAGGTCATCGTCCGTGACCGCGGATGCCCTTTTTGTGAAGAAATACTTCATACCGCGAAAATGCCTGACTTTACAAAAACAACAGAAGTAGGGAAAATGGGAATTCCGTTAATCAAAGAATTAATGGACGAATTTTCATACGCACGTACAACGCACGGTACCAACATATGGAAACTAAAAAAATTTACAGAAAGATGAGTTATGACCATCGAAGAGAAAGATTTAAGCGAACATACGCGCCTTGTAAAACTACAAGGTAGTTTAGATTTTGAATCTGCCAAAGTGGTGAAACCTAAGTTTGTAGAAATTGCTGACCTAGAAAATATCAAACTACTCGTTGTCGATATGGAGGACGTTGATTTTTTAGCTAGCGAAGGACTAGCAAGCTTTCTTCTTGCCATTATGCGTATGGAGAAAAAAGATGGTCAAGTTTGGCTGGTAAAAACGCAACCTCAAGTTATGCGAGTATTTAAGTTGACCAGAGTCGAAAATCGTTTTCGCTTTTTTGATTCTCTTGAAGAAGTTCACAACAACCTTCCTTAGGAAATCGCAATGGATGCTAATAATAATATTAACCATACACAAACGCTAAAAAATGCCATAGAAAAGCTAAAGTCTCTGCAACAAGGAGAACTTCCGACATCGACATATCTCGATAATTTTAATTCATGGCTAACCAATCGCGTCGACGATTGGGAAAAAAACTTTTTGCGTATCGGTTTAGTAGGGATTACCTCGGCAGGTAAATCTACTTTTATCAATGCTCTCGCAGGAGAAGATATACTCCCTAGAGGGGCACAACCGACTTCAGGTATATTAGTTGTGTGCCGCAAGTCCGAAGAACGCAAACTAAAAGTACTCTTCGGCGACAAAAATGAATACAACTTTGAAAACGAAGAATGCAATTCTTTGTGGGTAAAACGCTACGGAGACGAAGCCGAAAATCCCAACAACGAACAAAATGTGCAAGAAATGCACTTATACCTACCAAACCTAATGATACCACCAAAGTACGATCTTATCGACTCTCCAGGGCTTGATGCCTTTGGTTTACAAGGACATGAAGAGCTTACACTACGCACTCTCATTCCACTAGTGGACGTGGTGTTGTTTCTCACAACAACAAAATCAACCAGTGATAAGGAAAATTTGAAAGCACTGGCGAAAATCTGTCGCGAATCTAAACCAACTATTGTGGTACAAACTCACAAGGACGCAGTGGAAGCGCGTTATGGCAAAGGTGGAAAAATCATTGAATCCACCGAGGAAGTTTTGGAAAAGCATCAAAACCGCGTAAAAAACTTACTACATCAAACGATAGGTCTTGGAAACGCTCATATTATCCAGGTGTCGTCTATCGATGCACTTAACTTACGTTTAAAGTCGCCAGATGTAGACCCTTCCACCGAAGAAGCATGGCATTCGAGTGGTTTCGGGGAAGTAACAGGCGTTCTTGAACGTTTACATGACAAGGTCTCGCAACAAATAGCCGGCAAGCGCTTACAGCTTCTTCTCAACGAAATTCAAAAACTCGCTGACCGTGTAAAAATGGATTACTTCAGTGCCCGAGGGAAAGAAAAAGAAGCGTCGTACTTTCGCGAACAAGAAAAAGAGCGTTTAAATCACCTACAAAATGCGATTCCCGTTGAAACAGACGATGCATTTCCCAACTTGGTACAGTTACAACAAGACATATACAAAGTTAAAGACGATTTTCTCGCATTTATCGAAGAGTCAGAAGATGTACAGCTCGACGGTTTGGCAACAAAAGTGCGCGATAAAATTAAAAATGTGGAAAACGTTTTCTTTAAACAAGCAGACGGCATTGAAGAACGTTTACAGAAAATTGCCGTTGAGCTATCGGTTGACTTGCAAGCTGCCCGTCCCGAAGATGCACAATCCATTCCCGACATGCCGCAGTTAAAACGCTACGAAAAAGTTGTACGCGTTGATGTATTAGAAGAAGCTGGGGTAAGTTCCAAGATGAAAAGATGGATGGGAAAGCTCTTCAAAAAAGACGACTGGGGATACACCGAACGCGAAGTAACAGAAACCTTTGTTGACCGTGAAGCGCTAAAAGAAGACCTACTCGATTACCACAATGTCTACCTCATTACCCTCAACGGTTACCTAAAAAGTTGGAGTCAAAACTGGTTTCAAAATGTGGGAACTATCCTTACCGTGCTGGCGCAGAAAAAAGACGAGCTCAACACAAGTGCTGTTGACCACGATCCTGAACCGTATCGCATCCTACTCAATCAGTTGCGTACCGTTCGCGACTGGTTAGAATCAGAGTTAAAGCAAACAGGAAAACAGCATACGATGGGATTTAGTGCGTTAAAATACAAAAAGCGTCGCCAAACACTACAGATGGCAACGACAAGAACCATGCATTACGCCAAACTTGCCCTACCCATCTTGCAAGCATGCCGTACACTCATTTTCAATCACAAAACATATCGTTTTTGGCATGTATGCAACGAAGTGTGCCCTGAAAAAGAAGAGCACAAGGTTTTGATCTCGACACCGTTTTCGCAAGAAATGATGAATTACCTAACCATTATCGGAGATTTAACTTTAGAAGAAAGTGAGTTATACTCCGGTATCGTTGTTTATGGTTGTAGTCTACCCGTGGCGACATCTCTTCCGATTAAGCACGTCTCTAGCGACAGCAAAGATCTTCGCGAAAACTGGTTTTTACAAAAAACCAAAGTAATTGTTGTTCACGACAGAATTTTCGAGTCCCCCGAGGCAAAAGAGACATTTGCAAAAATTGTTGATCAGGTGGACATTATATGGCGCGCTGTTGACTTCCACCAAATCGGGCATGAATGCACACGTCTCGATAAACTCCCGGTAAAAGATATTTTAGAGAGCAACAAACAAAAAATTGCCTACATTGGTTTCGGAGCAGGTCGTCTCCTCAAAGGGG
The DNA here is from genome assembly GCF_009002475.1 of Candidatus Uabimicrobium amorphum. GTDB lineage: Bacteria > Planctomycetota > Uabimicrobiia > Uabimicrobiales > Uabimicrobiaceae > Uabimicrobium > Uabimicrobium amorphum. The sequence continues at coordinate 7,930,821 of NZ_AP019860.1, forward strand.
GACAATTTATCGATGCTCATAAGTCCTATCAACGACTAAAAAAAGCACCAGGCTATGGTTTGCGTCCTTTTGTTCTTGGCGATGGCGAAGAATTATTGACATCGCTGTTGTGGCTAGCGAATAGTTTAGGAGACAAAGACTCGGTAAGCGATGAACTAAAAGCACTGGAAATATTGACGAGAACACAACCACGTGTTATTAGTGGTCGTGAAGGTTTTATCCGTAGTTTTTTCAAAGAAGTAAAACAATTTTCTAGCGAACAAAAATCACTCGAAAATTTATCATTATAAAACTTACAGAAAGGTCTAATAATGGCGGAGAATGATATTCAAAAAAGAGAAGCTGAATACGCTGGCTTTGTAGATCAAGGAACGCGGGCCGTTTTAGAGGAAGCTGTACAAAAAATAGTAGAAACTTTTGCGCAAACAGATGCTCTAGAAGATATACTGAGTTATCTAGAAGAAATGCGCGAGAATGCTTCGCGAACTGATGAGAGAATCAAAGAAATTCAACAACGCGAAAAACAAATTAATGATCGCATTACTGTTTCCGAAACTTCTATCCGCAACTTGTTGCAACGTATACAAGAAATGGAAGTGCAAATATCGAAAGCCACTGAGCAAATGGAACAGTTTGTGGGATATTTGGTGAGCATTGCCAAGTTTTTCGAACAACCACCTCTGAAGCGTATGTTTGGACGTTTGGAAGTAGAGGGAGAGGGAGAAGAAGAACAGGCAGGAGAGGAACCTGCGGAACCATCAGAGAATGAAGAACAAAAATAATATATAAAAGCTCTGCTATAGAGCTTTTATATATTAAATATCTACTACTTACCTGCTTTTGCCCAAAAAGTTGAAATTCCAGGATCACCAAAAAGGTGATAAACTTCGAAGTAATATTTAGTTAAGAAAGAATTTGCTTCTTGAACAGCCATATTACCTGTTAGCATCATTCCCGAGTTGGTGAATTCTTTCAATTTTTGGAAACTATAGTCGTAAGCACCTGTTCCGGTATCAGAGCGTAGCGGCGGCAATCCTTTTTCGATATTGCTAGTTATACTTGTATAACCAACACCCCACCACAAGTCTTCATCCCAAAAAGTAAAACTAGATGCTCCTACAAAAGCAACAGCTCCCTTATCTTTTGCACGAACCATAGCTTCTGCAAAACAAGCATCCGTGTCAAATGCACCTGTCAAACAACAGTTGGCAATAACTACTGGATACATGGAAAAGTTTGCAAGATTTTTAATATCTGAGTTTTTCATCTCTGGATCGACAAAACCGTCTTCAACACCGTGTGCTGTGTAGTTGAAAACCCCTACACCACGATCAAAAGCATTCTTAATCGCTGCCACATTTTGCTGTGATCCTGTAGATAAAAATGTACTATCTTTTACGTTTTTATAACCACCTTTTGCCGTTAAGTAGTACTTTAAAGCATAACGCAGATGAGGAACACCTCTTTTTTGCGTAAAATGTGGGTCCCAACCAGCAACCATCAAGATTCTATTTAAGTATTCATTATCGAGAGTTTGTGCGTTTTCGTAAACGATGGTCTTGTCAATTTGTGGCTCTAAGTCGTTAATTGTTTTTGCAGAGAATCTTCCCGCCAGAACATCGGGAATAAAATCTTCTCCCTTAAGCAGACTATAGTATAAGTCTGTGATGAATGCTCCTTGGGTTGCTTTCCAAGCAGGGATCTGCTCATTGTCACCTACTAACAACAAAAAGCTAGGAATAATTCCGTCACTTGGATTGTCATATTCTTTTTGGATAAAGCTTTTGATTTGTTCTGGTGTTTTTCCAACTTTATCGGTATACGCTGTAACAACTGTGTATCCCATTTTCTCTTTATGAGAAATAAATCTTTGTAAAGAGTTTTTGAACATTGGATCGGAAACAATCACGTATTTTAACGGAGCTCTATCACGGCTAAAACGCGCCATTTTTTTGCTAGTCAAAACGCGTGTTGTCAAAACATCAAAAGAACGCGAAGAGTATTTTTGCTTGAATGCACTCACTTTGTTCATGTCTAGTTTGTTATAAGTTAACTTTACAACAATGTTGTTGTAGAACTTAATCTTATTGTCCGCTGGACTGTAGTTTGCAAGTTGCATTTGTAGCAAAATAATTCTGTAGTTATGCATAATGCCTACTTCTTTAACGCGAAGTGGACTAGTTTTCGAATACTTAGTTGCATATGCTACGGGATTAAATTTATACTCAGACTCTTCATCCTGTTTACAAACGGAAGGTTGATAAGGAGAAATGGGGGAATGTATTCCGATTGCCGCCAAATCGAATTCACGCTCAACAGAAGACTCAATTTTAGCTGTTACCTCACAACCGTAAGGAACTTCTACCAAACGACTGGCAACTGGTAACTTTGGTGTTCCTTCTTGATTCGTGTTAAAACAACCTGGCACATACAAACGGGTGAACTTTCCCTTTGCTGTTTCTACTTCTTCGGTAAAAACAGACTTGATGTGAAACCGAATTGTTGTAGAACCTATTTCAGAAGACATATCTTCGCTAACAATTTTCGTGTTTGTTTCTTCTGTAGTTCTACTTAAAAATATTTCATCTGCAAAAAGAGCAGAAATGAAAGGTACTAAAAGTAAAATTAAATATTTTTTCATGAAAAACTTGGCCAATTTCTCCCAGTAACTCCAGGGAAATCGCCACCTCCAACATAAAACCTCCCTATGTGGATATCAACAAACTCCGAAGAGCTCACTGATAGGTATATACACAGAGTGTGTATCTTAATAAAGCCACAACACAAAATTTTGTGGTTACTTTGTGGTAAAATACCAACAAAATAATTGTCAAGTTTTGTAGTTGTAGACTGTATAATATAACTAGAAACAACAAAATATGCAACGATTTTTTCAACAACACGTAGTGGGAGAGAGGCATGAAAATATTTATTTTCACACTATTTTGCATGTGCATAGTAAGCGCACAAGATTTATTTTATGTGGGGGAGATAGATCAATACACCGAGCATAAACTATCAACAGACGCGAAAGGTAAAACGTTTACCTGTCATGGCAAGATAGAAAAACAAGGTAAATTTTGCTACTTCACAACTTATGCATACAAAAAAAATCTGTTCACCACCAAAAGGTATTATGTAACCAATGACGTGGCTATAAAATCCTCTTGGGTGAAAATTACCGCAAAGTACACAAAGATTGAAGATATGCGTGTGGAAATTGAAGTACAAAAATGTGAGGATCTAAACCAGGAAAAATGGAAAAAAGTATGCAAACTCAGCCAAGTTTTTTTCCATAAAAATTTTGCGGCATTTGATTTAAACCTATTCAAAAAAACACAGCGTTTTGCACGAGCCATGCAACACTTAAAAAAGAAAGATTTAAACACATCACCTTACATAAAAGACAACGCACCGAAAATTTCTTTTGTCGACCATCAGCAACAAATCATGGCGATATACTGTGGCAAAAGCATTTTATACAAATCGATGATTCGTGGTGATTTCTTGAGCTATCACGTAGTATATGATCTAAAAAACGAAAAGATTTTACGTGTATGCGCAACAAACACCGGTTATTTTTTAGAGTAGTTGGAATGGAAAATTTAAAACGTGCATTGTATGCGTTACTTTGGCCCGCAGCATGCGCTGCTATTGCTTTTTTTGCTATTTTTATCGACATCAATAACAATCTTTTTGATTGGGAACCTAGATTTCATTGGCAAGACATACTATGTTTATTGGGTAGCATAATAACGTTAGTCGTACTGTTCTTTTACACAAAAAAGCTCACAACGACAATACCACTGTACTTGGCGATGTTCGCAAGTATTGCACTTTTGATGTTTGCCTTCTATCTTTTTGTCAGCGAAGGCAGCGTATCTTCGGGATCTTTCATCAATATCTTAAATAGATCTACGGAAAGCCCGTGGTGGTACAAAGCCATGCGTTCTTTCATACTAGCAACCCCGATTTTTCTATGGTTCAGGGCCTTACACCACTACCAAATAGTCTCCGAACAGTAATGATTGTATTTTTGCTTCATAATAAACGGAGCACACGATGAGTCTCATAGTTTTGGATAAATATGGCAAAGACCTAACTGTTCGTATAGCAATTAGGTCTTGCTCACAAGTGTGTCGATCTAGACGTTACGAAGTTTTAAGGAACTACCAAATTTTTTTAGATGTATACGTCTGAAGTTCTAATGTGTCGCTTACTTCGTAGTTGAATAGCTTTTTCGAAAGTTCTTGTGGATTGTTACGCAACCATTTCTGAATCTCTTCCTCGGAGATGTCTCTACGTATGCTCATATTCGCCATTTCTCCAAGTACATGAGAAGAGAACCCCATCATCGCCAATTTTCCCTCATATGTGAAAAATAACTTATCTCCGTTTTTATTAAACGTAAGTCTTGTGGTACGCTTTTCGCTATTCAGCATTTCATAAACCATCTTTGCTGTTTGTATATTCCAAACTTCTATTCGCCCATCGTTCGGCAAAACAAGAAATTGATTACTGGGGTGAATTACGGTATAAGACACATCGCGATCAATGACACACAAACGTTTTTGTATGATGGTGTTCCAAACATGAATTTTATTGTCCATACTTTTATACGCAAGTATAGAACCATCGTTGCTAAAGTTAGCTTGACCATTGTGCTTCCAAAATTGATCGTGAATCACAAATAATTTCTCTTGTGTTGACATATCCCATACAACAATTTTATTGGTCATAGTTTTTGCCGCAACCATATTACCTGAAGCGCTTAACACCACATCTTTTAAATTGTCTGTGTATTCAATATCCTTGAATTGTTGTTTTTCAAGATCCCACACCACAATACGATTACTGTCGCTCCCAATATAAGCGAAAAAATTCCCATATTGAGAAAAACTAAAAGTGGTTGCACGTATGTGCTTGGCAATATCGGTCTTTTTACTTGTACCTATTTCATAAGAAACAATATCTCCACCATCAAACATGTAAAACTTGGACGATGTAGGAATTGCTCCGTAGTGTATGGATCGATCTGTTACTTTACGAACAAACGCTTGTTTTTTTAAATCATAAAGATGGGTACCATATTTTACCGGTGGAATCACTAGTGCATCATCGTCGGGCATGACAAAAAAATTGTGAACTTTCTCTTGGTAATGTTTTCTTTTGTCAAGAGAAGTATCCCACAGCTCTATCAAGCGACGATCCTTTTGTGTGGCAAGGTAGCGTCCTCCCAAAGTAGCGCGTTCGTAATGGTAACGATCGATGGTATAAACCTCCCTATTTTTAACAAGATTCCAAACGAAAACTTCACCTGCGGAAACCACCAGATTACCGTCAAGTAGAGATAATGAGTGAATATCTTGGAATTTTTTATCAATGGTATAAAGAAGCTTACTTTCCGGAATACCCCACACTTTTATTTCCCCATTCGCATTCGCCGAAATTAACCGCTGTGCGCTATTATCAAAAAGTATATGTTTCACTCCTGTCGAGTGTTTAAACGTATGAGTAATTTTTTTGGCTTTTGTGTCCCACACTTGTATATCGTCTTTTCTAAAATACCCAACGGCAACTCTGTTTTTCTTCATGGCCAAATAACTACTGCGATCTAACACCGGATATTCTTCATACGTTTTTGTATGGCGATCATAAACACAAAATCCTACCCGTTGATTCCTTTTCTCGTAAATAACAAAGGAAAAAGCTATTTTATTGCCGTCAACGACTATATCTCGGGGAAAATACCCATTGAAATCGAGCCACTCTTCTTTGACGAATTCTTTTTTCGAAATACTCCAATGTCGAATAACGCATTTTTCTTTTTCAAGATTCTTTTCTTTTGGCATAAAAACAAATGTATCGTTATCCAAAAAGTATGCAGGAAATTCACTATTGCACTTCTCGAAGCAAACTAGTTTTTTTCCTGTTTTTACATCCCAAAGTATGGCTCTTCCCAAAAAGCCAATACTGGCCAATACCTTTTCATCAGCAGAAAAAATAAAGCGCTCAATTATAGATTTATGAGGTAAGATATCTGTCTTTGGTCCATTTTCTTTCAAACGCCACTTATTTACATAATAAGTAGAAAAGACAACTTCTTTACCATTGGGGGCAAGAGCCACAGATTTGATGGATTTACAGGTATCCTCGAAGGTGTAGAGTTTTTTACCCGTGTAAGCGTCAAATGCATGCGGTTGCATTTGGTGTGCCGAGATAATCATTTTGCTATCCTCGGAAAAACAACCAAGACGACGCGATTGGTACGTATGAGTTTTACCGTGGCGCCGATACCTAAAGCGATCTTTGAAACATAGATTCAATTTTTGTTGCGAAATATCCCACACATGCAAAGAACCATCTGCGATGGCCGCCATTAGTTTTCCGTCAGGGCTAAATATCACACACGCCCCACGATAAAACTCTAGCGATGAATCACCCACAATCAATTTTTGATTACGCCAATCCCAAATCTTAATCTCGGTTTTTGATACGGTAGCTAACAACTTTCCTTGCGGGTGAAAAGCAACACAAAACGTTTTTTCACTGTGGCCCCCCCACGACTTCACCAATTTTTGTTGTTCTACATTCCATAGCTTTACATTACCAGAGGAAGAAATACTGCTGAGTATTTTAGATTGTGGGTGAAATGAAAGCGTGTGAATTTGCTGTTTGTGGGCTTTCCATTTTTTTATACTACCCTCCTCATTATTACGTACGCTTATATTGCCGAGAGCATCTGCCGCGACAAACCATTTACCATCTCGGCTAAAAGCAATGGAGTTTATATGCGTAGTATGTGGCATAGTATCTTCTATATGCTCACCGGTTTCAGAATTATATACAGAAACAAGGTGTCGATCATGGTCAATACCATAAAGAGTTTTTCCATCAGGACTATAGATCACTTTACTAAGACCGCGATGTATATCACCAGCCGTCCATAAACGCCTGTAGTTATGCGAAGAACGCTGTAGCCACTTCGTACCTTCTTGTCGCGCCTTTTCAATTTTTTTGCCTGTGAGCCCTTGTAAAAAAGTCAAACTATTCGCAGAAAGTGCACCACAATCTCTCCATAGTCCTTTCTTCGCAAACCTTTTCCCTTGGGCTAAAGAAATTTTGGCTAAGAGTAGTTTGGCTTCTGTTGCTTGATGTTGCGCTTTTTGCTTCGCCTCTTCTTCTTGGTTTTTGGCGGCAATTGCGATTTCTTGTTCGTGGTATAAAGAATAAATATGCCACGAAATCAAACACAAGATAAACAAAACAAGACCAGACACCACAGAACACGCCAATTTATTGCGCATAAAAAATTTACGCACACGAATCATTGTAGAACTAGGTTTCGCCTTAATAGGGAGATTTTTGTTAAAGTTCCCCAAGTCTGTAGCAGCGTCTTCCGCACTTGCATAACGATAACGCGGAGACTTTTCCATGCATTTTAAACAGATTGCTTCGAGTTCGACGGGAATTTCCGAATTGAGGGTTCTCGGTTCCACAGGCTCTGTGTTGTTTACCTGAGCAAAAATGTTTTCCCCTTGAAAAGGAGGACGACCAGTAAGAATGTGATATAATGTGGCACCTAAAGAATACACATCGCTACGCCCAGTCACCTCAATACCTGCTGCTTGTTCAGGAGACATGTAGGCAAGAGAACCAACAATATTGCCCGAGCGTGTTACATAAGCACTGTTTGTTGTCATTTTCGCCAAACCAAAATCCATAATTTTAGGTTGGTGATAGCGATCGATCATGACATTACTCGGTTTTAAATCGCGATGGACAATTTCACGCTTGTGAATTTCGGCAACCGCCATAAATATTTGTTCAAATATCTTTGCGATTTGCGACCAATCGTTCTTACCTATGAGCGAGTCGATTGTTTCACCTTCGATATACTCCATTGCATAGTACTCAACAGGTGTATCGTCAAAAGAAATGAACTGCACAATGTTGGGGTGTTGTAACCTAGCCAAGGCTTTTATTTCTTGTAAAAACCTTTGTTTTTGACTAACGGAGGCTTGTTGATCGTTCAGAATCAATTTCAAGGCAACCTTGCGATCGGTTTGCATATCTCGGGCAAGATATATAACGCCCATTCCTCCCGCGCCTATTTTGGAAATAATTTCAAAATGAGACAACATATCACCAGGTTTCAGTGAGCGTTCTTCACTAGAGGTGCGAACATTTACACGTAGAGGATTTGTTTCAGGAATAGATTCAATCATCATAATATTTCTCCTAAAAAATTATTGTTTTGCAAACCTATCCCTGCGATTTTGGAAAAAGGGTACACTAAAAATTTTTTAAATTTTCAAAGTAGCTCATTTCTTGCTCTTGGCAATCTTCTCCCATGGCAAGTTGACAAATCTGATGCTTTAATTTCTCTTGAAAATCTTGCCATAAATTTTTATTGCGCTTACGCCACTGCTTTGCTGCATTTTTGTTATTCTCTTCATGATCACTGTTGATCGACAATATCGCAGCCAGTTCTCCGGGCTTAGGCCATTTTCCATGTTCCCAAATCCATTTCACAACATCGCGCTGTCTTCCTTTGTATCCTTCCAGAACACGAAGAGAAATAGTTTGCAAAATTTCAAACGACAAACTATCCCAATCCGAATCTTGCGATGCCTTAGGATCTTCGCTCAAATGTTCACAAAGAGGAACATCCTTTTGCTTTTTCATGTAATCACTGAGTGCATCTTTTACTAGACGCTTCAAGATAGCGCGAAAACTTACTCCGTCCTGTTTTTTAAAACTCCAGCGAAAACCTTTTTCGTAAACAACAGAAGCTATTTCCTCCGCCTTATATATATGATCCTTGCGCCACCCGGCTTTTTTCAAAATGTAGTTAATAATAGGTGTGTGGTAACGGTGATAGAATTTTCGCCAACATTCTTGGTATTGTTCGTGATCAGGAGCCCCAAGCCATTTGACATATTCAGAATGTGTAGAAACGTATTTTAGGTTTTGGTGCTTTTTTTCTAAAGACATAACGGAATTCCTTAAATACATTTATCTATACCTTGTGAAATTTTTGCAAAACCACCAAAGGCAATTTTGCAAAAACTTCACTGGTCGTGATTCTTCTTAAGAATTAATTGATAGAAAAAAGTGCCTCAAAACCTTCAAATTTCGGATGAGTCACATAAGCTTCGCGCGGCATTTTTGCTTTTTTGTGCGCCTTGACAAATTGTTCGGATTTCGTCCAATTTTCGAAATCTGCCTTTGATTGCCAAGTGGTATACGAAGAATACAAACGTACTCCATCGGTGACGTCACCGCGCAACAGATGAAATTGCAAAAACCCCGGGGTTTCCTTCAAATGAGAATCTCTTTCTCCCCACAATTTTTCAAAATCAGCGGCAAACTCTTCTCGAACTTGAAAACGGTTCATTCCAACATACATTTTTAGTTCCTTTCAATTTTGCGAATAGTTTTAAAATGCGACAACTAAAAATACTCTGTGAATTTAATTCTAACAAAACACATAAGAATAGGTATCACAAATATATTTTTCACCTATTATGAATAATTACCCATCTTCATTGTCTGTATCAATAGTATTTCGTAATAAAAGTATAGGTTTACACTGGGAGCCAGAAATGAAGTGGTATTTTTATATATTTTTATGGTGTTGTCATCTTCATGCTGATGGACAATTTCGCAAGATAAAGGTTTGTTTCACTAGCGACTACGACACCACAAAACCAATCACCGTAGACCAAGTTTTTCTCAATAAATATCCGCTACGTAACGGTGAAAAAATACGCATAGGAAAACACCGCATTGATGCGAAAAAACCAGGGTATAAAAGTATTAGCGAAAACATAGTCGTGCGCTTTTCCGATAAGCCATTTATTTATAAACGCAAACTGAGGTCCTCTCCCAGACAAGTGATCGCCAATATCCATGCCTCTTTTCCGCAAATGCGTATCCGTCCTGAAAAATTAACCCTAAATGGTAAACCTGTATTAGGACAATGTTTCAAGCCGGGCAAATACCGTCTGCAAATACAACGTCGCGGTTATATTCCCGTTGACAAAATAATCGAAATTCCACCCGCAGAACAGCCTTATACCATCTCATACATGTTAGATCCCAAAGATGTGATACTCGTATGGAACATTACCTATGATGTTCCTCCCGAAAGCAATAGTAAATACGTACTGCGCTTACAAAGAGACGTATGCTCCACCTACACCAACAATACCCAAAAAGTTTCTCCAGAAAACTACACGTATACCATTACCCAGCCAGGGTACCAAACAGTGAAAAAAAACTTATTGGTTATGCCACGTGAAACGCCTTATGTGATCCATCAACGTTTGATTGCGCAAAAAAGAAATGTTGTAGTAAATGTGGTAGATGAAAATGGTAGATTTGTGGTCATTGATATGATTAAATTTGACGGTTTTATGTTAGACAAAACGACATTAATAAAACCTGGTGTTTACGAAATGGCGATTGAGAAAGTTGGCTATGCGCCTATTGATAAGAAAGTGAAAGTCTTGGCTAGTGACAAAGATTTTGTTATCTATGAAGAACTACAGCTTTGCTCGCAGTAAAATGGTACTCTCAAACATACCTAAGAGTACCATATAGAAAACGACTCGCCCACAATTTTCACTGCCAATACGTTGTACTTTCCGCTCCCAGAATATTCGCCCGCCACCATTCTTCTGCGAGTACTTGGTTCCACTCCCTGGCATAACCCAATTTTTCTAAACCAACATAAACATCCTTGACCGACGCGGGTCTATTCTCGGGTTCTTTCTCCAAACAGCGCATAACAAGATCGTCTAGCTCCTCGGGAAAATCCTCTATAAATTCGCAAATTCTCTTTGGTTCACTTGAGGCATGTGCCAAAACTGTTGCCAGTATATTGTCTTTAAAAAAGACAAAGCGGCCGGTAAAAATCCAATATGCAACACATCCAAGTAAATAAATATCGGTGCGTGCGTCGATGTCACCTTTCTCGCGATGGATCATCTCCGGAGCGATAAATGTCGGTGTACCGTTAATGACGTTTTCCTGAGTAATTTTTTGCGAATCCCAATCTCGCTTCACCATACCGAAATCCAAAACTTTCACAAAGTCGTATTCGCAACCTCTACGTGACAAAAATATGTTTCCTGGTTTTATGTCACGGTGTACTAAGCCTTTGTTATGCGCTTCCATTAACGACTTACAAATTTGTTGGAGTACATAGACACCACGTGCGATGGGAAAGTGTCCATATTTATCGACAAAGTCGTCCAAATCAAGCCCCTTGAGAAGCTCCATTGCGTAGTAAAAGTCACCCGAATTTGTTATGCCAAAGTCGTATATTTGTACAGTATGTGGCGAATCGAGTTTGGCGATCGCTTCGGCCTCCCGTTCAAAGCGCACCACGGCATCTTCTGAGGTTTCATTTACATCTGGACGCACTAATTTTACCGCTGCAGGACGCGCGAGCATTTGGTGTTCGGCGTGCCAAACTTCTCCCATTCCACCACTAGCTAGTTTATCGATTAGCTTATAACGACCAACATTTTTCGCGTCCAAAACTTCCTTACGCAACGAATAAATCACATAAGAACCGGAACAGGAAATTATGGCACCAAAGAGAAAATAGGTCACCGTCCATAGGTTGACCAAATCGAGAGAATTGTGCGAAAAATTTACCCATATTGCGGTAACAAAATATCCACTGGCCGTGACAGCGACAAACACTAATGTACGTCGCCAATTGTTGGGTAAAAATAGTCCATACACCACAATAATATTCACTAAGCCCGAACACAAATACACTTGATTCAATGTTACCGCAGCAAAATCCCCTTTATTGCCCATCGCAATAATCACCGAAAAATATTTTGCAATAAGCAATAGTACCATCGAACCAAACACAAATACCTCCATCATCCGCAAAAAGCGCAGAGAAAATGGACGTATCATCAACACTCCCGTACTCACCGCCAGGAGACACAGAGTAACCAACTGTTGCCCCATCGGCTGGTCCTGAGCATAAAGACCACGTATGTAAAAAATAGCCACACCAAAAAACATGACAAACGAAACGGCCTTAAGTCTTTTTTGTAATAAATCTTTATCTAGAATCGAATTATTGACAGGTGTTGTTGTTTGAAACTTGACGTCTTTGTTGCACTTGTATTCACACTCTACAGTTTCTATCATCTTGAGCTCCTAAGGTTGACAGGCGAGAATAGTTATAGAGGATAATATCGCACATTTCTAGATAATATCAAGTGTTATGTATCCGAATGTAATATTTAAACCTACGAAATAAAATGATTTGCGTTGCGATCTAATTATATTCATCTCTAGACAAGCTATTTGTTTGTAATACCATCAATCCATCGCCGCAATTCCCTTACCGCTCCCCCTAACTCAATGGCTTTTTCCCAATCTTTAATTGCCAAAGCATATTTTTTTTGTCCTTTGTATATTTTGCCACGATCAACATACAACTGCACAAATTTAGGGTAGAATTCTATAAATTTGCTGAGAAACTTGAGCTTGAAATCGTCGTTATTTTCCAGGTACATCGCTTTGTTGTAAGTCTCTTCCTCTAAACTCAAACGTTTTTGCATAGGATCCTTTTTCTTTTTAATGCTATGGAACACATTCTCGCGAAATTGGCGCATTTTTTGTACGTATTTGAGAGTCTCTCTAATGTTTTTGGCGTTTTCACGTTGCATAATCGGCACGTTGATAAAATCACGAAGTGCGAGGTCGTATTTTTGTTGTTTGCGATAGATGTAACCTCTTGCGCTGTATGCTTTTTCCATATAGGGACGTTTTTTGAGTACTTTTGTTAAATACTCAAGCATTGCTTCATAGTATACCGCATCACACTTTTCCACTTCGGGTATATAGCATGTATATTTATCGATCTCTAAAACACGACTCCAGTCTTCAATCGCCGCAAGGACTCTGTTTTGTTTATGGTATCTCTTGGCTCTGTCTAAATATGCACGTGCAGAACGCGGTTGTAACTCAATAAATTTTGTCAGGTATTTGATGGCGAGGTCATCCCCTACCAAAAATATGTAGAAACTGTATTTTCCATCTATCTCCGCTGCTTTAATCCAATCATCGATAGCTAACTCATATTTTCTCTGCCAACAATATATGTTCCCTCGCTCTAGATATGCTTTAGAATACGCTTGTATTTCGAGAAGTTTTGTGATGTATTCTATTTTGAAATCATTGCTTACCAAGGAGGACAAACGTATATATTGCCCCTCAGTTTTAACAGCAGTAACCCAATCTTCGATCGCCAAGTCGTATTTTTTTTGCCGGTAATATACATCACCTCTCTCCATATACCCTTTCGAAAATTTACGATCGACATGAACGGCATTGCTAAAATCGGCAATCGCCGCCGTGTATTTCTTCTGCTTCGCGTATATTTTGCCTCGTCGATAATAACCATCTGCTTGCGCGTCCATATGTAGTGCAGTGGATAAGTCTTTAAGTGCTTCCTCATGGAGTCGCTTTTTTTCGTAAATCTTTGCTCTTTCGCTGTAGATATAGAAGTTGTTGATCCCCAGTTTTATGGCTGTCGTAAAATCGCGTAATGCATTTTTTTCCTTTGCCTGTATCTTGCTATACAATATCGCTCTTTGATAATAAAAAATTGCCTTGTTAGGCGCAAGCCGTATCGCATTACTGAAGTCATTGAGTGCATTCATCTCTTTTCCCTTAAGTTGACTATACACTAGACCCCTGCGGTAGTATGCTTGGGAGTTTTGGCGATCAAACTGAATCGTTTTCGTTAAATCGTGGAGGGCCAATCTGCTATTTTTTTGTGATACATACAACAGTGCTCTTTGGTAATACGCTTGAGGATTTTTGCGGTCAAGTACTATGGCCTGTGAAAAGCTTTGTACAGCCAACTTTTCTTTACCAAGCATTGCTTGATATACAAGACCGCGTTGGTAATACACAGCGGCTTGTCGTTCATTGTACTCAATAGCACTTGCCAATTCTTTAAGTGCTAAACCATACTGATGTTTTTGCATATAGGATTTTGCATTGTTGCAGTGATTTATTACACGTTGTGTTTTTATATACTTCCAAAGATGGGTACCCACAAAAATTACCGCAAATATTAAAATGATGCGCATGGTGATATTTTTTTCCGTTTTTTTTGCTCTTTTTTCCTTCAACTCACGCCATCGCTCGCGAGAAGGAATGTATTTTTTTTGCGGTGTTTGTGTGTGAGCTAGAGTTTTTGGGAGAGTACTTTTCCTGGCAATAGATTCTTTATCGATGACCTTATGCAACATTTCATAGATTTTCTGTGTCGCAGCAATTCGTTGCCTCTCACTTTCTATATGTTGCATAACAAAAAAATAACGATTTTGTACCACAAAAAAATTTCGTGGTTTTATAGGTCTTTCCATTCCCATAATCAGATAATAATCATACTCTATCTGCTCACTAATTTTTGTATCGTAGTCACCCATACACTCTTGGATAGTAACGAGTTCATCCGATTTTGTGTCTTGACATAAGTAAATTTTACCGAACTCATAGTGATGATCCATTTTGACAATGGCATATCTATTGTTTAAAAGTTGCATGCGCATTCTTCCTGACAAATAAGTAACTCAGGTAAACAAAAGTAGTTTACCCGAGTTATCATAGAGCATTTTTCAGTACATTGCAAAAAACTTCAGCAACTTTTTCTCTCTTGAGATATATAGACTTTACAGGGGAAAACAGAAATTATATTTATATCGCTAAAACAGGCTATTCATCTTAAATCATAGCCCCATATTGTTATTGTCATTGCGAATCTTGTAAATTATTATATCATAAAATAATACTGTTATAATATTTACCTAATTCATATTAACTGTTCATTCTAGGAGTATTTCAATGAGTGATGAACTGCAATGTTTAAACCTACAAAATGGAGTAAAAATACCTTCTGTTGCCTTTGGCTGTGCATTTGGAGACTGGGTGGGAAAAAGTGATTTCCAAGGTTTCTTACCCGAACAGGCGTGGTATGCGGTAAATGCAGCCCTTGATGCCGGTTACACAGCCCTAGACGGTGCTCATGTATACGGTACCGAAAGAATTGTAGGAAGTATCTTAGGACAAAGACTTGCAAGTGGTGCACTTCAACGCGAGGAGTTATTTATTACCACAAAACTTGCCCACCCTGCCGCTCCTCCACATATTAACTTATCTCACCTGCGAACCTGGGATGCCGATAAAGTCGATAGTATAGAGGAGCGCCTCAAAGATGATTTTGCACGTACTCTCGACGACCTTGCTTTCGGATATGTGGACTTACTATTAATCCACTGGCCAGGAACATTTGCAGGTACAGACGCTTCATTTGCCCGAGAAGCCCGAGCGCGTATTTGGAAAACGTTTATTGAGCTTTATAAAAAAGGCGCAACACGCGCGATTGGTGTTTCGAATTTTACCAAAGAGCACCTTACATCACTCATGGAGGATGTTTCCGAGATAAAACCTATGGTGAATCAAGTGGAATACCATCCTTACTGCCAAGACCGCTCTTTACAAGAATTTTGCCAAGAGCACCACATAGTTCTTGCAGCATACGCTCCTTTTGCGAGTGGCGCATTTTCCATGCTGAAGGACCCTGTCCTTGTAAAAATAGCGGAAAACCATCGTGTAAGTGTTGGGCAAGTGATTCTAAGATGGCACGTCCAGTCAGGACGCTGTGTATTGCCCAAATCTTCAAACCCAAAGCGAATGAAGCAAAATTTAGCATTGTTTGATTTTTCATTGAGTGACGAAGAAATCGCGCAAATTGACGCGCTTGGTAGTGGAGACCCGCAAAGAACATGTCCTGACCCAAGTTCTATTGTTTAACGAAATTTTTTCTAGAAAGGACTTTTATGAAAAGATATATCATTGTATTTCTACTTCTCTCCACAGTAGTCTTTACACAAAACGAAGATATCATTTCTGTGGAAAGTAGAGGTAGAGGCAACACCAAGACCGGCGCAATCGCCAAGGCGTGGAAAACTGCCATGAAAAAATATCTTAAGCAAGAGCTTGCTTCCAACTACACCCAATATCAAGTTGAAGTGAATTCTTTTGTCCAAAGTCATTGGCAGGACTATATCGTAGGCAAACCATTTTCTCCCAAAATAGTCACACCATACAAAAGAAGAAGTATCATCATCAACGCTACTTTTCGTTCTACAATAAAAGAGCACCTAGAGGATTACCTATACCCTTTAAGAAAGCTACAAAAAATGCTTTTCTTCGTTTCGCTAACCTCCGAGTCGGAGAAAGACGTTGATAAAGGAATCAACTTTATAAAACGCACTCTCAATAAACAGAATCTTCAAGTAGTTTTGACACAAAAAACAGCAAGTATCATCATAAAGTTACTTTTTAAAACAACCGGAAAATTTGACTCCGATCTTGGAGTGAAGGCTTGGAAAACAGACATTTCCGTAGAGCTTATCGTTTACGGTTCCTCCTACCACTATGAAAACTATGCCTCGCAAAGCCCTACTCCTGTTTATGGAGGCTTAACACACAGAACCGCTAGAGAAAAATCGATTTTGGAATCGACGAGGGAAATCACACCAAAAATTATCGACAAATTAAGACAGCTAGACCTCCATAAATTCTATGGAAAAAAGATGATGACTGTCCATTGTTCAAAAGACAAGAAAAATCCGCAAGACACGCTGTATAAGATCGCTTTGCTGGAATGCGCAAAACAAAACTTTTCGCCACAAGAGTTCAAGAAATATCAAAAGAAAATTCGCAGTTTTATTCGTCGCAAGTGGCAAAAATATCAAATAAACTTTCGCTTCGAAAAAGAGACAGAGACTTTCAATGCCACGGTACGCATCAAGGATAGAATATTTCTGCATCAACTCAACAAGTACATATACCAAAGATAACGTACCTATCTTTTTAACAAAAGCCCCAAAGTCCCTATCCTTTTCAGGCTGGGGATAAACGGGTTTTGAATACGTGGAAGGTTTGTGAAATGAGGGAAAAATGTAACAATACGGTGCAGATTTTATTATGTTTTCGTAAAACATATCGCTTTTCTACACCATATTTTGTAAAACGATCTTAATGAAGAAGGCTCTTTTGCATAAGCCAATCTTCGACAAAGACATGCCCTTTGTCTTTTAAAATAGCAAGGAAAGCCAGTATTTCATTTTTTGAAATCATAGCTTCGACAAGTCTTTTGTAACCTAATAAGCCTTTCAGCTCACCAGCACATGACTCGGAGATTTCTGTTGCGTAAGATTCGATCTTATTTGGTTCGCCAATGTTAAATAAATCCTCTGCCAATTGCTGTGTTTCTCTCGGTGAAAAACATCCGCCTTCGCCGATTGTCTTAATCACCTTGAGATTTTTAATGGCACCGCTGTATGCCAGAAGCGCCAATTCATTTTCATTGCCTTCGGCTTCAAATACAATTTTGGCACTCTCCGAAGATTCAGAAATTACCTTAATATTGGTAAACACCATAAACTTCGTCAAGCATTTCCAAAAAAGATACAGTCGAAAAAATTTGGGTATGAATTTGCGATAATTCTTATGAAAGATCATAACAAACTCTACCTTTCTTTTTACATCGACGACCTTACATTGTTTAACATTACAATCCGCTAATTGCCCAATACTAATTAGAGACTGCGTTAAATCTGTCTCGGATAGATCTGCGCGAAATAGACTTGCTCCGTGTAATGAGGCTCTAGACAAATCTGCTCTAGATAGGTTTGCGTTCCCCAAATACGCCCCGGAAAGATTTGCGCCCGAGAGGTTTGCGCCCGATAAATTTGCCCAAGTTAAATCTGACCAAGTTAAATCCACTTGAAATAGATGTGCGCCAGATAGATTTGCTCCCCACAAGTTGGCTCCACAGAGATTTGCACAGGCAAGATATGCGCCAGACAAGTTTGCCCCCGATAAATTTGCCCCGGCAAGGTTTGCTCCGATTAAGTCAACTTGAAATAAATTTTTCCCAGATAGATCGACCTCCACCAGATTTTTTTTATTCTGGTTTAGTACTTCCTTTAGTTCATAGTTCATTCATCTACCTACTGGTATGAGTTCACAAAATATTCTAAAGTATCTTAACTCTGGTATTAAATTAATGTATATAGAACAATAGAGGATAATACCTCACTTGGTTGGTGCATTGTAACGATGCATTTGACTTGGCGCAAAGAAATTTTGATTTTTGTTTACAAAAGACCTTTTCCATGCACGTAACAATTTTGCCTTTATTGAATCGCAGCGGCAATCTTTTCGGCAATCATAATCACAGGAGCATTGGTATTGCCGTTTACAATTTTTGGCATGATAGAGGCGTCCACAACACGTAGATTCTTGATACCACGAACCTTAAGTTCGGCATCGACAACGGCGAGGTCGTCATTCCCCATTTTACAAGTTCCCACAGGGTGATACAGAGTTTGCGCTATGGAGCGAATATATTCCGCGATTTCCTCATCGCTTTGCACCTCGCTACCAGGATATATTTCTTTACCACGAAAGGCCTCAAATGCTTTTGCTTGGGCTAACTTACGCGCCCATTTCACTCCGGCGATCAAAACATCCATATCGTGTTGTTCACAAAAGTATTGCGGATCAATCGCAGGAAACTCTGAGGCATCGTTTGTTTGTAAACGTACAGAACCTATACTTTTCGGACAAACAAGCGTTGGTCCAATGGTAAAAGCACACCCAGATGCCTTCGTCAAACCATGATTGACAAAAAAACCAGGTGCAAAGTGAAACTGTAGGTCTGGTTTTTCGGTATTTTGAACATGAACAAAACCACCTGCTTCTGCCACATTTGATGTGAGAGGACCTTTTTTGAACAACATATATTTAAGTAAATTCCCTAAAGTCTCTGCTTTATCCAGAGAAATGGGCTTCGTACTCTCATATGCTACCGGCACAATCAAATGGTCCTGTAAATTTTCCCCTACTCCCGGAAGATCTACCACAACAGGTATGCCTAGTTCTGTCAACTTTTCCTTACAACCAATACCTGACAACATCAATAATTGCGGTGAATTAATAGCACCTCCACACACAAAAATTTCTTTTTTCGCTTCGACCTGATGCTTTTGTCCTTTTGACAAATACTCCACACCTGTTACACAATTTTTTTCGTGTAACAAACGCGAAGCCATCGCTTCGGTAATTACAGTTAAATTTTCACGCTTCATCACCGGTTTTAGATAAGCGGCTGCGGTACTATGGCGTTGTCCATTTTTCTGCGTTACTTGATAGTAACCAACACCTTCCTGATTTTGCCCATTAAAATCTTCGTTAAACGGTAAACCACACTCTTTTCCTGCTGCGACAAAAGCTTGTGCAAGGGGATTTGTATAGACGCGATCCATCACATTGAGCGGGCCACCCACACCGTGATAGTCGTTTTCACCGCGCTCTTGGTGACCCATCTTTTTAAAGAAAGGCAAAACGTCCTCATATCCCCAACCTTTATTGCCCAAGTGTTCCCACTCGTCGTAATCACTGCGATTTCCTCGAATATAAATCATCGCATTGATCGAGCTACACCCCCCTAAAGTTTTTCCTCGTGGCCAAAAAAAACGACGATCATGCGCGTGTTCCTGTGGTGTGGTGTAATACGTCCAATCAAGGTCACTTTTAAAAAGATGTGCAAAAGCCGCTGGCATATGAATCGATTTATCTTTATCGCGGACACCGGCCTCAAGTAATAAAACTCGATTATTTTTGTTTTCACTAAGTCGGTTTGCAAGAACGCAGCCAGCAGATCCCGCTCCAACAACAATGTAGTCGTACATAAATACTCCATTACAAACTGAACATAGTCCTGTGGACATTCGCAATATAAATTCTGTTTGTTATGATAAAGAAATCTAGACTTATCAGCAATGGTAAAATAGGAGAGCACTATCGCCGTGAGATGGGCAAAGAAAATGAGATATGCCTTATGGGAAGAGTTTGGTCTGGCTTATTTTTTGAAAAATATACAAACTATCATGGCGAACATCACCAAAAATACCAAAGTATTTGCTTCAGGAACAGCCGCGACCACCTCGCCATTGATAAAAAAACGGTATCCTCGCGGAGTAATTTTTTGGTATACCGGGCCATTGAGATTGTTAGTTTTGAAAAAAAACGATGGTGTGCCCAACAAAGTGTTATTTCGAGGAGCAGCATCACTTGCCCCCACAGCGCCAAGAAAGCCAGAACCGAATACTAAGGCGTAATTTCCAGGGGATAAGAGAGCGGACAAAGGTGCTGTTATTTCGCTAGGTGAGGGTTGAGTACTTAGTATAGTAGATGCGATTACATCAGAGCCAGACATGTCAAAAGTATCGGGAAAATCCAAAGGGCTACTAAGTTCAACTATGGCACCAAAAATCGTACCGCGACCAAAAAAGTGTCCACCGATTTCGTTAACCGCAACTGTTTCACTAAGGGAAAATCTTACCGTTCCTAGAAGACCTCAAAAATCTAAAAAAAGAAAAGAAGAGGACAGTCTCCGAACAGTACTGAGACTGATTACTGCTGGAGAATTTCACTCCAGAAGGCAAGATAGAGGCCACACTCACATCAAAACGGAATGTGCCGAGAACAAAAGAAAAGCTCAACTTGCGATCCCCTGTTAGAGGCAGCTATTTTGGTAAACGCAGCCCAGTACTTCCAGACGTGACAATGCCTATCCACTGGCAGACATCGGGCGGTTCTGGCTGGTAAGCGTTCTGAATAATTCAACGCACGGCGTGCTAATACAAAGCTTGCCGCAATATGTAAACTGATTCCCAAAAAGTAAGCAAATTTGTATTTACCAATGATGCTACTGTACGCTGGGTTTACTTCTATTATTTCTACACCATTTCTTGCTCCCTGACTTTTCATCAAGGAGGCAAATTTTTTGTATGCAAAGTAGGATATCATTCGTCTGTAAGGTACTTTTTGAGCTGATAAGTCCTTTTTCTTTTTTGAGAAATCTAACTTTTCAATAACCACCGGCTTTTGTTGTTTCTTTGCTAGCGTGATAATTTCTTTACATGCCTCAGCAAGCATCGCTTTGACCTGCTCACTAGAGCGGTCTTGAATTGGAGTGTGGATTTTTCCATAATTTGCAAGATTACCATGTCTGTTAGTTTCGGCAAATGCGACATGGGAGTGGTTCAAGTCTACGCCAATAGTCCCAAACTCTTTTTTCGTGGTTATCGGCGCTGGTTTTTCCTTTGTTGTCACAAACAGATACCAGTCGTTTTCTTTTTTACAAAGCGATAGTTGATTGCCTGTTGGTTTTTTAGCGCAGCGGTGATGGTTTCTTGTTTATAACTAAACTTTACAGGTATGTTGACATATTTTCCCCATTCTCGTTCCAAGGATGGAGCTACTCTGACCTTTAATTTGTCTCCCAGCAACTGACAATTTTGATTACCAAAGCTTTCATCTTTCGAACCAATAAAAAATATCCTATTTACTCGTTTTGTTCTAAACTCTTCCAGCCATTGCTGGTGGTTTTCATAGCCATTTTCTTCGAGGTGAAATTGTTTCTTGAACAGCTTTCGACCTCCAAGGCAGATTCCTCGTTTTTTTAGTTTAGCTATTCTGTTTTCTACGTTCCGTAACTTTCGCTTTTTATGGTGCAATACAAAGTGTAGTTTTTTGTTCTCGTCTTTTTTTTCAGAAGAACTATCTTTTTTACTCTTAGCCAACGCTTTAGATAGTTTTTTTATGACGCGTTTGAGAGATTTACTTCTTCTTTGTACATCTTCAACGTTGATTTTTTGCAACTCTTTGGCAGCTTTGATGATTCCCTTCACTTCGCTGTGTAGTGAATTGAATTGTCTTGCCATCATACCTTTTTCTGATATAAATATCTTTTTTAACTCATTCAGTTTTTCACCTCGCAACAAAGCACATAGCAATTCGCCACGACGCTTCGCTGTGTGCTCTGCACACTTTTCGAAATACTGTACATGTTTTTTATCTAGTTTTGTCTGAATGGTTACCTGCATCTATTTTTCTTTTCTTGCGACGTTCATGTGACCTTCGGCCGTAAATTTTCGAACAGAAAACGGTTAGTATTGAAATAATGTCTTGTGACAACCGCTCTTCAAAACACAGTTGTTTTTTGTCATTAACAACAACAAAAGATATTCCTCTAACCTTGCATATTTCGTCTATTATTTCCCTACCAAATTTTATTAGTCTATCGTGATAGCTAACAACAACTCGCTTTACATTTCCTGATAACATCCAACGCAGTAGTTTTAAAAAACCACGTTTTTTGTAATTCAGCCCTGATCCTACTTCTTTGATTTCGACTATATTTGAGTACTGTTGTTCTTCACAAAAATTTCTTACCTCTAGTTGCTGTCTTTCCAAGTCTTGTTTTTGGTCGTTAGCACTTACTCTAGAATAACAAACTGTTACTTGGTCTTGTTGCTTTTCTATCCCTAACTTTCGTTCAACTTCTTGCTTTGAGTATCTTCGGTGATTGCCATGTGTCCTTTTGTAGGAAAATACACCTTGCTCGCTCCAATTTCTGATCGTTTGTGTTGAAACTCCGAATAGTTTGGCTACTTCACCAATTGAAATCCATGTTGTCTTTTTCTCCTCCGACAACATGACTATTATTGATTTACAATCAATTAATCGTATATTAACCGTATATCAAAAGCAAACTTTTTCTTTTTAAATTTGAGATTTTTCTTTTACAGTTGAATGCCCCTAGAAATTGATCGGCACTTACTCCCGTGCCGATAGTCGCATTAGTAGGTCCCATCGTAGCAGTTTCAAAAATAGTGGTGGCCGATATATTAGATATCACAGAAAAAATTACTGTAAAAATGATTTTTCGCATAAACTTATCCCTTATAAGACATCTTTTTCATCTTAGCATACAAAATTTGAAATGTCTTTCGATTTTTTAGATTTTTTCGTTTATTTAACCCGAGTAATTATTTAGGATGTAAGATGACTAAGAAAAGAGAATTCCGAACGTTTTTTGACAACAAAAATTCACAGACAAATTAAATGTATGCGATACCTAAAATACAACGAACGGAGAAAAAAATGATAGACATACAAAAGTTACTTGAAGAAATTCTACAAAGTTACAGTCTACCTTGGCGTGGTGCGCATGGAATTTCTCACTGGGCGCGCGTGCTGGAAAATGGTTTACGTCTCGCAGAATCGACACATGCCGATAAGGATGTCGTTACACTGTTTGCTTTGTTTCACGATAGCAAACGAGTCAGTGAATACCAAGATCCACAGCACGGTAAACGCGGTGCAGAGTTTGCTTTGGCTATGCGCAATAAACTTTTTGAATTGTCGGATCATCAATTTGATTTGCTGTACACTGCCTGTGAACTGCATACAAATGGTTTAATCGAAGGTGATGTCACCCTCCAAACATGTTGGGATGCAGATCGTTTAGATCTTGGCAGAGTAGGAATTCGCATTAATCCTGCGAAACTTTGTACCACCGCCGCCAAATCGAAAGAAATACTTGATTGGGCACAACAAAGAGCCACAAAACAAGTTGTTCCAGATATCGTCAAGTCTATTTGGGAACAAGACAGAGGTCTAAATCGTAAATGACGCGTTAAACGTCATCATCTATTGCATCAAAATAATATTCCCCATATTTTTAAAATACGGCATAAGTTTTGCAAAACAAAACTTTATGCAAAAAATACAATACCTCCCCACAACAAAAAATACACTACTCCTGCAACGTCGTCTTTTAAGACGTCTGTATGGTGGCTTGCGTTCTTCGCTCCGGCAAGAAGTCTCGCGACTTACCCAACTTGCTACGCAACAGAATTTCGCAAATGATGTAGAGTTACGCAATTGGATTGCGCAAAACGCTTTACAAACCGCACGGAGAAGTACGGCCAATAATTGGCCTATTCGTCTGCCAAAATGGCCGGATTTTTCTTGTGATGCCCAACAACGCACAGCATTTAGTGGCGTTAGTTTGGGAAATTCTTCTTGTGTCGTTGTACATGCCCAAAAACATTCGCAAGTTGCTTATAAAACAGATATCCATCACAATTCTAAGTGGCTAACACAAGTAAAAGAACAACTCAATGGTAAAAGCATTGTCATTGCCGTGCCCGCTCATTTTAATGACAATAAACGTCGTGCGGTACGCGATATGTTTTCGGAGTTCAATGTCGCGCGCGTTATCAATGAACCTACCGCGATTGTACTGGCACACGGCATCGAAGATCGTCGCGTTTTAGTGGTCGATTTGGGCGCAAAAAATCTCGATATGAATGTCATTGATATCGAGGATGGCATTTGTGAGATTTGCGATAGTGTGCGCTTTTCTTTGGGTAGTAGGCAGTTTGATGTCGCAATTGCCCAATGGCTCGCGCAGCAAATTGACCAAAAGCACAATGTATCTACCCTCAACGATCCACAGTGCATGAACAAATTACAATTGTTGGCCGAGGCCGCAAAAAAGACATTGAGTTACAAAAACAAAGCGCGAATTCAATGTGATCATTTCGTTTGCGTTGACAAAATCATTGCCATTGACGTAGTCATTTCGCGCCAAGTTTTCGCCGATTTAATTCGCGGTTACTGTCGCGAAATCCAGGAAAAAATTCTTCCATTTTTACCACGCGTATCACAAATTATTCTCGCAGGCGGTGGCATGTATACTTCTTGTATCACCGATTCTATCCGTGAGATTGCGCATAAACGCGTTTTATTGCCAACAAAACCCGATGAAGTCATTGCGATGGGTTGTGCTATTCAAGGAGGCGTATTGTGTGGATTTTCTCATGAAGCCATGCTCCAACCAACACCACCATTTTCTCCGCCTTATATAAACAAACAATGCATACAACCACGTACTATTGACACACAAAATATGTATGTTTCTCCGAAAAAACCACTTCAAGGTGTACTACTTCTCGACGTCACACCACTATCTCTAAATGTAGAAATAGGGAACTCGTTGCATACCATTCTACCGCGAAATACTGCCATTCCAGTACGTAAAGTGTATAACGTGTGTCCACGGCGTAATAAGATCATAATCCACGTCACCTGTGGAGAGCGCGATGTTGGCAACAATCGCGTTCTTAAAACCATCCACCTCACGAATTGTCGTAGAAAGCCGGTGGAAATTAGTGTAGAGATTGACGTCAATGGTCACACAATCATTGCCGTTGTGAATGGAAAACATATTCAAAAATACATAGTCGACAATAAAAGCGAATTGCCCACAGACCACGAAGGCGATATTCGCGATAAAGATACCACACAACCACTAGAAAATATCCCCACATTTGAAAAGTACTTAAGCGATGAAGCAGGCGTTCCAGGGCCAATAGAACGTATTGTCGCACAATCGCGACACATGTTGAAAATGTGTCAGCATTTATTTGGTTTGTACTTTATTGCCATCGCCCATGCAATAGATATCTTTGTAGAGACAGTTACTAGTTATATCAGTGGTGTGTACTATACTTGGAAACTGTATACCTCTGTAGAAAGACGTCTGTCAGCACAAAACGTTACCCAACAACGTCAGATGGTCATGGAAAATTTTACAAAAGTACGCGGTCAACTCGCTCGTGTTTTCCGTTTTAAAGGTGCACACATTGATGACGACTATTCCCCCACTTTTCCTTTGGAAATCGTTGTGGAAACACGCTATTTGTTAGATCAAATGAAACGCGATTTGTCATTACTCACATATCAACAGAGCATACAATTGGCAAAAAGTCAGTTCAAAGACGTCATCAAAAGTTACGTTCCCAATCCACTAGAGTTTCTAAATCGTTGCAAAGATTGTCTATTGATGCTCTTTTATATGAAGTATACACGGCGCGATATTGAAACAATGTACATGGAGTTTGTCAAATCGTATTGCAACATCTTGCAACTACTCAGTGAGGAATGCGGAGAATCGTATGTTGATGTCTTACTACCTTATGAACGCATCATCCTACATGAAATACACAGCGACTATATTTCGCAACCTTTCTCTGATATAGAAAAAGCAATTGACGAGACACGCAAAAAACTGCAAAGACTCATGCATGTTTTGTTTTGTGCACAACGATTTGCTAATCCTCGCTATTGGCGGCGTGTGGATTTACTACGCGAGCTGAACGTTATGGCACATCCCGTTTATTTTGTGGAATGGGAACAATGGCTAAGTAAGGAAGTACGAAAAATATGGCGGCAAAAAAAACGCAATGTTAGCTCACGAGAAAAGTCGCTACGCGACATAGAAAATCGCCAACGCAACAAAGATTTACTTTCTGCGAAACATCTTGTACATACATGCTTTTAGTAAAAAGCATAAGTGTACTCTCGCAGCAATAAATCCCGAAAGTGTAAACTTGATATAAACTGTTCCTACAAAACTCTCAACACCATATCCTAATATTTGTTTTATTTTTTGCCTGACGATGCTTTACGTATTTTTTTTTGCGCCAAACGTCGATAGACAAAAAGTGTTGGTATTTGCCTTGCCGTATCTAACTGAGAAACAGTTTTCTCGATGAGTTGCATGCGTGCCACTAGTTCTTGATATGCCAAATGGTTGCCCATTTTCTTTTCAATATGGGCGTGTAATTGAATTATCTTTTGATCCCAAGGATATCTTTGCGCGGCTTTTACGATGAGTTGTCGTGCTGCAGAATATTTTTGTCTCGCAAAATAAACGCGCGCCATCCAAAAACAATACAATCCATTGTCAACAAAATTACATTGGCGTAGAGTCTGCTCAGCTTGCTCTTCTTTGCCACACAAGTATTGAATAACACCCTTGTTGAATGCTTGGTGATCTTTTTGCCCAAGTTCATGTGCTTTTGTCAAACGAAACTCTACAATAGAGTGTATTGTAGGAGGAAGAGCAGCAATACTTTTTTCGATATTGTACAAAAAATGTCGGTATGCATTGTTGTCAAAAACATCGGTGATAGAAGAGGCTTTTTTGCGGCTGTGGTAAAATATTTCGTAAATGCCATATGTGTATCCAATAGAGGCGCTCTCACGAATTTCCTTCTCTTGCTGCATGAGATACTGATGAAATTTTTCCAATTCTACCTCGTTGTTATTCAGTAAAATATGCACAATCGAGTAACAAGCCACTTTGCGTATTTCGATATCTTTGTCATTTTTGGCAACATCCAAAAGATAGGGTATCATTTGCGAATTATTACTAGCCCCAAGACCTGATATAACAGCAAAGCGATTCGCTTTGTTTTTCAAATCGATTTGCGAAATAAAAAACTTCGCAACTTTGCCACCACCGGCTTTCATTAGGTATGCAATTGCGATACTACGCAAACGTGGATCAGGATCGATGGTCAAACGTTGTAAGGTACTTGCAAAAGAGAAAACCGGGACTTTTCTTTGGCTAGTAAACTTTTCAAAGTAGGCAAATGGCATTAAGCGTATGGCGAAATCTTCTTTGGTATTTAGAGTGATTTTGGCAACCACGGCAAATTCACCTAGTGTAGCTAGGGCAATAATCGCTTGAGAGCGCACCTCTTTTTCAGGATCTTGTAACTTTTCATGGATTTTTTTACGACATTGTGGCGACGAAATTTTTTGTGCACTTAAGATCGCCACCTGCCTCACTTTTGCATTTGCATCATCCATCGCTTTTACCAGTAAATGAGAATATTTTGCGGTTATCTGCTCACGAAATAACGGCGTATGATTTTCCAGCTTCCACATCGTTTCTAAGGCAAACGCTCGAATAATAGGTCTTTTGTTTTTACAAAATTTCACCAAGCGTTTCAAGGGCGCTGTGTTCCCTGCCAGCCATATTTTTTTTATTGCATATAACTGGACGTATACATCGCGGTCTTGCAACCACAGCTCCATATTTTTCTGTGCAACATTTTCGATATACTGTATTCTCAAAAAAGTAGGCAGCGCACCAAGCTCCCTCCTACTCCACATCCGATGAGAACGTTTCTCATATTTAGCCAAGACTACATGAACAATCATTGCCACTTCATTATCCACAGAAGTAGCCGCTTTTTGCAGAACTTCGTATGCATTTTCCGTACTCATCAGCCATAGTACTTGCGCTGCATAGAATCGAACCACAGGATTTTCCTTTTTGCCATATAGTAGATTTTTGAGTACGGCGGTGTATTTTTGTTTATTGTTGTAAATTTGCAGCAAAGAATTTTCATCTTGTGCCGTAAAATACGCGATCAGTAATTTTTTTAACACAACTTTGGCTTCGTTGAGTTGTTTTTCGCGCATATTGGTGTAGACAGTTTTTAAAATTTGCGAAGAAGGATTTTTTTTGACATACTGTGCAACTAAATCGAGAACCTCTGGAACGTAATACAAAGCTTTCAGACCGTTAGCAGCAATCGTTTTGACATTCTCAGAAGAGTCATTATCTAAACGCTGCAAAAACTGTTTTGCAATCTTCAACTTTTTTGCAGAATCGTCAACATAGTGCTTTACAGAAGGCGTATCCAAAATATTTTTGGCTAATTTTTGTTGCCGCTCTCCCAGCAAATTGATTTCTGTATTGTTGTATAGCAACAGTATTTTACCAAATATAATATTCATCATTAACATGCGATCGAAGGTCCATCCTTCGTTAAAGGTCGTATTAAAAAGCTGCGATACCAATTCCGTAGAACGACTGCCTAACTCCATGCACTTCAAAAAATCGTGATGTGCAGAAAGCCACTTTTGTAATTTAAAGTGTATATTTCCACGTTGGTGGTAAAACTTTTGTTGCCACGGCTCTAAGTCAATAGATTTTGTATACAAAGTCAATGCCTGTTGCAAATTATCTAAATCCTCATAACATTTTCCGAGAAGAAAATTTGTTGCCGCGTGAGAGGGATGGATCTCCAGCGCTTTTACAAGTAGTTTCTGCGCTCGATAACTATTTCCCTTTTGCATTAGAATATCCCCTAACGCTCGCAAAACGTCAAACTGCTCACTTTTTGCAAATTGATCTATATAGGGAAGTAATTTTTGTAGTGACTCATAAGCAACGTTTTTTAAGTCGAGACCAAAATAGATCATTCCCCGCAGATAGAGAAACTCTTTGTCTGGTTCTTGCACAAATCGATCAATAAATTTTTTTGCCGTAGCCAACTTATTGTAATGAAAATGTATCTTGGCCATGACAAAGGTAATCGAGGGGAAAATTTTGTCTTTGCTTGCCATTTTATTGTAAACGGCAATTCCTTTATCATATTCGCCTAAATCACAATGCAGTTGCAGAATTTGTCGATAGAATTCAATTTTCTTTTCATAATTCAATAGCTGATAGTAACTACGTAGTGCATCTTGATGATAACCACCTTTTTGCAACCATTCTGCTTGAAGACGATAATTTTCAAAAGATGGCTGTAACTCTACGGCCTGCGCAATATCATTAATAGCAGCAACAATATCACCACGCTGGTGAAAAATTTTACTGCGTTCTCGATAAGCCTCTACGCGATGAGGGTATAGTCGTAAGATTTCCTCTGTAATCGCGATTGCTTTTCCTTGCTGTTTTTTCAAACGTTGAAGTTTACGCAAATACGCCGTGATGTCCGCTTGTTCTATTTTATTGGCGGTGTCATTGTCTTTTTTGCTTAACTCTGACTCGTTTAATTTATTGTAAATTTTAGCACGTAGTTGGTAATACGCGGCCCGACGATCATTCATCGCTATCGTCTTAGTGATCAAAGGCAAAGCCACTTTCGGCTCGTCAATCGCGTAGTAAAAATTACTTGCATCAAACAATAACTCCTCATCTTGTTGATAAGAGAGTGCTTCGCGAAATAGTTTCCGGGCAACAGGTATCGCATTTTCAGCATAATATACCTTTGCTTTTAACGCGATCATTTGTGGCGTGGTATCTTTTTGTAGAAACAAGTTAATCTTAGATAGAGCAAGTGCATATTTCTTTTGCTCGATAAGATTTTTGATTTCGAAATAGGTTTTACTGCGCAATTTTTCTTTGCCAATATCTAGTTGTGTGTTTTGCTGCCAAGTAGTTATTCCCGTAATAAAAATAATTCCCACACAGATAGCAATCGCTAATTTTGTCTGCACATTCTTCCACCACACTTTGGCAGAAAAGGTGACTAAACGACGGCTCACTTTTTGTGGTTTTTCCAAGTACTGTTGTAGATCTTCTGCAAACTCCAAGGCTGTAGCATGACGATGTTCTATTCTTTTAGAGATGGCTTTTAGGCATAAGTAGTTAAGTTGCTTCGGAACTTGATGATTGATTTTTTGTGGAGCGATGGGAACTTCCGTATCGATTTTGCGCAATAATAAAGAAAGATTATCGGCTTCGAATGGATATTGTTTGGTGAGGATCTGGTATAAAATAACGCCCAACGCGTAAATGTCCGTACTTTTCGTGATGCGTTTTCTATGTCCGAGTGCTTGTTCTGGAGATAGATAAAAAGGCGTACCGATTACGTTACCGGTTTGTGTTAAAGAAGACGTTTTATCTTCGATTTTTGCCAAACCAAAATCGGCAATATACGGCTCGTTATTTTTATCCAACAAGATATTCCCAGGCTTCATATCGCGGTGAACAATTCCTGTTTCGTGCGCATAATGCAGAGCATGAGAAACTTTTAGCAAAATTTTAATACATGCTTCTAGATCGTTGTTCGCAAAGATAAAATCGTCAAAATTCGATCCCGGTACATACTGCATCGTGAAATACGGTATCCCATTTTGCTCGCCGTAGTCGTAAAGTTGTACGATATTTGGATGCGAAAGAGCCGCCACAGCTTGCGCTTCTTTCAAAAATCGCTTTAGCAAAACCGCGGTGTTGTCGGAATGGGAGAGTAGCGTCTTTAGCACAACGATACGATCGAAATCTGTTGACTTTGCACGATAAACAACTCCCATTCCCCCGCGTGCTAATTCATCAATCACCGTATATTTGCCAAATTGCGTCGTCTGCTTTTGGAAAATCTCTGCCATTTGTGCCGCAGAAAGTATTTTATGCTGCACTAAAAATTGCGATAAATGTAGTTTTTGTTCATTACACTTACTTAGCGCTTTTTCTAGTAGTGTCTTTTCCACTAAGTTACGCTGTAACAGAGCTTGAGCTAAATTATAATTTGTTTTAGAAAATTGTTCCATAGTTGTTTCTTCAAATACTCAGACATATTTAAATGTAATCTTTCCCAGATATTATTTCTTTTCAGGATTTTCACGATGCGCTTTCAACTTATTTTCAAGTACTTCAATTTTACTCTGTAGTCCTTTGTCTCCAAGTAACACCGCTTTCTTCAAGTCTTGTATAGCTAACTTATACAAACGTTGGTAACGATATATACTACCTCTACTTTTGTAAAAATTGATCACCTTGGGATTTAAAGAAATTGCGGTACTGTAATCTTCGACAGCCTTGTCGTATATTTTTTGCGTGCGATATAAATGGCCACGACTACTATATATACCGGCCGCTAAATCTTTGCTGATTCCAGGAAGAGCAATCGCAGCGTTGTAATCCGCCATCGCTTTCTGATATTCTCCTAGTTCTCGGTAAACAAACCCACGATTTTTAAAAATCTTTGCATACAAAGGGTTTCCGGGACGAAGAGAGGCTGCAACATTGTAGTCATGCAGTGCTTTTTGATATTGTTTTTGCTCCATAAATACACTTCCACGGTTGTTGTGTATCTCCGCCAACAACCGTGTGTCTTTTGCTGCAAAAAAGATAGCGTTTTTGTAGTCAGCAAGGGCGCGACCTAATTCTTTTAATTTTGTATATTCTTTACCACGGTTATTGTAAAACCTTGGATTTCGCGGCTGCAAGGAAATTGCTTGCCCAAAATCCTCCATGGCCAAGCGGTGTTTTTTTAGTGTACTGTATAAACGACCTCTATTGTGATAAATCGTCGCATCTTTGGGATTTTCTTTTATTTCCAGAGAGTAATCGTAAACGGCTTGGCGAATATTCTCTAATTTTTTACTTTGTCCGAGAATTACCGCGCGCAAAAACTTGTGATCTTCCGCCGTCTTTAGATATCTTGACTGCGTAAAAGCAGTTTCTAGAGGTTTAATAATCTTTTTTTCGGTAAGTATGACTCGGTAATCGCTGTTTTCGATATTCTTCACAAATTGCGCAATCGCGATATTAAGGGACTGTAGTTCACGATTGCTTTGCCTTAATTTTTGTTCTTTATCTTCTGCACGCTTGAAAGCTCGAACAGTCAACAACAACGCCATAACTAAAATCAAGACAATGCTTGCAATGCTCGCACAAATCGCTTTATGCTTACGGACGAAGTTTTTTACCGCATCTAGCGATGTGTATTTTTTGGCAATGAGCGGTTTATTCGCCTTTAGATTTCTTAGTTCTTTGGCCAATTGTTTAAAACTTTTGTATCGACGATGCTTCTTTTTGGCAAGACATTTCAAACATACCGCTTCAAAATACGGAGAAACGTCCGGATTTAGTTGTCGCGGAGGTATAGGATAACTATTTACCACTTGAAACATCAAATTCATCTGTGTTTCCCCCTGGAAAACCGCGCGATAGGTAAGCGCCTCGTACATCGTCGCTCCCAGAGAGTAGATATCACTTTCGTAGGTAGCCTCACCATTAATTTGTTCTGGCGGCATATAGCATACAGTGCCCAAAATTTGTCCACTTTGCGATAAACTTTTTCCGGTTGTCGTGCCGAGCTTTGCCAAGCCAAAATCCATAATTTTCGGAGGAGCATTTCGCGAAATAATAATATTTGACGGCTTTATGTCGCGATGCATGATTTGATTTTTATGGGCATGAGCCAACCCATCGCATATTTGAATCATCACATCTAACAACCACTGCGCTTGGACATTACGTCGACGAATCAACTCCGCAAGCGTGTACCCTTCTACATACTCCATACTAAAGTAGGGGATCGGTAACATACCGGACTCATAAAAACGTATAATATTAGGATGATTGAGTTTGGCAATGGCAGAAATCTCACGGAAGAAGCGTCGAAAATCATTTTCACTAATGTTCTGCTTCACAATCAGTTTCAAAGCAACCTGCATCTTATTTTGTATATCATACGCTCGATAAACAATTCCCATTCCGCCACGACCAATTTCTTCTTCCACTTTGTATTTCCCAAACATTTTTCCTGGAGAGACAGGGGAAAACTTCGTGAGATCTTCGTTAAAAATCGTCGTAGAACTCAAGGTATCAGCGGAGCTATTTTCCGCCAATGAATTTGTTTTTTCACTGTTATACTTGGGATGTTCCATAAACCGACCTTTAGATAAAAAATAATGCCGAAATTACGACAGATACTTGTTTGAATAGGAGTCGATCACGTAGGAAGCCACATTGTGTAACTTTGCATCGTTGTGACATTCGCTAATCAACAGCGAGATTTCATCGTCATTTAAACATAGAACCTGTGATTCATAATTTTGTTTCCACTGTTTGCGCCGCACGCGATTTTGCCATTCCTTCACAGAATACATTCCCGCAATGATCATGAAAAGTAGCACGACAGTTGTCAAGGACTGCGAGAACGAAATATGAACCATACGAAGTAATTCCAGACCTGTCAGCGCAACCAAAATCGCCGCAAGCAATGTAAAAATCGACAAAAAACGTTCTTGCTTAGAACCTGTGGTATCCACTTTACGATCAAATTCGCACAATTGATCGTAAAGTTGTGATTTATCATCAAAAATATTCTTTTGCGTTGCGGTAGTGAATATTTGCGTGGCGTCTGGTTGCTTCCAACACAAATAACTTCCCGCAGCGAGTTCTGTTTTTTGGAGATCTGCGGTTTTTTCTTGCGTGACCTCTTTGTTTTTCATTACTTGTAGTGCATCTTCGCTACCCAAAATCGTAACCGGAATATATTTGTGAATAAAATAGAGAATTTTAGTACCGCGCTTGTCGAGTTCATCATAATCGGTGCCATGAATTACCATAAGCTTTACATGTTTACCTTGTGTAGTCTTTCCACGCAGCCAACATTGCTTTATCGGCCTTTTATGGTCTTGGATGACCTTGCATTCAAGCTCTACTACAGTACAATCTTGCGTACAAATACCTGTGAGTGCGCGGCGATGGGTGATGTGTATGCGATCTTGCGACACCCTGATGGCGATAGGACGCGCCATCAACATGATACTTAAAATAACCATGACCAATGCAAAACCGCCGATCGACAGCACAGAAATCAAGACGATGAAATCTTCTTTCCTACCATGAAAATCTACGGCCAGCGGCATCACATATAGATACGTCAACATTGCGGAAAATACTACCATACCAAGAGTTTTTATCAAAAAAAACCGTTTAAAAAGTAACATAACTCCGCATGCCGACAACACAATGAAGCTAGGTAAATATTGGTAAAAGTTCGCTTGAGAAAAAGAATACATCATCGCCACGGCAATGAGGATCGCCAATCCCAGACAGCTGGCCAAAAAATTGAGAGCGGTTCTTTTTTCCCATTTCTCTTTATCGCAATGATGCACGACGAACTCTTGCGGAGAAAATTTGACCAGTGCATAATCAGGTGCTAACAGCTCTTGTAACTCTTCTTTATCTTGCATAGTCATCTACGATTACCTTTTTTATTGTTGTTGTCCACTTATTTTCTGACAACGTTTCCCAAACGATACTTTTTGTCAAACCACATTCTTCAATCCTTTTTTCGATCTGTGGGCGTATTGCACGGATGTAACGTGCTTGCATTTTCATTTCGATGGCCATCAATGCAAATAGACTTAATCCCCATATAAAAACAGAACTACCTCCACGAAAATGGCGCAATATCGTGTCATCTATATAGTAACTATACCCAAAATTGATGGCCAAACATAAAATGGTGATGAACAAATAGACACTTACCGGTATGCGTATTTTTTGTATTTTTTGGCCTTGCGCGACCAGAAAACCATACAATTGCGGATGAGTTTTACTCAAAAGCGAATAATGATCAGTTGTTACCTGAAACACTTCACATGAACGATTCTCACCATCAACATGAACAAAAGCCACGTCGCCTTCTTGTATATTTTCCTCTACATATTCCTCGATCGATTTCTCTTTCATACAATCCCCTTAAAACAAATAAAAGACTAGACTCCATGAAATTATATCAACAATATTTGTGTTTTGGTACAATCATTCTTTATCTTGTATGCCTCTGTGCTATAATAAAAGGTACATTCTTAGGTAGGTGTACCAGCAATTAACCTAATTATTTTAGATACGGAGCATGAATGCGCAAAATTAATCAACGGTCTTTGCAAAAAATTAAGACCAACACCGAATATACGGATTGTACTTTTGACCTAGACGAAACAAAATACTACAAAATAAGAAATGCCTCTTTCCACAACTGCCACTTTACAACCGATGTGGTTTTTGAGAGCATACAGCAATGTCAATTTGTCAACTGTAACTTTTCGGGAAGTTTCGAACTTGATTTATCCAAAAAAAGATTAAAGGAAATCCCCGAAGATGTGCTCTCTCTCTCTTATTTGACACACCTAGACTTGAGTAGGAATAAACTGACGCACATTCCACCACAAATAGGTAATCTTACCTCTCTCATGCATCTAGATTTGACCAACAATCAACTAAAGAGTTTGCCGAAAGAAATTGGAGAGCTTTCGTCTCTAACATATCTAGATTTAACCAATAACAGACTAAAAGATGTGCCCGCTGAAATAGGTAAACTTTCATTTTTAACACATCTAATATTAAAAGAGAACCAATTGACAGAGATGCCGGTGGAAATAGGTCAACTTTCCGCTCTGACCCAGTTAGAATTGCAAGACAACGAGCTAAAGGCCATTCCAAGTGAAATAGGCAAAATTATTTCTCTTACCCACCTAGATTTACACAAAAACAAAATAGAGAGTATCCCGAATGAAATAGGAGAAATACTATCTCTAACCGAACTAAACGTTAGTCAAAATCAAATAAGCGCCTTACCAAAAGAAATTGGCAAGTTGATACTTCTAGGTGAGTTAAATGCAGCAAACAATCAGCTAACCTCTATACCAGAAGAAATTGGCAATGTCGCCGCTCTTAAAGTTCTCAACTTGAGTAAAAATAAATTGAGCGAGTTACCGAACCTTGGTAAAGATTTATTTCTTACCACCTTAGACGTAAGTAAAAATAACCTCCGCGAAATACCACAGACGATCGAAAAATTTACCTGTCTCTCCATATTGGATTTAAGCAACAATAAAATAGAACAACTACCCGCAGAAATTGGCACACTTTCTTCTCTTACCAAACTTCGCTTGCGCAACAACAAGCTCAAAAACATACCTGCGGAAATTGCCAATCTTATTTCGCTACGCAAAATGCGTCTACGAGGTAACCCCATAAGTGAACAGCAACAAAAAGTGATTAAAGATTATTTACCTGAATGTAATATAAAATTTCAGTAGTGAGTATAGGAACATACTATGCAAAACAAAACGTTAGGTCTAATTGGTGGCGGACCAAAATCTCTGGCCATTGCGGCAAAAAACAAAGTTTTGCGACAACTGGGATTTGATGTACCAAATATCATTCTGTTTGAAAAAGAGTACATCGGATTCAATTGGGCACCGCGATCGGGGCTTACGAGCGGCGATTTGCCTCTCGGAACTTCCCCGTTAAAAGATATCGGTTTCCCTTACTATTCCTTTCACTGGGGAGAAAAAAATCCGCAAATTAACACCGCCATGTTAGAGTATTCTTGGCAAAACTTTTTGATAGAAACCTATCAATATTCCGACTGGGTAGATCGCGGCCAGCCTTCGCCCTTACACAATGAATGGTTTGCCTATCTCAATTGGGTATTTGACAAACTGCAAACGAGTGTAGATTTTGTCAATGGTGAAGTCGCGCAAATATCCTATGAAAATGAACAGTGGAAAATAACAGCCAAATTTAAAGACAACAGTTCCCAAGAATACTGTTGTGATGGAATCGTCGCGACCGGGCCTGGTAACTTGAGTTTGCCCCAAGGTTTACCAGAGCACCCACGAATTTTTACCGCCACCAATTTCTGGCAAAACTATATCGAAGCCAAGAGAAAAGTAAAAAGACGCGTGGCATTGATTGGTACAGGTGAAAACGCCGCAACGATTGCCATTGAGTTGGGAAAGTTGGGCAGTGAAACTACTGTGGAAATCATTTCTCCAAATTCCATGAGTTATTCACGCGGAGAGAGCTATTTAGAAAATCATGTTTATACAGACCCGATTCAAATGAACTGGCATAAATTGACCTACAAGGACAAAAAAGATTTCATCAATCGCACCGACCGCGGAGTTTTTTCCCTCAATGCCAAAGAGGAACTCAATGTGATGAAAAATATAAAATTAATCCCAGGATTTTTTCAATCGGTAGCCGTAGATAACTTAGACCAACTAGTGGTAGAACTTATTTACAACGATATCTGCGAAACGCGCATTTACGACACCGTTGTCATTGCCATGGGATTTGCCCCGTGGAAAACGTTCATGAAATTACTCAATGAAAGTGCACAACAACACATAGCCAAAGCCATAGACACCGATGTCTTAAATGCCGCAAATATCGAAGCGCACATCAACGAATTTTTGGCCGTAGACAAAGTAAAACCATATTTACATTTCCCCATGTTAGCAGGGATCAACCAAGGTCCGGGTTTCCCCAACCTAAGTAGCTTGGGACGTTTGTCAGACCATGTATTGACAAGATACATTCCTGTGGGAAACTTTGCTGATTTGCCGGAAAAATTGTACTTAAAATAGGAATATTTATGTCGTCACCTAGTCTCAAACAAGAATTTATCGAGTCCATTAAATTTGCGTTTCCCATCGTCTTGACTCAATTTGGATTTCTCGGTTTTAGTATCATCGACCTATACATGGTCAGTCGCATTGACTTAATCGCCATTGGTGGTTTGGGTAGTGCCAATTCGTTATTTTGGCCTATTTTCACAGCACTTATGGGGGTTATATTTGCCATCGATGCCCTAGCGGCACAACGGTACGGTGCGGACGACAAACACAGTCTCCATAAATTACTGATCCAAGGATTATGGTTGGCGATTATTTTATCCATAACCGCACTAGTCGTTTTTTTTAGCGTATACAACTACCTGGATATCATCATTGACAATGCGAAGCTACTACACTACGCCAAACCCTACTATTTTATCGTGATCCTCAGCGCGCCTTTCTTATTGGCCTTTACTGTATTACAAAGGTATTGGCAAGCACGTGGCGTAAGTAAGGCAATACTCTTCATTGTCGTACTCGCCAATATTCTCAACTTTTGCGCCAATGAAATCCTCATTTTTGGTAGATTTGGCTTACCGCAAATGGGAATCACCGGTGCTGCCATCAGCACCACAGTATCGCGTTTTTTCATGCTAGCTGCTGCAATGTGGCTCACGTACAAAAACTTTGACCGCGACAAACCGTTAGAGATTGGTATCGACACAAAAATACTAAAACAAATGTTTGTTCTCGGAATCCCCATTGGACTGATGCTACTGTTTGAAGTAAGCGTTTTCGCCATCGCCACGCAATTTACCACGAGAATCAGCGCCCAAGCCACCTCCGTTCACCATATTGGCATTGTCCTTATTTCAATCTTTTACACAATTCCCATGGGAATATCCAGC
Organism: Candidatus Uabimicrobium amorphum; assembly: GCF_009002475.1. GTDB lineage: Bacteria > Planctomycetota > Uabimicrobiia > Uabimicrobiales > Uabimicrobiaceae > Uabimicrobium > Uabimicrobium amorphum. The sequence continues at coordinate 7,969,442 of NZ_AP019860.1, forward strand.
GCTGCGGCGTATCGCGTCGGTTATTTTGTGGGAAAAAATGAATTATCCTACGCCAAAAAAATCGGCTATATCGCCATTCTTAGTTGCGCGGGAATCATGGCCATCATAAGCATTTCGTTATACACAAACGCCACTTTTATCCTAGGCCTTTTCACAAGCGACCCACAGATCATAAAAATGGGAATCCCCATTTTATGGTGGATTACCATCGCCCTGACATTCGACGGTGTACAATGCACTGTCGCTGGTTGTTTACGTGGTGGTTCGCGCACCCAGATATCATCTTTCACCACCTTTATTTGTCACTACGCCGTGGGCCTACCTCTCGCTTACTACCTATGTTTTCACTACGCAAAAAATTTGGAAGGTTTGTGGATGGGACTGGCATCAGGGCTTATTGCCATTGCCATAGTGTTATTTAGTTATTGGTTGTTTTTATCTGCAGATAAATTAAAAAAATGTGAGGAATAGAACATGACTTTAGAAGAAGTACAAGAATTTACAAAACAGTGGCTACCTTGCTGGGAAGGTGGCAAACCACAAGCGGCAAAGTTAATCCAGTTTTACCACGAAGAAGCCGAATTAATTGACCCCAACCACATAGAAGGTCTAAAAGGCCACAGTGAATTGTTGCCGTTTTTTGAACTCATGCTAGAAACATATCCCGATTGGAAATTCGAAACCGAAGACCTAATCCCCACCGCAGATGGATTCATTTTTTTATACAAAGTAGACATCCCCTTCAAAGGCAAAGTATTCAAAAAATTCCGCGGCGTTGATGTGATGAAACTAAAAGACGGAAAAATCATCTCCCACAAAGGCTACTATGACCGCACGCCCATAGTACTTTACAAACAAGAATTGGAAAAAAATGCGTAATTTTGATATAGCAATCATCGGTGCCGGAGCACTAGGCACCGCTTGCGCCTATCAACTAAGTAAAGATGGACACCAAGTAGTACTATTTGACCAATTCGCACCACCACACACCAAAGGCAGTTCCCACGGTGGTACACGTCTATTTCGCCAAGCATACTTCGAAGACGAAAGATATATTCCCTTTTTGAAAGAGGCGTATCAACTATGGAAGCATTGGGAGCACGAGTTCCAACAAAAACTTCTACATGAAAACGGCTACCTAACCATATTTGACTCCACCAGTGACATAGCACAAAAAATGCACAACAACGCACAAAAATGGAATATCACCGGGACAGAGTTTGACAGCCAACAATTAAAGGAAACCTTTCCACAGTTTCAAAATACCGATGGCTACTGCGCCTATCTGGAAAAACAAGCGGGAATGCTGGATGTCATGACGATATTTGAACAATGCCAAGAACATTTCAAAAAGCAAGGCGGAACCACAAGTTTTGACAACAAAGTGATTGGTTGGAAACAACAAGATAACTCTTATGTAATCAGCACACAACAAGGACAATTCCACTGCGCAAAAATCATTGTCGCAAACGGCGCATGGTTGACGAAAATGCCCGAGATCTGCGACATGAAGTTAACCATAAAAAGAGGTGTACAATTTTGGTATGACCCACCGCAGGATTTTCCAAGTGGGCAAATGCCGTGCTTCGCTTTTGCACTAGGTAAAGACTATGTATTTGGTTTTCCGCCATTTGCCAAACAAGGAATCAAAATAGCCAGCTACCACCCTCGCGATGAAATCCACAATATAGATCAACCAAGAACCGCCTACACCCCACAAGAGTTAAATGACGTAGACAAAGTAGCCCGACAATTTTTCCCGTGGCTAACAAAAAGCCCACAAGAGTTCCACGTATGCATGTACACCCTAACCACAGACGAAGATTTCATCTTAGACTACGCACCACAAGACCGCAATACCTTAATTCTAGGCGGCGGTTCAGGACACGCGTTCAAATTTATGCCTTTTCTGGCAAAACAAATCAGCCAATTCTTCCCACAAGGAAATCCAATACCTGAAGAGTTACGATTTTTCGGCCATCGTTAACATATAGGGCCGCGGATCTTTGGTGAACAAGTTATTGTAATTTAGGTTTTTGCTTTTAGTTGGTCGCGTGCGGAGTTTAGTATTTTGATTAGTTTGTCTATATTTTCTCTTTGCGTTCTGAAGTTGGAAATGCCTACGCGTAGCACGGGTTGGTTTTGCCACATCAATTGCGTATTGGTAATCCACGTTTCTCCGGTGGCGTTTACCAAGTCTAGGATTTTTTTGGGGTGATGTTTTGTTTTTCCATCGATAAAGCACGCTACAGGCCATGGCGTTTGGTTCAATACTTCCCACGAGTTTGCTTGCAATTGTTGTTTCAGATAGGCGCCTATTTCGATTTGGTGCTGTATTGCTTGCCCATAGCCCTTTTCACCGTGTACCAGCAAGGTCAAAAATAACTTTAGTCCCATGAAACGTCGTGACCATTGCAAAGTATCGCGGTATGGCTCTCCGGTTTCGTGTTGTTGGGTTTCGTCGGGCATGTATGTTGCTTCTATGGAAAAAGTTTTGCGTAGTACACTTCCTTCTTTCACAAAAAACATACCGCAGCCAATGGCTACCGATAGCCATTTGTGTGGATCAAACGATAGCGAGTCGGCTTGGGCGATTTCTTTGCGTAGGTACGCAAAATCATCTAGCATTAACGCGGCTCCGCCCCACGCGGCGTCGATGTGAAACCATAGGTTGTGTTTTTGTGCTACTTTGGCAATTTCGCCAATGGCATCGATGGTTCCGGAGCTGGTGCTACCCAAATTCGCTACGACCATTAGTGGTTGAAAACCGTTTTGTTTGTCTTGAATAATTTGTTGCTCTAAAAGCTCTACGTCCATCTGCAAATTCGCTTTGACGGGAATGGTTCTCAAACTATCCGTCCCCAATCCAGATATGCGGCAACTTCTTTTGATAGAACCGTGAGATTCCACCGACGCGTATACTGTTGGCCATTTTTCGATACCACGTAGACCATTGTCGCGGTAGTTTTCTACCTTGCGGCTCAAAGCGCACAGCAGCGACATAAAATTCGCTTCTGTTGCTCCCGAAGTAAAGCAACCTTTGGTCGTTGGCGTATCTAAACCAAATTTTTTCGCAAAATAATCGATCAGATAATTTTCCATTTCAATACACAGCATCGCACTTGCTGTCGAGGCCAACTGCGGATTGTAGACAGCCAAAAACGCGTCGGCGATTAGACTCATACTACTTGCTTGCGGATTAAACACACCGTAGTAATCACGACTGGCTATTTGTAGTAGTGTTTTCTTTAGATGTGTGTGCGTCCAGTCAATGACTTCTTCCACGGCCATTGGTCTGTCAAAATCTATTTGCGACAAGATCTGTTGTACTTCCTCGGTCGTGGTTTTTTGAGGTACGGGTAGAGAATCGACACTTGTTAGATAGTCTTCTATTTTTTCGCCTAGTTGCTGCCAAACCTTGTTGCGTTTTGCCGCCGACAGTAGTAGGCCAAATCCGTCGTTACTCATCGCTGTTCTCCATGACAAATAAATCGCGTTTTTCAAATTCTCGAATAAAACGATAGTCTTCTTCTACTTGCTTGGCGTCGTGATGAGCAAGTACCGCAATCGCGGGTATCGAAAAATAATCGATGGTGGGTTTGAGGACATCTCCTGGTTGTTTAACCCATCTTAAATAAATACACGACGGGAGATTTTCGATTTCGCCATGGTAATTGTACGCTTTTAATTTACCGTTGACATTCGAGGTGACAAATACACGCCTAGCAAAAATCGGTTGCGGTTTTGCGTTGATTGTTTTCTGCGCAAATTGTTGTGGGAATAGGTAACTGTCAACGCTGAGTTCAGCGGGGGTAAACCCCATGGTTTTGCTATTGATCCCAAAAGCGGCCATACCTTGGAGTCTGGCACCGATTTCCACTAGTTTGGGACCTGTACTTGTCAGTTTAATTTCCGCGTGAGATGGACCGTAGGCAAAATCAAGTGCATCTAAAACGCGGTACATATAATTGCACAATGCCGCCACCTGTGGTTGGTTTTGATCTAAAATGATGTACTCATTGTAGTCGTAAACAAAGTCGCGGCCATTTAGATGTCGTTTATGGTAGCGCCATACTTCACAGATAAAATGCTCTTTGTTACAACTCACCGCATTTACGTAATATTCCTCACCGTCTAAGAAACTTTGCGCTAGAACTTGAGCGTTTTCTCCGCCCATCTGATTTTTTTTGCCGATGATTTGCGCAAATGCTGCGCGAATATCGTCTTCACTACGACAGGCAAATACACAATCACTGCCTGCACTTTCTAAAGGTTTCAGGACGATTTTATCCCAATTGTTTTGTCGTTTCCATTCGATAATCTCCGCGGCGTCTTGCGCTTTTGTTTGTGCGGCCACTTCGACTTTTGCGTCTCGTAAACTTTCGATCATCTGGTATTTGTTGTAGCGAGACTTCGATGTGTGAGGGTTATTGCCTGGTAGTTTCAGATAACCCGCGAGTTCGTCAGTTAATGTAATGGCGGTTTCTGTTCCCGCGATCACCGCTTTTATTTGCGGATAGTCGGCGTGAATTTTTGCCATAAGGTCTGCGATATTTCCTTCATAGGTATACTCGCGAACAAAGTGCTCGGGATAATACGTGGCCATTAACGCACTGGAAACGTCTTTCATGGAAAATAGGTGAATCACATCGATATTGTGCTTGATTAAAATCGGAGCTAACTGATTTCCCGAGGAAAATGCGTCCACCACGATCACTGCGGGTTTACTCATGTTTATCCCAATCTTGTTTGTTTAGCGAAAAAAAAATCATATCTTGCCAACACTTCTCAAAAATAGAATAGCTCAACTGCGGACGTACGCCAATTTTGCGAAATCCCAACTTATTGACCAAACCAATAGAAGCTTTATTTTTCTCGGAGATATTGCCATCAACTCCATTTAAGTCAAGTGTGGTAAAACCAAAATCAATCACCGCGGCCAATGCTTCATAGCCTAGGCCTTGTCCCTGACAACGCATCGTGATTTTTGCTCCGACTTCGGCGCGATTTCTCAATACATCAAATTGCCAAAAGCCAATGTCTCCGACAAGTTCATCGTTCCATTCTTTGTAAAATATCCCCCAACGAATCGCAGTATTCGCCTGAAACCATTTATGTAAAACCTCCAAGGTTTTACGCGTATCTTCGATGTTTTGATGCGGTTTTAAACCATAGTAACGCATGGTTTCTTTTTCGGCGCAAATTTTATGATATGCCAGCAAATCCTCCTCGGTGAGTGGTTTGAGAATCATTCTTTTAGTTTCTATATTTGGAGGAGTGGCAAAGGGAAATGGACGCGGTAACATAAATACTCCTAATCATTTAGTTGAGTGCTTTCGTTACTTTATCGGCAATTTCTCGACCATTCGTAGGAAACAACAAGTAACCCGTACACGAAAATCCACCGGTGTATAGTAAATTTTTTATCTGCGAAGACCAAGTTACATGCCCGTATCCCCTTGGGCTATAGCTTTCAATGGCCGAAATGCCCCCTTCCAACGCGGCATTTTTTATCCAGGTAATGCGTTTGCCAATCTCGTGCTTGGCTTCATTTGCCTCAATACTGCTGACTTTTCCTGGCATCACGTCTTCGCGAAAACTCTGTTTACGCAAATAGCCGCCAATAAAAGACCCCGAAGGCAGGTAGTGACCAAATATACTGCTGCTGCCATCGATGAAAAAGGGATCTTTGATGTTTTGCCGATAGCGATGGAATTTATTCAATTGGATAATGCGGGGGAAAAACGGCATCGGTTCGTCAATGCTTTCTAAAAAAGAAAATCCCCACGGGCCTAGGCACAGCGCCACCACTTTACTCTTGAGAATTTCACCGTTGGCTAACTGTACGCCCTCTATTTGGCCATCGTTATACAGTAATTTTTCTACAGGAGTTTGCAATCGCACTTCACAATTCGGGTTATTGCATGCTGCGGATGCCAAATAATTCGCACTGCTCCCAAGTCCTGTAAGTCCACCTTGCGGTTCAAAAACGACAACATCGTCTTCATACCAACAAAAATTGGGAAAGCGCTTCTTCCCTTCTACGGCTTCTAAAATTTGAAAATCCACGTCGTTTTTCTCTAAAAAATCAAAGTGTTGCGCGTAATCATCGAGCATGTTTTTTTTCAGAAAATACAGCGATCCGGTTTTGATGTAATGATTGTCTCCCCCAAAATGCTGTTTGAAATGATAGTGAAAATCAACCGCCTGCTGCGCTAATTTTGTCACTTCTAAACGATAGTGAAAAACTCTCGTCAAAAAGCCCCACGTTCCTGAAGCCCCTAAACCCAACTGGGAGTTTTTTTCGAGTAGCAACGTCTTTATTCCCTTTTTCTGGGACATGTGGTAAAGGGCAGAAACCCCGGTAATACCACCGCCGACTATTATTAAATCATACGTCATTTTATTTGATCCAAAGAATGTAAGGTATCTTTCACGAAAGATGTGGGCAATGCCTTCACCAGTTTTCCACGAGTACCTGAGTGAAGAGGTGTTGCAACATCCCACAAACCGTCAAATTCAAAACACTTCGCCACATCTGTCGCGTAATGGGGCATAACCGGCGCAGAAAGTTTACAAAATCTATGTAACGCCAATAGTAAAATATGCATGTTATCTGCATTGTCGACAACGCCATTGTAGTAGAATTCGTGGAGTTGTTCGACAATATCCACTAAATGCTTCGCAGCTTTATTCAAGCGAAAACTTTTGATGTTGTAATGGGAAATGACTTCGGCGCAAGATTGATTAAAATAGTAAATAAACCGTTCCTCTGTTTCGGTCATTTTGTGGTCGCCACTTAAATCCACAGGGAAATCGGTATTTGCTTCATTGATGTAGGTGAGCAATTCATCCCACTTACACAAATCCTCAAGAAAGCACCGAAAATGTGATATACGATAGTTTGTAGAGCATAATTCCGAGCGAATCAAACTCAAATGCAGGCGCAACAAGTCAGGAGCAATTTTGTCCAACATATCTCTTCCCCATATCGCGTGATTACGGCTCGTCGAAAACTTCTCACCGTCGAGATGCAAGAAATAATTGGTGAGAAACGCTTGCAAATCCACTTCGGTATTCTTTAATAGTACGGGAAGAAGCAAGCCATAAAAAAAAGCGTTGTCGAATCCAAACGCTAAATTTACTTTGACATTGGAAAAATCTAGATTGTCGTTGTCTTTTTGCATTTTTTGTAATAAATACAGGTAACCTCCCGCCATTTCACACCATTCATAAATGACATTGCCTTGCTCTTGCGGAGCGGGAATTCCCCAATTTGCCGGTTCTGAAACGGAAACACAAGGAAGCTTATTTTTGAGGTAGTTGCGATAAAAGCAGCGCATAACTTTTGGCATCGCCACTTTTTCGACAAACGATTCTAAGAAATCGCGATGTTCTTCCAAATCGATATAACCACGCTCCACGTACACATAATCCACCTCACCTTCTCCGACAGTAGATTTTGCTTCCGCGAGGTCCCATGCGTCGTTGTAATATCCGCAATTTTCGCAGCCATTTCCACCGGTAACTTCTCCACAATTAGGACATCGACCTTCTATCGCAGAACCATATAAAATAGAGTTGCTCGAAACGCAGCGTACCGCTTTTCTCTTCGCCAGTTTTATCAGTCCGTCTTTTTTCAAATCTGCGTAAAATTGAATGATAAACTCTTTGTACTCTTCATTGTGAATAGGTCGTAAAAAATAACTTACATCTGCACGAAAATCTTTGATCACTTGAAAAATTTGCGGAGCAAATTCATCGATTATATCCAGTTCACGACATCGTTTTTCACGCGCTTTCGCTCCCACGTAACTCTGGTTATCATCCGTCCCCATTACTTGTAGTGATTGTCGTCCTAACATCAAAGACGCACGATGCGCAACATCAGCAGCCAAGTACGGACCGGAAAGATGTCCTAGGTGAAGAGATCCATTCGGTGTTGGCGGAGCAGGGATGATGAGTTCAAGACTGGCGTCATTTTCATTACTTTTGGCAATGGTCCAATATATCGAATAAAAATCCAAGTCGCCCTCTCCGGTATTGGTAAGTTGATGTGTACTTCCGGCAGGAATAAAAACCACATCACCACGATGTACACTCGCCAACTCCTCCCCTATTTTCATTTGCCCCTGTCCCGCGACAATCAAAAAGGCTTCATTTTCATGATGGCAGTGAGGGGTTGTGGATGTACTCGGTAAAACTTTGCAGAATACCAAGCCAAATGGCATAAACTTATCCACAAGCTCCGAATGAATAGCGCGACATAAAATGCCATACGCATCTTCCAATTTCTGTGGATCATATGATGAAATACGCATGAAATCTCCTCGACAAAAAAATCTGCCCCGTCAAATAGCGGTTATAGTACTTTACTTCTCCAGTAACTTAACAATTTCGGTGTACTTATAACGCTTTGCTAAATCCAAAGGCGTATCACCTTCATAGGTCTTGAGATCTGTCCTTGCGCCTGCCTCGATCAAAACTTTCGCCGCAGCAGTATGTCCATGCCAAATGGCGTCATGCAAAGGAGTGTAGCCGTTATTAGGACCTTGGTCATCAATCACTTTATGGGCATTTTTATCTTTAACAAGTAGCTTTAAAACTTCAGGGTGCCCCATGTAGCAAGCTTTGTGAAAAGCGACAGCATTCATCATGTAGCCGGTTTTTGTTTGATCTGCCCCCGCGACGAGAAGCATTTTCACAATCTCACTGTAACCTGACCGCGCCGCAACTAATAACGGCGTGTGCGTATCGTTTCCGTTGCCAATCACTGGTTGAACGGTATTGACATCATAGCCTTTCGAAATGAGTTGCTTTACTTGTTGCGCTTTTGCAGCAACAGAGAGTTGTTTGTCAAGTAGGACCACCATGATTTTTTGCGCGGCGATATTTTGCTGTTGTTTTTTCTTGTACACAGCAAAAATACCTTTGATTTCGGCAATGATTTTGGCTTCATTGGCATCAATGTCCTTATCCCAACCACCGACCCATTGCTCCGCAGTCACGCCTTGTGGTGTCTTCAGATATATATTGATGTCAGACGCTTTGAGCAACTCTTTGATGTTTTGTGGTTTAGAGTACCAAACAGCGATCATCAGCGGACTGAAACCCGCTCTAGGTGTTTGTAAATTGACAAACGCACCGCTCTCGATCAACAACTTGGCAATTTGCGGATAATCTCCTTGGGCGGCGATATGCAAAGGTGCATTGCCCATTTTTCTGTCGAGTTCATTGACATCTGCCCCGTTGGCAATTAGTTCCTTCACTGCGTCCATGTCACCAGCAATAATGGCTTTATGTAGAGCGGGTAATTTCTTTTCCGGCGCAACATCGGCCCATACAAGGGGGAATAACAATAACAACAAAAAACCTAGTTTTTGCATGAGAATCTCCATTTTCAATATTTAGTCTTTACATAACTGCTGAGAATTTGTGTATAACTTTCGAAAAAGCGGATGTGCAAAATCATGCTTAAAAAAAGCCGATCTTAAATTTTTATAATACTTTCGATCTTTCATCATACTATGGCCATCGGCAAAAAGAGCGAGTTTTCCTCGTGGATACGCCGTCGCTATTTTTTCGGCTATTTTATGTGAAAATACAATGTCCTCTGTTCCGGCAATGACAAGAACCTCTCCGTCAAAAGTAGAACGCTGTATGGCAAACTTTTTCGTCGGCACTTTGTTATGTATAAAGTCTTCGAGAATAGAACCGGTGAATTCATAGAGAACATTGATCGCTTTATTTTTTTGCAAATAGTACTCGTGTAAATCGTGACCAAGCAGTTCATACATGCGCACTTTCGAACAATCGGCCACGGGAGCTTGGGTCAAAAATTTCATCAGGGTCAGGTTGTATGGTACGCGAAATCGATAGTCGCTTAGACTTTGACTTGTTTGTATTTCACTTAAGACCTTTAACAACGAGGCCTTTGGCGTTGCACTGCGTCTCGCCGTTTGAAACAGTACCAAACTCAAAGATGGTACGTCGAGTGTGCTATCTTGTAGAGTCAAATCTAGAAGTTTTGCCGCTTCAGGGGAGAATACATTGAGATGATGACTATACGTTGTGTGGTTGTGTTGTGCGATGTCATTGGCACCTGTCACTTCCAAAGCAAGTTTAGAAACATGCTGTCCATATTGACTGACGTACTGTTGCGCTAGTATTCCTGCACCAGAAGCTCCAAATACCATAATTTTTTGTCCTGGGGATAGGTAACCTCTTTTCAATAGATCTTGACGTACATTTTCAATATCTGCGACATGTTGATGCGACCCGTATAGGTTCATCGCTTTCTCATAATCCAAAGAACCATCTTCGCGATAAACTTCAGGAAATAAAGTCGGAGAGTGTCCACGTCGACCAATGAGCACATAGGGAATATCTTGCACAATATCGTCAAAAAATTCAAAGTCAGGATCTAGGTCTACCAACTCCATTTGACCGTCTGTTAACAGAAAAAGAACTTCCTTACAACCTTTGGTAAAGTTGGAACTCAGATGATAAAAGCCTTTAAAACGTCCCTGTTGTGGCTGACGGTGATCTAAAGGATGCACAATGTAAATGTGATGTGAATCTTCCTCCATCTCCGGATAGATATTTTCCAGACCTAACCGTGCCGTGGGAGCTTGCATATAGGAGCGATATTCCATGTAACCCCATACAATACCTATGCATAAAATAAGTATAATACCAATAAAAATTTTCTTTCGCTTTGACATATCTATCCTCTACACAAAATAACTTATTTTTTGACGAAAATGCACTTTTTCATTTTACGAAAAAAAGATAAGCAAACACAATAGCGAATTCTGGAGAGTGTAAAAAACACTATTTATGTATAGTTGGTGTATTTCTTGGTATAATTATTTTACTTATGCAAAGTGGTCACAGAAAACATGCAAAGTTTTCCGGTGACCTCTTGCCAATTTTTGGTGGGTTCGGGATCGAGTTGCAGGAGAGAAATAAATGTACAAAAGAATTAAAAATGCTTTGCATGTATGGTTTGTGTTTAATTTATATAACTTGCGCAATTTCATCACCGGAGGTAATTCACAATGGTTATACTACACATCTTCTGATTACAAACAAATAGCGAACAACTTAGTGAAGAATATGCAATTAGGTGACCATGCAAAAATTTTAGACCTCGGTTGTGGTAGTGGTGGAATGCTTGTTTACTTAAATAAAATCAACACAAACTTCAAATTGTATGGCGTCGACATCAATTCATTGAGTATATCACAAGCACAAAAAAATTTACCGAGTGCCTCCTTTTATGCATCGAGTTGCGATGATCTCCATTTTCTAGAAAATGATACCATAGATGCGTGTATTATCTTCGGGGTTTTGAATTACTTAACGGTAGAGCAAGTCGAAAAAACCATTCACGAAGTAATCCGCGTATCTAAGAGAGGCGGACAAATTTTGATTTTGAACAACTATGAAGAAAAACATCACAACAAAAAAAGTTGGGGAACCTACCCTTTGCCTGACAATTACTGGGAAAGTCTCACACATGACGTTGCACTGGATATACAATACCTAGATATGGAAGAATTTTGCGCAGTACGCAAATACGAAGGTAATGCAGTGAAAATTAGTTTACGGCAAACAACTACTGAAGGATAAAAATGAATAAACAAAAGATATTCGCTTTTCCCAACACGTTATGGAATGAAATTGCGACAGAAAAGTCGCATATTATGTCTAAGTTTTTACCTTTACGCAGCGAATGGCACAAGAGTAGAGCACAACGCGAACCTTACGAACAACACAACTTAGATACTTCTTTTCGCGAAAACTTTGAGTCCTTGCAGCCATTTTTTCTGCGGCGCTCTTTGCCATACTTAGCTGAACAAGCACAACAAACCTTGGCAACATTACAAGACTTGGTTCTGAAGGGGGCTAGCGCAGAAAAGTTAAATGATTACGAGCTTGGTCCTTTTAATTTGGCCATGGCGGTCAAAAGTTTTGATGAGTTTTCTGACACAACACAGCAAAGCCTTGCTTTCAATATCATTCAACTTACCACAATTGCCGGAGCCAACCAAGCCACACAAAAAGCGTATGCGGGAAACGGAGGAGCTACTTGTATTTATTGGTTACTAGAGTACATGGGGGAATATCCGCATATTCACGAAAGTTGCTATGAATTGATTTGTTTATTGCTGGACTTAGAATTGGAATGTACACAAGAGGCCGAGTATTTGCTAAGAATTTTAGTACAAAGTTGTCCCAAAGAACAGGCTGTTCCACTAAACCATAAAAAAGTAGCCATGCGGCTTATGACGCAAATCACTGCAGGAGATCATTATCTCTCTTTGCCAGGAACCGTTATGCTTACGGTGGAAAAGGAACTGTGGGAATTTCTTCCCATCTTGCTCCCCACAGCGAATTGTATGCGCGAAGCTGTTGGCAAGATTCAACAAGGGATCACCCAACAGCAGACACAAAAGATGGTCAATGCCTTTACCCGTAGAAAAGTCAGTCGAAAACATTTTAAGACTTTTTTCGCGCACCACTGGTTAACACAGCACATCGTACAACAATTTCCCGAAGTGATTTTTCAATTGGTCAAACGCCGCGAAAAAATTATTCTCGAAACCTTTTTGAAAAAATACCGTACAGAAACTCTGGCATTGCGCAACGAAAAGCACAACACGCTTCTTCACGAAGCGGTATTGACTCGTGGCTGCATGGACAAAATTATCTCGCTACTCATCACTACCGGAATAGACCGCGGCATTACAAATAAAAACGGTGATACCGCATACGATATCGCTGTCAAAAACAACAAGCATGGTGTAGTTCATTTATTGAAAACTACATAGAATATGAACCTAGGTAATATATGTTGTCTTTCGACAAAAAAATTTTACAATATTACTTTATCAGCTTTGCATTCTCTTCAAAAAACGTCCTACTCACTATGTTTAACACGATAACATTTTTGCGCAAGATTCATTAAGTCTGAGTAATTCCATGTGCCTTGGTCTGTTAACAGTTGCGCGTAGTTTTGCGGAATAGCATCCACTCCCAAATAAGCTCCGCTTATTGCACCGGCCATTGCAGCGGTGGTATCGACATCGCCTCCCATCATAATACTACACTTAATCGTATCCATATAACTATGTGGATACTTAAAGAACGAGTACAAACTCCACAGCGTAGAGGGCACCACATAAGGTGATATCCGATCCCACACTTCGCGGTGATCCTCGGGAAGATACACACCCACAATATGATCACAAGCTTGTTGTGGTGGAAGTGCCATCCACTCACCAAAGCTTTTGAGTATGTCGGCAAAAGCAGAATCAATATCCGCAATCCATCCGCCAACTTTTGTCAAAATGTGCGAAGGTTCTATTTCGTCTGAAGTCAAAACCAATGCAGTAACCCCCGCAATAATAACACTACCAGCCACACATCGTGGATCACTGTGGGTGATAGAGCCTTGCTGCTTGGCCGCCAAAATCAAATGGTCAATGTTGTCGTAAAAAAACAATGCCACAGGTGCGCTACGCATCGCACTACCATTTCCAGCAGAAGGTGCCGGAGTGGCGGCTTCTGTCCAGTGAATGCCTTGTTGTAATTTTTCTGCGGCCATTTGCGTTGCACGTCCGCGGCCTACAATGCGCTTCTCCGCAAATATACGTGCAATTCTCTTTGCGTATTCTTCCGGTAGGAACTGTTGGTGTTCGACATAACTCTCGATAAGCTCTCTTGCCAACTGCGAATCGTCGGTATACTGAGCAAACGGATGGCTATTTTCCGGTTGAAACTCCAGTATCTGGTGTGTGTTAATCGCTTTATCAATATACTGTTGGCACAACCGCAGAGGATAACCTTCCACTGGAAAGCCCAAAGCATCCCCTAGGCACTGGCCAATTAAACATCCTTCATATTTTTTTACATCGGGTTTCATCACATCCTCTTCTCTGTATTTACTTCCATTCTCGGTTATTTTAAAACTGATCCAACGACATCGCAAATAAACGAATATCTATCTCTCTTTGGAGATATATGCTAAAATATATCATACGAAAAAGAAAAAAACATATCACAAAGTATAAATGATAACGAGTTCCTAATATAAAAGGAAAAAAGATGAAAAATCTAATCTTGATTCTTTCTCTACTCACAATTTTCCTTTACGCTGATGACGTAAAGGGCAAAAAAGAGAAAAAATTACCCGAATTCAAATTCACCGTCATAAAAAAAGTCGCCACCACTCCTGTCAAAAATCAATCCCGAACAGGCACGTGCTGGAGTTTTGGTTCAAGTTCCTTTCTGGAAAGCGAACTCATCAGACGCGGAAAAGGAAAACACGACCTTTCAGAAATGTTTGTCGTACGCCACACCTACCCACGCAAAGCCAGAAACTACGTGCGCCGTCACGGCAAAACCAACTTAGGAGCCGGAAGTCTAGCCCAAGATGCCATATACGTAGCACATCACCATGGAGTGGTACCAGAGGAAGTCTACAGTGGTTTGTTTGTTGGACAATCCAAACACAACCATAGAGAAATGGACGCAATTCTCAAAGGAATCCTCGACTCCATTATCAAGCAAGATAAACTCTCCAAAGTCTGGCCGCAAGCGATCGCGGCGCTCCTCGATGTCTATCTAGGAAAAGTGCCGCAAACCTTCAACTACCAAGGACAACAATACACCGCAAAGAGCCTTGCCAAAGAATTGGAGATCAATGCAAATGACTACGTTGAACTGACCTCGTTTTCTCATCACCCCTACTACCGACCTTTTAGCATCGAAATTCCCGACAATTGGGCAAATAATATTTCCCACAACCTTCCGTTGGAGGAATTCATTGCCACCATGGACCACGCCCTAACAAATGGCTATTCCCTTGTGTGGGACGGTGACGTTAGCGAGAGAAGTTTTAGCAATAAAAAAGGTGTTGCCACTCTTCCCCTAAAAGAATGGAATGATCGCAGTGACAAAGAAAAGAAACAACTGTGCAACACTCCCGAAGCAGAGAAAGAAATTGATCAGGCCGCTCGTCAAGAAGCTTTTGATAACTACACATCCACAGATGATCACCTAATGCATGTTACCGGAATTGCCAAAGATCAAAACGGCACAAGATATTACATCACCAAGAATTCATGGGGAACAAAGAAATGCAAAATGAAGGGATATGTCTACATGTCGGAAGCATATGTGCGCTCCAAGACGATTTCTATTTTGCTACACAAAGACGCTATTCCTGCGAATATTGCGTCAAAGTTGGGAATAACAAAATAATAACTACGCAACAAAATGAAGAGGGCTGCTTTGGTTAAGCAGCCCATCTTGCCTGAAATTTTATCTTCCTACAAAAAAACTACTAGCCGTTAGTTACCAACGGCCCAAGTAACACAAGGACGAAAACCCAAAACAGAGCTGCGATAGCCGGGCTTATCAAAGATACGATTCGCAGAGCGGCATTTTCCGGCATCACCGTACCAGCCGTTTCCACGCTCGGAACGATTCGAACCTGACGATGCTCCCTGGGGATTATTGGCTGGACTACTCGCGTAGTAATTGCTGTCGTACCAATCGGCACACCATTCCCAGACATTCCCCGTCATATCGTACAAGCCAAACGCATTGGGAGATTTCTGTCCGACTTCATGAGTTTTACGACTCGAATTACCAAGATACCATGCATAATCACCATCCATCGTATTTCCCCAGTAATACTTACTACTAGTTCCCGCACGACATGCATACTCCCATTCTGCCTCGGTGGGTAGCCTCATACCCAGCTTATCACAAAAAGATTTACACTCCGTCCAACTCACTCTCTCCACCGGAAGTTTATCACCTCTCACATGGGTAAATTTACTGCCTCGAAAATGAGAAGGATTGTTTCCCATCACCCTTTGCCAAACGTCCTGCGTAACTTCATACTTGGCCATTAGAAAGCTATTTACACGTACGCGATGCACTGGTTTTTCGTCATCATCTCCGTCATTACTCCCCATACGAAAACTCCCGCCGCGAATCAACACAAACTCCATACCTGTGCGCGTATGGCGATACTCTTTCATGGTATGCGTTTGTCCGCCACACGAATATGTTTTCTCACGCAAAAACGTGAATCCAGGCGTCCCTGTTACTTTGGGCTCAACCTCGATACGCACCACTTTTTTTATACGGCTATCTTCTTTGGACATTGCCATCACCTTGTCACTGCCTTTGCGATTTGGTGCCGTGTACCAACCGCTTTTGTTTATTTTGCCATACTGCGCTCTCCATAATACCTGCGGTGTATAGCGTTCTCCATTGGCGCGAATTCCGACAACGCTAAAATGTACTTGCTCACTTACTTTACAACGCGTGTTTTGTGGTGTAACTTCTAAACGCACAATACGCCGCACATCGGATTTTTTCTTCCAATATGCAATGCGCTCACGTGCCTTGTTCTTCAACTCCTCATCGTCTTCGCTATACGGGTTTGCAAAATTTTGGTACATGCTGAGGAACTTATTCCAGTAACGTATTTTGGACTTGCTGGAAATGCGCCGGCGATCGACTTTTGCCACGATATACTCAAAATTCTTTTGCATTTTCTCTTGCTTTTCCATCCACGCGAGTTCATCCGCACTTACCGTTACCTCGGGAATATCCTCCGCCAAATCAGAAATATATATTCCGGCTTTTTCACAATGTTCTTTTTCCCAACCATTGCTGACAGAGAAATCTGGCTTTTGGCGAAAAGTACTTTCAAATACCTTATCGCGTACGTAACCACTCAACTCCAGAGTGTTGATATTCTTGTCGTTGTTTTTATCGGCCTTACCACGCATTCCTTCCAGTAAGTAATGGGTAAACACACTGTTTTTTGTTCCCTGGCCTTGTAAAGAAACTTGATTTGCTCCACAAGACACCATCAAAAAAATAGGCTTTTCAATTCTTTTTAAATCGCCCACGCTGTTGCGTCCACGTTGATCCCACAACAAAGACACCTGTTGGCTCTCTAATTCTTCGGGCATATCCTGTACCACAGAGTTTCGACGTTCCTTTGGCTTGGTATTAAAACGTGCATTTTTACTCGCCCCACTGTGACAGGCATCGAGAAAAACAACTGAATGTTTACAATTGGCAAGACTTAATTTCTGTTTGAGTCGTGCCATCGCATAGGTAGTTTCGGCAATTTTATCTTTTTGTGTATCATGGCAACTCAAATAAAAATCTCCCTCAATGTTGAGCCCGTGACCAGAAAAAAATACATATATCGTCTCGTCGTAGCGCGCCAAACGCTCTATTGCAGCCACTATATTTTTTTGTGTGGCATTGTGATCTGTGAGCAACTCCACATGTGTTGTCGGAACACCGAGATTTAGCAATTCTTTTATGAAGTCTTCAGCATCAAATGTTGCCGACTGTAAAGTGGGAAACGTCTTGTTATCTAAATAGGTATTGATTCCCACAGCCAATACCCTTATCTTCGGTGTTACCATTCTTTTTTTGTAATGTTTGGCAATGCGTGGTGGCAACTGTGTTCTCAACGTTTGTACACTCAGCATTTGCTCCACAATATCTTCGCGTATTCCCAAACGTAAAAGTTTTCCATAAATCCCCGGGATTCTCTCCACACCACCCGCAGTTTTTACTTCCGCTAAAATTTCCATATCGTTAAAGCCAAACTTGAGTTTGAATTTTTTGATCTTATCAAACGTCAGTCCGTCGCTATATATAAAAGTAAACAAGCATAATAACAGAAATATTTTTTTCATAAAACGACCTTGGTTACAACAAACTTAAATCAGATATTATTGACATTTTTTATATAAATATAATAATAAACATATATCGCGTTTTCATTTACTTTTTGTATTTTAAGGCTTTTCGTTATGCGCACTCTAATTCTTTTCACAATATTTCTCAGCTTTGCCTACAGTGAAAATGGTATAAAAATTACCGTTATCGGTGAAGGTACGACACGCAAAGGACAACTCGTAGATGCTTATAAAAAAGCTCTACAACGCGTGGTGAGCAAAAAAATTGCTGCCGACATAATCATCGCCCATAAATCCGCCATTGATAACTACATAAATCAGAACTGGGATAAATACTGGATACGCGATATGCGAAAAAAATACCTAGATGCGCGACGTACAAAAGTACAAACCGTAGTACACAGCAAACTTTTGCTAAAAGACATCTACAAACGCATACCGGAAATCCGCATTCGCCAAAAACTTCACGGAATAAAAATAGCGGTGGTGATAAACCCGGAACGTGAAAGCAGTTCTTTTTCTAGTAGCGAAATGATGATCTCGCAAATGCGCGACAAACTGGGGAAACATTTCCATATTCTCGATCAACAAAGTGCGAAAAAACTGCGACGTATGGAAACCAAAGCATTTTCTCTTGGTGGGGTGCGCAATTACCGCGCGAACATATGGCGTGAGTTTGACGAAATTTCCATTATAATGGATTTTGCGATTACTTATGAACGTAAACACGACGAGGCTTTAGGTCACAAAATAAATCATGTAAATATCTTCAGCCGCGGAATACAACGCATGACCGCGCAACAATTATTCCACTTTGAGCACAGCATCGTTGGCAATAATCTAGACCTTACCGTACAAAAATGTTGTGCCGCAGTCGTACAAAAAATCATCGACAAGATGGCCTTGCGCTATACAATTTTGCCACCAAACGTCTATGAACTCAAGTTCATACACTTTACCAAAGCCAGCGACCGCCGCAAAATTCGCCAAGCTTTACTTAACCTAAAAAACGATAAATTTCTATACATTCTAAAGGGAGGAACAGGCGCAGGGCAAAATTACTTCACTCACAAAATTCGCTGGCGAAAAACGCAACATTCCCTACCAGAAATCATTGAGGCCGTTCGCGAATATTGTACAAAATTAGAAATACAAAGTAACTACCACAACGCACGGGTCATTTTTTTTCAACCACCGGGGAGTGACTGGGATGGAGCATCCGATGACACAGAAGACACTTCGCTGGAGAAAAATATTATACCGCGTTCGCCCAAATACGATTCCTTTCTACAGCTACAACAACAAAAATTTGTATTAAAACACGATGAGCGTTTCACCGTAGAATTTCGCTGGCCGCAACACGCTCCCCAGGAATGGTATTTCTACGCCATGTACTTCGCCAATAATGAAATGGTGTATCTAATATTTCCCAATGGCAACACGCGCAACAAGCTTCTTATCCCTGGTAAGGACTACATCTTTCCCGATGTAGACGAATATCTCGAAGAGTGGGGAATTGAACTCTTTGCGACACTACCACAACACTTCTCCACAGATAAAGACCAAGTTCTGCTGCTCGCGACCGCGAAGCCAATACATTTGTTCAGTAAAAAGTTAACCAAATTAGAAGAAGGCGGTGTTGCCGCCGTCGCGTGGTCTGAAATCGAAGAGTTGCGCGAAGAGTTGCAGAATATAAAAGAATATGCACATACCGTGGTCGATATAGAAATTGTGAAGTAGGTGGCATACTCGTAACAAAAATCTCATTGTGTCAGGAGGAACTATGTTAGAAAAATGGACAGCAAAACTCACCAGCTATGATGAAAATGTCAGGGAACAAGCCGTGAAAGAATTAAAGGAGCTGGGTGCATCTGCATTTGATGACGTAGCAAAACTTTTGGAGCATGAAGTTGCCAAATGGGAAGTTGTTCGTCTGTTGCCTGTTCTATCTCCGCCAAAAGCGATTCCATTTTTGTTAAAAGTGGTCAATCACAATCGCGAAATTTGCTCACGTGAGCACGAACATGCCAAGAAATATTTCCGTATTTGTGCCATAGAACAATTCGGAAAATTAGGCGAAGGCGCGACGAAGGAAATACTAACACTGTTTGCCCAACACAAAGTGGAAGAATGCCTTGGCTATTTTATACATCCTCAATCCCCTCATCTCCACCACGAAGTCGTCGACGCGGTAATCAAAAGTTTAAAGCAAATATCGACACCAAGGGCTTTAAAGTTCATAAAAGACTGGGAAAACAAGTAAGAGGCGAAGTATGTTCTCCGCGGAGAATATACTTCGTATGCAACAACGTTACTCCCCCACAACCCCGTTGTGCATGGTGTTGTACTGGAACATCGACACTCGGCCTTTGGTATAACGCACTTTTGTGTCCCAAATATAAATGGCCGTTTGTGGAGGGTTTTGCGTATGATCCGTTGCAGCCCCCACGATATCCATTGTTCCGTTACCGTCAATATCGGCAAGACAAGGCGTATTAAAAAACGTTTGCCCATTTGTGGCAATAGGCCATCCCTTGACAGTAGATCCGTCATGATTGTACGCGTGATACATTCCCGCGGCATTGTCATCAATAATGAGTTCCATGTGCTCATCGTCATCGATGTTACCGATCATCACCTGGCTATGGATGGCATTTGTTGGTCCAACAGGAAAACCAGGAAGCATCTTTCCATGAGCATCCCACACATACAATTTATTTACAGGTGTACCGCTAATCACTAAATCCCCCACGGCAATATCCAAAGTACCATCACCGTCGACATCGGCAACCGCAGGAGCACTAAAGATCCACATTTGGGTTTTTTGTGGCCAGTTAGGGAATAAACGTCCATCGCTTTTTACAACGTAGACATAACCCGCCAACTCGCCTATGGTTTCATGTGTTCCAAAAATAATTTCCTTTATTCCATCGCCATCGAGGTCTGCAAGAACAGGTGAGGCATAAGAATTCGTTACCCCTTCTCGCAAGTGAAAAGGAAAATTGCGCAATAATTTTCCGTCGCCATGCCATGCATACACACTAAGATAGGACTCCACAATCACTTCCACCTGGCCATCCCCGTCAATGTCTCCACATGCCGCACTAGAGGCCGGAACACTACTCATTGCCTGAGGCCAACCGGAACATACGCCACCATCACTGTTGTACACCCAAACTTCCCCTGTTGATTTCACGCGCTTATTGACAATGATATCCAACTTACCATCATTATCCACATCGCCCAGTACTGGGGTACGCATAGATAGTCCATCGTGATTTATCGGAAAGTTTTTGACCACACTACCGTCTTTCTCAAAGGCATAAATATTGCTTTGTTGTGAACCCAAATTGCCGTATATAGTACTCACAACAATTTCGACCTCTCCATCGCCATCAATATCCCCAACCGCAGGTGCCGCATGGGCAATTTGCCACGGGTTGTCAAAAACCTTAGGCCAACCTTTGACATTGGTACCGTCTTTATTCCATGCATATACAGTATCACCGATGTTGTATATCACCTCTAAATCGTCATCTTCATCAAGATTGCACACCACTCCACCTTCTGCCGAAGAGCCCGTGGCATTTTTGGGGTATCCCAAAAACACTGGCATTTCCGAAGCAGGTGAAATCTGCTGCTTGATTGGCGAAAGTTTTTTATTTTTCACATCCATCACATCGTTCACCGTCACTTGTGCGTAGATGCACGATAACACTATGATAATAAACACGATAAACCTACCCATAGTATGCTCCTGAAAATTTTTCGATCGATTATTTATAGCGAACAAATCTAGCGTATTTTAGCACAATCTTTGCCCTTTTGAGAACTTTAATCAGAAAATATTATATGATCTCATCTAAAACATCTTGTCATGTCGATGTGCAAGTCATATGATAAAAACTAAAACCTTCGTACACTAGGAGTGCAGTTATTCTTGAACAAAAAGTCATCAAAAGTAAAGTTCTAACAGCAATAGAACCGAATACTAAGTATCTGGGTTGCACATTTTATCTTGAAGAATGCACAAAATTAGAAAATAACCGTTTTGAAAACTGTAGCTTTAGATCAAATATGAAGTTCAGAGGAACAGGTTTCAAATTTTCCAACTGCAATTTTTCAAATGAAGTTGTTTTATATATCGGATATGACGATCATGTCCCGAAAGATATACAACAATTAAAAGACTTTACCGTTTTGCTCGGAAGATATGAGATGGGATACTTTCCCAAAGAAATATGTCAATTGACAAATCTTACAGATATCGATTGGGAAAAGAATGACATAACGGAATTACCCAAAGAAATAGGACAACTTCAAAAGCTTTCCCGACTCAATTTAAGTTGGAACTACCTACGAAAACTACCAAAAGAAATAGGCCGACTTCAAAATCTGACGTACTTAAATTTGTATGGTTGGCGGTTAAGAAAATTACCAAAAGAAATATGGCAACTTCAAAATCTCAAATGCCTCAACATAAGTGGACATGATAAATTACACAAACTGCCAAAGGGCATAGAACAGTTAACAAACCTCACCCACC
This sequence comes from Candidatus Uabimicrobium amorphum, assembly GCF_009002475.1. Taxonomy (GTDB): domain Bacteria; phylum Planctomycetota; class Uabimicrobiia; order Uabimicrobiales; family Uabimicrobiaceae; genus Uabimicrobium; species Uabimicrobium amorphum. Next base: position 7,991,738 of record NZ_AP019860.1, read on the forward strand.
TATACCTACCAGGCAATTTAAAGAAGATTCCCCTCGAAATAAGTCAGCTACCGAAACTAGAATATTTACATATTTGTGGTTATAAAGAACAAACCATACCACAAGAAATACACAACATGGAAGGTCTCTTTATACAAAAAAATTGTTTAGATGTCATAGAATTTGAAACTCCACACTATCGCAGTAGTCGCGATTATGACAAATTTGTCACTATAAGATAAATCGTCTTTATTTTATATTGTTTACAGATTTGTCCAACACTCATTTTTTCTATCTTAAACTAGATTTTGTTTCCGTCATTTCTTCATTGCTGAAATCTTCAAGAAAAGTTATGTAATCCATATTCCTCTCTAAGTTGATATTCTTGACATCATAAACTCGACCTTCTATGATAAGAAATATAAATTTGTAGGCACTAGACAACTTGAAAATGGGAGGATGTTTGTCGTGGCAAAATTAGCAATCAATGGTGGGCAGGCCGTAAGATCACAGCCTTTTTCGCAATGGCCATGTTGGGATGATAGTGACAAAGAAGCACTGATCGAAGTTTTAGAAAAGGGAAGTTGGGGAGGATATCCCGCCCCCAATACATTTGCGGGTAAATTTGCCGAAGAATTTGCGCGTTTTACAGGTGCACAGTACGGTGTTTGTGGTGCAAACGGTTCTGTTACTCTGGAAATGGCGATTCTCGCAGCAGGTATTGAACCAGGAAGTGAAATTATTGTCCCTGCATATACATTTGTCGCCACGGCATCAGCGGTTGTTTTTTGCCACGCCATACCGATTTTTGTCGATGTTGATCCTCACACTTATTGCATAGATCCACAGTTAATCGAAGCGGCGATTACCCCTAAAACGCGTGCCATTATTCCCGTACACCTTGCCTGCAACATGGCAGACATGGATGCGATCATAGAAATCGCCGCTAAGCACAATTTAGTTGTTATTGAAGATTGCGCTCATGCACATGGCGCACGCTGGAAAGGCAAAGGAGCCGGGGCAATTGGTGATTTTGGTTCCTTTTCCTTTCAGACGTCCAAATTGATGACCGCGGGTGAAGGTGGAATTGTTCTCACTAATGACAAACAATATGAAATGCGCTTGCAATCCGTAGCCAATTGTGGGCGCAAGGAACCGCAATATGAAGATTATGAAGGGGCGATACTGGGAAAAAATTATCGCATCACCGAGTGGTCGGCAGGTATGTTGCTTTCACAGCTCAAAAAGCTGGAGCAACAAACGCTTCAGCGTATACGCATGGCGGGTTACTTCGAAGAGAAATTACGTGGTATGCCTGGTATTTCGTTTACCAAACAAGACTCACGTAATGATCGACGTGCCATCTATCAATTTATTGTCAAATATGACGAAAAAGAATTCAAAAATATTCCTCGCGATCGTTTTTTACAAGCACTCAACGCCGATGGCATTCCTGCCGAAGGCGATTTTTATGTGCCCTTATACGATTGTGAAATTTTTCCGATGGATAAAAAAAGTAATCCGTTGGCATTTTTGCCGTATGCCAAAGATTACAGTTTCGAAAGTTTCGACTGCCCAGTCACCGAACGTGCGGCTCATCGCGAAGCGATATGGTTACCGCATTACTTATTTTTGGGAACGGAAAAAGATATGGATGACATTGTTGCCGCATTCACAAAGATCGGTGAAAATTTAGACGAATTGGCGTAAAGGATTTTCGATGCACATAGAATTTGTAAAATCAAATAAGGTATGGCGCGTTGGTATTATTGGTTGCGGATGGATTTCTGGTGTGCACTGTGAGGCGCTGGCGATGCTAGCCAATGCAAAGTGTGTGGCCTGTTGTGGTTCCTCCATGGAGAAGGCTCAGGAGTTCGCAGCCAAACACAAAATTGACCACTATTTTGGTGATTACCGTGAGTTAGCGGCCTCGTCAGAGGTCGAAGTAGTGATCATATGTACCCCTAATTATTTACATCATGAGATGGCGATAAGTTGCTTGCAACACGGCAAACATGTCATCATCGAAAAGCCACTGGCGATGAGCCTCGAACAGTGTGAAGATATCATACAGCAAGCGCAAGTAGCCAATCGCATTGTTGGTTACGCCGAAGAACTATGTTTTGTTCCCAAATTTGTTGCGGCGAAAAACAAAGTACAGCAGGGAGCCATTGGCGAAGTACGACATATCAAACAAATCGAAAAACACGATGGCCCACATAGTCGCTGGTTCTATGAGCCAGACCTTGCGGGTGGTGGAATCGTGATTGACATGGGTTGCCATTCGATCGAATTTGCGAGATGGTTTTTAGGAAAGCCGCGTGTTACATCAGTGTGGAGCCATATGGAAACGTGGTTGCATCGCGAAGGTGTGCACCCTGATGTTACCAAAGAGGAAGACCACTCTATTATTCATCTCGAATTTGAAAACGGTGCCACAGCATTACTAGAGAGCTCGTGGACTCTAAAGGGAGGCATGGACTCACGTACGGAAATACATGGTACCGGTGGGGTCATTTACGCTGATTTATTGCAACAAGGCATGGGCATGAAGATGTATAGCGACCATGGTGGTAACGAGCACCCTCAAGGATGGTCTTTCCCCGAACATTCATGGAACTACCAAAATGGTTACCCGCAAGAGCTCGCACATTTTTTGGATTGTATGGAAAAAGGTGTACAGCCAATGGAATCAGCACAAGATGGTCTCGAAGTGCTAGAAATTATCCTCGCTTGTTACTACTCCGCCGGAGTAGGACGCAAGATCAACTTGCCATTTCGCCCACGTGGAATTAAAAGACCGATTGATTTATGGCTGTCACCGCCAACGGAGTTAGATTATGTTTAGCTATAAAAACGGTCGCTATTACAAAAACGACCAACCATTTTTTGTCAGAGGTGTCGAGTATCAGTATTATCGCGACCGAAAAGAAAACTGGCGTGAACGCCTACAGCAATTGAAACAAGCACGCGCCAATGTCGTTAGTTTTTACATTCCGTGGCGCCATCATTTTATCGACAACGACTATGATTTTACGGGAAAGACAAAGAGTAATCGCGACCTCGTACATTTTTTAGATTTATGTACGGAAGTCGGATTTTACATGTTTGCCAAACCAGGACCTTTTGTACATTCTGAGCTAAATATTGGTGGTTTGCCTGACATTACTTCTCCGTCCTTCAATGATAAAATCACTCCCGTTCGCAAACACAATGGCGAAGCATGCCACTGGGACTACGATAACGCGCAGCTACCTTCTCCGAATGACGCAGTTTTTGATAATATGACCAAAGAGTGGCTACAGCAGGTCGCAAAAATTATTGAGAAACACGTCTCTCCACAGGGAAATATCATTGGCATTCAACTCAATGATGAAACCATATTCTGTACCAGTAACGAGGCACCGTGGAATTTTGGTTACGACGAGCCAGACGTGAAATTTTTTCGCGATATGCTCGCACAAAACTACAACAGCATAGCAAAATATAATCAACTTCACGCTACGCATTTGGATTCTTTTGATCAAGTAACTCCACCTAGTTTGCAACAAAAAATCAACCATCCACGACAACTCCTACCTCTTCGCGATTGGGGACAATTTCAATGGTGGTTGCGACGCGAAGTTTATGCGCGTTACAAACGCTACTTGGCAATAGAAAGCGTTTACCTCACCAACTATGCGGGAATCACACCTCCGATACAGGAAAATGTTCCCGGTAAAGAACCTGCCGCCGCCCATTATCTCCAAAGTCTATACGCGGAATGGTGGCTGGCAATGAACCGCATCGAAGCAGATCTCGACGTTCATGAATACGGTATGATTAGCTGGCTGGGAGTTGCAGCTTATAATATTGACAATCCGCGAGAAACAGCGCTTGATAACAATTGTCAGGTGAATGAAGTTTTCCAACGTTATATCAACACCGCCAGACGACGACGCGGCATCAATATTGAGGAGAATTGGGGATTTGCGAAGTTATACCATCCTTTTTCGCGCTATCCACTCATACCTTTTTTTCAAACATTGGCGTCCGTTGCTGGAGGATGTACTGGCTTTATTGTTTTTTGTGGTGTACAACACGACCACTGGGACTCACAACTCGATAGTGTGACCAAACAACAACACCCTACTTTTCCCTCCGATGCTCCGATATGTTGTGATGGGAAACTGACACCGATGTACGATACGATGACCATGCTCAATACATGGTTTGAAAAAGAACAAGACTATCTACAAGCAGAACTAAAAACAGACTTTTGCTGGTTAACATATGCTCCTTACGCGGCGATTTCCAGTTGGTTTGCTCCACATAGCGACATGTGGCAACTACAGGACAAGATACCTCGTTGTGCGTTTTCGGCATGGGAACAGTTAACGATGAATATGGCCGAAGACGGCTATGTCGCAGACATGTTGGATATCGAAGGGGTATCACTCGCGGAGTTGCAAACAAAACCATTGTGTATGATACAGCTCGCTTTTTTTATGGACCAAAAGACACAACAAAAACTCCTAGATTACGTGGAAAAAGGCGGCCGAATTATATGCTGCGGAGAACGACCTTATCTCGATGGCGACATGCATGAGTTTTCACTACTCAGCAACTACCTCCACGAAGGAAAAAATCGCGTCGGACTGGGCGAAATTCACTACTATGAAAAAGGATCTTTTGCCGAAAAAGAATTTTTACCTCAAGTGGGAGTTGAACCTTGTGTGAGTTTTAGCGAAAATATGCGTGCATTTGTTTATACAAATGACGAAGATTACTACATATGGTTTTTTCACTTTTCACGCCAAGACGTACATCATACCCAAGTTTTGTTTTATGAGAAAAAGCTAGAACTGTGGTTGGGGTCTAAAGCTTGTGGTGTAGTTCATATCAAAGGAAACAAAATAGTAAGTGCCATGTGTAAAGGAAACAACGAAGTAGAAAATATCGAAAGCACAACAAAATTTCGTTTTTTGGAAGAAGAAGTAGGAATTACAGGAGATGGTATTTGGTTTAATTCGCCGGAAGGATAATTTTATGTTTCGAAAATGGATATTGTTCTTGGTAGTGCACAGCGTCATTTTTGCACACAACTATTACCAAGACTTTTCACAAAAATGGTCGAACAACAAAGACCTTGCTTTTAAACCTCTATGTATTGGTGCGAAAGATGGACTATGGCTCATTGGAGCGGATAAAATAGCGATCTATGATGGAAAAAACTTTCAAACTTTTGCGCTATCACAGCGCTTATCCGCACCTTGTTTTTATGTGTCTAAGAAAAATAAGGTATACATTGGAGACAGCAAAGGATTATTTGTATGGGACAACGACGCTCTTCGTCATGAGGTGGGTAGTCCTGAGAATGTTCGATTCATAGACGAAGACGATCATGGCCGATTATGGGTAGTTTCTGATCGTACCTTGTATTCGCGTAAAGACAACAAATGGCGAAAGTTTCGTGAAGCAGAAGCCGATATACGTGGAATCGCCATGTGGGGAAATCGCCGTGGAGCAGTGGCAACTGATTTAGGTGTATGGCTATTACACCACGGTAAACGCAATTATTTTATGGAACTATTAGAGCGACCTCTAGGGCTACTGAGTCAAGATGTGAGAAGTGTCGTCATCGACAACAGCGGTAACTTATTTATAGGTAGTAAAAAAGGACTAAACCTTTACGATCTACGCGATACTTGGATCGCACTGACACCACAAGAGAAACTACCAATCGTGGACGTTACCTGCATGGAATTGGCCAAAGATGGTACATTGTGGATTGGTATGAAAAAAGGGTTGGTGCGTTTTCGAGACGGGAAATGGCACTACTTCGCTTCCAAGAGATGGCTGGTAAATGATCATGTCGTTGATATTGTTTGCGAAAATGGTCATGTTTATGCACTTCACAATGAAGGAGTATCCCACCTTTACAGCAAGAACATCACCCTCCAACAAAAGTCCGATATATACCAACAACGCGTTATCGAACGCCACAAGCGCTACAACTTTGTGATGGACCGCAACTTATCTGTACGCGGAAATGTCACAAGTGGTAAAGTCGGAATTTCAGATAATGACGGCCTATGGACAGGCATGTATATTGCTGCACAAGCATTTCGCTATGCGACTCTCAAAGATAACCCGTCTGCCAAAACCCAAGCACAAGAAGCTCTTAGTGAAGCACGTAGTGCTTTAGAAGCATTGCATTTTCTTTACAAAATAACGGGCATCAAAGGATTCCCCGCGCGTGCGGTACGTCACAAAAGTGAGCCAGAGTACGGTGTCGCACATCGCGACTGGCGCAAACCGGAAAATCCAGAATGGGAGTGGAAGGGAGACACTTCTTCCGATGAAATTTCGGGACATTATTTTGCATTGTACACCGCGTATAAATTTTTACCGGATGAAAAAGACAAAGAGAAAGCCAAGCTCATCGCCAAAGAACTCACCGACCACATTCTCGACAACAACTATACCATCGTTGATGTCGATGGTTTGCCAACAACATGGGGTGTATGGAACCCGGAAAATATCAATCACCGCGAAATGTGGTCATGGGAACGCGGTTTAAATTCGTTGCAGATGCTCGCCTTTTTGAAGATGGCTCATTACATTGTAGGTGATCCACGCTACGAAAAAGAATACAAAAAACTCATCGAGCGTCACGCATATGCCATGAACACCATCAATCAAAAAATCGTTCAGCCATATCAAGTGTTTCACGACACACAGTTGGCGTATCTGAGTTATTATCCGCTACTACAATTGGAAAAAAATAACGATTTGCGCCGTATATATCTAATGAGCCTCAACCGTACCTTCCGCTATGTCGAAAAAGAGCGTTGTCCTGTGTGGAATTTCATGACGCACCTATTTTCGGCAAAAAGTAGTGCCGTTGCCGAAGGAATCACCACCCTTGAGGAAATCCCCATCGACCTTATCGATTGGAGTGTAGATCATCGCCATCGTCGCGACATAGCGAAACAGCCAAAGAACAAATGGCAGCAAGATGATCTTGCACAACTCCCGTTGTCTTACCGTGAAAGGTATATTCGACGCTGGGACGGCAATCCATATCGTCTTACAGGTGGTTCGAGAGGCATGCGTGAACGTGAACCTACTTTTTTCCTTTTTCCATACTGGTTGGGAAAATACCACAAATTAATCGCCGATTAGGGAGAGAAATATGATTCTGGCACCTATTGATTATGTAATAGTTGCAATTTATCTCATAGGTATACTCTTTTTGGGAATATACCTATCGCGCTACATTCGCTCTTCCTCTGATTACTTTTTGGCGGGAAGAATGTTACCGTTTTGGGCAATTGGAATGTCCATCGTCGTTACCGATATCGGAGCGACGGATATGGTCGGCCTAGCGGGGCAGGCCTATCGTTATGGAATTGCTGTGGCTAATTTCGACTGGTTGGGAAGTTTTCCAGCAATGGTCATCGCGGCCTTTGTATTTATTCCCTATTACTGGCGCGCGGGAATTTACACAATTCCAGAATATCTCGGACGCCGCTTCAATACCACCGTGCGCACCACGCAATCCGTTATTTGGATTTTATTTATCGCTTTAGATCTCGGTGTTATTTTCTATGCCTCGGGATTGTTATTACAACAACTCATGGGAATGGACTACTGGACGGCGGTGATTATGACCGCGACGATTATCGGAATATATACGTATTGTGGCGGTTTATCCGCTGTTGTTTTGACCGACGTTGTACAGTTGGTGATTATGTTTGTCGGAGCAGTGGCGATTATCATTTTAGGCTTATGGGAAGTGGGCGGGTGGAATGGCTTAGTCAACACCATTCACGGCATGGGGCCAGAATACTCCAACCACTTCAATTTACTCCTACCCGCCGACACCAAAACCCCCTATCCATGGACGGGAATTCTTTTTGGATTGGGTTTTGTCATGTCCATTGCCTATTTTGTGGGTAATCAGACCATTGTCCAAAGAACTCTTGGCGCCAAATCCGAATGGGACGCCAAGGCCTCGATGCTGTTTGGCGCATTGTTCAAAGCCTTAATTCCGGTACTCGTCATTACTCCAGGACTCATCGGCCTAGCTCTTTTAGGCGGCGCTGTTGAGGACGGTGACACCGTGATCCCCGCGCTCATCGGCAAACTGCTACCTCCAGGAATGGCCGGCTTAATGTTTGTCGCATTTCTCGCGGCATTGATGTCGTCCATTGACTCTCTACTCAACAGTGTTGCTGTTTTATGGACGAAAGATATCTATGAAAAATTCATACGACCACAAGCCAGCGACAAAGAGTTGTTATATGTAGGGCGTATATTTATTTTGGTACTATTGGTATTTGCCGTAAGAACCTCAACTCTTTCTCAACAATTCGAGGGGATGTACACTTTCATTCAAACACTATTTTCCTTTTTCCAAGGACCAACACTGGCTATTTTATTGTTGGGGATATTTTGGAAACGATGCGCACCTTGGGGTGCTTTTATTGGATTAGTCAGTGGAATTTGTTCTGCCGGACTCATGCACTACCATAAAGCATCACTGTTTACTATTTCAGATCCCTTCTTGTTTGTGTCTTTCTGGTCTTTTCTCGTTGGTTTCGTAGTTACTATTGTCGCCTCGTTATTTACCGCACCTCGTCCAGATAAAGAACTATACGGCCTAGTATATGGCATGGTCATGGAAGACGAACAAGCACAACAAGCATTAAAGGAGCAGGCACATGATTAAATCGATTCTCGATTTTCAATGGGCACATGCCCTCTCTCTCTCGACAGCAAAATTGCTATTCATGCTGTTTTTCTTGTTTATCATCGTATTTGCATGGTCCTTTAAACGCGATTATGTTTACAAGGGAGCACCCGACCAAAAACTATGGCGTGATTTACGCATATGGGTCATTGTTGTCATGTCTATTCCCATGGGTTTGTACTGGTATTTTTAGGAAAATCTTTATGTCTGATGAAAATGATGTCATCAATCCACCAAAAATAATCGGTTTATTTCTATCTGTTTTTGGATTTGCGGTTCTTGTCGCGATAGCATTTACGCCCACCTTTAGCGGACGCATCACCAATTTGATTTGTGGCACTGTGATTTTAATCGTCTCGGGAGTTTTTCTATGGATGTCAAAAAAACAACCGTAGTGCGTCATATACGCCCAAAAATAGAACGTGAAAAAGCACAAAATATACTGCGTAGAAAGCGCGGTATATTTTGTCGTGAACAACCACAAAAATTAACACTCATTCACTTTCCGTATTACTATTTTTCCTTTGCGATCGGCGGCAAAGCGGCGACTTTGATTTGTGATGGAGTAACAGGTACGATCACGCTAGTTGATTTTGATTTAAATGATACGATGGCACAACCTGAAGAACAACGAATTCCCTTTATCATAGAAGAAAAACAGGCCCTTTCTTTGACAAAAGAAGAGTTCTCACGGCTAAGCTTGCGTCAAAATATCCCACGTTTCAGCAATAAAGCACAGAGTTACCAACTTCAGGAAAAATTCAAATTCACCTTACCGTATTGGGTGTACTACTTCAGTAAAAAAGGAAACTATGACTGTCGCGTTTGTGACGCGATTATGGGACACCAAATAGGCGTAAGATTAAAGTCCGCTTTCGTCAAAGGACTCATTGCTCTTAGAAACTACGAAAAAAATAGCCTTTAACGTATAGAAATTTTTAATTTTTCGGACCAACACTTTTAGTCACAAAAAAGGAGGTACCATGACAAAAGAAATACTCTTTTATATGTGCAATGCTGTAGCACTATGTGGATGGTTGCTGCTCATTTTTGCTCCTCGCTGGAAATGGAGTGCACGCGGAATAGCAGCATGCATCGTACCAACACTCCTCAGTATCGCATACATAAGTCTCATTCTCATGTATAGTGGTGAATCGCAAGGTGGATTTTTTTCCTTAGAGGAAGTTAGTTTGATTTTTCAAAATCAATACATCGTTCTAGCATGTTGGATTCACTACATGGTTTTTGATTTGTTTGTGGGATGTTGGATTACACGCGATGCACAAAAAATCAATATTTCTCATCTTATTGTGGTTCCCTGCTTGATCGCAACCTGTCTTTATGGACCTTTTGGCCTTACCTTATATTTTTTGATTCGTTGGATTGGCAAACGAAAGTTTTTTATTGAAGATTGATTTGTTTCGCTTTTGCATAAAGTTTAGCCGAGACTTTGGATTGTCACTGGATACATGAGAAGTTTATCATGAGCCCAAAAATATTATTTCGGATGGTCCCGTTCTTTAAGTATAGAGGTTACTTTCGTGACAATTTTTTCCAAAGTTTCGCCTGATTTCGCACTAATATGAATGGTAGCGCAATCATCAAACGGCGTCTCTCCGAGGTTGATTAATATCAATTTGGCTGCTGGTATTTTGTTAATCGCTTCCTCGGGGTAATGATACGCAGGTGCAACACAAAGTGAAGAACCCACAACGACAAAAACATCGGCCTTTTCAGAATGCTCCATCGCGATATCCATCTCATCTTCTGGCATTGGATCACCAAAGTTTATTATGCTACTAATAATTCGTCCCAGGCATTTAGGGCAACGTGGCTGTCCTGGTATTATTTTTTGCGAACGATAGCCTTTACCAAATTTTTTCATATCCCAACCGATTGTTTTTCGATCGTAAAAAGTATTGCAATTCAAACACTTCATCAACATCGAATTTCCATGTAACTGCACCAATAAATCAGGATGAATACCCGATCGCGGATGCAAATTATCGGTATTCTGAGTAATGAGAAGCTTTAGTAAACCAAGCTCTTGCAACTGTCGAATCGCAAAATGTCCGCTATTTGGCTGCGCAGTAGCTAGCGATATTTTACGTTTAGATTTTTTGCCTTGGTCGCGCAAAGTCCATACTCCTTCAGGGCCTCTAAAGTCAGGAATACCAGATTCGGTGCTGATTCCAGCACCCGTAAAAAAAACTAAATGTTTTGCAGTCGCTATCAACGCCGCAGCATCAGCGATCTTCTGCTCTTTATTTGGGTCGCTATTTGGCGTAAAGCACTGAATAGGCTCTGTCATTTCTTTCTCCTTTTACAAACGATGTGCGCAATTCAATAATCTAAGGCGATTTTCAAACCAGCAATGAGATGTTCAATCTCAGACATTGTGGTGTAGTGGATAAAAGACATGCGCAATACACCTGATTCTCTCGAAATGTCCATATCCATAAGCGGACGAACAGCGTAAAAATTTCCGTATCCGACCATGAGTTTTTGATCTGTCAAAACCGCAACTACATCACCGATATTTTTCTTGAGTGGAATAATGGACACCGTCGGAACTCTTAGCTCGGGATCGTCTGGCCCCACAATGCGAACATCATCTCGCGACTTTAGAAATTCAAGTAACGGTTTCAGTAAATATTTTTCATGTGCGCGAAACATATCGTGTAGTAAGCTGCTTTTCGTTGGTAAATCTACGGAATCATCGCCAAAATGATGGTGGTAAAGAGTATCGAAATATTCCGCGATGCCTTTTGCAGCTGCGATTTGCGCATGGTCAGGACCTGCAGGTGTTAGCATACTACGGCTAACACCGTTTTTAAAAAAGTGAGACTGGTTTTCTACTTTCTGCATTAAATCGCGTTTTACGGTCATCACTCCGAGATGTGGTCCCCAAGTTTTGTAAAGAGAAAACATGTAAATGTCTGCACCGAGATCACGAACATCCGGATAACCATGAGGGGCATAAGAAACGCCATCTACGACGGCAATTGCCCCTACCCCATGAGCTTTATCGGCAATTTCTTTTACCGGATTAATATGAGCAATGACATTTGAACAATGTGGAAATGCGATCATTTTTGTTTTTGCGGTCATCAATTCATCTAGTTGTGAAAGATGCAAATGACCACAATCTTTATCGACATGCCATTCCTTTACGACAATACCACGATTTTCCAGGCGTCGCCATGCACCAGCATTTGCCTCATGGTCCTGGCAAGAAACAATAATTTCATCTCCTGTATTCCACATGGGCCGTAGGGCATTGGCCAAAACATAAATGTTCTGCGTAGTGGATGGGCCAAAATGAATTTCATCCTTGTCAACATTTAAATATGCCGCCAAGCGTTCATAAGATTCGTCCATCCATTTTCCTGCCTCCATAGACGTAGGATAAGGATAATAAGGCTGAACCTTGAGTTTGGTGTAGTAGCTCGTTAAACGATCAATAACTTGTTTACAAGTATAAGAGCCACCCGCATTTTCAAAAAAAGCCCACCCTTCCAAAGTCGGTTCTGAAAAAGCAGGAAATTGTGCACGAACGAATTGAGAATCAAGTTTCATCGCTATATCCTCTTAAAAGAGATTCGTTATAAAATCCATGACCATCAAATAACACGATTGATATTACTCTGCTCCGTTAAATAGTTACGGATATTTTTGATGGTAATGTCTGCTTTTCTTTGTAAAGCTTCCTCTGTTCGGAAAGCGATATGAGGAGTTAAAACCGCATTTGATAATTTTTCTAACTCGGAATCATTTGGCGGTTCACTAGAGTAGACATCTAACCCTGCTCCATATATCATATTTGTTTTTAAAGCTTCCACTAGAGAATCTCGACAAATGATAGGTCCACGGGCTGTATTAATGATGATCGATGTTTCTTTCATAAGTTGAAACTCTCTACTTGCTACCTTACCTTTTGTTTCATCATTTAATGGCCAGTGTAACGTGACAATATCTGAAGTCGAAAACAACTCATCCCAAGCGACATATTTGCCCAACGATAGAAAATCATGCGGTTTAGTGTTGGAATAAGCAATTATATTGCATTTGTACGCTTTGAAAATCTCCGCCGTTCTTAATCCAATGGCCCCTACTCCAATAATACCAACTGTTTTTCCTGCTAGCTCTCTACCAACAACCGGCTGCCATTTTCCGTCATTCATTTTGTTACTTAGCTCAGGTATTTTTCGCAATACAGCCTTAGCTAAAGACACCGCTAGTTCTGCGACAGAGTCCGTAGAATAACCGGCGGCGTTGTAAACAGCAATACCATTTTTTTTACAATAACCTTCACAAACGCTGTCATAACCAGTAAAAGACACGGCGATCATTTCAAGATTAGGATAACTACTCAATACATCCATATCCATTTTGTGATTCACTGTCACAATAACCTTAACTTTTTCTTTATCATATGCGTCATTTTTTTGAACGACTTCCAGATCTATTTTATACTGCTGGATAAGCTCATTTATGCACTGTATTGAAACACCTATATTCTCATAAATTAAAATCATTATCTTTCCCTTTAGAGTTTTAAAAAGAGATTTTACCTTTTCATGTATATCAAACAGCTCCACAAATATCAAGCCCAGAACTCATACCGTAATTACTGGTATGCTATGCCCTCCTGTAACCTGTAAAAAAAGTCTTATCTCAAATGCTACGTCGAAATTTCGTGATTCGTATATATAAACAACCATTCTCATTGCAAGTTAGTAACATTTATCTCATCGTAAAAGATTTTATGTTATAATCGCTGAAAACGAGTTCCTTACTAAAGACAGTGGAAAATCTCAAATAATCCATTTCGCAAAGTGAAAAATAAATTTTTTTCCAAACTTTTAGAATTCAAGTTGTATACTTCTTTTTAGTGGTCAATTTTAGAAACAAGACAGGCAGTAAATTATGATAAATAAAGACCTCGATGACTTATATCAAAAACTAGCACAATGTGTTTGTGCAGAAGATTTATTTATAAAAATAAAGAGTAAAAATGCGGAAACATTCACAAAAAAGATAAAAGAACATTATCGTAAACTGGCAAAAATTGCTCACCCTGATCGCTACCAGGATGCGGAAGAAAAAGAAGTTGCAGAAGAAGCATTTATTGCTCTCAATCGATTATACAATAGTGCATTGCAAAAAATTTCTGATGGGACTTATGGGGATAAAGCGGACGACAGCAGTTCATTCTTTATAGAAACAGCAAAGCGTCCCTATTTTATTGATGAGACCATTGCCGAAGGTGATCTTGCCACAGTCTATGGTGGTCATTGTCGTGGTGGCGAAGATGCCGGGCAAGTTGCCATTAAAGTGGCCGAAGATGCCGAAGACAACGATTTACTAAAATGTGAGCTTCGTATTGTAAAATTGTTACACGCGGAAGCAAGTACCTACAGTAAGCACCTACCCGTTATTTTGGATGAATTTAAAACAACAGAAGGGCAAGTTGGCATTGTGATGCGTAAGATTGATGGCTATGATCTTTATAGCATCCGCGACAAATACCCACAAGGAATCCCGCAAAATCATGTTATTTGGATCTTTCGCCGAGTTCTAAGCATTTTGGGGTATGCACATAGTAAGGGAATCATTCACGGCAATATCGAACCAGCACATATTATGGTACGCCCACACGACCACAATGTGTATCTCATTGATTGGTGCTATGCTATTTATAAACCAGCAACAACAGGGCAAGGCTTTAAATGCCTCAATGAAGACTACAGTGCGCCAGAAGTTAGCGAAAGAAAACCCCCCATACCCGCCAGTGATTTGTACTCACTTGGCAAGTGCATGGTATACTTATTGGGCGGTGATATCAATACCCTAGAAATGCCCGCATCCGTGGACGATAAAATCCAGCGTTTTATCAAATTTTTTTGTCGTAGTAGTCCACTACAACGCGCACAGGATGCGTGGCAAATGTACGGAGAATTAGACCGTTTACGTAAGGAAGTTTTTGGATCTCACAAATTTATAGAATTTATTATGTAGGAGAATTTTTATGGGCGGAGGATACTATAGTCATGATGTCGCAATGGAAGCACGTTCGACGAATCGTGATGTTTTTTCCTATGCTGGTTACTCTACAGATAGCAGTGCTGCCACAGCACGACGCACAGTTCATGTGAAGTTAAATCCGTATCGTCAGATTCGCGAATGTATGAACACAACGCCAATCGTTGTTGCTCTAGACGTGACTCGTTCGCGTGGTGATGATAGCAAGATCATGTATGAAAAACTCCCGATGTTTATTGGTCAGATTGAAATGAAAGGATATGTCGAAGGGGCAGCGATTAGTTTTGCGGCCATTGGCGACGCTTCTTCTGGTGATAGTGCTCCTTTACAAGTAGGACAGTTTGAAGCAGACAACCGTCTGGATGAAGTATTGAGCTATTTTTGGTTGGAAGAAGGCGGCGGTGGATCTGGCCAAGAATCATACGAGTTAGCAGCGTACTATTATGCGCGGCGCTCGGTTTTGGAATGCCAAAAACAAGGCCGTAAAGGCTATTTCTTTTTTATTGGCGATGAAGGATTTTACCCAAAAGTCAGCAAGCAACAAGTGAAGGAAATACTGGGAGTGAATATCAAAGATGATATCGACTCCGCAAAAATTTTTGCAGAACTCCATAAAAAATATCATGTGTTTTTTATATATCCTCAGAAATCATGGCAAGAGCGCAAGGCAGATATCGATGCCGAAATTCAACAGCGAGTAGAAGCGGCTGGCGGGCAGTACAAAAATGTCGATATTCGCGCTTCACTCATTTGGAATAACCGCAATGATTTAGATCTACATGTTATTGCACCTTCTGGAGAAGAGATTTACTATGGACATAAACACTCACGTTGTAATGGGTGGCTGGATGTCGACATGAATGTTCAGGGAGAATCGTTAAAGCCCGTAGAAAACATTCGTTGGGCGAAGGGAAAGGCCCCGAAAGGAAAATATAAAGTATTTGTTCAAAACTACCAATTCCACGGAAAAAAAGCACCAACAGAATTTCGTGTAGAGGTAGAAGTGGCCGGCGAAGTGATGCATTTTGATGGTATCGTATCTCCGAATGGCGAAGTTGGTGGTCGCAGCGATGTTACCGTATATGAATTTGACTTTGATCCTGATAAACCACGTGTTAATGAAGTAAAGGAAGAAGACGAAAGTCTGTACAATAACTATCATGATGATGTGATTATGGATCAATGGAAAAGTGTCCTCTCTCCAGAAAACATCCTACGAATAGAAGACCCACACGCCATTATAGATGTTATGTTGGGCGCATTGAGCATTGTCAGTGGGACAAATGATCTCGATGAGTTTTTAGTTGATATGAAGGGTCGAGGTCAAACCGCACCGCGTATTGAGCAAACAAAAGAAGCATTGCTACAATTAGCGCAAAATAAGAAAGCCCTAGTCAAAGTAGAAGCAAAACTACCCGCAAAAAAATCTGGTAAAAAAAGACGCGGACGTTCAAAAAGATTGTAATGGATGAATAATAAAAACAACTACATTGTTGTTGGTTTGGGTTTTGGTGATGAAGGTAAGGGAACCATCACCGATTATTTAGTTCGTAAGTACAACGTGCAATTTGTGGTTCGCTATAATGGCGGACCACAAGCGGCACACAATGTTGTCACTCCTGACAATCACTGGCATTGTTTTTCACAATTTGGTAGCGGTACAATGGTTCCAGGAGTCAAAACGTACTTATCCCACTTCACAGCGATCAATCCTAGTTTTATTATGGAAGAGTACAAGGCTCTGACGAACAAAGGCTACCACGATGCTCTACAACGCCTGTATATCGACAACAATTGTGTTGTGATTACCCCATACCACATTCATATGAATCGCTTTCTTGAAAGAGTACGTGGCAACGAACGCCATGGTAGTTGTGGCTTAGGAGTTGGCCAAGCTATTTTAGATAGCCGTAATCCACAACTACCAACGATATATGTCAAAGATTTCGCGAATGTTGCCTCATTAAAACGAAAATTAAACCTTCTACGACTAATGAAAGTCGATATTGCCGATCAATATCTAGCCGCCAATGACTGCAACGATGAAACAATGCGTGAATACGAAAATCTCAAATTTGGCTATGACATCGAAAAATTAATAGATACCTATCATTGCTTCACAAAGAGCGGTGTTCATCTCATTGATCATAAAAGTGCCAAAGATCTTCTTAAAAATAAACTGACAATTTATGAAGGTGCACAAGGGGTTTTACTAGACGAAAATTACGGATTCTGGCCTCATGTGACACCTTCCACAACAACCACACAAAATGCTAAATTTCTAATAAATGATTTATCGTCAAACAATCACAAAACCATTGGTGTGCTAAGAGCATTTGCGACCCGTCATGGTGCCGGCCCCTTTGTGAGCGAAGATGATAAACTATCGCAAGAGATAAAAGATGTTTACAATAAATGTAACTTGTGGCAAGGCGCAATGCGCATTGGATGGTTTGATATGGTTGCTACTTGCTATGCACTAAAAGTATGCCCTGTAGATGAACTTGCTTTGACCAATATAGATAGACTAAGTGGTTTTCAGGAAGTAAAGATTTGCATAGCTTATGAAATCGCGCGAAATGAAATCAGTGAAAATGTGGTTGCTAAATTCTGTGACTACTCTCTAGAAGAAAATACATTCCTCATAAAAGAACTAAAGGTCGACAATTTTGATGTCTCTAAAAGACAGCAGCAAAACCTGCTGCTGAAAAAATGTAAGCCCGTATATAAAAACTTTTGCGGTTGGAACGATTTGGATAAAAATTTCGAAATTTTCCGACAATACATTGAAAATGTATTGAAGGTGAAAGTGTCTATCTTATCCCATGGTGCACGCAGCGACCAAAAGTTTTTGTTACTCTAATCATGAAAGCTTTTGGTGATAAAATGCCGCGAGATTTTGCAATAGTCCTTTTGCTTGCCAAACGACGCTTTTATGATTTCCACTAATAGTCCGATAATTAACACCTTCTCCCCAAGCATCCACTAAAGCCTTTGTCGAAGAAGTGGGAATGGCTTTATCTTGATCAGCTCCATAAATAAGCACATCTGATGCTCTATTGGTGTCAACATAATTACAGGGTTCTATGGCTGCCACATATTTTCTGACCGCGTCTTCATCCATTCCCATATCCTTTGCGCAATTACGCAAGTACAGAGGTAATTTGTCTTCCGAATTAAAAATGAGAAGAGTTAAGTCACCACCACCCAAAAAGGAACAAACAGCTTTCGTACGCTCGCTTGTCCCATGCAAAAGACTTGCATACTGCGCTCCAAGGCTAACTCCAAAACAACCGATATGTTTTTCCGTAGCAATTTGATTGACAATACCATGCCCCTCATTCACTGCTTGAAAATAAGTTTGCTCCACCTGTTTAAAACTCAGCTTCGCACTTTTAATACCACTTTTTCTTTTCCCCTTTTTCTTTAGTGCACCTCGTTGCCCCAGAAAAGGAGGAATGACTTCATATGCGGTAATCCCCTGACTGTAGAGAAAAGCACTTACGGCCCGTGCCCCACTATAAGCCCCACTGCGCTGAGGAAATACAAGAACTGCCTTGTCCGATCCCGCATCAAATTTATAGACATGCCCTTTATTATTATCAGGATGCCCCTCAATAACGATAGGAGAATCGAAGGTGTAATGTGTGACTTCTTTTGGGAACTTTGCCCCCAAATAGAAACCAACAAGCTTTTCCATAGCCGTAATTCCTCGTAACCCCACGCTTGTCCAATGACCATGTCCCAGGTTAACAGGAGGAGGAATTTTGATAGTTTTTTTCGTTAGATTTTCAAGAGTGATGTTTGGATTGTACATAGGTCTATATTTTCCACAAAGACAGGGAGAAGCAAAGATAGGATAGTGATTTTCTTTAGTTTAGCAAAACTCAATATAAATTCAAATAAAATTAGGCTAGAACTGAATTGAACCGTTTAAAATTTAGAGGCCCCAGCGTGTCACAAACTGTGTACTTTTCCAAAAAGTGTTATAGCCTGAGTAAACGAAGGAGCACGTAGTATAGCGCACCATGATCGAAAGATACATAGCAGTAATGAACTCCCAGACTACTTCAAAGATATCTGCTCATAATCTGCTCATAATCTGCTCATAATCTACTCATAATCTGCTCATAATCTGCTCATAATCTGCTCATAGTCAACTTACAACATCTTGTAAAAAGTCGCCCGTCCCTTACCCTTCTTAGTAAGAATTTCTTGTTTGCATAATTCATTAAGTTCACGAGTAGAAGTACTTTGAGAAATTTGAAACAATTCTCGATATTCCTTATTAGTAATTCGGCCATATTTTCTAATATAATCTAAGGATTTGATTTGTCTGTTAGTAAGCGAATCGTTTGCTACAGAATTTTCTTTTTCTTCTAACTCGTTTTCTACAACCTCTTGCATAAACTTTTCACTTGGCCCGTAAAAGTACGTTCGTAGCTCTTCTTCTAATTCTTTAAATATAGGCTTCTTAAGTTTATTTTTCTCCATTTCCGTTGCCATCAATTTTAATCCTGTACCTGCTCTTTCTACATAACCCATATCACGAAGAATATGAGCAATTAACGGATTTCGGGGACGACTTCGATGTTCAAATCTTTGAATCTGCTCAAGACTAATTCCAAAAGGTATTGAGCCAGGAGATGAAAACTCTATGCGATCATCAAACATATAAATACAAATACAACCATTTTGAGCATACTCTCTGTGTGCACAACAGTTAGCAATTGCCTCTCGTATTGCTTTAACAGGGTATTCATAATAATCGGTTCTTTTGACACCCCAAACATAACCACCAGTACGCATATTTTTATAAACAAATTCTACTCCCTGATCAATCATGTCGGGAATAGTTCCAATGACATCCTTACGATCAATATATCCCCTAGTGACTTCCGTTCCTCGAAAACGTATGCAAGTCATTTCAGCTTGAGGTAAATATTTTTGTGGATTTCTTCCGAATAACAATAAACCAGCATAGTTAGGTACTAGCTGTCCTTCTTCTTCAATTACGCAATTTAAAGTAACAATAAATTCTTTGATTGTCATGTTGAGACTTCGTTCAGATTTTTCTTTGCGCACTTCAAGATATTTTTTTATTTTACTCTTGTCTAAGTCAGCCCATTTAGCACGAGGTACTGCCATGTTTTCAAAGACAATTGCCCCATGAGCCACAGCTCTTTGGATAAAATCCTCGAAGCTCATAACCATGTTGTGAGATCCACGACGTTTAAGGAACTTACCACCAATATTTGTCACAGTTGGAATTTTGTCATAGACCTCTACAACGATAATAGTTTTTTGTTTGTATTTTACCAACTCAACATAAGTGTAAGCGTTTAATGGTGGTGTACAATCTTTTGCAGCTCCGTGGATTCGATCGATCAATTTTTTATTATTTGTTATGCCTACAATTTTAGGCGGTACCGCACCACCTAAAGGATCTTCCACACCAAAAATTATATATCCACCTTTACTATTAGCCATCGCCGTGAGACACTCTGCAATATCTCGACGTTTTTCTGTTTGAATCTTATACTCTAAATTGATTCCTTCATCGCTTTGGAATAGCTTATCTAACTTTTCTTTTGCAATATTACCTTGAGTTAACATAATTTTCTTTGTCTATTTGAAGATACAGTTTGTGCTTTTATCGTTAGTATTTGTTAAAATAATACGAAGTAAATAAAAACAAAATTTTACTTTCGGCTCGCTAATTTTCGCTAAAAGCGAAAATATACACCTATAGTTTATTCTAACATCTACAAAGATATCTGCAATAAAAAACATATAAAAGAGGTTCAAATGGCTGTAAATTACCAAGAAATCGAAATAAATATTGGAAAAGCTATTAAAAAAGGGTTAGATAAAAATAATTTAACAAGAAAAGCTTTTGCCAAGGTTATGGGAAAGTCACTTTCATTAGTTTCCGAGTGGACGAGAAATGTAAAAACACCTTCTGGTAGAGATATTATCAAAATAGCGATCTATTTGGACATTGTTGAAGATTTGTTTCCTGGGTATGTAAAAAAAGATGAGTTTAAAGTTGCAGAGTCAAGGACACCCTATAATAAAAAAATAAACATAGAAGAACGAGTAGCAACTTTAGAGAAAAAAATTGAAAAACTAGAACAATATTTGAATTAAAAATTGAGAATTATATCTGTAATACAATAACTGTCCAGGTAGGATTCGAACCTACGACCACTTGGTTAACAGCCAAACGCTCTACCACTGAGCTACTGGACATAATAAATGAAGATGATAGGGCTTGAACCTATGACCTCTTGCGTGTAAGGCAAGCGCTCTCCCGGCTGAGCTACACCTTCTTTAAACTATGGAGATGACAGGGGTCGAACCTGCGGCCTCCTGCATGCAAAACAGGCGCTCTCCCGATAGAGTGCATCCCCGTTTTTAACTTTCTGTAATGAAGATCGCATTCCTTTGTGGAAAACTTGCATCAAAATAAAATTTTGCATGTAATTTGATATTGTGATCGCTTCCCATGTGTTATATAACTTACAAAAGATCAAAACAGCTTTCCGTAATATTGTTAGTCAGGGGAGTATTTAAAATCGATACGATGAAAGATTTTCCATTCATAAAATAGAAATTGTTTTTTACTTTTGGAAATTACAGTGAATGCAAGTAATATGGCAGTAGTATTTGTGGGTTAAGAAAAGCTTTTGCTTAATCTATGATTATAGATTAATTAGAGTCAAAATATTTTGACTTTCACCAAAATCACATTCCGCAACCTTATTTTATAAAAATGGATATATAAATGAAAAAAATGATATTTTTTGTAGTAGTTTTGTTATTTTGTTTTTTACAAGGTCAGGAAAAAGAAAAAGATATATTGTCGACCTACGATGAAAAAAATCTGACCAATATTGCCTACAAAGCTCTGAAAACTGGCAATTTAAAAACGATTGAAAAGTTGGTAATGGATGAAGATAAATATGCCGCTTTACCAGGAACAAAAGAAAGACTAGCGGGCAAAAGTCAAGAAGAAATACAAGAAATGCTAACGGCAGTATCTCTTCGTGCAAAACAAAAATTAAAAACGTCTTTTCATGTAATAAGAAAGATAATGGATAAACTAAAGTTCGACTGGAAAAATGCAAAAGTTATCGCTGTATATGTAGAAAAACCAAGAGAAAACTTGAAAGAAACTGCATGGATTGATTACCAAGTTACAGATAAGAGAGTACGACTCGACATAAACTACACTATTGAATCTATGGGAAATTATGTGCGAATCAAACTTGATGATACATTTCTGATTGAAGGGAAAAGATATTTGGGGAGTGGATACCGTCTGTTATCATACAAAGCTAAAGAACCTACGAATGAGATAAAAAACCTCATCATTAGATATCACTTGAATGGTGGATTTATACATATTCCCGAAAAATGATGACAAGGTGTATATTGATTTACCAAGCGATGTTTATAATCCACTGCTGTTTTTCTCCATGTCCGCAATTCTATTTGCAAAGTTAGACATTTAGTAGTCAAAGTCTAACTTTGCCTCAAAGAAATTTTGCGTCGCGAAATTTAATACTCATACGAGTATGATTCAACTCTCACAGTTATCTATTCTCTGCTTGTTTTAACCACTCATAAGGAACTTGGGTTTTTTTATATAGAAGGCTTTGTTTTCCTTCTTCATCGCGAATGTCTTTCACTAACTTCAAAGACTCTATGGCACGTAAGCGTCCCAAGGCCCAAATGATTTCTTGTTTTTCCTGAGTCCTTTTGTCCCCGCGTCGTTTATGCAACGAAGCAACAAGGTGTTCCACCACACTTTTATTCTGGTAGACACTATAACGATCACCTAATTTACCTAATGCTTTCACAGCAATAAGACGTTGCCATGGATGAGAAGAATCGACATATGCCAAAAGATTGGGTACAGAATGTTCGCTTTTTAAACGCAAAATTTCATCGATATATTCATTGACCATCATGGATGTTTTTGGGGCTTTTTGTAGTCCATTCATGATTTCATTTATGCGCTGTACATGTTTGTTTTTTAGATGGTTGCGACGCTCATTTAGCTTTTTAAGAAGCTTATTTCCTTGTACTTCATCAAAAGATAAACAACGGCGAAAAAAAAACTCACTGAGAACATAATCATCTACCGTCATGGCCAACAAACCGATTTGTTTTTCTACAGTGAATAAACGCTCTTTTAGATTTTTATTATGAGGTAAGAATGTCAGTGCTTGATTTAACGATTGATGTACACGCATAAACGCTGCCAAAGATTGACTTACCCTTGCGTGGAGTATTTGCGGCTCTAGTTTTTGAGCATGGATCTCTTCCAAATTCGCTACACCGACCTCAAGGGCGTTGGCTTCTTCTATAATTTTTTTTGCTTGCTGGCGTTTTTCATGGTAATTGTGATGAGAAATCCAGGTGATAATGGCAATGGTAACCAATATAGTACAAATAAAACCAATGATTGTTTTGTGGTGTACCTTCGCGATACGTGTCATAACTTGTTTTATGCCTGTCGCAGGAGCTTCTACGGGCTCACCTCGTGTATAGCGCAGCAAATCTTCCACCATTGCTGCGGCACTTAAATAGCGCATTTCTTTAGATTTCTCTAGTGCTTTCAGGCAGATACTCTGCAAATCATCTGCTATTTGCGGATTGATTTTACGTGGTATTGGTGGCGGCATATCCACTATTTTTGTCACTAGTTCGGGTAGAGTTTGTCCTTCAAAAGGCAAACGATCTGTCAACATACGAAATAAAATGACTCCCAGAGCGTACACATCACTTCTCTCATCAATTAAGCGTTTCTTTCCTTGTGCTTGTTCTGGGGACATGTAATGCGGAGTACCAATGGCATTGCCCGTACGCGAAAGTTTGCGATCTTCTCCCACCAAACGCGCCAGTCCAAAATCCATAAGAACCACTTTACCTTGTTTTGTCAACATTATATTACCGGGTTTGAGATCACGATGAATAATTCCCTCGCTGTGAGCATAGTGAATGGCATCGCCTACGGCAACGAGAATTTCAATTTTGCGCTGCAAATTCAGTTTTTGTTCACTAAGCGCTTTTTCCAAATCCATACCATCTATCAATTCCATTGTGAGATAATGTAAATGGTTGTCGATCCCCGTATCGTAAATCTGGATAATATTTGGATGACTCATACGTGCCATTGCCGTTGCTTCGAGTTGAAAGCGTTCGCTGTTACCACAATGAAGTGTCTTGAGAGCTACTTTGCGATGAATTAACATATCGAGTGCCAAGTAAACATCCCCCATCCCACCACGTCCCAGTGTGTCGATAATTTGATAGCGCCCAGCAATCACTTTATTTTTGCTCATTTTTTTGCATTCCTTGTATGAGACGTAACACATGATTTAGTTGTACTTTTGCATATCCATATCCAGGTTGTAACTGTAAAGCTGTTTCATAGTCGCTACGTGCCGCATGTAATTTATTGAGCGATTGTTGAAAAAAACCTCGTCTTACGAAAAGTCGTGCTGCCTGCGGATTCAATTTGATCGCTTGCGACATATCTTTTACAGCTAGGTCGCGCTTGTTCATTGCCCAGTAAATACCTGCGCGAACGTCGTAGCAATTGGGAACTCTCCCTTTACATACTTCGATGGCTTTGTTGATATCTTGTAATGCTTTTTGCAAATTCCCTTTTGCTTTCCACGCCATACCTCGCGAACGATAAGCCCCTTCCCATTTCTTATTTCTCTTTAAATATTCGTTATAGTCGGAGATGGCTTGATCATAATTTTCCAACTTAGCGTGCATAATTCCGCGATTGTAGTGTACTTGTACCCACTCGGTGTCCCATTTTTTTCGTTTTCTATTACCATTTTCCCCCCACTGTTTTTTTTCGGCAACAAGCTTTTCGTATACGCGGTCGGCGTATTGAATTCCCGTCTTGTAATCTCTTTTACAGTAGTAACATAATGCGACAGATAATAATACCGGATTGCGCGTATAATCGGCATAGTTAGGGTCTAAGGTATAGCATTTCAAATACGCTGCAATCGCTTTATCGTACTTTTGTTGTTGATCTGCCGCTAAAGCTATTCGATACCAATCTCCCGCTGTTTTTTGTTTGCTGGTATTTTGTATGAAGGGAATCCAATTAAAAGGTATTTGCGTTTCAATCCACAATCCTGAGTAAGTACCAAAAGATTGCCGCGCATCATAGACAAGCTTGTGGGAAGCGGGTTGTTTGAGCCGTCCGAGAGCCCATATTAATTGAAATATTTCTTGAGGAGAAAGCTTGCTGTGACCTTTCAATTGCGTAAGGAGAATTTCACCAATGCTTTTACCATCTACTTCGGCGGAACGACTTGCCAAACGGCCTAAAACTTCGATACAAAAGATCCTTACCGATTTATTTTTTGGCTTCAGATTGGAGACTAGCTTCTTTTTGATATGGCCGATAGGCATCATAATCACCTGAGTTAGGTACTCATCGTATATTTCTGGAGTAAGTTGTTTTGTGCTGATTTCCCGAAGGTATTGTTCTAACCTAGTTGTGTTGTATTTTTGCTTATCCTTTTTTGTCTTGATGACTTGTTCTTTGAGTTTTTGTGCATCTTGTTGATATCCTAATTCAAGCAATTTTCCAATGGCCGTATTTGTCAAAGAGTCGTTTTCAATGTACATAGATTTTATGGCTATTTTGATATACAAATCACGATATTCGTTTTCAAATATTCCGCCGTGGATTGTTCTCGCTTTCTCAATATCCAAAATACACTGTAGATTGGCAAGAATATCTGTTTCTAACTTCTTTTTGATATGTCGCGGTAAAAACGAAGCATGCTCATTTACAATTTCTTGCCAGGTTTTTACAGGAACCACTTTCGCAAGTTTATTGTGAATATTCGTTTTAATGTGGGAAAATTTATTCGACTCTGCGATTCTTTGCCATACAACAGTGGCAGCAATTAAGCAAAAAATACTAAGGATGACTCCCACAAAAAAAGCCATTTTTTTCTTATAGCGCATCCAAACACTACGCATATAGTACATATTTTTGGAACGTAGAGGATCTCCACGTAAAAATCGCGCTAGATCATCACCAAACTCGGCGGCCGAAGAGTAGCGTAAACTTTTGTCTTTCTCTAAAGCTTTTCCAATAATACGCGATAACCCCTGTGGAATGCGCGATGAAATTTTATGGGCAAGAATGGGCTGTCGATGCAGTATTTGCTCAGCAACCT
Source organism: Candidatus Uabimicrobium amorphum (assembly GCF_009002475.1). Lineage (GTDB taxonomy): Bacteria > Planctomycetota > Uabimicrobiia > Uabimicrobiales > Uabimicrobiaceae > Uabimicrobium > Uabimicrobium amorphum. The sequence continues at coordinate 8,017,727 of NZ_AP019860.1, forward strand.
GAGAAATAGAATTGCCAGCAAACGGTAAGCGACCTGTCAATAACTGATACAAGATCACTCCCAAAGCATACGTGTCCGATTGTGCGTCAATATGATCCAATTGACCATGCACTTGTTCCGGAGCCATGTAATACAGCGTACCTATCATCGCTCCGGTTTGTGAAAGTTTACTCTGATCGCGCGTTGTTTTTGCCAATCCAAAATCCATCACCTTGGGTTCTGAGTTTTCGATCATGATATTTGCAGGTTTTAAATCGCGATGTACAATTCCCTGACGATGGACAAAATGCATCGCTTGGGCAACTTTTTCGACAATACTTACGATTTTACGTACTGATAAATTTGATAATTTATCTAAAGGTTTTCCTTCTATGTATTCCATGGTAAAAAAGTATTTGTCTTCATGCTTACCAAAATCAATCAAGCGAACGATATTTGGATGCTTCAAGTCAGCGACGATGCGAACCTCTTGAATAAAGCGTGCGACATCTTCCGTATCACTCGCGCGCAAAACCTTTAAAGCGACAATTCTTTTCAAGACCATATCTTGCGCCTTGTAAACAATGCCCATCCCACCTTCTCCTAACTGTGACATAATCCGATAGCGTTGTCCCCACCTGTCCACTAGAGAATGGCATACTTCTCGTATCTGTGCCATATTCATCATTCCACTTTGAATCATGCACTGTGCCAGAGAAATTTGCGTATGTGTTTTGCACATAGTTTTTTGTAATTGCAATGCTTGGCTCAACTGTTGTGTAGAGATCATCCTAAGAGCTACTGCCTTGTGCCCCAATTGCATGTCAAATTTTGTATTTTGATACATTATTTCACCATTGTTTCTACATTTGAAAGATAACCAACCATCATAGTTTTATAAATATCTCAAATCTACGATACTACATTTTTCTCGTGGACCAATTCATTTCGCATCAGAAAGTGTCGTCAATTAAAATTGTCGTGATTGTAGCTGTAGTATGCAATTATAGCATTTTACAAAGTGTAGAAACAATACGAGTTAGTAAAATTTTAGCGATGCGCTAATCATTACCATAGGAGCTAGAATGAGTGTCAATTCTGATTTGCCCGATTACCGCGGCCAAAACGGGTTGTGGAACGTTTGGGGAAATTTGGAATTGGTAAAACCGCGTGCTTTTGTAGAGAATGTAGAAGAAGCTTAGTGGACGAGAAATGTAAAAACACCTTCTGGTGGAGATATTATTAAAATAGCGCTTTATTTAGATATTGTAGAGGACTTGTTTCCTGGGTATGTCAAAAAAGAAGAGTTTAAAGTTGCAGAGTCAGTAACACCTTATAATCAAAAAATAAACATAGAAAAACGAGTAGCAACTTTAGAGAAAAAAGTTAAAAGACTCGAACAGCATTTGAACACTTGAAGTTGTAATGAAATAACTGTCCAGGTAGGATTTGAACCTACGACCACTTGGTTAACAGCCAAACGCTCTACCGCTGAGCTACTGGACATAAATGAAGGTGATAGGGTTTGAACCTATGACCTCTTGCGTGTAAGGCAAGCGCTCTCCCCGACTGAGCTACACCTTCTTTGGTTATGGAGATGACAGGGGTCGAACCTGCGGCCTCCTGCATGCAAAACAGGCGCTCTCCCGGCTGAGCTACATCCCCATTTTTTGCTTTCTGTAATGAAGATCGCATTCCTTTATGGAAAACTTTCATCAAAATAAATTTTTTTGGAAATTCATAGGTAATTGCATAGTCGTTGTTGGAAGCCTGCCAAGCCAAAACCTGAGCCGTTGAATATAAGTAGTGCGGGGGACTGTGCGGTGGAAACGCCTTTTGCGGTTAGAAAGTGCTTAGCAGAGTATACAGGATCTACTAATAAGCCTGTTATGCGTGCGATGGTTTTTACTTCGCTTAGCACAGTTGCATTTACGGCCCCAAAGGATTTTGCGGTGGGTGGGTCGTGAAATATGATACTGTTTTCGTCAATAGTACATGAAAGTTTATCTTTGATGTGCTCTGTGTGTTTTTGTAGTAAATTTAGATATTCCTGCCTATTGCCAGCGATCATGGTTATGTGAAACTTGCGTTCGTTGTGTCCTTGTGCGGCAAAGCCTAAAATCATGGCGATAGAAGTCATGCCGGTACCGCTATCGATGAAAATATCGCGAAAGTATAGCTCATGGTCTTTTTCGTTTTGCACTATGTCAAATGCCAGAGTCATGGCTCCCCATAATGCGCTGTAGTGGTTGCCACCTTCGGGTAGTACTAAAGTGCGTTCGTTTTTCTTAGAGTATGCCGCGGCCATTTTTTCGACTTGTGGCCAGTCGTGGCGTTCAATCCATTGTATGTTTTTCTCATCACATAGTAAGCGTAACCATAGGGCATTTCCGCGCGGTTGTGGATTGTTTTGTTTTAGCAAAAATGGTGTGGCGGTGATATTGTTTTCGTTGAGTAATTGTAGGATGCCTACGACATTGTTGGAGTTTTCACCACCGATCACCACTACCTCGTCGTAGTTTTTTTGTACAAAGGGTATGATACTCGCATATTTGCGGTACTTGGAGCCTACGATCGTGGCGCTTAGTTCATCTTCGCGTTTTACATAGGTGCTTTCACGGTAGTTGTGGATGGCGTGAATACGCGTATGTAAGTGTAGAGGAAGAAGATTGTTAGCGATATATGTTGGTAAAGTCGCGTCTGTTGCGTACAAATTGCCCACCACCACTTCCAAAATCCATGGGTAGAATAGAGAAACTGACACCCGCTTCGTTGTCTACGTTGTCAAATTCAATGGAGACATCGAAGGCAAAACGGTGAAATATACGGCGTATGGTAAAATTACTTTCGCGTAGAAATGCATCACCGCCGGGTTCGAGTTGTTGTGAAAATTCGAATCCCCATTTTTCATTGAAGTCATTGCGTATTCGGTAGGTGGCGATGAAATTTTGGTCGCGTTGGTAGCGACAGTCTAGACTTAAAAATAGGTTATCTAATGGTTGCGAAATGAGTGTGGAAGATAGAAGATCTAAACCGTCTTCCTGGAAATTGTATTCGGCGTTTCCGATTAGGCGTAGATCGCGACGTATATTCCATACAATGTCGATTTCCAAGTTGGACAATTGATCGCGAAAACCACCATTTTCTTCTGGTAGGTAAGAAAGTTCTAGTTCTAAGAGAAAAAAGTCATCACTTAGGCCGTCGCGTACCGTGCGAAAGCGATTTATGAGGCGTAGGGTCACTTGTTGTAAGTCATCCACTTCTTCTACGGCGTTAAACGGAATCAGTTCGTCGGAGTCTATCGAGGTACGCAAAAACTCGTAGCGGACTTGTGGGGTGAATACATGCAATAGCTGGTTTATGTCTAACAGGCTATTACTTACATAGAATAATCGATAGAAGTTGGTTGACGTTTCTAGTCCAGTGGAGAATACACCACGTGTTTCATTAAAGTTATCGATACTTTTTTCAAAATAGGTACTGCGTCCTTCGATAAAGGGCACGAATTGAATTCCGCCTACGGATATTTTGTAGTTTATTGTGTGTAGCCAGTCGAAGCGCACGATGCGTTCTCCATCGAATTCCGAACGATTTTCTTCATCGTCTTCACGACGGACATTGGCTAGTTCGACATCGGTGCTGTAGTACATTGCCCCGCCCCATTTATCTAGAAATAGCGGTTGCTTAATTAAACGATATGTTCCGCGTGGCAAGAATACGATTTGGTTTTGAAAGTCGTTTAGGTTAGCACTAGCTAAAAATGTCACACCTTGATTTTTCCACACTTTTTTTAGGTGCGCGTAGGTCTCTTGCTCTTTTTCTTCGCGGGCTTCTACCTCAAAGAAATCAAAGAGCAATTCTTCGTCAGAAATACGCGAGAGTTCTATGTCGAGATACCAATCGTTGGGTAAATTATGCCGGTGCTGCCAATAAAAGCGATGCAAAAATTCAAATGTGGCCTCTTCTTCGTCTAAGGGATCACCATCAAGTGTCGTACCTAGTTGCTCAAGGGGTTGGTCGTGAACAAAGTAGGCTTTGAAGAATCCGAGATACGCGTCTCCCTCGTAGGTGAATCCGGGTCCCACGCCAAATCCACGTTCTTGGTAAACATCAAGGTTTAAGTCCCAATTCATCTGTTGTATAACACCTTGTTTATTGTTATACAATTCTCCGCCCCACAGGGTGAGAACGTGAGTACCAAAACGCGAGGCACTTCCCACGTTTACATTGCGTAGTGGAAAGTCTTCGAGAGAACGTCCGGCAATATGCGGAATGTAAAATATCGGCGTGTTTTGCGCGTATAGCGTGTTGTGCTCCGAAACGACATAGGAATCGTTGTTGTTCTTATCTTTGTACATCTCAAGGTGGTTTACCGAAAAATGATAATGTGGTTCCCCGAATTGACACGTGGAGACATCGGCTTCATCAGCTTCAATATGATTTTTGGAGTGAATGCGTAGTTTGGAAGCGCGTAGAAATAGAGGTGTATTTTCGCGTGTACCACGCACAACACTTTTTGTAAGCACACCGGTTTGCTTGCTGGTATCGAAAAACATTGCTTCCGAGCGCAAAGTTTTATTTCCCCAGAAAAAATGTACGTTACCTTCGGCATAAATCAATGCATTTTTCACTTGCACTTTTTTATCATCTCCGCCAACAGGTGTTATTTTTCCTGGAAACCAAATGACGGCTGTCTCACTGTATAGCTCTAGTACAGTTTTATCTTTTTCAGGCTTTTGTTTCTGTTGTATTTTTTGCTGTGGTTGTTGCGGTTTTTCCTTTTGCCATAGGTGTACCCCTTCCGTGAGTATCCATACATTTTTACCTCGATACTCTTGCATTTCCACAGCCCCAAAATCCATATTCAACGGTAATTTTTCAGGATTTATGCTAGCGCGTTCTCCTAGAAGCTCGACCAAGCGATCGGTTTTTTTTGTCTGCTTTGACTTTTTTTGCAAATCCTGGGCGATAGACTGCTGTTGTCCATAAACAAAAGTCAGAAGAACGAATACAAAGAAGATGTTTTTCATAAAAGCCTTGATTTCTAGCGGTGTTTTAGTTTAAAGTTGTGAAACTACACCAAGTGCAAACGCTCACATATCATAATGACTAAAAAACTTGTGTAAATCGACATACAAGTTTTGAAGAGTATTTTATTAGATGACTTCTCTTAAGTCAAACTCCTCATAATAATTTTAGAGATTTTACCATGGAATTTTTGCAGCCCACTCTTTTTATTTTATTGCTTCCACCACTAATTATCTTTCTATACAAGGTCTTCACCAAGTCTCGGGAAATAGGATTATTTTTGTGGTTGTTTTCTGCGATATTTCTCGTTGCGGCCATTGCGATGCCCATCGTCAAGTTTCAAAAAGTTCAACATCACACCATTGTTTGTTGCATCGATACTTCGCGTAGTATTTCTCAAAAAGAAATGCAAGAGTTTCTCGCATCACCACTGCACAAGGAGTGGGTGAAGGCAAAAAAAAATAAAATATATTTTCTATTGTTTGGCGATAAGTTGTCTATACAGAAAAAACTCCCGCAAAAAATCACCCTTGCGGCACACTCTGTTCTCGAAGAGGCGCTTCAAGGTGCGATTGCCATTATCGCCAAAAATAAAATGCCAGGTAAAGTTGTGGTGTTTAGCGATGGTTCACAACAACAAATATCTCCGCAGACTATTGCGCAGTATAAAACGCGCAAAATCCCTATTTTTTTCCAAGCACCTCCTGCACGCCAGTCAGAATTCTATTTTGATAAACTTACCACAGCGGCACAGATTTATCCACATCAACGTCCACAGTTTACTCTAAGCTATCGTAGCAATTTTGCAGGCAACATTCGGCTAAAGATATTAGCGAATGGTGACCCCTACATCATGAGAACTCTACCCGTTGACAAAGGTGAAAATGTCGTTAATTTTTCGGGAAGTCCGCTCAAGTCAGGTCACTACTTTTTCCAAGCAACCGTTGAGGCAAACGATCGCCCGGAAAACAACTATGGCTCTGCAGCGACTACGGTAATCAAACAACCCAAGGTCGTTATCATCGGTCAGCAAGACAATAACTATCTTTCGCAAGTTTTGGAGTTTTACAATATAAAAACCGCGACAGCGTTTGCCGCCAACGAGCAATACGACGCGGTAATTGTCATCAACCGCAATAAAATGGCAGAAAAGAACAAGCGTATTTTGCAAAACTACCTCGAAAAAGGTGGGAGTGTTCTGTGGATGGGGCAAGGCAGCGCGGGGTGGCTTCCCGGCGATTATGTTCCCAAACAAAAAGAAGATCCTCCCAAAACACAAAAGCCACCGCAGCAAAAGAAAAAACCGCTAAATGACAACAAAAAACCACGTAAAGTTACCGCGCGAAAAGCGGCGTTTGTCTTTATTATTGACCGCTCAGAAAGTATGAAAGGCGAAAAATTACAGCTCGCACAGCGTTCGGCACTCGAAACAATTTCGCGCTTGTGGGTAAAGGATAGTATTGGTGTCATTGCTTTTGATGTCGAACCAGACTGGGTAATTCCTCTCGGACCCATTATCGATTTTGCGTGGGCAGAAAAACGTCTTAGTCAAATATCCACCCAAGGCGGAGGAACTATTATCCGGTCTGCTCTCGGTATGGCATTTGCCAAACTACGTCGCACACCAGCTCACATCAAACACATTATACTTCTAACAGACGGTTTTGGCGATGTATTGTCACGTGGTACCATTGTCAATATGGTCAATGAAATGAACAACAGTAACATTACAATCTCCACCATTGGTGTCGGGGAGGTTCTCGATGAGCCGCTTCTTGCTGCCGTCGCTCATGAAGGGGGAGGGGAGTTCTATATAACAGAAGATCATTTAAATATTCGTGCGCTCGTCATCAAAGATGTCGATCGTATTTTGAAAATTCGTGGCCCCATTCCCAAAGAAGAAGTACAGCCCAAACAAAATAAAATAAAAATCCCTTCCATACCAGACTTTAAGGAAACACCAGAACCAAAGCCCAACGATGGCAATAAGAAATTCTATGCAGTGGTCAAAACCGCCGCAACGCAATTGCTCGCCAAATTTAAAGAGTTCCCAGTGATAGATAAGTATAGCGACTATACACCGCGGCCGGGTAGCAAGGTCGAATTGATGACCAAAGAGAGTAAAGCTCCTATTTTATTGCAATGGAGCTGGAAATCAGGTCGCGTCTTACAATGGACTGGGGAATATAAAACGTGGCAAGACTGGAAAAAATATCCGCAATTCTATAGTACACTTGTCTACCACTTATTGGCGAAAAATGTCGACGCACCACAGGCATTGTTGGAAGTACAACAAATCAAGGATAACAAGGGCGAACTTCTCTTGACAGTAACACCACCACAAAATTACCAAATCGATACTCCACATAAATTTTTGCAGATATCTCCGGTGAAATGGCAAGCTTCGATTGTGGGAAAATCCACACCACAAAAGGTACAGGTTCTGGTAAAAAACCAGGAAAAAATTGTCGCGCGTGCGACCACTACTTTTGCCTTGCCCTATCACAAAGAATATCGTCATCTTGAAATAAACAACAAATTATTGCAGTCGCTAGCAACACAAACAGGTGGTAAATCCCTGACAAATAGTTATAATGAAATTTTTACTCCCAGCTCTGTTGAAGACAACTACCCGTTACAAAATACATTTTTGTGGTGTAGTTTATTTTCGATATTTTTACTTATTTTTTTCGCGATGAGAAAATTATGAACAAAAAAATAGCATTGGCCGTATTTCTTTTACAAATCATTACCATTATATGCTTTGTTTCTCCCGCAATTTCGGTGAAACAAAACAACTCCGTAGCCACTTTCATGGTAAACTCCGTCGTAGCCAAACAAAACGATCACACATTTGCCCAAAACTTTCCACGAGACGAAACTACGGTTCTTTGTATCGAACTCAATGAAATCAATCGAGAAAACATTGTTGTTGCCGAGGAGATCATCGAGCAACTTGTCAGTGAACCAGGAGTTGTCCGTCACCACTCTTTTTTACTCGACACTCCACCTTCTTTGCAGTTTCAAATCGACGAACAAATCGGTTGGCAAAAGAGTTCAGAGGAACTTATTTTTCCATTTATTAAACAAAATTTTTATACCGCACTCGTCGTATTTGAGCACGACAATGATCGTCAACAAAACGCCATTGGCAACATCATTCACAAAATACCATTTTTTATTCGCCACTACGCACAAATTTCGAATATACACTTTGCCGGTGAACCGGTGGTGAGCTACCACCTTGGATTGAGTTCCCTAGAAGTCAAAACCAAATTTTTTCCTACTCTCATCGTATTTTGCTCCTTGGTGATGTTTTGGGTTTTTCGCAGCATAGGCGTTTTGATTGCGTGGTTACTTGCCATTGTCAATGCACTAGTGGTATCTATGGGGATTTTTGGTTTAATGGGGAATAGTTTAAATCTCATCACCAATTTAATTCCGGTACTGATTTTTGTCTTATCAACGGCCATGCACATGCACATCCTCCTTAGTTTGACGTATTTCGAGGACTACATATCGGGACTTAAGGAAAAACTTATCCCCAATTTTCTCGTCGCATTAACCACATCTATTGGCTTTGGATCTTTGATGGTGTCCAATGTAAAACCAATCTATCTCTTGGGAAAATATACATCTATTTCGGTATGGATTATTTTTGCAACTTGCTATATAACCCATCTTGGTTTTTCATTGTTATTTGGTTTAAATCTCTACAAAAAAAAGATCCACGGCAAAGGACTGCCGCAGGATAAAATATTTATTTTAGGGAAATTAAATGGAGGGTGGTTGCTCGTTCCCATAGCGATGATCGCACTCGGAGTAGTCACTGTTGTCTATAACTCTTCCGAGTCCAACGGGCTTAAATATTTTCCTCAACACCACACGATACGCGAAAACTCGGCGTATATTCAAAAAAATATAACGGGGAGCAGTGGTATCGAAATTTTGATTCCCAAACCGCAAGGAAAATTTCTTGAAGAAAATTTCTACCGTCAAGTCGCCTTATTCGAGCAACAGCTCAAGGCTTTAGAGCATATACGCCATACCATCAGTTTAAATCAATACCTCAGATTTGCCACAAAGTCCACCATTGGTTTTTCAGAGTATGAAGAGGAAGATCTCACCATTGCAAGTAGCACAACACTGGAGACCATGCAAAAACAACTCCAGGAAAATAGCCCACATATTTTTACACATTTTGTTAGCGAGAATTATTATCGCATACAGATACTGTGTAATGCCATAGGTAGTGAGCATTTTCATCAGTTGAAGTCTAAAATCAATGCGCTGTATGCCCAGCAAAAGTTTCATAAAGATTTCATCTTTACTGGTACGCTCGATCAGGTAATACAAATACAAATGTACTTACTACAATCGATGGGCGAGAGTTTGTTTTTTACGGTATTGTTTTCTCTCATTTTAATGACTCTCTTTTTGAAAAATATACATGTCATTTATCTCGCCATTATTCCAAACCTTTTTCCCATTGCGTGTATGGCTTGTGCACTAAAAGTTTTTGATTTCCCGACGACCATTGGAACGGTAATGGTATTCTCAATTGCTTTTGGTATTGCCGTAGACAGCACCATACATTTGTTTCACTCTTTTTACCGTTTACAACAACCAGGGTTTGCGAAAAAATGGTCGTACAGTTTGGCGATGAACATCAGTGCTATTTGGATCACATCATTCATCTTGTTCGGTGCTTTTTTACTCATCGGTTTACTCTCATCTTTTTTACCAACAACCCAATTTGGTCTTTTGTTGGCGGTGGGAATGATCAGCGCGTGGTTTGGCGATGTGTCCTTTCTTCCCATCAGTTTGCGACTTTACACACAAGGACTTTTCGGCAAGGAGAAGAACAATGAAGCGTCATAAAGTGCTTACCACTCTTCTAGGACTATTGTTAACTTGTTGTGATAGTTCTAACACCGAGGATATGTGGAAACGCTATGCAAACGCAAGTCTCAACCCCGGTAACTATCACAGTGATGCACATTACTTGGTGCGCAGTAGGACTCTGTTAAGCGATAAAATTTCTTCGCAAGCTTTGCAAGCTTTGGCCAAAGATTCTTCGTGGTATGTGCGCAGTAAAGTCGCACAGCATGAAAAGACAACACCGCAAATTTTGGCTCTTTTGGCAAAAGACGAACAGTTACAAGTACGTAGAGCTGTTGCCCAAAACGGCAACACTTCCCCAGAGGTTCTAGTAGAACTAGCGAAAGACCCTCAGTGGCAAGTACGCTTTGCCGTAGCGGATAATGACAACGTACCGGTGTCTATTTTACATGAATGGTGTACCTCACCTTCACACTTTACCAAAAAAGAATTGTTCTACCGACTGGCACATCATTACGATACATTTCGCAAACTACGCGACCTCTTAGATAACAAGAATGAAACCGCGATCGCCGAGAAAATGTGTTCAGAAGTTGCACGTTACACATGTGCTCACCCAGAGATCCTCCGCGATTTATCCAAGCATCCTAATTATGAAGTTCGCTTACAAGTTGCCCAAAATAGTAGTACTCCGGCGGATTGTCTACAAGACCTCGCAAAAGACGAAGATGAGTCAGTACGCTCGGAAGTTATTTACAACTCAAGCACCACCAAAGAAATATTAGAAGCGATGATTGCCACAGAGGAAGACGAAGACATCAAAGAAGAAGCGCAAGACATGCTCGATGAAAAGGAAGAATAATGTGCCGCCGTCCTTTTTATTTGCTAGTTACACTTATGGTAATATTGGGGTGTAATTCACAAAACACACCCCAAATCACCATTGCCTGCGCCGCAAATTTTTTCCCAACGCTGCGCAAAATTAGTCGTGATTTTGCACAACACCACCAAGTAAAGGTCAACAACGTCATGGGCGCCTCGGGAAATCTCTATGCACAAATTGAGTCGGGTGCTCCCTATGACATTTTTTTTTCCGCAGATTGCCACTACCCTCAAAAAATCAACAACAATAGTAATGTTCCTGTAGCTTATGTTACTGGTAAGTTAGTTTTGTGGACAAACATGGACCTAGAAGTACACCAGGGAATTTCTCTACTCACCACAAAAAAAATCCAAACCATCGCCATTGCCAACCCGCAATACGCTCCTTACGGACAAAAAAGTAAAGAAATGCTGATGTTCTACAAAGTATGGGATAAAATTCACTCCAAACTCGTTTTTGGCAAAAATGTGGGACAGACCTTTCAGTTCGCACAAACCGGAAATGCCGATATAGCTATTGTGCCGCTATCTCTAGCAAAGAAAAGTGGACAATACTGGCAAATTCCCCCTCGTAGTTATACACCAATTACGCAATGCTACATAGTGCTCAACAACAATGCCCTGAGCAAAAAATTTTTATCTTTCTTTCACAAATCTCATCATACCATCAAAAAAGATGGCTATGACATTCCGAAATAGAGAGAACAATCATCATGTATGAGTGGCAACCAATAATTCTCACATTGCAATTGGCCGTCGTAACCACAGTGATTTTATTCGTGCTCTCTGTTCCCATTGCCTATTGGCTTGCTTTCTCTCCCAAAAAACATCTATGGGCCGAAGCCATTATCTTGCTCCCTCTTGTAGTTCCCCCTGTCGTTCTGGGTTTTTACTTATTGCTTGCCTTTGGAAAAAGTAGTTTTATGGGTAAACTGTTGTACTCTCTCACTGGTTTGCACTTTGTATTTACTTTCGAAGGACTGGTATTGGCTTCGCTGATATATAGTCTACCTTTCATGGTAAAGCCACTACAGTCTGGCTTCGAGTCTATTCCAAAACGTTGGATTGAAACGGCCTATTGCCTGGGAAAATCAAAATGGCAAACATTATACCACGTGATGCTCCCGAACATGAAATTCTCCATTCTTTCCGCCATTGCCCTTAGTTTTGCACATACCGTGGGGGAATTTGGCGTCGTACTCATGATCGGCGGAAGTATCCCCGGAAAAACAAAAGTGGCCTCGATTGCCATCTACGACGCGGTACAAAGTCTCGATTACCCTTTGGCAAACTTTTACGCTGCAGTTTTGGTGGTCATTACCTTTGTCATTTTGCTGTGCGTGTACAAACGTTCATAGTTTTTTAAGCGCTAAATGTTAGGTAATATCTACGTGAAAACATCGCCTTCCTTAAAAAAAATTATTTTTTACGAATTATCTCCGAACTTTTTTTTGAAAATATCGTTCTTGAATTTAGCTAGCGAACGACCGGTCATTCCTACAACGTAAAGTTGGTACTTTCGACTTAAGTTTCCACAACAATCGCCGTAATACGGCAAGAAACTTTGGCAAAGCACAAAAGGAGACCCCCTATGCATACCCACGGACAACACGACAATAACAATGAACAACAAAGTTTGGGTGAATTTTTCGAAGAGAAAATCACCAAGGCACCATGGTGGATGATTTCGATAGTTTTTCATGTGATTGTTGCGGTCATCGCAACATTAATTGTCTATCATCAAGCACCTCCCCAACCTGAATTTGAGTACACGGTAGAAATACAACTCGAAAAATACAAACAAACAAAACCCGAACCCAAAAAGCCGTTTTTGACAAAACCAAAATATTCGAGAGTGTACGAAAATATTGAGAAAGAACATAGTGTCAGAGAAGCGCAAATTGCCGACAATCAACAAACACAAGATGCCGAAGATTTTCATATGGCCAAAGGACAACAAGCGGCAACACATAATCCATTTCACAAAGTACCTAACGATAGTTTTGTAGGCACGGGTCAAGCAGCAGGAGGAACATTTGGCACTCGTTTTGGTGGAAAAAACGACTTAGTGCAGCAAGGGGGAGGAGACTCCGCGACAGAAAATGCCGTTGAAGCTGGTTTAAAATGGCTAAAGCGCCATCAAAGTACGAATGGTAGTTGGGACACCGACGGCTATCGTAGTAAATGCAATTCCGATCCTTCCTATGTAGGTTGTTGTAACGGAGACGGTCACGCACAATACGATGTGGCAATGACATCATTGGCTTTACTCTGCTTTTTGGGCGCGGGACACACATCCACTGTTGGCAATTATCAACAACAAGTAAAAAAAGGAGTCCATTACCTCATCCAATCGCAAGACAGCGAAGGTTGTATTGGTGACCGTCAACTACCGCGGCATATGTACAATCATGCTATCGCCACAATGGCTTTATCAGAAACATATGCACTTTCTAATCATAATCCGCGCTATAAAATTGCCACACAAAAGGCAATACAATTTTTGCTAAAAGCGCAAACTCCTGGTGGTGGCTGGCGCTATACTTTTCGTCGAGGAGATGACGACACTTCGGTCATGGGTTGGTGCATCATGGCACTACGAGCTGCAAGGCTAGCCGGTATCGAGATTCCCGAGAGCACTTTTGATGGCGCACGTGATTTTCTATCGCAGGTCACTTCTCCAGAATATCGCGTGGGGTACCGTCAAAAAAGTGGAAATATTGAATTTGAGAACTCGGTCATGACAACCAAGCCATTGTTTCAACTACCTAACCAGTTTCGTCAAACATTGACAAAAAATGTTGTGAGTTCTGATTTGCAAAACATTTTTCGCCGCAACGGACACACAATTTCTAGCTATGCGACTCTACAACAGAAACATTTTACAGGTATTGCGTCGGCGTTGGGTTCTAGTGTTGCAAAAAGTCAAAATACTAGTTGGGTACTAAACGACACACACAACAACAAGCAATACATCATTGATGGTGAACAACTAGCGGTGTCTTACGTCACCGATATATTTGCCAAAAGCGAAGCGATGACCGCAGTAGCGATGACCGCTCGCGTTTTTATGAAATCGCAACGCAATGAACCACATTTCGAAGGTGGTGCGCAGTGGTTGTTGCAAAATTTGCCGACCTGGGAACAAAATTCACAGGGGCACAACCAAGTCAATTACTACTATTGGTACTACGGAACACTGGCGATGTTCCAAATGGGCAAAGATTATTGGCCCCAGTGGAATGACCGACTAAAGAAGGTATTGGTCGATCGCCAACAACAAAGCGGATGTGAAAATGGTTCGTGGCCACCTGTGGGGAAAAGGTGTGGTGCTGGTGGAAGAATATATGCCACGACCTTAAGTATTCTTTCCTTGGAAATATATTATCGCTACGCAAAAATATTCCAGTGAACTGAAACGGGCGGAAAATTTGTTTTAGAACATCTACCTGTATTTTCGAGAACGGGCGGACACTAGGTCCGCCCCTACAATGCGATGTGAAAACGCAAGTGAACTATGGACTCGGTTTCCTATTTTTTTAAACGTACGGCGAAAATCTTATTGCATGCCTTTGTTTTTCCAAAATTTTGTTTCAAAGCCTGAATTCCGCCGTAGATGTAACCAACGGTGATAGAATCCGCGGTGAGTTGTTGTAATTTTTGTATATCCATAACCTCATCGCAACCTTGGTACACAGCTTGTCTTCCCATACTGTTCAAAATGAATTTCGCATTTGTGCCAAAAAATCCATCTTTACCAAATGTTTGTGCTCGTGAGTCTTTTTTTACGATCGTTTCTTTGGATTGCCAGCTTTGAGGGGATTTGTTACCGCTAATTGTTTCTACCGAAATGTTGTTGACATATGGTAGCATTCGATCGCGAACGACCTCATCGTTTCTTTCATCGTACACATGGGCACTGATTCCACCAAACATTACAGTATGTAAACTTGCCTTTTGTGAATCAAAGAGAATCATGTGTGCACAGGTATACAAGCTCATGGTTTGTTCGAAACTCATGTCGATCATGGCATGGCAGTTCGCAAAATTCTTTTGTGGTGTGAAAAAAATCGGGCTTTGGTGCATCGACGGTAAGATAGCAGAGTATTGAAAACCACCACCATATAAAGTAAAACCTCTTGTTCCGTCAGGGAAGACGGCCTCGGTGACATTTAGATCGCGACGACGCAAATGACTGTCTTTGTCATTGCCACCACCAGCTCTTTCTTTATCAAACAAGCGCTTATGCAGTTCCACCGTTTTGGAAATCTCTGGTCGTACAATACGGCTTAAATCATGGCGAAAACGTTTCTTATTGGCTAGTGTAGTTACACGGTTACTTTCGCGAATATACAAACTGTCATCACCGATAGCCTGATAGTTTTTGATTTGTTTGCTATCGTGATCCACTTGGAAACGGCGAATTTCAAACGTGTACTGCTGCTTTTCATTTCCCATATATTTCCCGATAAATTTTTGCCCCGCCACCAGAAAAAAATCACCGTCTATGTGTTTTAACTCACCACCTGTAACGCGAAAACGTTCATCGGAAACTTGCCATATATGTTTGGTAATCGATTGTTTTTTCTTAATCGCCTCCATGATGAGAGGTACATTGATGCACGTGATCACTCCCATTGTATCGTATTTATTTTTTTCATTCAAACCGTACCCACCAACAATGTACAAATTTGAACCTACTTGGTAGTGCTGTGCATTGGCAACATTCAAAGACGCACTTAAGTTTTGTGGTACTTTTACAGAATGTACGCTCCCTGACTTTGGAGAAATTACCCATAAACTCTTATTGAAATTTCGTCGTGGAAACTGTCCTGTCGCAAAAACTTGTTCTCCATCTCCGTGTGTACCATCTGTAAGACCTCCGACAACAAGCCATTCGTCTTTGTGTTCCGCAAGTGAAAAAGAGTGTAAGGCAGGTATTTCACTATGAAAAGTAAGTTCTTCTATTTCAATATCAAACGGTATGGGCTGTGCACATAACGATGCAATGAGAATTATTGCACAAAATATTATCTTCATTTTAATGACTCTCCATTCTGAAAGCGCAATTGGCAAACACTATTTCAACTTTTTTATCAAATTTTATTTAGTCTAAATACTATCATAAATAAATAGAAGGGAAAAGTGCTTTATCCTCATTCTGACGTTTTTGATGGCTGGTAGATTTTTTTGTGTTATTACTTTTCGCAACATTGTATAGTATGGGAAATTTAATTTTATTAAACATTAAATATCATTTGAGGAATAAAAAGTGAGCTTGTTAAAAAATCGATATGACATAAAATATATGTTTGATGAAGGGGGAATGAGTAAAATCTACAAAGCTCTTGATCTTTTTCTCGATCAACTGGTCGCGATAAAAGAAATTTGTATACCGGAAGAAGAAAAAGAGTATGAAGTAGAATTGCGCAAACGTTTGCAACGCGAATACCGTTTATTGAGCTCTTTACAGCACCCAAATGTAGTAAAAGCCATTGATTTTTTTGAAGAAAACGAATCACTATATCTTGTATTAGAGTTTGTCAACGGCGAACCTTTAGACAAAATCTTAGGGTTTGAAGAGGATATTTTTTCTTTACAACAAAAAATATCTATCGCCTTACAACTTGCCAATGCTGTAAAAACAATCAATGACGCTGGTATTGTACACCGCGACGTTAAACCATCAAACATCATTATCGACAGAACAACAGGTCAGCCAAAAATATTAGATTTAGGTATAGGAAAACCACTAGAAGCGGATAATTTTACGCAACTCACCGTGGATGGGAGTGTTCTTGGTACAGTGGATTATATGAGCCCAGAGCAACTACGCGGAGATACCGACTTAAAAACGGATACCTTTTCTCTAGGAGCAACCTTTTACCAATTTTTTCTTTGGGACGAAAAGTCGCCTTTTTTTCATCAAGATGTTATGACTTGTGCCCAACGAATTATTGCCGAACAAGTTCCACTTCTTGTAAGTAAAGTAACTCCTGAAAAAATGCAACAGCACAACGAAGTATATCAGTTACTATCGGCGACCATCTCGGGAATGTTGATAAAAGAACCCATGGTGCGTACATCCATAGAAAAAGTTATCGAAAATTTAGAAACAGCGCGCCAAAAATTGTAAAGGAAATTATGTGAATACTTATGCTTGGATTATTTTAGTAACTGTCATTTTTAGTTACGTTTTAAACTTAATTTCGGACATATTAAATCTCAGGGCTTTAAAAGACCAACTCCCTGAAGAATTTCATGGTGTTTACGATGAAGAAAGCTATCAAAATTCACAAAAATATACGCGTGTATTGACACGCTATTCATTTGTTACAGATATATTTGATCTCGCCGTGTTTCTAAGCTTTTGGTTTCTGGGCGGATTTAATTATTTAGATCAATATATTCGCAGTTTTGAATTTGGTCCTATTGCCAGCGGCTTACTTTTTATAGGGACTCTTCTATTCGCAGGACAAATACTCTCCATACCTTTTCGGTTGTACCGCATTTTTGTCATCGAAGAAAAGTTTGGTTTCAATAAAACAACACTAAAAGTCTTCTTCGCCGACATGTTAAAAGGTATGATCTTGGGCATCATTCTGGGAGGTGCTTTGATATCGGGAATACTTGCATTTTTTACATATGCAGGTCCCTATGCTTGGGCATACGCCTGGGGAGTAACAATTGCTTTTATGCTGACAATCCAATACATCGCTCCAGCATGGATTATGCCAATGTTCAACAAATTTACTCCTCTGGAAGAAGGAGAACTGCGCGAAAAAATTATGCACTATGCTAAATCCGTAGATTTTCCCCTAAAGGACCTTTACATTATCGATGGGTCCAAGCGCTCCACAAAAGCCAACGCGTTCTTTACCGGAATGGGCAAAAACAAACGCATTGCACTTTTTGACACCTTAGTCGAAAAACAGAGCGTTGCCGAACTAGTGTCTGTTGTGGCTCATGAAGTCGGCCATTTTAAACTCAAGCACATTTTCCAAGGCTTAGTCATCGGTATTATTCACACAGGTATCACATTCTATCTACTATCGGTATTTTTAAATCACCAAGGTTTGTTTGATGCTTTTTATATGCAAAATACTTCTGTATACGCAGGCCTAATATTTTTCGGAATGCTATTTAAACCAATAGAGATGATACTATCTATTTTTATGCAAATTTTCTCACGAAAAAATGAATTTGCCGCGGATCGTTTTGCCATTGAAACTGTGGAAGAAGATCCTCATGCGCTCATCGGTGCGCTCAAAAAACTTTCACGCGACAATCTATCAAATTTAACACCGCATCCTTTCTATGTATTTTTACACTATTCTCATCCGCCTGTTCTACAAAGAATTGCCACAATACGCAGCAATTTACAGACAAGTTAACGGCTGTAGCGCCTTGCTTTTTCATAGGCGCTACTCTGTACTTTCCAGTAAAGGACTCTTATGGATATTGCCATTTTAGCTATTGATACCTCATGCGACGATACGGCTGTTGCTATTTTAAAAAACGATATGGTACAGTCCAACATCGTTTCTTCACAAACTGACATCCATAAAAATTGGGGAGGTGTGGTACCCAACCTCGCCAAAAGAGCTCACCAAGAAAATATAAATCCCTGTATAGAACTTGCTCTAAAGCGTGCCAAAATGAATATGGATGATTTAGATGCCATCGCCGTCACTTATGGTCCAGGACTCGCGCCTTCTCTAGAAGTAGGCGTAGACGCGGCAAAAAACTTAGCCATAGAGCACGATAAACCGCTTATTGGTGTAAACCACATGGAGGGTCATGTTCTCTCGCCTCTTCTAAAAAACAGTAAAGGTAATTTCTACGCGCAACCACCGGAAATAAAATATCCGATGATTGCCATGTCGATCTCTGGCGGTCACACCGAAATTGTTCTCATAAAAGAGAAAGGCCAATATGAGATTGTTGGACAAACACTGGACGACGCAGTCGGCGAGGCATTTGACAAAGTGGCACGCATGCTAGAGCTAGGCTATCCCGGTGGCCCCATCATAGAGGAAATTGCCTCTAGTGGTGATGGAACGAGTATTCCACTTCCACGACCGATGAGCCAAAACAAAGGTTTTGACTTTAGTTATTCTGGTTTAAAAACAGCCTGTCTCTATAAATTGCGCGACCTAAAAAAAGAAAAACCCCTTGCGGAATTTCTACCTGATTTTTGCGCCTCTTTTCAAGAAGCGGCGATTGATGCCCTACTTATTAAATTAAAAAAAGCATGCAAAAAAATTCGTCCCAAACTCGTGCTCATCGCAGGAGGAGTTAGTGCGAATAACCGCCTGCGTTATAAATTCCGCCAGGCCATGACGAAACTCCATATCCCCATCATTTTTCCACACAAAAAATTCTGCATGGACAACGCCGCCATGATCGGCCTCGTCGCCTACCAAAAATATCAGCGCAAAGAGTTTATTCAAGACAAACAAAAACTTGACCGCGATCCTTCTCTCGTCATCGGTCAACAGAATATTTATGAAGTTTAAATATCATGTCTGAACTGGTAACTTTTTCTGTAGATATACTGGAAATTCATCTACCATGTAGAGAAAAGATCATTTCAATGTTGCTAATTCCCGACGTAATACGCGTCGGGCAACAACCACAAACTTTAGCCGCATCGTTTGCGCGTCTGGCGGAAAAAGAACTTGTAGAACACGGGCATTACTTACAATTAATGCGCTACTTAACCAAGAACGAAGTTCACAAAGATGTCATTTCTATTGAGTTAAAAGCAAAACCAAATCACCCCGATTTATCATTGTCATTTACCTACTTTTACTACACAACTTTCCAAGAAAATTTTCTGAGTTTTGTTCCTGCTTTGGGCATCGAATCGTTTGGCAAAACTTTAGAAACTATGCAAGAAAACCTTCGGCAAAACATTGAGTTAGAATTTGCGCGCAAAAAACGCTTTAAAAACGTCAGACATATCGTTGAGACTCAGTGGTATAAAGATATCGCCCATTCAAAAATGCCTGTGGATATCGGTTTTTATACGCTTTATGAGCTCAGTAATATCCAGATGCGCAAAAAAAAGAAAATACTGCCAAAAATTGCCACAGAAATGTTCCACGGAACCAAAGTTTCTTTTGGACGCAAACCGGAATGGGAAAAGCTAAAAAAAGCATTGTTAGGCCGTTACCAACGCAGTATACTTCTCGTGGGACCAAGCGGTTGTGGAAAAACAGCTCTTGTGCAAGAAATGGTGAGACAAAAACACAAATTTTCCATTGAGACGGCCATCTGGGAAACCAATGCCACCAGTATGATTCAAAAATTAACCGGAGACAGTGGTTGGCAGGAAAACCTACATTTGGTGTGTCGTGAATTACGCGAACAACAAGACTTACTCTTTGTAAATAACCTCGCAGAACTATTTGAAGTAGGGCAGTATGTAGGTAACAGTATTAGCATGGGGGAATATTTACGCGATTACCTACAACGCGGTGAAATTCGCATCATTGGCGAGTGCAGTGCGGAAGAACTCGCCCATATTGAAACGCTCGTACCCGGATACAGTTCGTTGTTTACCATTATCGAATTCTCCTCTTTGCCACAACAAGAATTAAAGCAAATCATTATTGATAAAGTTTTGTCCATTGCCAAAATGTATGAGGTGGAAATTTCAGAAGATGCTATCGAGGAAATTATTCGTTTACAGAAACGCTACACGCCCTATTCTGGGTTTCCGGGAAAGCCGATTCGTTTTTTAGAATCCGTCATCCTAAACAACACCGCACAGCAACCACAAATTTCTCGTGGGCAGATACTGCGTTCTTTTTATGAAGAAACAGGAATGCCTGCTTTTTTGATTGATCCACAGCAAGCGCTTCCGATCCAAGATATGCAGCAGTTTTTCGGCAAAAACATCTATGGACAACCTGCGGCGATCACCACAGTAATTGATCTATTATCGATGGTAAAGACTTCGCTAACGCGTGGTAACAAGCCCATCGCCTCTCTGCTATTTATCGGTCCTACGGGTGTTGGTAAAACCGAGATGACTAAGGTTCTCGCTGAATTTGTGTTTAGCAATCGTTCTAAAATTACACGTTTTGACATGAGTGAATTTTCCGATATGTATTCGGTAATGCGTCTAACCGGAGAATTCAACGCCAATGAAGGTCTACTTACCGCGGCGGTTCGCAAAAATCCTTTTTCGGTTATCCTATTCGACGAATTAGAAAAGGCACATTACACCTTTTACGACTTACTGTTACAAATTCTCGGGGAAGGACGTTTAACAGACGCCAGAGGCCGCGTTGCTGATTTTTGTAGTACGATTATTATCATGACATCAAACATTGGAGCGAAAAGCTATGGCAAAGGTACAACAGGATTTCGTGAACCATTTTCTCATTCCGCACAGCAACACTTTATTCGTGAAGTGCAAAAGTATTTTCGCCCAGAATTGTTTAATCGTATTGATCAGGTAGTCGCTTTTTCCGCCTTAAACAAAGAAGTGATGCATCTTATTGTCAATAGGGAGTTGCAAAAATTACTCGCGCGTCAGGGCATAAAATATCGTCAGTTACAACTCGACATTGACAAACAAGCAAAAGACTTGTTATGTGAGCGTGGCTATGATCCCAGGTACGGCGCACGGCAGTTACAAAGAGTATTACGTCGTGACTTCGTCATTCCTTTGAGCCAAAAATTAAATCTGTATAGCAAAGATGCGGTATTACATGCTCTTATAAGCCAAGAACAGCAAAACATTTCCATTGAAGTAAAAGCTCCACAACAATCAGGACAACATTCACAGGGTGACGATGTGATACAAGTCATTACTGACTTAAGGCGCAAGAGTCAAAAACTCGAAGAAAGCAGTTATTTTACCACGCTGCAAAATAAATTGGACTTGCTCGAACGAAGAAAGAAAAAACAAAAAGACCGTTTCTGGAAAAAAGAACAACAAGTGCGCGAATATACCGAACTTTCGCAAATTCTTCGCGATGGAAAAACTCTCATCGAAGATATCAGTGAATGCGAAACCAACATTTCCCAAGCATATTTGCAATCGCAACCCATTACAACACAACCACAAGTGGAAAAGTACCGCGATTTGTTTTTTCAATTTGTCGTGCAAATGTATGCGGCGTTAAAATCAGACCACAATAAATGTCTTATTGGCATTTATGGTAGTGATAAGCATTTAATACACTTGGCAAAAATATACGAACAAATCGCGCACAACTATGAACTCAAGTTTGCGGCCCACAGCGTGTGGCTACGCCACGAATTTTATCAAAAAGTGGAAGAACTACACAACGACCTACAAACACTCGAAAAACAGTATAAGGAAAACCAAGAGTGGACATCAAAGATGCGTATAAAAAAAGCGAGAGAAATCAAAGAACTCCAAGAAGAAATAAACCGTGAGGCGGCCAATTTTTATCTCAAACAGCCTTTCCAGTATTCTCTTGTTCCGGAAAAAGAAGGGGACAAAGCCATTGGAGTGGAATTAGAGATTTTAGGTCCCTGCTCCTACTTGATATTTGAAGAAGAAGAGGGTGTACATAGTTGGTTTGACAAAGAAGAAGAGTATAAGTATCTCGTAACCGTTCACCAGAAAAAATTGGCAGACTTTACCACCCCCAACAACGTACATCGTCGTCAGATTGTACAAGATCAAAAAGTGCGTCGTAAATACAATGATGGCTTGCCACTTGTCGATAAAATATACAGTCTTGAATCGACAGCAACTGCCGCCGAATCTTTACAAAAATTTTTACGTACGCTCTTTATACATCGTTTAGACAGTATTATTTTTAATGAAAAGCAATAAATGGGCTCTGTAACACTTGAATTTCCTATTTTTATACAGACAAAACGCGTATGGCAAAAAGCAAATTACTATTGCATTCGTCCGTTATTTTTAAAAGCTCCTCTTAGTGAACATCCACGTTACAGTAAAGCCATACACGGGCTAAACAAAGAAATACGCAAAAAATTTCGCGGCTTCAAGAGTGGACGCAACAACATGAACGAGCTTTTGTGGCTTATGTTTTTACCAGACTTTCACTTCGTTTCCCAAAAACTTTCATTTCATGTGGGGCAGCGTTATATTTCCGGATCATTTACTGCCGTGTGGTTTGAAATGCAGGGTTACCGCGTTGTATGTTTGCCAGCTTTTGATAATTATTTTTTCATACTCCCGAAAAAAGAACAAGAAAAAGTAGATCTTGCCAGCGCCATGCAAACTCATATCCAGAAAATATTCCGCGAGAAGCGCAAAAAAATGGGAGATAATTTTCCCACGCAAGACTACATGACAACCAAGGGAGAGAATGTCAGCGTTTTCAAGATGACCATTTACGTGGGCAATGGTCCCTTTCCATTTGAGTCGACAATGGATTCGTTTTTTGCCGCTTTATTTGGCGGACACACTGAATTTGAAGGCGCATGGGAAATTGATCGCGTGGGTAGTGATTTGAACAATTTATACCCGAATGACTTACTGCGCTGTTTTTATCGCGACGATTATGTGACACGCCTTTCACAAATTATCTACAGCAAAGAAAATACTCCCGTTGTTCTTCTCGGTGAACGCGGTGTGGGAAAATCATCCATCATCCACGAAAGTATACACCGCTACATGCACAAAAATAATCAATACGACATCTCAAGATTAGTTAAGGTCTGGCATATAGATCCCACGAGAATTATTGCGGGCATGAGTGTTGTTGGTATGTGGCAAAAACGTTTTGAGGCAATACTTGCCTATGTAAAAACACGCCGCAAAAAAGTGAAAAAGAACGTACCTAAAAACGATGTGGTGGTCTTTGATAACGTCATTGCGTTATTGCGCATCGGAAAAAGCGCACAAAACAATATGTGTCTTAGCGATGTGTTGAAAACGCATCTCGAAAAAAGAGATCTGCAAGTGGTACTAGAAACCACACCAGAAAAGTGGAAATTAGTTCAAGAGTGGGATAGACGCTTCAGTGACTTATTCCAAGTGATTCGCATCGAAGAGCCCGCGTTTGTCGATAGTACAAAAATGATATTAAAACAACGCGCTGTGGTCGAAAAAGAACATAATGTCGAAATCACCCACGAAGCACTCTCCGCCATTTTCCATCTGCAGAGAACATACTTGCGCTTGGAAAAATTACCGGGTAGCGTGAGTAAATTTTTACATCGCATTGCGGTGAAGTACAAAAACAAAGTGGTGGACATCGAACAAGTGCATCGTGAATTCAGCCTAATTAGCCACATGGATTTACATTTCTTCGATAAAAAATCACGCTTTCACAAAAATGAAGTCCGCGAAAAAATTTCCACAACTCTTATTGGTCAATCGCAAGCAGTTGATGCCATCACCAACTTAATTCATTTGATAAAATCAGGTCTTTGTGATCCCGAAAAACCATTTGCCACTTTTCTATTCATTGGTCCTACAGGTGTAGGAAAAACCGAAGCGGCAAAAGTTCTCACGCGATATCTATTTACCAGCGAAGACAAAATTGTGCGCTTTGACATGAATGAATTTGTCGATGGTGGAGCGGTAAGTCGTTTAATTGGAGACATACAAAACCCCCAAGGACTTCTCACAACAAGAATACTACACCAACCTTTCTGCGTTTTGTTATTTGACGAGATAGAAAAGGCTCACCCCAACATTCACGATTTACTATTGCAAGTTTTAGGAGAGGGACGACTAAGCGATGCTCTTGGACGTACCATTGACTTCACGAAAACGGTGATCATCATGACCTCGAATATCGGGGCACAACGCGTGGGACAGCAAGTGGGATTTCACGATCATCCACAGCGCGATCAACATGTGTATACCAAAGAGGTAGAAAATTTCTTTCGTCCAGAATTCTTAAATCGCATTGATGAAATCGTCACGTTTCGCAAGCTCTCGTTAGAGCATCTCATTAAAATAGCACGACTGCAAATCAACAATCTTCTCGAACGCGACGGTTTTTTGCGGCGCACCGTCATTTTTAACGTGTCAGAAAAAGCCTTACAACAAGTGGCACACAAAGGTTTCGACCCAGACCTAGGAGCACGCGCATTAAAAAGAAGTATTGAAAAAGACCTCACGTTTATGGTCGCCGAAGAACTCGTGGGCGTTGCGTCAACGACCCCCATTATATTTGATATTTTTCTACATAAAAATCAATTTGTTCCTCACATTGTCGCACTGGAAAAAATAAAACCATTTTCGCAAAAATGCCTGCCGCCGCGTATCACAGAGAATGATTTACTGCCGTTTTTACAAGACATGAAACGCAAAACCGATTCGTTGATGGATGACTATTTTGACAACGACGAACATTACGAGAAAGACAACTGGTCTTACTATCTTTTCAAAGACAAACTCCAAGACTTTCGCAATACCGTAGAAAGTGATATATGGAGTATGCACGACTACGAGAGTGTAAAGAATTTACAAGGATCTGTAAACGCACCTCCTCTAAAGAAAACTTTCTGCAAATCTTGGTATAGTTATGAGCCATATCTCAACCCAAATGAAATTCTTGCCCATGACGATATGATTAGTTACCTCGATGAACTCTATGGGAATATTCCCGAATTTGTCACCGACAATGAAGCCAAGTCTGTGGAGTACTTTCTCAAATTCGCCTACATACAGTTTTTTGGCATTGAAACGGCAATGGGCAACAAAGATATGGTACATTTTCATTTAAGTTCTTGTGTCGAAGGACGTGGTCTGCAAAATATTGAGTATTTGCAGCATTGTTATATCAATTTTATCAAATCACTGGATATGAATGTTGAAATTCTAACGCATGACAAACCCAACGAAATTATTTTTGTGGGCGAAGGACCGCGTTTATGGGACTTTTTTCGCAGTGAAATGGGAATACATATGTTTTATCTTCCACACCAACCACCTATCCCCATACGTTTACACTTAACGAAAAAACCCAAACGTCACAAAAGAGACTCGTGGATAAAAAAACAAAACAACTGTTATCATAATTGGCTTCTTCAATTAGAAACGGGAACAAAAACGCTGGCCGATTATCCTTACAAAAACAACGAAATTTTGCGTATATACTGTCCAAGTACCGACGATGGAACAGTCACCGATTTACGCACAGGACTTATCAACAAAATAGATATGTCATTACAAGATTGGCAACTTATATTTTTTGCAAATAAATTTGGAAGTGGCGATGGAGATATTTAAATACTACGCATTGTGTTGGAAACTTGATCAGGGACTCGTCTGTGGGCATTTACTGGGTACACAGTATGAAGTGGTGAGTAAGAGTGCCAAAAAAATAACCACAATGCTTAGTTCACAACTCGCACGAGACTTGGAAAAAAATCCCTTTGATGCGGAACCGCGTATTCATGATGCCAAATTAAAAATCCTACATGTAGAGGTTCGTCCAGGCTATAAAGAAAAAGACGGAATGTACCCCACCACGTCCACCATGAAGATTTCCATTGCTGCGGTTTACGGTAAAAATAACCAAGGGTTTTACGAATGTTTTATGCCTTTTTTGAATGAAAGCTTTTTCTTTTACAATTTAGACCAAGTCAATAGTCTCGTTGAGCATTTTTCCAAGAACATTTTTCAACGCCTAACACCGGAACAACTGCATCGCTATATTATGCCTAGTAAACCATGGCTACAAGACTTCACCGTACGCAGTAAAGAAAAAAACTTTGTCGTACATTTTTCTCCGGAAAAAGAAGCTCCCGTACTTTCGCGTATCGCCGAACGCTTTCCACGTTCTAAAAATGCGCAGCGAAATATGCGTATATTCCCAGAAGCCGCTTGGGAGCAAACGGATACGGTACAACTCATTGTGGAAAAAATCGTCAAAGAGCAAGCGAATATCCTACTCGTAGGAGACCGTGGTGTTGGTAAAAGTGTCATTTTACAAGAAGTGATTCGCAAAGTTTTTCAAATACAACGCGAAAACAATCCTTATGAAAAACGCCGTACATATTTTTGGCGTACTTCACCAAATCGCATTACCTCAGGAGCGAAGTTTCTTGGTGAATGGGAAGACATTTGCGAAGATATGCTTGATGATTTGCAACGCATTCGCGGTATATTATGGCTCATCAATTTCATGGAAATGTTTACGGTAGGCGGTCAAGGAGCAGAAGATTCTATTGCCGCTTATATATCGTCTTATCTACGCGATGGACGTATACAAATTGTCGCAGAGTTAACACCACATGAGCTGGATCGTTGTTATACTTTACTACCCGAATTTATCCAGTACTTTCAAATTGTGCGCATTGAAGAAATGCCACGTAACAAGATTTTCAAAATCTTACACAATTTTCAAAACCATGCGCTTGATAAACTGAATGTGGATGTAGAACAACGCGCCTTAGAAATTACGTATCGTTTGTTGAAACGCTTTGTAAAGTACGAAAGCTTTCCGGGCAAAATAGCTACATTTCTTAGTGAGTGCTTCAATAATATCTTTTTGCGTGGAAAAAATAACGTGTATGAAAACGATATTATCGAAACCTTCATCGAGAAAACAGGTATGCCGCGGCTATTTCTCGATGATCACTTACCTCTTGATAGAGAGCAACTACGCGATTTTTTTTCCTCGCGTATTATTGGACAACAACAAGCGGTCGACAAGATATGTACAGTAATAAAGGTTTTTAAATCCGGCCTCAATGACCCGCAAAAACCTATTGCCACAATGATGTTCGCCGGACCTACAGGAGTAGGTAAAACGGCAAGTGTGCGCGCACTTGCGGAATATTTTTTTGGTCATGGACAAAAAAAACATCCACTCATTCGCTTAGACATGAGCGAATTTCAACACCCTGCGCAAATATCTCGTCTTATTGGTGAGGGGAACGAGATCGGAAAACTCACCAGGGAAATACGCGAACGACCGTTTAGCGTAGTGCTATTTGATGAAATTGAAAAAGCACATCCTGCTATTTTTGATACGCTACTCACGGTCCTAGACGAGGGTATTCTCGTGGACAACTTTGGTCGTGTGAGTGATTTTCGCAACGCAATTATCATCATGACCTCGAACCTGGGAGCAAAATCTTCCACAACAATGGGTTTTAATCCTCAAGAAAGCCGCGAATATGAATCGAGCATTCGCAAATTTTTTCGTCCTGAGTTTTTTAACCGTCTAGACATGGTTGTTGTTTTTAATCCTCTCGACAAAGATAATATAAAAAAAATCATTCACAAAGAATTAAGTGAAATATCAATGCGCGACGGTGTGAAAAATAACAATTTACATTTGTCGTTCACGAACACCGTCATCGATTTACTCTTAGACAAAGGTTTTGATGAACTTTATGGCGCAAGACCATTGCAGCGGGCTATCGAGAAATTAGTTGTTGCAGAACTCGCGAAATACATCATGCACAACAATCCACAAAATACACAGTTAAATATAGATTACCAGCAGAAAATTATCATAGAGGAAAAACATGGAAAACTTAAATAACATTCGCAAAGAATATGGCAATGAAGGAATTTGTGCTACAAATCTAAGTGACAATCCATTTGAGCAATTTGCGAAGTGGATACAAGAAGCGATTGACGCCGAAATTCCCGAAGCCAACGCCATGGCTTTGGCTACTGTAGGAAAAAGTATGGTTCCGGCGGTCCGAATCGTATTACTCAAAAAATACGATGAACGCGGCTTTACTTTTTTTAGCAACTATGGCAGCCGTAAAGCCAAAGAAATGGAAGAAAATGGACACTGCTCCGCGGTTTTTTGGTGGGGAAAACTCAATAGACAAGTGCGTATAGAAGGACAAGTCGCAAAAATTTCGCGCGAAGAAACTGTCGCGTATTTCAACAGTCGTCCACGCGGAAGCCAAATTTCCGCTTGGGCCTCTCCGCAAAGTACTGTTATTGCTAATCGTGAGTTGTTAGACGAAAATTCTCAAAGCATAGCAGAAAAATACACACAAAGCGTACCATGCCCGGAATTTTGGGGTGGTTATCGCATAGTGCCGTCATTAATCGAATTTTGGCAGGGAAGAACCAACCGTCTTCACGACCGCATCTGCTTTTACAAAGAAGAGAATTCATGGACAACAAAGCGTCTAGCACCGTAGAGAGAAAATACAATGCTTTTTAATAGCATCGCCTTTCTCTTTTTTGCGTTTATTTTTACCACTATTTACTTTTATCTTCGTGGACAATATCGCTTGTTGTGGATTTTACTTTGCAGCTATGTTTTCTACGGCTGGTGGGATTATCGTTTTCTTATTCTAATCGCTTTTTCCACCGCCGTCGATTTTTTTATTGCCCAATATTTGCATCGCGAATCTACTGTGCGGAAAAGACGTCTGTTACTCGTCGTAAGTGTATGTACCAACCTAGCAGTGCTCGGTTTCTTTAAGTATTGCAATTTCTTTATCGACTCATTTTCACTTATATTAATACATGTATTTGGCGAAAACACCCACTTGCAAACTCTAGATATTATCCTACCTGTGGGAATATCATTCTATACATTTCAATCCATGAGCTATACCATTGACGTTTATCGCAACAAAATTCTCCCCGAAAAAAACGCGATTATGTTTGCCTCTTATATCGCTTTTTTTCCACAACTCGTCGCAGGACCTATTGTCAGAGCGCGACAACTTTTACCACAGTTCCATCAAGATCAAAAGTTCAATTGGAACCAGTTCACACTGGGTTTTGCGCAAGTTCTCGTTGGCTATTTCAAAAAAATCGTTGTCGCCGATTCGTTGGTCATTGTCATCGACCAAGTATTTACGGCTCCTAACAACTTCAATGCCCTGAACATAACATTGGGTGTTGTTTTATACTCTTTTCAAATTTATTGCGATTTTTCGGGATATTCGGACATCGCCATCGGCTTTGCAAGGATGTTGGGATTTGAGTTTCCCGTAAACTTTCGCATGCCGTACTTTTCGCGAAATTTTAGTGAGTTCTGGACACGCTGGCACATTTCGTTATCGAGTTGGTTACGAGACTATGTATATATCCCTCTTGGAGGAAATCGCAATGGCCGCATAAACACGTATAAAAATTTACTCATTACGATGCTTTTAGGTGGTTTGTGGCATGGAGCGAATTGGAAATTTGTATTTTGGGGTTTCCTACACGGGTTATACTTAATTTTGCAACGTATGGCATCTCCCTTGTATCAGAGAGTGAATCGCTATTTACCGCACATTGTTCAAATAGCCCTAGCAATGACAACGACATACATTCTCACATGTGCCGCCTGGATTTTTTTCCGCAGTGAATCTTTCACCAAGGCCCTAGAAATTTTTCATCTCATCTTTACAGGTGACTGGTCATTACACAATCTTAAAAATAAATTTCCGCTGGTGAAGAGTATATTTGTTATCTTATTGTTACTTACATGCGAAATCGCGCACTGTAAATGGAATTTCACCAACGTAATACTTCACCATCCACGACTACGTATATTTATTTTTGCAACTATTTTATGGACGATCGCTTTACTAGGTACTTTCAATGAAACAGCGTTTATTTACTTTCAATTTTAATAATCCCAAAGTTTGGACTTTGCTATTTGTCACCGTGGTGTTCGTGGGAGATCGAATTATCGGCGAAGTTCTTAAATACACCGTACAAAAAAGTCAATTTCGCTACTCGCGACTTTACGGAAAGACCGCCCACAGTAAGTATATACTCATCGGAAATTCACGAGGCTTGGTATTTCACTCCCCCACAATCGCACAGAAGACAAAACAAAAAGTCATCAACCTCAGTTACAATTCAATGCCAACAGAACTGGCTTGCGCTCTCATAAGAGACTACCTTGAGATCTATCCGGCTCCCAAATACATCCTGTGGGAAATTACCATGCTCAACTACAATAGCAAAAAATTAATCGCCAACTTTACCCCGTACCAATCTTCGCAAAACATTGGTCCCCTCGTCGCACAAAAATATCCCAAATTGTACTGGTGGTGTAATTTTTCACATATATACCGTTACCGAGGAGAGGTTTTTTTACGTGTACTTTACTACATGTTCAAAAATGACCAAAATTGGGTACTGCACCAAGAAGGCAACATTCAACAAATCAAAAAAAGTATTGCACAAATAGAAAGTGTTACTTTTAGAGCCGACAACAAGGATCTGGAAAAAATCAAAGAGCTGGCTTTGTTTGCCAAAAGCAAAAATTGCGAGATAAAATTGATGATACAGCCACTCTTCCCCGATTTTGTACCCAAAGTAAAAAATCTTCAAATGTGGAAGGAAAAAATTACCCAAAGAACCGGCTTGAAAATCTACGATTATTCCCAAGCCCAGTTCCCTGAGAACTACTTTGTTGATCGTGTACACCTTAACAAAAAAGGTGCCAAGGCATATTCACAACTTCTGTACAACGATGGTATTTTTAAGTAATTGTTATTCTGTGGCGATAGGAAGTTCCGTATTGCGGCACCATTCGCTCCAAGAACCAAGGAACAATTTTGCTCCGCATTTACCAAGGTGCTCCATGGCCAATAAATTGCGGCAAGCCGTTACGCCTGATCCGCAATAAAATATAGTTTTTTCTGGCACAGAGTCGACCAACACTTCCTCAAGTTGCTTTTGTAGTTGTTCATTATCAATAAACAACTTTTGCGCATTTACATTGCACTCATGGCAATAGTTTACAGCACCCGGTATGTGACCAGCGACAGGATCAATCGGCTCTTCACGACCGCAAAATCGTACATGCGACCGGGAATCAATCACGCGATACTCCGGAGAATTATATATTTCTTTCATCGTATCAAAAGAAATCAGCATATCTTCACGAAGCTTTTCCACAAAATCCACAGAAGTATTTTCGCAAACCCCGTGTTGTATGGGATACTCTTTTTGTCGCCACGCATCCCATCCTCCGTTCAACACAGCCACTTTTTCATGACCAAAATAACGCAACATCCACCACAAACGAGAAGCAATGGCTCCACCATTGTCATCGTAAACCACAACTTGCTTATCGCCATTGATTCCCCAATGACCGAGCTTCGCCCCAAAATTTTCAGGAAGCGGATGTCGTCCACTACGCGGCGAAGTTTTCCCCGACAAATCTTTGTCTAAATGCGCATAAACCGCATCGGGAATGTGGGCTTCTAAGTAATCATCATAACCTGCACTTGGGTTTTTCAAAGAAAAACGACAGTCGACAACAACCCACGAGTCCTTTGCGTAGCTTTCGCGCAATTCTTGTGCACTCATCAATGTCTTAAACACTTTGTGTCCCATCTAAACTACAGACAAACTCCTTGAATATCGCACTCACCTTACCAGGACACTCAAGATTCAAACAATGACCGGCCTTTTCAATCACGCGTAACTGAGAATTTTTGATATTCTTGTGGTACTCTTGTCCAATAATATCGTGAGGAAAAAGTCCATCATACTCTCCCCATAAAATCAAGGTGGGAACAGAAATTTCTTTTAAGCGATGATTTAAAACCGTTTGAGGAATTTCCTGTAAATCGGCATCCATATCACCGATGAGATCATACATTATTTTGTTGTACCACTCGCGGTTCTCTGCATAACGTTTATAGACAAAATGTTTGACTGATCCAGGCATAAAAGGCTTTTTGTGAAAATTCGTACTCAAAAATTCACGAAAGTCTTTTTTATTCTCAATCGAAAATAAATTGTATCCATCCGCGAGATCTTTATAAAAGCCCACGAGCGGCAAAGTAATCACTCCACCGCCACACATAATAGTAAGAGAGCGTACGTGTTCGGCACGATCACTACACATCTGAGTAGCAATCGCCCCTCCCATCGAGTGACCAATCAGATGATAACTGCGTCCCACGACTTCATCTACAAAACGTTCCATCCACTTACTGTACTGATCAATGTCGTAACGAAAATCATCATGCTGTTCATTTTCACCAAATCCCGGCATGTCCGGTATAATCAGATGGTAGTCTTTCATCAACCTTTGTGCAATATGTAGAAAACCATCCTTACTATCGGAAAATCCATGGAAAATAACAACGGTATTGTCTCGAGGCTCTCCCACCTCCAGGTACTTTATCTTTACGCCAATGTCCGCTTCTTTTACAGCTGCGTTTATATTTGTTCTTCTTCGGCGAACATCTAATTCATATAGAGATTTTCCCATAGACCAATACACATTAGAAAAAAATTTACGCGGCATTCACATTCTCCTCAAGACTTATTTTTTTTATTTCTCTTATTTTTTCTATTTTTTTTCTTTTTACCTTGAGAGCTAGATCCCTTTTTTGGATCAGATTTCATTTTGGTGTTCGTTTTGGTGTCAGACTCAACTTTGGTGTCAGACTCAACTTTGGTGTCAGACTCAACTTTGGTGTCAGACTCAACTTTGGTGTCAGACTCAACTTTGGTGTCAGACTCAACTTTAGTGTCAGACTCAACTTTGGTGTCAGACTCAACTTTAGTGTCAGACTCAACTTTGGTGTCAGACTCAACTTTGGTGTCAGACTCAACTTTAGTGTCAGACTCAACTTTGGTGTCAGACTCAACTTTGGTGTCAGACTCAACTTTGGTGTCAGACTCAACTTTGGTGTCAGACTCAACTTTGGTGTCAGACTCAACTTTGGTGTCAGACTTAGCTTTGGGTTCAGCTTCAGGACCAGACTCAGCAGCAATTTTTGCCAATTTAGACATGCGTTCTTCAAATTTATCCCAGTCAACTTTAACTTCAAACACCAGCATTCCTAAGGCTGGTAAGTTGAGTTGCAGCGTGTACGGCATGTTGTACTTGGGTATATCTTCCACAGAAGCCTTGCCCATGTTGCCAATATTTTCACCGCCATAGACGCTTGCATCGCTGTTGAAAATTTCAATATATTCACCAAAATACGGTACACCTAGTAGGTAATTAAATCTGGCGACAGGAGTAAAGTTGAATACAAACAATAGTACCTGCTTTCCGTGTTTGCGGAAGAAAGATAACGTGCTAAATTCAGTGTCTTTGTAATCGCACCATTCAAAGCCATTGCCGTCAAAATCTGTTTTGAATAGGCATTCGTACGACTTGTAAAAATTGTTGAGGTCTTTTACATATGTTTGTATTTGGCGATGAGAATCGTATTCTAGTAAATTCCAGTCCAGGGCTTTGTCGTGGTTCCATTCTTGCCATTGCCCAAATTCTCCGCCCATAAATAGCATTTTCTTTCCGGGATGCCCGTACATAAAACCATAGAGTAAACGTAAATTGGCAAATTTTTGTTGGTAGTCACCAAACATCTTATCGAGGAGTGATTTTTTGCCATGTACTACTTCATCGTGAGAAAGAACTAGCACAAAGTTTTCGTTGAAGGCATACCATAAACAGAACGGAAAAATAGAGTGGTTGTATTTTCGGTAAATGGGGTCTGTTGACATGTATTTTAGAATATCATTCATCCAACCCATATTCCACTTCATATCAAACCCCAAGCCTCCCACTTGAGTGGAGCGTGTTACCCCGGGCCATGTTGTGGATTCTTCCGCAATCACCACAGCACCTTTATAATTTTCCAAAACTTGTGCATTCAAATCGCGAACAAAGCTCACTGCTTCTAGATTTTCATGCCCACCGTGTTT
The DNA here is from genome assembly GCF_009002475.1 of Candidatus Uabimicrobium amorphum. Classification (GTDB taxonomy): domain Bacteria; phylum Planctomycetota; class Uabimicrobiia; order Uabimicrobiales; family Uabimicrobiaceae; genus Uabimicrobium; species Uabimicrobium amorphum. The sequence continues at coordinate 8,052,036 of NZ_AP019860.1, forward strand.
ATTGGGAACCCACATCCCATCGGGTTTGGAATAGTTTAGGTGTAGCATAGAAGCCACAGCATCCACGCGCAAGCCATCGAGGTGGTATTTGTCTAGCCAAAATAAGGCACTGGATATGAGAAAATTCTTTACTTCGTAGCGTCCGTAATTGTAAATGTAGGTTTTCCAGTCCAAGTGCTCTCTTTGTCGTGGGTCCTTGTGTTCATAGAGATGCGTGCCATCAAAAAAGCACAAGCCGTGTGTATCTGTAGGAAAGTGCGCCGGAACCCAATCTAGGATTACTCCAATGTCGTTTTGATGGCAGTAATCGACAAAAAAGCGAAAGTCGTCGGGTTCTCCATAGCGACTTGTTGGTGCGAAATATCCGATTGTCTGATATCCCCAAGAGCCATAAAAAGGATGTTCTAAAACAGGGAGAAGTTCAATATGGGTATACCCCATCTCTTTGACATATGATACAAGAGGCTCTGCTAGCTCTCTATATGTATAAAAATCGTTATTTTCTTTACGACGCCACGATCCTAGATGAACTTCGTAAATGGACATGGGCTTGTCATATTGTTGTTTTTGCGCACGTTCTTCCATCCACTGTTGATCATTCCATTGGTATTTTTTTAGATCGTAGACAATTGACGCGGTGTTTGGACTTAATTCTGCGTAAAATCCGTACGGATCTGTTTTGTCAAAATAGCCACCTTGCATCGTGTAGACACGGAATTTGTAGAGTTCACCTACATCGACCCCAGGAACAAATATCTGCCAAATACCCGATTGTTTTAGCGCTCCCATCATATGTATCTTGGCATTCCATTTGTTAAAATTACCCACAACACTTACCGAAACAGCGTTAGGAGCCCATACACTAAAATATGTTCCGCGTACACCATTAATTTCAATGGGGTGAGCACCTAATTTTTCATATGTTTTATAGTGTGTGCCTTCTTGGATAAGGTGCAAATCAAAATCCGTCAATTCGGGAGAAAAACTATACGAATCATAGAATTCATCACGCGAATCATCCTGCTGTATTATTTCAATTTTATACGCGCAGATTTTTTTCTGTTTTTCGATAACGACCTGAAAAAAGCCATCGTCATGTATCTTTTTCATTGGATATTTTTTCTTCGTATCCAATACGACAATGGTCGCTTTTTTTGCCTGCGGTAAGAATGAATTAATGGTTAATTTGTTGTTTTTACTGTCTAATTTGGGACCCAAAACAGCAAAAGGATTTTGATGTTTATGGTCAACAATAGCATTTAACGTTTTTACATCTATCAACATTATTTACACCTCGTAATTTAGTTTCCAATGCCCACTTTGGTAACAACGAACATCACATCTACATGATATTGAAATCCACAGTAGATATATTTGATTTTCCCATCAAGATATAACATCACGTTGTCAAATATATTTATGATAACACGCCATATGGCAAAAACAAAATTTCGTAGCAATTGTAACATTTTATTTTGTTCATATCTTTAAGTTGTGCTATTATGTAGAAGTCTATAATAACAAAACTTTCCGCAATTATATGTATCATTTATTTAATCGTTATCAACAATAAAAAAAGAAATCTAATGGAAGGACTACTCAATGCATTTCAAAATATGGCCCATTCTCATCTTATCAACAATGCTGCTCTCATGCTCGGCATTACAATCTATTTTGGAATCAGCGCCTAAGCCAGGTGCGAGCATTGTCGATGTTAAGTTAAACGGTTTAGATTTACAGCAGGTAAATCTCACATTCGATATCGATATTTCAAATCCCTATAGCGTACCTCTTCCATTAACTAATTTAAGTTACGCTTTAGCAACAAACGGCAAAAACTTTTTATCTGGTAATGCGCAAGATCTACAAGGATCTATTCCCGCAAATGGAAATCAAGTCATCCAACTACCAGTATCTGTCAAATTCTTAGAAACATTAAACGTATTATCTAATTTCAAACCTGGTTCGGTAATTCCCTACACAGCCAAAATGGATTTATCCGTAGATGCTCCAGGTGTAGGACCTTTATCTCTACCCCTAAAAAAAGAATCAGAATTACCTATTCCTACGGCTCCAGACGTTAGCGTACAAAGTATTGATTGGCAAGATATTAGTTTTGCGGAATCCACAGCTGTTTTGAATTTGCGCGTTAAAAACAACAACGAGTTTCCTTTGGACTTGAATAAACTCAACTACGCCCTAAAACTTTCGGGAACTTCTGTAGTGTCAAACAGCATTGAGAAAGCAACATCGTTTGCCAAAGGTCAGGAAAATACAGTGAAAATCCCCATTTCAGTTTCACCTGCGAATTTAGGATTTGCACTATTTAATATGTTAAAAGGCTCTGGCTCTTCCTATGGTTTTGAAGGTGCGATGGATGTACAAACACCTTTTGGGCCTCTTAATTTGCCATTATCCGGCAGCGGTGACACCAAATTTAACCACTAGGGGGGAATCGATGAATACCCGTGATTTTATCAAATTGAAAGAAGCTTACGCCGCAACTATTGAGGGCAATAAGCAAGATAAATATCGAACAGGTAATTTAATTGAACTACCTGCAAAAGGCGATGTGGTTATTATGGGAGATCTACACGGAAACCGTGAAAACTTTGGAAAAGTGGTAAACGCTGTAGATCTTGGAAATCATCCACGCCGACATCTTATCATACAAGAAGCAACACATACTTGCGAAGTAGGAGAAGACCATAGTTATCGTTTGCACGAAGATATCGCATATCTAAAAAGTAAATATCCCCATCAGGTGCACATTATTCTCGGCAACCATGAGCTCTCGGAACTCACGGGAAAAGAAATACTCAAAGGCGGAATTTGCTATAACATATTATTTCGTCAGGCAATGAAAGAAGCTTATGGAGAATACTACCCACAAATTTTAGAGCTATTTAACGAGTACATTCGTACGATGCCCATAGCATGCAATACAAAAAATGGCATTTTTATTTCACACTCAACTCCGCCAGGCAAATACCTGAGCCACTATTCTCTAGAATTTTTCAAAAAAGGTACGGGTAACAAAGAAAAAGATGATGCAATGATTGAGAAAGTGGTGTGGGGCAGAGACCTCTCTCAAGAATCAGCAGATCGTTTTGCAAGACGTGTAAAAAGCGAAATTCTCATTGTGGGTCATACCGCATGTAAAAGAGGGTACCAGCTACCCAATACGCGGCATATTGTCCTTGATAGTAAAGGATTGTTTGGAACATCTTTGCACTTTCAGTTACATAAAGAATATACGCAAAAATCTCTTGTGAAAAAAGGCCTACAATTTATCAACAAAAAGGCTGTAAAAAACGCCATCGCAAAAATGAAAGAAGAGAAAAAAGAAAGAAAAGCGAGGAAATCTGCCAAATGAAAATCATGTGCACAATTGTCTTTTTCTGCTTTTCACTGATCTATGCAGATAGTTACTTAACAGAAATACAAGCCTGGCAACAACAACGCATTCGTTCGTTGAAAAAAAATTGGCTTAGTTTAGTTGATTTACACTGGATGAACAAAGAAAACACGACAATCGGCAGTGGAAGTGACTGCGATATTATTGTTTCTCAAAAACGTTTTCCAGCACTTATTGGCACTTTTGTGCGCAAGGGCGATTCGGTATTTTTTACTCCACACGCAAAAAATGTCACCTGTGATAAAGAAAACATCACCACAACAACAAAAGTTTTTCAAAACGACCAAACAGGAAATCTCGCGTACAAATCTTTATCGTGGTTTGTTATTTCACGTAGTGGAAAATTAGCGATTCGCGTACGTGATTACGAAAATGAAGATGTGGCCAAACTCAAAAAACTACCTCGTTTTGCCACAAATTTGCAATGGAAAGTCACCGCGAAATTTCTCCCTTACACACCACCTAAAAAAATTGAAATTGTCAATGTACTAGGTATGGCCAGTGAAGACGAAGTGCCGGGAAAACTCGTTTTTGAAATTGCAGGCAAACAGCATAGTTTAGAGCCGGTAAAAAGCGGAGAGTCCTTGTTTATCATGTTCAAAGATACGACGACCGGTCATACAACTTACAGCGTTGGTCGCTATTTATATGCAAAATTTCCAGACGAAAACGGTAATGTGGTTATTGACTTCAATAAAGCGTACAATCCACCATGTGCATATACTCCTTATGCGACATGTCCGATGGCTCCGAAACAAAACCATCTTCCTATTGCAATTGAAGCAGGGGAAAAATACTCGCAAGAAGCACATTAGGGCGTGTAAAGCGTCCTAGAAGCAAATCTCCTTATTTTGTCGTTACTGACTGTCCACATCGATCAAAAACCTGAAAATATAGTGATCGCCGATGTTGGACTTGACATCAAAGACACATGGAAAATATACCTAAAAAACGTAAAATATTTGAATACAGATGTTAAAGTTAGAGTAGTACTTTTTGGTAATCATTAATATTAGTTACGAGCCTTCTTGATGTGAAGGCTTCTTTACAAAATAGAGAAAATAATGTTAGACAAAATCGTTCTAGGCACACGAGGAAGCAACCTCGCTTTATGGCAAGCCCATTTAATTCAATCACTTTTGCAGCAACAATATCCATCATCCACTGTAGAAATCAAAGTCATCAAGACCAAGGGAGATATGATTCAGAATAAACCCCTTCCAGAAATTGGCGGCAAAGGACTATTTACCCAAGAAATAGAAAACGAACTTCTAGCAGAAACAATCCACATCGCTGTTCATAGTTTAAAAGATTTGCCAAGTGAATTGCCAGAAGGACTTATTTTCGCGGGATCTCCTACGCGTGGGAATGTACGCGACGCATTTATTTCGACCAAATGGTCTTCTTTGGAAGAAGTTCCTAACGATGGATGTATCGCCACAGGCAGTCTTCGCCGCAAAACTTTAGTGCAGCAGCAAAAACCTCAGGTAAAATTTGTCGACTTGCGCGGTAGTATTGAAACAAGGCTGCGCAAATTAGATGACAATGGCTGGGACGGCATTATTATGGCACAAGCGGCCTTAGAACGTTTGGAAAAACAACAATTGGTGACCGAATCACTAGACCCGAAAGTATTTACACCTGCTGTCGGACAAGGGGCTGTAGGATTGGAAATTAAGGAAACGCGTGAAGATGTGGCAAAAGTGATCACCAGTATTGTTGACGCAGATACCATGTACGCTGTCACAGCAGAGAGAAGCTTCATGAGTACTCTCCAAGGTGGATGCTCTGTTCCTTTGGGTGCTTGGGCACAAATAGAGAATGAACAACTCACTCTCCATGGATTCGTAGGTAGTAAGACAGGAGATACCACTATTCGCGAGTGTATTTCCGGAGCAAAAAATAGTGCATGTGAGTTAGGGCAAAAACTCGCACAACAATTTATTAAACTTGGGGCAAAACAACTTTTGGCACAATAAGATGAGATATAAAAAACTTTCCATCGTTGTACCTATTTACAATGAAGAAAAAACGCTTGAGCAAATACTCGAAAAAATAGAGACTCTGCCACTAAATATAGAGAAAGAAATTATTTTAGTGAATGATGCCTCCACAGATAACACCGCGCAAATTCTACAAAAGTACGCAGAAAAAAATACGGTTTTGCACAACGAGAAAAACCTCGGGAAAAGCCAAACGGTGAAAAAAGGTATTTTGCACTCTTCTGGTGATTTGGTTGTCGTTCAAGACGCAGATCTAGAATACAATCCTCAAAATTGGCAGGAATTTTTGCCGTATTTTCAAGAGCACCAGTTTGATTTGGTTTACGGAAATCGCTTTGGCAAAAACAATAAAGTTATTTACTGGCAAAACTGGTTTGGCAATCGTTTCTTAAGCATTGTATCGTCGTTTTTTACATACATCCGTTCACGCATGGTGACAACAGATATGGAAGTCTGCTATAAAATGGCACGTGGTGATATTTTCCGTGAAATTGCCCAAACGATTGAGTCGAAATCTAATTTTGGTTTTGAGCCAGAAGTTACGGCCAAATTTTCGAAGTACCGCATACAAGGAAAAAAATTAAAGTTTAAACAAATCGCAATAGACTACACACCGCGCTCTGTTGCAGAAGGAAAGCACATGAAAGCTTTTTCCGATGGATTCAAGGCGCTATGGGAAATTTTTAAATTCAACTTGTGGCGTTAGATTATAGATGATGATAATTCCCTAACTTTGGAATTTCGTCCGTTCATTCATCTAAAATAAATCCGAGCTAGAAATTCTTATCGTAATTTTCTTTCGAAGAATTCCGGGCTCGGTTATTTTGAAAATCATAATTTAGTTGTATCAACAATCGGCTCACCACTTTGCAAACTCATGGGAATCACACCTGCCCATACCGACAGTTCATAATCTTCTTTATCATCAACAGGAGGTCCTGTTCGAATTTTAGCCACCGCTTCGTCAATACAGAAGCCAACAACCGTCGTGGCTTTTAGCTCTTTTTCATTCATCATGCGAATTTGGCCTGCACGCTGTGGTGTTATTTTATCGACAAAAACGCGCAAAACTCGGTCCTTTTCTTCCGCGGCTACCTCTATTCCTTGTCCATAAATATTCAGTGATCGATAATTCATCGAATGATGAAACGCCGCTCGTGCGAGAACCAAACCATCAATCAGTGTAATATTAATACACGCTGACTGCGTAAGTACGCGATGTATCATCCGACTTTTTGAGGCACCATGTATATACAGGTAGTTATCAATACGCCAATGCGCTGTAGGAATTACATGAACGCCATGCTCATCATTAAATCCCACCGAACAGACAAGAGCTTCATCTATGATGTCATACATCGTTTGTATATCGTAATTCGCTCTTTTAGGAACGCGCTTAATCGTGGTTCTTTGTGTTTTTTTCATAATAAACTCCATAAAAAATATTTATGCCAATACTGTAGGCTATTATTGGTGCTTTTAACAGATCCATTTTACATTTTTGAATAGAGCCATTTTATGTGTACACAAAAAAAGACTCATAGAGATTATATCTATGAGTCTTATCAAAACTTATTTTGTGAAAAGATAACGAGTCTTGTAACTTATTAGCCCACTTTGCCATCAAATTCGACATCATCTTTTTCTAGCTTCTTTTCTAACTTTTTTAATTTCTTGTCGATCGCTTCAATGGCATCGGAAACTTCATCCCACACATCTAACTTTGCTAATTTTTTAAAATCGGACTGATCGTCTTTTTTCAGTGACTTTTTCGCAAGCTTTTGAGCTTGTTTATCTGCTTTTTGTTTCACTTTCAACTTTTTGGAATATACTTTTAAAAGTTTCTCTGTATCTTTGCGTATTTCTTTCGTGTCTGCCTGTAGTTGCTTTTTAAATCCGGTGGCATAGGACCGGTTTTCTTTCATATAGGTTTGAATATTACTCTTCATTGGAGTGGCTTTTAAAATAGAGTATATGCTTGTATAACAACTATCTAACAATTTGTCTTTTGTGTTGAGCTTGACTTGGTCTAACAGTGAGTTGTCCCCTTCGGGAAATTCAAAATTATTTTGGTTCAGTGAATTCCAAACCTGCGATTGCTCAGAACTAAAGTTTAGGTCACCAGGAGTAACATATTTTGTGTAAATATCGCGAAGACTCATCCCTTGGCTGTCAACGATAAAGCGCATATTCTCCGAACGAAAAATTTTATCCGCACATTTTTCCATTGCCATTTTCATTACATCGGACGATTTTAGATAATCTTTGTATGTAGAAGGTATTGTAAATCTACCGTCCTCTAGTAGGTTTTCGATATTTTTTAGCAGCAAATCGATATTCTTGAGTTTTTTCTTATATTTTCGGAGAACTTTATACGCGATAACATCTTTTTTCTTAAAAGTAGAGACACCCATAGTTAAAAGTAGTTCGGATACTTTGTTGTCTATTTTTTCTTCACTTTTAACGTCTTCATCATTGAGGAGAGCTTTCGCAAGTTTACATGCTTTGTCATATTCTTTTTCTGCTTCCTCCATGTGTTTATTAAATATTTCGACAAACGTATCCGCGGATGCAAATGAAAAAACAACCAGTGTCAGTATGATAATAAATTTATTCATGTTATTTTCCTTAAATAAGCTATGTGACCTTTTTGTAATGATATGATCGTAAAACAAAATGCATGCCAAAATTAAAAAGGAAGTAACAAAAACTATCTAAGTCGTTCTATTTTAAACGATTAAATTTTTTTTTTGAAAATACAGAAATAAACAGCGTACACTAATACAGTATAGCTATTATCAACAATGATATTTTTTCGCAATTCATTTTATAAAAAGTATCAACCGCATCGTCAACTACCCCCACTTAGTACCGAACGGTACTTGAAGTGGGAGCTTGTAAGCTCAGTTGTTGACCAGCTTATATCAAGTGTAACAAACTTGATAAGCGTTAGAAACGAAAATATAGGTACTCTGGGGTGCTTCTCCAGCTCCAGACTCTACGGTTAGTAGTTAAACAGGTGTAGTGGGTTAAGCCAGTGCTACTAACATACAAAACCGTTTCATAACATTAGCGAGGAGACCTTTACCGGTTCTAAACCGAGAAACCAAAGTAATTTGGTACTTTACAAAGAAAGATAGCTTTGATGCAAAGAAGAGTGTTTGTACTCAGTAAAAATAGAAAACCTCTAATGCCATGCTCTCCAGCAAGGGCACGACAATTGTTAAAAGAAAGAAAAGCAAGTGTCTACAGACAAGAACCCTTTACCATCATTCTCAAAAAAAGAACACAGGGAGACTTACAAAAGGTGCAACTCAAGTTTGATCCAGGAAGCAAAATTACGGGAATGGCTCTTGTCGTATTTTTTCAAAAAGGTACAGTCGTTACTTGGGCAGCAGAACTAGAGCATCGCGGCGAAAAAATAGTCGATTTGCTAAGCAAAAGACGTGCAATTCGCCGTAGTCGTCGTAATCGTAAAACACGATATCGCCCACCAAGATTTTGTAATCGTACAAGAAAAAAAGAATGGATTGCACCTTCTTTAAAATCAAAAGTAGATAACATCTTTAATTGGACGAAAAAACTACTCACTTATACACCAATTGACAACTTGTGTGTAGAAACAAATCGTTTTGATACCCAGAAGCTACAAAATCCTGAGATTTCAGGCGTAATGTATCAACAAGGAACACTGTTTGGCTACGAAATTCGCGAATACCTACTTTACAAATGGAATCATCAATGCGCCTATTGCGATGCAAAAAATGTTGCTTTGGAGATAGATCACATTCATCCACGAAGTAAAGGCGGAAGTAATCGTGTATCTAATCTGACCATTAGTTGTCGTAAGTGCAACGAAAACAAAGGTAATGATGATATCCACGACTTTCTAAGCAAAGACAACAAAAGATTACAGAAAATTGTGTCTTATAGTAAAAAAACACTGCGCGATGCTGCAAGTATCAACACAACACGCTACGTCATCGGCAACCAGTTAAAGAAACTTGGTATGGATGTAGAATTTGCAAGTGGAGGAAAGACAAAAGCAAATCGTCGACACAACGGATTCAACAAACAACACTGGATTGATGCTGCCTGTGCAGGAGAGAGTGGAGAGAATGTAACTATTTCTCAAGACCTAGTACCTTTGGGTATTCAGTCTTTAGGTAGGGGCAGTAGGCAAATGTGTCGCGTGGATCAATTTGGATTTCCTCGTACAACAGCGAAAAGTCAAAAAAGGGTAAAAGACTTTCAGACGGGTGACATCGTAAAAGCCGTTGTGACAAAGGGTAAGAAAAAGGGGGTTTATATTGGTCGTGTTGCCGTAAGATCTAACGGATATTTCAATATCAAAACGAATAATTCTACAGTACAAGGTATTTCTTATCGTTATTGTCAGTTGATACAACAAGTTGATGGATATTTTTATTTCCAGAAAGGAGATGCGAGATTGAAAAAGCCATCGTGCTCATGCTTCGCGCATTCGCGTCCGAGTGGCGAGGATACCCCAACTTATAGAAGTCGGGGTATCCTCGCCATAAATTGATGAATATTATTATTTTTGTTGCTTTTTTCGTACATCTTGTACTATAATTTAAAAAAGATTAACTTTAACAGTTTATAATTTAATAATTTGTTTTCACTTCAATAATCGAAAAGTGTTGTTGGAGAGGGTAAATTCATGGAAGATATCTATGTAGAAGATTTTCGTATATTGAGAAAATTGGGTGAAGGTGGTATGGGAGAAGTCTTTCTTGCCTCGCATCCTGCGTTGGGAGAAATAGCTCTAAAAACAATCCAGGAAACACCAAACAATAACATTCGTAGATTTTTGCGTGAAGCCAAAATAACGGCTTCTCTAAATCATCAGAACATTGTACGCGTATATCAAATAGGTCAAGCAGAAGAGTACTTTTATATGGCGATGGAATATCTAGATGGCTTGACACTTGACAAAAGAATTCGCTACAGTGTTCTACCAGAAAATTTGGCGTGGGAGATTTGCCAACAAATATGTTGTGGATTACAGTTTGCTTGGGAAAAAAAAATTATTCACCGTGATATAAAGCCGGACAATATTTTTTTAACTGACACCGCAAAATTGATGGATTTTGGTATATCCAAATACTACGACGACCGAATACAACTAACACAGACCGGAGCCATTATGGGAACACCTCTCTATATTAGCCCCGAACAATCTGATGGTCAGTTGATAGACTGTCGCTCTGATATTTATTCCCTAGGCGTTACTATATACGAAGCCATTACCGGTGTTGTACCTTTTCATGGCAACGGTGTCATAGATATTATTTACAAACATCGCTTTGCCACACCAGAAAACCCTCAGGTTTACGTCCCTAGTTTATGTGAGGCTAGCAGTCAAATCATCGCAAAGATGTTACAAAAAGACCCTAATGACCGCTACCAAAAATACGAACATATCGTCGAAGATATCGAGTTGCTAAAGCAAAAAAAAGATTTAAAACACGCACCGCGACAAATACTAAAATTTTACAAGTCGCATTATGAGGCCAACACTCAAAATTTTACTTTGGAGTCCAGTGAAGAATCGCAAGCAACGGCACAAATATTTTTGGTCTCCGACAAGCGTTTAAAGAATGTTGATGTTGACTACACTTTAATAAAAAGTAAAGAGGCCATATCGCAAAAAGCACGTAATGAGGACATAATATTTATCGATGCGGAATTTTTGGGTTTAGAAGTGGTCAACTGGATTGACTATTTAAAACAACATCGCAGCGATTTGCATATCGTATTCCTAGTGAATAAAAACGAACACCTTGAAGAGCCCTTTGTCAGTAAAAATCAAATTGCAACTTTTATGAATCAAAAAAGAGCGTGGGATGTTTTTCAAGTGAAAGACTTATACATCGTAGATATACTACAGATGATACCTGATACACAACAAAGAGTTCTCCTAGAATTTTCTATTCTACAGAGAGATATCAAAATATCCATGCAAAAGGGTGTTATAAAATACGACAATTTAAAAATTAGCCTAAAAGATCGTCGTTTGCAAAGAACATTTCAGTCTTGTAGAGTTTATCGAACATGCGAAACGCAAAAAATGACACCGCAAAGTTCGCAACGCATTATTAAATTTCAAAACTCGTTGCAAGAAGCCATGAGCATAGAAGGTGCGCTTGCCGCGGCACTGGTGGATATGTCATCCACAAAAGTTATTGGCGATCTAGGAAATGCAAATTTTGATGTTCGTGCCGCAGCACTAGGCAACATAAAGGTCGTCCAAGCAAAGTATGAAGTGGTACAGCATTTAGAACTACAGGAGCAGATAGAGGATATCTTGATTACCTTGGACACGCAATACCATCTGATACGGACGTTTCGCAAAAACCCTAATATACTGTTGTATTTAGTTTTGGATAAATCTAAAATAAATCTTACCTTGGCGAGAAGACAATTGAAGATGATTGAAGGCGAATTGCAATTTCCAACGGCGAGCATTGAAGAGGCATTATATTGACGGGATAGAACAGTTAAGACCGGTGTGACTAGGTCTTAACTGTAAGAAAATTTAGCGACGTAGTTTGGATAAAAGGTGTAAAATCTCAATGTAAAGCCATACCAAAGTTACCAATAATCCAAAGGCAGCATACCACTCCATGTACTTAGGCGCCTGTTTTTCGACACCCTTCTCAATGAAATCGAAATCAAGAACCAAATTCAAAGCGGCGATAATCACAACAAAAACGCTAAAACCGATTCCAATTGGTCCTGTACTATGAATAAAGGGTATGTGCGTTCCTCCCACAAGTCTCATGAAAAAACTCGCCAAATATAAGAAACAAATCCCCCCCGTAGCCGAAACAACGCCCAGTTTGAAATTTTCCGTGGCGTTGATGAGATCTAATCGATATGCCAGTAGCAGTGTAAACAAAGTTCCAAATGTCAAAAACACCGCCTGAATCACAATTCCAGGAAACACAGACTCCATAATTGCCGAAAGAGCCCCAAGAGATAACCCCTCAGCAATAGCGTACAGAGGTGCGGTAACAGCGGATGATTCTTTTTTAATGATAGTAACAATTGCCAAAATCAAACTGGCGATTAAACCACCATAGAAATACGGCAAAACCGCTTGCTGGCCACTTTCCACAAACATCCGCCAAGTAATACTTGCCGATGCCACAACGAAAACAAGCAAAAAGAAAGTCTTGTTCGCTGTACCCGACAACGTCATTGCATCACTTGCGGTGTGATAGTTATCAAATGTTTTACTAGTTAAAGCTGGATTAGATGATCTCATTTTATTCTCCTTATGAGTTTATGTAACGGTAATAATAAGTACGGAGAAATACTATTTATGTTTGATTTTCATTTCAAGTAATTTTTCTTGTAAATTCGTTTACGGCGAGTATTATTTTAAATTCCCCTCAACATTTATCTTAAAAAAATCATCATTTTGATTGTCAGTTTCGACTCGAAACCGAACATATTTTTCGTTGAGTTTCGGTAAAAAAAGTGTTATGTAATAACCATTACCTAATTGCAAACACTACAACCCACAAAGACTTTTCTGATACTTATAAAAAAAGTGAGGCCTTATGATATCGACATTACTTGTGATTATTGCATTTTTAACTTCTTTCATTTCTGGAGTTATTGGAATGGGAGGGGGAACTATTTTACTTGCCGCGATGATACTTTCAGGTTTGGTTGTGGAGCATATTGTTCCGCTACATGGTATTGTTCAGTTATGTAGTAACGGTTCGCGTATTGTTTTTTTGTATCGTGAAGTAAATACTAAAATCTCTCTGTATTTTCTGTGCGGAATTCCGTTAGGTGGGTACGTTGGTTATTTACTTTTGCAAAAAATAGACAATCCTTCGTATTTGTTGTTGGGAATGGGTGCGTTATTACTTTATGTAGCATTAAAGCCCAAAAAACTTCCTGATTTACAACTTCCTGACATAGGCTTCTTTTTTCTGGGAGTGGTTGCGGCGGCGGTTGGCTGCTTGGTGGGAATTACCGGTCCCCTCGTTGCGCCGTTTTTTGTACGTAGTGATTGGGACAAAAAAACAATCATTGCCACAATGGGAGCCTGTCAAACAGGAGTGCATTTCATTAAGATTCCAGTTTTTATTTCCATTGCATTTCCGTACAGTGAGTACTTGTGGGTTTCCATATTCATGATCATAGCCGCTGTTTTAGGAAGCCGTGTGGGCGTTTATGTTTTGACAACCATGTACAAGGAGCGCTTTTTTATTATTGTACGAATCGCAATGTTATTGATCGCCATACGCGTTTTGTATAAGTTTTTTGTATTGTAAATCTTTTTTAGTAAAAAAGATTTACCCCGACCCGATCCCGATCCTATATATATTGATACCTATGCTGTTTAGGTATCAATATAATAAATCTAATTCATCTAACGAGAAATCGATGCATTAAAATAGCACCAGCTGCGCCAGTTTTGCATTTGTCGGTCTAATTTTTTTTGCAAGCGCTGTACTGCTTGGGCCGCTCCAGACACGTTTTTTTCTTTCGCTAGCATCCGCAGCGCGGGAAGACTCTCCACTCCTAAACTTTCAAGGTAATTGATGTCGACAAAAATCTCCGTATTTTCCATATTGTTTGCGTTGTAGTTGGCGATGTATGCATCGATATTGAAAAAAGCGCATATGTAAAACACACACAACACCGCGATAAAGTTGCTGTTAATCAACCACTTATTCGAATAATCTTTTACAATGCGAATTAAAATAAGCAATAAACCAACGGCCACGATTCCCATCCAAATGAGTGCTGCAATACGCCATCTCGTTAAGTGATACATTTCAATATATAAATCCAAACGAAGCAACGACGATATCACCAAAAATACATTTTGCGTTAGCCACATGTACACCCAAAAACGCGCGACACGCATACTCTCACTACGTTTTTTGCGAAATGTTATTAGCACAAACGCCGCAGCAAGAAGTACAGTGAAAACAAGAGGATAAGCTCCGCGATGTGCGTATGCAGCGTATGTCATTCCCTCAGGAAGTGCTCTTCCTCCCCATAGATAAATGATATCTAAAATGGTTTGTACCGCAAACACAATATTAAACATACGCAAACAGATCACGGTGGTTTGGGGAGTAAATATTTGTGACTGTGATTTATCCTGAGGTATTGGAGGTTCTACATCTTTGTGTATTTGTGTTTGAGTCTCTTCTCTTTTTGTACGTCGATCTTTGCTCAAACGCATGAACGACCACGAAGCAATGACAAATAGTAACCAAAATAGAAAACGTTCTTCCGATACGACTTCGATACGCGTCACATAAGTAATCCATTCCTCGATAATAGGATTTGCTAAACAAAACAACCCAACGAATACCGCACTTAACACCACTCCAATGAGCCATCCGAGAATATTGCGTTCTGGTAGTTTTTTTAGCCACTGCATGCATTCGGGAAGATCATCTAGTACACAAAAGATAAAAAACAATATGTTAAAAAACCACCCGCTTATCCAGTCCAACGCATTGTCTAGCCACCCTAATTTAATTGTCATCATAATACTACTGAGACTCAAAACACACAAGAGTACCGACCAGAAATTTGTGTGTATAACATTTGCCATCATTAACGTAATATTTATGAGTGCCAAAACAAGAATTTTCTTATTTTGAAAAAACTTTTCTTCACAAAAGGCTATACACACAAGAAGCATTAGATTGTATATAGATAGAGACACACCACCAAGAACTTGATCATAAAACAAAAAGTCAGCAACTGCGGTCAATAACATAACACACATAATTTGTTTTTGTGATTTAAACATACATTCTCCTTAAAAGTACTTTGTATTACAGAGTACTTTACAAAATAGGATTAAGCAAGTGTTTTTTCCTATTTTAAAAATCACAATGTTATTTTTGAGGTAACAGCATAAAGGTATTACGAAGATTTTCATTGCCTAAAAGAAGATTTTTTGCCATGATGAAATTTTCATACTACCGTAAAATTCATATATTTATGGAGCTCTTTTATGAGAACAATGTTTATTTTGCTGTTCGTTGCAGTATTCTCCATGATCAGTGCTCAGGAGCACTTTGAATGGATGTTGGATTTTGAGGAACAAAACCTCTATAAGATACAAGATCTTTCCAAGAATTATTTGCAAAAAATGCGTAGCTCAGAGCCAGGTAAAAAGACCAAGTCTACTGGTACGAAAATTCCTGGTTATAAACAATTTCAGCGCTGGGCATGGTTCATGGAAGACAGAGTTTACCCTTCTGGTGATTTGTTTAACACCATCGCCAAGAGTTGGTACGAATATCATGCCTACTTACAATCAGGAAACGTACGCACCAATGCATTTGGTGGTTCATGGACAGCGATTGGTCCATCTAGTTACAAACTAGGTATGTCTGGTTACAATGGTGGTTTAGGTCGCGTCAACTGCATTGCTTTTGACCACAAGGATAAAAGTATCGTATATATCGGTACACCAAGTGCTGGTTTGTGGAAACGTGATTCACGAGGAAGCTGGTCTTGCCTAACAGATGAACTACCCACCACGGGAATTTCCGGTATTGCTCTTGCAAATGAAGGCAACACGATGTTTGTTCTTACCGGTGATGGCGATGGTGGAAATACCAATTCCATTGGTGTTTTGAAATCTGCAGATCGCGGTAACTCTTGGGTAGATACCGGGCTTATGTGGGGAGTTAAGCAAAAAGTTCGCGGTTACAAACTAGCACAACATCCGCAAAACGATCAGTTACTCATCGCTGTCACGAGCGCTGGTTTATTTCGCAGCAACGATGCCGGAGAAAACTGGCAGCAAGTTGCCAAAGGAAATTTTCGCGACCTTGAGTTTCAACCAGGCGCATCACAAATGGCATATGCCGCGACGACAAATAAAATTTATCGTTCACAAGATAAAGGTGCCACATGGTCAGAGGTCAATAGTTCTTTTCCAGGAGGCACAAATCGCATTGCTTTGGCCGTTTCGCCAGCAGACAAAAATGTTGTCTATGCTTTGTTTGCCGGAAGTCGTGGCTATTTAGGACTATATCGCTCTACAGATAGTGGTGCGACTTTTCGCAAACGTTCATCTACTCCAAACTTGCTAGGATACAGCGAAGTAGGTAACGACACGAGTTCACAGTCTTGGTATGATTTAGCCTTAGCTGTTTCACCACAAAATGCTGACATCGTACACAGTGGTGGAGTAAATACTTGGCGTTCGGATGACGGTGGAAAAACGTGGAAAATCACATCTTACTGGGTTGAATCAAACACAAACTATGGTTACACCCACGCCGATATTCATGCACTAGAGTACAATGGCACAACACTCTACTGTGGTAGTGATGGTGGTATCTATGAATCTACGGATCGTGGCGAAAATTGGCAAAGTATTTCCGATGGTTTGCAAATCATGCAAATTTATAAAATTGCCGACACTCCTCAAGATCCTTATTTAATTTATGCCGGAGCCCAAGACAATGGTAGCAATCGTATTACAGGGTCTGAAGGAACCCATGTTTTTGGCGCTGATGGTGGTACATGCGCAATAGACCACCGAAACTCACAAAATGTCTACATCGCTACACAAAATGGTGGCATGTACAAATCGACAAATAACGGAGATTCTTTTCGCAGTGTAAAACCATCGAGTGCTGGTTCTGGTGCGTGGGTCACTCCCTATGTGATGCATCCACAAAATTCCCAAACGCTATTTGCTGGTTATACAGATGTATGGCGTACAACGAACGCCGCGGGCAGTTGGAAAAACATTTCCCAAGGACAAGTCGGTAGTGGTACCGCTCGTGCCATCGCCATATGTAAAGAAAATGCGAACTACATATACGTTGCCAAAACCACCAAAATTTACCGTAGTAGCAATGCGGGTAGTTCGTGGAGTAATATCACTAAAGACTTACCAACTGGAAGCGCACAAATCACCTCCATAGCTGTTAGTGATACAGATCCGAAACATTTGTGGATCACTTTTTCAGGCTATAGTGCTGCACATAAAATCTACCAAAGTAAAGATGCAGGAAATACCTGGAAGAATATGTCCAGTGGTCTGCCTAACTTACCAGTACATACTGCAGCTTCTGAACCAGGAGAAGAAAACGGTGTATATGTCGGAACCGACGTCGGAATCTACTATCGTAACAATACACTACAGAACTGGATACCATTTAGTAATGGATTGCCGAAAATTATTGTCAAAGATTTGCGTATACACGCACAAGCACGCAAACTTCGCGCAGGTACTTTTGGACGCGGTCTATGGGAATCTAATCTATATATTGATGCTCCGGTGACACGCAGTGAAGAAAAACAAACAATGACGCGTTATCAGGGAAGTATTGAAAAGCTCAAGTAACATATTTTAGAGCACTGTAAAAAATTACAGTGCTCAACTCAAAACCTATGGAGAGTTTTATGGAACTCATTATTACCTTATTTGCCGAAATTATTACTCCTATCCTTGCCTCCATTTTAACCGCAATACTCAGCTTTATCACTTCGACCATTTCTCTCATTGTCAAAGTATATTTATGGTTTTCGTCACGCCGTAAAGCAAAAGCCGCAAAACAACACCCCAAAAGAAAACTTGCTTTGCGTATTATTTATTATACTGCGGTATTTGTATTTGCAGCGATTCTGTGTATCAACTATCTTTTTTTAAAGCCCGCCCTAAACCTTGTTTGCAAAAATATATACGAGCGAACGAGCATTGCCATTGAATTTGATCACGCAACTGCACACTTGTTGTGGGGGAATTTACAGTTGCGTTCGTTGCACATTAAACGCGACCTTAATCCTAGCTTAGATTTTGACTTACGCATAAAGTCAGTGGATTTATCCATTTCCCTACAAAACATTCTTCGTGGAAAACTCGTTCTTCATTCTCTACAAGTAAACGGCGTCACGGGCGAAATGATCAAGAGAGGCAAACGGCGCAAAAAACCACGCAAAAACTTTATAATTCGCGAATTTTTGCTAAAAGATAGTCATGTGATCTTCCGCACACAAAAAAGACCTAATGCGCATATCACTATTGCTATTCAACAAATGCAATGTTATGATGTCCAAAGTAAATACTTTGTTTATCACACTCTGCTACGCTCCAACACAAAAGGAATGATTGCACAAAGACCGTTTTCCATCTCGACCACATCTACCGCAACAGGCTACAAAAACGTTTGGCGTGCCACAGGAATTCCTTTAGACGATTTAAGTGATGTATTCTCAGGTTTTTTCGCTTGGTTTCAAAAAGGAAAAGTCGATATAAATTCCGAAAACCACTGCCATGGAACACAAATTGACATGCGACATACCTTTGTATTGCGTAACTTTCAAGCACAAACACCGCAAAACTCTACACTAAACAATATTGTGGCGCAACGCGTAGAAAATTTCTTAAATAGACGTCAACTAGAGTTCCCCATTGACTTACAGTTTACAATGGCTGAGCGCGATTTTGCAGAAATGCAATCTGTAGAAGGGTCGCAATTGTCGCAGAAAATAGCCACCGCTTGGATACAAGGGGTGATGAAAAAATTGCCGGGCAACAGAGTTTTTAATACAATCAAGAATTTATGGAAAAAGAAAGATAAATAGAACAAAGGAACAACGATGATCAGTAAATTATTGGCACGTTTTACTCTATGGATTTTGGGGTGGAAAGCCGTTGGCGAAAAATCTTCGCACAAAAAATACGTCATGATCGCCGCTCCGCACACCACAAATATGGACGGAGTATTACTATTAGCCGCTTCGACAGTCTATGGCATGAAAATATCGTGGATGATAAAGCACACCGCTCTTAAAGTGCCTATTTTTGGTTGGTTCTTAAAAAAGACGGGTGCCGTAGGAATCAATCGCAAAGCGAACCATGGACTAGTTGCACAGATGGTCGAAAAATTTGAACAAAAAGAGGAGTTTATTCTCGCCATTCCCCCCGCGGGAACGCGTAGTTATCGCGATTACTGGAAATCGGGATTTTATATCATTGCCAAAGAGGCAGGAGTGCCCATTGTCCCAGGATATTTAAATTACGAAACCAAAGAAGCCGGTTTTGGTAAATCTTTTGTCCCAAGTGATGTAAAAAAAGATATGGATTACCTACGTGAATTTTACAAAGACATCACCCCACGCTACCCCGATAAAAAGTCCAAAATTAGACTTTCTCTTGAAGAAGAAGTAGAAAAACAAGAGAGCGCGTAATATTTAACTATAATGGGAATTACAATAGAAATGTAGGGGCGGACCTTGTGTCCGCCCGTTCCCTCAAATACAGCGAGATAAACGTTTCCAAAAATTAACCACACCTGCCCGTCACCTCAAATATCTCGCTTACCAACCTTCGTATCACTACGACGCATTCCTCCAAGGAATAGCTCGCGAAAGTTGAGCATTTTTTTGACACCAAATGCCGCTAAATAAAAAATGCAAAAACTAATTGCGGCGCCAGAAAAAGACCGTGTTCTGCTGACAACAAGAGATCCCATTACCGCGCTAAAACTGGTGATCATAATCATCGAAAAAAACACCAATAAAATCCACGATTTTACTTTTTTCTCTTTTGGCTTTTTCTTGTCTTTTTCTTCTTTGTCGTCATTAAAAACGTATGCGATAAATAAAAAAAATATCGCCCAGCCAAAGACACTCCCGGCAATATCTTCAATATCGGTACGCGTAGCTAGAATACTCCACAATGTATACATAGTTATCTCTTAATATATCTATTGCCAAAGACTCGATTGAATAACTTCTTTACCTCCCGTACCATACATTATTTTTTCTCCTTATCTTTTTTCTCCATCAAAGCGATATATTTCATTTTAAACTCATCACGATCTTTTTTGTTGATCATTGCCAGCGATTTACGATAAAAATCTTTTGCTTTATCGAACTCTTTATTGTTCACAAAAAGCGCAATCCACGCCAAACGCCCCTCTAAATATTGCGGATAAATTTCAAAAGTTTCGCGCATGTGTTGTTCCGCAACCTCTTTTTTTCCATTTTGGTACGTTAGTAAACCGACATTGAGACGCGAAACGTAGTCTTCGGGCGCGAGCCATACAATCTGTTCATAGCACGTCATCGCCAACTGAACTTTTTGCAAACGCGTGTATATTTTCGCGAGTAACCGATATCCACTTGGATCTAGTGGATCAAGCGAAATAATTTCTTCTAATTTGTATAGCGCTGGTTGTACCTTACCTTGCGTGATAAGAACTGCCGCTTCACGAACCATTTCATCTTTGTTTTGCAACATTTTGTGGCGTTGTTCTGCTATCGAAGCAATTGCCTCCATGTGTGCCTGATTTTTCGAGTATTTTGCCAACTCTTTAATTCGCGGCCACTCTTCAGGCTGTAAAGTACGCAAAGCCAAAATAACTTTTTCAACCGCTTCATCAGCAGATAAGTCACTATAGAAGTATGTACATAGTCGTGCAAAATAATCCGCCGTTTTCAATCGCTGTGGCTTAAAATTTATGCCGCGATACATCTCAAGAGGGGCACGGTACTCTAATATTACATTGTCATCTCTGTTGATTTTTTGCACGTGCACTGTATCATCTGGCAGTGAACCATACAAACCACACAGCAACTCAGCAGGATTGTGTATCCCAATACGCTTCAGAGTTTTTTGCAGTTCTTTACCTACAAATTTGTTTTGCAATTCCTTATAAGTTAACTTCAAAGGTTCACGCGTAGCAATACACAAAAAATCAAAGTCTTGACGAAAAATCACCACGTGTGGAAACGTCGCTTTGAGCGTTGCGAGGATGGTATCAAATGTTTGGCGTGAAATTTCATAACCTTGAATCCACTGACAAAAAACTCCGCCCTGATTTAACTTGCTGTTGACAATATCGTAAAACTCTTTGGTAAAGACGCTTCCCGAACCTTCTACCCACGGATTAGAGGGTTCAGAAATCATCACATCATAGGTTTTATCGCGGTATTTTAAAAATGTACGTGCATCTTCCACATAAATTTTCACACGCGGATTTTTTGTCACATTGCCATTGATCGCTTTAAAATAACCGCTTGCGGTAATAACCGCTTCCTCCATCTCCACAACGTCTACCTGCGCATCTTTATGCGTGGCCACGGCGTGGACAGTAGCACCACTTCCCAACCCAAGAACAAAAACATTCTTACTTTGCGATGCTAAAAACATCGGTATATGACCCAATAAATATTGCGTATCTAGGTCTTGTGACGTCGAAGCATCTGTTTTACCATTGATGTTTAAAGATGTGTGATAAAAATCGCGATATACAGTCACCGTGCTATTAATACCATCTTCCGCGTAGATCAATTTCGCATCATAGCTCAGCTTTTCTTTTTTCACCAGCGCTTTGCGAAATAAACTTTTATGAAATGCCTGAACATTCATCGTTGGTGAAATAAATACCAACAATGCGGTAAAAACAACACAAAGTAGTTTCGGAACTTGTCGCGAAGTTTCTTTTAGCAAAGTCAGTAATAGCACTGCGCATCCTAGATATATACAAAACTTTAGCGACGCATGTACACCAAAAATAGGTATGCAGAAAAAACCTGCGCCCATACTTCCGAAAATAGCCCCCAGGGTATTATATCCATAAACATAAGTGACGGCTTTACTCGTGGCTTGTGTTTTGAGTTTGTAACCCTCTATGATCACAGGTAAAAGCATACCGAGGAGTGTCATGGGTACAAAAATAACAATCCCAGTCGTTACGCCTTGTAATATCAAAAACAGTACTAAATTTTCGTTGCATAAATATGTCAGGGACATAAAAAAATTTGGTAAAAAGTTAATGATATATAAACTCAGTGCAATAAATAGTATGTTGCCACACAACAAGGTATATAGAAAGGAACGATAGTTATCTTGCAGCAAAATAAATTTGCGTACCCACCAGCTTCCAAGAGCAATACTTAGCAATATAGAGAGTAGGATAATAGAGAACGCATAGGTCGAAGAGCCAAAAACAACAACGAGTATTCGCGTCCAACTAATTTCTAAAAACAGTCCAATTGCCCCACACATAAACGCCCATAGACAAAGCGAGTCTGGCACCCATGTCGCTGCGGTGCTTTGTGGAACCTCACAGTGAGAATGGCGACTCATACGCAAAGCACTCATCGCAATGCCTGCACTCAACAAACTCGTCATGTACGCACTATATGTGATTCCACACCATGGTAACAATACGAAAGTAGCAAAAACAACCCCCAAAGCAGCTCCAAAAGTATTTGCCGCGTATAGCGTGGCAGTGTTGGCGAATAAGTCTTTTTGCTGCGAGAAGTGGAACACTAACATTGGTAGAGTGATCCCCATTAAAAAGCTGGGTATCACAAATAATAAAAATGCCACAAGGAACTGTAAAATGATAAAAAATATAAAGTTGGCGTCTATGAGAGAGTATAGTGGAGCGAGCAACCAACTAGCGTATGGAAAAATCCATAGCGCAACGACACTATACACAGCTATTGCCAATTCCAAATAACCATATACACGCAGGGGATTCTTTGTACGAATTTTCTCGGAATAGAAGCTCCCAAGGGCAAGGCCAGTCATGAACGTAGCAAGAATTGTTGTCGTTGCCCAAGTAGAACCGCCCATCACCGGAATCAGTAACTTACGCCATAAAATTTGATATGATAGGCTGCATCCACCCGAGAAAAATAACAACAGTGCCACCCACTTTACGATCGA
Organism: Candidatus Uabimicrobium amorphum; assembly: GCF_009002475.1. Classification (GTDB taxonomy): domain Bacteria; phylum Planctomycetota; class Uabimicrobiia; order Uabimicrobiales; family Uabimicrobiaceae; genus Uabimicrobium; species Uabimicrobium amorphum. The sequence continues at coordinate 8,075,176 of NZ_AP019860.1, forward strand.
TTTATTCACTTGTCGTTCCTTTGTATTGATAGATCTATGATTTTCAAATAACCATGTTGTAATAGGTTTCGATGCTGTTTATCTAACAGAATGCTTTACTATTTGAACAATGATTGCTAAGATAGTAATATTCGCTTAAAGAGTTGTATTTGCGAAATTTACTGCATGTGGGCATCTTAAACCTGAAAAAATGTTATATCGGTCCTTCTTTACAAGGTGAAAAAAATGTGTAGTCGTAATGTCCGAATAAAATGTATATGCTTTGCTCTATTGATGGTAAGCGCTTTTTCCCAAGAGCAAACGAAAGCAAAAATAAAACGTTTTCATGCCAACCTGAGCATGACACAACGTTCTATAGAGCGCGTAGACCGAGAAATTTTGACGCTAACCAAAGGTATTCGCGAATTACAAAAACAACAAACGCAGATGGTTGCTGCGATCGCAAAGCACCAACAGTCTATAAAAAAATCGCAAGTAGATGTTGTATCGAAAAACATTGCCAAAAAAATCGCTCTACTACAAGAGTTGACATCTGCGATGGAAAATACTTCACAATTGCATGCATTCAACGAACGACTACAAGTCGAGTCTAAAAAAATGCAACGCTTGATACAAGTCAAAAAACAAATAAATTCCGAAGTATTCAACCATCAAAAACACATTGTACAGTACAAAAGGCAACTCAGTGAAATTAGTAAAAAAATGGATATTTCTAAAAGTGTTTTGGCCAAAACAGTCCGCAAGCGCAAAATACTAAAGAAAAATGCGCTTATCTATAAAAAGCAACGCAACTTGGCCGCTCAAGAGTATGTGCAGCAGAAGAAACAGCTCAAAAAGAAAAGGCTTTTGGCCGCTTACGCCGCCAAGAAAAAACGCGAAATGGCAGAAAAGAAAAAACGCGAAGCCGCTGAGAAGAAAAGACGCGAAGACAATGAAAGAAAAAAACGCGCTCTTGCTTATGCACAACGTAAGAAAAAGAGCTCGCGCAATAACATTCGCGAAAACCCAGATTCTGAAGAAGAGGCCGCCATAGCATCGTTGTTGCTGCTAAAAACAGCAGAAGATGTTGCGGAAGATGTTGCCGATGCGACAGAGGACCAACGCAAAAATAACAAACTTATTCCACGTATTGTTCGCAAGCAAAATCCCAAAGATGGAGCGTGGATGACACGTGTCGGATCTTTCTGGGTATATGAAAAACCCATTACCAACACACAGTACTGGGAAACATTCCGCGGCATGTACTACAACAACGCCCAAAAAAATGCCCAAGCCGTCACCGAAATTACCTTTCGCGATGCCCAAGAGTATGCACGGTGGGCCGGAGCCAAATTGCCAACGTATTCGCAATTACAAAAATTACCCAAAAATCTTTCGGGAAACGCCTGGGAATGGACCAACAGTACTTATCGCAAAAAAAGTGCACATGTTATTTTTAATAAAATACAAAAACCACGTTTGTTGTCCGATGCCAAGGAACACACACAAGTCACTTTTCGTTTAATACTACCCGCGCGATAATTCACAAGAGAGGTATGTTGTTGTCAGAAAATCGTAAAGTAATTTTCATGCACGGACTCGAATCGGGATTACAGGGAAAAAAAAGCCACTATCTCCATAGTCACTTTGCCAACACCTATACACCCGATATGCAAATGTCTCTATTGAATGTACGTAAAAAACACAGTGTTTTACGCAACATATGCAAAACAAAGCTATTTCGCGTGTGGTTTGTGTTACTACTCCTTTGTGTAACGATCTCTTGCTTTATGAGTACCACGCACACGATCGTATCTTTTGTTATTGGTATCCTTGTATTTCTCGCAGTGAAAAAACACCTTATACAACGCGCTCTTGACATATCTCTACAACAGTGCGTTACCGTACAAAGTAACGCACTGCAGGAGTTTCAACCACACATCGTTGTCGGCTCTAGCTGGGGAGGTTTGGTTGCACTCATATGCCTTTCGCAAAATGCACATAGCTGTCCAGTAATACTCATTGCCCCGCCGGTAAAAATGATTCTCAATAAAATAGATCCTAGCGAAAAAAAATGGTTAAATATGTGCGAAATGGCAAAACAACACAGTGATCAGATCTACATTGTTCACGGTGAAAAAGACCAAACAGTGCCCCTTGAGGATAGTCAAGAATTTATCGAAAAAGCGGGGGGAATTTTACAAGTGATCCCTGGCGGAGACCACAGTTTAAATGATTCATTGCTAGAAGACGATACCCCATACGCTTTAAAGAATATTATTACAAACCTGAGATAAAAACATGCAAATTAAAGACGTAAAAATAGTTCACAAAAAACTGCCACTAAAAAAAGTTTTTCGCACCGCACTACGTACCGCAACAGAAATACCACTTATTGAAGTAGAAATTAGCACGAATGAAGATACGATTGGCAGAGGAACAACAAGTGCCGCAGCGAAAGTAACAGGAGAAACAACTTCTTCCATTTGTGCCGCAATACAAGATTATATATTTCCCAGTATTGCGGGTAGTTCACTCCTGAACGTCCAGCAAATTTTACACAGCATTACCACAAGTATTCCCAAAAACTACAGTGCAAAAGCTGCTGTTGATATGGCCGTATACGATTTATATTGTAAATCTCTACAGATACCTTTATACAAATATCTTGGTGTTTATCGCACCAAACTTTCTACTCACATGACGGTTAGTTTGGGGGAAATAGAACAAATGTGCTGCGACGCTCAGGAAGCGGTAAACAATCATTTTTCCTCATTAAAAATCAAGGCAGGCAAAGATTTTCGCCACGATATCGAAGCAATTCGCCAAATTTATAAAACAGTAGGTAACAGCGTTCGACTTGGTATTGATGCCAACCAAGGGTGGAAAAAACGCGACGCGGTAACGGCCATTCGTGCCTTACAAGAAATCCCCAACATTGACTTTGTCGAACAACCTGTTGTTGCACATGATATCGAGGGATTAAAGTGGATCAAAAATCGCGTTGACATACCCATCATGGCCGACGAAAGTATTTTTAGCTACAGCGATGCCATGCGTGTTATACGAGAAGACGCCGCGGATTTGATCAATATAAAATTACTGAAGTGTGGCGGTATTTTTCCCGCAACAAAAATTCTACACGCCGCAGAAAGTGCAGGCATAGAGTGTATGTTGGGATGTATGATGGAGGGGCCAATCTCTATTGCTTGTGGTGCGATGTTTGCTTGTGCACACAAAAATATTACACGCATAGATCTCGATAGTTTATATTCGCTACGCAATTTTACTTTACCCTCATACATATACTACGGCGAAGGACAAATTGAATTGAAGGTCAACCATGATTGAAGTGCGTAATCTCAAAAAAAGTTTTCGCGTTCACGTGAAAAAACCTGGTCTGTTGGGGTCCATGCGTTCTCTATTTGTACGCAACTGGGTAGAAAAACACGCTCTAAAAGGCGTCTCTTTTAACGTAGAACCGGGAGAAATTGTCGGTCTTCTCGGGGCAAACGGTGCGGGAAAAACAACGTTAGTAAAAACATTGGCGGGCATTGTCTATCCTAGTGACGGAGACGTCAAAATTTTGGGCCACGTTCCTTGGGAAAGAAAAAACGAGTTCCGTAGACAAATTGCACTGATCATGGGACAGAAAGCACAACTATGGTGGGATTTACCTGCCGAAGATTGTTTTCTTTTACTTCGCGAAATCTATTCTATTCCGCGACAAAAATTTCATGACAAGCTCAATTTCTTAAGCGAAACTCTGGGAATTACCGAACAACTCAATATTCAAATTCGTCGCCTCAGTCTAGGCGAGAGAATGAAAATGGAACTTATCGCGGCTCTTCTACACGAGCCGCGCGTTGTATTTCTAGATGAGCCAACCATCGGACTTGATTTTACCGCACAAAAAGCCATACGCGATTTTATTTTACAATATCGCTCGCAACACCAACCGGCAATGATCTTAACTTCACATTACATGGAAGATATTAAGGCTCTTTGCAAACGCATTATCATTATTCGCGAGGGAGAGTTCATTTATGACGGTCCTTTGCAAAATATCGTCAATACCTACACAAAACACAAAATAGTATCTCTACACCTCGAAAAAGAAATTTCACCGCCGAATATTCCCCACGAAATCGTTGCTGCCGAACCACAATTTCTAAAAATCAAAATTCCTCGTGATCAAGTAGCACCTTCGGTAAACAGTTTATTGCAATCATTACCTGTCGCAGACTTGACCATTGAAGAACAAGCCATCGAAGACGTGATTGAAGCCCTATTTCGAGGAGAAATGTAAAATTGTGGACCTTACAAGTATTTACCCTTGAAATGCGTAAGATATTTTCTTACCGCATTGATTTTTGGACGCAGTTTATTGCGTACATTGTCGTATGGGTGGGAATTTCTTACTTCTTGTGGAGTTCTATCTTTGCACAAAAAGGCATTGATTCCATCGGCGACTACAGTTTCCACGCATTGATGTTGTACTATCTGATTACTGCTTCTGTGGCAAAGATAATACGTGGCCAGGATATCGGACAAATTTCCCGAGAAATTTATCAGGGGGAACTTTCTCGTTATCTCGTTTACCCGATACCTTTCTTTTTATATAAATTCGTATGTCATCTAGCGCATTCTTTCATGTATTTTATACAACTTATCTTTGCCATCGTATTTTTTGCCTGCGTTTTTGGACTTCCTGTGGAAATCACCATCACCTATGACCGGGTACTAATGTGCTTTCTTTTTTTGTTACTATCTTGTTACTTACATTTTTCGATTGCTGCGGTGATTGAAATTGTGTCGTTTTGGGCCGACAATGTATGGAGTTTGCTGGTGATGCTACGCTTTATTAGTGGATTACTTGGCGGTGCACTACTCCCCTTAGTATTATTCCCCGAGTGGGCGCAAAAAATTTTATATACACTCCCTTTTCCCTATCTAATTTCTTTTAGTAGTGAAATTTTCTTGAACAAAGTCACATACGCGCAAACTTACAAAGCGACATTTATTGTTTTTGCTTGGAGCGTATTTTTTAATATAATATTTGCTGTCGTTTGGAAAAAAGGCTTACGCCAATACTCAGGAGTGGGAATTTGACACGCTATTTTCGACTGTATCTACACTTTTTGCGTTTTTCATTCAGTAAAGCAATGGAGTTTCGTGTCGATTTTTTTTTCCGTATTGTCATGGATTGTTTTTTTTATGCCATCAACATCGCTTTTTACCAAGTGCTGTTTTTGCACACATCCACTCTAGGAGGCTGGAACGAAGAACAAGCGATGATTTTTGTCGCCGCTTATATTCTCGTCGATGCATTACAAATGACGATTTTCTCTACCAATTTGTGGTGGTTTCCCATTTTTGTCAATCGCGGAGACTTGGACTATTACTTAGTGCGTCCGGTATCCAGTCTATTTTTTTTGAGCGTACGCGAATTTGCGGCCAATTCGCTGTGTAACGTTTTCATTGCCATTGGCATTATGATTTGGGCAATTTCTAGCTACTCGCAGCCACTTATTTGGTGGAAAATATTGCTATTTGTGTTATTAGTAGTAAATGGTACTTTTATATATTACATGGTACACATGTTATTTCTCATCGGCGTTTTCTGGACGCATTCTGCCCGAGGTTTTGATAGCCTGTTTCGTCATCTATGCTTGGTCCACGAAAGACCCGATGGTATTTTTCATGGCGCTACGCGTACAGTCTTTACCACTGTACTGCCTTTTTGTTTGATGTGCTCATTTCCAGCACGTTTGTTATTTGAAGATTTTCAACTCTCTGTCTTGCTTCATATACTAATCACTACAATGCTTATGTTTTTTGTACTGCGCTGGGCATGGAAATTTTCATTAAAAGCATATTCTTCAGCATCTTCTTAGTCTCAAATTAGAATGGATGCGCACTCGATGGAACCAATTTTCCGTTATTTTTTGATAGGAGTTATCCTTGACCGCAAAAGAATTAGCCTTTATTCCAAAACAATTTGATATCCAAAAAGTGATCAAATCGCACAAATACTACAAAATTTTATTTGCGAAAAACCAGGATATTCAACAATTTGTCTTTATAAAAGCGCTGACTCTGGATGGTGCGCAAGATATTTTTATCACCAACGAATTTCGCCGTGAGTGCCGTATTGCCAAAAAAATGTCTTCGTTTGCCCACCCGTGCATTCCGCGCATTCTTTATGTAGAACACGGTATGGGTCCGCGGTTTTATATTATGGAAGGAACCGCTGGTTCTACCCTCGAAGAGTACATGACGCAACACAAAATTCCACAAGAAATCGCCACGCGCATCACCCTACAAATTGCCCAAGGTCTAGATGCTTTGTACACGCAATTTGAGATAATACACCGCGATCTCTCCCCAGACAACATATATCTAACACGCGACCTACAACCAAAAATTTGCAACCTACAATCCATCAAAAATGCCGACGTAACCACCATTACTTCGCACGGTGGAGTAAAGGGCAGTATGTTGTTTACCGCTCCAGAAATTTGCTCAGAGCACTTTGATTACTCTATTCAAAGTGACATGTATTCCCTAGGTCTTATTTTCTTATATATGTTACAAAACAAACTGCCGATAGAGAGTGTTGAGGATATTTTCGACTTTGACGTGACACAATTATCTCTGGAAGAATACAGTGCACAGCCGATCCTACTAAAAATGTTACACAAAAACCCCAATGAACGCTTTGCGAACTACGCAGAACTCATCAATGAACTACAACCAATATATAATACTTACACACCAGCAACCGTCACAACAAGCGGTCCACAAACAGACGTCGCTGACGCTCGCTTGAGCATGTGGGAAGCAAAATTAGACAACATCGCCAAAAAACTAGCCATTTTAGAGCAAAAGCAAGAAAACCTCACTCAGGCTCTTAACGTTACACTCACGGGAATGAACAACAAAATAACTCAATTAGAAGCGGAAAACCAACGTATAAAACAATACTTGAGTCAGATGTTCAATAAATAAATTTTCCCATAAAAAAACCGCCCTGAGGGCGGAATCGATGATTCACTTTTTAACTGCGCAAAAAATTAGTGATAGACACTCAAGTATGGCCACTCATCCTCGTACAAAATTTATCATGTCTTAGAAAAACGCGATTAGCTCTATACTAGAAATCAGAGCAGTAAGGTTCAGATATTTTTCTTTCGCGGCACGAGCTAACGACAACCATGCAACGTACCTAACCCGGTTTGCTCCCCAAGTTTTCGTACCTCAGCGTCATCTTATATACAAAAAGCCTTCTCCTTACTTGCCAGATACCGGCAACTCTCGTAGTCTTGGACCACTTCAGGAAACGCTTACTTATGCAAGCTAGGCAGCCAGTCAAAAGTTGCCAGATTATACACCAATGCCGCAAAATTTTAAATAGGCATGCCCTAGAAAAAACGCAAAAAATATGCTAATATCCGTGAAAAACTATCACTTTCCATCTGAAGAGGGATCTTATGCCACAAATATCCGCATCGTTGATATTCTTTCTTTCAGCATTCACCCTAGGCACACTGTACTGCCCACAACCTTTGCTACCTATATACAGCGACATCTACAAAATTAGTTTGTCACAGACAGCTTTGCTCACAACATTCGCCCTAATCCCGTTGAGTTTTTTCCCACTTATCTATGGTATTATCAGCGAGTACATTTCACCTATTCGCGTTTTAAAATTTTCGCTATGGGGTCTGGCCTTTTCGACGTTTCTATTCACATTGGGAGATAATTTTACCTATCTTCTCCTCATTCGTTTGCTACAAGGCTTTTTTATCCCGGGAATTCTTACCTCAACAGTTACCTATATTTCACAAACCACAATACCTGAAAAAATTCCGCAGTACATGTCTTTATACGTCATTGGAACCATTGTCGGTGGGCTTGGCGGAAGATTGCTTTCGAGTTTCCTGGCGACACATGTGCACTTAAATGCTATTTATTTCTTTTTGAGCGCCAGTTTGATTATTATGCAGTGTTTCACCCTACGCTTACAGCAAAAACCGACCAAACCTGCGAATAAGATCTACCTCAGTGATATTTTCAAAATTCTCATCAGCCCCATCTATCGCGAAATTTTGCTCACTATTTTCAGTGTTAGTTTTGTCTTCGCATGCGTCATGAACTACATTCCCTTTCGTCTCCGCGAACTCGATGGATTTTCGTGGATTCACATCATCTACCTCGGCTACACCCTGGGAATCGTAACTTCTTTTCTATCACAACGTCTACAAAAACGTTATAATGTGGTGAATATTGCATGTATTGGCCTGGTCATTTTTCTATCTTCGCTGCTTTTACTTCTCACGACAACACCGCTATACATATTTATCATTGTATTCGCATTTTGTGGTTCGATGTTCTTTGTACACTCCATTTTAATGAGCTTTGTCAACTCAGTGGGGCAAGAAAGCAAAGGGCTCGTTAATGGCGCCTATGTCGCCTTTTATTACAGCGGTGCGGTAACAGGCTCGTACTTTCCCGGTATTGTCTACGAACATTTTGGTTGGGTCAGTTACATATGGCTGCTATTTGCCATGTTATTTATTTCAAGTCTCATATTTTTTGTGACCATGAAAGTAAAATCACCATCGTGTCAAGTTAAGGCGTAAAAACCTTATGGTGTCATCCCTGACTTGATCAGGGATCCAGCGCTTTTAATTCATCTTTATATTGCTGGTTTCCCGCTTACGCAAGAAGGACATAGTTCGCGTGTCATCCCTGACTTGATCAGGGATCCAGACGCTTACAAGTTAACTTTATATTGCTGGTTTCCCGCTTACGCGGGAATGACAAGGCTTTGTAAGTCTTTTTTCAATCACTAAGGAGCAAGCATGAAAAATAAAAATGCGTATTGGAGAGCAAACTTACGACTCATCGGAATTTGCCTATTTATATGGTTTCTCGTATCTTTTGTGTTTGCGATTTTACTTGTGGAACCCTTAAATCGTTTTTCCCTTGGTGGCTACAAACTGGGGTTTTGGTTTTCACAGCAAGGGTCTATTTATGTGTTTGTCGCTCTGATTTTCTTTTATTCATGGCAAATGAATCGCATAGATCACCAATTTGGCGTTTACGAAGAAGAATAAAGGAGCGAATGATGGAATTACAAACATTGACATATTGGGTTGTGGGTTTGAGTTTTGCCCTATACATTGGTATCGCCATTTGGTCACGTGCAAGCAGTACCAGCGAATTTTACGTCGCCGGAAAACACGTACATCCTATCGCAAACGGCATGGCCACCGCCGCCGATTGGATGTCAGCCGCCTCTTTCATTTCCATGGCCGGTTTGATCGCCTTTTTAGGCTACGAAGGAGGCATGTATCTGATGGGCTGGACCGGAGGATATGTCCTCTTGGCCACACTTTTGGCTCCTTACTTGCGTAAATTTGGGAAATTCACCGTACCCGAATTCATTGGTGACCGTTACTACTCGCAGTTAGCACGCGTAGTTGCGGTGGTGTGCCTCATCTTTATTTCCTTTACGTATGTCGCCGGGCAAATGCGTGGTGTGGGAATTGTCTTCTCGCGCTTTTTAGAGGTTTCCATTGACAGTGGGCTGTTTATTGGTATGGGAATTGTATTTATCTACGCGGTTCTCGGCGGAATGAAGGGCATCACTTATACACAAGTTGCGCAGTACTGTGTCCTCATCTTCGCCTATACAGTTCCCGCGATTTTCATCGCGCTACAAACGACTGGTTCTGCGCTGCCGCAAATTGCACTAGGGGCCGAAGTACTCGATGGCTCGGGAACTTTGCTCGCCAAATTAGATCAGTCCCTTACCGACCTAGGATTTGGCGCCTACACCACACCGTTCAATGACAAATCAATGATAGATGTATTTGCCATCACCCTAGCACTAATGGTCGGAACCGCAGGTCTACCCCACGTCATTGTACGTTTTTTTACCGTTCCCAAAGTCCGCGATGCACGCACATCTGCTGGTTGGGCACTAGTATTTATTGCGATTCTCTACACCACAGCTCCTGCCGTAGGAGCCTTAGCACGCACCAACATGATTCAAACCGTAAATGGTACCGAACAACAAGGAACCGCATACAAAGAAATCCCCGAGTGGTTTAAAACATGGGAAGATGCCGGACTTATCGCATGGTACGACCACAACAACGACGGTCGCGTACAATACGCCGCGGGAAATGCCTTCACTGGAAAACCCGAATTCGACGGCGACAAACGCGGTAAACACGGTGAACGTATTGTCAAAAATCCTAGCGAAGGCAAAACAGCAAAAAACGCACCGTTTGCCAACGAAATCTACGTAGACCGCGACATCATGGTTTTAGCGAACCCCGAAATCGCCGGACTCCCCAATTGGGTAATCGCCTTAATCGCCGCCGGAGGAATCGCCGCGGCACTATCCACCGCTGCCGGATTGCTACTAGTGATCTCCGTGAGTGTGTCTCACGACTTACTGAAAAGCACCTTTACGCCGCAAATTAGCGAAAAGAACGAGCTTCTCGCCGGAAGAATCGCCGCCGGAGTGGCCATAGGAATTGCCGGATATTTAGGACTGCATCCCCCCGCTTTTGTCGCACAGGTAGTTGCCTTTGCTTTTGGTTTGGCGGCCTCGTCTCTTTTTCCCGTAATTTTATTGGGTATCTTCAGCAAACGCATGAACAAATGGGGGGCCATTAGCGGAATGCTCAGTGGACTTATCTTCACCATGGGTTATATTATCTATTTCAAAGGTGTTTTTATTAGCCCCATCGCCGCAAACGTTCCGGAAAATTGGCTACTGGGAATTTCTCCCGAAGGCATCGGTTCTATTGGAATGGTAATAAATTTTGCCGTCGCTTTCACGGTTTCGCATTTTACCTCTCCGCCACCAGCGGAAGTCCAAGAATTGGTTGAAGACATACGCGTTCCCCAAAACTCTTAGTTGAATGTTAAGGAGGTACAAAATGAACAAGCTATTTATCCTATTGTTGTTTACCACTGTTTACGCGCAAACAACACATGACATTGTCGCGCATACATTTTCCGTGTTAAAACAACAACACATTTTTCGCAACCACAAACAGCAAGATAAAGAGCCGCGTCCCTTGTACCTCGCCCAACAAGCGTTTACAGAGGCAAAACAAGCAGATAAAGAGGTTCAAATGAGAGACCGACTCAATATTGCCTTGGCGCATGCCAACCAAGCGCGATTTCTACACAGCGCTAGCCTCAATAGTCTGCAAATTCAAAAACGACGTGGTTGGCGCAACGGGCTTGACACCGTGACATTTGGCATATCGAGTATCTTCCTCGAATCCAACGAAGAGAAATACTCCGAGGATGGAAAGGTCATCAGTAGCGCTGCGTATAGGTATTTATTGGCGGTCTACATAGCGCGCCAAGCGCAAAAAGCACTCAAAGAAAAACCTGCGCAGGTGAAACATGAAATCAAGTGGGAAAAAATTTTGCAAAGAAAGATGCTGTTCGCGAAGGCGAAAAAGGTAGATCAATTGACGATAACGCAGTTTAAAACCCTAACGAGTGAATTGTTTTATCGCTCTTTGACAATGGCGATTCGTTCGTTGAAAAAGAGTAACAAGACGTCGCTCATTAACCAATACATCGACTATTTGGCCAAGTTAGCACCGCAACAAAAAAAGGTATGGCTACAACGCAAGGACATCGTTGCGCGTGTATTAAAGTTAAGCGGGGCACCTAGTGATTTAGAATACGAACGCGATGCCCGAACCATTTTGAACTGTGAGGATGCGTTGCGTATATTGAGTGAATTCGACTAGGTTGGGTGAGGGATTTGTCTTCATATTGGTGCCCTCACCATCGAATTAGCAGTTACAGCACAGCTGTAAACTGCTATTCTCATACCTCTCCCACGGGGAGAGGTGTAATGCTTCTCTTTTGTTAAAAACTAAATTCGCTTGAGTTGCGGGACAAAAGTAGCGATGTAATACGCTATTTAATGGAGGTTGTGTCTGTGATATGCATCAAAGGAAACAATATAAATAAATTCAGACGTGTTACGCCTCTCCCTGTGGGAGAGGCATGAGAATTGAGGCTTTTAGCGAAGCTAAAACCTCAAATTCGATGGTGAGGGCACCAATACGGAAAAAGAATCACGAATATCAAATCAACCCACAATTGCGATGGTGAGAGCGCCAATACGGAAAAAGAATCACGAATATCAAATCAACCCACAATTGCGATGGTGAGGGCACCAATACGGAGAGAGAATCACTTAACCTACAAACAAAAGGAAATAATTTTGATCGCCATTATCGCCTCTATTCATGGAAATCTACAAGCGCTACAAGCTGTTATCGAAGACATTGACAAACGCAATATAAAGACCATATATTGCCTGGGAGATATGGTCGGTTATGGACCCAATCCGCGTGAGTGCATTGAGATCGTTCGTGATCGCTGTGAGTTTTGTTTGCGTGGTGATTTTGAAGAAAACATAATGCGTCAATCGCTTTCTTCCACACCTGGAGTTTTGGAGATAACAATTGAATGGATACGCAATCAATTATATTCAGAATCATACCCTGAAACACAAAACAATGAGCTTTGGGATGTGATAGCTAACGCAAAGCAAAAAGTATATCGCGATAGATGTTTGTATGCTCATAATGCATCTCCCAATAATGGCTATGCTGTGCCTTTGAGTTTCATACAACTAAAATACACAATGAGTCACTTTTCAAATTACAACGTTTTTTTTTGTGGCGGATCGCATGTTCCGGGAGTTTTTACGGAAGAATATCAGTATCACTATGCCGCAGATATAAATAACCTGTTTTATCTTTCGCCTACCAGTAAACAAATCATAGATGTTGGATCAGTAGGCAAACCACAAGATCGCAACAATCATGCGTGCTATGCTATTCTTAATGACCAAACGCTACAGTGGATTCGTGTGGAGTACGACATCAACAAAACCATAGAAGAAATAGAAAATTGCACCCTGCCCAATACCATTGCGGATTATTTGCGTCGAGAAATCTAAAACCGAACACTTAGTCCGTTGGCAAATGAAGCTGTTTCAAATTTTCTAGTTTTGCGATCCCCTTCGGCAACTCCTCTATCTCATTGTTATTTAACCACAGCTCACGTAAATTTTGCAATTGACCTATTTCACTGGGGATAGAAGAAATTTCATTGTACGCCAGATGCAATTCATTTAAATTTCTCAACATCCCTATTTCGTTAGGAATTTCACAGATATAGTTACCACTCAAGTGTAATTCGACAAGATTTTGCAACTCTCCCACCTCTGGTGGAAGAGCACCACTTTTGACATTCTCGTTATGGTATTTATTAAATACCGGCCGTCCTCCACTTTCCTTATGTTCCTGTGGATATTTCTCCCATATTTCTTTAGGCACATTGGTAATATTATTACCGTATAAAGACAAAAGATTCAGACTCTGCAAACGTTCGCTTTGTTCAGGAATACTTTTAATCGAATTGTGTGAAATATCCAAAAGTGTCAGCGCAGTAAGATGCCCTATTTCACATGGAATTTTATCTATCGTATTGTGAGAAAGCGATAGGTACCTTAAATTTTGTAACTGCCCTATTTGCATCGGTAAACGTCCTATTTTATTTCCCGACAAGTGCAACATAGATAATTTGCGCAGTTGCTGTATTTCACGCGATACACTTTCTATTTGATTATGATCGGCATCTAAATATTCCAGGTTCTGCAAATTACCTATTTCATCAGGGATACAGCTTATGTTATTGCTAAATACCAGCAAATGGGTTAAATCTCGCAAAGAAAAAACATACTCTGGTATTGCCGACAGATACCTTCCGGATAAGTGTAGCACAAACGTCGCAGAAAAGTTGCAATTCTCAAAAGTACAATCCGGCAAATTGCCAAATATCGCGTCGCTGCGGAAACTACAATTGTCGAAAGAGGTGTTTTCAATGGAATAGTTATCGTCGAGATAAAACGTGCACCCGGCGTAATGGCTGTTCGATTTGACCTCTTTTAATGTCTGTCTACTTACCAATGTCTTTTCGATGACTTGCGCCTTTCTTTTATTGCTGATGCCTACAAGCAGTCCTCCAGCCACAGGTTTCCCACAGCATCACTCGGCATGCGCCAATCACCTCGTGGAGAGAGTGAAACGGCGAGGACCTTTGGTCCGTCGGGTAAACACGAACGCTTGAATTGTTGTTGGAAAAAGCGTTTGTAGAATATCTGTATCCACTTGCGGATTTCTTCACTGCGGTATTCTTCGCGAAAGGTTTGTTCCGCCAAATAGAAGATTTTCTGCGGAGAAAACTGGAAATATAGGTGATGGTACAGAAAAAAATCGTGGAGGATATATGGGCCAACCTTGTCTTCGGTTTTTTGTTGGATCTCATCGTTGTCGTGAGGGAGTAATTCTGGAGAAATCGGAGTGTTGGCGATGTCCTCTAGAATCTCTTTTAGAGTGTCGTCTACGGTTGTTGCATACCAGCGGATCAAATGCTGGATGAGTGTTTTGGGTATTCCCACATTTACCGAGTACATCGACATATGGTCGGCATTATATGTACACCAACCCAGAGCTAACTCCGAGAGATCTCCGGTGCCGACGACAAATCCACCAACTTGGTTCGCGACATCCATCAATATCTGTGTTCGTTCGCGCGCTTGGGCATTTTCGTAGGTGATATTGTGTTGCTGTGGATCGTGGTCTATATCGGCAAAATGCTGCATGACCGCTTTTTCAATGGCAATGGTGCGCAGCGTCACTTGTAAACTCTCCGATAACCTTTCGGCGTTACCTTTTGTTTGCGTGGTTGTTCCCATACCAGGCATGGTAATAGCCACGATATCTTTGGGATCTCTATTCAAACGTTTAAAAGCTTTTGCGCATACAATAAGTGCCAGTGTTGAATCCAATCCACCAGAAACTCCAATTACCAGCTTGCATCTGCCAATATGCTCCACTCTCTTGGCCAGGGCAATGGATTGTAATTCGAGAATTTCATAGTACGCGTCTTCTTTGTTGTCCGCCGGAATAAATGGAAAGCGCGACAGCGGGCGTTCTAACGTTTGTGGATTGGTGATCGTGGCAAAGGAAAATGCGACCCGACGTCTTTTTTTCGGAGAGTTGCTGGTGAAAAACGTACTGTTTTTCAGGCGTTGGCAAACTATTTTTTGTAAGTCGACATCGGCAACGGTGATGCTACCCTCGCTGCGAAAACGCGCCGACTCTTTTACGATGGCTCCGGCTTCGGCGATCATCGAATGCCCAGAATATACCAAGTCCGTACTCGATTCTCCTGGGCCACATGAGGCATACAAGTATGTACACAGACAACGCGCCGACTGCATCGCCACTAGCGATTTGCGAAAGTCTACTTTTTCAATGTACTCATTGCTGGCCGAACCATTGCAAATAATCGTTGCCCCATTTATGGCCATGTCTCCACTTGGTGGAGCAACCGCCCACAAATCTTCACATATTTCCATGCCAATGATACATTCGCGAAAATTGGTCGCACAAAACAATAAGTCTGTTCCAAAAGGAACGGCCTTGTCTTCCCAATACACAGTGTCATAGACATTGTCATTCGCCGAGCAAAACCACCTTTTTTCATAAAATTCGTTGGTGTTGGGCAAATGCGTCTTGGGCACCACCCCCAATACCTCACCGCCGAGTACAGCCACAGCACAATTGAACAGTTTGCTCTGTACCAAAACAGGCAATCCCAAAACAATAAACATATCGAGATCTTTTGTTTGTTGGGCAATGATATTCACCGCTTGTCGCGATTTTGCGATGAGAAGATCTTGGTAAAACAAGTCTCCACAAGTGTAGCCGGTGATGCACAATTCGGGGAAAACGACAATTTGGCATTTTTGTGCGTGGGCTTCGTGAATTGTTTGGATGATTTGTTGTGTATTATACGTGATATCCGCCACTTTTAACTTCGGACTTGCCGCCGCTGTTCTGATAAAACCATAAGGCTGATTAGTCATAATTTTTTTCTTTGTAAGTGAATTGATTGTCCGACCACTCTAAATAAGAGATACATTGTTCTTTGCACTCGGGGAGCACATAAAGTTCTTTGTCGTTATCTTTTTCTTCGCGCAATACTTTAAACTGTGGCTTATGTGTATGACCGCAAATCATCACATCTTGGTTTAAATCGTCGAGAATATCGAGAATGAATTGAAAATTGAGGCCCATGTCCTTTTGGGCTTTTTTGCGAATGGCTTTTTGGCTGGTTTGGCGAAACTTTTGCCCGATTTTCACACACACATTGCTGGGCATAAAACGCGATATGTAGTATATAAGATCACTCTGTAGCCACTTTTTCATTTCCAAGTAACTCTTGTCTCCGGTGCACAGAGCATCACCGTGGTATAACACCACACGATGTTTTCCCAATGTAAGCGTGTATCCATCTTCAATGGTGTTGCCTTTTAAACGCTTTGCGAAAAACGGAACAAATAAAAAATCGCGGTTTCCCGCGAGAAAGAAAATTTGTTTCTTGGCACATATACGGCGTAAAAAGCGCAAAAAATGGCGCACATATCCCAGGTTTCCCTGGGCATTTCCCGCCCAAAAGTTGAACAGATCACCCATGATATAAATCGGGGCCTGTTCTGTGGCAAGAAATTTTTCAAAAGCTTGTAAACGCTTCGTTTCACCAATATCAATGTGTAAATCGGCGACAAATATGACTTTCTTCATCGAAAATTCTATTCCGGTATTTGAAATTTATAACCAATACCGCGTACGGTAAGTATATACAAAGGCTGTGTAACTTCTTCTTCTATTTTTTGTCGCAATTTATTGATAAAATTGTCTACCGTGCGCGCCGTACCAAAATAATCGTAGCCCCACACTTTGTTAAGAATTTCTTCCCGTGAGAGCACTTTGCCTTTGTTTTGCACCAAGAGTTTTAGAACGTCAAATTCCTTGGGAGATAAATCGACCCTTTCATCGTCCTTGTGAACCGTACGTCCTTGAAAATTTACCTTGATGTTTCCAAACAGCAAAACGTCGTTGGCCTTGTCTTCATATTTTCTTTTGCGTCGCAACACCGCATTGATCCGTGCAATAAGCTCGCGCACTGAAAATGGCTTTGCAATGTAATCGTCCGCTCCCAAATCCAAACCCATAATTTTGTCTATCTCTTTGTCTTTCGCAGTTAACATAATAATGGGCACACCGAGATTTTTTTTGCGCACCGTTTTACAAACTTCAAAACCATTGAGCTTTGGTAACATAACGTCAAGAAGGAGCAAATCAATGGGTTTATTGAAAATAATTTCCAAAGCTTCTTCGCCATCTTCTGCACATAAAACATTGAATCCCTCAAATTGCAAGTTTTTGGTTAAGCCAAGCAAAATGGCGGGATCGTCTTCCACAACTAAGATCGTTTCCATAAGTTTTCCCCAGATCGTATGTATACTGGTAAGCCGACACAGGAATCATACACAACCTAAGCGAAAAAATCAAGCTGAATCGTCTGTCGCTGGAGATAAACCGACCATGACAGCCTTGTTATTTTTGTAAAACACATAACTTTCCACACAAAAAATCACAATCGCCAACCAAATAAAACAAAAGCCAACCAGTTGCGAAAAAGAAAATTTTTCGTTGTAGACAAACACTCCAATCAAGAACTGCAACGTCGGAGCAATATAGTGCAAAAACCCCACCGTATACAGCGGAATCTTCCGCACACCCGCCGCAAAAAACAATAACGGTGTGATCGTAGCGACACCGGTGATGAGTAGTAGTGCTTGTGTCGAAAACGAACTGTCGGAAAAAGTACCGTTCCCCGAAGATTCGAGATGCACTAAACAAAACACCGCCGGTAAAAACATAAACGCCGTTTCCACAAAAAGTCCCGACAACGCACCAAACGGTATCATTTTGCGGATCAAACCGTATATCCCAAACGTTGCCGCCAGCACAAAGGCCACGACAGGAAAATGCCCGTAGACAAATGTAAGATAACAAACTCCCAAAGCGGCAACGATGATCGCAAATATCTGAACGCGGCGCACCCCTTCTTTTAAAACAATGATTCCCAAAGCAATCGACAACAGTGGATTGATAAAATAACCCAAACTAGCTTCCACAATATACCCATTGTTCACCGCCCAGATAAATATAAACCAATTGCCAGCAATAAGCGCCGCAGACAAAAATCCCCACAACAGCATCTTTGGTGATTCACGCAACAACGCAATCCACTTCCAGTTACGCAACGCCGTGAGTAAAACTCCCATACTAACAAACGACCACAACATGCGGTGAAATATAATCTCCGCGGCTGGTACATGCGCCAGTTGTTTCCAAAACAGCGGCAATATTCCCCAAAGGAAATATGCGCAAATGACAAATATATACCCCACAATTTACTCCACAAATAAATACCATAATCGTCATAATCGTAACAGTAACAATCGTAATCGTAATCGTCACCGTAGCCGTAGCCGTAATCGTCACCGTGACCTTGACCGTGACCATGACCGTCAATGCCATTGATTTAAACGTAAATATTTTTCAACGATAAACTTACCTTGCTGTGTCATCCCTGACTTGATCAGGGATCCACGAACAGAAGTCGACTTTATATTGCTGGATCCCGTATCTTTCCAAAAACCCTTGGTTTTTGGGTACGGGATGACAAGTCTTGTAAACCTTTTTAGAATTTACACTTACCTCTTAAGCCAATGGCATTGGACCATGACCATGACCGTCAATACCATTGACTTAAACGTAAATATTTTTCAACGATAAACTTACCTTGCCGTGTCATCCCTGACTTGATCAGGGATCCACGAACAGAAGTCGACTTTATATTGCTGGATCCCGTATCTTTCCAAAAACCAAGGGTTTTTGGGTACGGGATGACAAGTGTTGTAAACCTTTTTAGAATTTACACTTACCTCTTAAGTCAATGGCATTGGACCATGACCATGACCGTCAATACCATTGACTTAAGCGTAAATAATCGATAAAAGACTTACATCTTAGCTTAACAGCCGTGTGCTTTCGCAGGGATGACAACTGATTTACCCAGTTTAGTTTTTGGTTCCATAAAGCACCTAGTACTCTGGAAAGTTAGTTGTGATACTTCTTTGAAGTGTAGTATTTACAATGCGATGCCCTCCTGCCGGCTAATCGCCGGCTGTCCTCCCACGGGAGGACTTACGTATAGCACTTCGTAATAGAAAAAACGACACGTTAATGCGAAACAAACTCATGCTTATTGACCCGAACCAACGTTGCGTTTTTTCAATACTTTTTGATATACGTAAACTCTCCCGTGGGAGAGTCAGCGGCGACTAGCCGCTGGAGAGGGCATCGCATACCAGCAATTATTGACATTTAAGCGACGTCTTGAATTTAACTTTACAGAGTACCAGTTTAGTTTTTGGTTCCACAAAATACAAGTTTGTAAATCGTTAATTGATTTTTATCACGTTTGAATCAGACTACCTATTTGAATATCCAACTTTTTTTGGGGGAACGGGCGGACACTAGGTCCGCCCCTACATTTCCGCTGCGCTGCCCTCGATTTCCTGGATTGCGGTTAAACTTCCAAAAACGAAAAAAGCCAGCTTAATAGCTGGCTAATTATATGCTTAATTGGTTAAGGTTTACTTTCTTTTGCGAAAGTATCCGATCGCGAACAGACCGAATAGGAATGCGATGTATGTAGATGGCTCTGGAACAGCTGCAAATTGACTCGTTACTTGCTCGATACTTAAAGCACGGTCGTAAAAAGCAATTTCATCAAGTACGCCATCAAAACCGAAGTTTTGATTGTCTCGAAAACCGATCCTTGCAACGTCTGGTACGGATCCTTGGTATGTCTCAATAGATGTATCTTCTGCTTCAAGAACACCATCGATGTATATTCTACGAGTAGTTCCGTCTTGAGTGTATACTATCTGTGAAAATTGGCCTGTAGCTATTGAATTTTGACTCACTAATGCTCCACCGCTATTAGGGAATTGGTCAAAGAATACTCTACCGCTACTATCAAGAAATAAGTAATTACGTGTGTCTATATTGTTAGTATTAAACTCACCATAGATAGCAGTTTGCGCGCCAAAACTATTCGCGTTTACCCAAGCAACTATCGAAAAACTAGTATCTGAACCGATAATAGAATTATTTCCCAAATCAATGCTTGAGTTTCCATCGAAAGAGAATCCTTGGTTGAAAGCCCCATTAGGAGAGATAGATACTCCGTTCAGAGTTCCATTTGGTCCACCGTTTCCCGACTGGTCATTTGCAGTATTGTCATCAGCATCATAAAATGCTATTAGACCATCTGTCGTTATTGGAGCAGCAGCGATAACACTACTTAATATAATTGAAATTAAAATAAAATATATCTTCTTCATAAAATCTCCTTAATCATAGTTGTTCATTTCAATTGAGATTACATAATACCACAACAAATTCAACAAAGTCCAAGTCTTTCGCGCGTTTTTAGAATTATTTGCAAATGTGCGGAATTCGCACATTTTTTAAGTACTCAACATGTAAAATCTTATGTACAAATGTGCGGATTTCGCACATTCATTTGCGCAAGAAAAATCGCAGATGAATTCGTCTTACTCCCCACAATAAATTATGTTAAGATGAAAAATATTTCTCTACGATCGCACACTTTATAAAGGAAAAACGACGTGCCACACTACCTATTTGACACCAATATCGGTAAAGTCGTCCTCTCATGGCAAGACGACCAACTCAAAGGCGTTGCCCTCGCTACGCGCGGTTTACATATTACCAAGAGTAAAACCCCTACGTGGGTAAAAGATATCGCTAAAAAAATTCGTCAACATTTGCAGGGCAAATACTGTGATTTTGATGATTTGCCTTTGGATTTGTCTTCGTTTACCGAGTTTCAAAAAATGGTATATCGCGGTTGTCAGGACATTGGCGTTGGTGAAACTTTGAGCTATGGTGAACTTGCAAAAGTCATCGGTAGACCTAGAGCGGCGCGCGCTGTGGGAACGGCGCTCAAGAAAAATTTGTTTCCCATTGTCATTCCTTGTCATCGTGTGCTTGCGGCGGGAAGGAAGCTAGGTGGCTTTTCCGCGCCTGGGAGCACATGCACCAAGTATCGCCTTTTGCAAATCGAAAAGGCCAAGGTCGCCAATGTCGATGAGGAAATTGTGCGGTGGGATGAAGGTGTGAAGATGCTTGGCAAAAAAGACAAAAAGCTCAAAAATGCCATGCAAAAAATAGGGACCTTTCACTTGGAGAAGTCTTCGGCACATTCGCTGTTTGAATCTCTGGCGATGTCCATCGTTTTCCAACAACTCGCCACCGCGGCAGCGCGCGCTATTTGGCGGCGTTTTTGTGAGTTGTTTCCGCGTAACATTCCTACGCCGAAACAAGTGATGCGCTGCGATGAGGAAACACTACGTGGTGCGGGACTTTCGCGTAATAAGATGCTTGCCATTCGCGATCTCGCGCAGAAAACTTTGCAAGGTGACATCATAAATGACGACGCAAAACTCACGGCAATGACGGACGCAGAGATTATTGAAAGCCTAACTCAAGTTCGCGGAATTGGGCGCTGGACAGTACAGATGTTGCTTATTTTTTACCTACGCCGCCTGGATGTTTTTCCCGAAGACGATTATGGTATTCGCAAAGGCTTTGCGATCCTCTATGATTTAGCAGAACTTCCTACTCCCAAGGAAATGCGGAACGCTGCACAAGAGTGGCAACCGTATCGCAGTATTGCTTCCTGGTATTTGTGGCGTTTGACGGATTAGAGGTTGTCAAATATACCGCGAAATTCATCTAAGCGTTTGTGGCTAACAAATAGATAGTTGAGGTGCTCGCTACTCGCCTCGACAACATCTTTTTCAACCAAGCCTTGCGTGGTAATGTGAAAAAAGGCGTATTGTGCGGTGGAAAAGAAACTTTGTATGCCTTGCTCTTTGCCAGGTAAAACTTCGCAAATTACAAACGGCTTATGGTTTAGGAGTGTGTCTTTGCATCCATTTAGTACTTTAAGTTCCGCACCTTCCACGTCTATTTTTAATAAATCTACGGTATCCAGTGACTGATTTGCCACAAAGTGATCGATGGTTGTTTGCGGAACCTGTACGCATTTGCAATTTTCCTTGAAACCCGCAACAGTGGAAGCGGAAGTGGGAATTGCTGTGGAGTGGGGAATATACAGTTCAATGAAACCGGAAGGCTCGTCGGAAATCGCACAACAGTGTGTGTGGACTTCGTCCATTTCATTTAGCGCTAAATTCGGTAATAAAGACTTGTGGAAAATATCAGGTACGGCTTCGAAGGCATGGACAACAACGCCTTTTTTCGCGGCGATGAGGGAGTAAATTCCGGTATTGGCTCCAATATCCAGAAAAACGTTACTGTGCCGTAGTAGTTTCTTGAACACCTCCATCGTGTGTGGTTCGAAACCCGCCATTCCTCTCCAAAATAACGCCGTAGCGATCGTGTCATTGCCGCAGCCTCGCATGAGCAATGTATCGCGATCACATGAGAATTTGACGGTACCAATGACAGGTATACGGCTCAAATCTTGTGGTAAAAAAGAGATGAAGGGGCGAAGTATCCACTGCAATAATTTATTCACAGGTGCAAAACACAGTATTTTCTTTATAATAATTTTGAAAGTGGAACTATTTTTTAACATGCGATATTTTCACAAATGAAGTGTTTTTTTGTATCACCAAACAAAGCCTACAAGACATAAGTCTTTTTATAACAAATACTTTTGTGGCCTTCATTTTGAAGGTCTCAAATTTTATTCTGCGACAATTGTACATGGAACTGACAATGAAATCAAACATACCCGAAAGTTTTTCCTTTGATATTTCGCGTAGCACGGTGCCTTTGTACCGTCAAATTTACGAGCAACTAAAGACAGCGATACTCTCGCAACAACTTGCTCCAGGCACTAAATTACCCGCATCGCGGGAACTCGCCACACGTTTGCAAGTTTCGCGCAATACAGTGACCAATGCTTATGAAAAATTGTGGAGCGAAGGATTCGTGGAAGGACAGATTGGTGCGGGAACTTATGTTGCGCACATCGATTTTACCACTTTGCAAACGACAAACTTCAACGAAAAAAACGATCAACGGCCTTTGTTATCGCAACGCGGGGAGAAAATCTTTGCCTGTGCGAAAAAAGATTACATTGCAAAGCCAGAAACATTTACACCTGGCATTCCCGATATTAAAGCCTTTCGCAAGGACGTTTGGGCGCGTATATTGTCGCGACAAGCTCGTTACCACATCGAGGATCTTTTTGCTTATGATTCACCAGCGGGCTACGCACCGCTGCGTACAGTTGTGTGCCAATACTTGCGCGCCTATCGCGGAGTAAAGTGCGACACAGAACAAGTGGTCATCATTAGCGGAGCGCAACAAGGCCTCGACTTAATCGCGCGTTTTTTGATAGACCCTCATGAGAATGTCGCCATGGAAAACCCCGGTTATTTGGGTGCGCGCAATGCATTTTTCGCCGCACAGGCACAAATCATTCCTGTAGATGTTGACGCAGCAGGCTTGAAAATCGATGATTTGCAGCGACAACGCGATGTGCGCTTGCTTTATTTAACGCCATCGCATCAGTATCCATTGGGCATGACACTGTCATTGGAAAGACGCATTCAAATTTTGCAATGGGCACGACAACAAAATGCGTGGATTATTGAAGATGATTATGACAGTGAATATCGTTACGCGGGACAACCAATAGCTGCCATGCAGGGCATCGATAATTCCGACAGAGTACTTTATTTAGGAACGTTTAGTAAAGTTTTATTTCCGGGTCTACGCATCGGCTATATGGTCGTTCCCAAAGCGCTCGTACCTGTTTTTTCTCTAGCAAAATCGATTTGCGACCATAATTGCAGTACGTTGCTGCAAGCCGCGTTGGCCAGTTTTATTGAGGCAGGGCACTTTAATAGTCATTTGCGCAGAACGCGTATATTATACAAGGAAAAACAGCAATACTTCCTACAAGTATTCGCCCACAAGCTCAGTAAATATTGCACCATCGAACCTAGTGCCACCGGTATGCACCTTGTCGCATTCTACAATGGTGATGATCGTGAGATAACAAAAGAGGCTGTAAGACATAACTTGGTCTTGCGACCTCTTTCGAGCTATTATTTACAAAACCCACGCAGTGGTTTTGTATTAGGGTATGCGGGATACACTCTACCGCAGATTTATGAAGGTATTTGTACTTTGGAGAAAATATTCACTCGCAAAAACTAGAAATCATTAGAAACGTTTTCTAGTTTCGCGAAAAAGTTTCATCTCAAATAGAAATAGAACCTTTGCGAAAATCTGTTTTACCGATAATGGCATTGATCAAAACCGGTTTACCCGCAGCGCATTTCTCTTGGGCTTCTTTTACAATGTCTGGTATTTTGTTGGCTTGATCTAATAACAACCCTTCGGCGCCAAAACCAGCAACCACTTTTTCATAAGAACTGTGTTCCAGAACCGTCCCAACATCGTCGGCAAATATTTGCACTTGCTCACGAGCAATTTGTGACCAGCAGGCATCATTCCCCACAACCGCAATCACTGGCACATTATGGCGTACGAAAGTATCCCACTCGCATAAACTGTAACCAACAGAGCCGTCTCCATACACAATCCAGACCTCGGCGTCTGGTCGGCATAATTTTGCTCCTAGTGCAAATCCAGCCCCAACACCTAGAGTACCGAATGCTCCCGGATCTAACCATGACAAAGGTTGTGGACGCAAGATGTAAGACGCCGTTGCCACAAAGTCGCCACCATCCGCGACGATAATCGATTTTTCTGACATCAGTTTTTCTAAATGCTGAAATAAATGAAGAGGATTCACACCTGTCGTTTCCTCCTGTCCCTGATGGCTGATTTCTTCATCGCGTTGTGCATCTCTTTGCTTTAAACTTTGGAGCCACCCTTCGGCAAAAGAATTGTTTTCGCAAAACCTCGCCAGTTCCAACAAGAAATTTCCAGGGTCGCAGAGAACACCTAAATCAGGTACTCGATTCTTACGCAAATCTTTTGCACTGCGATTGATCGAAATATACTTCGCTTGCGCCGGGATATGCCGACCATAGTTCATACGAAAATCGCAGGGCACCCCCACTAATATCACTAGGTCACTCTCTTTCAGAGCTTGGCGCCGCCGATGTCGTAATTGCAAAGGACATTGTTTTCCCAACAAACCACGTGCCATTCCCGATAAATACGTCGGAATGCCTAACTTTACGATTGCCTGCTGCAAAGCATTGGCGTTTTGCGGATGCAGTGTCGCCTGGCTACCAACCAGCATTACGGGCCTTTGCGCTTGATGAATACAGCGCACCATCGCATCAATATCTTTCTTTCTAGGGGCAAACGATGCAACTTTCAATTCTCGAAAAGACGGTTGCCAATTCACTCCAGAAAATATTTTTTTTACATGACGCTTTAAATAAGCCTGAAACAAAGACGCGCGTATGTTTTTGCCTTTCTCTTCTTTAATACCATACCAGTCCCTGACAACCGATTCTGCATATAAAAGATCTACGGGAATTTCAATAAACACTGGCCCAGGTATTCCCTCTTGGCAAGTGACAAACGCTTTTTCTAATTTAGGGAGTATTTCGCGAACACTCTTGACAGTTAATGCCAGTTTGGTGTGTGGCTTCATTAGAGCCATTTGGTCTATGTCCTGTAAAGAACCACGTCCTTTCAACATCGTCGCTGTCGCCCCACCAAAAATAACAACCGGTGATTGTGCCATCTGTGCATTTTTCACCGCGGTAATCGTATTGGTAAGCCCAGGGCCTGCGGTCACCGCTGCGACACCAGGGATTCCCGTCAATCGCGCGACAGCATCCGCCGCAAAAACAGCAGTCACTTCATCGCGCACATCCACCACGCGAATACCTTTTTGCTTAGCACCTACCAGAATAGGAGAAATATGACCTCCGCACAGGGTAAATAAAAATTGAACACCTTGGCGATGTAAAAAAGAAGCGATGAGATTACCAGCATAGTCCATTATGGATTCCTTTCTTTTACAGTTTCATCTAAACGAAGTTTTATAGTACGTCAAACTTATTGGTATAATCAAACGAAAAAGATTGTCTTTCTCCAAAAGAGTTATAAGTGTTTGCAGTTTATGATAAACTAAAAGATGAATATACAAATGATAGCATTGGGTCAGGTGACGGCTGAAAAATTTTGTATATCGCGAGGATTTTTTTAAGCGGTGATTCCGGAAGTAGACTTTAACACCGTTTGCAAATCCACAATTGGTAAACTGGTGATTTTTCATTTGATAGTTAAAACGAGAAGATACATGATTACACTGGTAAAGATAAATTGCAGTTATTTTGAACAAGCATGTGTTCAAACCATTATTGGAATCTTAGGAACTCTTGACAAGTTTTATAACAAAAAAACAATCATTGTTGATCTTAGCCCGGAAGGATTGACCACTCTAGCTTTTGGAATATCTTCCTTGTCGCGGAAAAATAACATCATAGATGTCGTGTCTGGTAAAGTACATTACGAAGACGCTATTTTCTGCCAAAATAATTCCAATTTTTGTATTCTTCCTTATGGTTATTATGTTGAGGATTGGTATCCTGATGAAGATAACTTCTTACTTTTGGATGAAGTTCTGCAAAAATTAAATTCTACTTTTGATTTTGTTTTTGTTTATGACTCTAGTTTAAATTGTTTTTTTTATCCTCACATACTAGAAATGGTGGACAATGCTCTTTTTCCAACAAACGCAACTTACAGCCAGGCCATTGTTTCTGTGCTACAAGGAATGAGAGAATTCAAAGAACACAATGCAAAGATACGAGAAAAAAAACATATTTTAGGCGTTGTTGGTCACTATGAAAAGATGGATCAAATTGTAAAAGAAGTCTTTCGATACTGGGAAGAAAAACGTGTGAAGTTATTCAAACCCATTATTGAGGTAACTAGGGAGTTTACCGAGTCTATTGGTTTAGGGGAATTCATATGGGATTATGCTCCTGACTGTAAAAGTATCAAAGACTATCGAGAATTATCACAAGACTTTTTAAATACATGCTCTAGAAAAATAGTACGCAGTAAAGTTCTTGAGGATGTGGATGATGGAACAAACTATTACGGATGTACTTTTTTTCTTCCGGAGACAAAGTTTTACCAAGTTTTGTGTTCGCGTTTCGAGCATTGTAGTTTTCGTAGCAAAATACAATTCCATAGTTTACGCGGTTGTGAGTTTGTAAATTGTGGTTTTTCTGATGAATTTTTACTGGATTTGTCAGATTTAAATTTAACACGGCTTCCTTGGTATATCTATACAATTCGCGACTTGAAAACGTTAGATATTTCTGGTAATTCTCTGGGAGATCAAAGCATGCGTTTGTTGCTCGAACACTTGCCAGATTGTCGTATCATCCGTTAGGCCCTAAACAAAAAAAATACCAGATGTAAAGTTACACCTGGTATTTTCATCAAGAACTATTTGTAAAGAGGCAACCTTCTAGTTACCATTTCGCGACCAGTGTGGTGGATCGCTGGCGAGTTTGCGAACGCCATAGGTTTTTCCTACTTCCCACAATGTTCTATTCGAAGCTCCGGAACGTGGAGATCCAATAGAAACCGTGCGACCGTTGGCATCCTTGATGCGCAATGTACCACTCCAGCTAACCGACATATCGATCGCTTCGCCGCGAATGTGGTTTGAGGAAAGTGCGGGACGATATACGATTCCGTAAGCACTTACCATCGCACGCGCTGCGGAAACGGAAGCACTTGTGGACCCGTGCCACCATTCGATATTTACACCTGACTTGGCAGGTACGCTACGTGGATTGTAGCCTTCCTTTGCAATACGGTACGCCCAGTGCATTAAGAAAGCTCTTTGTGGAGGACGTAGGGTATTGGAGATAGAAACGCTTGCTCCGGCATTTCTCAATGCATTGTAGAAACGCGTCATGCTACCGCGGAAAGGTTCGTTCAAGTCTTTGATCTGGCGACTCGGAGGATAAAACTTCACCCAGTGTGCACCACTGAGACTTTTAGAAGGAGAACCACTACCACCTGATAGTCCCAATGAACCCCAAACGGTTTCACCAGATTTTACCGTGCGTGAACTGCTGTTGGACTTAAAGCCAGACTTGCTCACGGTATAACTGTAGCTACCAGGAGAAAGTTGAAAACGAAAAATACCATCGCTACCTGTGGTCTGCTTGCTACCATTGTTTAGTGTGACGGTTGCACCACTAATACGCGCGCTAGAACCTTTGTTGCTATCATAAACAGCACCGATTAGAGTTCCTGATGCTTGGGCATTGACATCTTCTTGCACTTCGCCACGCACAATGTAATTGGCGACATCACGTCGTATTTGCGGCAAACGATCGTATAATCCAGAACCAGGACAAAGAGTACTAGAAAAATCTTTGTGTCCATAAATGCTATTTGGACTGATACCGTATTTGTCGCACAACCACGCCAAAACGCGTATCATCGCCTTGTAACCATTCGGATGCACTTGTTCGATATCATAGTCACCAATCAAGTTGACACCAACGTTATTGGTATTTGCTCCACCAGTGTGTGCTCCAATCACGTTTTCCGGACGTCCTTGGTAAATTACGGTGCTTCCCGAACTGTAAGTACCGATAAGAAAGTGGTATCCAATATCCGACCATCCGTTGCTATCCATATGATAATTTTGAATACCGCGAATGGTGGATGCGCCTTTAAAACTAGAAGCAAGAGGACGATAGGTATGGTGAATGGTGAGTTTACGTGGACTGTGATAACTATAACCTTTTTTAGGTTGACGTGCTCCCCAGTCGCGACGTGAAACAATACTCGGTTTTAAAACTCCGCGACTTTGTTGCTGTACATAAACTTCAGGTTGCAACATCGACGGAATCACATAATCATAACTTACTTGAACTTCGCGAAGTTGCGGAGAGTGGCCATCTTCACTACGAACAAAGACTACACGATAACGATATGTGTCGTATGAGCCGTCAAAGTGGACATCAGCCTCAGAGCTTTCTACTTCATGCCACGCGCTCCAATTTCCATTGTTATCACCCGCACTTACTTCAAAGCGCAGTGCTGCCCCTTCGGGAATTTCGGCGTAGTAATTGATTGAGATAGCGTTAAAGTATGTACGCGCCTTGATGTCTACGGAAGTTAGTTTACCTTCATTTTCGTCAAGGACCATGAAGTTTTCAAGTAACGTAACATTTTCACAAGAACATTGATTCATATGCTCCGCGGTGAAGCGATCGGTGTACTGCAAGTCCATGTGTGCACATGTGAAAGTGATGCACAGTAATACAAAAATAATTTGTCTCATTAAGACCTCCTGTTTGTCAAAGTTAAATCATTAACTTACGAAAGCTGATATTTTTTGTTCAACTATTTCCCCTATACGTTTCAAATTCTCCGCACTTGACGAAGCAATATGAGGAGAAGCAAAACAATTCTTGGTTTCGACAAGTGTACGATCTTCGGGTGGCTCTACCTCCCAAACATCGGCGGCATAACCAGCAATATGTCCAGACTCTAACGCTGCGGCAACATCTTTTTCCGCAACACATTGTCCACGTGCGGTGTTGATGACATATACACCTTGCTTCATTTTGGCGATGGTTTCGCTATTGATCAGGTTTTTTGATGCGTCGTTTAACGGTGTATGCAAACTAATAAAATCCGATTGGCTCAAAAGCTCGTCTAGAGATTTCATTTCAGCATATTCACAGTCTACAGGCGTTCTTTTGTAAGCGATCACTTTCATGGAAAAGGCCTGTGCTCTTTTTGCCAGTTCTTTCGCAATACGTCCATAACCGATGAGTCCAAGAGTTTTGCCGTGTAATTCTGTTCTTTTACACTGTTTCTTCAACCACTCCCCAGCTTTCATTCCGTTGTGAGCTTTTATAATTTGGTTAGGCATGGCGATCATCATCGCAAAAGCCATTTCGGCTACGGCAATACTCGAAGCTTCGGGAGTGTTGTCTACGCGAATGCCTTTTTGTTGTGCATAGTCGCAGTCAACATTATCTAACCCCACACCGCCACGAATGATCATCTTGAGTTCGGGGGCTTTGTCAATCCACTCTTTTGTACATTTGGTTTTACTGCGAATAAGAGCAATATTTGCTTCAGCTAAACGTTCTATGTCGGAAAATACTTCGCCATATGCTGCCAATTTTTCTGGTAATGACGAATCAAAAGCATCGCAAATTAATATTTTCATATAAAACTCCTATAGCTTTTCTACTAACTCCTTTGGTATAGAAATATCAACGACTTCGATATTCCCCGTTACATTTGGGCCGTCTTGAACAAAAAAGCCTTTTTTAGGAAGAGCAAACGTAATAGTGAGTTCTGCGGGCAGAATAACACCATAAATTTCCCCCGTATTGCCATCAAGCCCTGAAGGGATATCAATCGCAATATTTTTTTTATTCCACGACTTTATTTCACTCATTATCGTATGTAAATTTCCAGAAATATCGCGGCAAAGACCTGTACCGAATATTGCATCGACAACATAGTCGCAGTTTTGCCATATGTCTTTGTATTCCTTTAAAGAATCTACATCACTGACTTCCCGAATGGGTATTTTCATGTTTTGTAATATACGTAGATTGATTCCTGGATCACTGTCAACGGGAACTTGTGCAGCTTCGCCAAGAAAAAAGACATGAGTATTCATACCGTTGTTGTGCAAATGACGTGCGATCACAAAACCATCACCGCCATTATTGCCTTTTCCACAAAAAATAGCAACGCTTTTTTGTGCCCCCATCTCCCGAGCGATAATGCGCGCCGCGCCTGCACCTGCGTTCTCCATGAGTACAACACTTGGAATTTGGTACTCCTCTATGGCGATGCGATCCAATTCGCGAATTTGCTCTTTACTATAAGCTTTCATGCGTTTTACTCTTTCAAATCTTCAGGATAAAATACCGGGTCATGTGGAATACTACCTCGCGGTGAGCGAAAATACATAAATGGTGTATAGTATAACATATTCGACACGCGTGAAGTATAAATATCTGCGTAGCGTTCTACCTGACGCGTAAATTTACTTTTATCGTTTCCTGTACGCATCAAATAGCTCCAATTGCTATTAAAACGTTTGCTGTCGCGAACATTGAGTTCCCCAATCTGCACATCCAGCTCGTGCAAATCGTCGCGAAGTTGACGCAGTTCACTCTTAATGTCCGTAGGATTTTCCTTCACCTTGCCCGCGTATTTTTTCTCACGGCGTTGTAAGATAAGCTGTTTGTGGCGTATTTGCCCTTCAAGTTCTTCCTTTTCTTGCATCATCTTGCGTATTTGCTTATGATCTTTGCGTGCACTTTCGATGGCTTCAAGTTCTTCCTCTAACTCGCGTATGATAAGAGCTGTACGCCAACGTAGAACTTCCTTTGATATACTCACATCACAAAACAAGTGATCTCCGACATACAAAATTTGTTCCCCAGATACCCCAAGATATTCCTCGATCATGCTTGCATTACCACCGAGATAGCAACCATTTTTTTTGATTTCACCAATCACTGGTTTTAGTAGTCCGTCGTCATTGTCCACGATTTCAAACATAGGTGGCTTGGCCGTAAAAAAGCTCGGTTTGCGTGCAGAAACGACAATGAGATCAAACAAGTCGCGCCAATCCATTCCCTTAGGCAAGTAACGATCACAAATATATGACATCATAAATTTACTATATTTCCACCCAGAGTTCGTGATCAGTAATAGTTTTTTATTGGCGTGCCTTTGGTCCAAAAGGGTTAAAGGTAAATCGGGATCGAGTTCCACAAACTTTTCCGGATGGGCCATAATCTCGTTTTTAAGATCTCCCTCAAGATGTGCATGGTCAAGAACCGTGCGAATACGATGTGCTAAATCGGCGTAACCAAGGATACCGGTGATTTTTCCTGCATCGAGTAAGTCGACGAGTTGTGAAAACATGCATGCTTCAGAAATGGAAAACAACGTGTTGAGAAACGCATAACGCGTATCGGCAAGGTCTACGATGGTACGACTATACACCTCGCGCATTTTTTCAAATTCCAAACGGTGTGTTCCATGGTATGCCGCTTTCACATAACCAAAGCGGTTTACTTTGACGATATTTCCCAACTCTTTATCGATGAGAAGCCCACGAATAAAGATGCTCGGATCAAAAACTAAATCGTCCACCGGCCAGCCATCTTTTTTGAGATACTTCTTAATATATTGATATGCTAGACCTTCCCAAGCCTCGACTTTATAATGAACAAGGGTATAGTCCATGTCGTAGCCAATAACGGGTATCGCGCGAAGATTTAGGGTTCTATTACAGAAAATTCCTCGTGTGTACGGTATTTTTATCATACTTCTTCCTTAGTTTTGTAGTAGGTACGGTGCACAATCAACGTGTCGTTTTTTTATAATATATAGCAAAATTTGCCGTAAAAAACCAGGAGTTACCAAAACGTGTCCGTCTATATTTATTTGTCATCACACATTTGGCAAAAAGTCTCGGCAAACATCTCCACACCTTTTGTACAATTGGCCAAAAATAACTGTGGTTCTATCAACTCCAGCTCAATCAAATGCAATTTACCGCGATAACGTATCATATCCACGCGAGCATATAACTGTTTCGGAATTGCAGCGATTACTTTTTTCGCCTCCAACAAATCATCGTGCTCTACCTCCATCAATTCCGTACTTCCCCCGTGCTCTTCTTGAACACGAAAATCGTTTTGTTTGGGACGTTTTATGACCGCATGACTGTATTGACCGCCAAAGAACATGAACGACCACTCTCCTTCTTCCGCCACGCTCGGTAAAAACGGTTGTACCATATACGAAACATCAATGCTGGGAATTTGCGGTGCTTCTTTATGGTCAATAACATATGTATGATACGCTCCGGCGCTAATCACTGGCTTCACCACTAACTTTTGCGTATCCCACCTAGTAAAATGTTCTTGCCAATTTTCCTCGCGAACATTTTGTACAATTTTGGTCGGGATAACCGCGACTTGCTTTTGCTCTAATTCTAGTAGATATCTTTTATTTGTATTCCATTTGGCAATCTCAAATGAATTGAACAAACGGCATCCACAGCGCTGTATTTCCTGTAAAACATCCAGAAACTTTTCGCTATGTAAATAGTAGTCCCATGTAGTGCGAATCACTACACAGTTGTAAATACTCCAATCGACTTTATCGTTCCACACCACCACATCAATGGTAATATTTTTTTTCCGTAATAATTCAACCACCGCAAGTTCTTCCGCAATTAAGTTAGGAAGATCTCTGCTGGTTAGAAACGCGCATTTCAAATGTTGTCTCCTCCATTAGTCGTCCATAAGGCTCTCGCTGGTACTTTACTCCAGTGGTTATTATAAAAACATAAGAAATGCAAAAATCAAGATCTAAAGTACTAGCTATTTTTTACATATAAAATTTTTATATCATCTTCTAGAATTGCGATGTCATCATTTATAACTTAAACAACCTTGACCTACATTTTAATTCTGGTTATTATGCCGGAGTAGCTCATTTATAAGTATATATTGTTAAATTAGTGTTTAGTGATCACCGACGTATTTTAACGCTCAAATTGTAGGCATATTCGCAAAATGTAGAAAAAAAATTTTAGAATTTTGTCACATTTCGAAGGATATGCAGGGATTCTATTATAAAAATCAATCGTTTAGACTCTCAATGTGGAAATACAATGGATAATATCAATCTATCAAACTTATCGACAAATCCCGATGATGTAAAATGGTTAGGTCTTCCAGAACATCCTCAATACCAGGAGTGCTGGCAAAGATTCTACGCACGCTACCACCGTGCGATCCTCAATTATATTGTCTATCTTGCGAAATGGAATCATCACCAAGCGGACCAAGCAGAAGAAATTCTATCGCGCGTGTATGAAAAGGGATTTCGCTGGAGTTTTCGTCGCCAAGAAGGGGTGAAATTCCGCACAATAATCAAAAGGCTTGTTCGAGACGCTCTATCTGAATATTGGAAAGATAAAAAGATCGTACCTACAGAATATTTTTGTGACAATCAGGTTGGTGGAAGTATTGATGACTATCCTTTTTCCGTGGAATTACTCAAAACCATTATCCAACAAATATTAGAAGAATACCCCACAAAAGAAAAGGTTGTTCTTCAATGGATCTGGGATCACGACGGTACGTGGCCAAACTCTACACAATTAGCAGAGATGTTGGAAAGCAAAAATAATGCTGCCAGAAAATGGAAAGAAAGAAATAAAGGTTTATGGAAAAAATTCCAGCTCAAGATAATTGAACGACTAAAAGAGCTCGCCTGGGGAGTCGAATATCAAAAACAAGAGGTCGAATTTTTTACAGAATTGGAGTTGTGATATTATGGCAAACCCCAACAGACGCAATCCCTTGCAAATTTCAGAGCCTAGTACGGAAAACTCTACAGAATACATAAACACTTCTTTCACAAACACAACAGATGAAGTTTCTCAACCTTGTACCACAAAAAAAATATCTCCACAAATAATAAAAGACGGTCTTTACTTTGGTCCTTACAAAATTGTAACCGAAGTGGGGCGTGGTGGTATGGGGGAAGTATACAAAGCAATCGATACACGCCTACATCGCACAATTGCTCTCAAATTGATGCGTGAGAAAGCAAACAATGTAAAAGAGATACGAAGGTTCATGCGCGAAGCCAAATCTCTTGCAAAGTTACAACACGAAAATATCGTCATGATTCACGACGTGGGCAACGAAAAAGGATATTATTTTTTGGCGATGGAGTTTGTCGATGGCGTATCGTTAGCTCAATTTTTAAAAAAATCTCAGATGAGCATACAGCGTGCAATTGTAACAATGATTAAAATAGGACAAGCCGTTACATACGCACATAGTTGTGGAGTCATTCATCGCGACTTGAAACCGTCCAATGTAATGCTTTCACAAGAACAAAATTTAAAAGTAACGGATTTTGGCTTGGCGAAATTTGTCTCTGATGACACAAAAATTTCACAAACAGGAGCCGTTTTGGGAACGCCGCATTACATGTCTCCAGAACAAGCTCTTGGTCGCAATAGGAAAGTCAATGAACAAAGCGATGTCTATTCTTTGGGTGTCATGCTCTATGAAATGTTAACGGGGCAACGACCGTTTCATCATACCGAATCGATGTCTCTTGTCCACCAAATCATTCACGAAGATCCCATTGTTCCGACCCAACTCAAACAAAACATTCCTGAGACTTTAGAAGCAATCTGCCTGAAGGCCCTGCACAAAAAACAACAGTTTCGCTATCCCAGTGTAAAAGCATTTGTTGGCGATCTACTACGGTTTCAACAACAGCATCATCAACGACATACCTCATCGCAAAACATTCACTTGCAACCAGCGATGGATGACAAAAAGCCACTTGGTGTTGATAACTTTATGCGCCCGTCTTCTCAAAGTCTCACACCATCCACCATGTTTGCACACTATGAGATTTTAGAGCAACTTGGTGAAGGAGGTATGGGGGCGGTATATCTTGCCCAAGATACCAAACTGCAAAGAATGTGTGCTTTGAAAATCATACGTAATGTCGGATCGACAAAAGATGTCAAAAGATTTATCAGCGAAGCCCAATCCGTTGCGAAATTACAGCACCCCAACATTATCAAAATATATGAGATCGGAGAGTTCCCACAACATTTTTTTACCATGGAGTACGTCGAAGGGAATTCGTTACGCAAAGTCCTGGAAGGCAACACCAATGTAAACGAGGCATTACTCAACATATTTCACGATATATGCAGTGGAGTAGCCTATGCCCATGAAAATGGTATTATTCATCGTGATTTGAAACCAGACAATATTATCATTGGTAAAGACAACATTCCCATTATACTTGACTTTGGACTCGCAAAGAATACCAACTGCCAAGATAACTTGACTCAAAGTGGCAGTATACTAGGAACACCAAAGTATATGGCTCCTGAAGCCATTCAAGGAAAAGCAAACCATAAAAAAAGCGATGTCTATTCTTTGGGAGTCATTCTTTATGAAATGTTGACCGGACGTGTCCCCTTTGATGGCGCAAGTGTTGTCGAAATTATGTATCAAATTTCGACTGTAGAACCCATCGCTCCGTCGCTACTTAGAAAAAGTGTAAAAAGGGATAGTGCTCTAGAGTTAATATGCATGAAATCACTCGCAAAGTCACCACGCAAGCGCTTTCCCAGTGTTGCTTTCATGCGCGACGAAATTCAAAGAATTCAGCGAAAACAACCTACGCATACTAAGCCACCTACGTTGTGGCAACGTTTTTTTATCTCGTGTAAGAAACATCCCAAAATAGTCACCACAGTAACTCTAATGCTACTCATACCATCGATATTTGCCGTAATGTACTATAATCTTGCCAACGAAGAGAAAAAAAGAGCGGACCAGGAAGAAAAACGCAGAAAGCATGCAAAAGAAGAAAAACATGTGGTGAAACTCGAGTCGAATATTGAGTCAAATATTATCAAAAATCCCTCGTTTTTTCAGTACATACAAGGTCTTAAAAAAGAGATTGACGGTTTTGAACGCCCTCTAACGCCCACAACAACAAATATACTCAGTGACTCTTACGATATTTTGCGTTTTACTGTTCTTCCTGTTTTACCCCAGCAAAAAAAGGTCACTTTTCCAAAGTCGCGCGTTAAATTCATACATGGTCTTGTATCAAACAACCTAAGGTACTTGAGTCTGTTTAGCGATCGCGGTACTGCGTACATATGGCCCCTGAAGTCGTTATCAAAAATAGATACCAACAAGGCATACTTCACTATTCCACAATGCTATATCAACCAACAAAAAGATTTTATATCTCCCCGAAACTCTTATGTTGCCTATTCAAAAAATCGCCAATTCATGTTGCATACATTGGACGACAAAAGCTTAGTCTTTTCTAAAAAGCTCCAGGCAAACCCTATACACATTAGCTTTTCCCCTACCGAAAAATTTGTCATCTTTCTAGAGCCTGTACAAGGAAAACTTTTTTTATACGACTTGCAGCAAAAAAAATTGAATGTTCTCATTTCTGGTGTGAAAAGCCAATTTGGTTTTTATTTTTCGCCAAAAGACGACTGGTTAGTCATTTTCTACAACCGAAAAACGATATTCTACAATTTAAAAGAGCAACGCAAAGTTCTTGAAGAGGACTTGTTTAAGAGCAGTCGTGTCGCTTTTTTTTCCGCAGATGGCAATACTATTTTTATTTTTACTCCAGTAAATGTTGTCGCTTTTGACACAAATACCCACAAATTATCACAGGTACAAGATGGCCTATTTGATTATTTTTCACCATGTAGATCGACAAATTCACGTTATCCATTTCACATAACCAACAGCGGCGGTTCTGTCGTTCTCTGCTCCATTACCAAAGAAAAAAACAACTACCATAGCTCATTCAACTACTATCGCAAACACTCCGATGCCATAAGCAAGATTGTCGCCAATGACTACCGATTTATCATTAGTAGTGGACAAGATGCCAAAGTAAATGTCGCCAACTCACAAAATATGGAAGACATACTTTCCATTGTCGACAAAAATTACACATTCGATATTCAATTTGCCAGTCGAACAAGCAAACTAGGAATAGTCACCCGAGATAGTTACAAAGAATACCAGATTTCGCCGTATCAATACTTAAATTTAAACAAAAGCAGCCGTAAAAGATTGGATAGTATTCTACGTAAAACAAAAATATCCGCAGATACTTGGTTGCAACATCGCGTAATCGTTTCTAAAACTATGGTCATACAGCCATTTTATTTGGGTTTTATCGTCTGGAAAAAAGAAAACGGTAAATTCACAGATACTTTGTACACCAATGCCATGCAAATTTTGTCTCACGGTGATATGAACCAGGTAAGCATCAGTAAAGATGAACAACACGTCGTAATGCTTATGGGGCGCAAACCCGTTATTTATGAAACAAAAAATTTTAAGCAGATACCGTTTAAACCATTCAAAAACATGGGAGTAAAAGCTATCCGTTTTGTAAATTCTTCCGAGATTATTTACTGTATCAAGCAACAAACGTACCTCTATAACATCACCAAAAAGTCACACCGTCTTTTGCACACTTCGCAAGAGATTGTAAAGCACATTGTGGTAGATAAAAATCTCGTTGCCCTTGTCACATACAAAAATGTCACTATACTGCGAAATGGTAAAAAAATAGCAGAGCACCAACTTTTACCTGGCGTTGCCATCCGCCGCGTGGCGATTTCAGCGCAAAAAAACTACATCACTTGTGGTTACCAAGATAAACGTTTGACTTTGTTACATTTAAAAGATGGTAAAACCACAAAAATGAAAACACTAAAATTAAACTACAAAATTCACAATCTTTCGTTCTCTCCCAATGGCGATTATTTAGTCATTTTTTGCAGTAAAAAAATCAAGATTTGTGACTTAAAAACGTTTAAGTTATTCTCCACATACAAAGGTTTTAACGGGAACACCGGCTCTTTTAGTCCCAATTGGAACTTTGCCTGTATGTCACTGAGAGATGGTGTTGCTCTCTTTGATCAATCTTACTTATTCGATAAACAGAAGATGAAGGAAAAACTACAACAATTTGGCGACCTTTTTCAAGATCGTGAAGGATATTGGCCAATACGTATGGCGGAATTCATTGGGAAGTGAAAATCTTTACCATTGGTTTAGGGTGGACTTCTGTTTGTCTATCTTGAATTTGGAAGAACGGGCGGACACTAGGTCCGCCCCTACAACGCACTGTGTTAAAGTTAGGTATTAAGTCAAATCGCATTGAAGGTCACGGTTACGGTCACGGCAACGGTCACGGTCACGGCAACGGCGACGGCTACGATTACAGCGACGACTTTTCCATTTATAGTTGTTGTCACAAAATACTAACGATAATTTTCATATATCTTATTTACCCACAACATCTTGTCAGCGTGTTCCTCACGAAATAAACGCATGTCTTCGGGAATTTCCTTGGGCCATTTCAATCCATAGCCTTCTGGTTCGTAAATAGGTGCCAAAAGCGCTGCCACGGTGAGATCGGCGCGGCTAAAACTATCTCCCACCATAAATTCGCGATCTTTGAGATGGTCTGCCACTTTATCTATCGCTTTTATCAATCTCTCTCGCGATTCTTTCCCTGTCTTTTCATTTATATTCATACGTTGGCGCATAATTTTCTTTACTTTAAAAAACATGCACGAAAACAGCGCTTTTTTCATCGGTGAAGCCCCGGTAGAAAGAAGAGGTGCGACTATTTTCTTATGATGTAGCAGGTGTGAATAAAAATAACGCCGCAAATGCACGCCAATTTCTTCATCGGCGTATTTTTCCCAATGACATGCCTGATGTTTTTCTTTGGATGATTGTGGTGTAAGTGGTCTCTCGGGATATTTTTCTTCTAAGTAGTCGAGTATATCGCACGAATTTTGCACAACTGTCTCACCATCCACTAAAACGGGAACGTGCGTCCTAGGTGCTATTTTACCTATCGTAAAAACATGTAAACCTGGAACTAAACTCACAATTTTGTGATCCACGTTCTTGTATTTTAAAGCCCACCTAACCTTCTCGCAATAGTGCGATATCGCGAATTGATATAACTCCATAGCTATTCCTCACCAATTTCAACAATGTTCTTGATTTGTCCAATGTAATCATTTATTCTTGCGATACAATAACTTTATTTATAAAAGGAAAACACATGGATAGACTTTACACGATTCTTTATAAATCTCACCAGCACTGGCGCTACATGATTTTCCTATTTGCTGCCATCGCTATTATAGCTTTGCTCGTGGGATTTTTTAGCAAGAAAAAATGGCGTCCTCTTGGACGAGTTAGTTCTTTGTTGTTCGTGATTATGGTAGATATGCAAGTTCTTATCGGCCTTGCATTGTGGTTTGTTGGAGAACGCTGGAAGGGTGTTGATCCCGAACGCAGCTGGGAACACCCCACCATCATGCTACTGGCAGTAGGACTACTGCACGTTGGTTCTGTAAAGGCCAAAAAAGGTGAGAAAGAAGATATTTTACGCTACAAAACCATGCTAACTTTTGCATTTATCGCCACGGTTGTCATCTTATTCGGCGTATACAAGATAACAAAGGGACTTCCTTAAATTTAAATTGCCAGAGCACATCGCATGTCTACGCGTGTGCTCTTTCCTCGGTCTTATAAGGAGATGCGGTTATGGACATAACACAACAACTCCAACATGCACAATCTATCTCTCCCTCCATTGAAGTTCAAAACTTCATAAAGTCCCACAACTACCAACTCGGAAAATATAAGCTTGGTGAACTTCTCGGAAAAGGTGGAATGGGCGTTATTTATCGCGCACAAGACCAACAAACAAAGAGAGTCGTCGCCGTCAAAATTCTCCTCGATAAGAACACCGACAATACGAAAAAACTCCTTGGTGAAGCTTCGTGTATGGCACAGTTAGAACACCCCAACATTGTGCGTTTTTATGAAATCAACTACCAACCACGCCCATTTTTTGTCATGGAATACGTGGAAGGTGTTCCTTTATCGTTATTGATCCATTCCGAAACGTTTAAAGAACAACAAATTATTGATATTCTCTCCCCACTGTGTGATGCACTTTCTTACGCGCACAAAAAAAACATTCTCCATCGCGACATTAAACCGGCAAATATTATCATCACCAAAGACCGTGTCCCTAAAATTACCGATTTCGGACTGGCACGTCCGCGAAACGCAGGAAATTTAACCATAGAAGGTCTTTTTCAAGGAACACCGAATTACGCAGCTCCTGAACAAGTATCGGGAAAAACTTCCGTAAAAAGCGAGGTGTACTCTTTGGGAGCCACCATATACGAAATGTTGACCTCTAGACCTCCTTTCCAAGGAGACTCCGACTACAATGTACTATTTCAAGTGAGCAATCACTACCCCATACGTCCGCGGGAAATAGACCCCACCATTTCGCCATATTTAGAAGCTATTTGTTTAAAATGTTTAGAAAAACAACCGCGTAAAAGATACCGTAATTGCAAGGAACTTGCGAAGGATTTACAAAATTTACGTAAAGGGCTTGCCATCACGGCCAAAAAATATACACACTGGGATTCCTTACGCAACTTTGTACAACGCCATCGTATTCTATGCACATCGATCATTGTTATTTCATTGTTATTTTGTTTATTTTTTTCGGTACTGATTTTACAAAATCGTCAATTAAACAAAAAAAACTACGATTACCAATTACAACGAATCCTACTGCTCGCGCAAATGGGTAGAGCACAACAAGCGTTTGAGGAGTCGCAAACTCTTTTTACCAAAGACGATTTCCGTAGCCACCAACTCCACGCCAAAATATATTATATGGTGAAAAAATACCAAAAAGCTCTACAGTCTTCCACACAAGCGTTAGAAAAACAACCAAATCTATTTAAACTACACGTACTTCACGGCGAAATACTAAAAGCTCTCAATGAAAATGAACAAGCTCTACAGAGTTTTCAACGCGCTAGCGTTTTAAACCCCGAATACACGGACCTTTTTCGACTAAAAGGTTTAGTGTATAAGAACTTACAAAAATATGAGTTAGCCCTCTCAGAATACAACCAAGCTCTAAAAAAATTGCCCAATAGCGCGACATTTTACGCACTACGTGGTGACGTTTACTTTGCCCAACGTAATTTCACTTTGTCATTGCAAGACTTCAACAAAGCCATAAAAATAAATCCACATGACTATTACAGTATCCGAAAACGCGCGGACATAAACCTACTTCTTGGAGAGTACCAACAGGCACTAGAAGATTATAACTATGTTGTTGAAAATGCCCGAGACCATACCACGACATTCATACAACGCGGAGCACTTCATCGTCGTTTACAGAACTACCCCAAAGCGATCGAAGATTACAGTGCGGCACAAAAACTCAACCCTCTACACGTAGACATATACCACAACCGTAGTAATGTCTACATCGATACAAAAAATTATCCTTTGGCATTGCGCGACGCACAAATATGCGTGCTTTTGGAACCACGTAATTTTCGTTTTCATCTTAATCTACCGCGTATTCTCAATTACCAAGGACGTTTTTCGCAGGCACTAGAAAGAATAGAAGCTTTGGAGAAATGGGTAAATGATCGACCGCAGCTTTTTGAGTTAAAGGGGATCGTTCAGTATAATTTACGTCAGTACACCAAAGCATTGCGCAGTTTTCAAAAAGCACAACAGCTCGGTTTACAAACAAAAGAACTCAAGGCGTTGATTTCACGTACACGTAAAAAAATTGCCACAAAAAAATAGCCATTACCAACGATATTGTTGTATGCACGTCTAAGATAACAAGATTTTTTTACAACGCTTGTGAACAATGGGGTATGCTACATGAAACTAAAAATTTCCGATTATTTTATTTTACTTATTTTTTTACTTTTTACGCTTGGTGGTGGAATTGCCGCTTTTCTTGAGCAAGGGGAAAAGGCCACTGAACTAGCAAGTATCGCC
This sequence comes from Candidatus Uabimicrobium amorphum, assembly GCF_009002475.1. Lineage (GTDB taxonomy): Bacteria > Planctomycetota > Uabimicrobiia > Uabimicrobiales > Uabimicrobiaceae > Uabimicrobium > Uabimicrobium amorphum. The sequence goes on from NZ_AP019860.1 coordinate 8,117,702, forward strand.
ATTTTTTTTGGCCTAGGCTTTATATTTTGGCTCAGTACGATGATCTACAAACATCGGCAACAAAAGCTTTTTAACAATAACGAAGCAGATATCTGCCTGCCAATTGAAACCCCCATCGCAATGTCAAAATCGAAAACAGTCATGTTGGCATTGGGCATTGTGATTGCAGGTACTGCGACTTGTCATTTTACTCAAGACCAAGACGTTCCCTTTGCTTGTGGAATTATTATGATTGCATTTGGTAGTCTCATATTTTTGGCAACACTGACGGGCCTTACCGCAAACGAATCCTTTATATTTCAACCACAAGGTATCCGTTTCGTACGCAGAACATACAGTTTTTTGGTAAACTGGGATAACATCGATTCTTACAGCTCAGGAGAATTTTATGACAACCCCGCTTTTATCATAGGGGTCTCCGACATGAATAGTGTCTTGGAAACGGTCACAGCGTCAAATCCACAAAAGGCAAAGAAAAAATTGGCCAAACGTTTTAAATGGGATAAAATGGTTTTTAAACAATATGCGGTTATGATTATGCCTAGCACATACAATATAAACCTCGCAGATTTACATCACACGGTCGCCTTTTGTTTAGAAAAATACCACAATCCCGATTCATAAATAAATTTTTTGGAACATATAAGCTATGAAAGAAAAACAATTATTAGATTTAGGCGTTGATCCTGAAGACATTGAATTTGCTAAGGAACTTGTAGAAAATGCGCGTGCGAAGGGACTCAATAAGAAAAAAGTCAATCGCCAATTGCAATTGGCGGTACAAAAGCCAGAAGCAAATTTTACCAATCCTTATTTTGGGAAACTTGCCCAAAAAGTTTACCAAGACCGTCGATTCAAAGAACGTAAAGAGCCAGCACCATGGAAAATTTGGGGAGAAGATCTACCAGAGCAGGCCGTTTTACAAATGAAAAATGCCTGTCGTTTACCCATTTCGTGGCGCGGAGCACTCATGGCCGATGCTCACCAAGGATATGGTCTTCCCATCGGTGGAGTTTTGGCTACAGAAAATGCCGTCATTCCCTATGCCGTCGGAGTGGATATCGCGTGTCGTGTAAAAATGACCGTATTTGATTCTCCAGCAGAAGATGTGGATAAAAACAAAGATTTTCTTGTGGACACCTTACAAAAAGATACACTTTTTGGTATTGGTAAAACATTCAGTAAACCACACGACCACGAAGTACTACAAGAAGATTGGTCATTTTCAAAAGTCACAAAACACATCAAACCACGCGCTATAAAGCAATTAGGTTCGAGTGGCTCGGGAAATCACTTTGTTGAGTTTGGAGAGCTTACCGTATCACAAGACACTCTTGGTCTACAAGCAGGCACGTATCTTGCGGTACTTTCGCATAGTGGTAGTCGTGGGGCAGGAAGTGCGGTGGCCAATCACTACTCGCAGTTGGCGATGAAATTGCGTCCAGGTCTGCCAAAAGAGTTACAACATCTTGCATGGTTAACTCTAGACAGTGAAGAAGGGCAAGAGTACTGGCAAGCTATGGAACTCATGGGAAGATATGCTGCGGCAAATCATGAGATAATTCATGAAAAAATCATCAAGTCCCTGGGGGCAACACCTCTACTACAAATAGAGAACCATCACAATTTTGCGTGGAAAGAGGTGCATGATGGCAGGGAACTCATCGTACACCGTAAGGGTGCAACCCCCGCAGGAAAAGATGACTTAGGTATTATACCTGGTTCCATGGTAAATTCATGCTATGTCGTACGTGGTAAAGGAGACGAGACATCACTTTCGAGTGCTCCTCATGGTGCAGGAAGAGTCATGTCACGCCGCAAGGCCAAGCAATTGTTCAATTGGACCGATGTCAACCAAATGATTAAGAGCAAAAACGTTACTCTACTAAGTGCAGGTCTCGATGAGGCGCCAAGTGTTTACAAAGACATCGACATGGTCATGGAATACTCCAATGATCTCGTCGAAATTTTGGCTTGTTTTCAACCACGCATTGTAAAAATGGCAGAAGATGGCGAACGACCCGAGGACTAGAGTTTTTTCGTGTTAAGACAATTACCCACGAGAACAAAAAGATTTGTAACTCGCATACAAATTATCGGTGACTAAATCCAGTTGAGACTGTGCTTCGCGAACAATCAAATTCGCTTCTTCAAAACCGTTCACGTCAAAACGCGCCAAGTTTGGATTAAAAGTGAAGTTACCTTCAAAGGCCTGAGATTCTCCCGATGTTTGCAACAAAATGTAAATTGCGCGCAGTAAATCTTTAATTCGCGCCACGGGGGACATAAACTCAGGCACGAAACTCGACTTTTGTTTTTGTTTGGGGGCAGGGGGGATCACTTGAGAAGAAATAATAAAATCCGCTCCTTCCTCCACCAAAATATTTACCGGCACGTTGTTGAGAAAAGCACCATCAATATACTTTTTATTGTCGATCCACATAGGACTAAAAATACCAGGTAGAGAACTACTTGCTCGGACCACTTTTTTGATTTTCCCGGTTTTGAAAATCTTTTCACGTGCACTCAAAAAATCAATTGCTGCCGCAAAAAATGGTATCGGTAAATCTTCCATCATATCGTTGCCAAAATACACATCGAGTAGTAATTCCAAAAATTTACCATGGACAAAAGACAATGTCGCCGCTGTTTTTATTTCTGATTTTTTCTCTAGCAAAAACTGTAAACCTTCGGCTCCAAACTGCGCATAACACGCGCCAACAACACTACCAAAACTTGTGCCAGAAACCATATCAATGGGTATATTGAGTCGCTCCAAAGTTTTGATAAGTGCGATGTGTCCAAATCCCCACGCGGAGCCTCCGCCAAGGGCTAACCCTACTTGTTTGTTGGTTATGATTCTCGCCAAGTGTCCAATGGAACGCGAAGAAATTTGATACGAATATGCGCCTTGACTAGGATAAAGCTTGGCGATTTTTTTACTCGCAATGGGAATACGACTATCGGCACTTGTTTGGATCACCGCATGATAGACAAACCCCGAAATCAGTTTGTCCAACGGCCGCAATAGATTAAACTTTTCACTAATGTAGACAATATTGGCGATGAGAGGAGAAAGTTTTTGTAAAAATTCTTCGGTACCTTTTGCAGCAGTATGAATGAATATATAGTGAAACTCTCTTGCGACTTCATTGCTTTTCAGAAATTCTAAGGCCTTAGTCGGCGACATTTTACGTCCCAAAACGCGCGGCCCAATTTGGTACTCCGTTTCGTCCTGATCGCTTAGTTCGATAACCAAGCACTCGTATACGTAACTTTCCGTCACCGCTAGCGCCAATTGGTAACTCAATAATTGTAAATCATAAGAGCTATGGTTTACCAAAAAGAAAATCTCCGCCTGCTTTGCTAGATCATTCTCATCAATGACAATGCCTCTTTCGCGGCAAACCGTATTGACCATTCCGCGAAAAGAAGAGGAGCGGTTGTATAGTACATGAAACTCTTGCTCGGGAACAATAAACAGTTCACAATCTTCCTGTGCGACCACATGGGCAATACGCGGTATTCTTTTCACTAAGGCAATTTCCCCAAAAGCATTTCCCGCGTAAAACATACGCAATATTTTGTTTGGTTCTTCTTCGCGAAAGGCCTTTACAGAACCACGTGCAATCACAAAAAATGCTTTTCCGGTGTCTCCCTGACGGCAGATGTACTCTCCTTTGGAAAAATAGCACAACGTCGATATTTCGAGTAGGTGCTCAATCAAAGATGTTCCCACATGCGCAAAGTAGTTGTTTTTTAATAGCAGTGCACGAATTTGTTGTTGGTCAGAGTACAATTTTACTCTAGTCTGAAATTGTTGTTTGAGATGTGGATATTTCTTAAAAATTTGCTCAAATGCTTCGCGGTCCCAGCAAACAAACTCTATATCAGAAATAGTTTTTGTGACCAAACCCCTTTTCTCGGGCATGAAAATACCTGTGTCAAGAACCATACCTGGACGCAGATACCACTTTACCTCTTCTTCACTTTGCGGTAAAACAGCGACATAACCACGATATAATAAATACACTCGTGGAGTCCAACGTTCTTCTTCCATAACCGTTTCGTTACTAAATTTTCTATTGCGGGCGAGATCTTCCAGTATTTGTAGCTCTTCGTCTTTTAAATAACGAAAAAAAGAACTCTTTTCTCTCATAAACTCTTTAATATTTGGTTTATTTTCCATCGTCGTTTTCCACCCAAAAAAGCACAAAAATACAATGATAATTAACGCTTTTGAACGGTAATCTCCACTTTGTGAAGTGGTTGCAAAGTAATAGAAGGTAGCAATGCTGTACCACGGTCTTCGAGAATTTGAACGCGAAACTTTTGAATCGCCATGGCCAAAATCAACGTTGACTCGATCATGTTGTAATGGTTACCTATACATACGCGTGGTCCGCCGCCAAAAGGAAAATAGGCGTATTTCGGTATTTTTTTCTCGAAACCATTTTCCCAACGTTCTGGTAAAAATTTTTGTGGTTCGTCAAAATAACGTGCATCGCGATGAACAACATGTTGTACCATCAAAACCTGTACCCCTTTGGGAATCAGTTGTTTTCCAATTTGTACATCTTCAATGGATTCGCGCCCGATTGCCCACAACGGTGGGTACAACCGCAATGTTTCTCGAACGACATTGCTAGTATAGGTTAACTTGTCAATATCTTCAACCTCTATATTTCTCTGGCCAATCACCCGTTGTAGTTCTTCCTCTATTTTTTGTTGTACATGAGGATGCTTCGCAATAAGATAAAAAGCCCATGTAAGCGACGTTGCCGTAGTTTCATGACCAACAACTAGAAGCGTAAATACTTCATCTAGCACCTGTTTGTCAGTGATGCCTAGTTCTTGTTGTGCTCTAAAAAGGTCGCTGAGCAAATCATCTAAGTTACCGCGTTCTTTCCGCGCGCGAATCATGCGCCGCGCGCTACGCGGAAATTGAAAAAATATTTTCATGACCTTGAGATTTTGCGGCGTGGGAACAATAAAGGGGATAGGAATACGACTCGAGGTAATACTCGCAAACTGTTTTACGATAACATCAACAGAGTCTTTTACTTTTTGTACATCTTGTTCGGTATCGATATTAAACAGCGTTTTCGACACAATCTGCAAGGTCATTTTTACCATTTCGCCGTGGATATCAAGACTTTGCCCATCTTGCCATTCTCCGACAACTTTATCGATAATATCGATCATTTGCTGTGCGTATTTGTGTAACTTAGAACGACGAAACGCTGGTTGTACAATGCGATGTTGTTGTTTCCAAAATTCTCCAGAACTAGTGACCAACCCGTTGCCAAACGCCATTTTTAGCTGTCGCATATTCCACGATTTGATAAAAGAATCGTTTTTTTCGACAAATATTTCATGTAAAAGCTGTGGAGAATTTACTACGCAAAAACGCATAGCAAACAGGCGAAATTGATACATTTCACCATAGATAGAAGTATACTTGTGAAAGAAGCCCAACATATCCTTGCGAAATTCTGGCCAACTCCCACTAAACCAATTTCCTGTTGGTCCCGGTAGATCCATTGTTGTTTTCATATATCATACCTATAAGCGACTAAATTTTTTGCTAACACCACAGCATCGCCTTTTTCATCGATTGCTTGTACCCACTTATTAAAAATGTGGTTATTGTGTATGCGTGGGTTACTTCCGTGTAAATGTAGTTTCCCTAATTGGCGATCGTTTATGTCGGCCTTTATATAAAGTTCTCCTCCCATTTGCGGGACGTAAATTGTCTCGCGGTCATCGATCATACTAAAGCGCCACAGAGCGTCGACAAGTATAGACGGTAAACAAAAATCTTCGATACAAGAAAGCGACGTTTTATCCAATTCAAACGACGCCTCTCGGCTACATTCCCCTATGGTAATTTGCGACAAACAACAAAAAAAGTCACTCAATTTGACGACACCTTCTTTGGTATAAGGATCGCCAACCTCGATAGTTTTTGTATTTGTTTGTGCACTGAACCACGGTACAGGTACAGCGCTTTCTCTCATATGTATATCTACTTCAAACATGCACTCGTTGTGTTGTAAAACCATCCCTGACTTATGAATAAAATCGGACAATAGCTGCACGTGGATCACTGCGGAAGTTTGTGTTTTGTGCCGTACTTTCCCCTTGCACTTGATCACCACTTCCTTACCAGGAAAAACTTTGACAAATTTGTGGAATTGCGCATTTTCAAACTTGAAAAACGACCAACTAGGGCATAGTTTTTGTGCGGTGCGTGCGGCAAAATCCAACTCGAATGTTCCTGGTAGTGTTGCCACACCATTGACCAAATGGTGGCAAATGTACGGAGCATTCTCTTCGTTTAGCGACCATTCTAGATATGCCTCATTTTCCTTTGTTGCCACATCAACCTGGTAATAACTCTGTTCTTGTGCTGTTAGAGAGATATTGACCACATTATCGCTGCACAACACGTTCGAAAATATGGCTTTGCCTTCTGCAGCGCGAATCGGACGTAGATTTCGTTGGTGCGCAATCATCGCATACTCCGAATCTCTTGTCATACCTATTTTTTCCCACCCCAACCATGCCAGTGAAGACCAGCGCCCTTTTTGTCTATTCATATATTGGGCGATGCGATTTAGTGCTTCGTTTGCCGCCCCATAGTCTGGTTGCCCATCGTTTCCCATATAACTAAACGTTGACGTTAACAAATGAAAATGTGGATGCGTTGGTAAATGCTGACAACAGCTGCGATAAAGATTTTGTATCCCCTTGAGTTTCGTGGCAATAATTTTACGGAAATCTGCCAATTTTTTCTTAGGCAATGTTGTTGATACTTGTAAACCTGCTCCATGGATTACCAAATCAACCTTACCGTACTTTTGGTAAATTTCGCCAATACATTTCTCCATTTCCTCCTCTACGGTGATATCGCACCTTCGGTATTCGATTCTCCCCGGTAGCTGCGCAAAACTGCGCAGATTATGCGCAATTTCATTGCCCGCCTGATAACCACGATACAACTGTTTCAGTTCTTTAATGTTCAAGGCTGTTTCGCGAAGTTGTTCTTGGTAAAACGTCTGCTCAAATTTCGTAAAGCTCTCGGTATCCATTTGTCGATACTTTTCAGGAACTTTTTGTAAATTCGTGCGTCCAAGAGCAATTACCTTACAACGAAACTTCTGCAACAGCTCTTCGACTAAAACAGCGGTGACACCACGAGCACCACCAGTTGCTAACACCACAGATTCTTCATTTAACTCTTCACTGTTCGCCGCTATTTCTGCCGTAACCAGCTTGTGTACTTTGCGCTTATTTCCCACATAAAAAATCTCGTGGTGGATACCTGCACACAAAAGTTCAGTGGCGACGAAATCAAGTCCTGCGGCCAGTGACACCTCATCACAGTGGATCGACTTGCACATTGCGTCAGGTAATTCTCGTGCCATAGATTTTATAAATCCCGCAAACAAACCCGAATAGGGATGAACATTTCCCTCTTTGTTGTATGCGTTTATCGTTAATGTAAACAACGATGTTTTTTGTTGTTGTATGGCAGAGTATGCTTGCTGCGCCGTCAAGAATAGTAAATCCATAAAACTTAGGTCGAAATCTTGCAATAGTTCATCAGCATTGTGGGAAGCCATGTGTTTGGTGGCAATAATCATATCGTATGCACCACTTTGTAAATTTTGCGATAATTGTGCGTCGACATGTTCTCCGCTCACACACCAATAATCACCAGTACGCCGCATCGTCGCCACATCGTAATTTTCTACAGCAATGCTTTGCTGTTCCCACCACTGTATGTCATCCACTAAAAACAATATTTTTTTCGCTGTTAAAGAAGCTGAACTTACTTCCACAGGGGCTAAAAATAATTGAGGGTTATAAATATCTATTGGTGTAGCGCCTGGCAACGCCAAACTATTCCAATGTGTGATCTCATCATAAGGGGAGATTTGTAGGCAATGATCTTGCTTCCATTTCACCATCGTTTTCCTTGTATTGCCATGCAACAATTCCAAAATTTCCTTACTACCTGTCGCCCCTCGTAGCGAACCTTCGACAGACAATGTTTCTTCGTCGCCCTCCGCATTGCAATTTACAATTGCTTGAATGGCAAATCCTTGTTTTTTTGCCCATTCTTTTCTCGTGAGTGCTAAAACGATGCCTCCGGCTTGCGGTTCCTGTTGATCATGGCGAGGCAACAACAACGATGTTTCATCGCGATAACTTATTCCTCCCGCAAAAACAATGTCGCAATCATCAAAATATAGGCAACGCTGTGCATGACAAATAGCTTCGAATAACGATCGTTCTCCACAATCGATGACCAGATTTGCGCCTTTTAAATCGTACATATGCGCTACACGACCAGAAGTCACATTCGGCATGATGCCCGGAAGTGTATATGGTCCTGTCGCAACATGCTGCTCTTTGGCCTGCTGTAATAATTTCTGCACAAGATCATCCGTCGCGTACTCAAAGCTGGCGTCTTTAAGAAGACGCGCAAAACGATCGGCATATAACCTCTGTAATACCGGAACACTGTGCTCCGCTTTACCTTCCATTCCGAGAATAACCCCTGTAGATTTTTTGTAATTTTCCCAATTTTTGGGTAACGAAGCAATGAGGTTTTCGACAAGCTTCACCGCGAGTAGTTGGCTACCGTCCATGTGGTCTACCACATCAGGTAAAAGTATTTTTTTGGGAGAGGGGAAATGTTGCTTCTTAAAATACGACAATGCTTGCAACGACACTTGTGCTTGCGCCATACCATCTTTATCTGGGAAGAGACACTCCACGGCAATCACCGCCAAGTCACCGCGGTATGCCCTCTTAGGTAGTTTTTGCAGATTTTTGTGGTGCTGTGGATCATACTCCTCGATCACTAGATGCGCGTTGGTTCCGCCAAATCCAAAACCACTTACCGCAGCTCTTCGCGGTAGTTTGTTTATATTTTTTTTCCACGGCATAGACGTTGTTGGTATAACGAAGGGGGAATTTTCGATATTCATACCTTCATGCTGATTGTTTGGATCGTAATAGAACTGTTCGGGTATGATTTTGTTTCTCAGCGCCATACAAACCTTAATAATCGAAGCTGTCCCCGCCAACCACCCTGTATGTCCAATAAGAGATTTTATGCTCGTAAGAGCAATTGTTTGTTGGCTACTTTTCTCAAAAAATTGCGCAAGTGCCTGAAATTCTGTCGCATCTCCTACTTTCGTCGCTGTGGCGTGCGCTTCGAGATGTTGAATCGTTTGTACATCAACACCACTCTTCACATAGGCATTTTCAAGAGCAACAACCTGCCCCTTAGCTTTGGGAACATTTACCGATGAACTCTTACCGTCGCTTGAAAGTCCACAACCAACGATGACACCGTGAATATCATTGTCATCGCGCAATGCATCAGGTAGTCTCTTTAATGCCAAAAGAGCTGCCCCTTCGCCAAAAATAACGCCATCCGCATTGCCATCCAACGAACGGATATGCGTTGTGGAAAGTCCGCCAAACTGCGAAAACAAACAGCTATTCGCAGGACCAGGCGCAAATACACCTCCGGCCAAGACTAAGTCTTTGTCGTGGGCCTGCAATTCTTTTATACCGCGATCCGTCGTATACAAAGAAGAAGCACACGCCGCGTCCATCAAGTATGTGGTGCAAGATTTGCCACAAATGTCGTCAACTATTTTCGCAAAACATTTGTGGGGCGTAAAACGCATAAAATCGCTTTCAAAATGTATAGAAAGAAAGGCCTTTAACGCGGTAAATGCTTTACTGTCTTCCTCTAAGGTCGACAAAATTTGCAGCAATTGTTTTGCCAATAGCGCTTCGTCGTACTCTTGGATTCCATCCGCGGTACTTCCTAAAAAACAAGCGATACGCGAAGAACAAATTTCGCGCATTTCATCTTGTAGTGGTGCAATACACTGCTGTAGGGCTTCGGCCAAGAAACGTTCTGCTTTGGACAAGTGGGCATACTGTTTAGCACCTTTAAAGTTTTGCACAACTCCGGTGAGCAAGCTATACGTTTTGTCTGGAGCAATGCCATTTTCGCTCATAAAATCGCGCTCAAGGAGTTGATCCTGTTTTCGCGCATCAATAATTCCCGATACCCCATACCGCGTGTTGTGCCAAAACTCACCTACATTATTTGCACCTGGAACCACACATCCCATGGAAACGACAGCGATGGGTACATCATTGTACATCGCTTTTTGCTTTGCCATGGTCCTAGGCTTTGTCGTCGTTTTTTGTCGTGGTGTTGTTTTTTGCGATTGCAAGCGAAAGGCGTTTGTCACGACGAGCGCATCATTATTTTTTACAATAATATTCGCCATGCTCGTTCCCACGCCGCATTCGATAAAATTTTGATACCCCTGTGAACACAACGTCGCGATACACCGATCAAAATAAAACGGTTTTACAAAATGATGCGCTAAGATAGAGGCAAAATCGCAGCCTTTTGTATAAAACTGCTGTTCAATGGGAGAAAAAGTGTCTATTTGTGGCGATTTATAATCGATGTCTTTTATTGTTTCGTAAAAGGTCGCAACAGCTGGTTGCAATTTACTAGAGTGAAATGGATAATTGGTGTTTAGCGGTGTCACTTGAATCTTCGCTGGTAGGAAATTCTGGCGCACGTACTCTAGCTGTTGGTTCGCAACATTGACAACGGTTTGTTTGCGATGATTACATCCAGCGATTTCAACGGGTAAATGAAAGTTTTTCACCGTATCCAAAGAACTAGACACGGCCGCCATTGTATACGGTAAATTTTGCAAAGGGGCCAAAGCCGCAAACCTCTTACACACAATTTCCAAGCCTTCTTCGACACGAAAAACACCAGAGATTGTCAGTGCCGCTATTTCTCCAAAACTATGTCCCACAAGTAGCTGAGGTTTTTTACCGTCAGCGATTAGCCACTGCGCGCAGATAACGCTCTGTAGGTAAATGGCAATGTGATCTAAGTCACGACACGTTTTCAATATATCTTCGGGTAAATCAGCATAAATTAGGTCGACAAAACTATGCTGGAAGAAATTTTTGGCAAGAGTATCTGCGTAATCTATGTATTTCGCTTCTCGGGGAAAGTTTTCATAAATATGACGTAGCAACGCAAAATCACAAGTATCTTTACCAGGAAAAACGAATACCGTGCCTTGTTTTTTTTGTGGCGAATGGGTAAACTGCGCGTGAAATTTTTGCGGAGGAAGATTGGCCATTTCTTTACCTACAGCACAGACATCTTCGGGAAAAAGCGTTGTCGTTTTTCCATGGAGGACTTTATCTTTGAAGTCAGGTGCTAATGTATCCTCCAAAGGATATTTCGTAAAATGTTGTAACATCTCTTGAGGAAAAGCCACAAGCTCTCCTTGTTTACTTGAACAAACTATCGTCTGAAACCCACAACATACGGGAACACCATCGTAGCGAACCACTCGAAAACACAATCGTACAGAAGAACGCCCCAAATCTTCATACGTCATTAAAATCGCCACCGCTTTTCCCACCGCCACCGGAGCAAGATTGCGACTATACCCTTCTTGGGTAAGAAGAACCACATTGTCCAGTTGTTGTTGCAAAGTAGTGGCTTGCAATCCACGCGTATCCGAAAATAACAATGATTCGCGTGCGATGCATTGAAATTTGAAGTTGGTTAAGTAATGATGCGTACCGTAGGCCATGGTATCGTCAAAATAAATTTGATATGGGACAACGTAGTAGTTCATCAAAAATCCTTACATGCTATGGATGCCATTCACTGTAGTTTTTTATTTTCTTCACGAATTTTATAAATAGTTGTCTGGTACCAGTCGCTATCAAAAGGGAGTGTTTCTCCCCAATGTAGTGCATTGGAAAAGTACGGCTGAAGCTCGTTACAGTACAATTCTTTTAACTTTTCGGTAACCACGGGATGTTCAAAAGTCATCGTCGCCAGAGAAATGCCAGCGCCCTCTTTTAACGCATGGTGATATTTTACAGGAAAACGCAAAATATCCGCGATTACCTTTTGTGGTTGTGCAATTTGCGTAAACGTAATCGCCACTCCCACACCTAGAAGAAGTTCTTGCGTTGCCGGAGGGTACAACTCTAGGGCTTTTACTAACGCCGTAATATCATGGTTAAATTTAAACCACAAACTGCGTCCACAACCATGCCACGCTGCCTCTCGATAAAAGGAATAATTGTGTGACACATCAAATTTTTCAACAAATTTTCGGTCCCATTTTTTACGGGCGATGGTCTTGCCAAAAGTCTCACCACCGATTAAAAACGGATAGAACTCATCATAGTCTTCGATATCGCGCCAATATGGTGCGACAAATGGTACTTTTCGCGAAAATTTGGCGAGACCATTGTAGAAACCATAACCGGTGTAATGCATAATGCGAAACAGAGGTAAATCATGGCGTTTGTCAGGGTTTCCCGGTCGCAACTTTATCACATGTAAAAATGCCAGTCCCATCGCATATCCTTCGCGATAAAACAGTTGTTTATACCATGGAAACTGTCGTTGATTCGCAAGAATTTTTTCTGCATCTAATTCATGAATACCATCTGAGATGCCTTGCTGCAAAGAAAACAGTGTGTCTTGGATATTCTGAGGTTGCGTTTTCATAAATTTTTGTAGTGAAGAGTTGACCGCGGCGGCCAATAAAGATCGAATCATAGGTACACCTTAGCGTAAATTATCATCGCGATAGCCAAAATAAGACGGCGTTATGTATTGAGTGGTATATTTTTTTACTTGTTGCTGTAGACTTTTTGGTATTTGTATTTGGTATTTGACGATGTCCACAATTCTCTCAAACGAGGTAATCGTAATCTCCCAATAAGGATTTTTGGTAAAAGGATAGGCACGAATAAAAATTTGTTCCAACCCACGATCGTGAGAATTGAGAGCAAATAGTTTTTCTGACTCCCATACAGCCAAGTAAGCAAACGAAGGATGAGGTCCTTTCTCGATAAGAATCTTTCGTCGCTCCGCAAAGTCAGAGTTACTTAAAACCCCTACTCCAAATCCGTGGATTTGAAAATCTTCTTGTTGCACAACTAAAAAGAGTGGTAGGTTGCCAATAATAATTTTTTCTTTTCCCAAATCAATGGTAATTTCAATATATGGTTCGCCACTATTTTGCGTCAAGAACGTTTCCATATTATAATGAGTTTGAGGTTTTACCATTTGTACTTGTGCGTCAATAGGTTGTTTCAAAAAGCCAAAATCAAATTCCTGATTTTTCTTACACGAATACTTACCAGGAGCGATAAAATCCGACATCTTCACCGGGTAATCCACAAATTCGCGCCGATACTTTGGGGCAATATCTACCCCAGCTTTCTCTACTTTCACGTAATTTTTGTGTAACTTACGACGCGAATCTTGCGAAGAAAATCCAATCACACCATCGACAAATTTGATAGGATGTTTTCCCAAGTCTTTTTCAAGTTTGCGCAGACGCTCTAGTTTCAGCGCAATATTTTTTGTATGCCACTCTAACGCCTTTTTCGCAAAATCACGACGGACACCGTTCACCGAAGCTAACGTATTTATGTATACATTCTCGGGCATGTTAAACCAACTATGATAAATCTCTCCGGCGCGATCAGTGGCGTTTAACTCCCACAGGCCAGGGGAAAGACAATTGTTGGTAATGCCCATACGTAAAGGTCGAAAGTGTGGATTGGCCTCAAACTCATAATCTTTTTTTAATTTCCATGGCGCAGAAAATTCAAAATTGGTTTCAAAATGCGCAATGCTGTCACCACCACTACCCACAGGTACACTTATGCCATTACGTGAATATTCCGCCATCATCAAATTAAATGCGTCAAAATCATCGGCTATTTCCACTTTATAATGCAACCTCGGTACGAGTAACCTCAATGGAATATTCTTTAACGACAATCGGTGTTTGTGATCTTTCGCGTTGTGAAACTCAACACTTGTCGCGTCATGATCCGCACAAATTGTTATTTCTCCGACATCTTCGAGCCAGTGTTTCCCGCGCAAAAACGATTGAGTGGAAGGTGTATAACGTTCGTTATTTAACATATCTTCCATATTGGGATTTACCTTTATGGTGATAGACGAAGACACAAACAACCACCATAGCATCGCTACGATGAACACCACCAATGCAGATATTATCTTCATACGTTTACCTTGAAAGAATTCCTCGTGTTTTCGAAATGACAACGATGTCGTTTTTGAGGTTCGCTAGCGACAATTGCTGTTTGGTTTGCTTTCGGTCAGGCCATGTGATCTCAATGTGAGTGGCGGTGGTACTGCCTAAACCAAAATGCAAATCTTGCAGTGCATTTGCCGCAAAACTTCCCTGCCCCGCTCGTTTGACGCGCAGTAACTTGCGATTTACCACCACACGTGCGCCAATTGCATCGCGGTTAAAAGACTGTTGACTATCATCCACTAGCTTCACCTTTAGCCAATTATTCTTTCGGTATCCATTTATGAATAATCGCGAAGCTCCTGGTTCAAAGTTCGTACATGTGGGAAAATTGTAGTCATGGGCCGGCAATACTTTTACCTCGTCACCATCGCGAAATTTTAGATTTTTAGATGTAGAGAGTCGACTATCGTACCCTCCTATATTACGCAGTAACAAATCGAGAAAACCATCATTGTTAAAATCTGCGGCAAGCGCTGTGCGTCCGTTTTCTGCGAGTTGAATCATATCGTGATTTGCCACTTTTTCTTGAATATCCGGTCCCTGTACCGCCCACGTACTGCGATCATAGCTGTAAACCCAGTCGCGCTTTTTCCAATTTTGCAATGGAGAACGACGATAAATATAGCCCTGTGTCTGTAGCTTGTCGTACTGTAATTCCTCGATATTAAAAACGTGATGTTCCGCGGTTAAGTCAGCAAATTCTAGGCTATTGGAATTTTTACTCACATTCACCAGTAGTCTTCCGGGTCCCGTTCCCAATATAGACAAAACTCCTCCCCCACGACCAAACAAACAACCAAGATAATACATATCCAATTTGCCATCATTTTGTACATCGAAGCAAGTCGACCCCCACGCAAACTCATAAGGATCAAGACTATTCATCTTGAACTGATGTTTTGAGTATTTGGTCACCACTGCGCGTACGTTATTCGGATACGATGTGTCAGGAGGTAAAACTTTGGAGTGCCACACGGTATTTTGCAATAGTTTATTGGCACCAACGCCATTAAATAATCCATGCGAAGCATTGTGTGAATCGCCAAATACTTGCATAAATGCTAGACTGTTAGAGATAATCGGTGTAAACATTTCCCGGGGATTGGGCACAGTTAAACCAATATTGAGTACGGCTCCCCCCATGTTACCGGCAAACAAATCTTCTTTTAAGTCACCATTGTAATCCCCAGGCGCAAAAGTCATCCACATACCACTGCGCTGCGAACGCGCATGCTGCACAGACTCAAAGCGTTTACCACCATGATTTATGTATAGACGTAAATATCCTAAATCATTTGCCACCCACAGATCAGGATAACCATCGCCATTGACATCTTGAAAAACACTTGCCCATGATATTTCAGCGTTTTCTGCGGTTTGCCCATTTATTTTTAGTAGCGGAGGATGGTACGGTACATAGTTTTGTAGAGCAATCGAATATTCGTCGGCCACAAGCGGTAAACGTTTTAATTTGTAGTAGTATGGCATCGGATAGTCGCTGTCAAAAACACCATCAACCCCCATCGCTGCCGCTTGCTCTAAGAATTTAAACTCTCCTGTAGGAACCAATTGATTTATGTACAAACGATTTTCAGCTCCCGCCCATGATGTCGCTCCACCTGGCCAAAAATCGATATCCATGACATTTGCTTCATAAACATCCAGGTCTCCATCGAGATCTATGTCGGCAATGGCAAAAGACGGGGTAACGCGTTGCCCTTCAATATTGGCTTCGCGACTATAGTCTTTCCACTCGGGAAGTCCATCTCCGTCCTTGTCTCCCATATTGAGAAATAGGCAATTTGCCGCGTAGTATTCTTCTCCACGACTACTTTCGCGTTTGTCGTGTGTATTGTCACGTGCTTCATGGTGGACAAAATACATTCCTTGGGCCGCGAGAGGGAGTTTAGAAGTCTTCTCTTGGCGTCCAACGGGTCGAATGACTTGCGAAAGAACGCGTTGTGTTTTGGGGTGGGACCACGGCATACCTGGCGAGCTGTTCCCCACGAGCAAATCTGTGCGGCCGTCATTGTTAAAATCGGCAGCAATTGCCGTATACGACTTCCGCGCAACTCTCTCCATAGAATCGAAAACACTTTGTCGGGGAAACAAAAAGTTCTCCACCAGCAATTCCTCCGCAACATAAGAGGAGTTTTTGCACAACTGACTCACTTCTGCAAATACCGGGTTACCATCGGCATCGTTTTTTAAATTGAGATACAACCCATTATGCTGATAACGTGGCTTGTTGTGCAAAACAGCATCTTGATCTGTTGCGCGTGTCCAGTTTTCTCCATCTTGACAAAAATAAACATCAAGGCGACCATCATTATTGGCATCAAACACCGCCGCCCCAATAATGTATTGCCCAAAAATATTCGACCAACTCATCGCATTTTCGTCAAAGGCATCCACTTCGGTAAATGGTGTGATTTCTTCGCTTCCCTGGAGTACTTTCTCTAACTTTTTTTTATTGGCTTTGAGATAACTGAAAGTATCCATTGCCTTTACTTCTGCAAAAGAAACACTGCGATTGTATATCGTGTTGTTCACGTAAAAAACAAAGCTATAGTGCAAAGTAATAACAGTCAATACCGCAAAGATAGCATAGATTTTCTTATTTTTCATCCTTCACCATCCTATTCACGTACGTGTAAACAGAACTACCACCGTCCATATTTACAATGCTTCCGCTCAGAGATTTACGACAAAGTATCCACGCAACCATCTTTGCCACATCTTGCGCCGTGCACAGCTTCCCAGAAGTCGTTAGAGACTCCCAAAAGGGAATTAATTGTTCACTTTCGGGAAATTTGTGCAGCAAGTGTCCGTACACCGCCCCTACCGAGAGACAATTGACAGAGATATTCCAAGGTTTCCACTCCGCAGCCATCGATTTCACTAAAGATTCTACCGCGGCCTTCACCGTGGCGATACACGAAAAGTACTCGATATAACCTTGTGTTCCAGGCGAAGACAATGTCATTATTTTGCCACCACCATTTTGCCGCATCATCTTCGCCGCATGCATCGCTCCTTGGTGAAATCCAATGACATTTGTGCGATATGCTTTCTGCCACTCTTTTGTGGTAATTTGATCCACGCGTGCAAGAATTCCATTAGAAGCATTGTGAATAAAGATATCAACACCGCCAAACACCGCTTCTACTTCCGCGAACATGCGCGTTATATGTTGAGGATTAGCAAAAGATCCCCATACATGGTGAACTTTTCGGCCTTGCTGCTTTAATTCTTTTACCAAATCTTCACCAGCGGTGCGCGAATGAAAGCTATTGATAATGACCGTCGCCCCGTTTTTCAAAAGGTGCAAAGCAATTTCTTTACCAATGCCCCTTCCCGAACCACTAATAAAAGCAATTTGACCTTTAAAGGTAGAAGAGCTATTTTCGGTGAATGGCAGTGTTTTGCGAGGGGGTGTCGCGGTGATTGTTGGTAGAGCTTTATCGGTAGGTATGTGTTGTAAAATTTGCATTTCTGATATTATTTGGCGTAAGTTTGTGAACTTCTTTTTTGAGATATCTAATTCACTAAGTGCGGGAAATTGTTGCTGTAGGATGGAAAAAACTTCGCTCAGTTTTACAGAATCAATGCCCAACTCTTCCTCAAAGTCGGCGTCAAGTGTTAAAATGTCTAAGGGGTACCTAGTCACAGCACTAAAGACTTCGCGAACTTCTTTTTCGATCTTCGCTGCTGGTGGACTATGCGTCACGGTGCTCTCTACAGCAACGCTTTTGTCATTGTTTTCTGTAAATGTCAAAGTCATCGCGTTGATTACTTCACGTAAATTCTTAAACTTTTGTTGTGATACACGATGTTCCTCCAAAGACGGATACCGTTGTTGGAGAACCGCGAAAACTTCACTAAGCTTTACAGAATCGATGCCAAGTTCCTCTTCGAAATCGGCATCTAAAGTTAAAATGTCACGCGGATATCTAGTTACCTCACTAAAAACTTGCAGCAATATTTCTTTGAGATCATTGGCGGAAGAATCATGTAAGTTTATCAGCATAAACTAGCTCCTTCATCAGCAGTAATTACACTGCCGTTAATAAACCACGTTTCGTCTCTAAGCATTTCGTATACAAAACTATCTAGTTCTCCAATCGCTTCATTTTCGTGTAAAATTTTCGTCGCAATACAGTTTACCTGTATATGGTAAGAAGCTAGTTCTACACAAAGGTAACGGGTTAAGGTTTCCACAGAGCGATGAATCGCACTCAGCAAACTACAGTTTGCTGTAAATTTATCGATCGCGATAGAGGAGAAGGTTAAAATTTTACCATGGATCATTCGCGGCGCTATTTCCATAAGTTCTTGTTGAAGACTCACTACCTCTTGCATAAACGCATCTTCCCAATCATTGGGTTGCAAGTCACTTAGCGTTTTTCCAGGATATGTATATGGATTGGCAATGAAAAAGTCAACATTTGTCGTCTTTTCACTAGAAGTGATGATACGTATATTGTTCTCTCGTAGTTTCTGACACAAAGCTTCCCCTAATACGCTATGGCGATTTCGTACCACGGCCACTTTTTGCTCGGGTTGTTGCGTAGAGGGTTGCTGTTTGTGCTTTATAATCGTAGCAATAACATCCTTGATGGTGTGCACCTCATCAAAAATATCGCTATTACCAGGAAAATATTTGTTGATAAAATAATCAAATATTTGTTGTTGTTTGCCACTGTTGATACCCAAATCCTCATCGAAATGTGCATTTTCATCAAGTATTTCTAACGGATATTTGGTAACATCAGTAAATACCTTATAAACATACTTTTTTACTTCATCCATGCTTTTAATCCTAATAACAGCTTCTCATTGTTTGTGTTAGGGATTTTACTGGACCAAAACTATTTGTCAAGGTGTTTTCAGAAACAGCCTTAAGCATATTAAGGATTCGCAATATGCGTAATATACACTACCTAGTTTTTATGATACTTTGCTGTTTGGGTTGCGAAGAACAGCAAAAATCCACGGGCCCACGCGTTCGCAAAGTAGAATGTAGGCAAGTCAAAGCCAAAGAAATGCAAATGTCCATCAAAGCAACAGGAACTACACAACCAGCGACCACCGTAGATCTTGCTTTTCGCATTTCCGGGGTAATAAAAAATACCCATGTGGCACGTGGTGACATGGTAAAAGAGAAACAATTACTTGCCACTCTAGAACCACAAGATTTCCAACTACAAAAGCAACGTGCGCAAGAAAATCTCAACATTGCCACCAGCAACTTGGTGCGCATTAAGGCTGAGGCACGTCCTGAAGAGTTAAAGGTAGCAAAATTTAGGTTAAAAGCGGCAGCAAAGTCGTATGATTTTGCCAAGCGCTATTATGAAAAACAAATAGAATTGGGACGATCCAGCATACTTTCTTCTCTCGATCTTGAGAGGTACAAAACCGATGCTGAAGTGGCTTTTGAAAATGTGCAAATTGCACAGAAAGAACTGCAACTCGTAGAGAAAGGTGCCCGCGAAGAAGACATTATCGCCGTTAGCCACAAGGTCGCTTTGGCAGAAGTAGAAGTAGACATTGCTGCGCAAAATTTAAAATACCTGCAAATTTTTTCCCCGATTCGCGGTGTGATTAGTTACTATGGTATAGAAACGGGTGAGTACGCTGTTCCCGCAAAACGCGTTGTAACTGTCGAAGATTTTTACCAAGTGAAACTGAGTGTTTCTGTTCCAGAAACGCAAATACTTGAAGTAAAGAAAGGACTCACGGTCAACGTAGATATTCCTTCCGTAGGCAAAAGCGTCAAGGGAAAAATTAGTTACGTTGCTGCAAATGCCGATGTTATCGCCAAAACTTTCCAAGTGGAAATTCTCATACCGAACAAAGATCTGTCCATTCGCGGTGGAATGTTCGCCACCGCGCACATTGACGTAGAAAAACCAACAACGGGTATTTTTATTCCCCCACAGTGCATTCAACACGACGCGGCTGGCGATTACGTTTTTCTCGTGAGTGATGACATTAAAAACCCACGTATCATTCGTCGTAATATAAAAATGGGTGACTTAAGTGATAACCTAGTGCAAGTAGAAAATGGCCTGTTTGTCGACGATTGGCTCGTTCACGTCGGACATCATTACGTCAGTGAAAACGAGCTTGTCGTTGCGATCCGTAAACAGGAGGAAAACTAGTATGCGTTTTTTTCTAACACTTCTCGCTTTTCGCAAAATATTTGTGTTGGTATTTGGCAGCGTTATTCTCGTGGGTATACTGTCTTTTATCCAAATCCCACGTCAGGAAGACCCCTCACTAAAAGTTGCCTTTGTCAGAGTGGTGATTCCTTTCCCTGGTGCTGACCCTACCAAAATAGATAAGCTGGTGTGCAAAGTTGTGGAAGAAGAGGTGCTGGAAATAGACAGTGTAGAAGAGGTTACCAGTATTGCCAAAAACGATTTTGCACTGTTTGACATCCAGTTTGATTATAACTCAAATATTTCAGAAAGTATTGAAGACGTTAAAGAAAAAATTGCCGAAATCCGCCCACAACTACCTGCCGAAACAACAGAACCCGTTATTTTTGACGACATGGCGAAAAACTATCCCATCGTCGCGGTGATAACGAGCAATGAGTACAACCTACGCGACTTGGAAATTTTTATCAAAAAATTTAAGTACATTTGCCTCGATTTACCAGGGGTTGCCTCCGCAGAAATCCGCGGTGAGCTGGACAAAGCCGTGTATGTTTCTCTCGACTTAGATAAAATTTCGAAATTCAAAATTCCATTAGCTAGAGTGTTCAACGCGCTGTCTGCACAAAACGATCTCGGCGCTGGCGGAACAGTCAAAATTCGCCGCGAAAACTTTCTGATTCAAACCCAAGGAGAATTTAAAAATATACGCCAAATTGAGGACGTAGTGATTGACTTTAGTCTACAAGGAAATCCAATATATGTGAAAGATATCGCCGAAATCAAATACGGCCACAAAGACCAAAGGTATAAAGTGCGTTACAACGGTACACCTGGTATCGCTTTAGCCATAAATATAAAAGATAGATACAACGTGCTCAAACTACAAGAGAATATCAAAAACAGTCTGCAATCTTTCAAGAAAGATTTACCCAAAAATATAAATATGCATTTGTCCATAGACCAAGGACGACACGTGCGTTTTAAACTTTATGATCTCTATGTTAATTTACTCATGGGTATGGCGTGTGTTATTGTCATTTTATTTTTGTTTCTTGGCTTTCGCGAATCCATTACCGTTTCGTTGTCTATCCCCTTCACAGTCATCGTCGCATTGTTTTTCATCTACTCCTTTGGACTAAAGTTGCAACAAATATCCATCGCTTCGTTTGTCATTGCATTGGGATTACTAGTCGACAACTCGATTGTCGTTATCGAAAACATCCACCACCACCTCACAGTTTCTAACCAAGGGATGCTCGAAACATTCGCCACGGCAATTGCGGAAGTTGCTCCCTCCATTACCTCTGGGACTTTAACGACAATCGCCGCTTTTATTCCATTAATGCTGTTACCCGGGGACACGGGAGCTTACGTACGCTCTATTCCCATTGTTGTGATCACCACTCTTATTTGCTCACTTTTTACCGCACTAACTCTCACCCCCATTCTCTATCTATGGTTATGCCAAAAGGCAAATATCGAGGCGGGAAAAGTAAAATCAAACAAATCTCCCTTTTTGTCGCGCAAATACCAAAGTTTTATTCAATTTTGTTTAAAAAGTCGTTACTTTTTCTCTTTCCTAGCACTTGTTTTAATTGCAGGTAGCATGGTGGTTGCGGAAAAAATGGGCAAAGAACTATTTCCCATGTCTGATCGTCCACAATTCATTATCAACGCCTACCTCCCAGAAGGAGGTACTTTAGAAAAATGTGAAAATACCGCACGGAGAATCGAGGAGGTACTTTTAAACAGGCAAAAATACCCCGAAATAGAAAAGTTTTCGTCATTTCTCGGCAATGGTGCTCCGAAATTTTATGTAAACGAAGTGGGAGACAAACAACCCACCGACACCAGTTTTTTGGAAATCATCGTTACTTTACACCACACATTGCCAGATAGAAAAGCACGTTCTACACTGCAAATGATCGATGCCGTCAAACAACAACTTAACGACAAAATTTTTGAGGCCGATGTGCGCGTGCGACCATTTCGTTATGGAAAACCTCTTCCTGCACCAATTGTTATTCGAGTAACAGGTGACAACTTGTCGGTCATCAAGCGCGTAACCAAAGATGTCAAAAAAACACTAGAAGACATTCCCGGAACACGTAGTGTCAGAGACGACTTGGGAAGCACAACCTACAAAATTGGCCTATCCACCGACTCATATCGCTTAAATCGCATTGGCTTAAAACACGTGGACATCTCTACGGATATTCACACCGCTTTTTCTGGGAAAAAAGCCACGAGTTTTCGCGCGGGTGACGACGAAATAGATGTCATTGTTCGTTTGCGAGAAGAAGATCGCAAGAACTTCGCAAACATCAAGGAACTGTACTTTACTTCGCGCTTAACTAGCGAAAAAATTCCCTTTGATCAAATTGCCAAAATCGACTTAAAATTGGAAAAAAGCCGCATCAATCGTTGGAATCAGCGCTGGTCAGCAAGCATTCTCTGCGATACACAAAGTGGAGTTTTACCCGAGAAAATAGTGAAAGAATTCGAAAAAATAATCGCGGATTGGCAATTGCCCACAGGAATTAAAATCGCCATAGAAGGCGAACGCAAAGAAATGGAAAAACTCGCCAACTCTCTCAATTTGGCGGTGATATTTGCCTTTTTGCTCATATTCATCATTCTCTCTTCCGAATTCAACAGTTTATTTCAGCCGATTATCATCATCATGATTCTGCCGCTGGCCATTGCAGGTGCGGTTTTTGGACTTGCGGCGATGGGTTTCTCTCTAGCATTTATGTCAATGCTTGGATTTATTAGCTTGCTGGGAATTGTCGTCAACGATGCGATTATTTTGGTGGATTTCTCCAATGCTAGAATAAGAAAAGATAAACAAAGCCTAGTATCGAATTGGGAAAAATACACCACCATCTTAGTCGAAGCTGCCGAGCAGCGTTTAAAACCTATATTCACCACCTCAATAACTACCATTTGTAGTTTACTCCCCTTGGCACTTTCTGGTAGTGTTTATTGGGAAGGTTTTGCCTGGGCAATTATTTTTGGCTTGGCTATTTCGACATTTTTAACACTGGTGTATGTTCCGGTATTTTTTCGTATCATAGAAGATTTAAAAATGTTGTTGGGCTTTATGCCATCATTTAATATCCACATTTATACGAAAGACACAGCCTTACAAAAGGAAATATATCACCTACTTAGTGCGTCACACAACCTAATATTTCCGGAAATAGAAACGGACAGAGCGATAGACGACAACGCCGATTTAATTATTATTGACGATAGCAATCGAGACCCGTTCTCACTGGTACGCCTTCTGGAAAAAACGCGCCACGCCCCACATATTTCATCTATTGTTATTAGTGAAACGCGCAATGCGCAAACCTTGAAGCAAGAAATGCAAAACGATGATCCCGCTATTGCCACCTCCTATGCAAAGTTTCTGGTGCAAAGCAGTTTATATGTATCTCCACAAAATACAAATTTATTGCCAAATATGGTAAAAGAAGTACAAGATAAGATAAGTAAAATGATGCAAAACGTTTGGAATTTGTCTAGAAAAGTTCGAAAACGATAGGAGAAGCGATGTTCAATTTATTCGAAAAAGGTAAACAATTAAAAGGCTTTGATCGCGTATTTTTAAAATACGATTTTCCCGATAGCCTTATGCAGGTAGTCATATTAATGGTTTTCAAGGATAACTTTCGCTTCGAAGATTTTGAAAGACTAATAGGTGACTACTTCATTCATTTTGGTAATTTCTCACGACGCATTGTCGATGCTGTTGGCACGGCATACTGGGAAGAAGACCCGGAATTCAGTCTCAATAATCATTTTGAATATGCGCATCTTCCCGAACCAGCTTTAAAGCCAGAACTGGAAGAATATATTGGTAACGTAATGGCCACTCCTCTTGATGAAAAACGACCGCGCTGGAAATTTCATTTCATTGAAAACTACAACAATCAGAAAGCAATTGTCGCGTGTATTCATCATGCCTATGCCGATGGTGTTGCCTTACGCAGAATATTGCTATCCCTGATTGGTAAACTCGAAAAACACAAAGCCCATAAGCAACTTCCCGGTAAAAACTTATCTTTAAAACAAACCTTGGTACAAAAGGCTTTTAGCACGGTGGGAAATCTAACACGTGGGGGAAAAAGCTTGGCAGATATTCCCTTTTACAGTTTTCACTACATGAAAAAAGGTTTAGGACTCGCCAATTCGTTACTAGATATGATGACTTTACCCGAAGATCACCACGGGCGATTAAAAGGTAAATTGGGTATCGAGAAATGCTGCGTGTGGAGTCCGACAATTCAGCTATCGGAAGCCAAAGAAATGACGCGTTTACTCAATTGCACCATTAACCACATCGCTCTTTCCTGTATCGCCGGAGCTTTGCGGAAATACTCACTCGAACAAGGAGAAAATATACAGGACAAAACCATTCGTTCCATCGAAGCGGTAGATGTTCGCAAAAAGCAAGATGGTCGCATAAAAAATCGTATTGGATTTTTTGCCATAGATTTACCGACCGACTTAGCCAACCCTTTAGAGAGAATCTACAAAATCAAAAACTTGATTTCCAAACCTCAAGATTCCTCTCAGTTAATGCTCATGGGAGCAGCATTCGCTGTTTCGAGTATGTTTCCCAAAAGTGTACGTCGTCAAACCCAGGCTTTTCAATCAAAGAAAGTCAGTGTCCTAATCACCAACATGACGGGATTTGAAAAACAAATCTCCGTTGCGGAAATTCCCATGCAAGAATTTGCGTTTTGGGTCCCGATATCGTTTTGTTCACTCGCTTTTAGTTTTACAAGCTACAACAATATGCTAAATTTAGCGATTAATAGCGATCGGAAGATTATTAGTGATCCACACACGATCATCTCTTACTTTCTCCAGGAAATGAAAACACTACAAAACATCTGTGCTAACCTTGAAAAAAGTGCCGTTAGCGAAGAATAAACGCTACATTTACCAAACGACATCCTGAAGGAAATGTCGAAGTAACGCTCGATTCGGAAAAATATTCATGCTCGATAAACAAGATGTTTCGTATATTTTATCTTCGATGCGGAACAATAACTTTCGCGATGCATGGACTACCATCCATTAAACAATAACAGATACAAATGGAATGGTGGTGGTACGCGCTCATGAGACAAGCGTAGTAATTGTATTGCTGCGCTTGCATAACCAATGATCAACAACAACGAGGAATCCATTCATGAACAAACTCATTGCACTTTGCATAATTATCTTGATACTGGGCTGCACAGCCGCGCCGCAAAAACAAATAGAAAATAACGTTACCGAAACACCTGAGGACCCATTCTCGAAAATGGAAGAAAAACTGAGTGGGTATGACGCAACGCAAAATCAAACATTCCCAGAAAAGAACACCTCATCTCCAGAAAAGAAAACCTCATCTCCAGAAAAGAAAACTTCATTTACCGCACAACAACAATTCACCATGGACTATGCCATGCCTGAACTAGACTTTACTTGTACAGAAACAATAAAAAAAGTTTCAGATATAGACATTATTCCGCCGGAAGTCGAACACGACGATCAACTAATCATCGACGGCAATGTCACCTATGTAGTTCTGGGTAAATACCAGGGAGTGATTACGCATTTACAGGTAATATGTCACAAATTTGAAGCGACCACACGACGTGCTGGTGAAAAAAGAATAGTGGATAGTATTCCACCACAAAGTAAATTCATTTTTGGTAGAAAACCACCGCTTATGATAGATGAAAATGACAATCCTTTGAGCCAACGTCAACAACGTTTACTTCGTAACTTAACCATGCCGCGGATTTTGTTTAACGCCACCGAAGACA
The DNA here is from genome assembly GCF_009002475.1 of Candidatus Uabimicrobium amorphum. Lineage (GTDB taxonomy): Bacteria > Planctomycetota > Uabimicrobiia > Uabimicrobiales > Uabimicrobiaceae > Uabimicrobium > Uabimicrobium amorphum. Next base: position 8,143,877 of record NZ_AP019860.1, read on the forward strand.
AACAACAACTACTTGCAGAAAAAAGTTTTTCTACAGGCGATCCAGTTGATATTGACATTGCCAAAATCTTTTTGGCAGAAAATCCTACGAAAGTAATTTTTGAAGGAACGGATGACAACACGCCTTCGCCAAATGCTGTTTTTTCTTTCGACGCTCCACGCAAAACAGGTGATGTCTACACACAGAATGGCTTGCCTACCAAACTAAGCATACTAGAAAAAGACGAATTCCCGCAAGGAAGCCTCAAGGTAAAGATAACCACAAAAATGGAGGTAAATATAGAATATGGTCAAGAGTAGCGATTTTATACAGTGCAATACATTACATCGCTTCGTAGCACGTACTTGATACCGGAAACAACTACCTGCCCCTCGTGGATGAGTGGGTGCTGGAAAAACAGTGCCATTCCGGTTTGTGGTGGGATGGAAACTTCGGGTTCGACAATAAACGTGGTGTTTCCGCCTTTGAAGTTTTCATTGAGATAAATCAGAAAAGTGTAATAACTTCGCTCGTGATCATTGCGAAAAAATGCACCATCGGCATGTGGAGCGAAGTGCATATCTTTTTTGTAACGATAACCACGAAAGCGTTCGTTCACGCCACAGAGTTTTGCACCGTGAATTTCACGGGGAACTTTGTCTTGAATACGTCCGAACAAATCTTTGGCGAGCGGTACATCGTCAAAAATAATGCGTTCGTTGTTACGTACCTGAGGTTTAAAACGACTCCCCTGTAGCGTATTTAGTGGCGCTAATTTAGGATTATTGTCATTGATTTTATCAATATATTTTTTACACTCTTCGACAGAGAAAACGTCACTTAACGTAAAAATATATTTCTGGCTATGATCAAGATTCATTGGTTACTCTACGGTAAAAAAACAATATTCGACATTGGTCTGACGTTTTATCCACTCAAATATTACTCCGGCGCGGTCAAAATGAAAGCGATCGCGTTCGGCGCGTTTCGCTTTCGGAAAAACAAGATCTTCTTGTGCAATATGTCTTCGTGCAAAGTCGAGTAAGTGCCCTTGGAAAAAAGTATATGTGTATTCGTTATTTTCCCAAATCACCAAGTAGCGATACATAAAATCGCCACAGAATTTATGTCTTTCCACCATATACTTTGCCAGAAAATAATCGTTCTTCACTTTTTCCGCTTTTTCAAACTGCAAATTTTGCGCATATTCGTGCATGTTTTTTTCCAATTTTTTGACAATTTCGCGGTCTTGTCCTTGGAGAAATTGAATTGTTTTGGCAATACTTTGCGGGTATTTTTTTGCTGCCGTTTTATACTTATGTGGCGCTTTACAATATTTCATATCGTAATAGCAACATTTGCGTTTTGTGTGTGCACAACGACAAAAGGCAAAGTGTTCACATGCAAATCTTTCGATGTTTTCCACAAAAAATTTATCTTTAAATGGACCAAAACACCCTTCGCGATAATCTTCGAGAATTTCCATTTTTGGAAAAGTACCTTCACTCAATTGCAAATAACAGTAGCTGCGAAACTTCTTTTGGCGAACATTGTAACGAGGCAGGTAATCTTTAATCATCTTATCTTCGAGTAAAAGTGCCAATAATTCCGTAGGTGTTGGATGAATTTGCACATCGCGCATTTCTCTTCGCAGCAATTGTCGACGTTTTTCATACGCACTATCTAGCGATTTTGATTTGTGCATATAACTATTAATGCGCGAACGTAAACAAATAGACTTACCGATATAAATGGTATTGCCTTCTTTGTTGGTAAATTGATATACTCCCGGTGTCAGCGGTATATCCGAAAGTTTATTGCGTATGTTTTTCATGCGTTTTTTGCCTAGTAATCAAAAATTTCTTGTGTGGGAATTTTATATGTGTTTATGAAGTCTTGATAATTTTCTTGCTTTGCTTTCATGGGGAACAAATTTACCCCCAAACCTTGGGGCATTTCTGTTACAAGAAATTCCCACTGAGGGTCAAATGTGACAATTCTCCCAAGAGCCAATCCTTTGCGGTATAGACAACGATAATCTTTTTCACAGTCGTATAGTGTAATTTCATCTGTATCAAATATGGCCAAAATGGGCCTTTGCGGATGAAAGAGTAAAAGGCGATTATTACCGCCATGGATTTTCTTTAGATGAACGATTTGGTCATTTTTTATTTGGCCAAGTAGAATATGCTGTCCCCTGCGGTTTGCAATTGCAATGTAATCTCCCCCAGAACTTATTGTTATTTGTCTCATATCAGAAGCAGGTAAATTGTAACTCTTAACCTTCTCCAATTCATTTTCCTGAATTTGACAAACATGAATCGAGCTATCACGCGTTAAATATATGCGATCGTTGTGCCTAGTGAAGTCTTGAAACCTCATCATTTTCAATTCACTGCGCTTTTGTAAATTCTTATCGAATATCACCAAAGAATCCCTGCGGTTTGTAATTATGTTTTCTTTATAAAAAACGAGTTTAGAACTCGTATAACCATCTTGTGCCAGACGTCTTTCCCGGCCAACAATATCACTTTTACTGCTCACTAGTAGTTGTTGCAGACTAATTTTTCCCAAAAGTAGTCCCAAATGATCGCGCCGTATATAGTAAAGTTGTTCTTCATCGATACCTGCTGTGATAAATCGTGATCCTGGCAAAATGAAATAAAACCGTTTATCCGTTTTGCGATCGTAGATTATAATAGATCCTTTCGCCAATACAGCGATGAAGTTTTCGTTACATAAAGCCCGATGTTCATTGTAGATATTGATCGTCGAGAATAGCAAACTTTCCTTGTTTTTCACTTGCTTTTTTATTTGTTTTAAAGCCGCATTTGAACTATCGACCACAACGTGTTGCTCTTTATTTTCTCCAAACTGAATACGCAAGGTTTTGTCGCGAGACTTGACTGTTTTTTCAAGAAAATCGATATTTTTTACGCCGCCAAACAACTCATACACTTTGACACGATCCCCAGAGTTTACATAAAATGTATTTGACCGTGGTATAAAGCTCAAGTGCGGTTGCTTTTCATCGCGATAGTAATAGCAAAGTTGATTACTATCTGTGGACCACAACGCAACACCTTTTGGCGATTTCCCTAACAAAAACGAATGCGAAAAATCAAACTGTACTTCGGGCATCTCCAACGGAAATTGAGTTTTCGTATTGCTCAATTCGTCATAATAGATAATCTTACCACTTTGTTGGTAAATTCTTACATTTTCCAAAACCAAGTAATCTTTATCTGTCTCCAAGTGTTTTAGAGCTGTTTTTTCCGGTGGTATGATCCTGGGTATTTCCTTGGTAAGATCTGCGATCCTACGATTGTTTACGTACAAAATGTCATTGTTTTGCGAAAATTTAATTCGGGGAGATGTGTATGTCACTTCTGTTACGTAGCGATGATTTCTAACATTGTATATGGTAATTTCATACTTCGTCCCTACATTTTCGTGAACTCCCAGGCGCAATAGCCATTTGCTGTCAGATGAAAACAACACTCCTTGCGGCCTTAGGCCTCCTTTATTGACCACATGCGCTTTCCGCGACTCTATTTCGTAAAGAATAACTTCTTTTGTTCCTGAAGTATTGGTGTGTGCATAGGCAATGTATTTACCATTATTCGCGATTTGCACATATCCAATATTCCGTTGTCGGTGTAAAGAAAAAATTTCTTTTTTATGAAATGTGTCAAAAACCTCAATGTATTTCTTGTTATAAACAACTAAGTAGCGCGCATCGCTCGTGAATAAAATCACGACATCGGCATTTTTTACTGGTATTTTCCACCAACAATCGTTTATTTGCAGTGATGTTTTTGCTCGCACATTTTTCCACAAATATAGAGTGTTTTTCACACAGCTATAAAAATACATCTCTAAAGGAGACATATGGATATGCATTTCAGATTTTGGATACACGCGCACCTGAGGTAAAGACGGAAGGATAGAGTATTTCAGTAAAAAGTTTGCCTTGTGAATGTATTCTCTCTGCGAAAACTTTTGTTGATCGTTGTACACTTCTCCTAGTTTATGAAACGCATCATAAAAATTCGAATTTTTAATTAGATTTTCCGCAGCTTCGAATCGTGCATCCATCAACTCGTAATGTGCTTGTCGGTGCTCTTCTTCAGCGATTCCCAACATCATCTCCGTGTAACCCCAAGCAAAACTGAGTATCACACAAACCGCCATTAGAGTAATACCTAAGACCGTTTGGTATGGGTTACGCAACACCCATTTTTTGGCACGATACACATAAGAGAACTTCTTTGTCAAAATTGGTTTATTGTTTAGAAAGCGTTCTATTTCTTTGCGTAAAAAAGCAACGCTTTGGAGACGATGTTCTGGATCTTTGTCCAAACATTTCATGCACAACAAATCTAGTTCTATAGGTACTTTAGAATTGACTTCACTTGGGACAGGGGGAGTTTGGATCGAAATAGCGTACATGATTTCTAAAGCGCTGTCTCCCACAAACGGGCTATTACCCGTTAGTATTTCATAGAAAATAACCGCTAGGGAGTACAAATCACTTTTGAAAGACGCTTTACCGCCCTTTATGACTTCGGGAGCCAAATATTTTGGTGTACCGATAATCTCACCTGTTTTAGTGATTTCGGTTTCATTGCTCACTTGTTTCGCAATACCAAAATCCAAAATCTTGGGGACGTTGTTTTTATCAAGCAGAATGTTGATGGGCTTCAAGTCGCGATGAATGATCTTATTGCGATGTGCGTATGCCACACCATCGCAAATTTGACAAAAAATTTGCAATTTTTTGTTTAGGGTTATGTGCTTGTTCTCCAATGTTTCTTTTAGAGTAGATCCTTCGACATATTCCATCGCAAAGTAACGCTTTGGATGCTCTTGTATATCGTAGATATTGGCAATATTTTTATGCTGTAAACGCGCCATTGCGCGTGCTTCTATCATGAATCTTTTATTTGCACGAGCATTGGTACTACTCAAAAGTACTTTAATAGCACACTTGCGATCAAACTCCGGATCATAAGCGAGGTAAACAACTCCCATCCCTCCACGACCCAGTTCCGATTTTAAGATATACTTTCCCATGCGATTTGCCGACATTTTTTGCGACATCGAAAGACGTTTTGTTTCTTTCAAAATTTGCTGCATGTACATTTGGAAAAAAGTCTGTGCTTCATGCCACTGTGATTGATCTTCAGAAACTTGATATGCAGAAAAAGACTGTTGTTGTTTTAGCTGCTCAAAAGCAAAATCTATCGCAATAGGTCCTTTAATTGAACCATCGACCTTACGACGAATAAATATTGTGTTCATTTGACAGACTCGCAAAAACTATTGGAAAAAGGATGCTCTCTAGAGAGATATTGGAGTTGCAGAGTATGTAAGTTCAAATATTAACTTTTTTCTGGGTCGTCTCCAGAATCTTGAGGTTCATCGGAAAGAGACTCTTCGCTTTCTCCCTCTGTGGAAATCGGTTCTTCGACTTCTTCTGTATCAGGATTATACTCTTTGTCTTCTTCTCTGACTTTGTCGATAATATTTGTCATTTCCTGTTGTTGTTCTAATCCTTCGTCGTGCTCGATTTTAATCGTCGGGGCGTAGCGTAAAGATAAGCGCTCAGCGATTTGTCTTTGTATGTAACCACGCGCATGTTGTAAACCACGTAGTGCCGTTCGTACTTGCGATTTAGATCCCAATATCGACACATAAACCGTGCAATAACGAAGATCAGGAGAAAATTTTGCTCTTAATACAGTGATACGCTTGATACGTGGATCACTTAAACGATATAAAATGATTTTCGATGCTAGTTCTTTTACTCTTTTATTTAGTCGTTCTATTTTTGCCATATTATTCATCCGAGATTGAAATGTTTCGTACTAAGATTTGCTACTTGCGTAACGATAAGTGTACTATGAAAGTTTTAAAATATCAAGACTCATAAAAAATAACATTATCACTGTATTCGTCTGTCTGTTTGCGCCTTATCAAAACAATCTTAAATATTTTCATAAAGAGTAAAATATACAACACTTGATTTTTCACCGCAAAACAATGATAAAAATATGTTGAAACGATGACATAACAATTACAAGGTCGTGAAATTTTTTTTGTATAATATATAAACAATCATGACTTACAAAATGTTTGACAGCTAGTTACCATCAAGATAAACTCTATGCGTAACTTTTACTTTGTGCCAAAATTTTGTGTTGCGAGTTACTATAACTAGTTCGTGGAAACAAGCATGCTTTGTTTTTTCCCACGCGCTTATGCAACAAAGGTTTTACGAAATATATCTAAATGAAGGGATAGAAAATGATACGAATCGTTTTATTTACCGTTATGTGCGCTGTAATGATTTCATGCACATCTACAGCACCAACAAACGATGAAAATAACAATACACAACAAATAAACGAAGAAGAAAACAATACAAACAGCACTATTGATGACAACACTGTAAACGATGCTAGTGATGAGAATAGCAACGAAGAATCCGAAGAATTAGCCCCTGAAAACGAAGGCGATTCTTTACTAGGAAACGACGAAGAGGCAACAAGCCTCAACGACACCAACTGGGAAACAAACGACACCAACGACATGAATGAAGATGCGAACGACTTTGAAGATAGCACGGTAGACATGGGTAGCTCCGACAATACAAGTGCTTCCTCTTCAAATGAACCAGTAATGGAAGAAGTAGAAGAAGAAACCACAGTGAGTTCTACCTCTGAAGACTCCACATCGGAGGAAGAAACATTTGAAGACTCTACCTCTGAAGAAGACTCTTTCGAAGACATGGAATCATCGGACTCTTTTGAAGATGTTGACTCTTCTGACTCTTTAGAGGATGTTGACTCTTCTGGAGACTCTGCTTCGGAAGAAGATTCTTTTGAAGACATGGAATCATCGGATTCTTTTGAAGACGTTGATGAAGGCACAGGTGATTCTGCTTCGGAAGAGGAAACTTTTGACGATGCAGGAGATTCTTTTGAAGATACCGAAGAATCTTTTGATGACGCAGACTCTTCTGAAGATGCTGGAGATTCTGGAGATTCATCTGACGATGAATTCGGAGATTTAGAAGAAGGTGATTTCGAAGACGGCGATTGGTAAAATAGAGTAGATGCCCTCGAAATCGAGGGCATCTAACATTTAAGATCAATACCGTTCGCGGCCATCAATCCTCCACAGCCATCGTCAACCTTTTATTGATACGTCCCTTACTTTTGTATTTGATTAACTTCAGGCTACCCACTTCTTTCGTATTTGCCACATGAGTACCACCATCGGCTTGCAAATCCAGTCCCTCAATTTCCACGGTGCGAATTTCCGTAATTCCCTCAGGGATTAAATTCGTTTTTGTACGTACCAAATCAGGTATTTTCAACGCCTCTTCACGTGGATGTATCTTAATCACTATAGAGCGCGCCATTTGAACTTCTTCGTTGATTTTCTTTTCTATTTCATTTACCATTTCGCGCTGCATACCTTCGAGTTCAAAATCCATGCGTCCGCGTAGCGGCTCCATGTTTCCTCCGGTTACCGCAGCACCATAGTCGCGCCAAATAACAGCACAAAGAATGTGCATCGCTGTATGAGTACGCATTAATTTGTAACGTCTTTCCCAGTCAATCGCACTCTTTACCTCACCAATACCTGGCTTATCACCTTCGATAACATGTATCATTTTTCCATCGTATTTTTTTATTCCCGTTACCGCATAAACTTGTCCTTGAGAGTTTTCAATGCTACCGTAATCGCAAGGTTGCCCTCCACCACCAGGATAAAACCCCGACTCCGATAACACAACACCTTCATCTGTGACTTCGGTAATTGTAGCGGTAAACTCTTTCAAATAGCTATCTGTTTGATATAATAATTTTGTCATAGTACCACTCGTAAAAAAATTCAAAACGTATCAGTATACTACTGACAGTATAACAAATTCTCGTATCGTGAGGAAAAAATGAAATTTTTACATACAATGGTTCGTGTCAAAGACATTGACCGCGCACTAGACTTCTTTGTCAATAAATTAGGGCTTGTAGAGGTAAGACGCAAAGAGGTAGAAGCCGGACGTTTTACACTTATCTTTTTAGCAACTGCACCTGGGGAACCAGAACTAGAACTCACCTACAACTGGGATCAGGAAGAAGAATATAGCTATGGGCGCAACTTTGGGCATCTTGCCTATTCGGTAGACAACATCTACGAAACCTGTCAAAAACTCATGGATAATGGTGTTGACATCTTACGTCCTCCCCGAGATGGTCGTATGGCTTTTGTAAAATCTCCCGACAATGTTTCGGTAGAACTTTTACAAAAAGGCGAAGCACTACCTATTGAAGAACCGTGGAAAAGTATGCCGAGCAAAGGTTCGTGGTAATTTGCGATATCGCTAACGTTTTTGTTGCTTTTTACCATCACTTCTAGTAAGATTTCACATCTTCAGATAAATCTTTTCAAAAAAGGACAGAACATGACAACATCAAAAATTATCTGGACGAAAATTGATGAAGCACCAGCTCTTGCAACCTACGCACTCCTTCCTGTTGTGCAAGCATACACCAAAGGTTGTAATATAAATGTAGAAACAAAAGATATTTCCCTTGCTGGTAGAATCATCGCCAATTTTCCAGACCGCCTTACTGATGAACAAAAAATCGACGATTTTTTAACACAACTAGGCGAATTAGCAAAAACTCCTGAAGCAAACATTGTCAAATTACCAAATATTAGTGCTTCCATTCCACAGTTGCAAAGTGCCATAAAAGAACTACAAGAGCACGGCTACGACATTCCTGATTATCCAGAAGAACCAAAAAACGACGAAGAGAAACAACTACAACAAAGATTTGCGAAGGTTCTAGGATCTGCCGTAAACCCCGTACTTCGCGAAGGAAACTCTGACAGACGTGCGGCGAGTTCGGTGAAAAAATTTGCACAAAAAAATCCGCACCGCATGATGAAAGATTGGCCAAGTGAAGGGTCAAAAGCATCTGTAGCTCATATGTCTGATAAAGACTTTTTCTCCAGCGAAAAATCAGCAACCATGCCCGAGGCATGTAATGTAAAAATAGAATTTGTCGCTGAAGATGGCACAAAGACAACTTTAAAAGAATCTGTTGCTCTGCAAAAAGACGAAGTTATCGACGCAGCGGCAATGAATGTCAAAGCTCTACGTGAGTTTTATGCACAACAAATCGAGAAGGCAAAAGAAGATGGAGTTCTGCTATCTCTACACCTCAAAGCCACGATGATGAAAGTTTCTGACCCAATCATGTTTGGACACTGTGTCTCTGTATACTACAAAGATGCGCTAGAAAAACATGCTGATTCTCTAAAAGAAATTGGTGCAAACCTCAACAATGGTATCGCAGATGTATATGCCAAACTCGACCGTCTACCTGCAGAAAAAAAAGCAGAAATTGAAGCGGACCTCGCTGCAGTTTACGAAAGCCGCCCTGGGCTAGCAATGGTAGATTCTCGCAAAGGTATCACAAATCTACACGTTCCGAACAATGTCATTATCGACGCCTCGATGCCAAACGTCGTTCGCGACGGTGGTAAAATGTGGAACAAAGACGACCAACTACAAGACACCTTAGCAATTGTTCCTGACCGTAGTTATGGAACTATGTATCGCGAAATTATTGAAGACTGCAAAAAACATGGCCAATTCGATCCATCGACCATGGGAAGTGTTTCTAACGTTGGTTTGATGGCACAAAAAGCCGAAGAATATGGTTCACATGACAAGACATTTGAAGCACCAGCGAATGGTAAAATTTGCGTAGTCAACGACAAAGGTGAAGTTGTCTTGGAGCACAATGTCGAAACCGGTGACATTTATCGCATGTGTCAAACCAAAGATGCACCAATACGCGACTGGGTGCGTTTAGCCGTAAGCAGAGCAAAAGCATCGCAAAATCCTGCGATTTTCTGGTTAGACGAAAACCGTGCTCATGACGCCGAGATCATCAAAAAAGTAAATGCGTATCTTCCTGATCACGATACAACAGGACTTGATCTGCAAATCATGAAACCTCAAAAAGCGATGGAATTTTCGTTGGCGAGAATTCGCAAAGGCGAAAGTACTATTTCCGTAACAGGAAACGTTCTTCGCGATTACCTAACAGACTTGTTCCCCATACTTGAACTAGGAACAAGTGCAAGAATGCTATCTATTGTACCGCTGATGAACGGTGGTGGCCTATTCGAAACTGGTGCGGGTGGTTCTGCTCCAAAGCACGTCGAACAGTTGGAAAAAGAAGGTCACTTACGTTGGGATTCATTGGGTGAATACTGCGCACTAGTTCCTTCATTGGAACTCATTGCGGAAAAAGACGGCAATGCTAAAGCAGGTGTTCTCGCCGAAACTCTAGACCAAGCGATTAGCAAGTATCTAGAAAACGGTAAATCACCTTCACGTAAGGTAAATGAAATTGATAACCGTGGTAGTTCGTTCTATCTAGCAATGTACTGGGCAGAAGCACTCGCGGAGCAAAGCAAAGATGCGGAAATACAAGCACGCTTTGTGGACGTTGCCAAGCAACTAAAGGAAAAAGAAGAGCAAATCAACTCTGAACTTTTAGCTGCACAAGGGCAACCAGTAGACCTAGGTGGTTATTACTTACCAAATGCACAAAAAGCAGGCAGCGCTATGCGTCCAAGCGCAACGCTAAATGCGATTATCGACGCGATTTAATTCACGTCCACAAGTGGGAAATTTTTAAACGCAACTGTGATGTATCGCTGCCATTGATGGAGAGTAAAATTTTCACAAGAATGTCATCCTCACGTCATTGTAGGATGACATTCTCTCTCTACCATAATGCACATACACGGTTGCGTTTTTTATTTGCAGTAATGTGGGAGCAAACAATGGTTATTTCCAGTATCATCTTCGGTTTTCTCATCGGGTTTCTACCTGGGTTAATGGGTGGTGGTGGCTCCATCATGGCTGTTCCCGTTTTTATATATATTATGGGTTTTGAAGTAAAACCAGCTGTATGTATGAGCCTTGTAGTGGTCGGTATCACCAGCTTCATAGGTGCTATTCGTTATTGGAGATTAGACCTCATTCGCTTCCACATCGTCTTTACTTTCGGTACGATGGCAATGCTCGCTGCTTATACTGGGGCGAAGATGGCAGCACTACTGAGTGACACCGTACAACTTACCCTGTTCGCCATCACCATTCTCTGCGCTTCATACTTCATGTCTACAGGAAAAACACCAGCAGATGACGAACATAAGAGTTCTCTATTCATTTTATTGGTAAGTGGTCTATTTGTAGGTACTCTCTCAGGACTCGTAGGTGTTGGTGGAGGTTTTTTGATAGTGCCCACGTTAGTTCTCTTTGCCAAACTACCTATCAAATCCGCTGTAGGAACATCTCTAGCCATCATGAGCATGAATTCCACATCAGGTGTATTGGGCTACATCGATAAAGTAACTATTTCATGGAACGCCACATTACTTTTTACACTATTTGCCACCATAGGTATTTTCGCCAGTACTTATTTAGTCAAATTTATCTCCTCACAACACTTGAAAAAAGCCTTTTCTGTTTTTGTATTTATCATGGGGATAGTTATCTTCGTTACAAATTTCTAGAAAAAGGATTCCTCCCACAAAGTGTTTTTCCTCTACTAGTATCGATGTCCTTGTGTGAATATTTTAACTCTCACAACGAAAATCTGTCATAAATTGTTGTAGGTGAAACAAATATTGACAAACGCAATTTGTATGTAATAATAAACTTCGACAATCCTTCTCACACAATCTTCTATAGGTGACAAATATGGGTAATGCAATCAAAATTGGTCAAGAGATAGGTGGTTGCAAACTAGTTAGAGTTTTGGGCCAAGGTGGAATGGGAACTGTATTTGAAGCCGTAAAACTCTCCTTGAACAAAAAAGTAGCGATGAAAATACTACATCGCGACCTGTGTAATCAAAAGAACCTCATTCAACGCTTTTTTCAAGAAGCAAAAGCGGCAGCGGTTTTAAATCATCCCAATATTGTTTCTATTAGCAATGTGGGAGAACAGGATGGTCACCATTACATGGAGATGGAGTACATTCACGGGCAAACCCTAAAACAGCGTATCCAAAAAGATAAGTTCATTTCTGTTCCCAAAGCACTTTTCATCCTCAAACAGGTGGCATTTGGCTTGCAATTTGCACATGACGCGAATATTTTACACCGCGATATCAAGCCGGCAAATATCATGCTGACAAACCATGGTGAGGTAAAAATTACTGATTTTGGATTGGCCAAGTTCATGGATCAGGATTTCAACCTTTCAAAAACCGGAGAGTTTTTGGGCACACCCTACTACATCGCACCGGAGATTGTTACAGGAGAAGAAACGATAGATACTCGTGCAGATATCTACTCCCTTGGCATTTCATTTTACGAAATGTTGTCGGGTAAGATTCCCTTTCGCGGTAAGACACCGATGCAAATTGCCTACAAACACGTCACAGAACCCTTGCCACCTTTACAAGATGCCGCGCAACACGTTCCCGAAATTGTGGAAAATCTGATAAAAGATCTTAGCGAAAAAGATCCGCGAAAACGCATTGCCAATATGGACGCGTTAATTGCACGTATTGAAGAAATAGAAAACGTCATCGATGACAATACTTTTCCCATGAAGAGATCGAGTCAGTGGCTTGTTCCACGACGTACGAAGCGCCTCTCACCCATTATTTTACTTTTCGCTCTGGGAATTGTCGTTTGGGGGGTGGTACATTTTTTACCACAGAGCAGCAAAAATTCAAAGAACAACATACAGCAAACGAAAAACAATCCATCCACAAACAATGTTGTCGCAAAACAAGATAAATCTAAAGCGCTATGGGAACAGAGTAATACTCTAGTTCAACAACAAAAATACGACCTTGCGCACCAAAAGTTGCAAGAACTCATCGAAAATTATCCTGACTCGCCTTACCAGCAGCAGGCATGTGAAAAAAACGAAGTTGTTTTGGAAATCATTGCGCGGCGTAAGAAAGAAGAACAACAAAAACGCAAAATTGCCCAAATATGGGACAAGGCAAATGAACTATACAAAAACAATAACTATAAAGATGCGCAACGTTTATTTTTAGAAATTACCACCAAATATCCTACGTCATCCTACAACCAGGAAGCACAAAGATTTTACAAGTCGATAAGCGCCACACTTTCGCGTAGAGAATGGGCAAAAGATTTGTGGGCACGTGCAAGCAAAGCATTTAATCAGCGAGAATACCAACAGGCCCAAAAATTTCTCAAAAAGCTCATTGAAGAATATCCCGACCCGCTATACCTTGAAAAAGCGCAAAAAAAGCAACGTGTGATACGCGAATACATTCTCGACAACGAATCGGCAAAAAATATTTGGGCACGTGCACAACGCGAAATGAGTAATAAGAACTATAAAGATGCCTTACAACAACTACAAAAATTAATCTCGCGCTACCCACAAACTACTATTGCTGCTACAGCACGCAAAGCGAAAAAACAGCTCGAACGTCAATTGCAACAACAGAAAAATATTCAAAATCAACTGCAAAACGGCATTGCGGTAACCAAAAAACTCCTTGCGCAAAAGAAGTATTCTCAAGCCATCACAAGTTTTGGTAAACTTAGATCACAGTTTCCTAGTGCTAAACTTAATTCGTTGTACGAAGAACTATACAGCAAGATATTACCTACCAAGAAAAAAATCGCCATTGGTAACAACATTATTGAGTTTGTCTTTGTCCCCAGCGGAAGTTTTGTGATGGGAACAGCAAAAGAAAGCCCACATTTTCGCCAAGAAGAAACCCCACACAAGGTAGTAATCCACCACGCGTTTTACATTGGCAAATATGAAGTCACCACGGCACAATACAATGTTTACAAAAAACACACTGCCGATAAACAACATCCGGTCACAAACGTTTCTTGGGACGACGCACACGATTATTGTACGTGGCTAAGCAAGCAGCTCAAAATGACCATGCGCCTTCCCTCAGAGGCAGAATGGGAGTATGCGTGCAAAGCGGGACAAAACACCACCTATTCGTGGGGCGAGAACGCCGCAAAAAATTTAGCAAACTATACCTGGGAGCAAGACTGGGTATCAAATTGGCGCGACCATGGAACCGTGGCCGTGGGCAGTTACCCTCCGAATTCATGGGGAATTCACGACATGCACGGCAATGTCTGGGAGTGGACCGCCAGTATGTATTCTTTTGTATACAATGGAACAGAAACCAAACGCCAAAAAGGCAAATACATGGCCATTCGCGGTGGTGGTTGGAACTATCATCAAGGTGGTATGCGCAGTAGTTACCGTTCCAAATCTCTATACCACAAAAAAAATCCGTGGACGGGATTTCGCCTAGTTATGGAACTCGCTCCACATAGTTTACAATTGTTGTCCTACAAAAAAAAGTGAGTCAAGATATGAGAGCCATAACTTTTTTTCTATTTTCTTTACTATTTATGGGTTGTGCAGGCGTTGAAATCACCGAACCGCCACAAAAACAAGACACCGCGCAGACAAAAACCATTGTAAAAACCGTACAACCAAAACTATTCTCCTCAAATGCCGCTACCAAAAAGATTCTCATTATTCACAGCTATCATCAGGAAATGGAATGGGTGCAAGAGATCAACAACGGTATATCTACAGCACTGCGTAAGCGTATTGGAACAGACATCGAAACGCAATACTTTTACATGGACACCAAGCGCAAAACCACCGATAAATGGAAAACGGAAATTTCGCAAAAAGCGCGAGAATTAATCAAAGATAACAACCCCGACATCATTATCACCTCCGACGACAACGCCACAAACTATATTGCCGGGCAAATGCGCAACAGCAAATACCAGTTCGTTTTTCTAGGAGTAAATAGCGAACCTCACGAATATGGTTTTCCCGCAAAAAACGTCACGGGCTTTTTGGAACACGAAGACTTTATTCAAACAGCAAATTTATTAAAAGAAAATGATCCGCGCATTGAAAAAGTTGCATTTATTGCTGACAAGAGCCCTTCCACAGAAGGTTTAGAGCAACGAGTACTTGAACAAAAAGATCACATACCCATGGAAATTGTCGCGGTGGAGAGAATTAGTAATTTCTCCACTTGGCAGCAGGCGGTGCAGAAATATCAAACGCAAAGTGATTGTTTAATTATTGGTCATTACCACACGATTAAAGATAGTGAAGGAGAAACAATTCCTGCACCAAAAGTAATGGAGTGGACATTAAAAAACAGTAAAGTCCCCGAAGGAAGCTTTTGGGCTTTTTCGATAAACCAAGGAGCGTTTTGTGCCATTACGGTTTCTGGCTACCAACATGGTTATCAAGCGGCCAAAAGAGCTTTAGAAATAGTCGATAATAGTAAAAACGCCGGAGACTTTGCGATTAAGACAATTCGTAAAGGACAACAAATGATCAATACTACGCGTGCCAAGCAACTTGGCCTACAAGTACCGAAGGACATTCTCAACAACTCGCGTGTTATTGAACAACAAACGGCTTTGGATTAATCGTGTCATGCACTGTGTATCATCCATTTGATTTATAACTGTGTAAACGAATATCCATCTCCATGAACAGAAAGGGACGGACCTTGTGTCCGTCCCGACAACGCACTTTGTAAAAGATAGATTTATTGATTCTACTTACACCTTCCGACCTGCCCTATCTATGCAACTTGTTTTAACAATGCCTTGCGAGCGTCACCCCTTTCTCTAATTTGAAAAAACTGCCTTTGCTACTTTGGGTGATTTTATATTTGCTTTTATTTACACTTATATATGAGAAAACATTATATTTACTTTTGTATATAAAAGGGAGTCTACTATGACAGAAGAACGAAAAAAAGATGATGAACCTAGCCATGAAAAAACCGTGGAGTTTTCGCAGCAACAAACAAGCGATCCAACAATGTTTATTCCTAAGACTGCACATAGTTCTTCTGCTCCTGTGACCATTAACGAAAAGGACGGTGTTAGTGATCAGACCATCGTCGAAAATCACAGCAGTCCACAAACAGTGATCAGCGGTAATGACCAAACGATCCTACACGAAGAAGCTACCCTCAATAGTAAAGTAGAGCGACAAGATCATCCGACGGAGTTCATTCACAGCCAAAGCGATTATGCCCAAAAAGCATCGGAAGCGATCGACTGGAAAAATATCAAACCAGGAGACAAAATCGGACGCTACGAAATTCAATTAAAAATTGGTATGGGAGGAATGGGTGCTGTATTTAAAGCTTTTGACAATACTCTACAACGCGTTGTGGCAATAAAATTGGTATTGGGAATTAGCAACAACGATCGTTTTCTCATCGAAGCCCAAACAACAGCAAAGCTAAATCATCCCAACATTGTTAGTCTTTACGACATCGTCGAACTGGGTGAAAATAATTTTGCCATGGTAATGGAATACATCGATGGAAAAACTTTGGGCGACATTTTACGTGAAGAGCAGGTGCTTGAGGTAGAACAGGCCTTACGCATTATTCGCGATGCGGCGCGCGCGTTACAAAAAGCCCATAAAGTGCAAATTATCCATCGCGACATTAAGCCTGGTAACATTATGATCGACAGTGGTGACACCGTAAAGGTTACGGACTTTGGTCTAGCAAAAATGCTTTCGGTGAACAATGACGTGCAATTAACGCAACCCAATATGATTCTTGGTACTCCCGCCTACATGTCACCTGAGCAAATCCAAGGAGGTGTTGTTGATGGCAAAAGTGATATCTATTCGCTAGGTGTTACTCTATACCAATTGCTCAGCGGACAGCTACCAATTGTCAGCTCCGACTTGATGGAGCTATTAGCTGCACATATTCAAAATCAATTGGTTTCCATTGAAGAAATCAAACCGGAAATTCCACGCAATGTGGTGGCCATCGTCAATGGTATGTTGACAAGTGACCACAACAAAAGATGGGACACCCAAAATGTCATTTCGGCAATAAGCACTTACCTGAACGAAAGTTTCGACAGTGTTCATCGTTCGACACAACGCGAAGTACTCCTTGAAGATCATTTTTTTGCACAACACATGAAAAATGGACAACAACAAGAGAAAAAAGGCGCGTTGTGCGAAGCAATATTCGAATATCAAAAAGCTTTTGAGAAAAGACCTACTGCAAAAGCCGCCCTAGAAAAAGTAGATGCTTTACGCAAGAAAGTGATTGAAGACATCCATCAAAAAATGAAATGTAATTCTTGGCAAGAAGCAATAGACCTTTGCTATAAAATGCAAGAAGTTCTTCCCGAAGAACGCGAGGTGGCCTATCTGCGAACTATTTGTGAGGGGCATCTAAAAAATCAAGGTTTAAAAAAACAATTTGCGTATGTGAGCATTTTCGTGGTTATCGTCGTTTTGCTTTTTAATTCTTTATCATCACCAACCGAATACGACTGGTCATCCACAGAACAGCGCATCAATACATATATTACAAATCGTGAGTGGGGAAAAGCTTTAGGGACTCTAGAACAAGCAAGGCAACTCGACCAAAACAACGCCCAACTCATTGATAAAAAAATAATCATCGTCGAACAGTGGCGTACAGCACATGAGAAAGAAATCGCCGGTGAACAACAACAGGCGCTGCTCATCTATGAAAAAACGCGTAACATGTTAGAGGGACATTTACGCGAAATTATCAATCAGCAACTGGCACAATGCAAAGATAAAATCAAAGAACAGACAATATACGAAACCTATATGAGCGAAGGAGAAAAGCTGCTAAAAGATGGCTCTATAGAACAAGCAATCTCGATGTTTAACGAAGCAAAAAAACTTGACGTAGACAAATCATTAAAGGAACAGGCCAATCGCAAGCTTATTCTTGCGAGCAGTTACGAAAAGAAAGAGGTTATCGTTGTTAAAAATAATCCTCGGCCACAAAATATTCACAAAAAAAATACGCCTAAAAACCGTCATAATCGCCATAAAATCGATCCCAAGCGACAACACAAATTCACAAAAATACATTTGGCCACAGATGAAAAATGGAACCTAGCGTTACGCCAAAAACAGCAAAGAAATTGGGAACAAGCTATTGTAATTTTACGCAGTATGTTCGAAGACCCCAAATACAAATTGGTCAAACTAGATGTAAAACGCCAAATGGAGGAATGTTTTGCATGGCAGTATATTGAAGAGGCGCAAAAGTCTATTGAAAAGCGCCAGTGGGAAGAGGCGGCCGATTTTTATCTCAAAGCTTTTCAACATTCCCCTGGGGTAGTAAAGGCGCTTGATCCGGTCAAAAAGTCCAACATGCTCAAAAGGTTTGCTTCAAAAGCGCAGCAATTAGAAAAAGCCATTGCCCAAAAAAATTGGCAAGTGCTACGCAGTGTTTTTTGGCGCATGGGCGAGGAACAGCAAGATTTATTTTTAGCACACTATCGTTCGCAACTAAAAAATATGCCTGCTCCGCAGATTAATGTCACACTACCTCCGCAAGCACAACTTGGAAAAAAACTCACATTCTTAGCGAGTTTTTCCCCACAGTTACAACAAAACATCCAACTATTGTGGAATTTTGGCAATGGGGAAACCAAAGCCGGGTGGCATACCAGTCACACATACTACAAACCGGGAACATTCGTTGTAAAACTCAATATCGATGATGGTATCAACTATTATGAAAAAGTACTGCGTAATTACAATGTTCAAGGAACGATGAACGTCGATGTGACATGGGAAATGAAAGAGCTAGAAAATGGCTTTTATGAATTTAGTGTTGCAGAAGATTTCAGCGACACTTTTTATACCTGGAAATTTGCCGATGGCAATGTGCGTTGTGGAAAACGCGTGCGTTATAAATTTGCGTACTCTGGTAGACAACTCGTGGAATTGGTAGTATTCTCTCCCAAAGGTAAAAAAAGTGTGAAGCGTAAAGTAAACATACTACACGCAGATCACTTTTTAGAAAGACGCAAAAAAGTTTATCGTCGCGTACAACAAATGGGTAATTTGGCGATGGCAAAAAGCACAGTTGTTGATTTACCCGCAGAAGTCGTCGATGCGCGTCTTGCTTTTGGTGGAGCATATGTTGTACTGCGTTTACAAGATTCGCGGCGTTTAAAAGTATACAGTTTACTTCAACGTAAATTTATCAACGATATCGCGATGCCTGATGTTTCATCTGTTTTCGCTACGGGTGGAAGCTACTTAATCGCCTACTCAAAAAACAATAACTTAATCATCGTTTATGACTACTTAACGCAAAAAATTCACAAACACAAAGACTTTCCACATAAAATTATCGACATTGTTATGGGGTTAGACAATGATCGTTTGGCATTTGTCACGATTCTCGAAGAAAAAGGGCGTAGAGGTAGTGAACGCAAGTATGCACTCATGGATACCACGACGTTTAATATTTCCCCACTGGCGCTGAACACACAATATTCGTATTATGCAAGTACTAGATATCGTCTAAATTGGCGTAGCGATGCGTACTTATACAACTTAACATGTCACCAAAACAGCGGTTCTCCCTGGGGAGTGCAGTGGATGTATTTACGCAACGCGCGTCTTGAAACAAAACGTGAACACAATACCCGGGGCTATCTTCCTTTGGAACTAGAAGGTCAATACGTATTTTGTTCGCAAGGGACTATTTTGAAAAACAGCCCTAGTTCGCAAATTCATCGTGAACGCTCACACATATTCCCCATTTATGGTTCGAGCTATTACGTTGCATACAAAAAAGGGAAACGCTATCGCGATCCGGGGACATTTCAAATTAAAGATGTTTATACCCTTGACGTAATCAAAGAAGTAACGGAGGGACAGTCTATTACCGCACACCCATATCATGTAAAAGATTTTCATTTTATCGCCTCGGCGATTTCCGATACGATGATTCAGATAAAAAAGAATAAAATGCATGTTTTTTCGTTGGGTATCTTGGGTAGGTAGTTTGAAATTTGGAAGTTTAATTGCCTTATTCACGCTCAAAGAGAACACGAAAAGTTTTCTTGAGCGTGAGGTGAAATCTTATAATAAAAATTGTTGCTTCACTTCTCGCAGTTCATCCAAAAATTCTTTCATTGAGGCAAATCGAGATTCTGGAGCTATCAACCTCGCAATTAGCGATGCGACATAGTGTTTGTAATTACAAAATTCTGCGCGGCTAAAAATGCTTTCTATGATTATTCCCAAAGAGTATATATCGCAAGTAGAATTTACTTTTTTCAAGGGATCGCAACACTCACAGTCTACATTTTTCTCAACAGACAATTGTAAATCTACAAGCAACACATCTCTTCCGTTTACCAAAACATTTTGCACATTTAGGTTACCATGCACCAAATGTAAACGATGTAGTCTTTCTAATATCACACCGACCTTTTCAATTATGTTTAATAACCGCGAAACATCTGTCTTATGGATGATTTCTGACAAAGCAATACCCTCTAGTGGTTCGCAAACGACATAAGTCTTGCTGTTTTTTTGCCAAAAATCCATATACCTCATAATCCCTAATGGCTGATGAAAACACAAAGTTTTCAATTTTTCTTTATCGATATTTTGCGAAAAACAATATGCGACATACGCATTTTCATTCAAATCCCAAACATCAAATACCGTTTCACTCACTTGTGATTTGAACAGGTACTTTGCTTCGGGAAATTCTTTATCCATTTGTAAATGCATCTTGCACACGCGACATGTCCAATTTTCATCCTGTTGAATCTTAGTGTACCAACCACAAGCGTTGCAAAACAAGTTGTACACCATCTCCAACTGTAATTTTTCTTTGATTTGCTTCAGGCTAGAATGATGGTTTGTCATTTCATCAATAATGCTTTTCATCGTCTCGTATATTGGTGGGTGAATTATTTTCGAGGCCTGCGTAGAAAAATTCAATAACTTTTGCAAAAGGGAACCCACAAATCCAATATCAAGAGCCACTAGTTCCTCAAAGGGCCGCTGTTTTATTAAACTATTTTTTATGTGGTATAGATATGGATTTACGAGACACACTTTATTTTCGTTATCAATGTCAACAAATATATCGCGAAGTGTTAAATCCCCACAAGCAATTTTATTTTCATGTAAATACTGAAGAGCATCCACTATTTGCAAACAAAGATCAACCACCTTATGTGGTGTCAGTATTGCTTTCTTTTGCAAAACAATTTCGAGATTTTCACCGCGCATGTACTTTTGGAGTAACAAAAAGTAGCCCGTAGCTTTTTGTTCACAGTGATACCACTCGACTACGCCACGAACAGGTTTTGATGCTATTTTCAATATTTTATCCAACAAAGAGAATGAGTGAACATCTTTTATAACCTTCATTGCCGCAAGTCGATGTTGTTGTTCATCGAAAACTAAAAAACTATTTGTCCCCAGTTGTCTCTTTAACAAGTATCGTCCATTTACCTTTTTATTATCCACATCTTCTTCGAGAATATCCCCCATCGAAGTTTCTAAAGTACATAAGGTTTCTTCCACATTTTTTTGGAAAAAATGTTGCACAACTTTGTCATCTAATTCACGCACACTATTCAGTTGATTTTCGAGTTGTAATGCCTGCTGTAGCTGGTGAATCATATCGTCTAATGTCAAACGTTGTTCTGCGTCGTGGTGCATGGCACATTCAACAATTTTCACAAGTTTTTCACTAAGGTACGGATTATATTCGCCAATGCGTTTATAGTTATTCTTCAATTTAGCATAGAAAAGTTTATCCAAAGTCCGATATTCACTGAATACCTTCACACCCGTAAGTGCTTCAAATAAAACAGCTCCAAGAGCGTACACATCACTCGCCGTTGTTCGCCCTTTTTTACTATTACGTATTCTTTCTAAAGGCATTTCCGCAACGCCTTCAGAAATGCCAAGACAACTCCTATGTTGGTCCAGATCCAGATTTATAAAAATATGGTCGTTGTATTTTTGAAGTCGAATACTCCAATCTTTGGAGATAAGTATATTTTTTGACAAAATCTCAGCGCCTGTATAATCATTGCTGTGCAAATACTGAATCGCTTTTGCGATACTTAAAATTATGGAAACTACGTGGCGAGGGATAATACGCCGTTGCTCTAAACAATATTGTAGCGTATCCCCCTCCACAAAATCGTACACGGCAAAATAGCGACCATTATGAACTCCAAGGTCGTGGTAGTTATATAAATTTTGATGTTTGAATTTCATCGACGGCCGAAATTGTTCACACACCTTCTCACCTTTAAGTGCAAAAACCCTTATAAACACTTTTTTGCCCGTTGACATATCCTCAGCAGTATAAATACGAGTATAACGATCCTCTTCTGTTTGTTTGATCACGCGATAACGATTTGCCAGTGTAACATTTCCGTGAGATTTGACTTTATTAGAGAATGAAGGTTGAACGTTGGCATTGTTCGTATTGTCCGTACTATTGAAGATCACACGATTGCATTTACAACACAATAGATGAATCAGTGCGTTGACGGGCTGTATTCGTATTTGCACGCATGAATTGCACTGCGGGCATTGAATTGTGTATTCTTTTGGCATTTTACATTTCTATATTGGTAATAACGATCACATAATATTAGACATATTCTACATTATTAACCAAATTGTACCAATAGAAAGTTTATCACACCAAAATCACACACAATTCAAATATTCTAATATAAAGATATAAAAATATATCTATTGACAACCACACTATGCACAAGTAAGATATTCAAGATTTACGCGGTTTTATCAAAAAAGTAAATTATCTTTCCGTCGGACAACAGAGAGTTGACAATGAAAATAAAAGAATTTTTACCTGGACTAACGCTCGTTACCATTCTTGCCATCGTTGTGCACTTCGGTCACCAAGCATTACCTGGTACATATCAAAAAATTATTGGGCAAGTCGTTCTCGGCATGCTAGTGGGACTTATTATTGGTAATACTGTTGGTGTTGCCGATACTTACAACAAAGGCATTCGTTTGTGTTTTGGACACGTCCTAAAATTAGCCATTATTTTACTGGGAGTACGTATCTCTCTAGCACAAATTGCTGCCATTGGAGGGACAGCCTTACTGTTAGTGGTGGCCCTTATCTTTTTAGCCTTAATCACCACCTTTTGGTTGGGGAGGTGGCTAGGAGTCTCGCCTAAACTTGCGGCACTAATAGGAGTAGGGACGGCAGTATGTGGCAATACGGCTATTTCCGCTGTAGCTCCAGCAATCAAAGCCAAAGATGAGGAAATGTCTTTTGCTATTGCTGTAAATACACTCATCGGAACATGTGCGGTTTTTATATATCCATTGCTGGGGGAATATTTACATTTGAGCGACACATTCTTCGGTTTTTGGGCAGGCACTGCTGTCAATGACACCTCGCAAGTTGTGGCAACAGGTTTTGCTTACAGTGAAGATGCGGGGAAATGGGCTACGACAGTAAAGTTAACGCGTAATGCTTTAATGGGTTTTGTCATTGTCGCCATGACTTTCATCTACAGTGATCAAGATAATGATACCCAACAAGCACCTTTTTGGAGCAAAATTAAATTGCCGCTGTTTGTCGTGCTGTTTTTGGCGGTAGCTGCCATCAATTCTGTAGGTTTTTTCAAGTGGCTGGATGAGGTTACTCCCATAGCGCTCATTGAAAATGTGAAAATCATTACCAAATTTCTCATTTTAATGGCACTCATTGGCGTGGGATTAAACACGCGCTTTACCTCAATGAAAAAGATTGGCTACAAACCTCTTCTACTTGGTATTTGCGTGGCAACGATTGTTTCGTGCACAAGTTTTGCCTGTATCTATTTTCTTAAACTAGGCTAAAAATAGATAGGTAACTGGTAACGCTTACCAACTAACTAAGGGTGTCATCCCTGGCTTGACCAGGGATCCAGGCGTTTACAAGTCAACTTTATATCGTGGATTCCTGCTTTCGCAGGAATGACACCCTGGGGAAGTCTTCATTTCACTTCCTCCTTTATGTAAGCGATTACTAAGTAGTCACTTACATAAACTCGCCGTTATTAACTCTGTAGCGGTATCATACACCAAAATTTTGCCCAACGATCAAATAAATAAAAATTAAGCTTTCCGGCAAAGTATATGCACACTACCGCCATCGACAAATGGCAATTGCGGAAACATTCTTTTGTATTTCCAACAGCAAAAATCGTCGTGCTCTTTTAGGAATTCGGCGATTAAATTTTCATTTTCTTCTTTTTCGATACTACACGTTGAATAAACCAACTTTCCTCCTGGTTTTACCGCTGTAGCCCCACTACGCAATAATTTATATTGCTCTTTGTTCAATTTTTGTAAATTTTTTACCGAGAATCGCCAACGCGCCTCGACCCTTTTATTAAAGACAGCACTATTGGAGCACGGAGCGTCTACAACAACGCAATCAAAATGTTGTGCAAAGTTTTTTGGCAATTTCTTCGAGTTCATCGCGATAGGCTGTATATTTTGTAGCTGAAGGCGCTCCTTGTTTTCGCACATTTTTCTTAAACGTTCCACTGATTTATCACCGCTAACAACAACACCTTCCCCCCGCATGTTATCGGCAATATGAAAACTTTTCCCTCCGGGAGCGGCACATAGATCTAAAACCAAACTGCGCGGTGCGATCTCAATTAGTTCAATTGTCTCACTGGAAGCAAGACCTTGTACAACCCAATCCCCTTCGTGATAACCAGGAATAAGCGAAACATCTCCCGACACTTTTGCCATTTTCCCATCGATCATCTGTAATTCATCGCAACGGAAGCTATTGCGAACTCTTACAGTCACACCTGGTCGTGTATTGCCCATTAGCAATAAATGAATACACTGTTCTTCGCCAAAATCTCTACACCACTTATCCACCAAGTATTCCGGATAGGAATACACGACAGACAAATAACGAATTTTGTCTTCCGGAAATAAAGCTTGTGAAAAATACCAACCGTCCTCATGCGAAATGGGCAAATAGTTCTTGCTATATTTTTTTTGTTCTTTGCGAACGCTGCGTTGAATGTTACGCAAAACAGCATTGACATATTTTGCAGATTTTTTCGATATTTTTTTACTATGTTCAACACACGAATGGATCACAGCGTATGCCGGTACTTTTTCTAAAAACAAAAGTTCATAAATCCCTAAAAGCAAACAATTATATACTGCGGGCTGTGGCTTTCCATGAGAGTAGTGTTTTATTAAATATTGTAGCGTTAGTTTGCGACGTTGGATTCCATTTACAATTTCTGTAATTAAGTTTTTTTCGCTCTGTACAGTTGAATAATTTGATAAGTGTAGGTGCTGGTCCCAAAAACGCGCGTTTTTATTTAAGATTTCCAATACGGTATTTCGCACATTGTACATTCGATGTCCCTTGGTAAAAATTCTCCGATAAATTGTCGTTAACAAGTGAGTATGTGGAAGATGTTGTTTAAATTCAAGAAAATTATGCTATAATAATAAACTGTACTAATACTTACTTTATGAGAATATAAGTTTGGATAAATTGTTATGGATCTGACAAAACTACCCCGTGGTCTCAATTGGGATAATACTTACATTATAGATAGGCCCATAGGACAAGGGAGTATGGCCTATATATATAGGGCGAGCGTTAATTTGGCACAATTTGATTTTGCCAATCTAATTGCTTACTCGGAAGCACAAAAAGAAAATGTTCCTCCAGAAAGCATTGAAGCGTACTGTAAATATCGCAAAGATATTTGGAGTTCCCAAACTCAGGAACAATTAATAGAATATTGCCGTGAAAACAAAATTTGTTTTCCAACTCACCAAGTATGCGCACTAAAAATTTTGAAAGAACAAAAACATATCGAGCGCTTTTTTACCGAGTGGCAAAAAACAATCGGCCTTTGCGAACCACACTTACTACAGGTATATGGCGGTGGAAAATATCGAGACGCTTACTACTATAGCATGGAATATGTAAGTGATCCTTACGAGCTTGATAAACTTTACAAACTGCCTTTACGACAAAAAATAGAATTAATGCTTCAAGCGGCAAAGGGTTTAGGTGTGTTACACAAAATGCAGGTAATACATCGCGATGTGAAACTTGATAATTTCATCATTTACGAAACCGAAAAGGGTTTGCACCTAAAAATAGCTGATTTAGGAATCGCCAAAAACAACGATGCGAACTACACACGCACAAACCAACTTCTCGGTACACCCAATTTCATGGCCCCAGAACAGGTGAAAAGTAGTAAGTCAGTTAGTTATCTATCCGATGTTTACTCTTTAGGTGCCACACTATACGAGTTCATTTGTGAAAAACCACCTTATGCCGACTTATCGTTACAAGAAATACTCAAGAACATCAATGAAGGTGTGCCGCCGACTCCCGTGAATAAATTAGCCGATATTCCTCCAGAGATCAATCGCATCATCAAATATTTAATGGCGTTTAATCCAAGTGGTCGTCCACAAAACATGGAAGAAGTACAAGAATTACTACAAAATTATCTCGACGGAAAAATGTCTAGGGACACGTCAAAAACCAAGGTAGGCACTGCACGAAGACGTAAAACCACCAAGGGTATCCCTCTACAAAAATCGCGAAATAGAGTTGCTCAGTACAAAAAAGACGTTCAAAGCGAAGAAAACAAAAAGAAAGAAATGTATTTAAAGCTAGCGGCCATTCTTGCTGGTCCTCTTCTTCTTATCCTTTATCTACTATTTCCACATCTTATCACCGCAGCGAATGATAGCGGCAAGCGTGGATTACCCAAGAAGAAAAAAGAAATTATACGCCTTCCATCTATCAATAACAATACGGTGAAAAAGAAAGTCACTTTAGAAAATAAAATTCGCACCACTCAAAAAGGAGAGCGCGTCTCACCGCAAGTTGTCGTCAGTAGCGGCCAATGGCACAAAGATCCCAACACCTATATTTGGCATGGTTTTGCCCCTGTAGCGAACGAAGAAAACACGGCTTTAAAAATTGATAATTTTCCCGAATGGCAAAATTATGAAGTTTCATTCAATATTAAAGTTCTCTGTGGTAAAGTACATTTAAATATTCGGGAATTTGAAAACCCCATAGTACTGACAGATTTATTTCCCGATATTGCAAGGCACCCCAAAATAGAATTTAAAGTGACACTTATAGTACTCGGAAAAGATATTCTCATTGACAGGCAGTTGGCCTCATCAAGTAAGACCACTGCTCCGGGTAAATTGCATGCAACTAAGTCCATAATGAAAAAAGTATCAGAAAACACTAGTGATAAAAAAAGTATCCATTTTGCGGTAAGTACTCACGGAAATTTTCCAGGTTGTGTTGCTATTTCTCGTGTCACAATGCGTACAATTGTAACTCAGGATGATGAATAAGAACGAAAATAATCTATCGTCTTTTTTAATCCATCTCGAAAATCAACTTGTGGCGACCAATTTAGTAAATCTATGGCTTTTTGTATATTCGGTTTACGTTTTCGAGGATCATCTTCCGGCAACTCTTTGTATACAGTAGGAGAACTCGTAGAAATCTCCTGCTGTATTACAGAAACAAGATCGCTGATAGTGTATTCGTCGGGGTTACCGAGATTAATAATTTCGCCTTGCAAATTGTGACAGGTAGCTAAACGGAAAATTCCTTCGACCAAATCAGAGACAAAGCAAAAACTTCTCGTTTGTTGACCATCGCCGTAAACCGTAATGGGCGTATTGTTAAGTGCCTGATTGATAAAGTTAGGAATAACGCGACCATCTTGGCTTTTCATTCTTGGCCCATAAGTATTAAAAATACGCGTAATACGCACATCTAACTGGTACTCGCGGAAGTAACTCATAGCGATTGCTTCGGAAAACCTTTTTGCCTCGTCATACACAGATCGTGGCCCAACGGGATTTACGTTTCCCCAGTAACTTTCTGTTTGTGGATGTTGCAAAGGATCTCCATACACTTCAGAAGTAGAAGCCAAAATATATCGTGCGTTGTGTTTCTTTGCAAATTCAATAGTGTTGAAGGTACCAATAGAACCTACTTTCATCGTTTCAAGTGGGTACTTCAAGTAATCAACAGGGCTTGCGGGACATGCAAAATGCAACACAACAGCGACATTTTGTTCACATTGTATAGAATCGTTTACATTGCATTTTACAAAAGAAAAGTTTTTGTGTGATAACAGGTGATTGATATTGCTTTGTCTTCCCGTTAAAAAATTGTCAAGTGCAATGACGACCCATTCATCTTCAAGAAAACGTTCGCATAGATGAGAACCAATAAAACCGGCGGCTCCTGTAATTAGTACAGATTTTTCCAACTCTTGTCCTAGCATGTTTATGTGATTTTAAATTTTTATATTGTATAATAAAAAGTATAAATAGCAAGTATAAGGAATAATCCCTATACATACTTGTCATAATTGTTTGGTATAACTTGAATTTATTGTTATCAGTGAAGGTAGTTTATGTCTATTGATTTTGCGAAATTAGCTTTGATTTTGGGTTACGCAGATCGCGAAAAAATATTTGAAGCAATAAGAGAAGAAGTTATCGTACAAGAATGTGGTTTAAATAAACGTTTGGAACATATCCTTTACGAACGTAATATTCTCAAAAAAGAATCGATACAAAGTTTATTATGGGGCCTGTTTTGTAAAAGGCGTATTAAACTTTTCCCCTCGCGTGTGGTCTATTGTTTTACTGATCGCGATGATGAACTTTTTCTACAAAAAGTCGGGATTTCTTTTCAACAACTCATAGAAAATGTCAGATCTAAAAAAAGATTTCGCCTTGAAAATGTCGACTCTGCTTTCCCGGTGAAGGATCTTATCTCGGCCACCAACATTCATCGCAAACTCCAAGATTGCAGTCTACAAAGAACACTACTGTCAATATTAAGTGCCCGAGGAAGTTTAAAAGCACAATATCGAGACCTTGTCGAAAACATAGAAGAGCGACGTTTTTCTATATCTTCACCGTTAGATGTACAAAATAAAAACCTTACCCAAACTTGGTCCGGAAAGTTATTTTTGCAACTGCTGCTAATCGATAAAGACAGCGAAAAACAAAAAGAATTGCAACAATGTTTTGCAACTTGGAAAGACCTTATCGCAGAACGTCAAATAGACATCCGTTTTAGTGAATACCTTTTTCACCAAAGTGTCTGCGACGAAAACTTGCTTCTCCATGCGGGAATAGCCCTGCACACATTGACGAATATAGATCAAATTCCCAGAGTGTACATACTACATCTAAAATCGAAACACAAAACCGCCATAAATGAGTATCTCAAAAATCACAGCGCGAAACTACAAAACAGTCTGCAAATTCCGCTAGAACAGATGGCTTTATACACAGATAAACAGCTCCAACAAAGTCTCTTTGCAGACAAAAAACCCCTTGACATTTACAAAAAATGGAAGAAGCAACAACGCCAAAAAATTACCAAAAGTTTTATTCCTTTTTCAGTAAGAGCTTTGGACCAAGATCTACAAAAACAATACACCGCACAGCGTAGACAATTTAAAACACTACCAAAGAAAGACATGGGGAATTTTGTGGCGGAGTGGTCTCAAACCCAAGTACTGCCATTTTGTCCAACGGAAAGTTTCTCCATAAAAGATACACCTGCCACTGTCAAAGACCACACAGAGTATATTTCTCTAGAAAAACCCGAAGTAGGAGCAACAGGTTATCTATCCATTGATGCAACACAAGAAGAAATACAATTTCTAAGCAACAAATTAGAAAAATCGTTGCGCGAAAGAAAACCGATAAAAACATTGCTATTTATTATATTTGCCGCTTCTTTTTCTATGGCGGCCTCTCTTTGCGCTCCACTTTTCCAGGAGCACCTAATGTTACTGTTGTTACCATTTTTACTAGCCATATGGTGCGGTAGGCGTTTAGATCACGCCAAAGGCAAACTTACTTTCACAGGTGGACTGTATGTTTTTGCGATTTCCTCGTACTTGGCCATAGAATTTCCACACTATGGGTGGCTAGTGGTGCAAGGCGCTGGCTACCTGTACCTGAGTGTCAGTGCATGGTATTGCCTATATCGTTGGACTACAGCAACAAATCGCACCATTGTCCTTATTGTATTTTTGCATTTACTGGGTTTTCTATCAAGCTATTGGTGGCAATACTCTGATATAGAGTCTTACAAAGAATATTTACCGCTAATACATGCATTATTGTGCTTATTAGCGATTCCACTTTTTTATATCGCTATCCCTAAGTTATCTTATGAGGACGAGATCACAAAAGAGAAAAATTTATTCAATAGTGCTTTAGTTACTCCTTTTCTCTTTGGTTTTTTCAGCGTTGTTTTTGCCAAAATCTCGATGGCAAATATTCCCAAAATTTCCTTAGCGTCCTCTCACGAAGATTTATTTTCTATATTTGCAGGCGGCATTATGAGCGGCGTTGTTATCGCACTTTTTCATAAACGTTCGAGTGTTTTATGGTTAAGATATATTTCCTTTCTTTCCATATTTATGTTCGTAGTCAGTCCTTTCGTCATCGCCGACAAACTTTTCGATAGTATATTTTTCCTCAATGCGATGCTTTGTGGTCTGTTGTTACCGATAAGTATTTCTTTAATACTTAAAAATAATGAATCTTCTGTTGGCGAGACCATTGGTTACTTGTTCCTCATTTTACTGTCAGGTTCCTTGTTGGCAGAAACGATCACCCATCTTCTTTTTTATAATATCGCTAAATTTTTTCTTATATTGTCTTTGTTAGCGATTATACATTTCTACATAATGTTAATCATTCCTAGCAAAGAAATTCAGCATATCGAAGAGACGCGTCTGGGAGGGCTTTTGCGATTTTTAGGGTAGTTGCTGTATTGATTTATACAGATTTAACTCTGATTTACACCAAATAATAGAATATTTTGTTGAAGAAAATATTCTATTTTGTGTAATATATATAGTCTGTCAGATAAACATGCATACTTAACTGACTGTACACTAGTTCGGTGTCTTCCGAATTGATACTAGCTTGGTAAAGTGTAATATAGGGTAATGTCCCCCCTATAAAAATTAGTCCACAAAATTTTTAGAATAATGAGCTGTTCATACTTGAACCCAGGAGTTTTAAGATGTCAAAGAGATTTTTCCTAACATTACTTGTCGCTTTATTCAGTTTACAAATTGTCGTCGCAGAAAAAAAGTCTCGTAGATGGAGACTAGACTTTGAAATGTTAGAAAAGCCTACGAGAATTATAGTCACAGAACCGGATGGAATACAGAATGTCTATTGGTATTTTCGTTATATTGTAAGGAATGATACAAATCAGGATATAAATTACTCTATTAACATAAAACTCGTCGTTGATAAACCAGCTCCAGGTGTTACAGAAAACAAAGTACCCGAGTTATTCCACAACGCAAAAATTCCCTACGACATAGAAAATAAAGAAAAGTATATTAATTCTCTACAAAAGTATTACGATACAGATTTCCCTATCGCCAAAGAAGCCATTTACCAAGAACTGGGACTACATCCTATACTCACAGATGAAGAAAAAAAAGTACTGAGTGTTCTTGGTGATCAATTTACGCGTTCGGCTATTGACATCAGCAAAGAAGTAAAATTACCATATACGAAAGTCGAAACTGCACTAGAAAGTTTACTTGCGAAAAACTTGATTATTGGCTCAGAATTAGACGGAAGACCAACTTTTCTAAATAGCGGTTTAACATATGCCAATTTCGTCATCGATAACGTAGAAGTCACCAAGAAAAAGGGCGAAACCATCTCGGGATGGGAAATAGTATCTTTTGCCAAAGGTGCCGTTATCATCAAAAAAGAGGACGTAGTAAAAAAAGTAACTAGTGGATCTGTTATCGAATATCGCTATTCTAAAAGTAACAAATCACCTTTTGAAAAAACCCAATATTACTACGCGGGAATGAATGGAAAAGGTAGTTACCTCGGCCGACAAGAAAGCGAAGACAAGAAGTATCGCTTCAAAAGAGATGTCATAAAAAAAGGCTCTTCTAGACGTGGAATTGCCATCTTTTACGGTGTATCCCCAGAAACAGATTTTATGGCCATCGTTGTATCTGGATTAGTAAATCCAATTGTTCGTCGTTATAAATTAGTAACTGCACGCAATGAAGTATTGATGATTGGCTACAAAATACCTGGCGATGAGTTATCCATTCATAGAAAACAGTTACAACCTTTATACAAAAAATGGGAAGTTTTGAGCACACGTGTCGTTCGTACGTATGAAAAAAAATAGATAACAATTAGATAAGCACACAAAGGAACACATAATGAATCAAACTACGGCAGGATTAGAAAATATCTCTTTTAATTCAGAATCCCGTTATTCGGTAGCTAAAAAAATTGGTGAAGGTGGTATGGGAATCGTTTTTTTAGCGGAAAAAGACACTGGAGGAGTTATTGACCATGTAGTTTGCAAATGTTTACGAACAATCAATCCTGAAGAAGAAGAAAAACTAAAACAAGAAGCAAGTATTGCCACAATGTTGCGCCATGAGAATGTAGTAAAAACATATGGAATGGAAATGGTGCCTATTCAGTTACTTCCTCAAGCAATGCAAGATTCGATACAACGCAACGCTCAGGGTGGTATACTCGATAAGATGAAGAAAGAAAGCGAAAAAAAGCTTCCTTTACTCATTATGGATTACATAAAAGGAATTGATTTTCACTCTCTTCTAGTGCAACATTTGAAAAAAAATCTACTTTTTCCGATTCCTCTCGCAGCATTTGTTATCAGTCGTATAGCCAGCGCTCTATCATACGCGCATACATACATTATTCACAGGGACATATCTCCGGAAAATATTCTTATTAGTGCGCAAGGAGTATGTAAACTCACCGACTTTGGTGTTGCTGTTCTTGCAGAAAAACAACCAGAGTATTGGGCGGGAAAGCTAATGTATATGGCGCCAGAGCAAATTTGCAATGATCCTATTGATGAACGCGCGGATATCTTTGCCCTTGGTCTCGTTGCTTACCAAGCAGTTACGGGTATTCCCCTAATGTACGCCTCTCCTAGATTGTCATTCGAAGACCAAGCCCACGTAATTTATGGGCAAATGAAAAACAGCATCATACCGCCTCACCAGGTGAGAAAAGATATCCCCAAAGAACTGTCGATGATCATTACGCGAATGTTGTCATTCGCACCAGAACACCGCTATCAAAGAGCCTCTATGGTCGTAAATGACTTAGAGAAAGAGTATTTGTATGCCAAAGGCTTTGGACCTACAAATAACAGTTTGGCGGCTTACATCGACATATTCAGCCTTGATTTTACCGAGTACAACGAAGATCAATTACAACAACTCTCCTTCCTAAAAGATAGCGAAGGTAGAATTGCCTTAAAACGTACTTTGGACGTTGAAAATTATACAAAACTAGGCCAAAAGTTACTCGCCGATCGTAAAGACAGTCTAATTGTGAGTCGTTTGCGCTCCATATGGGCGAAATCGAAAAAAACCACAACCAAAAAAGTCTCGCAAGTTGAGGAAAAAGATCCATACTTGAAAGTGAAGTATTTCGACAATGTTGTCGAAGCATTTTCTTTGAAACAAGGCAAAGTAACAGTAGGTCGTAGCGCACGCAACCTAGTTGTCCTACCGAGTAAAATCGTTTCTGGCCACCATGCTTGTTTTTATGTCGATGACCGTGCAGAAACACTGGTAGAAGACCTTGCAAGCCACAACGGTACTCTGGTCAATGCAAAGCGTATAGAAAGAAAATACCTCAACGAAGGCGATAAAATCCAAATCGGACATACCATTTTGTTTTTCTTAATGGAACCTCACAACAAAGCTAGTGAGTTGATGGTATCCATAAACGACAATATCAATGTGGACGATTTGAAAAACTGTAAAGACATAACCTTACAATTTTTGGCAACAGAAGAAAATTTATCGCAAATTAATGAAATTGTGGGCAATATATTGAGTTTTACCTCTATCGGCGCAATGAAACAAAATGTTGTGCCTCCTGCAGTATATGAAGCTGCACGTTTATTTTCTGGAGAGGTTACAAATGAGTTTATGAGTCTAAGAGTAGTGCAAGCACGTAATTACATATCTTTTAGATGTAGTTCTCCAAGTAAGAGTTTTGGTTACGAAACATTTTTAAGTGCTATTCATCGTAGAATGAATTCAAGTAATGGAGTAGGATCATCCGTCCCGAGTTTGGAGCCTGAAGAGCTAGCATTATCTCTTATATTAAAAGTATTTGATCGTATCGAAATATTTCGATTCAGTCGCGAAATATTGATGACAAATTTTTTTAGTAACTAGGCTTGTAATTTATGAGTTTTGAAAGGTGTATTCATGTCATTGTCGTTTAAAGTAGAGAAAGAGCATCTCTCAAATGGTTCCACAGTTGCGATTGCATATTTGTCGGGTTTTATCGACATAAGAACAGTTAAAATTTTTGAATCAGAAGCGTTAAATCCCCTTCTTAATGAAGGAAGTAAATATCTAATTCTCAACTTTACTGATGTCGGATACATGAACAGTACAGGATTAGGTGTTTTAGTCAAAGTACAAGACAAATACAAAGACGCTGATGGTGATCTCCTTCTTGTGAACGTTCCACAAAAAATATTTGATTTATTCAAAATGCTTGGCATGGATACAATACTCAAAGTCAAAAACACCAATCAAGAAGCGTTGGAGAGCTTACCGTTTCCTTTGTTACCACAAATTCCAGATATACCAGCAGACTCATCAGATATGCTGGCGGAATCCGGCGATTTACTTTCTCCACCACCAATGAATATACCTTCAAACGCCGGTGGAAATATATTTATGGCTCCAGACGCACCATCGCCATCTCCCATTGTTATTTCGTCACCAGACTCTCAGACAACTGGACAAACCAATGATTCAGGAAATCAAAATATTGAATTCCCTGCACCTGATAACTTTGGAGGTTTTAATCCCTTTGAGATTTCAGGGGAAGACGCACGCGTTGGTGAAGCAACCTCTATCGATAATGGTCCTGTAGCGAGCAACGAGGAAAGTAGTGGCATTACCATCTCCGCCAATGACAACGAGTTCAGCTCGATCGCAGCCGACAATCAAGTACCAGGTGGAGATTTTCAAATGCCCAACAGCGGCGTAGAAATTTCGAAAAAATCCTCAGCAATTAGTGATACATGGGAAGCCGAAATGGGCCCAGGAGCGGGCATCGATCTCAGTAGTGAAGCAGCCTCACCAAGTACAGGTGTTGATATTGGCAACGAAGATATTGGTGGCATTGACATCAGTGGCGGCGGTGGTATCGACATTAGCAGTGAAGGCGCTGGTATCGATATCAGCAGTGAAGGCGCTGGTATCGATATCAGCAGTGAAGGCGCCGGTGGTATCGACATCAGCGGCGGTAGCGTCCCTGCAGGTATAGACCTCAGTGATGGCATAAGTACACCGGATGCAGATCTACTTAGTGGTGACATAGAGCCACCAGGTGCAAATATCGATATTAGTAATGCTGTAGAAGCTCTAGAGAGTCAAGCACAGTTTCCTGATGACGACGATGACGACGATGAAGACTTCGACGAAGATATGGCAATTTCTGAGCTTGACATGACTGCTGAAGACGACCTAGATGATATTGTAGATATGGAAGACCATTTTCGCAGTGGGGCAAGTAGTCCACAGCCAGAAGAGGATGGAATTGCCTTGGGTAAAGCACAGGCGGAAGCTGAATTAGAAGAACCTATTGCAGACGCCATGCCTCCCGTAGGACAAATTTCAGACATCGTAACGCATGTTGATGAAGATGACGACGAATCTTCGGCGGAAATGGCCATAGATGAAGATGAATTTGAAGAAAAGTCGGAAGGTCAAGACGAAAATGCCGACGAAATGGAAGCGGAAGATGCCGAGGAAGCACTAGATGCCGAAGAAGCTCTAGAAGCAGGGGTAGCACCACAGGAAATTACAGAAGAAGTCGATGAAGCGATCGCCAAAAAAGCGAAACAAGAAGATACACTACTGGGAGACATTGCTGACGAAGAAAAAGCCGAGGATTTTTCCGCACCACAACAACAAGTTAGCGAAGCCCCAATGCCTGCAGAAACGTTTCCCGATGCAACGACACAGATGCCGCAACTACCCTCTTCAAATGAAAAAAAAGAAATGGAAGATATCGTTGCTGCTGTCAATGAAGTCGATGCCTCACAAGACGTCGAAAATGCAGAAGAAGAATCATCGCAAGCGATTGTTGCCGTTTCGGGAACCACAGAGAAAATGGATCAAGTAGAACCGCAACCGCCAGTAGAACCAAAAACACGAGTAGAAACCTACTACAAACGTAAAATGGCCGTCCGCTACTACGAAAAAATGAATCCATTAAAGTCTTTTCCACTTCTTGTTACATTCTCCAAAGAGGAACTGCAAAGAATAGTGATGGACAATGTAGCGCAAAAACAATCCGCCTCTCCCATAAAAGTGAAAAAGTCAAAACCAGAAATAGTCGTTACCCCTTCGTTAAAAGGTTGCGTTGTTTATCCTTCTTCGATGTGCATAGATATCACTCCGGAAATGACAACCGCAGAATTTTGGGTAACACCTATCATTGAAGGTGAAATTGCAGGTACGGTCGAAGTCGCTTACGAGGGAAGGGTTGTAGAAAAAATATCCCTCACGAGTAGTTGTGTAAAACAAACCTGGGCAAAAATCAGTGCGGTGGGTGCTATTGCGATCCCCATGGTTTCCTTTTTACTCGAAGGTTTGAATTGGAACTTGCCACAAACAGCGTGGAATTTAATTCCTAAATTAGTGCAACAAATAGAATCATCTATTGGCCTCTCTAACTTTGGCGTGATTATGAGTGTTGTTTCGATCATAGCCGGTTCGATCATGTACTCTATCAACAAACCAAAAGAAGCAGAAGAATTAGAAAAGTTTTTCTCTACGAATTAAGGCAAGTCAATGGCAAAAAAGAAAGATTTAGGAGAGCTGATACAAATTCGTTATCTCGCGAAAAGAGATACACCAAGTAAATTCCAAAAGATATTACGCAAAATATTCAGCGAAGAAAAAAGAAGCTTGGTGGTTGATATGGTAACAGCTCCAGAGGTAGGCGTTGATTATTTAAATCACTTAACTTTTCTTGCACAAGCTCTAAAAATGCAAGGGTATTCGATTACTTTTATTCTGGATCCAAAAAACTACCACACTCTACACCAAACAGAACTATCGAAATTGTACAACTTCGAAATAGGCACTGTAGTTTCTAAAGATGAAATTACCACCATGATAAATGAAACTACAGCAGAGCTCCCCGAAGAAGAGGAGACAGGCGTTACCATTGAAAAAAATCAGGTCATATTGGAAAATAACTTTAACCAAGGATACCTACAAGAAAATATTGCCCCGATCATTAAGGCATTTGGTAGTATTTTTATCGACATGACACAGTTAAGCAAAATGACGAGCTCACTTGTCAAACTGTTTATTCTACAAACCATCCAGCACAGCAATGTCTTTGTGATTAAAGTTACACAAGAACAATATGAAGCCATATCCAAAAATCCGCAAGCAGCCATTCTCAACATGAGAACAGTTGTAAAAGAGCAGGCAGTGCATCAATTGAAATTTTCAGATCCCGCAATCCCAGCCATTGCTGCGGAAGAAGATTATATGCCCGCTACCTTAAAAGAAGAAAGCCCTCCAAAAGTAGAAGCTGCCGAGATGGGAGAAGAAAACGAAGATGAAATCCCATTTAAACTTGTGGTCAACACTCTAGAAGTGGGTAGAATTTCACCGCAATCTTTTGTGGAAGGACTTGATAGATATATTCACCTTTTGGATAACTGCGGAGATCATGTATACATCGATTTTAGTGAAATAAAAGACATAAATGTTCATGTCTGGAAAAAAGCACAAGAGGCATACCAGTCAATGATCGTGAATGGTAAAACCCTTGGCTTTAAAATGTTAGAGAATCAAAAACCCGATTGGGATAGATGGACTCCAAAAGTGGAGATTGTTGAGAGAAAAATCAATGAAGATCCACAATTCAACCTCGTCGGCTCACGTCTAGAAGTAAAATTTGTCTCTCCCCCTCTTTTTGTACAAGAGTTTCCTACATATTTTCAAAAGTTATTATCCACGGGAAACAAGTCTATCGCCATAGACATTTCCAACCTCAAAGAGTTATCAACGCAGTGTATAGAAATTCTCGTTTTGAGTTATCTCGACTGTGTCGGTCGTGGAATGAATATGATTTTGCGTATTTCTCCAGAAGCAGAAGACCTATTTAAAAAATCAGGACGTGGCAAAACTCTACCACTTGAAATTGTCAAACCGGAATTTGCACGAAAAGTAAGCCATTTCTCTGGTGGTAAGGTCAAGGGAATTGATATGAGCAAAATCAACGCGGCAATGGAAGGCGACAAACTTACCAATAAAGTTCTGGAAAAAGAATTTGCCAGCGTTCATATAGAAACAAGAGGATCTGTACAAAACTGGGAACCGATGGCCGCCCCTCAACAAGAAAAATACACTGGTGTGGAAAGAAGGCTCGAAAGACGTTATTTTAGCGAAGATGTCGAGGTATCTTTTGCGCGTGGTTCCATTGGAAAAATAAGCGATCGCCGTTATAAAATCGCCAACATAAGTCAATCAGGTATGTCATTTGCATCTACATCGCAACTTTCCAAAGGCGAACCTTTACGATTAAAAATATATCACGAAAAAAATCCGGGTATTGAAGTATCTGCCACTGTGGTTTGGTGTTCACCTGTTCCTTCACAGGCATTATTTCGTATGGGACTCAAGTTTAGCAACCCAAGTACGGTTATCAAATCCAGAATAATGGAAATGCTGCAAAAAATATATCGCAGTCATTAAGAGCATTCATACGAATGTAGAATAACCCCCCAATAAAAATTACAACTCATGAGGTATAATAATGTTCTCGAATAATAGAAAAAACTTTACGCAAAAAATGGGAAATAGTGTGGCAATACTTTTTTCAGGAAATGTCACGCATCATCCCAACTCCATGAAAGAAATTTTTCGTAGCAACAGCAATTTCTATTACTTGACAGGCCTCGATGAAGTAGGTTACTTAGCAGTGATCACTCCCAATAACTACACTTTATTTGCCCCCGCACCTGATCCACACATCAGTCTTTGGGAAAGAAAAATGCCCTCGCTTTCGGAGATTAAAGAACAATCCGGCGCAGACGAGGTGATTGATATAAAAGAATTCAATACAAATAAATTAGAAAAGTTCTTTTTGGGCCGCGAAACGCTGTATTATGGTATCGGCTGCGACAGTAACATCGATAAAATTGTTTTAGACACCCTCACGCGTTTACGCAGAAGATCTTCGCAACTTATTCCTTATAGCATATGGGACTTAAATGATGCCATGCAACAGCTACGCATTATTAAATCTCCGGATGAAATTGCCAGAATCCACCGCGCTGTACAGGTAACCGTAGAAGCATACAAAGCTGTTTTTTCGCATGCAAAACCAGGTTGTTTCGAATACGAATTGGAAGCTACACTACACCATACATACATGAAAAATGGTTGTAAAGACGCGTTTCCTCCTATTGTAGGTGCCGGGGCAAATGCCACCACACTACATTATAATGACAATAACATGCAAATACACGACGGGGACCTCGTTCTCGTAGATAGCGGTGCTGAATTTCAACATTACTGCGCAGACGTAAGTCGTACATGGCCAGTAAATGGTAAATTTAGTGACGCACAGAAAAATATTTACTCTCACCTCCTCCACGTGCAAAAAAATATTATTGAACAAATAAAACCAGGCGTTGTCATTGATGAGTGGGTAAACAAAATAGACCTTATGCTAACAGAGTGTATCATCGACCTAGGCTTTATCAAGGGTGATGCTGCACAACTTGTGGAAGAGAAAAAACACAAAAAGTACTACCCACACTCCTTTGGACACTGGTTAGGACTTGATGTGCATGATGTCGGAAATACTTTTTACCGCGGTAAATCGCGTGTATTTGAGCCAGGGATGGTACTCACAGTAGAACCAGGACTATATATTGCAGCAAACGATGAAAACGTGCCTGCCGAATTCCGTGGCATGGGATTGCGTATAGAGGATGATATTTTAGTGACAGACGAAGGACACGACGTTTTAACCAAAGATATACCTAAAGAAATGGACTTTTTTGAAAACTTGTAATCATTTTATACTTGTTTGCTCTTGCATTTGTCGATATCTTTACATGCTATCACTTTGGTCATGGTAATGAACAAAAAATTTATAAACGCCATTAAAACTTCGCGAATATCAAAAATCTTATTGTTAAAGGTCTCTCTAATATCAGTATTTCTTTTTTCGGAACTAGTACTTAGAATTCTTGGATATCTACCTTTTCAAGCGATTGATAATCTGGATACGCCGGTTATGTTTGAGTATGATCATTATCTTGGTTGGAGAAATAAAAAAGGTAATTATACATTTCAACTACATGGTGACAATATAAACACAACTATTTTACATAACAGAACAAGGGTTACCGGAGAAAAGCAAGGGGATTTACAAAAGAAAATAATTTGTATCGGAGGGTCCTATACACAAGGATGGGCTATTTCAGATAATGAAACCTATCCTTGGAAAATACAAAAAAAATTTCGTAACTTTGATGTTTTAAACTATGGAACATCTGGATA
The DNA here is from genome assembly GCF_009002475.1 of Candidatus Uabimicrobium amorphum. Lineage (GTDB taxonomy): Bacteria > Planctomycetota > Uabimicrobiia > Uabimicrobiales > Uabimicrobiaceae > Uabimicrobium > Uabimicrobium amorphum. The sequence goes on from NZ_AP019860.1 coordinate 8,184,485, forward strand.
TGGAACATATCAATCACTGCTACTATTAAAAAATATCATACCAAAAACTAAGTCCCCCAAAATTGTTATCTACGGTTTTATAGATCATCATGAACAAAGAAATATAGCACGCCAAGATTGGCTGCTATTATTGTCGAACCTTTCCAAACGAAACCACATCTATACTCCCTATGTTTCGTTGGCAAAAAACAAAAAACTTGCATTTCATCCCCCGGAAAAATACCCCAAATGGCCTTTCTCACACTACTCTTCTTTTATCTCCATGGTAAATCGTAAGTATGTCTACATAAAAACGATGTCCAGGAGACACCAACGAAAAATAACGAAAGAGTTATTATCTCTGATGAACAAATACTGCGATCGTTCCAATATTATCTTACTAATAGCCATTTTAAAAGCCAACGACGATATGAAAAAACAGTATATTTCATTTTTCAAAAAAAATGACATCTATTATGTAGATTGTGTTTTTCCATTCACCGCAGATATGGTTGTTAAAGGAGATGGCCATCCAAACGGAAAGCTCAATACATTGTGGGCACAAAAACTATCACGCGCATTGCAAGAGTTTGTCAATAAAAACTGAGAATGATCCAGCGTCAAGAAGTGTATTTTTAGAATGACGCGCGCGCGGACAAAAAAATCCTTTCGATTTTGCAAAAGAAGTAACAATATACAACGCAATCACCTTCACAAAAAAAGCTGCTTTCATGTTAACGAAAGCAGCTTTATGTATTATGAATCCTGTTGTTTTGCATTTCCCAAGTTCAGCGCAATCAGCACCGCAAGTCCCGCCATCGAAATTAGCTTTTCCGTTATCTTATGATAAGAATCAAAGCCACTTCGCGCTGCGGCTCTCGCCGCTTCTTCGGCGGCAGGATTGTACATCGTTTCCTTAAGCGCGCTCATCTCTGGAGAAATCCACGCATAGGTAAACAAAATGCTTAGTCCCGCGAACACGATAAGCACAATCGGAAGTTTTTTGATTTTGGCACCACTTTTCGCTAAACCAATCACCGCAGCGATTACCAGAACAAAACACACAAGTTCAACCACATGCATCATATTAAACATCTTATTCGCGATAAATCCCGCGACAATGTCACTAGAATATTCGCTAAATGCCGGATCATTGAACGGCTCAACACCTGGCGAGGCTTTGTATTGCCGCGACATTCTGAAAATACTAATCGCCGAGAGAACTTCGGCAACCACCGCACCAAACCACATTCCTAAACTGCCATAGTACAAACGATTTAGCCATGCGTTTTTCATAAACAAATCCTTAAAATTTTGCGTTTCCTGGTGTACGAGGAAATGGAATGACATCGCGAATGTTTTCAATACCTGTCAAGTACATGATCAAACGTTCAAAACCTAATCCAAAACCCGCATGAGGTGTTGTCCCATAACGACGAATATCTAAATACCATGAATATGTTGCTTCGTCTAGTTCATGTTTTTCCATGTTCTTCTTGAGGACGTCCAAGCGTTCCTCTCTTTGAGAACCACCGATAATTTCCCCGAGACGTGGTACCAAAAGATCCATGGCCGCCACCGTTTTCTCATCGTCATTTACACGCATGTAAAACGCTTTAATGTCGCGTGGATAATCGGTGACAAATACTGGTTTTTTCAAATACTCTTCGGTTAAGTAACGCTCATGCTCTGTTTGGATATCCATACCCCATTTCACCGGATACTCAAATGATTTTTTTGCGTTTTCTAAGGCTTTAATCGCCTCTGTATAAGTTATACGCTCAAAATCGGATTTACACAAGTCTTGTAAACTGTCAATGATACCTTTTTCCACCCATTTGTTGAAAAACTCCATGTCTTCTTTACAGTTTTCCAGTATATAGGTAATCACGTAACGTATAAACTCTTCCGCCAAATCCATATTGCCTTGTAAATCGCAAAATGCCATCTCTGGCTCAATCATCCAAAACTCGGCAAGGTGACGCGGAGTATTGGAGTTTTCGGCGCGAAAGGTCGGGCCAAAAGTGTACACCTTAGAAAGTGCTGAGGCAAATAATTCCGCTTCGAGCTGACCTGATACAGTTAGGCTTGTTTCTTCGCCAAAAAAGTCTTGTGTGTAGTCCACTTGCTTTTCATCGTTTAGCGGTGGTTTTAAAGCGTCTAAAGTGGAAACGCGAAACATTTGTCCCGCACCTTCGCAGTCTGACGCCGTTATAATTGGGGTGTGTAAGTAAACAAAACCACGCTCGTTGAAAAACTGGTTAACCGCAAAAGAAGCCGCATGGCGTACACGAAAAACCGCACCAAATGTATTTGTTCGAGTACGTAAGTGCGCAATGGTACGCAAAAACTCTCGCGAATGACGCTTTTTTTGCAAAGGATAATCGCTGTCCGCGATACCCAATAGTTCTACTTTTTGCGCATGGACTTCGACTTTTTGTCCTTTACCAGGAGATTCTTTGAGTATACCTGTTACTTGTAGCGATGAACCGGTACTCGCATCGAGAACATTTTGATATGTCTCAATTTCGGCATCCGCAATGACTTGAATGCTAGCAAAGCATGTTCCATCGTTTAATTCGATAAAAGAAAATTTCTTTGAGTCGCGACGCGTGCGCACCCAGCCACAAATCGTGACCTCTTCATCGTATTTTTTCTTTAATTGTAAACAATCTTTAATTGCACTGTGTTTCATAATTTTTTACCTGTTATGTTGTTGCGTTTTATATCGTAGCCGTAGCCATAATCGTAGCCGTAGCCGTAACCGTAGCCGTAATCGTCACCGTAGCCGTAATCGTCACCGTTACCATGACCGTGACCATAACCGATGATTTTACGATTGCGGTCTCGACGATGGCTACGATTACGGTCAGGGTCAAATGCCATTGACTTAAGCGTAAATACTTTTCAATGATAAACTTACCTTGCCGTGTCATCCCTGACTTGATCAGGGATCCACGAACAGAAGTCGACTTTATATTGCTGGATCCCGTATCTTTCCAAAAACCAAGGGTTTTTGGGTACGGGATGACAAGTATTGTAAACCTTTTTCGGTTTTACACTTACCTCTTAAGTCAATGGCATTGACGATTACGGTCAGGGTCACGGTCACGAAGCCACCAAGACTATAAACGCATAAGTTAACAAAAAACTTTCCGCATTATAAATAAAAATAGACAGAGCTAAAGAATTAACTCTGTCTATTTCAAAAAAATGTACCCTTTTAGGCGTGAATCGGCCATCCTTCAACGGTACGCATTGCTTCCATAACAACCTCAGACAACGTCGGATGTGCATGCACCATTGTCGCGAGATCTTCGGGAAGAAGCTCGGTTTTCTTCGCCAACAGAATCTCATGAATGAGTTCTGTTGCTTGTGCACCAGCCACATGAGCTCCCAAAATCTCTTTGGTTTTTGGATCAAATAAAATTTTTACAAGACCTTCAGAACTTCCAATGGCAACTGATTTTCCGGCACCGCGATACGGGAAAACGGCCTTCTCGTATTTAACACCGGCTTCCTTTGCTGAACGTTCGTTATATCCAAAACTCGCCACTTGCGGCTCACAGTAAACAGCAGACGGAATGAGTAGTGGGTCCATCTGCGGATCGGTTTTGTGTCCCGCCATGTGTTCTACAGCAATTTCACCTTCTTTAGAAGCCACATGAGCTAGTAAAGGAGACTGTATCACGTCACCGATTGCATAAATATTAGGAACCTTAGTACGGTAGTAATCACCAACGCAAATAAAACCTTTTTCGGTTTTGATACCGACATTTTCCAAACCTAAATTTTGCGAATTAGGTGCACGACCAATCGCTACCAATACCATGTCGGTTTCAATAACGCTTTCTTTGCCACCTTTCTCCACGGTAACCAAAACCTTGCCATCTTTTTTCTCTAAAGATTTTGCCATGGTTCCCAAATGAAATTTTACACCGTTTTTCTTCTCAAAGGTTTTTTGCATAAATTTACCTATTTCGTCGTCTTCAATAGGAAGTACTCTGTCGAGTATTTCGACGATTTCGACTTCCACACCGAAAGAACTCCATACATAGGCAAATTCCATCCCAATAGCACCACTGCCCAAAACGAGTAGTCTCTTTGGCAACTTTTGTGCCATGAGTGCTCCATTGGAAGTAATTACCGTTTCTTCGTCAATCGGAAAACTAGGGATGCTTCTTGGACTAGAACCTGTGGCAATCAAGATATTTTTTGCGGTCAACTTCTTACTACCGTCCAGGGTAATTTCGTGTTGCCCACTTATTTGTGCCGTTCCGGTGATGTACTCCACTTTATTTTTCTTGAGTAAAAAAGTCACTCCACCAGATAAACTCGTTGCCGCCTTGCGCGATTTTTCAAAAACTTTCGCGTAATCAAAGCCAGAACTATCTACTTTAAGTCCCATATCCTCTAAATCTTTGATATGGCTGAACATGTGCGCTTGGTGAATCAAAGCTTTAGAAGGAATACATCCAATATTTAGGCACACTCCTCCGGGTTTATCTTTTTCAATTACACCGACTTTCATACCTAGCTGACTGGCGCGAATCCCTGCGACATAACCACCAGGACCAGAGCCAATAACTAATAAATCATAGTCATACTTTGCTGCCATTGTACACCTCTTAACTTATAGTAGCGTGCGAATAGGATCTTCCATCATATCTTTTAAATCTTTCAAGAAAGCGGCTCCAATGGCCCCATCAATTACACGGTGGTCACAGGACAAAGACACTTTCATCATTGGTTTGATGACGATTTGGTCACCAGCGGTTACGATTGGAGTTTTCTCTGATTTACCGATAGCGAGAATTGCGGCTCCTGGAGGATTGATAATTGCAGTGAATTCTTCAATACCAAAGGAACCAAGATTACTCACCGTAAAAGTCGCATTGGTGTATTCATCTGGTTGTAGGCGATTGTTAAGTGCTTTATCGATAAGCACTTTCATATCTTGATCTATGGCTTCTATTCCCTTGCTTTCACAATTACGTACAACAGGGGTAATAAGGCCATCAGGTTGTGCTACAGCTAACCCAACATCTACACGACCAAACTGAACAATGGAATCTCCTTGCCATGAAGCATTGACTTGCGGATGTCTACGTAGCGCTTCTGCAACAAATTTTACGATAAAAGCGTTCATCGAAAGCTTTTCTTTTGCCTTAGCATTGATTTGTTTGCGCGCGGCAATAATGTTTTCCATGTTAATGGACAGTTTCAAATAGTAATGCGGAGCTTGGTATTTTGATTCGGCAAGGCGTCTTGCAATAACCTGTCTTTTCTTCGAAACCGGTATCACCTGTTCGCGCATAGTAGAAGCAACTTGTGTAGCAGGACCAGCGGCAATCGCTTGTTCGACGTCGCGTTTTATAATGCGACCTTGAGGACCAGAACCGCTTATGGTATTTAGAGCAATTCCCGCTTCCTGTGCCATCTTACGAGCCAAAGGTGAAGCTTTTACTTTACCAGAAGAGGTAAGTGCGGGAGCTGACTTAGCGGTAGGAGTTGCGGGAGCAGGTGCACTTGCTGCTGGAGCGGGCGCTGCCGGAGCGGCGGCTGGTTTTGCGGCCTTTGCGGCACTTTTTATTTCTTCGACTAACCCACTGACATCTTCGCCCTTATCACCAATAATAGCAATAATATCACCAACAGGTACATCTGCACCTTCGTCCACGAGTATACTTAGAAGTGTTCCTTCATCCATACTTTCGTATTCCATAGTTGCTTTATCGGTTTCAACTTCACAAAGAACATCGCCAGACTTTATTTCATCACCTACTTTTTTCGACCATTTTACGATTACTCCAGACTCCATTGTCGGAGAAAGGGCAACCATTTCAATTTTTTCTGCCATGCTTTATCCTAATCTAAATACATAACTTTTTTAACAGCATTTACAATTTTTTCTGCGGAAGGTTGTGCATGCAGTTCAAGTGTATGATTGTACGGCATTGGAACATCCTCAGAAGATACCAACTCAACTTCTGCGTCTAAATCATCAAAACAATTTTTGGATACCAACCATGCAATGTGTGAGCCAACACTTGCAAAAGGCCAAGATTCATCGATAACAACGCAACGATTTGTTTTTCTCACCGACTCGTAAATGGTGTCTTCATCAAGTGGACGGATGGTACGTAAATCAACTACCTCAGCGGAAATCCCTTCTTTTTCCAAGATTTCAACCGCTTCCATCGTTACTTTGTATGGTTTACCATGAACCACAAGAGTAACATCACTTCCGGCATTCTTGATATCAGCGACTCCCAGAGGAATCAAGTATTCTTCTTCGGGAACTTCGCCTTTCCAACCGTACATCAATTCACCTTCCATGAATATAACGGGGTTGTTATCGCGAATCGAACTTTTGAGAAGCCCTTTTGCATCATATGGTGTAGAAGGAACCACTACTTTTAGCCCAGGAATATGAGCATAATAACTTTGTAGTGCTTGTGAGTGCTGTGCACCTAGCCATTCAGCAGGACCGTTTGGTCCGCGAAATACCATCGGAATGTTAAACTGTCCTCCGGACATGTATAACATCTTTGCCGCACTGTTTAGTACTTGGTCTAAGGCCTGAATAGAAAAGTTGTACGTCATCCATTCAACGATGGGACGTAAACCTGCCATCGCCGCACCAATTCCGATTCCGGTAAATCCTTCTTCAGTAATCGGTGTATCAATAACGCGACGATCCCCGTATTTTTCCCATAGCCCCTGACTTACTTTATAAGCACCATTGTACTCGGCGACCTCTTCCCCCATGAGAAGAACGTCGTCATCACGAGTCATTTCTTCGTCCATTGCTTGACGCAAAGCTTCGCGAAAAGTAATTTCAGCCATAAAATTTGCCTTTCTAATTCAAATTATACAAGAACGTCTTCATACAATGCGGACAATGGTGGTTCGTCGCTATTTTCCGCAAACTCTACAGATTTTTGACTTACATCTTTACATTCTTTATCCATTGCAGCGTATTCATCTTCTGTAAGAAGTTTGTTCTTAATCATTTCTTGCTTTAACATCTCAATGGAATCGATGTTTTTGTATTCTTCGAGCTCTTCTTTTTCGCGATACTTTGCCGGATCACTCATCGAATGCCCTTGGTAACGGTATGTGCGAATTTCCATAAAAGAAGGTCTTTTTTCTTCTTTGGCGAGTTTTACATACTCCATTGTTTCTTCATAGACATTCAGTACATCCATACCATTTATTTGCTTTCCTGGCATATTGTAAGAGTTCGCCATCACCGAAAAATCGGTTACCGAAGAAACGCGAGCATGAGCCGTTCCCATACCGTACAAGTTATTTTCGCAGATGAAAATAATCGGCAAGTCCCAAATTTTTGCCATGTTCAACGTTTCGTGGAACGCACCTTGGTGGATTGCTCCATCACCAAAGTAAACGAGAACAACGCCTGTATCTTTTCGATAGTTTATTTTAAAAGCGTATCCTGCTGCTAACGGCAAGTGTGCTCCTACAATTCCGTGTCCTCCAAGGAAATGCTTTTCTTTGTCAAAAAAGTGCATAGAGCCACCTTTTCCACCAGCACATCCTGTGGCCTTACCAAACAATTCGGCCATGAGTACATTTGGATGCATTCCGCAAGAAATGGCATGTCCGTGATCGCGGTATGCTGTCATTACATAATCTGTCTTCAGATCTAAAGTTGCAATTGTTCCAACGCAAGTTGCCTCTTGTCCAATATATAGGTGACAAAATCCACCGATTTTTCGCTTGCGATACATCTTACCTGTTAACTCTTCAAAACGTCGTATTAGTAACATTTCTTTGAGTAACTTCAACAAAAAATCGCGATCGTATTCTTTTATGTTCTTTCTTTTTGTCATAACATTCACCTTAAAAGCCTTTTTTAGATAGCCACGATGCAATATCTTCCACCATAGATTCGCGACTAGAATCACTATTCTGTGCGTAATCTCTTACCTTCTGAGCTATCTCTGCGGAGTGAAAGGATACTCCTTCCATTATACCAGGTAAATCTTCAATAAACTCTTCATCCATCGCATCGGAATACACGGTAGCTTGGGTGATTTTTCCGTGCTCTAAATGGAGACCAATTTCAATACCGCCCCAAGGAAACCTTGTATTTAAGCTAATATCAAATTTTGGAGATTCACCATAACGCCATTGCCAAGAAGCATATTTTTCCGTCAGTTTTGCAATATTATCTTGTTCAAGACTATCCACATCTATTTTCTGCAAATTTCCCCCGTAAATGGAAGAAAAAGAGTCGACAAGAGCTTCTTTCATCGTGTCGATAGTCAAGTTAGGTACGTATTTAGTAAGGTTTGTTACTCGTGCTTGGACGGATTTTATTCCCTTGGATTCAATTTTTTCTTTAGACACTTGTAAGTATCTAGAAAGTTTGTTGAGATCTGCATTCACGAGAATAGTACCGTGGTGAAAGGCTTTCTTTGAACGCAAATAAAAAGCATTTCCTGAGAATTTTTGTTCGTCGACGACCAAATCATTACGGCCACTAAACTTTGCAGATATTCCAACTTTTTGTACAGCGGAAAGAATAACTTGTAATTGTTTTTCTAAATTATAGAGTTGACGATCTACAAGAAATGTGAAATTTAAATTTCCTGTATCGTGGAAAACAGCTCCTCCTCCTGAAAGTCTTCGTGCCAATTGACCTCCCTCTTCTTCGAGAAGTTTTGTTTGACACTCACGCCAGGCATTTTGGTGTTTTCCAATTACAACCGTATTTTGATTTTGCCACAAATACAAAATACATTCATTTGCGCGTAAATTTTGCAGCAAATGTTCTTCTATTGCCAGATTTTTCCATGGATCAAATCCAGCACCTAGTACGATTGTTGTATCCATGATTTTAACCTTCAAAATAGTTTATTTCTGCTAATTATATTAGCAACTAAGAATGTTAAAGCAAAAGAAATTTTGCAGGTCTTTCAAAAATACTTTTCTTCCCTGCCTACTCCTGGTAAATTGATTGCTGTTTACCGATATTGTAATGCGATCCCGACCCCGTTCCCGATCCCGAAAATTAAGAAAAGAAGTCCGTAATCATAAGTATGACTTATACAAGAATTATTGAATATTACCAAAAATCAGATTTATTTCGAATATTAGTAGTGTGTTATTGTATTAAAATTACATTTTTTGTGTTATTGTGAAATTGTAAAATAACTTGTTATCTTACGGGATCGGGATCGGGAACGTATAAAAGTCATAAAGATAGGTCTATCTATGGAAAATACCAAGATACAAGCTCAATGTGCAAATTGTCATCTCAAATTCTACATACCTACGGAGCTCATCAATCAAAAACGTCCATGTCCTAAGTGCAAAAAAGTTTTGTTGCTCAGTACGAAACCACAGCCAAAAACTCCGATGTCTCTTCTTATATATAGTGGTGTGTTCTTTGTACTGACAATACTGTTTATGTTAGTATGGCTATCCATGATTATGCAGATTTTACGCACCAATGCCACAGGAATAATACCTGTAATTGCGATGGGAACGGTTGTTTTGGGCACACTACTCTTTACTTCACTAGGTTTATTACAAGTAAAAGCAGTTGCCCGCTACGGAATATATTTGTTTATGATAATAAATAGCAGCGGTGCTGTATGGCAGTACCAACGTTTGTTATTTTTCCAAGCAATGAACATGATTGAAAATACTCAACTGAATTACGAAATTACTGTTCTTGTATGTATACAAGGCGCTTTCGTTGTTTGTATCTATGTTCCACTGCTATTTCTTCTACGTAAACATACTTTACAATGTTAAATATAGTTTACAGTATTAAACGTATTTTACACTTATTAGGTAATGCTTAATATTCTAATATAGAAAAATTCTACTTAAGTCTAAAATCAAAAAAGGCTTACAGCGAAGTCACCATTTCTAATCATGTTTGGCATATTTATTGCTTCTGTTTATTTTAGACAAAAGACTTCCAAAATCTCAATAAAAGGAGTGATGAATGAAAAAAGCAGTATTGATTGCTATGATACTTGCATGTGTGTGCGTTGTAGCAGACGACAAAAAAGTTGTTCCACACCATGACAAGATCCCCAATAGAACCATTCGACCGGTGTTATTGCCGGACTTGATTTTAGCTACAGTACGCCTATCACACACTCCCCAAGGGTGGGTTCTGAGTGGTCATGTGTACAACTGTGGTCATAAAAGTACAAGTGTTCGTTCTGTGGAAGTCAAAATAGTGGGTTACAAGTGGGATTGGAAACGCAAGACGCATTACCAGGTATTTAGTCAGCGGATTAACGTTCCGCTTTCTCAAAGGTTTGGTCCAAACCACTACAGAAAGTTCTCATTAAAACTAAACAAAAAATTAATTCCTGGAAGAGACGGCGGTTACATTCAGCTCCATGTTGACCCGAATAATAGAATAAAAGAACGAAATGCGGGTAACAATATCGCTCATGAATTCTTAAAACCCGTGGAATAAGATAAAAACAGTTGTATTTATTTGGTTAAGGTTTGGGAGTATATCTCTGGCGAGATATACTCCTTTTTTTTGTATCGGGTCGGAATTGATTTGGGTTCGAGGTCGGGATCGGGATCGGGATCGGGATCGGGATCGGGATCGGGAATTTTATAATTTTTTGTTTAAAAAATTATAAAATTATTCGCACTTACATATATCATGTAATTTCTTTAGTTTTGGTGAACGTTTAAAATTTTTGCCATTGAAAATTTTATCTAAAATGGCGACATATTCGTCGTAAACATCTTCCGCACGAAAAGATGGGTCCCAATTCATTTGTTCGCGTTGCAATTTGCGTAGTGATGTAAAATCAATTACTTTAATGTTTTCCGCTTCGAGGACTTGTTTCAACTCTGGGTCGCAAAAAATGTCAATGTCCAACTGTCTTGTTTTTGCCGAATTGGTCACACGTGCCAACTCTTCGCCGTTGACTGCAGGGTGAATATAAATTTCGGTAACTCCTGGCGAAAGATTTTTCAATAAATCAATAAAGTACTGCTTACGACCTTTTGGATCTTTCGGTTCTTGCCCTGCCCCAATGACAAGATCATCTAGTATTGCAAAACCTTTTTCGCGTAAAGGCTCCATTCCTTCGATGAATGGCATGCGAAAAGGTAATCCAAATTCATAAGAGTAGGCATATGCTGCGGCAAGAAGTTCCACGCGAAATGTGGCCACACCGTAAATTGATCCCATATGAGAGTCGAAATGCGAAAGGTCCACTCCCAAATCAAGAGCTTTCTTCAATTGAGCGCGAACTTCGGCCTTTACGTCTTCTATATCGGTATTTAATTCCACATCCAAAGAACTAGGCCACATGTAGCCTTTTTCGTCGACGAGTGAACTTTTCCCACCCCAAGGGCTTCTGCTAACCGGAGCCCAGCGATAGCGTTTCCACTCACTTGTCAGAGCAACGTGAACCCCAACATTTTTCATATTGTTTTCTTGATGTACTCTACAGCTTCTAAAACCCAAGGACACGGCATCATCATCGTTGTCGAACTTACAATACCTGCTTCGAGTACTTTTTGTGTACCAAGGTTTTCAGCATGACACATTCCATAGTCATCCGCATTAAGAATAACTATTTTTGCATCAGAGTCATAACCTAAAGCCTCCGCCAATGTTTTTGGTTTTTCTTGTGCAAAGAGAACCGCGCAACAAACGATAAGACAAAGGTAGTGTTTCATTAAAAACTCCCCCATGATTTTATTGTAAATAATGAATGCTACAACTACTAGCATCCGTCACGGACCGTCATCAATGAAAGAAATTTTTACCGATTGGTTCTCTATTAAAATGAAAACAAGTGTTCCAATAGTAACCAAATATTTATGTATTTTATAGGTTGAGTAGATTTTCTTAAATTGATAACGCGCCTAAGGCAATTATACCTTTTTTTAGCAAACAACTAAACAAAATTTTACACTTGGCCAATGGCTGACTTTATAAAATAATGAAACAAGGGATGTGGTCTGTGGGGACGAGACTTAAATTCGGGATGAAACTGACACCCTAACATAAATGGATGGTCTACAACTTCCATGATTTCAACTAAATCTTGCTGTTCATAAATGCCAGAAAAGCACAAACCCGGTAGTTTTTTTCGAAAAGTATTATTGAATTCGTAGCGATGGCGATGACGTTCGTAAACAGTTGTCTCCTCGTAAGCCTTGTACGCAAGTGTATTTTCTTTTATGTTACAGCGATAAGACCCCAAACGCAATGTTCCGCCTTTAGACTTTTCATCTGATTGTCCTGGAAGAAAATGAATAACATAGTTCTCTGGTGATTGCTCACCGGCAAACTCTTCTGACGTCAGTTGTTCATTTTCTAAAACATATCGTGCATATTCGATCGCGAGTATTTGCGCTCCTAGGCAAATTCCTAAATAGGGAATTTTATTTGTTCTCGCGTACTCTGCGGCCATTATCTTGCCTTCGATACCACGATTACCAAATCCACCGGGAACAATAATGCCCTTTGCATTTTTTAACTTTTTCCATTCATTGTGATTTTGCGCCTCAAGTCTTTCGGAATTGATCCATATGATACGTAATTGATAATTGCAGGCGTAACATGCCGACTTCAATGCTTCGATGATCGATATATACGAATCTTCCAAACGCATATACTTACCGACAAGTGCAATTTCGATTTCTTTTTGTGGTGTACTAATTTTTTCAAACAATACCTGCCAATCGTCAATTTTGGTTTTTAACATTGGCAATTGCATTTTTTCAGAGATAAGTTCGGTAATTTTGTATTGGTGAAACTTGAGCGGTACTTCATAAATAGAGCTTGAAGTGACAACAGGAATCACAAAGCGCTTTTTTACTCCACAAAACAGAGAAATTTTATCAAGTAATGTTTCGGGTATTTTGTAATCTGCACGCGCTAATATGAAGTCAGGCTGTATTCCTAAACGCTTTAATTCGCGAACGGAAAGCTGTGTTGGTTTTGTCTTTAATTCTTTGGCTGCTTTTAGGTAGGGTAGCAAAGTCATATGCATAGATAAGACATTTTCGTTGCCCAACTCATTGCGAAATTGTCGCATTGCTTCAATAAATGGTTCACCTTCAATGTCACCTATTGTGCCACCGATCTCAATGATCATAATATCACATCCACTTTTTTTCGCGGCTTGCTGAATGCGATCTTTAATGGCATCGGTAATATGAGGGACAATTTGGATTGTTCCCCCCAAAAAATCACCGCGGCGCTCTTTCGATAAAACCTCTGTATAAATTTTACCAGTTGTTACCGTAGAATCTTTCGACAAACTCACATCGATAAATCGTTCATAGTGACCAATGTCTAAATCTGTCTCCGCACCATCGTCTGTCACGTAAACTTCTCCATGCTGCGAAGGGCTCATTGTACCAGGGTCAATGTTTAAATATGGATCTAACTTTTGCACAAAAATCTTATAACCACTGGCTTTTAGAAGAGCGCCTATCGAAGCACTCGCAATTCCTTTTCCCAGAGAAGAACAAACTCCTCCTGTGACAAATATGTATTTGGGAAATTTTTGTGGCTCTGTCATCATACTGCACCTGTTGTAAATGAAAACCTTGTTGTGTAAATACAAGTTTTAAAATGTAATTATTTAGCGAATAGATTGCAAATAAATAATATAATATCATTCACAAACTTTTGGAGTCAGGAGAGGTTTTTTATCAAATGCATAAAAATAGGTAGATATAGCCGTTTACGAGCGTGAACGGCTATATCTACCTAATTGATAGTATGTTACTCAAAATTCACAATAAATTTGCCATCTTTGTATATAAGCTCGTCATCTGCATAAATCTCGCCACTACGCATATCACAAACCATATCCCAGTGGACAGCAGATTTATTTACTCCGCCAGAAGAAGGAATACTACTACCTATCGCAAGGTGAATTGTTCCGCCTATCTTTTCATCAAATAAAATATTTTTCGTAAACTTTGAAATATTGTAATTTGTGGCAATGGCAATTTCGCCTGCACGCCGCGCACCTTCATCTGTATTTAACATCGATTCTAGAGTTTCTCTGCCATGTTTTGCGTCAAAGTCAATGACTTTACCATCTTGAAACTTTAAATAAACCCCTTGCACTTCCCGTCCTTGATAAACAGCCGGAAAAGAAAAAGTGATTTCTCCGTTCACAGAATCCTCCACAGGACCGGTAAATACTTCGCCATCTGGAAAATTAATACGCCCATCGCAGTTGATCCACCTACGTCCTGCGGCAGAAAAATGAAGATCTGTCCCTTCAGAAACAAAGCGAAAATTCTTCTTTGTCTCTAAGAAAGAGCTTATTTTTGCCTGACGCGCACTATAATTTTTCCATAGTTCGACAGGATCTTCTTCATTGAGAAAACATGCTTGGGATAAAAATTCACTATACCCCATTAGGGACATTCCAGCGGCTTGTGCTAAAGCATAGTTAGGGAATTGAGTAATGCACAATTTTAGACTACCGTCACTAATTCTCCTCATGTAAATTTCATTTACCTTTTTCCGTGACAGAGTTCGTTTTGCAATTTTTTGAGGATCTACTCCGGCCATCGAATTTGTATTTTCACTGCCTAAAATAATCAAAAATGCATCGCAATGTTGTACTTTAAATTCTTTTAAAGCAGAGACATATTCTAATTGTTCGTCTGAAGCGTGCAAGCAATACAATTCATTTAGTTCATCGATCACAATATCCACATACGGATATGCTCCTCGTTGTACAGCGAGCTTGTAAACTTCTTTTACCAAAGGTAAACTAGGTATACTTGCTTGGATGCAAAGTTTATCTTTTGGTTGAATGTCCATTGAATAATCGACAACTACCTTGGCAAATTTTTGTATTTCACTGCTGTCCATAGAAATCCTTTCCGAGTGTAAAAGTGCATTAATATTTATTCACTACTTTATATCACAATATTGACAATACATGAAAAAAAAAAGAGAGCCAAATATGACTCTCTTTTTTGTTTTGCTGCCTATGGACTTACTTAACCTCAACGATCATCTCAATTTCCACAGCAACGCCAAGTGGCAAAGAACTCATTCCAACTGCTGCGCGTGCATGTTTACCTTTGTCTTTGCCGAAAACGGAGACAAGTAAGTCAGAGCATCCATTAATGACAATAGAGTGCTTGGTAAAATCAGTGCTAGCGTTTACCATTCCTGTTACTTTTACAATGCGATTTACGTTATTCAAATCTCCCACAGCATGTTTCAATGACGAAAGTAGAGCAACAGCGCATCTACGTGCCGCCGCCTTTCCTTCTTCCACATCCAAGTCTTTGCCAACTTTTCCTTTGATCAACTTTCCTTCCGCATCTATGGAAATGTGGCCGGAGAGAAACACTAAATTTCCCGTGCGAACATAATGAACAAAATTTGCTTTAAAAGGGCGAAGCGGTTGTAGCTCAATCCCTAACTCTTTGATTTGTTTTTCAGGGTTGGGAGTATGGTCATCTCCAAAAACGTTGTGTGGTTCACTCACAAAAATAGCCACGACACTCATAGTCAAAATAACGCCAAGAATTAGTATTTTTCTCATGAAAACTTCCTTGAATAAAAGTAATTTAGATTTCGATTTCGCAGAATACTATCAACCATGGAAAAGAGTTTGTCATCTTTATGCATTTAATCTTTTCGTTACTTTGCAAGAAACGACAAAAACTATTACTGTTCCAGTGGTTTATATGTTCAGGATGATTTCCCCAACTTTTCCAATATTTGCCACGACAAAAACTTCCTATTTGAAAATATGGTTCATGAGGAACCGAAAGTAGTAGATATTTATTTGAAATACGAATTAATTCCTCTAGAGCCTTTTCTGGATTTTGCAGATGTTCTAATACTTCGCAACACATTACCATATCAAAAAAGTCATTCGCATATTGCGTATTGTAAATGTCACCCACTTGCCAATTTTTATTCGGATATGTATTGTTGCAAAATGCGACACATTCAGGATTGATATCAAAACCGTAAACCTCGCTATCGACCAAAACATCGTCAAGCCGTTTAATCGACTCGCCTTCCCCACAACCCGCGTCTAAAAAAACACGTGGTGGTTGCTTTTCGAGATGTTCACGGAGAACGCGATAGAATCGCCCAATTAGTTTATTTACCACGATGTTCTTGGATTTGAATTTTTGAAAATTCGTTGTATTTACCGACATCATTCACTTTCATATGCATTAGCAGATATTTGTCAAACTCGCACCGATTACGGCTTCCTCTTCAAAACAATATAACTTGTTTTAAATTCTAAATTCGTTCTTACATAGTACTTTTCTAATTCTGCAAAAAAATAATCAGGTATATCGTCAATATGTTGTGTTCTCCAACTTGTCAGTACGACAAAGTCATACTTTTGCTTTTTTATGGGCTCTAAAAAGTGTTCCTTCGACAAACTGCGGCTTTTAATAAATTGATTTAACAAAATAGGATACAGTATCTGTGGTTTTGACAATAATAAATTCAACCCAGCATCATCGCTAAAGCAAATAAAACCCTCGCTATTGATCCATTGCGCTATCTTTTGGCGTTCTTTTCCAAATTTTAAAGTTGTTGCAACAGCACTATGTGGCGTGTGCTTGAATATTCCGTATGTGGGGAGTATCATCGTGATGATCAACCACAGTAAAAAAAAACCAATAAATGGAAAGGCTTCCTGACTTAGATTGCGAAAGTCTATATCTTTAAACCAATAGGCAATGATAATAACGGTAAAATAGAACGTACTCAAGTAATAGTTTAAACCAACACCTGATCTCATCGATGTCAATACTGCCCCCGCAAGGCTCACACTCCAAAAAACTAATAGATATAGCATTTTTTCACTGCGCAGCGAAAACACAGCAAATACTGGTAACAAAGTCAAATATAGCAGAGTGTGTTTTACAAAAAACTTTAGCGCATTACGTAACGAGAAAGGTACATTCATCCCATGAGCAAAAGAAGATAAAAACATTCCACCGCTGTAATGTTGCATGGCAAAAACGGTTGCCCCCAAAACAACGACGAACAGCAAAGAGTACCCGAGCACTTTTCTCCAATGCTGGCGAAACAACAACACCAACAAAAAAGCCCCCAGAAAAATAATACCTGTGGGTTTGATCAGGTATGCCACCACAATAAGAACGATAGTGAGTACTTCGTATTTAGCACTCTTTTTGTGACATACAAGGTAGTATATCAGCAAATAAATCGCATTGATCCAGTAATCCGGTCTATACGAAGTCGCCAAAGCATGCATGGCACCAGGTGCCATAAGTAAAACGACCGCTGCGAACATAAACAGCGGTTTTACATCCAACTCGGAAAGTATTTTAAAAACCAACAATAACGATAGCAATAAACCCAAAACAGAAATAAATCGGCCAACATAGTACAAGTCTTGCGTTGAGCATTTAAAAAAACGTCCAATCATTCCCACAGATACATGGGTGAGTACACCGTGAAATGAAGGGTAGTATGGTGGGTGCTCTCCGTTAGCGAAAGGCAATTGACCTTGCTGAAATTTTTTCGCAAAAAAAACTTTGCCATCTTCACCTATAGAATTAGACAGAATGAAAAAGTTGGAATATAAGCGATATATTGTATTGACAGAATTGAGCAACAGCAGTATGAAGGCAATGAAAAGTAATAATGCTAGAAATTGTCGATACAAATTTCTCTTCGCGATAAAATGCTCAAATTTTGCTGCAAAATTATGGTCAACCATACGAAACCGTCCTAAAACTACATCTCGTTGTAGTTAATATGGGGAGTCTTCTTTTGATAACTCAACATTTCCCCAAGAAAACCTGTCATCAGGAATTGTACCCCAACCATTATCATCATTACACCAATAATAATGGCCGCGACATGCTTCTGAAACGGTGAACCATTCCAAATTTTTTGCCACATGACATAACATTCAAGAATAAAGCCGATAGTGATGGGAATTAGGGATATAGTGCCAAAAAAGTGTAATGGCTTAAAATGATAAGAAGATAAAAATCGCACCGATAAAATATCAAAAAAACCCGTAAAAAAGCGAAAAAAACCGTACTTACTGTGTCCATAAGTCCTTTTGCGGTGATTTATGGGAATTTCACATACTCGGAATCCACTAATATGCGATAGTTCAGGAATAAAACGGTAACGATCTCCGTACAAATTTAGATTTCGTACCGCTTCTTTACGCAGTATACGAAAGCCGCAATTGGAATCACGTAATCTTATACCGAAAAAAAACTGTTTCAAAAAATTGTAGCAAAGTGATGGGATCTTTTTTAAAGGCTCATTTTGAAAGCGATTTTTTTTCCAGCCGACAACCACATCATAGCCGTCTTTTATTTTTTCGATAAACCGCGGTATCTCATTAGGATCATCTTGTAAATCACTATCCATTGTAATGATATATTCGCCCTTAGCCAGCTCAAACCCCGTTGAATAAATAACCGATTTCCCATAATTTCGGGCAAAAGATACAACTCTTATCTCAGAGTTTTTATCTTTCATCTCACATAACTTTTCGTAGGAACCATCACGAGAGCCATCATCAAGAAAAATGATTTCATAATTTACCTGTAGCTTTTCTACTACGGCAATAATTTCATTAAAAAGGCGCTCTATAGATTCTATTTCGTTATATACAGGAATTACAATGCTATACAATTTACTCTCCACCATTCTCATACACGACAGATTTTTCGTCTTATATTTTCTGTTAGGATATCATTAACGGTCACGCTAAGGGTCATGATTAGTTTTCATATATACCAGGATATATTCACACTTGTCAAGAAACATCAAAACTCCATTGTTTACAAACACCGTATTCATCGCGTTATGTACAAGAAAATATTAGAATTAAACTGTTTGTATTTGCTATAATAAAGTAGATAATAAAAATCATAAAAAATTATGTGAGGTGTATTATGTGTGGAAGGTATACGCTACATTCTTCATTAGAAGAAATTGCCACGGAATTTGCAGCAAAAGCTCCGAAGGCCAAAATTGAAAAAAGATATAATGCTGCACCAGCGCAAAAGTTACCCATTATCATCCGCCAACAACAAAACTACATCAAGTTATTTTCCTGGGGACTTGTTCCTTCCTGGGCAAAAGATCCTGCCATTGGTAGCAAAATGATCAATGCTCGTAGTGAAACAATTGCAGAAAAACCTAGTTTCCGCAGTGCTTTTCGCAAAAGACGTTGCCTAGTCCCAGTAAATGGTTTTTACGAGTGGCACAAAACAAGCTCGGGAAAGCGACCGGTCTACATCACTCCCACCAATGGAAATCTATTCGCCTTTGCCGGTTTGTGGGAAGTATGCGAACAGCAACAACAGCCCATTCATTCCTTTACCATTGCCACTACAGAGCCGAACAATATACTAAAAGATATCCACAATCGTATGCCCGTAATACTAACAAGTAACGAAGCGCGTAATTTATGGTTACAGCAAGACGCGCCTATCGAAGATTGCCTAAAGTTGCTACATCCATGTAAAGATGAAGAAATGCAGTATCACTACGTATCGCGCAAGGTCAACGCTACATACAATGATTCTCCTGATCTAATCCAACCTGTGGTGTACGACGAACAAAGTGAATTTTTCTAGGATTTGCGATGAAAACCGAGCAGAGCAAAAACCAAGAAATGCAGTTTATGTTACAACTCATGATCAAAAATGGTTTGTGTAGTAAACAACATGCACTGCAATTGTGGCAAAAATGGCAAAAAATAACAATATATGATGCTTCATGCCCGAAAAAATTCCTTGCCTCACAAGGATTTAGTCAGGTATTGAATATGAACAAAACCCAATTTAACCCTCATACCACCACAGGTGGGCATCAGCAAATGACGCGTAGTGAGCAAACAAACACCGCACAAAAATTTGGAAATTACCAAATCATTGAAGAAATTGCTCGCGGAGGAATGGGTGTTGTTTACAAAGTCTATCAGCCAGAAATGAAGCGCTACGCTGCTCTAAAAGTTCTCAATAACGCCAGCCAAACAGATTTGCGTCTTATACGACGTTTTTTTCGAGAAGCGAAAGTAACCGCCGCATTACAGCACCCACATATCATTCCCATTTACGAAATGAGTAACCTGCAAGGTCAAAATTATTTTGTGATGAAGCATGTTACTGGTGGTGACTTTGATGACTTTATCAAAGAGAATCGCGATGTGGATAAATCCATTGACATTTTAATCAAAGTTTGCCAAGCGCTAGATCACGCTCACAGCCACAATGTCATCCATCGCGATATCAAGCCGTCTAATATACTGCTCGACGAAAGTGGTGAACCATATCTTGCCGACTTTGGTCTCGCAAAAAATTTGGATAGTAAATCTATGCTCACCCAAACAGGAGCAACGCTAGGAACAGCTTTTTACATGGCTCCTGAGCAAATACAATCCAAAAACATAACTACGTCTATTGATATTTACGCCATTGGAGTTATGCTGTATTTTATCTTGACAAACGAACTGCCTTTTCTCGCAGATAATCCTCCGGCACTATACAAAAAAATCCTAACACAACAACCGATTCCTCCAAAGCAACTGGACAGTTCTATACCGCAAAGTTTGCAACATATATGCCTAAAATGTCTGCAAAAAAACCCTAATTTTCGCTACGCGAACGCGTCGCTAATTGCCAAGGATTTACAAAGCTACGTTGCAAACAAAAATATAATTTTACACGAAAAGAATGTACGCATTCGCATAGCGCAATTGCTACAAAATAAGGTCATGCGTACGACACTTATCGCTATTTTCATCGTTTTTATCGCAGGAACAGCGGCCTTTTCGATTTACACATTTTCTGCTTACAAAGGAGAACAGCGCGAAAAAGCATATAGTATATATACGCAAGCCCAACAAAATTTTGATGAAAACAAAATAGATGTTGCCCAAAAAATGCTAGAACAAATCGCAAATGACAATTCCCTATGGGAATCACACTTTCTTCTTGCAAAAATTTATTTGCGAAAAAATAATCCTAAACGCGCATTAACACATATTACGAAATCTTTGGACGTTGTTGACACTCCTCAAGGTCATCACTTAAAAGCATTGGTGTATTACAGGCAAAAACAGTATAAACAAGCGTTAAAGTACGTTAATATCGGCATTTCACGGCATCGCTACTCAGAGTTCTACCACTTGCGTGCGATGATCTATCGCAAAACAAAACCCAAAGCGGCAAAAAAAGATAAGATTTACGCTGGTAAACTAGAACAGAAGATGTTGTCCTCTTTGCGAAAAGAACTTTCCCAAGCGCAACAGAATAAAGAATGGGGAAAAATCTTGGCCAAACTTCGCTCTGTACAATATAAATATCCAAGTTGTGAAGACATTTATGTGCAAAAAAGTCAGATATTTTTTGTACAAAAACAATATGATGATGCTGTTCACGAAATAAATCTAGCGATAAAACGCCGCAAACAACACAGCTATTTTCTTGCAAAAAGTAAGTATTTGCGGTATGCCGGATATCCAAGAAAAGCCTTTTCCTTACTACAAGAGATTTCCGGTGAGGAAAATACAGCTGCTTTTTATAGGGAGCACGCAAAAACTCTGTTTTTGTTGAAAAAAATGCGCCAAGCCAAAGAAGCATATGAACAAATTGATCAAAATAGTTACACCAAAGAAGACCATGTATTTTTAGCACAAGTGTTTATCGCTTTACACAAGTACGACACCGCCAAAAAATATCTGGGTAATGTTATTCAACAACATGACAAAGATGATGAAATATTATACCACTATGCCTACTGCTTATATAAAAAGTCGCAATATACACAGGCGCAACAATACATCGAAAAAGCTCTACGGCACAACAAAAAGATTCCACCAGCAACTTTAAAATTACTTGCCGGAAAATGCTACTATAAGCTAGGTAATTTTTCGCGTAGTATAGAAGTTCTCGAAAAAGCACAAGATCAACTACAAAGTAGCGTTGAGCTTCACAACGTTTTGGGGGAAATATATCATCAACAAAAAAAATATAGTGACGCCATAAAAGCTTTTTCCAAATGTATAGAGCTACAGCCGTGGAATCCTAAATTTTATAATAAGCGCGGCATCCTGTATTCCGAACAGAAAAAGTATACACCAAGTCAAAAAGATTTGCTCAAAGTAGTTAGTTTAAATCCTCAAGATTACAGTCCGATCGGTCACATGTTTACTCAAGCATTTGAAAACCCAAATATTCGCGACCAAGAAGGAAATATGCGCTCACTTCTTGGAATAGCCGATCATTTATACAATAAAATGGAAGTCGATTTATTTGGCGAAGAAAAACGCAGCCTTACTTCTTTGTATCTTGAGCAAAACAACCTGCTTAAATTAGGTGAAGTTGACGAAAAACGCATTGTACAATTCATAAAGACGTTAAGTTCCTCTACGAACAAAGCGCTCATCACGACAGCAACTACTGGTTTACTATCCATGGCACATTCGTCGGTAGTTGCACAAAAAATACACGAACAATTAGACAAAGTGCCGAGTAATTTTCGACAAAAATTGCGCAAAATATATACTTCTGCGCAGCGTCGTTACTTACAAGTGCAAAGTACACTAATAAAAGTACTCCTTGTACGTCACTATGTCGCTCGTGACGACGAAGCTTTGCGTTCTTTATATCATTTCGATGACAAGGTCAATATACTGCGTAACATCCTACTTGATGATCAAGAAAACGACATCATTCGTTACTATGCTGCTTCTGCACTTAGAGATTTAAAAACAGTAGAGGCATACACTGTCCTACTACAAGAAGTGAAGGGAAGCAACAACGCCGCTTTGTTACTTTGCTCTTTAGTACTCGACAAAAAAGATTTCCACATACAACATTTACAAAAAATACCGCAAAACGTTTTTTTAAAGTCCATGATTGCGCAATCGACAAAACACCCGGATATACTTAACTTTTTACTTGGCGACTCCTATCTTGCCGTACGCTTATCCGCTGCAAAGAATTTATGGCTTACGGCAAACGCTAAGGCCGAAAAAATACTTGCGCGTCACCTGCAAAATAAAAATGTTTTTGTGCGACGCTACTGTTATTACCACTTTTGGTCCTTTTCATCTCCCGCCTTGGAAAAAATACAAAGCCGCGTTGTGCAACAATACGAAGATCTTTTATTGCTCGGTTTACAAGATGAAAACCAAGATGTCGTGAGAATTTGCTTGATGAAATGCGCAAATATAGAATCGACAAAATGCATGAAATTCGCTTATACATTAGTAGAAAATGCAAGCCTTTTGGTTCGTTTCCAAGCTTTGACAACTATCGGACTCAAAGGAGACTTGGAAACCTGTGCCAATTATGCAACAAAGCCCAATGAACCTCTTGTGATCAAAATGCCCACAATACTGGCCGTACGTAAAAGCAAAGAAAATAAAAAAGCCAATGTCCTACAGTTTATGAAATTTCTCAAATACCTCTTTGACGAAGAAAACTCCGATATACGCGTAATTGCTATGCGGGAAATGGGTGCTACTCATAAAGGCGTGGCAAATGGCTTTTTACTACGCAATTTAGAGCACGAAAACAGTTACAATCGTATAGGAGCTCTGTTGGGACTTGCAAACGGTGGCAGTAACTATACAAAAACGATACTGCCTATTTTCAACAATGATCCAAACCCGACAGTACGAAGCGCCGCGGCATTTGCAATTGTCATGGGTCTGGGTCTCAATAATCGCTGGAAAGAATTGCGAAAATACCATAAAATAATAAAAAAACGTCCTCACGGTATACGTCAAGCGGCAGCACTCGCTTACTCCAACTTTGTCCTAAAAAATAATAACCGTTACAAGTTTACGATGAAAACAGGTATTTGGAACGAAAGAGAAGTTTATAAAAATTATATACAACAGTTGGTTACACATTTTAAAGAATTGAATGAAGCCAGTAAAAAACGTAATGAACGCGCCTTACGATTGTCTTTAGAACTCATGCCGCGGGAAAGTGAATATCTATTTGAAATGGGCATGTTCTATTTGGTGAATGATCAACTAGAAAAAAGTAAGTCATTTATAGAAAAAGCCATTGCCGAACAACGTAATAATGTTGTCTTTACTTTTTGGCTAGCCACAACACAATTTAGGCTCGCAGAACACAACAAAGCATTACAAACGATTCAACGAGCCATCCATCTACACCCTTGGGATAAAGACATGGTGCTCTTAAAAGCAGATATACTCAAGGCTCTTGGTCAAGAAAAAGAATCCATTGCCGCACGCAAACGGTTAGAACTATTTGAATAAGTTGTAAACGCCGCAAGATAACTACCTTCGCAACACTACCACAATACCATTACTTAAAATTTAAGGACTCTCTTATGATAGTACTACGTCGCATGATTGCCATTCCCTTTTTTATCACCTTTTTTTGCATGCTGATGGGATTGTTTTTTTTCTCGACAATTTATCGCATGAAAAACCCCGATGTTTACGCAAAGCAAGTTCAAAAAGCAGGCGCATATGATTACATATCCAAAGAATTGTCGGTACTGCTGGTAAAACGAATGGAAGAACAAGGCCAAGATGTTGCCATACAAGGTTTTGTAAAGAGTATTTTTAACGAAACTTTTTCGGCTTCCTGGGTACAAAAAATTATTGAAGATGATCTAATGAAACCTTTTTGGCCGTATATTTACGGTTCCGTAGACCACTATACGATATCCATTCCTGTCAAAGACCGCTTTATTGTGTTGCTAAAGTCCATCAAAAATCAGTTACTAAATGGTGAGAATAGCCAAAGCTTATACCCCACACTTGTGGCAACAATGAGCACAGAATTTGTCAAAAACGTTTCTGAGGATGAAGAAAATGGGCTGCGTTTTTTGGCCAAAGAAAATGAAACGTTAGAGCAAACATTTGCGCGATTACTGAGAACAGCATGTCCAGAAAATGAACTTCGCACCGTGCTCGATAGCAACTTAGACAAACTCATCAACTTCATTGACAATAAAAATAACGAACGTTGTATTTTATCCTTTGATTTTTCCAAGCCACTGAGTCAAATTCTGCAACAAGTACAAATATCTTTAAATGACCCACGGTCCTCAAAAAAAATAATACAACAACTATTTATTCCCACGCTCGCCAAAGAGAAATATCCTTTTGATATTCAAATAAACACCGAAGATGCTGATTTTATACTTCAAAAAATGTCTTTGTCATGGATGAAGCAAGAGAACGAAAAGATATTTGAAAACTTACAAGCCTATTTCCAAAAAAGAAGTGAAGGGTTTTCTGTCGATTTACAAAACTATAAAACACGTATCATAAGTACTTTTGCAGCATTGTTGGAAAAAAAACTACGTGAAAAATGGTTGTCATTACCACAAGGAACACCCGAACAAACCGAAGAGCTTATGCAAAGTATTTACCAAGGGGAGCTCCCCTCACATCGTCCTTACGCAATGTCTTTTGAAAAAATGCTCGAAGAAACGGGACTTGATATTGAGCAAATCATCAACAACTCTGTCAATTCTAATCGCGATGAAAAAACGACTTTTACTCACCAGGATTTAATTGACAATATACCACAAAATCTAAGTGAATTTATGTCTTGGGAAAATAATCATCCTTTAAGAGTTTTGAAAATAGACATAACAAACGCCATTGACAGTAGTGAGTTTGATAAAATTTTTAATCAACAACAACTTACATTTACCGAAAAAAACCTACATGCCGACCGCGAATTGGAAAAAATTAGATCTTTCTTAAAGAATCTACCTATTGTCATGCTAGTTTTTCTAGTTATCTCTGGTATTATTCTGCTCATAGTTGCCAATCTATGTGCACAGGAGCAGAGTCAAAAAATAATCTGGTTCCTGGCACTTGCCATTGCCGCATCAATGCTCGTCATAATGGTAACAAAGACATTTGATAATGTTGTCTGGCCGCAAGTCATAGAAAAAATAGAAAAAGAACAGCAAGAAAAACGCTTCAACAACCCTATGGACAAAGCCAGCCAAGAACTCGGCAAATACTTCCTCATCGCGTTGAAAGACACATTCACAAGTAGTATGCGTCTATTTTCTATCGTGATGATCGTTCTTGGAGTTTTACTCATATTTACGATGCCCATTTTCCGTGCGCTTTTGAAAAATAACCAACAGCAAACTTTTTACGATACAAACGATGGCTTGCGGCAAGATCCACCGCAAACTTAGAGTCCTCTCACGAAAATTTGTCTTTACACTGGCAGATGTAATATTTTTGTATTATATTTTACAACAACAGTATTTTTAAAGATGTATGCGGGAATAGATAACGAAAGAAAACAAATGAGCACACTTATTCAAGTCATGAATGTCGAAAAGTTATATGGTAATCAAGAAATACTCAAAGATGCTTCTACAGTAATTAATAGCAACCAAAAAATAGGTGTTATCGGTAGAAACGGTGCGGGAAAATCGACGCTTTTTAAAATCATTATCGGTGAAGAAGATATCGATGATGGTACTGTACGAATTCATCCCGACACGCGTATTGGTTATCTCGAACAGCATGATCCTTACACACCGGAAGACACCGTACTTGATTTTTTACAATCGTATACGCAAAAAGAATCTTGGGAATGTGGTAAAGTCGCTGCGCAGTTTCAACTCTATGAGAAAGAACTTGAGGCTAAAATAAAAGGGCTTTCTGGGGGTTATCAAATGCGCGTAAAACTAACTGCGATGCTTTTAAAAGAACCGAATATTTTACTTCTCGATGAACCGACAAACTTTCTCGATTTATCCACTTTGTTACTACTCGAAAAATTTCTTCGTGGCTACAAAGGTGCTTTTATGATTATTTCGCACGATCGTGAATTTCTCGAACGCACCTGCACATCAACACTTGATGTGGAGCATCGCCAATTGTCGATGCATGCTTTATCTTTGGGAAAATATCTAGAATTTAAACAGCAACAACTAGAGATGAACCTCAAACAAAACGAACAAGTAGAAAAAAAGCGTCAACAATTGCAGCAGTTTGTCGATCGTTTTGGTGCCAAAAATACCAAAGCCACCCAAGCGCGTTCCAAAGAAAAGCAAATTAGTCGTTTACAAACGATAGAGATTAAAACACCGTTGAGAAAAGTGCGTATCAATATTCCCAAAGTAGAACCACGAAAAGGCCCTGCAATTGAAATAAAAGATATGACCATTGGTTACCCTGAAAAAACTGTTGCCAAAGATATCTCTTTTACAATAAACCATGGGGAAAAAATCGCAATTGTGGGAGATAATGGCCAGGGAAAGACCACGTTACTCAAGACTTTGGTGGAAGACATTCCCTCTTTGCAAGGTTCTTTTCGCTTTTTTGCTCATATGGACATTGGCTACTATGCACAACACGTTTTACGCAAACTGAACAACGAACTCTCGATATACGAATACCTAGATTCTATCGCCATAGAG
Organism: Candidatus Uabimicrobium amorphum; assembly: GCF_009002475.1. Lineage (GTDB taxonomy): Bacteria > Planctomycetota > Uabimicrobiia > Uabimicrobiales > Uabimicrobiaceae > Uabimicrobium > Uabimicrobium amorphum. The sequence goes on from NZ_AP019860.1 coordinate 8,211,900, forward strand.
AACACACCACGCGAAAAAATCCTACAGATGGCGGGAAGTTTTCTGTTCCGCGACGATGATTTAAACAAGAAAATATCGGTTCTCAGTGGGGGAGAAAAAGCGCGTTTGTGTATGGCAGGCCTGTTACTGCAAAAACACAATTGTTTATTTCTCGATGAACCATCGAACCACCTTGACTTTGAAACGGTAGAAGCATTAGCGGATGCTCTGCGCCACTTTGAAGGCACTGTTTTATTTGTGAGCCACAATCGTGCATTCGCGCGTGTTGTCGCCACAGGAATCGTCGAAGTGAAACAAGGAGAAGTGCGTCGTTATTATGGAAATTACGATAATTACTTAGAAGATTTGGAAAGACAAATCGACGGTAAACCACAAGACTCCGCACAGGAAAAAGAGTTGCCAAAAACCAGTAAACCGCAAAAAAAACAAATTGATATACACGCACATCGTGCCTTACAAAAACGCCTACGTAAATTAGAAAAACAAATTGCCGACACCGAGCAACAGAAAAAAGACTTGTTCCAATGGTTTGAAGACAACCCTACCATTTACGATGAAGAAAAAACCCAGCATTATCAACAAGTAACAGAAGAGCTTGATCATTTAGAAGAACAATGGTTAGAGATCCAAGAAGAATTGTCTTCATAAGAAAAAATATTCAGAGGTACAATATGCAAAAATTACCGCGAGCACAACTTGCCCTGGAAGGACTGTCTGTTGGTGACGCCTTTGGCCAGAAATTTTTTGGCAATTATGACGAAGTCGTACGCAAAATTGAAGAACGTGTTATTCCACAAGCTCCCTGGCACCTCACCGATGACTCTATTATGGGTATTGCGATTGTCGAAACGCTCCAGAAACACGATGGCATCGACCAAGATTATTTTGCCCAGTGTTTGGCAAAAAATTATAAAAAAAATATCTATCGTGGTTACGGGGGAATGGCGCACTCTATTTTACAAGCAATTTACCAAGGGCAAGACTGGCGCATAGTTTCTCCTAGCGTATTTGATGGCAGTGGCTCTTATGGAAACGGCGCTGCGATGCGTATTGCCCCACTGGGTGGATACTTTGCCGATCATATTCCTTTATTAAAAAAACACGCGCTACTCTCCGGTGAAGTAACACATGCCCACTTGGAAGGTAAAGTAGGTGGCTTGGCCGTTGCTTTAGCTGCCAGTTGGGCTTTTAATCACCAAGGCAACGCGACAATTTCGCATGATATGTTGCATTTTGTTGTAGAGCACCTACCTGACAGTGACGTAAAAAGCGGCATAGCAAAAGCATGCGAACTACCACTTTCCTATAAAGTCGAAACCGCAACCGCGGCATTGGGAAATGGCTCACAAATCTCCGCGCAAGATACTGTACCGTTTACATTGTGGTGTGCAGCACGCCACATCAATGACTTCGAAGAAGCAATGTGGGCAACCGTCAGTGGGCTAGGAGACCGTGATACCACCTGTGCTATTGTTGGCGGTATTGTCGCTCTTAGCGTGGGAGAACAAGGAATTCCCAAGGAGTGGTTACAAGCCCGAGAATCGCTAACCAATTGGGAAGGCCGCGAAAGTCAGTGGTAAATTGTCATTGCTACAACAAAGTATTGTGCAAATGAAAGCAAATATTGCGACACATTGAGCAGCAGTTTGCACAACAATACAACCAATCTCATCACGAAAAAAAGTCAACATTTTTTTATCGCAAAGCAAATAAAAGTATTTGCGCGTAGAGCATACACCTTTTTCACATTATGGCATACTCCTTGCATAAGCCCCCTTCACAACTTTTTTAGGAGAAGGCTTATGCTATTTCGCAGTATCTTGATTGCTTTTTATTTATGCACCACATTACATTCACAACAAACGTATTTCCAAGGTAAATGGAAACTAACCTCCCAGGCAATCGAAAACTATGGTGTTCATCATCACGAAAATTTCGGTATTTTTCATGTAAAACTACCACAAAAACAACTGCGTGTACCTGATTTACTATATAATGTTCACGACAACCCAAACGTCTTAGGCATACGTGTCATTCCGATTAAGGACCACAGTGTAAAAGAAAAAATAACCGCCGAAGGAATTGTCATTCCACAATACGACGAACAAAACTCGTCTTTTCGTTGGGGACATGGTTCACAGCTTGTGGATGACTACTACAAAAAAGTAATGTCACTTAATGACAGTGCGCCCATTTTTGCCATCGCAGCCTACTGTTGTCCCAGTTCGCAAACCAACGAATATTTAACACAAAATCGCATATCACATCTCGCAGCGTATATGGGAAAAGGTCGCTTACGCAATACACCTGTGGGTTATCACAATTACAGCTGGCAGGCAACACAATATCCAGCTCACCTATACAGTATTTCACTACAAGGAGTTGCACAACCACAACTAAATCGCAATTTACAAATTACCTTGCAACTTTTAAACCAAACCAACTATGGACCGAGATTTGCTGAAGAGTACGACTATGACTGGTTTACAACACACAACCTTAAAGAGACTCTGGAGTTTTATCGCGGATGGCTAGACCCGTCCTACGTACGCAAGGAACTGAATCAACGACTCATAGATGCTGGTATTGACGTCGAGATCGACACTCCGTATCAACAGCTACTTCTCAATGAAAATTTTTTACAAACCTACTGTTCGGAACATATCACCATCGCCATCAACTGTGGTGTGAATATACCACAGAGTGAAGCTGGCTATATTGAAATTTGGGGAGAGCAACAAGGAAAGAAATTATTTCATCGCGCAAATCAATTGTGGAAAAAAATTCATGGAAGTGAACTCCCACAACAAATACAATTTCGCAATCCATTGTGGAAAAGAACCATAACAACTGCAAAACTCATAGATCATCCCTTGATTAAAAAACCAGGAGTGGCAATGGTATGGCAACCCGAAACTTCCGCAGACCTAATTGCTGATTTCATCGCGCAATACGCAAAATTTAGCGAAACGTCGCTGGTTTACGCGGCAACTACGATACTAAAGTTCGCAACTGAATACCAGCAACGTACCGGAATTGATATTGATAAGTACTTTGTTGTCGCCATAAAGTTTATTGAAAAAATGATCGAAGAAGATTTCCGCTTATTTGTCGCCAAAAGGGAAATTTTTCTGCTACCGGAGACAGAGCAGTCAAAAGCAGCCGATATGTATTTTACAGAGAAATATAACCGCTTCTCCACAGCTTTGTCGACGTATCCACGACTTCAACCAATGGTCAAACAAGCTCTCGATAAAGTACAAGAAAAAAAACAACAATTGATTCAGCAGCCCACCGCACACGAAACTTTCGCGGTGAATCACCCAGTGTTAACACAGGTACTGCGTAAGAATATACAAGACAAATACAAATTAACATTGGAAGAAATCGCCTGGCTACAATTTTGCATCGCGGTACATAGTAAAAGCGATCATCAACAAAGTCTTATGGATTTAGCACGTAGTTTACCAGTAAAAAATCCAAATATAGCGGAACAAGTCGCCAAAGGAGAGAAGTATATACAGTACTACAGTTCCCCGGCGATTCTTCACAAAATAGCCAAGGGCTATCATATCGACAAACTACACCCTGAGATTGCCATTGTGCCACTGGCAACGGTGTTTGATTACAGAGAAGTCACTATCAATACAGATTATGACTCTCAGACCGATAATACAACACAGTGGCAGGTTTTCTTGCGGGCATTTTTACAAAAATAGGTGTGAGTTTTTTGAAAGTATGAATAACGGGGGTGGGTTTTGAGCGGGAAATTCGTTTTCATATTGATGCCCTCACCATCGAATTAGCAGATTTCAGCGTAGCTGAAACCTGCTATTCTCATACCTCTCCCACAGGGAGAGGTTTCAGTAGTCTCTTTTGTAAAAAACAAAATTCACTTGAGTTGCGAGACAGTAGTGTAGCGTTATTATCTTGGTAGAATTGCCGCTGTGTATGCAGCGGCACAAAATAACACAATAAGATCAATTTAGACGTGTTACGCCTCTCCCTGTGGGAGAGGCATGAGAACTAAGGCTTTTAGCGAAGCTAAAACCTTAGATTCGATGGTGAGGGCACCAATTCGGAGAAGAATTCATATAACCTTAAATCAACTACAAGACCATGGTGAGGGCACCAATTCGGAGAAGAATTCATGTAACCTTAAATCAACTACAAGACGATGGTGAGGGCACCAATATGAAAACGAATCTCTTTTCACACCCCCGTTATTCATACTTTCATAAAACTTACTATTCTTTTCTGAAAGTATGAATAAATGTATATTGATGTAAAACTTACTATTTTCGATACTGCAAGTTAATCAACACGCTTTTTACCGGGATGTACTCCTCGTTAAACTTCCGCGAAATGCTGTTTAAACTACGCAACATACCGCGTAAGGTTTGCTCCTCAATCCATGAGCTCTTGATTTCGCGTTGTAATTCGTAGACTAACTTTTCGACTTGTTGCATTTCTTCCTGAACATCAACTTCAATACTTTGCGATGAGAGATAGCGGCGTAGCGCCTTTCCCTTAGAACTATTCGGTGGTGCTATGCTCTTCCCATTGCTTTTCAGCTCGTTCGTCAACACTTTTAGTTCGGCCATTAAATCGGGATATTCGCGTATTTTTTTAATAGTCACCTCAATGCGATCGCGTATGAGTAAACTTCCACGGTCTTTTAATAGTGGTTGTAAACGCAAATTTTCATAGCTTTTTAGAGAATTCTCCAAACCGATATACCATGCGCCTGGAGACTTACGCCACTTATTGAGATTTTGTTTGTGTCGTTCGTTTTTCAGATAGTTATTTTTACGCTCCGTTCGCAAAGCTACGTTTCTTTTGAGTTCATTGTTAAACTGCAATGCACGGGAACTATTTTTCATATACGTTTTTAGTAGAGGTAACATCGAAAAAGTAGGGTTATCAACATATGGAAGTACTAACTCTTGCATATCAGCATAGCGTTTTTTGATAAACATCTGCCTAGCCTCTTGGATAATTTCATCGAGTTCCTCTGACTCGCCTTTGGCTTCAAGAACATACTTTTTGCTTTGTTTACTTAAATTCATATAGCCATCTTCGGCATCGTACGTCTTTAATTTTTCAATATTACTGAGTATATTGGGTATCAGAGTATCGATTTCTTTTTTACGTTCCTTCAATTGAAGAATCAAGTTACGCATCTTTTGTAGTTTTTGCTTCTCGACTTTTTCGACCTTGACAATTTCTTGTACTTCAATGGTCCGTTCTTCTAATTTTTTCAACTTGTTCAGTAAGCTTAAATACGTTTTATTACTCTGGTCAAGTGGTTTGATCAACTTAATCGCTTGTAAATACTCTTTTTTATTGAGTAAAATCTTGGCATTTTTGATTTTACTGCTATACAAATTTGCAATATCTTTTGCCTCTTGAACGGTGCCCAAAAGTGTATCTTCAACTTGCGTATACCCTCTAGAAGCGGGGTAAATATTCGTCAAACGCTTTACTCTCTGTTCTACAGGAAGAAAACTTCGCTGTAAACGTTCACTTTGCGTTTCCACTCTTTTAAGAATGCGTTTTGCTTGTGCTAACCAACGAGCTTGCTTGCGTTCACGTTGTAAAAGAACTATTTTATCCTTTAGATATACCGTTAGCTTTTCAAGGCTACGTGCGTATTTTTTTCCGTTAACAATGTCATTTTTGTTCTCTTTTAGAACTTTCAGAGCTTGCGCAAGATTATCTTTTTTGAGTTGCTCTTCCGCTTGTTCTATCAAATTAGACAAATTGTTTTGGCTTTCTTTCGCCTTTTCTAAAAAGGAACTTTGCTTTGTTGTTAAAGATTTATTCGAAAACTCTTCTTGTAGAAACTGCACATTTTTATCAACCGAAATATCGGCCTGCTGCATCTGTGACAAGTTTGTCTTTGCAGCGGAAAGCAAGGTAATGATATCGTTCTTGTTTACCTTCGGAGTTTTTGGTGCTTTCGCAATGCGAATGCGATCGACAAACTGTTCTTTTAGAGAAAGTAAATTTGGAAGAACCGTTTTTTTACCTTGAACATATGGCTCCAGTAGTTCAATCGCCTTTTCTTCCTCTACTTTATCCAAGAGTACATTCACCTCGGTAATTAAATTTTTCAAATTTGTAATTTCTTGTTTTGCTTGGGTAAAAATCTTTTGTGGCGATGTTGTTTGAGGAACAATCTTTTTCGTCTCTTGCCATTGCTGTTTTGCCGCTTGTAAAGCGTCTTGTAGTTTAACAACGCGTTCTTGTAGCATGACAAACGTTTGATCCAACGCACGGCGTTGTTGCCGTTCTCTATATATATTTTCACAAGAAGAGAGAATTTGTTGCACCGTATCACGTGTATCTGTCAGGTATTCCAAATCTTCTTCATTTGCTCTTTGATAGGGTTTGGAAATCTCAATAGCATCGCCAAACTGGTTGTTTTTCATCTTGTTCGCGAGTTGTGCCACCACACTTTCGTATTTTTTAACCTGATTTTGCGCCTTTTGCAAATTTTTATAAATAAACTCATCTATGGGGAGATACCCTTTTTTTGTCGGAAAACGTTCCTGCAAAACCGCAAGCTTTTCTTCGATTAAATTGACCTTTTCTTCCGTTTGCACAATATGCTCTTGGAGCAAGCGATACGTTTTACGCATCATTTTTTCTTCATCACGCGTTTTCTTCAAACTTTTTGCAATGCGCTGGGTGGCGGTTAACTTGTCATATAAACGATCCAGCATATTTACCGCGCTAATGTTGAAGCTAGTATAGTTTTTATACTTTTCGGCCCACTCAAAAGCTGCCTCAGAGCTTTTTTTCGACTCTTGCTCCCCTTCTTTTTTGATATGGTCTAGAAGAGCGAGATAATCTTTTTGTGATTTAAGAATGCTCAGTTCGCGGTTACTTGGTTGCGGATAACCTTTTTTGGCCGGGTATTTATTTTGTAACAAAAAAACAATGCTATTACAGCGTTCCGTTTTGTAAACAATTTTGTCGCGAAAATCCGCTAGGTCTTTTTGCACACCGGTGTATGCACTGTTTTTTTGATACCTTTGCAACTGTTCTTTTGCGAAGGTCCACACTTCTTGACGATAATGATACAAGGAGGTGATGATTCCCACCAATAAACAAAGAAAAACAAAACGTCGCGCAAAACTTTTTTTGTTTGTCTCTAGTGGTAAACTAGAGATATTGAATTCCTGAGTTTGTTGCGGGGCTTTTGACATCACGTTGTGCCCAATTACGTTTGCTTTTTGTGTTAGCGTAAAGGAACGACGTAAATCCAAGAGAGCTTCGTGGGCATTTTCGTATCTTTTATTGGGAGACTTCTCTAACAACTTCATGACAAAATCATTCAGTTTTGTCGATATTTCACTGCGCGTTCGTTGCGGTGCGATCGGTTTTTCACTAAGATGTTTTTTCAAAACATCTACGTCACTTGCTCCCACAAAAGGTAAATGTCCAACAAGCATCTCGTATGCTAAACATCCTACGGAGTATAAGTCAAAACGGTTATCGGTACGCATAACAACTTGCGAAATATTCTCCGCTTTTTTGAAAATGCCTTCCGGGGCTACATGCCCAGCACTGCCACCAATAAACGACCATTTGGGTAGATCCTGATTCATATCCAAGGCTGCCCACCCCAAATTAGTTAGCCTTACCTCAAATTTTTTAGTGATTAATATGTTGCGTGGGGAAATATCGCGGTGGGTAATTTTTTCTTTTGCACAGTAGTCCAAAGCTTGTAGGAGACCGTCTAAAATATACATAATAATTTTTAGTGATACTTGTATATTTTTTTGGCGATACTCGGTAAACAAATCCTCTAGGCTCACACCATCGACATAACGCATGACCATGAACTCAATACTTTCACTTACCTCTTCGCGAACAAAAGTATTTTTTGCCGTGGAAAATTTATTGCGCTTTCCACGAGCCAAACGGTAGGCTTTGACAAAAAAGTTGTCAATGGTTCTCTCACCCGCATCTATTTTTTGTGAACGATACTTTTGTAGTTTTTCGAAACTCTTTGCCTCTTCTGCAAATCTTTGATGATCTAACTTTTCACTTTCTGACAACTCAGTATTTTTCTTGCTTTTATGTATATATTTAATGAGGATTTGCTGATCAGTTTCGATATTCAAACCGCGGAAAATAGAGATAACCCCTTCTTGTTTTATTTTTTCTATGAGCAGAAAATGATTGGGGATGATCGAAAAATTATTTTCTATCTCGATAGCGCGGTGAATATCTCTTTCATCAAGTACTTGAATCTGCTCTTGTCTGAGACGTGAAAGAGCCAAGCAATCCGTGAGGAAAAAGCGTAATGATTTTCCTTTGTAGTTTTCAGGATTGATTTTAGAGGGGAGAGAAGAAAATTCTTCCCCCTTTTTCATCATGGCAAATAACTCGTCTTGAATTGCAAGCTGGAAGTTACCAGGAAAACGCAGGAGAACTTGTAGAAGTTGCCAGTACTTAATAGATTTTAAACCCGGTAGTTGCTTCTTCAGTAAGCCAATATTTTTGACAATTTGTTTTTGCTTTGCGTTTAAAGTTTTTGCTTCATAAATTTTTTGTTCCCACTCCACAACGTCGCCAAACAAACGCTTTAAAGTTTGTAATAATTCCGCGGGAACGGTAGAAAACAGAAAACGATCAATGAGGCTTTTTTCTTTTTCGTACTTTTCTCTGGTGGCTTTATACTTCACCTTCGCTTCATTGGACTTCACTTTTGACTCCTGTTACAATAATTTTAAAGTGTCATCAACTAAATCGTATTCAATAAAGTACAATAACCGACAGTGTTCTCTGGAACTACAAAACAAAATGGCTTTGCAATTTTGACCGTAAGTAATAACTGTACAACACTTTATACGACCAAATTGTACAATCCCAACAGCAAGTTGAAGTAGTTTCATTTTAATAAAACAACAGCGAGCTGTTGGGCACGGTCATCCCTGACTTGATCAGGGATCCAGGCGTAGAAAATTAATTTTAATTGTGGATTCCTGCTTTCGCAGGAATGACACACTGAGGTAGTATTCTTCAAGAAAAGATTTAGATATTCGATATATTCCTAATCACTAAATTGTTGTCGTTGCTTTTTTTCCCAGTCATTGCAAATATCAATACATCCCTGGATAATTTCGTTGATAGAAGCAGGAAAAGGTGGAGGAGAAAATATCTGTACAACTTCGATCATACGAAAAACGATAGATTGACCTCCTATACGAAATAAATATTTAATCAACATTGTCAAACGATTGATATAGTCTTGTTTAGAAAAGTTATGGCTATATTCTAAAGCCAATTCCAGGCATTCAAAAAATGTTTTTTGGTCACTTACTTCATCCAAAACAAGTGGGTATAAATGTGTCTGATCAACTTGCACCAACCAACTCATGGCCCTCTTCGGATTTTTTTTCGCCTCTTCTCGCAAAACATCTTCATAATTTCCCAAATCAAAATGTTCCACTTTTTTCAAAATACCAAGAACATCTTCAGGACAACGTAGTGCAACGGCGCGAAAAATAGCCTGTAGTGCTTCCTCTAAATCGATAAAACGATCGTGTTCCAAATACATCAAAAACAACTGAATCGTACTTTTTGGATACAAATAACTGAGTTTCTCCAACGTTTCGGTAGGGATCTCTACAGGGAATCCAGAATTCCACTCTAAGGAAAGACCTAGAAAGTTATAACTCGGCTTTATACCTTTTATTGCTTGCTCTATTTTTTTCTGATATTTTATATATTGCGGCGTATCGTCTTTTTTCAGGTATACTTCAGCTATTTCACAATAGGTTCGCAGCAAAATATTGTAGTTTTCTATTTTCTCCATATATTCATCTGGAGATCTTTGCTGTTTGGCACTGGCGAGTGCCAATGCACCATAGACAAGATCTCCGCAGAGCAACTCATCTATGTAGTTTTCTATCGCAAACACATCTTCAGGCTTTACGGCAACTAAGGTCATCGCAATTTGTTCAAGGGCCGAATTCACCACTTCAGGATTCTCATGATTTTTCGCCATATCGATGGCATGCGGCAAATTATCCAAAGACTTTTGCGCCACCACTTTGACAAATAAATCTTCATTGTCTTCGTAACTCTGTACTATTTTGTAAGCTAGCTCTACATCGCGGTCTAGTAGTCGCGTAATCAAATCTTCTAAGTAATAGCGTTTTTCGCGCTCTTGGCATACTTTTGTTAAACGAATTATCTCATTAATTAGTTTTCGCGCTTCACGCTCACAATCAATGTCTAGCATTCTCTCCACTAATTGGCAGTAAAAATACAACTGATCATTGGCGGTAATACATTTCGTAATCGATGTATTTTTCAACCATAGAATGACTCTCTTGCACATTTTCTGTGAAAAATTTTTCGCTGTGCAAAGATATTCCAAAGCAAACTCTACAGAAGACGCCAAAATTTCCTCATCAAAAATACTATTAATTAGCGAAATGGCCGTGTCAATGTCCAGTTCTAACAGTGTGATGAAAATATTAGGCACACGCAAATATACTAACTCAAATCCGCCATAGTCTTCTATCGCCTGCGCACAATCTTCACAAAAACCTTCAATCACGGGAAAATTATGCTCAATAATCGAAGTAGCGATCATTTCAAACCCCTCTAAGCGATCTTCCTTGCTGATGATTTTATCAATCCACAACATTTGCTTTTTCGGGTCATCAATGGTGCTTATGAGTATAAACGCAATAAAGTCTTGTTGGTCCCAATAGCTTAACCAAATTTCATCGACAAGCTCTGGTTTTACCCAGAACATTATTCTAAAAAGTACTGGAAAAAATTGTTTTTCAATATCTATTTTTTCTGACTCTTTTTTATAAAACTTTTCGCTAAAGTATTTCAAATTGCTTTCAAAGCGCAAACGATTAAATCCATTTAGCTCTTTTGCTACCATAAAAGTAATGTAGTTTGCCAGCGATAAATGTTTTTCGGCCTCCTCGGGTAATGCCTCTATAATTTTTTGCGTATCTTCGCGCGACCAAATGGAGCTAAGAATGTAGGGAAAAACATCTTCAAGGTCCACAAGACGGTGCATTGACAAAAGAATTAATTGCAAAAGTGCATCTTTATTTGCCGCCGATAGAACGGGAAGTACTTCGTTATTAAATTCAATTTGAATATCTAAACTTTTATCGCTATTGATAATGAATGGCGCTTCCCCAAGAATGTAAAATATTTCTTTTTTTCCCACCAGATAACGCGCTAAAGATATTGATCTTTCCGGCATCGAAAATAACAAACGAAAACATAACTTACTAAAAAGTCTTGGAGATACCATCCAGCGATGGATGCAAATTTCCGGTGTATCATTCCACGACTTTTCTTCACGCATACAGTCAATAATAGCGTTTTCTATTTGTGATAAAGAGACATCATCAATGGTAAACTTTTTAATTTGCATTTTTGCATACAGATATTCAAAAAGCTGATACGCTAGATTTTTTTTAGAGTTGCAGAGCTGCGAAATGAGACTATAAACTATTTTTTCTAATATACTCCCAGAAAAGCTCGTCGAAGTTTCTTTTAGAAGTTCAAACGTAAAACTAGGTTTGCGATGGACAATTGCCGAGAGCAATAATGTGTAAATCTCCTCGCGATACAAAATATCAGAATGTGCGATAATCGTCTCATATATACTGAGTAGTTTTCGCAAAGAAAGCTTTTTTAATGCGCGCAATAATGAGTTTGATACCGCAGAGTTATGTGTAAGGTCCCAACCACTTACATTAAGCAAAAAATCACAACCAATCGCTTCATCATAGCGATATAACTTTAGAAAAATCGTCCCCATTTGATTGCCAAAGTCAAAAATAGCTTGTTTTTTAATCACCTCCATAAATTTAATGGCTTCTTCAATATTAAACTCAATAAGTAAAGGAATTCCTTTGGTGATCAATCTATTTTTTAATGTTTCATCGACTTTAGAGTACAGAGGCACAATATTCTGTGGAAAATTAGTGATGTGTTTATCAAGCCACAGCACTTTCACTCGGTCTATCTCATACTTTTCGAGAGAAAAAGTTTCCAACTCTTTCAACTTGATGTTTGGGTGACTTTCCACTAATTTTTTGACCGCATCTTCTTTATCAAACAACATGTCCGGAATAATCTGTTCGATATAGTATATGGCAATTTGCTTGTCTTTTCCCCACAACACAGTGGCCATTTCCGCCAACAATTGATTTACGGTGTTGTATTCATAGTTATGGGTATCTTCCACCTTTTCCGTAATTTCAAACAATTCTTGAAAGTTATTTTCCGAACTGTGCAGGAAATTTTTTTCAATTAATGCTGCATTTTTTTGTAGGTCATCAATCGAAAGAAACCCTTTGGCAATCAGGTAACTAATGTAGATAGAAAAAAGTGATATTTTCTTATCGTCTTCCTCAAACTCTCTCTTTATACGGATAATATCCCCGGCATGAATATTCGCCAAAAACTTTTGACTATTCTTCTTGATGTTGTATGTACCCACAAAATCTAGCAAGCTATAACTGTATGTATGAATGATTTCGATGAGCTTATCTGTAAGATCTTCGTCAACGCTTAGATTGTCGTCGAGATAATGGATAAAAAAACAAATACTACCAATAATTTGTTCGATATTGTTCGAAAAAGAAATCTCCGAAACAATCTTCATGAACACATCCATTTTATTTAAAGATAGAGCACAAACCCCTTCTAAACGAAGACGTGAAAGAGGGTCACCAACACTTTCAATAAATTTTTGCAATAACTGCAAATCTTTTTTCTTACTTAAAATTTCATAGATAACAATCCATCTTTGCCACTTCGCATGATCAAAGGTACTGGGGTCAGCATTACTTTCATCCACCAAGGCAACAGTCTTACGCAAAGAAATATGAATAAGGTCCTCAACGACATCGTCGATCCACTGGATGTCCCAATTGTAGATAAACAATTGGCATGTATCAAAAGCACGTTGCGGATCTACATTGATAAAAGCTTTAATTAATTTGATAATGGTGGACTTATTGTGAAGTAAATCTTTATCGCAATACAAATTATCGAAGAAGAATATGGCTTCCTCATACATTTCTTCATCAAGCAAAAAGTCAAGGATAACTAAAAATATTTCTTCGCGATACTCCGAAGGCAACTTTTCGATATGCTCGATAACAATCTCTTGGTTAATCGTACTCCACACCAACATCAAAAATTTGAGTGTATCATAATCTTTCTTTTGCAAAAACTTATTGTGCAACTTGTGAAATAAGGCGCTATCATTTTTAATTTTTGCATTCGTTGTTTCGAGTATGTGGACAATACTTTTTTCCAAATCTGGATATAAATCGTTTAGGCATAATATTTTTTGACTAAAGTCCAGTTGTACTAAAATTTCTAAAATATCATGAGACAGTAACTTTTCGAGAAAGGCATTGATGAAAAATTTACTCAGTAACTCATGTAAACAGGTCACAATATTAAACGATGATTTTTTGAGCTTTGTTTTAATTTTCTTGTGTACATTGCGATACTGAGATAACTTTTCTAGAGAAGGATAAAAAATTTCTTTTGCAAAAGAAACGTCCTCCATAGTTGAATACATGAAATCACTGGGGAGCTTCTCTAAAAAGTTGCAAATGATCGCAAGTTCTTTTACAAAAGAACTATTCGTTGTCTTTTCTTTCGTGCGATCGTCGTAGTTGATGTATTCGATTTGCTGTTTCTTTGTATTGAAGTATGTAAAAAAATTCACGGTCTTTTGTGCATTCATATAGAAAAATGGATATAGCGACAAAAACTGAGAATTGCTGTTATTACAAAGATAAAATTTACCAAGTGTACCATGGATTTTCGACTTGATGTCTTGTAGTGAATGTTTGGGTTTTAGTCCAACAAATGACAATACCGGGACAGTAACCTCGTTGTCTTGTTGCCAAGGAAAATCTTGATAGTACATGAGAGAATAGCTGTTCCAACATTTGATAAGGGGTATTAAATGCTGAAAGTGCTTTAAATAGCGGTTGTACTCTTTCGCAGAAATATGTTTCTTTTTTTTATTTGTAGGAACATTTATTTGTAGAATCGTGGCAAACGCGTCTATTATTTTTTCTCTTTGTAGACTAGCTATATCGGTTATAAACGTCTCTTTACTTGGCCATACCTTATCAAGACAAGCTAACCAGTTATTTGTCCAATTTCTCTTTTGTGTTAAACATTTGTATACCGCAATGTGGTTATCCCTACTGTACCTTTTCGTGTATGCTAAGTAATCAGATACGGTAATTAGTGTGGTATAACGAAATAAACACTCTACCAAATTAATAAGCGCTTTGGCCGACTTTTGCGTATTAGAGTTTTTGTGTACTTGTAAAAAAAAGACCCACCGTTTTCCTAACGGAGATGAAATTTTTTCCGTTTCTAATTTTTTGTCCATCTGAAAAGTCGTCATCTTTTTCTCTTTACTTTAATGCCCAATTGCGTGCTCGCCACCAGTTTTTCCAACGTCGTATCGTAGGAAAATCTTGGTGGGTAAATCTCACAAGAATACTTTTTACAAGAGGAGTGAGAGATGTTTTTTCCAAATTTTCAATGAGAAACGCGATTGCGTGTTTATGATTTTTTTTGCGAATAAAAAACGACGTATAGAACAAAACCCGAGGATAGTTTTTCGATACCGCACCTTTAAAATAAGCAATGGGGTTTACCACAACAACATGGTATTTCTTAGGCAATATTTTTATCATTGCTTTTGGAAAATCAACTTTAGGAAAGTGATTTTTCCCTGCTTTTTTCAAAGTAACCAAGTTAATTTGTGCTTCGACTTCCAATTGTTGGTAACACTCTTTGAGTGCACGTTCTTGAGGAATACTAATCTCTGCTTTCCACCACTTACCGCCCTTTATGGTAATTTTTTCTTCTATACGCGGAGTCTTGGTTGAAATCTCCGTACGACTATCCCCGGAGAGAAAAAACTTTGTTGAAGTGATCTTAAGGTCAAGGTATTTTTTTCCGCACGTAAGAGTAATAGGCTGAAAGCCATTATTTTTAATGGCAATGACTATATTGAGCTTATCTTGGAACGAAAAATACTTTAAAGAAGCGTAGGCATTTGTGGTAATAAATTCACTGCTTCTCTTTTTCTTATTTTCTATATTCTGTAGCGCCTTTTTCATCTCTTGTTGAAAATGTAAATCTTTTTCTAAAACCAAAATAGCCTTTATTATGGCGATGGCTTGCGTATATTTTTCTTGTTTTGCTAAAAGAAGAGCACTTTGGTAATGCTGATAAAAATAGTCGGCCTTACTCCAGGTGTTATCTTTACTTTCAGAAAGTTGCTGTAAAATATAAAAGTAATGTGGGTTTTTTGTAGATGCCAATCTCTCCTCAACATAAGGCTCGACTTTCACACCTAAATCAATGATACGCTTAATTGTCTGCGTTTGTAATTCTTTTGTGGTATCCTTATCTTCCAAAATAGAAAAAAGAGATAGTAATTGCTCTTTACTTATTTCTTTAGCATTTAAACAAATTATGCAGAGGAGTATGCTAATTATTCTCTTTATCGAAGAATTTAGATGTAGGCTTTGCCAAAAATTCATTAAAAGTGTTCCTCAAACATACGATTTTTTTAGTAGTAATAGTTTGTTCTTGCCACACAAACTCAATTGATTCACATTTTAAGATGGATTCATTTGTGTCAAACGCTATTAGAAATTTGTGTAAAGCTTTGCCGGCAATTTTTTGCTTATTTAAAAGAATGTCCAAATATAATGATGCGTTTTTTGGTGTTATAGCCTCGTTATGTACTGATTTGCTTTTGAAATTTATCGAACATATAATCTTTTGCGGATCAAACTCCAAAGGGGTTTGTCCAAAATGAACAATGTACAAAAAGCAAAATTGGTATTTCTTCTCAAAAAAGCGACTGGTAACTTCATCGTTAAATTGATTGAGTTGCGGAGAGTCGCTGTATGGAGTTAAAAAGATTTGGCTTTGTTGTGACAAATGCCCTCGCCATAGTGTTTTTGTTTTTGGTGATCTCACAGTTTTAAATTCGACCACAGGCGATTCTTTTTCCGTTAGGAAAAGTAAATCAATACCCCTTATAATTATAAGGGGCATACAAAAAAAAGCCAAGCAATGTATAAAGTATTTTACCTTCTCTTCATCCATATCATCTATCCCGCATAATGCGCTACTGCAAATGAAATAACGCTCAGGACACATGTTACTGTAAGGGTATAAAATATTTGTTTTTCTTCGCTGATTCCCTGGTTTATAAAAAACAATATCGAATTTTTCTTATCGACAAATAGTGACATCACAAAATACACAATCGGCACCGCTAAAATGGCAACGGGTACAACAAAACTAACGATTGCATTTGACGAAAAGGTTAAATCCATAGAAGTCGCCGCGATAACAAATCCTAAAAAATACGTTCCAGCTTTACCAAGCAAAATTTTACTTGGTTTTACTTGATCGATAAAGACACCTAGCAAGCATCCAATCACGACAGCTAGCACTAGCGCGTTTTCGTATTGATCGCCGACGACAGAAAACAGAAACAATACCGAGCTAATCACGATAAGTATATTGGTAAATAGTCCATCAATTTGGTCTAAGGAATCTAAGGCATTTATGATAAATACAACCCAACAAATAGATAAGAATATATTGCCTAAATAAAATGTCCCTTCTCCCATAGAAAAAGGTAAAAAGCGTAAAAATTCGTGGTCAATAGAAATACTGTTGACGATTAAAACACAAGCGGCCAGAATATGAATTACAATGCGCAACAATACCGAAAATGGGTACACGTCGTGTATTAATCCACAAAATGTTACTAAAATAGCACCTAAGAGAATGCCTAAAAACTTAGGGTTTCCCAGAGAGATTTTGATTTCTTGGTCCGGAAATTCAATATAGAAAAACAGAATCAATGATAGTATAAACCCTAAATATACAGCTACCCCTCCGAAATACGGAATCTCCCGACCACGAATGGTATCTTTTCGAGAGACAATTTGGTAATTCTTTGCGATCCTTTTTATTGGGTACACAGTAGAATAGGTAAGAAAAAAAGCTATTGATAGGTAAATTAAATAATACGTCACTTTTTTACCCCTAAAAAAAAAGAGGCCCATAGAAGTCTTCTTCTAGGACCATTATTCTAGGATGTGTTTGATAAATTTAACTGTAGAGAGCTATTTATGAATAGAGTTGGTGTTAAGGACTAAGAGAGGGTCCCTTAAACAACAATATGCGAATTTTATACCTAGCTTTCTGCTCCTAAACCTCGTAATTCGTCGCACAGAGTCTTATATTGTCTAGCACCCTTGTGGTTTTTATCAAGCGTTAAAATAAAATCAAAACTCTTGATTGCTTGTGTATACTTAGAATTTCGAAAGTTCTCCAAACCTTCTTGTAGTGCCTGATCAATTTGTACTTGATCCTTGAGTTTCTTCTCAGCAAGTTGTTTGTATTTTTCGGCACCAATATGCGTTTCCATATACCTAAGAACACGTTCATAGCACTTGATCGCTTTGTCCCATTGTTGACCTTTGAAGAATGTCATGCCCTGGTTGTAGAAGAAAGCGATTTCCTCCATTTTATTGCCTTCATCTATGCGATCTTTGGTTTCTCTTAATAATTTCTCTGCATCTTTGTGTTCACCGTCTATATGTAACACTTCTTCGACGATTTGTATAGCGCGGGTAAAATTCCAGTTGTTATATTCTTCCACAGCTTGCTTGTATTTATCATCGACCTCAGAGCGATTTTTCTGTAAGCGCGATAACTCAGCTTGGGCCATTTCCAAATATTTGCGAGCATCTTTGTGACCGGAATGTAATTTTAGAACCTCTTCAAACCAATGCACAGCTTCTGCATACTTTTCGTTTTTTAGAGCCATGATAGCATCGCGATACATTTCCGCAATTTTTGCCATTTTTATTTTTTTATGGCATAGTGATTGTAATTTTTGAATAAGCTCACTGTATGGATTAATAAGTAGCGCTTCTTCAAATTTTTCCAACGCCTGTGCAAATTTGTTTTGCTGAAATAATTTTTTCCCAACACGAGTAATTTTTTGCGAATTTTCCAACTCTTCTTTCACAGCGTTTTGTGCGCTAGAAAATGTCTCAGGCATTCTTTTTTGCAAAGAGGAAATATACCTTGTTACTGTTTTAGAGTTTTGATAGTGGCAGGCCAATTTCAAAAAATCTTTTACGTAGTTAAACGCCTCTTCATGCATCGCTGCTTCGTGAAAAGCTTGCGCTTGATGAAACCACTCTTCTATTAAGTCCTGCTCTTGATGAGTTTTTACGAGTTGTAAAGTTTCTTGTTTTTTCGTTAAGGCTTCTTTGTTGCTTGGTTCCATTGCCAATATTTTATCATAGATTTCCAAAGCTTCACCAAAATTTTCACGGTCTACCGCTAGGTGAGCATCTATAATAAGAGGCGTTATTTTATTCTCAAGTCTAGTTGTTGGCGATCCTTGGTTAAGTAAAACGTCTATGAGTTCATCAACATTCTTAAAACGATCCTTTTCATCTTTCGCCAACGTTTTTAAAATGACGTTGTTTAAAAACGTCGGTACTTTTTCGTTGAGTTCTACAGGAGGGATAGGATCTTCATTTAGGTGTAACTTGTATAGAGCAATAGGGCTCTCAGCATCAAAGGGCACACGTCCTGTGACCATTTCATAGAGAATAACACCCAAGGCGTACTGATCAGTGTAAGCAGACACTGTTCCTTCAAATTGTTCGGGGGCCATGTATGTTGGTTTACCAAGAACAATACCGGTCTGAGTAACACGTTCAGAGCCTATCGTTTTTGCAATTCCAAAATCCATAATCTTTACAACATCATCTGGACGTATCATGATGTTGTCAGGGGATAAATCACGGTGAATGATTTGATGTTTAAGATTATGAGCATATGCAATGGATTTCCCCACTTGAATGAACACATCCAATGCTGTTTGAATCGGAAAGGCGCCATCATCTTCGAGAATATCTGCAAGAGTTTTTCCCTCGACGTACTCCATTATGAAGCCTGTTATATCCGGCTCATCAATAGCACTTATTATACGCACGATATTAATGTGATCAAGTTGTGCAAGAAGGCGCATCTCAATTTCAAACCGTTGCCGAAACCCTTTTTCTTCTGATAAGTGCGGATGAAATATTTTCAATGCTCTTGGAACATCAAGTTTAGTATCTATAGCCTTATAGACTGTCCCAAACCCCCCCACCGCAATCTTCTCTTTAACAACACACGAACCAAATGTGCGGTTGATCATCTTATCAACTTTTTCTATATTTTCCACTGTCATGAATTGCCTTTATTAATGAATGGATTTGATTGGATGGATTTGGTAAAAAATAATGTAGAGAAAACACATATAATTACAACATGTCCTGATTTTAAACCCAAGTATTTTCCTCAAATTTTATACTTTTAGTTAAATAAAAGTCAAGGATTTTTTTATGAAATCGCTTTCCTATTTTCATCTATACACTCATTTGTGGTTTCTTGTATTTTTTGAATATTTTTGTTTAGCACAGCGTTTAGCGTAACGCCAACAACAACGGCAACAACCACTGTGTTTCCCGTTAAGATTTTGAGAGGTATCGGCAAATCCCATCCTTGCACAGCCGATGGTATTGAAAGAGCACTTATCAAAGTGATACCAATAATAAGTGAATTTTCATTGGTATTTTTTGCCGCCGCTAAAAGGCGAATACCTGATACGGAAATCATACCACACACAATGACAAAAACAGCTCCTAGTACACAACGTGGCATGGCAACTAACAGTGCGCCAAACTTAGGACATAAGCCATACAATATCAAAATGCATGCGGCTATTTGCACAACAAAGCGACTTGCAATGCGTGTAGTACTTATAATACCGATATTTTGACTATAGCTGGTGCAAGGCATAGCTCCCAAAAGAGAAGAGAGAACACAGGAGAAACCTTCCGCGGTAATTCCGCGATTCATATGCTTTACCTTGTATGTCTCACCACATGCAGCACATGTGGCCGCATAGTCACCGATGGATTCGAGAATAGAACCAACATAGCCAGCAAAAACTCCCACAACAGCGGCAAATAAAATGTCGGTAGATGTTATTTCAAAAAAAGAATATGGATATATTTCCGGCAGCGAAAACCATGGCTTTTGCGCAACGATGTCCCAATCCACTAAGCCAAAAAAACCAGCGATTCCCAATCCCACAACCCAAATTGAAATAAAAATAGCCGCTCTTGCAATTAAACCGCCTAAGACATTTTTTGCAAATACTTGCAAACCCAAAATCATACAAAGAACTAGGCCGGCAAGAAATATGGTGTCTTTATTGCCAAAGGTCCAACTCATCGCCACTTTTCCGAGGGAAATACCTATGCACATTACGACACAGCCGGACACAGCGATGGGAAAAAATTTACGTAAAAATCCCAAAACTCTTAGTGCGCCCAATAAAGCTTCCAAAATTCCACCAAGGAAAATAGCAAGCCACATAGTAGACGCCCCACATATAGGTCCAACGGTTTTTAGTACTGCGGTATGTGTGGCAGAAGGCCCTTGTATAATAGGAAGACGGTTACCTAAAGTCGTTTGGATTAGAGTAGAAATTCCCATGGCAAACAAACAGAAATTTACGAATTTTGCACCTTGAATTTGAGTCATCCCCATAGCAGAGGCAACCGCCAAAGGCAAAACAAAGGGAGAAATATCGACTAATGTATGCTGCCATGCATACAGAATACTTTCTCCCCATGAAGGAGGTTTTTCGTCTATCTTGTATATTGGTTCGCAAACAACGGGCGACTCTTCCCAAACTTTTTCATCTTGCATTACGCTAAAGCTTTGTCGAAAGCGCGCTTCAATGTTTTCTTCGTTAAAACTTTTGCCAAGTGGCGGCGATAATCTGCAGAAGCGTGAATATCAGACCCCGGTTCAATATCTTCACTAGATGCCACGTTGGCAATATTTTCGAGTAACTCTTCACTTACATTTTGTTTATCTAAAAGTTGCGAAGCTTTTTCCGCGAAAACGGGAGCATCACCCACACTAAAAAATACAATCTTACCCTTTTCGCAACGCCCTTTGCGATCAACGTTCAAACTGACCGCAACTCCCACCATGGCATAATCTCCATGACGACGAGAAACTTCATCAAAGGCAAAGCCATATCTTTTTGGCATATGAGGGATAGCAACTTCTGTGAGAATTTCGTCTTCCTTCATCGCGGTGCCGAACATTCCCGTAAAAAAATCGGTGATAGCCACGACCCGTTCACCGTCTTTATTGCGCAAACGTAAACTTGCATCTAAAGCCAACATAACAGCTGGCAACTCTGCCGCAGGATCTGCGTGGACAAGACTCCCCCCCATCGTTCCACGATTGCGAATTTGAGGATGTGCGATATAGGGTATTGTCTCGTGTAATAGTGGACATTTTTTGGCAACAACATCACTTTTTTCCAACTCGGAGTAGCGTGCCATAGCACCTATCAGTACACCGTGTTTACGATGTTCTTTTATATATGATAAATCTTGTAGGCCGTTTATGTCTATGAGAATGCCTGGTGTGGCAAGTCTAAAATTCATTGCCGGAACTAAACTTTGTCCTCCAGCTAAAATTTTAGCCTCACCTCCATACTGGTGCATTAAATCAAGTGCTTCTTCCATCGAAGACGGCTTATAATATTCGAATGTGCAAGGCTTCATGCTCGAATTCCTAATCGTTTTATTTTACAAAATACCAAATAACAGCTGCGATACCAACTCCCACAACTCCTAATATACCCCAAAACATAGGATTTTTCACGGAATCCTCGGCAACATCTTTTGCGACTCCTACAGCAAATTTTACTTGTGATGGAGGAATATATTCTGTTTTTGCTCGGGGATCTATTTGATGTTCAAGAGCTGCGTTCATGGATTCCAAACTTTGCCGCGCCATACTCTTACCTACAGTATCAAGAAGTCTTTGCCCTACGCTAGCGAGTTTTCCACCCACTTGTAAATCGGCAGCATACTTCATCAAAGTTTCGCTTTCCGTTTTTTCTTCGAGGGAAATTTGAGCTTTTCCTTTGACAAAACCAGACTTTCCCTTACCGTTTACAACCATTGTATAGCTTTCGGGTTCGACTTTATCACTTAATTGTATTTTACTAGAAAATGAGCCCGAAACAGGACCAACCTTAACTTCCATCTCTGCTTCGTATTTATCTTCTTCGGTTTTCTCCATTTTCTTAGCGCCTGGAAGTGCTGTAATAAGGACATCTGGATCCTGCAATAAATCCCAAACTTCTTCACGCGATCCTTTAAAGGTAAATTCGCCTTCTAATTTCATGTCCAACTTCTCCTTAGTTGTCTAAATTTGTTCCTTGGTTTTGTTTTGCGAGATTATTTCATATAGTCTATTGGGACTTAGAGGTATTTCTAGAATTTCTAAATTACAATCGTGGAAAGCATTCTCGATAGCTTGGGCATATAGTGCTCCCACAGGTATAGCTCCTGCTTCTCCTGCTCCTTTTACCCCTAAAGGGTTTAACGGTGACGGGGTTTCGATATGATCACCTTCAATCTTTGGTACGTCCAGAGATGTCGGCAATAAATAATCCATAAACGATGCATTCAACAATTGTCCATTTTCGTCAAAGAATAGTTGTTCGTAAAAGGCATTACCAATCCCTTGGGCAACACCACCTTGTATTTGCCCATCTAAAATCATTGGATTGATAACTCTTCCACAATCGTGCACGACGATATATCTTTCAATATTGACAAGGAATGTCTCGGGGTCAACACTGACAATCATGGCATGTACTCCACTAGCCGTCGTACCTCGCGAAGGGCCAAAATAAGAGGTGGCTTCAAGTCCTGGTTCGGTTCCTGGTTTTACAGCTCCACGCAGTGGATTTGCTTTTGCCGCAAGCTCCCCTAGTGAAATCGCCGTGTCAGGAACACCTTTTACTTGAACGTTGCCTCCGCTCACCTCAAGATCATCTTCACTTGCTTCCAAGATCTCACTAGCGAGCTTGTGTATTTTTTTCTTCACCGCTAGCGCCGCTTCATGACAAGCGCTTCCAGCAACTACAGCTCCACGACTAGCAAAAGTTCCGGCTCCCCATCCAAATTCTAGTGTATCTCCTGTGACAACACGTACATCTTCAACTGGTACATCCAAAACCTCAGAAACAATTTGAGCAAAAGATGTAAAGTGTCCTTGCCCTTGCGTTCCAATACCTGTTACTAAACTTACTTTGCCACTTGGATCAATGGATACTTTAGCCCCTTCATAAGGACCGATTCCCGTACCTTCTACATAAGAAACAATGCCGATCCCAACGCGTTTTCCTTCTTGTAGTAAACGCGGTTGCTCCTCTTTGATGAACTTATCGTATTCAATCAGTTCTACGGCACGTTTTAATGCCGGTTCATAGTTACCACTGTCATAAACCAATGGAGAGAAGTCTTGGTATATTATTTCATTGTCATACGGAAAAGCATCCTGGGGAATAAAGTTTTTCCTACGAATTTCGACAGGTGTCATGCCCAGTTTTTGCGCCGCTAAGTCGAGCAAACGCTCCATAACAAAAACCCCGTGCTGTCGTCCAGCTCCACGATAAGGAGTAACAATGGGTTTATTGGTGAATACGGCAGTAAATTCACTGTAGTAATTTGGTACATCATAGCAACCAAGTAGTGTACACTGGCTATTGATGGGAACAGTGAGTCCATAAGGTGCATATGCTCCGGCATCATGGACAAAAACATCGTGAATACCCAAAATTTTGCCATCTTCTGCTACGGCAATTTCCGCTTCATGCACTTGACCGCGTTCATGTGTTGTTGAAAAAAAGTTCTCTTCGCGATCTTCGATCCATTTTACAGGGCGCTTTAGTTGTTTTGAAACCCACGGTATCAAAACTTCTTCCGGGTAAAACATCATAATTTTAGGTCCGAAGCCACCGCCGATAAACGGTGCGATTACACGCACTTGCGACTGAGAAAGTCCCAACATCGCAGCAAGGCCATTGCGAATAGGAATCGGGGCTTGTGTGGTATCCCAAACAGTAAGCTGTTGATTCCGTTCGTCCCAATTCGCCACTACACCGCGATTTTCCATCGCCGCTGCTGTTCCACGGTCATAGATAAACTTCCGCGAAATAACCGTATGTGCCTTATCGCGAATAGACGAATAACTTCCTTTTTCTTGGACCACATGAGCCGCAATATTCTTTTCAATATCATCATGTACGAGCGGGCTCTCATCCGTCATGGCTTTTTCAATATCTACAACAGCATCTAAAAAGTCAATGTCTACTTCAATGTCTTCTACAGCATCTTCTGCAATATAACGACTTTCTGCAACAACCATCACGACAGCTTCCCCAGCATGGCAAATTTTATCTTTTGCAAGAGGGACTTGTGTGCGTTCGTTAAAGACAATATCTTTAATTGGTGGGGGGGGAACTAAAAGGGGACCTCTTTGCCAATAATCGCCTAGATCTTCGGCGGTATATACTCCAATGACTCCAGGTCGTTTTTTTGCCTCTTCGGTATCGATACTGAGAATTTTCCCATGGGCATAGTCACTGCGATAGAAAGCGACATGTAATGTATTTGGTAAATTTACATCGTCTGTAAACAAAGCTTGGCCAGTAAGAAGACGAGGATCTTCATTGCGACGAATACGTTGTCCAAAATATCTAGTAGCCACAATTACTCCTCCTTAGGTTAAAGATTTGGCTGCCAACTTCACAGCATCTACGATGTTCTGGTATCCTGTACAACGACAAAGGTTTCCTGACAGTGCTTCACGAATTTCGTGTTCACTTGGATCAGGATTTTCTTTCAGAAAAGGCACAAGCGTCATTAAAAACCCTGGTGTACAAAAACCACATTGTAAGGCGTGCTTTTCGCGAAATGCTTCCTGAATAGGGTGAAGATTGTCTACATTCCCAATACCTTCCACAGTTGTAAGTTCCTCACCGTCAACCTGAACTGCAAAAATAATACAAGCGCGGACAGCTTCGCCATTCAGCAAAACAGTACAAGCACCACAAACCCCATGTTCACATCCTACATGAGTTCCTGTAAGCTCTAAATCGTGACGTAAAAAATCACTTAACAGCATTCGTGGTTCTACATCGCGCTCATATTTTTGTCCGTTTACTGTTAGACTTATTTTCATTTATTTTGTTTCTTTCCTTTTAAAAGGCTCGTTAGAGCTTGCCACATACTTCTTTTTTCACCGATTCTAGATAATTCTTTTGCCAATGCATCTGCCGTTTTAAATCTTTGAAAGGCATCTTTTTTCAGACATTTCATACAAATTTGATCTATTCTTTTATTTATTTCGGGTCGGTCATGACTTGGTGGCGGAGGATCAACGGTTAAGATGTTTTGGTATATCTCTACAGTGCTCTCCCCTTCAAAGGGGTTTCTTCCGGTTAACATTTTGTAAAAAACAACACCTAGAGAATAAATGTCACTGCGCGGACCTATTCGCCCTAATTGTCCTTTTGCCTGCTCTGGAGACATGTACGATGGCGTCCCCAGCAAAGATCCTGTGCGAGTGATTACAGTAATAGAGTCCATACACTTTGCAAGACCAAAATCCGTAATTTTTGGCGTACCGTCTTTGTCGATCAAAATATTCGAGGATTTTATATCGCGATGTACAACCCCCAAACGATGGGCGTACTCTAGCCCCCCACAAATATCTTTGATAATAGATATCGCTCTTTCTATTTCAAGAGGTCCACGATCAATGATATCCGACAGTGACTCGCCTTCGATAAAGTCCATACAAAAATACGGAATTTCATTTTCAATGCCCACTTCCAAAATAGATACAATATTTGGATGTTTTAACATTTCAAGAGTACGTGCTTCACGGGCGAAACGTTCTTGAGCTTCTTGTGATGTACGATGACCTTCTCCCAAAACTTTGATTGCGACAATTTGCCCTGATGATTTTTTTTGGCCGCGATATACGATACCCATACCACCTTCAGCAATTTGTTCAAGAAGTTCATAGTTACCAAAAACTTCTTTTTCAATTACTGCCTGAGATATTTCTTGCCCGCGTTTGTATGCGGAAAACTCTTGCTCAATTGTTGGTGCGCCAAACACCGTTTTGCAATGCTTGCAACGTAGTTTTTTTCCTGGCCCCAAATGCATTAAGCGAAAGTTTTTTTGACATCCTGGGCATGCCAATGTTTCAGAGGAAATAGAATGATACGTTTCGAGTAATTTGATTAACGATATTTCTTGGTTGTTTAAGAGAAGTTCTATTAGGGAGATAGAACTCCCACGTTCCTTGTATTCTTCCTGCTTGCGTATATACTTCTCTAAACGCTCTATTTTGATGAGATCTTTGCGTAACAGCAGACGGCACATCACAAGGTCTTCACCCTTTTCACGGCTTTGTGTTACATTTATTTTTTTTTGCTGTTGCTTGATTAACTTTTGTAAGTTTTTTTCATCGACAAACTTCTTCTTCAACATCACAATACCTAAATGCGTATTGTGGCGTTCCTGTATTTCTAAACAGTTTCGCAAATCCTGTTTATTTAAAGTTTTTGTAGCGATAGCTACTTTACCAAGCAATAAATCGTATTTACTGTGCATACACTCTACATACTTATTAAAGTAAAGAAAATAGTTATGGTGTCAAACTTTGTAAACGTCTTAATCTCTTCGGCCATGACTTTTTTGACGTTTTTTTCCTGGAATAAACATAACAAATATTTTTTTGAGACCACGAATAAAATTGGTATAGATTGTTTTATCCTCAGGCTCTAAATCTCTTTGAGGATCAAATTGGTATTCAATTGTATCCTCAAAAACTCCAAAGTCTAAATCTTTCTTTTCTACCTCGGAACCTTGCTGAGGGGATTTTAGTAACACTTCGTCTTGTTTTGACGCAATCACCTTCTTCTTGCTAGGTTGTCCAAACAAAATAATGTACTTTTTTCCTTCAGAGGTTGATACGGTACTTTCTCCCATGTACAACTCTTTTCGACAAAATGACGATTCTCTTCCGTAAAA
This sequence comes from Candidatus Uabimicrobium amorphum, assembly GCF_009002475.1. Classification (GTDB taxonomy): domain Bacteria; phylum Planctomycetota; class Uabimicrobiia; order Uabimicrobiales; family Uabimicrobiaceae; genus Uabimicrobium; species Uabimicrobium amorphum. The sequence goes on from NZ_AP019860.1 coordinate 8,238,974, forward strand.
TATCTATTTTATTTATGTATTTTTACTTTGTCAATTGCAAAACTCTTCGTCAACAGGAAACCCAGTAATCGGTTGTGAAAAATAAATAGCATAACCACCAAATTTGTTAGAGCAGCACTCTATCGTATCGACATTTAGTGAACGATGGTAACGAATGTTCACTAATTGATAACGCACCTTAATTTTCTGTTGAAACCTTTACGAAAAGGTAGTAAGATTAGAAAATCAATCCAAGACCTAGCAAAATAACAGTCATGATTGCAAGTGAAATACAACAAGTTCCATTTCGCAAGCGTATCATCTCCATAGAAAATGGAGATTTCGTAGTTTTATTTTTCTCCAAAGCAATTACGGCTTCGCGAAAATGGCGTAGGTGAAAACACCACGCATATTTTTCAACAACGTAGTAGCAATGACTTTCTATGCAAGGTATTTAAACATGACAAAATTTCATTTTTTTATCATTTTATTTTTTATTTGTAGTTGTAGCAATGCATTTCGTCAAAAAGACTCTGCGGCACAGGAATTTTTGGGAAAAGAAGTGTGGACAAAAACAAATTTACACCTCTTTCAAAAACAGTATGTATACTGGCAAAACTATCTATCAGGTGAACTTCTCCCCGTAGGTACTCCTCTGAGATTAAAAGAGGTTTATACCGAAGAAGCTATTTTGACAGACACAAATAACAATGATTTTATTGTACACTGGAAAGTAGACGAGTCAACTGCGTTTAAGGACGTTTTTGATCAATATTTTTTGCTGGAAGATCCGAAACCATCTTTACAAAACATGAGCAACAACATAGTAGAGAGTATTAGTCTAGGAGAAGTGAAAAGAGGTATGTTGAAACAACATGTTATTGTATCTCTTGGCTACCCTCCAGCGATGAAAGACCCATATAGTAAAAACGTATGGATATACTGGGAATCTGAATTTCGCAAAAGAGCTATATATTTCGAAGATGACAAAGTAACAAATATTATTTACAGTGAATAGCACACGATATCATTAGTTCGCAAAACGCCGAAGTATTGAAATTTCATGGCACTAGAAATGCACTTTCATTGAACTTTCTCTTCATCAATACTAAGTACACTGCTGGTAATAGCAATGGTAATTTCCAAAAACTGCGTATTGGGTGTTATGACGAACAAATGGTCACTAAAAAATAACAAGTAAAACGAGGAAATGGTAGTATTATGGCGAATACAAACAGAGCAATGGACTTTAGAACTTTTTGTGCACAGTGGGAAGAGCGTGTATTTATCCAGGTTCTTTTGAATTGGCGTTTGGCTTCACAAGAGCAAATTCAAAATGCTCTGCGAGAAAAATCATCTCCTCTGTCTCCTGCAAATACAACTTTAGGGCAAATACTTGTCCGTAATCGCGTATTGTCTCCCGTAAATTTCTCTAAAGCAAATAATGTTGTGCGCCAGCAACTACAAACTATGTATACAAAGCAACAAGGTGATACGGCACGTATTTCACAAACCTCTCATGGTTTAGCTGCTGGCCAGCAACAACAGCAACAGCAACAGCAACAACAACTAAAGCAATCGCAAGCAACACAACAAAATTCACAACCACAACAACAAACGCGTCGCTTTGGCTCTTACGAACTTATAGAAGAAATTGCACGTGGGGGAATGGGCGTTGTTTACAAAGCACGGCAAATGTACTTGAATCGCATTGTCGCATTAAAATTGTTGTTGTCGGGTACTGCTGCCACCGAGTCTGAAATTTTACGTTTCAAAAGGGAAGCGGAAGCAGCTGGTAGTTTGCAGCACGCCAACATAGTTTCTATTTACGAAATCGGTAAACAAGATAACCATCACTATTTCACCATGGATTTTGTTGATGGTGAAACACTACAAGCTCTCATAAAAAAGAAAAAGCCTCGAAAAAAACTTCTCGAATATATCATAAAAGTAGCTCATGCTTTACAGCACGCTCATCAGCGTGGCGTCATACATAGGGATATCAAACCATCAAATATTATTGTTTCTAAAGATGGTGAACCAAAAGTGACGGATTTTGGTTTGGCCAAAAAACTGGATGCGGAAACCATGCTTACAGAAAGTGGCTCCGCCCTAGGTACGCCGTTTTATATGTCTCCTGAACAAACCACAGGAGAAAAAGAAGTCACCGGACAATCAGACATCTATTCTCTAGGAGTTATTCTTTACGAAGTATTGACCGGACGTTACCCTTTCAACGGTTCCACCCTAGTAGAGCTATATCATAAAATTGTCAACGATGACCCAGTTCCACCGCGAAAAATAAACAGAAAAGTAGATAAAGATCTCGAAATTATATGTTTAAAATGCATGGAAAAAGTTCCCGAAATGCGCTATGCCTCGGCAAAAGATTTAGCAGATGACTTAGAAAATTACCTAAAGGGTGAAGCGATTAGTGCCCGTAGATCGAGTCCGGTTTATCGCTGGGGGCGAAAAATCAAAAAAAATAAAAAAACCATTGGTGCGGTAGTTTGGGGAATTGTCACCTTTAGCGCCCTCATTTGGCTACTATTCTTTGGCACAATGGACCTCGAGCTTTACAATATCCCTAAAGAAGAACGTCCTCAATATCTAAAAGCCAGAAAACACATGGAGGAAGGACGCCTTCTCATTCGTAAACACAAACTAGAAGAAGCGATCAAAGCATTTGAAAAAGCGATCAAAGACTACAAAAAAATGAAAGAAGCTTACATTAGCATAGGTGACATATACCAAGTTTACAAGGATTACCAAAAGGCCTTACAGGAATACAGTCGTGTCCTAGAAATCGATAAGAAATATGCTCCGGCTTATTTTCGCAAGGGGCATTCATACATGGGATTAAAAGATTGGGATCGCGCAATCGATGAATTTACGATGGCGATCAAACACAAGCCAGATTACACAGAAGCTTACGATGGACGAAGTCAGGCGTACCGAAACCGTGGAGACAAAAATCAAAACAGCGCTGACTTTGAAAAATCGATAAAGGATTACGAAAAAGCAAGAGAGTTAGAGAAAAAATAACAACCGACATCTCACACTTTTACACTGCTGAAAATGTTGACATGTAAAAAAAAATATGCTAATTTCTTTACTTAGGGCCACTTGGCAACCAAGTGTTGAGATACTTTATCAAAATCTCAATTTTACAATTCGGTAAAATCATTAGAGAAATTTAAATTATGGATACACCTCTTTTTGAAATAAACGACAAACACGAACTTAAAATAGCTCGAAAAATTGCGTCTGGAGGGATGGGAACCGTGTACGAAGCCATTCAGATGGGGGCAAGCGGTTTTAAGAAAAGAATGGCGATAAAAACCTTAATGGATGATGCTGCGGAAGACCAAGAGTTTGTCGAGATGTTTATTAGTGAAGCAAAGTTAGTTGCCGACTTGATTCACGAAAATATTACCCAAGTTTACCAGCTAGGTAAATTTAAAAACTCTTTTTACATAGCAATGGAGTACATCAACGGTGTTAACTTACAGGATTTTCAAGAGCGCCACACCGCTATACAAGAAAATCCCCCTGAGGATATCAGCGCATTTATGATTAGCCGTGTCTGTCGTGCTTTGGAATACGCCCACAACAAAAGAGATGCTGATGGCAATTTACTCGGAATTGTCCATCGTGATGTTTCGCCTAAAAACATTATGATGTCTTTTGAAGGTGTGGTGAAATTGACAGATTTCGGTATTGCGAAAGCTGTTCACCATATGGACAAAGAGGGAGATGTCCTATATGGTAAAGTTCCGTACATGTCACCAGAGCAAGCATCTTTCAAAGTAACGGATGCACGCTCCGATATATTTTCTTTGGGTATTTGTTTTTACGAATTGTTAAGTGGTGAAATTCTTTTTGGTAACCAAGAAACCATTATTACCATGCAAAAAATTATGCGCGAAGATGTACCACCTATTCGCGAAAGATGTCCAAATATCTCAGAAAAATTAGAGAGAATCATTCACAAAGCTCTAAACCGCGACTTAGAAAAACGCTACCAAACAGCCGGAGAAATGGGAACAGATTTAGAGCATTTCTTGTATGATGATGGCTATGGGCCAACAAACCTTACATTAGAAAAATATTTAAAAAACATGTTTCCTGAACGTGTGCCACAATACAAATAGACACCGATGTTGCCTAAAATATTGACAATTAACACAAAGTAACGTATCCTGATAAATGAACTTAATGAAACACTGTAGTCCAGAAGGCATATAGTATTTATCAAGAGAAAATAACCCTCTCTTGAAATTAAATTTAGTTAACTATCATTGCTTATCTTCAAACACATAAAATTAACCCCCTAGCGCTGGGAGAACACGCAAATGAGCGGAGAAATTTCCATTAACTGTTCAAACTGTTCTAAAACATTGAGCGTTATTCCAAGTGATGTTGAACGCATTATAAAATGTAGTTACTGCGGTACTTTTCTAAAAGTCCCCGCTCGTAAGTCCAAAAGATTAGAGATGCCTTGTCCTGCTTGTAATGCAAATCTAAATATTCCTCTAAAGCTACGAGGGAAAGTTTGTAGTTGCTGGAGTTGCGGAGCAGAGGTCTCTGTTCCTAAACCCGCAGAACTCATCATAGAAGAGGTCTCTATTCCTCAATCAATAGAACAAGGTGCACAAAACTGCGAAATAAGGATGACCATTTCCAATGGTGGTATGCAGGCCGAAATTACGGGTATTGATGTCGCTTTTGAAAGCAACAAAAAAGACCTCAACTCATTCTTTACCATCAAAGATGTCAATGGTAGCTCCTCTGTTGTCAGCGAAGGACAACCAATAACCATTGTATGTGTGTTTGAAGTATCACAAAATGCCCCAGCAGGCAAAGTCAATATTCACATAAAAATTAGTGGTGCCGATAGTACAGATAATACCCCAACCGCCATAGAGACAAAAGTTCAAACAAGTGTGGGTTATAACAGAGTGTTTGCCGTTGTCACGGAAAACGAACTAAGTGAAACAGCAGGCGTTCCTTTTGCCGTACAGTTATGGGCGTGTTTAGAAGATGGCGAAGTGGATGCTCAGTTTTCTGGTATGTACAACATCGATTTCTCTATATCAGATACCCCCACAAGTTCCGGTGTAAGTGCGCAATATCCGAAAACGTTGGCGATGGAGTTCGTCGAAGGGGTTGCGACAAGTGACCGCGACTTTATCTTATACAATAGTGTGGAAACTCCACAAATTACTGCCATAGAAAAAGCAAGTGGTGTAGGCGAAGGTTACACAGATTTTATCGAAGTTCGCCCTTCAAACTTTTTAGGATTCGCTATAGACCTCACATCTCCACAAATGAACGGTTGCTTGTTTCAGGGAACAAATCAAATCCGTGCCGTAGATAAATTTGGGAACATTGTCCCTGGATTCAACCAAGACGTCACCATTGCTCCTTCGAGCGTTAGTGGAGAGCTTTTTACAGACAATAAACCATTCTCCGCAATACCTGGGCGTTTTTTCGAAAACGGTGTTATTGACTTAACTGCACAGAAAATAAGCTACACAACAACCGAAGAACAACGTCTCCCATACGAAGAGAGCTTTGTAGTTTCCAGTGGTGGACATGCGACAACTTCTTCAGAGATTGTTATCGAAAATAACATCCTCGAAATATTTATCGAAAAAGTGGAAGCGCCAGAATTTACAGAGCAAGGCCAAGCATTTTCGATGGAGATACAAGCGTTCAACTCGTCATCTATGGACGTAAAAATTTCCAAGTTGAGCATTGATTTCCAACAAAACAACCAACAGGTCAATAATCTCTTTGACATTTCAGCCCCTGCAGGTACGAGATCTCTCAAAGCCGCTGCGCGAAATTCTTTACAATTTCAAGTCACACCTCACCAAGATATCCCCTGTGGGGAGTATACTATTGGTATTTATCTAGAAACACAAGACACAACAGGTGTGTTTCGCGCGAAAAAGAAGCATTCACAAAAAATCAATGTCGAACCCCAAGGGCGTACTTTCGTAATCGAAGCAATGGAAAGTAACGAAGTGACTGCTGGCCAAAACATTTCATTGCGCTTGACGTGTCAACTTGACAACCAAATAGACCAGAGCTACAGCGGTAAGAAAAGATTACATCTAGAATCAAATGCTTCGCCATCGGCAAATGCTTCCGAACCATTTATCCCCTCTTATGTAGATGTTGAGTTCAACAATGGAGTGGGAGAAGTTGTTGGACAAATTTCATTTACAAACGCTCAAGAACAACCGTTATTAAAAGTAGAAGATCATGCTCCTGGTGGCGCAGGGGGCCAAATATCTTTCTACGTAAAAGCAGGCGACTTGGCTAGCTTCTGGTTTGTTCTCGAGCCTACACAAAAAAATAGGGAAAGTTTTTCTGGTAAAAACTTTGTGATGGCCATGGACGCGCATGGAAACCTAAACCCACACTTTGCAGAGAATTGTGAAATTTTACCTGTAAGTGGTAAAGGGCACGTTGCTTTTGGTGATGAGGCTGGTATCATCCCCGCCCAAAGCTTTAAAGACGGTGTCGCGGACTTAACAGCCCTACAGGCTTGCTATCAGGCAAATGTTAGCGAAAAACTTCCCAAAGAAGAACAACTACAAGTGGTGTACGGAGATATCATCAGCAGCAGCGAAAAAATAACCATCACACCAAAGCCTGCAGAACTATGCATTAACCGCGTTACGGCTCCAGAAAAAATAGATGGAAACTCCAGCTACCAAGTTTCGTTAGAAATTGAGAATAAAGGGAATAACCCCGCAAATATCTCCACGATCCTCTTTAATTTCGAAAATGAGGGAGACGTATCATCGCACTATGTTGTATCTCCCGTAAATAGTCATACAGAAGAGTTATTGCCTTTTGTACCCTTTTTGGCAACATTTAACGTCAAAACAGGAAAAGAAACTCCTTCGGGCATAACTTCCATACAGGTCACCGTCGCTGGTTCTGACAAAGAAGAAAATATTCCACTACGCGAATCGAGTATGACCCAATGGCTTGTAGAAGAAAAAGAGCGTTCAATTGTCATCACAACACAAAATAAAGATGTCGAAACAGCAGGAAAACCATTTTCTCTTAAAATAGAGATTTTTCGCGACGATATGCGTGACATTATGTTCAGCGATGCTATTACATTTCACTGCTCTAGCAATGCCACAAACTCAAAAAATGGTACGGCACCACAAATACCAGAAAACATTACGGTAAACTTTACCAACGGTGAAGCGACAACGGACGCAGTTTTTGCACTGACAAATGCGGCAGAACAACCACATATTAATTTTAGAACCACAGATGGAAAAACCCAAACATCTACCTCTAAAATAGAGGTGCAAGCCGATGTGTTACACGACTTAGATTTTCGTTTGGCGCCCAACATTCGTGCAGGAGAGGTTCTCGTAGGTGAAAATGCCATTCATGCCGTGGACAAATTTGGCAATTTAATTCTAGCGTTCCAGGACCAAATACAAGTCAAACTATCTGGCGTTGAGGGACAACTCTACGACGTAAACGATCAACCGAAAACGATGTTGGAAGGGAACCTTTTTGAAAACGGTAACCTAAATCTTTCACGACAACAATTAAAAATAGATTGCGCCCCAACGCAAGTTTTGCCACAAAAAGCAAAATTACAGTGTTCGGTAAACGGAGTTTCTTACGAAAGTCCAGATTTTCAAATACTTGCGCGCCCAATTAACTTACACATAGACGAAATAATGTCTCCTTCTCAAGTACTATCAAACCATACCTACTTGATCGAAGTCAAAGTTCGCAATGATGGCAATGATGTAAAACTAAGCCATTCAAGCTTTACGTTTACGCATAACGGTGAGCCGGAGAATACTTACAAAGTTGCTCCTCATCCGCAAAACTTAGAGACCCTTCCGAAGGGAGTAACCTCACTGCAGTTCAATGTCGACATAGCGGACAATGCAGGACAAGGGACAACAGAAATTAGCGCACAATTAAAATTTCAAGATAATTCGGGAAAAGAAATAACTTGTGACAGATCCTTTCGATGGTTTGTCGAAGCATCCGGTCGTTCCTTTTCTATTCAAATTCCCCAGGATGTTACAGCAGGAAAACCATTTGCGATCACCCTTTGTGCTGAACGAGATAATGAAAAAGACCTAAGTTACGAAGGTAGCAAAAGTCTGTTGTTCAACAGTAACGCCAAAGCAGCGCCAAATGGAACAGAGCACAACATCCCATCTGAATTGCAACTTGAGTTTCAACAAGGGGTTGCCACTACCGGTGAGGAATTCACCTTTGTCAATGCAAACGAACAAGTGGTCATCGAGGTAGAAGAAAAACAAGGAGCAACAAGTGGGCTTTCTGGTACGATAGAAATAAAACCTGCGGAACTAGGCAAATTTGAAATTATACTGGCTTCACCGATTATCAATGAAAATCCGTTGAGCGAGGGTAGCTCGGTAGTTGCCCAAGACATCTACGGTAATATCAAAAGCGATTTTAAAGAAAGTGTACAACTGCGTCCGCAAAGTGGAAAGGGTGACTTTTATCTACCACAACAAGACATCCTAAATACGATTCCTGACTCTGCATTTGAAAATGGAGTAGTCGACTTAGTAAAATTAGGACTCGTGTATAAAGGTAACATCAATGATGTGCTACCAAAAGAAGATCAGTTTTTTGTATCTTTTCAAGACAAACAAGGACAAAGTAATGCTGTAACGATTGAACCACGCCCGATCAGTATAGAGCTAAAAGAAATTAAGTTTGTAGAGAAATTATTCCAGGGAGACTTGGTATGTCCGATTTCCTTTGAAATATATAACTGTAGCGATCAAGCGCTTGATCTCACAAAGGTAAGCTTTATTTTTACAGATAGAGAAAGCTTAGAAGATATTTCGGGATATTTCACAATAAGTTCTCATCCAAATAATCCTAAAACTTTACTGCGCGGTAGTAACAGTCAACTCGCATACCACATAGACGTTGACAGTGAGGCCAAAACAGGAGAAGTATCTTTACTGATAAAACCCACGATTGTTGACTCTGACACCGGCGAAGAAATAAGTGTTGAGCAAGAATGTTCATTTTCTCTACAGGAAAAACCACGGACCTTTATCATAAAAACCGAACACGACAACAACGAAAAAGTGGGAGTGCCTTTCTATCTAATTTTATGTGCCTACAAAGATGGACAAATGGACGTTTCGTATAACGGTGTCCACAAAATCAACTTTTCCTCTTCGGCAAGTAACATGGGTACGCACAACGCAAAAATTCCAGAAAATGAAAGTGTGGAGTTTAAGCAGGGAATGGCAAAAACCCAACGCAGTTTTATGTTTGTAAAAGCCCAAGAAAAACCGATTATCACTGCACTTGAACAAGGCAAGGCCGAAGGATCATCAGAGGAAATTGTCTTACAACCAGGGTCGATTCAAAGTTTGAAAGTGGTATTTCCAAGAGGTGAAGAAGAGCGCAAACCTTCTTACAAACTCAAACCTCTAGATGTATACGGAAATACATTAAATCAACAATTTTCCATGGACGAAGATATCAAGCCAGGTGTGATCCTGAGTGGAAGCCGTGGACATTTTTATGAAATACTCGACCTTATCGGTCACGGGGCGATGGGGAAAGTTTATCGCGCACGTCGTTTAAATGACAACATGATTGTTGCGATCAAGTCAACGATGTTTAGTGCTCTTTCTGACATTAACCGTTTTATCTTAGAAGCGGTGATGCTCATCCAATTTGAACACGAAAATATCGTGAAAGGTTATGACATACGCCAAATCTGTTCTATTGAAAAGGGTAAACCGGAACTCAAGTTTTACATGATGATGGAATTCTTAACCGGACAGAGTGTAAAAACGATTATAGACTCCTCGCGCGACGGTATACTATCTCCGATTCACGCGACTAAAATTATTTTACACACCGCGCGAGCTCTAAAATACATCTGGGATCGCAAGACAATACACCGCGATATAAAACCGGAAAATATTCAGATTACCAAAGATGACCAAGTCAAACTACTCGACTTAGGTATCGCAAGAGCAGAAGGTGGGATGACAGATATCAGTATTACACGCGATGACACCATCGTCGGAAGTTACCCTTATATCTCACCGGAAAGGTTGAAGAGTAATAACATTGATTATCGCGCCGATATTTACAGTCTAGGCTCGACATACTATCATATGTTAACGGGAATGCCGCCATATCTAGATACATACAAAGGGCGCGGTGGAAAAGATTTACTTGATTACCTAATTCGCATTCGTACCAAGAGAATGCCAACAGCTCCGGACAAATTAGAGCCGAGAATACCAGCGAATGTGTCAAACGTAATCATGACCATGCTTAGTATCAAAGCAACACGTAGATTCCGAGACTCAGAAGAAATGTTATCGGTATTAGAAAAACTATACCAAGAAGTTGCTAATAGCAAATAGGGGGAGATCATGAAGTTTTTTCTAGTCGTACTACTTTTGCCCATATTGTGTTTCGCAGAATGCGTGCATGAAATGCAGTTGACCGCAAAAGAAATTGATTCTTTAGATATTGCCAACACACAGATTTATGTGGAAATCGATGGAAAATTTACATTAGCCAGTGCCGCAAAACTAACAGAGGGCAAAAAATACACAGTGCATCTTTTGCCTGAATACGAACGTGACGATTACAACAAAAAATACATAAAATACTATGATTATGCACGTTTAAATACATTCTTAGACGGCAACCAGCAAACATTCTCCGAGAATAAATACCAAAAGATTAAAATCGGTGAAAGTTTGCTAAAACGTAACCTTTATGTGGTCATGCCTCAAGTTTTGCAGGCCGATAAAAAAACAGTCGTCATGTTTTGTCGCCACCATGGAGATGAAGGAACGGCGAACTGGATTGTCGAAGGCTTTGTAGAGAAAGTTTTTGCTGACAAAGAGTGGTTGCAAAATTTTCAACTCATCTTATACCCAATGATAAATCCAGATGGAGCAGAGAAACGCACGAGATACAACAATAACGGACGTGACTTAAATCGTTGTTGGGGAGGAAGTGCCAACGATGAAATCGTCATTATTCGTGGTCATCTACAATCTCTTTTGCAAAACATCGACAATAAAAAGGTGGTAAGTGTCCTCGACATGCACGGAAGTTTTGTCGAAGATTTCATCTATCGCGTACCTCGCTTTTTTGTTGACCTTGACTTCTTCGAACTGCAAGGAAAATTTATCGACCAACTTGCTATCCACGACATATGGCAAAAAGGAAATTTTAAACTGTCTGAAGGAAGTCCGGGAATGTCGCGAATTTATCTAATCAAAACCTATGGTTTTAACGCCTTGACACACGAAAGCATACGCAATATCCCATTAAACAAAGGACGTTCTCTCAACAGCTTAAAAAAGCAAGGACAAGACGTATATCAAAGCTTAAAAGAATTGTATATACAAAAATAATATCGTCCTAAAACACCATCAAATATCACGATGAATAGGCTCTCAAATAAATTATTTGAGGGCCTATGTTATTTTATACTGAAAGACTTATTTATGAGAATATTCTGTCTATTTTTATTTTTTATTACAGCGCTCTTCGCTGAAGAAGGCAAGGCAACATCTTCCGATATCATTAGCTTTTTACTAGAAAATGCCGTGGCACTATCCATTGTTTTTATCTTCCTAAGCGCCCTATTTGGTTTTTTCATAAAAGCGCGTAGCGTCGACAAATGCCTTAAGGATTTCAATAACTTTTCCATTACCACTGAAATGACAGACAATTCGATCGCCAAAGGAGTTTTGCATCTTTATCACACCGGAATGGAACTCGTCTTTCGTCAAAAAGAGGATACGAACACAAACTACGATAAGTTTAGTCAAATTTTATATGCCACGGAGTACGCCAATATAAAATGCGTATACCGTTATCAGAGCGAACTGACAGAAATCAATAAACAGAAAAGAGAAAAAAGTATCAAGCGTACTTATAAACCAGGTCTCTTACGCCAAGTACTACGCAAAATGCGCAATATACTAGGAACATTTCGCGATGCAATATCACAGAGTTTTCATCTTATTCTCGGTCAGCTAAAACAAAGAACCCTCAAACAACAAAACAAACATTTAAAAAACATTGGCGAAAGCATCGTCGAGTACAGTGGTAACATATATGATCCCATTCTCGAAAAATTTATAGGTCGCCATATTGTGATCGAAACCGTAGAAAAAAAAGAATACTTTGGTATCTTCAAAGAATATAGTAAAAATTATTTACAACTACTCAATGTCCAAACATACGAAAAACACAATTACGAAATTACAGCACAGGCCCCGTCTTTAATCGCCAACAAAAACGATTTACATATTTCGCGGACGAAAAAAAATATTGTCCTGAAGAATTTAGAAAACTTTCCGTTGTACATTTCAGCAATTGGTACAGAAGAAAATCTAATATCTATAAATCGCATCGTCGAATCGCAGAAAAGAATCCAAATTCCCAAAAAACAATTACCCGATCAAGACACTTTGGTTGTCGAATTTATGAATATCGCCGACATTATTATTCCACGTTCCCTCGCATTTGTGAGATTTTGCGCTGACAAACGCAAAATAACATGGAAAGAGGCGCTCAAAACAGACTTTCAATCGGTGTGGCATGTGGCGATGTTGCGCAATAAATCGTAGACTCGGGAATGGGAACAGGTGTGTAAACGAAATCGTAAAATTATTTTTTATTTGCCTGAGACATTTTTAGGCATAAAAATAAAAAAAACCAAACTTTTTGTCTTTTTATGCGTTTATAGATACTGCAATGTGAATTTTTATTGCCGCTTTTTTTTACGAATGTGTAAGTAAAGTAAATGAATGTTATGGATTGGTTTATAATAGTTCAATGGTAGATTATTTTTATAGATAATAAGCCCATAAAAAAAGAGGAAGAATATATCTTCCTCACAACATTCCACGGACTATTAATATAGATAGGATGTATATTATACATGAAAGAATATAGATATCAACCATTAAAATTTACGAAAAATACACAAAGAATATCACATCGTGATATTGCAAAATTGGTGGGCTTTTATCAAATAGATAAGAAAAGCTTACCTAATAAAAAAACTCTTAATTTGTAGCCGAGCATCATGATGATGCTCGGCTTTTTTTATGGGGAAAACAATGAAAACAGAAATAAAAAGTGAGTTTTCCAGCGCCATTGAGGTGTTGAAAACCATTTTAATTTTTGGTGGCGTTGTGTTTGCTTTTGTGATCAATATCTGTTATCTCGCCATCGAACGTGACTTTGCCATCAAAACCGCTTACATGACATTAGAACATCCTCACCTATTTACCCAAGAAGAAAAACTTGCAGCGGTCAGCACTTTATCAGAAAATCTCATCACCGCCAAAAATCGTTTTCAACTCGTCATTCACGAAAAAGATTTACAACTTATTCAACTTTACTTTAACTGCGAAAAGCAACTACAAACAAAATTAAAAGAACTTCTCACTTTAAAATTAGGCGATGATTCACCAGAAAAATGGGAAAAAATATTTGTCACCAAATTTCCTAGACGTGGAAATATTTTGTATATGCATGACATAGAAAACTTTATCTTATTTTATTCGTGGTTTATGAGCTTATCATCTTTGATTTTTCTCTCGCAAATACTAAATAAACAGCATGTACGCGAGTACCTTGCCAGTTGCTTTAAGAAAAAACGCTATTTTTTCCCCATCACCACCATATTGGCTTATCCGCCCATATTAAAATTTATGAGTGTGTGGCTAGGACGCGAATTTTCCGCGCTATCCATACAACTCTCGGCCTTAGTCATTACCATTGTTGTCAGCACCATTTTATTTTCACTCATCAGTAAAAATTTCAGTGGTAAAAATCTTTATGAAGCGGGTATTTGCCTTCTCATTTTATCGTTGCTGTTACAATCGTTATCGATTATTATTAGAGAAGACATGGTTTACCACTATTTTGGAAAACCAAGTATTAACTATCTTTTATATTTTTCGTGGTTCTTATTTATGATTTTGCCTGTCTACCTTTGCGAACAATATTTTCTAAATAAGAAAAATGCGAAACTTAACGGTTGAATTAAATAAAACAACAGTTAGATGTTAAATACGGTAATTAATGAGAGGTCATTATGTTTAATATAAAAAGTCACAAAGAATTTTTGTTTTTTTTGACGACGACGACGTTGGTCATTTTATTGTCAATAAATTTTGTCCAACGCGCAGAAAAACGGCACGAGAATCATGTTTCTCATTTAGAAGAAGACTATGAAGAAGGTGATGAAAAAGATTCCAAACCAACGGATTGGTTTATCAAACAACGCATGGGAACAAATCGCGACCAGTTTAATTTCGCCGCTTTTCGCAAGGCAAAAGATCAGGCAAATCAACTCGTAAAATCGGCTTCTTCGCGAGCCACCTGGGAATTTGTCGGCCCCACAAATATTGGTGGACGTATTTGCGATGTGGAAATGGATCCAACAAATGCCAATGTCGCTTATTTTGCAGCCGCTTCTGGTGGAATATTTAAAACCACCGACCAAGGGCAAAATTGGTTCCCCATCTTCGACAATGAGATGACCCTAAATACCGGAGATATTTGTCTCGCTCCATCGGACTCTAATATTATCTACGTGGGAACAGGTGAAGTAAATCCTGGTGGAGGCTCCATCACCTATCCTGGATTGGGTGTCTTTAAATCAACAGATGCAGGTAAAACGTGGACACATACAGGGCTTGACAAGACACAGTGTATTGGTCGTGTGAAAGTACACCCCACAAATCCCGACATCGTTTACGTCGCAGCAACAGGCGCTCTATACGGCGAAAGCGAAGACCGTGGTGTATATCGCAGTAAAGACGGCGGAAAAAATTGGGAAAGAGTGCTCTTTGTTTCCCCCAAAACAGGTTGCGTAGATCTAGCGATGAATCCCAAAAACCCCAATGTATTGTATGCGGCCATGTGGGAAAGAATACGTAAACCCGGTTATCAAAAATACGGCGGACCGCAGTCGGCAATCTACCGTTCTCAAGACGGCGGAGAAACATGGCAAAAGTTAGAAAATGGCCTACCAAAAAGTAATGACAACACCGGGCGTATTGGTATTGATATCTGTCAATCGCAACCCGATGTTCTCTACGCTTGCTTTGCAACGACAAGCGGTGATCATTTAGGTGTTTTCAAAACCACAAACGCCGGAGATTCTTGGAAGCAAACCAATGATGGAACTTTATACGGTGGCGTTGGTACATACGCATGGTGGTTTTCTAACATACGCGTGGACCCCAACAATCCACAAGTAGTATTTTTCCTAGGATTTAATTTTTATCGCACACAAAATGGTGGAAATAGTTGGCAAAATGTCGGATACGATATGCATGTGGACCACCACGCACTCTATATACACCCACTTGACTCCAATGTATGTCTTGCCGGAAATGACGGTGGTGTTTATCTTTCAACAAACGGTGGTTCGCGGTGGAAAAAATCACAAAATCTACCCATCACTCAGTTTTATTCTCTAGCAGTTGATCCCAAAGACGCCAATAGAATTTTGGCGGGAGCCCAAGACAATGGCGTTAACTTTATTGCCACAGGTAGCAAAAGTGGTTGGAAGGGTGTCATTGGTGGAGATGGCCTAGATGTCGCTTTTGATCCTACAAATTCAAGCTATGCATATGGTGAGTCACAATATGGCGCTTTCCGCGCATCAAGCAATGGTGGTCGTAGTTTTGGTTGGGGTGGATCGGGAATATCTGGAAACAAAGGATGGAAGTGTCCAATCGCCGTAGACCCTACCAACGGTCATGTATATTTTGGAAGTGATCGCATATATCGCTCGACAAGTCATGGTAGTTACTTTTCTTCCATAAGCCCTAAATTGACAAATGGCGACGAACGCGACCCGTTTGGCACAGTAACGAGCATTGCCGTATCTGCGAGTGACAACGATTACATCTATGCCGGAACAGATGATGGAAATATATGGATTTCGAAAGACCATGGAAAAAATTGGAAGAGCATCGCGAAAAATTTACCAAAAGAATGGGTAACAAGCGTTGCCGTACACCCCACAAATGCGGAAATTGCTTACGCGACCATATCAGGCTACAGATGGGATAAGCATTTATCTCACGTGTTTAAAACTACGAATGCTGGAGAAAGCTGGGAAGCTATTTCCACAAATCTTCCAGAAGCTCCCGTCAATGGTATCGTCGTTAGTCCAGATGCAAAAACCCTTTACGTAGCAAGCGATGTAGGCGTTTTCATGAGCAAAGACCAGGGTCAGAATTGGCAAGTTGTTGGCAAAGGACTACCCAATATTGTCATTCATGAGCTGGATTATCATCAGGCAACCAACACTTTATTTGCCGCCACTTTTGGGCGTGGTATTTATAAAATAGACGTTTCATCGAATTAGATTTGGTATGGATTCGTCTTCATATTGATGCCCTCACCATCGAATTTAAGGTTTTAGCTTTGCTAAAAGCAACGTAGGAAAAGAGTATCGTTTGCCGAATTGGTGCCCTCACCATCGAATTTAAGGTTTTAGCTTTGCTAAAAGCAACGTAGGAAAAGAGTATCGTTTGCCGAATTGGTGCCCTCACCATCGAATTTAAGGTTTTAGCTTTGCTAAAAGCAACGTAGGAAAAGAGTATCGTTTGCCGAATTGGTGCCCTCACCATCGAATTTAAGGTTTTAGCTTTGCTAAAAGCAACGTAGGAAAAGAGTATCGTTTGCCGAATTGGTGCCCTCACCATCGAATTTAAGGCTTTTAGCTTTGCTAAAAGCAACGTAGGAAAAGAGTATCGTTTGCCGAATTGGTGCCCTCACCATCGAATTTAAGGTTTTAGCTTTGCTAAAAGCAACGTAGGAAAAGAGTATCGTTTGCCGAATTGGTGCCCTCACCATCGAATTTAAGGTTTTAGCTTTGCTAAAACCCTTAATTCTCATGCCTCTCCCACAGGGAGAGGCGTAACACGTCTAAATTTGTTTCCATTTGTTTTCTTTAGTGCTATCACAGTTCAGCATCAATCAAAAGACTTTGTTACATCACACCTTTGACCCGCAACTCAAGCGAATTTTGTTTTTTACAAAAGAGAAGCATTACACCTCTCCCTGTGGGAGAGGTATGAGAATAGCAGCTTACAGCGCAGCTGTAACTGCTAATTCGATGGTGAGGGCACCAATCCGGAAACGAATCTCTCTACCACAGCACCAATCCGGAAAACAAACCCCCTCCAACTCTACTTAAAATCCGCAACATACTCCTCAATACTGTGATTGTGCAGAATCACGTGAAAAAGCTCACCTAACTCATAACCAATAATTTCATTGCGGTTGTACTTAGAAACTAACTTGTTGTTTTGCAAATACGACAGACGACTTTCCCATGGTACTTGTAACAAGGTCTCATAAATAGCGAGATTCTCTTTGAGAAGGCTTAAACGTTGTGCGCGGGTGTGCCACTTTTTCTTTTGCCCTTTAAAAAAAGCTTTTTGTGCTTTTTTTTGCGCTTGAGCAATGGCAGAATCCACTTTATTGATTTTCACCCACAATGATGTCGCATCACGACGCATTTTTTTGTACATTTTTTGTGGAAGTTCTTCAGCAAATTTGCGCAAGCGTTCATACTTTTCATGTTGTTCTTTATCATCTAACTGAGGATTGGGATAGGTGTACACTTGTCCAATATGTTTTCCTACCTTAGGTACCAAGTCTTGCATGTGCATGTGGTTTTTTACCGTACGCATATGAGGTACTCCCCAAAATTTGCGAAATACTTCGTCCATACCAGGTGCTGCGAACGTTTCTGTTGGTACCTGATACGTCGCCCCCACAACTTGTGCATATCCCCCGCCGAGTGAATGACCTGTAACGTACCACTTGAAACGCTGTGAACGATGGGAGTCGGAGACTTTCTTGCGCGTTTCGAGAAAAAAATCTTTGGCACGCTGTAAATTGTTTTTTAAATGATCCAGTGGCTTTACTCTACGGCGGTTACGTGTAAAAGCTGTCAGCAAACGCGTTAATTGTCGTTGCCTTTTTGCTTTTTTTTCTTCGCTGTACTCATCCCAAAGCTTTTTTTCCGTCTGTAATTCCCGCGCGTAAAACGGGTCCATTTCCTTGATCATATCGACAATTTGTGGCGGTTGAATTTTTTTCTCTAGCTGTGAGGAAATAATTGTATTCAACTCAATTATGTGTGACAATGTTTTTAGTTTGGCGACCGTAAGCATTTCATTCAAAATATTAGAAATGATATCCTGCGCTGACTCATTTTCGTTATTAAACACCGTGATATTGGCAATGGCAATATCCGCAACAATGTCTTTGGTATTGCTAGTACCGCGGTAGGCAACGATGACTTCGTGACGTTGGGGATGAAGATAAGCAACCGCTCCAAAGCCCGTTTTATCATCATACAATTTGTTTACTAAGACAAAACCCTTTAATACCCCAAATACAATGCGCGAAGTAATTTTCTTTGGTGAGTACGATAAATTTGACAGTTCTGCCAATCTGGTAGTGGTTTGCGAAGCACTCACACTGCAAAGAACAAACAGTACCAAAACTATTTTTTTCATAAGATTCACCTCTTTGAAAGGATTATCATGGATACCTATACAAAAGCGAAGTTAAACAACGGTCAATGTATACCTTATCTTGGCTTAGGCGTATATCAATCTCCTCCAGGAGAGCAAACACAAAATGCCATTATTCATGCCCTCAACAGTGGTTATCGTCATATCGACACCGCTAAACTTTACGACAACGAAAAAGACGTAGGTATTGCCATTCGTAAAAGTGGTATTCCTCGGGAAGAGATTTTCATTACCACAAAATTGTGGAACGATGACCACGGCTATGATCAGGCACTACAAGCTTGTAAAAAAAGTACCGAAAGTTTAGGTACGTATATCGACTTGTATTTAATTCACTTCCCTGTGGAGAAGGTACGTGGCGACTCGTGGCGCGCTTTAGAAAAACTGTATGAAGATGGCTTATGTAAATCTATCGGTGTTAGTAATTATACAGTGCGGCATCTACGTGAGCTTTTAGACCAAGCAAATGTAACTCCTACGGCCAATCAAGTAGAATTCAGTCCATATTTATTTCAAAAAGAACTGTGGGATTTTTGTCGTGAAAATAACATTCAATTACAAGCTTACAGTCCTCTCACCCGTGGGCAAAAATTGCAAGATCCTAAACTAATGGCCATTGCTGAAAAATACAACAAAAGCACCGCACAAATACTTATCAAATGGTGTTTACAGCATGAAATTGTCGTACTTCCCAAGTCTATCAATCATAGCCGCATACAACAAAATGCGCAAGTATTTGATTTTGAAATTAACCAAGAAGATATGGCTCAGCTGGACAACTTCAATGAAAATTTTCGCACATGTTGGGATCCAACAGGTACACCATAAAACTTTTAATTATTTGTTGTACACAGAATACAATATCGGTAAAATAGCTGTCCACAAAAATAGCTACGTATAACTTAAGTACAGAATAATGAGGGTATTATGACACAGCGCGACGGCAATCTACAAACAAAACATGAAGAAATTGCGAATAGTTTGACACATGGAATTGGCTTAATTCTAGCCATTATCGCTTTCATTGTCTTTAGCAACTGGCAAGGTAACGAAAGCGAAATTCTTAGCCTAATTGTATATGGAAGCACTTTATTTTTATTATATACGGCGTCTACACTATATCATTCCGTAAAAACTCCCAAACTCAAAAAAGTATTTCAAATTTTAGACCACTCAGCGATTTACCTCTTCATAGCAGGCTGCTACACACCTGTCATGTTTAAAATAGGTAACCACGATGCGATGGTAGTTCTCACAATCGTGTGGTCGATGGCCCTTTTGGGTGTGTACATGAAAACTTTCCACCTCGAAAAAACCAAAACATTTAGTTTAGTTTTATACCTATTGATGGGATGGTTGGCAGTGGTAATGATTAAGTCCATTATGATTGTATTACCAATCGGTGCCCTAATATGGTTGTTTGCCGGAGGACTTGCTTACACACTGGGTGTATTTTTCTATGTAAAAGACGGTATATTATGGTTTCATACCGTTTGGCATCTATTCGTTTTAGCGGGTAGTTGGTGCCACTTTCACATGATTATCTTTTACACGGTATAACGATGTCTGAGTTTTTATATCATATTACGTCCCGCGAAGAATGGTCACAAGCGCAAAGTGAGTATTTACCTGTAAACTTTGCGAAGGAAGGCTTCATTCATTGCTCATATCACCAACAAATTGTGGGTTCTGCCAACAAGTTTTTTCATGGACAGCGCAACCTTGTTCTCTTAAAAATCATTCCACAAAAAATTACCAGCAACATCGTAGACGAAAATCTCGAAGGGGGAAAGGTAATGTTCCCACATATATATGGACCTCTACCGGTAGACGCCGTCACACAAGTGATTGATTTTCCATGCGAACAAGATGGGAGTTTTTGCCTTCCTCAAATAGGGTGAGTAACACATGGGAAAACGACTTGTCGATGACAATGGTAATCTTTTAATACGTCGCGTTGGTAGAGAGTGGAACCCCATGGGGGATTTATACCACTTTTTGATTTCTTCCTCGTGGTGGATTATGATTTCGCTAATCAGCCTATCTTATTTACTTCTAAATGCTATTCTCGCCATACTATTTTTATTGGGTGGTAACTGTATTTCGGGTGCGCGACCTGGTAATTTTCAAGATGTTTTCTTTTTCAGCGTGCAAACCATGTCGACAATTGGCTATGGTGGTATGAGTCCGCAAACATTTTACGCTCATATTATTGTCACCGTAGCCTCTATCGCAGGCTTGCTCTCCCTCGCAATTGCCACAGGACTTATATTTGCTAAGTTTTCTCGCCCAACAGCACGTATTGTCTTTAGCGAAAAAGCGGTCATTCGTAATTATAACGGTACACCACACTTAATGTTCCGCCTCGCAAATATTCGCACCAATTACCTCATCGAAATAAAAATACGCGTGATGTTTATCTACACAGAAACAACAGCTGAGGGTGATCAAATGCGACGTTTTATGGATATTCCACTAGTAAGATCGGGAACTCCCATTTTTTCACTCACATGGATGGTTTTTCACGAAATAGATGAAAAAAGTCCGTTTTTCAACAATTGTAACACACCAGACACAGACCTTATTGTACTCTTACAGGGTGTTGACAGCGAACATTCCCAAACAGTGTACGCCCGACATATATATCATTGCGAAGATATACAGGTAAATCATCGCTTTATCGATGTTTTTGTCGATGATGATAATGGTGAAAGAGTGTTGTGTTACGATAACTTACACCGTACGGTTCCTTGTGGTGACGAACGAAATTGTCAAACATAATTTTACAACAAAGGGTTTAACTATGAAAAAGATATGCATTTTTCTCGTTTTCAGTCTAATTCTCGCTTGTGATTCTCCACAACAGAGCAACGAAAAAAAAATACCTATTGACGTTTACACCACCTTTTATCCGACAGCTTACTTTGCCAAAAGAATCGCCGGACAATATGCCAACGTTGTATGTCCCGTTCCACAAGACGAAGATGCTATTTTTTGGAAAGCGTACAAACACCCAGAAATTATTCAAAAATACCAACAAGCAGACTTGATTATCTTAAATGGGGCGAAATTTGCCAAATGGGTAAGAAAAGTTTCTCTTCCCCAAAACAAAGTGGTCAACACATCTAAACCTTTTTCCAAAAACTTTATTACCATCGAAAATGCGACAACTCATAGTCACGGCGATGGCAAAGTGCACACCCATAAAGGATTAGATGGCCATACCTGGGTAGATCCCCACAACGCAAAAGTACAAGCCCACGAAATCACAAAAGCTCTATGCAAAATATTGCCGCAACATAAAGAGCAAATGCAAAAAAACTTCACTGCTTTACAAAAAGATCTCGACGCACTCATTGCCACGCTAGAACAATATCAAAAAACGGCAAATAATAATGAGCCACTTCTCGCCTCTCACCCTGCGTACAACTATATTGCCAGAACATTTTCCTGGAATATCAAAAACCTAGATCTTGATCCACAAACAATGCCAACACCAAAACAGTTTGCTGCGATCCAAGCTTTACAGAAAAAGCATCCCGCAAAGTTTATTCTCTGGGAAGAATATCCCACAGATGAAATTGCCAAAGCATTCAAAGACAAGTTAAATTTAACGAGTATTGAATTTTCTCCTTGCGAGTTACTGGGAGAAGAACAGCAAAAACAAGGCGAAGATTATTTGAGTGTGATGCGCAAAAACGTAGCAAATTTACAAGCAATTTGGAAATAATCGCGGTTTACTCAAAATAATATGACGAGTTCAAAATTTACATCGGGCGGAAAACAAGTATGTCAAAGAACCACAAAGAAAACGATTCGACTATCCTGAGTCTTGTTCACCTAAAACCAGGACAAATGTTTGCCCACTACAGAGTGTATCATGAACTTGGACAAGGGGGAATGGGAACAGTATATAAAGCTTACGACACGCGACTACAACGTATCATCGCTTTAAAAATATTACACAACGACAGTTCGTCACAGGAAATAAAATCTTCCTTACTAAAGGAAACACAAATACTCGCGTCGTTAAATCACGACAATATTGTCAAAGTTCTCGACGTAGGTGTTTCCCCCCTTTATTATTTTACAATGGAATACATAGAAGGAAGTACTCTAGAGTACTTGATTGATAACGACTGTATTACAATTCAACAATCATTACAAGTTTTAGCAGCGATTGCCAACGCAATCCACCACGCGCACAAAGAAAATATACTACACCGCGATATAAAACCTGGAAATATAATGCTCACCGAAAGTAAAGTCCCCAAACTGATGGATTTCGGTATTGCCAAAATCATCGAAGAAGATAAAATGCAAACACAGAATCGCGGTATCTGTGGTACTCCAGCGTATTGCTCCCCAGAACAATTAAAAGGAAAGCAAGACAAGGCAAGCGACATATACTCTCTGGGGGTGGTTCTATATGAATGTCTTACAGGCAATAGACCTTTCAGTGCACATAGCCATATGGAATTGATGTTGAAAATTGATAGCAATAACTTTATCCCACCGCGCCACCATAACAACTTAATCTCTCGCGAAGTAGAAGCCATTTGCTTAAAATGTTTGCGTAAGTCGCGCAAAGCACGCTACAGTAGCGCCAAGGCTCTAGAAAGAGATTTACGTAACTATTTAGAAGGCAAACCGATTATCGCAAAACCTGCGGGATACGGCACACGCTTGTACAAATATATGGCACGTAACAAATTACTGTGTCTGATTCTCCTTGCAATGTTGCTGCTATCTTCCTCATGGATTTATATTATTCAACAAAAAATAAACCATCACCAACAACGCCTGCGTTATACAGAAAAAATCGAGGCAGAAAAAAAACAATTGCAAAAAGTAACCAATATTATATTCAATGCTTTAAACTATATGACAAAAGAGCACGCGAACGTTTTTGCCGACCCAATATTTTCCTCGCAGATGGTAGAAGTTTTCAAACAAGACCTAAATGTTGAGCTGAATCATGATCGTCTTATATCAGTACGTGGTATTATCCTAGCAAATAGTGACGATACAAAAGATTTAGAGCAAGCCCTACAAGACTTTAACCTTTATTTAGAAAAAAACCCTCGTAGTGCGGACCGTTATAACTCACGAGGAATGGTATACCGCAAATTAAAACGTTATAAAGAAGCGATTGCTGACTACAACACCGCGATAAACATAACACCACGCTTTGTGTATTTTTTT
Organism: Candidatus Uabimicrobium amorphum; assembly: GCF_009002475.1. Lineage (GTDB taxonomy): Bacteria > Planctomycetota > Uabimicrobiia > Uabimicrobiales > Uabimicrobiaceae > Uabimicrobium > Uabimicrobium amorphum. The sequence continues at coordinate 8,262,781 of NZ_AP019860.1, forward strand.
AATCGCGGTGTCACCTATGAAGTTTTGGGTAAGAGCGAAAAGGCCATACAGGACTACACCAATGCCATAAATGTAAACCCTAACTATTTTATGGGATACGCGAGTCGTGCTTTGGCGTACGAAAAACAGCAAAAATACTCATTTGCCATACGTGATTACGAGAGAGCATTGCGTTTGAAAATACCGAAAGGCTTAGGACGAAAAACCAAGCAACAAGTTTATCAGCGGGTACAGGAATTGAAACAAAAAATAAAATAAGCGCATATGTGTCAAGCGAAGAGTGAAACTTTCTTAATAAAGACTTACAAATCCGTGTCATTCCCGCGTAAGCGCATATGTGTCAAGCTAAGAGTGGAACTTTCTTAATAAAGACTTACAAATCCGTGTCATTCCTGGCTTGACCAGGAATCCACAACACAAAGTTAAATTGTATGCGTCTGGATCCCTGATCAAGTCAGGGATGACACCGGTAAGGTAGTTTTTTAGTTTCAGAGAAAAAAATGTAATTCTTTTATTTGTAGTACTTTATATCTTAGCTTGACAGCCATGTGCTTTTGCAGGGATGACACCGTAAGGGGTTTATGTAGTTCCAGAGAACACCCAGGGAAGTTTTTGTTTTAAACAATGTCTATTTTTCATATTTGTGCGAAAACCGACCTTACGCCCCACGTAACCCCTAATACATCTAAGACGTGCAGGAAAAGATGTCACTAGTATGAGGAGTGATGTTATTTTGGTAAAATGTTGATGAGTTCGTACACTTCCTCTTTCATCTCATCACATGTTTGATAACGATCGTTGCCGTTATACGACATCGCTTTTTCGACAACGTGTAATACCGCCGGTGGTAAGCTAGGATTTTGTTCGCGTAGAGCGATGTATTTGTTGCGCTTTTTTCCCATAAAAGTTTGCAGGAGATTGCCTTGGTATTCGGCATAAGGAGGGCGACCACATAAACAATGGAACATCGTAGCGCCTACGGAATATATGTCGGATTGAAACGATATATTTTGTATATTTTCCATCTGTTCCGGAGCTGTGTATTCTACATTGCCCACGACCTCACCGTTGGTGGTTTTCGAAACTGTTTTCCCTAAAATCTTAGCGATGCCAAGATCAATTACTTTTACCATCCCTTCACCAGTGATATAAAGATTTCCAGGCTTGATATCTCGATGAACGATGTTCTTGCGGTGCGCATATCCTAAGGCATCTAAAATATAATAGGCGATTTTTAATGTGCGTCGTGCGGGTAATACTTCTCTTTGTAGACGATCTTTGAGAGTCTCTCCTTTTAGATATTCCATGACTATATACATTTTATTGTTGTGATTTCCCCAGCCTTGTATCTTGATTAAGTTAGGATGATGTAAGCGCGAAAGCGTTTGAATATTTTCATTAAAACGCGTTGCAATCTGTTGATCTGTCGAATCAAAAATTTTAATTGCCACCTGTTTACTATCATTATCGCGATGAGCCAGGTACACATTGCCTGCGCAACCATGCCCTAATACCTTTAGCAATAAATAATCCCCTACGCGTTGTAAGTTTTCTTCTAGATTGTTTTGTGTTAGAGTACTCATGATGAGTTTCTTACACAATCCGCAAAAAATTTGTCCAGAAAAGTCTTCGCGCATCTCCATTTTAATGGCACTTCCACATTGGCATCTAGCATTATATATCTTCATTTTTTCCTCAAAATTAACAGACACTCGCTAATTGTTCGTAAATAGCTTCCTTCATCTCTTCTGCCGTTTGATAACGTTCATCCGCATCCCTGGCCATCGCTTTATCAACAACACCAACAACAGTTTGTGGAATATCCGGTTTGCGCTCTAAGAGTCCGATGTACGAGTCATTGGCTTTACTCATAAATATTTTATGTAAATCGCGTCCATGTTCTGCAAAAGGAGGATAGCGACACAACATGCGAAATAAAGTGGCTCCTACCGCGTATATATCCGCGCGATGATCTACGCGCTTTGAGTCTTTGAATTGTTCCAGTGCCATATAAAAAATGGTTCCGATCATTTCTCCGGTTTTTACCAGGCTATTCTCATCGTAAATGGCCTTGGCAATTCCTAAGTCGAGAATTTTCACCGTACGATCGTCCGCCGTCAAATAGATATTACCAGGTTTAATATCGCGGTGTATGATACTTTTACTGTGCGCGTATTGTAGGGCATCTAGGGTATAATAGGCGATATGTAGTGCTTCGCCAACTGTAGGCAAACCCCGTTGTAAAACGTCTTCTACCGTTTGTCCCGGTAAATAGTCCATGACATAATAGACCTGATCGCCCTCTTTGCCCCAGCCACGTAGTCTTATAATATTCGGATGATGAAGTCTACTGAGCACATCCACTTCGCGGTCAAAGTGTCGCTGCGCATATATATCTTTCGTTGTGTCGGTAATCTTTATCGCCACTTTTTCGTGGCTATTTTCATCATACCCGAGAAAAACCTCACTCATTCCTCCCTTACCCAGAGATTTTAAAAGTAGATAGTTACCCACTCTTCTGTAGTATTTACTCGTATCTTGCTTGGGACCTTTACTATAAATAGATTTACCGCACAATTGGCAAATTACATTTGCACGAAGCTCTTTTGGTGTTACAATGCGTACGGAGTTTCCGCAACGACACCGCAAATTGTACTCTTTCATATTTTTTTCCAAACATTAAGAATTTTCAAGAACGCAAAACATCCAATGTTATACATAGCCAGTCGTATTATTTTGCGAAAAATTTTCGTATGAATCAAGATTATTCACAAAGTATACCCTTTTAAGACATAAAAAGATTTTTAAGTACGAGGATAGACAACATGTGCAGAATATTTAGTTTTCGCTCGGTGATTAAAAGCCAAGTGCACAAAAGTTTAGTGGGAACAGAAAATGCTCTCTCAACACAGAGCACGCAACATCCCGATGGCTGGGGGGTTGCCTATTATGTTCAAGGGGTTCCACATATCATCAAATCCAGCGAAGCCGCTGTAGACGATAACATTTTTCACAAAGTGTCCGGAGTTGTTTCTTCAGAAACGGTTATTGCCCATATACGCAAGGCAACACTTGGACCAAAAAACATCTTAAACGTACATCCATTTCAATTTGGAAAATGGGCTTTTGTCCATAATGGAAATATCGAAAATTTTGAAAAACATCGTCGTCCGTTACTTGCGATGGTAGCTCCCGAACTGCGACGCTTTATCCTTGGACAAACCGATAGTGAAATTATGTTTTACCTCATTCTTTCGCATCTAAAACAACATATATCGCTCTCAGCAAACAATGTTCCCATTGAAAAGATGGTAAACATCACCAAACAAGCGGTACAAAAAATAATAGCTCTTGTAGGAGAGTGTAGTGATGAACAGGAAACAGACCCCAGTAAAACATACCTGACATTTGTATTGACAAATGGCACGACAATGCTCGCGCATCATGGAGGTAAACGATTGCACTACACCACATACAAAAATCGTTGTGTGGATCGCGACACGTGCCCTTGTTTTTCTTTTGAATGCGAAAACTCTACGCAAAGCGGTTATATCAATCATTTGATATTTTCCAGCGAAGAGCTAACGGGAGACAATATATGGCTGCCTATGAAGCAAGACCAGTATATTGGTGTAGACCACGAAATGAAACTGACGATTGCTTAGAGATACATAACATTACCAAATGGTAATCTAGCCATCATGTTCTCGTTAACTACAACATGTAAGATATTCCTAAAAGTAAATTGCTTATAAAACGTAAGCACTCAACACAAGAAAATAACTCACTTTTAGGAATACATACGATGAATAATCTTTACACACAAATGATGATAGTCATATTTTTGATAGGCAGTCTGTACGCGCAAATGTCAGACGAATTTGTTACCGAAAGTCCCTATTTTGAAAACAGCCAACAAACACTACTGAGTCTGTCTCAAACAATATCCTATCGTTATGTGGAACTGCGCAGCGGTTTTGCAACAATTAATCTCGAAGGACCAGCGGTAACAGGAGAAGATGACGTTGAAGGCGACGATGAAAACGGTTTTTCTATCGAAGTGGAAGGTTACTACGATTTCTGGGATTTTTTGTATGTCGGAATGAGCTACGACTTTTCGCGCTATGACACAACTTTTAACGTTCAGCATCTTCGTGCTTTTGTCGGTGCCTACCTCTCTCTTTTCCACACAGAAAATTTTCGCTTAGATATTCATGGTAAGGTCGGCGTAGAATATGTCCGTACTAGAGGTTTAGAGGCTTTTGAAGACGGAGTTGGTAACGGAGAAGATGGTGATGACTGGGGCGTGTCTGTTGGATTTGGGCTACGAGCCAGTTATCACAACTGGGAATTCTACATTGATAGCGAATATTTATCTTTTGGCGACGGTGACGGACCAGGATATGGATTTGGTTTGGTCTATCATGTAAGCGATCACTTTTCCCTAATTGCCGACTGGGAGGGCTTTTGGGTAGAAGACGCTGGTTTTAACATTGACCTAGCGACACAAAAATACACATTCGGTTTTCGCTATCAGTTTTAATGCACTCCCAAAGCTACGTCGAATTCGACGAAGGAATGACAATGAAAATACTTCTTATTGAAGATGACAAGGGCATAAGTTCTTTTATCATAAAAGGTTTAAAACAAGAAGGCTATGTGGTTGACCATTGCTATGATGGTGTTGATGGGTTACATCAAGCACAAGTTGCCCACTATGACTTGGCGATTATTGATATTATGCTACCTGGAATAGATGGTTTTACCGTAATAGAACGCTTACGCCAAAAAGGTGTCAAAATTCCTTTTCTAATTCTAAGTGCCCGGAATTCCGTAGATGATCGCGTAAAGGGTCTCCACAAAGGAGGCGATGACTACTTAGTAAAACCATTTGCTTTTGCAGAATTATTGGCACGCATGCAAGCTTTATTACGCAGATCACAGCAGTTTGAAGAAATTCACCAATTACAAGTGGCTGATTTAATTTTGGATCTCAACAAAAGAAAAGTATTTCGCGCCGGGCAAGAAATTGATCTTGCTCCTCGCGAACTGCAATTGCTAGAGTACTTAATGCGCAATGCCGGTAAAGTCGTTTCGAAAACAATGATCATGGAAAGTGTGTGGGACTACAACTTTGATCCCCAAACCAATGTCGTCGAAGCGCAAATCTGCCGTTTGCGTGAAAAAATAGAAAGAGGATTTACCAACAAACTCATACATACATTGCGTGGATTTGGTTATATACTTGAGATCAAAAATGAAACGTAGGCACCTCTTCATACTGTTATGTTTGTCAATAATAGTCGGTGGCCTTTGGTTATACAATTCACATCGAAAACAACAACAAAACATTTGGCTGTTGCTAGAACAAGAGCTAGACAAATTTATTGAACAAGCTTCTTTATCCACAAAAGACGCTGTTGATTTCAAATTTCGCAAATCTGCACGCTTTAGCTATTTTATTTTCGATAGTAAACGCCAACTTGTTGCTCAATCGAATTTAAAAGATTGGTCTACCTCAATAGGTCTATCATTTTCATTCGAAAAATTACATAATAATACATACCAACAACAACGGAGATACGTTGCGGGAAGTTTTGATCAGATATTTTCCGCAGCTTGTTTCGTCACAGCACATAACAAAATCTACCAAGTCAGTTATTTTTTACCTGAAGAAGAAATGGCCGTAAGTCGTAAACTATTTTTAGGGTTGTGCACGACTCTATTTTTTCTAGTTGTGATGATATACACAGCACACTATATTGTGAGGCGCAAAAAATGGCAATTTACCTCTTTTACTGCGCGTTTAACATTTTGGTACTGCTTGACATTCTTACTTGTGAATTTTGTTCTTCTCGCAATCGCCTATTGGCAAATTGAACGTCAACTCAACCTTCGCATCAACCACAAAATTGTCTATGAATTGTCTCTATTGAAGAAATGGCACGCAAATCTAAATCCGGAACAAGCATTTGCGGCGATGCAAAAGCGCGCAGACAAATGGAGCTTTAAAAAATTTTCTATCGAATTTTGAATGACGATTTACAAATTGTTAGGGCATCAAATTTACAATATTGTCCCAATTTTCAGACCCCATGGCTAAAATACGCACAGCTACAAGATAACGAACATGACATTACAGATTTTGAAATTGAAAATAGTTATGATGATATTCGAGTTATAACAGAACGCCAGGAAAAATACTACTTACAGGTCGTTTATTTGATAGAAGACGAAGAAGAGTTTGTCAACTGGTACTTTGTTATCTTTTCCATTTTGATTTTCATCATCATTCTTGTCGGCGGATTACTGGGATGGTTTATTACACGCCGCGCCATGCAACATGTCCATGCGATTACCAAAACAGCTCGTGACATTCAACAAGGAAATATAAACCTTCGTGTTCCCATACCAAACGCTGGTGAGGAGATAGATCTTCTCGCCCAAGCTTTCAACGAAATGTTGGAACAAATTCATGTGGTACTGAAAGAACTCCGTGAAATCTCCGACCACGTTGCTCACGATCTAGTAACGCCCATCACTGCGATACGTGGGATTGTGGAAACAACACTCGCTGATCCACAACGCAATACCGCAGAATACGACGAAATGTCATGTCGCATTTTAGAAGAAAGCGACCGTTTGGTCACAATGATTCGCAGCATGTTGGAAATCACCCGCACCGAGTCGGGGCTATTTCACAGCGATGAATCTGTAGAAGTGATTCAGGTTTTGGCAGATGTTGTTGAATTTTTTACACCCGTTTGCGAAGACAAAAATATTGAAATAATAAGCGACCTTCCCCAAAAAACTTTTGTGGTGCAAGGGAATACTTCTAAACTACAACGAGCCTTTGCCAACTTTTTGGACAATGCCGTAAAATATACACCAGACAACGGCAAAATCGCCATTCATTGCTCTAGTCACGATGAAAAACTACTCATCACAATTAAAGACAATGGTATTGGCATAGCAGCAAAAGATTTACCTCATATATTTGAACGTTTTTACCGCAGCGACCAAAGTCGTTCGGCAAGGGGAAATGGTTTGGGATTAAGTCTCGCCAGAGCCAATATTCAATTACATAACGGTACAATTGACGTAGAAAGTGAACTGGCGAAGGGAACCACAATTTTTATTACCATTGTTCGCCCCCATCCGTAATCATAAGTAACTACTTTATCTCCACACCTTCACTATTTTTTCATGGCGTAGTTGGTAAAGATTTTTTAGAATTAGAAGATCTTTTACATTTTTTAGGTAGGAAATATGGACATTACGGAAATTACATTAGAAACCATAACTCAGGTACGCGAACAATCGCGCACCACCGGTTATGTGCGTTATAATAAATTACTACCTCGTGCACCGTTAAAATGGTTGATTGGTGAAATGAAAATTGATGGTTGCATTATCCATCAACTGACCAAAGAAGGTGATTACACGGTCAATTCCATCTTGCGTCTCGACAAAAAAAGTCAGCTTGACGATATTGAAAACAGTTTACAATTTGATGTAAAATTTCCCAAATCACAATGGCATCAAAAGCTGCCCTTTTTTAAACTAAATTTCGTACGACGCACACCTTTTTCGGAACACGAAACGAAAGCACTCGATGTTATCGTGCGTTTTCTTGGAGATTATGTTTACGAGAGGATACTGTCATCGAATGAACACAATGCCAAAACCACGCTTGGGCAACTGGAAAAAATTTGTGCCAAACTAGAAACAGAACCAGGTACCACTATCTGGCGATTTTTTGCTAAGCTACACAAAGCTCTATCGGCATATGCTTCCTTTCTTTTATTGGTAGATGAAGACCGTTATATTATTCCTTACTACAAGTTGCCGATGCGTGGTAGTCCGGTGTATCAAAAAGATGCCACCGCGCATAAATTTGATGCGGAATTTTTACAATTCTGTCGTGATGAAGATGTATTTCTGTGGCGCGCCCGCGGCGAAGACAGCACAGTTGCGCGTATTATGCAAGAATACCTTCCTGAAAATAAACAAAAGTGGGACTGCTTAGTTGGTGTTTCGAAATACGACCATGCGCCTTTGGGAATCTGGATATTTGCTTTTCAATCGGACTTTCCCATCTTTCGTCCGCTTTACGACGAGCTACTAAGAGAATCGTTGCCTCATCCACAAAATGCTTTACAAAACGTTTATGCGAAAAGGACTTCCAAAATGATCGTAAAACCTATTTTCCGTTCACGCGAATACATCGTTGATCCTAAAAAAGTATTCACCCTAATGCCGTTTACCGAAGATTGGTCTACCTCGGTATGGAAAGAACACATTCGCCCCACCATCGAAAAATGCGAAATGAGCGCTGTACGCGCCGATGATTTATATGGACATGATATCATGGAAGATATCTGGACAGGTATTTGTTCGTCGCGATTTGTCATTGCCGAAGTTACCGGACGTAATTCGAATGTTTTCTATGAACTAGGTATCGCACACACCGTGGGGAAACCAGTCATTCTCCTAACGCAAAACGTTGCCGATATTCCCTTTGACTTAAACCGCTATCGACACATCGTCTACGAAAAATCACCAGAAGGATACGCAAGACTTCAAATAGCTCTGGAAGGTACCATTCGCGAAATCACCAAAAACGATTAGGATAATTCTATGCAACTAAATCTATATCAAATCGATGCTTTTACCGACAAGATATTTGGCGGCAACCCTGCTTGTGTAGTCCCTATGACAGAATGGCTACCCGACGAAACTCTTCTCAAAATCGCACAAGAAAACGCCGTTGCGGAAACGGCATTCTTTATTCAATGTGACGAAAAAGTAAAGCTACGCTGGTTCACTCCCGAGATTGAGATGGATTTATGTGGACACGCAACCTTAGCCACGGCCTATGTGCTAAAGAAAATATTGAATTACCCCAACGAAATCGTCTTTGACACCTTGAGCGGAGACTTAATCGTAAAAACAGATGGTGACTTACTTACTCTAGATTTTCCCTCACGCAAACCGTTGGTCGCAGAATTGCCACCTCTTTTGTTGGAATCGCTCAATATAAAACCGCAGCAAGTCTTGAAAGCAAGAGACTACGTCTTAGTTTATGATTCGCAAAGCGACATAGAGAAAATCGCCGTAAATCGCCAAATATTTGACCAAACCAACTTACACCCAGGTGGTGTTATATTCACCGCAAAGGGCGACAATTGTGACTTTGTCTCGCGTTTTTTTACCCCGCAATCTTCCATACTAGAAGACCCCGTGACGGGTTCCGCCCATTGTTCTCTCATTCCTTATTGGAGTGAACGCTTGGGAAAAAACAAAATGAATGCCATGCAAATTTCTGCACGCCAGGGAAAATTAATATGCGAGGACAGAGGAGATAGGGTTCTTATTTCTGGGACCGCGAGAACGTATTTGACGGGATCAATTGTCATTGATTAGGATGTCTTTAGGTAGACAAACATAGTGAAAACGTTTATCTATCATATTTGGGGAACGGGCGGACACTAGGTCCGCCCCTACAATGCACCTTGGTCAAGGTAGATTCATTTCATTCAACCGTCATTTTATCTGGCTTGTTGATCCATGTAGTCTACCACCAAGTTGCACATCGTTTTTACACCTAGCTTCATTCCACTCTCATCAATATGAAAATCTGGCGAATGGTGTGGTGGTGCTTGGATGGGCTTGATGTTTTTGGGACGCCCACCTAGAAAGAAGAATAGACCTGGTACTTTTTGTTGAAAAAACGAAAAGTCCTCAGCACCGGTGACGGCATTGCGTATCAAAACATGATCGACTCCGGCAACTCTTTTAAATGTCGGTGCCATTTGTATGGTGAGCTTTGGATCATTGTAAGTGACAGGGTAACCGCGCTTAATACGTACATCGGCAACAGCTCCGGCGCTTGCGGCGATATTGGTTACCACGCGACGGATATTTTCGTGAACTTGGTCTTGCATCCGTGGATCTAAGGTGCGAATGGTCCCCACCATTTCCACTATTTCGGGAATGATATTTCCTCTGTTCCCTCCGTGAATACTGCCGATTGTCACAACAGCTGCACCATCAATCAGTTTCGCATTACGACTAATCGTTGTTTGCAGTCCGATAATAATTTGCGCGGAAGTCACAATAGGATCAACACCCGCCCATGGGTATGCTCCGTGAGTTTGTTTTCCTTTTACAGAGATAAAAAGACCATCATAACTTGCCATAGTTCCTCCGGGACGATAGCCAATAGTACCGACTTCTAGTCCAGAGTTTATGTGCAAACCAAAAATAACATCTACCGGCGGATCTTGTAAAACGCCTTCTTTCACCATCAACTCAGCCCCACCTTCTTCCCCCTCTGGTGCCCCCTCTTCAGCGGGTTGAAAGATAAATTTAACGGAACCTTTTAAATCTTTCTTAATTTTAGTTAGCACTTCGGCAACGCCTAAGAGAATTGCCACATGTGTGTCATGACCACATGCATGCATCACTCCCACTTTTTTACCGTTGTATATCGTTTTTTCTTTTGAGGCAAATGGTAAATCTACTCTTTCGACAATCGGTAGTCCATCCATGTCGGCACGTAAAGCGACCACTGGACCGGGTTTTCCGCCTTTCAACAACGCAACAACACCGGTATGAGCCACCTTAGTTTTGATTTCAACATCTAGTTTGCGCAATATTCCTTCTATTTTGGCTGCGGTTTTAAATTCACGATTGGATAATTCGGGATATTGATGAAAGTAGCGACGCCACTCGATCACTTTCGCCTCTATTTCATCAGATAGTGCCTCTATTTGCTGGCGAATATCTTCGGCACTGATTGTACAGAGTAGAATAAGCAATAAACATATTTTTTGCATGTTTTTCCTTTATAAATTTTCATTCATCCGCATTCTAAACGGCAAATGAGTTTACCTGCGCGCGCTCATAGGCGTCTTTGTATGAATCGGGAATATTGTCACCGAGTAAGTCGCCTTTTTGCAAGTACTCATACAATTCACCGTAGTGACGTATTTCGTTAAAAGCCACACGGCGTACTAGATGATACGGTTTTAACTCGCTGGGATCTTCTAAGCCCATTGCTCCTAATATTTCGCCTACGCCGTGTATTGTCCCCTTATGATAGTTGGCGACGCGTTCTTTCTTATCGGCCACAACAACGCCTTTGTAAAAACGCGCTTTTTGCGTGGCGACACCACTCGGACAATCGTTACTATTGCAGCGTAACGCTTGGATACAACCTAATGCCAACATCATACCACGTGCGGAGTAACATAAATCGGCCCCAACTGCGATACGCGAAATAATATCAAAGCCAGAAATGACCTTTCCGCTGACAACCAGTTTTATCTTGTCGCGCACCCCAAAACCAACCAGTGCATTGTGAACAAAAATTTGCGCTTCGCGTAGTGGGCAACCGATGTGATTCGAAAATTCCAAAGGTGCCGCTCCTGTTCCACCTTCACCGCCGTCTACGGTAATAAAATCCGGTGTAATTCCACTTTCGACCATTGCTTTACATATCGCGAGGAATTCGCTTCTTCTTCCCAGGCACAACTTAAAACCAACCGGTTTTCCGCCAGATAGCTCGCGTAATTTTTTCACGAACTCCAAAAGTCCCATAGGCGAATGAAACGCTTTATGACCCGGAGGAGAAAGCACATCTTGCCCCATAGGCACATTGCGTATTTTCGAAATCTCTTCCGTTACTTTTGCCGCAGGCAGAATACCACCGTGTCCAGGCTTCGCACCTTGTGAGAGTTTAATTTCAATCATTTTTACACTATCTTGTTGTGAATTTTTAGCAAATAACTCTTCACAAAAATCCCCCTTGGAAGTACGGCAACCAAAGTAACCCGTACCGATTTGCCAAATCAAATCTCCACCGTGCTCTAGGTGGTAGGGACTAATCCCTCCTTCACCTGTATTGTGCGCAAATCCACCTATTTTAGCTCCGGCATTGAGTGACAGTACCGCAGTTTTGCTCAAAGATCCATAGCTCATGGCGCTAATATTAAAAATACTGGCACTGTAGGGCTTTTTGCAATCATCTGAACCGATCACCACGCGATAGTCCTTTTCTTTATTGTGTTTGGCGGCAAGAGAGTGGTTCACCCATTCATAACCAACACTATATACGTCTCCTTGCGTTCCAAAAGGAAGTGTATCCAACTGTTTCTTCGCACGTTGGTATACAAGAGAACGTTGCTCGCGACTAAAAGGCACACCATCCTGGTTGGATTCGATGAAATATTGGTTAATTTCCGGACGAATCATTTCCAGCCAATAACGAAAATGTCCTGCAATCGGAAAGTTTTTTAAAATGGCGTGTTTATCCTGTAGCATATCCCAAGTACCGATGACAATAATCGGTAAAAATACCACCAACGACCACAAAAACCAGGGGAAAAAAAAGTAGGAAACCGCATTTATCGCTAGTATCACAAAACTCACGATAACAAATTCTCTTCTCAAATCTCACTCCTTTAATATTTACATTCTCTTTAATTTACTCGTTATTTTTAAATGATTATAACATCATTCCCCACTGAATATTAGTTCAAATTGAAACTCTTCCATCGTTTTGTTATAGTAGATGAGCGTGTCAACACTCGAACGGATTGCGTCTGTTGTGGAGGTGAGAGATATGAAAAAAAAACTGGTAAAACTGTTCGTTATACTAATAACGATTCTCTCTTTTGTCATCATCATATTGTTGGCTTTAGGTTTTTACGGGAAATACCAAATTCAGATAGATCCCCTCGTTGTATGTACACAAACCAACGATAACCATCAACAAAATAGACTTCTTGTATCAACAACAACCTTCTCTATTGACAAAAACGCAACAATTTTACTGTCGGGCTTTTCTTTTCGAAAAAATTTTGAGTTTGCCATGTTTTACAAAGGGCTATATACAAAAAAAGCCTATTTTGTTTATACTTACCTCATAGATAATGATAAAAAAGCGATATGGAGTGCTTTTGGCGGCGTTTGCGTTCTCGTGAACACAAATTGATCCATTATTGCTCTTGGATATTACGCAATAATAATTGTATATCTCTTTTGCTTTTACTATAGTTCTTTTTGGGAACGGAAATCATGACACAGTATGTATTTGCGCGATGTTTAAAAAAGCTAAATACCATCGCCAACACTGTATCGTCCAGGGAGGCTTTTCCGTAAAACTGAATCGTTGCACCAAATTGCGAACCGATGCGTCGTCCTTTTGGGGTGAACTTAACCTTGCGATATCCACTTTGCTGTAAGATCGTCGTATAACCACGCATAATCATTTCGATATTATCCCCTGTGGTTCTCACCCCACCAACGTCGTGAAACAATCTTTTACCAAAAGCCATTGAATCTACAGTAACATGCATATCATTTGCTTCATTTTTTAGAGATATTGATCCTGTTGACCTACGACGATCGCCACGTTGCAATATGTGTTCTTCACTTTGCGACCACAAACCTTTTGGAGTATTAATTTTCACTAAGTTATACATTACAGACAAACTTTGAGGTTTCTTTTTTTCTTTTTTTTCCTCGGTATCTTTTTGTGGTTGTTTTTCTGCGACAGCTGGTTGCTTCACCGCGCGTTTTTCTTCCACTACTGGCTTTTCTTCCACAGGTTCTTCTGCCAAAGGCTTTTCTTCAACCACAGGCTTTTCTTTCACCAAGGGCTTTTCTTTTTTTGCCATTGCGACATTTCGCGAAACCCACTCATTGTCCATGAGTACATAACCTTTTTTTCGCATTTCTTTTGACGTGAACCAGTTGTCGCCATGTTGCACTAAGCCTTTTTGCTTTAATTCAGCTACTGTATACCACATATCCTGATAAAGAACATAGCCTTTTTTTGCTAAGTGTTCACGCAGTAGCCACCCATGACTTGTTTTCACATAGCCCATTTTCTCGCGAATAGCAACATGCTCTGGGTCTATTAGGAGGACTTCGCGATACAGGTCATTGACTTTTTCGGACATGTTGTTTTTTTCGCACCACTGAGCTAACACAATAAGCCCCTTTACATCCTTGTTTTGATGTACTTTGCGCCGCTTTTCCCAAAAAATATCTTCAGGTGTTTTTGTCGGTGCTTTTGGTTTTTTGGTCTCTCGATCTGCGACTTGTTCGTCCTCTACAACAGAATCATCTTGCGCAAAATCATCATTGTCATCTGACGAATTGTTCGAAATGAGTATAAAAAGTAAGAATACAGCAAATACGGCAAATACGGCGTTTAAGGCCATCGCATTCGAGCTTGTTTTTTGTCGTGTGCGCGTTTTGCGGCGTGTTGTATTTCTAGGGCTCCGGCGTCTTTTTGGTGAGGTCAATTTACAACTCCTTATCTTCTAGTAATCATATGAGAATTCTCGTTAATATCTAAGTGTAGAATAAACACTCTCTTCAGCGTTGTTTTTTCTATTATTTTTTTATGAAAATCTTTGTTTAGTTTCTTGACAATCTATAGAATTTTTGGTAATAATTTATCCGCAATAGCCACTCTAGCTCAGTTGGTAGAGCGAGGCATTCGTAATGCCTAGGTCATCGGTTCAAGTCCGATGAGTGGCTCTTCCCCACAACTTTACCAAGCCAAAACTATGAAAAGACGCTACAACTTTACAGTAAACACAGAATACCAAGGATATACAATCGAAGAATTCTTGGTACAACATATCCAGCAATTTCCCATAAATACGATTAAAAAATGTATTTATGACGAACTTGTGAAGGTAAATGACTTTCCAGCACAGCTGCACCAACAATTGCAAACCAATGACGAAATTCATATACTTTTGCCGAAACACAATAAACAGTACAAGAAACAAAACCCACAAATAGAAGTTTTATACGAGGATGATGGTTTCTTAGTGGTGAATAAGCCTCCTCTTATTCCGGTTATTCCCGAAAGATGGTCGCACGAAACTCTGTTTCGCGATTGTATTCGCACTCATTTGCAAAACGACGCAATCATTCCTCGTGTGGTACATCGCATCGATAAAGAGGCCAGTGGCGCCGTAATTGTAGCGAAAAATAAAGAATTTGAACGTTATTTTAGCGGTTTATTTACTAAACGCCAAATAAAGAAAAAATACCTTGCCATTGTGGCTGGTACTCCCGCAGACTCAGGTACGGTGTCGCTCCCGATCAAACAAGTGTCCAATAAAAGTACACGTATGATGGTGGACGAAAACGAGGGAAAAGAAGCGGTGACTCATTTTAAAGTTGTGGAATTTTTCCGCGATTTTGCCTTACTTGAAATAGAAATTGAAAGTGGACGTACACATCAAATACGCGTACACATGGCATCACAAGGAACTCCTCTTGCCATAGATTCTCTATACGGTTATCGCAATACCATTAAACTTTCGGATATAAAATCATCGTATCATCATAAGAAAGAACGTATTGAGAAACCAATTATTTCGCGTTTGACTCTTCATGCTCACCAACTGGAATTCATACATCCAGGAAAAGAAGAAACTATCCAAATTACAGCACCGTTATTCAAAGACCTTGAAGTCTTTTTGAAAAAATTACGCAAATACCGGTCGTGACATGTATCCATTTGTGAAATTCGGCATCCTCCATGTGCAACTTTTTAGCTTGTTTTTAGCATTGGGAGCTATTTTCGCCGTATTTTTCGCATTAAAAAAATTTATACAACACAATCTGCCACCAGAACATGTTTTTTATTTGGGAACCATCTCCGTCGTTGCGGGAACAATTGGCTCGCGTCTCTTTTATATTTTTGAGTACCATCGAGAATATCACTGGCAAATATTCAACCTTGTAGATGGCGGCTGGAGCCTTGCAGGTTTTTTTTTGGGGCTAGCATTTTTTATTTCACGCCGTTATTATTCGTTAACCGCTCTCATGCTAATTACTTTTTATCTTCGTTCAAAACAAATCAACATTTTTCCCATAACCGTAGCACTTATCATCGCTTTATCTTTACACACTGTTTATCGACATAAAATTTTGCCCTTCAAAAATAAGTGGCTGTATCTCGCAATGTTGGTATGTGGAATCGTATTCGCCAGAATTACTTTTTTGTACATTCATTTCAACTCATACTCCTGGGATATTTTTCAAATCCACCGTGGAGGCATGACAGTATACGGCGGTTTTTTACTAGCGTTGTTGTGTTGTATTCTTTATGTACGCAAACAACAAATTCCCCTACGGGCCACTTTGGATATTCTACTAACAGTTACTTTTTTGGCTCTTGCCTTCGGACGCGTGGGTTGTTTTTTTAACGGTTGCTGCTTCGGAAAGGATTGCCACACACCATCGGTCTATTCCGTACAGTTTCCCACAAACTCTCCCAGTGGTTTCCATCAACTCCGTGGACTAAACAAACTCTATTTATGGAATTCGTACACACCACAGGCAAGATCACTGTCCGCTTTTTTACAGCAATTTCCCAAACAACTAGACGAAAAAACACGCGCGATTTTTTTTCCCCGAGTATACGCAACACAGTTAATCTCAGCACTATATAACTTTCTTATTTTTATATTTTTATACTTTTTTCTCGGCAAAAAAAAATACGACGGGCAAGTGGCAGTCTATGGAATTTGCATGTATGCTGTTTGTCGTTTTTGTATCGAGGTTTTCCGAGGGGACAATCCATTTGCCATCTCAGGACTCACAGGAGCACAATGTGTCAGTTTTGTCCTGTTTTGTGTTAGTATTAGTTTTATTTTATCACATAAAGCGCTCCACAAACGCTCTATGATAACTAGAAAAGAGATATAATGGACACCGAAAACAAAATACAAGAGGCTGTTTCTTACATACGTGAAAAGTATGCCAACCCGCCACAAATAGGCATTATACTTGGTTCAGGTTTCAGTTTTTTCCAAGAGCACCTACAAGACTCTACAGTAATTGCTTACTCGGACATACCGAACTTTCCCGTTTCCACCGTAGAAGGGCATGCGGGAAACTTGGTGATGGGAAAATGCCAAGGCAAAGAGCTATGTGTGATGGCAGGACGATTTCACTACTACGAAGGCTACACTATGCAAGACATCACTTTCCCTGTAAGAGTGATGGCCGCTTTGGGCATAAAGACACTTGTTGTCACCAATGCGGCTGGAGGCATAAACAAATCTTACTCTGTAGGAGACTTTGTGGCACTAACCGACCACATTAACTTGCTTGGAAGCAGTCCTCTACGTGGTAAAGAAACTTCAGGACAACGTTTCATTGACATGACACATTGCTACACCAGTGAATTGCGCGACCAAGCCATAGAAACTTCAAAAAATCACGACATAACGCTTCACCAGGGTGTGTACGCGGCGACTCACGGACCGAACTTTGAAACTCCTGCAGAAATTCGCATGATGCGTGTTATGGGAGCTGATTTAGTGGGAATGTCTACCGTTCCCGAAGTGATCGTTGCGCGGCAGCTACAATTGCAAATTCTCGGTATTTCCTGTGTAACAAACATGGCCGCTGGTGTGCTTGACCAAGAGCTATCACACCATGAAGTAATGGATACCATGGACAAAAACCGCCAAAAATTTGTCGGATTTATCGAAGAGCTCATCGCAAACAAACTTTAGTTTACACAATAAAACTCTTCATCAAAATATAATCTCCTAACCTTTCGCTAATGTCTGAGAGGCTAGGAGATTTTTTTATTTGCGTGTAGGCATAAAAAAACCCTCGTTATGTAAACGAGGGTAATATGTAGGTGAGGCGGGACTCGAACCCGCACAGACCGAAGTCCATTGGATTTTAAGTCCAACGCGTATACCAATTCCGCCACTCACCCGAGTCTTGGAGGTGGCACCCGGATTTGAACCGGGGATGGTGGATTTGCAATCCACTGCCTTAGGCCACTTGGCTATGCCACCTGTACTGTGCAGAGAGAATTATATTGCATTTCACATAAATGTCAAGAGAAAAATTTAGCTTTTTTTAGTACTACAGTGTAAATATACTACAATTACACTCAAGTCTAGCAAAACCAAGTGTGTCATGCCTGACTACGATCAGGCATCCACAAACGAAAAATAAACTTGTAAACGCCTGGATCCCTTGTCGGGGCAAGGGATGACACTAATATAATTTATAGTTACAACTGTAGTACTATATTAAAAATTCTCATCTCACAAAAAAATAAGGCATCACAAATGTGATGCCTCATTTCACTTAATTCAGTTTTATGATAAGTAGATTACCACAAGCTGATGTGTACGGTAAGAGTAGCTTTACCAGTCATTTTTGTCTTGGTAATGCCTGTACCTTTGACCATGTTGTTGCCGCCTTTAACCTTGATTTTTACGTCAGATTTTTTGCCAGCAACTAGATCGCCATTGAATACTTCTTTGCCGTTAAGATTTGCAACTGCGTGACAATCAACATCACACTCGATACCAACGATAGTTGCAGAGAAAGGAGCGTAAAGTTCTTTAGAGAACTCAGCTTTTCCATCAACTACGTCAACTTCGATTTCTTTTTCAAGACGCATGGTGTTCATGTCACCACGAACGCCCATTTCCATTAGAGCAAAAGTAGCGCCTAGAGCGTTAGGTACGTCAACACAACCTTCGCCGTATACGTTCTTTTGCTTCTTGCCTTTAGCTGTAGACATTAAGATTTTCTTAAGTGCTGCAGGGCTTAGATTTCTGTTTGCACTTAGAAGAACAGCCAAAACACCAGAAACGTGAGGAGTAGCCATAGAAGTACCAGAGATAGATCTTGTACCACTATTGATCCATAGAGACATAACGTTTACACCAGGAGCCACAACTTCTGGCTTGATGTAACCTTTGTTCGTAGGTCCACGACTACTGAAAGAAGCAATGCCACCGCCTTGTGCGATTGCACCAACGGTAACAACGTCAGGTTGACAACCAGGTGTACCAACAGTTCCTGAAGCAGAACCACTGTTACCAGCAGCAACACTACAAACGATACCAGCTTTAGTTGCGTTTGCAACTGCGGTTTCTACAGGGTTTGTAGACCAACCTTCGGTTCCACCTAAACTCATGCTGATTACGTCAGCGTGCTTCGCTGCATATTCAACACCACTAGCAACTGCTTCCCAAGTTCCACTTCCGCTAGAACCAAGAACTTTTACGCCGAAAACTTTTGCTGCAGTAGCAACACCATACTTAGGACTTACAACAGTACCTGCACAGTGAGTTCCGTGACCGTTACCATCGTTAGCTGTAGGTTCACCACTTACGTAAGATTTGCATAGGTTTTTGATGACTTGACCAGCACCAAAACCAGGGTGGTTCATTTGGATACCTGTGTCAACAACACCAACAACAACTCCGCTACCTTTGTAGCCTTTGTTTTGGCTAGCTCTGATGTGGTTTAGACCCCAAGTATTTCTTGTATCTTCACCAGCAATTGGGTTGATCATTACTTGAGGAGCATCAAGAGAAAGAGTATAAATGTCATTGTGAAGAGCTAGTTCTTGGATCGCACTAGCTGTCGCTTTAATAGCGATACAGTTTGACATTTGGAACTGAGTAATTTTGCTAATAGCACCTTCGCCTTGCAATTTTTCGCAAAGACCTTTTACAAAGTGTTGGTCAGCAGCACATTCTTGTGCAAGAATGTCTAAGATTTGTGCTTTGTCAGCACCGCGAACAGCGTTAACTACAGCTTCTTTTTTCAAAGTAACGATAACTTGTAGTTCACCACGCTCGGTATTCATCGCATTTTGTAGATCTTGGCCGATGATTGCATCTGCGAATACAGGTGTAGCACATACAGCAAGAATCAAAAGGATAGATAGAATTCTTTGCATTGTAATTCCTTTTTTGAGAGAGTTTTGTTCAATACACCAAGAACAACTCGGTGTATCATTGAGAATATATTCTACTACATTTTATTTTCAATTTTAAGTAAATTCTTTGCCTGTGTATACAGCAACAACGATGCCAAAAATATAGAAAGTATAAAAAAATACAAAAAAAAATATAGAATTGTGTGCAATTCTGGTCACTACAAGCGAAATTTTGCCATAGTAGTCACTATATTGTTTTGACATAGAAAAGAGAGTATTGTGTATTTTTTTCCATGAAGAGTGTTACATTTTGTAATAGTGACGACGAAATATTTGGAAATATGCTTGGAAATTGGCCGTTTAGCAACGTCATGCATTGAAAAGAGGATGGTTATTTTTGGAAAAGAAAAATCTTAAAGTATTGTTTTGTTGGAGTTTTGTAGTGGTACTGCAGAAGCTGAATCTCGATTTTTTGTAATACGACTAAAAATTTACTCTGCACCATTTGTTTTTTTGCTGCCCATGTGTTGAGAACTTTTACAAACAGACAAAAAGGTTCTGTTTCACAGACAAAAGAAAACTTACGGCGCGAAATTTCAGAAGCCGTTTTTTGAATCGCAGGCTTTGATATTTTCTGTTTCAATTGTGAAATAATTTGCAAAATTTGCTGCTTTTCTTGCTGCTGTTTTTGGGAGATTACACCTTTACTACCTACTTGTAGTAAAATTCGCCATACTTGGTCTTTCGTATTGAAAAAGCTTTGAGTAAATCTACTTTGGTGAGCATTTTTTAATTGCAAAATCAACTCATAGTATCCCACACTTAGTTTTTGTGCGATTGTCGTATCAAATTGACTTTTTTCATCAACAACAAAACAATCTTGGTATAGTTGTTGTCGTTGCTGCCATTTACACAAAATGACATCGAATTTGGGTCTTAGGTTCTTAGGGACAAAGGATACATCCAGTTTACCGCTAACATTTACAAGGTTTTGTTGGTATTTCACCTCCACAGTCATTAACTTCGGAATTGTTTTTAGAAGCTGATGCGGTTTGTATTTTTCGGCCAGTTGCAGCCATTCATCCGCGGTAACAAAAATATTTCCCCACTTGCGATTATTCTTATTGCTAAGATATTTTTCATGATTAATTTTGTGATTTTTTGCTTTCACTTTTTGCGCAACTTTTACCTGTGTATAGGTCTCTTGGCGAACATCCACCACCACTTTTTCGGGTTTGTAGGTAATGGTTTTGTAGGAGGCCATCGAAAGTAATAACAGAGGGAAGAAGAGTAACAGAAATGTTATTGTCACAATAAAAAGTCGTGCACGAAACGAAAAAGGCATTTTTCGCGATCGTAAGATGTGACCAATGGAAGTTTGTTTCACTTCAAACTGGGAAATATTTTCTTTAACGCGGTCCAGTACCGCCTCAAGAACCTCTTCCGAAATAAGCTTTGTCTTCGCCGCAAAGGCTCTCCACGAATCGTCTACGCCAATTTGCTGTAATTTTTGCAAAATTTGCAAGTACTTTCCGACCTCTTGTCGCGAAATAACCTCATATTGCACCAACATATTACCAATATATAAATTTTTTTGTGAAATTTTTTTCTTTTTGTCGTTGGCAAATTTTCTCAAGGGTAGTTTTAAAAGAAATTCATATCTGCGACGATAGACGATGCGTCTTTCATATAAAATACGTATTAACGTTTTATCATTCTGTTCTAATACTTGTGCGCAAATTGCACCAATAGCATCTTTCTCTTTGATCACACCTTTTTGAAGGGCAAACCGCACACGTGAACAATCTTTTGCCTGTAATTTCCGATACAGTTTATTGATTTTCCCTTGTTTTGAGGGGGCAATTTTAAATTTTTTGTCGCGTCTTATTTTCATGGCCTATTTCAAAAGTTTATATATGTAAGAAGTTTCGTCCTTGTAGCCTTTTTTCTCTGTTACAGTATAGTAGATGGTATCGTCTGTCGAAAACCAGTTTTCGTACATCTTCGAAGTTTGGCCTGGCACTTTTAACTGATATGTGACAACCGCGACTCCGCGAAACATTAAGTATAAATAACTTTGATTCGCTATGTAATACATACTATTTCCCAAACCGACAGGACTTGTCAAGGTCCCTTTGATGTTTTTCTCCCAAAGTAAAGAACCAGAACCATTGTTGATCTCTAGTCCCAAGATTTGTTTTTTGCATATTATATTGGTATATTCATCAAAGTAGATGGGCGTTTCATTTTGTTTAAAATGGTTACTTGTGTATAGTACCGTTTTTTCTTTGCTATTTGTATCGTAAACTTCAAAGTACTCACCTGCCGTGGTATAAATTTTAGTCCCTCTCACTACAGGAGCAGAGTTTACCAACGATTGAGTTGTATAGTTGGCCGTTTCTTTTATTTTCCTTTGCACTTGAAACACCTGGACTTTTCCACGTTGCGGATTGTCTTCATCAATTTTACTGACAACCAAAGTTTCCTCATGTGCTCCTAAATAACAAGCTTTGGAGTTTTTCAACGCGAGTGACCACTTATGTAACCTGGAAGAGTTTAGATCAACAGCCATGACACGACGTTTGCTGTGACTAATAAAAAACATCGTCTCTCCACAAAAAACCGGTTGCGAGGTATTACCAAAACTTTTGGCGCATATTAATTTCCATACACCGCCATAAAAACGATACACTCCCCGCCCTGTAACCACATAAACACTATTTTTCCAAACCCGACCAGCGACCACGGTCGTTTTCTTTAAATCTTTGATAAAGATATATTTCGCATCACTCACACTCGTGTCGAAAATTCCCTCAGACTTAAAATCCAAGGGCTTATTCGTTAATCGCGCGGCATACAAAAAAACAGAGTTTCTCTTTCCCTTAATTTTTTTCAATAACGGCACGACTAAAAAATTATTATGCACTACCGGTGTCAGAAAAAAACCTTGTTTTTTACCGATAAATACATGCTTTTCACCAATAGGTATCGATTTGTTCACCGTTTTAATACCATCTTGCAATTGATATTTTCGCAACTTGTCTTGCAAATCGCTATTTTTGCTTTCCAATTCCTGTAGTTTCTCGGTATTGGTTGGTGGAGCAAATATATACATAACGATCAGACCGACAATAAATGCAGCCACCGCAGGAAAATACTTTTTGTATTGCGATCCCAAATCTTCGCGCTGAAAATTGACATTATGAGTTTTGTTTTCTTGTTTCTTTTTGAGATAATTTTCCAAATCTTTTGTCATATCAATGGCGCGGTAGTAACGTTTTTCCTTAGTTTTCGCCATCGCTTTTAGACATATATTTTCAATGGTACGCGGTATTTCTTTCACGTAAGTTGTTGGTGGGGGCGGTGCTGCTTTGGCAATCTTCGTTAACAGTGCCACAAGTTCACGCGCTTCAAAGGGTAAGCGTCCTGTCAATAGTTCGTAAAAAGTCACCCCAAGAGAATAAATATCACTTTGGGCATCAATTTCTTTATGGCGATTACGCGCTTGCTCGGGCGACATGTAGGAAGGTGTTCCGGCAAAAGCCTGTGTCTTTGTTACCTTGGTTCCCCCTTCAATGTCACGCGCCAACCCAAAATCCATGATGTATGGTTCACCCTTTTTATCTAACATGACATTCGCTGGCTTTATGTCGCGGTGAATAATTTTTTTCTGGTGTGCAAAGTGCAAGGCTCTGGAGAGCTTAATCATAATATCGACAGCTTTGCGCAACGACATGCGCTTATTTTTTGCTAAATATTCCTCCAAAGATTGGCCTTCGATATACTGCATCGTAAAAAATACATTTCCACCTTCATCGCCAATATCGTAGATTCCAACGATATTTGGGTGATCCAGTTGTGCTACAGCACGCGCTTCTCTCCGAAATCGTTCAATATTTTTATTGCTCTTTGTACCGCTGGAAATCAATTTTAATGCGACATCGCGCTGTAAATTGTCATCGCGAACTAAAAAGACTTCTCCCATATTACCTTCGCCAAGTTTACGGTGTACTTTGTAGCGTCCGATCATATCAGACTCATTCTCAGATTTCTCTTCTTGAGATTCCTCGATATTTGGCAAGGTATGGATGTCAGGAGTAGACGCGACTTCCGGCTCATCGTTCTTATCATGACGCAATGTATCATCGAAAGAAACAGGAGGAAGATCGGGTTTTAAATTTCCTTTTTCTTCAATAATTTGGGTGGGATATATCGCGTCTTCGGCAGGCTGGTCTTTCTTGAGTAGCTCTTCAAACAAGGTCAACTTATGCACTTGCATGATGGTTTCTTCTAGGGGATTGTTTTGTTTCTGCACATATTGTTGTTTGAGTTGATTTAAACTCTCATTGTCAATATAACCTAACTTAATGAGTACTTCAGCAACTCCGATCTCATTGCCTTGTTGTCTTTGTTGATGATATACTTGTTTTGCTCTATTGAACTCTTCTTGAGTTAAACTTCCACTCAATCCTTCGCTCAGTAACCATCTTTCAAATTCCATGAACGGCCCCCTGCATGGTGTGATTTTTTGTTGCAATACTTATAAAATATGATATAAGGGATGTCTTCGTAAACAATTTGCTGTTTTGCAAAGTATTTTCTACCATTCCTACAAACAAAAGGAAAAAGATATATTGGTCGAAAATACGCATATGCAAATCTTTCGATACAATCTATGCGTATCCCAAGAAACCGCAATCGGGCATGTCATAACGCAACTAACAGACTCTAAATTAATCTAACAACAAACGAACAAAAATCAAAATATAAAATCAAATTATTGCAAAACAGTAAAATAGTTCATCGTCTTCATGATAGACATACCTGATAAACAGCTAACTTAAAAAATAGGAAAACAAGTGAAGATATTTCTAAGTTACACGAAACGCTACGCTCTTACTTACATATGGTGGTTTTTCTTCGGCATGATCTTAGTTGCTGGTACCAAGATATTAGCAGTTATGATTATCGAGTATATAAAACAAGCGATTGATGCCGTACAAACGCAACAAGCAACAGCAAACACTGTAGTGCCATTTGTTTACTCGATTATCCTGTGTGCGGCGGGACTCTTTGTAGCGAGAACTCTCTCGCGACATATGTTCTTCACTCCAGGACGTATGATTGAATACAATATAAGAAATGACTATTTCCGCAGATTACTACTGTTACAAAGAAACTTTTTTGCCAATCATGAAACAGGAGATCTCGTCAATCGTTGTGCACACGATATCATGTTCGTGCGTTCCGTATTTGGATTTTCGACCCTGCAAATATTCAATGTTTCTTTTGCTTTTCTTTTTGGATTTTCCGCAATGCTGCGTATGGACGTGGCCACCACACTTTACTTACTAATTCCCATGGTAGTTTCGTATCTCATAGTACAAACGAGCATTTTAATGATGTTTCGTTATTGGAAAGAGTCTGATAAAAAAATAGGTGAGCTATCTTCTTTTTGCTTGTCCTCTTACAAAGGCGCATCGGTCATACAAGGATATAATAGTGAACAGCGCTTTAGTACACAATTCGCAGAAACCAACCAACAATTTTTGGATATCGGTGTTAAGCTGGCAAAAATTCGCTGCTTTTCTCTACCGCTTATTCGTTTTGTGGGTAGTGTGTCTATTTTTACCATCCTATGGATCACCGGAACAAAGGTCATCGAAGGAACGCTATCTCTTGGAGAATTAACAGCATTTATCGGTTACGTCTCTATGGTTCTTCCCCCACTTATGTCTTTGGGATGGATGCTGAACTCTATCAATCGCGCTTTACCTGCCATGCAGCGCCTTGATGAAATCTTATTGGCAGAACCACAACTTTTAGAAGTAAGGGAACAACTTGGTGAATGGCAAAAAAAAGGATGTCACCTAAAAGTTGCCAGTTGCAACTACGCTCATGCCACAGACGCAGAAGAGAATGCGGCCTTCTCCATAAAAAATGTAGATATTGATTTACCACCAGGCAAAGTTCTTGGAATCGTAGGAGAGACTGGGTCCGGCAAAACCACACTCATTGATTGTATTTTGCGTTTAAATCACATAAAAGCGCAACAAATCTACATTGATGACCTAGATGCCGCTCATACAGAACTGCCGGTGTATAGGCAATACTTTTCCGCGGTGCCACAACGTCCATTTTTATTTTCCACCTCTTTACGCGATAACTTAAATCTAGCGGCAAAAGAGCCCAAGAGCGACAAAGAATTGATATCCTACTTGGAAATAGCTGGATTCACTCTTGATCTCCAACAGCTCCCGGATGGTTTAGATACACTTGTAGGAGAACGAGGAGTTATGCTGTCAGGAGGACAAAGACAACGCGTAGCTTTGGCACGTGCCCTCATCAAAGAGGCCGACATATACATTCTCGATGATGTACTCTCCGCAGTGGATCACGAAACGGAAAGCACCATCATTGAAAACTTGCGCAATTTTGCGAATGAAAAGTCCTTTATTATTGTTTCACATCGCATATCCGCAATACAGTGGGCAGATGAAATACTCGTCTTAGAAAATGGAAAAGTAATCGACCGCGGTACTCATAGTCAACTCATTTCCAAACCGGGTTTTTACCAAGAAATATACCAATACCAAGCACAAGGACACGAGGATGGAACAACTGAGTAATAAAACACTAATACGCGAATTTTGGTCGCACGCACAGCCATATCGAAAATCTTACTACGCATCTTTTGTGCTAATGTTCACAACACTTTTTTTTGACCTAGCGCGCCCATTTATCCTAAAAAGTGGCTTAGATAAAATTACCCAACAAGATTTAGCAGGGCTACATTTTATTGGTATGATATTTTTGGGATTTGTGGTCATGGAATACATATCGCGTAGCATATTTAGTTACCTCATAAACCTAGCGTTTCTTCGCACAATTTCCCGTATCCGCGAAGCGATATTTTCCCATGTAATTCAACTGAAAATGGCCTATTTCGATAAAAATCCCGTGGGCGCTTTATTAACAAGAACGGTCAACGATGCTGAATCATTGGGCAACTCTCTACGTTCGGGAATTGCAACAGTGTTTGTCGATATACTGACGATCATTGGCATTATTTTTGTTATGATGACGATCAATCTACAATTGTCCTTCATTATAATGATCGCTGTTCCCATCGTAATGATTACCGTACGTTGGTTCGGTAAAAAATTACGTAGTTGGTACCTAATTGTACGAAAAAAATTGGCCACTTCCAACGCATACATGGCAGAAGGCATCTCCGGCGTTGAAATCATCCAACTTTTCAACCACCATGATCACAGCAGCCAGGAATTTGAAAAAGTCAATCGCGAATATCGCCGCGCAACTATTTTCGCCAATATTTACGATGCATCTCTTTACGCCGTCGTCGACGCTGTTGGTTCCATTACCATCGCAGCGCTACTTTATTGGGCATTAGGGTACAACTTTGGCATCGTCGAGGCGAGTGTCATTATCGTTTACATCGATTTAGTAGAAAGAATTTTTGTCCCCGTACGCGACTTGAGCGGTAAATTTGCGACCATCCAGCAAGCCTTGGCAGCGTTACAACGCATATTTTCTTTGCTCCATGTCCCCGACATCATCACAAAGGGAGAAAAAAAGCTAGAGGACAAAAACTTATCTATCGAATTCCAACATGTGTCTTTTGCTTACAAAGAACAAGGTCCACAAGTTCTCGAAGATATCAATTTCAAAGTACAACCAGGTGAAGTAGTTGCTCTTGTGGGTGCAACGGGAAGTGGTAAGTCAACCATTGGGAGACTATTCACGCGCACCTATGACGGCTACAAAGGTCACATTTACATTGGGGAAACCGAAATTAGTGATGCACAAAATCTACGCGAAAAAATTGCCATCATTCACCAAGATGTTACCCTGTTTCCCACAACAATACGCGAAAATATAACATTGGGAAACCCAAACATTACCGATGAAGATGTGCAGAATGCCATCGCCATTACTCGTGTAGATCGTTGGATCAACGACCTCGAAAACGGTCTAGACTTTGAAATCAAAGAAAACGGTAGCAATCTATCCTCCGGACAAGGGCAACTAATCGTCTTCGCCCGAGCGATGGCTCACAATACGCCTATTGTTCTTATGGATGAGGCTACAGCAAATATCGATTCACTCACCGAAAAGTGGATTCAAGAGGCTTTAGAAGAAATTTTCAAACGCAAAACTGTTGTTGTCGTTGCACACCGTTTGTCAACAATCGCCAGTGCCGATTTAATTCTGGTGATGAAAAATGGCGAAATTATGGAACGCGGTACACACGACACCTTAATGAAAAAAGACGGCTATTACCGCGATTTAGTTTCTTCGGCACAGGAATTTGTATAATGGTAGATTATGTATACAAAGAAAACGCAGCAAACGAAATTGTCGAAACTTGGCAACGAATCGAAAGTTATGAGCAAATACACATTGGCGAATACCTATACTATGTAAGTGACAACTATTTTGGTGAAGTCGTTGGCTGCGATGGCCAAGAAGTGCGCCTCAAGATCCAAAACTTTCGTATAAATACAGTGGCCTACGAAGCGAAGATACACACGCTAACCGAGCTACTACGCCCTATCGAAAACATTTATATCGACGGGCAAATACAACAACTGTTCCCTGAAATTCATTGTGGCCTAGAGAAATGTTTTCGCATCTGGAAAAAAATCGAGTCTTATATTTTAGATACTCCCAAGGAAGATAGAGGCAAAATTACCCCAGAGTTATTTGCGTCTATCGGTCGTATATTCGGCAAATGGAGTGGCAAAGGTTTTCTGAATAAAAGCGACATCGAAGAGCTACAACAAAAACAATTTTTAACAACGATTTCCCAGTGGATTCCTCTAGACAAAGTTGTCGACAATGAACCACATGAAACTCTGGAGTATATCGATAAGTTACTGGTATTGCCTTATGAAAAAGCACGAGAAACCACAAGTATAAATCTAAAAGACTGGCTGGCTCTACGCAGTGGTTTTTTTGTGAAGCGTGCCAATTTATAAATATGCTTTCATTATAAAATCTCACTTTTTTTTCAAAAAAATTTGCCTACGCAAAAACCATTGCCAATAATTACATTAGCAACAATAAATGAGTTGTGTAGGAAAGTCTAGATTGCTTTTGAAAGTCTGTAAAATAAGGAGATTGCATATGATAACCCGTATATTTATTTTAATAATCGCCCTCACTTTTTGTGTACCAGCTTTTGCTGGAGATTTCTTTGTAGAACAAGCCGCTTTTCACATGGATGACGACAAATCTGACGACGAAGAAAAAAAGTCTGACGATGAAGCCAAGGAAGACGAAAAGTCTGATGACGAAGCTAAAGAAGACGAAAAGTCTGATGACGATGAAGCTAAAGAAGACGAAAAGTCTGATGACGAAGCTAAAGAAGACGAAAAGTCTGATGACGAAGCTAAAGAAGACGAAAAGTCTGACGATGACGAAGCTAAAGAAGACGAAAAGTCTGATGACGAAGCTAAAGAAGACGAAAAGTCTGACGATGACGAAGCTAAAGAAGACGAAAAGTCTGATGACGATGAAGCTAAAGAAGACGAAAAGTCTGATGACGATAAAGACAAAGAAGAATCTGACGATAAATAATATCTAGTTCGTGTAAAAGTAGGAGCTTCTCGAAAGAAGCTCCTATTTTTTTGTTTATTTTTTGCTTTTTTTCTCAAGATGTTTTTTTACAAGTTTTGGCCAATTTTTATGGCCAGAGTGAATCAAATTTTTGCGATCTTTTTCCCACTGTTTTTGGATCGAGTGATTGTAGTTCAAATATAACTTCTGATCCACAATCTTCCATGCCGTAGGGTCAATTTTCGCGGTGTAACCATTTCCCACAGCCCAAGCGCAAAACCCCCCGAACTGCGGAGCATATTTTTGCGGTGACTTTTTAAACTTCTCTAGATTTTCACTAGAGCTAAAAAGCCATTTAGCTCCACGCCACTCTTGGACAAACTTGTCTTGCCCTTTTGTCGGCTTTCCTTGAACAAAATAAGCAACTACATCGTATCCGTCTACGGCAACGCCTTTTTTATCCATGCGAATAAAATCTTTTTTCTCTCCCGCATAGACACTTACTAACATAAAACAAACAATCATTGCGTATTTCATTTGGCACTCCCATCGATATAAGAATAATATGGATTATATGGCAACTGTGCAAAGTTAGTCGTACATTTTTCTATTTTCATACAAATATCTTTTTTTAGTCATCTTTAAACCCAAGACGCCACCATACAGGTATCAAAATTAAACCGACTAAAATAACAACCGTTAGCCATAACCAACGAATAGGGAACCATGTGGGGGCAGGGCTACCACAAATCATTGAACCAAAACCTGTCAATAAGCAAAAAAAGGAAAACGACGCGCAAAAAGTAGCGAGAACTCCGCGATAGAAGCGTTTTTCTGGTTCATCCGAAGTATCCAGTTGTTTGCGAACTTCCCCCCAAAATCCAGGAGGTTGTGCCTGAGAATAAAATTTCTTCAATGTTTCCATATCCTCTGGACCAGTAAGTAACGAAACAATTACCCCCGCAGAAGTCGAGCCTAAAGCCATGAGTAACAAACGTAAATATTCGGCTTCAACATACGTAAGAAGTACCGGAGCAAGTACAATGGAGGCGACAATACATGCAAGCTCTCCCCAAGCCGTAACTTTCCACCAAATCCAACGCAGTACCAACATCACACCCATTCCCGCACCGAGCATCAAACTAATTTTCCATGCTGTTTGGATAGAAGATAGGTGCGCCATAATGATAAGCGCGATCACCAATATCAACATATTCGCACAACGAGCCACCCACACTAAGGAAGTACTCGAAGGTTCTTTTTTTAGCCATGCCTGACAGACAAAACGTTTGTAGATATCATTTGTCCAGTAAGAAGATCCCCAGTTTAGATGGGTATCGACAGTGGAAGCCAAGGCGGCGAGCATTCCGGTTAACATTAAACCTTTGAGCCCAACCGGAAGAAGTTCCGACATCCCACGTACAAAAGTGGCTTCTTGCACCGATTTAATTTGTTCCATCGGTAAACCAAGGTTGGGGGGATATATCACCATAAGACCGATACCAATCGGTAACCACAACAAACTACGGAAAAAAACTTGAGCAACTGTAAAAATAATTGCCGCCTGCTTTGCATCTTTGTCACTGCGACACGCCATAGATCTTTGCGCTAAATATCCTGTACCATCGGCGTTCATTTGCACAAGCCATTGCAGTGCAAAAACCAACAATAGTGGAATGGTGATATCTTTTGCCAAAGAAGGAGTGAATGCGACGATTTGCGTGGGAGTAATTCCTCCCGGGCCACCGTTGGCAAACTTCGTATGAAGTTGCTCTAACATTCCACTAAGCCCACCGGTTTCATAAATGATATAAGCCGCAAAGCACAAGGTAGCAAACATCATCATAAAGAACTGCATCACGTCTGTGGCAACAACACTACGCAAACCACCTGTCGTTGAATAAAACATGGTCACTAAAACGATGACGCCTATAGAGATAAAGTTATTGGCGGTGAGAATCCATACGACGTTTTCATCGGTACTTGTGGTCATCTGAACTCCAAACCACTTCACAATTCCCAAAGCAATATTAAAAACTCCTTCGGGTAACCATGCATTCCACAACAAAAAAGGTTCGGCAATACGCGTTGCGGCCAAAAGCACCATTGCCAAAACAGTACAGTTAAAAATAGTACCAAAGTATATGGCCTTTACACCGCGAAGTGGACCTGCGGCTTTGCTAGCATAACGAAATTCTGTTAGCTCCGCGTCGGTAAGTACGTTGGATTTACGCCAACTCGCCGACAACAGAAAACCCATCATGAGAAAAGCGATGGCATAAATCCACATTTGCCATAACGAAAAAATCCCTGCCGTGGCAATAAGTCCCGTCACCAAAAGCGGCGTATCTGCAGCAAACTGAGTTGCCGCCATACTAATACCGGCCTTCCATCCAGGAAGAGATTTTCCCGCTAAAAAATATTCCGTTAAGTTTTGCGAAGCGACATCTTTTGATTTAAAACCCGAGCGAATCGCATAAGCAATAAACCCTAAAATAATGGTCACATCTAACCAATGCATATATTTCCTCCAAAATAAACGATCCCGATCCCGTTCCCGATTCCGTCTTTTAATTCGGGAACGGAGTTGGGAACAGGATCAAGATCGTGTTTTACATACCTATTGCACTGTTGTTTTCCATCGTTGCAAAGCATCGTGCGCTTCATTTTTACTTTCGTAAATATGAGGTGAAACTTGTCTTTCTTGCAGTGCCTCACCTAATTTTTTACGCAAAAAAGTACTAGTAGTGTATCTTGTTACCTGTTCGTAATGATTATCGCAAAGTTCCTTGACCATTTGCGAATATTCCCCAACTAAATCAGGATAAATATTAAAATTGTCGTAATTGACAATGGCGCAAACTTTACCGACATTCTGTAGTTTTTGCTGGACTATCGACTTGATTTCCGCAATTTGTGTCGCTTGTGTGATTTGGTACCCGGCAAAATTGATGAACAACGTCTTTTCTTCCACGTTGAGTACAATGCGATCTTCTAGAGAAAGTTCCAGAAGTTCCTTTTTGATTCCCATAGGTTTTTCACTAAAGATACGTGTATCCATAGTTTTCACATTGTTCATGATGGGGGAAAAATCAACGAATGGTAGTATGTGCTTTTCGATATCAATGCCTGGAGCTACTTCTAAAAGTTCCATACCGTTCTCTGTCAATTCAAAAACACAACGTTCGGTGATATACAGTACCGGCTGCCCATTTTTCAAAGCAAAGTTTCCACTAAAAGTTTTGTGCTCTACTTGTGCGACAAACTTTTTCACCTTACCTTCGTTGACAATCTGCAGTTGCCCCTCTTCGATTTTTGTTTTCAAACCACTTGCGGTTAACGTTCCCACAAAAACTATTTTTTGCGCATTCTGACTAATATTGATAAAACCACCTGCTCCCGCGATTTTTGGTCCGAACTTACTCACATTGACATTGCCCTCGCTGTCCGCTTGCGCTAAACCTAAAAATGCCAAATCCAAACCACCACCATCGTAAAAATCAAACTGCGATGGTTGGTCTATAATCGCTTGCGTGTTGGTTGCCGCCCCAAAATCTAAACCACCTGCCGGCAGCCCACCAATGACACCCGGTTCTGCGGTCAATGTCAAATACTCTAGAATATTCTCTTCATTCGCCACATTGGCAATTCCTTCAGGCATACCAATTCCAAGATTAATTACAGCATTGGCTTGCAATTCGAGAGCCGCGCGTCGCGCAATTATTTTTCGCGTATTCATTTCCATAGGAGCAATTGATTCCATGGCAACGCGAATTTCACCACTATATGCTGCATTGTAAGGTGTGGCGAACGTTTGCCAATGATTTTGCGGCTCAGATACAACCACACAATCGACAAATACCCCCGGTATTTTTACATTTTTTGGGTTTAAACTTCCACGAGCTGCGATGCGCTCTACCTGTGCAATC
This sequence comes from Candidatus Uabimicrobium amorphum, assembly GCF_009002475.1. Classification (GTDB taxonomy): domain Bacteria; phylum Planctomycetota; class Uabimicrobiia; order Uabimicrobiales; family Uabimicrobiaceae; genus Uabimicrobium; species Uabimicrobium amorphum. The sequence continues at coordinate 8,296,036 of NZ_AP019860.1, forward strand.
ACCAAACCATTGCAATTTTTTACCGCCGTGGCAATCGCCAACGATTCCAAAGTCAGCGCTTCTTTTTCCATGGTAATATTGCCATCAGGATCTGCAGTTGTACCGCGAATAATCGCCACATCTACAGGAAATGCTTTATAAAACAAGTAGTCTTTACCCGCAATCGTTATTATCTCCACAATATCCTCAGTGGTTTTTTCATTGAGCTTTCCACCTGTCTCACGTGGATCAACAAACGTTTCCAAGCCCACAGTGCTTATGGTACCTGGCTTACCCGCGGCAATGTCGCGGTATAAATGCGCAATGCAACCTTGGGGTAAATTGTACGCTTCTATTTTGTTTTCGACGGCAAGTTTTTGCAATTTAGGAACAAGTCCCCAATGACCACCAACAACTCTTTTGAGTAGACCTTCGTGAGCCAAATGATTGAGACCACGCTCTTTGCCGTCTCCCTGGCCTGCGGCGTATACTAACGTCAAATCGCGAGGAGAATTTGTCTCGACAAATCTTTTCTCCAAAGCAATGGCAACTTCTTCGGCAAAACCGATACCGACGAAACCACTGGTAACCACCGTTTTATTGTTTTCAATTAGATCCACCGCTTCGCGTACCGAAACAACTTTTTCTTTTTTCATATCTCTCTCCACTCTTAAGAATAAACAAAGGCACATATAGGAACGAGAACTAAAAATACCGCCACGGTAGGAATTAAAACCGTAGTCACGAACACATCCTTGTACGAACTTTTATGATCTAGCTTACACACCAATAAAAGAGTAATCACCGCTCCACTATGCGGCAAAGAGTCAAGACAGCCCGAAGCCATCGCCGCAATACGATGCACCGCTTCCAGATCAATCCCCATGGATACGAATGTTTCGGCAAGCGCTTTGAGCGCAACACTTAGTCCTCCTGAGGCAGAACCTGCAATTCCTGCAATAGCGGTAGTTGTAATTGCCGGAAAATAGTAAGGACTCACATCTAAACCCTTGATCGCCTCAACAATGGAATTAAATTCAGGTATGGCTTTCACAACTCCTGCATAACCAACGATCGCTGCGGTGTTTAAAATAACCAGTGTTGAATTGCTCGCCCCAGTATTCAGTGATTTTAGCCATTCATGACGGTTTGGCAAACAATTCCATAGCAGGGCAATCGTTAACAATATTCCAGCACACATCGACCACACAATGTTGATTCCAAAGCCGTTTAGCAAAACAATAATACACAGCGACGGTGTCATCGATAACCAAAAGGAAGGTAAATTTTGGCTTTGGTCTTCTAGTTCATCATGTGCATCAAAAACACGGCCTTGTTCCTGCAATTTTTTTGCACGCCATGACAGATAAAAAAAGCCAACAACAGCCATGAAAAGTCCTGCAATCCATCCAGGGTAGAACGCAGATGTTACTGGTGTTTTTAAAAATTCAGTGGGGATGATATTTTGAATTTGTGGGGAGCCGGGTGCGGTCATTGTAAAGGTAAAACTTCCCAATGCAACACAAGCAGGTATCAGAGTTTTGGTGATATTGGCTTTGTGAAACATCGCCAAAGAAATCGGATACATCACAAAAATAATAACGAACAAACTCACACCACCGTAGGTCAATATCGAAGATGCCAAAACAATCCCGAGAACTACGCGCTTTTCGCCAACAATATCGACAATTTTCTCAGCAATTGCCGCGGCAGCACCTGTTTTGTGCATAATCACACCGTAAATAGACCCGGTGAGAAATATCAGAAAAAATTTAGCGAAAAAATCGGCCGCTACCTTCATATAAGTATCCGGCGTGTCGCTACCAAACATCATCTCCGTAGGATTCAATCCACAGACGACAATGAGAAACAATGACGTAATAGGTCCAACAATTAATGGTGAAACTTGTTTGTAGGAAAGAACAACAAGCATTACCAACGAAACGAAAAGTCCTACATATCCAAGATATTCCATTACAAACCTTTCTCTATGTATGTAAACAAATCAAAGTAGTTACAATACCAATGTAGCAATTATGAAAAGGTTTGCATAGATTTTGTTCAGAAAACACAGAAAATAAGAAAGGACGCTTAAGATATCACGAGGAGAATAGACTTCGTGAAAACCTAAATGTATGAAACATTTGTTTTTTGAAGCAGAACCAGCGAAATTTATTTTTCTTTTTGCTCTTTTTCCGCTTTTTCGGAGGCATTATACTATTTACATTTGATACTTCAGAATCTTATTGCATTTAGAAAAAAAGATCGTTCGTACATGAATGAACCTCTTACATAAAAGATACAAGTAACGAAAGTAAACTACGCAATTCGTTGGTCAAATAACCTTTCATTAGAGTCATGTTTTCTATTTCTCCAGCCGTTAACCATAACCCATTTTTCAGAGAACATAAATGTTGTTGGTGAGGCCAATATGCTAGTGTGTAGCGCATTATATTTTGATAAAAACGTCCGCCTTCATCTGACTGGTCAATTTGTGCAAGAGTTTGGGTATTTTTGACTACATCAATGTCTTTTGCAGTAAAAGAAACGTTTGTTTGGAGGGAGGGACCAAATTCAACACCATTATCAAAACCCATTTCATAATTCACTTGTAAGAAAAAATAGCTTATACTATTTTTAATACTAAAAATCAGCCACGATTGTTGTATTGAGGTGTCCATAACTAAAGGTTGTTGCCAATGACTAACTTCTCTTTCCATGCGAATATCAAAATAACAAACTTTACATTGGCGTTTTTCTATGCATTGAATGCCAAAAGGCGTTAATTTGAATGTTCGCATATTTTTTAGAGGTATTGTGTCGTACTCATACTGTTTTTCGCAAGATTGCAAAAATGAAATGGCGTTTTTTATACGTTGTTTATCTCTTACTTGATAAGAATTTCTTAGTGCTTGTGCAATAACGGGGTTCTTTATTTCTGCAAACAATTTGCTATCAGATGCCAGCCAGTTCCAAGAACCACAAACAATGACAGACCGAGCATCGGTGTTTAAAACAAAGCTTTTTCTCAGAAGTTGTTTGATCTGTTTACTCGTCAGCCAAGAGTAATTTTTACTGGGGAAATTGATTTTTGATTTGTCTACAACTATCTTGCAATTTCGATTAAATTTCCCTAAGAATTTACTCCCCTGTTCGGAACCACAAACATCAACGCATAATTTGCCCTGTAGGAAATATTCCAAAAATAAGGTTTTACTCCCTTGATGAACCTGTTCATAATTACACTTTGTGGCTTGTACAGTAGGAGCATATTGATAGTAAAAAATATTCCCAGGTTCAGGTTTGTTTTGAACAAGCCACTCAAAACCTTGTGCTGTCTTTGATACGATAAATCCCAAAATACCTATTTTTCGTTGCAAAATAAAGATAGACTCATTATGTTCTCTATCTTCGACACAAACAATAGAAAAATAGCTTTTACTATCATGCTCTAAAGCTTCATTGATTTGCCAACTTTGGCATCGCTGAAGAGTTGTATAATTTACAGAAATTTCGCATTCATACATAGTTGGACCTATCTTATGATTACTATTATTGTCGCTGCATATGGTCGTGCTAATGTTTTAAACCGTACATTAGAAACTGTTTATAAACAAAGCTTTTCACAATGGCAAGTCTTAGTTGTTGCTGACTGTTGTCCAAAAGAATTCATGGCTAAACTGGACATCAAAAACCCAAAAGTAAAAGTAATTAATTTGCCTACGCGTTGTGGAAACCAATATGGACCTAATTCCGTAGGCATACATTTGGCGGAAACACAATATATTGCCTTTTTAAATCATGATGATATATGGTTGTCTGATCATTTAGAGATTGCGTTACAATCTCTACAGACTCATAATGCAAACTTCTTTTTAGGAAAAGCGGTTTTCTGCCATTACACAGACCAAGAAAAATACGTACCACAAAAAAAACGTCTCGTTTTGCAAGAGACAAATCATCCTGAGGAACTTTGGCAGATGGTGCATCACACCAATCATGTTTTTGAACCAGCTAGTTCATGGGTTGTTGACACTCAATTGGCGAAGAAAGTTGGCTTTTGGAAAAGCCCTGATGTTGCGAATGACCTACCTATTCTCGATTGGTTACAACGCAGCGCACGTAATGGTGCCAAGTTTTGTTTTTCTGACAAAGTTTCTGTGATAAAAAATAACTTACACAAGCGTCCAAAAATTAAGCAACGCTATGGTTGGGAAAATTTTACTACAGAGTTAGATGATCTCATTCAAGCAAGTGACCAAAAAGTGCGTCAATGGATTGAAGAAGACCAAGACTTAACCGATGTCAAAAATCGTCATATTCAAATCACTAATGAACAAAAAACACAAATGATCAATCGCTATCACCATTTTTTACAGACAGGCGAAATAGTTACACGGCACCAAGATCTCAAAGCAAAATTCTTAACCATGTTAAAAAATCGCACTGGAGAAGAGTTTGACGGGTTTCAATCTTCAGAAAAAATCATTGCAAGTTTAACAAAAAACAACATTTGTTTTGGTGATAAAATAGTGATTGATCTGAATCTTCAAAATTTAGAGAGTTCAGAAAAAGTAAAAACTCTCTTTTTGCATGTAGATCCTCATATGGAAGCAACAACACTACAACAGTTTCTAGAAAAAAATCGAGAAATATTGCACAGATTAGGTGTCAACTATCCTGATAAAAAAACTCAGCAGCAAAACAACAACCACGACATAACATTAGGAAATGCTGATGAAATAGTCAAGTATCTAAAATTCGAGAATAAAAAGTTTGAAAAATGTTTTATTGCTTTTGAAAAAATGTTACAAACAAATGATCTTCCACGCCTATTGTATTCTACCAAACTATTTTGGAATCTACCTAAAGAGAAGTTAACCATTCTTAAAAAGAAGGCTACAGACCATCAATACGAAATAAAAGTTGTCATCTACTTGCATGAGTTGCAAAGTTATCTACAAGCTTGTTATATAGAAAGTATTTTATCCGGCGAATCATACCAAAAAAGTATATATGACTACTATGATGAATACAGCAAAAATAAATTGAATTACACACAGCGTATAGAAAAATTTTGTAATACTTTTGGTAAAGAGAACGTGGTTGTTTACAAATATAACCAAGAAAATCTCTTCCAAAACTGCTTAGATTTCTTAGAAACTATAGGTCTCTCCTCGCAGCAATATTCAGAGTTTAAAACTTTAGATAAGATTCACTATTGGAATGTGTATGAGATAGAAATGCTTCGCAATATCAACTTTATTGGGAAAAAAGCTCATTTTTTCCACCGTCTAACCCACACGAAACACAAACTCAAAGAATACGATGTATTCGACAATCAAAGACCTTGTTTACCACAAGATTTGGCTGGGAAGTTAGAAGAAGATTACGCGGCAATGAAGGTAAAAATCAAAAGTGACTACGGGGTAAGTTTCGACGAGGCCGAAAAACCGGAGGACTCATCTATTTCTTTTGATAGAGTTTTACAAATGACACCATACGAAAAAATGATAAGTCGTATTGCCTATTCCCTTCACGATGATTTGGAAAATATTCGACGTAGCAAACATCAAATAAAGAATACAGTTTCTGATATAGAAAAGCGCCATAGAAAAATTCAAGTAATGTTATGGATTTGTATTTCTTTTTTATTGCTACTTGTTATTTTGCAAAGCGTTGTTATCTATGTAGACTAGTTGGTACTTTGCTAAATTATTAACAGACCTACGTATAGGGAAATAAACAATGAAACGTCTTATCCTCCACTTTGGAACGCACAAAACAGGTAGCACCTCAATCCAGAGAAATTTAGCAACGGCAGACCTAGGTCCTAAGTGGGAATATGCAAAACTAGGTGTAAATCAAGGAGGTGTTGTTAGCGCGGCTTTTACGCAAGATTTATTTTCTATCAGAGAGTATAAACTTTTTGGTATAGATCGAGGCGAGTTGCTAAAAATAAAAATGAAAAGCTTAGAGTTATTTAAATCAGCATTAAAAAGTTGTAAAAAGGATAATCTCATTGTATCAGGTGAGAGAATCGTTAAACTAGAAGAAAATGATCTAAGCGAACTAAATAGAGTCTCTAGCTCTCTGGGTTTCAAAGTAGAAGCTATTGGTTATTTGCGAGAGCCCAAAAGCAGAATGGAAGCTGTGTTTCAGCAGAAAATAAAATTTCCTTATAAATACACCAGCTTAGAAGATCTTTTCTATCCTGATTACCAAAAAAAGTTAATTAAGTTTGAAAATGTATTGGGAAAAGACAATGTCTTGTTCCTTCTATACGATCGTAAAAATTTATTGGAAAAATGCGTTGTTAAAGATTTTTGTTTTCGGTTGGGTATAAAAACAGACGCGTGGGAAATTCATCGTTACAATGAATCAATACCTCTTCGAGCTCTTCGCTTTCTCTATACCTATAAAAAATTTGGGCTACTTTCCACGAAAGAAAGTAATCATAAAAAGCAATACAATAGATTGATTAGACGACTAAAAGATCTCAAAGGGCCGAAAATGTCTTTTTCACTGAAAATAGTTAACCCGATTATTGAAGAAAAACAACAAGTTATCGATTGGATCAACAGTCGATTGAACGTTCCTTTTCCTTACCCTACTTGTACTGATAATCTTCCAGGTTGTGTTTATTGTGAAGAAGATTTTTTCAACTTCGACAGGGAATCAATTGACTGGTTAGCAAATTTAGTGAACAAATCTCCAGATGAATATATTGGAGATCCAAGTCAAATTGCCTCTTGGGTACACCTCCTGTATCAACAAGTTGAGTAAATCCAGTTAAATTTCCGTAGTGATAATTTATAAACTTTCATAACAAATTTGCAGTAGTGTTTTTTTATTTGGTGTTTAGATGATGCAAAGTCGTTTTTTTAATCATATTCAGGTAAAACCTAAAAAAAGTACTGTTCGAAAGTCTAGCATTGACACCGAAAAATTAAGACAAGAACTCTCTTGGTATTTGAAAATACCAAAAGAGTTACAGTCTATCTCCCCCAAGATTCTACAATATAATATGGATGAAAATCATTCATTTATTGATATGGAGTTTTATGACCATCCAACGCTTAGCAATATGTATCTATATAGAAATTACAGTGTCGAAACGTGGAAGAAGATTTGTCAAGAAATAGAGAGTACTTTACATAAATTAGGAAAGTATAAATTGAAATTTGTAAGTACTCAAAAATTGATAAAATCCATGAAGAGGATGTATGAAAAAAAAACGTACGAGAGACTAAAATCTGTTTTATCAAAAGAGCATGTCGCACTGTTTGACACCGAATATTTGGAGATTAATAATCAGGTTTGTGTTGGTTTAAAGTATGTCTTTTCGATGTTGCCAAAGTTGATAAATGAATCTGATCTTTACAATCAAAATCAATTTTCTATTATTCATGGAGATTTCTGTTTTGGCAATTTGCTATATAATTTTGAAACAGGAATCATTTACATGATCGACCCACGAGGAAAGTTTGGTGATTTCGATATTTATGGTGATCCACGTTACGATGTCGCAAAGTTACTACACAGTATAGAAGGGGAATATGATGTCATTGTCAATGGTATGTTTCATTCTTGTTGGAAAGACAAAAACTTTTTCTATAATTTGCATACCAACGACTATCAGTCGATGGTAAAAAATGTTTTCAATAAACACTTTCTAAAAAAATGGCAGACAAATCGTTTACAAATTAAACTAATAGAAAGCCTTATGTTTTTGAGTATGGTTCCTCTTCATGCAGATTCCCTACAGGCACAGCAAATTTTTCTGGCAAGGGGACTACAAATTTTGACTCAAATATCAAGTGAACTTTCTCTGGTTAAATTCTGAGGCGACACTTTATCTATGAAATTGAAATGTAAAGTTAAATACTGCAATATCTCTAGGAAACATCGTTCGCACTATGTCAATTGATTCGGTATCGTAATAGTTAGAGTAATGACTATGGTTGGTCGTATTTTCTCGTGGTAGTTGTAACTCGATACCAAATTTGTGTTTCATAGTTGAAATACATGTTTCAATGTCGTCTAGTTGACCAATCAAATCTAAGAGCAATTTGTTTTGGTTGTCGATCGGTAAAAAATTAACGCATTGTTCCCAGTGATGATTGCGATGGACAATAGCATGCTGAAGGAATGTTGGAAAATCTATATTACCGGGGGGCATTCCAAACAAGTCCTCTATTTGTTGCATTCGACGGGGAATGTTGCTTTTGCAAAACATGAACCAATTTGAGACCATTTTATCCCATGGGTTTCGAATCAGAGCAAATTTAAAATAGTTTGAATATTCCGAAGCTACCTCCAAAGGCATTTTATGGAGATTAACGAACCCTGAATTTTTTTCTCGCCCAGGTCCCAAAATTCCCCATGCTGACTTCATCGAACGACTGGCAACTTTAGGGACTTCAAACCAAATTATTTTTCGTTCGTGGGAAATCCAAACAAAACTATTCTTCAGACAACCACAATTTTTCTGTGTACAACGTGCGATTCTAGTTAAAGAAGTACTTTGTGCATTTTTGTTCTGCGATTGGTTCATTCAATCTTCTTTCCCTTTATTGTTTATGCCGATTAGATATCAGAAAACCTCTCAGACTATTTGAAAGATTTGCTGGAACACCATTGAAATTTAAAAACTTTGCAAAGCTGATCTCTGAAGCAAAGAATTGATGACCTTTAAAGTGGCTCCAGTGGGATTTCCCAGAACATTCACTGAATAAATGCGATTGGTTGTACTGTGAAAAATCTATAAGAAGTTTGTCTCTATTACATTGCAGGTAATCATATGTTGCCTCAACAGAGGGCATTTTTTCCATCAAAGAGTATGGGAATTTCATTCCATACCATTTGGCACTTAAATCTGACTTTAAGATTTGCTGCAAATTGATAGGCCAATACTTATTCTGATTTCCTGCAAAAACAGACCGACATAGTGTAAAAAAATTGTGAAACAAGAACATTAAATCGCGACTACCACCGAATACTTTGTCAGAAGCACAAATAATACCTTTAGATAAAATAACATCTTCCAGAATAGAATCAGGACTGATGTGAAAGAAGTCTGTACGTAACTTCAAAATATGAGTATATCTCTTTTGTATGGATTGTTCATATTTTGCGACCTGTTCTAACACTAATGCAAGTTTATGCCATTGGTGTAAGCTATTTTTTTCAAAGCGTGGCTCTGGGTTTACAATAACTGTGCGTTTCGTAAGATTATTTGCTTGTTCTAAATAGTTATTGGTAGTACAAATAAAGACATCAGCGTATTTTGCAAGTGTTTGCAAGAATTCAACAGTGCTTTCAAAGCACCTTAGTTCTCCAGGGATGACAATTGCAATACGATAGTCTTGTGATACTGGCTTTATAAGAGATGGTTTGACTTTTAAAAGATGAGGGGAATAAGTATTGATTCCTCGATGTGTCCAAATATTTTCTGGTGACTGAGTAAGAGCCTGTTTAAATAATTCATCTGCTACATCAAAGCGGCCACAATCATATTCCTGAATGGCTGGTCTAATTAATTCCCAAGCCTTCATCGCTTGAGGCGAAATTTTATCTGTTAACGCATGGGGGGCATGGTGATTGTCAGATGCGCTCTGTATAACCCATTCTGCTTGTTTAAGAAAGTTAGGAATAGTGTCCATTTTGGCGATAAAGTACCTTTCATTTCTGATCAGAATTGGGAACGTAATGTTTAAGAATTGGTAAATGATACATATTCTTCTGGTGTCCCGAAAAATATTACATCATCTTTTGGGATTAATTTATAGTAAATATTCGCTCCACTAGAAATAGCAGTATTGTATAAGGGAGCGACATATCTTTCGCCTCCTTGTAAATGTGTTGGATTTACATTTTCAATGGTGGAGTAAAGATCAAGATAAAAGGCAACGGATTTAAAATAATATAGACCTGTACTACAGAAGTCAGATATTCTATTTTTTTCGGTAACATAAATTGCTTTGCCAATAGAAGCGCTTTTGTCAACTGGTTTCACAAATGACCAATGATGACCACTTCCACAAAAAACTTCGATATATCCATCTACATTTTTCTGGCGGAACTCTTTTGGAAACTTGTAATTCGGACGCATGGTATCTATATTAAAAATTGTTATTGGTTCCGAAGTAGCAACAGTTGTTTTTTTTAGCCCAATAGCTACCGTCTCGGCTTGACCAGACGTTTCAGAATTTAGAATACAAATCTTTAAGTTGGTCGCGTTTAAGCCAATGCTGTTTAGTTCTGCGCGAATAAAGTTTTCACAGTTATAGGTATCTCTACATATAAACAAAAATTTTTCTGATGCATAGTAGTTAGAAAAACTGGAAATAGCATGGGCAAACAAAGATTTATTTTTTGCCTGTAACATGTATTTTGGTTTCTCATATCCAGCTTGGCGAAAGCGGCTGCTGGTACCCGCCATTGGTATTACAATCATTGATTTAATCCGTTTCAATACAACACTGTAATTTCTGGCTTGTAGCTCTATTGATTCTCTATTTTTAAAATAGCAAAATTTTATATCGGAAGCAAATTCTAGTTTTGTCGATACGTCTTAATAACGCCACAGGAAAGTCGATTTGACAATTGTCGGTGAATGAGTTACAGTATAAAATATAGTGCTGTATTTTAAAATTGTGAATCTTAAGTAAAGCAGAAAATGAAACAACTAGTATTGCATTTTGGAATGCACAAAACAGGTAGTACGGCTATACAACAATCCTTATATAAATCAGACCTAGGCCCTAATTGGGAATACTTAGATCTTGGAATACCAAACCACTCAGGCATTATTCGTTCTATTTTTCAAAAAAAATTATGCCGCCGCCAGAAAATTTTGAATATATCGCAATGCGAATTTTTACGGAAGAAAGCAAAGAATAGATCTCTATTTGAATCAGCATTGAAAGCCTGCCAAAAAGAAAATGTCATTATGTCTGGAGAAGGAACATGCCGTTTAACCAAAGATGAGTTATTCAATCTAAAAGAAACATGCTTGTCTTTAGGGTTTCACACCACAACAGTTGGATACTTACGAGAACCTAAGGGATATATTGAAAGCTCGTTCCAGCAAGGATTTAAATCACTACATGAACTTGCTTTTTTTGAGCATTTACCATACCCAAATTACAGAAAAACCTTAACTCAGTTTGAGGAAGTTTTTGGTAATAAAAACGTTTCCTACTGGTTATATGACAAAGATAGGTTTATCGATAGATGCGTTGTAAAAGATTTTCTTTCTCGATTAGGTGTTAAACCTCGACAAATTACGACTAAACAAAGTAACAAAGCGATGTCGATTTATACATTTCGTTTTTTATACACTTATAGAAAACTAGGACCAGCCCTAATCCCTGGAAAACTCGTCCAACAACATAACAATTTGCTATTTAACAAACTTCGTGAACTTGAAGGGCCCAAGTTATCGCTTTCAAAAGAGATAATAGATCCTATCATTGAAAGCAACTGGGAAGATATCGCGTGGGCCAACAGTAAATTAGAAAATTCTTTTCCCTTTCCCCAAAATACCGATGGGCTTCCAGGTTGCGTGGGGAGTGAGTCAGACCTTTTCGACTTTGATCAAAAATCTATTCGTTGGTTAGCTAAATTGATTGACAAGTCGCCCTCTGATTATTGCGGTGATCCACATCAAATTGCCACGTGGGTGCATACTCTACATGAGAAACTCATAAAGAATTCCCCCTAAACACCTCGATTCTTATTTATGAAGTAGGCGTGTCATCAATTAGCTAAACGCACCAAATTTAGAAAAAATATACACCTAGTGTCATTCCTGGCTTGACCAGGAATCCACAAATAAACTTGTAAAACCCAATAAAAGTAAGACTTTCTTTTTACATTAGAATTTTTTTCTTTTATTGTTTTTCTCTTAAAAAGCGTGGATCCCGCATCAAGTGCGGGATGACACAGTAAAGGAAATATTCTTTAATTGATGACAGCCCCTAAGTCAATCGAAGAAGAATCACTATGGAGATTGCAACATGAAACGTATGGTTTTGCACTTTGGGATGAACAAGACAGGTAGCACATCAATACAGCAGACTTTATACAAATCGGACCTTGGTTCTAATTGGGAATATGCAGATCTTGGAAGGCCAAATCACTCCTTTGTTATTCAGTTTGCTTTCCAAAAAAAAAGATCTCAAAGGCATATAAATAATGATATATCAGAAAGTAAATTTTTACAAAAAAAGGCCAAAAGTAGGTCGTTGCTAAAGTCAACATTGGAAAGCTGTAAAAAAAAGAATATCATCGTATCTGGCGAAGGAATATTTCGCTTAACCCAAGATGAGTTATCCGAATTCAATAAAATGTGCCTGAATTATGGCTTTCAAACACAAATAGTTGGATACTTACGAGAACCGAAAAGTCTTATAGAGAGTCAATTCCAGCAAGTCTTGAAAGGCGTGCATCATGTCGTTTCTTGGGAAAATCTACCATATCCAGATTATAAACAAAAATTGATACATTTTGAGAAGGTTTTTGGTAGAGAAAACGTTTCTTACTGGCTGTATGATAGAAATAAATTTGTCTGTGTTGTGAAAGATTTGCTTTTTCGGTTAGGTATCAAATCTGATCAATTAACTGTTAAATACACTAATAAATCGCTATCTCTGCGAGCTGTACGTTTTTTGTATACGTATAGAAAATTAGGACCGGCTTTAGCTCCAGATATTTGGATACAAAAAGGTCGCAAAAAGCTAATCGGAAAATTAAGAGAACTAAAGGGAGTTAAGTTGTCTTTTTCGAAAGAGATCATAGATCCTATTCTTGAAAACAATAAAGAAGATATTACATGGGCCAATAGTCGACTTGACTACCCGTTTCCACCTTGCAAAAATACTGATACATTACCTGGTTGTATCAATAGTGAATTAGATCTCTTCAAATTTGATGAAGAATCTCTTCATTGGTTAGGCAAATTGATCGATAAATCCCGCAGTGAATACTGTGGAGACATAAGAAAAATTGCGGCGTGGATGCATATTTTATACCAAAAGCTTGTGGAAAATGAATGTGGAAAGAATCTATAAATGAAACGTTTGGTGTTACACTTTGGAATGCGGAAAACTGGTAGTACATCCATTCAACAAGCTTTAACTACAGGAGATCTTGGTCCTAATTGGGAATATGCAGATCTTGGAAAACCAAATCACTCTTTCGCTATTCAATTTGCTTTTCAAAAAAAAAGATCTCAAAGGCATATAAATAAGGATATATCAGAAAGTGAATTTTTACAAGAAAAAGCCAGGAATCGGGTATTACTAAAAACAGTACTCGAAAGCTGTAAAAAGAAAAACCTTATCATTTCTGGAGAGGGGTTATTTCGTTTAGCTCAAGACGAACTATCTGAATTTAATGCAATGTGCTTAACTCATGGTTTTAAAGTAGAAGCGGTAGGATACTTGCGAGATCCTAAAAGTTGTATAGAAAGTGAGTTTCAACAAGTTTTAAAAGATATGCATGAAGTTAGTTTTTTCCAAAATTTGCCATACCCAAATTATCAAAAAACTCTAAGCAAATTTGAGGAAGTTTTCGATCGTGAGAATGTTGATTATTGGTTGTATGATAAAGATAAATTAATTGATGGATGTGCTGTAATAGATTTTTTGTTTCGATTGGGGATAAAACCTCGTCACTTAACAATTAAACAGAACAATAAATCACTCTCTTTTAGAGCGGTTCAATTTTTATACACGTATAGAAAACTAGGACCTGTATTGGTTCCCAATCATCTGATAAAAAAACGTCACTGGCTACTAGTTCAAAAACTGAGAGAACTCAAAGGACCTAGTTTATCTTTTTCAAAAAAAGTGATAGCCCCTATTATAAAAAGTAATCACGAGGATATTAAATGGGCAAATAGTAGATTAAATTACCCATTTTCGCCTTTGAAAAATACAGATGGACTTGTTGGTTGTGTTGATAGCGAATCAGATCTCTTCCATTTTGACAAAGAATCCATTCTTTGGTTAATGAACTTAGTGAACAAAAGACCTGCCGAGTACTCAACAGATCCAAACCAAATCGCCATGTGGTTAAATACTCTAAATTTACAATTGATAGAACAGCGTCGAAAATTCCGAGTGAAAAACAAGTAGATTGATAATATGATATTTATTCATTGTTGTTGGCGATAGATTTTAAATTTTGCACATAATTACGAAAATTCAAGTTTTCAATGACATATTCTCGATTCGCCTCTCCAATGTTTTGACAGAGTTTTGGATCTTGCAATAATGAATGTATTTCCTGTGCCGCTATACTTACATCCAAAAATGGCACTATTTTTGCCCCTTGAGGAACGGAAGTAAAAAAATCAACGCAGCCACAGCCTTTGTCAAACAAGACTATGGGAGTTTTGTAATACATCGCTTCAATAACAACGTTCGGACAAGGGTCCAACCTGGAGCACATATAAAAAACGCTTGCTTTGCTAAAGAAACTTTCTAGATTTTTTTGTTCAGGCACCATGTAAATGTTATTTATATCAACTAGTTCTCTGTATACTTCTTGCCATAGGTTGTATTCACCATCATGTAAATCTTTTTTACCAATCCATACAAATGCAACATCATCTTCTTTGTACATACTTTGGTATTTCTTTGCTGTTTGTAGAAAAATATCGTAACCTTTACGGCTGCAAATTGTTCCACAAGATAATACTACTTTTTTATCCTCAAAAATTTGCAAATAGCTTGGATCGAAATCAGAGTTATCTTCAAACCCCATGAATCCTTGAGATAAGAGAAATGTTTTCTTTTGTGCAAGATTATTGTAGGAGTTTTTAACTTGTGTACTTGGAAAAACGACCACATCTGCATCATCTTTAATGTGGCAAACCATCTGTTGTGGACAAAAGTAAGGAAATTCGTGAATAAGAGCAATGACTTTAGGGCAGATTTTTTTTACATGCGGAGTAACTGTGCCTGTTAATAAACTATTGAGTATTGCAAACTCCAACTTCGGTAATTCTTTCACAATGCGCTGAAAATGATGAAATCCTATGAGAACTTCGCAACAATATTTGGCGAAATCGGCTACCAAGCCGTAATCTTTCACAACGTCAGCCCATAAAAATATGTTGTAGTCTTTGCTTAATTCACGAGCTATATTTTTCCCAATAATAGGTGCTCCAGTGAGTGAAATCTCATGGCAAACGACAAGAACATTCTTTTTATGTTTCGCATACAGATCTCTATTTTGCAGTAAATAAGATTTCCCCAAATGAATAACAATAACCCTTCGTACCGTCAAACTTTTGCCTTGACCTGTATCTAACCTGATTTTTAGTAAGGAGATTTTTTTGCGTAAATTTACTCTCGCGCTAAAACTATACAAGTCAACTGTTTGTCGAGAAATATTGCAGTGTATCGTTTGCTTAGCCAACTTTACTTTGATTTCCATATTTTTGTTGTACATTTCTTGAGAGAAATTCCCAGATATCTTTAATACTGGTTTAAAGGATACGATACAAAATCGCGGAATATTGATATTTATCATAAACCTACCTTAATGAACAAATAACTAATAGCTACTGCTTGTAAAAAGATTACAATACCACATAATAGTAACAATCTATTACCTTTCTTTATTCTATTATTTAATCTCTTTCTTCCAGCTCTTTCGGAATCTTGTAGTATTCTTAGTAAAATTAGGACAACTTTTTCTAACTTTAATTCTTCAAATACCTGATAATTTTCTTCAGAGAATTCTTCATCAAATAAATTTTCACGCTGTAAATAATTTTGCGCGACTTGTTTGTTCGATGCTGAAAAATGATTTATGATTTCGTTTCTTTGTTCTATTGATAGTAGCTTTTCTTTTGGGTATGAGCTAAAGACAGTGTTAATTTTATTTAATAAAGGCGGTTTTAGAGGGTAACCCGCGACATTTGCCAGACGCTTTACTTCTAACAAATCCAAGTCAAGGCTCACATTTACCTGTTCTTGTTCTTTTTGCCATTCGATATCTTGTAGATCAATTATTTTTAAAAAACTATCGACAATATTTTGTTTTTGGTATGTCCGAACAATTAAGTTTTCAGGACTAAATTGCTCTTCCCATTTTTTCAAAAATAAAAGCCAGTTCATTTTTTGAAAATGAACTCTGAATTTATGTATGTCGTTTTGCACCTTGATGACTTGATTATAGCTAGATTCAAGAACTTCATCTTGTCTACGCAAGTAAATGATAATTTTTATTGAGGTAAAACCAATTTTTTGAAGATCGTTTTTTAAAAGTTCAACATTTTGAATACCACAAAAAAATTCGCTAGACAACAACACTTTTTTGCGTGGACACTTCGCCATCAATTTCTTCAAATCGAATAGTCTTTTTCTACCATCCCAATTTCTTGGCTGATGACTTTTTTCTCTGTAGGGCGCAGCTAGAAAATGATGAGCATTTCCATGAAGAGCAATATCAGGATATAACCACCCATGCTCGAAAAGTTTTAAACGATTTCTAGTGAGGAATGTTTGTATAGCAGAGCTGCCGGTTTTATGAAGGCCAATGTGTAAATATAATTCCATTTTATTCTCAAAAAAATTAATTGTCGTGAGTTCCCAAAACTCTTTATAAGAGCTTGTATGATAACATCATACTGCCTATGAGACTATTTTGGAAAAACATTTTTTTACACGCATAAAACAAAAATTTCTTTTTACGTTTCATATATTTTTTTCCTTTTACGACGTAACTTTGGCATGTTTACATTAGAGACCTTGATCGTTCCCCATCTAAATCCTGCACTTTCGCATATGCATGGAAACAGACGTTCAATAGCATGAGCCAATGTACCATCGATTCCAATGGGCTCTTGAGGAAAATATTGTGGTTGTAATTGCAAATCAAATAGTGGTTGCAACGCTTCACATTTTGCCCAAAACATAGCCCCTATCGGAAACTCTATGTGTCGCGGCAAATCAAAACTGGGGTCTATTTTTGCCATGACTTGCCGTGCTAAATCCATATTTTTTTGTGATGACCATCCTGGCAATCTAGGATCTTCAGGAAAAAGAAGCCCCAACTTTTTATTCTGTACAAAAAGATTAAGAATCGTATGAAACGCACCTGGCGAAAGCAAGTGCCGAAACAAAAAATTTCGCCAAGCATCAGAGGACCTTTGCGTTAAATCTTTTGATTTTTTTGTATGGACATGTCCAATGTATTCATAGCTCTTATATTTTTTTGCCATAGAGATAAAGGCGGAAATATTACGCCCTCGATTTTCGACCATTTCAACATGTACATTTCCGCCGCGATAGTCTTTGAAGCTGTCCTGTATCAATGAAATATTATCTTTAGCTGTAGTCGAAATAAATACATCTATTCCATACTTGACTTGTTTTAAATAATGACACAACTCTGCTGCAAACTCAGGATAGTACATGTGGATTTGCAAAGCGACCGAAATTTTATGTTTACATTTACATGAAGAAATATAGTTTACTTTATATGGTAGAGTTTTCGTTTCGATCATTTTGTGTATTGGGTTATCATCAATGCAGATTTTTTGGCTTTGTGCATCGAGAAACAAGAAATAGTTGCCTCCATCGCAAGGTTTGTAGTGCTGTTTCCACCAAAAATATTGATAGGCAAATGCTTTTTTCTTTGAAATAGAAAAGTGGGAAGAAATATCTTTTAGACCTTGAGAGGGTCTTTCTATTTCTAATAGTTGTAAAGTATTTACATTTCTTTGGTCAATAACGAAGCGCTTACCATAAATGCCTAGATTATCTATCCACTGTTGAGAGTTTGTCAATATGTAGTCGCTAACACCAACAAACTCATGAATCAATGATTTTCTTCCAACCAGAGGAGAAAAAACAAGCGAAATAACAGCAGCAGAACTGTAGCGTTTAGCGAACTTTGCTATGCCTAAAAACTTAATACTCGTAGTTACCACACCTGCAACATAACCACTTAGCAATAAAATCTTGGCGATTTGTATTTTTCCCCATTGTTTCCCGGAGATAATTTTTACGGTGTACTTCTTACGGAACTGCTGTAATATCGTACTTAAATCTAACTCGCTGTCAACAAAGACTAAGACTATTTTTTGCATACACATACTCAAAATGTTTTACGTCAAACCATATGAACATAAAGTAGGTAACATAACAGTAAGCAGAAAGCCGCCAATATCCCGACCATATAATTATATTTTTTTTGTAGTCTCTCAATTTGTTTTTTATATGACTCAGTATCTTTATGTAGAGAATAAATCATACGTGCAGAAATTTCATCAAAAGGTGACATTTTTTCATTATCATTTACACTCTTGCCTATGTTCATGTTACGCGAATTACCAATGACAATTTTATATTTTTGCGCAAGACTTTCGTTCATTTTTGCAAATCGTTTGTCCATTTCAACTGCCAAGTCGTTGGGCAATGATAAGGTTGTGGTTGTGTCGTTATGGATTTGTGTATATAGCAATCGATCGGAGAAACTACGGTCTGAATTTTCTAGCTGATTTATCGTACGCAAAAACTCCAATTCATTCGCGTCAGGTGTTGGATTTACTTTTTGTAGAGATACATCAAAGCGGCTTTTATGTTTATTTTCCATACCTAAAGCATCTAAAAAATCCTCTAGTAAACGGTGGGTTGTATATTTCAAGATGTTTAAATTGTGCAAACCAAAAACTTTGCGTAGTACTCTTAGCTTCGCTTCGTAGTCAAGTGTGCGTGAATATTTTTTATAGTAATGGTAAATATCTACAGTCAAGGACCTAGCTTTGACTTCTTGCGCGTATAACGAAAGTAACATTTCCTTTTGACCACGCAAAAATAATATAATTTTCACTTCATAACCTTTGTTTTTACATAGTTCATATATTTTTTCGAAGTGTACACGCTTTAAACTCCAAAAGGCCTCAGAAGAGTACAAAATAGTGTATTGATTTTTTGAAGATAGCAAGTTGCAAAAATCCTGATACGCCTGGACGTATTTTTTTTCATTTGGATTACGAAAGTATTTTGCAAGAAAAAAACCATTGCCGCTAGATATTTTTCCTTGTTGTGCTGAGATAAAAAATTTTTCCTTCGCTCCTGGATAAAAAATCCCCATCTTTTTGAGAGTGTGATGATGCTGCGCCAAAAAAACTTGAATCGCAGATGTACCAGTTTTGGGAGATCCTATGTGTAACAATAACGTTTTCATTTTATGTTCACAATCCACGTTTAAATTCACCATCTCAATACGATGCGCTACAGCATTACATCTTTATTTCGTCCGCTTGCATATCAAAATACGGTCTCACACTATTTTTTAGCAAACGACATTGAAATTTACATCTTGCCATTTCTGATAAAACTTTTTACGACTTTTATAGCGTATTTTTTTTACATTTCTGACTTTATTGTAAGAAATACTGTGTAAATGGACAACCACCGCATTATAGTTACATACAACTTGATATCCTCTCTTACAAACTTCGAGACACAGATCATTGTCCTCATAATATGCAGGGACATAGCGTTCATCAAATCCTCCGAGTTCGCGCCATAACTCTGCGCGAATCACAAATGCTGCTCCAGTGACAAAATGCAATTTTTCTATTTTGTGGCAAAACTTCTCGTCGCAAAAACTGAAACCTTCACCAATACGTTGTAACTTATTGCTGCGAAAAAATCCGCCGATAATTTGTATACTTCCGTTTTCCATCACTAACTTGGCACCACATATTCCTACTTTTTCATCATTTTCTAATGTTTCAAGCATGCACTGAAGTGCCTGTGGTTGTATAAGCGCATCGCTATTTAATAGAAAAATATATTTGCCTCGCGCATGCTTTGTTGCATTATTGCAGTTGCGTAAAAAACCGAGATTTTGCGCGTTGCGCAGATAAGTAATTCCATGTACATGTTTTTCTATTTCCTTGGTTTGGTCACTCGAACAATCATCAGCAACAATAACTTCGTAAGATACATTTTTACAATTTTCCCATATGTAGCGCAAACAATTATAGTTGTGATGCCAACTATTGTACACAGGCACTATAATGGTTACACATGGTTGTTGTTGCGGTGAAAAATAGATAGGGGAGTACTCGTAGTATTGTTCGGTTTGTAGTAACTTGGTTTGCTCCGATTTAGTAGAGTAATTATGTTGTTGTCCTATGAGGATATAGTGTACAAAAGGATGATACTCATATTGCGACACTTCAGGATAGGTTTCGATATAATGTTTCTTATCAAACTGCTGATTTGGGTTTCTTTGCTGTTTGTCACCATATTGCAAATAGTGCTCAATAAGTTTCTCTGGTGCAATTTCAGGGTACATCATTTGGTAATAATTCATGTCAAATAAACCGCTATTTCGTATGGTTTCTATTTCGAAATAGAGCTTTTTGTTCATTATCTTTTTAAACATTATTCTGCTTCTTATTATCTTGAAATAGGTTACGCAAAACCTGACTATTTTGCAAAACAAAATCTTTTGTTCCCCAGCACTCAACTTCTCCCTTATTGAACACTATAATTTTATCAACATAATCTAAAGTAGACTCTTTATGAGAAATGATAAATAGTGTTTTTTCTTTGCAATAATCTTTGATGTATTCTCGTGTTTGTTTTTCATTTTCTTTGTCGAGAGATGCGGTAGCTTCGTCTAAGATGATAATATCACTTGCCTTGGTAAGTCCCCTAACGATCGTAAGGAGTTGCTCTTGCCCACCTGAAAACTCAATATCTTTGCCGTATACAGCGTCAAAACCACTTTCCAAAATAAAATCTAGTGCCGCGATACTACGGGCGATACTTTGTACGGCCTTTTCGTCTTTCGATTTTCCACAGCAAATATTATCCCACAACGATAAGTGAAACAAATGCGATTTTTGGCTTACTACACTTATTTTTTGCCGCAAACTTTCCGTATCGTACTCCTGTAAACTTTTGCCATCAACACGAACTTCACCACGGCGAGGAACAAAAAACTTCAACAATATTTTGCCCATCGTGCTTTTCCCAGAGCCGTTATAGCCAAAAACACCTACTTTTTCGCCTTTAGTAACCTCAAAAGATACCCTCTTTAGCACTATTTCCCTTTTATAAGCAAAAGATACTTTATCGAACTCTATTTTGTCTTGGAAACTAAAAATGTATTTGCCATCGTTTTTCTCGGAATGATAAACAGCTTCATCCTGTAAAGCGAAAACTTTTTGCCCAATGGTTGTACAACGTACAATTTTATTGTGAATTCCTGCTAATTTGCGAATAGGGTCAACCATTACTGCAACAGCAGCATAAAACATAAAGAAATCCCCTGGAGTCATTTGTTTTTTCAAAACCATACGTGCAGACACTAAAAGCACCAATATGCCAGAAATAGATACCAGAACTTCAACCACAGGCCCCGTACTAAAATCATACTTTGCCAATTGCATGCGTTTGTGCAACAACTCGCGTTGTTTGCATTGTAATTTATTGTGAAAAAAACTTTCCATGGAAAAAGTCTTTAAGGTATATACTCCATGAAAAATATCTTGAAAAATACTTAAAAGTACACCATCTTCTTGAATATTTTCCTGCAACTTTTCGCGTATTTTCTTGCCAAAGTAGTAAACGACAAACATCACCACTGGCATCATCGCGAATATGAATAAACTGAGAGACCAACTAATGGAAAAACAAATTGCAAGTGATACCAGAATCTTCAACGGTTCTCGTTGGACTTTACCGAAAATTAAACGAATTCCAATAGAAAGAGCCGCAATTTGTCGATGAAGTAAATTGATAGCATGTGCACTACTTTTTTTATTGAAGAACACCATATTCGCATGAATAATTTTATCAAAAGTGTCATCGACAATGCTAATCAGCGTGGTGTTAGCGATATAGTTACTTACGTAGTCATGTGTAAAACGCAACATATTTTTTAGTACAATAACGATTGCCATGAAACAAACACTAACGTAAACTACGTTGTAACGATCATTTACGAAATCTTCACCAAGGATATAAACTATTTTTTCACCTATACTGCCTAAAGCTAGTAACTGTTCACTCACAGAGAGGTCTTGAGCAAACAAACAATCACCAATAGGCTTAAAAATAGCAAGAGAAGCAAAGTGTAGGGTGGATATAAAAAAAGAAAGAACAATAGTAAAAATAACTAGTGTTATCTGCGGTTTGATATAACCTAACAAGCGTAAGTATATTACCATAGTAGATGATGATTTTTCATGTTGGTTTAGCATATTAATCGAATAAAAGTTATGTTTTACGTTGTACTAAACAAAGTTTATCACTATACTAATCTTTAATTTACAATCTTACAAAATCCATTACAATAACAATATTTTAATGAAAATTTTAATTTTACATATAAAAGATCTTTCTCACGATTTTTCTATCTTTCGCGAAACAGCAAAGTCTTTCCCAAACACGTATGAAACTCATGAGGCCTTCTTAAAAGAAGATGCTAAAAAAATAGGTAGTACTCCTACCCATAGATTTTATTTTGATAAAAACCAATTAAAAAAACCGAATGTGATTACCACGGTAAAACAATATTTACAACGTGAAAAATTCAATGTAGTTATCGCTCACCGCTATCGTGCAATAAATATTTTAGCGCAAGCAGCAAAAGATCTACCTATATTAAAAATTGGTGTTTTTCATGGGTTAAACAACATATCTTTTTTTAAAAGACGATTTTTACATACACATACACAAGACTTCCACTTTGTGTGTGTATCTCAAGCAGTAAAAAACTATATTGTCGCGAATAAACTACCAAAAGAAAGATGTTACGTCATTTATAATGCAGTAAATATTAAAGCGATGCGCGCTAAACAATTTTCGCGATTACAAGCACGGGAAAAACTAAAATTAGACGCAAGTGATTTTGTTTATGGTATGGTTGGGCGCATGTCAACCCAAAAAGGATATGAATATCTCATTCCAGCATTTCACCAGTTTTGTGTAACACACCCACAAACCAAGTTATGCATTGTCGGAGATGGAAGAAAAAGTATACAACATAAAATTGAGAAGTACATACAAAAGCATAATTTACAAAACAACATTTTTCTCAAAGGTTATATTTCAAATGCATATAGATATATGCGGGCATTTGATACACTTATACTACCATCCACCTCCGAAGGATTTGGCCTTGTACTTCTTGAAGCAATGTGTGCACACACTCCTATTATTGCATCAAATGCAGGAGGAATCCCCGAAGTTTTGGAAAGTAACGTTTCTATTTTTGAAAAAAAAAGTACACGAGCACTATACGACGCAATGGTAAAAAACTTCGCTATGCATCCCAATAACCCCGCTGTACAAGATATCCATTTGCAAAAATTTGATATCCAAAAACACTATGAAAATTACAATTCATTAGTAAATAGTCTATTCAAAAACCAGTGAAACTACTTTAGAACTTTTATCGTTATTCACCTTCAAAATTCAAGGCCGCAGAGTTAATACAATAGCGTAGTCCTGTGGGTTCTGGGCCATCTTCGAAGACGTGGCCTAAGTGCGACTGACACTGATTACACAGTACTTCGACACGCGGCATGTAGGCAATAGAATAATCTTTTTTTACCGCTACATTGTCTTTGGAAATACACTGCCAAAAACTTGGCCAACCAGAACCGGAGTCATACTTGGTTTCGGAATCGAAAAGATCGATATCACACGCGGCACATTTGTATACGCCCTTTTCCTTATGATTGTAATATTTATTGGCAAATGGACGCTCGGTTCCTTTTTCACGTAGAATGTGATATTGCTCCGGGGTTAGTTTTTCGCGCCATTTTTCATCGTCCATAGGTGTCTCCCAACTCTATTTGTATACCAAAGCTATGCGAAAGTAACTGGGTGTTCCATCTGTTTTTATGGTAAACTCTTTCTCTGTAGTCTGTAATTTCTTTAGGCGTCCCATCATAGGTATTCTATTGTAATAACGATACTGACCTACGAGAAGACCTTTATCGTCATGTAAGAACAAATAAAAATTTATTTTGATTGTTTCTGTCGAATACATTTTGACAACAGCTTTATATTTATTTTTCGACTCTTCGATAAGCTGAACATTTTTTATATAGTCATAATGGCTCAAACGTTTTCCGTTATATTTTTTTAAGTCGTACAGATACGCAAAACGTTCTTTCGCTGTGGAGTACAGCATATGCTGTTGTTGTTCTTCGTAGCGTTTGTATTCGTTGTCTTGTTTTTTAAACTCTAATTTGACGCGATCTTCTTCTTTGCGAAGTCTTCTCTTGCGCTCGTGTTCTGTTTCGCATCCTATAATAGCACAGACTAACAATAGTATCAAAAATCCGCGAGTAATCATGAAGAAATTTCCTTTAACAGAAAATACGTAGGTGTTGATTTAGTCACAGGCAACTTCAGTTTTACTTCCTGAGGGGTAAGGTTATCCTTTTTTAGATAGTGATTCCAAAAAGCCTTGAATATCACTTCTTGTCTATGAATATTAATTCCTCGGGAATCAAAAATGTAAATGTAGAAATGTGGCCGCACTTTATCTTTATCAGTTTTATAGTTAAAAATGAGTTTTATCTGACGCTTTTTGTTCGAAATAAAATTAATGGTAGATAAATAGTCAAGACCTGGGATGTCATTTTGCATTTCACGTCCCCAAGCAATTTGACGGATGTTAGGAAAGCGATACAAAAGACTGTTTTTCCAAGTTTCACGCAACTCCTTTTGCAAATCTTCGGTATCTTTCGCCATAGCCTTCGTATCAACTTTTACCTGTTCTATACTTTTTCTAAGTGCTTCTACTTCCGGCGAATTAGAATCACAGCCTATTATAACAAGCACTGCAACAACTATAAACAATAAGCGCACAAGCTACTCCTTATCTTTTACACAACGAAATCCAATATCATTTCTCGAAAAATTTAGAAAAAATCCTTCTCGGTAACTTATGGTGGTATTTCTAGGTTTTACGTTAAAACTTCCTCCGCGAATCACCTTATCTTTTTTTATCGAAGGATCGTACCATGAATCTGTCCACTCCCACACGTTACCACTCATATCAAAGATGTTTTTTGGGGTCTTGCGTAACGAATTATAGTCAACTGGTAATAGCTTTTCCCCAACGTTGGCATGTTTTTGATCAAACTTCTCTCCCCATGACCATTGTACATTTTTGCGTCCCAGTTGATCGGGAAAACGCGCAGCCTTTTCCCACTCTACTTCACTAGGTAAACGCTTGCCTGCCCAAGCGGCATAAAGAGCGGCATCATACCAACTTACTCCGACAACCGGATAATTTGCTTTATCCTTAGGATAACGCCCTTCCCAGTGTGTAGGTGCTTCAAAACCAGTATCTTCTAAAAAAGTATTATACTCTTTATTGGTAACTTCGTGATCATCGATCAAAAAGGCTTTTGTATAGTATTTTTTTACTGGTTTTTCATCAAAGAATCCATTTTCATTACCAATGTTTACTTCACCAGCGCTAATTTCCACCATATGTTCATCACTGGTTTCTTTTTTGCGATTTTGCAATACATATTCCAACTTGTTTTGAAAAATTTCCTGTGGTGTCGGTTTCTTTTCATCGCGTTTTTCTTTGTTATTTGTCTTATTTGCTTCCACATCAATTTTTACATAACGGTAATTGCGATCGAGATAATTGAAAAAGTGTGGACGGAGAAATATGAGTATGCCCGTAGCAAAAATTATGGTAAAGACAATGGCAGAAACAACATGAGACTTTTCAGAAGCTTCCACGGCCCGCAAAAAGGATTTAGCACTTCTATGTCTTTTTAGTGGGTTCCATTGTATCGCTTTGATAATAGCTCTTTCAAGTTTTTTTGAAATTTTTAATCCTGGACGCACTTTTTTCATTGGCGGCGCTTCGGGAAAACGACTGTTTGATTTTTGGTGAATCAGTATTCCCGCGGGAAAAGGTAGTACGCGAGTGATCAGTTCGTAAAAGCAAACACCTACAGAGTAAATGTCGCATGTTCCATCCAATGCTTTGGCAAAGAACACTTCGGGAGCTGTGTAATTATTCCCTTGCCGTGGTGTCGCCATATCACCATTGATATTTGTATCATATTCTTTTGTGTAGTTATTCTCGCCCAACCCTAAAATTTTCACAAAGGATTTGGAGTCTCCATTTTTTACTAAGATAATTTTCGAAGGCTGTAAACCCTGATGCAGAAGTTCTCTTTCGTGTGCGACACTCAGAATATCTAACGTTTGTTTTATAATAGAGTAGGCTAATTTCATCGAAACTTTGGGAACATCTTTTATTATTTTACACAGACTTTCCCCTTCAATATACTCAGAGACAATAAAAGCAAAGTCGTCTTTGTTGCGTCCCATATCTAAGATCTTAACCCAGCCTGGATGTGAAATTTTTTGTGCCTCGCGTAGAGACTTTTCTAACACGCGAAAATTGTCATCATTGGAAACAGGTCGACGTGAAATTTTGATAGCAACCTCACGTGAAGTAGCAATTTCAAGGCCACGGTACACGAACCATTTACCTTCAGAATTGATCGATTCTTTGATTTCATATTTGTCTTTTAAGATTTGTCCCGGAAAAACCCCCGGAGAAGACTGGCGCACTTTTTTCTCTAGTTTTGTTCCATCGGAAGGACAAAACGAAATATGGTCATTGTAAGTTCGCCCACAACAAGGACATGTCTTCATAACCACCCCTTTAATAGCTAAACCCGTCGAATAAAATTGCCTTGCACCCCAGTCGTAACCGTAAACGTAATCGTCACCGTGACCCTGACCGTGACCGCAAAATTCTAATGAACAACCGCCTCAGAAGAAACACTTCCTAGCTCTTTTGTTTCTGCGCGTTTGTAGTACCATCTTAGCCCAACTAAAACAACTGCAAACGCGGCAAAACAACCATAAAAATAATAATTATCGTGCGGGTAAATGAGAACACCTTCTAAGAGAATATCGAAAATAATAGATGCGTGTACAAAATAATCCCACATATTTAAAAAGTATTTCTTGTAAAAATAGATACTTACAATAAGTAATACGCAAAATACCCCTACTCCGATTGATTGTACTTGGAATTTTGTTTCACAAAACATCCATGCGTGGAAAACCGCGATGTACACAATTCCCAAAACAACAGAAAACCACCACTTTTTCATTTCTCATCCTCTTTTTTTTGTAGTTTATCTTTCAGCCAACGAACTCTCTCTTGGCGTAACCAATCATCATTTTTTGATGTTTCTTCTAGAGATTTAAGTGCCTCAGAGAAAGACTTGCTTTCCATCAATTTTTCCACCTGCGCTACATGTGATTCCTCTTCAACAAGATGCGCAATCTCTTTAAACATTAGACTATCCTGTTGCAAAACGTAAATATAGTATTGCGCTTCTTTGTATTTTTGTTTACGTATACTCTGGGCAAAAGCCTCTAAAAGAATTTGTTTTTTGAGCTCTCTAATTTCGTCGTTGTTGCCTAGTTCTTCTGCTAAAGTCGTAAATTCTAATGCCGAAGAGTATTTTTCGGCAGAGAGCATATGGCGCGCTTCTCGTATGAGAAACTCTTTCTCATAAGAAGGAGAAATGAAAACAAAGTATGTAATGAATACTGCCAGGATGAGTAAGAACAGCGGCAAAACAACACGTGCTTTTTTATCTAACTTACCGAAAAATCGGTGCAGCTGTACTTGGGTAATGAGAGAGTATTGCCACGCATTGCTTTTATTTTCGTAGTCTAAAGCTTGTATAAAGGTTCGTGCATCTTTAAAACGCCTTGACGGATCTTTTTCTAAAGCCTTAGAAATGATCGCATCGACAATGTGTGGAACATCATCTTTTTTCAAATGCGTCGCACACAACTTTTTAAGTGATATTGGTGTTGCGCGTAAAATGGATTTTAACACTTTTTGTCTCGTTCCACCAAAAGGTGTTGCCCCACAAATCATATGGTACATCAAAGCCCCTACGGCATATAAATCGGTGTGTCCGCCCACATTTTTATTTAGAATTTGTTCTGGTGCCATATACCTAGTAGTACCAATAATATAACCGGTCTTTGTCAGAGTTTGTTGCTCAAGGCCACTCACTTCGGAAAAAATCTTCGCCACTCCAAAATCGAGTATCTTCACCTTTATACCACCATTTGTGTATTCAATCATGATATTACCGGGTTTTATGTCGCGATGTGCAATTCCCTTATCGTGCGCTACTTGCAAAGCGGCTAAGATTTGTTTTGCGATAATAAAAGTTTCGGTAATAGGCAAGCGTTTTTTTTGTATTAGGATGTTGCGCAAACTTTGTCCCGCGCAAAAGTCCATAACAAAAAATATTGTTCCCTGTTTGGTCTTATGAACACTGCGTACGGGAACTATATTCGGATGAAGTAATTCTAAGCCAATGCGTGCTTCATTGATAAAACGTTTTTCATAACGTTCGCGCATTTCGCTAGGAAAAGAATCCAGTTTTAAAATTTTAATCGCCACAGCTTTTTTCAATATCAAATCTGTTCCACGGTATACTTTACCCATTGCACCATCGGCAACATAGGACTCGATCTTGAATCTTTTTGCCAAAACTTTGCCAATCATCTGGTCGTTTTTTTTGGAAAAAAGAGTTTGTGTGGTCATCAATTTCGGAGATTGGGGAACTTTGATGTATCTCTTACAATTCTGGCAGCGAATTTCCTTGCGTTGTTCTTTTACGTTTACTTTGATTTTATGTCCGCAAGGGCAGCCTAAAATAAAAGAATCCAATTTTGTTTACCTTGACAAAAAAAAATGGGCACCTAAAGATGCCCATTTGGAGTATACAAAAATACAATTAAAACAGGGCGTATATAGTACGCCTACATTGTATCATTTTCTTTGCAAATAGTAAAACGCTCTATGATTTTCCAGATATTTTCTTGCAAATTCTTTTTACAGTGCGAAAGCCTATTTGATTTCGGCGTTCTTTTGCAGAAATGTATCCACGTGTTGTCACTCTTACTTTTCGAGCTCTTTGTTGCCATGAACCACCGCGAGCAATTTTAAACTTGCCGCCTTGTGGCCCTTGAGGATTTGTAAGTGGACTTTTGTTGTAGTAATGCGCATCATACCAATCTTGGCACCATTCCCAAACATTGCCACTCATGTCATAACAACCGTAAGGAGAACTATTGTCACCATACTCGTTCACTGCTGAGGTCTGACCAACATTACAGTTATAATTGCATCGTGTAAGGTCGGGAAGTTCGTTCCCCCAAGGGTAGTGACGACAATCGGTTCCCCGTGCTGCTTTTTCCCATTCAGCTTCCGTTGGCAAAGATTTTTGAGACCAACTACAATATGCTTGTGCGTCGTGCCAATCAACTCCGACAACCGGCTGTTCAGGATCGTTCCATTTTGGATGATACCAAAACTGTGGAACGTGCAGCTTTTTGGCGCTGTCCATAACAATATTTGTTTGCGGATTTTGTCCAATAGCGTTTAAAAATTGCTTATAACGAGCGTTTGTTACAGGATATTTATCGATTAGATAGGCATCTAGATACACTTTGTGTTCGAGAACCTCTTCCAAGTCGGCATCAATGGAATTGTCTCCCATCACAAAAATTCCTTTGGGAATATAGACCATTGGTGCATTGTCGATAAGGGAAATAATTTCCTCATTTACAATTTTATACCCGACAGGAAGGTGCTCCAAAACACACTGTGGGATCAAACTAATTGCTTTGTTGCGTACGTAAAATATCGGAAAAACGTCAGACTCAGCCATTTCGTCTTCAGTGAAACTTTGCTCGTGTATTTTTTTTAAGTCTATCAAAACATCTTCTATTGAAGAGTAACGCTTTTCTGGTAGTTTACGCGTAGCTTTACGCAAAATTTTTCGTACCTTTATCGGTACGTGTTCCCACTCCATATCGTAGGGTTCATCTCCTGTAAACAAGTAGTACAAAGTTTTGCCAAACGAGTACACATCGCTATAGACCGTCACTTTTTCAGAATCCATCAACTTTTCAGGCGCTGAATAGTAAACAGACGAATAGAACTCATTTGCCAGTAAAACGTTGCTTTTCCAGTCCGCTAATCCGAAGTCAACAATCTTAATCATTTCATCATTGATGCTGAAAAAGTTTGTCGGTTTCAGATCTCCATGTATAATGCCCTCTTTATGAGCATAATCTATCGCCTCTCCTAATTGGTAAGCGATACGAAGATTTTCTTCGAATGTCAGTTTGCTATTTTGTACTTTTTGCTGCAAGTTTGAACCTTCTAGATACTCCATTGCCACCCAAGAATGACGTGCATCTTTTAGTGACATGTCATAAATCTTGACAATATGTGGATGATCTAGACGTTTCGCCACCGCAACAGCATCCCAAAACTTTTCGCGACGCTTTTCCGAGTCATACTCTGGTTTGAGTACTTTGATTGCAACAACATCGTTGGTTGCGGCCCGTAAAACTTTGTACACAAAGCCAGTTCGTCCTTTGGCAATAATATCGAGCATTTTATATTTTTCGCTAGGGAAAAGCGCAAAGTTTTTGTTGATAGAGATCATTTCTTCATAAACTTTTACCGCTTTTTTGTATTTGCCGCGTTCCTGCAGCATCTGAAAGTATATAAAATGAACGTGTGCATCGCGTACATCTCTAGCAACTAACTTCTCAATAATCGCTAGAGTCTTTGGTATTTTGTCCAAATCGTAGAGATTCATCGACAAAGAGTTTACAATCTGCATACGATGGTTCTCAGGCAAAGCTTCCCATTTGATCGATTCGACGAGACTATTGATGTTTTCCATAAGCTGTAATTCGGAAAAACTAGAACGATTTGGCAACAGTACGTTTTCTAAGTTATGTGCTTTGTTGCGTTGTATACCTTGTAATTGTGTTAATGTACGCAAAATGATATCTAATTTTGCATTCATGTCGCGATGATCTTGAGCCAATTCATCTAATTTGTACATCACAGGTCCCAACAGTTCGCGATATTTTTCTTGCAAATCACAAACTTGGTCAATCGTCGCCAGGCGGGTTGCTTGAGCTCCTAACAAACTCAAATTCGAAAAATTTTGATTTTCCATCGAATTGTTAATTTGTTGTTTGATATCTTGTAAGTCTTTTTGAATTCGTTCACGATCTAGACGGCTAACAATGGAGGATAGATTGGCATTACAACTGATTTCCAAATGAAAATGTGCCACTAACCCTTCCATGAGCAAATTGCGGAACCACAAAAGCTGAATCAATTCTTTTGCTTGGGGAAGTTCATTTTGAATGTTGTGAATAATCACTTCACCCATTTCTTCACCCGAAGCGGTAACTCCGTCTACACTCGTTAGATTTTCAAGCAATTCTTCTTCACTATACTGTGAAAAATCGATTATTTTGCCGCGAATTTTTTCTAGTTCGCAGCACTGTTCCAACACTTTAGATCGAAAGCTTGCTAACCTTTCACCCGTATAGCCGTGTTTTACTGCAAAAGGAGTAATCACCTCCTGTGCAAATTTTGCAGCTAATTGCTTACGACTCTTCGGTGAAAGCAATTCATTTTCGCCCAAAGCAATTTTCAGTGTACGAATGGACTCGCTCCAGGAGCGCTGCATGGCTTCCGCTATTTTGGAAATACTTTCACCATACTTCTTGAGTCCATCGACAATATTATCGGCGATTAAACACCCAGGGCTGATGCCTTCTAAAAGTAGCGAGGCAACCCATGAAAAAATGCTTACGGCATTTTTCATAACAGAAGCCCTAAAGAGTGTCTATAAAATGGTTTCATCCCCATATTTCCCCCTTTCTTTCTGGCTTGGCAGTAGCTTTATCACCATAATTTGAGGAAGGAGTGGGAGTAGTTTTGCGAGCTTTATTTTTCGTTGTATCTCGAGAGAAAGCACACATAAAGTACTGGAAATTACAACTCCTTATTTTATAGACGCATTTCAAGCAAAAATATTCAAAAGTACTTCAAATATCAAGTACACAAGAATAATTTCACCCGCAATATAATTTTGCGATACACGAGGATAGAAAACAAGTAAACCGTATAATAATTTTCATTATCTTATTATAAATAAATGTTTTACATCCACCTATGACACGACAAAATTACATGCTCTATATATATTACAACGAAACATGCACAAATTGCCATTTAATTTGAATATGGTAGTTGGGTACGCAGCCACGACCACAAAACTCCAATGATAAAACCGTCGATAAACGCCCACAAGCTTCCCCACAGATACGCAGAAAAACCGCTAGAGCTGTAGTTGATGTAAAAACTGGAAATATGTGACATCACGGAAATATGCCCTTTGATTTCCCAGGCAAATCTTCCGACAACGGTGTATAGGGCAAAAGTAATCCCAACAATAATACCAAAACGAAAAGTTGGAGTGAGTTGATACATAATAATTCCCTCAAATGTGAGCGTGCATATATTTCGGACACACCCAAAACAAAATGAAAATGATTTTCGAGATGTTATAAATTATAAAAGATCACCACCAAAAAACAATAAACTCTTGATAATGAAAGTTGTTTTTATTATCTTGAAATAATGAAAACCTACCTGATTACTAGTTAAAAATTCCATTTGGTGTCCCCTCAATCGGCTTCGCCGATTACTCCCCCACAGGGGCTATCAAGGGTAGATTTTGACCCGGGGTGTCATTCCTGCTTGCGCACATACCTGTCAAGCTAAGATGTAAAATATTTCTCAATAAAGACTTACAAAACCGTGTCATTCCTGGCTTGACCAGGAATCCACAAAACAAAGTTAAATTGTATGCGCCTGGATCCCTGATCAAGTCAGGGATGACACTGGTAAGGTAGTTTTTTAGTTTTAGAGAAAAAATGTAATTCTTTTATTTGTAGTACTTTATGTCTTAGCTTGACTGCCATGTGCTTGCGCAGGAATCCACAATATAAAGTCGATTTGTAAACGCCTGGATCCCTGGTCAAGCCAGGGATGACAGCATAGTAATTAGAGTAACCGATATGTATGTTTAGAAAGGCTCATAAAATGGCTAATTGGAAAGAGTTAGCAACTAGGCTGATTTTAGTAGATCGTGAGATTGATGCCCGCGAAACGCGTTTAGTCAAAGAGATTATTTTAGAAGATAGCGTTATTGATAACGAAGAGCTAGAATTTTTGATTTACCTGCGCAACACGGCAAAAACTAAACATCAAAAATTTGAACAATTTTTCTTTAAATCATTGAAAAAATATATGCTAAAAGACGGTAACATCACTGCCAAAAAAGCAAAAAAGATCCATGAAATTATCACAGCAGATGAAAAGGTAGATCGTCGCGAACGCAAGTTTATTCGGGAACTTCGCGTAGAGGCGCAGAAATGTGCAAAAAAATACGATGAATTATTTGCGGAGTATTTACAGATAGGAAAATGAGGGGATAAAAAAAAGCAAAAGCAAACTAAAAGTGTTGCTTTTGCTTTTTGGGATTAATAACCGTAAGAATCTTCTTGTTGTTTTTGTTGTTCTAAGTATTGTTCTTTTCTTTGCTGGTCATCATCTTCGTTGAGATATCGATGAGCTCTGTCAATGTCTTCGACATTACGCACACCGGTTTGTGATCCACGCACCCCACCACGATAACCCTTCTTTTGAGTACATGAACAAAGCAGCATAGAACAACCTACTAGTAAGATGATAAACACAGATAGAGTCTTATTCATTAATCGCTCCTTTTTTGTAGCTATTTCAAGTAGCAGGTTAGTTACCCGCTTACAACCACTTATTGGTCATAAGCGGTATAACAAATTACTTAACTGGTTCAGCTATACTTGAGATAAAAGCCATAGCTAGTTTTGCCATATTTTCAGCAAAAACGAAGTTACCACTCTTTGCAATAGTATCATTCGCTGTGTGAATGTGTTTATTGTAAGATTGTGGATTTTCAAACGGGAAAATTGCTTCGTATCCTTGACCTGTCCAAGACGCGTGGTCACTAGAACCAGCGAACAGAGGACCTCTCTTTGTGATAGCGTCGGTATATTGAGAAGCTAGTTTTGCACATAGGTCAACAAGTCTTGGACTTGTTTTATTTGTGATCAACCAAATCTCTGGCTTTGATGCTGTAGAGTACAAACACATGTCTATTTGGATCATCGCCACAACATTTTTGCCTTGAGATCTGTAACGAGAAGCAACTTCTTTAGAACCTACAAGACCGCCTTCTTCCGCAGCATATCCGTGGAATTCAATTGTACGCTTAAATTTGTAGTTGTAGGTAGAAATGATACGTAACAACTCTTTTACTGTTCCGGTACCAGAAGCGTTATCATCAGCTCCAGGGGCTCTATTAGAACTACCCCATCCAGCAAGTGAATCAATGTGACAACCAATGATCACGATTTCATTTGGATTTGTAGTTCCTTCAGCACGTACGATTACTGATGGTTGCGGGGTTCCAGAATGCTTGAATTGAGATACGGTAATACCATTTCTTTCATAGCTTTTAAATGTATTGTAGATGTAATCTGCAGACTGACGTCCTGTGGAAGATCTATGGTGACGATTGTGATATACAGATAGTTTAGAAATGAAATCGGTAACGTTGTCAATATTTACCAAATCAACTAGTTCTTGAACATTACGTTGTGGCTCTGCGGTCATCAACTGGTCAATAATCTCAGCCGCAACTGGATTAAAACGATGATTCACTAGAGTTTCACTAGGCTTTCCAAGCTTTATGATAGATCCACAACCAATACAACCACCTTTGGTGTGTAAAAGAGCAGCAAGTTCGTCAATTTTTTGCTCATCGGTCAAGCTCATGATTGCCTCATTTTTGTGTTCATCGAGGAAAAGAACTGTACCAAACTCTTTTAGTCTTGGTAAAATGATATCGGTGTTCAAAAAACGAACGGCGTATAAATCATCACGGTTCATTTCTTTTGCATCAGCACTTCTCATCGATTGAGCATCAACAACAACAGAGACTCTCTCGCCAGCATACAATACTTTAGAGTTGAAATCATCGCCGCGTTGTTGTTCGCGTACTTTTAGATAAGAAGGAAGCCCATCTGCAACAGCAAATGAACAAATTAAAACGATAAGTATACTCATAGTCAAATTTTTCATTGACCGACCTCCTCTGGGTAATGAGGGAAAGTTATCTACATTCTAACACTAGAATGCCCTACTTGTGGTTAGAAACAAAATATTTTTTGATTTTATTCAAAAGTAGACCACTCGCAGTATCTATTATTATATGAAAATGCGCACAAGAAATATACTATTTTTTTACTAATTTTTCGGCAAGAGCCAGGGCCTGTGTTTTTGACTGGTCTCCGGCCAACATTCTCGCCACCTCGTCAAGACGTTCTTTATAGTTCATCTTAACGATTCGCGAATGCGTGCGCTCGTCGACGGTTTGCTTTTGTACTAAAAAATGATGGTCGGCTTCGGCAGCAACTTGTGCGGTATGTGAAATACAGATAATCTGTTGTGGAGGGAGATCATCGTCGACAATTTGTCTCAGTTTTTGGGCAACAGAGGTCGATGCTTGCCCAGAGATCCCAGAGTCTATCTCGTCAAAAATAACCGTGGGAACAGCAAATGCTCCGCCGATGATTCTTTTGATCGCCAGCATAATGCGACTCATCTCACCACCAGAAGCCACTTTCTCCAAAGAACGCAGTTCTTCACCTTTATTTGCCGAAAACAAAAAGTACACATTTTCCATTCCATTACTATTAATGTAATGTAGTTTGCCTTCAATGGCATATGCAATAGCGTGCGGGTCTTGGCTAACTTTTTGTAGATCGATATCAAAAGATGCATTCTCCATCGCCAAATCATGTAGTTCTTTTTGGATAAGGGGCATCAATTTTTGTGCAGCTTTTTGCCTAGAGTTGCTCAGTTTCAGGGCTCTTTGACATAGTTCCTTTTTTGCTTTCTCGATAATGTCATGTAGCGCTTCTTGCCTTTTGTCTTTTTCCTCAAGTTCCGCGAGTTCTTTGTCTATTTCATTATAGCGCTCTATCACCGATTCGTAAGTTCCACCATAGCGATTTTGCAACTCGATCACTTGGTCTAAACGATCTTGAACGTCTTCGATTTGTTCCGGATCTGCGTGCAGTCCTTTTTCATAACTATGCAAACTATCTGCCGCTTCCTGTACAGAAATCAACGCGTTCTCTAAGTCTTTGACTACATGCTCCACCGACGCATCAATCACACTTAAATCGGTTAGGTTCGAAACCACATGCGCCAACTGTTCGTGAATGTTGTCTGGCCTTTTATACAAATCTTTTTCGCAATTTCGCGCAAGATCACGACAATGGTCAATATCGGAAAGTCGATTTAACTCATTGGTAAGTTCGTCTTCTTCGTTGGGTTGCAAGTCAACCTGTTCAATGTTATTCTTTTGAAAAATCAAGAATTCTTTTTTCTCTACACGCGAACTTTTTGAAGCTTCTAAACGCGAAAATTCTTTTTCCAATTCCACAACTTCGCGATATTTTTTCGCCACTTTATCGTTCGTTTGGTTAGCGTACCGATCTAACAATTGTACATGTTGTTCGGCGTTCATCAATACACTTTGTTCGTGTTGGCGTCCAAAATCGAGAATCAAGGGGGCCAATTTGCGTATTTGATTTGTCGGTACTGCCGCACAATTCACAAAAGCGCGTGAACGTCCACTAATATGCAAAGTTCGACGTAGAATAATCGGCTCTTCCACTTCGGCCTGTATTCCCCATTCATCGAGTAAATCACACACATCTTGAGTATTGGAGAATACCGCCTCCACAGAAGCCTCGTCTTCTCCAGAACGAATCAATTCTTTGTCACTACGTCCACCTATTACCAAATTGAGGGCCGCAAGTAGAATAGACTTACCGGCACCTGTTTCCCCAGTAATGACATTCAACCCTGTTCCAAAGTTGGCCTCTACAGACTCGATAATCGCTAAATTTTTGATTTTTAATTCTAGTAGCATAGTACTGCGCCATATATAGTTGGTTTACCTATCCTATCACCCCATTCCCGATCCCGACTCCGTTCTCCATCGCGAAAAATAAAGCAAGGATGGGGAATAGAATCCGAAACGAAATTAGGAACAGTATAAAACAAAATAACCACAATGTACGGTTATTGTACTGTTGTGGTTAGTTTTGATAGTGTAGCCCAATTTTAGTGATTTTGCACTAAAAAATATTATTTTTCTTTCATTTGCACAGGCGAAGCTTGTAGCCAACCTTTGAGGATTTCACCGTTTTTTCCAAGTTCGCCAAACGAAAGAGTTCCCGTGGGACATTGTTGAACACATGCAGAGCAGCGCACACATTCGGGATCTTCCATTGGCAAGCCTTTATTGGCAAAGTTCATAATGTCAATACCTTGGTGACAAACAGAGGTACAAACATTGCATGAGATACACTTTGATTTTTCGGAAAAAATACGAAATTTCGAAAAACGTGCATATATGTGCATCAACGCCGCAAGTGGACAAGCGAAGCGACACCAAACACGACCACTAAACCAAAAATACATCGCAATTCCCACTATACCTGCCAGAAAAAGGTCCACGATATAGTAATAACTGATATTAAAACTGTTACTGACTAACATCATGGAAATATTTTTGAGAAACCACAACGGTGGTATCTCGCTAAGTAAACGCAGTAACAACAAGGCAAATGCAATCCACAAAATAACTTGTCCCACCATGTTCAGACGATTCCACTTAGGACCATGAGGCATTTTATGGCGATGCGTATCGCCAAGAGTTTCCGCAAGCGCTCCACAAGAACAAATCCATCCGCAGTACGCCCCTTTCCCCCACTTCCAAACGATTAGTGGAATGAAGACAAATGTTTGGATCATACTAATGGCAAACCACAGCCACAAAGTGTTCCATGTCATAAGATTGTATATAAAAAGCGGCCAAGCAAAAATAAAACCGTACGCGCGCCAATATTCACGTATATGCTCTCCTCCGTCACTGTTCACCAGAGGAAATAATTGATCGGCAATCGACTTTAACCAACCGGCATCAAAATAACCGGCCGTGCCCATGAGCGGCAATATAATTTCAGGAAGTAAGAACAATGGAAGTATTTGTATGACAATCAAAGTAATCGTTTGTACCTTAACATAAGGTGTTTTACGACGACGGATTCTTTTAAATCCGAACACAGTGACGACAATGCAGTAGGCAAGGGTAATGTAGAACCCCGGAGATTTCATAGAAATAGCGATGGTTTCCATATACGGAGAGGAAGAAAGTGATCCCACAAATTCGGGAACATTAAATGGGAACAAATTATTACTCTTAAATAGATTGTACACCCACGAACTAGAACTCTTCCAGTGATATAGAAATGTACAAAATAAAAAAAATAATACAAAACTCACCTTGGTGCTACCACGCCACTCACCGGTAATATTGATACCCGAACGACGGAAAAAATCCAAAGGCGCTTCGCGGCCAATCATCGAAAATACCACATCGCATTTCAGCGTCTCTGTTGTACCATCGGCATTTTTTATCGTAACATCGTTTTCGGTAATTTCTTCTACAGATGTTTCCATTTTTAAGGTTAAGGAGCCCGGTGGATTGTCACCGCGCATAAGGGAACTAGCGCTTGTGGTTACCCGTTCCGAACTAGGCTTTTCCACGCAAACATCACAACTGGGGTTTTCCACTAAGTTTTGTACTTTATCAATATTTTCTGGTTTGGGACGTGTAAACTCTTTACTGCGATAGCTCAAAGTTACATGCCCACCGCAGCACGCAATAGCAACCGCCGCTTCAAGTGCAGAATCACCTCCACCGACAACCACGACGTTTTTACCACCAAATTCTTTAGGATCGTGAAGGCGATTGTATACGTGATCTAAATTTTCTCCGCGACAGCCTAGCTTGCGAAAATTACCACTACGTCCAATAGCAACAATAACGCGCTGCGCTTTTACCGTGGATTCGTGCTTTCTTGTAAGAGAGAAAACGCCCTTTTCACGCTTGATATTTTCAATACGCGATCGAGTAACTTCGATAGAATGCTTTTGGCGCTGTTCTTCCATCTCCTCTAGAAGTTTTTCCTTTACGTCGGCATGAAAATGAAGTCCACCACTTGGTTCCATGTCTGTAGGGTATGTGTATATCGGCTTACCCTTGGGAAAGTTTGCCACGGTAGAGAATGTTTCCGACGCCTCAAATACCGCATATGACAATTTGGCTTTTGCGGCTTCAATGGCAGCAGAAATACCCGAAACCCCACCTCCAATAATCGCAATATCCACAATTTCGTTATTGTCTGATTTGGAAAAACTAGCGTCCTGTAAGATGTGTTGAATAGCCTTTGTCGCGGTTTCTGCGGAAAACTTCAATAACGGTACGCCAGTTAAATCTCCGACAACATATACGCCGGGAATGTTTGTCGTGCCACTTTCCCCCACCTCTGGTAATTTTTCTGCCGTGCCAGCAGGCCAACGTGTATGCAGCCAGTTTGTGTAACGCGAATATGCTTGTGCTAGTGACATATGTGATCTCCGATCTAAAAATTAGACGCGTTTGTATAAGTAATTTTGTATGTAGTAAAGACTTTAGAGAACGAACGTTCTTTCGGTCATGGTCATGGTCACGGTGACGGTCACTGTCACGGTGACGATTACGATTACGATTACGGTGACGATTAAAGAGCGTCCGTATATTTTCTTTTGTTTACAAGTACTTAGTTTTTACCTGGCAATGCGTTTAAGTCCCAATCGTAGTTCAAATAACTGACTTTGTAACTCAAGGCATAGCGTGGAATTATTTTGTTGTTGTACAACCACTTTTTGCTGTCGTTGCTAAAGTCACTTTTAAACCAATCAAATAAACTCGACAGTTTCAAAGTTTTATTGTACTTATCTAAATGAATACCTTTTTTCTTATTTAGAGCAAATACGCGTAGTTGTTTTGCCAGTTGCTTCTCTAGTTTATCCGCGGTGTACGCTTCATTCAGCAAATTAGGGCAACTCACCGCCGCACATACCAATGCGAAATGGATACGCGGTTCTCCATAACTGCGAATAATCTTGTGTTCGATGTGATCCAGAGTATAGGACTTTCCTGAAACTTTCCCGGCATCCTGATTCCAAATATTCTTTCCGGGTTTATTTAAATCCTGTAGACCTTTTAAACCTGGATTTTTCGCCACAATATACAATGTTAAAAAGTTATAGTAATTCATCCAGCAAGCAAGTCGTTTGTTACGCGATTGCGAAGATAGTGAAGGCAATGACGCCAACGCACGACGCAGTTCATCTACGCGGCGATCGCCACGCAAGGCTTTGTAATCTACGTAACTCCCTTGAATTCCTTTGACCACACTTTGTTTGACATGATCTTTAACAACCCCATCGTATTTCTCGTTCCACGCATCAAATACATCGGCCATCATTCCAACGCTCAAAGATATCACAACCATAAATAAAATTGCATTTTTCATTTTTTACTCCTAAATATACTCTGGAAAGTATACGGGTTTATATGTTATAATAATATGATTATAAACAATATTTAAGTATAGAATATACTATCTTAAATTAATGATCGATTAGTTAGTAGCTTCAAACAAAAATACCTTACAAAATTCTATTATTTTTTTCAGATACAGAGAGAATATTGTGACGGCCAAAAACGAAATGCTCGGGCAATGTTATTTATTTGTCATTGCAATCAACAACTATAAAAATGTGCAACAGCTAACCGCTCCTTTACAAAGTGCACAAGATATCACGCAAATTTTAATATCCAAATATAATTTTGCGGAGGAAAACATCCTATCGCTATGTGATGACGAAGCAACTAGGGATAACATTCTTTATTACCTACGTGAATTTTCTACAGGCCTAAAAGAGCAAGACTCTCTTATCATTTTTTACTCTGGACATGGTGTTATAGATGAATGGACCGATGAGGGGTATTGGCTCCCTGTAGATGCAACGGAAGAAAGCCTCGGTAAGTGGGTGAGCAATTACGAAATAAAAAAATACGTTGACCATTGTCGTGCACGTCATGTGCTAGTTATTTGTGACTCCTTTTTTCATGGTAACTTTTTATCTTCGCAACAAGAGAAAAGAAATATTGACGACGACATGTTGACCAAGTGGTATGTAGAACAGTCTCGCCAAGTGATCTATTCAGGGAAAACCCCCAGCGCAGAATTTAACAATCACAGTGCGTTTACCGACGCGGTGCTAGAAGCTCTTGTTGACAACAAACAATCCAAACTTATTGCCTCCACTCTACATCTAAACGTTTGTACACTTTTGGCGGACAAAGATAAGCCATATCCTTATTTTTATACATTTGCTCAAAATCAAAATGGAGAATATTTTTTCTTTCTAAGTGTTGACAGCTACAAAGATTTAGTTACTTCACAACAAATCAACAACACCATGCAAGAAATTGGTGACATTGAAAAGAAAATAGGTGATATCGAACAAACAGAGTTGGCGAGAATCAAATCACATATAGATGATGTCGGTGGCAACCGCGCTCAAGAAGAAGTAGACAATGTGATTAAGATATTCAAAGAAAAGGAAAAAGTAGAAAGCCAACTTCTTGAACTTCGCGAAATTAAAAACAAACTCCACAAAGAAAACAGCAAAAGATTAGAACGCATTGCCAATCAAAAAATAGATGATGTACAAAAACGTCTGACCCTGGAAATTGAAAAATACAATTTGTTTATCTCCAGTGAATTGTGCAACGAAGATATAAAAGATAAGGCGTGGGGGCTAGTCATACGTCAATGCCCCGAGTGGTGGGAAGCAGAAAATGTAAAATCTCACGACATTGAAATGCTAATGCTACCTCCCGACGAGAGAAAGTCAAAAAACCTACATGGCCTAATCTCAGAAAAAGGTTTCAAATTCACCCAACAAGAAACATACACTTGTGGAGATATTGCTTTTGCCATTGACGAATTTGAACACGAAAAAACTGGTCTAATCTTCGCCCTCATCCCCGGAGGAAGTTTTGTCATGGGTGGAGAGAGATACGATTGGGAAAAACCGATGCGTAGCGTAACCATCAGATCTTTTCTCATTAGTAAATTCATCATATCACAAGAAGTGTGGCAGCAAATAATGGGAGATAACCCCTCGTTCTTCAAAGGAGACAAACGGCCCGTTGACAGCGTTAGCTGGGATGTTTGTATGGAATTTTGCAAAAAAAATGATCTAGAGTTGCCTTCGGAGTCACAGTGGGAATATGCCGCCCGCGGAGGGAGTGGTCATGAATACTACTGGGGCAACAAAATGGACCAAGACTATTGCTGGTATGGCGACAACTCTGGAGGTCAAACGCACAATATTGCAGAGAAAAAACCCAATGCCTATGGTTTACACGACATGCTCGGCAATGTTTGGGAATGGTGTTTAGATACCTGGCACCCTAACTATGAAAAAGCTCCCCAAGGGGATGAGGCATGGATTGACGATGAATTTCCTTCCACCCGAGTGATTCGCGGAGGAAGTTATTACTACATCGCCGATTTTTGCCGTTGTGCATACCGCGGAAGAATTGCCTCAAATCGCGGTAATCGTTTTTCCAGCTTTCGTGTTGTGAAGAATTTGTTTTAGGGTTTGGGCTGGGTTAAGATGAGAGCTGGGGGTTCATTTAAGATTAGAGGTTATTTCTTCGGATTGGTGCCCTCACCATCGAATTTAAGGTTTTAGCTTCGCTAAAAACCTTAATTCTCATGCCTCTCCCACAGGGAGAGGCGTAACACGTCTTATGTGCTTCCATTCATTTTATATTATACGGTCTCAGTCAGACACAAAATTATTTTGGCTCGCAACTCAAGTGAATTTAGTTTTTACCAAAAGAGAAGCATTACACCTCTCCCTGTGGGAGAGGTATGAGAATAGCAGATTTCAGCGCAGCTGTAACTGCTAATTCGATGGTGAGGGCATCGCACAACAACAAAACTCTCTAACAACTATCTCTTTACCTCTCTCCCAACCTACTCACCCTGATAAATAGAGACATTCTTGGTTTGCGTAAAAAAGCGTAGCGCTTCCCAGCCACCTTCGCGTCCTACTCCTGATTGCTTGACACCACCAAAAGGTGTGCGTAAATCTCTTACCAACCAACAATTTATCCACACAATTCCCGCCTGCAGGTCACGGGCAAAGCGATGGGCGCGTGTCAAATTTTCTGTCCACACCGTTGCCGATAAACCATACGGTGTACAGTTTGCCCATGTTAGAGCTTCCTCATCACTCGTAAATGGCGTAACAGTCACAACTGGTCCAAAAATTTCCTGTTGATTTGTACGGCAATGTGGCCCTAAGTCCGTAATAATTGTTGGTTCTATAAACCAACCACCTTCACAGCGACCTTCCCCTTGAAAAGCCTTACCTCCACAGACAATCTTACCGCCTTCTTCTTTTGCAATATCAAAATAAGAAAGTACTTTCTGCATATGTTCATGGGAAACCACTGCACCTTGTTTGGTCTCAGGTTTTAGGGGATCACCGATTTTAAGCTGTCTGGTTTTGGCAATAAAATGCTCTAAAAATTTGTCATAAATCGACTCTTCGACAAAAATACGCGAACCACACAAGCAAATTTGCCCTTGGTTGGCAAAAGACGAACGAACTGTTTCATTGATCATCCGTTCAAAATTGCAATCCCCAAAGATGACATTCGGATTTTTTCCACCGAGTTCTAGAGAGATTTTCTTAAACAGTGGTGCCGCTGTTTGGGCAATTTGCGCCCCGGTTTTTGTCCCTCCAGTGAAAGAAATCACCGGAATTTTTGGATGGGCTGTCATACACGCCCCTACTTCGCCGCCATAACCGTGAACAATATTTAAAACGCCCTTGGGTAACCCAACTTCGCAGCAAATTTCACTGAGCATGAAGGCCGTAACAGGTGTAATTTCCGATGGTTTCGCCACAACGCAATTTCCGGCGGCAAGTGCCGGTGCAATTTTCCACGTAAACAAATAT
Organism: Candidatus Uabimicrobium amorphum; assembly: GCF_009002475.1. Taxonomy (GTDB): domain Bacteria; phylum Planctomycetota; class Uabimicrobiia; order Uabimicrobiales; family Uabimicrobiaceae; genus Uabimicrobium; species Uabimicrobium amorphum. The sequence continues at coordinate 8,339,974 of NZ_AP019860.1, forward strand.
AGTGGTAAATTCCATGGAGAAATACACCCCACAACGCCAATGGGACGACGTAGCGTATAATTGGTAACCGTTTCACTACTATGTGACTCCGAGGCAAAATGTTGTATTGCGGTGGCAAAAAAACGAAAATTTGCCGCGGCTCGTGGAATATCCACGGCTTTGGACAACCACAATGGCTTACCATTATCCGTGGTCTCCGCCATTGCTAAAGCCTCGGAATGTTCCTCTATTTTTTGTGCAATGCGCAATAAATACTCTCCGCGTTCACTTGCGGAGAGACGTGACCATTTTACAAAAGCACGTGTGGCCGCCTCTACAGCACAATTGACTTCGTGCTCACCCGAACGCGGAGCTTTCGCGTACACCGTTCCCTCCGCAGGATTAAATACGTCGAGGTGGTTATCTGTAGGCAACAATTCACCATCGATATAGTTTGTCAATATTTTCATCAGAGATTACTTTTCCTTTGCAATCGCCACGCGAATCGTATTCACCATTCTTTGAATTTGTGCATGATTTTTATTGATGGTCACAATCGTACGTGAATCTTGTTTCCTATCGACAATTTTCTTATAGTTAAAGTCAACAGTATTAAAATACTTTACGAAAAAATACCAGCTTAGCGGAACGCCTTTTACTTTATGGATGCGTTGTAAAAGAAGAATTTTCTGAATGTCGATACTAAGCGACTTCATTTTTCCTTGCCATGAACTACGCCAGCGATTTAGCCTCTTTTCGTCTAATTTTCCGTTCTGTTGACTCTCTATAATGATCATGTACTCATTCTGCATCTCTTGCTGCATACGCGAAATAGTCGTTAGAGTATCTTTCATTTGTTTTAAGAGTTGGCGCCGTTCTTTTTCTTCTTGTGACATCAGTCCTTGTAGCATATCAAATATGACAAACGATGTATCTTTAATCGCATTTTGAATTTCGACAGTGTCTTTCGTTGTGGTAACTTCAGGGGGTAAACTAATCTGCGCTTTATCATATAAATCACGTGTGTAAGCGTCACTTACTTCGCGAAGTAAACTCAAAAGTTGTTGCAAATTTTTGAGTATCTTAGGATGCTTTTCGATAAAAGTAGACTCTTCATAATCTTTTACACGTTGCGCAAAATTTTTCATCTGTGCTGCGAAATCATCTCTTCTTCCTTCCCAGAATTTTTTACCAAACTTTTGCTGGGACTTGACATAGACTTGTGAGAAGTTACTGTACACAGAACTCACCCACCGAAGATCACTACGTACACTGTTATCATTGAGATATTCCGCGAATTGCTCATTCTTTTTGATCTCTTTTATTAGATTTTCAATATTACCAACATATATTTTTTCACGTCGCTCCCCAAGTATTTTATCGCGCTTTTTGCTCAACTTAAAGTGCGATAAAACGCTTTGTTCTGAGCTACTTAACAAACTTTTGCTGTAAACGAGAACAAATTTCGCCTTTTTGATACTTTCATAGGAATAAGGAATGAGAACGCGGCGCTCAGAATACTTTGCTAAATTCTTTTGCAATTCGTTGAGTTTTTTTTCTAAATCCTTGCCCCAATTTGTAAGCTCATCAATTTTCTTTTGACTGACAACCGGGCTTTCCTCTAAATAACTGGCCGTTTGCTCTTTTACATAATCATGAAAGGCGGTGATTTCTTCGATAAAGTTACGAAAAAACAAATTGTATTCCTTGCGGTACATCGCTTCGGAACCAGGACTGCCAATATATTCTTTCTGAATTTGCGTTTGGCGTTTCTTATTTTTTTTATAAATCAACTTAATTTCGTAATTCCCAGGTAATGCACGCTTTTTCACGGCAAATTTATAGATAAAACGTCCTTTGTTTACGTACAACATTTTTTTACTATCGGGAACTAAATGATTGTCTAAATGCATCGTCACATTGACCATATTACGCTCAGGCAAATCAATTTTTCCTTTTACCACCCAGTAATTTGTTTGCTGGACTTTTTCTTGAGAAAAATTCATTAGTGCCTGCGAAAACAGGCACACATTACATATAAGCGTAAACAATACATACCTCATTGTTATTTTCCTCCTGCGAGATTTTTCACGCAACGAAAACCAACGTATGGACTGTAATCTTTTCCTTTATAAGCCCACAGTGGATACTGATCTGTTTCAAAACAATTTTTTTGAAAATGTGCGCCACGGGTTACGTAAAATTCCACAACACCGCGACCTTTTATTCTTATTTTTCCATCGGTTTTTGTCCACTCGCGCACATTGCCTCCCAAATGGTGGATACCAAAAGGACTGACATCTTTATTCACGGTGTCTACTGCAACTGTTGTATAAACTCTCGGTTGAGTCAAGTAAATAAATTCTTTTTTATAAGAAAGTTTTCCATTATCGGTAACCGCCGAAAGATCTCCCCATGGATAACGTCTACCATCGGTACCAAGAGCCGCTAACTCCATTTGTGCGGATGTCGGTAAGTCTTTTCCATAGTGTTCGGCATATTCAAGTGCATGCGCCCAACTGATTCCCACAACAGGATGATTTTCACGTTTACGAGGAATTTTTCCCTTCTTCCAAGTTTTGGGAATATAAGATGGTTGTTTTACTTTTCCGGTTTCGACGAGATATTGTCGATACTCTTTATTACTCACTTCGTAGCGATCTATCAAAAAATGATTGATTTGTCGCGAAGACGTCCCAAGAGGAAAACGTACCTTTTTGCGGCGTGGCAACGGCCGCTTTGGTCCAAGCGCTACCTTTGCAGAAGGAATGTATGTCATATTGCGATAATTCGGATAATCTCCCTGCGACACCATATTTATCGACACATACACACTTTTCGATTCGCGTCCAGCAAACAAAAATTTACGCACAGTAAAATAGTTTTCTTTTACCACTTCCAACATGTACCACTTGTCCTGTGTCAAATCAATAGGAGAATCGACCTTACCACTGTGCAGTACCTTATCAAAAAGAATGATCTTGCTGTCGCTAATTCCGTACACGCGATACTCTGCGTCTCTAGGGGTTACGGAAAGAACAAGTTCAAGATGGTCACTATTGAGGAAAGTCTCCAACTCTTTTACATAAGAATTTTCAGCATCTAAAAGTTTTACTTTCATCACTTCCTTGCGAATTTTCGCCCAGCGATTTTCCGTACGCAGCTTTTTTAGGTCTTTCAGGGCTCTTTTCAAACGAATATCACGTAAAGAAACCGTTGGCTCTAAAAACTCATCGACCTCAGGAATGAAAGGAACAAATTCATCGGCAAGTACTTGAAATTCTTCAGAAGAGATCACCTTTTTTGCGTTTTGCGCTAGCTTAATCGCCTCAAAAAAGTTCCCTTTTTGCTTGTATTCGTTCGCCTCTTCTAGCCATTTATTCACTTGGTCTATTTTACCATCTAACTCATCTTGGCGTTGTTTTGTCGCGGCACTGCTCGCCATAAAACTACTCACCATCCAAAAAATAGCAATAATCGCCACCGCAGCAATAATTCCCATTTTACTCGACTGCAAGGTTCGCGAAATTTGCGCCAGCGCCGACGGAGGTTTTGCGTAAATGGGCTTACCGAGTAAGAAGCGTTGTAAATCTAACTTAAAATCGTTGGCGTCCGCATAACGATCTTCTTTATTCTTACTCAGCGCTGTCAAAATAATATTTTCTAAATCGCGCGGTATCTTACTATTGATTTTTGTCGGTGGTTTCGGTGGACGCTTGCTAATTTTTGCCGCAAGCTGATCAAACGACTTCCCGGTAAAAGGTACTGTACCCGTCAACATTTCGTACAAAATGATTCCGATAGAATATAAATCTGCACGTGGGTCAAGTGGCAAACACTTCATCTGTTCTGGCGAACAGTACATGGGTGTTCCCATAAAGATCTTCTTCCCGCTTGCCGTGGCGTTGGTATCGGTCGCCAATCCAAAGTCGGTAATTTTTAAATCTTTGTCGCGTACCAAAATATTGGCAGGTTTCAAGTCGCGGTGCAGTACGTTATTCTCGTGAGCGTGCTGCATCCCTTCCAGAATCTTGATCGCCACCCCACAACTGTATTTAATATCCTGTTGGAAAAACTTTTCGCGCGCTTTGATGAGTTGCTCAAGATCTTTGGCTTGAAAGTACTCCATGGCGATGAAGTAGCCTTCTTCGCACTCGCCGACCTCGTACACCGTCACAATGCGTCCGTGTGAAAGTTTAGCGGCCATACGCGCTTCTTTAATAAAACGCGCATTTTCTTTGTCCGTAGCATGTTGGCGTGAATGTAAAATTTTTATCGCGACAGTTCTCTGTAATTTGGGGTCTTCCGCGACATAAACGACTCCCATTCCCCCTTTGGCCAATTCTTTTTTCACCACATACTTTGCCAAAGCCCCGCTGTCTTTTACACGCTTGCCCGGTGCCACCGTAGCTGATTGTTCCTTACCAATGACGGTATCACCCGTTTTTTGAACCATGGTCGCGCGATTCACCGCCGCCGCTTGCGCACCTTGCGGATTCAAATACGCGTGAATATGCATTGCCATTTCATCGGTGCTTTGAAAGCGATTCTGCGGATTTTTTTGTAGCGCTTTTAGACAAAGAGCTTCTACTTCATCAGGAACGTCGGCATTGTGTCCCGAAGGTGGAACGACGTCTTCACGTACAACGGCCATCAGTGTTGCCATCACCACTTTGCGCTCAAAAGGCGCTTTTCCCGTCAACATATAGTAAAGAATAGCACCAAGCCCATAGACGTCGCTGCGGGCATCAATTTCATCAATACGCCCTTGCGCTTGCTCGGGAGCCATGTAACTGGGCGTTCCCAAAACGGTCCCCATCTGAGTAAAGCTTGTGTCGACATCGACGGGTTTGGCAAGACCAAAGTCCATCAGCATCGGCTCGTCACCTTCCATCATCACGTTTCCTGGCTTCAAATCGCGATGGATAATCGCCTGTTTGTGGGCATGACTCAGGGCGTCGGCAATTTTGGCAATAATTTTCAGGCATGCGTTAAAAGACGGTTTTTTCTTGGCGATGTAATCGTCAAGAGTCATACCTTCGACATAATCCATGACTAGGTATTCACGCCCGTCTTTTGTTCCATTGTCAATCACCGAGACAATATTCGGATGCTTTAGTTTCGCCGAAACACGCGCTTCGCGAAGAAAACGCTTGGAATCTTGATCACTCAGCGTTCCTACTTTGTCCAAACTACTTCCAGTAAGTTTTAAGGCAAAGTGCTTACTCAAACCCGGATGGTATATTTGAAAAACCTCGGCCATAGCCCCTTGCCCGAGTTTCTTTACCACGTCGTATTGTTTAAAGTTTTTCCCCAACCAATCTTCGGTTTTCCCGGCAATGTGGTGTTTCTTTTTAAATTCTTGTTCACTGCCTGCAATAATCGAATCTAATTCTGGAATAGGTTTATGTTCGTCGCTCATATCCACTGGTCCTTTTTACAACAGTTATATCCACAAAAAAAGCAGACGAGTGCTTATCGCACCACGTCTGCTTATTGTTACTCATACCGAAAGTGTTTAATCAAATAGTTCTATGTTATAGAAAAATAGCAACTTCGTTTGATAACTTAGGGTAACATCATCGACAACAGGAGCCTCAAATGCCAAGTTGACCTCGTCAGGATTTCCATCGCCGTCAAGATCATTGCCTGGTGCTTGTTCAAACAGAATATTATAATTGAACTCCGCTCCTTGTGGTGTCACAATGATTTCTTCTTCCGTACCAAGCGCAGCACTATCGTCGAAAGAAAAACTAGGGATCGCTTGTGCAGCAGATGATTCTAAACCCACAGGTTGGCCACCCGCGGAGGGAGCTTCCTCAATGCCTGCGTCCTCTACCGCTTCTTGGATGAGACGCGCCGCTCGTGCTGGCTCGTTGAGTTCATCCAGTTCTACGTCCACTTTTAAGGCCACATTCGCGGCACCATTTAGTGGCAAACCATCTTGTTCAACAATAATATTAAGTTCTTGTCCTCCGGCATTGCCTGTATTGTTGTCTAATACAGGATCAGGCTCGGGATCAGGCTCAGGCTCGCCGCCACCTAACTCGATGAGAACTTCTGCTTTCACTTCTGCAATAGCTTCGTCAAAACGTTCCGCGAATTGAGGGTGTACCTGCAGAAAATGTTCCAATCTCTCGCCCGCATCTCGTCCTAAAAGATTAAGATCGTCGATATCTTGGAGGTGATCAAAATCATTTCCCGTGAGTTTAAACGGACTGTTCATGTTGTCATAACGACGACCAACAGGAATACCTAAAATTCTTATGGTAGTAAATTGGTGCATATTGAGGTCTGTAATGATTTCGCGCCATTTTTGCTTGAGATCGTTTAAGAAGAGTGACTTGAATTCATTGGTACTAATTTCGGAACCAAAAAATGAACTTCCTCCGTCATCGCCAAGAATCATATCCTCTAAAACTTCAATGGCATCACCATCAACACCTCTGTTGCCATTGACACGCATCGCCCTACGCTTTTTGCCAGGATTATAACGCGTAATGTACTCGGAAACAGAATTGACATCCTCTCCCAACTCTTCCGCTCCTACCGTTCCATCGTTCAGATTGAAAGAGTCTTGGTCTTCCACAAATCCGGAAGGATCTATGGCAGTCGCCGGTGTACGAATGGTAAATTTGAAACGTCCTAGTCGTGTGCGATTCTCATCAATTTGCGAGAAACGTCCGGTAAACAAACCAATCACACTGTTGTTGTTGTTTTCGAAACCTGTTGGCGCTATTCTGGTCACAGCCACCGTTTGGTTACTAAACAAACCTTCAGCAATACGAATATCGTCAAGAGTCATCGAGCTAGAATAAATATCTGTTTCTGTTACTTTTCTACCGCTCGCGTCTACGGTATCCATAGAGACCGAACGCAAGACACTACCAAAAAACATGCGCGCATTGGCACGTTGTAAAACTTCGGTTTTTTCGATTGGTCGTAGATCTTTTAACAGATCAGCGTTTAACGATGTTATACCAGTATCCACATCTTCGACAAATATATTCGCCGCAACAGCTGTTTTGGCAATATTCGCCAAATCTCCCACAGGGTTTTCGACGTCAAAATCGATGTCTCCTTGATTGAGTCTACTGGGATATTCGACTTCAAACAAGCCATCAGAATCAGCAACAACCTGTGTATTAGAACCAAAGAGGCCTATACTACGGATGTTTGTGGAATCTTCCCAGTCAACGACAACGTGATACCACTGGTGTTCTTGTACGTTATCAAAAGTGAGTCTTCCACTTGTGCCAATAAACTCCGGAAGATTGTCGGTGTCGTAAATACCATCTGCGATATTCGGTCCCGTTGGATCGTCGGGATTTGGTCCAGGTTGGTCATTTTCTAATGTATTGCTACCGTCATTTCTTTTGACACTTGGTTTTAAATCGTAAAATTTTCTGCGCGCTTGAATGGTCATTTGTGACAAAGACGGATCGGCCTCATTTTTATTATATTTCATTTGGATTTCCATCTGCACACCTTTTAAACCATCTAGGGGAACAGTTGCTTCTACCAACGTGGGATTACCATCTCCATCTAATATAGGGTTGCCTTCTTCATCTACTTCTGGAACCAGTGCTAGTCCATCTGCGTCGTTGCGGTAAGGTGTTGTCGCAAAAAATACCGTACGATACTTACTCCAGCTCTTGTTTTTATTTAATTTAAACCAAAAACCAACGGTCCCTTCTCTTTTTGTCGAAGTAGCACTCTCTTCTACTGTTGGCGGCAATGGCATGTTTTCCTCTGTTAGATAACACAGCGTTTCATCTTCCAGAGGAAGACCGTCGGCGGTATTGTCAGGGTTTTCGTGAAAAATAACCCCATCGGAGGCCAAATCGCCAATTTCGGCAACATCGCCACTGTTGATTGCCTCAGGAAAAAGAGTTTTGGCATTTTTTTCTGCCAGTAAATCAGAACCTGCATTCTCAGGGTCCGCAAGAGTTGTTGGATCTTTTTGGTTATGATCTCCCGCGGCGTGGTCGGCGTTTAAACTCACAACAATTTCCCCATCAGCCGCCGTTGCGATATCTATGGGGGAAGCTCCGTTAAAATTACAGCGAAACAAAACGTTTCCACCATCATTATTATCTTTGGAAAATGTGGAAATAGTTCCGTCTAGGTCCAAATAGTTTAGATCAAAAGTCACTGGTGAAACGTGACCAAATTCTTGACTCGCAATATCATCCATTGCCGAATCGTCAAGAGCATCGATGGCATTGAGATTGTTTCCCGAAGAATAACCATTGACTTGGCTAAATTTCCCCACAGGGATATTTGGTAGCGAAGCGATCAATTGCTCTTCGTTTAGATCCCCCTGTGTGTTTTTTGTTTGTAGAGAGAAAATACGACACACGGTTTGGCGCTTGTGCGACTGAACGATGTTCCCTTGGATATCGATAAGTTGACCAAGAGAAGTAATTTCAAAAAGTCCATGAACTTGGAATGTCAATTCCGTCGTTGGATGGGTAATATCCGTTTTATTGATTTCTTGGTAGAGTATTCTATCTGGGTTTGTTCTACGCAGGTGAACATTCGGGTCCCCCATTGCATAGACAAGCAAGGCTTTACGAATTTTTAACTCGTTGTCTCCATCGAAAACATCAAAAGCCCCGCGATCGTCACTGGCATCATTCTTCAGAAGAAAACGCTTGAACTTTTCCCAAGTTGTGAGCGGGTAACTGTCCAACGCATCTTCTATCTCTGTTTCGCTGTCACCATCTTCAAACAGTTGTTCGCGGCGTACGTTACAAATGCGCGAAGCAAGAGCTTTTGCTTCATCAAAGCTAATTCTTACAGTATCTCCATTCTCATGGTGAACACATTCTAAACCAGCAAACACAGACACCAAAACAGGCCATGGTGCGACGTTAACATTCACGGGTGAACGAAAATCTTGACGATATTGTTCTAACTCAGGCTCACCGTCCGCGGGCTCAACGACATTTGCTTCCGCCGGCCGTGAAACGACACCTTCAGGTTCGGGATTCGCGCAAATAAAGTCCCATAGGTATGGTACACGCTCGTTGTCAATACCAGGGATATTTAAAATTTGGTATTTCGTCTTGTACTGTTGGCTAGGAAGCTGTCCACGCAGTATGAGGATATCCTCTGCAATAAATTCATCTCTTTCCGTAGAGAAGAGTGGACCGTTTCCTGCTGCGTCCGGAGCCCCGGCGCCTGCGACAAATTTGCTAAAGTATGGCTCTCGCAGAGCAATGGCTTTACTCAAATTTTCCAACATTTTCACCATATGTAAGTCAGTAACCACTTGGGGATCACCAACAGGTGGATTTTTAGGATCTGGAGTTTGGGTGTTCAAGTCCAACTGCGCGTCTAAACTAAAAATCTTCAGTGAATATGAGGGAATAACACCACTTGGTAGTGTCTTTTCCGTATGAGAAACAGTCAAGCGATTTAGTATCGTTTTTGGTAAATTGGAGTCCTGATCTAGCGACGCGTACGAAAAGTGCGGAGTCATCATTTGTGGATTGTCTAAATCGGCAAAAACGCGATTTTCGTTGTTACCAAAAACATTATTTCCGGCCGCCACATTTTGCATATCTTCCATGGGAATGCCCGCTCCGCTGTCATCATCGGGAGCTTCTGCTGTGGAAGCAAGTGGCTTTAATGCCGTATATGTCCAGCGTCTTTCACCGACAGGTTCTGTTCCTTGCTTCCCAAAACCTTGGGGAAGGGAAAAGAATTCGCGCTCAAAATCGCGTCGCAGTTTCGCAACGGCGAAGTTGATCCCTGCTTCACTCAACATCTGAGCTTTAAAAGCTTCCGTAAAGTTGACAGAAGCAGCGCGCTCGTTTCCTGCTATTCTTGCAAAACTAACTGCCATTGTTGAAATGACAAATAGTACTGCGAGAACAGTGATAAGAGCATTTGCTTTTTTATTATTTGTTATTTTTAATATCATTTGTAAACCTCCATCCCATCGTTTTCATTTATCATGGTCGAAGGTAAAAACAAATTGTAGAATGCCTAAGAACTCTTTTATCTATTTCCCAATCACAGATTTATAAAATCTTTGGTCAATAAAATGTAGCAAATATTGTGTAGTAGCAACAACATTCTCTTTAACGATTTGTTTTTATCTTTTTTCCTACAATGCGTTGTATAGAAAACTGTACGTTTCTATCATTTAAAATGATAACATATTGTTTATGGAAAAACAATATCTGAATATGGAAAAAAAGCCCTCACAATTATTTAAATAATTTATATATATTTTTTCCTAAACCAGCGCTTTCGATTTATTCATTTACGCAAATAACTTTCGGGAACGGGAACGGTATGGGTACGAGACCGTATTATACTTTCTGTTATTGGAAGTCGTATCTCAGAACAAATATATGCATATTTTTGCTAAAAATTCCTTGCCATTGATAACGCAACACAATATAATTTTCTAATGATTCATTCAGATAATTTTCAATGATTCATTCAGAAGTAAACATTTAATTTCTTTGATTTGTATAAAATTTAGTGTAATGTGGTCATACATGTAAATTTTGCTACAAAATTTTTGTTACTTGTGGAAAGGCGTGAATATGGCCTCCTTTAAACTTGCTGTTCGCTTTTCTGGAAAACTAGTAGAAACTTTGGAGTTTGACAAGGATCAAGTTACTATTGGGCGTGCACCAGATTGTGATGTTGTTGTTGATAACTTAGGTGTTTCTAGAGTACATGTGCAAATAGAGAGAACTGGTGATTTTTACACTTTACGCGACTTAAAAAGTAACAATGGTACCTTTGTTCGCGGTGAAAAAATTGCGAAGTACAATCTAAATCACAGTGACGAATTTTTCCTAGGAAAACATTCTATAACATTCTTAAAAGGGGAAGAGGATACCGAAGACGAATGGCTGGATAGTTCACCGAACACAGAAGTGATTCAAGGTGGAGGGCAACAAGGACGCGACATTCAAGGAATGACGATGTCCATGGATGCAAAAGAATTAGCTTTAATGCAAATTAAGAAGAAAGCTAACCTGGCAGCATATCTTACAATAACTACCGATACTGGATTTCGCAAACAGTTTCCAATTACAAAAACAGCAACTTTTTTTGGAACAAATAGCGATTGTGAATTTCCTTTAGAAGGTTGGTTTATCAATAAGCGCCATGTTGTGCTTTTACGTGAAGACAGTGGTTTCCGCATAATTCATTTAGGAAATAAAAAACCTCCTAAGATTAATGGCCAGGAAGTAGATGATCACAAATTAAAGCATTCTGATGTAATCGAAGTAGAAAATATCCGAGCAACATTCAACATAGGAAGTCCTTAAATAATGTCATGACAATGGCAACTGATTTAAATAATTTAATAGATAAAATACTATTCCAAATTTCTCAAAAAAGAGTCAGCGAAAATGTCCAAAAAATTTTGGACGTATTTTTTGAGAAAACACCAGAAGAGAGTATAGTAGAGCACGGACTACAAAAATTTTCAGAGACCTCAGACTTTTGGGAATTAAACATCATTTCTTACCTGTTGGCACAATGTAAAAGTGATGTCTCAAAAGAATCCATCCAAAAATATCTTCTAGAGTCAGAATTAAACGACTACAAACGCAACCGTTTGGTTCTGGTTTTACAAGAGCATCCAAATTTTGAATTTAATAATTTTGCCAGTATATATCCACACAAAATTAAACTAGTCAACTATGCCGTACGTAGTTTAGTGAATAATATAGATGATCATGGCGAAAATCTTGAAGAGGTCACCTGTCAACTACAACCCAAATTAAACGACCGTGTTTTTTGTGAAAATTTGATACTCAACCTATGCTACATATACAAAAAGAAAAGTATATGGCTTCTTGGTTACTTAGCCGAATCGGCGAGCGAAGACATTGCTCTTTTGGCGATAAACGCATTGAAAAAGCAGACTTCGGATTACGCGTTAAAAATACTAAACAATTTAGCCATTCACCGCGAAAAACATCGTTCCCACCTGGAAGAACAAAAACCAGATTGTTCACAAGCAGTAAGTGATTGCTTTATCTCGTGGTTGGATAGCTATGGTAATCAAATGATCGTTTGTTGTAGTGAAGAAAATGATAAATATTGCATTTCAACCTTTATGATCAACCAAGAGAAAGGCCTGCAAAGTTTTCTTTCTCTAGAGAACCTTTCACGGTATAAACAAGAAGCAATGATCAATGATTGGAAAAATAGCGCTGACATTCGCGAAATTCCCCTAGACAAAGCAAAAAAAATACTACGTGGGGCTTTGTGGAAAAATAAGGGGCAACATGTAACACCCGCTTTCCTACTACGCGATATTTTTCCCGGGGAAGATCTTATTCCACAAGAGTATATCGTAGATTTAGAAACAACAGAAGACCACTATCGCTTGATTCAGAATTCAAGTTATCTAGTAAAAGAATTTCCTTTTGATCAGTGGTGGATGAATTTTCAAGATTGCCGGGAATACGTAACCAACAACATTGCAGAACAAAAAAATGTAGACTATGCTGTTCTACAAAACTTTATTAGCGAGTTTTGGGAACAAAGACGAAATGAAATTGCGCAAAGACTTTTGCTAACAGCAGATATCATGCATACAATTTCGTCCGAAAAATACCAAAAACAAATACAAACTTGTCTAGCACTAAATTCTTGTTTGCTCAGTGGTAAACAGATGAGAGATATACCGTTTATACGCCAGCTAGCCTTGATAAATATCCGACAAATTCAAAAACAACAATAACTTTCACCGTAAAACACAACAAGAATTTCAAGGAATATTTTCGTTCCAATGTAGTCAGGAGCTTGAGATGCAAAAAATCATGATTATATGTTGTATTTTTATTATTGGGTGTGCTCTTACCACAGAAGAAGTGGCCAAAAGAAACGAATACTTAGAACGTGCTCAAACATATTACCGCGGAAAAAAATACTTAAACGCTCTACAGCAAATTGAACTTGCTCTTGAAATCGACCAAAACAGTAAACGCGCAATTGTATCGAAAGCCTGGACTCTTTTTTACCTAAACAAAAATGACGAAGCCGAAAAATGGTTTACAAAAGCCCACGAAATGGACAATGCAGATGTATGGACACATCAAGGTCTCGCTGCTGTTTATTTTAAAAGGGGAATGAACATAGGTAAACGCTTGGACGAGACATTGCTGGAGCTTTCCTCCGTTGATGCTAAACAACGTCAAGAAAAACAACAAGAAATTAACCAAACAATATCTAAAAAACGTCAAGAAGCCGAACTGTGGTTTAACAAAAGCTTAACCCATTATGAAGAAGCTGTGGATTATGCCGATCAAGGTCAAGACTTGTACAACATGCTTGCTTCTGTACACTCGATGGTCGCTCTTCCTTACTACAGCGATGCGATGAGATCTCTGGCACTTTATGAAGAAACCGGTCAATCTCCACAGGAAAACTTAGTGGACGTTTTTTTAGAAAAAGGTTTACCAAACTACGAAAAGGCCTTAACTTATCTAGATAAGTACATAAAATTTACCAATGAAGAACTCATTCCCATAGACACTTACCTGGAAGAAAGAAAATCTAAACGCGAAGAAATCGGTCTGTTAGAGGACGAACACACTAAACTAGACCGACAGATTGAATTTTTGGAAATGCAACGTCAAATCAACCGCAAGCGCAATCGCATTGCCCAAGGATTTGCCGGAGATACGGATTACAAAATAGCTGTTTTAATGCGCAAGGCACAAGAGTATGCAAAGACAGATGACTCCAAATCGCGATACCAAGGCTTATTTAAGAAGCACATCGTTTTGGCGAAAAATCGTATCTTTGATATGATAAGAGACTATCCCGAAATGAAAAGTGGTGCGCGAAACTTAGCCAATATTGCCAAACTAGAAGGTGACTATAAAACAGCGATGAAGTATCTAGAAGAATACATCACCAAAAATCCAATGATTCGCCCTATTGAAAAAGTTGAAGTAAGAGAAGAGATGGAATTGTTACAGTACGACAAAAAAAATTAAGGTACAAATATCAAGTATGTTCAAATAACCACGTAGGATGTTAGAGTAAAGAAAGTTACAAAAATGTCAGGAAAACTTTTATTACGCGGAATATATGGCAGTGTAAAAGGAAAAGAATTTTACATTGAACTAGGACAATCTGTTACTCTTGGTAGAAGCCGCTCTTGCGATATAACTCTGGGAAGAGATGGAGAAAATACACAAACAATTGTTCATGAGGGTGTTTCAGAGGAAGCGCATTTTCGCAGTGTTTCCAGAAAACACATGCGCATTAGTTTCCTCGATGAAGAAGTGAAAATAGAAGATCTTTCTTCCAATGGCTCTTATTTAGATGGAGATCGCGTAGAAGATGTTTCTATTCACGACTTCAAAGAGGAAGTACACGTTATTCTTCTGGGCACAAAAGAAAAATTCATACTAGAGTACATCGATTAGAAAGCGTAAGTGTCATTCCCGCATAAGCGGGAAACCAGCAATGTAAAATAAATTTACAAACGCTGGATCCCTGATCAAGTCAGGGATGACACTCTTAAAAGTCAGGATGACACTCTTAAAAGTAAGGATGACACTCTTAAAGTCAGGATGACACTCTTAAAAGTCAAGATGACACTCTTAAAGTCAGGATGACACTCTTAAAAGTCAAGATGACACTCTTAAAGTCAGGATGACACTCTTAAAGTCAGGATGACACTCTTAGACAGCTTTCTGATTTCAAATTTCGTTTTTAATTCGATGACATGATACTTTTAATAATGTCGTGTAGTTTCTTCTCCAATTCCACCATTCCTTCCTCGGTGTTTGCATACGCATTTACACGTTGTTGCTTAAAATCAAACGGTAACTTTTCAATGTCCTGCGTTAATAGTACGGTTGGTTTTTGCAAATGATGCGCAATCCCCACTTCAAATGCCACATTGGGATTTGTCTGCTCAAAACCTGGAACAGGACTTAAATCACCGATGATGAAGTTTGCTTTGTTAATACCTTCCTCTATTTCTTGCCAAATGTTCGCTGGCATAAAATTTTCATCTACGCGTACTGGCTGAAGTCGGTGCTCTTGGCACACGCGTTTAATGGCGTTGTAGGCACGATTAAAATGCATATGAAAAGGCATAGCAATAAAAACAGTTCCCACAGGTGTTTTGTAAAGTTCCTTAGAAACAATATCCTTGATCTCACTTACCGAAATGCGTTTTTCAGGTTCGGCAACAAATATACGTTGCAATAATTCATCTAAACATTGCGGGATGTTGGGGAAATTGTTAAGTCTTTTATACTCTCCACCAATAATTACTTGAGCAGTAGAAAGTTCTTCATCTCCTTCAAAAGGATACTTTCCCGTTAACATATTGTATAAAGCAACTCCTAAACTCCATATATCTTGTTTGCAAGTAAGTGGATGTCGCGCAATCCATTCAGGGGCAGCATAACGGCCATCCATAAGCTCCTCACGGTACTCCTCATGACTATTGGTAACTTTATTTGCCAAGTTAAATCCACTGAGGTAAAAATCGTTTTCAGATACCAATAGGTTTTGCAAATGTATATTTTGGTGCACAACACCTTTTTGTTCGAGAAACTCCAGAACCTCGCACAAGTGCAATGTATAAATAAGCGCTTGATCAATACTTATTTGTCCACCATCTTTCACAATGCGCTCAACAGATTTTAGCTTTTCACTGGGCCAATTAAAGACAAGGTACATCATCTTGCCGTCTTCAAATGCATCAAAAACGGGTAAAATATTTGAATGGTCTAACGTTCCCAAAAGCTGTGCCAAAAACTTTAACCTCTTCTGTAAATCGGTATCACAAGAAGAAGGAGATGCTTCAATTACAACATCGCGTCCCAAATAGGGATGTCGTGCCGCATACAACATAGTTTTCTCTGTAGATCCAATACACTTGATAACTTCGTAATGTCCGAGTTTTGCCATTGCACACCTTTCTTTTATATTTTTAAAAATATTGTTTGACAAATCTGTAGTAAAAAGTGAAAATCAAATATTAAGATATATAGAAAAAGTCATGGTGTAAGGTTAAAGATTGGTCTTTTCTAGATAACTTAATTCGTGCAGAATTTTATTATTAGTCTACACCAAAGTAGTTAATAAATCATACAAATTTATCTCAAAATTAAAGACAGTTAATTATGCAAATACATATTCCTTCTCTGATTATCGGTTTTGTTATTGCTTTTATCATCGCATCTATTTTTGTAATGATTGCATTTGAAATTCGCAAAAAAAGAGCATTGGCATTTACAAAGCGATTTGCAATTATATCCGAAGGTCTTAGTAGTTTAAAGGCTCTTTCTTTCCGCGTATGTAATCAGCTTCATCGTTTAAAATCAGAATCCGACCCAGAAGTTGTCAAAAAACATCTAAAAGGAGTAAATGTTATCTTCCAAAAGATGTCCGCAGGAATGATGCCTCCCACGGAAGAAATTGCACTTGAAGCACTTCAAGGACGCAGTGGATCTTCAGAAGAACGCGCGTACGAAGATAGTAAAAAATTTCGTGACGATATTCGCTGGCTTAGACAACAAATCGAAAAAAACGGTGTGGAAGGTTTAAGTGAAGCGGAAAAAAGTGGTAAAAAATCACAAGTAAAACTTGTCTAAATTTGCATAATGAGCCGGTTGTGTAATACCGGCTTTCAGTTAACTTTCTAACCTTAAAAACATTCCAAACAAATACACATTTTTACCAAGCCGGGAATCCACAAACAAAAAGCGACTTTTTTTGAGAACATCTAGTCCTTACATTCAACCATCCCTTTACACCGCAAACGGTTTTCAATCATTTTATATTTGCCAAAAACAAGTTTTTTTGTAAAATAAAGCGAAGCAAAATCTTATAGAAAACTTTGTGGCATTCTATGGAGCAATTACACAATTTTTATTGATTATATAAAAAAATATCGGCGGAAAATCTTCCACGAAGAAACACAGCTTCCTTTTCCAGCAACAAAAGAACAAGGCGAATACACAATTGAAAGTTTGGCTTTTCGCTCAGGAGAAGGCTTAAGATTGGCAGTACGAATTTTTACTCCGTGTTGTCTATCATTGTTCGCATTAAGTTTTTTTTGGAATCCACATCAGATAATTCGTTCGTGCTCGATCGCTGGTTTGATTGGCTTTGGAACAAATTGGATCGCAATAAAAATGTTGTTTTGGCCACGGCATCCACGACCTATTTTTGGACATGGATTGATTCCATCGCAACGAGATGACCTCATAGAGAAAATTACTTACGAAGTATCTGAAAAATTAATAAATGAAGAATTGATACGCAAAAAAATAGAAGACAGTGGTATATTACAACGCATCACTTTGTCATTAAATGAAAAGCTAAAAGAATTAACAAGCGATAAAGAATTTCAAGACGATACAAAAAAATTACTAGCGAGTTATATAAAAAAAATTTCGGAAGATGCCGAATTTCGCGAACAAATAAAAAGTATTTCTGTATCTAAACTAGAAACTGTTGTCGGAAAAGTTTTTAAACGCAAACTGTTTTCAAAAGTCAAAGATGTATGGAAAATTCCTTTTGGCGATTTGGTAGATCGCATTGTAGATAAAGTTTCCGAACTTCTTATTTCCATCATTGACGACATGGATATTGTACTAGAAAATATTCCACATACAATAGACACCCATAGCGAATCTATCGAAAATGTACTTTTAAAAATGCAAATGGGATTAATTCAAGAAATAAATATTCGAAAAATAATCACAACTCAATTACAAACCATCTCTGCCGAACAACTAGAACAGGGATTTAGAGAATTCTCAGATGATAAACTCACCTTCATAACTCTTTTGGGAGGAGTTTTAGGATTTGTAGGTGGATTTGTTATTATCTGGCCGATTATGTCTATTAGCTTTATGATAGTTGGTATTATCGTACTAGTTTGTTTAGACAAACTAATTAGCGCAACGATGTCTTGAGCTACACAGAATAGTCGACACGCGAAAGCACTACTCAAATTTGTTTGAAATAATCTTTAAAGAAAGAAACCCATGAATCACAAGAAGGATCATCGCCACAAATATAAAAGAAAAAAGAGAAGGCAACCTACTAACCAGAGAAGTAGCAAAGTAAAGCACCTAATGCGTAAATACAATATGGACGAAGCTACGGCATTGGAAATTTCAACAGGAGTGGTTCCCATAGAACTGTGGTTGGAAAAGCAAAAGTTATACAAACAAAATGCAATCGCCAAAAAGAAACTACAAACAGAGCTTAAAAAATTTACGCCAAACGGTACCCTATCGACAGAAAATGTCATGCAAATTTTAGAAGCGTCCTTCTCTCTAGACGAATACAAAAAACAATGCCAAAATTTTGTGGAAAAAGAAGAAGAAATACTACAATTGACCACAAAGTACAAAATGTCGATCCCTATTGCAAAATCCATTATTGATGGCAAGTTTACTCTAGAAGAGTATTTTAAGGTAAATGAGATAAAAGAGGCACGCAAAAGCAAAGCTCTGCAAATAAGAAGTAATCATCCAGATATTCCACTCGAAACATGCTACAAGCTCGTGGACAATGATATTGATGTTGCCGAATATTTAGAGCGACAAAATCAAAAAGAAAAAAAACGTGGTGTCTGGTACAAAAACTACCTTAAAGACCGCTTGAGTGATAACGAACCACTCAATAATTACTTACAAAAATTAAAGAAGAGTAAAAGCCTCATTACTTTCCATTTATACGATATGAAATCAAAAATAGGTACTGTACATTCATACACACCATACGAACTAAAAGTATTTTCAAATCGTAAACTCATCACGATACCAAAACTCGATATAAAATACTTTTGTCGTGATCGGAACAATGAACTAATACTCAAATCACTAACGATAAACCGCGATTTGCAAAAGTCACCTATTCTTCCTAGCAAAAACCCCAAAGAAAGGTTTAAATTACCTATAGAAGAGCTAAAAAAAGGTACAAAGTTGCAACTTATTCTCGGCGAAGGAGAACAAATCGTCGGCTACATAGATTGGTTTTCAAAATACGATTTAAAACTAAAGTTACAACCAAATTCGCGCCATAGTGTGATGGTTTTCCAACATGCAATTACAGATGCCAAAATTCTATCATGACCGTAAATTTTCCCGATTTTATCGATACATACTACAAAACACTTTCGCAAGACCTTAATGTAGAAAAACGAAGCATTGCCGTGGGTGAAGTATTTTTTAAAACGATCTCATTCATCGGCAAACTGCATTTGTTGGAATATGCGCAGTTTGAGGAAAAAGACGAACAATTTCATTATTGGTTATTTTCACAATTTAATCACCGAAGTATTGAAGACTGGACAAAAATATTTGCTCATGTAGCAGAATACGACAAAACGGTTCTTTCCTTACAAGAGTTTGCAGAAATATTTGATACGGTTTCCTTTCAAGAGCGTTTTACGCGATTAAAATGGTTCTATGAGGTAATTGAACTCAACAAAAATTTAGCATCGATTTCCGATGTATACGAAGCGCAAGAGCACTTACAATTCTTGCCTTCTTTGTTGGGGTTTATTGCAAAAAAGAAATATGAAGTAAAAGATGGCAAAACGTTTGTCAAACACAACAATAGAATACTATCAATGTCCCCATTTTTTGCTGCCAAACTAATAGGTAGTGAGGGACTTCGTTTGTATGAAACAAACTGCAGCATGAAAGACTTTCACAAAGAACGGCTAACGCAAAGTTATCGGAAATACCAGGCGGAAAAAAAAGGAATTATTGACTTTACTCATCGTAATAATGACGATGTAATTATCATGCCGTGGATTGAAAATTTTTTAGAACAAACTCTAGATGATATTTTTAGCTTACCGCCGAGTATAAAAATCAAAACCATCATGATAGAAGGTGCCCCTGCAACCGGTAAAACAACACTGTGCTCTCACATAGAGTATCCACAAGCGGACTATGTGTGTAAATACTACATATCTCCGCAAACCATTTACCAAGATAGTGCGACATTTAAATTTTGGTTTTATCGTAACCTAAAAAATGTTTTCGATGTCCAACAAAATATTGTAGAAATACAAGACTTAGATATAATGCTTGCCCCTGGCTGGCAACAACTTAGAAAAAAAATAGCCAGCGATAACAAAAAAGTTATATGTTGCATCGACGGCATAAATTTTATGCCACAAAAAGAGTTTAAGCGTTTTTTAAATTTTGTAAACGATGATCTTTTTTGTAATATAGTGTTTGTCTTCTTTGGTAGGTCACACAGTAAAAATAAAATAGATACCACATATAAAATTTGTTTACAGCCAAAAGACAACGCTTTTTTTGAAGAAGCCTTTGATGAAGAATATGTAGAGAGTTTGCACTCTACTTACTTGCAGGATGAAACCACGCAAAAAATTTTCCAATACATATTACAAACGCAAAAAAAATTTTCCGTAAAAGATTTATCGGAAGAACTAGAAATTCACACCTATAAAGTGATAAAATGTATTAAGAACATCAAGCCTTTGATAAATGATAGCCAGATAAAAAAAACGTTAGAACAAATTGTAAAATATACATGCGAACATGATGAGCTTAAAGCAAAATTAATGATGGAGTAGCAGTGATGAACAAAGAAATTACGTTTCAGGAATGTTGTAGCTTTATTTATGCCGCTAAACAATATTGCTTGTTTCACGATAAAAATTTAACTGAAGAATTACTTGCTGACTTCAAAAATAATCATGTTCTTGTTTTGGAAGAAGATAAAGAACAATATCTCGTAGTACACACTGAAAATGAAATCATCGAATATCATTTTGCCGATGGTGCGTTTATCGAAGACAATAGCATGTCTTTGGGTTTTAAAGATTCATTGTGTGATCGTAAAGCCTCTTGCTACGCTATTGAAATTCAAAACCTCAACTACTTCTTAAATGCTAATCCCGGCACACTCTCTACCATACACGAAGAAATAGACTTTGAACTTGCCCTACGGTTACGCAATAGTTTTTTCACAAGCCCAGATGTTGTCTACGTCATATTTATTTGGGAAAACGGATCTATGTTGTTGTGCCAAAAAAGCGATCAAAAAGATGACTTTTTCTTTGGCCATAAAAATGAACTCATCCGCGATCAAAAAGCATTGGAAAAAATACGTGAAGAACTAGGCAATGTACCTTGTTCATTGAAAGTTCTCAAATCAAAACCCGATGAGAACTATGTCGATTTAGATCCAGACAGTGAACAACAAAGTAGCTTTGACGCTGGAATGATGGTGGTAGAAATGGACATTCCGCGCAGTAAACCCAACCTAGAAACAATAGGTGATAATGTCTCCATCAAAGAAGATTCAATCGTCACCTTGGACGAACCACTGCCCCCTTTGACATCAGGTGACATGGAAATTTTGAGCAAGTATGGCATTGACACCATTAAGAAAAAAGATCTCAACAAGGGTATTTTCGAAGGCTCGGTGGTCATACGCGATGAAGAACTGCCACAGTTAGGCCCAGATGACATTGAAGTTCTAAAAAAATACGGAATTGAAATCCCCAGCGGTGCAGGCTTAGAGGAAGAAGAGGAAGAAGAGTTCCTAAGTAGCAAACAATTTGTATTCGAAGAATCACAAATCCCTCTTGACGAAGAGTTGCCAAGTCTCGGCCACGAAGAAGTAGAAATTTTCAAAAAATACGGAGTAGAAATCAATAGCGAAGAAAAAACAACTCCACGCTCCATACGCGAAGCTTTTGAAGACTCTGTTGTCGTTAAAGACCAAGAACTTCCGGCCCTCAATCCCGCAGATGTCGACATTCTCAATAAATATGGAATCACCTTAGCCCCAGTAACCAAAAAAGAAAAACAAACAAAAAAGGTATCGCGAACACAAACCAGCAAACGCGTAGAGAAACCTCAACCACCAAAAACAACGTCTCCAGCAAAGCCAGCAGCAAAACGCATTCCGATAAAACAGTATTTGACACCACAAAATTTAAAAATCGTTGGCGCCTCGGTAGCGGCTCTTGTCGTCGTTTACTTTGCTCTGGTTATGTACAAAAACTACGACGAACGCCAAACAACCGTCAGTGCCTGCAATGAAATTATCGCTCAATTAGACTCCTACACCGAAGATGTCAAAGGAAAAACCACAGAAGTATTGGGCATTGTCGGCGAAGTGAAGAAAAAATTTCCTTCAAAATTGGGCTTTCCCGAACCAAGTCCAAAAATTACCACCGAAGTGGAACGCATCCGCGAACAAATAAAACAGATGAAGGGCACAATCACCGAAGCCAATCGAATGATTGGAGAAGGGAAAGAAAAAGAAGCACAGGCTTTTCTCGAAGAAAAGTTTAGCGATTACAACGAAGATAAGTATAAAAACAAAATCGCAAAAACCATCGACAATCTGAAACTCAAGGCGAACCATACACTAACGATGGCAAAGTATATGAATAATATTCGCGTACAAGAATCTTCCGTACGCCGCGTCTTGAGAAAACTACGTGAAAATATCATTCTTTTTTCTCAATTGTACAAGTCGTTAAATGGTAAACTCATTATTATAAAAGAAAAATATACCGGGGAAGGTTATCCGCCGCCACCACCAAAGAGCAAAAAACTCGCCGTGGATATGAAGAAGGATCTCGACACTTGGCAAACATCTTTGAACAAAATCGAAAAACTACTTTTTGCCGATAATCTCACTACGGCACTGGAAAACAGTAATACCTACAAAGATTTACAATCGCCAAATGGAACCGAAGCCAAGAGTATGATCGAAGACGTAGATCAAACTCTAAGACTTTGCGAAGCCAGCGCGCTGAAAAAAGAACGTAAAGCACAATATCTCGTTCTTCTAAACGGTGCACAAAAGCGTGTTAGTTCGATAGAAAGCGAGCTAAAAACACTCAGCGCCGACCTTGTGACACTAGAAGGTTTTGGTAATGATTTAGATATTCCAAAAGAAACAAAGAAAACTCTGGAAATTAAGTCTACGGCAGAAAAAGAATTGGTGGATATCGGAAAAGTCATTGATGCCAGCCGTAAGTATATATATGCTGGTCAAGTGAAACAAGCTCTCGAAGAAATCAGTAAAGTTTCCGAAGATGCCACCTTGTTAATTTCGCTAAAACAAGTTAGAGAAAACACCGCGGATACCGTAAAAATTGCTCAGAGCATGAAAGAAAAAAGCGAAAAAGGTTTGCGTGTCGTAATGCTACTACAAAAAGTAAAAAAGCAGTTGCTACCGCTCACCGATCTAACCTCTCTATTGCAAGACAAACTGAATTACGTATATACAACCTTCGAGCCCAATAGAGAATTGAAAAGATTCTATCGCAACGGTAAAACACACGTCGCCAAAGCCAAGAGAATGATCGCCCAGCTAAATTCTGTTTCAAACAAGGTCAACAAAAAAATCGAACAAGAAAACCTTGACGACGCGATCTATATTTTACAAAGCTCTATGTCTCTGACTTCTTCCTCTGAAAGCTATATATCCAAAACTCAGAAATACCTAAAAGAGTCAGAAAGTATCATCGAAAAAGCCGAACAACTCAAATACGAAAAAGAACAAACAGCGATACTCAAACGTTATATTGTCAAAATCTCTGACTATACCAAGCAAATGCAAGAAAATATCGAGCCATTACAGCGCCAAATCGAAATGATGGACACACGCTACCCTGCATCAGAAGGTTACTCAGAGGTACCACAGAACGTCAAAGATAAATTGGCAACGAGTATTACTCTAGTAAAAGACTTAAAGAGTGCGGTTGACCAAGGGAAACAACTGAAGAAAGAAAAAGACTGGGACCAAGCGAAGAATTTATTGAGTCGCTATGCCAAAGAAAGTAAATTAACTCCTGAATTCTTAGCAGAGATAAGTAAGTATCGCTACGAAATACAGGACATGGTCACCGAAGCGATGAAAATTGGCAGCAATAAGAATAAAGTATTTCAAATCAAAGACACTCTACAAGTACTTAGCGATCGCCGCAAAGCATTTGAAGGCATAATTACGAAAATGCAAGACGCGATCAAAAATTGGGACAAGAATTATCCGGAAGATTACTTCTTCAAACCACCCAGAACAGTTACCGGTATTTTGCCCAAAGCCGACATCGAATACAAAGAGCTTTTTGATGTCATCGCCGACGGTGAAGAAGGACTACAAACCGGTGAGTACGACAACTCACTACGCGGTTTAACGAGCTACATGCGCGATGTGGACACGGTTCTCCCCGCGACCAAAATCGCCTGGGAAGATCTAAAGGAAGTACAAGACAAAAACGAAAAGCTACTCACGGATGAAGACTACAAAGCCGAAATTGTCGAAGAAAGGCAAATGGCTTCAGTATTAAAAGACATCAAAAAGAAGTGGAAACAATCTCCCGGTGTGTGGTACGACGACATACAAAGTGAGATAAAGACCATAAACTCTATGATGTCCGACATACGACGTGCGCGCGTCCATCCACAAGTGATGGATGGTTTAAATCGCGGTTTAAATCAGATGAGCAACATTCCTGATGAAATAGCGGACCTAGGCGTTATGGTTTACAAAATAGAGCGTTCTAAAAAACGCACTGTTGAAGAAATTATGAAGGAAAAGCTAGAAAAGACCTTCAATCCCGTTCAGAAAAAACAGATAAATCGTATCATAAACTTTTTACAAACCAAAAAAATAGACGTGCGGGATATCGAAGATCAAATGGCCAGACTGCGCAATGGTGTGCGAACATTGCAAGACAAAATAAACTCTTCAGCAAAAATTGAAAATCGTGCAATAGGAAACCTGTTCAACCCGATGGGCATCATTTTCCGCAAGTATGAAGAAACATTTAAAGCCGTACAATCAGAATTGACGAAATTGCGCTAAGGCGATACACATAACATTGCCCGCAAACGACAATCTGATGGAAACACTGAAGACGCATTACGCCTCTCCCTGTGGGAGAGGCATGAGAATTGAGGCTTTTAGCGAAGCTAAAACCTTAAATTCGATGGTGAGGGCACCAATAACAAAGAACAATACATCAAACAAAAAAAATATCTTTAACAATAAAGAACCATAAAAAGGAAAATATCTTTAAGCGTCCATTTTTTATTTATAGTAGCTACAGTATTGCCATATTATTGGGTTTTGTTCTGGGATTTGGTCCACAAGAATTTTATATACGCAGCGCGTATTTTGCACAAAAATTTTCGCTTGATATAAAAACATCTCCACAAGGTCACAACTATTGTCACCATATCATATCCATACTTGAGCAGCATAAAAACTCACCACGCAAAGCGCAACAACGCATTCTATCGTTGAAATACTGTAGTGCCTACCAAAAGAAAATTACGGTGATGCGCTGGGGAGAATATCTTTATCATTCCAACCATCACCAATTGCTACAACAACTCATCAAACATATATCGAAAGAGTGGGGCAAAGCCACCTCTGAATACTTTTATTTACAATCACTTGTAGCAAACGATCACAATAAATGGCTTTATCTCCAACAACTACACAAAAAATTTCCCCACCACATTTGCAGCGAAAAATCGCTGAAGGCTTACTTACTACTAAAACATCAGCAAAAAAATGGACTTACACATCTTGAACTCGATAGGCTCATCGCGAAATTCATCCACAACAAAGAATATAAAGAAGCGTTGGCGATTTTAAACGCAAACACCGCAGAACACATTTATTTTCGCATCATTGTCCACGATAAACAACACAAATACAAAGCCTTGATCCAAAACGCCCAGGTGTACTTAGGTAACTTTCCTCGTGCCAAACACCGCGATCAAGTA
Organism: Candidatus Uabimicrobium amorphum; assembly: GCF_009002475.1. Taxonomy (GTDB): domain Bacteria; phylum Planctomycetota; class Uabimicrobiia; order Uabimicrobiales; family Uabimicrobiaceae; genus Uabimicrobium; species Uabimicrobium amorphum. The sequence goes on from NZ_AP019860.1 coordinate 8,365,731, forward strand.
TTGTGGAAATTGGCGTACACCCTGAGCCATCGCTTACAAGAATGTAAAGAAGCCCTTACTTATTACAACAACTATATCTCAGAGTTCCCCAAAGGGAAATATATTGCCAATGTACTTATTTCCAAAGGAGATAGTCTCGTTTGTATCGGCGAAAGCGACGCAGCAATGCAAACTTACTTACAAGTTGCCAGTGCAACAGACAAAGAACATTTATTACACATCGCCTTCTATAGTGCCGCAAATATTTTGCTCAAGAATAACGACCCCCAAGCTGTCATCGTTTTGAAAAAAGCCCTACAATACCGTGGGCCATACACGCAAAAAATACAACAAAAATTAAAGAGTATGCAAAATGAATAACACCATTGCCCTTGACATCGGACGCGTATGCGTTCACTTAAACTATGAACTTTGTGCGCAAAAGTTGGGTTTTTCTTCCACGCAGGAACTACTAAACTGCCACGAAATTTGGCGGCAAAACAATCTACTAGAAACCGGTAAAATTTCCACAGCAGATTTTATCACACAGTTACAAAATATTTTCCCGAGTAAAACAGCTTTGGAACTCCGCGAAGCGTGGCAGGCGATTATAGGCCCACAAATACAAGGTATACAAAAAGTTGTTGCGTCTTTTATAGATAAAAAATTGCGCGTGGTTCTTTTGTCCAATACCTCACAATTGCATTTTGCCCATATAAAAAAACAACTATCGTTCTATCAAAATATTCACGGCGCAGTACTTAGCTACGAAGTAGGCTACATGAAACCACACAGCGCAATATACGAGTATTTCGAAGAAAAATACTCACGTCCACTGCTATTTATAGACGACAAAGAAGAAAATATTCACGCCGCCCAAGAGCGCGGCTGGGAGTGTTATCAAATGGGAAACATGCATGAGCTACAGCGAATTTGTGAAGCGGTATGAGATTAGGAATTCTTTCTCCGGATTGGTGCCCTCACCATCGAATTAGCAGTTACAGCTACGCTGTAAACTACTATTCTCATACCTCTCCCACAGGGAGAGGTGTAATGCTTCTCTTTTGTTAAAAACTAAATTCGCTTGAGTTGCGGGTCAAGAGTGGTGATGTAATACACTCTTTTGATTGGATTTGTGAAGCGGTATGAGTTCTTTCTCCGGATTGGTGCCCTCACCATCGAATTAGCAGTTACAGCTACGCTGTAAACTACTATTCTCATACCTCTCCCACAGGGAGAGGTGTAATGCTTCTCTTTTGTTAAAAACTAAATTCGCTTGAGTTGCGGGTCAAAAGTAGTGATGTAATACACTCTTTTGATTGATGTTGAGCTGTGATAGCACTAAATAAAACAAATGGAAACACATTTAGACGTGTTATGCCTCTCCTGTGGGAGAGGCATGAGAATTAAGGCTTTTAGCGAAGCTAAAACCTTAAATTCGATGGTGAGGGCATCGCATACCAAAAGACTCGCAGCTCCCACAATTGCGATGGTGAGGGCACCAATACGGAGAAGAAATCCCTCAAACACCGAAACACAGAAACACACAATTATACAAAATAGGAAATACAAAAATTATGCATCCAAAAACCAAAATATTACTCGAAAAACTACAACGCGGAGAATACGTTGTCAACTGCGAGGGCGGAAACTCTATGGCTCCGAAAATAAAACATCGCGAGCCAGTGCTTCTCGCTCCGGTAACAAACCCACGACTTTTGCAAAAGGGTGACATCGTCTACTTTAAAAGCAAAGGTTCCTTCAAAACGCACATCATTTGGACAGTTCGAAAAGAAAAAGATAGTGTGCGCTTTCTCATTACCAATATCAAAGGAAAAAAAGGTGTATGGGTTGCACAACAGAATATTTTTGCTAAAGTAGTAGCTATTGGAAAACAAGCTTGCGACGAATTTAGGAGCTCTTTATGAGAAAATATGTAATTATATTACTACTACTGTGCGCCTCTGTTACCGCACAGGTGCAACTCGACTACTACCTGCCTCAAGGAGAATACGACAAAAATATTCCCACCCCACAACAGTTTTTGGGATATCAGGTCGGAGAATGGCATGTAAGTCACGACCAATTGGTGTACTACATAAAAAAACTCGGAGAATTGTCCGAACGTTTTAATGTACAAGAATACGCCCGTAGCTACGAAGCACGTCCTCTTATTGTGGCAACGATCACCAGTACCGACAATCATCAAAATATCGAAGAGATACAACAAAGACACCGTAGTTTACGCAGTGGAAATGACATAGACGTCAGCACCATGCCTGCGGTTGTATACATCGGTCATTCTATCCATGGCAATGAACCCAGTGGTTCAAACGCAGCTCTTATTGCGGCCTATTTTTTAGCCGCTGCCCAAGGCGAAGAGGTAGAAAAAATGTTGCAAAACACGATTATCCTTCTAGACCCATGTATGAATCCCGATGGTTTCAATCGTTTTGCAAGCTGGGTAAATACGCATAAAAGTAAAAAACCTACTGCTGCCGCCATATGTCGCGAGCACAATGAAGTGTGGCCACGTGGACGCACCAATCATTACTGGTTTGACCTTAATCGCGATTGGTTGCTAACACAACACCCTGAAAGCCGCGGTAGAGTGAAAATTTTCCAACAGTGGCAACCTAATATACTTACCGACCACCATGAAATGGGAACCCAATCTACCTATTTTTTTCAACCCGGTGTTCCCAAGCGTACTCATCCACTCACTCCGCAAAAAAATCAAATTCTCACAAAAAAAATCGCACATTTTCACGCAAAAACACTCGACAAAATAGGTTCACTATATTACAGCGAAGAACGCTTTGATGACTTTTACTACGGCAAAGGTTCTACATACCCTGACGTTCAAGGTGCTGTTGGAATTTTATTTGAACAAGCGAGTTCCCGAGGACACTTACAAGAAAGTGTGCATGGTGATGTTTCTTTCCCGTTTACCATACGCAATCAGGTAAAAACAATTTTTTCGACTTTGGAAGCGGCGCAAAATCTACGTGTAGAGCTACTCTCCTATCGGCGTAATTTTTATTCTGAGTCCCGAGAATTGGCTCAAAAAGACGAGATAAAAGCATACATCATCAGCGACAACAACGATAAAAAGCGATTAACGCACTTTGCGCAGTTGTTGCAACGTCATAAGATTGACGTATTTCATCTCGCCAAACCCATCACCGTAGATAGCGTCGAGTACACGGAAGAAAACTCCCTACTTGTTCCGACACATCAATCGCAGTATCGTTTAATCAAATCGCTATTTGAAAGACGCACTTCTTTCGCCGACACTATTTTTTACGATGTATCGGCGTGGACAATGCCCATGGCGTTCCATTTGAGTTTTGCAGAATTAAAAAACAAAGCACAACTCACCTATCTCCAAGGTGAAAATTACCAATATACCTTTACACCTCCGCAAACAACTTTTGATGAAAAGGCATATGCCTATCTGTTCACCTGGGATGGTTACTATGCTCCCCGCGCGTTGAATCGATTGTTGCAACTAGGAGCAAAGGTTAAAGTGGCCACAAAAGAATTTTCCGCGGTAGTAAACGGCGCACAAAAACGCTTTACCTATGGAACTATACTTGTTCCCATGGGCATTCAAACCGACAAAAAACAAATTGCCCACACTATGGAAACAATTGCCAGCGAGGACCATGTCGCCGTATATCGCGCCGAAACTGGTTTTACACCTGTGGGAATGGACTTAGGTAGTGGTAACTTTCGTTCTTTACAACCGCCAAAAACCGTTATGTTAGCAGGAAAAGGAGTCAACGCCTACGATGCGGGAGAGGTATGGCATCTTTTTGATGTGCGCTTTAACATTCCACTTGTGGTGGTCGATGTCGATGATTTTTCTTCCCTTGACATGCACAAGTACAACACCATGGTGATGGTCGATGGTTCATATAATCTTAGTAGCAGTGATACACAAAAATTACAAGACTGGGTAAAAAGCGGTGGAAACCTAATTGCAGCCAAACGCGCCATAAATTGGGCCGTTTCCGCACAAATAGCCCCACTACAATTTGTAACTCCGGAATCGACATATACAGATCGACTACCTTACATTTCACGTGTACAAAATGAAGGGTCGCAGATAACAGGTGGTGCCATCCTCGAAGGAAAAACAGACTTAACACATCCCCTTCTCTATGGATACCATCACCAATCCATTCACTTGTTTCGTCGTGGAAATATGGCCATAAAAAAACCAAAAAATGTCTATTCTGTTCCCATCGTGTACACCGATAATCCTCTTGCCAGTGGCTACATGTCCAAAGAAAATCAACAACTGATCAAAAGTACCCCGGCAATTGTCGTTTGTGGAAAAGGACGTGGTAAGGTAATTTGTATGGCCGATAATTTAAATTTCCGCGCTTTTTGGTATGGAACAAACAAAATTTTCATCAATGGCGTATTATTTGGTCGTATAATTGATAATGGTTCTGTTGAAAAGTAAGTACTTCTAGAAGTATACTATATTTTAGAATGTGCATTGTAGGGGCGGACCTTGTGTCCGCCCGTCTCCCAAATTTCGATAGATATCCAAATTAAACAAAAAATTTAAAGGAAAACCATTTGCAACTTTTAACCACAAGACCACAAAATAAAAGTGTATCTCTCTGGTTTGAAGAGATCGCAGATTGTCTGCTCAACAAGGTTCGCCTTATTATCAATGGTGAACAATATCGATTTGTCGAAATAGAGTTTTACTATCAAAATCAAAGTGACCACTGCGACCCCTCAGTTCACTGTGATCCGATGCAGAAAACCAACGAAAAATGGTATTTTCACCGCAGCGGTGGAACATACAAGGGTGGAACATTTAAAGGTATGGACATTACATTTGCCGAAAACGATGTATTTGGCGGCATTATTATCCGCGGAATTGAAAATGAAAGCGGTGACGTGATCGATGGACCATGTCTTTGTGTGGATCATATTTTACAAAAAACAAATTGCGCGACAGTTGCAGAACTCGACAAGCGCGTTAGCGATTATGACGTTTGGGACATAAAAAGTCCGCTCCACATAAAAACCAATGACGAACTTAGCAAACGCGAAATTACCGCAAGCCCGCGTGTGGGTTTAACTCTAGCTTATCGCGATAAAGCTCCGCAAATGAGCGAATACATCATGAAAAACTATCGTTACCTAAGTGTGCCGCGCAAAACCAAAAAAGGCAAAGTGTACATGGTTCTTGCACTTCACGCCCAAGGTAAGATATCCGAAGAAATTCGCGACGCTGTGGGAAGTACAAAAAAAGCCATTGGTGGTTATATTGGCTTTTTTCAAGAAGGGCAAAAACATAAAGACTTTTCCGCCTACATAGGCAAAAAATTAGATGCCAAGTTAACCGCACAACTTTATGGAACGTGGTGGGAAATTTATGGCAAAAAACAAAGCACCTAGAGGAAGAACTCATGAAAGAATCACACTTTAATCGTTTTGTCATCATTAGCTTTTTCATTTCGATTTTCGCCGGCGTTTTCATACTGTTTTTCTTACAGCGCTCCATGAAAGCTTCCGCGCCATACAAAAAAACAGTGGAGTACATTCACCAGGAGAAAGTAATACAAGAAGCCCTAGGTACTCCCATCCAAGAAGGTTTTTTTGTCTCGGGAATGTTGGAGATTAAAGAAAAGTCAGGAAAAGCCAAACTCTCTGTTCCCCTATCTGGTCCAAAAGGCTCAGGGGTTCTTTATGCTTCTCTGGAAAAAAAAGGCGACGATTGGAGATTTTTCTCACTTATTTTTCAGATAGAAGATAAAGAAATCAATTTGTTGGAATAACATTGTGCGCTACTCACTGTATGTGTTCGATTTATACAACACATTGATCTGTATTGCCATTTCTTCACTTTGTGCTATTGTACATCAATAGGAGTAAGATCGATGAGAGTCATTTTTCTTTTACTATTTTTTATAACGTGTACTATGGCGCAAAGTTTTCTCGAAGATGAACTGCGCAACGCATGGCAAGATAAAGACATCAACAGTCTGCAATTGTTTTTGGCAAATGAAGTACGCATTTTTCTCAGTGAGAGTGGCGGTAACTATTCGCGCAGTAAAGCACAAACTGTATTACAGGAATACTTCGAACAAGTTGAGATTGTTGCGTTTCAATATAATAAACGCAAAATCAAAAAAGGTGTCATTGTGGCAAATTACGCATACCGCAAAAACAAACAAACCTTTCGCACTTTACTATATTTCTTTACGTCTTATAACGTGTGGAATAAAGTAAATTTAATCACGAGCATTCGTGAAATACCGCAAGATTCCAAAAAGATAGAAAAACAAACCTCCAAAGATGATATCGGCAAAAGCAAAGAACAATTAATAGACAAGTACGACGACCCACAGGTGATGAAAAGCGACATGTGGGAATACACACAAACACTATCAATGGGTTGCCATAACGTACTCTATATCACCAAGTACACCTTCAAAGACAACAAAGTCATCAAAGTAGACGAACAAGAAATCTCCCCAGGATGCGAAGCGGAAGCAGGCATATGGTAAGATGAGAAATTCGTCTCCAAATTGGTGCCCTCACCATCGAATTAGCAGTTACAGCTATCGCTGTAAGCTTCTATTCTCATACCTCTCCCACAGGGAGAGGTGTAATGCTTCTCTTTTGTAAAAAACTAAATTCACTTGAGTTGCGGGTCAAAAGTAGTGATGTAATACACTATTTTAATTGATGCTGACCTGTAACATGCACTAAAGAAAGCAAATGGAAACAAATTCAGACGTGTTACGCCTCTCCCCGTGGGAGAGGCATGAGAATTAAGGCTTTTAGCGAAGCTAAAACCTTAAATTCGATGGTGAGGGCATCGCCCAAAAGAATATCCAAAACACCACACTAAAACAACGAAAAAACATCTTAAAACCAAATTACAACAAACAACGATTTTTCGTTCCCGAAAACCAAATCATTCCTTTCAGCATACGACATCCATCAAGTCCCTGAAAATAAAAGACTTCCAGGCAAACAAACATCCTTCCCAAACGTTTGGCACACCTTTTGCCTTAGTACAAAATAAATTTACAGGGTCCATTCCAGTGTGTAAGGAGATATGATATGATAGATGTTATTACTGAAAAAGAACGAGGTTTTACAAATATTGATTGGTTGCAAAGTTATCACACTTTTTCATTTGGTCTTTATCACAATCCTAAACGTCAAGGTTTTCGCGATTTGCTTGTCATTAATGAAGATTATGTCAAAGGTGGACATGGTTTTGGCAAACACCCACACCGCAACATGGAAATTTTAACATATGTTGTAAAAGGGACACTAGAACACGAAGACGACATGGGTAATAGTTCTTTACTTCATGAAGGTGAATTTCAACGTATGAGTGCTGGTACAGGAATCTTTCACAGTGAATACAATCATTCCTCTTCTGAACCAGTTCATTTTTTACAAATTTGGATTAAACCGCAACAATTGGTACAACCAAGTTATGAACAAAAAAAGTTTCCCCAACAAAAAAATGAACTTGCAAAAGTCGTATCTCCCGACGAAAATGATGGATCTTTAACTATAAACCAAGACGTGGAAATATTTATCGGAGACTTTGACGCAAACCATGGTCTAGAATACAACTTAGAGACATCGCGACATCTTTGGTTCCAAGTCATTTCTGGTAGTATCAGTATTGACGGACACACTTTACAAGCAGGTGATGGTAGTTCTGTTAGCAACAAAGAAATTGTAAATATTCAAGCAAATACAGCCGCAAAATTTTTAATTTTTGATTTAGCCTAAAAGGAGACAACTATGGGATTACTCATTAAAGGTGAATGGCACGATAAATGGTATGATACAGCGAAAACAGGTGGACGTTTTGTACGCGAAGATGCAATCTTCCGTCATAAAATTACCGGTGATGGCTCTTCCGATTTCCAACCGGAACCTGGACGTTATCACTTGTATGTTTCGTACGCTTGTCCATGGGCGCATCGTACCTTAATTTTTCGCAAACTCAAAAAATTGGAAGATGCTATTACAATATCTGTCGTTGATCCCTTTATGGGCAGCGAGGGCTGGATGTTTAGTGATGGAGAAGACTGTATTCCCGATACGGTAAATAACGCGCAACGCTTACACCAAATATATACAACTGCTAAAGCCGATTATACCGGACGTGTAACCGTACCGATCCTTTGGGACAAACAAAAGAAAACGATTGTCAACAATGAATCCAGTGAAATCATTCTCATGATGAACAGCGAGTTCCCATTTGCTGACAACAGCGTAGATTACTATCCCGAAGACATCCGCGAAGAAATCGAAGAAGTCAATACTTTCGTATACAAAAATATCAATAACGGTGTCTACAAAGCGGGTTTTGCCACCTCACAACAAGCTTATGAAGAAGCGTATGACAATTTATTTAAAACTTTAGATGAATTGGAAGAGCGCCTAGGCAAAAATCGCTACCTACTCGGAGACAGAATGACCGTTGCCGATTGGCGTCTATTTACTACTCTAGTGCGCTTTGACGCAGTTTACGTAGGTCACTTTAAGTGCAATCTACGCAGAATAGCCGATTATCCCAATCTGTCAGGCTATACGCGTGAGCTATACCAAGTTCCCGGTGTTGCCGAAACCACCAATATGACACATATAAAACGTCACTATTATGAAAGCCACAAAACGATTAACCCAACGGGCGTTGTTCCCAAAGGACCACAACTAGATTTAGACAAACCACATAATCGCGGTTAATACAACCTGAACCAAAGAACAGGATACATGTTGGAATGTAGGGGCGGACCCCGTGTCCGCCCCTTCCCTCAAATACAGGTGGATACACTTCTCTAAATTTCATACAAACATCTCATCCACCGTTCCCTAATACAACTACACATACTTTCTAACACCATACACAAACCACTGTACTCTTTTACAGCAGTTCGCTATAATAAAAATACCAATGGAACCATAAATCCACAAAGCATGGTTTCTTTATTATCCGAATCTTCTGTTCAAAAGGAAAGCGCATGAGACTTACCAAAATAGTCGCCACTGTTGGACCCGCAAGTAATAACGAAGCTGTTATTCGCGAATTAATTACTGCAGGTGTGAATGTCGTACGCTTAAACTTCAGTCATGGTACTCACGAAGAACACCGCAAGGTGTATGAGATTGTCAGAAAAATTGCCGAGGAACTCAACAAACAAGTTGCCATTTTACAAGACTTATCCGGTCCTAAAATCCGTATAGGTATGTTAAAAGATAACCGACTAGTTCTCCGACAAGGAGAAAATCTTACTTTGACAAATAATCAAAGCGACGATGGCACTGACAATCGCGTTTTTGTCAATTACGATAAGTTATATGACAGCGTTCAGTCAGGAACAAATATATTTCTCGCTGACGGTAATTTTCAACTCACTGTTGTTGACAAAAAAGACAATGATGTCATCTGCAAAATTCTTACCGGTGGCACCTTACATTCGCGTAAGGGAGTCAACCTTCCGCAACTTTCCGTTCCCATACCGTGCCTTACGCCAAAAGACAAAGAAGACTTAAAATTTGGTTTACAACTAGGCGTTGATATCGTAGCCCTTTCCTTTGTGCAACGTGCGGAAGATATACAAGAACTTCGTCAGTTAATACAATCGTCAAATAGCCAAGTTCCTATTGTTGCCAAAATCGAAAAACCAGCGGCAATAGATAACATCGACCGAATCATAGATGTTACCGATGGAATTATGGTCGCACGTGGTGACTTAGCCGTTGAACTGTCTATGGAAAGAGTTCCTATATTACAAAAGCAAATCATCAACAAAGCACGCAATGCCAACGTTCCAGTGATTGTCGCGACACAGATGTTAGAAACAATGGTAGAAAATCAATTTCCCACACGCGCCGAAGTCGCCGATGTGGCAAACGCAATATTTGACGGTACGGATGCGGTAATGCTTTCCGCCGAAACGGCTGCGGGTAAACATCCCGCAAAGGTAGTAAAGCGCATGGTGAGTATTATCAAAGAGGCCGAAAAAAATTGTTACAGTCTCAATAAACACCAATCAGCACCGCGATCTGATATCCAATCGGCGGTTAGTTCCGCGGCAGTCGTGATGGCCGAACAGGTCAACGCCAAAATTATCGTTGCCCCTACGGCTTCCGGTATGACTCCTTTACTTGTCGCACAACAACGCCTGGGTTTACCTATACTTGCCTTGTCCTATAACGAATCTATTATCGGAAAATTGGCACTCACATTTGCCATCAATGTAAAAAAGATTCCGATGCCGCAAAATTTTGAACAGCTATTTGACTTTGCACATGAAAAAGTACGCGATATGGGGGTTGCCAACAAAGGAGATTACATGATTATTATCGCAGGGCACCCGTTTGGCGAGGGAAAAAATACAAATCTTGTCAAAGCAATGATGGTCTAGACGAAAGAATTGTTATGCAAAATGATCCCAAAAAAGAAGGTAAATCAAAACCGCAAAACGTCCTTCCTCTAAACACGAACCATACAGAAGATAAAACTGCGGTGTATCACCAGCCATTTTCCGCAAACGTAGAAGATAAGACCGTTGTGTACCAGCAAAAAAGAGATACTCACCCGTTGTCTGAAACGCAACAACGTGAATTACAAGCAACACATACATTTGCCAACTACCGCATTATCCAAAAAATAGGTCAAGGCGGTATGGGCGTTGTATACAAAGCCGAAGATTTGCGTTTGTCGCGTATCGTGGCGATAAAACTTATTTCCAAAGACGTATTGCAAGAAAAAGAAGTGCAACGTTTTTTAACCGAAGCCAAAGCAAACGCTAAGTTGCAACACCCCGGAATTGTGCGTTTACTCGACGTAGGGCACCAGCCGCAAAACTACCTGACAATGGAATACGTCGAGGGCGTTACCCTAAAACAACTCATTTATCAGCGCAAAGTCACTCCGCAAAACAGCATAAACATACTTGTGCAATTGGCCGAGGCTCTGCAATATGCGCATGACATGGGTATTATTCATCGCGATATCAAACCGGAAAACATCATGATTCACCGCAGTGGTCGTCCAAAAATTATGGATTTTGGCCTAGCAAAAATAGTGGACAGTGACACGCAGCTCTCGCAAACAGGCGACATTATGGGTACACCCGCATACATGTCTCCAGAGCAAGTCAACGGTAGTACGATTACCACAAGAACCGATATATACTCACTAGGAGCTACTTTATACGAAATATTAACATTGCGCCCCATGTTTGAAGGACAAAATCGTGTAAATCTTTGGTACAAAATCTTAAAAGACGACCCTATTTGGCCGCGGCAACTCAATCCAGATATATCTTCTGATTTAGAAGCCATTTGTATCAAATGCTTACATAAAAATCCGGAAAAACGCTACAAGTCCATGCAAGAACTCGCAAGTGATTTAAGAAATTTTCAGCAAAAAAAACCGATCATAGCCAAAAGTCCCACAGCCTTTACTCATATACAAAAATTTATCTTACGCCACCTCGCAGCGAGTATTACCATAACTGCCATTTTATTGAGTATTGTCACCGGTGGCGTGTTTTCCTACTACCAATGGCAAATTGCCAAAGAACAACGCCAAATCGCAGAACGTGAAAAAACAGAGAAGACCCAAGAAGCACGCAACTCCAAAATACGTCTAGCAAAGATTGCCCTTACCAAATGCGCAGAATCATACAAAAACGGTAACTGGGCACAAAGCGGTATTTTTGCAGGTGCTGCTTTAGATTTTATCAAAGATTACTCTGGCTCTGATATTGATCGTCTTCGTAGTCATACACAAACATGGTTAAAGCAGTCGATTCAACAGCACGGCGTATTGTGGACAAACCAAAAAAATGCCGTGGGTTTATCACAAGTAAATTTCAGTCACAACGGACGTTATGTTGTGACATGTTCGGGAAAAAGAGTACGCGTTTGGAATAGTTTTGCGGGAACTATTCTCCGCCATTTCACAGCGAAAACCGAAGTATTTCATGTTTCCTTTTCCCACGACGACACCAAGATAATCTGGAGCACAAAAAACAACATTGTCGTCATGGACATCACTTTGAAGTCGCGCGTCTATGAAAAAAACATTGCCGATATAAAGCTACTACGCGTGCACCCCAAAAAAAACACCATTGCCTTTGCCAGCAAAAACCGCGTACAACTTCTCGATTTTCCCCAAGGTAGTAGTACCGCGATTCAGGAAACATACAAGTGGATCAATGACATACAATTCCATAAAGAGGGAAAACTTCTCGGAATTGCGGCAGCAAAAGAAATTCACGTGTGGAACCTCAACGACAATACACAACGAAAATATAAATCACGACGCAATAGCATCACAAGTTTTACTTTTAGCGATGATGCGCAACAACTGACAGCGGTTTACGATTATAAAATAGTCCGATTATGGTATTTAAAAACCGATACTTACCGCGACTTATTTTCCATAGAACAAGCGAAAAAGGCAGTGCTACACGCCGCAAGTAACTCTGTCATTGTTGCCTACAAAGATAAACTTACCTCTTGGAATCTCGATAGTCGTCAATTTTCCCAAACATATAAAAATCATAATGATACCATCAATGACTTTTCCATAAATCCCAAAGGCAATAGTATCGTTTCCGTTTCCGAAGATGGCAGCATATGTTGCTGGAAATTATCAAAGATAGAGTATATGCAAAAATCCGATGACATCGCCTTTGCTTACCTTAAGTTCAACACCAAAGAAGATAGAATTTTAGCACACATACCAGACAAGAAGCGTATCCAAGTATGGGATGTGAATAGTCGAAAAAAACTCTACTCGTGGCCTGTAGCAAGATTAGATGTTCCGTGGATATTTGTTTCCCCATATCGACTAGCCATCGCCCAAAGACGCAAAGTGCAAATTTACGATGTAAAAAGCGGCCAAAATACGCGTACGATGCATTTGTACAAAAAGAAAGAAGAAATACAACAAATGCACATCAACGCCCAAAAGAATAAATTACTCACTGTTGTGGAAAACAACCACGTACATGTGTGGGATTTTTCCACCAAAAAACGCATAGATAACTGCAAAACAAAATTCGCCATTATTCGCTGCGCTTGGAGCAACAATGAAAAACTTTTTGCTTACTCAAAAGAGACAGATGTCGCGATCGTTGATTTGGAAACGAAAAAAGAAAAAACTATACACCAGCACAGTAATTGGGCACAGGCATTGGCATTCAGTGCCGATAATAAGTTATTAGCAGCCGCTTTCGTCGACCACCAGGTAAAAATTTGGGAAATCGCGAGTGGCAAATGTATACAAACGATTTCGCAAGACAACTTTAGTAACCATTTGCAATTTCTATCTGCCGGCAGACTTTTGTCGATCACCATAAAGGGAGAAATGATCATTTGGGATACCAAATTTGGCACACCGCTGCGATTTATCCCGTCAACAGGTGCCTCATTGAGCGCCAGCGAACAACGTATCGCCACCGTGCAAAACAGTAACTTAGTTGTTTGGCATTTAGAGCACGACAAACGTCTCCCCAACAATTTCGTAAGATGGGCGGATGACTTTATCAAAAAAAATAAATATTCGCTCACAAAACGCAGTAGCTTCTTCGATTTTCGTCGTGACATTCCTGGAATTGTGATTGAACAGGCAATAAAAGACCAGCCATTTCAACTTTGCCAATATCTTTTCCGACAACAAGTCACCGAAGAACTTTCCACAAAAAATTGGGATGGGCAATATGAGTAAGTATTTGAGCATTTTCTTTGTGTTTCTGTGCTGTTGTAGTGATCATGAACCACAAACCATAAATCAACAACAGCAACTACACAACATGCGCCAAACGTTTCATTCATTGCGCACGTTAAATGTAAACAGTCATTTGCAAATTGATTTGTGGAATAATTTTCTCAAGGCATTTCCTCACAATATCGAAAATGAGGAAATAGACGACGATATACGTCGTAAAGTTTCGCGGCGTGTCGTCATTCTAAAACGCGAAATAAATCGCAAACAATCCACACAATTGCAAACAATAACCAAAAAAAGTACCCAAAAACAACCTGAGGCGAAAAATGTTTGGATACAAAAAGACAACAATACCCACCATTTTTCTTTTAGAGTCAAAGATAACTGGCAAGAAACACATACCGATACGCTAAAACAACAAGTATACAATTATCATATAAATCGCTACACGCAAATAGTGTTCAATGCGTATCGTTATGGCGAACCATTGGGAATCAGTCAAGTGATAAGGTCTGCGGAACACTACATTTTCGGAGAAAACTACAGTGACTATGTTCCGGTGGTAAGTGAAAATATACAAATAGATCGTCGTCCCGGAAAATACATAGAATATAAACTCACCAGTGCCAATGGTTACATATCTTCAGCGATTGCTTTTTACAGTATCGACGGTCAAAATATATATTTGTGTTATGCCATTTGTCCACGAGGTAGCAAACATATCCCCCAATTAAAAGAGGCCTTGTTTTCTCTACGTATCAAAAATCAGTTTATTCCTCCTAGCGCCTACAAATGGAGAAAAATTGATTTTCCGCGATTGAGTTTTTCGTACCAAATCCCTAGTACTTGGGAATCGCACCCCATGAGAAACTCCCCGGGGATGCATTTCAATTTGTATGGGCCCAATGAAATGACGCAAACATTTTTTCGTATCGCAGACCTGGGAAAAAATTTCAATTGGCCAAAAAATATAAAATTAACGCTAGCATGGATGGGATCTTATGAGGTCGTTTCCAAAGAGCCTTATCGAGCAAATGGTGTAAAAGGACAAAAGTATATATACAAAGCTCATGTGAAAACCCTCCCACTTCCTCCACATATTGTGGAATTAGTTTATGGAGGTCTCGATAACGACTCTTTTATGATTTATAGCGTCTACCCTAGTGTTTTGCATAAAAGCGAGGTAAATAAAATCCGCCAAGTGGTCAATACAATTCAATACCAACCGAAAGCGCCGCAAAAACAACTAAAAAACTTCAAAACAGTTTACGAAGAAAGCTTTCCCATCCACTACACCGTACCAAGACAATACAAGCGCTACGATGAAAAAATTTCACTTGGTACCGTTCATCGTATCTATGAAAGTCCGCACAGTCAGTTTTCCTTTTATATTTCACGCGAACATCCACAGGATTCTCTAGACGATGTCATTCGCAAAACGGAAAAATATTTACAATCTTTGGCTACGAAATTCTCCACAAAGCGCAGCCAAAAAACTTTATTTGGAAATATACTCGGACAGCAAAAAACTTACGATTGTCGTCGTGCGGATATAGGCAAGTTTCATCTGACATACTTTTTCGCAAAAAATACGAACTTCCTTTGTGTTTTTGGATTTTGGTCACGCATGGCGAAAGATCCTGTCTATCAAAAAATTAGTGACTCCATGACCATTATTCCCCAGGAAAATACGCGAAAACAAATACAGCATTACACCACCGTGATCCAAAACACAAAACACACGGAAATTGCCTTGTATCAACGTAGCGTTATTTCCGATGCACCGCGAAAAGATTTATCGCGAGCCATCCGCAAAAATTTTATATTTCCCGAAGCCTTTCTCGCACGCGCCACAATATTTCGCCAACGCAATAAAAATAGGCTTGCGGCAAAAGACTACAGAACTTTTTCACACTTACAACAGCATACGGCCTCACAGGTATCCGCTCCGCAAAATATAGAACAATACATAGAACGTTATCTACCTAAACAATATCCCACATCTACTCCACTCGTAGACATTCTTTTGAACGCGAAAAGCCTTGGTATATGTAAAATAAAAAAATTACGCCAGATAGAGGTTGCACGCAAAGAATGGCAAATGCTTGATGTCTCTTACCAATACGCGGCGAAAAATGGTAAAGACAATGGCGATGATCGGCGTATTTTCTTTGCAGACCACAACAATAAAGTTCATGAAATGATGTCACGAGGATTACAACTTAGCGACGAAGAGTCGCAATCTCTTCATGGTAAAGATTTGTCCAAAGCGATCGCCAACTACTACAACACAGCGGGAATGTATGCACAAAACTATACATTAAAAAAAGTACATAAAATACGCGTAAAAAAAATATTTGTGAGTGAGGTTCTAGTAAACTACACATACATTCCGTTGAAAAGCATCCAACTCGACTACGTAACAGAAAAACAAGCTTTTGCCATCGTTCCCTTAGCTGATAAGCGACATATTTTTAAAATTTTGCCATAGAATATGGAACTTTTTATGCGAGAAAAACAACTAATACAATAAATCAAATATTTCTACTTATATTGTTGGTATTTTGGGTATTGATTAATAATTATGACTAGCGTGTGTGGTGTAGTAAAAGGTTTTGTCTTCAGATTGGTGCCTTCACCATCGAATAACGAGTTTCAGTTGTAGCTGAAACCTCGTATTCTCATACCTCTCCCACAGGGAGAGGTGTAATGCTTCTCTTTTGGTAAAAACAAAATTCACTTGATTTGCGGACAACACTGCTATTTCAAATCTTCTTTGATTTGTATTACGTATTTAACCGTAACAAAGTAAAGCAATAAAAACAAATTAAAGCGTATTACGCCTCTCCCGTGGGAGAGGCATGAGACTTGTTGCTTTCAGCGCAGCTGAAATCTACAAGTCGATGGTGAGGGCACCAATCTGAAGACGAATCTAAACAGTATGAATATCACACACTAGCGAATATCTACATCCCAAAATTACCAAGCTTTACATTTGGAGGTTTTCGTGACAAAGAAAAAAATACTATTTGTCATTGCAGGTCTTATGGCTGTCGTCATAGGTGTTGCGTTATATTCGTGGCGTGTAGCTAACCTCGTTGCTGATTCACAGCAAACGGTACTATTTGCTCCGAAAAAACTTGCTCCTCAAAGCAAGGGTATGCTACGCTTGTGGGTAACAGACCGCGCAACAAACGCGCGTGTCGACAAAGCCAACGTAACCGCAACGCTTGTGTCCGGTACGCAAACCATAGAGTTAGGTACCGCGACTAGCGACACAAACGGAAATGCGAAAGTTGCTTTTGAAATACCAGAAATCAAAGACGGCAATTACAAATTACAAGTAACTACAGAATCAAATATTGGTCGTGATGTCCAAGAATTGGACGTCGCCATAAAAAAAGACTATCGCATTTTGCTAAGTACCGACAAGCCTTTGTACCAACCTGGGCAAATTATTCATATTCGTAGTCTAACGATGAATCGCTTCAGTAACCAGCCTGTTGCGAACGAACAAGTCACCATCGAAGTCAACGATCCCAAGGGAAATAAAGTTTTCAAAAAACAACTTCCTAGTTCCGAGTTCGGTATCGCCGCGTGCGATTTTCAACTCGCGAGTGAAATTAACCAGGGAACGTATGTTGTCAAAGCCACTTGCGGAAGATTCACTGAAGAAAAAAACCTAAATATCAAACGTTACGTTTTGCCAAAGTTTAAAATCGCGGCTAGTTTTGCAAAAGACTACTACATGCCAGGAGAGACGGTACAAGGTAATGTTGATAGCCAATATTTTTTTGGTAAACCCGTGGCAAATAGCACTGTAGAAGTAGATGTCGCCACTTTCGATGTGAACTTCAATAAATTGTTATCGTGGAAAGGCAAAACAGATCGCGATGGTAAATGCCCTATTGAATTTTCCCTACCACAAAAGCTGTACGGTAGTGCTTTGACAAAGGGTAGTGCCCTCGTAACAGTAAACATAAAGGTGACAGATACAGCAAATCACAGTCAACAAATTACGAAAAACATTACCGTTAGCAAGAATACATTAGATGTATTCGCCATTAGCGAAAGTAGTCGTTTGGTTTGTGGAGTACGCAATACGATTTTTCTGTGCACCACATACCCCAACGGTTTACCGGCAAAGACGGAAATAACGATCAACGGCGAAACCATTGCCACCAATGATCTTGGTATCGCGTTGTGGCAAGTTACGCCACAAACTATACCTCTAAAAGCGCAAGTTATGGCTGTAGACGAACGTGGAAATCGCATCGAAAAACAAATAAAAGTCGGCGATTCACATGGAACATTTCTCGGTGTTCTAGACCGTGCAACCTATAAAACGGGAGAACAAGTATCCCTCGATATTTTATCGACAAATCACCGCGGCAATTTTTATGTTGACATCATCAAAGAGAGACAGGCCATTGCCAGTTATATTGTTTCTCCACAAAATGGTAAGCATAACTTAAAATTTACTCTACCTCAAGATGTAAACGGTGCTCTAACAGTTAACATCTACAAAAGTAGTGAACACTATCTTGTCGAGCGCGACACACGTTTACTTTTTGTTTCTCCGACAAAAGATCTAGACATCACCACCAAACTCGATAAAGATATATATCGTCCAGGAGAGAACGCGGTCATCGATTTTACGACAAATTCTAAGCGCGCAGCTTTATCCATTTCCATCGTTGATGAGAGTGTATTTGCGTTACAGGAAATGCAACCGGGACTGGAAAAAGTATACTTCATGTTGCACAAGGAGTTACTGAAGCCACGTTATCAGATACGCTACTCTCCCCCAATTGCCGCAAGAGAAGTGGTCAATTTACCGCAAAAAAAATCGTCATTACGCGAAGAGAAAGAACAAGCAACGCGGGTAATGTTTGCCATGGCCAATAGTGCTGAAGACTACAAGCAATTCAACAACAGTTACCAGCCCAAACTAGAAAAAATCAAACGACAAAAAAGTCTATACTTTAAAAAATTAGGTACTTTTTTGCTCAGCATCCCTTTTGTAATAGGATGGCTTATTTGTCTACTGGCAGTGGTCATGAGTCTTTACAAATTTTTTGCCCAAAAAAATATTTTTTACCAAGAACCATCACTACAACAAGCAACACTAGCACGTACACTTTTTCACTATAAAGTTGCGATATTTACCGTTGTATTACTTTTCCTTAGTATGTTCATTTTAACGGAAACATATAACAAAATAGTGGCTTTGACCATGCTGATCTCATCATGTGCTGTTTTTACTATAGTTGCCTCTTTGACTACGAGCAATTCACGCGTGCGATTACACCGCGGTTTATTGGCGATTTTTGTCATTGTCGCAATTACGGCACTTGTCTCCACTTTTTTCTCCACAGCAAACCGCTGGCGATATGTACGCAATGTTCGCGAATTAAATGCTTGGCTGTATATCATCTTGTTGGCGAAGGCACTGTTATTGTCCTTGGGCTATGCCTGTCGTTACTTTTTCCACAAACGGCGTATAAAGTCGTCTTCCTTCGCTGTAGGCTCATTGATTGCTTTTTTCGTTTGTTTCGCATTAGGTATACTATCGATTGTCGTTCTGGAAGATAACTACCAACTGCGCAATTATATAGGACGAAATACAATCGAAGTTGTTCTCGTCATCAGTGGTTTTGTCGTACTGTTCTTTGTACCTTTAATGGCTTCCTATTTAGGTAGTTTTCTACGTGAAAGATCTGCAGGTAAAAACTTGGCGTTTGCGACAGTTATACCTTCTTTCTGCTTAGTAGCTTTTTTGCTGTTACCAACCCTATCAAGTGTGGGCAACGCAAGACGTGTACAAGACGGTATGGTCTTTGCTGAAAATATGGACATGCAAAACGAACAAACCTTCGCGAAAAAAACCAAAGAAATGTCTCTTGTACCTGGACAAAGCCAGGGCCAAGGAAAGCGCAAGGTGCGCATACGTAAACATTTTCCGGAAACACTCTACTGGAACCCACAGCTCATCGCTGAGGACAACAAAGCGCAAATTACCATACCAGTTTCCGATTCGATCACCACATTCCGCATGGTATGCCAGGGAGTCGATCGCCAAGGAAATCTGGGCGCAACGACAACAGGTATTCGCGTTTTTCAGGACTTCTTTGTCGACATTGATTTCCCCGTTGCCTTGACGCAAAACGATGTGGTAACGGTTCCCATCCAAGTATACAACTACTTAAAAGGTGAACAGCAAATCAAATTAGTTGTACAAAAAGAAGATTGGTTTGAGTGTTTGGGAGAAGCGCAGCAACAGCTCACCGTATCTGCTAACGAAGTTACCGCAACACACTTCACCATACGTGCCAAACGCGTTGGACAAAGACAGCTAACAGTATTTGCTTATGGTAGTAAAATGGACGACGCGGTTCGTCGCTCGGTAACCATAACACCGGACGGTAAAAAAATGGAGACGGTAATAAACGGTTCGCTTAGTAAGACCATAGAGCATAAGTGTAGCATTCCTGAAGATGCTATTGCCGAAGCGAGCAAAATCATTGTGAAATGTTATCCAGGAGTTGCCGCCGTTCTCGTCGAGGGACTGGAAGGTATGTTACGCCTCCCTGGTGGCTGATTCGAGCAAACGTCGTCCACATCATTTCCCAACATTTTGGTTGTGGACTACTTGAAGAGAACCGGTTCGGTTTCTCCTAAAATTATGCTAAAAGCGGAAAGTTTGCTAAACGTTGGTTATCAAAAAATCTTGACATTTGAACGTCCTGGGGGTGGATTTGACTGGTGGGGACGCGATCCGGCACTCGTGTGGTTAACCGCCTATGGTGTTCAGCAGCTCACCGCCTTATCAAAAGTCAAAGAAATTGACATGGGTGTCATTGAGCGCGCACGTAATTTTCTAATAAACAAACGCCAGGCAAATGGTTCGTGGGGAGACATAGGTAACACTCATAGCGAAACCATTTCTTACGTTGCCCATCCCGATTTTGCATTGACCGCTTATGTGACATGGTCTTTAGCAAAAGCTGGTTTTGCAAACCTCGATGCCAGTTGTCGTTATTTGCGCAACAATGTTAACAAAGCAAAAAACAACCCATATTTGTTATCTCTGGCGGCCAATGCCTTATTGTCTATCGACGATAAAGACGAAATAGGTTTAGATATACTGCAACAACTGCGTGACATTGCTACAACAGAGAAGGATATTTGTTACTGGAAAACCACAGGCAAAACCGCAAGCTATGCCTATGGAAATGCCGCCAATGTCGAAGTAACAGCTCTGGCTATTCTCGCAATGCTCGAAGCAAAAACTCACAGCGACGTCGTGAACAAAGCGCTACAGTATATTGTTCAATCTAGGCTAAGTAGCGGTACTTGGGGCTCCACGCAAGCGACAATTCTAGCATTGCAAAGTTTGGTTTCTTGTGATGCATTGTCGACAACAGGCGGGGATGCGAATATTGATATTGTGTTAAACGATAAGAAAATCGACACGTGGAAAATTAGCGACAGTAACCGTGACGTGATGCAAATTATCGACCTCGCACAATACACACAACAAGGCGCAAATAACCTAAAACTTCAAGTAACCGGAAATCCTAACGTGATGTACCAAGTTGTCACGCGTCATTACAAGCCGTGGCGAAAAGACAATACACCACAAAAGCCAATGATAGATCTCAACGTCAGTTACGATCGTACCACTTTATCGCGACATGACACCATCATTGCGACGGCAAAACTAAAGTACAACGGTACAAGCTCTACGTATATGGTGATTATTGACTTGGGAATTCCACCAGGATTCAACGTAGACCGTGGTGATTTTGCGGAGTTGCTGGGGGGAAATGTCATCAAGCGCTACAGCATTACGCCTTCACAGGTAACTTTGTATTTGGGTGATGTAAATCCTCAAGATGAAATAAAATTCAATTATCATCTAAAGGCGAAATATCCACTCAAAGCGAAAACGCCCAAAAGTACTGCTTATGAATACTACTCTCCGGATGTTCGTGCTGAAAGTAAGCCACAGCTTATTGAGGTAACAGAATAGTACTGGAATAGTCAGTATTTTTTCACAGAAGTTTACTGAAGTAATCCCTAGCTTTACTAGGGATTACTTCTTCACCAAACTACGCAGTGAAACTTTAGAAGAAAATGCGCATAACTAAAAAGATGGCGAGGATAATGATCAGTGATATTACCAAAACAATAAGAGTGATGAGAGCGGTGAGCTTTCCTTTCGCGTTGGATAAGACGCGTTGCTCTGTAGAGGTAAAGAAATTATCAAATATATTGGGAGCTTTGCCAATATTTTTCATTTTCTTTGATGGGCGTATCGAGTATTCTTCGACACTAGATTGACGATATTGATCGTCTTTCTGAATTTGAATATTGCCATCGGTCTTTTGGCGGCTGAGTTTCTTCTTGGGAAGTTGTTGCTTTTTTTCCTGAAGTGCCGAAGGCTCTTCGCCTTTTTTCAGCAACTCTATATCGATAATGAGTTCCGATGGATTTTGATAGCGATCACTCACTGTTTTCATCATCATCTTTTCAATAATCGAAGAAAGACCTGGAGACAAGTCAGCACGCAGCGAAATAGGCGGTGTTATTTCCTTATCGGATTTGTGTAAATCTAGCACTTCCATACTATTCTTGCCTTTGAAGGGCACTTCGCCAATTGTCAGGTGGTACAAAGTTGCTCCCAGGGAATAAATATCACTGCGACTATCTAGATCTTCCATTCCTTTTGCCGCTTCAGGAGAAATGTAGAAAGGTGTACCCATTACCGCTCCTGTTAGCGTCAGCGACAAATCCTGCGCCCAGTTTCGCGCCAAGCCGAGATCGCACAACTTTGCATCGTTGTTTTTTGTGAGTATGATATTATCAGGTTTGATATCGCGGTGCACCAAATTTAGGCGTGTGGCTTGCTCTAAAGCGGAGGCCATTTGTTCCACAATCTTAATAGCTAAATCTTCCGGTAAAATACCATGCTCTTTTACATAGCCACTAAGAGTCACTCCATCCACATATTCCATTATGTAAAAGTAAAAATCTTGGTCTGCTTCGTAGCCAACATCAAAACCCTTTACAATGTTTGGGTGATTGAGTTTTTTACATATTTCGGCTTCTTGTAGAAATCTTTTTGCTGTCGATTTTCTTTTGCCAAGGTGTGGGAATAATACTTTGATAGCAACTTCTTTGTTTTCTTCTAAATCAATGGCTTTGTACACTTCTCCCATAGCACCTTCACCAAGTTTAGAAAGAATTCGATATCCAGGAACAAAATCTTCATCTCCTCCTTTAAATTCCCTGATCAAATCACCAACGGTTGTTGCGTTAAGATAACCTTTTTCAACGATGACTTTGTCAAGAGGCGATGGTATACCCAAATCGGTCATGGCTTTTTGAACTTTGAAACACGTTTTTATCTCGTCAGAAGTCATGACTTTTTTGTCAACAACTAAAAATTTTGCAAAAGCCTCTTGGTCTTTCTTATCGATACCCTTCATTCGAAATTCTTTCATTGCTTTTAGTGCTTTGTGGGAACATAGCAGTATTATTTTATGGAGAAGTAACACAATATAGTGTTTGTAAGAGTCAGAGATTTAACAGGAGTTAACTGAAAGATACGCCCAAAATTACAAGGATGTATTTCAACATTAAATAGCGTTTAATGCTTGCTTTAGGCTTTAAAAGTTTAGCAATTTACCCCTAAATTCTCAAGGGAAAAATACCTATCCGTTAAATGACAGGTGTAAAAAACAAAGTTTTTAGAAAATTCCTTTAGTGGCTTTTCCACGTCTAAAGTCAATTTTTACTTGACATTTCACGTTGTTAGAGAATATAATTCAGAAAAATGCTGTTTTGGAGTTTGTGGTGGTGTAGAATAATATTAGGGAAAATACCACCTGCTACCAAATAAAAATATTAGGGCGTATCATCAATTAAATTCACAATGTGAAATTAATTAATGGCACGCCCTAAATACTTTGGAATAGAAATGCATTCTGTAAAGCTCGGGGATTTGTAGAGTTCCCGAGCTTTATATTTGAATCTTTAGGATGTGTCTGTAACAAACATCCAATATTTTGAAGTACCATTTATTTCGCTGAAGGTAAAATCGCGCATAGACTTTAGATTTTGATGATTTAATTGCTATTACCTCTCAACAAGAGGAGAATCAAAAGTTTATATTAGCCACTAAATCACGATGATTTTAATTCGATTGGGGGGCATAAATATGCAAGGGGATGTACTTAGATTAGTAGAAACAATCCATAAAAACAAAGCCATTGACAAAGAAATTATATTTCAGGGGATAGAATCCGCTCTTCAATCGGCAGCTAGAAAAAAATACCGTTCGAACTCTGATGTGATTATCCACATTGATAGAAAAAATGGAAATATTATCGCCTCTTCGAAAGATGGAGACAAGTTAGAACCTCCAGAATTTGGTAGAATTGCTGCTCAAACAGCAAAACAACTTATTATACAAAAAATTCGCGAAGCGGAGAGAGATGTAATTCACACAGAGTTTATACACAAAAAACGTAGCATTGTTACGGGCTACGTGCAGCGCTATGAGCACAAAAACCTCATAGTTAACTTAGGAAAAACCGAAGGTGTTTTACCTCCGAGAGAGCAAATTTTAGGTGAATATTATAGACCCGGAGATCGTATACGCGCTTATTTACTCGATGTCAAAAAAATATCCCATCGCGTAAAACTTATTCTCTCGCGTACGCATCCTAATTTTATTCGTAAACTATTTGAACTAGAAGTACCCGAAATTACACAAGAAATCATAGAAGTAATTAATGTGGTGCGTGAGGCCGGATACAGAACAAAAATATCGGTTGTCAGTAAAGATGACAAAGTCGATTGCGTTGGCGCTTGTGTAGGTGTAAGAGGGTCACGTATCAAAAATATTATAGATGAGCTGGGCGGAGAAAAAATAGATATTATTCCGTGGGACAATAACCCTGAAATTTTCATCGCCAATGCCCTAAAGCCTGCAGAAATTGAAAAAATATTCCTTGAGCCCGAAAAGAAAAAGGCACGTGTTGTTGTTCAAGACAGTCAACAACCTCTTGCGATTGGTAAAGAAGGGCAAAATGTACGTCTGGCCGCCAAGTTGTGTAAATGGGACATAGATATTATTCCACAAGCAGAAGCCGAAGGCTCTGACCATACGGAAAAACAAACTCAAGAGACTGAATCGTCGGAAACAAATGACCAAAACGACGATAGTCCAACACAACAAGAAAATCAAGACGACGAGTAATTTTCTAAAATTGCAAAAAAACCTTTCGGGTAAGGTCATTTATTAAAGAAAAACCCTGAAATATCAAAAAAGTTTCGCAAATAGATGTGAGCAGGTGTATACTATGCTCACATTTATCAAAAATATCGTATATTATAAGCAATTTTTTTCGCGACAAATTGCTTATAACTTCAGTCCAGACAGACCAAAATAAATTAAATATTAATTTATTTAGGGGATTATATTATGAATGTTTAAACTCAGGAGGTAGAATGAAAACTCGAGTGTGGGAACTTGCTAAAGAGTTAAATCTAACAAGTAAAGAGTTAATGAAATTAGCACAAACCAAGAATATTGAATTAAAAAACCACTTGGCAAGCATTAGCAAAGAAGAAGAAAAAATTTTACGAGGACTTGCAAAAGCTCCTAAAAAAGAAAAGGAACAAGAGAAAAAAGAATCAAGAAAAAAAACTCCCAAAAATACCAAGAAAAAAGAAGCGGAAAGTTCAGAAAAGGCGACGTCTATAAAACACGACAAAGCAAAGCACAAACATGAACCATCCCCAAACAAAAAACAGATCAAACCCAAAGAAATTAGACAAGAAAACGCGCCTGCAAAAGGAAAAGATAACAAAAAGCAACGTCATACAAAACCTGAAGCAAAAGAATCAAAACCGTCTTTTCAAAACAATAAAAACAAAGATCAAAAGCAAAAACCAAAACAAAAGCAACATAGTAACAATGACAATAAGTCTAATGCAAAACCAGCGCACTCAAGGCCTACAAATAACTCGAGACACAACAACAGATTCAACAATAACAGACAAGATTTCAGAAATAGAGGAAGAAATAGAAAGAAGCAAAAAGAGAGAAGAAAAGATCACCCTACAGCCATCATTCAAAAAAACAGAGAATATGAAGTGGTGACTCCGATTACCGTAAAAGATTTGTCACAGGTACTGGGCATAAGAAGTAATGATATCATCAAAACGTTATTTGCATCTTATAGTATGGCTGCGACAATCAACCAATCTCTTGATGCTGATATTATTGAGGCCATAGCCTTAGAGTTTGATAAAAAAGTAAAAATAAAACAAAGTAAGAATTTAGAACAAACTGTGATCGAAGAATTGGAAGAAATGGAAGATCGTGAAAAAGATCTAGAATTAAGAGGCCCGGTAGTTACTTTCCTTGGTCACGTTGATCATGGAAAAACATCTCTTCTAGATAAAATTCGTAATACTAAAGTTACCCAAGGGGAAGCTGGCGGTATCACCCAGCACATCGGAGCCTACAAGGTCCCCTACAAAAAAAGTTCCATCGTGTTTCTAGACACACCAGGACACGAAGCGTTCACTTCTATGCGAGCTCGTGGAGCAAATGTAACTGACATTGTGGTGTTGGTCGTTGCCGCCGATGATGGCGTCATGCCACAAACAGTAGAAGCTATCAACCACGCAAAAGCAGCGGAAGTACCTATTATTGTTGCTTTAAACAAAATAGATAAAGAAGGCTCCAAGCCAGAAGCCACCATTCAACAACTTACAAAGTACAATTTAATTCCCGATGAATGGGGTGGAGACACAGTATTCGTAAAAGTTTCAGCGATAACAGGTGCTGGAATCGATGAACTACTAGAATACATAGCACTTGTCGCGGAAATGCAAAGTTTAGAAGCGAACCCTAAACGCAAAGCAAGCGGCACGGTACTTGAAGGAAAAGTCAAAGATGGTAAAGGTTCCGTAGCGACACTGCTGGTACAAAATGGAACTTTAAAACGCGGAGATTTTATCCTCTGTGGAGGTGCATACGGTCGTGTCCGCGATATCATCGACCATACTGGAAGAACTATCAAGCAGGCAGGTCCGTCAACACCCATCGAAATTTCGGGTATATCCGACCTTCCCGAGGCAGGGGACAAATTTTATGTTGTCAAGAACTTGTCTCAAGCAAAGAGTATTGCGGAAGAACGTAAAAAAAATCTGCATGAAAAGAACTTAGAGCAGGGATCGCGCAAGCTTAGTATCCACGAATTAATGAAACAAATTCAGCAAGGCGAAACCAAAGAACTCAACATTATCTTAAAAGCCGATGTCCAAGGTTCTCTCGAAGCTCTTACTCACAAGCTTTCTGAAATTTCCCACGATGAAGTAAAGGTAAAAGTTCTACACGCCGCCGCCGGTGGAATTAATGAAACGGACATACAACTTGCAGAAGTAAGTCAAGCTTTAGTTATTGGTTTCAACGTAACCCCTTCTAAAGCAGCGCGTGATATGTCAGAAGATAAAGGTGTTGAAATTCGCCGTTACAGCGTCATATATCACCTACTGGATAGTATTCGAGATATTATGACTGGTATGTTGGACCCTGATGTTCAGGAAAAAATTACCGGCCATATTACCATCCGCAAAGTGATTCGTATTTCACGTCTGGGCAACATTGCAGGTTGCTACGTTACAGATGGAACTGTAAGCCGTAATTCAAAAATTCGCATTAGCCGCAATGGTGTTGTGATGAATAAAGAGAAACCACTAGAACTTCTTTCACTCAAACATCACAAAGACGATGTTGCCAAAGTAAAACAAGGTTTCGAATGCGGAATTCGTCTCCATGGGTTTGATGATTTCAAAGAAGGCGATGAGATGGAAGCTTTCGAAATGGTAGAAATACAGAGAAAGCTAGATTAATATGAGCTTTGATCGCGTATTTCTCATTATTTTAGATGGTGTTGGGGCAGGAGCATCTCCTGATGCTGACAAGTACGGCGACGTTGGTAGTCATACTTTGCTCCATGTCCATGAACATGTAGGTTTGAGTGTTCCAAATATGAGCGCGTTGGGAATGAGTAATATTATCCCAACGCAAACTTCAGCCTCCAAGGGCGCATGGGGTACTATGCAAGAGCGTTCCGAGGGAAAAGATACAACGACGGGACACTGGGAGATAAGCGGTGTCATTCTCGAACAAGCTTTTCCCACTTATCCTCAAGGATTCCCAACGGAAATCATCGATGAATTTACTCAAAAAGTAGGAAGAGAAAAAATTCTCGGAAACTACCCTGCTTCCGGAACTGCCATTATACAAGAACTGGGAGATGAACACTGTAAGACAGGGTATCCGATTGTCTATACCTCCGCAGATTCGGTATTTCAAATTGCCGCTCATGAAGATGTAATTCCGCCACAGAAGCTCTATGAAATGTGTAAAATAGCCCGCGAAATACTAATGGGTGAGCATTGTGTCGGACGCGTCATTGCGCGTCCTTTCGTTGGAGAAAGTGGTAACTACACGCGAACCTCACGGCGCAAAGATTTTGCCGTAGAGCCAACAGACGTTACAATTCTTGATGCCTTAAAAAAGAACGGTTTATCTGCAATAGGTGTCGGAAAAATATCCGATATATTCGCGGCACGTGGTATAACGGAGAGTTATCCACAGAAAGGCAACGCCGCATGCATGGAAAGTGTATTCGAACTCTTAGATAAAGACTTCCGTGGTCTAGTTTTTGTCAATTTAATCGACTTTGATATGTTGTACGGGCACCGCAATAATCCACAAGGATTCGCACAGGCCTTAGAAACATTCGACGCACAAGTTCCACAAATGCTCTCAAAAATGACAGAAAAGGATCTGCTTATCATCACCGCTGATCATGGTAATGATCCGACCACAGCTTCGACAGATCATTCGCGGGAATATGTACCGCTATTGGTGTATCACAAAAATATGCAAAATTTAATTTCGTTGGGACAGCGTTCCACATTTGCAGATATAGCAAAAACAATTGATGATAATTTTGAACTACAACAAGTAAAAAACGGTAATAGTTTTTTATCTATGATCCAATAATTCACAAATAAATTCTAAATTCTACAAAGGGCATGTGACAACGCCCCAAAGAAATAAAGCTGGCTAGGGTAGTGTAATTTACACATCCCTAGCCTCTTCACCCATAACATCAGGCATATCCCCCAAAGAAAGATCTCCATGAGAAAGCCGCACAAAATTTACCTGTTTCTATCCATTTGTCTATTCGCGGCCATTCTCTGTGCAACGATGCTCGGCAGTGTAAACATTCCTTTACAACAACAACTGTATACAATAACCAACCTGTTGCAAATTACCGACATACCCGTAGAGCAAAGCAATACTTTTATTTTACTAAACATACGTTTACCACGTGCACTACTTGCAGCAATTGTTGGCTTTTCTCTGGCTTTTTGCGGTACGATTATGCAGGGAATTTTCCGCAATCCACTAGCTGACCCCTATTTACTAGGTATCGCAAGTGGCGCCACGGCAGGGGCAACATTAATGATTGTCATGGGGATTTCTCTCACGTTTATGGTACCTCTAGGTGCTTTTGCTGGAGCGATTATATCCGTAGCAATTACTTATTTTATTGCCCAATCACAGCTTGGTAGCTTCTCTAATGTGACCCTTATCCTCGCAGGTGTTGCAATAGGGGCAATGTTTTCTTCCGCAACAACGTTTTTTATTTTCGTTTCAGAAGATGAGCAATTGCGTCACATAATGTTTTGGGTAATGGGAAGTTTGGCAAATAGTCGCTGGTGGTCTATATTTTATTTATTTATTGTTCTAATCATCGCGGTAATTATCACTAATTTTTTTGCGACAGCACTTGATGCATTATCTTTAGGTGATGACATGGCCTATCATCTGGGTGTTGATTCCTCTCTGACAAAGAAAGTACTACTACTTCTCACCACTATTTTAACCGCTGCCGTGGTTTGTATGTCGGGAACCATAGGTTTTGTAGGCATTATCATTCCACATACTTCGCGTTTGTTGTTTGGGGCAAATCACCGTATTCTTCTAATGGCTTCGGGACTAACAGGGTCTATTTTTTTAGTACTGTGCGATATCTTATCGCGAACGCTTGTCGCGCCAATAGAAATTCCCATCGGCATTATCACCGCAATTTTTGGTGCGCCATTTTTTTTGTATTTACTCATACATCACAAAAAGTCAATAGGTGCTCTTAACTAATGGATGTTCGTATACAAAACCTCAACTTTTACTATCAAAACACACATGTGTTAAAAGACATCAACCTCACGATAAACTCGGGTGAAATGTTTGTTATTGTGGGACCTAACGGTTGTGGAAAAACGACACTGTTGCGTTGTATTTCAGGACTGCGACAAAGTAAACAACGAACCGTATATCTGGGAGAACAGGACATAGCTCTCATGTCTTCGCGCGAAATAGCACAACATTTAAGCGCTCTTGAACCCAAAATAGACATTGGCTTCAACTACACCGTACAGCAAGTGGTGGCCATGGGCAGAATCGCATTTAATACCTCGCATTTGCAAAACCAAAAAATTATTGAACGTAGTATGCACGAAGCAGATGTTTTGGCCTTTGCCCAAACGCCCATTTTTCACCTGAGCAGTGGACAAAAACAACGAGTGTGGTTAGCGATGGCCCTGGCACAACAACCGCAGGTGATCGTCCTCGATGAACCAACGTCTTACCTTGATGTCAAATATCAATTGCAAATACTAGATTTAATGCATTCATTGACAAAACAAAATATCACCATAATAGCAACGATTCACGACTTGAGTTTGGCAGGGCAATATGCAACGCGTATCGCGATGATGAGTAGAGGACAAATAGTCGATATTGGCAGCCCACAGCAAATTCTAACCACCGACAACATAAAGCAAGTCTTTGATGTTGAAGTACACATTCATCGCGAAAATCACAAAATTATGGGAATCATTCCCAAAGGTTTTCCGTCGCGCGAATAGCGCTATTTAGGGAATATCCCAAAGCTAAACAACCAATGATTACTAGTCGCTGTTCGTGCTGATTGAATAGAAACAACGTTGGTACCTACTTTTACACTTTTGGTAATTTCAAATTTATTCAAATGCTCCACGCGTCCGCCGGGGTTAAAATTTGCCTCAACAACTTCACCATTCACAACAACATTGATCGGCGAATACCAATCGTTATTTGCTCGCGTAGATAAATGGCTTAAACCCACCCACAATTTTTCAGGTATGCGATTTAATTGAAAAGCGACTTCTAATTTCCCCTGTCTTCCGGGAATGACAATCAGGTGATCTCGTCCAGGATAACGACCGAGAATACTTGTTTTTAATATCCCAAACTTTCCTATCCTATCGACAATGGCTCCTTTATTAAACTTAAAGCCGACAATCGCATCCTTCCAATCAAAGTCTTTGGGTTTTTGTTTTTTTCTGTTTTGCTTTTTGTTGCTTTGACTTTTGCTATTTTGCTTTTTGTTGTTTTGCTTTTCGTTACTTTTCTTTTCGTTGTTTTGTGGTGTGCCTTTAATTTCATCGGTATTTTGTGATGTGGTATTTTTATTTTGCGATTTTTTCGCCGTCTCGATAGGCTGATCTACAGAGTTTCCCCCAGAAATATTTTGCGACGTATTGCTATTTCCACTGTTCATCGCAATTACCAACAATAACAACAAAGCAACTGTTCCGCCAACGACCATCCATACCTTACCATTACTCTGCGTTGTGTTTCTCGTGGCAAGAGTGCGCGCACTTGTTCTACGTGTGTTATTGTTGACATTACCACCACCAAATTTCCGTAAATCATTCGCAAATGTTTTACAACTTTGATGGCGATGTTTTTTGTGTTTGGCAAGAGCCTTTAAACAAACGTCTTCTAATTCTTTTGGAATCTTAGGATTGACTTCGCGTAACGGAATGGGATCTTTATTAAAAATAGAATTCAATAACGCTGCATGACCCTTGACAGTAAAAATGGGACGCCTAGTCAATAATTCATACAAAATAGCTGCGATAGAATATAGGTCACTTTGCGCTGTCGTCGCGGAATGGCGCCCTTCTACTTGTTCCGGAGCCATGTAACGCAAAGTTCCCATCATAACACCGGTCTTAGAAAGCTTTTGGCTAGCTTCTTCTACTTTAACGAGACCAAAATCCATGATAATGGGCTTTCCATTATCCACCATAATATTTCCGGGTTTCAAATCGCGATGCACAACACCATTGCGATGTGCGTAATCCATGATTTCGCAAACCTGTATGATAAACTTCACGCTCTGTTTGACTGTCATTGGAGTCGATAGTTGCCATTCTTTTAGTGAAACCCCTTTTACCAAATCCATGGTGAAAAACATTTGATTGTCTTGGCAACCAATATCGTAGGCCTTTACTATACCAGGGTGATTCAGCGCTGTCATTGTTTTGGCTTCTCGACGAAAACGCACCGCGGCTTTGGAGCTAGCGTCACCACAAAAATTCACCTTTAAGGCCAACTCTTTTTGCAACTGGGGGTCAAAAACTTTATAGACTTTGCCCATCCCACCTTGTCCAAGAACACAGATCACCTTATAACGTCCGATTGTCTGCGGTTCTTGGCTAAGTTGTCTAGGCTGTTGAGATGTTCCTGCAACAGTACCTCTTGCATTTCGCGTGGCGGTTGTCTGTACTGCGGAAGAATTTTGTTTTGATTGATCTATATGGCTTACAATCATATTTACTTGATTTTGATCTACATATTTCTTGTACAATAGCCATTGAGAGAACATCATGGAATGCTCAGGGCATTCACTTATGTACTCCTGCAAATAGCGCTCTTGTAGGATTCCGCTGCGAATCCCCACTTGCCCAAAAAGTACATTTTCATTTTTATACACACAAATTTCCTTTAGGTTTTATCAGCTTATGGTAACTACTTGGATTGGCGTATAGATTCTCCCATTTTGCGAATACAATTTTTAATTACCTCATGTGCCTTCGGCGTACGTAAACGATTAAAACGCCAATAGAACTTTATCTTTTTGTAAATCACGGCGAGAAAGTCTAAAGGTATTTCTCCAATCAGTGGAATGTTGAGAGATCCAAAAGTGCGGCGATTGCGACACAAAAGTACCACCCACGTTTCCCCAAGGAGTTCGTCGTAAAGTTGTGCCAAATCATAACGACCTATTTCTGATAGGGTACGTATTGCCTCTTTGTACAAACTTACCGCCGCTGTTCCTTCTGAATCGTATAAAGCTTTTGCTAATCGCGCAAAAATCAAAGCATTTTCACGATATTGTTCGTGGTATTCATATGATAGTAAACAGCGTTCGTCGTGATGTTTTATTTGTACTTTCTCACCACTAGGTGATTTTATGGTGTGCATGGCAAAGCGACCATTTTGCAATTCATCATCGAGCAATTTGGCAAAAAGGTTAAAAAACTCTTCGGCGTGGATTAAAAATTTTGCCCCTTGCATAAAGGTAATTAAACCCATGTACGAAAGCAAACCATAGTCGCGAGGTTGTTCATAAAATCCGCGTTCAAAATACGACCACGCTTCGACAATCTCCGCACGTGTAATGGACTTAGCGCTGCTCTTGCCACACAAATAATAACGTCCGGCTTCCAGGTGTAGTGTACCGTGCTTGGGAAGTAATGCCAGTAACTTTTCTAAAACAGTTTGTCGTAGAGAAATAGAACCTATTTGTTCTTTGTTGCGCGCGATGTAATCAATGAGTTCGTGCATTTCGCGACATGCTTTTTCATCTTCTTCCGGCAAAGTCATTTTTTTGTGTTCGTGTAGTTCAAATAAGTTATCTAGCGCACGCTTTGCTCCGGAAAGTTCAATTTCATCCGCCATCAATTTACGCACCACGATGTGCGTTGTGTTGTCAATAATACGCCGCGATATTTTTGCCTCAACTTTCTTGAGAGGATGTATATCATCCATTAAATTCGCCGGTATACGTCCTGTCGACCCCAGATCAGTGTTGCTAGTCGTGATATCCACTCCACGATAAACAGCTTCGAGAGCTTCTTGCGTTTCCATGTAATGTTCGTACAAAAGTCGGGCTTCTGTTGCGGCAACAGCATACGAAATATAACAATCTTTCAATGATTTGACAAACTCGCGTTCCTTACGCCCTGGATTTAGGTGATTCAGTGCCGTAGCAATACTGTAGGCGTCTTTTAAACGTCCCGCCTGTGCACATGACAATGCTTCCATCTTAATCGCATCTAATAGACCTTTTTTGCGCGCGGCCAAAGAGGAAATGTACATATCGATAAACTTTAGAGATGGGTCAATCATTGAACCTTCGGAAGCAAGTCGTTTTGCTTGTTTTAAATCTCCCTTTAACAAAAAGTCAATCGCCCGATCAAAACAGTCGAGGGCACGTGGAAAGTTTTTTGTTTCCACAATGCAATTTTGCTCTTCTTCACCATAAGCAAGCCCATAGACTTGCCTCTTGTCCGTACCATCAATTCCCAATTTATCGAGAATAGTGAGAAAGATACTTTTTTCGGCAAATGTACTCGCAATGAGCGATACTTCATACTCAAAAGGATGCACAAGTATTAAACGCCGAATCGGCGTGTATTTATTTTTAGGGATAAGAACATCCAAAAAATGTGAAATGGTAAGGTTTACCGTACTCTTAAATAGATCATCTGTTGCCGCCTGGGAACGTGCTTTTCCTGTACCAATAAGCGGCATGCGTAGTGTGGAACCTGGAGCGAGCTTATTCAACTCCTCAGAGAACATTCCCAAAACTCTATTCACTATTGTGCGATTTGTTTTACCGGTCATCGGAGAAATACAACCGAGAAGTATCGAATCGGTTTGCTCTCCCAACCCACCAGGATTGATGTGACGGACAGAAGCAACTTCCATTACCCCTTCCATACCACGGCGTACATTTGCATACTTATGCGGTTCACTTTTTTCAAAAATAGTACGCATTACCGGACCATAGGATTGGTAAGGACGTGTGTTGCACGAAACCGCGAGAATAGAGCAGCGTGGTAACGCTGTATCGGCAATATCAGCTTTTGCAGCAACGACAACAGGCTCAGGATACTTTGGTGCTCCCAGAGAATCAAAGTGCGGAGACCCTATTGCGTGGTGAATTGCTCCAGGACAATCGGTAAGATCGTTCATGGGAATTAAGCACAATCGTTTTTTTAAATGAGACATAATAAAAATCCTAGGAAAATTGATCCATCACTTGTTGACATGTTGCTATTTCAAATTGCCCTGTAGAGCCGTCACCTAACGGATTAAAATTTTGCATGTAATTGATAGCCACATCGCGCTTTTCAGGAGCTAAGGGATATGTACAGTCAGCAATATAAACTACATTAAAGATGGAAGCGAGCATTAACAATACATTGCGTAAATTACACACTTCATCACAAACACCAAAAACAATAAGATAAAATCTCCCTTGACGGCGTAGTTCCCAAAAGAGTTTATCAATAAATGGACTTCCTGGTGACATACAAAAATCATCTTTGAGGAAAATAAGTTCACGTGATGGTTCAAGAATCGCTTCTGGCGGTAACGCGGCGTCAAACCAGCGAATCAGAACCTTTTTGCTTTTTTCAATCTTAATTTCGTCAATAGCTTGTTGATCTTCTGTTCCATAACGTCGATTTTTTTCCAGCAATGCATGTGGTGGAAAAGTACGCAAAAAATCGGGTTCTTCATTTTCGCGAATAATTTCTAACGAATGGTAACGACGTCCATGGATCGACTCAATGACATGTGCGTCCTGAAATTGTATTTGTGGTACTTTGCAGTCATACAAAAACCGCCGTAAGTCTCCAATTTTTTGAGACATAACATCCAATTCCCCTTGTACATGGCTTTGCTCTAGCCCCTTTAACTGAGCCTGAAAAGCCGAAATCGACAACTTTCCATCTGCTTTCATAAAGGTGTTTAAACAATCAATAGCAATCGCCGCGCACAATTCGGGCTTTAAACATGATAATAAAGACATTCTTCTACCTACCATTGTGGGCTTTATACCCTAAATCTATATTTTTATTAGTGCTATTTTATCTTTCTGCTCGTCAAATAACAAGCAACATCATAATATCTTGAACTTTGGACGTTGTTTCATCAAAAATTGTTTGCTGTACAGTCAACGCTCTCCATTTTTTGGAAACGCAACTTAGTACCCAAAAAAAAAAGCAATTCTACCACATTGGTAGAATTGCCCAATTTTCCAGTGAAGATTTTATTTAAGTATAGATGCAAATGGTCAAGGGATGATTTTCCACTTGCTTTTCCTAGGGAGTTCGTCAAAGCCTGTCTATGTATAATACAAATTCCATGCCAAATACTATTACCAAGAATCCCAATAAATCTTGACAAAATTTGTCAAAAAACGCCGCTAAAAAATAGCAACTTTGTTAAAGACTATCAATTTACAGAAGTCGAATACGCGCGGTCCAACACAACGAGTGTACAACGCGATCTTTTTTTACATATTCGCGTAAATCTTTTTGCATAATACAATCCAAAAGTTGTTTGGGAGTTATTTTTGTGCCAAGCGCAAATTTGGCTATCAGTAAACGAATTTTTTTATAGTATAAATACCTTCGCACCGCCACAAATGACAAACATGCTAACGACATGCCCAACATCATACTCCCCTGGATTTTTTCGGTACCGATATATAATAATAGCGTAGTGATTATTCCTACCACCACAGCACTTATTACCGCGGGCTGACTAAAAGATATGCGCGGGAAAATAGGTGGTCTTGGCTGTTTTATATTTCGTGTTTGGTGACGTAAGTATCCGATGTAGTATTGAGATAGCCCCCTGTGACGTCGATCGATTATCCCCATTTCTCGCAAAAATTTTTGTGGTGATTTCACCAAAATTCGATGCATTTCTTGTAAAACCTTCTTCTGCGCATCTAGTATCGCAATATTCACACGACTTTTTTCGAGCGAAGTAAAATCGTACGTATTCTTCAGACCCTTTGTTGTCGTCATTTGTGTAAAAATACAAAAGTCACGCATTGGTAAACCCATCTTGCGTTTTTCCTCATAAATAAGCGCGTTAAAAATCGCGTGGAAGTTTATTCCTTGGCGAAAAAAGCGTTTTCCAAGTAGAGACAATTGTTGCACAACTAACAAACACGGATCATCCTCAATATGAAATTTTATATTGACATTTTCCCTAGTCGCCACGAACCCAAAGTCATGAAAAGTGTGTACAACTAACTTCGCCAGTTTGGGGCATAACCACTCTTCGTAGCCATACTTTTCGACAATATTCAACAATTTTACAATACCAACAACACACATCGGTATCGCAAAAATAGACAAAAAGTATCCCCAATGAAAAGAAGAGAACATTGCAATCAAACAATATACAATGTACACAAGTCCTGAAATGGAAAAAAATCCAAGTAGTGTTGTCAATATTCCGCTGATGTTGTTATACACCACCCCGGAAGAAAATAAGTAATGAAGTGTCTCTTTCTCCACTTGCTCGTCTACACGACTAATCACCGATTCGTTACTGTATTTGGCGATCTGTCCTAGTATAAATTGTAAAAATAATGGATTTTCTTTTTCCATGGTTCGCAAAACGGTCAAATAATTATTTTTCAACATCGAAACGTACATTTCGTAAATCGCAAAGTCAATATTCTCTAAAGACAAGCCGGAAATAGCCAAAAACCTTTTCAAAAATGGCAAGTGGTATTTTTTCTCGATCTTTTGCCACGCAGAAGAAAGGGCATAAGCGTCCTTGGCAATAAACTCAATATTTTCCGACGAAGCCCCGGTGTACTTTTGGAAAATTTGTTCTCCGCGTTGCGGATTGTACCATGCAAGAACACTACTCACCTGTAAAGCAACCTCCACCAAACCAAGTTGTGGAAAATGCCAGGTGTCCTCAAAAAACGTATCATCGTCTATAAGGTATAGCGCGCGATTGTGTTCTTCGTAGTACAATAATATATGTATGTAGTTTGTGAGTTTTGCCTTCGCAGACCACCGCGTTTTTATGGAAATCATTTTATTCCACGCAAAAGTTTGGTCCATAATATGGCACACTTCCGCAGGAATAAGAACCTCATCAATAAAGTCAAAAATATCCACCCCGCGACTAATCGCCAATTTTAGCCATTTGCTCGCTTTTTCCACTGAATTACCAGCAATTTCATCGAGTAAAAACGCAAAAATATACGCATTTTCCTCCTCGGGAAACAATTCGACCATACGAAAATTTATTTTTTCACGTTCTGTTAGCCATAAAAAATAAACTTCTTCAAACGTACGTAAACCATTGCAGAAGAAATAATCGAATCTATCCACCTCATCGTCGTATGCGCCTTCGAAATTGTTATCTAAATAAAAAGTATCAAATGTGGGCTTATGTTTTTCATATTCGTCCTCTTCGTCTTGCGGAGGATCACTAATAAATGTATCAAAGGTCGGCGTATGTTTTTCATATTCATCCTCTTCGTCTTGCGGAGGATCACTGATAAATGTATCAAAAGTCGGCGTATGTTTTTCATATTCGTCCTCTTCGTCTTGCGGAGGATCACTGATAAATGTATCAAAGGTCGGCTTGGTCTTGTGGTATTCCTCTCCTATGAACTCACCGTCGACAGGAACATCTTCAAATTCCTCACTGATAAACGTATCAAACACAGGTTGTGCTTTTTTATATCCCTTTTCGGTAAACTCATCATCTATAGGAACATCTTCGAATCCATCTCCCAAAAACGTATCAAAGACGGGATTGAATTTTTTATACTCCTCTTCGATGTACTCATCTTCGGACATGTCTTCCGCTGTATCATTTTCACTATCGATGTCCACAAAAAAAGTTAGGTGTAAATCATTGATTTCGATTTCGGGAATATCGAAATCAATGCTCATTTCTATTTCACGGGAACCTAAATCTAAACTCGTTGTGTCCAAATCATGAAAGTTAATTTCCGGGATATTTGTCTCCCATATATTTTCTTCCTCGTCAGCTTTAGAGTCTTGTTCATTTATCTGCGAATGGTAAGTACGTTCACTTTCACCTACTTTTATTTCTTCATGATTCGCAGAATTTTGAGATGTGCGATCTTCGTTATCAGCAGATTTTTCTTCTACAGACTCTTGCGTTGGCTTTTCAATTGGTTTCGCAGTATTGAGAGGGTTCTTTAGGGAATTCTTTGGTGAAGAATAGCTGTGGTACTTGAGAATTTCTTCATAAGCACGGCGAATTTTTTGGAACTCTTTGGGAAATTTTTCCGGCTTGTATTTCTTGATCAATTTAACGTACGCGCGCTTAATATCTTTTTTACTATCGTGGTACTTGACATTCAAAATGACATATGGGTCATTGCTGTTGGGAAGACTGTCCATCTCATTGCCCTACTTTTTGATCTTTTTTTGCAAAAAACTCTGACGCAACACACGCAAATTTTCATAGTTTTTTTTACTTAAATATTTACTAACAAGTTCGACATACTTACCCTTTGTGTTTTCACTCATCGTTGTTTCTCACAAAAAAAGAATGTGCATTCACTGTTCCAACTACAAACTAAAAATTTACCAACGCATACCACCGTCGAGTAGATCACATAGCTCTTTGAGTTCTTTATACGCTTTTTTTATTTCCAGCGGATTACGTGTTTTGAGAGCCGACTCAAAAAGATCTAATCGCGACTCCAATTGTTTTTTCTGCTCCGCAAAAAGTTCTTGATACAAAAGCTCTGCACGTGCAAGTAAATCGCGATATATTGGTTTTTCGCAAGGATTTTTCTTCAACTGTTCGATGCGTCGTCTGGCTTTTTTAATCTCCTCCTCGGAGATACTTTTTGCATTGTGTGTAAAAAGTTTGTTAAATTTCTTTCCGGTGCTATCTATTGTTGCCTCAACTTCGAGTATGCCATTTGTATCGTACGTGAACGTTACAGCAACAGACTCTTGTCCTTCGGGAGATTTTGGAATACTGGTGATACTAAAAGACCCCACGTGACGATTATCTTTCGTATAACGCGATTCCCCCTCGTAAACATTGAACGTCATGTCCGTTTGGTTGTTTACTGTGGTACAATAGAATTCTGTACGTGAAGTAGGAATTGTCGTATTGCGATGAATGATCGGCGAAAAATACCCACCGGTTAATTGTCCACCAATTCTTTTGGAAATACTAATTCCCATACTGTGCGAAGCAACGTCAGTAACTACCCAATCTTCCACCGCTTCGTCTTCTCCAGACAACGCGGCTTGGATGGCAGCTCCTTCGGCAACCGCGAGATCAGGGTCAATGTTATCCAAAGGTAAACGCCCGAGTATTTTCTCAACAAACCTACGGATGATAGGCATGCGTGTTGCTCCGCCAACGAGAATAATTTCATCAAGTTCACTCGCCTCGATATCAGCGCCTCGTAGTGCAGCACGACAGGGGCTGTACAATCTTTCAAGAAGTGGCTTAAATATTTCTTCGCAATCTTCTCCGGTCACCTCGATGGTTTGTTGTTCTTTCATTTTTCCCATCTGTGGAATAACAACTTCTACACTCTCATCGTTACTCAACTTACGTTTGGCAATTTCACAACGTTTGCGCAACAACATCAATTTGTCGGGAAACTGAACTTCGGCATACTCAAAATTGACCTTCACTTTTTGCAAAGCAAAGCCCATCAGGCGTTGTGTAAAATCTTCACCTCCCAGCATACTGACACCTGCGGTACTACGCACTTCGAGCATTCCTTCGAACAGTTCCATAATACACACATCGAAGGTTCCTCCG
Source organism: Candidatus Uabimicrobium amorphum (assembly GCF_009002475.1). Taxonomy (GTDB): domain Bacteria; phylum Planctomycetota; class Uabimicrobiia; order Uabimicrobiales; family Uabimicrobiaceae; genus Uabimicrobium; species Uabimicrobium amorphum. The sequence continues at coordinate 8,406,272 of NZ_AP019860.1, forward strand.
CCCAAATCAAACACTAAAAATGTGCTTTCCGACTCGCGTTTATTAAGCCCGTAGGCAATTGCAGCTGCCGTAGGTTCATTGATAATACGTTCCACCTTAAACCCAGCAATTTCTCCCGCCTTGATTGTCGCAAAACGCTGCGATTCATCAAAATAAGCGGGAACCGTAATCACCGCACGCGCCACCTCGTGGCCTAACGCTGTTTCCACCTGCATTTTTAGAGATTTCAAAATATACGCCGACAATTCCGTTGCCCCGTATTTTTTGTCATTGATGGAGTACAAATGATCGTTTCCCATATTGCGTTTAAACGTCGCCGCTCCCTGATTGGGATTCACCGCATATATATCTTTTGCAATACGCCCCGTCATTATGGAGTCCGATTTTTTATCGTACGCGACAACAGAAGGAGTTAAGTACTCATCGAGGTCATTCTTCAAAACCTGCACTTTGCCTTTGCGAAAAATAGCCGCAGCGCTGTTTGTCGTACCCAAATCAATTCCAACAATAATTTCATCCGACATAGTTTTATTCCCCCAGTTGTTGCTGTAATTCTTCTTGTGCCAAAAGTAATAATCGCTTACGTAATACCACTATATCATACAAAGTCAGTAAAAACGCGATAAGAGTAATCAAGGCAATTGTCGCATAATAATAAATAAAAAAAGATGGATTTACCGTACGATCAATGATATATTGCCCCAGCCCAATCATTACAAAGGCAACCGCAAATAACATTATATTCAACTTGCGAACCTTACTCTGTTGTTTACTAATCACTTTAAACTCCACATGACAAACTCAAAAAACTATGGTTAAATTTTTAAAAGCCCGAGACGAAAATTTAACAACCATTTCCACCAGTAAAGCTTTATGGTTACTGTGTATGCCAATATCACTAAAATTACTCGGACACTTTTTCTTCGAAATTATAGATGCATTTTGGCTAGGCAAACTCGGAACGGAAGTTCTCGCTGCTGTAGGTGGAACTTCGTTGTATATCTGGTTATACCGTTCACTTATTATGGCGACACAGGTAGGTACGAACACATTGGTCTCGCAAAGCGTAGGAGAAAACAATTACGCACAGTCGCGTTCCATTGCCAATGTAGGAATTACTATCTCTATCGCAATGTCTATTTTATTTTTGGGCATTTACTGGTTGTTAAGTACACATCTGCTAAAGATCATAGGCCTTCGCGGTCAAACCCTAGAGTATGCAATGCAGTATTTCTTACCATTTATTTTCGCCTCACCTATTTTTTACCTATGGGTTGTCTGCGAAGAGATTATCAATGCACGTGGGCAAACACACGTAACACTGATCATAGTAATATTTAGCATATGCGTCAACACTATTTTAGACCCTATACTTATTCATGGTTGGGGATTTGAAGGTTTGGGGATTTTTGGTGCGCAACTTGCCTCAATTATCGCGGCCTCCATGGGGTTAGTGTTATCAGGATATTACTGTCTACGCAAAAACTATGTTTCACGTATGACTTATGTGGCGAAAACAGCCAAACAAATCCTTACAATTGGTACCCCAAGAGCCATCAGCGGTTCGGTATTTTGCCTGACATATGTGGGTTTAGCAAATCTCATACAACAGTTTGGTGAAGCTGCTCTCGCGGCATGGATGATTTCCCACCGTTTAGAAGGCTTCGCCTACCACATTTCACTAGCATTCTCTTTTGCCCTCGCTATCATTGTAGGCCAGTGCGTCGGCGCCAAAAAATTTTCTATGGCCACAAATAGCATACGTATTAGTTTGCGCTATTTAAATGCCATCATCATTGTGAATTCATTCTTTTTGGTTTTTTATAGCGAATTCTTCATACGCGTATTTACCGCAGATCCTTTGACCATACAGTTTGGCAGTACGTATTTAAAAATAGTCGGCTTTGCGCATATTTTCATGGGATGGGAATTGGCATGCGGTGGAGCTTTAAGCGGTTGGGGAAAAACCTTGCCATTTATCTATATAATTACCCCGCTTACGGTCATGCGCTTACCAGTTTCTTATGCCAATATTTACTATTTCGAAACGGGTATTACCGGCATTTTCTGGGCAATATCTATTTCGACGATTCTCAAAGGTAGTATCATGAACTGGTTAGTCGCGCGATATGCCAAACGCCAAGCGTAAAAACGATACTACGAAAACTTAAGGCCCAGTTGCTTTCCTATATCCTGGGGAACTTCATAAATAACCTCTTGGGGAACTTCAGGTAAAACCTCTGTACGCGCTGATTTTTTTGTTCTAAATACTTTTTTGATTTTGTGTGCAAGGCTTGTGACATCTTCGAGATGAAGTATCCATTTATTGACATAGTGATCAACCATATAGCCGCGAATACCCAGTTGTATTGCCCGCCTACGCAATTTTTGCAAACCAAGATCGCGATCAGGGTCCCACTGGTAGCGAACACAAGAGTTTTTGAGCTGATCGCGCCACTCTCTTTTGGAAGAAAAAACATCTTCTTCGTACGTTGTCGGAACCGCACAACGCAATATCTCCTCAAAACCCTCATGACAAACTTTTATCTTGAGTATCGCTTGTTGGTTTGGTTTTGTACCATAGCGGGAACGATACAGCATCCAAGCAAAAGAAGGCTTAATCCATGTCATGCGCTCCAAACTAAACCCTTCGCCAAAAGTCCCTTTTTCAAGAGCAGCATCAACAATTTCGCGTTTAAATGCTTGGTAGACGTAGATACCTTCGTCATCATAATTTGCGTATATTTGTTTCACGGATTATCCTAATAATTATAACACAATCGTAGCCGTAGTCGTCACCGTAGCCGTAGTCGTCACCGTAGTCCGTAGTCGTCACCGTAGCCGTAGTCGTCACCGTGACCATGACCGTGACTGTGACCGAATATTTCTTTAAAAAAAACGGCTACGATTACGGCTACGATTACGGTAAGGGTCAGGGTCAGGGTCACGATTGTGATTGTGCGTTCTTTATTAAATGGTAGAAGAACTGGATACACTGTTTAAAGTTTTTAATGGTAAGGCGTTCATTCGTGCCGTGTATTCGTCCCACGTCCTCTGCAAACATCAGCATCGGTGCAAAACGGTAGACATTATCACACACGATTTCAAAATGACGACTATCTGTACGTGCTACCATGAGTCCTGGTGCGACTAAAACATCGGCAAAAACTTGTGAAATAGAACGTTGCAATGTGCGAAAGCCAAATGTTTCCACTGGGGAAACTTTTGACGGATCTCCTGCTCCTTCGCCGAGGATATTTACTTTAACACGCGCATCACCAATAATCTCTTCGACGCGTTTTTTGACAAAAGAAACGGTTTCTCCTGGTATAATGCGAAAATTCACCACGGCCCGTGCATGGCTGGAAAGTACGTTATTTTTCTCTCCCGCTTTTATCACGGTTACCGCTGTTGTTGTGCGCAGTAAACTATTACTCGTTGCTTTCTTCTCTAGTTGTGAAATGATCAAAGGTTCTAGAATCCACAAATTGGCCATCGCCATTTTTTCCGCAAAACTCATTTCCGGACCAAGAAACTCAAACATTTTGCGCGCTGCCCCTGAAATTTTCGCAGGCAGAAGATTCTTTTCCAACTTGTGAATTGCGGTACTCAAAATACCAATGGTCGATGGATATGACGGCATAGAAGAATGTCCACCTTTGGTCACAACTTTCAACTCTAAATTGACAAAGCCTTTCTCAGCAATACCAATTACAGCAACAGGCCCACTTAGTCCTGGGACTAACCCTCGCGTCACGACCAAACCTTCATCGAGAACAAATGATAAACGTATCCCGCGCGATTTCAGTAGTTCGGCCACCTTTTTTGCCCCGTGTAGACCGTCAATTTCTTCGTCATGACCAAAACAAAAATACACGGTGCGCTTGGGAGTAAAATTTTGTTCGAGGAGCATCTCCGTTGCTTCGAGGATGGAAACAATCATGCCCTTGTCATCCATGGTGCCTCTACCCCAAATATGCTCTTGTGTCACTTTGCCGCTAAAAGGTGGATACTCCCAATTTTTCTCTGTTCCTTTTTCAATAGGTACAACATCCATATGCCCCATCAACAAATATGGATCTAAAGAAGGATCGCTACCTTTCCACGTATATAAAAGGCTATGATTTACTTTTTCACGTTGTAGGTGTTTGTGTACTTTGGGAAAAGACTTTTCGATAAAGGCGTGAAATTTTTCAAATTCACCAATATCTATTTTACTACGGTCTTCGTAGGAAATCGTTTTAAAGCGCACGGATTGCGACAAGATATCAATCGAGCGTTCATTCATCGCCACCTCTTCAACATCGACATCGACCTGCTGAGAAGAAAATTGCATAAAATTGATAAAAAATAGTGTTGTGATTAGTAGCAATACAAGAAGCAAAGTGAGAGAAATTCTCTTAATCCATTTTTTCATAGTAATTCCCTTTGGTCAGGTTTGTGACGAATGCGACATAATTTTTCAAAAATATTTTGAATTTGCGGACAATCAATTTTGTGAATCTCACTCATGAATTCACTGAGGTCTTTATCGTACAAATACTCATAGATACTCGCCTGCATTACCATATCGAGTTGATCCATGTATTTCACAAACTGCGCCTCTTTTGTCTGACGTTCGTGATACTCTTGCCAAAGTTCTATGTAACTTTGGCTGTTGGGCAATTTGCTCAACATTTTTGTAATCGCTTGTTGTTCTTGATATTTTTTTTGTTGTTTGTCAATATTGTGCTGGGGAGTGTAATCCCCAGTATATGCTTCGGCGAGGTCGTGTATCAAGCACATACGCATGATTTTCGCCGTATCAAACTCCGGGAAATACGCGTCCGCGACAATCATAGCTAACAAGGTGACAGAAAACGTGTGTTCTGCCACACTCTCACAATTTTGTTTTGCAACACTACGTTGTAACCACCCCTGGCGATATAACTGTTTTAACTGGGCAAATTCAAAATAAAATGCCACGATGGCATCGGCATTCTTTCCGCGTAAAAATTGTATAGGGGCAACACCTTTTGTATGCATCGTTTAATTTGCCACAATTGGTTGTGCTTGCAGTTGTGGCTCAGAAGTGGTGGTATTTATAAAATGAGAACCTTCTTCAAACCAAGATTTAGGTGCGGCATGTCCCCATAAGGTTTGACGTTGCGCATCGTGTAGCCCCCAACGAATGGGAACAAAATCAGGATCTACGGTTAAATAGTCGCTACTGTAAAGTTCGATACGATGTCCATCAGGGTCGCGGACATAGAGAAAGAAAGCGTTAGAAATTCCATGACGTCCTGGTCCGCGTTCCATATTTTTCAGGTATCCGGTTGTCGACATCACATCACAGAGATGAATAATATCGGTCACTGCTGGGCACCAAAACGCCAAGTGATGCAAGCGCGGTCCTACACCGTTTGTCAGTGCTAAATCATGTACATTTCCCTTGCGCTGCATCCACACCGCCCACAATTCAGGGTTCTCGCTGTCGGTTTCTGTATATTCAGTCAAATGAAACCCCAACTGTCCGCTATAAAAATCATGAGATTTTTGCACATCGGGAGTGAAACAATTGAAATGATCAAGACGCATGGGGCGACACCCTTTGTAAGAACCATACTTCTGTAAACTACGCGACACTTGCGACATAGAAGTATAAAACTCAATGGGCATTCCCAAGGGGTCCACGGTCTGTAGTATACGTTCTACACCATAGGCAGAGGTAAAGTTACTATAGAGGTTTGTTTGTTGTAAATCCGCGTGTAGTAGCGATAAATGGTGTTCATTTTCTACTTGAAACCCCATTCTTAAGACGCAAGAACTCTCTGATTTTGTCAATACCACACTATGATGACAACGTTCTTCCAAACCTCGCAGATATATTGAGCCATCTTTTTCTTGTGTCTCTATCAGTCCTAAAATGTCGATATAAAAATTACGCGACTTTTGTAAGTCACGAACTCCCAGCTCGATATAACCACAACGTACAATATTGAAAGCTGTTTTATTTGCCGGATAACAAATAGGCATAAAAAATCCTTTCGTTACTCCGCACCCAGTTTGGGAATGCGATGCTCGCCCATTGCAATAGCAATGTTCTTCGTTTCCATGTAAAAGTCAAAACTATAATCACCACCATCACGCCCAATGCCACTGTCTTTCATGCCTCCAAAAGGCGTTGGTAAATGGCGTACGTTTTGCGAATTTACCCACACCATACCTGCCGCGACATTTTCAGCAAACGTGTGGGCACGAGTAATGTCTTTTGTCCACAAATACGCCGCAAGACCATAACGAATGTCATTGGCGATGTGCAATGCTTCTTCATCGGATTCAAAGGCAATCGACACCAGAAACGGTCCAAAAATTTCTTCTTGTGCAATACGCATCTTACTCTCTACATTGCTAAATAATACCGGAGTAAAATAATTTCCCGTCAACTCATTTGCCACATTTGTACTTTTGGCGCGTAATATCGCACCTTCGCCTTCGCCAATTTCCACGTAGCTACTCACTTTTTGCAAATGCTCTTTGCTAATAAGTGGTCCCACTTCTGTGTCAGGATGTAGGGGATTACCCACTTTGAGTTTCGCGACGCGTTTTGCCAATCTTTCGTTAAACTCTTCATAAATAGAACGCTGTACAATTACACGACTACTCGATGTACAACGTTCGCCATTTAGGCTGTATTTCATAAAAATAACAGCGTCCACCGCGCGCTCGATATCCGCATCGGCAAAAACGACAACGGGATTCTTACCTCCAAGTTCAAAGTGCACACGCTTTAAAGTGTCCGCTCCTTGACGCATGATACAGCTACCCGTTCTCGATTCCCCAACGAACGCAATCGCTTTGATATCAGGGTGCTCACATAGACTTTTCCCCGTTGTCTCCCCAAAACCATTTACGACGTTCACAACTCCAGGAGGTAGCCCCGCTTCGTGCATCAAAAGTGTCAAACGCTCTGCGGTAATAGGGCTAAGCTCTGCGGGTTTATGTACAACTGTACATCCTGCGGCAAGAGCGGGAGCAATTTTCCATGTGCTTAACATAAAAGGTGTATTCCACGGTGTAATCACTCCCACAGGTCCAATGGGCTGGCGTAAAGTGTAGTTAAGATGTTCATCGGCAGGTAGAGTTAAACCACTGCGTGCTGTCACCACTTTGTCAGCAAAGAAACGAAAATTATCTGCTCCGCGCATCGCGGCTTTTTTCATGAAGCGAATGGGTTGTCCTGTATCCATAGACTCCAGAGTTGCGATTTCTGCGGCATTTTCTTCTATTTTTTGCGCAATACTGTACAGCAAATCACGACGTTTTTTTATCGGAAAATTACGCCAAGTGACGAAAGCTTTTTTTGCTGCCTGTGCAGCGCGATCTACATCATCACTACTTCCTTCTGCGACATCGCAAAGAAAAGATTTATCATGAGGATTGTAGTTGGCAAAAGTTTTTCCCGTGATTCGCTCACCACCTATGATATGTTGTATCTGTTGAATGTTGTGCTGTGTCAAACTTTTTTCTCCTACTCATCCACTACTTCATTTTCTAAAGCTCCTATCGCATCGATTTCAATGCGTATTTTATCTCCGCCATGTATATGAGAAATTCCCTTAGGCGTCCCCGTCCAAATCATATCTCCGCGATTCAAGGTCATAAATTCCGAAATATACGCGATGAGTTGCGCAACACTGTGACGTAAATTTTTGGTATTTCCCTGTTGTCGCAATTCCCCATTTACATACGTGCGGATTTCGCAATTTTCGGAGTCAACTTCGTCAGCAGTAGCCATCACAGGACCTATAGGACCAAAACTATCGAAGCCTTTGGCTTTGATGGGCGGCCGGTAATAATTTCCGACAAAATCGCGAACCGTACAATCATTGCCAATGGTGTAGCCAAAAACATAATCTAGAGCTTCTTCCGCTTTTACTTTACGGCAAGAGCGACCGATAATCGCCACAAGTTCGCCTTCATAATGCATATACTCGACCTTCGGACGCGTTATTTTTGCTTTGTGTCCTACAAAAGTATGCGGCATTTTATTAAATAAAATCGGTTGTGGCGGTACCTCTAATTGTAACTCCGCTGCGTGGTCCGCATAACCAAGAGCAACACCGAAGGCCGTAGCACCACGCGGGTCCATGGGTGGCAACCACATAACATCCTCAGGATCATATGCCACACTCCCTACCCATAATTGTTCTTTAGCGTAAACCGCTTCATGGATTTGTCCATTGTAGGCGAAACGAGCAAATTTCATTATTTTTTTCCTAATAAGTAATGACGACAGACTTTAATTCGGTGTAGAGATCAAACATACTACTCCCGTGTTCGCGACCGAGGCCTGATTGTTTAAATCCCCCAAAAGGCAAATTGGGATCGGTGCGTACCGGCGAATTGACAAAAATAGTTCCCGCTTTAATTTGCGGAATCATACGGTGGATTGTAGAAATGTTTTGTGAATAGATACTTGCAGAGAGACCATATGTTGAGTCGTTGGCCTTTGCGATCACCTCTTCAATATCATCAAAAGGCATGGCAACGAGTACCGGTCCAAAAACTTCTTCCTGCACCACAGACATACCGTGATTCACATTGGTCAAAATGGTAGGCTCCACAAAAAAACCTTTCCCTTGCGGAATCTTACCACCACTCAGCACAGTCGCCCCACAGGCGATTGCTTCTTCTATATATTGAAACACTTTTTGTTGTTGTTTTTTGGAAACCAAAGGGCCTAAATCCACATTTTGCTCCAGCCCAGAACCTAGTTTCATTTTCTCCGCAATTTTTACCACGCGCTGTACGGTCTCTTCAAATATACTTCGCGCTACGTAGAGTCGCGAACCAGCAGCGCATATTTGTCCTTGGTTATAGAAAATTCCTTTGGCGATAAACGCATCAACCATCGATAAATCGGCATCATCGAGAATAATCACAGGAGACTTTCCACCTAACTCCAAAGAAACGCGCGTCATATTTTCCATCGCACGTTGCCCGATGATTTTTCCCGTAGTTGTAGATCCTGTAAAAGCAATTTTATTAATAAGTGAGTGCTCTACGAGAAATTTCCCGCACGTATCCCCGTAACCGGTCACCACATTGACAACTCCACCAGGAATACCGGCTTCAACAATCAACTCCGCAAGACGCAACGCACTTAAGGGGGTTTCTTCAGAGGGTTTCACAACAACAGTGCAACCACAAACTAAAGCAGGTACTATTTTCCAAATCGCCATGGCCAAAGGCATATTCCATGGAATAATCGCTGCCACAACCCCCACAGGTTCGCGTTTAGTATATGCAAAAAATTCCTGCTGCGGAGCTGTTAAAGAAACATCAAGTGTATCTCCATAGACTTTTGTTGCCCAACCCGCCATATAACGCGTAAAACGTATACTATTCGCCACTTCGCGCAGTGCATCCTTTACCAATTTTCCATTTTCACACACGATGAGCATCGCGAGTTCTTCTTTATTTTCTTCCATCAGAGTTGCCAACTGCAGTATGCACTCCTCGCGCTTTGTAGGTGTATAACTCCGCCATATTTTATTGCAAAATGCCTCGTATGCACACTCTACAGCGGAGTTAACGTCCTCAAGGCACGCATCCGGAACTGTATTGATTTGTTCTTCTGTCGCTGGATTAATCACCGGGATACGTCGTGTCCCTTTCTCTTGATAATCACCATTAATAAACATTTTTCTGTCACAAAAAATTTTGCGTGTTGTTCGAGATAGTTTGACCATGGATTATGCCTTTGCTATCAATTGATAATCTACAGCTATTTTGTGTAATTTATGGTAGTTTTCTTCACTAACAGCGGTAAGCGGTAAGCGAACCTCTGGAGAAATTTTGCCCATCATCCCCAAAATGGTCTTCACTGGTACAGGATTAATTTCGAGAAAGATCGCGTCGTTAAGAGTCATCATTTCAAAATGCAAATCTTGCGCTTTTTGCCACTCCCCCCCACAAACAAAGTTATAAAGATCGGCAACTTTATGTGGCATTAAATTTCCCGTAGCGCTTATATAGCCAGCGCCGCCTATCGCCAAAATGGGAAAGCACAATAATTCGATTCCAGAATATACGGCAAAATCTCTTCCCATGCGTTGTAGCAAACGATTAATGTGTTCAAAATCTTTATTCGATTCTTTTACTCCGATAATATGTTCATGTTTTTCTTTGAGTCGTGCCACCGTATCAATCGCAATATTGACAGCTGTCCGTCCAGGTATATTGTATAAAATGATCGGTAAATCAATGCTCGCTGCCACTGTTGAAAAGTGTGTAAAAAGGCCCTCCTGACTCGGACGTAGGTAGTATGGAGCAATAATCATGACCGCGTCTGCTCCTATTATTTGTGCATACTTACTCAACTCCAATGTTTCACGATGATTTGCCGAACCAGTACCTGGAATAAATGGTACGCGTTTATTGATGACGTCACATGCCGTTTTCATCACTCGTTTACGTTCTTCTATACTAAGAGAACTGGGCTCTCCGGTCGTTCCCGTTACAGAAATTCCATGACTCCCACTCGCAATTTGCCACTCAATAAGCTGAGAAAAACTGTCGTAGTCCACCTTACCATCTTTGAAAGGAGTTACCACTGGTACGATAGAGCCTTTAAAATTATTCATCACTCTCTCCTGTATAAAGCTATATGCGTTTTAGCGTATATGGAATTATTATCATAGGTCAATTTACTTCCAACGTCAAATATATTTGGCGCAGCTTACCCATCTGGAATTTTTACTTTTGATCGCCATACAAATAACGTAAAATAACGCTCATTCTTTACAACACGTCAATTGATTTTTAATGGCTGTCTAAAATAGGGAAGGACAAAATGAAACTTAAATGCCTTTGTATAATTGCAATTTCGTGCTGCTATACTTTCGCCGACAAGCACAAAGATGTAGATGTGAAAACGAAAATTCAACAAGCAGTGTACATGCTCTCGGAAACCATAGGCGAACGCAATCCATATAAATACGAAAAGTTACAACAAGCGGCCACCTATATCGATAAAGAAATCCCCACGTCTTTTACACGTAAGCATCAAACGTACACGATACAAGGCAAAAGCTACACCAACTTAGCTTTCGAAAAAAAAGGAAAAAGTGAAGAAATTATTGTTATTGGTGCTCACTACGATAGTGCATGGGGAACGCCTGGTGCGGACGACAATGCTTCCGGAGTGGCGGCAATGATTGTACTTGCTCATTTACTACAAGATTACACAAGCCCCTATACATTGCGCTTTGTTGCCTTTACTTTAGAAGAACCGCCGTACTTCGCGACCCCAAATATGGGAAGTGCGCGCTATGCAGCACAGATGTCGGCGAACAGCGAAAAAGTTAAGATAATGATTTGCTTGGAAATGTTAGGTTTTTTTTCAAAACAACACATTCAAAAATATCCGAATCCAGCTCTAAAAAGTATGTACCCTAAACACGCCGACTACATCGCCGTAGTGAGTAAATTTTCTGACCGTATGATTACTTCGCAATTTCACACCGCGCTCAAAAAATACAATTCCCTTTCCACACAACTACTCATTGCTCCTCCCATACTTGAGGGAGTTGATTTTTCTGATCACCGCTCCTTTTGGAGGTATGGCTACCCAGCCCTAATGGTAACCGATACTTCTTTCTATCGCAATCACCACTATCACAAAGCAACAGATACTCCCGACACGTTAGATTACAAAAAAATGGCCACACTTACCACCGCATTGGCAAAAGCGATCAAAGATATTAAATAACGGTGGTTAAATCATATAGGACCCTTCTATGTCTTTCGTAAAAATTACATTGGCTTCCGCAACTTTTATTTTTCTGAGTACCAGTATTTTTATTCCATTGGTTTATTGGACCCTTGCACTTTTTGCTCCAACGCTTGACTTTCAAAAAGTTGCTTCGCGTACCATGTTGATAACAGTGATTCTTTTTAGCTGTTTTCTGTACAAACGTTTTGCTATTGGTCGCGATCGTTTGGGATATGCCCATTTCTCACGCCCAGTGTTCCGCAACATGCTCATCAGCGCTTTTTGTGGAGCCGCCATCATATCCATTTTATATATCACCCAACACTTGCTGGGGGCGAGAATTTTAGAAAAAGAATTTCGTCACACCGTCTTTTTCTCCGCCTTCGTCTCTGCTTTTCTAGTTTCCATCATTGAGGAAACTATTTTTCGTGGTTTAGTTTACTCCGCCTTAGAAAATAATTTTAATACAAAAATTGCCATCGCACTCTCTGCGGCGTTTTATTCCATCGTCCATTTCTTCAAGGCCAAGGACGGATATTTTGATGTTGTCACCTGGAAATCAGGCTTTTTAGCATGGTATAAAATTTACCAAAATATCACCGATGGGCATATCATGAGTTCGGTTCTTTGTTTATGGGCTTTGGGAATTTGTTTTGCATTAATACGCAAAATTTCCGGTCATATATTCTATTGTATCGGTTTCCATTTCGGGATCGTCTTTGCCCTCAAAATGGCTTCTGAGTACACCAAGCGTGTCACAGACTATGAATATACATGGTTTGTTCGTGGTGATGTGCCCATCGCAAGTTATTTAACATTTTTTTTGTTGCTCTTTGTCATCGTTATATTACTCGTCATCATTAAATTGCGCAACACACCTGCTGTGCCGCAAAAACGTTTTCTAGGTGTTTGGCTACTATTTGTTTTTATGTGTGGTTTATGGGTTTCGCAACTTCAGAACACAATATACCTTTTTAATCCGCGTTATTTCCATAGAATACAAATAAACGATAAATACCGTAAAAAACGCCAGAGAATCGTCGTCAAAAAAGATGTACCCATTCGTATAAATGGTATTACAGCCTCTACAGAACCTTTGGCCAATGTAGAAATTCGTTTTAGAGGCAAAAGTTATCTTCCGAAAAAAAACGCTTTGCCAAATTTTGTAGACACAAATCGCCATAAATACAATGATTTCTGTCGTAGACATCGCAAAAGGCAACTTCCCGAGTTTAGTCCGAACTACACTTACAGTCTCCAAATTGAAACAAAAAATATTCCACGAGGACTTTACGAAGTACACATAGGTACTACGTTTCACAACAACACCAATACCGATTACTTTATTTATTACTACATTCGCATCAAATGATACAAAACAATGAAAAGGAAATGTCATGAAGTTTATATTGATTTTTTACTTATTTTTTGCACCAATTCTTTTTGCAAATGAAGATTTAAAAAACGATCTGCATACCTTTCTCGACGCTTGGCACCATGCTGCTGCAGTTGCTGACGAGAAAAAGTTTTTTGGGAGTATGGATAAAGACAGCATCTATATTGGTACGGACGCCACAGAGCGCTGGAGCAAAGACGTTTTCCAAAAATGGTGCCAATTTGCCTTTGCGCGTAAATCGGCGTGGACGTTCATCCCTTTGGAAAGGAAGCTCTACTTCTCTGAAAGTAGTAAAATTGTGTGGTTTGACGAAACACTTGATACCTGGATGGGAATTTGTCGTGGTTCTGGAGTGTTAGAACGTAAAAATGACCGGTGGAAAATAAAACATTATCACTTGGCGGTGACAATTCCTAACGAACTTATTACAGAGTTTACAGATCTTGTCAAACAAGATCCATATCTACCAGTAACAAATTTCGATGATACGCGCAATGCCAACAAAGACTTGGCATATGCTATTTTACAAGCCAAAAAAACCGCAAAAAAAATTCTTATTGTCGTGGGCGAAAAACAGGAAAATAAGTGCGATGAGTTTTTTTCTTACACAAGTGGTGACTCGAAAATCCAAGATTACCTTGCCAAACATTATATTGTTCTGTGTATACGTAGCGCCGAAAAAAAATTACTTCGTCGCTTTATGACGAATATTGCATCTCCGTCTTGGTGTATCATCGATGACAATGCTCAAAAAATAAAAACGGCCTCTCACCATGATCTAACACAAAAACAACAATATGATGCACAAAAAATCATGTCGTTCTTAAAAGTAAAGTAAACGTCGTTGTAGTAGACATGTGGCAATCCAATTTTTTCGGGTTCGGGCTTGGGCTTGGGCTCGGAATTATTTTATATCCAATTCTTTAATTTTATTGTAAAAAGAAGCGCGTCCCATTTTTAGAATAGCCGCTGCTTGGCTGCGATTTCCTTTTGTTTTTTTCAGTGCATATAAAATGGCATTTTTGGTAACAATATCGACTAAGTCTTTGAGGGATTTGGCCGAAACAGAGGTGTCAATTTCGCTAAGAATTTCTTCGACAAAATTATTGGGTAGTGTGGGGCGCTCTTTTTTACTCCACAACACATCATGAGTAATGACATTCGAAGTCGAGAGGGTCACAGAGCGCTCAATGGCGTTTTCTAACTCGCGAATATTACCTGTCCAGTTGTGTTTTTTAAGTTCCTCTATTGCCTGCGGAGTAATACTTTCAATATTTTTACTGTTCTTCTCGTTGTATTTCTTAATAAAATGCGTCACGAGTAACGGCAAATCTTCTAAGCGGTCGCGCAGTGGTGGTACATGCAACTCAATAACAGCAAGACGGTAGTATAAATCTTCGCGAAACTTTTTTTCCTCAATCGCTTTTTTTAAATCGACGTTGGTACTGGCGATCACGCGAATATTTACTTTTCGATACTTCGTACAACCAACCGGTTTATATTCTCTCTCTTGTAAAACCCGTAGTAGCTTAATCTGGAGAGGCATGGGCATATCGCCAATTTCATCTAGAAGTAGCGTACCATTGTTTGCCACCTCAAAAATGCCCTCTTTGTAGTCCATTGCTCCGGTAAAAGCCCCCTTCACATGGCCAAATAACTCATTTTCTAACAAGTTTTCGCTAAATGCCGCGCAATTGATCGGAACAAACTCCGCTTTATGCCTAGGGCTGTTGTTGTGAATTGCTCTGGCAATAAGCTCTTTTCCTGTTCCACTTTCTCCTTGAATTAATATTGTTGCTGAAGATGGTGCGGCGCGCTGCAGGATGTTAAACAGCTTCTTCATTGCCTTACTTTGCCCGATAATTTCCTTACAATTCGCGTCTATTTCAGGAGCAATATTTTTCCGATATTCAGCTTCGGTAATCGCATTGCGAATCGCATCAAGAATATAGTTGCGACTAAAAGGCTTTATAATATATTCAACAGCTCCGCTCTTAACGGCATTTACCGCACTTTCTATTGTTCCATAACCTGTAACAACAATAAAGGGAATGTAGTACATCAAACTATTTAGATAGGCTAACAAGTCCAACCCACTCCCATCTTGTAAATTCAAATCTGCAACAACGAGGTCAACGCTCTCGTCAATTACCGTCATCGATTCTTTCATCGTTGAACAAGTGACAACATTGTAATCTTTTTCTAAAATTCTTTGGAATAACCGCAATACTTTGGTGTCATCGTCTATTACAAGAACTTTTTTTGTCATTTTTTCATCTCTATAATCAATTCGCAACTTAGCATTTGTTTTTCATTTGAATGAGAAAACTGTACACCCTTTTGCTGTAGGTATCTTCGTAAATTTTCAATATCCCCCGCAAAAGAATTTACGAAACATGTATGGAATAAAATTTTAAATTGCGGTGTAGTATGAATCTCCATGGCAACCGTGCATTTTTTTTGAGAAATTCTAAGTAAGCATAGCAATGTACATAGTAAAATCATACTCAGCTTGTACGCCTCGTTCTCCACAAGCATTGTTGGCGAAAAACTCTCCACTTTCCATGTGATCATTTTTTTACGCAATCGAAGAGAAATCATTTGTTCCACACACTCAATTACGAATCCAATGTCTGTATACATGGCTTCTCGCGAACCATCGTGGAAGCTCCGCACATATTTCACAATCGAGATACATTTATGAATTTCTTCCTCGATAATTTTCATATCTTCGTAAAATTTTTCTTCTGTGGACATTTCTTCAAGTACGCTCTCGATAAAACCAAGCATCACTTGCAAAGGATTATTCATCTCATGAATCAAATCCAAAGAAACATCGGTAATAGCTGCTTTTTCTTTTAAAGAAACTATGTGATCCAAAGAATGCTCTGTGGTAATCATTTTATAAAGCCGTTGTTTATAGAATAACTTGTCAATGATATCCTCGGTAGAAAAAGTATTGGGCAACCATTCAATATCAGGCTCTAAAGCTAAAAATGCCATTCCTAGGTGATGCGCAATAACTTCAATTCCATCGTAACATTCATCTCCTGAAAATATAAAAATATCTGGTTGTTTTTTGAGAATTTTCTGCCAGTTTTTTTCAGATGTTTTCTTTATAGAGCTCCCGGGAAAATGTTTTTTGACTACTTTCGATAAGTCTTGTAATTCTATGGCAATCAATATTTGCATGATAATCTCAAAAAAAAAACACGTCTGTAAGCAATTGGTATACAATTGCAGACGTGTTTTCAACATTTAGTTAGATGTATAACAATTTCAAAATTACGAGAATTTTGAAATGATAAACGTTGCTGCTGCTGTTAAGCAAACAAGAACTAAACCAAGTAAATATAAAGGAATAGGATTGTCCTCATCCTGATCGCGAATAAGTCGATCCACATATGCATTAAGAGGTAGTTGTTCTACGATCAACTCTCCATTCTTAACATTTACATAGGTTTTTGTCGCTACTTGGTCAGGACTATCATTGTCCGCCTTGGTATAAAACGTTTCATCCGCAATATCATACCGTAGGCTTTTCAAATGATCGAGGCGTTCTTTATAATTTTCGACAGTCTTCTTCAAATTTTGAATAAGAGCTGAACGGTCTTGTTTTCTCTGTACAGCGGTTCCCATTAATGGGTGTTTGTTCAATTCCTCTTCGGACAAATATTTTTCATCCGCGGTATCTGTACTAGTATCTGTATTAAGAATGTCAAAAAGAGTGCGTGGTAACATGTGAAAATTCCAATCGGTTAATGACACACCTTTATTTTTGTCACTCACCATGTCACTATACGTAGGAAGAAACACTTTACCGGCAAAATACTCTGCTAGTTTTTTTTGTGCTTGATCTGATTTTCCTTGAGAAAGCAACTTTTTGCATTCTTCGCGAAGCTGTTTATTATATCTATACTTCTGTTCTGTTACTCCGCGATGGAAACCATCTTTGGCATAGATACTTTGATCGTTTTGCGCGAATAGAGAAATTGTCAACATACAAGAAATGAGTAGTGTAGCAATATATTTCATGGTATCTACTAGCTAGTAACTAGTCTCCAAAAACGTATGTTAAACTTGTTTTACTAAACGTAAGTCTTATCTTCTTCTTCTTTTTTCACCATCGCGCTTTAGTCTACGCCAAACTAATTGTTTCTTTAGTTTGCTTTGAGCGACTTTTTTGTTACCGCCATACACCATATAAGTTGGACGGACATACTCATATGTTATATCTGTAAACCAACCTGTAAGAGGTGTATCCACTGTTTTTATGTTATTAATCATCAATACACCTGTCCAAAGCATGGCAATTGTACTGAGAATTAAAAATGTCACAGCAGTTGGGCTTAATTCTAATGTAGGAGCGACAACAACTGTTGCTCCAGGAAGTTGCTCAATGGTACCTGCATCGCGTTGATCAATTTGTCCTGTTGGTTGATCATCAACAGCAAGTTGGTCAAATGAAGAATCATCATCTACTGGTACAGTTTCGTCACCAGCTCCAGAATCGGCAAAACCAGTGTCAAAGTCGGCACTTTCAATAATGTCTGAATCCATATCTAAAGGTTCAGTTTGCAGTCCCGTATCTGACTCAATAAATGTTTCACCACTAGAGTCTCCACTTACGTCTAAAAGCTCTCCCGAAGAGTCAATGAGAACATCATCAGATGATTCAAGAACGTAAGAACCACTGTCTTCTTCAAAAGTGAGTTCTTCGGTAATTGTTTCTGATGCAGATGAAGAATCATCAAAATCAGAAGAAGAAAAGTCTACTGTTGGCACTGTAGTAGAGCTAGAATCTCCACCATCTAAGTCGTCTATATCTAGTAAGGTTTCAGAGGTATCCTCTTCTACTAAAAGTACTTCGCTGTCTTCCGAAGAATCATCAGGCTCTCCAGATGGAAGAATAATAGTCGGTTCGGTCATTCTTCCTTTTTTGAGGCCGTCGATATCAGACTTTTTGAACTTCATTTTGTCTTCATCGCGAAAAGCTCTAATTTCACCTTCCGAAACAAGTCTTTTCAGTTCATCTTCTTCCATCTGGAGTTCTTTTAAGACTTTTTCGAAAGAGTAATATTCCATTGCCACAGGCCAAACCCTTTCTAAATGAATAATTTCGTATACATGACTATTTGTTTGGATACCTTCCGCAGAAATGAAAATTCGTGGCTGAATTTTTGTTTTGGCGGAGCATATTTTTGCAAACAAAATAGTTAGATATTCTATAAAGTTGTAGTACATTGTACCTAAATAAATATTTTTTGCAAATAACAAATTTGTAGAATCTGTTTGAGTGATGGGTTTATAGAACTTGCCTATGGTGGTGTGGTTGTAAATTGTAGATAAGAAGTATTTTCGAGGGTTTGATGCGATTACATAGAAAAAAATAGAGACGGGTCGCCTCTATTTTTCATGACTAACTATTTATTTTTTTTGTTAATCTTTTCCAATTCTCTTTCCACGCGATTTGGAGAAAGTTGCGAACGGTCGTTTAAACGAACGATTTTAAAATCGTGCTTAATACGACGTGCGGCAGTAAACTTAATACGATTTCCTTCTCTTTCAGGTATGTAAAGAGCAAGAGATGGAGAGTGATCGGTTTCATTGGTTTTGATGATCCATAGACCAGAAAATGCGTTGGAAACAGCACCAGTTACAGCGATATAACCATTTGCCGAACCGTTTGTACCGCCAGCAGCCGCTTGAGCCATTACCGGAGTCGGCTCAGAGAGGACGATAATATTCCATGCCAAAAGACCTACGATAACACCGAAAACAAATGTAAGGACGAGTTGATTTTTTTGCGACATAACACAATCCTTTCTTGTGAGATTAAAATGAAATTTCTATCATACTGATGATATTTGAATAATATCATTTGTCAAGAACATCTAAAAATAATTGTTCAATCCAATTCCCCCCCCATTTTCGATTCTGTTCCTTTTATTTCCTCAGCATCCGACAAAATAAAAACGGAATCTCCACTAGGATTTGAATCATAGAGTGTTTCGTATATTTTGCATCAACTTTTGAAAAAATCCAAGTTTATCCTCTCCTTCCTCACTTTCACAAGACAGCGGTTTCCCCAAAGTTAGTTTCACAGCATCAAAATTTATATGTTAACGTCGCGTAATTTCCAGGGAAGCAACACGACGGGTGTAACAAAAAACTTGACGCCTAGCATAAAAAACAGTATTATAGGTAGCATAAATAGAGCGTTTTAACGCAGTCTACATGCCCTCGGACATGTAACCCATACCATTTTATCTTATGACATATTTTTACATGTTAAGTGTCATCATTCACAGTTTGTTTAATGATACTGTTTGTGGGTACTTTTTACATGTCGCGAAATCATTTCTGATCCAAGGGAGTACCGTGAATAAAATAGAGTTGGTTGCAGACCCTAGAGATGGACTTCAGGGATTAAACTATCCCCTTGATAATCAAAAATATGTAGAACATCTCATACACATTGCCGAATCTGGTTTCAAGCACATCATGATTGGTAGTATGATCAATCCACACTTGGTCCCAGCAATGGCAGGTTCAGAGGCCAGAGCGATCCTGTTTTTCGAGAAATACCCTGCTCCAGAACTGAAAAGGCAAATTCTCGTTTTTCGTCCATATGGAAAATACATGGATAAAGCGGAGGCTTTAATCGAAAAGAAAGCAGCAAATAGCATTGCGTACACTCATTCTCTATCTGGAGAATTTTTGTATAATAACAATGGTATTGGTCGTAAAGAATTTCCCACTTACTCCGATGAAAGTCGTCAAAAAATCATCGAGGAATCTCGTGAAATTGTAAAACAGTTTACGCAAAAAAGTCAGAAATTTGGTACGAGTTTAGATGTGCATATGTCTAAAGTCACACACCAACTGTCTGATGTGGAAATTCGTCCAAAGCTGCTAGCAGAAATAAAGGAAGAGTTTATCATCCTTGCTGAAATTACCAAAGATGTTGAAGGACGTATTGTTTTTTCTGACACAAGTGGAGAGGCCACACCGGAAAACATCAAGCCTTTGATGCAAACAGCAGTGGATGCCATTTTAGAAAACAATATTCAAAAACCCATTGGACTGCATCTCCATACAAATCCTAAAAACAACGATGTTTTAAGCGACTTGTTATTATCGTGTTTAGAACCACTCAAGCAAATCGAAAACACTGTTAGTTTTGATATTGGATTTGGTGGAATAGGTGGATGTCCTTTTGACTCCAAAAACCCCAAAGCAAATCTTCAAGTAAAAAACATTTTACAAACACAAAGCGTGTTAAATGAGTTTGGAGTGGAAGTTTTGCCTTCTCTAGATATGAAAAATATTGAAATGTTGGATGAAGAAATTCTGGCTTTTGTCAACGAAAAAACGGATAGCAAACAAAAAACCATTTTCGAAAGATTCAAAAGTCTCTTTGGAGTTGAATGACCAGACAGAAATTCTGTCCAGCCATTTGATAGCCAGTTTTACCTGGCTATCAAGTTTACTATTTAGTCCAAACAGCATAACCATTTCCGGAAGTAGATAGTTTCCAATCGCTTCCAGGCGACCAGTTTCCACCACCTATTTTCATCGCGACTTTTCCGTCGATGATCGCAGCATAAACACCACTATCTGCCTTTTGAATATCCACTTTACTTACAGAGGAGATATGGTGCTCTTTGCGCAACTGAATCAACTTCGCAATTTCTTTACCTTGCGGCCAGTCAAAATAATGCACCCAGTAAACACAAGGTATTCCAGGATGAGTTAAGATATAGCAATACCCTTGCATCAATTTTTCACCAGGAAATGGCCAGTGGTTTTGCCCACCGTCTGGACTTGGACCAGTGTCGTGATTATCAATGAAAGTCACTGCGCGTTGTGGCCACCATCCAATGAGCCCCACAGGTTTTCCATTATTATCACGAAGCCGCCAATATTCACTGTTGCGTACAGCCAACTGCAAAATTCCTTTGGTAGTAAAATCAAATGCTGCGGAAGTTGCATCGCTATCATCAATCCAGTCACAAAGTTGTTGACGGTGAGGATCAGGATTGTTCACATCAAGGTTATCCCACAACTCTCCGACAGAAAAACTAGGCTGCATCGCTTCATTGTATATTTTATTATACTTTGCCGCATAACCTTTTACATAGTCGTAACGAACGCCATCATAGCCGATGGTATTTTTCAGCCACAGCATCCACTCGATAATGCTTTTCTGAACATACTCTTTTGTATGATCTAAGTCACGGGCAGCTCCATATCGATCTCCGGTGTCAAAGTTTCCTTTAGCCCCTTGCCATTCATCATCACGGCAAACAGCATCACTTCCCCAGTCAGGATTGGTAAAGTCTGCCCAATTTTTCGTCCCCACTCTGTGGTTAATCACAATATCAGCGATGGCTTTTACATTGTGTTTATGTAAATTTTTAATCGCACTTTGCAATTGTTGTTGACTACCATAGTTGGAGTTTTGCAAATACAATTGGTGTGGCAAATAACCTTCTTTACTCGCCGCCGCAGAAGAGGGGGGAAACCATACCATCGTAAAGCCGGCTTTAGCGATCTCTGCTGCCTTGCTTTCGATAACACCCCACCACGGTTTTGTGGTATGTGAATTCCAATGAAATCCTTGTAGGATAACATCTTCACTTTCTTTCTTCCAATCATCAGCGGTGACAATACCTGTAAAGCACATCACCAAAAGAATTGCTGTGATTTTCTTAATTGCGTCTTTCATAAACAAAGACCTCCCTGTTTTACTGTTGTCCAATTCTTGCGAATTTGGCTACGCAGCAGGATTTATCCACCCACGATAAAACCATTATAACGATTCGTACTCTTTAAAGCCGTAACAAGTTTTTCCGGAACTAATGTTTCATTTCCTGTAACATACGCCATTTTTGAGCCATAATCAACAATTACTTTTTCAACCCCTGAAACTTCAGAGAGTATGCTCTTAACACGAGCAACACAACTTGTGGCTCATGTCATCCCAGTAATTTTTAATGCCACGACTTGCTCTTGCGCAGCCTGCTCATTGTTCTCTGCCATAACTTCTTGCTCTGGCAAATTTTCGTTGCGCACTTCTTGCGAGGCACATCCTAAAAACATGCTTACGAAGACAAAAATAATGAATAATTTACTCACAGTTGAAAACTCCTTGATGAAGTAAAATGAAATATCTTTTTTGATATCAATACCTTACTGATTTTACCATTTTGGTGGTATTGACAAAAAATAAAAAATAAATATAATGGCCCGCCTCAAAAAAAGACCTAAAAATTTGCAGAGTGATTAAGGGTATTTATACCTTTAACAATTCTAACAAAAGAAAGGAGATGCGAGAAGCTTTTATCTCACTTTGTTGTTGAAAAGTATTTATACATTTATGAGATATGTTCTCGTAACAATGCAAATGAAAGACACCAGCCATTTTGAAAAAACCGATATCACCTGGATTTTATCGGATGAAAAAACAAAAGAAATACAAAAAAAACATGGTAAAAAATCCCATACGCAAGCTATAAAAGCGAAGCAAGCGTACCTCGACGGTAATTTTTCAGGTGCGTTTTCTGATTTCAAAAAACTAGCCAATGCTCACAAAGAAGAAGAAGCCTTCACTCTCGCTACAGCATCTAGTGCTATTGAAGGTAAAAACGCCAAGGCTTTCAAAGAGTGGAAAAAGAAACTTGCTCCACACTACCAGTGGTACTTTGACGGTGTTGTCGCCGACATCGAAGGAGACCCCAAACACGCGATCATTTGCTACGAGAAGTCCACACAAGAAAATGAAAGTTTTGTTCCAGCAATCTATCGCCTTGCATATTATTACGATTTATATGGTAATGAAACCATTGCGATCAAACTTTACGAAAAATGTATTCCTCTTCGTCCACTACATACCAATATTTTAATGAATCTTGGTATTCTATATGAAGATTTAGGACAATATGAGAAAGCCGTCGAGTGCTATGAAAAAATACTTGATCGCTATCCTGAAAACGCCCGCGCTAAATTATACCTAAAAGACGCAAGATCTTCGATGACAATGTATGTTGACGAAGAAAAAGAAAAACTCAAAGATCAACGCAACGAAATTCTATCTACCCCGATTACTGACTTTGAACTTTCGGTACGTAGCCGCAATTGCTTGAACAAAATGAAAATCAAAACTTTAGGTGATTTGATCAAGAAAAGCGAAGCAGAACTACTATCTTATAAAAACTTCGGTGAAACCTCTCTTGCAGAAATAAAAGAAATTTTGGGCAAAAAAGGTTTGTCTCTCGGTATGGAATCCGATAAATTTTTGGAGCCAAAGAAAAAAGACATCAAACCTTTCGCTCTCATTAAAGATAATAAAGACGAATCGCTACTATCAAAGACCATCGCCACACTGGAACTGTCCGTTCGTAGCCGCAAGTGTTTGTCAAAAGTAGGTGTCAAAAGTATTGGTGACTTGATCAATCATACAGAACAAGACCTACTAGGATGCAAAAACTTTGGACAAACTTCTATGCAAGAAATAAAAAAGAAGTTAAATGACATGGGACTTGCTTTAAAAACCTAGATCATTATGTGGTGCCCGAGATTCACGCCCGCGGCGTTTATGACATAAAACCAAGCACAAATGCTCTAAAATAAAAGCTTACAACACCGTGTTGTATAGAACTACAAAATCAAACCCGGCTGTCATCCCTGCGAAAGCAGGGATTCAGCGTCTACAAGTCAACTTTACATTGCTGGTTTCCCACTTACGTGGGAATAACATAGATTTATAAATCTTTATTGAGAAGAGTTTACTTCTAAAACCAACGGCTCCAACGATTCTAATTAACTGTCGTCAATAACAATATTGAGAGAATACATTGAAACAAAAAATTTTAGTTGTTTTCGGTACACGCCCAGAAGCAATCAAGATGATCCCTGTTATAAAAGCTCTACAGAAAAGAAACAGTAAAATTTATATTTGCGTCACAGGACAACATCGCGAGATGTTAGATCAAGTTCTACAGTTTTTCGACATCCAACCTGACTT
Source organism: Candidatus Uabimicrobium amorphum (assembly GCF_009002475.1). Lineage (GTDB taxonomy): Bacteria > Planctomycetota > Uabimicrobiia > Uabimicrobiales > Uabimicrobiaceae > Uabimicrobium > Uabimicrobium amorphum. Next base: position 8,430,455 of record NZ_AP019860.1, read on the forward strand.
TGATCTCAATGTAATGTCTCCCAACCAAGACCTTTCCACACTCACCAGTAAAATTATTCTCCAATTAAAAGATATTATCAGCAAAATAAAACCGCACTGGGTTGTTGTACAAGGAGACACAACCACAACATTTTGCGCAGCCCTTTCTGCTTTCTACCACAAAATACCAGTAGCGCATATTGAAGCGGGTTTAAGAACGGGAGATCCCTACAAGCCGTGGCCAGAGGAAGTCAACCGCAAATTGGTCACACACATTGCTAAAATACACTTTGCCCCGACAAACGAAGCCAAAAGCCATCTAATAAAGGAGGGAGTGAATCAAGAAAGTATACATGTCACTGGCAACACTTCGATTGATGCGTTACTAGATTCTGTTAAGGTGGTAGAGAAAATGCCCAAAAAGTTTGCCACAAAATACCAATTGAATACACAAAAGAAAATTATCCTGGTGACGGGGCATCGTCGCGAAAACTTTGGTAAGGGCTTAGAAGAAATATGCGAGGCGTTAAAAAGTATCGCTTTGAAATACGATGGTGTGCACATCATCTACCCGGTACACCCCAATCCAAATGTGCAAAAAACAGTAAACGATATCTTAGCAAATCAATCGCGTATTCAATTAATAGAACCTCTATCGTATCCACAATTTGTGTACCTCATGACGAAATCGTATTTCATCATCACCGATTCGGGAGGAATTCAAGAAGAGGCGCCTTCACTAAATAAACCAGTACTGGTAACAAGAGAATCTACAGAAAGGCAAGAAGTGGTAAATTGTGGAGCGGCATACCTTGTAGGAACGAGCAAAGAAAAAATCATGGAAAAAGTAGGTAATTTACTGGAAGACAAAAAAATGTATGACGCGATGTCCACAGTAAGTAACCCATATGGCGACGGAAATGCCGCCGAAAAAATAGCGAATATTCTCTTACAAATCAGAGTCTATTAACGATTTTTTAAATTCCGCCACATAACCTCCAGGGTTTCAAATATTGTTTTGAAAATCTTCAGTTTAGAGGCACTTGGTTTGCGATCATATCGCAAATCTAGCGCAACCTCTCTCATCTTTGCCCCTTGTTTTCTTAGGTGCAACAAGATCTCCACCATACAAGAAAAACCTTGTTGTGACACAAACTCCCCATTGTACTTATCGATAAGCTCTTTCAAGGAAGAACAACGGTAGGCTCGATAACCACATGTAAAATCCCGCACATTTTTTGTCGGAAACAACACGCAAAATAAGAACGAGGCGGTGTTGCTCAAAACTTTCCTATAGAACGGAACACCGGATATACGACTTCCAGCAACATAGCGACTCGCAATGATGACATCAAAACCTTCTTCAATATGTGTCAACATCTGTGGAATAAGTTGCGGAGGATGGGTAAAGTCTGCATCCATGGCAACAACAACGTCATCGCTATTGGCAAGACTACTTGCTTTTACCAAACCCAATTGTATTGTTTTGGCAAGTCCACAGTTTTGCGGTTGGTTCACAAGTAATATAGGTTGCCTACTAGCATAGTCTTTGGTAATATTTTCAGTGTTATCTGTACTGCCATCATTGACTACAATTATCTCATACTCCAAATTATTTTGGCGCAAACACGAATCAATAGCCTCAAAAAGAGGAGGTAGTGCAAGTTCCTCATTGTATGCTGGTAAAACAATCCAAACTTTCATCAATTTGTGGCGAGGATACCCCGACTTCTATAAGTTGGGGAGGAATCGCCACTCGGACGCGAATGCGCGAAGCATGAGCACGATGCCTTTTTCAATCTCGCATCTCCTTTCTGGAAATAAAAATATCCATCAACTTGTTGTATCAACTGACAATAACGATAAGAAATACCTTGTACTGTAGAATTATTCGTTTTGATATTGAAATATCCGTTAGATCTTACGGCAACGCGACCAACATAAACACCCTTTTTCTTACCTTTCGTCACAACGGCTTTTACGATGTCACCCGTTTGAAAGTCTTTTGCCCTTTTTTGACTTTTCGCTGTTGTACGAGGAAATCCAAATTGATCTACGCGACACATTTGCCTACTGCCCCTACCTTGAGACTGAATACCCAAAGGTATTAGGTCTTGAGAAATAGTTACATTCTCTCCACTCTCTCCTGCACAGGCAGCATCAATCCAGTGTTGTTTGTTGAATCCGTTGTGTCGACGATTTGCTTTTGTCTTTCCTCCACTTGCAAATTCTACATCCATACCAAGTTTCTTTAACTGGTTGCCGATGACGTAGCGTGTTGTGTTGATACTTGCAGCATCGCGCAGTGTTTTTTTGCTATAAGACACAATTTTCTGTAATCTTTTGTTATCTTTGCTTAGAAATTCGTGGATATCACCATTACCTTTGTTTTCGTTGCACTTACGACAACTAATGGTCAGATTAGATACACGATTACTTCCGCCTTTACTTCGCGGATGAATGTGATCTATCTCCAATGCAACATTTTTTGCATCGCAATAGGCGCATTGATGATTCCATTTGTAAAGTAGGTATTCGCGAATTTCGTAGCCAAACAGTGTTCCTTGTTGATACTTGACGCCTGAAATCTCAGGATTTTGTAGCTTCTGGGTATCAAAACGATTTGTTTCTACACACAAGTTGTCAATTGGTGTATAAGTGAGTAGTTTTTTCGTCCAATTAAAGATGTTATCTACTTTTGATTTTAAAGAAGGTGCAATCCATCCTTTTTTCCTTGTACGATTACAGAATCTTGGTGGGCGATATCGTGTTTTACGATTGCGACGACTACGGCGAATTGCACGCCTTTTGCTTAGCAAATCGACTATTTTTTCGCCGCGATGCTCTAGTTCTGCTGCCCAAGTAACGATTGTACCTTTTTGAAAAAATACGACAAGAGCCATTCCCGTAATTTTGCTTCCCGGATCAAACTTGAGTTGCACCTTCTGTAAGTCTCCCTCTGTTCTTTTTTGGAGAATGATGGTAAAGGGTTCTTGTCTGTAGACACTTGCTTTTCTTTCTTTTAACAATTGTCGTGCCCTTGCCGGAGAGCATGGCATTAGAGGTTTTCTATTTTTACTGAGTACAAACACTCTTCTTTGCATCAAAGCTATCTTTCTTTGTAAAGTACCAAATTACTTTGGTTTCTCGGTTTAGAACCGGTAAAGGTCTCCTCGCTAATGTTATGAAACGGTTTTGTATGTTAGTAGCACTGGCTTAACCCACTACACCTGTTTAACTACTAACCGTAGAGTCTGGAGCTGGAGAAGCACCCCAGAGTACCTATATTTTCGTTTCTAACGCTTACCAAATTTGTTACACTTGATACAAGCTGGTCAACAACTGAGCTTACAAGCTCCCACTTCAAGTACCGTTTGGTACTAAGTAGGGGTAGTTGACAATAATCCTTAACTTTCTAGTGTTCGGAGTAGATATGAACCTTCGTAAAAATTGGGGTTGGTTTATTGTAGCAATTTTTTCCATATTAGCAAGCTGGCACTACTTTTTTGGAACGCCACATGTATTGGGTTTAGATTATTTTATCCACCTAACGCAAGCAGATATTGTCAAACAAGGCATTGCAGATGGTATTCCCATACCGGCCTATCATTACCTACATGGCGCAGGAACTACTTTTATTCGTTACCAAGGTATGCTCATTGCACAATTAATGGGTTGGTGCTGCTTTGTAATACAGCTTTTTATCGATATACCTGACACCGCTGTCATCATACTCGTGGGAAGACTTTTTGGTCTACTTCTCAATCTAGGCGCAGGCTTGTCATTTTACTGGGCAGCCAAAAAAATTATAGATGTTTACGGCCAAGAAAAAATACGCTGTACTCCAAGTATCGCAGTAGTTGCTGCTTGTGCATACATATTTGGCTGGTCGCGATGGGGAGTTCTTTTACATGTGGGTTCACTACAAAGAGCAGGCGCTTTAATACTGTTTCCGATTACATTTGCGGTATTTCTGACACTACTACATCGCCCCCTCAAGAAAAACGAACAAGTGATTATGGCCATATCGACATCGCTATGCATTATGTGCCATCCAGGAAGCTTCATATATCTAATTATATTATGTATCATCTACTTTATCGCTTCTCTTATAACCCAACCAAGTGAAGTACTTCAGTGGCAAAAACTCCGCACGATCATTTTGCCAGCGATTATTTCGTTCTGTTTGGCAGCATGGTTTATATTTCCCATGGTACTGGAAAAAGAATACTATGGTATGATGCGTCGCCAACAGCAAACGCAACATCAAGTATCGTGGGGAGAAGTGTTACCTACCAAATATGCCTTGGAGTTCGTCAACCGCGAAAATTGGTTTTCTAATTTGAGCGCAGATCCTGATAACAACGGATCTTTTCTCGGAAGTTTCGGTGGAGTAAATTCGGCCTACTTTGGTATCATTGCGATGTGCATTGCTCTTTTTGGATTTTTCATTTCCAAAAACAATCCTCTCAAACACGTTGCATTAAATGTAATTCTCATGACTCTATTCGTTGCCATCATCATATTTTGGAGAGGTTTCCGACACAATATCTTTCATTTTATAGGGCACCACTTGACATTGCCATTCTATTGGCTAGAGCCACTTTATTTTTGTTTGTGCGCGTGTGTACTCATGGGAGCAATATCTATATCAGAACTATTGCTAAAAATAAAAAAAGAATACACAGTAAATATTGCCATGATTTTTTTAGCGACTATTTTGTGTTTAGATTTTTTCTCTCTGGTGACCTTTAATAAAGCCGCCGGAATGTATTTTCCACAAAACGGTCAAACAAATTCACTGGGTATATCCGGAAACGACAGTGTATTCGATGCCTACGAAATTTTAAAGGACTTACCTCATGGCAGAGTCCTCGACTTACCAAAGTTATTGTTCAACTGCAATAGGTTGTACCATGGACATCATGACGCCCTACCCGAAGAGCCAAATACTGATTGGACAGAGGCAAAATATTATAACGAACAAGTTTTGCAAAAAGAAATTCTAGAAGCGATCCCATTTTCACTGGAATACGGCAATCGTGGGCCACTTACAATAAAATATATACATTCGGATACAAAAGGATTGTCTGATTCGAATTATATTTGGGAATCGAAAAAAGATTGGCAGGGAGCTGCCCACTTAGATATAGGGGTGCCTTTACCACCAGGAAAATTTAAATGCTGGATTGTACTACCAACAATGATTTCCCCACAAACCACAATAGAAACCTTTTACCAAAACGCATCTGTAGGCAAACTACAAGCAAGTACAAAAGGATACCACTACTATATAGTGGTGCCCATAGAAAAAAAAGACCTCAACGCTTCGACAGCCCAAATTAAAATCAAAATAGAGAAAGATACAAAAACAAGCAAAGTTGTTATTGGTGTGATAAAACCATTCATTGCCTATGCAGGTAACTCTCTCGCACATCGTTTATCGATTTTGAATGTCGCGTATGTAGTGCTCAACCGAAAGCATTTTAGAGCGGCAACAGGACAACTAGCAAATTCAAAAGCCATTCGCAAAATACACCAATCGCGAAAGTCGGTTTTGTACAAAAATACCTTAAGTTCACCGGTGATCGTTCCTAGAAAGGTCATGCAAATAAAATCGGATAAACCGTGGGAGTTATTTCATAAAATATCACATCATCCAAACTTCAATCCCCACCAAGTCAGTTTTTTATATGGCGCCAATGGAGTCGAAGATGTGGTGACGGCAAAGAATTGGCAAGAAAAATTAGTGCCTTTATTTTTAAGTAATGCGCTACATCCAAAAGTGGACTGCCAAATAACGTATGACAGCTTACAGAGCATCACCTATGAAATAGAATCAAAACAAAACCAGTTCTTTTTTCCCTCTTTGCGTTACCACCCCAATCTTGTCGCTTTGGTAAATGATAAACCCGTAAAGAAGTATTTAGCACAGGCCGGAATGATCGCAATAAAAATACCCACAGGAAAATGCAAAATAACCATTCACTATCAACACCCTTGGTACGACACATTGGGAAAATGGATTTCACTACTCACCATTTTATTATTGTTTATATACGCCATACACAAAATTCGCCACAAATGAGAAAAATGTAGTTTTCCACTTATCATAAATGTTATCACAACAATGATTTACTAAATATATCTGAACTTACAATTTCATATACAAAACGATTATCGCAATGCTTTACAAAGGACTCTTTTATGAAAAACTTTCTTTATCTGCTACTCGTTTTATCTTCGCTACTTATGGCAGAAGATAAACAAAAAACACCAGAGAATAAGCAACCGGTGGACATTATTGGAATTTGGGACCAATACATTTATTACAACAAAGAAGGAAAAACGGCGTATCATTATGCGGGTACTTTCCAACTTACGAAAGTCAAAGGAAAATACCAAATGAAGCAAGTGGGTACTAAACTACCAGAGCTTATTAATTCTCAAGGAGTCACAGAAATTAAGTTTGATGGCAAGGAGTGGACTTTTTACTCCGATTGGGGACGCTATGGTGTGGGATTTTTTAAATTAAAGATGAAGAAGCGTAACGAATTTGAAGGCTACTCTTATGCGACAGATAGCAAACGTAAACCAACATATAAACTCAGTCCAAATAGATGGATTCGTCACGAATTGTAGGCATAAAAAAAACTCTAATAAGTATCTTTACTTATTAGAGCATAGGGGAGGTCAGAGTTTATTTTCACTAATACTATACAACGGAATAACGACCTTGTCAACTATTTTTAAAATATTTTTCCATTTTATTTTCTATTCGTACAAAATCCTCTTTATTTTGTATAATCGCGCAAGGTAAATTTTGCAACGACACATTTTATACATCAGGTAGATCATGGATTTAATCGAGAGCAACCAACTGGCCAACGAAAAAGAGCATTGGTGGATCAAAACGAGGTTCCGCTACATTCTTCGTGCACTCAACCTCATTGATAGCGAACAACAACAAATACTAGAGGTGGGATGTGGAACATGTCAAAATCTCGCTTTTTTACGCGAGTCGCCACATTTATCATCGCAAATACATCGTGTCGTTGGTTTTGACCCTCTATTTAAAGATATTCCCAAATTTTCCTGGCAAAAAACCGAAGATGTGTTTGTGAATACACTACCAGCAACTTCGAAAAAATCGTTTGATTGCCTACTGGCCATGGACGTGCTTGAGCACCTACAAGACGATGAGCATCATTTACGCCTATGGTTAGATTATATGCATGATGATGGAATCATTCTCATCACTGTTCCTGCGTTTCCTTCTTTATGGTCTTACCACGATGAGCTACTACATCACTATAGAAGATATACAAAAAAAACCTTACTATCTCTCACCGAAAAAGTGGGACTACGGCCTGTACTTCTCACATACGCGTTTAGTTATGTATTTCCTTTAGTGTATTTAATACGCAAATTATCTCGTAAACAAAGTAATACCGATCTTCAGCAAAGTCATTTTCTCATCAATGCCATTCTGTACTCTTTGGGAAAAACCGAAGCTTTTTTCGGAGGCAATCCTTTTTTTGGAACCTCTGTTGTAGGAATTTTTACTGATGCAAACAGCAATCGTAATTCCCTGTTACAATGAAGCCAATCGTTTATCAGTGGACACCTTTTCTAACTTTATCCACAACAACTTCGATATTGTTTTTTGTTTTGTAAACGATGGAAGTACAGACAATACGACACAAGTCTTAGAAGAAATTCACCAACACCATACACAAAGAACCATGATTTTAGATTTGGCACAAAACAGTGGGAAAGCCGAAGCAGTACGCGCAGGAGTCTGCCATGTTCTCGATACGCAAAAATTTGACCTAGTTGGTTTTTGGGATGCGGATCTTGCCACCCCTCTTTCAGAGATAACAAACTTTATTCATATCGTCAAGCAATCACGCAACATAAAATTTGTGCTCGGAACCCGATTAAAAAGACTAGGAGCCAATGTCGAGCGCATTTGGTATCGCCACTATCTCAGCAGAGTTTTTGCCACTTTCATCAGTATACTCTTGCGTATGCCCGTCTACGATAGTCAATGCGGAGCCAAGCTGTTCACTACCGACATTGCGCAACAAATTTTTGCACAAAAGTTTTTTTCCAAGTGGTTTTTCGATGTTGAATTGATTTTTCGCGCCAAAGTAATCAATATGAATATCTTTTATGAACACCCTCTTGAAGAATGGATCCACCGCGGGGAAAGCAAACTGAAACTAAAGGATTTCCTCTTTGCCCCCTTAGAGCTACTCAAACTTTATTGGCACTATCGAGTGAATAAAAATGACCAAAACACTAACTAATTTCATTTGCGGAGTTTCGGGAGTCGTTTTTCTCATTCTGATATTTCCCGCACTACAAGAAAAAACATATGTACTTAACGATCTCGTTAACTTTCACATTCCCATGAGAATGTTCTACCAAAATTGCTTAGATTCCGGGGAAAGCTTTTTATGGTTTTCGAACATATTTTGTGGTTACTACATCCACGGGGAAGGGCAAGTGGGAATGTACCACCCTCTGCACTTATTTTTATATTCATTTCTTCCCCTCAGTACAGCCTTCAATATCGAACTATTTATTCACTATCCCTTTATGTTTGCAGGAACATATTTTTTGCTAAAAAAATGGGACATTCCATCACACGGGGCGTTATTTTGTGCATTCATATTCACGTTTAGCGGTTTTAATCTGATGCACATTATTCATATAAATGCGGTAGCAATTGTCGGGCACATTCCGTGGCAATTGCTGTGCATACATCTTGTATTAGACAGCAACTTTCATCGCCAGAAGTTATATGCCTTAGCAGGTATTATTGCCTTAACCACTTCACAACTTTTGCTCGGTCACCCGCAAAGCGTAATTTTTTCTCTTGTTGTCGAAATTTTCTATGTACTTTGCTGCTTCACAGCGCGTCGCAAAAAATACTCTCTTTTCATCGCCATCGCGAAAATCATCGCAGTTGCGGTTGCCGCGATACAACTTTTCCCCACATGGGATGCACTACAACACTCTTTACGCAGCGGTAGCAATGTATCTTACGCAGCCATTGGCTCATTGCAATGGCGTGATCTACTATTAGTCTTTACCCCTTTTACTCCCGTTTTGCCCGAAGGAATCGTAGCGCGCCATGCCTACGGTTTTTACAGCAACGGTCATGAGTTCGCCTTATACTGCGGAAGCACCACACTACTACTCATCACTTGGCTATTTATTCGTTACTCTCATCTGCCAAAACCACAAAAACGTCTGGTGAACATATTTTCAGCTCTCATCATTTTATCCATTCTTCTCGCCACGGGCAAAAATAGCTTTATCTATTATATTTATCAATATATTCCCATCATCGGCAAGTTAAAATATCCGGTGCGTTATATCGCCATCACTCATTTTTCTATGGCCATCTTAGCCGGTATTGGATTTGTTAACTTGCTACATTTTTCCCAAAAAAACAACCACATACCTTTTGTGAATTTGTGGCCAATACTTATTCCTATACTCATAAGCTCAGGATTTGCCATGTGGGCGTTACAACTACCTCACAACACCGAATACGGTATGTCAATACTCACAGGCCCCATTCTCCTTTTACTTTCCTCATTACTCATCCTAGTCACCCTAAAATTATCTGCAAACGGCGTATTCGTCCTCGTAATACTCACAGCTTTTGAACTAGGCTTCTGCGGTATTAGTTATATACAAACAATCCCAGCAAAGACATTTGATGAATTGCAACGCAACACACAGCTAGTAGATACGCAACTATACCGTTGGGAAATTAGAGGAAATGCCAATCTATGGGCCGCGCAAGGTTTACGCTGTGTCAATGGTTACGTAGGACTACGACCAAACAACATTATCGATCCCAAATCAACAAAATACCGCGAAATGGCCGGAGTCACCACATCATACACACCACGATACCAACGCGGAAGTAAACTCAATAACGCCCAACCTCGCATACGCTTAGTAACCAGAAGTATCGAACGACAAAATCTTAAACAACAGCTACAAAACATAGACCTTGCCACCACTGCGATTGCGGAAAGGTTGATCTCTTTAGATACAAAAACAACACCTGGGATAGCGAAGATCATCGCTGAAAAAAACGGATATGCAAAAATAAATATACAAGCCCCCGGCAAACAGTTACTCATTTTTTCGGAAAGGTATCACCAAGGTTGGAATGCCTATGTGGGAGGAGAGCAAAGACACGTAATAAAGGTATACGGCAGTTTTATCGGCTGCGTTGTCGACGCTCAAGACAAAGAAATCGAATTTCACTTCGCCCCACAAAGTTACTATTATGGGAAATGGATTAGTGCGGTGGGTATACTATTAGCGTTTGTATTTCTTATTTGTATGAACAAGTTATTTCAACGCCCAATTTAAAACTTTTTATTTCACTTGTGACTTAGATATTCACTCTATAATTGATATGAATCAAAGAAAATGAATGAAAACAAATTCAGACGTGCTACGCCTCTCCCGTGGGAGAGGCATGAGACTTGTTGCTTTCAGCGCAGCTGAAATCTACAAGGCGATGGTGAGGGCACCCATCTAAAAACGATACTCTTTATTAAGAAGAAATAAATACAACTTACTCCATTTTATCCAACCACCACTGCGCAGAGTTCTCACCTTGCTCTTTGGCTTTCTCTAAATATTTTTTTGCGGCAGCATTTTTCTCACAAAACAATAGTACTCCCAAATGATATAAAACTTTGCTGTCACTGTAGTACTTTTCGGGAATGAGTTTTACCATATCTATGGCTTTGATTTTATAATAATACACCACATATTTTTTTCCTTGGGAGTCTTCTATCAGGCATTTATTTTTAGCAACGCGCGTTACCACACCGCGAATTTGCCTGCCATCGACTGTAGATAAGGTAATACTTTGTTGGCGCTTTAGGTATATTTTCATTTGCAACGCGACTCTTTTACTCAGGTAGTGACTGCCTTTTATATCTTCTAAGCCACGCACAACCGCGTTCTTTTCTGTGCCAGTAACTCTTTTCAGCAGTTGTCTTCCCTGATCATAAATTTCTTGGCGTTTGCGTTGGGCAATTGCTTGGGGAAGTTTTTGTATAAAGTCTTTAACATCGCTTCCGACATTCGCGTTCTTTGCGTACTTCTCCACCAAACTTTCCGCTTCGCGAATGATGAATCCAGGTAGTTGCTTCTTTAAAACGCTATACACTCGTACAACGGCGCGATCTCCGCCTTCGGGATAGTTTTTTTTGATCTGTGTCATCAATTGCTTGCGAATATTACCCGCGACATATGCTGCGATAAACAGTTGTTCATAGCCACTGGTTTTCATCCACCCTTGCTCTTTTGACATAATCACCTGCACAGCATCGCTTTGAATGGCATAGGAAATGAGGATTTTCGGTGCTTCTTTGCTCACAAGAGGTGCTTGTAAAAATCTATCGATCAATTTCAGCATGCCTTGTTGTATTTTTTTGGTTTGTAAATTCGGTTTACGCGGTGGGGTTGGCGTTTTTTGTGCTTTTAGTAAACTTCGCACAAAGTGATCCACATCTTCTTCTAACATTTTATCGTTGGAAAAAGTGGCACGTACTTTAAAAAAGAAAGACTTATTAAAAAAAAAGATGTAGGTTATGGTGTTGAGTATTTCCATTTCTCTAGAGACAACAAGAGATGATTTCTGTCCTAAAAAATTGGCACCGTCCTTTAACGCAACATTAAATTCCCCTTCACTAATGACCGATACCGCGCTTTTGAAACGAAGTTTTTCTACCAGTAAAATTTGCTGGTTTAGGTCGTGCATAACTTTTGACAAAACAGTTGAAGAAGATTGTTGTTGCATTTTGGGAGGTACGGCGTATACGTACGTTGAGATAACAGCCTCTTTGTCGTTATGGTAGCCCACATATACACCTAAAGACGCTTGCGCGAATTTTTTTTGATCAAGCACCGAAAAATGACCAATCGTCTGCGGAAATTGAAAACCAGAATCCTTATCCATAAAGATCTGAGTGTGAACAAGTGGAACTAACCAAATAAAAAACAGTGCGTACTTTCCCATAGCTTTTCCTTTAGAATATTTCCATCACTGATGCTAAATACACTAAGATATACCGTCAAATGGAAAAAAACGGCAAAACTTTTTAGAAATGACGTTTCCGAAAACGATTTTACAGCAAATAGAAAAAGCTTTCCCCATATAAAATGCCCGATTTAACGGGCATTTTATTATTTTACTACGGAATTGGTATAATAGTGCTCGATGATTTGTCGATAACTCCAGCCCTTCTGTGAATATGCTTGTAAACCCCATTGACAAGCTCCCACACCGTGACCGTAGTACGATTTTTTTCCACAAGCGCAATACTTACTACGCAAATATGGATTATAATTCCATTTTTCTTCACTATTACGTGTTTTTCCATTGCAGTGCGCAAAATAAAGTGCTTCCGAAATGACGCGTCCATTATGGTAAACAACCACACCATTGGTATCGTCCACACCTTGTGATGCTTTAGAGGTAACGTTTGCCTTCCATGCTTGGCAGTGAGTTGTTGTGCATACGTTAGCGTTGGAGTGTCTTTTTCTTCCAATAGCATATGTACGCGCAATCACCGCCATGGCGCGATGCGCTTCAAGAGACCAACTGCCGTAGATTTCCGCGGAAACCACATTTTTTAGATAATCTTGCAAACGAACGCGGCGTACAACACCTTCGTTGGTAAACAAAACATCGATGTATGTAGGAGCCACTGCTGTAGAGATGGTTCTTTGTGGAACAATGCGTTCGCGATGTCTTTGCGTGGTTGCATTTCCACAATGATTTGCGGTGATGGCTTCACATCTAACAGTAAAACCATTTTTTGTTGCAGATAATTCGAATAGTTTATCACCATAAATGTAGAAACTACTGAATGCAGTTGTTGATGGATGAATGATGTTGGCTTTTTTTAGTTGTGCCTTAGCATCACACACAAAAATTTGATGTTGACCATTGGCCACAACATCAACATACAACATTTGGTCTTGTGTTGCATGCGCGATGGGCTTCACATTGATCATGTTCTCTGCAAAAGAAAATACTAGATCAACATCATTACTTTGTTGCATAACAACTTGTTCATCAACAGAAAATGACTTTTGACATAAAGAGGTGCTAACCCCCTTTTGATCTAAGGACGCCACTTGCCAACCGCAACGTGCCCACCAACTGCCATTTTCTTTCCATACTTCACTAATCGCCGGTAATTGATCGACTGTTTTTGTAGTACCTTTCTCTTCCCCAACGACGAAAGTAACTGTTTTTGCCATCGGCGAATACACAACGATATTACCAGTGTTGTCAACGGCCATTCCACAGCCATCTGCCTGATAAGAAATCTCTTCGAGTAGTTTTCCACGATGAGAAAATAATAAAATTTTATGCGATAAATTGCACAAAACATATATGCCGTTGTCGTTAACCGCGATGCTTTGTGCTCCTATTTGCGACTGCAAACTGTCATTTTCCCAATTGTGAGAAACAACAGGTTCCGCATATAGAAAACTACATACAAGAATAAGCATTACAAAGTAACGCATAACTCTCCCCCTGTATAAATAACGAATATATTGTTAGGGAAACTCCCTGTTTGAGGGAGTTTCAAGACTTTTATTATACAAAACACTTATGAAAAAAGCAACCTTTATGGATCGTCTTCATCGCGATGGATTTCACAAATATATTGTGCTCCGCGTTTTACAAAACTAATTTTTGTGCTACCTTGATTTGAATTGTATATATTTCAACCATTTGCTTTCTTCCATTTATAAATAGTTGTCATCGTATTGTAAATCATGTATCATTTGTAACATTAATCATGTCATCCATAACGCACAACGTCATCAAAATGATTACATAAATATGCGAATAGCCATTTTTAGCTAGAGGAGTTACAATGTTGCTTAACAACAGGTATGAAATCATATCGCCAGTAGGTATTGGAGGTACCGGAGCCGTTTTTACAGCAATTGATGCTTCTTCAGGCGAAAAAGTTGCGATCAAAAAAATTCTTTTAGACGAGAGCGAACAAATAGAACGTTTAAAAAGAGAATGTTTGTTCCTAAAGACAATCACCCATCCCAATCTAGTGAAAGCATACGAATTTTTTATTGAAAATGGCCGTGCGTATATGATTTTGGAGTATATAGACGGAAAATCTCTCGATGAAATCATTCACAAAAACAAGCACAGCATGACATTAGTAGGACAGCTGGCCATTGCCAGCCAAATAGCACGCGGAATAGAGGTACTCAATGTGGGGGGCGTTATTCACCGCGATATCAAACCACAGAATATTATGCTAAATACCCAAACAGGCGAGGTCAAAATAGTCGATCTAGGAACAGCAAAAAATCTAAACGATGTGTTCTCTTCTCTCACAATTAAAGGGTCAGTGGTTGGTACGTATTCGTACATGAGTCCGGAACAAACAAGCGGTAAAGTCGCCCAAACGACAGATATTTTTTCCCTGGGTATACTACTGCATCAATTTTTTACTTGGTCAGACGATTCGCCCTTTCATACAAAAAGTGTTTTCCATACTTTTGAAAAAATACGTTACGAAGAGGTTATGGATATCTGCAAATTGATTAATATTGATTCAATGACGCAAAAGCAGCAACACGCCTATCAAAAAATATCAGAAATACTGTGCAAAGCTCTGCACAAAGATCCGAGTATGCGCTGGGAAAACGCCGGCATCATCGCCGATATGTTCAATGAAATCCGCAAACCACTTGTCAATGAAGCCCAACAAAACCCACTCAAGTATCAAATTGAAATTTCAAGACAAATTTCACCGCGGCTACGAAAAAAACTAGAACAAATGCGTAGCGAATATAGTTCCATAGACCAGAAATCTTAAAGCAAAGAAATAGACGAGAAGCATAACACAAAAAAGGCCAGAGGAATTAAAATGAGTGAACTAATTAGCAACAGATATGAAGTCTTATCGCAAATAGGCATTGGAGGTAGCGGAGCTATTTTTACTGCCATTGATACTTTTTTAGGTGAAAAAGTTGCGATTAAAAAAATATTATTAGATGATGATGATCAAATAGAACGTTTAAAGAGAGAGTGTTTTTTCTTGCAAACCGTCAACCACCCCAATCTGGTAAAAGCGTATGAGTTTTTTATCGAAAACGACCGTGCGTATATGGTATTGGAGTTCATAAACGGAAGATCTCTTGATAACATCATTCACAAAAACAAACGCAGCATGACCTTGGTAGGACAACTGGCCATTGCCAGCCAAATAGCGCGGGGGATTGAAGTACTCAATATGGGTGGTATTATCCATCGCGATATCAAACCACAGAATATCATGTTAAATACCCAAACAGGTGAAATCAAAGTAGTCGATCTGGGAACAGCAAAAAATCTCACCAATGAGTTCTCTCCGCTTACAGTTAGAGGTGCCGTGGTCGGTACCTATTGTTACATGAGTCCGGAACAAACAAACAGCAAAGTCACCCAAACGACAGATATTTTTTCTCTAGGTATATTACTACATCAATTTTTTACTTGGTCAGACGATTCGCCTTTTTACACAAAAAGTATTTTCCATACTTTAGACAAAATACGTCACGAAGAAGTGGTGGATATCTGCGAATTGATCGATATGGATTCCGTTACCGAAAAACAACAGCAGGCCTATCAAAAAATTTCAAAGATACTGAAGAAAGCTCTACACAAAGATCCGAATATGCGCTGGGAGAACGCCGGCACCATGGCCGATATGTTCACTGAAATACGCCAGCCTCTTTTAAATGAAGTCCAACAAAACCCACTCAAGTATCGCATTGAAACTTCACGACAAATTTCTCCGCGACTACGAAAAGAACTACAACAAATGCGCAGTGAATATAGTTCTGTAGACCACGAATCTTAACGAAGGATAAGAAGTAAGATATAAAAACGCCCAGAGGAGTTGAAATGAGCGAAATACTAAACAATAGATATGAAGTCTTATCGCAAATAGGCATTGGGGGTGCCGGAGCTATTTTTACAGCACTTGATACTTTTTTAGGTGAAAAGGTTGCGGTCAAAAAAATTTTTTTAGATGATGTCGATCAAATAGAGCGTCTAAAAAGAGAATGTTTTTTCCTAAAAACCATCAACCACCCCAACCTAGTAAAAGCGCATGAGTTTTTTATTGAAAACGACCAGGCGTACATGGTCTTAGAGTTCATAGACGGAAAATCTCTCGATCAAATCATTCACAAAAACAAACATAGCATGACCTTGGTGGGACAACTCGCCATTGCTAGCCAAATAGCGCGTGGCATCGAAGTTCTCAACATGGGTGGTATTATTCATCGCGATATCAAACCGCAAAATATCATGTTTAATACCCAAACAGGTGAAATCAAAATAGTCGACCTCGGAACCGCAAAAAATTTAAATAACTTGTTGTCATCTATTACCGCAACTGGTGCGGTCGTTGGTACATGTTCTTACATGAGCCCCGAACAAACCAAAGGCCAAGTCACCTGGACAACAGATATTTTTTCTTTGGGAGTGCTACTATATCAGTTCTTCACGTGGTCAGATGATTCACCTTTTTATACAAAAAGCATCTACCACACTCTAAAGAAAATACGCCACGAAGAAATGATCGACATCTGTACATTGATCGATATTGGTTCTATCACCGAAAAGCAACAAAACGCCTACGAAAAAATTTCGCAAATACTGTGTAAGGCTTTGCAAAAAGATCCGGATATGCGCTGGGAAAACGCCGGAATCATGGCCGACATGCTCAACGAAATACGCCAACCTCTAGTCAATGAAGCCCAACAAAATCCGCTCAAATACCGCATCGAAACTTCACGGCAAATTTCACCACGACTGCGAAAAGAGCTAGAACAAATGCGCAGTGAATATACTTCCATAGGCTCTGATTCTTAATGGCGACTTCTTTTACAAATCTCTTACAAGCTCTTTTAACTGTGCAGAAATGGTAACGAGTTTGTTGTTCGCCACATAAAGATCGGAGAGATGGTCCAATTGCGCAAGATTTTTTGGCAAAGACGTCAATTGATTGTAAGAAACATTGAGTTCGCGAAGAGATTCGAGTTTTTCCAAATCTTTGGGTAGATAGGTTAGATTATTGTGTGATAAGTCTAACTCACTCAGATTGTATAAATTCCCCAACTGTTTCGGAATCGAAGACAATTTGTTATGCGTGAGACTCAATACCGTGAGCTTTTCGAGTTTTTCCAACTCTTTCGTTACGTAAGTCAACTTGTTACGCCCTAAATACAATTCACGAAGAGATGACAATTGCGCAATAGATTTGGGAAGCGAGGACAGATCGTTATCATCCAACCATAATTCCTCTAGTTCGCTCATTTCTTGTAAATTTTGCGGAAGCGAGGAAAGTTTATTGTGCGATAGATACAGATACATCACAGACTTTAGACGCAATAAACAAAGTGGAAAAGAAGAAAACTCATTATGGCTAAGGTTGACATCACTCAGCCCCTGCAAATCTCCAAATTCCTTTGGCAAAGAACACAACGCATTGTGCGACAAGTTTAACGACTCTAAAGACAACAATTGCAATAGTACACGTGGAAAAGAAGAAAACTCATTCCCCGTCAAATCAAGCGTCGCTAACGACTCCAAATTTACCAACTCTTTAGGCAAAGACAAAAGCTGGTTGTTTGCCAGGCTCAAATAATGAAGAGAGGGTAATTCATTGATAACTCGTGGAAATGACGATACGTTGTTTTCACTGTAGTACAATCTATTCAACGAAGTAAGTTGCGCGATTTCTTTCGGTAAAAACGATAGTTTATTGTTGTCGATATACAACTCGACAAGAGAACTGAGTTGTCCGATTTCTTTTGGTAGTGTAGAAAGCTGATTGTTGGTCGCACTAAGTGCTAATAACGAGGAAAGTTTACCTATCTCCTTTGGAAGAAACGACAATTTGTTACTGTCGATATATAACATGCGCAACGAAGAAAGGTTACCGATTTCTTTTGGCAAAAATGTCAAACGGTTGTCACTGAGTTTTAGTGTCTCCAGATACTGTAATTTACCTATTTCCATGGGTAATTCGCGAATATTTTTTCCCCGTAAATCCAGTTCCGTATGCTTTTCGCGCGCCGCTTCATCAATGGCATAAAACACATCTTTACTCGTCCACTCGCTCATAAATTCCTCCCTATTTTTCATAAAATCGCAATAATCTCTATATCATATTTACCAAATAACCACGGCAAAACAAACAACAATAATTGCGATTTGTCTACTCATTTTCAACTTGTTGTTGATTCATGTGTTTGTTAGGATAAAAATAACAAAGTAAAATAGTACAAAAACAAATAACGACTGTGTTTTGATATGCATAGGAGAGTTTAGATGAAACAAATTTTATGTGTGATCACATTGATGATGAGTGTTCATGGTACGCAATTCTTCAATTCCAATATTCCGCAAAACGCGCACAACAAAATGCGGTCATTACAACAGTCACAAATACGCTCATTGGCTTTCACCGACAAAAGTGGCTGGGTCATCGTCACAAAAGACAATCATTACTTTTGCGAAAATATTCCCATCACCTGTCAACAGCAACTATCTAAATGCAAAAACTTAGAGCAGATCCAGTGTATTACCTTTGTACCAGAAAGTGACGGCTGGGTTATTTTGACAAGCAACAATGTTTACTCATCAGACATTCCACAACAGTGTCAGCAACAGTTGACAACCGCCTTTTCGCAAGACAAAAATATTCTAGTGAGTTTTACTGCGACAGGTGGATGGATTATTGCCAACTCCAAACAAATATTTTCGCACAAAATCCCCGAAAAGTGTCTACAAGTCATCGATAATTTTCGCCAAGGTTTTCGCCCACTAAATTGTGTGACTTTCTTTCGTAACAATGGCTGGTTAGTTCTGTGTGGCGAGCATTATTTCGCAAGTGGTATACCCGACGACTGTTATTGGCGTTTACAAGAATTTCGTAATCAAAATCGCCTTGTTCATGCTGTTGCCGCGACACCCGAAAATGGTTGGTCGGTTATTTCCAACACAAACATACCCAAAAAACCATTGCATCCGGCGAGACGATTTGAAGAAGTTTCGTCGATTTGGTCGTCTATGCGGGATCGCAATGTACAAGGCCTCAGCGTGGCTGTCATTGTTGATAATAAAGTAGACTGGGTATGCAATTATGGTGTGGTTGATGGTAAAGAGTCGCGGTATATCAAAAGAGACACCATTTTCCAAGCGGCCTCACTCAGCAAAACTTTTTGTGCGGTTAGTGTTTTGCGTTTGGTACAACAACAAAAACTACGTTTGGATGCCAATATTCGCCTTTATTTGAGTAATCGTTTTGTTGGCAAACGCTCTTGTATTGCCAGTAACAACGTCACAATACAACAAATCCTAGCACATAGATCGGGCATTATTGGTCGCGGCACGACCTATCCGTTGGGCAATTGCTCAAATTTCAATGGCGATGGCGGTGGATTTGCGGGGTATTCAAATACAGAAAATATCCCCAGCATAGACAGCATTTTACTTGGGCACCCGAACAGCAATTCACCGCGTATCGAATTTAGCCATACCCCCGATCAACGTTTTAGCTATTCCGGTGCGGGGTATGTTGTTTTGCAAAAAATTATTGAAAATACCACAAAAGAACCTTATCACCTATGGGCTAAGAAGAGTATGTTTGCCAATCTTGGGATGAAAAATAGTTCTTTTGCCACAAACATCACCTCTGAATTTGCAGAATTGCGCCTCGCCAGTGGTCATGACAATTATGGTTCGGTGATCTCCGGAAAACGTCGTATTTATCCGGAATCAACAGCAGCAGGTTTGTACACAACTGCTTTTGACTTGGCAAATCTCATTGTGCTGATTAATCAAAAAGGCCAAATAAACGGCCAACCATTTTTACACCGTAATGATGTGGATATAATGCTTCAAAAACAGTTAGGTGTTTTTACCTCGGGAAGTGGTAATTATTTGTCCTACAGCCATAGCGGCTCAAACGCTGGATTTAAATCCATTTACTATGGTTTCCCTCAGCAAAAAAGTGGTGTGGTTATCTTGTGTAATAGTGATGGTGCCGGGAACTGGTTGGAAGAATTGGCGAAAAATATCATTTCTATTTATCAGTGGTAAACGAAGCGATTTTTGCAGAAAAGTCACAGTGTGACATCTTTTATTTTGGTGTGCGATGCGCCACATCGCTGCTGCGCAGCGATTGCTCCCCCACAGGGCAACGTCATTTAGTTAGTAAAAAACAAGTATTTATCAAGGCTAGATCTAAGATATAGAGATGTAGCCTTGATAAACAGGAACTTTCAGTGTCCTGTTTTTTTCCTATATTTCTGATGCCAAAGCTGATAGCTAGCAGACTTCTTAACACGAGGCGCATTGTTATCAGGCCTTATTGGAGAAGGAGACAAACGAAAGAGAACTCTTATTTCAGCATATGCTTCTTCAATAGGAATACTTTCATCATAAAGAAGAGCAATAACTTCATCGTGAAGTTCGGCATACGAAATAGACTTATTGATACGATATCGATATTTAGTATTTTTTTTATCGCATTCTTGGTCAAGAATTTGTTGTTCACTTTTAATAACGATGGATTCAAGAGCACTCATAAAAACACGAGCATAAAAGTCTTGCTCAATATGTAATAAAAAACCAGAAGAAAAACGCTCAACATCTAACTGATTTTTGAGACGATCAAAATAGGTTTCTATTTTCCAACGTTGGTGGTATAGCCAAGCAAAGTCATCAAGAGGATAAAGTTCTTGATCAAGTAAAGTAGTAAGAAGAACTTCAACCTCTCCTGTCGAAAGAATAACTTTTATTAACCTAACATTTACAGATGATGGTAAATTATATTTTTTCCACTCAATTCGTTTTTCTTTAGGAATGACTAGTTTGTAAACAGAGTCGAAAGAGTCACTTTTTAGAAATTCGCTAACAATTGAGAAAGAACTGGAAGTTGAACATCTTATAACGCAAGGAACACTTAAAGATTTATGTAAAGCTACTAACGCATTACTGGCATATGCTCTATCATAGAGAACGATTGTATTTTCATCGTAGTAGTCACAGTGAGAATCAAAGACAAACTTTATCTCAGATTGTTTTGCTTCAAGTTCTTGGTTAATAGGAAGTTCGTTTAAAACATCGTATAAAAAACTTCCATAGCCTTGGACTCTCTCAGTTGGGCTTTGATTACTTTGGACACTAAAAAATGCTAAAGTTTCCTCTGATTTTGGTAAATTGATTGTACTTACATCTACAGCATAGATCTGATTATTTTTCCATTTTTTATTTTCATCTTTCGCTTCTTCATAAAAAGTTTTTAATATTGTATT
Organism: Candidatus Uabimicrobium amorphum; assembly: GCF_009002475.1. Taxonomy (GTDB): domain Bacteria; phylum Planctomycetota; class Uabimicrobiia; order Uabimicrobiales; family Uabimicrobiaceae; genus Uabimicrobium; species Uabimicrobium amorphum. Next base: position 8,451,842 of record NZ_AP019860.1, read on the forward strand.
TTGGAGATGCTTATATAGCTTCGGATCTAGCTTGTTCCTTGCTTGGTGTAGTCCTCCTGGACTAATTATTTTATCAAGCGCTTTGATTTTCTTGAAAAATGTTCTTATTTTGTTGCTGAGGCTCATTTTAGCTCCTAGCAGTATCATTGTTGCTAATCCTGCAAATGTTATTTTCCGGCAACGTGTAAAGTGTTTTTTTTAGTTTTGTATCGTTCCACTATTTCTTTTTTGCTTAGTTCTGATCTTACACTTTTCATTGTTGATACTACTAGTAAGTTTTTCATGTTAACCTCATATTTTCACCCTATCTTTCGTTCGTTCATTTATTTATTACAAACTATAAATGTAGCATTTGCAAGGGATATATCATCACTTCACTTCTCTAGCTACTGAAAATACTACATTTACCTTAACTAAATGACGTTGCCCCACAGGGGGAGCCGAGTACATCTAACACGTACAGGAAAAGATGTCACTGGTGTGCGAGTAAAAAAAGAGCACTTGTTTAGCGCAAGCGACTTGTGGAGAACTCGGTGTTGCCGTTTCCATCACCGTCTTCTGCGTATCCTTGTGGTACGGTTACGCTCGTCACTTTTACCTTTTCTTTGATACGTGCGACAAAGTATCCTGCGCCTTGGCTTTTATTTGGTACGGCTTCATAGACTTCGTCTCGTTGTCCGTTAATGGTAAAACGAATCTTACCACTATTCACAAACTTCAAACCATGACCTAAATCGTACTCTGTCGGAGCAGGGTATTCTAAACGGAAGTAAATGTTATTTCCCTGCGCATAACAATGCGAAATCCATAAGTTCTTGGACGGAACCACTTCAAACTCGTTGGAGTAACCAGAGTAGTCTTGATATTCGCCGTAAGCATCTTTTGCTTTACCACTGTGGTGTATACGATAAATTCCCGCTTCCGTATCTCCAGGAATATCCCACATAATGCGTATTTGCGATTGATGCTTTCCCACACGTGTCCACAAGAAAGCGGTGTCCAAGTCATAGTCATATTTTACCGCAACCCAACCTTCTTCGGTTTGACGTTCAATGGTAAAAAAGCTATCGTTTGTCTTAAAAGTATTGCGTGGGTTTGCTCCCCAAAATACCATTTCGGCAACGCTCAGTCTTTCCACCTGTTTTGGCATTTCTTCGGCCACATCACCGTATTCTCCCCATGTAGGAGGTAAATCGTAAGCAGATTCTCCTAACTCAATTTGCTGTCCACTCAAATCGGGAGGAGTTGGACCGTGGGGAACTTCAGAATTTTTTGCCATAGCACTTGCCAATTCGTTAAAGAGTTGTTGGTAGGCACCACAAGTCCACTGTCCAAAAAGCGTAGAACCACCTTCGTAATGCTGTTGATTGTATTCTTCTCGTGTACATACATAGCTGGAAAAAGCGTTGGTAGGAGAAGTAAGTACAAGTGTATCCACACCTAACTTGGCGAGTTCTTCTGCTGCGGCTTTGCGAATTCTACGACTGGCGTGAGTTGTTGTCTCCGCTGGCAAACCAAAAAGAGCCATTTTGCCAATGGTAAATAGTTGTACAGACAAAATATTTGGAGTCCACGGATCGGGTAATTTTCCTGTTTCGAGAAAGATAATCTTTGTTCCATGTGTCGGATCGTATTTTCCTTGGTAAATTCCCTCTTTGATGTATGGCAAATCGCTCGGGCCATCGCGTTCAACACCTGCAGTAAAACTAATACCCATCGCACCGAATGTTGTTTTATAATCGCGAAAACCATCGGTGTATTTTGCTTTTACGGTAATATTCGAAAAATCGCGATATGTATGGCGATAGTCTACTTTTGGCTGCAATTCAATAGAGGCATTGTGATACAGTTCCCAGGCTTTATCAAACTGTTTTTTACCGGAAATGGCACAACTCGCGTAGTCGTTGATTCCACCGCCGTCCATGTTACCAACAATGTTCGGACTCACATCCCCCAATGCTCCGTTGGCAAATGCCGCGACAAAGGTGTCTTTCTTCTTGTAATCGCTACCTTTTTGCATTTCAAAATAGCGTTCTGCCCAACCTTTATTGTCACTGCTGATCAGCTTATTGCTGTGACGATCATCGTTATTGCCGTAATCAGGATGTGCAAAAAATACGGAAGTGGTGTGTACACCAAACCAAGAAATCATTCCGATTTCTGTGCCATCTAAACGCTGAAACTTCAATACCGTCATTGTCTTATCGACAGAAGAGTGCTCATTGGCATCTACGTTTGCCAAATACGCATCCAAAGAACGATTGATCGAAGCGTTTTCCAACTCACCTTGCGCAAGAAAAATGCGTCCCGGAGCAATGTTGTCGTGTGCACGTGTAATTGCTTCGCAAATTCCATCGACAATCGTGTCAAAGTTGCGTTGGTCAAATCCGAGAACATAAGTGTAGTATAGAGTATACCACGCATAGCCTCCCGGACCACTGTGCGTATGGTTACCATTGAGCATCACATTTTGTGCGGTGTACAAATCACCATATTTTTTTTGTAATTTTTCAATGACCTTGAGCTTTACTCCCTGCTGAATAGCAAGCAAGTCGGCGCACACAAATACCACGCGTTTTCCCTCAGCTTCAATGACATACGCTCGTGCACGCAAACGAGTATGAATTCCTCCCGTTAGCATTTGTGTACGAGCAAAACCCGCCATCGTAACTTCAGCGGCGGGGCCTGTCACATCATAAACTCCGGTTCCCACCATAAAATGTTCCGCGGGAACATAGACACTGAAAATAGTTAAAACTAAAATGAAAAGTTTTTTCAACGTACTCCCCTTAAAAATTTTTTCTTAAGTACTTCTTTAACAATATATTATATAGTTTTCATTTTTGTTTAATAGAAAAATTTTAAAAACTCAAAAAACCAATATAAATAGCGGAACTGCAAGCGTTTTTCAAAATTTTTTCTAAAACAGTACTTTAAACTTGTTTTATTTTTCACAGCGTGTTATTGAATTAGTCATATTTTTAGTGTTTTAGAGATTTTCTCTAGTCTTATAAAACTCTTTTAAAGGTCGCACCAATGGATAAACAACAACTTGTCGATTTTTATAAACAAATACGTGGTTTAACTTTAGAGTTATGTGCTCCTTTACCACAAGAGGCTTTTCGCATTCAGCCAATGGCCGATGTCAGTCCTCCATGGTGGAATTTAGGGCATACAAGTTGGTTTTTTGCACGAAATATACTACACCAACACAACGCTTACAATGAGCTAGATAAACGTTATGATTACGTTTTAAACTCCTACTATGAAACATTTGGCGCACGCATTTCCCGCGAAGATCGAGGAAAATTATGTTTTCCAACAACATCGGAAATGTTTAGTTACCGAGAATCGGTGGATCATAGAATGCTGGAACTCATCAACCAAACATCGGACTTGGAAAAATTGTTTCCTCTTGTTTTTATTGGTCTACAACATGAGCAACAACACCAAGAACTTCTCATCACTGAGGTAAAAAATATTCTTGGGTACAATCCTCCTCATTTACAAAAACCCTATTGTGAAGCAGGTGATGAAACGTCCGTTAGTTGTGACCTTACATTCATCCCCCTTGACGGAGGATTATTTGAATTTGGAAATGTGGAGGGCGGATGGTGCTGGGACAATGAGCTGGGCGTTCATAAGTATTACTTGGATGATTTTGCCATTGGCAATCGTTTGATTACCAACGGTGAATATTTAAATTTTATAGAAGATGGCGGCTATCAACAAGCTCTTCTATGGCTCGCCGATGGTTGGGGGGCTTGTAAGGAATCTCATTGGGATTCACCGTTGTATTGGCAGAAAATAGATGATGAATTTTATGAGTGGACACTGAGCGGGATGCGTAAAATTCGCAAGAACGAACCTGTTTGCCATGTCAGTTTTTACGAAGCAAATGCATTTGCTGAATGGAAAGCTGTTACGGAAAAGAAAAAGCTGCGTTTACCAACAGAGCGTGAGTGGGAACATGCGGCACGCACCACCAAAGCCACAAAACAAACGCAAAATTTTGCAGATAGCAAACTGTTTCATCCTTGTTCTGCATCTTCCACACAGGAACTGCAACAAATGTACGGAAGCTTGTGGGAGTGGACATCCAACCACTATGAACCATACCCACGTTTTACAACGCTGCAGGGCGCTTTGGCCGAATACAATGGTAAGTTCATGAACAACCAAAGAGTTTTGCGTGGCGGATCATGTGCAACTCCGATGAATCATATCCGTATAAGTTATCGTAATTTTTGGGCGGCAACAACTCGTTTTCAATTTACGGGAATCCGTTTAGTCGAAGATCTTTCATAATAAAGTGAGGACAAATGAATTTTTCATATCAAACACTAGATGCGACATCACAGAACTATTCTCACAATGTTTTTGCCTTAGACGTCTTAGAGGGACTATCTAACGATCCCAAACGTCTGTATTCGAAATATTTTTATGACGATGTCGGCAGCAAAATTTTCCAAGAAATAACAGAGTTACCCGAGTATTATTTGACCAATTGCGAAGCAGAAGTACTGGAAACACATAAGCAAAAAATCCTAGATAGTATCCCTAAAAAAATACGACTGATCGAGCTGGGGGCTGGTGACGGACGCAAAACCAACATATTGCTTCGCCATTTTTTACACCAAGGATTGGATTTTGAATATACGCCTGTGGATATCTCCTCAAAAGCGATGCAAATTTTATTGGAGTCGTTGAAAAATAAATTTGCGCAAACCCCCTTACAGGTCAAAGGCGTTGTTGCCGAGTATTTCAATGCCATCTCATGGTTGGCGCACTCGGATCATATTACGAACTTAGTAATGTTTTTAGGGTCAAATATCGGTAACTTCAACCTAAACGAAGCCAAAAAATTTTTACGCTACTTATGGAATTCGCTAAATGACGGAGACTACGTACTTATTGGCTTTGACTTAAAAAAAGACATTTCGGTACTGAATGCCGCTTACAATGACAGCGCGGGCGTTACACGTCGATTTAATTTAAATATCCTACAACGCATCAACAATGAATTACAAGCCAACTTTGATCTAGAGAAGTTTACCCATTTTGCACACTACAATGTCGTGAGTGGTGCCATGGAAAGTTGGTTAATCAGTAGTATACAGCAAGATGTCACCATAAAGTCTATTCATAAAAATTTCACACTAAAGGCCTGGGAAGGAATTCATACAGAGTATTCTTACAAATACACCTTTGAAAATATTCGTGAACTTGCACACGACACCGGTTTTGAAATTAGTAATATCTTTGAAGATTCTCATGGTTATTTTGTCGATACATTGTGGAAAGTAGTTAAAAAACCATGCTAAACATCAAACAACTGCGCAAGGATACACCGGGTGTGGAACACGTCTTGCACTTAAATAACGCTGGCGCTTCTCTAGCACCAACGCCGGTGGTACATGCCATGACGGACTATTTACAAAGAGAAGCCTTGCATGGCGGATATGAATTGGCAAATCGTTCACAACGCAACATCGAAAAGGTGTATCACAGTCTTGCGCAATTGTTGAGATGTAGTTCTGATGAAATTGCCATCACCGAAAGCGGTACCCACGCATGGAATAGTATTGTCTATGGACTGAATTTTAACAAAGGCGATACCATTCTCGTGTCGCGCAGCGAGTATGGAAGTAATATTGCGTCTCTACGCCATATTTGTCAAAAAACAGGCGCGCAACTGGGGTTCATAGAACACAACGCGCAGAATCAAGTACGCCTAGAGTCTTTAAAAAAACTTCTGAATCCCACAGTCAAACTCGTTGCGATTACACACATTGCATGCAATAGTGGTATGATCAACCCTATTGAACAAATAGGCGAAATGCTCACCACAACTGCGGCATTTTATCTTGTGGATGCTTGCCAATCAGTGGGGCAACGACAGGTTGATGTCAAAGCAGTTCAGTGCGATGCTCTCGTCGGCACAAGCCGTAAGTGGTTACGCGGACCGCGAGGAATGGGATTTGCCTATATTGCGACAGAAAAAGAGGCAAAAATTTATCCGGCCATGCTGGAACAGTACGCGCTACTTTCTCCTGAAAAAGTCCTAGAGCAACTACAAGTGCGCTATGGTGCCCGTAAAATAGAACTGACCGAAAAAAATATGGCTTTGGTTTTAGGCCTGGGAGTGGCTGTTGACTATGCACTCAAAATCGGAATGGAAAATATTCAAAACAAGGTGTCGCTTTTGGGTGACTACTTACGCCAATGCCTATCGCAAATTCCACGGATAAAAGTTTGCGATGATGGACGAGGACATTGTGGAATAGTCACTTTTACGGTAGACAACATTTCCAGTATTCAAATCAAGAACATGTTGGCACAAGAAAATACCAATGTGGCTGTTATGCCTTCCTTTTTAAGCCCTCTCTTAGGATTCAAAGATGTTGTTCGCGCCTCACCCCATTACTACCAAACCCGTAAAGATCTGGATTTATTCTGTCATCGTTTGCAACATGTGATTGCACAAGTTCAAAAAACGTAGTTGTTTATGATCCCAGTTGTGGGATCATAAATCTCCCAAGTTTTCTCCCAGTAACTGTAATATTTCTGTCGCTTTACCACGAAGGTGAATATCAGCGACGACGTCATTTTTCTGACAGTTAATATCGATGATCTCTGTACTTGGATTGTATTCTTTTACGCGCTGAATAATTCTATGAACCACGTTTACTTTACCGGAGCAGCCAATAACAAGCACCGTATTGACCTTACGTTTGGCAAAATCATCCACCCACAATAACTTACTATTATATGGTTCATCAAAAAAATGAATGTGCGGACGGACATTGTCTTCAAAATCGGGGGGAATTGCCGCAAATATTTGTTTGTCGCTCCATACATCATAGCCATTTTCTTCTGACCATTTCTTGAGTATATCTTCGCGATACTCCGGGTGATTTACAAGAAGTAACTCATCGGAAAACTCTTGACTTTCCGTGTAAAGTTGTGACTTTTTTTGCGCTAATTTCCACACATTTCCATGAATCTCGCATACTCTGTTGCTGCCGGCCTCGCTATGTAAGTTGTCAATATTTTGCGTTGCTAATAAAAAATGCGAAAACACCGCGTTTTTTTCCCACAACGCCAAAATTTCATGCGCGCGATTTGGTTTTTTATCGTACATCAAACGACGCATAGTATTGACAGCACTCCATACCTTGTAGCGATTGTGCCGTAAATCGTCCAAACATAGTATTCTGCTTTCATCCTGATACAAACCATCATCCCCACCATACGTAGGTATACCGCTCTCCTGTGAAATCCCCGAACCGGAAATTACCAAAAGTGAATGCGTATTACGCAATATTTTGATCGCACACGATAAAGACATTTTGGTTTTCCATCCCAAATTGATATACTCGAAAAAAACATTTTCATAAAACGGATATCTTATGAACAAACGCTTTCTAAAATTACAAAAATCTCTACAACAACCCCCTAGTGAAAAACTATGGCAATGGACCATACAACATTTTGAAAACTGGCCGAACACACAAGAAAGACAACAAGCACTGAGCTACGCACAAAATATCATCGATTCTTGGCCACAGGAACTTTGTGAATCCAGGCATACCGACCAAATATCTGTTGCAAATAATCTTGTACATAGTATTGTTTTGCAAGATACCCAAAATATCGACAAGTTGAAAAACTTTCCCCGAGTAACATCCATAGAAATAAAAAATGGCACTGACCTACGTGACTTGAGCGCTTTCTGCACATTACAAAACCCTTAAATTCTAAACAAAGTACGGGAAAAATTGTGTAAGTCTATCGAGGGGGAAAGTGCTATCAGTGATATTTTTTTGGGAAAGATCCCAAAATTACAATGCTATGTAATTGAGATTTGAATGAACTATAAAGGGAGGAACTCAACTCGGTTAAACATATCTTCAGGGCTGTATACTTGCTATTAACTCAAGATCTTCAATACACTTTCCAGTAGAGACTCTTTTTTGATGTCCGTATACAATCCCACAAAAATGTGTTTGTTGTTCTTGTCGTGCAACAGATTCTCGTAAAAAGTCATCATCGTGAGTAAACACTACACGACCAAGTTGAGTGGCTCGATCTAGTAAAGTTTGGTCGCTAATGCTCATGCTGTTATCTTCTTGTATTGTTAAAACATCTATGCCTTTGCGTTTCAAGGCTTTTGTTATTGCATATGCTACGTGTTCATCCATGTAGAACTTAATCACTTTTTTTCCTTTGCCTCAAGTAGTTTTTTTCTAACAGAGGAATTGGCATTTTTTGAAGCCATTTCTTCTGAATATTTGCTGTATTCTTCGATTTTTTGTTCCATTTCCTCTTTGTGATCGTAGTAATATGCGAATGCGGCATAAATTGCAGCGGGTGCCAAATGAGGATACTCATCTATTAAATTTTCAACTGACCAGTTGTTGGCGTTTTTTGCCATAACTAAATGTATTACTTTGATACGCGAATCTTTAATTTTGGCGTTACCGTTACTATCTATTACGATATGTTCTATAGCGGCTATTGTCATAAAGTTCTCCCAAAAATATGGCTATTGTTAGCAGTTGTATAGTTTAATTATACACTGTCATTGCGCAGTTCAGCACATGATTTTTTTCCAACCGTTGTTGGTTTGAAAAGCTAAAGAAAAATGACTCACCTACAGGTCTTACTTTATACGTGGTGTACTGCTATACATGGCAATCTATGATCTTATATTGTGTTTTTCACAAAGCATGCGAAAAAATAAGCTATATTTTCTTTCACTTATAAATTTTTTCCCAAGAGCAGTATAGTTTTCGGCATCTAATTCCCTGGTATGTGTGTCTAAAAAGTCGAGTGACGGATTCTGTTGTGTATTGCATTTTGCAAAATTTGGAGAACAGTTTATATACGCTGCTAAGCTGTGCGCACCTATACATAACTCGGGATACTTTCGCTCCAACTCCTCTACAATTTTTATGGCGCGTTGGTAGCGATACTCTGGTCTGTATCCGAGCATTTTTTTTACCATCATTGATAATTCTTCGGGAATATTACGCTCCATTTGATGTGGTGGGGGTATTATCTTCATTTGCTGATAGATTTTATGTGCTTGGTCTTCAAAACTTAGACGCGGTGCCGCGTATAATATTGGCACTCCTGTCAGGAGTTGATAGGCAACTAGGCCCAGAGAAAAAATATCCGAGCGTTCGTCCACAGGATCATTGCAAATTTGTTCGGGCGACATATACATCAATTTTCCCGTCCAGTGATCTGGTTGTTTGGCCATAACGTCCCCCATACCAAATTCCATTATCTTGCAAAAACCTTGTTTGTTGATAATAAAATTTTCGAGAGAAATATCATGGTGGATCGTATATTGGTGGGCGTAGGCAAGTCCCATCGCTATTTGTTTTAATATACAAACCACTATAGGTAGCGGGATCAATAGACCCGATCGCAGATGATATATCAAAAAACTGTACAAATCAACACCGGAAATATATTCCCAAACAAACCAAAAAAGTGTGTCATCAGTGCTGTGCATTTGCTTGGTATCTGTCCGCCAAGTGTAATTCTTCCATGGAAACTCTCTTACACCATAACACGTTGCGATGTTATCATGGCGCAACGGGACTAAAATTCGTGCCTGTTGGTACAACTTATCGATGATCCATTCATCTCTACTTTTCAAGTAATTGCGGAAAAAAACGCGATCTGTCACTCCACACATATTCCTTTCACCAATACAAAGAGAACTAGGACAACCACCGAGTTGTTTGATCGGTCGATACTGTTCTATCGCTGAAAAAGATATCTTCATGTATCATTCCTTGTCATGAAAATTGATATGGTATTGTTTATGTATGGAGATGTGGAGATGGAAACTTAAATTGGAATGAAGATAGGTATTTTTTGGTGTGCGATGCCCTCTCCAGCGGCTAATCGCCGGCAGGAGGGTATCGCATAATGGAGAAGGTCTACTCTTTTATCTTCTTAGCTGTGTAGCTGAGAATTTTGCTATTTGACCAGTACGAGTGACTGGGGACAATACTACTCTTATCAAGATTTTCTACATTTTGTAGTTCGTTAGAATTGCCTAAAAAAGCGCCCACTAGTCCCATAGCAACGCCTCTAGTTCCCTGTAATTTTGTGTATAGAGAACGATCAAAGGCCGAGCGTAGTTGTCTCTTTGGTAAATTTTCTAGATACTGTACTTTTTCGTCATAAGACAGAGCATTGAATTTTTCCGCTCCGGGAAGTTGTGCGATTTGGTCTCTCGAATATAAATATTTTAAGACAAGATCGTTTTCCGAGTAGACAATGAAATTATTGCGTCCTACTATGTTTGTGCCGTTAAATGTAAAAAATGCATCTTTGTCTACCGCTGCGGCTAAAAAACACATGTTGCCCCAAGGAATAGAACGTGCGGTATTTTCTGCCAAGGTATTTAATACCACTCTTGCTCCGAGACTATGGCATACTAAGTGAATGCGACTCTTTCCACCTGTTTGTTTGTTAATTTCAGAAACAATATGCATGATGTATTTTCCCGACTTATTCGCGCGTTTAATTGCCGTGGGAAAGTCCAGAGTGTTCGATGGCCAATAAATTCCGACATAATTGACGTTGCCAAGTTCCTTAGACATTACGTTACGTGCATTGCTATAAGAACTTGTTGCACCACTATATGAATTATTGAAACCATGAATAAAGACTACGGTGTCGACGTTCGGATTAATTGCACCTTTCATCGAACCTAACTTAATATCCTGAGGAGCGCTTAAAAAATCATACTCAGATCCGTCATCACAACGAACCATGATAGTTGAATTTGTTGCTTGCTCAGCAAACATAAATCCACAAAATAAAATGCATAAAACAAAATATCGCATGTTGACCTCCATAATTTTACTGTATGAAACTGCAAGTAGTTTCATTTTCATAAAACAACAGCGAGTTGTTGAGCATCGCTGTAAATAGAATTTATAAACTCGTTTTCATTGTAACAAAATCAATGTCAAAATTGACAAGATTTTTTTATTGTGCGACTTTCTTCTATGTTTAGGTATAAAAAACGGCCAAAGATGGGCATGCCTAGTTTTGTTTAGACTGTATTTTCATCGTAGTTTATAATGTGAAGAAACAAAGGGAATAAAAATGTCACCATATAGCAGTGAACTCGCTACGTTTAAGGTACACAACACGTTTTCCATTCCAAATCGCGGTTTTTGCATCGCAGGAGATGTGATCCACGGCACTATCCACAAAGGAGATTTTGTCGTGATTTCTTCTGTTGACAAAACGCTTACCAAAATTAGCGCAATTGAATTCTTACGCTCTAAAAACAGAGAGTATGTTACCTTAGTTATCGAGGAATGCGCCGTGGAAATTTGCAGCGGCATGGTCATTGAAATTATGAATCAATAACGATTACTAGAGAGAAAAGAATGGATTCCATACAACCAAAAAAAAGAATCATCATTTTAGATGTTTTGCGTGGTTTCGCTATATTGGGTATTTTATTGATGAATATTCAGTCATTTGCCATGCCATCGATCGCCTACGACAATCCAATGTCTGCGGAAGATTTTTCGGGTATGAATATCGTAATGTGGGTCACACATGCCCTCTTTGCCAACGGCAAATTTATGGCCATATTTTCGTTTCTCTTCGGGGCCAGCGTGCTACTTATCCTACAAAACGCGCAGAAAAAAAATCTTCGTGCAGGAAGACTGCACTACAAGCGTAATTTTTGGTTGCTTATGATTGGTCTATTTCACGCATATGTGATTTGGTTTGGTGATATCCTCGTGTGCTATGCACTTTGTTCGTTTCTATTGTATTTTTGGCGCAATTCATCTCCGCGCAAATTGTTTGTCAGCGGTATTTGTGCGTTTGTCGTATACGCGTTGCTGTGTTCTCTACTCTATATGGTGTTACTAGAAGTACCGCAAAGTGAAATCGCCGCGGAACGCGAAGTGTGGTCCGCAGGATGGCAAGAACAACAAGCCGAGGCGCGTGTATGGCGTGAAGGTACGTGGGGAGAACAATTCGCACTCCGCGCATATTTTTCCATGGAAGTGCAAACAGTGTTGTTCGTCTACTACAGTTTGTGGTATGCACTAGGATGGATGCTGATCGGCATGTCGGCGTATAAATCGGGTATTCTTCTCGGGCAACGTAGCAAACAGTTTTATCTACGTGCTGCGATCTATGGTTCTTTATGTGGAACGACGATTGTTCTGTGGGGAATTATACACAAGTTACAACAAGCATTTGCTTTTGAGTATTGTATTACTCTCGGAACTTTGTGGAACTTGGTCGGTACTATTCCCTTAGCGCTTTCCTATGTGGCGATGATTATATTGTGGTGTCAGAGTAACTTCATCACTAAATTTCGCGACACTCTCTCTAGTGTGGGACGTATGTCATTGACCAACTATTTTGGACAATCCATTATTTGCAGTTTCATTTTTTACTACCTGGGATTTTTTGGTGATCTTGTACGTTTCCAACAACTGATTGTTGTAATACTCATTTGGATTGCACAAATCATTTTTTCTAAATTATGGCTGCAAAGGTTTACATTTGGCCCTTGTGAATACTTGTGGCGCTACATGACATATGATATTGGTTTTCCGTGGAAGATAAAGAAGGAATAAAATCGTACATTTTTATTGTCGTTGTCGCCTTATAGATTCATTGCACAAATCAAAATTATATTTATGTCGGAGGAGAGAAAATAGGTGTGTGAATATCTACATCTATCGTAATTTACAGGAATGGGCGGACACTAGGTCCGCCCCTACAACGCACATTGTAAAAGGTATAAATTTTATGCGGTTGCAAAAGAGGCTACTCTTTTTTCTTTGGTTGTTCCTTCTCTTGTGGTTTAGTCGCGGGCACAAATTCGCGAACCTTTTCGTTGCCTCGTGCATAGGTGACGGTGAATTGCATGTACGAAACTTTCCAACCGTCCTTGGTACGTTTGAGTTTGTGAACGTACGTTCCCCAAACTTCCCACAAATCCGAACCGTTTTTCATTGGTAGTATATTGAGCGCGTAACCATGGGAAAAAACTTCGGCGTTGTCACCTTTGATGGTGACGCGATGGTTTGTACGCATGTGCAAACTTTTCTTGTCAGAATATAGAGCGCGCTTCCATGCTCCAATCAAAACGTCGGCGGCGAGAGTCATAGGTTTTCCACCAACTAAAGAGGAGAAATCGACTTTGATGGTATCCAAAAAATATGAACGACACTCTTCCCACTTTTTTTCATCTACCGTGGTATCGATGGCATTGACCACTTTGATAATTTGCCATTCGTCGTACATTTTTTTCATCTCATCACTTTGAGCGTACGCCGCAACACTAAATATTAAAAAGCAATACAAATATTTCATGACATTTCCTTACTAGCAAACAGACTTATGTACCCATTACGATGTCATCTATTGTAGCACGAATTATTGTTGGCGAAAACCACTAAAGTGACGTATCTCAATTGCAGCCTGATATGTAAATCAGGCCGCTAAAATATTGCGCTAAAACTACATATCTTCCAGAGTGATCTCTAACTCTCTCATGTATGTGATCACGTCGCGAATGTCATCGGTAAACATTCCTTTTTCGCGTCCGCGATTGTCAAAACGTCGCAACGCCATTAAATCGTCGTAGTACTCGCTACGTACCAAGCGTTGCCGATGGCGATGTCCTAGTGTTCCCTTTTGCATCTTAAGCGCATCCATGTGATGGCGAATTAAAAATAGTGTACGCGGTGAAACATATGGTTCCAAAATTTGCGCAGCTATTTCGGCGTGATGTTTTTTATCAATCGCTTTTCCGACATCATGGAGAAGAGCCGCTTGTAAAAACTCCAAATCGTATCCATATCCCTCGCGACGTGCTAATTCGAATACCTGTAGACTGTGGTAAAGAACATCGCCTTCAGGATGGTATTTTCCACCATTGACGTCTTGCAATGGTACGAGTAATGACTTGAACATCTCGTAGTTGTCAACTACTTCACTACTATACTTCTCACATTCTATCGTAACGTCAATTTGTGGGTATTCTCGGTCGATAAGTTGTGTCAATTCATCGATAGTTGCCGTGGGCATAAATTCCCCGGTAATCGAACATTTAAAACGATATTTTAGGTAATCTAAAGTATATATGCTCATTTCCACTTCAAAAAGTCCGTGGAGATGTATATGAGTAAAAATTCGTTCGACATTGTATTTTACCACGCGTTTACGCTCGACCTCATACACGAGGTTTTCTTGGTCTAGAATTTGTGTAATGAGTGATACATTGCGTGTAAAAAGATGAAGGTCAATGTCTGAATTTTTACGTATGTGGCCTGTGAGAGTACTACCGATGAGTTTTGGATGAAAATCCTGTAACTGTCTCATGAGAGACAGTGCATACAAACGCATGGTTTTTAAATTTTCAATGCGTTTTTCACCTTCATAAAGGTTTGCCTGGCGCAAAATTTCATGACGAATTTCAGTATTGGAAGGTAATTGGGATTGACGCTCATCAATATTTATTTGACGCGCAGCTTTCATTTTTGCAGTAAAATATTGGGCTTCCCCTTCGACATACATCATTTTTGCCGCTTCTAGAGTGATTGCCCGACGAACTTTGTTGTTTCTTTTTTGTTTCCTTTTCATCATTAAGTATGTTGCCACGCCACGCAGTAGCGCAGCTTTCCTTGTGTAATAACTTTGGTTTTACTTACAGTCGTAAATCGACTGCCAATAGAGTTGTTTGTAAAACGATTTGGATGTTTATCAAACTATTTCAATGATAACAATAAATATCTCCACTGCAAGAATTTAAGTTATTTTCTCCTGTAAAAACTCACAACTCCAATTTTACACTTTGAAAGTGCGGTCACATAACTATAATATGATGACTTACCATATATATAAATACGTCAACAGGAGAAAAAATGTCCTCGATTGTTTATTTTGCCCACGGCAAAGAAAGTGGCCCATGGGGCAGCAAAATTTCGCGTCTTGCGGAAATTTCCAAAGAATATTCTTACGCTGTAGAAAGTCCTGATTACACATTTTCCAAAAACGGTGACGAACGCACACAGCATTTTCTACAAAATGTATATAAAGACACGTATGAAAATGTCGTACTGGTTGGTTCTAGTATGGGAGGATATGTGGCAACGGTTGCCGCGCAAACCATAAAGCCCACCGCACTATTTTTAATGGCTCCCGCACTATACATGCCCAACTACTTTCAAAAACAAACATATAGTCCACAAACTGCACATATTAGTATTGTGCACGGTTGGCATGACGATATTGTTCCGGTCGACAATAGCATACGTTTTGCGCGTAAACACCACTGTGCTCTACATGTTTTAGACAGCGATCATCGTTTAATAAGCGCTATTGACCAAATAGCACAATTATATCGCAATTTTTTGGATAACATTCCTTCGAAGTAGAGAGTTTTGTATTTTTTTACCCACATTTTTTCATTGACTTAGCAACAAAAACAAAGTACTCTGTATTGCAAAGTATATTTTTTACTTACAATTTTATCACAGAACTATTATCTTATCTTAAGTATGAAAATGAACAAAAACGAAATAGTACAAAATATTAATTATATCAAAAACGTAATATCGTCTTCGACAGAGTATACCAACCTATCGGGAAAAGCGAGTATTTTAAGTGGCATGGTTGCCGTTAGTGGTTATTTTGCAACACAATATTTGGCAGGGCCAAACGTATTCTCACAACAAATAGATTATTTTCACCCTTTTGTTGTCGTATGGCTTATGGTATTTTTACTGGCGATAACCCTTAACATTATTTTTATCAAACGCAAAGCAAAAACAACTGGACAACCTGCGTGGTCACGCCTTGCAAGAATGATTTTTGATGCCATTTTTCCCGCAATTGTGGTGGGGGCATTGTTGACTCTTTATTGCATTAACAATAATTCTCCGCAATGGATTCCCATTGTCTGGATGGGAATGTATGGTTTAGGAGTGTGGTGCGCTAGCTTGTTTTCAGTAAAAGCGGTACGCTTTCTGGGTGCTTCTTTTATTATCACAGCAATGTTGTGCTTGTTTTTTTTACAGCAGTACGCAATGTTGATGTTAGCAATATCATTTGGCGGATATCATATTGTATATGGCGTATGGTTGTATTGTAAATATGGCGACTAAAAATATGAGCGATGATGTAATACAGTTAGATCAACTTTTGGAGCTAGACAAAGTAATTCACGAACGAGTACGTCTGGGAATTATGTCAGCTTTGTCTGCCTCCAAAAAATTGACGTTTAACGATATAAAGCAAGTCCTAAAAGCAACTGATGGTAACTTGGGAATGCATCTACGCATGCTGGAAAAGCATGAGTATATCGAAGTCGAAAAAAAATTTGTAGGACGCAAACCTCAAACCAGTTACCAAATTTCAGAAAAAGGACAAAAAGCTTTTCGTCACTACATTTGTATTATCGAAAAGTTGGTATCTGAATTAAAGTAGGGATGAAATGAACGATAAAGAAATAGAGAATATTCCCCGTCACATAGCGATTATAATGGACGGTAACGGACGCTGGGCTCAGGCAAAAAAACGACCGCGTATCATGGGTCACCAACAAGGTGCAAAGGTAGTGGAAAAAATCTCTCGAGAATGTGCGCATCTAGGAGTAGAACAACTTACCTTGTACACCTTTTCAGAAGAAAACTGGCAACGCCCGGTGGATGAAGTGCAATACTTAATGAATTTACTAAAAAGGTTTTTGAGAAAAGAGCGCAAAAATTTAGTGGAGAACAACATCCGTTTTTGTGCCATAGGCGACCTAGAGCGTCTACCAAAAGATGTACAACATGAATTGCAAAAATCTATTGACGTAAGTTACAACAACGATGGAATGAAATTGTGCCTTGCCCTATCTTATGGCAGTAGATCAGAAATTGTAGATGCGACAAAAAAAATTGCCGCACAAGTGGCAAAAGGAGAAATTAACATCGAAGATATCAACCACCAACTTTTTGCACAAAACCTTTACCAACCAAACATGCAAGATCCTGATTTACTCATCCGCACTGGCGGAGATATGCGCGTCTCGAACTTTTTATTGTGGCAAATATCTTACAGTGAATTGTGGGTAACACACACAATGTGGCCGGACTTCGCCAAAGAAGATCTACTACAAGCCATTCAAAGCTACAGTACGCGCGAACGCCGTTTCGGTAAAATTTCCGCTCAAGTAAAAGAAAATCACCGCAA
Organism: Candidatus Uabimicrobium amorphum; assembly: GCF_009002475.1. Classification (GTDB taxonomy): domain Bacteria; phylum Planctomycetota; class Uabimicrobiia; order Uabimicrobiales; family Uabimicrobiaceae; genus Uabimicrobium; species Uabimicrobium amorphum. The sequence continues at coordinate 8,469,095 of NZ_AP019860.1, forward strand.
GATTATTCCAGGCTAGGACATGTCATCTAGCTTGGTGATACCAATAAAAAAGCGGCAAAATTCGCCGCTTTTACTACACCTAGTCGCTACTCACCTTTGATATATTCAAAAAACTTATCCCTGATTTTGTTTGGCCATAAATTTTTTGCCTGGGTAGATTTTTTGGTAAAATAATTGGCAAAGTTTTCAAACTGCAACCTATTCAAATCAAACAAAAACATACGCGCCTTACTTGTCGGAAACGCCGCATAGCGCCAATCACTACAAAGATTGCCACCGTTGTTCTTGTTATATCCCGAAAAAATCGGAAAGAGATGTTCCGTTTTTATCAAATACACGTATGTGTCTACAGATGTAAAGATCGCCAACATCTTCCCGTCAGGAGAAAAAGACAACTGATATTTTTTTCCAGGTACTGAAATCAACTGTTGTTGCCACCCATCTTTCCCTTCAGTAACTAGGTACAACTCTCCCTCTTGCCCGGTGATTGCGAACATTGCATTTTCACTCTGTGGGCACCAAGCAGCGATTTCGAAAACATTTTTCCCCTCCTGCAACGAGGATTTAAACAAAGTAGTTCCTTTACTATTTATAACGGAAAACAAATTCATTTCTTGGCATACAACAATCAAATCGCGCGTCGGATGCCTCTGTAGAGAATGAATTTTACGTGTAAGGTGACATATTTTTTGCACTTCTCCTTTGGAATACTTCCACAGTGCATGCCCCCGAGAGAAGTACAAATCATTATTTTTTGCGAACATCAAGCTGCGAATTTCTTCATTTCCTTGCTCGACAGACCAACTTTTAACAGCCTTTCCCTTTACTTTTACCCCATCAACTATTTTATGACTCGTTTGTATGTTCAGTTGCGAGAGTTTACTGCTTTCGATCATAATAATGTACTGCCTACGCAGTTTTTTATTGTGTACCGCAACCGCCACCCATTTGTTATCATCGCTTACTTTCACATCCCACACCGACACGAGAAAACTGAAGGTAAGAAAATTTTCATAACGATTTTCGCGTTTATACCAAATGGATAATCCTTTATGCCACTGGAAAATGATGGCCTCTACCTCATTGTTCTTTTTGATAAAAATGCACGGTTTTGAGGACATGTATTTTTCATTAAAAATTTGACGTGTCACTAAGTTATATGTGGAAAGAGTATTACGACTAGGGTGTAATATTTTTTGAATCACAAACGGCATTTTCCATCGTTGCACATAGAACTTTTTCTTTGATTTTCCCTGTTGCTTTTCTTGTTTTTTCTCCTCGATCGCCACAACAACGATAAGTTCCTCTCTGCCTTTATCATAACGTGCATAATAGACATGCGGCTGGTGATAAATTGTCTGCTTGCTAAACGAATCACGTAAATAAAAATGATTTTCTTTATCCAAAGTAAAAAAGAAATGCTCATTGATAAAAGATATTTTTTTGACTTGGTTATACGTTTGTCGGCGGTGCATAACATGCGCCGTAAATTTGGGGCGTAAGGTCACATAGTTAATAAGCCCTGTATCTGTTCCCCAAAGTAAAAGATTACCGTTAGGACTCATCTCACTACACGCCAACCCCTCTGAAGGAATAGATGAAAAAATATACGGCTGTATCCTTGTAGATTTTGCGTCATAACGTTCTAGTTTTTGGCCAGTGTAAATGTATAGTTGATGATCTTTCCACACCGGGAATAGCTTACGCCGATAACGACCGACTTTGCGACTTTTTTGCGTTTTTATATGGTACACATAGTATCCGTCATCGTGAACGCAAAACGATACATACTGACTATCAGGCGAGAAGTCTAAATTTGTCGCTTTATTTTTCCCTTTTAATTTACACAGCTCTCTTATGATTTTATTTTCATGTGTATCGATAAGAGATGCTCCACCGTCAAGATCACAGTACGCCAAAAATCGCGAGTCATTCGAAAACTTAGCGTCTACACGCCCTAGTTTAGTTTCGACTCGTTTGATTTCTTGCTTTAGTTGCGTATCGTAAACGCTGCAATATTGACGTTGCCTATCTACCTCCGTTTCTCGAAAAAGTACGGCGAGATATTTTCCATTGGGGGAAAAGTAAAAATTATTGCAGTACGCCACTAGACGATTTTTTTCTATTAGAATCGGAGCCTTGTGTTGTCGTTCATTATTGCGCACAAAGTACATTTTTTGTTCTTTGCTAGTAATCGCGATATCGTTGAATGTCGATATTTCCACTTGATAAATATCTTCCACATGAGGAATAGGCACTGAGGACGTAATTTTTGGTAAACTCGGCATCACAAAGTAGCGCATTATGCTACGAGTGCTATCGAAAAAGTCTTCCATACTTTCCACTTTGCGAACAAGTATCTCGCGGTAGTCATTATTTAACTTTTTTTCCACATCGCGATATTTCTCCTCTATGTCTTCGAGAATAGAATGCATACCTTTTGAGGACGAGTATTTTTCATAAAACTGCATCAATTTACTCTTTGTCGTTGTCGTATAGTCTCCAAACGACGCCACTTCTTTGTCTTTGGCTTTTTCTAACTGATTATTGGCATCATTCAACTTTTGAGTGGCATCATTCAACTTTTGAGTGGCATCATCCAACTTTTGATTCACATTGATAAAAACAAGAGTTAACAATAGGGCCAAGACAGCGAGTCCTGCTGCAATTTTGTTTTTCTTGAGCCACATCACAGATTTTTTCGCTATTCCTGGAGGTTTTGTTTTTGTGGGTTTTCGATCGATCACACATTGTAGCTCTTCGCATAAAAATTGTACGGAATGAATGCGATTGACGGTTTTTTTCTCCAAACACTTTAGACAAATAACTTCGATATCACTTTCCTTACCCACTTTACTGTTCACCCGCGACGGCCGAATGGGATTTGTGTGGGAAACTTGAAATAAAATTTCAATCATGTTCTCCCCGGTAAAAGGGGGAAATCCTGTCAAAATTTCATAGAGAATAACACCAAGGGCGTATGTATCACAACTCGCCCCGGCCTTTTGCCCTTGCATCACCTCTGGTGCAATATATTTTGGTGTACCTATAATGTCCCCTGTTTTTGTCATATTTTCCGTAGTGTCTAAATTTCGTGCTAAACCAAAGTCGAGAATAACCGGGACACCTTCTTCAGAGACAATAATATTCGCAGGTTTTAAATCGCGGTGGATGATATTGTTTTCATGAGCATAGGCCACTCCCCGACACACTTCGACGAAAGTTTGCAATTTTTCTTTCAGAGGGATCTTTTGCGAAATGTACTCGTCAAAGGGAATACCTTTGATGTAGTCCATAGAAAAATAGTAAAGGTGATTGCTTTGTGCATCGACAAAACTATTGAGTTCTTTAATGCCGATGATGTTGGGATGTTTGAGTTTGGCAATAGACTGCGCTTCGGTGATGAACCTTTTGGTACTATGATCATCCATTCCCTGGTCTAAGCGAATAAACTTTACCGCACATTCATATTTCAAAAAGGTATCGCGGGCATGGTACACCACTCCCATACCACCACGCCCAAGTTCGCGAATAATTTCAAATTTACCTATTTTCTTTGTACTGCTCACCGAAAATATCTTGGTCAATTGTTGCGCGTCATACCAATTTGTCTGATCACAGGAAGCCACGCATACTTCATCCATTTTCTGATCACGTACAAACGATTGTATTTGCGCTGGGGAATACGGTCCATATTGCTTTTGTTGCTTTTTGTTATATATATACCACGAGTCCATAATCGCTTCACCTAATGTTGTTATTTATTCTGCTGCTCTTGCATAAGTTTCGAAAACTTGTTTTTTACGCGATTCACCCATAAGTTTTCTCCTGAAACAGGAGTGTCCGAAAAATAGTTGGCAAAATTTGCAAACGACAACTTATGCAAATCAAAGATAAAAACACGTGCCTTTGCTGTAGGAAACACCGCGTATTGCCAATCGCGGCAAAAATTTCCCCCATTATTTTTGTGGTAACCGGAAAAAATAGGAAAGTTGCTCTGTGTGTCGATCGAGTATAAATAAGTATCCCGAGAAGTAAAAACGGCCAACATTTTACCATTGGGAGAAAAAGACAACTGATATTTTTTTCCAGGTAAACTAATCGAATGGTGTTGCCACCTGCCGTTTTTACCTTCATATACCAAATACAAGTGCCCGTCTTTTCCTGCAATAGCACACATCGCTTGCTGCTGCTCATTTTGAGGACACCACGCCGCTATTTCGAAAACATTCTCGCTTTCTTCCAATCTCGCAGTGTAAAGAGTTCTACCGTTAGCATCTAAAATAGAAAAAAAGTTCTTCTCTTGCCCTGCAATCATAAGACCTTTCTCTGGTTGTGTACACAAAACACGGATGGTACGTGAACACTTTGCTAACTTTCTGATTTTACCCGCAGTATATTTCCATATCTCATTTGAATAACTTACGTATAAATCATTGTTCGGAGAAAGCGCAACACATCTTATTTCTTTCTTTGTCGGATTATTCACCCATTCGTTTACCACTTGTCCATTTACAAGTGCTCCGTCAATAATTTTGTCACTGTTCTGCAAATCGAGTTGGGCAAGATTATCACAATGAATTTTAATTACGTATTGTTTACGCAGCCTTTTATGGTGTGCAAGAATCACAAGCCACTCGTCATCATGACTCAACTTTATGTCTCTCAAATCGAGAAGCGGGGAAAATGTCAATGAGTTCGCAAATGTATTTTCCTTTTTTTGCCAAATAGACAACGCTTTATGCCATGACAGTATCACCGCCTTTATTTCCTTACCCTTTTTGACAAATAAAGCGGGATGTGATGAGACTAGCTTTTCATCCACGGCTAGCTTAGTTACTAGTTTGTAAGCATTCTCAGTTTTACGATTTGGCAACAATAATTGTCTTAGCGTATAGGGTACACGCCATCTTTCCAGGTAAAACTTTTGTTTTTTCTGTACGACAACGATAATTTCGTTGCGCTGTTCATCATAGCGGGCGTAGTAAACGTTTGGCTGATGATAAATGGCTTGTCGACTGAGCAGGTCTCGTAAATAAAAATGATTTTCCCCATCAAGAGTAAAGAAAAAATGTTCATTGAGAAAAGCAATCTTATTGATTTTACTAAAAGCTTGTTGTGCACTGATAACATTCGCTTTATTTTTAGACACTAAGGAAACATAATTAAGAGTCCCCTCCTCTGTTCCCCATAAAAACTTTTTGCCATCAAAGCTCACCGCTCCCGATGCCAAACCTTCCATACAGTTGGGTGTAAAGGAATATGTATGTGGTTCTTGTACCTGGAGATCGTAACGCTCTAACCGGGTGTTGGAGTATATAAAAAGTTGATCTTTTCTCCAAACGGGATATACATTATTCAAATAATGCGCGAGTTTTCGCGTATGCTTTTTTTGTATGTCATACACATAGTAACCATCATTCTGCACGTGAAAGGAAACATACTTACCGCTCGAAGAAAATTCAAAATGTTTTGCTTTGTTACCCTGGCGCTTTTTGCAAATTTCTTTTGCCGGTTTATCACTGTATAAATCCCATAGCGACGGACCTTTTTCAAGTGAGCTATACGCAAAGTATCTGCCATTAGGAGAAAACTTGCCGTCAACCATCGCCATCCACACTGCGTCACTCTTGATTACCTGCTTGGCATGCATATCATAAATCAATAAACGCTGTTCACTCTTTTCTTCCTCTGGTATTGGCTTAAGAAAAAAAGCCGCCAAGTACCTACCGTTATTTGAAAAGCAGAAACGGTTACATGTCCCCACTATTTTTTTCTGCGATAACATATGGATATTTTGTTGCGGAATATTGTTGCCGCTGTGCATCATATATAATTGTCTGGCTTTACTTATCAACGCGATATCATTATTTGTCGACATACCTATTTGATAAATATCTTTTACTCCTGTGAGTTCGATCTTAGAAGTAATCTTTGGCAAACTGGGTAGCAAGAAATAGCGTATAATTTTTTGGGTACTGTTAAAAAAGTTTTGTATATTTTGCTTTTCGTTCACCAAAATGGAGTGGTATTTTTTATCTTCTATTCTCTCTTCTAGGCCCTCATATTGTCCTTTCATCTCTCCTAAGATCGAGTGTATTCCTTTCGCTGAAGAGAATTTTTCATAGAACTGCATGAGCTTATCGTTGGCAACTTTGTCGTAATTTTCAAAAGAGGACTTGACCTTGAAGCGACGTTGCTCTTCCATCGCGATATTTTGTTGCTCTATGGCCTGTTGTTTTTCCTGTAACGCCCGTTTTTGCTCATCTAGGGTGTTATTGAGAATAAACAAGTACGGTGGTATGATAATAAGCATAATACCAATGATTGTCCCCGGTAATTTGTTCTTTCGAAACCAGTTATAGTTCTTTGTCATGAAACCCGGCGGTTTGGTTTTTGTGGGTTTCCCATCTAAAACACACTGCAGTTCTTCACATAAAAACCCTACGCTATGAATGCGATTTCGTGGTCTTTTCTCTAGGCATTTTAGGCAAATTACTTCAATATCTTCATCTTTTTTTATCTTGTCATTTACACGTGAGGGGCGTACAGGGGTACTGTGCGAAACTTGAAACAAAATCTCAATAACATTCTCTCCGGAAAAGGGAGAAAAACCGGTCAAAATTTCGTAAAGAATAACCCCCAATGCGTAGGTATCGCAACTAGCAGTGGCTTTTTTACCTTCCATCACCTCCGGAGCAATATAACGCGGAGTACCGACAATGTCCCCGGTTTTGGTCATATTTGGTGTAATATCAAGGTCTCGCGCTATACCAAAGTCAAGGATAATAGGTGTGCCGTCTTCAGCGACAATGATATTGGCAGGTTTTAAATCGCGATGGATAATATTATTTTCATGAGCATATGCCACACCACGACATACAGCGACAAAAGCACCTAATTTGTCTTTGAGAGGGATGTCTTGAGCAATGTATTCTCCAAAGGAAAGACCTTTTATGTAATCCATGGAAAAATAATAAAGGTGATTGCCTTGCGCATCAACAATGCTATTGAGTTCCTTGACGGCAATGATATTGGGATGCTTGAGTTTGGCTGTGGATTGCGCTTCCCTGATGAACCTTTTCGTAGTATTTTCATCCATTTGGTCTAGACGGATAAACTTTACCGCGCATTCGTCATTGAGAAATGTGTCTCGGGCGTGGTAGACGACCCCCATGCCACCACGCCCAAGTTCACGAATAACTTCAAATTTACCTATTTTTTGTATATTGTTGGTTACAGGCAACATCTTTTCAAGTTGTTGCGCATTGTACCAAGTTTTTTGATTATTGGACGCAACGCAAGTTTCATCTATTTTCTGATTGTGGACAAAAGATTTTATTTGCACCTGCGAATACGGTCCATATTTTTTTTGCTGTTTTTTATTGTAGATATACCACGAGTCCATAACGTCACCTACTGTAATTATTTACCGAATTAGAAGATACTTCAATGTATCATCTATCAGACTACAGTCAAGAACGTTGTTATTTTTTCACAATGTTTCGCAAAAACTACAAAGCAGGCTTGGTAGGTATAGGTTTACCATGGGGATCAGACTGTGGATTTTTTAATTCTTGCGCTATTTCCGTACATAAATCGTTTGTCAAATAGTGTTCCATTTCATCTGCTGGCTGGTGAACGTGATCTTCGGGCAAACCCAGTTTGTGAATATACGCTTCCCACAGACGATGCGCACGCATAAGATTTTGTGCTTTTTCCGTGCCAAATTCGGTAAGGTGAAGCTCTCCGTCTTTTTCCGTTAGTATATTTTGCTGTATAAACCGCACAATCACATTATGACGATAGTTTTTTACCAAACACCTTTCTCCTAGTTCGTGCGTGCGATACATATTCACGAGCGCATTTTCGGCATGAAAACGTTTTTTCAACTTATATCTACGTGCGAAACGTACGACAACACCGTACTTGGGTGAAAAGAAAAAACACATGGCAAAAATACCACCTGCGGCAACCGCCATACATCCAGCAATAGAAACATCTCCTCCCAATGCTAATGCCAGCATGTACCCAAGAACAGAACTCGCAGCCCCCACGATTCCCGAAAGAAAAATCATCAATGAAAGACGGTCTGTCAATAGATATGCACTTGCTCCAGGGGCAATAAACATCGCTACCACAATAATAGCTCCCACGGCTTCAAAACTCGCAATGGTCGTAATGGCCACAAAAAACATCAATAAGTAATGGATTAGCTTCGGTTTAAGTCCCATGGATAGTGCCAAAGCAGGATCGAATGTTGAAATTTTGAGTTCTTTGTAAAAGAAAAAAATAAATAATATGTTGATGAGAAGTACAATTCCCAAAGTCCAAGCTGACTTAGGTCCGATATCGGTTCCGCCCTTCATAAAAGTATGGCCGTCAAACTCATAAGGCGTTCCCCCCACCACCCAGGTATCAAAGGGTGTTGTAGCGATTTCTCCGTATAGCACACACTCGGTATCTAAGTCTATATTTCCCGCGTTTGCCACCATAATAACTCCAATAGCAAACAAAAATGTAAACACCGAACCAATTGCGGCGTCTTCATCAATAAGACGTGAACTTTTGAGTGAATCCACGAGAATGGGCGTAAGAACTCCGATGATACCGGCTCCGACAAAAATAGCGATGGAATTTAAACTACCACTTAGCATCACCGCTACTACGATTCCAGGTAGAACAGCGTGGCTTATGGCATCCCCCATTAGAGCTAATTTTTTTAGGATCAAAAAACATCCTAGAATGCCGCAAGCACTACATACCAAAGCCCCAATGACCATGATCCAAATTTCAAAACTAGCAAATGCCATAAGTGTCATGTTGTTTTCCTTTCTCGTGAGAAATCAACATTGGGAATCGATTTTCCATGCGGGTCCTGTGTCGGAGATTGCAGTTCTTCCTCAAGTTGCTGAACTGTTTTATCATCAAGTGCATGCTCTATGTCTTCGGCATCACGGTGTACATGGTCACTTGCTATGTCCATTTTCTCCGTGAGATACACTTCCCACAAGCGATGTTTACGTATAATTTGTTCGGCCTTATCTAAACCTTGAGGAGTTAATTGCCAACCACCATTAAACGATACCAATCGCTGTTTCTTCACCAGATAATGGAGCAGTTGCCGTGTGGCGTAGTTGGAAAAACGAAAATAGGTGGTAAAATCTTTCAAAGTAAAAATAACCTTCCAGTTCTCGCGTTCTTCGCAAGTTTTGTAGCAAGACTTCAATATATTCTCGCGGCGAATTCGCTGTCGGTTGTTGCGCAAGCGAAGCCACTTGGGAATAAGTCCGCGATTGGGAGCAAAAAACATACTAAAAATTAACATAGTTGAGCATACGACAACCATCACCGGTCCAGTGGGAACTTTGCTCATAATGGCCGAACAAAAAGACCCTACTACCCCTGCAAAACCACCAACAAACGCGGCAATAATAATCATTCTTCCTAGCTGATCGGTCCATTGACGCGCAGCTGCCGCAGGAAAAATGAGCATCGCCACCATTAATACAACCCCCACCGCTTGTAGTCCTACCATTACCGCTAATACGATGAGCAAAGTCATGCATAGTTCTAATTTTTTCGCCGGTAAACCGAGAGTTATCGCAAAGCCACGGTCAAAAGTCAAAAGTTTGAACTCTTTGTAAAATAAAAGGGTGATGCCTATGAGCAATAGACACATCGTTCCGATTACATACAAATCGTAACGCACGAGTAGGGCCGCTTTCCCAAACAAAAAAGCGTCTAACCCTGCCTGGTTACCACCAAAATTCTTTTGAATCACCGTCAGTAATACAATCCCAAATGCAAAGAAAACCGACAACACCAAACCGATTGCCGTATCGCTTTTGATACGCGTGTGCCGGGGAATTTCCGAGACAATAATAGCTCCAAGAAGCCCTGTAATAGACGCCCCAACGAGAAACAGCAGTGGATCTTTCACTCCAGTGAGCATATAGATGAGACAAATACCTGGCAATGCAGCGTGGGCCATCGCATCGCTGAGTAAACTTTGCTTGCGCAGCAAGGCGAAAGAGCCGATCACTCCACTAGAAATTCCCAATAAAATGGCACCAAACATCACCCAACGCCTAGTACTTCCTTCAGGTAAAAAGTACTTACCTATTTCGTCAAAAAGCCACCAATTGCTAGTCAATAATTCCATCCACCCGGCCTTTCGTCATTGCATTAGCGGCTTTACTGAGAATAGCAAGTTTACCACCATATGTTTTACGCAGATTTTCTTCGTTAAATGTATCATCAACATTACCAATAGCAATTTTTCTCATATTGAGAAGCAAAATCCAATCAAAATACTCATTTACGGTTTGTAAATCATGATGTACAACGATAACGGTTTTTGATTGTTCGCGCAGTTCGAATAACAAATTGACAATTGCCTTTTCGGTAACGACGTCTACTCCTGCGAATGGTTCATCCATAAAATAAATGTCTGCTTCTTGGGCCAAAGCACGTGCCAAAAAAACGCGTTGTTGTTGCCCACCGGAAAGTTGACTGATTTGTCTCTGGGCAAAATCTTGCATACCCACTTTTTCTAAATAGGTGTAAGAGATTTCGCGATCTTTTTTCCCTGGGCGGCGAAACCAACCAATCTTGCCATAACGCCCCATTGTCACAACATCAATGGCTGTTGTGGGAAAATCCCAATCGACAGATCCACGTTGCGGTACATAACCGATACGATGACGCACCTTCTGGTATGGTTCATTGAAGATTTTTACCCAACCAGTTGTTGAGGGAATGATTCCCAACATTGCCTTAATTAACGTAGATTTTCCTGCCCCATTTGGCCCAACAATTGCCATCAGTTTCCCACGCGGTACTTGAAAGTCAACATCCCACAATACCGGATGAATGTGATATGATACCGTGAGGTCGTGAACATCGGCAACAGTTTCTTCGTCTACTTTTTTCGATTCTCTCCCCATAATCTTACTCTTTGTCGGTACTAGAAAGGGCACGAACGATTGTCTTTACATTGTGCTCTACCATTCCAACGTATGTGCCTTCGATTGTACCTGGCTCTCCCATAGCATCGGAAAATAGTGAGCCACCCATTTTAACTTCATGACCAAGCTCTTTACAGTGCTCTATTACCGCCTCAACACCTTTATTCATCACCGAAGTTTCTTCAAAAATCGCTTTGATATTGCGTGATACAATTACCTGAACAATACGTTCAATATCTTTTATTCCCGACTCGGTAACAGTACTTACCCCTTGTAATCCCATCACTTCAAAGCCATACGCTTTTCCCATATAGCCAAAAGCATCGTGAGCCGTAATCAGCACCCGACTTTTTTGAGGAATTAAATTTATTTGCTGTTGTGCCCAAGAATGCAAGGTTTGTAATTTTTTTATATACGCCTCACTATTTTTCTGGTACGCTTGCGCATTTTTTTGGTCTACCCCACACAAAACTCCTGTAATCTTCTTCACAGCTTCTTGCCACAACGATACATTGAACCATATATGCGGATCGTGTAATCCATCAAACCCCTCTGGTTTTATAAGTTTGCTCTCCGGGATACCATTGGTAATCGCACACACAATTTTGCGACGACTCATCGTCATTAAAATCTTTTGCATTTTGCCTTCAAGATGTAGGCCATTGTAAAAAATGATATCTGCCCTTGCGAGTTTCTTGGTGTCATTTGCCGTGGCCTTATACAAGTGAGGATCCACTCCCGGTCCCATAAGACTATCAACGGTAATCAAGTCTCCTCCGACGTTTTCTAATGCATCGGCTATCATTCCCGTAGTAGACACCACATATAATTTATCACGATCTGCATAACACGGAATTACCAATAGAATGAGTAATAAACTTATCATGTATTTTGTCATTTTTAAACCTTTGTAAATATAAATTTGTGGTTTCGGTAATGATCGTGGACTATCCGCCAACAACCATTACCGAAACCACAGGGTTTTCAATACAGACCAATTACAATAAATTGGTATACTTTAATCTAAGCACATTAGATACGCCGAGTCAAACAAAAAAGTTAGTTTTTCAAAATAAAAAGTTAGACGCACCTAACTTTATTTAAGTGAACCTTTTTGTTTTGTGAAAAGTATTATGTAATAATGCGGTTAAAGCTACGTTGTATAAAGAAAGTGAATTCGTTTTCCGATTGGTGCCCTCACCATCGAATAGCAGTTATCAGCTATCGCTGTAAGCTGCTATTCTCGTACCTCTCCCACAGGGAGAGGTCTAATGCTTCTCTTTTGTAAAAAACAAAATTCACTTGATTTGCGAGCCAAAGTAATTTTGTGTCTCGACTAGACGGTATAACATAAAACGAATGGATACACATTAAGACGTGTTACGCCTCTCCTGTGGGAGAGGCATGAGCATTGTTGCTTTCAGCGCAGCTGAAATCTACAAGGCGATGGTGAGGGCACCAATATAAAAACGAATTCGCTTTCTTTATACCTATGCAAAGCGATTGGTGAGGGCACCAATATAAAAACGAATTCGCTTTCTTTATACCTCTACAAGGCGATTGGTGAGGGCACCAATCTGAAAACGAACCTACAAACTTAGTCACCTTATAACAAGGAGATTTTTATTATGATTATGGCAGATGTATTGGCAATTACGATGTTTATTATCGGTTTATTATTGAGTCTCAATGCTCTACTTCTTTTTTGTCGTGGGATATGGCTGGATACGACAAATGATATAAGTGAATTGTGTTCTCAAGGTCTAAAGAAGAATTTTTTCTACGGACTTATTCCCAGTGTGGGTACCGTGTTTTTCGCCCTTGTTATAGGTGAAAACGCCAAAAAAATGGGAAAAATTTTGGGTCCAACTATTTTGAGTTTATTTTTCCTATATTCATGTATTGGCCTTAGCGGTTTTGTTACGATGATAGGACAAAGACTCATTGCCGACAAAAATTCTCTATGGAAAACAACCGTCGCCGGAGGAGCCTCTTTTTCACTAGCATGCCTACTACCCATTTTGGGTTGGTTTATCTTGTTTCCTGCTGGTCTCATCATTGGCTGTGGCGCCAAAATGCGTGCTCGTAGTTATCGCAAGCAACGCTCGCTACAAAATGCCAAAACACAGGAAAACGCAAACACAGAACAAAATTCACAAGAGGAAAGTGATGAATAGGCGCGATTTTGTCAAAGTCATGGCCGGAACATTGTCGTTATGTGGTTGCAATGACATGATCAGTGCCGTATCCAAACAATTTGGGCAAGGTATTCCCAAAACGCTTACTCCTGCACAACAAAGCACGCTAGATAAAGATTTTCATTTTTTATCACGAACGACCTATGGTCTATGGCCGGGGGATCTCGAAAAAGTAAAAAATATGGGACGAAAAGCGTGGTTAGAGAAACAATTGCAACCGCAAAACATCAACGACACTCTTTGCGATCTCCGTGCACGACGCTTTGAAACGATTCATCATCATTTCTCCACATGCTACGAATACAAGAAAAAAACACTGCGTTCTGAAATGGTAAAACATACTTTATTACGCGCTATTTACAGTCGTAGACAGCTCTTTGAAGTCATGGTGGGATTTTGGAGTGACCATTTTAATATTCATATTGAAAAAGCCGACTGTATCTACTTGAAAGCCACTGACGACCGTGAAGTGATTCGCAAACATGCTCTCGGGAATTTCCGTGATTTAATTCGCGCTTCGGCAATTTCTCCGGCCATGTTAGTATACTTGGATGGTAAATCCAACAAAAAGCAGAAACCACAAGATATTCCCAACGAAAACTACGCTAGAGAATTACTAGAACTACACACCTTAGGTGTTTACGGAGGTTACACCCAAAAAGACGTTTTTGAAGTAGCGCGAGCACTCACCGGATGGCGTTATCATCGTCGCAAGCGCGATGTTTTTTTTAACGTACATCTTCACGATCAAGGACAAAAAACAATACTCGGACATACTTTGCCGGCAAATGGAGGAAAAGAAGATCTCGAACGCGTTCTTGACATAGTATGCAACCATCCATCCACCGCGTCATATATTTGTTACAAACTTGCCAAACGGTTTGTTGCTCCCAAACCTCCCAAACAACTTGTGACAAATATGAGTAAAGTTTTTTCCGACACCAAGGGAGATATCAAAGCTGTCCTGCGCTATCTTTTTTTGAGTGAAGAGTTTTACAACCCAACATTCTTTGCACAAAAATTCAAACGACCATTTCATTTTATCGTGAGTTCTTTACGCTTCTTGGCTGCTGACACTTATGCACGAAGACCACAGATTAATTACTTAGAGCGTATGGGGCAAGTGCCATTTCAATATCCCACACCTGATGGCTATCCCGATGAAATGCAACCCTGGCTAGGAACACTGTTGTGGCGCTGGAATTTTGCGCATGCCGTTGCCGCCAACAAAGTCTCTGGGACACGTATTCATCTACGGAAACTTCTCAAAAGTTTAAACATCAACGATAAAGAACAAGTAACAAAGGTCATCGCTCATTTTATAGGTCGCCTACCTACACCTCAAGAACAACAAATTTTTGCGGAATACATGAACGACAAGGATATGAAAAAAGCGACAAATCAACAAGAGTTACTGGGTCTTATTTTATGTTCTCCCGCTTTTCAAAGGTATTGATATTATGGATATATTACGCCAAGGTTTCCTCCGTAAATTATTGTTTGCCAAAAATAAAGAACAAAGTACCACACTGGTATGCGTATTTTTACGTGGTGGTGCCGATACATTAAATTTTGTGGTTCCTTATGGCGACGATGACTATTATCGTTTGCGTCCCTCCATCCACATCGCCGCCCCCAAAAACAATAAACGCGAAAGTTCGATTCGTTTGGATGATTTCTATGCCTTCCACCCTAAATTATCACCTCTTTATCCACTTTTTGAGGAAGGAAGACTTGGAATCGTTCAGGCAGTAGGTTCCGATAATACAAGCGGTTCACATTTTGAAGCACAAGATCAAATGGAACACGGAAGCAGCCAACACCAACTTTTAGGTAGTGGTTGGTTGGGAAGACATCTGCGTTTACATAACAATGAACACAAAAAAGCCATTTCTGCTGTCGCGATGGGAACGACAATCCCAGAGTCACTACGCGGTGCTCCTAATATCAATGTAATTCAGAGCCTGAGTGACTTGAAAATTCATACCGCAAGTGGCAATAGTCAATCTGCACGGGATGCCATTGCGAAAATGTACGGCATACAAAGCAATATTCTCAATCAACATGGACAAGACACTCTTGGTTTATTGCAAAAAATCGAAAATCTCCAAAAAAGTGAATACCGTCCGGAAAATAACGCCAACTATCCGCAAAATTCCTTTGGAAATGAGCTTCGCGAGGTAGCGCGTTTAATAAAGGGACAACTCGGTTTGCAAGTGGCTTGTATCGACTTAGGTGGTTGGGATACGCATTTCTTTCAAGGACAGGAAAACGGTCTTCAGGCAGGTAACATCGACACCCTTGCAAAAGGACTTGCGGCATTTGATGCCGATTTACACCGCTACAAAAATTCGGTAACTACCGTCGTTATGACCGAATTTGGTCGCCGCGTTTACGAAAATAGTTCCATGGGTACCGACCATGGGCGCGCATTTACCTTTTTTGCTTTGGGCAACAAGATAAATGGCGGTCAAGTACTTGGTAAATGGCCGGGACTCAAAAATGACAATGACGAAGAAGGTCCGGGAGGATTAAAAGTTCAATACGACTACCGTTCACTACTAAGTGAAATTTTACTCGATGTTTTAAACAACCGACAAATCGCAAAGATATTCCCTAACTTTCGTCCGCAAAAAATAGGTTTAACGAAACGCTAATCGCTACTTCGCTTCCGATATATGCGCCAACACGGCAAAATAACCACTGCACACACTAGACAGAAAATTGCTAGCGTAATAGGTCGTTCCCAAAGAAAACTAACAGAGCCGTTGTTGGCGAGAAGTGCACGGTATAGGTTGTCTTCTATTGGTTTTCCAAGTATAAAACCTAAAAGCATTGGCGCAATGGGAAATTGAAGAAGACGTAATAGTAGCGCAAAGATTGCGATAAACACCATGATGTATAAATCAGTCGTGTTAAAAGAAACCAAGTACACACCGATCAAAGAGAAAAATAAAATAAGCGGTATCAAAATAGGTCGCGGTACCGTGAGCAGCTTTGCGATGTAGGGAATGAGAGGTAAATTCATGATCAAAAGTACCATGTTGCCAATATACATGGAAATAATTACCGACCAAAATACTTGCGGGTGATCGACAAATAAACGTGGCCCAGGTTGCACACCATATGAAATAAGAGCCCCCAACATAATCGCCGTAGTTCCCGATCCGGGAATACCCAACGTGAGAAGGGGAACAAAAGAGCCAGAGCACGCCGCGTTGTTTGCCGTTTCAGGAGCGGCTAAACCCCGCAAACTACCTTTGCCAAATTTTTGTTTTTGTTCTTCACTCGCTAAGTTTCTCTCCACGCCGTAAGCCAAAAATGAGGCAATGGTCGCACCCGCTCCCGGCAAAATACCAACAAAAAACCCCAAGATAGAAGAACGCCCTATCGTGGGAGCAACTTCGCCAAATTCTTGTTTACTGATGGACAAATCGGAAACTTCCGTCGAAGACGTATCGCTTTCCTTCACCGGAACGAGAATATTGTGTAGTGCCTCGGCCAAAGCAAAAGACGCCATGGCTAATAGTAAAAAACTAATGCCATCGAGAAGGTCTATACTCCCAAAAGTATATCGTTCCACTCCAGTGGAGAGATCTGTTCCCACGGTAGAGAGCATTAGACCAAAAATAGTCATTATCCCTGCTTTTAAGTAATTTCCCTTACCAGAAAAGGCGGCCACAGTTGTCAAGCCTAGCACCATGAGCATAAAATAATCACTCGATTGAAAACTTAGAGAAACTTTGGCGAGAAGCGGTGCGAAAAGCAACAACAAAAAGGTAGCGACCGTGCCACCTATAAAAGATGAATATGCCGCGAGAGCAAGAGCCTTACCGGCATTGCCTGACTTGGCGAGAGGATATCCATCAAAAGAAGAGGCAACCGTTCCCGCCACCCCAGGGGCATTGATTAAAATAGAAGAAGTTGAGCCACCAAAAATAGCCCCATAGTACACACCCGCCATCAAGATCATACCTGTCGCCGGGTCTAGACCATAGGTAATAGGAATCATTAACGCGATTGCGGAAATAGGCCCTAGCCCCGGCAATAGACCAATAAATGTTCCAGCAAAACATCCCAACATTACCGCAATGAGGTTTACCGGAGAAAACGCTGTACTGATACCAATAAGAATTCCATCCCACATAATTTATCCCATCCACCAGCTACCAGGAGCAAGATATATATTGAGCACTTGCGTTAGTAATAACCAAAATATACATGTCAATGAAAATGAAGTGTAGAACATGTGTCGCCATTTTCTCTCGCGCATAATGATAAAACAGGTATTAAGAAACAGAATAGTTGCGATGATAAAACCAATACGCGACAGCAAAAAAGCATACACAAGCATTGCCAAACACATTGCAAAAACTGCGGACCATTTCAATTGTGTGAGGGCAATTGTTTTTTGAATGGATGGCAAAACAATTAGTAATAAAGAAACAATGCATCCCATCACGCCAAGAATATAAGGAAAAGTCCGCGCACTGAAGGTACTTTCACTTGTAACGGTAATATCCGTAGCAAAGAACAAATACAAAGCGCAAAAAACAAAAAAAATGACACCGCCGACACGTTGTTCATTCATTTTTGTGTCTCCTTAATGAAACCGAGTTTTGTCATTAATTTTTGTAGCTGCTGTTCTTGACGCTGCAAAAATTGAGTGAATTCGTCATTGGCATAGTAGATTTCACTCCAACCATTTTTTTTACGTGCCTCTTTCCACAAAACTTCGTCATACATCTTACGAAAGAGTTTATCGTAGAGTTTTCGTTGCTTTTCATGTATCCCTGGCGGAGCAAAAAAACCGCGCCAATTGGCAAACACAACATCATAACCCAATTCGCGAAAAGTGGGAATATCAGAAATCGCCTTGACTCTATTCGGTGCGGTTACGGCGATAATTTTGAGTTGCCCCGCTTTTGCCAATTCCATCGCTTCCCCGAGTCCCGTAGACAACAACTGTGTTTCACCAGAGATAAGGCCAGCGAGAGCTTTGCCCCCTGCATCGTAGGGAATGTAAACAAGATCCGAAAGCTCAATCTCGCAAGCCTCACAAATCATCGCCGCCACAAGATGATCCATTCCACCTTTGACTGAACCACCCGCGATCGAAATCTTCGATGGTTTTTGGCGATACTCCGCGACAATTTGCGACCAGTTGTTGTACTTGCTATCTTTGGTCACAACCAGACACGAATAATCACCAATGATACTAGCAATAGGTGTTAGATCGCGAAAAGATTGCGGAAATACCTTTTGTAATGAGCGAATCACAATGGGAGTTGAATTGACCATCAATGTTTGCTGTTGATGTTTTGCCGTTTCAATCACATGAGCGATGGCCTTACCTCCGCCACCTCCTGACAGATTTTCATAAGAAATTTGTGGTACCAATTTCGCCTTACGCAGCACCTCTCCCACAGTACGAGCCGTAGTATCCCAACCTCCACCAACACCTCCGGGAACGAGAAAATGAATTTGTTGAATACTGTCACTGTGCAAATTCTGCGGAGATTTGCGTATGGAAAGAAAAAAGCATGCTGCTGTCAAAATAATGAGAAACGGCATGGCAAAGTAGTCATAAGTTTTCATAAAAAGCTCTTTGAAAAACGCAGTGTTTACGGTTATTGTTTATAGGCTATGCTACATTTTTTGTGAAGATTTGTAAAGGTCGGATAAAGATTCACTAAAGAAAAGGAATTCGTTTTTATATTGGTGCTCTCACCATCGAATTTAAGGTTTTAGCTTCGACAAAAGGAATTCGTTTTTATATTGGTGCTCTCACCATCGAATTTAAGTTTTTAGCTTCGAGAAAAGGAATTCGTTTTCTGATTGGTGCCCTCACCATCGAATTTAAGGTTTTAGCTTCGCTAAAAGCCTTAATTCTCATGCCTCTCCCACAGGGAGAGGCGTAACACGTCTTAATGTGTGTCCATTCGTTTAATGTTATACCGTCTAAGTCGAGACACAAAATTATTTTGGCTCGCAAATCAAGTGAATTTTGTTTTTTACAAAAGAGAAGCATTACACCTCTCCCTGTGGGAGAGGTATGAGAATAGCAGCTTACAGCGATAGCTGTAACTGCTAATTCGATGGTGAGGGCACCAATCGGAAGACGAATTCCTTTTAGCGAAGCTAAAACCTTAGATTCGATGGTGAGGGCACCAATATGAAAAGGAATTCGTTTTCTTTACACCAATCGAAAAACGAACACACAACACACATACAAAAAAAGAGAGGAAATTATGCAACTACAACACAAGCAAATACAAGCCAACGGCGTCAAATTGCACGTAGTCGAAGGTGGCAACGAAAACGGCGATGCGATCATCTTCTTACATGGATTTCCCGATTTTTGGTATGGATGGCAAAAACAGATTGCGTACTTTGTCGAAAAAGGCTATCGCGTCATTGCCCCAGATCAGCGTGGATATAACCTGAGCGACAAACCACGTGGAGTGCGCAACTATCATTTAGATACTCTCACCAGTGACATCGTCGCACTTATGGACAACTTGCATATAGATCAAGCATACGTTGTCGGTCACGACTGGGGCGGAGGAATTGCGTGGTGGCTGGCGACAAACTATCCACAGCGTGTTAAAAAACTGGTCATTTGCAATATGCCACATCTTGTCGTCCTTCGTAATTACTTACTTTCAAGCGTGCGGCAAATGTGTCGTAGCTGGTATATGCTGGCTTTCCAAGTTCCCTTTTTACCGGAAAGAATAATTCGTCATGCACTTAACTTAAAAAAAGCACTTCGCAACAGCTCCAAAAACAAAGCTTTTTCCGGAGAGGATCTAGTGAAATACCAAGAAGCATGGTCACAAAAATACACCTTCACAGCCATGATCAATTGGTACCGTGCCGGAATGCGCTATCAATTTTCCACAATAGCCAAACAAGAAATGCGCAGCAAATTAGTGGAAGCACCAACAATGATTATCTGGGGAAAAAAAGATGCGTATTTATCGTGGAAAATGGTTGAACCAAGTGCAAAAATGTGTAAAAGCTGTGCCGTACATTACATAGATGACGCCACACATTGGGTCCATCGCGAATATCCCGAGGATGTCAATAGGCGCATGGATACTTTTTTTACAAATTAGTATTCTATTCCTTGATATGCAAATTCCTCTTTAATTCTTCCAATTTCTCCGGTGGAAGATTAAGTTTATCCAAGGATTGAGAAAATTTCTTGGCATTGGGGAGCGTAGCATAATAGCCACATTCGGGGAAAAACTCAGGATTGGTCGAATATATTAAATTTCGTGGATAATCGCGACACATACCAGGACGACTATCGTATGAATCGCACATACGTGTTTTGGGATCAAAATGGGTGCAACGGAATACGATCATGCGTAGTTGTGGATTTTCTCTTTCAAAGACAAAACCATTGATAACGCTATGCCATTTTAGCAACAAATAGCGCAAGGACTTGAAATAAAAAAACACAACGTTAACGCGAATGCTAGGCGCTTCACAGCAACGAGCGCACATTTTACACGCTCCGCGTAGTTGATAGGTTGGTTTTCCTTTTCTCTTTAGCAGAAAACGCGTTGCCGCCAAATCGGCTTGATAGCGAAGTAGGGCAATTCGTTTGATTGTTTTGCGTATGAAGCCGTCCTTCATCTTCGGTTTCCTCTAAAAAAAGCCACAGAAAGAGTTTAGCTTCCTGTGGCTTTGTTTGTTTCTGTTGTATCTTATAGTTGTATTGGTAAGCCGGTGCGATTAAAGTATTCCACTTTGGAATCTTCAATGGAAAAAGCATCAGATGGATTTATCAAGATAGATATACCTATTTTTTCTTCCAACTCATGCAAGGCTTTACGCTTTCGGTTTGCCAAATCAAGGGCGACTTCAGGATTCATCGTTGCAATAATTTTGTGAATATTTCCCGATAATGCTCCTAGCTTAATTTTACGCATGATCAGTAAACTCATGCTTTCTAAATTTTTAATCCAACCATGGCCATCGCAGTATGGACAGACATTGTGGGTATAGCTTTTCAAGGAAGGCCCCAACCTTTGGCGTGTCATTTCAATGATACCAAAAGGACTGATTTTTGCCACGCGATTTCGTGCACGGTCTTTGCGTACTTCATCGCGAAATACACGCTCAACAATCTCTTTGTTTTTTTCATCCTTCATATCGATAAAGTCGTTAATAATCACTCCGCCTAAATCACGAAGACGTAGTTGACGTGGAATTTCGACAGCAGCTTCTAGATTGATTTGTAGTGCTGTTTCTTCAATATCTTCTTCTCCGGTATATTTCCCAGAGTTAACATCAATAGCTACTAACGCTTCTGTTTGTTCTATGGCTAAGTGGCCACCGGATTTCAGTGGAACGTGTTTTTTGTAAATTTTTTCAATTTCGGCTTCGATACGATATTCGTGAAAAAGAGGGGTGTGGCTGTTGTAAAGTTGTACGCGGTCTTCGTAATCAGAAGACAATAGACTCATGAAGTCCAATGCTTTTTGGTAATCATCTTCGCTATCAACAATAATTTCTTCAACGTCATCGGTAAAAATATCGCGCAATGTTCGCGTAACGAGATCACTTTCTTGATAAATTGTTGCTGGGCTTGTTGAGTGTTTTGCTCTGCGCGTAATTACTTTCCACAAATCCAATAAGTAGTTTAAATCTCTACCTAGCTCGTCCTTTGTTTTATCGGAACCTGCGGTGCGAATAATATAACCCATTCCCTTTGGTGGCTCTAACTCTGTAAGAGTCTTCTTAAGACGTCTACGTACTTTTTCGTCTACTATTTTTCGCGAAACGCCGGAACGTTTAATAGATGGCATTAAAACGATATATCTGCCCGGGAGAGATAAATATGTTGTTAATGTGGGTGCTTTAGTACCAATTCCTTCTTTGGTAATCTGTACGAGTACTTCAGCGTTTTTGGAAAGTAAATCTTGGATTTTTTTTTCGCGCTTGCGACGATGATTGTTTCGATGGCGGTTGTTTCTGTCACGGCTATTATTACTGCTGTTCATGTGCCCGTATATAGGCATTACATCGGAAACATGTAAAAAGCCATTGCGTCCTTCGCCTATGTCTACAAAAGCGGCCTGAATGGACGGTTCTATGTTTACAACCTTACCTTTGTATATGTTACCTACATGACCTAAAGATGAGGCTCTTTCTATATATAATTCCTCTAGGCGATCATTATCAATAACGGCAATTCTATTTTCTTCTGGTTCATTTACGTTTATGAGCATAATACGTTTGGTCATTTTTTTTCCTTAGTTCTAGTTTTTTAAGAGAAATGCTATCGGGGTGTGAGATATTAAATTTTGCATTCGTAGGGAAAGGATTTCTTGGTTTGCCTACAAGAAATGTAGAAGTGCAAAATGAAGTAGTCTGAATAGAAATATGTAACTACCTTATTTTCATCGGTAGTTACATATTTTTTCATGGGTATAATTGTAAGCTTAAGGTCTTACTTATTACCACCCCAAATAGTGTTGAACTGTTTTTCGTCTCGTTTTCTATAATCGTTTATATCAACTCGAAGTTTCTGTTGTGTATTTTGTGCACTTTCAACTATACGAGGTGTTATAAAGATAAATAAATCGTCTTTTTGCTTGTTGATATCTTTACGTTTAAAAAAGTAACCAAGCATTGGTAAATCCCCAAGGAAAGGAACCTTGTTGATGTTTTCCGTTTCGGTAATTTGTAGTAAACCACCGACGATTGCTGTTTGGCTTGATTCCAAAATCATGTGTGTAACAACTACTTGTTCGGTTAACTGTGGAAGGAGGATTTCCACGTCACCAGCAACAAAACGGTTGAAACCAGCAATACCCGCGTTGTCATCTTGACCACTCAGTAAGGTGTTGGATAAAACAACAGTCAACTGTACTTTGTTGGTGTCAGGAATAACATGCGGAACGACGAGAAGTTGAAAACCTTCTGTTACCGGAGAGTCATCTGCTTCTACTAACTGTACAGATAAGTTTCCGTTATCGTTTTCGATAAATTCTGTTTTTGCGAAAGAAATCGTATCACCGACAAAAATGGTTGCTTCGTGGTGATCGAGTGTAATTAGTTTTGGTGCTTGAATTACTTTAGTTTTTACGTCTTGCTTGAACAGTTTAAAAACAAACTGTGTGTTTTTGAAGTCAAGCTGTCCTACTTCGTTGATCGGACCATCGTTATCTTGAATTGCTTCGATGTTTGCATCGTTAGGTATACCTTCATCACGTTGTGCGTCAGTAGCAAAGGCAATGACATCTTCGAAACCACTGTCACCATTTGTAAATGGTAGACGACTTAAAAGGTCAGGAAATGTATGTGTGATTTCAATACCGGTGTCACCAAAACCCAAACCAAAGTTGAAAATGTCGCTATTTTGGGTTTGTACAAATTTTACATCAATAAAAATTTGTCTTGGTTCTTTGTCTAGTTTCTTGATGATTTGTGCCATCTTGTCTAGTTTTGGTCTGGTATCTGTAATAACAAGAGTGTTGGTACCATCATCGTAGGTAATTTTACCTCGGTTCGGTGTAACTACCGTTTGCAGAGCGTTTAATAAACTGAAATTACTTGTTTGAACACCAGATCCTTGACCAATTTGTGGTGTTTGTCCTTGTTGAATCTGCTGTTGGTTTGGTGAAAATACGAAATTTGATTGCATTTGTGCGACAAATGGAGACTTAGGACGAATGTAACGCAATCTGAAAATAGCTGTCTCTACTTGCGTTTCGATATCTTCAGGGCGTACTACACGCAAAATGTTGTTTTCTTCTACAATAACAAAACCGCTGTTTTTAACAATTGCGTCTAATGCATCACGCCATGCAACGTCGTGTAACCTCAAATTTACAGGACCTTTTACTGCTTCAGAGATAATAATGTTCTTATTAGCTAAACCTGCGATCTGATCGATAACATCGCGTATATCAGCACCGCTGAATTCCATTCTTACCACAGCGGGCTTTGAAATTTTGATTACCTGTAGATCTAATTCTTCTACAATACAATTGTGTCTTTTAGCTATTGTTTTTAATACCATCAACCATGGAAGTTGTACTAACTTAATGGTAACATAAACATCTTTGATTTCATCATCGTATATGATGTTTTTATTTGTTTGCTCTCTTATCCCTTCGATTATGTCCGAAAATGGCTTATCTCGCACGTCTATTGAAATAAGTTCACTACGAGCCTGAGGAGGTGTACTTTGTTGTGCTTGTATCGGGAGAGTAAGTAAGCAGCATATTATAATCGCAAAAATATAGCAAAAACGCATGAACTATTTCCTGCCTTTCTAAGGTATAAATGTTTTAAGTTTCTCCCACTGTTTTTATCAGAATATTGAAATATGATTTATAATTTCATTTCCCAGGGGAAACCTCCAGGAGTGGACCTTCAAGAAACTTAATTATATTATTTTGAAGTTTTTGTTGATAGAGTCAAATGCCTTATCAATCAAACCCACATTATTAGTGTTGTAAAAACAGAAAAACTTATTTCAAAAAAATCAAAATTTTTAGGGAAGCATTACAGCTATTGTTGATATGCCCACTTTTTTGAATTTATGAATAAATGTTTGTAACTAAAGATTATACAAAAAACGCTATGGTCGTCAAGACTTCTTTCCAAGAAGCATTTGAAGGTTTATAATTATGTTAGAGTCTAATAAATATTCGACAATTTAGACCATGCAAATTTTAGGACGCTTTCGCGCCCTAAATGTTAATTTTGTTTGGCTGCTAGGGATTTCATTCGCAGAGGAACGGTTTCCCCTTTGTAGTCTAGAACAACCCAACCATTGTTGATTTCCTTCACCACAAAGCCCGATGGCAAACTATTTCGTGTGCGCACAGGTTTCTTATTGATAAAGGCCACCGAAGGTTTTTTCTTGTCTGGTTGATAGATCACACCTGTCAACTCAAGTTTTTTCACCCGTTCGATGAGTTCTAGTTGAATTTTCGCCTTTTTGTAGTAAAACTCCAACTTCTTACGCGCTGAACTCAAGACTTTGTATTGTGGTTCTTTGTCTTTGTGTTCCAAAATTTCCGGCATAATGTCGTTGTGCTTTTTTACTACTTGGTTCAAAAGCTCTGGTGCGTCGCCTTTTTTACGTGCTTTCTTGTATAAATTGGCAACATCGTTCACTTTCTCGCTTAAAGTTGCGATCAGTTTTTGCAACGCTTTTTCTTTACTTATTTCCGCGATGTATGTTTCCCAAACTTTGATGTCTTCGCGAATTTTATTTAACTTATCGCGTTTTTGCCCGTCGGCGTCAAACTCGGAAGGAAACGTCAATAGATTTAATCTACGCAGTTGTTCTTGCATATTGTTTTCTTTGAGAGCATCCTCAAGTTTTGTCCAGTCCCCTTCCAACGACAGAGGTTTTAAAGTATCGTTATACAATGTGTTTACCGCATTGTACATTTCTTCGATTTTTTTCTCGGGAATTTCACCAGCGCTAGCATCGTCAAGAGCCTCGCCAGTTACTAGACCGTCAGGTTTGGGAACGATAATTTCAATTCTGCGGAAGGGATAAAAGGGATCATCAATAAGTTCAAGTTCTGTCCACTGGAAAACGTAACGTTTGAGGAGTTCCTCGCGGCGTTCACGTACTTTTTGCTTGAGCAAAGTAGACGGTTCATAACCGTCGAGAATTTTAGCGAGTTTTTCATCAATAGTCGGATCGGGATTTTGGAAGGTAAACGTGGTCACAACCAACTGAACCTTACCTTTCATTACCTGATCTTTTAAATCCACTTCAAGATTACCATTGGCATATTCAATCTTGATTTCTTTAACGCTAAAGAAACGTTCATGTGATTCGATTTTACTAATGAGTTCACCCAGATTGTTAAAAGATCCCTTAAATTCGACATGGTAACCATCTTCGACAAAAGGATTGGAAGCTGTGGGGACAGCTACCGGTGGTCGGAAACCGACTTGTGGTGGTTTCGGTCCAGCATCTTCTTCATCATCTTCTCTAATTTCGAAGTGCGGATCTACCTTGTTTACCTTATTGAAGGCCTGAATTTCGTTTTGCAAACGAAATTGTTCCATTAATTCAAAGAACTCAGTGACTTTTTTGTCTTGAGGTAGCAAGCGTTTTACGGCATCTGTATTGGCACGCATAAGATAAAGTTCTTGCTTTTTCGCCTCGATTTGGCGCTCTTTATTTTTTAATTGTTGAACTTGTGAATCAATGCCTTTTTTTTCATTTGCTAATCTAACGATTTCTTCCTGATCAAAGTGTCGCATGGTGAAGAAAATGATTGCCACCAAAACACCAGCACCCACAATCGCCAGGTTCATTTGTTTTTCTGTTAGCTTGTTCATTTTTTCTTCTTCCTATTCATCTTCATCGTCATGCGAATATCAAACTTGTAGCCGAGGTGCGGCTTAAAAAGTTCTGGATCTTCTTCTTGTAGCTCGTATTCAGGAGTGGCGATTCTTTCAAAATCACGCCAAAAAGAAGGGTGTCTTTGTATGGCTTTATAGTAGTTAATCGCCGTTTGTAATTTGTCACCTGCGGTACGTGCGGCGTATGCCCACTCATATGTAGGTATCTTAATTGTGTTTTGCTGTACTATTTGCCCTGGGATTAATCGACGTCTTGCGTTCGACGGGGCATCGTTTCTCTTAATGTGCAGATCACCGGACCATGAATATTCATGTTCTTTGATAATTTGCGCGTATTCGGTGAGCTTACGCGCCATCTCACTTTTTAGGAGACGAATATTTTCAATAGTATCTTCACGTTTTTTGAGTACTGTGGCCACCTGAAAAGCTTGGGTGTGGCGCTGTGGTATTTTCTTTGACTGCCACTCGGCAAGTTCTTTTTTACTTTTTTGTAGAGCAGTTTGCATATTTGGTAGATCAATGTAGTGGGTCATTGCATAAAAGACTACAGAAACAAGTGCAATTAGGGCACTTGCTGCGATCACCAATAAACGCGCTGCCGATGTTGGAGGGGCTTCTCTCTCTTCGGGAGGAAGTAGATTAATTGTAATCATAACTTACACCTTATTTTGATAAATGCGTGAAGCTAAGCCGATCGCGATAGCTAACTGAGAGGAGTTGGCTCGCAATGCGTCTATATCGACTTGATCTTCTCTAATCTCAAAGTTTTCTGTTGGATCCCAACGATTAATTCTTTTTCCAAAAATTCTTTCAAAATCTGGTTCAAGGGAAAATAATTGGCTTCCGCCTCCGGATACAAATATTTCTTCAACTTCTCGTTCGAATTGTCCTTCAAAATATTCAAAAGACAAGGTGATCTCGTTTGCAAGGTCTTCAATAACCGGCGCAACGGCTTCTTGAACTTCCAAAGCAAATATTCCAGGTTCTCTTTTTAACCCTTCTGCTTCTTCGGTCGTTACTTCTAACCTTTTTTGAATTTCTTCTGTAAATTCATTTCCTGCAAGGTAAATTTCACGTGTAAAAAATGAAGTATTACCTATCATAATATTGATATTTGTCTTCGTACAGCCAATATCGACTAAAGAAACAATTTTTCCTTCTACTTCTGGCCGTGGCGATAACATACTTTTCAATACAAAAGCATTTCCCAAAGCAAAGGAGTCAACATCGATAATCGAAGGATGTAGCTCTGAACTGCGCAGCAAACCAACGCGACTTTCGATGAGGCTGCGCTTTGCAGCTACAAGAAGTACTTTCATTTCCCCAGAGGTACTTACATTAACAGTGGTATCGTCATCCAGTCTTTGTGAATCGAGAACCACTTCTTCCAAGTCATAGGGGATATATTTATCCGCTTCAAAACGTACAGCTTCTGCAAGATTTTCTTTGTCGACAGGTTGCATTGAGATGTAGCGAACAATTACTTCTCGTCCAGAAACTCCTGTTATGACGCGTTTTGATTTTATACCACTAGTGTGCAGAAGTTCCTTGATGTCATTTAGCGGATTTTCAACATCTGTAATAGCAACTTGCCCATAACCAGTAATACTAAAATCACCGCTCCCACCTGAGGAGGACATCTCTATCGCTTTTATGCTTGAAGTACCAATGTCGAGGCCTAGTATAGTATTTTTTCGTCTGAACATGAGTTTTATATTCCTCAAAAGCAAGATAGTACTAAAAATCGTACCTCTAAGAGGCCAATAAAGTTGAAGAAATAGTATTTAGTGTACCTTTGATTTAGTAAGAAGTTGTCGTGCTAGTATTGTTTTCCTGTAAACTAAATGTATACACCTTATAGTTTGTAAAAATTACTTTAAATTTTTACTTCAAGAGTTACCTCTCGGGGAATACTACTATGCCCTCTATCTTGTTAATAAATAGTGATTAGAATTTTGTGTTTGTTATTTAGAACATTGCCAGCCTACCAAAAACATTTATTTCTAACATATCCCAAGTATATGTGTAAGTTAAAAATGTGCCTGGAAACCAATAGTGATTTGTCACTAAATTGGTAATGTACTTCAATATTCTATGAATAGCTTATATAGAATTTTAACTTATTAAAGCTAGAAAATACAATGTCTTTACATTTTCGGCGACGAGTTTTTTGGCATAGCATGACGCTATTTTAATACTAAATTATAAAATAGACATCAATTTAGTGTCAAGATAATTTATATCTCGATATTTTTTTCTTGCATTCTATGACGCAGTGCGTTATACTTTATTCAGAGTTAAAAATTTGAGATAAAGAAAACTAATTTTATAAAGGATCGTCCAAATGGAAATAGCTAATAATATAACACAAACCACACAAAATATACCGCAAAAATTATTACAAAAATCTTGTGAAGCACAAGAAAATTTAAAGCAACAATTGAAAAAACTTGGATTAGCGACTCTTGGAGCTTTCAGTTTATATCAGGAACAAGCCGGAGAAAAAATTAAACAGTTTGTTCTCAAAGGAACAGAAGTAGAAAAAAATCTCAATACTTGGGCCAATGGATTGTGGAAAAAAGGTTACAGCGAAACAAAACAAACTATTAACGATGTAGAAAAAACACTAGAAATTTCTAACCTACTTAGCAAAATGAATATTCCTACGAAAAGCGATGTAGAAGCATTGGCGCAAAAAGTAGAAGCGTTAAATAGTAAAATTGACGAAATCATCACCGCGACCAAAAATGAAACAACTGAAACAACTGAAATCACAACAACAGAAGAAATTATCGCAACTTCTGCTTCTTCTCAAGCTTAAAGAATGCATACGTTATGAGGGGCAGTTAAATCTGCCCCGTTCATCTCCATCACTGCCTGATAGCCCACCACATCACATTTCTATTGCTTTATGCACAAGCATGATTTAAAATAAAATAATAGCAATAGCAAATAAACAACTTCCCATACTTTTATTTTAGGATAATTCCACAAAATGAGTATTCTAACACGCGATGAAATATTAAAAGCCGTTTCTGCGAAAGAGATCGCAATTGCACCATTTGACGAAGATCACGTAGGACCAGCATCTGTGGACCTCCATTTAAGTCATTCTTTTCGGGTATTTGACAAACCAAAAAAGGTTATTCGCGTTCAAAATGATGTTGACTACCGCAAGGCAACCAAAGGTGTGCGTTTAAAAGAAGGCGAAACTTTTTTACTTATGCCTGGAGAAACAATTCTCGGTATTACCGTAGAACGAATTACTTTAAGCGATGGTATATGCGGTTGGTTAGAAGGAAGAAGTAAATTTGCACGGGTAGGACTACTCATACACATATCGGCGAGCTTTATGCAACCGGGAATTGATAACCACCAAGTGCTAGAAATGAGTAACTTTGGACCTGTTCCCCTAGAAATCGTACCAGGGGTACGCATTTGTCAATTTATTTTTCAACGCACCATAGGCAACGCCGCCTACCAAGGAAAATTCCGCAATCAATGCCCGGAAGAGTTTAGTTTATAGAAATTCTTTCTCCGGATTGGTGAGATGAGAGATTCTTTCTCCGGATTGGTGCCCTCATCATCGCGGCTAAGATGAGAAATTCTTTCTCCGGATTGGTGCCCTCACCATCGAATTTAAGGTTTTAGCTACGCTAAAAGCCTTAATTCTCATGCCTCTCCCACCGGGAGAGGCGTAACACGTCTTAATTTGTTTCCATTTGTTTTATTTTGTGCGTATCGAAATGTCGTCTCAATCAAAGATAATTGTATCACAACCTTCCGTCCGCAAATCAAGCAAATTTTGTTTTTACCAAAAAAGATGCATTACACCTCTCCCGTGGGAGAGGTATGAGAATAGCAGGTTTCAGCGCAGCTGACAACCTAATTTTCGATGGTGAGGGCACCCAATCTGAAAACTGCCCTAGTTATACAAAACAGTTGACAAATATTCCTTAGGATTGGCGCGGAAATTTTCTTCCATCATTTGCTTGTAGTAATGAAAGAATTGATCGTGCTCGTGTTTTGGAAAGTCACTGTAATAAAGAGCATAGCGTATGACGTCGTCAATTCTCTGATCGTAGAACTGCAACATTTTTTCTTCCATATCGGCAAAGTTTTCGTTGCAAAACTTTTCGAAATCTTCTGTCTCGAAATATTCTTCATTGAGTTTAGAGTAAAAATCATACTTTTCTTGTGCACTCTTGTTAGGATCATTGAGTACCGATAAGTATTTCTTTTGCTCCAAGTCAATACGCATGTCTTTTCCTGTGACCGCACAATACATAAACCATTTCAGACATGCACAAACCACCCACGGAAAGTGTACGTGTAGAGACGTAAAGTGACTATCTGGACATGCGTTGGCGAAGTCAATGGGGTGTATTTGTCCATTTTTCACTAGCGCTTCGTAAGAGTTGTAAGTCCAACGATGGAAAGAGTTAATAAACAACACATAGTTGCGTAGTCGCACATACATATCTTTATCCATATGCAACTTTTCTTCACTGTAGTGCTGATGATGTGGATGATCTGGTTGGAAACGCATCGGAAGAACTTGCGGACCCGCGGCAATACAACGCACAAATAAATCGTAATTTTCAATCGCTTCTTGCAAATGGAAAGTACGTCCATCTGTTTCATCGTATTTCGCATACAACTCATCCATGCTGTCTATTTTAAAAACATCACTTCCCCCACCACCAAAGGCTTTTTTGAGAAAAATAGGAAACTGGTTGTCGAAATACGTTTCCATCGCGTCTTTCAAATAATTTCCTTTGTCGTAGTATTGTGCGCGAACCACTTTCCCTTGTTCTCTAAAATGCTTTGCTCTTTCCATTTGATTGTTAATTTTTTCCCAATCTGTTTGGCGTAAATTTTCATCGTGACCAAACTTAGTATATTTTGTGATATAACCTTGTAGATCCTTCCACTCTTCATGCTTTTCCAGATCTTCCGTATAGGGATAAAATTGTGGAAGTAAAACGGTTTTGGGAAAACGATCCTTAGGATGCATCGCGCGTGCCATTAGATCGTAAGTACTGTGCTTATCGTGATTTTGGAAAGTGTTACTGTGGTTAACAATACTCATCTGTGAGTTTATAGCTTGTTGCGCCCAACATTTATAATAGTCATTCCAGTGAATGGTACGGTCCACAACAAAATCGACTTCGTTATTTAAATTTTGTCCGCAAAGAAGTGGTTTGGCAATAACGCGGCCAAGTTCTAAACGATATTTTTCACCTTTATAGTGAACAACGGGGTCGAGAAATTTAAAAAATTCTGACACGGTATAGCACATACTCCAATCGTATGATGCCATAATTTTAATTTTTTTGACTTTCATGTTGACCTTTCTCTTTATACCACATCTGCCATTTTGCAACATCACGCGCAAAATTTTGACGGGAAACTTCTTTTAACATATCAAAGCTAAAGTCGGCAATTTGTTGATTGCTATCTGTTATTAGCTTGACTAACCACGGAAAATAATGAGAAAAATTCATACGAAAATTTTGCACAATACTATCGCGAAGATTAGGAAATTTTGTCCAAATAGTAATGTAAGTGGCGACTGCTTCAGAAAAACTCTGTTGTTGTATAAGGAGGTTCGCTTTTAACCACAAAGGTTCAGCTCTATCAGGATAGAGTTGTTGCGCCGACTGCAAATATTCCATACTTTTGGAAATATTCCCCATTTGGCTTTGATTAAAACTGGCAGCTGTCAGTGCGATAAGATGATTAGAATCAATACGTAAAACCTCGGCAAATTCAAGCTGAGCATCCTGATAATTCTGTGTTTGCATCGCAATCATCCCCAACATTAAGTGTGCATCAACACTATCTTTATCAAGGTAAACCGCTTTGCGAAGCGCTGCCTTTGCTTTGTTGAAATCGCTATCCCTCACCTCAGAGGAAGTGGCAAAATTTTCATAACTATTTTGAGCATGGGAACCTTTGAATATAAGAGCACGACTGAGAGCAATGTATGCCTTGCTTTCTTCAGGACTAAGATCTATGGCTTTTTGGTACCATTGGCGACTCTCTTCCCATTTTTTTTGAGAAAGGGCATTATCCCCCATCGAGAGTAGTAACGCATACAAACGTGGATTATTGTGGTTTTTTTCCGCCACAGAATCCAATATCTCTAGGGCCTGTGCCTTTTTGCCTTGCAGGAGTAGCACTTGCATTTTGAGAATGTGAATGTCGAGAACTTGAGCATTGAGTTCTAAGGCTTTGTCAATATAGACAATCGCTTGCTGTGGATCTTTTAGCATCACATACATTTGTGCCACGTTTAGACAATTTTCAAAGCGATCCGGTTTTTGACGGTATGCTTCAAGAAACTTTTGTAACGCTTGTTGATATTTTTGTTGGTTTGCGAGCGCAATTCCCTCGTTGTTTAAATTTTCTGTTGTTGTTGCACATCCACAAACGAATACAACGCTACAGATTAGTAAACGTATCATAAAAATCGTTTCTGTGAATAGAAAAGGTTTTCTACGGTAAAAATTTTTGGTAGATTATACATAGACTACTATAGAATACAACACAAATTTATTATGACTTACGCTAATTGATTGACAAAAAACGATCCCGATCCCGTTCCCGATCCCGATCCCGAAAAATTGACAAAAAACGATCCCGTTCCCGATTCCGTTTATTCGCTTTTATGGTGCTTCATGATAACAATTTCTTTCTACCAAGGTACATTGTCCATTGTGGTAAATTCAGACAATTCATTTGTCGTTCAGTCAATTCCTGGTTGTAAGTGGGATCACCGTACACAGTGCTTTCGACTTCCGGCATTCAAATACCACGAGCTGATTACGGTGTTATACAACAAGGAAATCCCCTACAAAGACGAGGCACGCCTCTACGAAATTTTGCAAATGGATCACCAACTAGATCGCGAACCATTTCATCATCAAAAACAAGCCATTGCATCATGGAATAAATTTCGCAAACGTGGCTATGTCGTTTTACCTACGGGAACAGGAAAGTCATTTGTCGCTATTTTGGCAATGCTCGAATCTAAACGTAGTACTGCAATTGTGGTACCAACCATCGATTTAATGCATCAATGGTACGACAATGTCAAAAATTTCTTTCCCAACATTCCCATAGGACTCATCGGTGGTGGAAATTACCAACCCGCATCTATTACAATTACCACCTATGATTCCGCCTATATTCATTTTGACAAAATAGGCAATTTATTCGGCCTAGTTATTTTTGACGAATGTCATCATTTACCAGGTCGCACCTATCGCCTAGGCGCTGAATTTATTTTAGCCCCATATCGTCTGGGTTTAAGTGCCACTCCTGAAAGATTAGATGGCGGACATAATGACTTGAACTACCTCATTGGCCCATGTGTGTTTCGCAAAGAAATTAATGAAATGGCCGGACCATATCTCGCCGACTACAATGTTGTCCAAGTTACCGCGCGACTTTCCGCCGAAGAAAGAAAAGAGTATCAAAAGAATCGTTCATTATATGTGACTTTTCTACGACGTAATTATCTACAAATGGGAAGAAACGGCTGGCAAAAATTCATCCAGGTATCGCATCGTACCGAAGAAGGACGCCGTGCATTTATTGCATATCGCAAACAAAAACAAATTGCCCAAGCAACACCCTCCAAACTAAAAACCTTAGAATACTTAATTCGCAAACATCACAATGAACGCCTATTGATTTTTACCCATGACAATGCCACAGCCTACAAAATTTCCTTGCGTTTTCTGGTTCCCGTCATCACTCACCAAACCAAAATAAAAGAGCGCAAAGATATTTTAAAAAAGTATAGTGAGGGGGTTTACAGTATCATCGTCACCTCAAAGGTACTCAATGAAGGAGTGGATATTCCTTCGGCAAGTATTGGAATTATTCTTTCGGGAAGTGCAAGCGTCCGCGAACACGTTCAACGGCTAGGACGTATTTTACGTAAACACGGTGATAAAAAAGCGACACTTTATGAGGTGGTAACAGAAGGGACATCAGAAGAATCGGTGAGCCAAAGAAGACGTGAACACAATGCGTATAAGCGGGAGTAGGTTAGAGTTAGAGATTCTTTCTCCGGATTGGTGCCCTCACGGTTAGAGATTTTTTCTCCGGATTGGTGCCCTCACCATCGAATTAGCAGTTACAGCTGCGCTGTAAGCTGCTATTCTCATACCTCTCCCACAGGGAGAGGTGTAATGCTTCTCTTTTGGTAAAAACAAAATTCGCTTGAGTTGCGGATCAAAAGTAGTGATGTAATAGACTCTTTTGATTGATATTGTACTGTGATAGCACTAAAGAAAACAAATGGAATCAAATTTAGACGCGTTACGCCTCTCCCGTGGGAGAGGCATGAGAATTAAGGCTTTTAGCGAAGCTAAAACCTTAAATTCGATGGTGAGGGCACCAATCCGGAGATAGAACACCTAAACTTAAACGAACCCCAAAATTACGGGTGAGGGCACCAATCCGGAAAAGAATCTCTAACCGTGAGGGCACCAATCCGGAGATAGAACACCTAAACTTAAACGAACCCCAAAATTACGGGTGAGGGCACCAATCCGGAAAAGAATCTCTAACCGTGAGGGCACCAATCCGGAGAAAGAATCTCTCATCTCAACACCAACCCAAACAACAGCTTAAAAATCTTTAAATTGGTCGAACAAATTGTCGAGATCTTTTGGTAGAGAACGCTGAATGAGTACGGAAACGTAAATGAGCAATGATAATTGCCATGCCTCTGTATTTCCGACGAGTAAAGCCGTTTCGATATCTTCTTTACGTTCTAAATCATTACCAAAATGCGCGATGGCACTGTCGACATTACCTTCAAATACATCGATGGTCGAAATCTCATTTTGATATTTTAAAGACGGATACTGAATCCCTCTTATAATCAAAAATGAGCGTACACTATCGTCGTTTACTCCTAGTTCATCCTGAAAATCAAAACCAAAAAACTGTGGTAGATTTTTTGGTAAAATAATGGCGGGCTTATCAACGATTATTTTACCAGTTCTTACCACAGTGTCCCCAGTGTTTACCAAGGAAGGTGCCAAAAATATATAACTTAGAGTTGTTGCTTCTGTATTTGATAGTCGTTGTAGTCGCGAACGGATAATGCGTGTTTCTTTTGCGGCCTTTTGCCATTTTTCTTCTAAACTCATACCTTTTTCCTCACATATAGTCCGTCTTGATTTTAGGTATTATACTACGAAATTACATTATAAATATCTAGATGTTTTTGTATAAGGAAACAAAGAAGACAAAATGGCAATTTACTATCCCGCATATGGTAGAATGGAAATATAAAATCCAGCAGCGTGAATGATGAATGCTGTAAAAATAGACGCAAAACAGGTAACAAGAACCTCTTTTATGTTACAAGACTTTAATGTACAAAAAATACCAGAGACAACTGGACAGACAATAACATAAGGTACAGCAATAATTAGCAAAAAAGATGTGGGCAAGATGCTCAGCTTTTGTTGCAATGCAATAGCAGGTGCAGACAAAGTGATAAAAAAATACAGTGGATTATATGTGGCATCCATTGCGAAACCTACGATAAAAAGAAGCATAATGGATACCAATGCTACCTGAAGAATAAACAGTAAAGATATATTACTTTTTTCTTGCGTTGTCATATTTACCTCTTGTCTAGCGTTGTATGAAACTGTACGGGTTATTCGCTATCACAAATGCGAAATACTTTGGTCATAATAATTTTGCGATATGTTTCCCATGCCTCTTTTTTCAAATCCGCAGGAAGGGAATCGATGGCAAGAATTCCCATCGGGATTTTCGCTGCTCCTGCTCCCAGTTTTCCTCCGGCATAGTCGCGGCCAAAAACTTTTTTACAAAAAGAATTTACATCAACCGCCGGATTGCTACTGCGAATGCTCGCTTCAACATAATTGTCGACGACAGCAAATATAATAGCGGTAGAGATACCTTCCATACGTACGCGCTCATCAGCAAGCATCGGTAGACAATCGCGCCTTGCTGCGGTGATAATCCCTATTCCTGCAACGAAAAAAGATCCCTTGGTAATACTGTTGCCTTCTTCTTCTAAAACGCGACGAATATCAAAATAATATGCCGGCAGTTGATAATTGATTATCGGTTCGAGTTCCGAACGAGAGACGTATTTTACTAGGTGTTGATAAGCATCGAAATCTAAATCCGTCACGCTTTCCGACATCAAGTCCAATGTGTCAGTTTTCACTCCAAACAACATTGCGGTGACTGCTTTGGACAATAGACCATCGTCGTCTTGGGAAAAGTCTATTTCTGCTTCAAGCAGATAGCTAAGTACGATAGAGCAACACGACCCTACTTGACGAATATCCACAAAATCTGAATCGTTGTAATTCACTTTGTGATGATCGATCACTGCCGTCATATTCAACTCTTTACACCATCTTTCCCTGGGAACATGGTCTACGCACACAAATTTATCGTACACTTCGTCAAGTGGGGGATGATCACTACCAAAAACTTCATCTTTGTTGAGAAAGTGAATGTTGAGAACATTGAGCAGTGTTTTATTTTGCGGATGTGATACTTGACCTTCATATATAAGGTCACATACAGCGCCACAGGTTCGCTGTATAAATAAATTCATTCCCAGTCCGGCCCCAATAGAATCAGGGTCGGGATTACCGATAAAAATTGCCACTTTTTTAACTTTTTCTGTGAAAATTTTTTGCAATTGCTGAGTTTTCGTCGTCGATTTTGTCGCGATCTTGTTAGTTTTTCCGTTTTTTGTTGTCATAGTATTGTCCTATTATTTTACGTTGTCGATTGCTTTTTCTGGCAAGAGAATGATGATTTCGTCTTCAATCGGGTATATTTTGTTACAACTCTCACACAATAATCCTTTAGAGTGCTCGATTAGCTTTTCGTCACACACAGTGCACGATAGTAAATGAAGAATTTTTTTTGTTAACATAGTGTTTACTCATACAAGTGATATTGGATCTACATCAAGAGATACCCGTAATGATTTGTGACTATCTTCCATAATACGGTCTAGAAACACCGAAAAATGCATAGATAGTTGTACACTTTGACATTTAATAATGAGATGATGGCGATAGCGATTTTTTATGCGATCTATGGGAGCAGGGGCGGGCCCTAATATCTGTATATTTTTCGCGTATTTATCTTGACGTAAACAACGAGAAATTCGTAAGGATTCATCGATAACAAGTTGCTCTTTTTCTCCTTGAATGAGAACGCGTAGTAGTTTGGCAAAAGGCGGATAGCCAATGTCCTTGCGTTGCCCCATCTCATACTTTAAAAAAGAATGATAGTCCTGGTGAATAGCAGTCTGGATCGCATAATGATCGGGATGATACGTTTGCACGATCACTTTTCCCGCTACTTCTCCACGCCCAGAACGCCCCGCCACTTGGACAATCAGTTGAAAAGTCCGCTCTGCTGCACGAAAATCAGGCACTTGAAGTGCTGTGTCTGCAGAAATAATGCCAACTAAGGTCACGTTGGGAAAATCTAAACCTTTTGCGATCATTTGTGTTCCAAGAAGAATATCAATTTCCCCCTTACCAAATCGCGACAGGACGTCTTCATACTTACCTTTTCCGACCATAGTGTCACTATCCATACGTACAATGTTATTTTCTGGAAAAATTTTTTTCAACATCATTTCTATTTTTTGGGTTCCTGCCCCTGCGTATAAAATCGCTGGACAAGAACATACGGGACAACTCTTTGGCGGTATATAGTCATAATTACAATAGTGACAAATAGCGGTGTGATGTTTCTTATGGTATGTCAAGGCAATGTTACAATTATCGCACTTGGCATTATAGCCACACTGTGGACAAGTCAAGCTTGTGGCAAAACCACGACGATTTAAAAACAAAATCGCTTGTTGTCCTTTGTCAAGAGCCGCTCGTAAATCATTAAGTAGAATGCGCGAAAAATATACGAACTTTTTGTGATCACGGCACTCCTCCTTCATGTCAATAACACTGACATGCGGAAGTTTTTTGTCACCAACGCGTTGGTGCAAAGCAAATAGATTGTATTTGTCGGTATCTGTGTTGTAATAACTCTCCAATGCCGGTGTCGCCGATCCTAAAATAATAGGTATATCGCTAATTTGTGCTCTTTTCACCGCAGAGTCTCGTGCATTATAGCGGGGTGTATTTTGTTGTTTGAAGGAGGGTTCGTGTTCTTCATCGACAACGATGAGTCCTAAATTACTTACCGGCGCAAACAATGCTGACCTTGGACCAATGATAACGTCGGCTTTATTTTGCAAAATGTTTTGCCACTGAAAATTGCGTTGGGCATTGGTAAGTTCACTATGCAATACCGCAACATTGGCAAAACGTTGTTTAAAACGCGTTACGGTTTGTGGTGTTAAGGCAATTTCGGGTACTAATACAATAGCGGCACGTTTGTTGTCCACCACCTCTTCAATGCAACGCATGTATATTTCTGTTTTGCCGCTGCCAGTAACGCCATGTACTAAAGCAGGAAAAAAGCGTTGTTCACGCATAACAGGTAATAAGTTGTTCACAATAGATTGCTGTTCACGACTGAGCTGTGGTTTTTCTACTTTTTCAACCTCTATCTCGTCAAAGGGATTGATATTTTGTTCCTCAAAACGCTCGCATAGTAGTTCTTTTTTCAGTAGCGTTTTTATCGCAGAACGACTTATACCGAGTCGATTGCAGATAGACTTGGCCGTGAGTTCACCATCAAATTCTCGCACAAGCTTTAGTACACGGGCCTGTAGGGGAAATTTCGTTTGCAGCTGCTCTATTTGCTGCTCTATTTCTTCATGAGCAGCAATTTGTAAATACGCGATGGTTTTACTATAACTTTTTTGCTGCAAAAAACTAGGAACCATCGTTTCCAGAGCTTCTCCGAGAGAGCATCTATAATATTGAGACATCCATTTGGCCAGTTCGAGCATTGCACAATCGATTACCGGTTTCGTGTCGATGACTTCGTGAATGCTTTTGATACGAAATTTTGTATTTTCGATTTGTGCAACAGTTTCAATGCAGACCCCTATTTGCGTACGGCGGCCAAAGGGGACTTTTACGCGCATACCTGTTTCTAAGGTACAGTCTTCGGGAATACTATATGAAAACAATTGTTTTAATGGTAAGGGGAGAGCGACTTGAGCATACATGCGTATTCTCCTACACAGTTTCTCTATATCAGAAAGAATATAATAGCAAGGAGGCCAAGGGTTATAGCGAAAAGTTTACACCCCTTTACAAAAGAAACGGTGATGTCGACTTCTGAAGTAAAGGCGGAGCACATACATATTATATAGCACAAATATATCATTGTCAGAAATTTTAGAGAAATCATCGTGAAACTTTACTGAGTGTAAAATATATTTTGGAGAATAACAGTATATTGAGTAGCGATGATACTGCTATGCACAAAAAACCAAGCTGAATCACATCAGGCGAAGATACTAGTTGTGGAGTGCTAGTCGCAAAATTGACAAAAAGTATTCCAGGAAGTCCGATGACAAAATTCAAAACATAGTAGAAACGATGTTTGTGTAAAAAATATGTGGAGAAATCCAGCATGCAAATTCCCAAAAAATATGTTGGAACAATTAGGAGAAATAGTATGCCGCTTTTTAGTCGTTGTTGTACAAACCAATAACCACTTCCTGGAAGTAACCAGGATAAAACAAGTACCAATAGTTTTTTTGTGTCCATATACAAATCTTCTATGAAGGCGCTGCGGTATTTTTGAAAGTAGTTTTGGTGAGAAAGTTGGTGGTTATATTTGCGATGGAGGAAAATAATAGAGAGATGGTAGTACTCTCTATTATTTAGGTTGTCTTACTATTCTGCAGGTAAAACACTGATAACTCTGTTTCTCTCAAATTTTACCTTGCC
The DNA here is from genome assembly GCF_009002475.1 of Candidatus Uabimicrobium amorphum. Classification (GTDB taxonomy): domain Bacteria; phylum Planctomycetota; class Uabimicrobiia; order Uabimicrobiales; family Uabimicrobiaceae; genus Uabimicrobium; species Uabimicrobium amorphum. The sequence goes on from NZ_AP019860.1 coordinate 8,509,529, forward strand.
ACCGATAAGACTATAAATAGTGTAATCATTTCCCAGGCCAACATTAACTCCTGGTTTGAAACGTGTTCCGCATTGGCGAACGATAATGGTTCCAGGCTTTACGTTTTCTCCGCCGTATTTTTTGATACCGCGGAATTGTGCGTTACTATCTCTACCGTTACGTGAAGCACCTTGTCCCTTCTTATGAGCCATGTGTTACCCCTTTACGATATCTTTAATTCTAACTTTTGTATATACTTGTCTATGACCTTGTTTCTTACGATAGTTTTTGCGGCGCTTAGATTTTAGGATGGTTACTTTAGGTGCCTTAGTGTCGCCTTCAACAACTCCTGTAACTTTTACACCTTCTACTTTGGGAGTTCCAACCAAAACTTCTTTGTCTGATTTAAAATACAGAACATCAGAAAGATCTATTTCTTTTCCCGAAGCAACATCTTTTTTTTCTAATTCTACTACCTGGCCAGGTGACACTTTATAATTTTTACCGCCATCTGCAATTATAGCGTACATGTACAAGTCCTTTCTTGCTTTTACGTCTACTTAGAGGTGTTGTGTTTTGCGAATTACATATAGTAAACACTTGGTTTTAAAGAATCAATTAAAAAATAATTTTTCAGTGGAATTTGTGCTGCACTTGACATTATGGTGAACTCGTAATATTATTTGAATAGCGGGTGGTGAAAATAACACATGTAGCAACTGCTTTGGTAACCACAAGTTGCCGTGTTTATAGCACTCTCGATAAAAAACTATCATTCCACGAAACTATTATAGCGAGATAAAAAAATGGAAAGAAAAGTGTCATCTCCTAAAAAAAATTTCAAATCTTCGAAACCCAAAGGCCGTTTTTCAAAACACAAAGGCAAAAAACGTTTTGACAACAATAAAAAGAAAAAAACACGAATTCCGACCGAAGTGAAAGAGATAGCAACCAAGCACGGTTTGGGGATTTATACTGCATTGTCTGTCCATCGCGAAAAAATATCTCTAGAAGACGCCATTGCTCAAAAAAAAGAAAAAGAAGCGCGCAAAGAAGAAGCACAAAAAATATGTGAAGCCTACCCTGATATCACACTAGCACTGGCATGTTCTTTAGTCAAAGAAAACATCTCCATAGAAAAATACAAAGAACAAAAACGCGTCTTGGAACAAAAAAGACTCGATAAAGAAATGCAGAAGAAAAAAAAGATGCAAAGCGATGATGCGCAAAAAGCCGCATTTGAGCAATTGACAAAATACACAGAAAAAGACACAATACTAGTTATCGAGAAATATAAAAACAAGTATCAAACCGTACGTATAAAAGATTTCACTCCATATGAATTTTTTGCTGCGGATCGCAAAGACAACATTGAAAAAATTCATCGTCTAGAAATAAAGTATATGTACGAACGTGCCGTACAAAAGACCCTAAAAAAATTCGTAATGGTAGACAAAGACATTCAAAGAAAGCGCCTAAAACCAACCCATGGTCGCGAAGGTCGCTTTAAATTTCCCGAAGAGATGCTGCAAAAAGGTAATGAAGTCATACTCTCGCTCCACGAAGGAGAAATACTAAGAGGTACGATTTTATGGGCAACTCCTTACGATATTATGTTAAACCTTGCGAACAACCGCGTTTGGGTATTTCAGCATGCTGTGACAGATTGTATGTTAATGAGGAAAGCATGATCGCACACATTTTATCCATCGGAGCAGAATTAACAGAAGGAAGAGTTGTCAACACCAACGCAACATTTTTAGCACAGCAAACACAACAATTGGGCATTGGTGTTTCACGAATTACAACAATCGGAGACGACATCCAGGAAATCACCGAACTTTTGAGTGCGCAAAAAGACACGGTAGTCATCACAACAGGTGGATTAGGCCCCACACACGACGACATTACTCATGAAGCTCTGTATGCGTTTTGCCATAAAAACTTCGATGATTTCCTAGAAAAAGATGAATGGTATTGCATCATCAAAAAATATGCAAAAAACAGAGAAATATCCTCTGTCCATGCACATGCACAGCTCCTGAAAAACCCGGTAGGACACGCTCCGGGTTTCTACGTTGAGGCAAATGGTTGCCATATATTTGTCCTGCCAGGTGTCCCCTCCGAAGCCGAGGGGATGTTTCAGGAAGAAGTGCTACCCTTACTAAAAAAAATGGCCCAAAAATATCATAGTCATACCCTACGTCTCAGTGGAATGTACGAATCAAAAGTACAAAAAATACTGGAAAAGATACAAGGTAGATCACAGGTAGACATAAGTCTTTTACCGCAATACAACGGTGTTGATATAGTGGTGAAAAGCCGCAACGAAATCAACGCGTTTGTTGATGAAGCCCGTGCACAATTGCAAAAGTATATTTACAGCGAAAATGGTTCCTCTTTAGAAGAAACAATTGCAAAGCTTCTCATCGATCAGAAAAAAACAATTGCTGTTGCCGAGTCATGTAGCGGTGGCTTTACCACACACTTACTCACAAATGTTTCTGGAAGCTCTGCTTATTTACAATATGCGGTTGTTTCCTACAGCAACGAAGCAAAGATAAAAATCCTAGGTGTGGATCCGCAGACCATCACAGCACATGGAGCTGTTAGCCCGGAGTGTGCCCGTGAGATGGCGCAAGGGGTTCGCAAAGTGATGGGAACCGACATTGGAATTGCCACAACGGGTATTTCTGGTCCCACAGGAGCAACGCCAAATAAACCTTTGGGATTGGTGTACGTCGCCTATGCAGACAGTGACCATTGTGTTGTACGCGATAAAGTGATTCGCAGACCACGAGTAGAACACAAGAAGCACTCTGCGTATTTTGTACTAAATTTGCTATGGGAACGTTTAAAGAAGTAAATATAATGATAAAGAGAAAAAGTGGTTTTACATTACTTGAAGTTATGGTGGCACTCGCCATTTTATCCATTGCTGTTTCAACACTACTTGTTATTCGCAACGAAGCAGTGGAAGAGTCAATAAAAGCCGTACAGTTTCGTCAATTGCAAAACTTACTCGAACAAAAAATGACCGAAGTAATCAGCGGTGTAGAAAGACGTCGAGGAGGAGACTTTCGCAAAGAAGGTTTTGAATACTATGAGTGGGATGTCAAAAAGCGTCAAAAGGTCTTATCCACAAAATCTCCCGAAACGCAAAAGGAATTTTCGGTAAAGATTAATGAAATCACCGTCAGCGTTTATCATACAGAAAATGAAGAGGAAAAATACGTTTTGCAAGCAGAAATTTTAGCAGAAAGACCAGATAATGAAGAAAAAAAATAATACTGGTTTTACGTTGATCGAAGTACTTATTGCAACAACGATACTTTCTATTATACTGACGATGGCGTACTCGATACTTATCACAACCTTAAATTCGCGAAATTTTATTGAGGCACGCGCCCATACAGAAAGAGTGGGGAATAGATTACTCAATTTTATTAGTAAAGATATACAAGGTGCATATATGTACCAAGTTGAAGACAATCGTTATTTTTTCGCGCGCAAGCAGGGAAAAAATACACGTGTTGACTTTATTTCAAATACAGATAGTATATTATTAGCCCCTGGAGGAAATCATAGTGACTTGTGCGAAATCGGTTACTTGTTAAAAAAGAACCGCGATGATACATTTCGCATTATTCGCCGTGAAGATTTTTTTATCGATGAAGATCCATTCTCTGGTGGCACGGGAATAAAACTGTACGATGAAGTAATGAGTTTTGAATTGCGGTTTTACGATGAGGGAAAAATCTCTTCGGTGTGGAATAGTAAAGAAAAAAAACAACTGCCACAAGCTGTCGAAATAACTTTGGGTATAAAACAAGGCGAAGAAGTGCGCTTGTTCCGCCGTACTGTTCCCATCTTGGTATCGCGTAAGATACCACAGAAAAAAACAAAGACAACAAAGACACCGCAAAAACAAAATACAAATGGAAACTAGGGAGGTTTTTATGAACCAGCAATTAAATTCTTCTACACCAAAATTAAACAATCAACAGTTTGTTGATTTAGAAAATAAATACGCCGCGCGTAATTATCACCCTCTGGATGTCGTACTAGAAAAAGGTGAAGGAATTTGGGTGTATGATGTAGAAGGAAACAAATACCTTGATTGTTTGAGTGCTTATTCGGCAGTAAATCAAGGACATTGTCATCCACGCTTAGTAAAAACGGCAAAAGAACAAATTGAAAAGCTGACGCTAACCTCAAGAGCATTTCGCAACAACCAACTATCCTTATTTTGCAAAGAGATTTGCGAGTTGACAAAATATGAGATGGTTTTGCCAATGAATAGTGGTGCTGAGGCAGTAGAAACAGCGATTAAAGCGGCAAGAAAATGGGGCTACACCAAAAAAGGAATTCCAGAAAATGAAGCAGAGATTATCGTTTTCACAGGAAACTTTCATGGTAGAACAACGACAATCATTTCCTTTTCCTCCGAAGAAGACTACAAAACGCATTTTGGGCCTTTTACGCCAGGATTCACTCTCGCAGAGTATGGAAATATTGAAGCCGCCAAACAAGCCATTACAGACAAGACCGCAGCGATTCTTATTGAACCTATCCAAGGTGAAGCAGGGATTATAATGCCTCCGCAAGGCTACTTAGAAGACCTCTACAATTTGTGCAAAGAAAACAATATTTTGTTCATGTCCGACGAAATCCAAACAGGTCTTGGAAGAACGGGACGCTTATTCGCTAGCGATTATGAAAATATCAAACCCGACGTTACCATTGTTGGTAAAGCTCTCTCTGGAGGTTTTTATCCAGTATCTGCGATGTTATCTAACGCCGAAATACTAGGTGTTTTCCAACCAGGGCAACACGGATCAACTTTTGGCGGAAATCCTTTAGGAATGGCCGTAGCAAGAGAATCTCTCAAGATTTTAGTGGAAGAAAATCTCATTGGAAATGCCTACGAAAATGGTAAATATTTCCGCGAAAAGTTAGTGGCGATGAATAGTCGTTTTGTAAAAGAGGTAAGAGGCCGCGGACTTCTTATTGGGGTTGAGCTCAATGAAGAAGCTAAAAGCGCACGACCTTTCTGCGAAAAATTACAACAATTAGGTATACTTTGCAAAGAAACGCACTACAACATCATTCGTTTCGCACCTCCTCTCATTATCACCAAAGAGGATATCGATGCCGCAATGGAAAAAATAGCCAAGGTCCTTGCCTAAATTTTAGTTGTGGCTTGGACAATAGGGATTAGGGGACGAGTTCTGTGCAGACAACAGAGCTCGTCCTTAACATTTTTGTCTGAAAATTTTTGATTCAACTTGCTTTCTGTTTTTTATTATGTAAAAAATAGAGAACCAAATATTACAAAAAATACTATGAATTTGAAATTACACGATATTGTTTCGACTATTATTGACGAAAAAATAACTTTTAATAAGGTTCTAGGCATTACACTGGACTTTGTAGATGAAAACAATGTGTGTTTAAAACTCCCGATGAATGATCTACTTGTGGGGAACCCTGTGCACAAAAGTCTACATGGTGGTGTTATTTCAACAATATTGGATGTTACGGGTGGAATCACCGCTTTTGTTGGAATTTTAAAAACACTAGAGCCTGACACTTGGGAGCGCAAAGTACAAGATATTTTTCAGCAGTTTGGAACAATAGATCTCAGAGTTGATTATTTAAGACCCGGTTTAGGTCAAAGTTTTTTTGCCACCGGATTACTATTACGTCTTGGAAATAAGGTTGCTGTTACGCAAATGAAACTTCATAACGAAAAAGAAGATTTAATTGCCATTGCAACGGCAACTTACATTGTTGGTTAGAATCGGGGCGTGAGACACGCCTTAGTAACCCATTCAAAGAGTTATAAAATATGCCAAAAAATTTAATGATTGTAGAATCACCTGCTAAGGCCAAAACAATAGAAAAATTTTTAGGGAAAGATTTCACTGTTGAGTCATGCTACGGATGTATTCGAGATTTGCCACGGGAAAAATTAGCAGTTGACGTTGAGAAAAAGTACACCCCTACATATGAAGTACCCACCGACAAAAAAAAGATTGTTACACAGTTAAAAAAATTAGCAAAAGACTCCAAAGAAATTTGGCTTGCTACTGATGAAGACCGCGAGGGAGAGGCGATCTCATGGCATCTCTGCCATGTATTGGGGATTAATCCTGAAGAAGCGAAAAGAATCGTTTTTCACGAGATTACAAAGCCTGCCATTCTTGAAGCCATAAAGAAACCGCGTTTTCTAAATCAAAGCTTAGTAAATGCACAACAAGCACGCAGAATACTAGACCGTTTAGTGGGGTTCGAACTTTCACCACTACTATGGAAAAAAATTCGCTTAAAGTCGTCTCTTTCTGCTGGTAGAGTGCAATCTGTTGCCGTGAGAATTTTAGTGGAAAAAGAGCGTAATATTTTAGACTTTACTCCACAACCATTTTTCAGGCTAAACTCGCTGTTTAAGGCAAAAAGTAATAAAAAAACATACAAAATCAAAGCGGAACTCTCGCGGAAGTTAGCCGATCATGAAGAAGCGCGTTCGTTTTTGGAAAAATGCACCGAAGCAGAATTTTCTGTTGCGGACGTAAAAGTGAAACCGTCGCAAAAATCTCCGAGCGCACCATTCACAACATCAACTCTGCAACAAGAGGCGAGTCGTAAGCTAGGATTTTCGGTTGCACGAACCATGCGCGTTGCTCAAGGTTTATATGAGTCGGGAAAGATTACCTACATGCGTACCGATTCCGTCAATCTCTCGAAAGTGGCCATCGCTTCGGCAGAAAAAGCCATTAAAAGTCTATATGGCAAAGAATATTCGAATCCTAAACAATATCGTAGCAAAGCACGTAATGCACAAGAAGCACACGAGGCCATTCGTCCCACGTATTTTGAAAATGAACAAGTCGATGGCACGAGCGATGAAAAAAAGCTCTACAGCCTCATATGGAAGCGTGCAATTTCTTCGCAAATGAGTAATGCAAAGTTAGAAAAAACCACGGTAAAAATTCAGATATCCACATTGAAAGATCAGCTCACTGCACATGGAGAGGTGATTAAGTTTGATGGATTTTTACGTGTATATGAAGTTTCCACAGACGACGAAATCACCGAAGATTCCGAAATTCTTCCGCCTCTAGAAGTTGGACAAGTACTAGATCTAGAAGAAATGAAAGCAACACAGCGCTTTACACGTGCCCCTGCACGTTACACCGAAGCTTCATTGGTCAAAAAACTAGAAGAATTGGGCATTGGACGTCCATCAACATATGCACCAACCATGAGCGTCATCCAAAAACGTGGTTACGTGACCAAAGGTGAAACGCCCGGAAAAGAACGCAAATATCAATTACTAACATTAAAAAACAGTAAAATTAACGAAGAGTTGTGCGAAGAAAAATACGGATCAGACCGTGGAAAATTAGTCCCCACAGATATCGGAATCGTGGTAAATGATTTTTTAATTGAATATTTCCAACAAGTTTTACAATACGACTTTACGGCACAGATCGAAAAAGAGTTTGATGAAATTGCCCAAGGTGAAAAAGTATGGAATGATGTGATCCACAATTTTTATGAACCCTTCCACGACGACGTAGAATTAGCTCTCAAAGAAGCGGGACAAGTAACGGGAGAAAGAAAGCTAGGACTAGATCCCAAAACCAATAAAGACGTGTACGTTAAAATTGGTCGTTATGGGCCAATGGCACAAATCGGCCATGTCGACGACGAAGAAAAACCCAAATTTGCCAAATTGCGACCAAATCAACATTTAGCGACAATTACCCTGGAAGAAGCTCTCGAACTGTTTAAACTTCCACGTCATATTGGGGAGTACGATGGCGAAGAAGTCATCGCAGCCGAAGGACGTTATGGACCGTACATTAAACACAATAACAAATTTGTGTCGTTGAAAGAACATGATCCTCTTAAGGTAACTCTTGAAGAAGCGATTACTCTTATCAAAGAAAAAATAGAGTTAGATGCGAAAAAAACCATTCACGAATTTACCGAGGAAGGTATTCGCGTACTCAACGGACCATATGGACCTTATATTTCTTACAACAAGAGAAATTATAAAATCCCCAAAGGCGAAGATCCAGAAAAGCTAACAGCAAAAGACTGTCTCAAAATTATAGAAGAAGCTCCAGAGAAAAAAGCGAGAACGAAAAAGACTACGAAGAAAGCTGCCGCTAAGAAAACTACCAAGAAAACTGCTGCTAAGAAAACTACGACTAAGAAAACGGCTACTAAGAAGACGGCTACGACCAAAAAAGCTGCTGCTAAAAAGACTACTACGAAGAAAGCTGCCGCTAAGAAGACGACCACTACAAAAAAGGCTGCCGCTAAGAAGACGACTACTACCAAGAAAGCTGCTGCTAAGAAGACGACTACTACCAAGAAAACGGCAGCCAAGAAGACTGCGACCAAGAAAGCTACTGCAAAAAAATAGCGTCGACTTTACATTGCTGGTTTCCCGCTTCCGCGCATGGCTGTCAAGCTAAGATATAAAACCTTATCGTGTCATCCCTGCGAAAGCAGGGATCCAGCGTTTACAAGTCGACTTTACATTGCGAGTTTCCTTAAGTCAATGGCACTAACAATCATCGTGAATATAAACGATTCATGGCGTTTTTTAATCGGTCAAGCGCCGACTCCAAGGTAGCATGTGTGCAGGCAATGTTTACACGCATAAAACCTGCACCTTCTTCTCCAAAAGCTTCACCTCTTGTCACCGCCCACTTGGCCTGATTTCTCAAAAAAGTTGTCAGATCACTTGTAGAAAAGCCTAGCTCTCGAAAATCTACCCACAACAAAAATGTGCCTTGTGGTTCAATCAATGTAACTCCTCGAATATCCTTGAGATATTCTCTGGTCAAGTTTACGTTTTTCTCCAAATAAAAAAGAGCCTCTTTTAGCCATTCTTCGCCATCTTTATACGCGGCCTCCATCGCCACATTCGCAAAAGCATTGTTCTTATTCACGGTTAAACGACTATTTTCCACTTGAAAAGCCTTGCGTTTGTTGTCGTCAGAGATCACTGTAAAGGCACAACAACAAGAAGCGATGTTGAAAGTTTTTGCAGGAGATAGGCAAGTAATACAATTCGCATCGTATTTTTCCCCCATGGATGCAAAGGGAATATATGTATGCCCACGAAAAGCTAAATCTCCATGCATCTCATCAGAAACGACGAGAACATTATGTTTTGCGCAAATATCACCTAGTTGTTGCAACTCTTGTTCAGTCCAAACACGACCGACAGGGTTATGTGGATTACATAAATATATCATCTTGGTGCTGGGAACAGCGGCTTTTTGCTCTAGATCGTCAAAATCTATATAATAACAGCCATCCCGTAAAATCAGAGGGTTTGTAATTAAGTTGCGATTGTTCTCGCGTAGTATATCAAAAAAATCAAAAAAAACTGGAGGCTGAACAATCACTCCATCTCCAGGCTCTGTAAACAAAGACGCAGCTATCGCCAGCGCATTTAAAATATTTGGCGAGCGCAAAATGTGTTCTTTTTTTACCACCCATTTATGGTGGTGGTGTAACCACTGTATTAATGCCGGTAGCAAACCATCTGCTAACATTTCGTATCCAAAAACTCCATGATCTAAACGTTTTTGTAATGCACTTAGAATTACAGGGGATACCCGAAAATCCATATCGGCAACACCAGCGGCAAATAAATTTTTACTACTGTCTTTTAATATTTTAGGGTGAGTTTTCAGCGCTGGTACAACGCGGCGATTGATGCTGTCATCAAAAGAAAATTTATCCTTCATAATAGCTCCTAGGGGCATCATCCATTACACAGAAAGTATGCAAATGAAACAATCTATTCTACATATTGCTCTTGTCGTAAGAGATTACGATGAGGCTTTGGATTTTTATACCAATAAACTACATTTTACCATTGTCGAAGACACCTATCAACCAGCACAGGATAAACGTTGGGTGGTCATTGCCCCTCCAGGATCGAGCGAAGCTACGTTACTTTTGGCACGAGCCTCGACACCACAGCAAGAAAATTTTATTGGCAATCAAACAGGTGGACGTGTATTTTTGTTTTTGCATAGCGATGATTTTTGGCGTGATTACAATGACATGCGTGCCAAGGGAATTACCTTTGTTCGTGAGCCAAAAGAAGAACCTTATGGTACGGTCGCTGTTTTTGCCGATTTGTATGGCAATTTGTGGGATTTGATACAGCGTAAATAGGACACGTAATTCACCAGGACGTGTTTTAGGACAGAGGGCGGTACGAAACCGCCCTACGTTAACATAAATTTTTTGCAAAATCTTATGTCAACGGTATACCTAGAGAATGCTCCACAAAATGCTTAGGATCTAACTTAGCTCCAGTGGCATTTTTTAGTGTTTCATTCCAATCGTACTTGGCACCGCTGGCAAAATATTTATCTTTTAGGTATGTCCCTAAATCTTTATTGCCAAATAACTCACCATTTCCGACTTCCTTTTTGATGTGATCTTGTAGTTGTGCAGATACCAATTCTCCGTATATGTAGTTTTGATAATATACCGGACACAACGCTAAGTGAATCTTGGAAGCCCAATCAGGTTTATCACGGTTTTCCGGACGCGTTACGCATTGGTATTTTTCTACATAATCCCACCACAGTTTATTTAAATCTTGGTCGGGATTTTTGTATAGCTCTCTCTCGAAATTGACCATTACGAGTCCCCAACGAATAAACACAAATTGCGTTAGACGTTCTTCTTGGATGAGCTCATCGTGTATAGGAGTTACTTTTTCCGCATCTATTTTGACGAAATCAGTTAGCCATTTGGGATTTTTTGACAGCGTGTCCATCATCATTGCAATCGCTTCTGTGGACAGAGTGTGTGGCGTGTCAATGAGTATATACGGTAAATCAGAATCGATATATTTGTCATACACCGCGTGACCGAATTCGTGCAACGTAGTACTTGTCCACTGCTCTGTAGGAGCAATATTGCATAGTATACGTACATCTTTTGCTTCGCGATCAATGAAAGTACAGTAAGCGTGTTGACATTTTTTGTCTTTAGGATATAGATCTGACCTTTCGAGAATGTCGCGGATATCCATGTCAATACTGTCGTATGTGTCGATCATCAACTGCTCAATGTCGATATCTTGATAAAATTGATCCACATCAAGAGTTTTATGCGGAGGTGGCTGTTGAAAAAATGGGTCTGCATAGTGCCATGGACGCATATCCTCTACAGCGATACCAAATTTTTGTGATAACTCTTCATCCATTTTGGCCTTGAGTTTACGAAAAGGTTCGTCGCTCAACTCCGCGAGGCGATTTAAAGTATAAAACATTTTCTCTTCATCAAGGTCTTTGTGGCTTAGAGCCATAGTATAGTAATCGGAATATCCTGCTTTTTGCGCATTTTCATTGCGTAGTTTTACCACTTCAATGACTTTTTGCGCTACCTCTTGACCAATTTGCTTACTTGCTTCCCATGCTTTCTTTCTCATCTCTAAATCGAGTTCATCGTGCAACATTTTTTTTATTTCATTGTCGTTTAGCTCGCGTTCGTCTATTTTACCACGATACTGGTTGTAGCTTGTATTTATTTCAGATTCTAGTTGAATAATGCGCTTGATGTTTTCAGGTTCTCCCTGACTCATACCAAACTCATTTAGTAGACAATCTAGCTGGCGTTGTAGGACGGTATCGTGAATCATCCCCGACTTTTTGAATTCTTGTAACTGCCCAAGAGACTCTTTATTGGCAACTATTTGCTTGTACTGCTTTTCTATTTCTATTTTGCGTTCCACAAGAGAACTATCTCCTGTAGTATCGTATTCCCAATGCAGCGTGTACAGCTCTTTTAAAAGCGGTCGAACGCTGTCGACGTATTTCTCTATAAATTGTTGTAGTTTTTGTTCCATATTTTTCCTCCAAGGGATTTCAAACATAGATAGACGTACGCTTTAGATTTTGTTATCATGTAGATAATAGGGCGTGTTCTTTTTAGACACGTCTTCGAGAGATGAAAGCATTTCGCATAATAGCATTTTCAATATCGTGAATCAAGTTTCTTTATTCAGGTGTATAAAGCATGAGTAGCAAAAGAATGTTTATTGCTTTTCCTTTTCATGATGAAGTAAAAAACAAAATAGCACAATTGCAAAGTGTCCTACGCAACCAAATGCCTCAAGGTATTAAGTGGGTAGAAAAGCAGAGTTTTCATGTTACCGTAAAATTTCTGGGAGATACAGATCAAATGTTAATCCCAAAAATCACGGAAATAATGAAATCTGTTGTTGTCGATAAAACTCCGCAGGAAATCGAACTCAAAGAGTTGGGAATTTTTCCCGGAAAGAGAAAACCACGTGTACTGTGGCTTGGAATTGACGGTGCAAAAGACTTATTACAAGGAACATATGACGACTTAGAAAATAAACTTGAGGATTTGGGCTTCGCCAAAGAAACCAAGTATTCCGGGTTTAATCCTCATATAACACTTGGACGAATCAAAGAACTTCCTGAAAACTTTTTTCCGGTATTTCGCGCCCATGAAAAGTCTTACACCACAAAGTGCCAAATAGAAGCCTTAACTTTATATGAAAGCCAATTTATTCGCAACGGAAAAAGTAAAAAAGTAGTTTACCAGCCATTGGCAAAGGTTCATATATAGTAGGAGATTTACATGTCCGATTGTGTAAAATGTATGCAAACCCTCGAAACCTACCTGGAAAATTTTCCACACAGTTGTTATCCAATTCTCCAATATATGAATCATCTAGTTTCGATTGCGCAAACACTCGGCGATTCGCCAGCAAAAAGTTTTTTGCTAAAAGAAGCAGAATTCTACGAAGAAGAAATAGAATTGTCGGTAAAACGTTTTATTGCAAAGCGTCTGTATGCATTTTCTAAAAAACAGCGTCTTAACTGTGTACAAGAGCGTTTACAATGCTTTCCAGATGTTGCTTTTCAACCATCAGTAGAAATTTTACTCAAGGTTTTGTCTTTTGATAATTTGTCGCGCAACGACTTTATTATGCGTAATCCTCCCAAACCTGAAGTACAAGAAAATCAAGCGGAAAACAGTGTGCGTGACAATACCGTAGTGGTGACGCAAAAAAAAGACAAACCCACAACCGAGAAACACGCAACCAAAAAACGCTCACGGCGATTGCAAAAGACAAAACAGGAAAAAATTGATTATTTAACCCCCAGTACCAATACGCGTCGTTCCATCGCCGAAATTCAAAAAGAAAAATCTTTGCAAATTGAAAACGACTGGAAAGTATTGAAAAAGTGGCAGGTGAATCCCATAAATTGTAAGGCTTTTGCAAAGGCATTGCGCAAAGAACTACCGGAAAAGCCATATCCGCATCTACTGAAATTTATCGAAGGATTTATGCGCCATTTAAAAGACAAAGAGGAGAAGTATGCTTTAATGCGTGTGAAACATGCGCTCTTGACTCACCAAAAACTTGTCGAAAAACCGCGCAACTTAATGGTGGTCATCAACTACGGTAACTCAGGCATCGATTTGTTAAAACAAGCCGCCAATATCACCACCGATAAAAAAATCAATGCGGTATTCTATGAATACTTCCTTACTATCTTAAAAGATTTACTGACACGACATAAAACTCAATTTCGTCGCGCGATAGAATCATGTTACGATCGCCATGATCTTTATGAATTGATGGCGCAGTATCCTTTGAAGAATAAAACATATATCGAAGAATTTGATCTACACATTATTGATAGCATAAAGCAAATATGCCATGGTGTCGACAAGGGCAAAGATTTCGAAACAATCGCTAACAAGTTCTTGGGGAATACCGAAGCGAATATCAAAAAAGCACTTTATGTATCACTTTTTGAAAGCCCTGTAACAAACAAGATTTGGGATGCTATGCGCAAAGCGCAATCAACATATCAGTTTTTCCAATGCCTAAAACAATTGAAGGAAATACCAGAAACGGAAAAGATGGCTTCTACGATTTTTCAGTTGGTGGTCACTTTCTTGCGCGGAGGGAAAAAAATATCGTTCCGCGACTTGGAAATTAGCCTTAATTTTACCCCAAATAATTTGCGCAATCACGCCATCCGCATTATCAGTCGTAAGTTACAAAACGATGTCGATTACAAAATGGAAACTTTTCTTTCACAAAATATTTCGATGGAACGCAAGTGGAAAAAATTATTACAACTACTACAAAATTCGCAATTCGAAGGTGCGAAAATCAAGGTTTTCGGATATTCGCCTGATGACTTGCTCGCTATTTTGCGCAAAATAGAAAGTAGCGAAGGGGATATCCGCAAAGTTGTGGAGCATGAATTTCATGGTGAAGATGTTTCGCTTGAATTGAAAGAACTCATCATTGAAAAACATTCGCAACAGCATAAGAAAAAAGAAAAAAATTTACAAAATTTTTATGAAGAATTAATGACATTGACCAGTGAAAAAGTCTTAAGTTTACGTCGACCTCTTATCGACTTACTGAGGGTATATGGTAGCGTAAACTTGACAAGTGATGGATCAACATTGACAGGATACGAGTTAAGCAATACAATATCTATGTTTTATCGTGATGCCGCACGAACAAAAATTGTGCTTCCAAATAATCTACATTATCAAATTGCCGTTTTGATAGAAGACAGTATTAACGAAGAAAGAGCACGTCAATTAAGCAAAGTATTTGCCGATAATTAGGTGCTAATATTAGGGGAGAAACATTGACCGAACAAGATAAATTTGTTGAAAAAGTAGTGCTTCGCAATGAGTTTGCCACCGAAAAACAACTACAAAAGGCCAAAAAAATACTAGAGGCGAACCCGGGAAAAAGCCTTATTCAGGTTATCGTCCATGTAAAGTTCATTAGCAAAGAACAAGCGAAATCTATTTTAAAGCTCTATGAAAAGAAGCGTCTTAAGAAGAAAAGTGTCAATCAGCCTCAAGAAAGTTCTCCAATAAACGCAGGTCCCGCTTTTCTCGATGATTTTCATGGTGGCGGAGCACCTACTCATACACCAGCTCCCACACCTACTCCTGCACCAGCTCCAAGTCCTGCTCCTCAACCGCAAATTAGTGTTAGTCACAGTGGTGGCTCATTCTCTTCCTTGGAAGAATACTTGCTTCATGCACGCGGAAAGAACGCCTCGGATATACACCTAAATACAGACTGTAAACCACTGATGCGTTTACACGGAAGTCTCATAGAACTAGGGGGAAGCATCTTTTCTGCCGAAAAAGCACATCAACTTTTATTTTCGGCACTGACTCCGGAACAACAGCAACAAATTCAAGAAAAAAAAGGTCTCGACTTTAGCTATATAGACCAACAGGGAAATCGCTATCGTGCCTGTATCGTAAAACAACGTACGGGGTGGAATGGCGCCTTTCGTATTATCCGTAGAACCCCACCGACCTGCGAAGAACTGGGACTTCCCGAAAATTTAAAGCGCCTTGTCGAATACCACCAAGGACTTGTTCTCGTTACCGGGCCTAAGGGAAGTGGAAAAACCACCACTTTGGCCAGTTTAGTTGACCTAATTAACCAACAGCGCGAAGATCATATTATTACAATAGAAGACCCTGTCGAATATGTGTTCTCTCCTAAAACTTCACATATCAATCAACGTCAAGTTGGCAAGCATACCGCAAGTTTTTCCGCGGCTCTACGTGCCGCACTTCGTGAAGATCCCGACGTAATTATGATTGGGGAATTACGCGATCTAGAAACAACTTCTCTCGCGATCAGTGCTTCGGAAACAGGGCACTTGGTATTTGGTACGCTACACACCACTTCAGCAGGACGGACAATTGAACAAATTATTGATGTATTTCCTCCCGACCAACAAAGCCAAGTGCGTACAATGATCTCAGAATCCATCAAAGGCATTATTTGCCAACAGTTAATACCGCGTAAAGATGGTAGCGGACGTGCTCTTGCTTTAGAGATTATGTTTAATACCAACGCGGTGGCAAATCTCATACGTGAACGCAAGTTGTTCCAGTTGGGTTCGGTAATGCAAATGGGGAAAAAGCAAGGCATGGTAACATTGGATCATTCACTATACCAATTGGTAAAAGATGGCGTAATTGATGGTCAAGTAGCATATTATGCTGCGGTTGATAAGAGTAGATTTCAAGAGTGGGCACCGAAAAAAGACTTTTAGGAAGGACTGGTTATGGCTAAAATTGACAGTTTGTTTGAAGTAATGTTAAACAAAGACGCATCTGATTTACACTTAAGTGAAGGGCAACCACCTAAAGTAAGAGCTCATGGACGTATTAGCAATCTAGATCACCCTGTTCTTACACGACAACACATGGAACAATATCTACAGGAAATTTGCAGCGCAGATCGTTGGCAACATTTTATCGAAGTAAAAGATTTAGACTTTGCCTACGGCCTGGGAGATAAGGCGCGTTTTCGTGCCAATTATTTCTTCCAAGAAAATGGTATGGGGGCTGTGTTTCGCGTCATTCCTTCCGAAATAAAATCACTAGACGATTTGAATCTTCCCAAAGTTCTACGCAGTTTTTGCTACATGAACTCGGGACTTGTACTTGTCACTGGTCCCACTGGATCTGGTAAATCGACCACTTTGTCGGCGATGATCAATGAGATTAACGCAAAAACCGCACGACATATCATTACGATTGAAGAGCCTATTGAATTCGTGCATCCCAACAAAAGATCCATTATTTGCCAGCGCGAAGTGGGGATTGACACCAACTCATTCGCCGATGGTTTAAAGAACGGCTTGCGCCAAGACTGCGATGTTATTCTCGTAGGAGAGATGCGTGACTATGAAACCATTTCTCTTGCCGTCACAGCAGCGGCCTCGGGAACATTGGTATTTGGAACACTACACACCAATTCAGCGATAAAAACCGTTGACCGTATCATCGACGCTTTCCCAGCCGATCAACAAGCACAAATTCGCACAATGTTGAGCGATTGTTTAAAAGGTGTTTGCGCACAACTTCTTTTAAAGACAAAAGACAAAAAGGGTCGTGTTGCGTGCAATGAAATTCTTATTGGCACAACGGCTCTCGCTTCGTCGATACGCGAAGGGAATATCGGTAACATTCGCAATATCATCCAAGGAGGAAAAGGCATGGGCATGCAACTCATGGATGATGCCATTCAAAAAGAGCTCAACAACGGTAAAATCTCAGGTGAAGAAGCTTATCTCAAAGCAACAGATAAAACGCGTTTTTCACAGTACGCCTTAGCATAAGAAGCAAATGTGCGCAGTACTTGCTGCGCACATTGCCGGAGCAAAATGCAGCAAATAAATAATCGGTATACCTTACAAAAAATAATCGGTCATGGTGGAATGGGTCGTGTTTTTTTGGCTTACGACCAATTGACAAGGCAATCTGTGGCTGTCAAAGAGTGTATTGTACAAGATGCGGAACGCTTAAAGCGCGAATACTATTTTCTACAACAGTTGCATCACGACAACTTGGTGAAAGCCATTGATTTTTTTCACTCCCAAAAACGTTATTTCTTGGTTCTAGAATATATTGAAGGTGTAACGCTTCACGATGTAATCACCAAGTCCCCTCATTCGATCCCATTTCACAAACAGCTAGAAATTGCCCGAGGAATATGCCGTGCAGTGGCTGTACTCAACGAAAACAAAGTTATTCATCGCGATATCAAGCCAACAAATATAATGCTAACCCCAGATATGCAGCCCAAGCTACTCGATTTGGGAATTGCAAAGTCCACAAGTGGACAACTGCAAACCATCACTAAAGCCAACAATATCATCGGCACACCACAATATATGAGCCCAGAACAGATTGACGATCAGATTGAACCCCAAGAAAATCTCGATGTATTTTTATTGGGTGTTGTTTTTTATCAATTCTTTTCCTGGAGTGAACACTCTCCGTTTTATGCGGGGCACACCGTATCTACTTTTAATAAAGTGGTAAATTTTGATCCACCGCCTTTGGTATCTATGCTCCCAAATCCGACCGCGCATCAAAAATATATTTCCGACGTGATCACCCAAGCTTTGCAAAAAGATCCGCAACAGCGCATTGTGTCGGCACAAAAGTTACTAGACATGATGGAACGCCGCCCCCCACGACGACACCTGCCAAAAGAAAAAAATTCACGCAACATATTATTATGGGTGTTGCCCACCGTATTACTTTTGGGAGCACTGCTCTTTTGGAATACATCGTCCTCTTCGCCAACACTTGCTTCATACATTCAACAAGCAAACACAAACTCGGTGCTGCATTTCAATAATACGATTCATCAACTAGACGCGATGAGAGACAAAAAATTTTTTACATCGTCCAAAAACAGCGATATCGAAAAACTTATCAGCAATTTTTATTTGCAAAAATGGGACAATGACACAAAGAAAATCGCGGGGAAATTTTTAGACGATAACACTCAACCTCTTGGAATGTTTTATGCGGTGCGTTTATTGTTATGCAGTGGTGAGTTCAACATTGCCACTTGGTATGCCGAACATTTTCGCTTTAAATTTGCAGAGCTCTTTACAGAACTTGATCACCCCTGTTTGCTGATCGCAATGCGCACGCGTAAAAAGAGCTTCGAAATTCTAAAAAATTGGACGCCTTCTCCTTTAGTTGTGCGAGAAAAACAAATATACAACTTACTTTGGGATATTACCATTTTAAAGGGGTTTAAGAAGAGAGGTAAATGGCAACATTATGTCGTCGCACCACAACTACAGTCTTCTATTTTTCCCGATGTTTTTCAACTCATCAAAAAAGTTTCGTACGATATGGTAGACTTGAATGTAGAAAAAAGAAAAGAATTTATCACGGGCATAGAAAGAAGAGTTTTAAAACGCAATTTACAACAGCAAAGTCTTTTTATTTGCAACATGCTTTTATCGCTAAAATTTGAAATGCAAGATGATCTAACTGCGATAAAAAGAGATATAAAGAGCTTCACCCAAATGTATCCGTCATACCTTCCCACACAATTTTTCTTGGGAAATTTTCCCGATTTACAAAAGATCGATCGCACAATTTACGGGAGCAACAGCACAGCTCAGATAAAGGGTACTCTCTACCAATGCATTCTAGGCACAAATGGAAATTTACGCAAAAGATATGTCGACTACCTATACTCTATCGTACCTGAGTGGCACTTTAGCCACGTGTATAAAGCGCAATTCTCCGCAAAAACACCAACTCAAATGGCACAGCACACCATACAGGCGACATTACTACGTCCACAAATTTTTCCTGGTTTTCCGTGGGCTGAACTCATTCGTCAAATGCCTCTACGTGAACAAATGAAATTCTCTTTACATGTAAACTGGTACTTTTCCTATCTAACCCAACAACCACTGATACAAAAAAACCCTTTTATCAAACAGTTGCAAAGCCTTCTTTATTTGTTAAATCGCTATATCGCCGCCAACGCAAAACGCGACGAGCGCACCGAAATATTACCCCTTGTTTTAAACTATCAAAATGCCAACATTTCTTATGCGGACATGATCAGCAGCCCAGATATCGAAACCTTTTCTACAGATATCATACGCCATGCGATTATCCACAAGAGATACCAAGACATACAACAACTGCTACAAAAATTTCCCAATGCGTTTTTGCAAGGCATTGTTTTCTCACGTACCGATGAAGCATTACAAAAAATTTACGACCTATTTGAGCAATACAAACAACAAAATGTTTTAGCACAGCACGATCTTATCTTTAGCTGTGAGAACTACATCTTAGCACGCAAATTTAAAGACCAACAATTGCGCGAAGACGCTTTAAAAGTGATGCGCAATGTAAAAAACACGCAATTGCTTTCGGTGTCGGGTTTTATAAATGGCTTACGTGAAAAAGTAGACCCTGATTATTACACCTTTCCTTTATCTGTTAAAGATTGTAACCGTACTATTGCCCGCTATATAAAACGACAAAAATACGCGCAAGCCAAAAAAGTCTTAGAATACGCGTATCGCATATTGCGCCTGGAAAATGTTTCTTTTGCCGAGAGCGAACAATTGCGTGAGTATGCGCGAATGTTGAAGCAATACGAATGAAACACATACAACAAACACAAGTCATCCACAATAACGAGACCTACCGCGGACATATATTTTATCTCGATAAAAATGTCACACAGTATTGGGAAAACGTACATTTTTACAATTGCAGTTTCCGTGGAGATATGACGATTGGCAATATGAAAAATTGCACTTTTGAAAACTGTAGTTTTTCAGGAACGGTAGGCGTTAGGATCCAATTTTTGGGCGATAAACAAATACCGGAATGGTGTTTTATGCTACCACATGTTGAGAGGCTAAGAATCTACGATCCACAGATAACATCTCTTCCTTCGAATATTGTCGAATTGCAAAATCTCATCGAACTGGATGTTTCGGGATGTAGTGATTTACGCATGTTAAATGGCATTGAAAATCTTGATAGTCTGCGATTTCTCAATTTGAAAGAGTGCTATTGGGTAGATCAAAATTGGGTACAATACGCACCGCAAATTACAGAGCTGAATCTAAATTCGGTGAATTTATTTTCGCCACAGTTGCACATCCTAAAAAATTTGGAAAGGCTCTCTCTTAAAAACGTTCCATTTTGTAATTATGACATTTTTAGCAGTATGCCGCGTTTGTCTTATTTAGATATTAGCGGTGGAAATTTTGCTGGCGATGTAGATGTTTTGAAAAATTTACACAATCTAAAATTCCTCGACTGTAGTAATGTGAGAGGTATTCATAATGCAGAAACTTCTTTTTTTCTTTTTCTTACAAAACTAGAATATCTAAACGTATCGTCAATAGCAATAGATGAATTACATTTACATCTTCCACATCTAAAAACACTCAAATTAGAACGCTGCTCCGCATTACGCAACATCGACATTGATTGCGAAAAACTTCGCTATTTGACACTCAGAGATTGCCATAACCTCGACAATCTTGATTTTTTAAACAAATTGCACAACTTACGTCATCTAGATACACAGTATTGTAAAGCGCAAAAAAATCACACATTATCTCTACCATCAACCATAGAGCACTGCAATATCATAGATTGTACTTCGATTGCACAAGTCAAAAACACCGATCAACTTAGTAACTTAAAAGAACTACATATTGGCAGCAATGTGTTAGACAACTTTGATTTTTGCAAATTATCACATGTGCGAAGTTTGCGACTGAACAAAATTTATTTAGAAAGTGAAAACAACATTCGAGAAGTACTACAAAGTGCGAATGTAGAATGTTTGGATGTGGATGGAAGAGTTTGTGGTATAGATAATCTCAAAAATTTGCGTGAGTTGCGTTTACGGTACTGCACACTAGATGATTTTTCTTCTCTACCAACCAGCATCATAGCCGTACATTTGCATCATTGTCATTTTATTAACCGCAGCATTTTTGACGCGTGGCGCCATATCCGTAGCTTACATATTGAAAGCGGCTCTACCGAAGCATATTTTCGTGTCATACCCGAACTAGAAAACTTGACGACTTTGTCCATTCGTGGAGGTACCATGAGTGATTTGGGTGGATTGTGGGAAAACAGCAGTATACAAACGCTTCGGTTAGAAGCGTGTCATAATCTGAGTAACATAGAGGCGTTGACAAGTTTTACAAAATTACAGTGTTTATCGATTAAATTTTGTTCTCAGGTCGATTTTTCGTGTTTAAAAAAGTTACAAAATTTGCGCGTATTGACATTATATAATGCCAATACACAGACAATACCTGGATTGGAAAATCTAAAATCTACAGATATTCATATGACAACAGTTAGTGAATAACACCTTCCGCCACCGCCACCATTTTTACGCTAGAAATACTCACACTTCTTATTTGCGAAAATGGTACGTATATTGTTTCCCCAATACCACTTATGAAAACGAGATTTATTCCAACTTCTGGACGACTACCGATTGCATGGAATGTCATCGGTCGTCTTTTGCTACCACTACGCAAAATAATTTTCTGCCCCACCAATTCCTCAAGCACATCTAATGTGGATAGAGTAGTCGGAGAACTTTGCGCATATGTATTTTGCTGATATACACAAAAACTCGCCACACACACGAGTACTATTGCGATCGCACTAATGATTTTCTTATTCATTTGTTGCTCCATTTTAGTTATGTTTATAAATGCTGACATAGGGCTTGCATATGCATGTATTCGGCTCCCCCGGTGGGGGCATCGCAAACTAGCATACCTCTCTACTTATTTCCCCTTCATCACATGAATATCACTTCCCGCGACGATTTCACCTATTTCCGCAAATGACACGTTACGTTTTTGTAAACCTTCGCGTAGTTTGGGAAGGTGATCCTGGTTCACCGAAATGAGGAGGCCACCCGAAGTTTGTGCGTCGGCGAGTAGTAATTGCGAAATAGCGTTGATATCTTCTTCCCAGTTAACATCGCTCATCACTGCCTCTAAATTGCGTCTCGTTCCTCCAGGGATAAATCCATCTTCCGCAAGTTCGCGCACCCCGTCAATGAAAGGTATGGCGTCTAAATAAATTTTTGCGGCCACCTTACTGCCTTTCACCATTTCGTTCAAGTGTCCAAGAAGACCATATCCGGTAACATCTGTACAAGCATTCGCTCCGGCTTCTTGCATCGCTTCAGATGCCGCTTTATTCAGCGTTGCCATGATGTTCACAGACTTAGCGATCATCTCATCACTAATCTTTTGCCGTTTAATGGCCGTACTCACAATGCCTGTTCCCAAAGGTTTAGTCAGTACTAAAGTATCTCCCACTTGTGCCGTGGAGTTACGTAATATTTTTTGTGGATGTATTGTACCAATGGCAACAAAACCAAACTTGGGTTCACTGTCGTCAATAGAGTGCCCCCCAATAATGTTTACTCCTGCCTCCTGAGCTTTTTCGGCTCCTCCTTTGACAATTTCGCCCAACACAGAAAATGGCAAAGTATTCTTAGGAAAACCAATCATATTCAGCATGGTAATCGGTGTTCCCCCCATAGCGTACACATCACTTAGTGCATTTGCCGCTGCGATCATTCCAAAACTGTAAGGATCGTCGACAATCGGTGTAAAGTAATCTAGAGTAACAACCAAAGCGATTTCTGGGGTAATTTTGTAGACACCACCATCATCGGCCGTTTCTGCGGCGACGAGTACATTGGGATCTTGGATAATAGGTAAGTAACGGAGAACCTCCGTCAAGTCTTTCGACCCTATTTTACACGCTCAGCCTGCCCCATGAGACAAAGTCGTCAATCGTGGAATATCTGTGTTGTCCATTTATCACCTCAATTTTGTTTTATTTATAAAATACAGTTGTGACTATAGCATAAACGCACATAAAAGAATCGAACTTTAACACCGTGCGTTGTAGGGGCAGACCCGTGTCCGCCCGTCCCTCAAAATAACGATAGACCTACGCATACAATTATAACTTCCTCATAATATTTACGAGTTTAGCGAAAATTCAGCGAAAAAAAAAGACATTTTTGCCACAACTACTACTTTTACCTTGCCTTAGCCTTATAAAAGTTCTTGACGGGAATAATATATTCTGCTACACTCTGAAACCTAAGTATTGTCTATGTTTAAAAGAAAACGACATTTTGCACATAAAGGAATTTAGATGGCCATTCACCCAACAGCTATCGTAGATAAAAATGCGAAAATAGGAAAAGGAAATGAAATAGGTCCCTACGTTATTATCGAGGGGAACGCGGTAATCGGTGATAATAATCATATTTATCCACACGCCTTTATTGGTGAGAATACCACAATTGGTAATAATAATGAGATACACATGGGAGCTGTTATTGGACACTTTCCACAAGACAAGGCATTTAAAAAAGATAGCAAGACTTTCTTGGTTGTAGGAGACAACAATACCTTCCGCGAATATGTAACCATTCACCGAGGAACAGAGCCAGAAAGCACAACAAAAATAGGTAATGGTTGTTTGATTATGGGTGGTGCTCACATTGCCCACGATTGCCAAGTGGGTAATAACGTTATTATGGCAAATATGTCTGGTATTGCCGGATATGTCGAAATTGAGGATGGCGCTATTTTATCCGGTGGATCTATGGTTCACCAGTTTGTACGTATCGGTAAAATGGCTATTTTATCGGGTAATTGTCGCATAAACATGGACGTTCCTCCTTTTTTAATTGCAGGTGAACGCAATCAAACCTGGGGTGTCAATATTGTGGGACTCAAAAGAGCTGGTTTTTCCAAACAACAAATACGCGATCTGCGTAAATTGTATAGCTTGTTTACACAAACAGGTTCACGACAAAAAATGTTAGACGGGATTAACGAAGAAGATTTTAGCGAAAGCAAAGAATTTGTTGATCACTTTGTTTCTTTTGTTGAAAAGTCAAAGAGAGGTACTTGCTTTGCCGTAAAGCAGACAAAAGAGTAAGATATGTTCCGCCCCGTAGTTTTGCGGAGCGGAAAATGTTATTTTTAAAACAATGTGTAAATAAATGGAGCACCACTACCTGCTTGAGCCCCAAGAGCAATAATGGCGATCAACAATGCAAGAACAATGGCGATAGGAATCATCCACCACAGTTTATTTTGCCAAAGAAAAGTAAAAAATTCTTGAAAAATATTCATATCTTGATTGTCTTCAAAGCCAACCTCTTTTTTTTCTTCCGCCATATTTATTTCCTTAATACTGACGATAATAGTTCTTCACTATTTCCTTTGTTTCCCAATAACTATCCAATTTTTTATCCGGTCCTTTGGTGATGACATTACACCATCGGCGATAAAGTAAACCTACAGGGGTGAACAGTAAATAAAAAATAGCGCCTAATATTATTTTTTGTACTACCCATCCTATAGATTGGCCCAATAGCATCCATAAAAAATACACAGGACGCATGAGCCACGAAGTCAAAGTTGATAGAGTAAGGACTACACCCGCAACCATCCACCATAGGATAAGAGATTTAGGTTCGTTAATAAATGTTTCTAAAGATAAACTCCAGTCGCTTTTGTGCCATTGCAAAACTCCACCAATGACAAATACTCCCATACCAAAAATGCGACCGAAATCTACCACCGCTTGACGCGGATCTTTCCATATTTCTTTAGGGTGACGAAAATCCATTGTTAATCCAATGCAAACTGAGCTAAGTAATCTTTAGTTTTTTGTTCCACGGTTTGTTCTTCTTTAAGTAGAATCTGTTTCTCAAGAACAAGAACATCCATTCCGGTATTGATAAAACACTGAAAAGCATCGTTAGGGTTGCACACGATCGGTTCTCCACGAACATTAAAACTAGTGTTCACCAAAACAGCACACCCCGTTTTTTCACGGAACTTCGCCATGAGCTTGTGCAGCACTGGGTGACGAACTTTATCCACAGTTTGTACACGCGCACTGTAATCGACATGTGTAACGGCGGGAATATCTGATCTTGGTATATTGAGTTTTTCAATTCCCCACAACTTTTGCTCTTCTTCTGTTAACTTGCGTCTCTTATTTTCGACAACATGTCCCACGCGTAACATATACGGACTAGGATCTACGAGGTCAAAATATTCTTGCGCATGCTCCTCCATAACAATCGGAGCGAAAGGACGAAAAGATTCACGAAATTTGATTTTTAAATTCATAATGCTTTGCATCTTTTTGCTGCGCGCATCACCAATAATGGAGCGTGAACCAAGAGCACGAGGACCAAATTCCATCCGTCCTTCGAAAAAGCCAATCACTTTACCTTGTTCCAAAAGCTCCACAAGACGCTCAATTTGATCATCCCAATTGTCATAGCTTGTGTACTTTGCGCCTATACCGTCTAAATAACGCCGTACTTCGCGATCGGAAAACTGTGGGCCAAGAAGAGACCCTTTTTGCAAATCGTCTTTTTCATTAACTTCGCGTTTCTTGTCGAGAATTTGGTGCCATAAAAATAATGCGGTTCCCAAAGCCCCTCCTGCGTCACCTGCTGCGGGTTGAATGAAATATTTATCAAAGATACCTTCTTTGATAATTTTACCGTTTCCGACACAGTTAAGTGCTACACCCCCCGCCATACACAGATTTTTTTCACCTGTCTCTTTGCGTATGTGTCTTGCCATGCGTAACATCGCTTCTTCTACAACATCCTGTACAGCAGCGGCAAGATCCATCTCGCGTTGGGTGATTTCTTTTTCCGCTTTTCGCGGAGGACCGCCAAATAGATTCGCAAAACGACTGTTGGTCATCGTTAAACCTTGGCAATAATTAAAATAGTCTAGGTTAAGACGAAAGCTACCATCTTCTTTTAAATCAATGATGTTATCATAGATTAATTGCGCATATTTTTTTGCGTTGTCTTTATCTCCGTAAGGAGCGAGTCCCATTACTTTATACTCACCAGAATTTACCTTGAAACCAGTGTAATATGTAAATGCCGAGTACAATAGTCCCAAAGAATGAGGGAAACGCAGGTGTTTTGTTATTTCAATCTTGTTACCGTTCCCTACACCAAAAGAAGAGGTTGTCCATTCCCCCACACCATCGATAGTTAGAATAGCTGCTCTAGTAAATGGAGAAGGAAAAAAAGCGGAAGCAGCATGGCTTTCGTGGTGGTCAGCGTAAAGGATAGGTCCTTGAAACTTTGGTAGATGTTTGCGAATTTCGCGTGGAATAAAAAGTTTTAACCCTAACCACAGAGGCATCGCCTTGCAAAAAGATAAAAATCCTGCAGGAGCAAAAGCGAAGTATGTTTCTAGCAAACGGTGGAATTTGACGATGGGCTTATCATAAAAGCCTATGGCGTCTAACTTGGAGGCGTCAATTCCCGCTTCAGACAAACAATACTTGATGGCGTTTTCTGGGAACGCTTCATCGTGTTTTTTTCGGGTAAACCTTTCTTCTTGTGCGGCAGCTACAATTTCTCCATCTTTGATAAGCGCTGCGGCACTGTCGTGATAGTATCCAGAAATTCCTAGTATATAAGTCATTACATACCTTACTAAATGATTTCCCCAGCATACGCTGGGGACGATAGTTATTTTGTAACTTGTAGAATTTGTTGTATTTTTTGCTCTGCAAAAGCAGCAATAAAAATACTTCCTTGTGCGTCAAAGGCTATTTTCTGTCCATCAGGTGAAACAGAAGGTCTTTGCGCGATAAGAGATAGATTCTGTGTAAGATTTACAACATTTTGGCCATCAACACTCGCAAGAAAAATATTGCTTTGTGTAATTTCGTGACCATTATCTAATGCTCTATCAAAAACGATCCCTGTACTGTCAGGCATCCAGGCCGGATTATTACCTTGCCCAATGCGTACAGATTTACCACTTTCGACGTTTACTACATGGATACCATTTTTGAGGCTTTCATATGCAACAAATTTGTTATCAGGAGAAGCAACTGCATTAAAAATAACATCATTTTCCAATGAAATTACATGTTCTGCAACAGTTAGCGTTCCGTCTTTGACAACTGCGATTGGCATATCAAGCCCTGCAAAAGTACTTACTGTTTTACCAGTAACAGTATCTAATAGCTTTGTTTCGTCTTTTGCTCCGCAAACGATTTCATGGCTAGAAATCCATTTGGCATTATAGGTGTTTGCAGAAGAAACGTTATGGATACTGTAATCATCCATTTTCATAACACGAACACCATTGTAACCTGGGTGTGTTATCAACAACGCCGTTCCATCTGGAGACCATTTGGGAGCCATATAAGAGTCAGAAGTTCTAATTTCTTCATCTAGAGCGGTAAGAGTAGAAACAATTCCTGCATGGATTGCTTCCGCAGCTTTTTGGCGATAATAAGAATCTCCTAGTTTGGAAGAGTCGCTTTTCTCGTCAATGAAAGCTAATTCACATAAAATAGCCGGCATATTCGTATGTTTTATTACATAGAAATTAGCGGTCTTTGTTCCGCGGTCTTTGGTACGCATTGCTCTAACAAGGCGAGGGTGTACGCTATTGCGCATAGAAAAAGATGTACTACTTCCCTTTGTATAAGCGAATGTTTCTGTACCATTGGCGCTTTTATTAAATGCATTACAGTGAATACTTACAAAGCGCTTTACTCCTAAACTATTTGCATAGCTTGTACGTCCTGACAAACTGACAGTCTTGTCTGAACTACGTACAAGGTAAGCTTTCCAACCACTTTGTCTCATTAAGTTGTATAAACGTTGGGAAACATCGAGATTGATAGTTTTTTCTTGCAATCCCCAACCAACTGCTCCGGGATCACTTCCACCATGTCCCGCATCAATACAGATGCTTTGAGCAAAAATAGTTGTTGTCGCGATAACAATCCATAATAAATTTTTCATAAAACCTCCCTTTGAAAAATAGTATGTCGCCATTATACACAAAATTGCATGCTAATAAAACTTTTTAATAGTCATTTTTGCTAGATTATAGTATGTTAACTACTCAGAGTTTATTGGGATTATATTCAGAGAAAATGCACCTTACGTAGTTCACAAAGGAATTGTTATGCGTATATTTATTTGGAAAAATTATTTTAAATGGCTGAAGAAAATATTTTCGTCTCCCAAATACTATTTGGGGGTAGTTTTATGGTTACCAATGTTGATTGTAAACCTCTATTTTTCCGTCATGTTGTTGTCTGTCGTTGCGTACGGTATTATCTCCTGGGGAATTTTTACACTACTGGGTGACCCAGGTTTCATAAAATCCAGTACCTCTTATGACACACAACAAATTGAAAAAGCCATTGAAATAGATTCTACAGGAAAAATGTTTGTTGCCTGCTGTGTAAGTGGTGGAGGAAGTCGCTCGGCGATTTTCGCAGGAGAAACGCTTTACTTGTTAAATACAATTAACGATATTAAAGATCCGGAAAATGCTTTTCAAAACAAAACAAAAAAAAGCACCAACATCTTAAACTCCTTTGACTTCATCAGTAGCGTTTCTGGTGGTAGTATTGCTGCCGCGAGTCTATGCATACAAAGGCCATGGGAATCTACCGCTGGCTGGGAAAAATACAAAAAATCGCTACAAATTCCTTTCCAACACAAACTCTATCAGTATTTGGCAAACCCTCTTTATTTTGGAGAAATTGCTCTAACACATCGCGATCGAACCAATATAATGGAAAAGGTGTGGAACGATTACGTTGTGGAAAACAAAAAAATGGGTGATCTTGCTCTGCGCCCACGATTGTTAGTAAACTCCACTTCATATAATCTCGGCAAAAAATTCGTATTTACCACACTTTCCAAATCTAACTTTAATGATATGTTAGAGATTTATCCATCCTTATTTACCAATTTAGATCCATTCCCCACCGCAGCAATCACTTTGGATGAATTTCAATTAAGTAGTGTAAACTGTCCTATTTCGACCGCGGTCGCTGCCTCAAGCGCTTTTCCCGTTGGTCTACCACCTGTGACCATTACTGGTTACCAAGGACAACAAAGTATCAATCTACATTTAAGCGACGGAGGAATTTACGACAACCACGGCATTGAAACGGTTTTGCAATTATTTAAGCAAAAGATAGACAATTACTACAATGGTTTACAAATGCGCATTTTTGGTGGACTCGTCTTTGTAATCGACGCCTCACTACCAGCAAAAGAACGCGTAGATTCTCCCTCAGAACTCGATATGATTTTACACACAACAGAAGTGTACGAGAAGCGCATGCAAATTTACTTTGATCGCTTCTTGCGCGATCAGGTCAATTTAAGTGGTGAAATACGTATACCATTAAAGTTTGTACGTTTTAGCTTAGGAGAGTTGATTGGTATTTGGCACCTAGCACAACAAAATCCACAACAACGCCAGGAGACGCTTGACAAATTGCAACAACAATTAGATCGTGGAATTCACGCAACTAATTTACAAGCAACACAGCACTTTTTAGACGAATGGTTTAAAAAATCACAGGAATGGTGGGGAAACTTCAACAAGCAGTGTAATGAAACTGTGGGTTCTGATGTAGAGAGTTTCATGAAAGAGTTAGAGGGACTACCGACAAATTTTGCACTCTCAAAACGGCAAATAGCGGTAGTACAAAAGGCCGCTCAGTTAATTTTTGCCATGAAACAAAAAGAAATACGTCAGGCCTATCAAAGTCTACAAGACAACCTAAACTCATTCAAAAATATCGAAGATTTTACCCGAAGAGACATCGCCAAAAACCCAACACTATACATATTCGAATTTATGCGCCGTCTACAATTGGCCAACAACGATACCAAAGTTTGGGTAGGGGACTACGCTCCACTACAATTGGCTTTTCGTCGTTTATCACTTCCGCAATCTTTACAAAAGAAGATTCAAAAAACGATTGACAACATACAACTAGTCAAAAATCAAGAAGCAAGTAAAACCTTCGATAAAAGTCTACAAGTTCTCAAAAAGCAATGTGCAAAAGCATTTGCTTACAATAGCCTAAATGGAAAGTGAGATAATCATGTTGCGTATAATTCTATTTTCTATGTTTGTTTATGGTTTGCTTTTCGCGGACGACAAAAACACGACAATGTCACTTTCCATCAAAAAAATTATGGCGGATCCACAAACATCTGTAGGAACTTTACCATCGGCCATTCGTTGGTCAAGCGACAGTAGTGCCATTTACTTTCGTGGTAAAAAAGTAAATGACAATAATCTGTATCGCGTAGATGCACAATCCTTAGAGATAACAGCTGTGGATAAAATGGAACCAACGGCGCGTACCAACAAAGCAAAAACCGCAAAAGTATACATAGAAAACGGTGACATATATTTCATTGATATACAAAAAAATACAACGCAACGTCTCACAAAAACACTCGCACGAGAGGCAGGGGCCTACTTTTCTGATAGTGGTATTGTTTTTACAAAAGAACAGAACCTTTACTTGTGGTCTTTAAAGAATCATTGTTATGAGCAGATTACCAACTTTGTCAAAGGACATAAACCACCAGAAAAACAAAGTAACGATGAGGCGTCGCAATGGCTAGAAAAGCAACAGTTGGAGTTGATAGAAACTCTACGCAAACGTAACCAAGACAAAAAAGAGACATCGACTTCAAAAGAAAAAACACCTTGCAAGATCTACACCGAAAATAATACTCTACAAAATGTAAAACTCAGTCCCGATGAACAACATGTAACCTTTCGCTTATCTAAAACGGGCAAAGCAAAATCAACCATTGTGCCCAATTACACCACCACCTCCGGCTACACGCAAAATATGAATGCACGTAGCAAAGTAGGTACCGTAAAAGACACGAGTAAAATGGGGATTTTTGACCGCGAAAAAAATAAAGTGTACTTCGTTGATACATCGGATATTCCAGGTATCAAAGATCACCCATCGCATGTACGCAATAAAAAGGCCCCTAGAGATGTTATTATACATGGTCCATTTTGGTCTGCAAAAACCAACGACTGTGTAGTGGTCGTTCTCGCCCACGACAATAAAGATCGTTGGATCATGAAGCTAGACCTTAGCAATGGTAAATTATCGCTCATCGATCGCCAGACAGATGAAGCGTGGATTGGAGGACCAGGTGTCGGTGGGTGGCGTTGGAGCAGTGGCAACATTGGTTTTCTTCCTGACAGTTCCCATTTATGGTTTCAGTCAGAAAAAACAGGCTACTCACATCTTTATATTTACGATCTGCAAAAAAACACAAAAACACAACTCACATCGGGAAAGTTTGAGATTTACTCCCCCAAAATATCAGCAAATGGCAAACATTGGTATTTTACCGCAAATAAAACCCATCCTGGAGAACGCCACCTCTTTCGCATGCCAATAATGGGCGGTGAGATGACGCAAATGACGTCCATGCCAGGAAATAACGAAACATATATTTCGCCTGATGAAACAAAAATTGCCATCCGCAATTCCTTCTGTAACAAACCATGGGAATTATTTGTCATGGAAAATAAACCCGGTAGTAACGCACGACAGGTTACACACTCGACCTCGGAACAATTTCGTCGTTATAAGTGGCGTGTTCCACAGATAGTTACTTTCCCAAATCGCCACGGCAAAAAAGTTTACGCGCGACTATACCGCGATACAAAAAATACCAACCCAAAGCCAGGTGTCATTTTTGTTCATGGTGCTGGCTATTTACAAAATGCACATAAATGGTGGAGTACGTATTTTCGCGAGTACATGTTTCACAACTTCTTAGTGGACAATGGGTACACAGTTCTCGATATCGATTACAGTGGGAGCGCAGGATACGGTCGCGATTGGCGTACCGCAATATATCGTCACATGGGCGGAGATGATCTAACCGATCAAGTAGATGGCGCGCAATTTTTGATCGCACAATGTAATGTAGACCCAAAAAACATTGGCATTTATGGTGGTTCGTATGGTGGTTTTATCACACTCATGGCGATGTTTAAAGAAGCAAATACGTTTAAAGCCGGAGCAGCTCTTCGTTCGGTAACAGATTGGGCGCATTACAACCATCCTTATACTTCCAATATTTTAAACACGCCGGCGGAAGATGAGAAAGCCTACAAGCGTAGCTCTCCCATTTACTTCGCAGAAGGCCTCAAAGGAGCGCTTCTTATATGTCATGGAATGCTAGATCGTAACGTTCAATTTCAAGATGTGGTACGTTTAGCGCAACGCCTCATAGAGTTAGAAAAAGACAACTGGGAACTCGCGGTATACCCACTAGAAGGACATAGTTTTGTCGAACCAAAGAGTTGGCGTGATGAATATCAGCGTATTTTTCAGCTTTTCGAAAAAAATTTAAAGTAGGATGTAAACATGTTACATAACTGGAATCGCGAAGCCGATGTGTGGCACAAAATACAAACGAAGTACAACCTTAGTTCTAGCAAAGACGCCATTTCTTTTGTCAAAACAATTTCGGCGGTGCGCAGTAACTTAGTTGCGGCACTAAACCTTGGGAAATTGCCCAAGGAAAAAATGCAAGTTTTTCAAAAGTGTTGGGGCGGATGGTTAAACGAATTAAAAAAAGCTGGTTATGTTCTACATCCGCAACAAATGGGAAATTTAACCAAAGAAGTGGGGAAAGTGATTTATTGCTGCTCTCCTCGTGCCCAAGCCAAAAAAATGATTCTAGTCGTACCAGGGCTAAAAAAACGCGGAAAACTCCTTTTGCCTCCGGTGACAACGGTCATACTACCGAGTAACACTCCATTTCCCGATTACCACAAAGCAAAAAATTTTGCCACACACTGGCGGGGGATTTTAGGGGAAGTAGAGCTTTTGACGATCCATGCTCGTATGCAACCACAAACGAGTTGTGCCATTGAAAGTATTTATCGCAATAAAGCGGTACCGGTCTCAGTAGAAAACCGTCAAAAAATAATCGATGAAATCAAACGACGCAAAGAAGTTTTAGAGCGATCGTTATCTTCGCAAGCAAGCAGTTACCAAATTGCCACAAACTATTGGCGCGTAGAAGAATGCTTCTGGAGTTTGTTCCACGACGACGATCGTCCGTTTGGTCATTCATTTTT
Organism: Candidatus Uabimicrobium amorphum; assembly: GCF_009002475.1. Taxonomy (GTDB): domain Bacteria; phylum Planctomycetota; class Uabimicrobiia; order Uabimicrobiales; family Uabimicrobiaceae; genus Uabimicrobium; species Uabimicrobium amorphum. Next base: position 8,542,931 of record NZ_AP019860.1, read on the forward strand.
TGACATGTTGTGTAAACGCGTGCAAGATTGGCGCGGTTATTTAGCGCGCAAACACAAAATTTTCGCCAAAGATTTTGTGATAAAAAAAGATTCTTTGGGTGCCATCAACTCCTATGTGGAAGGTATTATCCTGAAACAGCAAAGTGGGATAGCTAAAGGAAAAGTACTGCGACAATTACGCCCAGCTTTAACTCTACAGGAAAAGAATTTAAAACGCACTCTCAAAGGTCGTGTCATTTCAACTTGATGTAAGAAGAAGTCATGTCTCTGGAATTAAAAAATATCAGCAAAACCTTCGCAAGCAAAAAAGTCCTTAACAACATTTCATTGAGTGTTTCCGAAGGCGAAATCTTAATGTTGCTAGGACCATCTGCCGCAGGAAAAACTACCTTGCTACATATCATCGCTGGTCTACAGAATGTCGATTGTGGATCAGTAATTTTTCAAAGTAAGGATATGGCCCACGTGCCTGTACATCAACGTAATATAGGCTTGTTATTTCAAGAATCTACCTTACTTCCCCATTTAACCGTAGAGGAAAATTTGCGTTTTGTTTGTCGTGCCAAGAAGTATTCCCCCCAAAAACAGAATGCGGAAATCGTCAAAGTTATCAAAGACCTTCGTTTAGAGAATTTGCGATATCGTTATCCACAAAACCTATCAGGGGGCGAAGTACAACGTGCAGCTCTCGGACGCGTACTCATCCGCAAACCGTCTCTAATGCTACTCGATGAGCCTTTTGCACATCTTGATGTGAAAACCCAATACGCTTTACGCAGTAAAGTAAAACAAATATGTCGTGACTTAAAAATTCCCGTAGTCTATGTAACTCACAATCAACAAGAAGCATTAGCGATGGGAGATAAATTGGCGATTTTACTATCAGGTCAATTACAGCAACTGGATACTCCACATAACGTGTACAATTTTCCCAAAACATTAGAAGTCGCGTCTTTCCTGGGAGACCCGCCAATGAATATTATCAATGCGCAAGTGGAAAACAGCCTATTAAAGATAGATAACCAGCAAACCGCAATTCCAACGAACTTGACCAATGGCCAGATAACTCTAGCCATACGCGCGCAGCACATTACGCTTGAACATCAGGGAGTTTTGGGAATTGTTGATGATATAGAATTTCATGGGCTAGGATTTTTATTTTACGTACGTACACAGGCGCAACGACTGATGGTTTTCTGTCATGAAAAAATAGCAGAAAAGGGTGACGAAGTCTTTATGAATTTTGCGGTAGACAAAGTTATTATTTTTTGAAAAACGCAATTTTGCAGTTGTATTTTTTGATAAGCGTGTTATTCTATTATATATATAATATACATTACAGGAGGCCGTATGATTTTTCCGTGGTTAAAAACAATTGAAAATCTAGAAGACAATCTTGATAAAAAAATTGCGTTGCAACAACAACAAATAGACTTATTAAGACAAGAAAACGAGACAATTCGCAAAGAGTGTGAGGGTATTCGCCACATGTTTGTCAACTTACTTGGACAAACAACAAAACTCATTGCCCAGACCCAAAATCAAAGTCAAAATAACAACGGTTCCTCTCCTTTTTATCTAGATAATACTTCAGAAGAAACACAACAAGAACTAGAAAATCTGAAGCAAGAAAATGCATACCTACGAGAAAAAATCGAGGCCCAAGAAGAAATCATTCTTCGCTTAAACGAAGAACTTGAAGAAGACGAAAATCCATCCAACTAAAACTAGTTGTTTTGTCTATTTACCTCATTACGCAATCTCAAAAATTGTACATTCCACGGTTCATCTGCGATAGCTCTATCAATAGCTTTTTTTGCCGCAGCATATTCTTTTTGGCTAAAATGTAAATCTGCCAGCCAATATCTTTGTATTGGTTGTAAATGCTCAATTCCTCTCAAGATATCGAGACATTCTTGGTATTGCTTTGGTGACGGGGCCCTTTTAAAAATACCATATGCAAGAGCACTTCTTTCTAGTTTACGCAAACTACCATCGTCTACAATCATCGCCCGAAAACTTAAAAAATTAATCCGAAAAACGGTCAATTGGTCTTCGATTAGCACCTTATTTAATAGCCTCTGCAAATAAGCAGCATGATCGGCATTGAATTCGTCGCGCATGGAGGCATGGATTTTTTCGATCTCGTAATTTTCATCGTATAAAAAATGGCGATATCCAAAGGATAGCCACTCTTTCTCATTTTTCTTTTCACAAATATTGTGCAATTCATTCAGCTCGGGAAAAAATCTTTCTGCATTGGAAAGATCGAGAGAACCGGTTTTTTTCATGCGATTTTGTATGCGATGAAAACCATTGTTGATATAAATGGTCACTAGCGACACTAAAGCAACATCGCGAACGCGCTTTTCGGGAGCGTGAAGTGCATACGATCTTAACCGACTAACAAGGTCAGGACTCGTGCTCATCGCAATCCCAAGACGACTGTAATAGTCTTTATTGTTCATGAAAGCCAATACCATGGGAGTCATTGCACCAAACTTGCGACGCATCAAAGAAAAGGTAATAAAAAAACGCATAATTTTATTATCGTCACTCATTAAATGCTGTAACACTCCTAAATCTTTCGTTTTAAAATTCTTCTTTTTAGAAAAATAAAACATAGTTGCAAAACGCACGATGATATTTTCGTTAGCATTGACGAGAATATCCTTTAGAAAATGATCTGGTGATAGTCTCAGCACACACTGTAAACGCAAAAAAAGATCTGATTCCTCTTTTAGGTACTCACGAAGTTTTACAAAAATCTTAGGAGAGCAGTCTGCTGTAATACCGCTTATGGCCACAGACCTGACAAGAGAAGAACGGTCTTGCATCGCACGCAATAATTTAAGTTCGTAAGAAGGCATTTGTGGGGTGAGTAAATTTAAGGCAAAACCTCGTTGATGCTCGTCGTCACAGTTCAAAAAATAAGACAATATCTCATACGCTTTTTGGTCGGTGTTGACGTTCATCTTCGCAAGTGCGTGGAGTCGTACAAACGGACTTTGTGCTGGTGCGATCAGTTGTTGCAGTATGCTTTGCGAGTGTACGCACTTGATTGCTTTTACTTTGATAAATGGCATAACTTGCGCAGCAATTATTTCTTCACCGATGTCCACCGCGATCTCTTGCTCGTTCACGTACAATTTACTTTCTCGCACTGTAACCGAGGAATCCTCTAGCTGCAGCAGTTTATTTTGATACTCGCGCGCAAGTGATTTTAAAATGAAAACCACATTCAAATCATCGCTATGCAAAACTGTCGTGGTGAATGTAAAGGCCTTGACTAAATCCAATTCAAAAAATATTTCCGCTGCATAGTAACGAATGATCTCATTTTCATTTTTATCGCAGATAATTTCGCGTAAAATACCAAAGACATCTTTTCTCCAAGAGTACAATTTACGGAGGCCATGCTTTCTTTGTAATTGGACATAGGTCACGATAGTGCGCAAAATAAAAACGCGCATATTTTCAATGTAATGCTTACGAAGATCCTCGCGCAGTCGTAGCAATTTTTTTGTGGGTACTTTGTGCGTGGTCGCCAACAAATCGTCAATGTATGCAATCGACGTCTTGGGGTGAAGTAACATTGCTTTAAAGGCACTCTTTTTTGGCTCTGGATCGTGTTGTTCGAAAAATCGGTCGATAAATTTTTTGATTTGCGATTTTGTCGTAGGCTGTTGCGCGTAGTGCAAAAATTTATTTTGCATTATTTCCGTGCACAGCTTATTTTTTTGCTGCTGAAATAAATCGACACGCCGTCTTGTATATTGTAGAAATGAACGTTCTTTGAAGACTTGCTTGACCGTGAACAATAACTTTGGTGATGTACCGCTCAAGGCCATGTCATAAATATTTTCGACAGCAAATATATTGAGTGGATCTAATTCAATACAGCGCAAAAAATCATATATCCCCTCATCATGCCGTTTTGCTTTCTGAAAAACTTCACCTCTTTTTTTGAAATACTTTGCTTCCCAAGGAACAAAAGCAATGCATTGTGTCAAATATTCGATCGACTGTGAGTATTTTTGTTGTTTTTCCAAACACAAAGCCAAGTAATACGGAACATCCACATTGTTAGGATCTAGTTTTTGAGCTTGTTGCAAAATCGGATACGCTTGTGCAAAATCGTTGTGCTCCACAAGTTTTTTTGCTTCCGACAATAATTTTTTACCGCGCTTTGCATCTTCTAAACTATCTGTAATATACTCATTATACCACTGCGGTGATGGAGAATACTGCTGCCATCCCAAAAATACCGCACTAAAAATAACAACGACACTACTGATAATAAGCCACCCTTTGGAAAAGAACCAACGCTGACCACGATACAAGTACTTGAGGTATTTAGGCAGGTTAGGAGTGTCTTTGTATTTCTGTAAAGCCGTTGCAAATTCCATGGCATTAAAACGCTTTTGAGGATTTCTATTCATCGCGCGTACGCAAATTTGATTCAACGCATCGGGAATCGAGCTTGCATACTTTTGTGGTTCAGGAGGTATACTTTTGATCACCTTGCGATAGGCAGCGATCATATTATGATCTGCAAAAGGAGTTTTCCCCGTGAGTACCTCATACAACAGCACACCCAAACTATACACATCGGCTTTGGAAGAGAGATTTTTTACCCCGCGCGCTTGTTCAGGAGAGGTATAGTGAATTGTTCCTAAAATGTCGCCATCCTTTGTAAGAGTAGCTTGCCCAGGAAGCTTTACCAAGCCAAAGTCTGCAAGGTATGGAGTAAAATTTTTATCGAGAAGTATATTTGCGGGCTTAATGTCGCGATGAACTATATTTTTTTGGTGTATGTAATCAACCGCCTTGGAGATTGTCACGAGTATATCAATGCATACATCTATTTTATCGCGATTTGCTTTGAGAAATTGCTCAAAATCAATACCTTCTATATACTTCATCGTAAAATATGGAATACCTTTTTGTTGTCCAAAATCATAGATAGGAACGATATTCGCATGTTGTAATGTCGATACACCGCGCGCTTCTTTATAAAAACGTCTGATGTAATCGCGGTCGCAGTGTAGTAAGGTTTTGAGAACTAAAAGACGCGTAGAATCTTCACGAACCACCAAGTAGACCACTCCCATACCGCCACGTCCTAGCTCGCGAACAATAAAATACTTGTCGAATTTCATTTGTGAGGGGATATACTCGTGTAAACTGTGCATAATTTCCACATACTCAAGCACCGTAACCCACTTTTTGTCGAGTATATACTCACCCAAATTGCGCTCATGTTCGTTACAATAGCGCAATCCCTCCACCAAAAGATTCATCGCAACGCAATCTTGTTCTTTCAGTTTTTTGGCCAAGTAGGTGTTGTAAGTAGAAAATTTTTGCATAGTAGTTTAGATTTCGATATGGGAAGAGCAAATAAGACGACAGCATGAATTGAGCCTCATCACAATAAACCCAAAAAAATATCTATCCAGGATACAATTGAAAAGTTTATTTCTGAATTATCAATTTCCCTGCATCAAAGCTCAATGAAACTAAAAATCCGTGTTGTAAATTTTAGCAATTTTTTAAGCAAAAAATCAATTAAATTTCTTGACGAAATCACCAAAGATCATTGACATTCCGTTATAGAAAAAAACTGGAAAGATGGTATCAGTTCTATCCATCTGTGAAATGTATCCCTGACAGCTCAAGCCCATTGACTTAAGAAAATCTAGTAAGTAGGTTTTCGTTTTCTTTTATAGTAATTAACTTGTTTTCGAGGAGATTTAACTCGGGGTCGAGGGCGATCTTTTCGAATGCAAGTAGGAGAAGAAAGAAAAAGTTGAGTAAGTTTTTCAAAAAGTAAATCAGAGTCATTTTCAAAAAGTAAATCAAGAGCGTAGTTTTTAATGGTATTAAAAGAAACGGATTTATTGACCTGCTGAGGATACTTATTGCTAGAAGTTTTCTGATCAAGAATATCTTGAGCATCTTCAATAAGAATAGATTCAAGACCACTAATGTAAATAGTAGCATAGAAATCTTGTTGAACAGATAGAGTAGTTTTGCCAGTGAAATTCTCAAGGTCAAGACGGTTTTTAATGCGATCAAAGAAAGTTTCTATACCCCATCTAAACCAATAAAGCTCTTTAAAATCATCAGTGGGGTACAATTGTTCATCCACTAAGGAAGAAACAAGGACTTCAACATCACCTGTATCAAGCATAACACGAACAAAACGTACAGAAATTTTCGATGGTAGAGACTGGTCATTAACTAATTTCTTTTTATCGTCAGGAGGTTCAATAGTTGTAATACAGCTCTCAATTTTCTGCTTAAACATTTTGTTTGCTTGATAGAAAGAATTAACAGGACATCTAACTACAAAATTGATACCTTTTTTACATAAATGTGCTAACAGGGTATATGAACAATAACCTCTGTCGAAGAGAATGAGATCATTTTCATTTGCATGTTGAAAGTGTTTGTAAGCAAATAGCTCTTCATCTTTTTTACAGTGTCCTATTTCGCTATCAATTGCGATTTCGTTTAGTAGATCATAAAGTACTGACACTGTTGCAAATGCGTGTGATCCTTCTACACTTATGTTTTTATTTTTATATCTTATTGTGCCAAAATGTTCTTCTATCTCTTTTTCATTTGGAAGTCTTACTTTTGATCCGTCTATTGCACATAGACGAAAACCTTTGTATTTTCTGTAGTCTTCATCTTCATACAATGTTTCAACTACTGCTTGCTTATTTAACTCTATAAAGGCTGTATAATTCAGCTTTTTCCTTGCTTTTGTATATGCTCCTGAGGTTACCGTTGTAAAATTTGTAAGCAAGTCTTTTACGAATTCGTTTAGCCTATTTTGTATTGATTTTATGCTTTTACGTATCATGAATACCATTAATCTTGAAAAAGGTAGTTTTCTTTCTCTTGTAAAGTCTTTTTCGTTTTTACGATGCATTTTTTTGAAACGCTCTGACTCTAATAGTTCTTTACTTTTATCTATTACTCTTTTTTTTCATAATCTCTTCTTTTACTGTTTTAAATTATTTTATACTATATACTTACGCTTAAGTCAATGGGCTTGCCCTGACAGCTCCGCTACCTCCTTTACATTTCCAAACCCATAGCTCCGCTCTTTACTTCTGTGACCTCAAGCAAAACCGGAAACCAATACTGTCGCAGCGATAGTCATCGCGGTCGTCAGGCTCGAGGTGGTCGCGGGACGCAGAGCGTACGTAGCTGGATGAGTAGAACCAGCAACCGCCGCGAAGGACGCGGTACGTACCACTAACAGCCCCAACAGGATCTGTCGTTTTTGAGTCACTATACTCACCATACCAATCACTACACCATTCTAGCACATTCCCATGCATCTCGTACAATCCCCAACTGTTGCACGGTAGTGACTTTACTTCCACTGTTTCATATACAACGTAACTTACTTCTTGTTCTGGTATAACAGTTTCCCCAAAACTAAATGCTGTTGTTGTTCCCGCACGACATGCGTATTCCCACTGTGCCTCTGTTAGCAAGCTCAATTCGCCTCCTGTTATCTCCTTGTTCCATTTATCCAGGAATACCTGGCAATCATCCCAATTTACACGCTCCACAGGACGCTGATTACCTTTAAAATAACTTGGATTCTCTGACATCACCACTTTCCACAACTCTTGCGTGCACGCCGTTTCTGCCAGCCAAAATCCTTGACTCAGCGTTACCTGATGCTGCACTTCATCTCCCTCCCTCCCCTCTTCTGTCTGTGGAGACCCCATGATAAACGTTCCCGGTTTTATCCAGCGCATCACCTGACGTACATTTTTGTAAGTGATTGCCATCCACAATCCATATTCATCTCTGCCCCAATCGCGAAATTCTCCGCGAAAAGAGCAGTTGTCGAACTCTGTTCCCTCCAGGTCTTCGCCATCTACATAGTCCAAATAGAAACTACATCCCATGTATTTGGTATTCGGCTCTACTTTTTGTAACGACTTACCTTTGACTACTTTTCTGTCCATTTCTGCTCCAAAGTTCTCATGTTCAGTTCTATCCACCCGCAAAATATTCCCGACAACTCCTCTGTCGTTAATCATTTTTCATAAAACTTTTGTAACATTTTTCTCGTTTTTTAAACCATAAAAAAAGGCCCACCGAAGTGGACCTTGTCTCATCACGAAATTCTATATATTTTTCGCGCCTTAGGTTTCGATATAGTTTGTTTTTGCTTCGAGTTCTTCTTTGTTGTCAATCTTATCCCAAATTCCCAATTCTTTGTATGTATTGATAAGAGACTGTGTGCTTTGCTGCTCGTAAATGGCGAAAGAGTTGTGTATCTTCGAACCAATGATGTCTTGTAATTGCTCTTTCGTGTACACTGTTTCTTCTTGGTTAATTTTTTCCACACCGTAATTGCCGAGATTTGAGGCAAAAATCCCCGCAGCGCTTACCGGTAAAAAATCTTCGTAGCGAATAGGTGTAATATGCACGTCACCACTGGCCACAAGTTCATCAATGTCGCAACTCATATTGTCTTTTGCCTGCGACGCAGCGTTATACATGTAATATCCCAATTTTTCTTTGTATAAATCGTCATAAGAGTCTGGAATAATCGCAAATTCGTCCTGATTACCATTCTCCATGTATTTTTTCAAAGCCTTTTCATATAGCTCTTTGCCTTTTATGGTCATCGCCATACCGCGTTCTTCTATTTCGCCAAAACGCGCTTTGTGAAATGCCTTGGCTTTTTCTCCGCTCTCGTCGATAAACAGTACCTCTTCGACAACGGCTTTATAAGACGTTTGTCGCAATAAAATACGTGTTTTGCGTAGTGGTGGACCTTCAATACTGTCTTTTAAATTTTCGGGAATTTCCTCAGCCATAAAATCGTATAATTTCGAAATATCCAAGGAATTCGGAGTTAGGTGATTGAGATGAGGATTCGCAAAACAAGCAATGTCAGCTGCGATAGCCAAACCATTATCCATTAGATGGTTGTACAATTTGCGATTTGTGGCTTGCTGAGACCATGTAAATATTTTGGCCGCTTCTTGTATAAAAGTGTCCACTTGTTGTTGTGTAAAACCGCCTTGAGCCTCATATTCAGTGAGTAATTCGCGAAGCTTTTTGGAAAAAAAATCGCGGTTTTCGATGTTCTTCTTAATTTGTTCTCCGACTTCCGCAGAAAAAAAGCTGCGGTCATCTGGTTGCAGGAGAGACACAAACATGCGAAATGATGACTTTTCAATTTCGTTAAGGGAGATCGGTCGGAAAGACGTTGAGATAACAGGCTGTCTTTTCGCACCTGATTTTGTTAGATCATAAAAATCGACGGGGAACATGGCCATTACACGAAAAACTTTTGCCATCATGTGCAACTCTTGCGGTTTTCCCAAACGTATTGCCCCATGCCGCTCCGCACTAATGACATCCACATCGCGAATATTAAGTCCTAACTCGGGATGTTTGACAATAACCTCTTTGTTGATTTGCCGCACCATCGAGGCAAGCTTGTTATACAAAGGTACTTCTTTTGCGTATAAATCTGACAAATATTTACAAAATTGTGCACGAATTTGCCAGGAAGGTATATATTCACTCATAGCTAGCCTCCTTAAAAGTGTTGCTTACTTTTTTATAAACCGCATTCGTTTCTGTAACACACGTTATAATAGGTATTGTCATCAATTAAAGAAATATTTCCTTTACTGTGTCATCCCGCACTTGATGCGGGATCCACGTTTTTTAAGAGAAAAAACAATAAAAGAAAGTCTTATTTTTATTGGGTTTTGTACTTTTATTTGTAGATTCCTGGTCAAGCCAGGAATGACACCGTGTATATTTTATATACATTTAGTGTCCTTAGCTAATTGATGACGCGCTCTATCTTATATAATATAAAAAAATATAAAAAAAGTATTGCAAAAAGATTTAAATATGTTACATTCGTCGCGCATTGAAAATACCTTATACAAAAGTTTAATATGTTGTTAAACGCAAAACTAAAATTTCATGCATACCCAAAAAAAATTTTAACTGTTGATAGTTTATTTTTGGAGCACAGAATTATGATTATCTCTTATAAAAACACACCGATGTTCGGCAAAACAGGGAAAAGTCTGTCTGTGATCAAAGAGTAAGTTATCAGTAAATAGGTCACAGAGTTAGACTCTGTGGCTAATAGAAAAGCCACGAAGTGTCCCCCCATTTCGTGGCTTTTTTTATTTTAGTATCGTAATACTTAATTAGCCATGTCAAATGACATGGCTTTTTTTATGTAAAGTGAGTTTTTTATGAAAAGAAATAACTTGTGGTTTTTTACGCATGGCTACCGAAAACTGTACATCGGAGCTTTTGTAATGACAGTTGTCGCCACAGCCTTTGCATACGCCACACCGCTGTTAATCGGTTTTGTTATTGATCATGTTATTGCACAAAAACCAACAGACTGGAGCCAATTGCAGCAGTTTTTCCTACACTACGGATTGTGGCTTGTGGCAATTAGTCTGGTGTGCTTCGCAATAGCTGAGGGAATTTTTAGCTACACGCGCAGTCATTTAGCGCAACGTGCTGCCGAAGGAATTGTTCGTGATATTCGCGAAAAACTATACGACCACATGCAGCATTTACGCTGTACTTTTCACAATGCTAATGAGACCGGTGATTTGGTACAGCGTTCTACTTCAGACGTGGAAACAATTCGTCGTTTTTTGGCAATGCACGTACCTGAAATAGCACGTTCTTGCATTATGGTAATCGCAGTCATTCCGATCATGCTATCTTTAAGCGGAGCAATGACAATAATTGCAACAATTACCATTCCTATTGTTTTTTTGTTCACCTTGGTATTCTTTCGTAAGATGCAAAAGGCTTTTAAAATTGCCGACGAAGCAGAAGCAAGTATGACAACAACAATACAAGAAAATTTAACGGCGAGTCGCGTGGTACGTGCCTTTGCACGTAAGAATTACGAAATAGAAAAATTTTCGCAAAAAAATGCCACATACCGCGATCATCATTATCGAGTAATCTGTTTAATTGCTTGGTATTGGTCAATATCTGATTTCATTTGTTTGATACAGATAGCGGCGGTGCTATTTTTTGGTAGTTTGTGGACAGTAGCTGGTCATATAAGCCTAGGAGTTTTTGTGACATTTGTCACCTATGAAACCATGTTGTTGTGGCCGGTTCGCCATATGGGAAGAATTTTGGCGGATTTCGGAAAAACAACCGTCGCAGCACAACGAATCGCCCATGTCCTCAACGAGACGCAGGAGCAAGGTGAATACAGCAACATTGAGATTCCCGAAGGTGACGTTTGTTTTGAAAACGTCTCATTTGGCTATGAAGAAGGTAGACCTGCTTTGCAGAACATCTCCTTTCGCGTCAATAAAGGAAAAACGGTAGCACTTCTAGGTGCCACGGGGGCAGGAAAAAGTACGGTTGTGAAACTATTAATGCGTTTGTATGACTGTAACAACGGAAGAATCACCATTGGTGGTGTAGATATAAAAACAGTGCAACGCAAAGCACTGCGTGAACAAATCGGTATTGTGTTGCAAAATCCATTTTTGTACTCAAAAACGATTTATGAAAACCTACTGTGGGGAAATTTACACGCTAGCGAAGATAATGTGTACAAGGCCGCGGAAACCGCAGCGATACACAACACGATTCAAAATTTCGCCGACGGTTATCAAACACAACTAGGAGAACGTGGAGTAACCCTCTCCGGAGGACAAAAGCAACGCACTGCCATTGCGCGTACATTACTTCGTGAAACTCCGATACTTATTTTTGACGATTCTTTTAGCGCCGTGGACACCGATACAGAAAGTTCGATATTGCAATCGTTGCGCAATAAAATGAAAGCAACCACAACGCTCATTATCGCTCATCGTTTGAGTACCGTGATCAACGCTGATTGGATTGTCTTTCTCGAACGTGGAAAAATTGTACAGCAAGGTACCCATAAACAACTTATGAATGAGCCTGGCGCATACCAGCGTATTTGGAAAATGCAACACAATGACGAGGTTGACATTATTCCACGTGAACATGCACCACCTTGCGTATAACAACAACTTGTGCGGGTTCTAAAGAACGCGCACATTACGGGAATTTAACAACGTTTTTCAGCAATATACGAAAGACGTTATCATGTTGTTATAAGGAAATGGAGTTATGCAAAATAAATCTTTGTGGCGGCAAATTCTGCCTTTTTTGGCGCCTTACAAAAAACAATTTATTGCTTTGGTCATCATCATTATTCTCGTCGGAGCAGTGGATGCGATTTTTCCATTTTTGACAAAATATGTCATCGACGAGTTTATCGTTACCAAAAATTTCGATGAAGTGTATGTATTTGCCATTGTGTATTTCGCGATTATAGTCATGCAAACAATAAATATATGGCTCTTTATTAGTTTGGCCGGAAAAATTGAGACATCTGTTGCCCACGATGTACGCCGCAAAAGTTTTTCTCACTTACAAAATCTGTCGTGTTCGTTTTACGACCGCAATAGTGTCGGATGGCTTATGGCGCGAATGACATCAGATTGTGAACGCTTGGGTGCCATAATCGCTTGGGGACTCGTCGATATCGCATGGGGGTTATTGACTCTAGTTTTTGTCATCATTGCCATGCTAATACTCAACGTTAAATTGGCGTGCATTGTATTGACGGTTGTTCCGTTACTTGTTGTGGTGAGTGTGTTTTTTCAAAAATTGATACTGCGTAACTATCGCGGTGTTCGTGAAAACAATGCGCAAATTACCGCCGCATTTAACGAAGGAATTGTGGGGGTTCATACAACAAAGACTTTAGTGCGCGAAGAGAAAAACTTTGAGGAATTTCAAAAATTTACCAATAAAATGTACAATTCCTCATTTCGCGCATCTATTTACGCGGCAATGTTTTTCCCCATTGTACAGATCATTGCCATGGCAGGCTGTGCTTTAGCAATTTATTTTGGTGGTAATGGCGTTGTTGCCGGAGCAATTACTTATGGAACATTGGTCGCTTTTTTTTCATACGTGAAGTTATTTTTCGAGCCAATCAATCACATTGCGCGCGTTTTTGCTGAAATGCAAAATGCACGGGCCGCAGCGGAGAAAATATTTAATCTGCTCAATACCCCTGTCGAAATTACCGACGACGCCGCAAAGGGTATTACGGGATTGAAGTTACGTGGAGAAGTTCAGTTTTGCAACACCAGCTTTCAATACAAACAAGGTGAAGCAGTACTACAAAACTTTAATTTACATGTAAAACCTGGCCAAGTAATTGCGCTAGTTGGCGAAACCGGTAGCGGAAAAAGTACAATTGTCAGTTTAATCAATCGCTTTTACCAACCAAGTCAGGGAGAAATACGTGTCGATGGCGAAAATTATCAGCACTATCCTGTCGATTGGTACCGGTCACAACTTGGTATCGTACTACAAACGCCACATTTGTTCAGTGGAACGATTGCCGAAAACATTCGCTACGGAAAACTAGATGCGACACAACAAGAAATTGAAGATGCCGCGAGGCTTGTATACGCACACAACTTTATCACCGATTTTCCGAAAGGGTATGAGACCGAAGTTGGTGAAGAAGGAAATCTATTGTCATGTGGACAAAAACAACTGATCTCTTTTGCCAGAGCGATGATTACGAACCCAAGTATCATCATCATGGACGAAGCAACGGCAAATATCGATACAGAAACTGAGTTTTATATCCAAAAAGCAATATCGCGTATCTTGTCACAGCGAACATGTTTTATCATAGCGCACCGCCTATCGACAATACGGTCCGCGGATCGCATTTTGGTGATTTCCAAAGGACAAATCGTTGAGGATGGCAGTCATCATCAACTAATAGAACAGCAAGGTTTTTACTACAATTTGTGGAATAAAAATCATCATTCTTTAGCAATATAAACTTTAGGGGTCGCATTGCGGCCCCTATTTTACCAAATTCCATTGCATGAAATTTTCGATTAAAATTGATGAAACACTAAAGTTTTTGTTAGAATTGAAAACGCCAAAGTTGTGAGAGTTCAATGTGATATTTGCAGAAAGTTTAGACAATGAGTACGGAAAATGTTAAGCCGCGGATGCTATTACACCTTGCATCAAAGCTCAAATTTATTGAAAAAGAACAGGCACGTAGAATCTTAAAGTCCCCGCAACCAATAGAAGTACAGCTCAATGCTCTATTGAGCGAAAAACAGCTCTATACAGTACGTCTTTTATTTATTTTGAAATCGATACTCAAAATTGCCGAGCACAAGAATTTTATTTCGCGTGTAGAGTATATCCATTTACTCGATTGTCAATTTGCTTTAGCTCACGAAAATATGACCGATATTGCCTCCGCAATCGGTGATAAACTCAGTTCACCATTGTTGGTGAGAATTGTCAATTTTTTGGTAAAAAGTACCATTCTTTCCCCTGAAGACAAAGACTTTATATTGGACATCGTCGCGAAACAATTTTCGTCTGTTCCTCGCTTACCCAAAACCGTAGATGACATTCAACTTGACCGCGAAGAGACCATTTCTTTATTACGCAGAACATCGCCCATCCCCATTGTTCCACAAAATAAAGAATTTATTCTCAAAGAATACAACATTGTCAAAAAGCTAACCGATGACGAATTTTTAGCTTTAGACGAAAAAAACCAAGGAATCGCCATGCAACTATTCTCATACGATATAAGCATGGACCTAGTAAAAAAATTCCGCGAAAAAATGAACATTCTAAAAACATTGAACCACAAAAATATTATCGCCACCTATGACTTTGGTTTTTATCCTTCGTATCATCAGTATGCTTTAATCAAGGAGTTTGTCGATGGCACGACGGTAAAACAGATGGTTGGAAAACACAATAAACTCACATCGCCATTGGCATTAAAAATAATTTACTATGCACTCAATGCTCTACGCCATGCCCAAACTCAGAACATTACTCACGGAAATGTTCGTCCCGATAATATTGTCATTACCAGTGACAACAAATCGGCGAAACTCGGTGGTTTTTGTTTAGATCGCATTATAAATGAACAAGAAATGAAATCTAACGACAACGATGCGTATTTTTATATGTCTTTAGAACAAATACAAGCACCCGACAAAATAGATCAGCGTTCTGATATATACAATATCGGCGCTAGCTTGTATTTCATGCTTTCAGGACGTCCACCTTATTTTGAATGCCGCAATATGTATGAAATTGCCACTGCTTATATCCAAAATCGAAAGCCGGCTCTTCTCACGGGAGTTCCTGGTGAAGTTGTACAAATAGTCAATAAGGCAATTGAAATAGATAAGAAAAAGCGTTATCAAACGTTGTTTGCCATGCAGTCCGACATCAAAAAATTACTGTAAATGTTTTCTATTTTGGTGCTTATGGATAAAAAATTCACTGCCGCACGTTAAAACGGTAGTGCTTTTTCCTACCACTCGTTCGCGCTCACGCTTTTCGAAAATGTGACTCATAAACATTTTCCAACAATCGTGAGCGTTACCATCTCCGTTGAACATTTCCGTTTTTCGCCAAATCCATTCGCGTCGAATTTTCTCTATGCTATTCTTTTTCAAGTAATTACAATATTTTAAATAAATCCTGATATTTGTCTTGCAAAAAAAAGCATATTTATATATTATCATATACATTATCTTGTAAAAATTAGTATAGGAATGTATTATGATTGATTATAGCAATTTTACACCATATAGCGCCTTGATTGGCGGTGTTATCATTGGACTATCATCTGCAATGTTATTGTTGTTCAACGGTAAAATTTGTGGTATAAGTGGTATTACAGGAAATATATTAGTGTTTAAACGGCACGATACTTTATGGCGGACAATGTTTTTTGCCGGGCTTGTATGTGGAGGAATCGTAACTTTCACCTTATTCCCAACAACCAAAGCCTTTGTTAGCGATGCTTCAACCACTGTTCTAATATGTGCAGGTTTACTGGTAGGGTATGGTACGCGTTTAGGAAATGGATGTACAAGCGGACATGGAGTTTGCGGTATGTCGCGTTTTTCAAAACGCTCTATTCTTGCAACGTGTGTTTTTATGATTTCTGGTATGGTTACCATTTATATTGTTAAACATGTTGTGGGAGGTTAAAAATGCAAAAAATAGTCGCTTTATTTTGTGGATTTTTTTTCGCATCAGGATTAATAATCTCGGGCATGACAAATCCACACAAAGTTCTATCATTTCTTGATATTTTTGGTAAATGGGACCCCAGTTTAGCTTTCGTAATGGTGGGAGCAATAGGTGTTTATAGCTTGTCATATAGGTGGATTGTATCGCGTACAGCCCCTGTATGTGGCGACAAATTCTCTATTCCTTCCAATAAGGACCTTGACAAAAAGCTCATAATTGGTGCTATTTTATTCGGTTGCGGATGGGGGTTAGCAGGATTTTGTCCAGGACCCGCAATTGTAAATATAACTCTTCTCAACAAACAAGTAATTGTTTTCTTTGCCGCGATGGTAATGGGAAGTTTGATTTTTCAGTTTACCAATAAATTGAATGCTTAGAAAAAGGAATTAATATGCAAAATATGACGCTTGAACAGACCAAAGAAAAATGTGAAACTGTTGCTGCGATATTAAAAACCTTAGCCAATCCGCAGCGATTAATGATTTTGTGTAATTTAGTGGAAGGAGAAAAATCCGTCGGTGAATTGCAAAAAATTTGTGGAATCTCACAGTCTGTTATTTCTCAACATTTAGCCAGAATGCGCTTGCAAGGCTTTCTTGCCTCTAAAAAAGAACAAAATTTTGTGTTTTATCGTATTTGCGATGAACGAATTTTGAAAGTCATGGAAAATTTATATAATATTTTCTGTGCCGAAGAACAAGCATAATTCGCGTTCAAGCAAGGAAATCCAGGCATTCACAAGTTAGTTTCACATTGTGAATTCCTGCTTCCATAAAGCAATTACTTTATTTAAATACATTTCTGTTCAGTGGTTTATTGTTACAGCATTTCGAGTTTATACATTCTCCACAAAGTAACTCCTCCCATGACTCCATAGATAATACCAGAAAAAACCAACGCCATCTGTATAGAATACATATCAACAACAACCCCGATCATAGGTCCCAAAATAGCATATTGCAATTTTTGAGCTAAATTTTTTACGGATAGTACTGTAGCACGTATTTCCGAAGAAACGATGGCATTGACATAATCTTGGAAAATAGGAGTGTGTACTCCACGTACAAAGTAAAACCCCAAAATAAAAGGTAATGTTATTAACGAAGGTACTATTCCCATTACCATATAAGAAATCACACCAATTACGGTAAAAGAAACAAAAGCATTTTTTTTGCCCATACGCATTTCATAATAGTTGGCGGCACGAGCAAAAATCGCCATAAATCCCAGTTGTATCGCCCACAAAACTCCAAACCATCCCAAAGGAATGTTCAAAAGCTGATAGTAAGGCTGTGTAAGCCATACCATCGTGTACGTTAAAGTTCCAAGAGTGGCGCTGTAGAAAATCAACCACCTTATTTCTTGATGATCAATCAAGGCATACTTAGAAATATTTAATATCTCGCGAAACGGGTTTTTAATTTCTCTTTTAGTACGCGGCGGCTCTTTCAACAAAATAACCAAGGGAATGAGACTCAAATATACAATTGTTTGTGCGTACACAGGTGCGCGCAGTGAAATCAAAGCCAAAAATCCCCCTAAAATACTGGCGACGGCTTCACTAATCCCTGTTAGACTGTAACTGTACGCCTCAAATTTACGATATTCTTTCTGCTCAGACATCGCGAGTAAACTATCATAAGCCAATGCAGAATCCGCACCGGAAATAAAACTATACGCGACTCCAAGAGTAATAGCCCCCGGGAGAATAGCCGCAAAACCATAAGCGACACTATAAATGGCACACCCAATCGTAGAAAAAGTCACACCGAACAACATGCTGTACTTGCGACCAAAATAATCCGCAAAATAACCACTGGGTATTTCCAAAATGACAATGACAATCGCGTAAATGGATTGCACAAGATATATTTGGGTTTGCGTAAGTCCATTTTCTTGAAAAAACGGAACTAAAATGGGAACGAGAAGTAAGAACGTGCGGATGGTGCGAATGATATATATCAAATAAATATTTCGCTGCATATCTCTCATATTTTCACCGTAGCCCAATCGTCACCGTAGCCCTAATCGTCACCGTGACCGTGCCCTGACCGTAATCGTCACCGTGACCGTGACCGTAGCCGAAAAACATTACCCCGCAAAAAGCTGCAATATATAACGCGGTGGTATCATCCACTCAAACAAAGCCACGCAAATCACAGACAGCACCATGCTAAAAACAAACACCAAAAAAAATTCCATAAACACCATTGCATACAATGTTTGTTTACGACAACCCATTTTATACAAAATAGAAAATTCTTCTGTACGCAAGCGTAAAGAAAGCATCACTACGAGTATGATAAAAAGCACTACAGTAAAAATTACCAATACAAAGTATGCTTCAAAAAATGCATGCACACGCAAAACAAGAGACATGAGTCGCGTGATTACCTTGAGCGGTTGAATCAGAGTGACGCGCTCGTTCCCCTGGTAATCCCCAAGTAAAATGGTTTTACTTTTATGATCTTTCGCAAGAATTAAAATCGCCGTAACGGGCAAATCTTTCGCCTTGCCATGGTGATGAAATAGGTGTAAATTTTGCGGCGTAATTTCTGGATATTCATGAATTTTTGCTTTAGAAACCACGACATTTTTTTGCACCTTGTCGCTGAGATCATCATGTCCGTGAAAAATGCCTTCAATAATCCATGTGGTCTTTATATCGACAAAAATAACATCGTCATCAGGAGAATGTGTGCGCTGCAAAATACCCACGACCTTCATTTTAAGGGGATACGATGCGGTAATATCGTATAGATTTTTTTGATCGGAAAGGACAAAATCCCCTATACGTATATTCATACGCCGCGCCACTTGGCTGCCGACAACAGCTTCTCCCCAAATGACAGGCCAACGTCCCTTTGTTAGCTTGATATTGCGCATCGAAAAATAATCAAGTCGCGTACCGACAATAGGTACGTTCTCGTAGTAAACATTTTGCTCTTGCGCTGCATATAGTTTGTGTCCTGTGAACGGCAAGTACATTGGTATGGCCTGCCCGGCATGCTGTACATCTGCAAAATCTTGCATTGACAAAGAACCTGGATACGCCCCTTTGTAATACAATGAGCGTAATAAAATATCATAATCATTGCCGCGGTGTCCCGCGATTAAGGTAATCCCATGAGCGCGTTCCTCAAAATGCTGTTCATATGCATTTATAATAAAATACGCGGCGAGGGGGACAACGGTTGTCAGTAGCAGACAAACGGTCAGAACAATTGTCTTTAGGTAGTTATGAGAGATGTACTTATAAGCGAGAAATAGTATGGACCTCATGCAACAATTCCTTTTGCATCAAAACGCACAGTACGGTCAAACTTATCGAGAACAGAGTGATCATGAGTAATCATCAAAAACGTGGTGTTGTCTATTTCCTGCCATAACAAGTTCATAATTTTTTGACTGTTCTTCGGATCAAGGTTACCCGTGGGCTCGTCGGCGATCACGATAGATGGTTTATGGATTAAAGCCCGTGCAATTGCCACGCGTTGCTTTTCTCCTTGGGAAAGATGCTGTGGTTTTTGTTTGTTTTTATCGCGAATTCCAACAGCGCTGAGTAAGTATTCCAATCTGTCCAATGTCTGTTGCGTAATCTTTTTAGATTGTAGTGTAAACGGTAGCAAAATATTTTCGCGAACATTTAGGTAATCGAGAAGCGCAAAGTTTTGGAAAACAAAACCAATATTTTGTAGACGAAATAACCGTAGTTCTTTCTCTGATAGAAGATGCGTTTTGTGCTCGCAAACGTTAATCTCTCCTTTGTGCGGGCGTAAAACGCCGGCGATCAGTGATAACAGAGTTGTTTTACCACAACCACTTTCTCCCACAAAAGCCACTTTTTGTCCACTTGCAATTTCTAAATGAGTAAGCTCTATCGCAAAATCATTACCATAGCTAAAAGACAAATCGCGAATCACAATCATATTATTTTCTCCACAGCAAATGTGGAACAATATATTTCGCAAAAACGTCTTTAATACGCGATATGAGACGATTCAGAGCCGTAGCTTTAAATCGATCGCTAAGGCCCTCTTTGATAAACGCAATTTGCTGTTGCCCTTTTTCTACGGTGAGTTTTACCTGTTGTTTCACATCTTCGCCATGTAAAATGACCGCTTTTTCTTGCGCCCATTTACGCATGTAAGCCTCAAGTACATCTTTGGATTTATCCCAAAGTTCAACTCCATCATCATCATTAACTATATCGTTATACATTTCTTGATAAAATTGTTGTGCGTGAGCACTTAACATATCTTTGCTCATTGTCGATGTTACTCCTATGGATATGAAGAGAGTTTTATGATCGAGTTATTGTAACAAGAGCTCCGACAAAATGGATAATAAAAATTATGTTTGCTCCATCTTGAACCGAGGATTGTTTATTCGATATTATGCACTTTGCAAAACATCGAAAATGTGATTTGTAGCGCGGCGTATGTTTTTGGAGATTGTTTCCACTTGTCGGCGTTTTCTATAAAATGCTTTTTGCAATCATTGCCGTTTGTTATTTGTAAATATTTTTCCCAGTACTCATAAATAATTCGCGAACGTGGACCATCAATAATGAATTTTTCTTCTACTTTTCCGTAGTCTATTGTTATTTTATCGTTAGAAATACAAGCACTACAGCATACTATAAAAATAATAAAAATTTTTTTCATAAATATACTTGACTTTCTAAAAATTTGTGATAGTATATTCCAACCTCAATGGGGCGATTAGCTCAGTCGGCTAGAGCACCTGCCTTACAAGCAGGGGGTCAGTGGTTCAAGTCCACTATCGCCCATTTTTTTTGGAGACGTAGCTCAATTGGTTAGAGTACCGGACTGTCGATCCGGTGGTTGCGGGTTCGAGTCCCGTCGTCTTCGCACTTCAACCAAATTTAATCAAAAAATACTTGGAGACGTAGCTCAATTGGTTAGAGTACCGGACTGTCGATCCGGTGGTTGCGGGTTCGAGTCCCGTCGTCTTCGCCACACTTACCAAAGATTTCAAACCCAAAACAACCGCACAAAACTTCATAAATCTATTTTTTCTTCTGTAAACTTGCAACTAAATTACCCTGTTCATATTTTACCATATGCCCATCTTTATCTACCCACATATTGATTTTATAGAACGGCGTCTTTAGCTCGTAAATATATGTACCACCTTTGAGCTTTTTTAGTGGTGAGAACAACGCCTTGGTAAGTTGCAGTCTCCGAGGATGAAATATGTATACACTAATTTCGTTTTTCAAAGAAAAGGGGAGTTGCGAGGCAAATGCCGCAAAATGATGGTAGGAATTGTTATCGAGAAAGAGATAATCCACCCCAAGAGGAATCAAACGCTCAATGATGTGTGTATCTTTTTGGAATCTAGCCTTTACACCACTTTTCTTAAAAACACATGATGCCTGGACAGTGACCTTCCCCTCTTCATTTTTCTGCTTTAGTTCGTAAGATAACGGTTTTAAATTTTCGTCATATTCTGTTTTTGAAGTAAAAGAAGATCTTTGCAAATTGCCAAGAGCAGTCACTTGATAAACTTTTTTTTGCGCGTCAAAGTGTACAAAAAATTCCGTAATTCCCGTTTTTTTTCCTGCGGTTTTGGTCACATAGCGATACATTTGCCCTGATTTAAAAGGAAATTCTCTAATCTTTGGCAAAGAAATCACATCTTCTTCGACCATTACTTTTTCATCACTAAGCTCTATGACAGTACTATTAATTTGGTGTTGTTTTATCCGTAAAATTCTTTTTTTGTCCTGTGATAGCCAGAAAGTGAGTTTGCTGGCATTTGGTTTTTCCATTTTAAAAACGTGACTTTTGTGGCGTTTACCCGCAATTTTGATATTGCGCATCCCAAGGGGAATAATGGTCATTTTTGTCGAAGGTATACTCGAAGACTTCGGATTGATACTTTGCGGTTCTACCACAAAAGTAGATATGGGAAATTGTTCGCACTTTGCGAATATAGGCAACAATGAAAAATAGTTAGTGACCACGGTAACACCGCTACGAACAGGTAACTCTACATTGATTGCTGGCTTCGAAGAATTGGACAAAATTTTTACGCTATTTTCAGAAAACAAATACTGCTGTTGTTCGGCCGCCAAATTCCTTTGATACTCAAGTAAATAGGCCATAACCTTATTGGTACTTTTGCTAGTGATGGTTTTTTCATCGATAACGTATTTATTCCCTTGTACGTTGAAAACCGACCAACTTTCATTGATAAAAGCCGGCTTTCCTTGATAGTCTAACTCGGTAAAGCGCACATGTATGTAACCTGCCGACGCCTTGTCTCCTATGCTAACTTTATAATACAAATCTTCGCCAAACACAAAAGACAACATGCACAATATCAATACTATTTTTTTCATTGTTTTTATCCTTTAATTTTCTATTTGGATTTGCTTGAAATCGGAAGGATAGAAGTGTGGGTAAATGTAATGTATGGGTATTTCAACATTATTTGCGGTAATTATTTCGTAAATTTTATCTTTCACTTGTTGATGAGAGTAACGAGAAGAAAAGTGAAATAAAGCGAGACAAGCCACTTGCGCCTTTATGGCCAATTCACATGCTTCTTCCACTGTCGCATGCGTATTTTCTTCGCGATCACTACCTAACACAAAAGTGGCATCGTGAAGTAAAACTTCTGCATTTTGTACGATAGAAACGTCAAGAGGCATTGTATCCCCACTATACACCAAAAGATTTTTGTGGTACTCTTCGTGGATGGCTTCGCGTCCAAGATCTTTTATACAAGCAATCAATTCTTGTTGCGGTAAACCTTTATACTCGCTCTTTAAACGTTTGCGTTTCTCAATAATTTTATACCCTAACGATAGAGTTCCCATATGGTCGGAAGCAAAGGCTTCTACAAAGCGATTGGCATTGAGAGAAATTTGATCTCCTGGACGAAGACCTTTCCATGTCAAAACGAAAGGCAATTTAGGAATCGAAACGTCTAGATATTCTTTAAATTGTAAAATTTGCGAATCTTTTTCGGGATAGTATATACTCAAAGGTTTGGTAATATCTCCCATAGAAGAGGCTCGCGATTTGATTAAACCGGGTAACCCGCCAATGTGATCCCCGTGATTGTGAGAAATAAAGATATGATCTATACCATAGATCATGTTACGCAAAGCAAGACTAACGCCTTCTCCTGCATCAAAAAGAATATGATCAGGACGATAATAAAACCATGTGGAGTATTTTGCGCGGGAATATCCACAAATGTTTTTCATAATTTCGTGAGAAAGAGACATGATTTTTCATTTTAAAAATAGTTAAATATAAGTAGGTAAATTTTTACTCAGGTTAACTTGGACATTCGCAATTGTCAATTTTTTTTTACAACGGAATCATATGATAACTTTTTTACTACAGCATAAAACAAAATGGAATGTATTTTTTGGCATTAGTTTGTTTTTTATCTCTTTTTTAATATCCTTAGTATTGGTGTATATAATCAAAAAATACGCCGTAAAACTACGCCTCGTAGATCCTCCTGGAGAACGAAAAATTCACACGCGTACGATGCCTCTTGGCGGTGGTATTGCCATCTTTTTTGCAATAATATTATCTTTAATTTTTACTAGCTTTCTATACCACTACATATTTTCGAACACAGTTCTTGATGTATCTAGACAAATGATGTGTATTCTCGGCGGCGGTTTTTTTATATTTTTAGTGGGTGTCA
Organism: Candidatus Uabimicrobium amorphum; assembly: GCF_009002475.1. Classification (GTDB taxonomy): domain Bacteria; phylum Planctomycetota; class Uabimicrobiia; order Uabimicrobiales; family Uabimicrobiaceae; genus Uabimicrobium; species Uabimicrobium amorphum. The sequence continues at coordinate 8,566,778 of NZ_AP019860.1, forward strand.
TAGACGATTACATCAGCCTAAAACCACGCACGAAGTTATTGGCCCAGGTCGCCGTAGCTGCCACGTTATTTGCCTTTGACATAAAACTAACGGTTTTTGTCAATAACGAAATCTTTTCTTTTGTCATCACCGTTTTTTGGGTAACACTTATCACCAACTCTTTCAACCTACTCGACAATATGGATGGGTTATCCGCGGGTACTGCTTTTATTGTTGGGCTTATTCTCATTTGGGTAATGGTTCCTCTAGGCCAGTGGCAAGTCGTTTTTATACTATGCGCACTACTCGGAGCACTTCTCGGTTTTCTCAAATACAATTTCCATCCGGCCTCCATTTTTATGGGGGATGGTGGTAGTTTGTTTATCGGTTACACGCTTGCCTCACTCACCATTTATGCCGACTTTTACCAAACGAACTTTCCATACTACGCTGTCGCACTCCCCATTTTAGCATTTGCGATACCTATTTTTGATACCGTAACCGTATCACTCTATCGTTGGCGTGAAGGTCGTCCTATTTTTCAAGGAGACACCAATCATTTTTCACACCGTCTCAAAAAATTGGGTCTTAGTACCAAACAAGCAGTTCTTGTTATTTATTTTATCACTTTTGCCACGGGAATTAACGCCACCCTACTCTATCAAGTAGACGACTGGTTGGGAGCAATGGTAATTGTCGTACAGCTTGTGGCTATTTTATTTGTTATTCATCTATTGGAACACACGGCTTATGTCTCTAAATCTAAAGAATAAAGATCGTCTGCTTCTCGTTACGCAAAACATATCGCTATTTTTCTTGTTACAAGTGATTTTACTGCGAACGTTCGTTTCCGCACAAGGTTTTGCCAACGTCCACTTGTGTTTAATTTTTTCGTGGTCAGCATTTACTTTTTTGGTGATGTATTTGCTCTTGCAACAACAGTACATTTGCAAAAATATATGGCTACATGTGACGATTTCTCTTTTGGTAATGAGTGTACTCCTTTCCATGCTTTTTTGCCGCGATATGCACCAGGCACAAACCACAATGATGGTTTGGACAGCAGACATCTGTACGTTTTTTTGTTGCTATTTTTGGGGAAAACAACAGCAAAACTGGCGTATTCTATTTTTCGCTATCCTTTGCGTATTTTGTGTCGAAATTACCTATGGCTTCTACCAATACTATTTTGAACTACCGGCTTTGAAATGGCAAATAGAACAAAACATTTTTCACATGGGCGCAGACGAAGGGAAGCAGCAGCTCTTAGAGGCTCGAATTCTTTCACTACAAGCCTTTGCCCATTTTCCGCTGTCTAATAACTACGGTACTTACTTAGTGATGTATAGTTTCGTCGTCATGGGGTTATTTTACAAAGTGGCAAAGACAAAGCGCAACATCGTGCTAATTCTTTCCCTTGCCGCGATTTGCATCATCAACATTTACATCACCAAGTCACGCGGAGCGATATTAGCGATGATTGCGGTGGGTGGAATTATGTTTTTGGCATATAGTTTCTCTCACAAGAAAAAACTCTTCTACTTGGCAAGTGCATTAACAGGCGTAGCGGCGATTGTAGCCTATTTCTTGATGACCACAACATCTTACCTAGATGTTGTGGGCAATCACAGTTTGACATTCTTAAGCCGCATGGGTTACTGGCAAACAACCATACCAATGTTCTCACAACATAGTCTGTTTGGCATCGGCGTTGACAATTTCTCTCAACACTTTTATCAGTACAAACCACTGTGGCTAGAGGAGGTCAACAATGCCCATAACTTTTACCTACAATTTGCCGTAGAAACAGGAATCATGGGTACCATATCATTACTGCTTTTTGGCGTTGTTTTTGTGAAGGCATTATGCAGCAAGCAAACAGACTCTACCTCGCAAAACGATCATACTCCAAAGCGATTATTTTTTTGTAGCGCACTAGTTGCCTGTCTGTACTTATTTGTAACGCAGTCTCTCGCCATGAGCAACTCTGGAGAAGAGTATTTACAATACTTGTTCGGCAATGAGTTGATTTTACGCGCTCTTTTTTATGGCGTGATTGCGGTGGGCATTGTGCTATTGTATATCGCGATTTTGGTAAAAAAGATACCCCTTTCCATCGTAGGCCTACGCATGGCTTTACTTGCTTTTGCGATACATGCATGTATTGACACACATTTCTACACCTATAACCTAAGCCAACATTTTTGGATCGTCTTCGGCCTATACGCAGCGCGGATATCGCATAAGAGTCAGCATATTCCCAAATACTTGTACGTGCTATGTCTCAGTATTGCCTTATTGTTTGTGCTATACCTGACAATACTTTCCCCACAAAACTCTCAGCAAAATCATTTTGCACAATTGGTCAAAATACAACAGACAAACGAAGTATTCACCAAGAAATCACAAAAGTATTACGAGTTTTTGCAACGCGAATTACGCACAAACAGTGACAATGCCGATGCACATGTACGCATGGCGTTACTTCTAATAAAATCATTGCAAATACAAATAGGTAATATCCCACATCACAAGCTTCGTTTATCAAAAGTCGCGCAAAAAATAATCGAAATAGAGCAACACATCACCATCATAAAAGAGACGAAGTTAAAAATATTCAACGCACAGCAGTTGTTTTACCGCGAAGTGGCTGATATATGGGAAAAATTGCAGCAAAGTGACAAACAACAACAAGCATTACGCCAAGCGGCTCAATGTTCACAAAAGGCTTTGGTCTTATATCCCACGAGTAGCTATTTTTTATTCGTGCATGCACAAATACTAGATGCCTTGGGAGAAAGTAAAGAGGCCTTTTCCTTTTACAAAAAAGCGCTGTGGTGTTCTGATATGATCTTTCCTGCGACTTATGGGTTAAACACTGCACAGAAAAAAATTGTTATGGAGCGCTTAGCGCAGAAAGTTAAATAGGATTAAGTGAGCGACAAAATATCCGCTAAGCGCTTTTCGAATGCAGAGTGACTGTAAGCATTGATGACTTCACTGCGCAAATAGTCGCCATCATAAAGTTGGGGGCGCGCTTTGTTACTTAAAATTTGTACTAGCGCTTCTTCGACTTGTTCTGAGGAATCAGGATCTACAAGAACACCGGTTTTACCATACAGTACCGCATCACTACTTCCATCTTTGTTTCCTGCTAAATTTGGTTTGCCGCAGCAAGACGCTTCGGTGAATACGATGCCAAAGCCTTCTTTCTTTGAGGGCATGGCAAATACGTCGCAAAGATTGTAGTAGTTAGTGATTTCTTCGTCGGGAATAAAGCCTGTGGTGATGACTTTGTCATGAAGATTTTCGGTGACGATGATGTCTTTGATACGTCCTATATCATCACCACTCCCTCCGATAATGTAGCGTACGTTTTTCACTTTTTGCGCTACGCGGTGTAATACCGAAAGAATGGTGTCATAGCCTTTGTACATTTCCTCTTTTGACAAACGACAAATGGTCAGGATGATTTTGTCGTCTTTGTTTAAATTCCATTTTTTCATCAAATGTTGCGGACGTGGGGTTGGGGTAAATTTGTTGCTGTCTATGCATGGCGGTAGGAAACAAAAAGTATCGTCGCTGTTTTTCGTTTGCTGTTGCACGTTGTTCTTGGTGTATTCACTCACGTGTAGTAATCGCTTTGCGCGTTGTAGAGCGTATATTTTACTACGCGACATATCTATGGCATCTATTCCGTGGCATGTTACGTAGTAAGGTATATTTAGCATTTTGCATATACTGTAGCACAAAAGAGCAAAATTGATATGCCCACATATGATCAGAGTGGGCTTATAGGCGAAAACTTTTTGATAAAAACGTGCCACAAATCGCACTTTGTTCTTTCCACAACCGTAAGAGTTTATGTCGTTGAGAGTTAAAAATGCATGTGCGACATTTTGTTTTTCCAGGGTGCCAATGAGTGAACGATTGTACATCTGAATGCCGCCAAAATACTTGGGGTTTTCTAGATCGGTGAGTAGTAAAAATACTTTTGGTTTCATATTGTCATCCAAAGAAAGTGAGACCGTACAACGGCCTCACTTAATGATTTTACGATTTTTTCAATGCATAGATAATGATTTGTAGACGAATACGCCACTGGCCGTTTTTCGTGCGCCATGAATACAAATGTTGCATAAACTTTTGTCTGTCTTGAGAGTTCATACCTTGCCATCTACGACGAAAACGACGCCCTTGTAACATATCTTCTAGGGCACTTATCGCTGCTTCGTAATTTTTTCCATTTTTGTGTAGCCTCTGAAAATGAGAAATCAACGACGTAACATCTGTTTGTCGCAAACGTCCCAAGGTCATTCCCGAAACAAATTCGGCCATCGATACCTGGAGAAATTTATAGCCTAGTTGTGCGCGAAAATGAGTGGCGTTGCTTGGCACCATCACGGTATAATATTCGTAGCCATTGACATTGCGCGACACTACATGGTGGCCTTCGAGAAGATTACCGTCCGCATAAAAACTGTATTGGTATTTGATACCATTCATCTCCGTCTCATGGTAACGAACCGTAAACTCGATTTTGCGCCAACGATTGTTTAGCCATAAATCAACCACATATGGACCACTACCAGATCCGACAATGATGTCTTTATCCACAGAACCATACTCTTGGAAAGTAAAACGCAATTTCACCTTTGTATTGGTAGGGTACCATGTATTCACGCTAACCAGTTTATTTGTACCCAGATCGACAATTGTATGCGGATTGACAATGGCACCACTACTTTTGTCGCGAATATTAAATGCCAGTTGGCGCTTAGCACCAAACAACATCTCGGAAATTACATACGCCTCCTCTGCTGGAGCAATATGAATTTTCTTTTTTTCAAACAGATAACCATCTTTTTTGATATTGAGAAAATACCAACCAGGCTTTACCGATTCGCCTTCTTTCACCCCACTCCAATACTTAGAGTTCACTGGTGTCAGAGTCACACGGCAACCATTCAATTTCTGGCCGCTACTTGCGGTGATAGAAAACGCTAACTTTCGCAGTTTTGCTTGCAGTTGTTGTTGAATCGTAATGGGAGAATCTACCGCTTCTACATGAAGATCATATTGTAACGTATGGTAACCTGGCATCGAGATCACAATAGAATACAAACCTGGTGTCATTGTATCGTTTTGCTTCAGGACGCGTGTACTTTTTGGGTTATTTACCTCTGTCGCCGTTACGCTGTAACCATCGTTTACAGGCTGCGTATCATAACTAATATCAAATACAACTGGCCGCGTGTATGTCGGCTGTTGGTTTTGTTCGAGTCTCTGTAACCTCTGTAATATAGACGCATTCGCATCTTCTAATGCTTGGATGCGCACATTCTGTGCGGCAATTATGCTTTCGAGTTTTTGTACTCTTTTACGCCACCCCTCTGGTTTTTGCGGCTTTTTGTAAATAACAAGACTGTCGTCGCCAATATAAACGGTCAATCCATCAACAATTCGTATATTTTTGAGTACGATGAGTTTTTCGCTACGAATTTGCACTTTACCCCAGTGGTGTAAATTGCTCAACAGACCAAGCATGATATTTTCATAGCCTTGCACATTGCGAAAACGCGCATCGCGTGCTTGTCTTTTATTGTTGGGTTTCATAACAGAAATCACCATAAGACGCGTATTCTGCATTGGTACAACTAGCTCAATGTCCACGACTTTGCCAGCGTTTTTTGCAATGTAGTTTGCACGCTTTAATTTAATATCGGCAAATAAAAAACTACTCATTACTAACACAACAAGTGTCATTTTTTGTATACTCATATTGTTATCCTTACGAATAAAGAATTTGGAAATTTTTGAATGGAGAGCTGAGTGTCTATTCCTTTTGTATATCATCCCATTTATAGCGTACCATTTCCTGCACAACATCGTTTTCGTATGGCCAAATTTCGTTTGCTATATGAAAAACTATTGCAAAAAAATATTATCCACAAAAACAATGTCTTGGAGCCACAACCTGTGGCAGCAGATATAATCGAAATTTCTCACAGTAAAGAATATATTGATGCATTTTTCAATAATAAACTAGATAAAACTCGTGCAAAAAAACTTGGATTACCATGGAGTGAGCAGTTAGCGGCGCGTACCAAGTACTCGATTGCAGGTACTCTACTTACCACGGAGTTGGCATTGCAACACGGAATTGCCTGCCACCTAGCCGGAGGTACCCACCACTCTCATTTTGATTTTGGCTCGGGATTTTGCATTTTTAACGACTTAACGATTGCGGCTTTAACTCTCGTAAAAAAACAATTGGCGGATGTGATTTTTATCTTGGACTGTGATGTTCACCAAGGGGATGGCACGGCGACAATTTTGCAAGAGTATCCAAATATCTTTACCTGCTCCATCCATTGTCGCAATAACTTTCCCCTAAAAAAAACCGAAAGTGATTTGGATATTCCCTTAGAAAAAGATATCGGCGACGCCGAATACTTAGAGGCATTACAACTTGCACTACACAAGATGTTAGAAATAGAACCCGATTTAGTTATTTACGATGCGGGTGTCGATGTCCATGTAGATGACGCCCTAGGAAAGCTCGCCATGACATCGCAAGGTATTGCCGCACGCGATTATTTAGTCATGAAAACATGCCACGAACACCACATTCCCGTGGCAACTGTCATCGGAGGCGGCTACCATAAAGATCTGGATCATTTAGTCGAACGCCACTGTATTGTGCACGAACAAGCAGCTAAATTCGCATAAATTCGTATATCGATACAAGAGCTCTGGTATTCCTTCACTGTCATAGAGTGAAAAGGGAAAAAAGCGCCGTATTGCGGCGCTTTTAATCCTTAGGTTTTATAACTAAACAGTTTATGGCTACTTATCGCCAAAATGTTTATCTAAACCACGAACAGCTGCCAAATAACCATATTTAAACATCTTTCGTGCTCGTTCTCCTGAGATTGGGCCAACAAAAGTTTTATTTACGATATTTTCTACAAAATCGGAGGCAAATCCACCTGTCGGATCATCGATCCCACTAAATAGATCGCAAGCATGAGCCCAAACTTCCATATCACGAAGTGTATTTTTTATCGCAAGTTTATGATCTGTTTTATCCTCTTGATTTACACGGTGCCCAGAATAAGAGTATTTAGCGGCAAGTGAACCGCGATACATGTGGAGAGTATCAATTGTACTTACCTCTAACTCTGTTTCTAAAACAATATCTACTACACTATTTACCGCATCAGCAGCCTCTGGAGAAAGTCCAGATTCCTGGAGCAATTTTTCAGAGCTCTTTCTAAAACTTTCCTTAAGCCCATCTGTATGGGAAGGAAGGTTTTTAATCTTAGAGTAAGCTTCATGAACCTGATTCAATATTTGTGATCTTGCATCTTTGACATTTGTTGTGGAGAGATGAAGACCATTTTCTGAAACAGCACACATATAACCTGTTTTTACGTCGAAAGAAAAGAATGCGATCTCTTTATCAAAGCCTGATGAAATCATACGTTCCGGCACAGCAATACATCGTGCATCTGCCATATGATGTAAAATATGCCTACGTACTTCTTTTGATATTTTCAAATTGTTGACCTTGGTTTTTTCCTTTGGCATAAGCCAGGCAATTTTTATGCGTTTTCTTGGAATCGATATTTTTACAGTTTCGAGACCAGGAGACGAAAGATCGACCATCACCTTACCATAGTTTTCACCATTGCAAGTGACTTGCATTTGGACTTTGCCATACACCTTATTAGGAGCAGGTGGTAATAGGAAAGTGCCATCAACGGCTGTCGTTGCGGTGATCCCTGTACCAGACATCTTTATCTCCGCATTTTTTATCCCTACACCTTTACTATCCGTAAGTTTACACTTTAAGGTTGTGGAAATGTATTCCGCTCTATCGAAGTTAATCAAAGGTAGATGGGGATTATCTAAAATGATAATGTCAGCATTTTTTGCTTTCGCAATCAACACCGGAAATTTGGTATTTTTTCCATTTACCTTTATAGCGATAGTTTTTGTTCCCTTGAGTGTGACTTCATTCATAGTTTTTTGCGAATTTTTGGTATATTTTGCGCGCTTATTCTCTTTGAGATTTTTGTACATTGGACCAGGAATAATGAGGCTTACTTTGTCGTTATAGATTCTATGTTCGTTATACCAATAAGAACAAAAATCTATCGCCTCTTTTCTCGCTTTTTCTGTAATAACGAGTGATCCTGGAATCGAAATTCTAGAACCCCAAACTTTAAATTCTACAGAAAGTTTTTTGTCTGTTTCCTTGAATTTAAAAATTCCTTGCCCCCCTGTTTTTTTGTTGTGCATTTTGTATATGGTACCGGGAACAAAAATTTTTGTTTTACCAATATTCATTGCTGTCTCAAGAAGATAATCAGGAGGAGTAATCTCATCTAAATCAGCGGCCAATAAAGCATTTTCAATCATAAGAGCTGCTTGGTTGACTTGCCCCATCGTGGCGAATAATTTTCCCTCCTTGACAGGAATGTCTTGGCCATCGTTTTTGAGAATCTGTAGTAGCTCTTTATTGAGTTTATCGCCTGTAATTAGCCAGTGATTATTTGTTGTTCTTGAAACCTTTATTTGTGAAAGTGTTTTATTGTCACCTAAGCGATGAGATTTAAAATCAATAAATCCTTCTTGTTGATTATTTTTAGCAAAATGAGTAAGCGCTTCATGTATAGTTTTTAAACGAATAGCAGGACGGTTGGGAAAATCATCTCGAATGCGCGTGAAAATATCAAAAGCGGATGTCACTGGTCTCCCTGTCCACTCTTTCAAAAATGCATGTTCGGCACCAGATTCATAAAACGACCTCATTAGCTCTGCTTTGTAAGCGTTTATTGATTTCTCGGACGTAAAACAAGCTTTATTTAAACGCAAATCCAAAGAATATGCTGGTCCTCCCCATTTTTTAGGTATCGCATATTTTGAAAGAAAAATGATTTTAGGTTGAACAAAGGTTGCCCTTACCTTTTCCTCTTTTTCAATTTTTTCTGTTATACGATCAGAAACGTTTACGTATTCAAGAATAGCTTTGTAGTGTTTATATGTCTCTGTTTTTTCCATACCAGCCGCTTTTTGCCGCATACACTCTTTCTCTAGCACATAATTTGAAATGCGGCAGGGAAGAACAACAAAATCATGGCGATCTCCTTTTAGAGGAATACATGGACCAACATTATTGGTGGCATTCCAAAGTTCTCTTCGAACCTCAATGGATTTGCCATTTGGTTGGGATATAGTAAATATAATTTCTTCCCCTATGGAGCCAATCGTCGAAAATTCTGTTGTATACTCCTTTTCTGCTCGAATGGTGATCGCTGTTTTTCCACACAGTGGTACTTTAACAGAATGGATATTCCCCACAAAACGTCCTATATGACCAGTGAACACTTCCGTATCTTTATTTCCTTTGCCAGTAGGAAGTAAAAGCCTATGGACAATTTTCATTTTATATTTTTTTACATTCGTATTACTTTGTGATTTGTCCTTTGGGTTTTGTTTCTCACTGTACGCAAGAAGTTTTTCTTCTAATGCGTTTTTTTCCTCTTTTGATCCTGCCCCATCCCATAATGTTCCCAGAGCCCCTTTTACATCACCATTGTAGGAAAGGGTGATTATATCTTTGTTTATAAATTCTTTGATTTTTTCAGCATCAAAAGAGAGTTCATTGGCCTTTGTTTTAAAATAATCAAAATCTGATTTTTGTTTTTCTTTTTCCTGAGAATCACACTTCAAAAAAAACAATAAAAATATAGAGATTATGACGACAACTGTTCCCATTATTTTGATTTTCATTTTACAACCTCTCTCATCCATGAAATGTTACAATTTTGAGTGATGCTATCTATAGTTTCATGGGCAAATTTTGTTCCAAGTTGACATACACAATGAAATAAAATTGGTAGTCTTATCTTACAATAGACGTCGTTTATCACTTGATAATTTAAGTTGTAAATGGGAGGCGAGAACAGCATTACAAATCTTGTATTGCAAGCACTCAATAAAATAAATTCAAATTTATGATGTGCTGCGGTTTGAAGATAAAACACTATGAATTGTTAGGATTGTTGTAAATATCACATAGAAAGGCGATTAACAGTATTAAACAATATGATTTTGTTTAACATTGTTAGATTCAGCTGAATTGTAGCGAAAAACCATCGTCATCTCTACACAGTAAAGAATAATCAGAGCTGCTATGAATAACTACTGCGAATATTTTTCCAATGATAGACACCTCCATGCAAAACAAACAAAGTCCACCGACCTATAAATTTAAAATGTACTAAAATTGCATGGTAAGTGTCAGCAACAACAAACTTTCCGACGTAATTTTCAATTTAGAACCTCAATAAAAACAACCATCTTTTCCTTTGTGTCAAGAAATGCAACAATATCTTTTATTTTTATGGGATCAGAGTATTGAAACTCTAAATCATAACTCTGATGAGTTTTATAGTTGAGTATTTCAATCCGTAAACTTCTACAGTTTACAACTAAATTTTTTGTTGCGTACATGATATCATCATAGGACTCAAAAATAAGACTTTCATTTATGAAGACTTGTTCGTTTGTTTTGAGGTCGGTGACAAAAAAATTGTCTTTTATACCAACACTAAACATCGTAATAATTTTATCGTTTTGAATGTCAAAATTCATTGTTTCTCCTGGAATAGCTAAGTAGTTAATGCCTTCGAAGGGCATTCCGTTTGTTCTAAGTACGGACGAAGCGGTTGCTATACCAAGTGATATATAAAAATACTCTTTATGAAATTGAATGTTAGTTGGTCGAAATACTTTAATTTCATGAGAACTAAGATCACTATCTTGCACAAAGAAAGCGATGTCCTTTACTGCGTCAGTTAGCCCAATAATAAATCCCCCCTCCACTTTTCCCTTTGCAATATTTATCATTGGGGTTCCCCAACTAGAGTAGAGAGGTATTGTGTTTCCCTGTACTAAATCCACAGCGTATAAAAAAGCGTAGCTGTCGCTTTTATCCAAGAAATAAAGATGTTTTTCTGCGACAAGTATCTGGTAATAACTTCCGGAATCTAAATACGTCCGAATAGAATTGAAATAGGAAAAGTCTCTATGATAAACATCAAATTGCAATGTGGTTTCATCTGTAGTAATAGCGTCAATGATATATTGATCACTCACAACCAACTTACCGCGAAAGCTATTTTCCTGTGTGCGTATCATCTTTTTGCTTTCAATTTCAATCCAGTATAGTTTGTCTGCGGATACGGCTAAAATAGTTGTTTCATCCCACTTGATAATCTGTTGAATGTCTATACCTATTTTCGTTAAAAGTATTTCATCCATTTTTTGTACTTCAGAGATAACCCAAGTAAACGATAGTAGTAGTAAGCATATAAATTTCATCATGATCCATCCTAAATAATTTTTATCGGGCAAGGTAAAAACACATGGTGTATCGTAAAGCACATACCATGCCAAACATGCCACAAAAGCCTTAAGGCTTTTATTTTCAACACCTTAAAAAACCCACTCTAAAACCCAAAACCAAATAGCTGTTCTAGAATAGAACAACTGTTCCAAAATAGAACGTCGCAAAATAGCGGCAAAAAACCCCTTGTCTTGTTGTCAAAACTCTTGCTATCATAAGTCTTAAAAAAAACTACTTGATGTAGAACACTTTACATTGGTCATTATTTGTAATAGAAATTAAGCGGGTATTGTTATGAAAGAAAATAATTGTGGTAGTTTGTCGTTATTGTACTCAAATTCAAAAGTTACTTTTGATTTACTACAATCCACGACAAAAAATCAAAAAATGCGCGATGTATTAGACAAAGCCTGTGCTTTATCAAAACTACCTGACCCGCTTCTCATTATGGGCGAAACGGGTGTGGGAAAGAACATCCTGGCCCAAGCGATCCACAATACCAAAAAGCGCAAAGCTTTTTTTGAAGTCACTTGTTCTGGAATAGCGGAGAATTTATTTGAAAGTGAAATATTTGGGCACGAAAAAGGAGCTTTCACTGGTGCAAATACTCGTAGGGAAGGTTTGGCGCTGGCCGCAAATGGTGGAACTTTGTTTTTGGATGAAATCGGCGAGATTTCATTGCAACTACAAGCCAAATTATTACGCCTTATTGAGCAGAAAAAATTCTATCCTGTGGGGAGTGACCAAGCCGTTTCTAGTGATATTCATATTATTTGTGCGACAAATAAACAACTCGAAGAGCTTCGCGACCCAAAAATTTTTCGCAGCGATTTGTTTTATCGCATGCCACTTGTCGTAGAAGTGCCTCCTCTTAGAGAACGCCAAGAAGACCTACTACACCTTATTGGCCTTTTCTTTAACCGTTACAGTCAAGAAATCCAAAGAGACTTTGTCATGTCCGAAGATGTTATCCAAATTTTACACCGTTATTCTTGGCCAGGAAATATTCGCGAATTAAAATTTGCCATAAAAATGGCCCTTTACTCTGCCATAAAGGACAAAGAGATTAAAATGGAGCATCTACCAGCATGGATCCAAGCTCCTGCGTCTTCGGGGCAAATCATGAGCTTAAAGCAGGTGGAGCAAAAACATATAAAACATGTTTTAGATCTAACGCGTGGAGACAAAACACAGGCGGCGAAAATCCTTGGTATTGGTCGCAATACTTTATACCGCAAACTACAAGAAAATGGTATCGAAAGCGTAGAAGATGAATCTTAGATGTAATCTTTGCAACGAAATATATTCCTTTCATTGCGAAACATGCCCCAAGTGTAGCCAAAAGCTATTTGGTGAACTCGCGCGAGACATGAATTACCTAACGGATCAACAACTACAACTCGCTATTCATCAACACCAACAAAAGCGCCAACCTCTTGGCTCACTGCTTGTGGAACTCAATCTTCTTACCTGGGAACAAGTGACCACTATCTTGGCAAAGCAAAAAAAAATAGTCGTCAAATGCGACAGTTGTCGCATTGTTTTTAACGTACACAAAGAACAAATAAACTCGAACTGTGCAGAGTGCAACGAACCTTTGCGAGCGGCCACACAATTTCTACCTTACAAACTTGCGCCTTTTTGTCCCAAAGAATCTAAGAATCTCCCCTTGGTGAGCAACACACCAAAAAATATTTTTGGGCATTATGAAATCTATCACGAAATTGGTCGCGGAGGTATGGGGAGAGTTTACAAAACATGGGACCAGAAACTGCGTTGCGTGGTTGCGGTAAAAAAAGTGGAAAATATATCGATTGACCGCCGCAGATTTTTACGTGAAGTGCAAACAATTGCCCAACTCAACCATCCAAACATTGTTCGTTTACTGGGGTTTGGAGAGGAACCGGCCTACTACATTGCCATGAGCTATGTGCAAGGGAAAACCCTCGACAAGTTCATCAAAGAACATCCCTCATTTTTAGATATGATCAAAATTTTTCAAAAGCTAGCTGAAGCTCTTGATTACGCGCATAAACGCGGTGTTATCCATCGCGACATTAAGCCAGATAATATCGTCATCACCCCCGAACAACAGCCCATCATTATGGATTTCGGTATCGCAAAAGCCGTGGACGACACCTTAAAAATATCACACACAGGCTGTATTGTCGGAACACCTTCTTACATGTCGCCGCAACAAGCAAGAGGAGAAGCCGTTACACACTCCACAGACATATATTCTTTAGGAGCTTCCTTTTACGAAGTTCTTACCGGTTGTTGTCCCTTTCAAGGTGAACATCCACATAAAATCATGTTAGACTTACAAGAAAAAGAACCTATTCTTCCCACGCAAATTCGCGCCGATATCCCCAAAGAACTAGAGGCAATATGCTTAAAATGCCTCGACAAAAAAATAGAAAAAAGATACCAATATGCACGACATATTGCTGTGGATTTACAAAATTATATAGAAAATCGTCCCATTTCAGCGCGTAAAATGACCGAGGTACAAAAATGGATAAAAAACATTGTTCGCAATAAAGTAAAGTATGCTGTCGTTACCTGTTTGGTATTTTTTGCGGTACTTACAATTGGTTACTTTTTGCATATAACCTCTGAACACAATAAACAATTGCAATACGAAAGAAATGCTGCGGTGAAAAATGCGCAGATGACTTTTGCTTTCTTACAAAAAGTATATTGGAAATACGAACTGCTGCGCAAAGACAAAAATCTTGTTCGTAGTTTAAAAAACTTATTTGGTGAGCTTGAACGACAAAATGCATTGTCTTTAACTGACGAGAAATCGCAAGAAATTCTATGGTTGTACGCGATCGTTTACAGTTTGAGTGACAATAAACACGAAAGGAGTAAAGGTTTCGAAGCATATTCTCACTTTTTGAGTAAATTTCCCACAGATGCACGCGCTTATGCTAGTCGGGGTATCATTCATCTACGTCATAAAGATTTCGACAAAGCAATTAGCGATTTCACCAAAGCGATCTCTCTACAAAACAAGTTGTCCGTTGCTTACTATAATCGCGGTTTTGCTTATATCCGTGTCAAACAGTATCTCAAAGCCATCGCCGATTTATCGGCGACTTTGAAAATAGAGAAAGAGGCAAATTCAAAGATAAATCACCATGATTTTGACCGTAATAATATTTACTTCAACAGAGGATTGGCTTTTTTCCATACGAAATCTTACCAAAAGGCGTTGAAAGATTTCGATGCTGTGATAAAAAATAGACCGCAAAATATGCAAGCTTATTTGTACAGAGCACAAATATTAGAAAATATTTATGACTACAAAAACGCAATAGAAGATTACTCTTTTTTGATTAAAGTAAATTACGAAACAAAACTTGTGTATCATCGGCGTGCGGAACTTTACTGGAAACTTCAAGATGTCAGGTGGAAGGAAGATCTCCTCAAGCTAATTTCCATCTCTGGTAAGAAAGAAAAATATTTGTTTTGGGGAGATTACTATCACTATCAAAAACAGTTTGCGAAAGCAATATCCCACTACAAACAATATACAACGTATTTTCCCCGAAAAGAAACAGGCTATGTCTCCATCGCAACGGCATTGATTCAACAGCAAAAATTCCAACTAGCCATTTCTTATCTAAAAAAAGCAATGCCCTTAACACAAAACAATTTCGATGTGTATGCGCGCATTGGTTCATGTTACTGCGTTTTACAAAAATACGACCAAGGAATGAGGTATTTAAAAAAGGCGATCGAAATAAGTCCTTATCGTGTTGGTCCATATCTTGATTTAGGTAATTGTTATTGGATAAAGGGAGATTCAAAAAAAGCGTTACAATGCTGGGAAAACGCAGCAAAAATGCCTTCTCCTCAACAGAATTTTATCAAGAAAAAAATCCTTCAAATACAGGCCGCCATTAAAGAAGGAAATAAAAAATAAACATGTATCAATTCAAAACCATACCGATTCGTAAGCCTATATCCAACTGTATTTGAGGGAACGGGCGGACGCTAGGTCCGCCCCTACATTTCCACCGCGGTTTATATCATTTATTTCACCGGCGTACAAAGAAGGTCACCACATATGTCAATATCATATTGACAATCGACAAAATGGCCGCAAACATCAAATGCGAAAGGAGAGGCTGGCTCCATGTTCTCATCGTATGCATTTGTTCTCTACTTAGGAGAAATTGTGTGTAGTGGGAAATGATGGCGATGAAGGCAATCATGATAAGCACTAGAAAAATACCTGGCCACGCGCCTTTTAAGTCAGAGGAACTTGGTGCCATGTGCGACGCAATCGACAAACATATGTATAAATAAAGCCAAAACTGCCAACGTTGCATATTTTCTTTGGTGAAGAGTTCATGGATAAACGTCGAAAAGTTATGGGAGAATTCTTCCCAAAATATGGAGAACTTCGCTTCCATAATGTTGGAAAACGAAGACAATTGCCATTCGATCGCAAACTCAGGAAACATCCAATAACTCAGCATTAATAACGCGGTAATTCCTGTTACAAAAGGTGCCAGTCCCACAAACAGAGTTCCTATTCTCTGGTACAGACTTTTGCTGTTGTAGGAATATTTTACGTACCCAAGTGTTCCCGTTTGCCGATCGGGAGAAAACAATTTTACTTCATTGATTTTATAACCAAAAACAATGCAAAAAATAACATGACCGATCTCATGAAGTGGCGTACCGATTATTCCGGTTAACAATACCGCATTCCATCCCAGTTTATTCGTCAATCTTCGCGTTGTCCATACTTCTAATTTATACAAAATAAAGAGTAGCAACGCTATTCCACCAAATACGGCAAAAAGCTGTTGTAAAATTTCCATTTCTTAGGCTTCCCAAAAAAAAGTTTTTTCGTCTTCGCCATGTAGGAGCAAATACTCTTCGGCAAAATCAAGGGACTCTTCCGCGTATATATCTGCAACTGAGGTGACCAATTGTGCACCGCCAGAAACGTCTTTTTCACATGCCCACACAAAAGAATCCACGACTTTATACAAATGTTTTTGTTGATAGTGGTATTGGGCCAGTATTTTTTCTTTTTCACTAAATTCCCACCAGCCGTCATGTTGTTTTATTTTCATTGTTTTTTATGCCCACGACAGTACAATAATTATAGTCTACTAATTGTAGTATGATGGAGAAATGAATTCTCCATCATTATAACAGAACAGGATAGAAAGAACACCTCAATTGACACGGCAATGAGTATTATTTGAATAATATTTTGCAGGAAAAGATGGTGAATACCAATGACAAAATTCGTATAAAATTTTCAGAGTAATGGGAGCTAACGTGTCGGACAATACCAATCAAAAATTTTTGCAATATTGTTTGCAAAAAAAAATCCTAAATACGCAACAAGTGCAAATGATCATGAAGCACATTTCCAACGCAGGTATAAATAGACCTTTATGGGAAACCATAGGCGAAAAGTTACAATGGGATACCACAAAAGTACAAAATGTATACGAAAGTTTTTTGACGACAACCATTGACCTACCTGCCGAGAATACAATGCAGTATGTTGCCTTTTTGGCTGTCATAAAGAAACTGTTCATCCAAGGAATTGTCACTTTGGATGAAGTAAACGTTGTGCTACAAAACTGTACAACCATGCCTGTGGCCAAACAAATGATTGAATTGTTATCCGAGCGAAAGATCTTGTCGGTCGAACAATGCATGAACATTCGCGATTACTTAAAAAATACATCTGCACAAGAACAAACACAATTTGTAAAACAAGCGCCTATTTTAGAATTGCAAAATAAAAGAATCGTAAAAAAGACCGATTTCAAAATTGCGCACTATGAAATTTTAAAAGAATTAGGCCGCGGTGGTATGGGAGTGGTTTATCTAGCACGTGATACGAATTTGTCACGCATCGTTGCGTTAAAAGTTTTGTCGGCAATGAACAACGAACGTGAAACGCAACGCTTTATGCGCGAAGCAAAACTTGCCGCATCGCTCAGTCACCCCAATATTGTTTCTGTTTACGAAGTGGGAAATGCAGGAAAAATTTGCTATTTCACCATGGAGTATGTCGAAGGTATGTCCCTGAGTGAGTACGTGCGTAAATTTCAATTGAATCCTGAGCAAATTATGAAGTTATTGTTGCCCATTGTCGCCTCGGTGAGTTTTGCGCACAGCAAGAATATTATCCACCGCGATATTAAACCGAGTAACATTATCGTTGACAGCAATCACACTCCGTACTTGATGGATTTTGGATTGGCAAAGCATGTACGCACCGGAAACGATTTGACAATGACCGGAGCGCGGATTGGTACACCGGCATATATGCCTCCGGAGCAAATTGACGATATTAAAAATACCGGAAAACCTGCCGATGTTTACAGTCTGGGGGTTGTTCTCTATGAGATGATCACCGGAAGAACTCCTTTTACCGCCAATAGCGTACAAGCTATTTTTGTCGCTATTTTAACCCACGAAGCCCTCGCTCCTAAAAAGTTAATCAAAGATTTACCCAGTGATATCAATACGATTTGTATGCGTTGTTTGCAAAAAAAACCCAAAAAGCGCTACACAAACGCCAAAGCACTAGAGCTTGATATAGAACGCTACCTGAACGGGGACAACATTAAAGCAAAACCTGTGGGGCCGATCACCAAAACGCAACAAATGATCATGCGTAACAAAATTTTTTCTGCGGCGATTTGTGGCTTATTCGTTGCCGTGGTTCTACTCATATACCAATTCTTTTTAGCTCCCGGAGTCATCCATTTAAAAACGGTGATACGAGATGCACAACAAAATTTACAACCCATACGTTGCAATATAACTGTTGATAACAAAATGCATTTTCAGAGTAATCGCCCTATACACATTGCCAATGGTTACCACAAAGTTCTCTTATCCGCCCCTCACTACGAAGCGCAAGAGTTTATTGTTCGCATATTACCGAACCAAGAGGTCTCTTTAGAAAAAGAGTTACAACCACAAACAGGTATTATCAATATTCATTCCAGTTTGTCGAGTTTAAGTGTTCATTTATATAACCTAGACAACGACCAACACTCCGTTTTCGTGGCGCCTATTCACAAACTAAAGATAAAAACCGGCCGTTACAAAGTGATTGCCCGTAAGAAAAATCACTTTTCTGAGCAACACAATATTACAGTGCAGGCGAACGAAGAAACAAATTTACACATTGAGTTGACCGCGATGGAAATATGGAATATCAAACTATTCCAAGAGCCACAAGCGGACACCATGGTTCTTGTGGATAGCAATCGCGATGGAAATAGTGAAGTGGTGTATACGGCAAGAAACGGTGGCGTTTTGAGCCTTGACCTTGAACAGCAAAAACGTTTGTGGGAAATACCAGGAGACACGACTTTTTCTTCCGGCAAAATGGAGCAACACGACATCAATGCAGATGGAGCCGCCGATATCATCTATAGCCACCACTATCATTTTAAAGTAATAGATGGCAAGACGCATACACTGTTGTTCGAACGACTAAACTGGTGGGGATATCACTTTCTACTTCACGATGTAGACGGTGACTCTCATAAAGAAATCATCACATTTTCCACCTACCGCGGTATCAAGTGCCATGATATACGCCGTAAACGTACCGTATGGGAAATCCCGTACAACAACCCTAGTATCAAGAATACCGTACAAAAAATATCGCACGACAAAGCTCTGTTTGTCGCCAATACACCGAATAAGAACAATTCCCTTATGTTACTCTACTTGTCATCAGGCAAGATAGTCCCCTGGAACCAAGGTCAAAGTAAAAATATACCGCTGATTTCCGCGCACAAACCATTAGGAATGGTGGCGGTACATATCCCACAACACGGTATGGAGATCTTTGACACCGCGAGTGGCAAATTAAAATGGTCGTGGAACGATGATTCTCCACATATGACGCCTCCGGTATGGACCGATCTCGACGAAGACTCTCGACCAGAAATACTGATATTATTTGATAGCCTACATTGTTTTGATGTAAAGACAAAGCGCCTACTGTGGAAAAAAAAGTTCCCGCCACAATCAAAAATTTTCACCACAGATCTCGACTTCGACGGCCTACATGAAGTAGTTCTATACAACAATCAAGATGTATGGATACTAAATCACAAAGGAGAAGACATCAGTCATTTTGAAGTGGCTGGTCTAAAACAATGCCGTACTATAGATATAGATCACGACGGTTTTCAGGAGATTATTTGTTTATCAGCCACCAATTTATATTGTTACCGGTATCAGAATCATCCTAGTGTACGTACAGTTACCCGCAAATCCTTTCGTAATGTCGTCGGCTCTCAAGACTTAACAAATGACAATGTTATTGAGTTGTTGGCATCCACATCCCAAGGAGATCTACACTGTATTGACGGTAAAAATGGTAACACTTTGTGGCAAGTTAACATCAACAATGAATATTTACATGTAAATGTCGTTGGTGACAGAATCGTTGTTTTAAGCAATCGCGACATTGTTTTTTTAGACCTCTACGGCAAAGAACAAAAACGTATTGTTGCCGCGGAACGTCTCACAACAAGTATCGCTCCTATATTTTATGATGTTGACAACGATGGCAACGAAGAAATCATTGTTGTCTCTCCACGCAATGGTTATATATATTGCTATAAGGAACAAGGTGCTCTACTATGGCGCGCCAAAGTAGATCGCATATTTGCCGCTCCACTTTTTGCCGATATCGACGGAGATCAAAAACCTGAGTTAGTGATGATAAACGGCATGCAAATGCAAAACAATGACAGCTATGTCGTTTGTTTCGATGCACAAACGGGGCAGGCGAAATGGAAAACCACCGTGATACAACACGCCGAATCATCAGATTTAACCCTCACCGACATCAATGGCGATGGGCAAAAAGAAATTATTGTTGGTGGAGTTGCAGGTACACTACACTGTTTGAGCGGTAGCGGGCGTATGGTATGGAGCAAACGCTATGCTTCTTCAGGGCTTCTTGCCCCCTATTTACTAGATGACTTTGACGGTGATGGCAACAAAGAAATTGTCGCAAGAACAAAAGATTATAAGTTATTATGTGTCGACATTCGTCAAGGAGAACTCAAATGGATACAACACGACATTTATGGCGGAATAATAACTTACGTGAACGACTACAATAACGACGGAGTACGCGATATCGTATGTTCTTCACCATATCATAGCTATGTGGTCACCAGTGGAGACGACGGACGACTTCTAGGATACAGTAACGCGCTGGGAATTATAAAAAACAGACTGATATCGCGCGACAAAAATGATTGTGATATCTTCTTTATCAATACAGTTGGTCATATCGTAAGGATTCAAAAATGGCGCGCGTATGTAGAAAGAGGTTTACAATTACCACAATATCCATTCAATGAAGCCGACAATGTAAATAAAGAACTTCACTTAAATATGTTGTTGCGTTTACAAAACCATACCGCTCTAAAGAAAAGAGCTTTTACATATCAGCAACAAACAAGTCGCTTTTCTTTTCACTGTGCCATGTCTTATTTCGTAAACAAAGAGTGGGAAAAAGCGCAAAGGTACTTGCAGAGATTTATCAACAATAACCCAAACCATTTCACCGCCAAATTTGCCTTAATGTTATGTGATTGGAATACTCAAAAAACGAAGAAAGCACGGCAGAGTATGGTGGCACTTCTACAAGAGTCCATCGTTGACTTCGAAAACGCATGGCAGCGTTTTGATTATTTGCTAAACGATGCGACGATCGATTCGATCATGAAAATTCTCCCCGCCGCAGTAAAAAAAGCGCAACGTGAAGAGCATTTGTATCGGGCCTATCGCCACCATAAGTT
The DNA here is from genome assembly GCF_009002475.1 of Candidatus Uabimicrobium amorphum. GTDB lineage: Bacteria > Planctomycetota > Uabimicrobiia > Uabimicrobiales > Uabimicrobiaceae > Uabimicrobium > Uabimicrobium amorphum. The sequence goes on from NZ_AP019860.1 coordinate 8,588,006, forward strand.
TATGCAACATCCCGAAGAAATAGATCGGTGGATGAAACTCATTGCCAAATACAGTTCACAAAAGCATCGCAGTTATACAAAAATCGCGGACACTTATCGCCAAAAAGTATTGGCCGCTGCCGCAGCAAAAACATCAGCAATTTACACATACCACGACGCCATTCGCGAAATAAATCGCGGTTTGGTTTACCTTTACGACGATCAGGTGTTGCTACAAGCTTTAGGGGCGTACTGGTTACAAATAGATAGAATAAAGGCCCATGACTATTTTGACAGGATACTGCGCAATAACCCTCAGGATATCAAGGCGCAGTATTTCAAAGGTATTTGTATGTACGAGAAGCGCCAATACTCTCGTGCAACAAAACTCATTAAAGCGAGTCTCAGCCAGCCATTAGAGAGTGCACAAAAATTGGTCTATGCTCTATGTTTAATTGCTACAGATAATCATCAACAAGCCATGCAAAATCTACAAACATTGAAAGTTCGCGCCAACACTTTGGAAGACCATCTACGCAAAGTTTTGATTCTCATTGTTCAAAAACAGAATAAAAATGCGCAAATATATCTACAACAAATAGCGGCGTATGTGGGTTGGAGTCGTTCATATACACTACAATGGCTTGCACAACAAATTAAAACAAATAACATGTAGGAGAGGTAAAGTGAAGTACATTGTCGTTACCGGTGCCTCCACCGGGATAGGTAAGAATTTGTGTCAGCACTTAATTGCCGAAGGGTATTTTGTCTTTGGCAGTGTACGCCGTGCGCAAGATGCAGAAAAACTAAGCGAAGAATTTCCACAGCGCTTTTCACCACTCGTATTTGACGTGACAAACCGCGAAGATGTCGAAAAAGCGGTCAAGGAAGTGCAAAACATTGTAGGCGACAACGGTCTTTTTTGCTTAATCAACAACGCAGGAATTGCCATTCCCGGACCACTTATGCACATCCCTGTGGACGAATTTCGTCGTCAATTTGACGTAAACGTCTTTGGCGTTTTAGATGTGACACAAGCTTTTCTTCCCCTGCTAGGAGCAGAACTCCCGCAAAAATTTCCACCGGGAAAAATCATCAATGTCAGTTCGGTAGGCGGCAAGCTATTTAACCCATTTATCGGGGCCTACAATTCTTCCAAACATGCCTTGGAGTGTATGTCCGATGTCTTGCGTATTGAGCTAAATATTTATGGCATTCATGTCGTCATCATCGAACCCGGAGCCATCAAAACCCCCATATGGGAAAAATCCAGTGGTTACGATTTAAGTATCTACGACAACACACACTATGCGCAAAACATCAACTCTTTCCAAAAACTAGTCGACAAAATCGTCGCTGGTGCCTTAGAACCGGACTACATAAGCCGTAAAGTCGTTAAAATTCTACGTAAGAAAAAGCCCAAAGCACGTTACGCCTTACCAGACCGTCCAATCAGTGGTTGGATTATTCCCAGACTTCTACCAACACGTGTGCTGGACAAAGCAATGATCAAATTTGTCGGTTTGCAAAAGCGCGAAAAGTAGTGACTCGTATTTCGTGGCTCATGGCTCATGGCTCGTGGCTCGTGGCTCATGGCTCATGGCTCGTGGCTCGTGGCTCATGGCTCGTGGCTCGTGGCTCATGGCTCGTGGCTCGTGGGTTCGTATTTAGTAGAAGTGCATCCAACTGTATTTGAGCGAAAGGGCGGACACTAGGTCCGCCCCTACAACGCACTTTGTTAAAGGTAGATTATTTTAAATACGATACCTATTTTTTCTGTCCAAAACCTGGCGGCATTTTGATTGTCACACTACCCGTGGGTGTATACACTTCCGTTTCCTCAAAACCAAACGCCTCGGTCACCTTTGCCTCAAATAACTCCTGGGTGGTTTTTTGCGGCTGCCTTTCCATGGCGTACTCAATAAAACGTCCTGGTATCTTGAGATGTAAATCAAAAGGCGAAGACATTGGTTTTTCTAAATGTCGCGGCACATCCGCAATAATCTTCGTATACCACTTGGGCAATTCCTCAATACCAGTAAAATCCTGCGAAATTTTTGCCCCTAAAGTGGCTTTCCTTATATCAACTTCCCACATAGAAATATTGCGTACGGTATTGGCGGCGAGAATTTTTCCATCTTTATGCCAACGCAATGCATACACCGGCGAATCCGCTTGCAATTTTGCAATTTTCTTTTGGCTGAATACATCCCATAAATAGATCGTTTTCTCAAAACCTCCCGTAGCAATGACACGACTATCGGGTCTCCACGCCAAGGTATTAAAATTCGTCCCATCCAGCACCAACTTCCCCATCATTTGGTATTTTGTCATATCCCAAATACGCACAAAGCCACTATTTTTTGCCCGAGAACTCAAGAATTTGCCATTGGGACTCCACACCGCACCTCCGCCCACGGGATTTTTATGCCCGCGCAGCGTGGTGATTTTTTGCCAGTCTTTTTTGCGCCACACATCTATTTCATTGCCCTGGGTTGTCATAAAGCGTTCACCATCACTACTCCAATGTATACCACTGGCTTGTATTGTTTTTATTTTTGTTTGGCGTTGCCAATCCCAAAAGTGAACTTTCGAGGCCAGAGAAGCGAGTATTTTACCATCAGGACTCCACACCGCAGCAAGGACTTTACTTTGATGTGGCAAGGTACTTATGGACGACGGTGAGCCCATACGCCACAAACGAACTGTTTTGTCATACGAAGACGAAGCGAGAATCGTGTCTTGCGGATTCCACTCTAAAAAAACAGGCAAATCACTGTGTCCCACAAATTTCGCCACTTGTTTTCCACTTTTCGTGGTGATGTATATATTGTTATTCACCGAATGTAATACTTGCGTACCGCTGTTATTCCAAGAGATCGTATTAATAGTTCCCTCTTCTTGTGCCGGTATTTTCTCTAAAGATTTAGGCGTCGCGACATCCCAAATCACAACTTTTTCTGCGGAATATGAGGCAAACGCTCCCCCATCCCCGCTCCATTCACCATGAGCTATTTTTTTGTGGCCGGTAAAGGTCGAAATCTGTTGCTGCTCTCTGACATCCCACAAACGTATGACGGTATCGAAAGATGATGTCGCTAAAAAACGGTCGTCAGGGCTCCATTTCGCCGCGACGAACGCATGCTTATTTGGACTGCGAAGAAGTGCAATTTGTCCTTTGCCACTAGCATCCCATATGCGAATAGTTTTGTCGCGGGCAATCGTCGCGACATATTGGCTATTGTTGCTCCACTGAGCACCTGTCGTGGTGTATTTTGCGTGCCCACTGAGATTTCTCTTTTGTCCACTTTGTACGTTCCACAATGTCGTCACATCCTCGTAGAAATAACATAGGAGAAACTTGCCATTGGGACTCAACGACAAAAAATTGATCGCCGATTTATAACTTTTTCCGTTCCCCATCACTGGAATCTCACGATGTGTGGCATTTTTTAGGGTTTTTATTTTCTTTTTCGTGCGAATGTTCCATATGTCGATATCTTTTTCGTTTTGCCTCAGAACTGCGGCGTATTTACGATTGCGACTCATCTCTGCTTTGGCGACTTGTGTCAGGGGTAGCAAAACTTTTTTTGCCCCGCTAAAAATATCTAAGGCAGTAAGTGGTTCTAAAGATGTAATGATATGTTTGCTGCTATACCACTTGTAAAATGCGGCACCAGGGTGAGACTTCGCGATGGCGCGTTTGGCGATGTCCCAAACGCGTATCATGTTTGTGGAAATCGCGAGCAAAAATTTCCCATCTCCCGACCACTCAATAGAGTTGATGCGCCCTTGCTGCGTGAGTAGCGCGATTTGTTGATTGCTATCGATATTCCAAATAAAAATGCGACTGATACTGTTACTGGAAGAAAAAAAAGCGAGTGTCTTGTGGTCGGGGTGCCACGTAGTTTTTCCCATCCATGCCTCTTTGTCTTGTGGAAAAACTTTGCGAATCAGTGGATAACGGTGCATCGCCGCTTGCACCAAAGCCTTGCCTTTTTCCCTCTCACGCGCCACCTCTTCTTTGGGCATGTTCTTGATCACCTCCAACCCCATGCCCGCGAAAACACCGCACTCGCGCCAATTACCCTTTTCATATGCCTCTTCTGCTTTTACCAACACAATTTTCGAAAGGCGAACGGCATTTGCCTTGGCGTCTTTTTCTGCCTTTTGCCTTGCGGTAATCGCTTCACCACGCGCTTGTTGCGCTTTCTCTCTTTGGTCCTCGGCGATTGTCTTTTGCTCTTCGGCTTTTTGCCGCGCCTCAACAGCAATACGCCATTGCCAAACAGAAATAGCACTCCCGACGAGTACACTCAACAAAACAGCGCTGGCTGCCATAAATACACTACGGTGGCGGCGCGCTAGTTTTTGCAAACGCGTCCATGTGGTAGGCGGTTTGGCAATGATCGGACGATGTTCGAGGAAGTTACTGAGGTCTTTTGCCAACATCGCGGCGCTTTTATAGCGTTTTTTGGGATCTTTTTCCAAACACTTTAAGATAATCGCCTCTAACTCCACAGAAGCCTCTGGATTCAGGGAACGAGGATGTATCGGTTCATCGTTCCATACTTGCTGGATGATATTGATATAAGTAACGCCTTCAAAAGGAGCACGCCCCGTAATCGCTTGGTACAAAGTTGCTCCTAGAGAATAAACATCCGCACGACGATTGACTTTTTTATCCCCGCGCGCTTGTTCCGGAGACATATACGCCGGGGTTCCCACAACGTCCCCGGTCTTGGATATATTGTCCTGTGAACCCACCACTTTTGCCAAACCAAAGTCCATAATTTTTGGCTGTAAATCTTCACTGATCATAATATTGGCTGGCTTTATATCGCGATGGATAATTCCCTTGCCATGTGCATAATGCACCGCATCAACCACTTTTCGCATAATGTCGACAATTTGCGATGTTTCCACCTCAGTCATTTTTAAAAACTCTTTGAGAGAAGACCCCGCAACTAAGTCCATGGTGAAATAAGGTGTTTTCTCAAAAACGCCGATGTCATGAACGCGAACGATATTAGGGTGATCAAGAGCGGCAGTGGCTTTGGCTTCTTTAATAAAACGACTTATTTGCTCCTCGCTGTCTGTTTCGGCGATAAGCGTTTTTAGTGCCACGGTCCGATCCAATTGTAGATCGTGCACTTTGTAAACCGTTCCCATTCCACCTTGTCCGAGTTTACAGATCACCTCATAACGGTTTCCCAAAATTTTGCGTGAATTGCCATGGGAGTGTTGTGGGGCATTTGCACCTGACTTTGTGGAACGTGGTGGGGCTTGAGTGTCTTGTTTTACCCCAGATACTTCACGTAACTGACGTAACATATTTTTGGCAAGATCATGGTCAGGAGAAATCGTTAATATCGCCTCTAGGTCTTGTTGTACTTCTGCCATTTTATTTAAGCGACTTCTCGCAAAAGCAAGATAATAACGAACATTCACATCCTGAGGATACGTCGATAGATATTGTAGAGCACATTTTTCGACTTCTGTCCATTGTTGTTGCTGTAACAAACGATAAATGTGTTGCTGCATTTGTTGTACGCTACTCATTTCATTCGCCTTATGAGAAGTTTTTATATGGTTTTTTGGTAAACTATAAAGAGTGGTCACAAGTTGTTCATGTCTGCGAAAACATAAAAAAATTTACAAAAAAGTGATGTAAATTACAATAAATAACTACAAGTACACCAAACAAAACACATAAAGATAATGAAAGTTTATGCATTGTTGTTATAATAGAATATACAAATTTATAAAAATACAAACCATTGCAAATCTCTACAGAAGGGGCTATTGTGGATTGCGTTGATTGCCAGTATCAATATATAAAAACAACAAGTTGTGGATGCGAAGTTGAGCATGAGTATGCGCAGCTATATCCAGAAAACTACAAAAATCAAGTTCATATTCTTCATTCTACCTTCGCACTTAGTATGCTACATGCATTTTGTAATGAAAAAGTCGCTTACGGCCAAGCTCAGAGTTTTTTACCGTCTTTATACAACTCACTGTTATTCGCAGCGACAAGTACTCTTCCAGTAACGACACAATGCACGGCAACGAGAATGCACGTCTATGAAAAAGAGCGTGGATTTAATAGTAGCTCTACATTGCAAAACAGCAATGCTGTTGTCGTGTCGGTATTACGTGCGGGAAATATACCAGCGATGATCATTAGTGACACCCTTGCGCTTTCACCCAACGTAGGCGTATACAATGATTATGTTGTTGCAGAACGCGTTACACAGCAAGACGGTGCGATTAGTGGAACAGCAATAAGCGGTTGCAAACTGAGTTCCAAAGAAATGACCCAAGACGAACAAAGGCGTATTCTGATCATTCCTGAACCAATGGGCGCTACCGCGAGCACGACGGATGCCATTCTCTCTTTTTATCAGGAAAAATACCAACAGCAGGGTGGCTTGGAGTTTTTCGATGAAATTTGGGGATTGTATTTAATTGTCACGCCAGAATTCATTACCAACATGGCCGCCAAATGGCCACAGACAAAAATCTTCAGCCATCGCTTGGATCGCGGACTTTCGACAAAAGAAATTTTAGCGACAAAACTAGGAAGCCATGTTCAACAGGAAAAAGGATTAACCGCCAACGGTTACATAGTACCTGGTGCCGGGGATGTCGGCAATTTGCTAAGCCTGAAACAAATATAACGTTTAACATTTATCTTCTTTTAACAACATACATTGTAGGGGCGGACCTTGTGTCCGCCCGTTCCCACAAACTACGTTAGGCCTCTCTTCGGAAAACCAAAATAACTTGTCGTACTTTGTAATATGTATCCAATTTTTGTTGCCACTGCGCATCATGGACTTTTTGAAAACGCAATGCTTCAAGAAGCTTTAACGAAGGAGTATTGTCATAACGAACATTCACATAAAACTCCGAAATGTTTCTTTGTCGTCCTTCTAATATAGCTTCTTTCGTAGCATATCGACCAATGCCACGACACCTCAGTCGGGGAAGTACTTTAATTCCGCCCAACCAATGACCACCAATGCCGAAATGTTGCCATTGTTCACCAAGCCACACAACTGCAGCTAGTTGATCGTGCAAATATACTCCCAGACAAAAACCGTCAATATCTTCTAGTGAATGCGAGTAACGTTTGCGCGTATCCACAGTATTCTCTTCGCCAAAGAAACATAGCAAATCCTCGACATCATGCGAACACATAACTTTGCTGATTAGCTCTTTCTCTCCCAGAGAACCGTAAAAAAAACGCTTTCCGATGAGTACATATCTGTGTAAGTGCGTAATCATTTTTTTTATCATGAATTATTTTGAAATAAAATTTTAGATGTGATGTTACTTTTTATACGCTGATAAATTTTACGGAGTGACAAAACAAATATTCCCCAGCGAGCCTGAAAATTACAAGCAAGTGTCCAGTGATAATGCAACAAATACATTTTAAATGGAAGATAGTGGATTAACGAAAATCGTTTTTGTTGTTTTTTATGGTAACGTTCTATACGAACTTCAATATTTTTGGAAAGTTTTGGCAAAGGCATAGGTAAATAACCTAGCCAATCCCTAACATAAGCAATGGCGACTGCCAAGTGAGGTAGCAAACCAAGCTCATCAGCTCGTTGCTGACATAGTTCCCAATCCACTTGTTTCCAAATTTTCGCAGCTTGGGCGATATCTAAACACAACATAATACCTTGATTTGGCAAACAATTTTTGCGTTTTGCTTGTGCTCGGTAACGCGGAATATGTTTAGCTAGATGCAAACATAAATATAAAAACTCGTCATTTACATCCATTTGCCAGTATGAATTGTCTTCGCAAATCAGTTTTGCGCGACTCCAGATATTTACGCCCAAACCACTGGCACTTTTCAATCCGAAAGGATAAAAATTTTGTCCAAAAGGAATCCCCATGAGTTGCCGATGTAATTCAATGTTGAAATTCCCAAAAGGGGACTGTTTTATATATAGTACTGCATATCCACTGGTTGCTCCCTGAGTACTATATCCATGACTTTCGAGAAGTGATTGTGCGGCGGTAAACTTTTGTGGTTTCACAAATAAGTCCATATCAGCGGACGGACGCGCTCCCAAGGTTTTCATACAAACGCGCCGTAAGCAGTAACCCCTTTAAGGGCATCACTTCGATATCCGCCGCAGCAAATAACGACAAAAGTTTTTGTAACTCTTGAAATAGCAGCATATTCTTGCGTAAACATTTGAGATAATTTTGTCGTAAGTATTCGTGTTGTTCGCGGGTGAGATCAGATCTGTGTCGCGTTTTGAGATGTAGCCATGGTAAGAGACGCTTTTCTATCGGTCGCTCTATCAGCTCATGGATTACGGATAAGTCGAGCGAGTCGGCGTTTAATGTTAGCATAACGTAGTCGCTTTATTGTTTTACAAAACCAATATATTTGTGGGATAAAACGGTGATAGTACGGCATCCAGCAGAATGAATCAATGCACCGTTTTTTGACAAAAGTCGGAAGGACATAACCATTCGCAAAAAAGAATCACAAGCATAATCAGAGTATTTTTGTGTGGGAGCAAAATCGGACAAAGCTTGTTTTACAACACAATGACCGCGCTTTTTATTCCAAATGGCGATCGCACGACCTCTTTTTAGATAAATTTCATCTCCCTCTGTATGGATCAGTTTTTTTTCCAGTTGTATTGGGATATCCACTTGATCCACAGCTTGCACTTCTATTGTTTCGTCAAAATCTGAGCCATTGATATAAAAATTTTTGTAACGGCGATCGGCAAAATTCCAGAACGAATCATTTGCCGACATCAGTCGCACTTGTGTGTGACCAATGGATAGGAATTTTTCTCTCATGATACTCCATGTCTATGGCTATGGGAAATCGCTTATATTTTGATTTTTATCATACTTTATTTATCCGTAGTTATCAAGGTGTTTATAAGCAACATTGGGAACGGAGTCGGGTTATGGAAAAATATATTTTTTCGCAGAAACCTTCTTTGTCGAAAGATTATCCGAAATACTAAAACCAAAGAGATTTTGTGCCGTTGCCTTCGGTGAAAAGTCTAGATGTGTTTCTAAAACCCAGTGCTGATTTTCTTTGTGAAATTTGCTCTTGAGTGCATTTGTCCACGTTGTGGAATACACCACTGCTTTCGCGGGAGATATACTCCAGCGCGTTATGTAATTATTGGCCGAAATAACTGCGGTGTGGTCGTCCAAGAGACACACATCGTCTATTTCACCGTAACTAGCGTTAAAGCTATGCGTAAACTGTTGATCTTTCCGATTCCACACATATATAGATCCATTTGTCCCGGCGAGAATGATGTTTTGTGTTCCTACGGCGAAATGACTGATTTCTTTCGCAGCGGTGATTGTACGGGTGGTCATTAGCGTTTTATCCAGTCGATAGATATGATTTTGCGTGGCCACAAAAATGTCTCCCTCAAATACCTTGATACTACGAATATTTGCGGTGAACTTTATCGCACGAGCGTCTTTCATTAAAGTCTGAATATCTTGATTTGCGCTTGTATCATATAAGAAAAAAGTATCTTGTGTGGCGACGACACTGTTTTTTTCATCTACGAACTTTACCAATATTTGCTGAGGTGAATGGGCGTTGAGCCGAATTTTACCGAGATCTTGGTTCGCACGTACATCAAAAAATCCAATATCGGCATCTCCATAGTTGATCGCCATAATATTACCACTTGGGCTTACACTCATAAACTTACCGAAGATATTGGTTTGTTGCGGCTCATCTTCATCTAAATCCCAAATCACCACTTGCTTATCATCATTGGCAATCACCGCATTTTTGTGTGGTTGGAACATCTCCACAGTAACAGATGTGCTTTTTCGTGCCCGCTTTGTCAATGTATTGTCATAAATCAACACATCGTTTTGTAGGGAAGAGACGATGTATTTCTTGCTGGAATTTACCAGTATTCTCTTGCCTGGCTGACTTTGGTGTGCGCGTGCTGGAATACGCCATAGTTGCAACTGTTCATTTGCTGTCGCGGCAATCACATGGTCTTTAGGAGACAGAGCAATACAATCCATCGGTGTCGTTGTCGGTATTGTTTTGATAGGGTACCCTGTTTTTAACGACAAAAGCTCCATCGTCGATTTAGAGGTGCATATGGCGATCATGTCTTGCGAAATAGATAACGTGCTGATTGCGTAGGTATATGGCCCTAAAGTATTCGCGAGTGTTTTGCGATAGGTATCCCATAGATATATTTTATTATGGTCCACGACTAACGCCAGCATTTTGTTACTTTTGCACAGTGCAATTGCCGTTACATTTCCCGGAATGGATACCTCAAAACTTGTGCGATGCGTTTTGGTGTCCCACCAACGAATTTTATTGTCAAAATCCCCACATACAGTGACAAGTTGCTCTTTGACAAAAAATAACTTACGTATCGCCGCAGGATGAGAAAGTATGGCTAAAGAGCTACGTGTGGATACGTCCCAAATCGTTGCCGCTGTTTCGGCAGATCCCACTGCGGCCATTTTATCGTCCTCGCTAAATGCCACGCTATAAATATCTTGGTTATTATGTTGGAAAAGAGTGTGTGACGTATTCTCTTCGAGGTTCCATAGTTTAGAGGTAGAGTCTTTGTTTTTAGATCCAGAAACTAGTAGGGTCGCGTTTGCGGAAAAAGCCACGCAATTGACACCTGCGCTGTGGCCAATCAAAGTTTTTTGCAATTTCCCTGTGGATGTTTGCCATAGACGCATGGTATTGTCGTCAGAAACAGAAGCGATGGTTTCGCCGTCACCACTAAACTCCAATGCGTTGATTTTTTGTGTATGCCCAGGAAATATCGAGTTGGGTAATTGATGCTCACAATTCCATATTTTTAATTGTTGGTCTTTGGTAATGATGATGACATTCTTCTCGTCGAGAAACTTAACTTTGTGTACATCAAAGTCAAGTGGTGTCGTGGATAGCTGTTTTCCGGTTTGTATATCCCATAGCCCAATGGAACGGTTTGCAAAGACAGTCACCAACCACGTTGCATTGAGCGCAATGGCATTGATTTTTACATTTTCGTCGTGCAACGAGTGTAGTAATGTTGCCCCTGACCACAACTTTGCCGTTTGCGCATCAAGTGCGGCGAAAACAAATTTTTCATACACCGCGATGTGTTCGGCACGATATTCGTGATTTGTGGTTGTCGCTGTTTGTAAATCATATGTTATCATCCCGTCTTTTGCGTTGGATGCAACAATACTTTGCGAAACACTTAGGGCATCGATGTTCTCTTGGTAATAGAGAATGTTGTGCGTATTGCTTTTTAAATCCCAGGTGTTTACTGTTGTCGCCGTATTGTATACCAAAAGATCCTTTGCCGCAAATTGTGCAAAAACGCGGTCTGTCTCTATCGCAAAATGAAGTTGTAGCTTCGCCATAGACAAGTTCCATATTTGTATACTTCCGCTTTCAAGAACGATGGCCACAAAATCACTGGTCATGGAAATGTCACGTATGCTCTCAGGACATTCAGGCAAATGCAGCACAATCTTTCCACGGAGATCACAAATATAGCAATGCTCCTCAACCGCACAAACAATGTATTTACCGCAAACCATTAGTTTGGATATTTGTTGCGATAAAATATTTTGAGGGGCCGGGCTTTTCCACAACACAAAGTTTTTCTTTATTGCCGTAGCGATTAGGCCACGCGCGGTGCGCTGAATGTTTTCTATCTGTGAGTTTGCACCGTCGGTATCTTTTATAAATTCTAACGCCTCAGCCGCATAAGCCCCTAACTTGTCCCACTCTTGCCTTTTTTGGGCTTCGCGCGCTTTGCTCATCGATATTTTGGCTAATTTGATGCGCGATTTGCGCGCATCTTTTGCTTTCTGTTGCTGTAGACGTATTGCCTCGACGGCTTTTTGTTGCGCGCGTAAGTGTTCGCGGCCGATTAAAACAGTACTGGCCGCTAAACCTATGATGATAAAAATCACCGATACTTTTAAACTTAGGCGTAAATTATTTGTGGTTTTTATCTGGCGCAACTTGCTAATTTTTTGCTGATTTATTTTTTTGCGTAGTTCTTTCACTTGTGGAGTGGTGATCTTCGAAATTTGTGCCTCTGCCAGTCCAATATCTCCATTGTGTAAGGCGATTTTAGCATACAACAGGCGTGCACTTTGCATCGCATCGCGAGCGATTTCATTCCCTTTCCACAATTCGATCGCTTGTTGAAAACGCGCAATGGATTGCGCGAATTGATCGTAGAGTTGACTGCGCTCGCCTTTTTGCAGAATAAGCTGTGCAGATGTCACCTTCACCACTTTTTTCTCACATGCGGCCAATATTTCACAGGCCTTATTGGAGATGGTATTGCTTTCGCGGTGCTTGATAAAATTTTCAATGGCCTTTTTAAACTCATGAACACATTGATAGCGCTGATGAAACTCTTTACTGAGTGCTTTGTGGCAAATTTCCTGTAGTTCTAACGGTGTTTTGGGGGGAAATTGCAATTTAGGTCCTTCGAGAACACAAGACACCACCTCCCAAACATCTTTCCCCATATGCGGAGGATCTCCGGTAATAATTTCGTATAAGATTCCTCCCAGCAAATAAATGTCTGTCCATGGCCCGATATTCTTACCTTTGCCCTGCGCTAGTTCAATCGGCATATAATGAGGCGTTCCCATCGGAGATTCAATTTTATGTTTCGATAGTGTTTTTTTCTGTACATCAGGCACTTCACTAATATCAACGGCAATTCCCCAATCCATAACTAAAACTTCGCCAAACTCGCCGATCATGATATTTTCCGGCTTGAGATCATTATGGATGATTTGCTTACTATGGGCAAAAGCCATGGCATTGCACACACTAAGAAGTATTTGTAAATGATCGTTTAAATCGTACTCAGGACTCAGCAGAATGTTATGCCACGAAGTTCCCCCCACTAATTTCATCGCCAAAATAACATCGCCATTTTCACTTTGGCCAAGTTCGTGTACGGGAACGATATTAGGATGGTCGAGAAAAGCGGTCACCACCGCTTCGTTGATAAACTTTTCTTTTAAATGCGGAACGCTATCGTTGTCGATGAGCTTTTTGATAGCAATTTCTCTTTGCAAACTAATTTGCTTTGCTTTGTAAATAACGCCCATTCCCCCACGAGCAATTTCCTCAGAAATGTCATAATTTACATTTGAAGGTTTTGCGTCGGAGTTGTAAGAAAAAACGTTGGGATCAATAACAGTGTTTTGCTCTTCAATTTTCTGATCAGAAAATAGCTCGTCCATTTCCTGTTGAGAAAATGTAATTGCAGGAAGAGAAGACTTGGCTTTTGGGGGGACAGCGTGAGATTTATAGGTACTTCCAGGGTCTTGTTGCTCCTGCTCTTCTAATTTTTTCCACCGTTGCTGCAGTTTTTTCTTATCCATATTTGTATCCAAAAAAATCACGTTTGGCAAAACCAAACAATAAGGCGTGTCACATGTACACGCCTTATCAAAAATTTATAGTAGCGTTTGTATCACTAGACCAGTAACTATGTATACACAAATAATTACTAACGTTACCGCGGGATTTTTTTGTTCCACTTCCTGAGTAATGGATATGCGAAAAAACAACATTCTTGACGCCCATAATCCCATGAATAATAGAAGAATGATTGCCAAAAACCCTGCAATAAGAGCCGTAGTTGCTTTGTGCGCTGTTATCAACAGTAGGTTATTGTTGTAAACCTCTATCGAATCTCCATTACTTTTAATAACATATTGTATGTAGTAGCCAGGATTTTTAATGACCCATACATTTGGCTGCTCTGATTTCACCATCGCTTTTGGACTGAGAGGGCAGCCTTTGTTTTCGAATAACTCAATCATTTGATTACTAATATCATTTTGCGAAAAGTCTTCCTCCATCTTGTGTTCTGCAACAAAAATAGGCGGGTTTTTCCATTCAATATTGGAGATAGAGGCAGCGATTACCAATCCTACTCCGACAAGAAAACCACCAAATAAAATTCCAGCAGACACATTATCGCGCATTTCTACTTCGTAATGAAAATCAAAACGCGATACTTTAGTGAAGATCCAGCCGCTGACAACAAATATAATTTGTCCTACGATAAAAGCAGAGGTAATGGCGAGTATATACTCAATAGCTCCTTGTTCTATTCTAGAACTGAAACTGTTCATCAAAATAAGACCCGTAGCGATAAAACCACCGCAGCAAATAGCTGCCGTTCCTAAATTGCGATCCGTGGCCAATTCTTTTTCAATGGAAAAACGATATAAAATTAGCTTGTCGAGCACTTTTTGCGAAATAACCAATAGCACAATACTAATTAATATACCGGGAATCAAATTACTCATGATACTTGGTAAACTATCCAGTAAGTTATCTTTTGCCACATGAGAGACGGAACCAATAATTGCTAAAGATATTCCAATCATGTAACCCGCTAGGCTAATACCAACCGCAGGGTTGTCTTCTTCGGTGAGCTGCTCTTTTAAAGAAAAAGAATAGGTTTTTTCATAGATAAATTTTGCAAAGACTAACGTCAATACCACAAAGATTAAAATGGGAAAAATCGTCAGTATTTGCATTGCCTTGTTCGAGATACTAATAGAAGGAATGTCAACAGTTGTGGTTTCCATCATAAATACAGAAAGCGGTATCATCGCGACCATAATGATTAAAGTAAAAATCAGAGGTGTGCTCAAACGTTTTTTCTTTACGTCACTGTGCTTAACAAGAGCAGTGACTTCGATGATTTCTGCTTTTGCTGCCTTCTTACGTGTAGTTTTCTTTTTCGGTTTGGTCTGTGTATCCTTGTCAGCAGCTTTTGTTGTTTTCGCAGTAGATTTTTTACGCGTAGTTTTCTTTTTCGGCTTTTCTTCTTCTACAGAATCCGCATCTTCTTCTTTCGCTTTTTTTGTGGTTTTCGTCTTTGCGGTAGATTTTTTACGTGTAGTTTTCTTTTTCGGCTTTTCTTCTTCTACAGAATCCGCATCTTCTTCTGTTGTTTTTTTTGTGGTCTTCGCCTTTGCGGTAGATTTTTTACGTGTAGTTTTCTTTTTCGGCTTTTCTTCTTCTACAGAATCCGCATCTTCTTCTTTCGCTTTTTTTGTGGTCTTCGCCTTTGCGGTAGATTTTTTACGCGTGGTTTTCTTTTTCGGCTTTTCTTCTTCTACAGAATCCGCATCTTCTTCTTTCGCTTTTTTTGTGGTTTTCGTCTTTGCGGTAGATTTTTTACGCGTGGTTTTCTTTTTCGGCTTTTCTTCTTCTACAGAATCCGCATCTTCTTCTGTTGTTTTTTTTGTGGTCTTCGCCTTCGCGGTAGATTTCTTACGTGTAGTTTTCTTTTTGGGCTTTTCCTCTTCAACTTCATCTTCTACTTTAGATGCCTTTTTGGTTTTGGAGGTTGATTTGCGTGTGGTTTTTTTTGAGGAAGATTTCTTCGTGTTTTGTGCTTTTTCTATCTCGGGATCTTGATTTTCTTCAACTTTTTCTGTCTTTTTTTTTGCCATTCGTATTTTATCCTCATAAAGTTTAAAAGTGGTATTTAAAACCGTACAATTTTGCTCTGTTTGTAAAGTAGCACAAAATTCTACATCGTAGCACCTTTATCGGCATTTTATATTATAACGTGAGAAAAGCGAAGTATCACAATTTTCCTTTCTTTTTTTTAAAAAAATGCCATAGACCTTTGAGTGAAACACGTGCCATTGTGGAATTACCTTTCAAGAACAATTGTAAAATTTCCAAACTTCTGAAGGCAAAAATGTAAGGAAGGAGATACCAACGATACTTTTGAATGAAGACAAGAGAGTTGCGAAACATATAATAGTAGTAGATTTTCGACTGTTGCCCCACACTTTGCGATATCTTATGCCACACACGCGAACGCGGTTCATAAACAACTCTTAATCCACAACGTTGTACTGCGAAATTCCAATCGCTGTCTTCAAAATATAAAAAATACTCTTCGGGCATTAAACCTACTTTGGCAATGGCTTCTGCGCTAATCAATAAACTGCAACCGGAAATAAAATCCACATCTTGTTGTTGTGAAAATTGTGGACCATCTTCTTGTAACATACCAATATGTTGTGTGTAACCCGTACGTTGAAGAAACTTTCCTCCGGCAAACCACAGTTTATTTGAATCATAGTAATAAATTTTCGATCCAACGATACCAATTCGCGGATCACTTTCCGCGGTGTCAATAAGAGCACGGAGCGTAAGCGGTTCTATTACCGTATCATTGTTTAGTAGCCAAAAGTACTGACAGTTATATTTTTCTTGTGCATAGCGAATGCCAAAGTTATTGCCCCCCGCAAAGCCGAGATTATCACCACTTTGCAGGATCGTAACGTCAGGAGCGTCGCCAAAATTCTCCATCAAGATCTCATATGACTGATCCGAAGAGTTGTTGTCAACAACAACCATATGGAAAGAGGTGTCTTGTAATTTTTGACAAGATTTTACACACTCTACTGTGTCTTGCCAACCATTCCAGTTAACGAGTATAATAGCCGTTTTTATTTGCATAATAAAATCTTTAAAGTCGCTTTTGCCGCTTGCAAACCTAATATCCAGTGAGAACGAAGTAATACAGGCTCTAGTAAATACACCAATTGTGGCTGTCGCGATTTTTCCACAGCAACCACAATCGCCGCCCGTACATTTTCCCGACCATACTGTAGCAGAGGTTCCGCAAAGCGTAATAGAGAATAGTGTTGGCGTTGTGAAATTTGTTCGACAACATGTAGCTGTAGTTCTTCGTCTTTGGCGTTTAGAGCATTGCTTACTATTTTTTGCGCTGCTTCAGGATGCTGATTATATAAAATCAGTGTCGCCGTAATTTTTGTACGTATATCTGGTGTTTCGGTAGGTTTCAATAACTCCGTGGGGGAAATAGCGCTTTCTCCCAGTTTGAGTATACTTTCAATCGCTGCGAGTTTGTGATCCCAGTCACCGCTGACGATCATATTCTGTAACACAGGTAAAGCCTCGCGTTTTCCAAGTTCTGCGAGTTTTTGTGCGGTAAGAAATTGCACCCAAGCATCAGCACAATCTAACATCTCATAGAGAAACTTATAGCCTTGTTGATGCTTGCGTGCCAAATGGTAAGCCCCTTCTAAACGGAGTAAATACGGCAATTCGTAATCACCATTTGCTATTTTTTTCAGTTCGCCTACCGCCTTTTTATTGCCACAAATAGGTAGTGACTCCACTGCGCATTTTTTCACATAATCACTCTTGTCACGCAGGGCGTTTGCTATTTGAGTAAAATATTCACCAGAGTTTAGTTGGGCAAAAGCAAGTATAGCCTGCCCACGAGTGTGGGCATCGCTATCTTGAGAAGCATATTTATCAATAACGGAACAAAATTCGGCTTTTTGTGACGCGGCAATCGCTTTTACCGCACGTTCGCGAATTAGAGCACTTTGATGTTGTAGTCCTTCGACAACAGTATCTAATCCTCTGTCATCGCAAACATGAGCAAAAGCTTCACATGCGCTAAACCTGATGAACCACTCTTGGTGTTGGTAATTTTGTTCTAATAAATTATAAGCATGGTGCTGGAGTTGTGCAGGGTCCATAGTTACCTTTACTTTTTGAGATTTCGGGCATATATTTCGTCTTGTACTGCTTCCTCATCACGTTTTAATTTTCGGTATATCTTGGCGCGTTGTATATAGTAATGAGATTTACTTGGCAGTAACTTTACCGCTAAATCATAACTCTGCAACGCAAGACGGATATACGATGGATTTTTGGTCTTTTTATGCAAGCCTTCGTAAGCACGCCCTTTCAGTAAATAGACGTCCGATAAACCGGGATCATATTTCAACGCCGATTCCACATCTTCAATAGCCTTTTCAAAAGCTTTGAGTTTAAGGTAACTAATGCAACGATATTTGTATATCTCTGACTTTTCCGGAGCTACCACGATGGCTTTTTTGTAACTCTCTATCGCTTTTTTATATTTTTTTTGTATATGCAAAATTTGTCCTTGGTACAAAAAAGCCAGATACAATTTCGGGTTTAAAATCAAAGATTTTTTATAAAAGTTCATTGCTTCTTGCAACTCACCATATTGTTGATAGTCTTGCCCCATTTCAAGATAGATATACGCTTGCTGCGAGATGTAAGAATTACTCTTATCATATAATGCGCTAACTTTAGGAGCAAGCGCTCGATCTAAAGTCATCGCCTTTTTGTAGTCCTCGCTTGCTTCAATAAAATTATTTCTCTTGTCGTGTATTTTTCCACGCTCGTAGTAGGCCCCTGCAAGTGTCGGGTCTTCTTTTATGGCTTTGCTAAAAAACTCATATGCCTTTTTCGTCTTTTTTTGTTGGTTGTATATTTTCCCGAGTTCGTAGTATGTGGGTGCGTGTTTTTTTATCTTGAGTACGCGCTGAAAATCCTCTGCCGCTTTTGCAGAATTGCCTAGGGCAAGATAAGTAGCGCCTCGGTTGTAGAAAGCTTCCCAGTACTTTGGATTTCGTTCGATGGCATACGAAAAAGATTTCACCGCTTGCTGATGCTTATACTTTTTCCCCAAACTAATACCACGATAATAATAGCCTTTCGGGTCTTTGGCATCCACCAGAATGGACAATTCTGCTTGGAATAATGCTTTGTCGTACTGCTTTTTACTTTGTAGTTCAACACACTTGTCGAGAAAGATGCGATTGTATTTCGCATATTTTTGTAACTCTTTGATCATTTCTTGCTGTGTTTGACGAAAATTCTTAATATGCTGGCGCATGTTGCTGATCTGTTCGCGTCTTTTATCCGAAAAAGTACTCCCGTGCAATTTATTCATCAGCACCACAAAATCTTTGGTGTCTTTTTGCAAAGCCGTAGCGCGGTCAATAATTTTCTGCAAAGGCATTACTTTTTTCACGTTTAATTGGATACGCGCGGCCGCCCTAGCAATATAACGTGCATAATTTACTTTTTCAAATTGATCAAACTCATCAAAAAGACTTTGCAACTCTTCGCGATATCCACGTTTCGATTTTTGTACATAGGGACGAATTCGTAGTAGAGCTTTGTTAATGTCCTGAGGTTTACTGTAACGCATTCTTCGCGCATCTTTATAATACTTTTGCGCGTTCAAGTAATTTTGTTGTTTTTCCAACACACGCGCTTTCAAATATAAAAAGCTAGGATTTAGCGGACGTATTTTTAAAGCCCAATTGCATAAAGATTCCGCTTTGTCGAATTTTTTTTGCTTAAAAGCTTTTCGGTAGCGCTTAGTGATATTCTCGAGAACCTCATCTTGAGAGGGAAGTATTTTCGCGACAATGTCATTCGCCAATTTCTCTAATGTGTCCACACGTCCACGAAGAGCAGTTGACTTAAGAATGGCGTTATTGTCTGTTTGGATTAAACGCACACTTATGGCCAATTCGTTTTCCACAGGAAAAACGATTTCTCCTTGTAAAATAAAACTAAACAGTTTGGATATTTTTGCAGTGTGTTTTGTTCGATATTTTATATTTCTCAACTTCTTCGGAGAAAGTTTTTGCGCTTTTAATTCTTCCGCCGCCTGTTTTGGTGGCTTGACCGTATATGTTTTTGTTTGATAAGCGGCTTTGAGTAAATTTTTATTTAAATTTGTCGTAATACTACGATGATAGGCGTTTTGTACTTTACTCTCCAAACTCAAGGGCATGACAAATAGAGTATCGGCTTCTTGAGCTGCAATCGTATGGAAGGCAAGTACTGTTGATAATATGAGTACTAATTTCTTGATCATAGAGATTTCCTTAACTATATTACCCTTTATTTGTAGAGTTAAACGGGTTATTATTTTGTGATAAAGTACTCCGCCATTTTTGCGTTGACGAAAAGTTCAACACTGCGGAGATTGTATTGATTGTAATAAACTGCGCACTGTAAATTTTTGTGTACAAAACAGTAATAGTCAAGAGTAGATTTTTTTAGCCAACGACAATGCCTAATTCTTGCGTCAATTGTTCTAGTTGAGTTTGAAAATTCTCTAATGTGCCATCATTTGTTATGTAATAATCGCAGAGAGCTATAGGACCGCCCTTTTCGATTTGTTCGATCTCGGCAAAATCTCTTTTTTCAGATTCTTCAGCTGACAAGGGACGTGTAGGACGATTTTGCAAACGTTCATAGCGTACGCCTCTCTTCGCGATAACGGCCAAAAGAATTAGTGGTACGTTGGTATTTTGTCGCAAAAAAGTATATTCACTCCAACTGTACAAACCATCTAAAAGTACATAGTTGTTTGTCTCCAAGTGCTCATTAATTTTTGGCAGTGATAGTTTCGCATATGCCCCCATGCCATGTTGCTCTCTCAATGCAACGCGGGTTTTTTTTTCATTGTCTTGCCCAGGCTCCAAGCCACGATTTTTCATTTCTTGTAAGGTAATGTCACCAAAATAAATATATGGCATTTGGTATTTCTGAACCAACAAGTCAACAGCCGTTGATTTTCCTGAGCCAGCCATACCAACTACCGCGAGAATTTTTTTGTCACTCATTTTGTTTTTTCCATTGTTTTAGAATCATGAATAAACCTTTCTCCCATCATAGCGTGAGATCGCGTTTGTCTCAAGCTTTTTCTACCATCTAAATCGAAAAACATTTTATCTTGAAAGTATTGATAATTATGGAAAAATAATTATTGGAATCACTTGCAAAGGATAGTTCTTTTTGCTATACTCGCAACGCTTGCAAATTCTTGTCTTAAGTAGTGCCAATCGTTATATTTAAACTACTAAGAGGTTACCCCCCACCTATTTACCTCTAAAAAAGAAAAGTTTTATAACAATTTAGTATTAAGATAAGAATTGGATTGTTTTTGTTCACTCTTCACTGAACCTAAAGTGGTGACATCATAAATACTGTGTTCCACAAGCTCAAAGATAGATAGAACGAAAACTTTTCTTAATGTACAAAGTTGGATATTATATGCATTTAAGACTCGGGCGCTAAAGTCATTTAAACTTATATTCTTAAATCACTTACGAACTAAGATTGAATGATTTTAAGCGCTCCTCGGACGTACGTTGTACGCACTGAGATGTAAATTGCATAAACATCATAGTTTATGGAGGAGATTTTAATGAAGCGAATAGTTAGTGCGCTTCTCATGGTTTTTTCTGTGGCGTTATTTGCACAGCAGCCCACTAGAATAACCATAGATCCTGTAGCTGCTGTCAACCCTGTAAAAACACAACACACTTTCGTCGTTACTGTATACGATGAAAACGGAAATCCTCTTGGTGGACAAAAAGTCGAGTGGATTTTATCACGCGGTAACATCTGTGTTGGTGACATCGTTGAACACGATGACAAAGGGGCAATTGTCGATGGTCAAAAAGTTGACAAAATATCGAACCACTATTCGGTAACATACACCAACGACGGACCAAAAACATTGGATTTCGGTAATGACAATCCCAATGACGATTTAAACCTAACCGTCGGACAGACATGGTGCACAATTACTTCTCCTATCGAAGGGGAAACTCATGTCATCGCTTTCTGTCCAGGAATAAAAGATGCAAGCCAACACAAAGTTTATGCCGTTAAATATTGGATTGACGCTGACATTCAATGGCCAGTAAACGCTATCAACCGCGTTGGTGATCCTCACACTTTTACCTTCAAACTCATTAAAGCTTCTTCCCGTACACCTCTTCCTGGTTATCGCGTACGCTGGAAACTCGTCGAAGGTGGCGTTCCTGCATATCTAAACGATAGCGAAGAAAATAAAGAAGTTGAAGTACAAACAAATGAAGAAGGTGAAGCAAAAGTTACTTTAACGCAAATCAACCCTGATCCAGGACAAAACGATATTGAAATTGAACTCCGCGATCCAGATGGTAAACTTCTCGCAGTACGCAAAGTGACCAAACGCTGGATTTCACCACAAATGAGTATCGTAAAAACTGGACCAGCAGAAGGCATTTTAAACGAAAATGTTAGTTACACCATTACGGTAACAAACTCTGGTGAAGGTGAAGCTCGCGATGTAAAAGTTTTAGATACTCTTCCATCAGGCCTCGCGTTCGAAAGCGCACAACCTGAACCAGCGGCTGTAAGAGGAAACAAAGTTCGTTGGAATTTAGGTACGCTAGCTTCTAACGAAAGTAAGCAAATTAACTTAGTTGTCAAGGCAAAGAAAACAGGCAAACAAGTTAACAAAGCGCAAGTTAGAACTGATCGCGGCGAAGGACCAGCTGCCACTGCGGAAACACTCATTGGTGCTCCTGAACTTTACATTGTAAAAACCGGTCAAGCGTTGGCGAGATTGGGTGAATCTCCTGCATATAGAATCACCATCAAAAACCGCGGTAGTGCACCTGCACGCAATGTAATTGTAAAAGACCAAATACCTGCAGGGTTCAAGTATCGTGGACGCGACACAGGTAAATTTGCTTTAAAATGGAATGTAGGAACTCTACAACGCAATGAAGAGCGTTCTTTTGACTATGTACTACAAACTCAACAAGAAGGTGATTTTGTAAACGTTGCTCAAGCGGTCTCAGGCGGTAAGGTAGTTCACGAAGCACGCTTCACAACTAAAGTTGTTAACCCAAACATTACTGTGAAAAAACGTGCTAGCGGACGTGTAATATTCCTGAATAAAACAGTAGTATTCACTATCACCGTGAAAAACGAAGGTAGTGGTGATGCACGAGGTGTAGATGTTGTTGATACTCTTCCTTCACAGCTAGAGTACATCTCTTCAGAGCCTCAAGGTTCTTTCCGCCCTGCTAGAGGCGAACAACTTGCCACAGTAAGATGGCAGTTCCCGAAACTAGGCGCAGGCGAAAGCATTGATATCAAAGTTACAGCGCGTGGTATCGCACAAGTTCCTCGTTGTATAAACACTGTAAAAGTGACAAGTGAAGGTAGAGAAGTTGAAGACCAGGCCGCCTTGAGAATCCAAGGGGTATCTGCGATGCACTTGTCTACATATGACACAGACGATCCGGTTGAAGTAGGACAACAAACCGTTTACGTTATTACAGCGCGCAACGAAGGTACAAGTGCTTGTACAAGCGTAGAACTCAAAAATACAATTCCAGAAGAAATGGAATTTGTAAAAGCTGAGGGACCAGGTGAATTTGAATTCGATGAAACCACTCGTGCTGTTAATTTCGCAGCTGTAGCCATCCTGCAACCAGGTGATAAATTGACATTTAAAGTCGTTTGTCGTGCAATTGCAGAAGGTTCTGCGAAAAACACCGCTCGTCTAAAATATGCTGAATTTGACAAGCCTATTATCGACGAAGAAGGTACAAGTGTCTACAAGTAAGCTTTTGCTATTGTTTACGCCTTTTACGAAATTGTAAATGGTTTTCTCATCTCGGTGTAATGCCGAGATGAGATTTATATATCAACCAAGAGGGAAATGCGCACGTACCATATGTAAGACTTACAATTGTGTGTGCGTAATCGCCTTCTTGTTTTGTGGAAGGGATTTTTAATGCTAAGAATATTTTTATGTTTTATCGTTGCCACAGCAATGATTGCATGCTCTAGTTCGCAAAAAACGAACAATAGTAAGAGCGATACGCAACAAACAGTAAGTAATCAAAACACAAGTGATTCAACAAGCACTGATCATAGTGCGAGTCACTCAGATTCTTCACACTCAACTACTCAAAAAGTATCTGCTATGTACAATGCTGGTTTTGCTGGTGTTAACAACGCTGCAGTTAGCGATTGGACAAAGTCTGACTGGTCTGACCTAGGCGCGGTTTGGGTTGCAGAAAACGCAAGTAGCTATTCTACTTCTGCACCTGCGGCAAATCCTACCGGAAATAACAACATGAACAGCGGTAGTGACATGGGCGGCGACATGGGTGGAAGCGATGCCATCATGGACGAAGCTATGGATGCTTCTGATGCAGCAGTTGATGAAGCTGAAGATGCAATGGAAGATGCCGAAGCTGGTATGGATGAAGCTATGGATGCTGGTGAAGCAGCTATGGATGAAACCATGGACGATGCCGAAGCAGCTATGGATGATGCTGAAGCTTCTGGTGATGACTGGGGTGATGACGCTGGTGACGCTGCTGACGAAGCTATGGACGCTGGTGAAGAAGCTATGGATGAAGCTGGCGACGCTGCTGAAGAAGCGGGCGATGACTGGGGTGATGACGCTGGTGACGCTGCTGACGAAGCTATGGACGCTGGTGAAGAAGCTATGGATGAAACTGGCGACGCTGCTGAAGAAGCGGGCGATGACTGGGGTGATGACGCTGGTGACGCTGCTGACGAAGCTATGGACGCTGGTGAAGAAGCTATGGATGAAGCTGGCGACGCTGCTGAAGAAGCGGGCGATGACTGGGGTGATGACGCTGGTGACGCTGACAGTGGCGAAGAACGCGCTGATGAAGCTGGTGGCGACGACGAATGGGGTGATGATGCTGGTGACGCTGCTGAAGAAGCTGGCGATGACGCTGGTGGAGACGACTGGGGCGACGATGCTGGTGGCGATGACGCTGGTGACGAAGACTGGGGCGACGACGATGCTGGTGATGACGCTGGTGACGACGAAGAATGGTAAGATCTAGCACATTTGTATTAACCCTGTAAAAAAAGTGGCGTTCAAACGCCACTTTTTTTAGTAATAGAAAGATTTGGGAAAATGAAGTCTCTTGTAGTTATACCTATGTTTTGCCTCTTGATTGCGGGATGTAATTTCGACGCAATTGCCAAAGAACAATTTGTCAATAACATAAAAAAAACACAGCAACACGTTCAACAAACGGAAAACTTCTTCGTCGT
Source organism: Candidatus Uabimicrobium amorphum (assembly GCF_009002475.1). GTDB lineage: Bacteria > Planctomycetota > Uabimicrobiia > Uabimicrobiales > Uabimicrobiaceae > Uabimicrobium > Uabimicrobium amorphum. Next base: position 8,612,760 of record NZ_AP019860.1, read on the forward strand.
TGAAAAAGCAACTCCATCCATGTTATTAATGCTAGATTCTTTCATTGCCGAAAACCCCGAAGATCAATTTTTGTTGTTACAGGGTGCTCAAATGCACTTCACCTATGCTGCTCTTTTTATTGATAATGAAGAGAATTCTTCGTGGGCAGGTATGCACTACAAACAAGCGAGAGAATATGCCGCCAAAGCATGCGACTTTTCCTCTAAAGTAAACAAACAAAGTTTTAATAATCGGTTAAATCGATTAAATCCAGAAGACATCGAGGCGGTTTTTTGGTTAGCGATGACTTGGGGAAGTTGGATCTCCGTCAATACAGAGAGTATTGCCCTTTTAGATGAACTGCCCTTTGTCGAAGCTTTAATGAAAAAAGTGATTGCTTGGGATGAAAAATACCAAAATGGTATACCTTTCATGTTTTTAGGTAAACTCAACTCCAAAAACAAAGCTGCAAAAAGCTATTTTGAAAAGGCGCTTAAAATATCGCAGCGAAAATTACTATTAATCCACGTAGAGTATGCAAAAACATTGGCAAGATTTTATTCTGACAAGCCCTTATTTGAGAGCTTACTAACAGAAGCAATCAATACATGGAAAAACAGAAAAGAGAAAAATTTAAAACAGAACTTTACACTTGTGAATTCGGTTTCTTATAATAAAGCTAAAAATCTTCTTTATGACATAGAGGAGTTTTACGAAGAAGAAGACGAAGACGAAGAGGAAGATGAAGATGAATAAAATTTCTCAACAGAGTCGAGAGATATGCTAGGATATACGCTGTTATGGATGTAAAATGTGAAATTGTCGCCAACACAAATGTCGGGCGACAGCGTTTTCGTAATGAAGATAACTTTATTGTATTGGAAAAATTTTCACTTGCGATTGTTGCTGATGGTATGGGCGGACATGTTGACGGAGATGTTGCCAGCCGTATTGTTACAGAAACACTTAATGAACGTTATGAAAACCTATACGGGGAAAAAGTAAGCGACAACGAGGAAAAAGTTGAAAATCAAGAAAGATTTCTTGCCGAAAGCATAGAACAAGCCAATTTTAAAATATTCGAAAAAAACCAGGGAGTGTTCTCTCTCGAAAGTATGGGAACCACGGTTGTCGGATTACAAATTACTCATTGTGGTCACTCAATTACGGCATGTGTCGGAGACAGCCGTATTTATCGCATTAGAAACGACGAAATAGAGCAAATTACCGAGGACCATTCTTTGGTAGGTGAATTGCTAAGACACAATATTATTCATGAAAAAGATTTAATGTTCTTACAGAACAAAAATATCATTACACGCGCCTTGGGAATGGGGCAAAATGTAACGGTCGATACCAAAGTACACAAATTAGAACATGACGACCTTTTTTTACTGTGTACAGATGGATTGAGTGATCTCGTTGAAAACGATGCCATATTAAAAGTAGTGCTCGAAAGTGAGGGGTTACAACAAACTGTTGATAACCTAATTGATGCAGCAAACGAGGCGGGAGGTTCGGACAACATTACAGTCGCTCTTGTAAAGGTCCAATGTGAATAAAACCTCTTGTTTCATGTCGCAACTGTAAAACAGTTGCGACATAGATACATATTAAATTTCAATATTGTTGAACTTGCGAATGCCAATAAGTAGTGGCAGTAACGTAACGATAACACTAATCAAGATCACCACAAGTGTTAAAACATAGAAAGAAATCGAAAGAGTTGACTCTAGTAGTAAGTGACTTGGTAGAATTTGCGCAAATATAATAATAAAAACATACACTAAACTCACCACTAAGTTCAAAGTACCACCAAAACCAGAAACAATCTTCGATGGACTATCCTCTCTAAAATTAGGGTAAATAGCTCCTAATCCCACAGAAAGCCCTGCAATTCCGCTCGTTAAGAGTAGTGCTACAAACGCATGGTACACCATCAACGTCCAAGGAAACTTCAACATAATCGCAGATAACAACACCAAGGTTTGCGTCATCAAGGTCAAAACCACCATTGCGAAAATAAATTTAGCGGTAATAATCGACCAACGTTTGATAGGCATAACTCCCAAGGTCCAAAATCGTTTTCCCTCTAGTGATAACATCGGAAAAATAAATCTACTTGCAAAAGTACATGCGGTTAAAGATATTGCCATTAGATTTAAATTTGCAATAATTTCGCGCCAAAATGTAGATTTCTGATCGTATTTCAAAGTACGCAAATTTAATATATATAGCAGTAGTAATCCCAATAAAATGGCAAATTGTGACCATTGCACTGGATCGCGAATAAATATTTTCAAATCTTTTTCTAAAAATAATTTAGCTCTGCTACTAACAAATACTAGCAAATTGAGTATTTTGCGAATGGGAGAAAGTTTCCACAGTTTTTTCGAACTCAGATCGCTATATACTTTTGACCAAGCAATCGAGTAGTTTGATACCGCGAACATGTAGCTAAAAAATACCAATGCCAAAGAGGTCGACAATAGTAGCAGAAAGTAAAAGAAAAATTCTGCAAATTCTAAATGGGCAACAGATAACATGCATTGCGACATCCAAAAAGATGGAGAAAATGCCCATTTCGTAAATTGAAAATAGTCGAGAACATTAAACAGCCACACGGCGGAATACGAGGGAGCGTTTTCCTTTTCTGCAGAAATCGAGTATATCAAGTAAGCAATTCCTACAGACAGGACAATCGCAAATAACACTCCGAGTATTTTTTTGAATTTGGCAATATACAGAACGATAATGAATGACAATAATGCTCCTAGGGTACATGGTATAATTATGTACGGTACAAAACTGATGATAACCAAGGGATAAAACCATAGATTAACACCTTGTTGGATTCCGTAGGCAAGAGCCACGGGAATTCCCAGGAAGAAAACCGCCCATGAAGCAAAAAGAAAAGTTTCGGATAACTTGTATAAAAATATATCTTCGTGAGGAATTGGCTTTGTCATTAGAAACTTCGTTTCGTTATTTTTAAAAAATAACGAAACCGCTATAAGTAGTGAAGAAAAGAGCAGCATGGTGAACAGTGCAAAGTAAAAAATGGAAAAAATGTAGTCGATGATAATCGTGTAAAAGCTATTTGGTATGTAAGAAGCAAAAAAGTAAAAACCACGTAGGAAGAAACTAAAAAGACCGACCCAAAATAGCGTTGCACAAATAGTAACGGTATAGGTGCGAAATCGCGACTCCATAGCCGTTTTCACTTGTCTGCTTACTTCCTTATGCCTTGTTGCAAAAAGTAAATGTAGCGAATCCATATTTATCCCTATTTATTCTGAAAAGCTTGAAGTAAATCGCTGTACTCTTGGACTTCAATTTTTTTGAGGTTAAAGGTTGTACGTAATTGATCGTGCACAGCTACTGCCGCAATGTCTATATTCTTTTCTCCGCTCCACTTGATGATTTTTTTGATAGTAGATGGACCTAAGCCAGTTAAATTGCGCACAAACGTAAAATGCAAAAAGATGACTTGATATTTTTTTGCCAATAGAGACTTTACTTGTTGTTCAAACTCCGTCACATCCATATTCATCAGTCCATACATGTCAACAACCAATGTTTTTTTGGGTAGTTGTAAAAAGCGAAAACTAAAGTCTTTTGTCAGTGAATTCACATAATTTTGGTACGCCGCCACGCACTGTTGTAGAATATCTGGCTGTGGATTTAGTCGCAATGCTGCGAGATACGCACTAATACAAGTTTTCCAATCTTGGTTTTGTGCCGTTAATGTTCCATATTGGTGCCACAAAGACCAGTTTGTGGGATCGTTTTTGATTTCTTTTAAAATGTCTAGTTGATTCATGTCGATACTTTCTTAAAAATATTTTGCAAAATACCCTCGTAGTTTTTTGATTTGACAAAATATTAAAAACAGGTTACTATCAATCAATCCTTTACACGTATTGCATTCCTTGCTGATATGGTTTATAAAATATGAAATATTTAGAAAAATTAACAAAGAAAAATTTAGAAGAGTTGTTGCTGGAGAAAAGTATTATCGACACTTCTAAATTAAAAAAGTTGTCTATTCAAAGTTCACAACGCAATGTTCCTATCGAAAAAATTTTAATGGATCATGGACTAATCAATGAAGAAACTCTTGCGAGAATTACTTGTAAAAGCCTTGGTCTACCATTTTTACAATTAGACAACATCGATATTTCTCCAGAAGTTGCACGTAGTATCCCACAGGCAATAATGAAACGCTATTTGTGTTTCCCCGTTATTGAGTCTGGAGAAGCACTCACACTTGCCATTACTTCTCCACCAAGATTAGAAATGATACAAGAACTAGAAAATACCAAGTCTTGTGATCTATTCTTCTTCGTTGACTTACTAAGTAATATTGAAAAACATATCAATAACGTTGCTACACCAAGCAGTGAGAGTAAATCCGCACAACAAATCGGTACAACAGATGTTTGGGAAACTATTTTTGATAAAGCTGATAATGAAATTATGTCGGAAATTATCAAGACACAACATCGTGAGACGTCTCCCTTACAAGGAACCCAACAACGAGAAAAGTCTCCTCTCGGTAATGAAATAAATACGGCTCTATCATCTGTTTTTCCAGAAGATGCTCCACCAGTAGAAAATGAAATTGACTCTGCTTTGACCAATGTTTTTGGGGAAGATCCACCCGCAGATGATGGCAATGAAATCGACTCTGCACTATCTGCCGTTTTTGGAGAAGATCCCGCTCCCGCGTCCCAGCCAGCCCATAAAGAAGAGATAGACAATGCTCTTTCTTTGTTTGATGACTTTGCCGATGGCGCTGTTGCCAGTCCTCCTCCTAACGCGAAAAGAAAAATGTCACAGCTAGCGATGAAAATAGAGCAAAATCCGCTGGATAAGGCATCCATAGGTGAATACGTTGAGCTAGCCGTTTCTTTAGGTAAAGTGCAAGACGCTGTCGAAACACTATCGATGTATGCAAAAACTCTCATCAAAAAGCGTAACTTTGACGAAGCGAAACGCAGCTATGAATCTATACTCGCCTTAGATCCAAACAACGAAGAAGCGAAAAATTTTCTCTCCTAAATTGTAAATCTCATAACTAAATCAGGTTGTCATCCCTGACTCGCAGGAATGACACCTGGTATAGCGTTGTCTTAATAAGCAACTACTTTTAGCTTGACGAACAATTCAACTTTATATTATAGGTTCCTACCCCAAATACAAAATCACCAGCTACACTACTTCGACAAGTGTATTAACAACAACAATAACCCTGCAATCAAAGGCCCCACAAGCACAGTAAATAGTGGGTGATAAAATGTCTTCGTGACGGCGTATTTCCACAAAGATGTGTATATGTCTTCATACTGTGCAAGAGAAATGGCTCTGTGCTTATATAGTATATTTTCCAGTGTATTTGCTACGGCGGCAACATCTTGGGGTCGTGCTTCTTTACCTCTTTCCAGACATTGATACACTAATTTTTCCACCTCAGCAGGAATATTTGTATTGAAGTTAGTAAGCGCTGGAATGTCGTGTAATTGTGACTCGACGATTTCGTCTATTGTCTCTCCCACAAAAGGGGCGTGTCCTGTTAACAACTTGTATAATAATATACCAAACGAGTATATATCACTTCTATAGTCGACGTCTCTCCCCGAAAGTTTCTCTGGCGAAAAATATTCGATGTTACCCACAAGAGAGGAAAAACGTTCTTGGATGTCTGAAAATATAGCTCCTAGACCGAATCCTGTTAAAATTACTCGTTCGCCACTCAGTACGATGTTATTTGGATTTATATCCTGGTGTATGACCCCTTGGCTATGCGCGTGGGCTAGTCCGTAGGCAACACCCATTCCTATTTCTAATGCCTGATCGAGTTCGAGAGGCTGATCTTTTTCCACCATGCTGGAAATCGTCTCGCCCTCTACATACTCCGTTGTGTAGTATAGGTGTGACTCTTTCGCTTCAAAGTCGAGAATGATCGCGACATTTTCATGGTTTAATTTTGCCAGAGACTTTGCTTGCAGTCGAAATTTCTTTTTTAAATCAGGGTGTGCTTTGATAATATTTGGCGGTAACAATTGCAAAGCGACAATACGATCTAGTTTTGTTTGGCGCACTTTGTAATGATGCCCAATTCCACCTATTTTTTTTAGTTGTTGAATCACCTCATAAGTTTTGAGTTCTTTGGCAATTCTTTCTACTTCTTCTTCTTCTTCGAAACACAACCATGTGGAACCTACGTTTATATAATCTCCGGATTCTAAACGAACTTTGCTTTCTACCGGACGACCATTGATAAAAGTATGGTTTTTACTATTTTGATCCTCAAGGTAATAACTTTCATTTCTTTTTAAAACCAGAGCATGGCAACTCGATACTTTATTATCTGGTATGTGTATAGATGCTTGCGCAGCATCACGACCAATAAATTCCTTTTCTTTTAGGAAAAAAGTATTTCCTGCACCTGGACCTTTTTCAATTCGTAATATAGCCATAATTCGTCATCCACTGTTATAAAATAGCAATAGTACCTGCAATAAAGATAATCACACCCGCAACTGCCGAAATAGATAATAAAGTTAAATAATGTTTTTTCTTTGGTAGATAGTAATACTTGGGAACTAAATTGTAAAATTTTCTTTCAGAGAGTATCAGTAATTTGCATTTTGTAATATCTTCAAGTAATTCTCGCGCTGTTTGGTAGCGATTTGCGGGATTCCCTTCCATACATTTATGGACAATTTCTTCCAAATACGTGGGAATTTCAGGATTAATAAGACGCATACGCGTGGGAAGTTTTTTCTTCGGAAGCTTGTCCATCTTCTGTCGATTGAGAATCATGTCTCTTTTGTTTTTGGCAAAAAAAGCTCTCTGACCAGTAAAGGCTTCGTAAACAACGACACCAAGTGAAAAAATATCACTCCGTCCATCCACCGTTTCTCCGCGTGCTTGTTCGGGAGACATATAAGGGGCACTTCCAATTACATATCCTGGCTTTGTTAATTGTGGAGATTCCTTAATAATTTTCGCAATACCAAAGTCTAATAATTTGGCTTTCCAATCAGAACTTACTATAATATTAGAAGGCTTTATATCGCGATGAATCACTTCTTTGGTGTGAGCATGATCAAGGGCACTCGCAATTTGTTCAAATATAGATAACGCTGTCATTAAAGGGAGCTTTTTACCTTCGATTAAATTTGCGAGGGATTCCCCCTTAAAGTACTGCATGACAAAATAATGTATGTCATCAGGAGGAACGGATAGCTTTCCTATTTCGAATATAGTAATAATATGCGGGTGAAATAACCTTGCAGCAGATTTAGCTTCGTACTCAAAGCGCAATTCTTTGCGTTTGTCTTCCTTCGCCAGCTCTAGGGGAAGTACTTTTATAGCAACTATGCGCCTTATGACATCTTGTTCTGCTTTGCAAACAGTTCCCATGGAACCTTGGCCGATGACGGATAAAATGTTATACTTTCCAAATTTACGAGGTATTTCCATGTTTGTGCCTTATTAAAATAATTGGATGGGGTGGAAAACTTCATCCATTCAAAATAAATAATTCCGGGTGATAAATCAAGAGCAATTATAACAATTCGCAGCAAAATTAGAAACGGTAAGCAAATGGATATTTTAATTAACATTGCAATATCTCTGGCAGGAGTTATCCTAGGCTTTGTGCTTCACGAAATTTATTTTCGATTTTCGGAGAGTACAGGAAAATCAAATTCACAAAAAATCATTGAAGAAGCGCAAAAAGAAGCGGGACATTTACTGCAAAAAGCAGAGAAGCAAATTCAAGAAGAGTTTAGCTATAAAAAAGACATGTATGAAAAAGAGGTGTTGGCGATCAAAGAGGAGTTGACCCAAACTGACTTAGCCGTTCGCGAAAAAAAGAAAGATCTAGAAAAACGTTTGCATTTCTTAAACGAAAAAGAGGGATTGTTGATCTCCCAGGAGAAACAACTTATCGAAGAAAAATTGGGCGTAGAAAAAAAAATTCAAAACCTCAACAACTTGATTTCCAAAGAGAAAAAAATGCTTCAAGAGGTCGCTTCTATTTCTGAAGAAGAAGCGAAAACTCGTTTGGTCGAAAAGCTCGAAAAAGAACTAGAGTTTGAAATCTCCGACGTGGTACAAAAACATATATCTAGCTACAAACAAGAAATCAATCGCCAAGCACGTGATATTTTACTATTAGCGATGCAACGTTGTGCTGTCGAACACACCGCGGAAAATGTCATTACCACAGTAGAGTTACCCAATGAAGAAATGAAGGGCCGCATCATAGGACGCGAAGGACGCAACATCCGTACTTTTGAAAAAGCAACTGGTGTAGACGTTATTATTGATGACACCCCAAACGCCGTGGTACTGTCGGCTTTTAATCCTCTACGTCGTGAAGTGGCAAAGATTACCATGGAGAAATTAATTTTAGATGGTCGCATTCATCCTTCACGAATAGAAGAAGTTGTGGAACAAACACGGGAAGAAATGCAAAAATCCATCATAAAGACGGGAAAACAAGTTTGTTGTGATGTCAATGTGGTGAATATCAACAGTCATTTGATCGAACTCATCGGTAAAATGAAATTCCACCTAACAATGGGACAAAGTCTATTACAGCATACTCTAGAAGTCGTACATTTGGCAGCCTTAATTGCCGGAGAATTAAATTTAAACCTCGATGTGGCCAAGCGCTGCGCCTTACTCCACGATATAGGGTGTGTTGTGGAAGATAATCTAGAAGGCAATACCGCTGTTGTTGGTGGTGACACCGCCAAAAAATATTTAGAATCCGACATTGTCGTAGAAACGATTCTTTCACAAGACGGCGATCCGAAAACGTTGTATGCTGTTGTATTACAGATTGTACACAGCATTATTTTTTCACGTCCCGAAGGACGCAAAGATTCGCTAGAAAAGCATCTAAAACGTCTTATTCATTTAGAAAAAGTAGCGTTGTCATTTGAAGATGTCGATAAGGCATACGCCGTAGATTCTGGGCGTGAATTGCGCTGTGTGGTCACTGCTGACAACATAACCGAAGAAAAAGCCTATATCCTGGCACGCGAAATCGCCAATCGCATTAGTAGTGAAGTGGTGTACTCCGGAGAAATAAAAGTATCCCTAACACGCGAAACGCGTATTGTTGAATACAGTAAGTAACTTTTGCTAGGTAAGATTTTGACAGGTCAAAATCTTACCTAGCAAAATCTATTCAGCAAAAGCTACCTGTAAAACATCGCTAAAGTAGTCCGCGAAGTGGCAACTAACGCCATCTTTTACGTTTTGTGGAAGTTCATCGTAGTCTTTTTTGTTCTCCAGTGGCAAGATCACCTGGGTAATACCTACGCGTTTAGCAGCGATCACCTTTTCTTTTACTCCACCGATGGGCAGAACTTTTCCGGTCAAAGTTAGTTCTCCGGTCATGGCAATATCAGAGCGAACCGGCTTTTGTTTTACTAACGAATACAAAGCCGTTGCCATGGTGATACCCGCGGATGGTCCATCTTTGGGAGTTGCACCTGCGGGAACGTGTAGATGAATGAAGTGATTGTCAAAATATCGCGTATTAATTCCCCACTTATCGGCTTGTGAGCAAATATAAGAGTAGGCAATATGCGAAGATTCTTCCATCACTTTTCCTAGCTGCCCGGTTTGCTTGTAACCGCCACTCTTGGAAACCTTTGCCGAGGCCTCGATATACAGAGTTTTTCCACCTAAACTCGTCCACGCTAGCCCCAACGCAACACCAGCCACATCTTTGTTATACAACTCTTCTTCGGTGAAAGGTGGTTGCTTGAGATATTTAATCACATCTTCTTTATCTTTGATTTGTACCGAACTGGTATCACCTTCCGCGTGTTTGCGAATGACTTTACGCATAATTTTGGTAATATTTTTTTCCAAATTACGCACACCCGCCTCACGAGCATAACCATCGATGATAAAACGTAACATGTCATCACCAATACTTACATCTGCGGTTTGTAATCCGTGCTTATCTAATTGCTTTTTGATGAGAAAATCGCGGGCAATGTTTAATTTTTCATCAAGTATGTAACCAGACAAATTGATAATTTCCATGCGGTCTAAAAGAGGTGCGGGTATCGTATCTAATTGATTGGCGGTAGTAATAAACAGTATGCTTGACAAATCAAAGCGCACATCTAAAAAATGATCTAAAAATTCTTGGTTTTGTTCAGGGTCTAATACTTCGAGAAGAGCAGACGCCGGGTCTCCGCGAAAACTTGTGCCTATTTTGTCAATCTCATCGAGCATAATCACCGGGTTATTGGTATGCAGTGTTTTTAGACACTGAATTATTTTACCAGGCATAGCGCCAATATAAGTACGCCGATGACCTTTTATTTCGGCCTCATCGCGCATTCCCCCCACGGAGAAACGATAAAATTTTCGCCCAAGAGCTTTGGCAATAGATTTACCAATAGATGTTTTTCCTACCCCAGGAGGACCGACAAAACACAATATCCCGCCATTTACTTTTTTGGTTTTAATAATCAAACTCAAAAATTCAAGAATTCTTTCCTTCGCATCCTCTAAGCCATAGTGATCAGCATTTAAAATATCCTCGGCTTTTTTGATATCTAAATTATCCGCACAAGAAACGCCCCACGGAAGTAGAGTCATCCAATCTAGATAGTTACGACACACATGATATTCTGGTGAACTACGTTCCAGAGTTTTAAACTTATCCAACTCCTCATCGTAGACTTCACGTGCTTCTTGCGAAAGAGTTAGTTTTTCCAAACGCTTTTCAAATTTTTCCACATCCGCGGTTTTGTCATCTTTTTCCAAACCAAGCTCTTTTTTAATGGCTTTGAGTTGTTCGCGTAAGAAAAATTCTTTTTGTTGTTGTGATATTTTATTTTCGATACTTTTACGTATTTTTTCTTGTAGTTGCGCAAGTTGAATTTCTTCTTGTAGTAGTATGAGTAACTTTTGCGCGCGTTTTGTTAGGTCAAGGGTTTCGAGTAGTTCTTGACGTTTCTCCGGAGTTGCCGTAGTCATCGAAGACACTAAATCCATAATAGGACCTGGGTCATCATATGAAATGTGAGAAATAAACAACTTTAATTGTTCTTGAAACAACGGGTTTAATTTCAGAAGTTCTTTCACCGAAGAAATAATAGCCATGGTATGCGCTTTTAATTCATCGTCAGGGGTACCTTTCGTATCGTAGATATGCTCCACATCCCAATGAATAACAGGTGTAGTGGTTATCTCTTTCTTTTTACGTATACGACATAATCCTTCAAGCATAATCTGGATATGTTCTTCATCTACGCTAGATATTTTATGAACGCGTGCTGCGGTGCCATATTCATACAACTCAGATTCCAATAAATCTTTTTGAGAGTCTTTTGCCAAAACAATACCAACAACAGGTCGTTCTTTTTTATCGATCAAATCAATTGTTTCCTGTAATGACACATCGCTAATCACTAAAGGTATCAACATTTTGGGGAATAGAGGTATATCTAAAATAGGTATAATCGGCATTGTTTGCGGCAAAATTTCCGACGCAACGATAAGTTGATCATTTGAAGAACTTTGCTCATCATCTTCATCTAAGTCATTTGCCGTGTTTTCTTCACTTACATCATTTTCATCTTTTACCGTATCAACATTTTCTTCATTTTCGTTTTCTTTTACGTCTGCATCTAGCTCTATATCTTGTATTTCATCGATTTCTTCTGCGTCCGCTTCTTTTGCGTCTATTTCTATTTCTTTTGCGTCTATTTCTATTTCTTTTGCGTCTATTTCTATTTCTTTTGCGTCTATTTCCTGCGATACGGTATTTTCTATGCACATTGGTGGTGTGTTAGAAAGATTTTCATTCGTGTCATTTTGTGGAATATCATGATTTGGTGTTGTGTTTTCTTGCTCTTTGTGTGCGCTATTTTTTTCTATCTGTTCTTGGTCCGCAACAAATTCATTTTCATTTTTCTTATCTGCACTCATGGCCATCTCCAATTACTTGATAATAGGTGTCGCACAAAGTAGGCGAGCGATACAACATACGTTTATTATATTCAGCAAAAAAAATGCCACGCGCATGGAAACATTTACTGCAAAAGTTCTTTCCATAGGAAAAACGGCCTTTACAGCGTAAAAAAAACGTTACATTGGTTTATATATTGGCTGTTGAGTGTAGCACATTTGACACATATATTGCTATTCTGGCGTAGTTTTTGATAAAATTAAAAATCGGCTTTTACAAATTTGGTCACCACTTATTGATTCCGTATTGTTTTATCTCGATGAAACACCTCTATTCTTGGTGAAAATTTTTACCTGACGCAAGGATGATCGCTATGAAGAGAATGATGACTCTGTTGTTGTTATTACCCATGCTTTTCGCAAGTGAACGCTACGTTTACATACAAAGTATCGAAATTACAAAAAAAAATGCCGCGGGAAAGTCTTGGGATGGCTTCTATGGCAAACCTGATATTTTGTTATCCATTTCCGTGTGGCAAAATAGTCAATGGCTTACTATTTTTGAAAGCAAAAAATTCAAAGATACCTTTGCCGTACAAAAGGGGTTTCCCACGAGAATTTCTATCGCCGCAAAACAAAAAATTCGTATGGAAGTTTTTGACAATGACTTGCAAAAGAATGACCTCGTGGGTCGCCATGAATTCGTAGTAGATGCGGAAGTATTGTCCGGTAAAGAACAAACTTTATCTTTTGGAAGGGTAACTAAGCTTGTTTACCACACACTACCTTACAAAGACGATGAAGATCGAGACGCCTATTCGCGAAAACAACGATTAAAAATACAGGCCTACGAGGAACAACTTGCCGCAAAGAATAAGCTCATTCAAAAATACAAACGCGAAATCAAGGACTTGCAGGAAGTCATCAAACAATATCAACTACTTGGAGAAAAATATGGAATTGATGAAATAAAAGATCTACATCGCGATGTCGTGGAGTTCTCTTCTGAAAATGCCACAAACGAATTCCATAAATATACTCCTTACCGCGATATCACCAGTTTATTCGAACTGCAATATCCCCATAGTTGGTCAGTAACCAACGACATAATGCCTTCGGCTTTTTCCACAAAATTTCAAGCAAAAAAAATGGAGAGTATTGAAGTACATGTTACGCTTGGTGACGAAACAGCAACATCTGTTCTTGAGGAATACAAAAGAAAACTCCCCTCTTTTTTAAATAACGCTCCTCTTTCTAGAGAAAAATCACATCGCGTCGAATCGTGGAACGACACACAGCTAGTTGTTGGTCATTTTACCACAGAAGATAAAGCACAAAATTGGCGGGCACTCTTTTACAAACAAAATGCCGTACAATTTTTCATACGTGTCAATTTAACCGCAGAGCACGAACACATATGGCATCATTTACGCAAAACACTGCGTTTTTTTCCAGAAAAGTTTATCGCAAAGCGCAAAGATACACCGATGTCAACGGCGGATGTCGTGAAACTAGCTAAGAAAGCGACTGTACTCGTCCACGCCAACTATGGCAAAAAACGCGGAACGGGAACCGGATGGTTTATTCACCCCGCAGGGTACATAATTACCAATCACCATGTATGTTTCGACCACAAAGACGATTACAAACAAGCAAAAGAGTTGCACATTTCCTGGGATTCGGGTGTTGCCAATCAAAAAGTACGTGCAAAATTAGTCGCGGCGTGGTACCAAGAAAAGCCGGTGCATAAGGATATTGCTTTACTAAAAATAGAAGGTGGCAACTACCCGTATTTGCCAATGGCCAATCCACAAAACACCATAGAAAGTGACCGCATTCTCACTCTCGGATTTCCCCGCACAGATGTTTTTGGTAGTAGTGACATCACAATTACTGAAGGTACGATTATTCGTCTTGTAGAAAATCCATATGGTAAACTAGACGTCATTTACATAGATGCACAAATCACCTCAGGTAATTCCGGAGGCCCTTGCTATGATCTCAATTTAGGTGGCGTTATTGGAATTAATACCGCAATCCACACCGGTAGTTTGCATGGTTATAACATTACATTACCGGTCTCTATAGCTGTCGAAGAATTCCCCGAAGTTTTTTACCCTAGTAACCGTAAATTACAAATGGCAGATCATTATAAGTTGGCCTCATACTATGCATCACGAAAATGGTATCGCGGAGCATCACGAGAATTTTTTCACCTAACACGTCTACAACCCAAAAATGACTTATTCTGGGCGCTTTTAGGCCAAACTTCATTAAAAAATGCCGTGCTAAAAAATAAGGTAAAAGCGGTCGCGTATTTAAAAAAAGCCTTGGAAATCAATGCGAAAAATCGTATTGCGTTAGAGACTCTTGGAAAATACTACGCAAACGAAAAAGACAATAAAAATGCATTCTTGCACTACAATCACTTAATTCATTTTTATCCCAAAAATGCCAATGCATATATTCACCGCGCGAAACTACTTGTCGAAGCACAGCGTTATAAAGAAGCCATACACGATGCCAAAATTGCTCTAGAACTGCACGAAAGCCCAGAGCCACATGCTCTTTTGGGAAAAATTTACTATCTACAACAGAAATTTGTGGAAGGCCAGGAACAATATAAAAAGGCTCTTGCCATAAATCAACGATTTATCACAGCGGATTTGGGTAGAGTTGCTTATTATTTATACACCCGCGCATACACAACCGCCGAAGCGGAATATTCATTATTATTGAAAAAATACCCTGAAAATGTGCAAATGGAACTCGAAGTGGCGAAGTTTTACTATGCACACAAAAAAAACAAAGCCAAAGCGCTACGACATTACCAGCAAGTATTGGCCATATATAAAAAGCGTAAAATGACTCCTGATCTTTATGTGCTAAGAGCTATCGCGCAATTAGCTTACAGCCTTCAGGAATACAATATAGCTCTCAATGCGTACATCGCACGTTTGTCATTAGAAGTAGACAACGATGGTAAATTTGATACATATGTTGGGCTTGGTAATGTATACCTCAAAACAAAACAGTATGCTTACAGTGATGCTTACTACTGTTTAGCGTTTGCGACGAATCCCAAAGACAAGGTGCTCAAGAAGTTTTTGCAGGGGAAAAAATTAGAACCGCTATCCGTACCGCTGCTCAACAAACTCATCTTCACCCAACCTGCGCGTGTTGTGGCGAGAATTATTATGGTGGCAAATCTAAATTTTACCTACAGCAACGAGCAAATATACAAAATGTCCGCTAAGCTCCCGGTTGATATTTACAATGCTTTGTTACTACGCGCCAAAAACAAATGGCTACCCATTCGTCCCCAAATAAAAAGTCGTGTAAAAATCAACGATCATTTGCTAAAAAATTGCGTAGTCAAGGCCATGAAATTTTATCCAAAAAACAATAAGTGGTATGTAGACTTCCGTTTTACAAACAACAATAGCGTGGCGGTTACCAAAATAAAAATCAACGCCAATTTACAAAACCAAGCAAAAAAAACCATAAAAGTGGTCTTTATCGATCCAAAAGAAACGATCCAACCAGGAGAAACCAAAGAATACACGCAAGTATTTTTGGTTCCCTTTATTAAATATGCCCATGTACGCTTTGTGTATCTCAAAATATATAACCTACAACAAACCAAGGCAACAAAACCCGTTGCACCAAAAACCCAATTACACTTGGCCGTAGGTAGTGCCCAAGGAACTTATTACCAAAAAGGTCTTTCGATTCAACAACTCTTGGCAAAAGATCAAATAGAGGTTGTACTTCGCGAATCTCCAGGAGCGTTTCGCAACTTACTGAGCATTGCCAACAATGAAGTGGACATCGCCTTTACACAATTCGATAGTTGGTTGGCCACGGCAATTGATAAACAACTCAAGAAGAAAATAGAACAGGTCGCCATCATCACACCTGTGGGAACAGAGGAAATTCATATTTTAGTACGCAAAGACGCCAAAGTACAACGGCTCCAAGATCTACAAGACAAAACCGTACACCTTGGAGCAGATACTTCGGGAACATCAATTACCGCAGGAATACTACTCAACATGGCTGGCGTCGATATAAACTCGATCACCGCCGATTATTCTTCTCCACAAAAAGCGGTAGAAAAGTTGCTGTCTGGGGAAATTGATGCCATGTTTTATACCGTAGGCGCCCCCGCAGAACTTTTCAAAAACATTGATCAAAGCTATCGCGACCACATTGCACTTTTAGAAATAAGCCCTGATTTTATCGCGAGTATTCAAAAAAAGTCAACAGGTATATACGGAACAACCGTCATTGCCGCAGGAACATATCCGTGGCTAACAAAAGATACCGTAGTTCTCAATACATTATCGTTGTTAATCACCCATCGTTCGCAATCCTCGACGATGATCAAAAAAGTATTTGATTTGATTTTAGAAAACAAAGATTTCCTACAAAAATCACATGCAAGTTGGGGAAAAATAGATAAACATTTACTACAGCGCATACCAGAGTACTACTTGCACGACGGTGTTAAATAAACGAGCTAGACAGTAAACAGGAGAATAGCTTTCTCCTGTTTACCTTTCAAATCGTAGCATCCACGCAGAAACACTATTGTTCACGATTATTTCTTTCACGCCTTCTTTAGCACCTGGTAGCAAAAACACGTCAAATTCCAAACCATTTTTCGTCACCATAACAGCGCCGACTTTTTGTAAATGAACGTCCGCAAATTTGATGGACAAGTAATGCTTCCCTCCGGATTTTTGGAACATAGACAATCTTTCCTTCTTCAGTTTTACTTGCAGTGTAACACGGTGTTTGTATCCAAGTTTCCACAGGCCTTTGATGATATTTTCTGGTATTTTGTTCTTTACTCTAGCACTAACGATTTTCGGAGTAGGTAAACGCCGCCACACTTCATTACCTTTCATTGCATAAGAATCATTTTCTTCATCCAAAAACTCGCGCTGTGCGTGGCGTAATGGTGGAAGTGCAAATGGCTTCTTCATTCGCTCGCGAATACGCCAGCTACCGGAGATTTCTTGCAAATTCTTTGTGATTTTCAGGTTCACAAAAACAGGTCTTGTGGCCGTCGCATTTTGTATATAACTTCCCTTGATTCCGTTTGTGGTATAGTGAAGGTTTTCTTTAAAGTGTGTGAGTTCCTGTCTTTTTCCCGACACCTCTAAATATCCGTGTGGTCCATTTTTCGTGATAAACATAAATCCTTTGATTTTTTCGTGTTTACTGTCGTTGTACTCTATCGACCAATTGCCAATGAGAGGTTCCCAAGGCAACTTTTCTAAAACGATAAAATTGACACGATCATCGATGAAAGTGATGTATTCATCTTCCCCAGAAAAAGTATTGGCCAAGTGAAATTCATAATTCCCAGGTTGTGGCGTGTCAAAAATCACCGAACCATTGGGCATAGAGGAAACGCTCTTACTTTCTCCTCCAGGAGAAATGACGACTTGTGTCTCTTTGGAATACCATTTGGGAAGTTGATAGGAGACAACTATTTTCTCTCCTGCGACAAACTCCTTCTTTGCTAATAGCAAAACGCCACGACCTTCGGCCTGAACTTCAAAACTCACGTGTGTGATTTCTCGGGAAAATATGCCGTGTAGTCGTAAGTCATACTTTCCTGGACGCGCAGGTGTTTTGAATTTTTTCTTCAGAATACCTTCTCGCTTTTCCAAAAAAAATCGTTGTAAACTGTTCGCGCGATTTACCGCAACATTTCCATGCGCAATCTCCGAGGCAACAAGATCTATGTACATTGTCGTTCTTTCGGGAATTTCAAAAGGAATTTTGTACTTCACATCGATAAAAGTGTTCATTTCATAGCGACTCCCTGATTTAGGAAGTGTTTTTAATATCAGCTTTGCGGGTGGAATCGCCAAATAAAAAAGGCCTTTTTTCTCACTAAAACCTCTGGTACTGCGAGGAGAAACACTCTTGTTCCCGAGGTACACAAACAATTTAGCAAGATTCTTCTTTGAAGCCGCAAATTCTAAAATAGCCACCGTATTCCCCACAGCGTCCAATGCTTGCAAAACGAAATCGTCAATGTACGCCTCAACCAGTTGTCCACCAGGTACACTTGCCGCAACCTTTGCCCAAAAACTGGCAACCACTTTTAAGGTCTCGATGTTCAACTCAAACTTACCAAGCGTCTTCATCGCATCAATGAATTCTACAGTATCAAGTACTTGCCCAATTTTATCATCGACATCAGCCAATTTTTTCAACGCTTTTTTCAACCTTGGCAACCGATCTTTAAACTTGGAAACCAGATTTCCAATAACGTGTTCTTTTACATACTCATCTAAAAACACATCGGTTTTTATCAACTCTTGAAAAGTAGTTTTGGCTCTCTCCTCAATGTTCATTTTTTCACGAAGACGCGTCAACTTCTTACGCCATCCGTTGAGTCCTTCCTCGACGATACTTTTTGTTTTCAAGTCGTTCATTAGTATAAGAACAAAACTATTGTGTGCCGGATCTAACTTAGGTAAATCTAAATTTACGGCATTTAACACCAATAATCCGTATTCTTCTGCCTTCGCTTTTTCTGCCTCACCTTGCACAAGAATAGCTTGACTACGTAGCTCTAACAAACCTTTTATGGAGTTCAAATAAATCTTGCGCTTTGTCGTGTAACTTTTGATCGCAGCACTGATATTACCTTCCAATGCTCCTAACTGCGCCGTTAGATGAACAACTTTCTCTTTATTAATAAACTTTTCTAGAACTTGTTTACGCAAGACATCGTATTTTTTTACCTGTTCTTGCACATGCTTGGCAGCCTCAATCACATCTTCATGGTTTACGGCAAACAAAGTATTACATAGTAAGAATAAATATAGCAAATATTTCATGGTTGTTTTCCTTTGCATTACATAATAATAAACCTTTACGCAATACTATTGGCTTTGAAACAGAAAAAGGTGATTTGAAATGTAGAATTTTGATTTGGCATTAAAAGTGTATCGAAAAAGTAAAGAAACGTACAGTTATCCCGCATAAAATCGGGATAACTATATTGTGAAATAATGGTGTCAGAGTAAGTTTACGCTTCACTTTTCTTGTGCGTAGCCGCCAACAATACCAGAGTCACTCCCATACTGATAAGCATTGCAATACTCGAAGAAACACTTGGGTTGGTTACGCCAGCGAATAAGTTGAGGTAGAAGTGAATTCCCACAGCAAGAAACGCGGCGGTGAACATAATCGAGTAGTGTATTTTTCTTTTCGATAGTACACCAATTACGATCGGGGCAAAACTCGCAGCGGCCAAGGCGTATACACCCTGTTGTGCAAAAATTCCTACTAAAGGTGGTGGGTTTAACGCCAGGATAAAAGCGACTAAACCAATACCAATCAAAACATAACGCGATAGTGCAAGTCCAAACTTTGACATACCATCCTGGCTATTGGTAAACGGCATATAAATGTCATTCACGACCATCGCCGACAATGAAACGAGAATACCGTCCAGCGTCGACATACCCGCGGCCAGTAAAGTTACAGCGACAAATGCCAACAAACACTTCCCACCGAGACTTTGGCTATAAATCTGAGTGATATAAATCCCCACCGTGTCATCCTGATTGCTAATCTCCAAGCCAGCAAAACGCGCATAAAAACCGACGAAAAGTACCAGGGAAAATGTAAATCCAACCACTAACGTCGTTATCAAAAACTTGTTCACATCTTTTTCTTCCTTGATGTACAACACCTTAGTCAAAATATGAGGTTGAAACATCAAAGCAAAAGTAATGATAAAACCACTTGCAAATACCGAAAAAAAGCTATAATAAAGTGGTGTCTTGTCGTTAAAAGGTTCAGGGTTATACATACTAGCAAAATTCTCGCCTACGGATTTCAGTTCGTTTACGAAACCACTTTGCCAGTACTCCCAGCCACTGACAAAAAGTATACAGGCAACCACAATCATTAGAATACCCTGTAAAGAGTTTGTATAGGCATGGGCGTATGTTCCTCCCATGAGAACATAGGAAAATGTAAATACTAAGCCCAATGTCAACGCAAGAGTTTTGGAAATGCCAAATAACTGCGCGGTGATACTTGCACATCCGATAAGAATTAACACAATAAACGCAATACTAAATAAATTCAGTATTGCAAAAAAAAGGGCAAGCATCTTACTGCCATAACGGTGACGAATCCAGTCTGGTATTGTTAAACTTCCACTCTCGGCCCCTAACTTGCGGAATCCTTTGCTGAGAGTAACAAGTGCAGCGATAATTCCGAGAGTTGCCGCGACACCATAGTGCAGGTATGCGGAAAGCCCGTGGTTGTATACAAAACCAGGATTAATAACAAAAGTTGCCGTAGAAGATATCGAAGCCGCCATGGTAACACCCACTAAAAGAGGGCTCATATCTTTATTTCCAATCGCAAAACCTTTTAGATCTTTGGTTTTTTTCATACCAATGTAGGAAAGATAAAAAGTAGAACCAACATATAGCAGCATAAAGAAGTATTTAAAAATGACCGGTATCATGTCCATGTCAAGTTTCCTTAAAGTGAAATTTCAAAGATGATTTTCGTTCATTCTATTGTAAACAAACCACTACGCCAAGTTTAAATTTGTAAAAGTTTATAGTGTTTTCATCTAAATAAAACAACCGCCCGTTGTTGGCAAAGATCATTATTGACACCCTTTAGAGAAACAATTTAGGAAGATTTAACTATGAAATATGCATCACTCAAAAGTTCTGCGGTATATGTTCCCGAACAAGAATTGCCCAATTCTGTTTTACAACAACGTTTTCCAGACGACCCAGAATTCGTAGAAAAAATGGCCGCGAAGTCCGGTATTCAAACGAGATGGCGTGCCGCCGCAAATATGGCGACATCTGACCTAGCAGCGAAAGCGGGCGAAAAAGCCATTGCCGCAGCGGGTTTAAAACCACAAGACATTAGCGTTGTCATCGTAGGAACAGATTCTCCTGACTACATTACACCTTCAACAAGTGTGATCACCGCACATAAGATAGGTGCAACAAATGCGGGGACATTTGATGTTGGTTGCGCTTGTTCTTCTTTTCCCACAGCGTTTTCTATCGCTAGCGGTCTGATGGCCACAAACGAAAGTTATCGATATATTCTAGTCATAGGTGCCTATTTAATGAGCCGTTTGGCAGACGAAAGTGACCTAATGTCGTTTTTCTATGGTGATGGTGCAGGAGCTGTGGTACTAGAAGCCAAAGACAAACCCGGCTTTGTATCTTCGGCACTATTGGCCGATGGAAGTTACGCAAAAGATTGGGGAATTTATGCCGGAGGAACGGTAGAGCCCGCCAACAACGACGCCATCGCCGCCGGACGCACTCAAGTAAAAATGCTCAACAAGTACCCACCATCTGTTAACGAAGACGGCTGGCCAAAACTAGTACATGATGTATGCGAACGCGGTAAGTTTTCGATTGGTGATGTTGACCTATTTATTTTTACTCAAGTGCGTAAGAGAACCATCGAAAAAGTCATGCAAAAGCTAGAAATTCCATGGGAAAAAACGCATTGTGTGATGGAGAAGTGGGGTTACACCGGTTCGGCTTGTATTCCGATGGCCTTACACGATGCCTTAGAAGAAAAAAAAGCCAAACAAGGTGATTTGGTGGTTTTGATAGGTTCTGGCGTTGGTTATAATCAAGCAGGTGTTGCTTTTTATTTGTAAAATTTCTAGGACAGGTGGAAAACGAAAGAGGGTGATTGGTTTCCTCACGATCAAACCACCATTTTAACGCAGGAGGCATTATGCCCGGTATACCAGGACCAAGTATTTTACATGCGATGAGTAATGTGGTTCGCTTTGCCACCAACCCCATTTCTCTAATGAGAAAGTCGCAGGACAAGTACGGAGATTTTGTACAAATGTGGATGGGACCGTTGCGATTTTTTTTCGTTTTTCACCCTGATTATATACAACATATATTGCAAACCAATCAAAAAAACTATGTACACAGTCGGCTAATCTTTGATAAGCTCATTCCTCTTACAGGCGCAAAAGGACTTGTGCAGTTGGAAGGGGAAAAGTGGAAAAAGCACCGCAAGATTACCAACGTAAGTTTTAAACCGCAACCACTGGAGTCTTTTGTACCGCTCATTGTTGAAATTACACACCAATCTCTTACAGCACTGCAAAACAAAAAGAAATTCGAAATGTGTGATGAAATGACAGATTTGGTTCTCAAAACAGCGATGCGTATGTTGTTTAGCTTAGAAACACAGGACGAAGTCGCAAAAATTACCGCCGCTTTTCTGCAAGCAAATCGTTGTTGTGGTAAACGCATCAAATCAATTGTGCACCTTCCCACTCCCATACCCTCCCCAAACAATCTTAGGTTTAAAAGTGCGGTGAAAAAACTCGATACATTTGCTTATGCGATGATCAATGAACGCCGCAAACAGCAGAATTTCGGCGATGATATGCTCGGAACTTTGATGGCCGAGCACGATGAAGACACTGGCGAACCCATGAGCAATTTACAACTTCGCGATCACATGATGACTTTTTTGTTTGCAGGTCACGAAACAACAGCATGCTCGCTAACATGGTGTTTTTATTTAATAAGTCAACACCCACAAGTCGAAAAAAAAATGCGTGCGGAAATTAAAGAAGTGCTCGGAAAACGCAATCCACAATATGCCGACATCGCAAAATTAGAGTATGTCACCATGGTATACCAAGAAGCTTTGCGCCTGTATCCTCCAGCATGGATTCTTGCACGACAGCCCTTGGCCGCCGATGAAATTGACGGCAAAAAAATTCCCAAGAACTGCAACATTCTACTTAGTATATGGGAAATACACCGTCACCCTGAATTTTGGGATGAACCGCATAAATTTAATCCACAGCGTTTCTCTCCGCAAAATAGCAAAAAACGTCATCGTTTTTCCTTTTTGCCGTTTGGAGCCGGCCCGCGCATTTGTAGCGGCGCGCGTTTATCGATGATCGAAGGAGTTATTATTCTTGCGATGTTTTTGCAAAACCATAGATTTACAGTTGTTCCCCATCAAAAAATCGAAGTAGAAACGACCATTACTGCGCGTCCGCGCCACGGAATAGTGATGGAGATCCACCGCCATGAACTCCATACAAGTATGCGAGGTGACATATGAACTTACCCAAAAATCACGCCATCGTTCTCGGCGCCGGAATAGCAGGGTTATTAAGCGCACGAGTTCTTGCGGAACATTTCACTAAAGTAACGCTTATTGACAAAGACTCTTTTCCCACAGAAGTGTGCCCGCGAAAAGGTGTTCCACAAGCAATGCATCTACATGTATTGTTGCGCCGTGGACTGTTTATTTTACAAAAACTTTTCCCTGAAATCGAAAAAGATCTCATCGCCAAGGGTGCGGTTACTATGGATTGGGGAAAAGATACATTGTGGTTGAATCCATATGGTTGGACTCCGCGCTTTACTTCTCAAGTCGTTAGTTATACATTTTCACGATGGATGTTAGAACATACCGTTCGTCAAAGAGTCATGGCCATTCCTCAAGTAAAAATTGAACCCCACGCCGAGTATAAAGATCTAATCATCGACAACGGTGAAGTATGCGGTGTACGTATCGCGGTAAAAAAGAATTACAAGATGTGCACGGAGATTTTGTTGTCGATACGACAGGAAAAAATAGTAAAACCATTAAACTTCTAGAAAAGTATGGATTTCCAGCACCTCGTGAATCGCGAATAAACTCGCATTTAGGGTATGCGAGTCGCCACTACCAAATTCCAGAGGGTAAAAGAGACTGGAAACAACTTTATATCCAAATGAATCCCCCACATTCTTTTCGTGGTGGTGTCTTACAGCCTATAGAAGAAAATCGCTGGATTGCAACATTGATTGGAGCAAATAAGGACTATCCCCCGGGAGAAGATACGGCCTTTCTCCATTTCGCAAAAAGCTTACGCAATCCAATGTTTTACGAGGCCATACGCGATGCACAGCCACTAAGCCGAATCTATTGTTATCGCAATACCGAAAGTAGGCTACGTCACTTCACCCAGCTAAAAAAACTCCCGGGAAACTTAGTGTGTTTAGGTGACAGTGTTTGTGCCTTTAACCCCGTGTATGGACAAGGTATGACAGTGAGTGCTCTTGCAGTGCAAGAATTAGACAATTGCTTGCGTAAGAACTTTTCACAGAGTACCCAGTTAAGCAAATCTTTTTACAAAAAGCTGCACAGAGCAAACTTTATGCCATGGTTAATTGCCAGTAGTGAAGACAATCGCATTGCCGCAAACAACAAGTCTTTTTCTTCTAAGGTCATTCACTCTTTTTTTGATCGCGTTCTACACACAGCGACACAAAAACCAAGTGTTCACCAAGCTTTTCTCGAAGTACTGCACATGACAAAGCCTGCACATTCACTAATATATCCGAAAATACTCTTTTCACTACGGAAGAAAAAATGATTGCATTGCATCAATACCCTGGTTCATGGGGACTTCCCAGCTCCAGTCCTTTTTGCATAAAAGTAGAAACCTATTTACGTATGGCTGGAATTGCGTATACAAACGTATGGGAAAATAATCCAGGGCGTGGACCAAAAGGGAAAATGCCTTTTATCCAAGACGGCGAAAAAACGATAAGCGATTCGTCTTTTATTATGGAATATCTGCAACAAAACTATACCCCTAACCTAGACGCAAATATGTCCGCAGAACAGCAAGCCGTTATGCTTGCCTTTCAACGTCTTATTGAAGAAAGCTTGTACTGGGTGTTACTTTATTCTCGTTGGGGAGACGAAAACGGCTGGCGCGAAATCAAAAAAGAAATAACACCTCTCTTACCACCCGTTATAGGCAAAGGAATTATTCATATTATTCGCAAACGTTTACTGCGCCAAGCGCATTTTCAGGGAATGGGACGTCATTCCCGTGATGAAATTTACCACATAGGCAACAAAAATTTACGATCTATCATAGAATTCTTGGGAAATAAAACTTACTTTTTTGGCGAAAAACCGCGTAGTATTGATTGTACATTGTACGGTTTTTTTATCACCATTTTATGGTCACCAGTTCCAGGTCCTCTACCTGAGTACGCTAAGAAATTTAGTTGTTTAGAAGACTATTGTATACGCATTCGCGATACCTATTGGCAAAGCTAGTTTTATTTCGCAGGTTACCGTTTTACATGAAAGCACCCTAAGCGAGAAAAATATTTTCGTTATCACATGGTAAGACACCGCGCGTATCAACGACTAACTGTGCCGATTCTTGAATCAACTGCCAATCAAATGTATCATGATCTGTCACAATGAGTACACAATCAAACGTACCAACATTTTCGGCGGTCAGTTCCACGCTTGTCATTTCGAAATGATACTTGCGCAGATCGGGGAATTTAGGAATATATGGATCGGAATATTGAACATTAGCACCGAGCTTTTGTAATTTGTCAATGAGCACCACCGCAGGAGATTCACGGGTATCATCCACATTCTTTTTATACGCTATGCCCAAAATTAAAATGCTCGATCCCTTAATCGCTTTTTCGCGACTATTAAGAGCCAAGCCGACCTTTTGAACCACATAATTTGGCATAGAGGAGTTGACTTCACCAGCAAGCTCAATAAACCGCGTATTGAATTCAAACTCTTTCGCTTTCCATGTTAAATAAAAAGGGTCTATGGGTAAACAGTGCCCCCCTAGTCCTGGCCCTGGGTAAAAAGGACTAAAACCGAATGGTTTTGTCGATGCGGCATTGATAATTTCAAAAATATTGAGATTCATACGGTCTGTCAATATTTTTAATTCGTTCACGAGAGCTATATTCACCGCACGGTAAGTGTTTTCCAAAATCTTAACAAATTCAGCGACATGTGTCGATGATACGGGAATAACCTCGTCAATCACGGCTTCATAAAGCGTTTTTCCCACTTCCAAACAATTTGTTGTTGCTCCACCACAAATTTTAGGAATGGTGCGCGTGCTATATTTGGGATTTCCCGGATCTTCGCGCTCAGGAGAATAGATAAGAAAAGTATCTTCACCTATTGTAAAACCGGCCTCTTGTAGCTTGGGCTTCAATAATTCATCGGTGGTTCCTGGATACGTGGTACTTTCCAGAGATAAAACCTGTCCTTTTTTCATATGTGGAATCATGACATCTGCGGAATTGGTAATATAGGACAAATCTGGTTCGCGATGCTTAGAAAGCGGTGTTGGCAAACAAATGATAATGGCATCGACGTCTTTTATACGAGAAAAATCCGTTGTAGCTTCGAACTTCTCTTCCTGGTATTTTGTGGCAATGAATGTTGCATCAATGTGTTTGATATAACTTTCGCCCTTGCGCAGAGCCTGTGTTTTCTTTTCATCGATATCAAACCCAATTACCGCAAAACCAGCTTCTAGAAAGCGTAAAACCAACGGCAATCCTACATAACCAAGACCTACAACCCCCACACATGCCTCAAAGTGGTTTATTTTTTCAATCAATAGATCTTTCATCAAAAAACCCCTAACGCAATGTCAAAAAACTTCTTCTTTATCTCTAAATTATCACAACTATTTAATACATCCATAACTCTTTTTATTGCACCACCATTACCATAAGGGTTTTGAGAGGACGACAGTATTTTTTTGAAATCTTCACTAAAAACGTAACAAATACTTTTCCGTATCGATTCTTCACTGGCATCACATTGTATAACGCTATCAGCCAAAATTCTTCCTTTTTGTCGCTCACCGATATTGATTGTGGCTGTTTTGAAATAAGGCGCTTCTAAAATACCGCTTGAAGAGTTACCAATCACAGCATCTACATGTTTTAACACAGAAAGATAACGCACTAATCCTAGATTATCAAAATATTTTGCTTTGAGAGGTTTATCTTGCGCATATTTAGAAGCAATAGCGTTTAATTTTCTACCTTCAGGGTCGGAGTTACATTTGGTGAGAATAGTGAAACAGTCTTGCTGTTGATCTAGAGCTGCCAATAGATTTTGAAGTTGTTGCGTGGACTCTCCATATTGATTAAGTGTTACAGGGTGGAAAGTAACCAAAAAATTTTTCTTTTGCCACTTGCAACCTAAGTTATCTTCTAGTTGCGATGCAGACATCAACTCGGTGTTCACAATATTATCAATCCCCAATCCGCCAACGTTAAAAACATGTTGGGGATTTTCTCCCATTTGAATAATGCGATTCTTATATTCTTCTGCTGCTGCAAAATGCAAATGACTCATTTTGGTAATACAATGTCGTATCGAATCATCAAATGCCCCTTCGGTAACTTCGCCACCGTGAATGTGGGCAACGGGAATTTGCGCGAATAAAGCGGCAGTCACTGCCGCCAGTATTTCATAACGATCTCCCAATACAACAATAAGATCGGGGGACAATTCTTCATAAGCTTCGGCAAAACTAATTGTGGCTAATGCAACAGACTTTGAGGTCCCCACATGAGTATCGGAAGATAGTAAAATTTCAATTTTTTTGTTTATACAGAAACCGTCTTTTTCTATATCACGATAGGTTAAACCAAACTCTGGGGACAGATGCATTCCTGTCGCTATAATTTGTAATGTGTGTTGTGTTGATTCGTCGAGATTTTTGATCAATCTAGTGAGTAAACAATACTCCGCTCTAGTACCGGTGATCACACATATTTTCTTTTTCATATTTCAATCATCTCATCCACAACAAAACTTTTTTTGGCTGTTTTTCCAAGAACATCCCTCCAAGACATCGGACTAATACCGGTCCCAGGTCTTTTGGTTGTAATATTTTGCTCCGTAAAAATGTCCCCTTTTTTTATTTCTTGTCGCGCGACGATACTTTTACGCGCAATGGGTTTATTTTTTTCTTCTGACGCAGAGGGCTGCTTTAAACCTGTTCCAAGAGCTACTTCAATATTACGGATACAACGTACCATTTCGGTAAATTCTTTGGGACACAAAGATGCTTTGTGGTCAGGTCCCGGTAAGTCATTGTCTAAAGTAAAATGCTTTTCGATCACCTTTGCCCCAAGAGCCACTGCGGCGATAGGAATTTCAATTCCCAGCGTGTGGTCCGAATAACCAATGTTTACCTTAAAAGCTTCGCGAAGAGTTATCATTGCCGTTAAGTTCACATCCTGCATCGGCGTAGGATATTCGGTATTGCAGTGCAAGAGGGTTATACGTGACCTTGTCGCGCCACAACTTGTCAGAGTATTCATCGCAAATTCTATCTCGGTCAAATTTGCCATACCCGTAGACAAAATGATGTCTTTCCCCAACGAAGCCATGTGTTTTAAGTAAGGGTAGTTTGTAATTTCTCCCGAAGGTATTTTCAAGGTGTTTATGCCAAGCTGCACTAAAAAATTTGTGCTGTCAATATCGAATGGCGAAGACAAAAACATAATATTATTATTTCGCGCATATTCGTAAAGCTCTACATGATCTTCATGGCTTAATTCTAGTTTGCGAATCATCTCGAATTGTGATTCATCTTGATTTGTCGTTTCTTTTTGATATTGTGCTTTGTCAGCATTTCTGGTTACGAGACTTTTGGCTTTGAAAGTTTGGAATTTTACAGCATCTGCTCCGGTTTGGACCGCAGCATCAATTAACTTTTTCGCCATGCTCATATCACCATTGTGATTAACCCCTGCTTCTGCGATGATAAAAACTCTATTTGTCATTCCCCACCTTTTATTTGTTGATGTAAACGCACACTACTCGGTATATTTACAACTCTTTCTTCCAACCACTTGGCATTTTCCAAAGACGTTGTTTCACAATCTGCATACATAGGGAGACTACTCAGTAATTTCCAAATGGGACGCGTCATTACCTTGTTTTCATTGGTATACTTCAAAAACTGATCGCGTTGGTTTTGATCGTTTAAAATAATCGCATTTAGCCAATAATTTGACTTACGATCAGGACCTTCCGACACAAAAGAAACATTTTCCTTGCGAAAAAAATCGCAATATAATTGCGCTGTTTTTCTTTTATCTTCTAGAAAATCGGGAAGAAGTTCTAGTTGAGCACAAGCGAGGGCAGCATTGATATTAGGTAAACGGTAATTATAACCGACTTCATCATGTTCATAGTCCCAACAGTGAGGTTTTTTAGCTGTCGTTGTAATATGCTTTGCATGTTTCGCTAAGTCACCGTCGTTGGTAATAATGGCACCACCACCGCCGCAAGTAATTATTTTATTGCCATTAAAACTAAAAACTCCCACTTTACCAAATGTACCCGTTACTTGACTTTTATATAAACTACCTAAGGATTCGGCGGCATCTTCCACGACAACGATGTGATGGCGTTGGCATATTTCCACAATAGATTCAATTTCGACACTGTGTCCGAAAACATGCATAGGCACACATGCCGCGATACGCCTATTTGTATTTTTATTAAAACACTGTTGGTCTTTTATATAAGTGTTTTCTTGCAAAAATTGCTGTAGTGTAGACGGGCACATCCCCAAATATCTGCGTTCACTATCAACGAATATTGGTTTTGCTCCCAAATAGTGAACAGCATTCGCTGTCGCGATAAAAGTAAGTGCTGGTATCAACACCTCTTCGTCGTTTTTGACACCACACACTCGAAGAGCCACTTGCAGTGCACAGGTTCCATTGACGACAGCCACGGCATATTTAGTACCGCAAAAAGACGCCACACGATCTTCAAATTCGTCGACAAATTTTCCCACAGAAGAAACAAAATTAATATCGATACACTTGCAAAGATACTCTTTTTCGTTTCCAAGAAATTTACTCTCATGGAGCGGGATGAAATCTCTATTGGGATATATTTCTTTTATAAACTGAAGTATTTTTTCCATATTGTTTCACTAAATGTTATAGATGTGAGATTTATATTTTTTTAAGTTTTCGCCATCGCTAAACCATGAAATTGTTTCACGTAGGCCATTCTCAAAACCGTCTTTATCACCATATGCTGGTTGCCAGTTTGTCAACTCTTTGATTTTCTTATTTTCCGCCCACAGCCTTTCGACTTCTGAATTTTTAGGGCGTAAACGCTCTTTCGCTAATTTGATTTCCACATCTCTATTCATGAGTTTGGCAATCGTCTTTGCTGTATCACCGATCGAGATTTCATAGTTGCTACCAATATTAACAACTTCTCCAATCGCTGCGGAAGATTTGCTCAAGGCGATAAAACCATCTACCGTATCTTGCACATAATTAAAATCTCTTGTTGGCGACAATGCTCCTAGCTCCAAGTAGTCAATATCGCGACTTAGCTGGGTAATGATCGTAGGAATTACAGCTCGCGCTGATTGCCTTGGCCCATAGGTATTAAAAGGCCTAGCGATAACAACTGGGCTTGAAAAAGAACAATAAAATGAATACGCCAACTGGTCTGCCGCGATTTTAGAAGCAGAGTAAGGAGATTGTCCTTGTAAAGGATGCTCTTCGGTGATAGGCACAAAACGCGCTGTTCCGTAGACCTCACTGGTGGAAGTGTGTATAATTTTTTCTAGCTCTAACTCACGAGCCGCTTGTAGTACGTTCAGTGTTCCTTTGACGTTCGTATCAACATATGTATGCGGGGAATGATACGAATAGGGAATCGCAATCAATGCGGCCAAGTGAAATACCTCACTACAACCTTCCATTGCCTTTTTAACACCATGTGGATCACGTATATCCCCGGTGAATATTTCGATTTCGTTTAAAATATCCTGTGGTAGATCCTCTAACCATCCCCAAAAGTTAAACGAGTTATAGTAAACAAAGGCCTTCACTTTGTATCCGGAAGCAACCAGTTTCTCTGTTAAGTGAGATCCAATAAATCCGTCCGCTCCTGTGACTAGAATTTTCTTATTAATTGTTCTGCCCCTTAATCTAAATTTAGAGATAAAGACTTTAACATATTTTCCATTTCTTTCATTTGCCCCATGTCCAGCCAAGATTTTTCACTCACGGGATAAGTACCAATTCGATATCCAATATCTAAACATCGCTGAATTAAATCGGTAATGTGGAAAAAAGTATCGCGTGGAATTTCATTTAGGCACTCTGGCTCGACAATGTACATACCTGTATTTACAAGAAAATCGTACTCGGGTTTTTCAATGATTTCTTTCACATCACCATCATTAGATATGTTGATAACACCATAGGGAATAGTGAAATGTTTTAGTGAAGTGATCAAAGTAATTTTGTTTTTATTGTCTTTGTGATATTTGAGCATGCTTGAATAGTTACCTTTGACCAAAATATCGCAATTACTGATAAAAAAAGTTTCTTGGAAATCTTCTTTGGGAATTAATGACAGACTTCCCGCTGTCCCAAGAGGCTTGTCTTCCTCAACATAGTGAATGTTGTAAGACTTTGTTACTTCACTTAGGTATGCACGGATCATGTTGGCTTTATGGTTGATTGTTAAATAAAAGTCTTGGCACCCATGGCTATGAAAGGCGTTCATCACTCTTTCAAGAATAGTAATATTTCCTATGGGTATAAGAGGTTTTGGAAGGATATTTGTATACGGTTTTAAACGCGTTCCTTTCCCACCAGCCATAACAATAACTTTATAAGAAACCAAATTTTCTTTGTGGAAGTTTTCGTTTAAATATTTACTCAAAAAGTACATATCAACAACTTGGTGGTGATCGTCAACTATCGGTACCGCGTCTATGCCATTTTCTATCATAAAATCATTTGCATTATCGATTTCGTTTTGATGTAAATATTTAGGAGAACGATTCATGATTTTTTCGACTTTGTCGTTCAGTGACTCATTTTGTAAAATCCAACGTCGAATGTCTCCATCGGTAACAACACCGATTAACCTGTCTTCTTCGACAACGACTAATATTTTTTTTCCTGTCTCATCTAACTTCTTTATCGCGTTTTTTATACTATTATTTTTACTGATATAAAGATTGCCATCTTTCACTTTTTATACCTTCATCGTAATGATAAAAACTTCCACCAGCGAGTGTAACACTGCCTTGTTTTAGCTCGATTATGATAACAAAATTTAACTTGATTACCACAAAAACTTAACAACAGACTTATGAGAATTCTTATGCGGCATTGATGTTTCGCCTAGTTTGTCTTATGTAAATCAACGAGCTTTTTGGCTGCTGTTGTAACGAGAAGATTTCCATCACAAACTTTTCTTTCCATATCGGGAAGTATATCTTTAATTTTGTCGTGTTGATAAAAATCATCTTTGAGTTTCTGCACAATTAAATTGTGTAACCATTTTTTTTCTTGCAAGTGCCTTTTGTGGTGAAAAAAATTATGGCGGCGCATAAGTTCTTTGTGTTCTTCGATGATATGCCAAATATTATCAATACCTGAATTCGTCAATGCAGAGCACGTAGTTACTTGTGGTCGCCATTTGTATTGTTGCGGAAATAAGTCTAAGCTACTTTGGAACCTAGTCGCCGCGAACTCGGAAGCCGCCTTGTTTTCGCCGTCGGCTTTGTTAATAGCTATGGCATCGGCCATTTCCATGATACCACGCTTAATTCCCTGTAGTTCGTCTCCTGAGTTGGCAAGAAGCAACAGTAAAAAAAAATCCACCATACCATGCACTGCTGTTTCCGATTGCCCAACACCTACAGTTTCCACAATGATGATATCAAATTTACACGCCTCACACAAAATGATAGACTCACGCGTTTTACGCGTTACACCTCCTAGTGAATCACCAGCGGGAGAAGGGCGAATATAGGCGTTATCACTGCGCGACAGCTTCTCCATACGCGTTTTATCTCCGAGAATACTTCCCTTGGTGTGTTGACTAGTGGGGTCTACAGCGAGAACCGCGATTTTGTAGCCTTTATCGACTAGGTGCAAACCAAAATTATCGATAAAAGTGCTTTTGCCAACACCGGGTGTCCCGGTTATACCAATACGCATTGTGTTATGTTGCGGTATTTTTAAACACCCGCTCACAATCTCATCAGCCAAGTTCTTATGCCGAGGACTGTCACTTTCGACTAAGGTAATTGCTTGGCTAAGGACATAGCGATCCCCTGCGGCGATTTTTGCAATGTACTCGTGTGCACTGCGCTTTCTGCGCCGTGCACGTACAGACTTTTGCCAACCACTAAGTTTTTTACGATCCACCGTTCTCTTCTTCCTTTAGGGTATCCAACAACAAATGGAGAATTTCTTGTGCTGCACGAGCGATCACTGTTCCCGGTCCAAAAATACCCACAACACCTTTCTCGTACAAATAATCGTAATCTTGAGGAGGAATTGTCCCTCCTGCGACCACAAGGATATCTTCGCGTTCTATTTTTTGCAACTCTGCGACAATTTGTGGCACAAGCGTTTTATGTCCTCCGGCCAGAGTAGAAACCCCAAGAATGTGAACGTCATTTTCCGCTGCTTGTTTTACCGCCTCTTGTGGTGTTTGAAATAGAGGTCCTATATCTACATCAAAACCGATATCGGCAAAACTCGTCGCCACGACTTTTGAGCCGCGATCATGACCGTCTTGACCAACCTTCGCCACCATAATTCGCGGACGGCGACCTTCTAGTTTTGCAAATTCATCGGTGAGTTGTTGTGCTTTTATGAAATCTTCATCGTTGGCAATTTCGCGTGCATAAACGCCACTTATTGTCTGACTATGAGCTTCATAGCGCCCAAACACTTTTTCGCAAGCCGCAGAAATTTCGCCAAGAGTGGCTCTTTTTCTCGCAGCTTCCACTGCCAAAGCAAGAAGGTTTCCTTTTCCGCTAGAAGCACTTTCCGTTATGGCGTCCAAGGTCTTTTGTACTTCGTCACTGTTGCGTTGTTGTTTTAACTCCTTGAGCCGTTCCAATTGTTTTTGGCGTACAGTGGAGTTGTCCACTTCGAGAATTTGCAAATCGCTTTTTTCATCGACTTGATATTTATTCACCCCGACGATAATGTCCTGTCGACTATCAATACGCGCTTGTTTACGCGCCGCAGCTTCCTCAATACGCTTTTTAGGTAGCCCTGCCGCAATAGCTTTTGACATTCCACCCATTTTTTCTACTTCTTCGATAAGTTCCCAAGCGCGATGTGCGATATCGTGGGTTAATTTTTCCACGTAGTATGATCCGCCCCACGGATCAATATTTTTCGTGACATTCGTTTCTTCTTGAATCACAAGTTGTGTATTGCGTGCTATGCGTGCCGAGAAATCAGTGGGAAGTGCCAAAGCCTCGTCTAGCGCATTGGTATGTAAAGATTGTGTGTGCCCACACACTGCTGCCATTGCTTCAATACAGGTACGAGCAACATTATTAAATGGATCTTGTTCGGTGAGACTCCACCCTGAGGTCTGACAGTGTACACGCAGAGCCATTGATTTAGGATTTTTGGGATCAAATTGTTTGACGAGTTTTGCCCACAACATACGCGCAGCGCGCATCTTGGCTATTTCGGTAAAATGATTCATGCCTATGGCCCAGAAAAAGGAAATGCGTGGCGCAAACAAATCGATATCAATGCCCGCATTTAGTCCAAGTCTCAGGTACTCAAGAGCGTCTGCGAGTGTATAAGCCACCTCAATATCTGCTGTGGCTCCTGCTTCATGCATATGGTAACCACTTACACTAATGGAGTTAAACTTTGGCATATTTTGCGCCATATAAGAAAAAATGTCACCAATAATGCGCATAGAAGGATCCGGAGGATAAATGTATGTATTGCGCACCATGAATTCTTTCAATATGTCATTTTGAATAGTTCCGCGCAACTTCTCCTGGGAAACGCCTTGTTCCTCAGCGGCAACAATGTAGAAAGCGAGTATCGGTAAAACCGCTCCATTCATTGTCATCGACACAGAAATCTTATCCAGCGGTATTTGCGAAAACAATATTTCCATGTCCAAAATGGAGTCTACAGCAACACCGGCTTTTCCCACATCGCCCTCAACACGCTGGTGATCAGAATCGTAGCCGCGATGCGTAGGTAAATCAAATGCCACAGACAGACCTTTCTGTCCGGCCTTTAAGTTACGTCTGTAGAAAGCGTTGGACTCTTCGGCGGTAGAAAACCCCGCGTATTGACGTATCGTCCATGGACGCACGGTATACATCGAGGCATATGGTCCACGCAAAAAAGGAGGGAGACCTGCGGCGAAATCTAAGTGTTCTACATGGGCTATATCATCTTGGGAAAAGAGCTTTTTCACTTCGATTTTCTCTGGTGTTTGCCATGACTGACCGACATCGACACTGTTAGATTTTTCTAGGTATTTGTTTATATTTTCAACTTTATATTCGACTTTAGTGAAATCGGGTTTCATGATATTTATGCGGCGAGCTACATAAATAAGGACAATTACCTTAAATAGTGTTTTCTTAAAAACAATGCTCAGAGGCTTATAAATCCTATTTATTTGTGTATCTCACATAAGATATGAGAAAGTAGTTTGGTCTCGCCCATCCTTTCTAGTATAATATACTGAATTTTGATGGAAGGATATTGCAAGTATTCTATTGATTCCCCTAATAATAGAATGTTTCTTGTCATTTATCAAGAAGTTTGCTATACAGTTTTTGACGTGAAGTTGTGACTTACCATTTACACAGAAAGTTTCATTATGAAAAAAATTGTTTTACTAGCGATTTTTATCGTCGCTATTGTTTGCCAGGAAGCTTCCAAGGCCACACCAATTTTTTGGAAAATAGAGGCTGAAAAACCAGTTTACTTACTTGGTACCATTCATCTTGGAGTTGATGCAGCAAAAGAATTCCCTGCGGAAGTATGGGAAAATTTACAAAAGTGCAAAACACTTGTTTTGGAAATCGATATGTCCAACGTCAATCAATTTGCTATGATGACGAAAATGCAGTTACCTCCGGGCAAAACCTTAGATCAACTTTTAGGTGCCGACTATTGGTCGAAGTTTCAAGAATTTGTTAAACCTCAACCGGCAGCCTTATTCAAAGGTTTTAAACCATGGGTTGTCCAAAGTATCGCTGCACAAAAGTTTATGCCGTTAACTCCTGCCGTGGAAATGACGCTTATGGAAAAAGCCAATAAAAGCGGTATTAAAATAGAAGCTTTGGAGACAATGGATGACCAACTAGAGGCTATCGACTCTGTTCCAGAAGAAGAGCATGTAAAGAGTATCAAACGCATGTTGGATGATACAGAAGGGGCACGTAAAGAAACTTTAGATCTTCTCAATGCTTACCGTAGCGGAGACTTAGGCAAAATAAAAAAGATGGCTCTTGAGTCCGAAGAAGCAAAAGAAGCTCCAGGTATGATCGAACATGTGATGGTAAACCGTAATAAAAAATGGATTCCTGCTATTGAAAAATACATCGCAAAAGGCAACGTATTTATTGCTGTGGGAGCCGCACACTTTGTGGGAGACAATGGAGTAATTAAATTGCTAGAGGCAAAAGGTTACAAGATTACTCGCATTGAATATACACAAGAATAGGATTGACTATGTTTATCAGAATTTCTTGTTTTTTAATTCTTTGTGTCAGTATTTGTGCACAGAATAGCGCCAATAACAACTTCTTTGTCGAAAGACAAATTTCCAAAGCCAAACAGATTGCAGAAGAAACAAAAGATGTTGTTGTGGTCGTAGAAACAGAATTGAAAGCTCTAATTATTTTTTGCAATGGAAATTTCAAGCATGTTTTGGTGCATGCACGCAAGCGTCAAGTGGGTATGAATTTTTACAAGATGGACTTTCTCTTACTAGATAAAATAGAGGGTAAGGACGTCGTTTTTAAAAACCCACGACGTTTTCGTTCTTTTTTAGCCAGTCGCAATGATATTACAATACGCAAAAATACTTTTAAGAGCTTTACAAACAAAGTGACTTCAAGTAGCGAATTTTTCAAAGCATTTGTACTGAATAACCGAAGGCGTTCGACAAGTCGACAAGACTTCATTGATGTACAAATATTTGATTTTCGCGAAAAAAAACAGCGTAAAAAGTCTAAAAGAAAATAGTGGTTCGTTGAATGCAACAAATAGAATATACATACACCCAAGATAATGTGCGTCTTGCGCTAGCTCGCTATAAAAACCCTGGCGGCTTACCTGTCATACTTGCTCATGGATTGGCACAAAACAGTTTTTTTTGGGATTTCCCTGTAAAAAATCACAGTTTTGCGCGTTATCTATTTGACAAAGGTTATGATGTATGGCTACCCTGCTTACGTGGTCATGGTCGCGGAGCACTCCATAGCGACAATAAATCCGACTGGAGCTGGAATATCGACGATCTAGCGATCTACGATGTTCCAGCTATTATTCAAAAAGTACTACAGATGACAAGTCAAAAACCTTTTTGGGTTGGTCACAGTATGGGAGGAACTCTCGCATACATGTATTTACAGGGGGCTCTTTACACACGACGCGTCGTTGCCAAAGAATGTATCAAAATCGATGGTCACGTCGAGTACAAAAACGTTCACAGTGCGCATGTAGTTGCCTGCAAAGAAAAAGCCGATGAGCGCAATGCTCAGCTCAACGGACTTATCACTGTTGGTTCCCCTGTGGCCATGACTTGGTCGCATGATCCTTTTCTCGCCAAGGTTATCAACCATCCATTATGGCAAGAGCTACATGTGTTTTCATTTTTAAGCAATCGTAAATTCTTACGTAGTTCTCTCAATAAACTTCCCTATCTTCCGGTTTTCTCCACTTTAGATGTTGTGGAAAAAATGTGCGGTAAGTGGTTTCAAAAAATGATTCACTTTCCCATTGCCCAAATAGGAACCACAAAAATTTTCTCGTTATTTTGGTATCCTCCCAACATGAACCGCCATCTAGTACAGACTTTGATGAGAGAATCTCTCAACGATATCTGTTCCCAAGTTCTCGAACAATTTGCCGACTGGATAGAACATCGTACATTTCGCTCTTTCCCCAACGGCAATGAAAAACCCCATATTTACAGCGAACACTTTTCCGCCATTACATTGCCACTTTTAATCATTGCTGGAGAACAAGACAAAATAGCCAAACCATCGGTTTTGTATCGCGAAGGCTTTTTGAAAATGGGAAGTGCGCAAAAAAAATATCAATGTTTCGATAAATTTGGACACAATGATTTGTGTATGGGGCTTCGGGCTCCAAGTAAAGTTTTTCCCTATATCGAAAAATGGATAGCGGCAACCACCAAACATCATTTCCAATAATATCGCACAAAATTCGTCCTCTACAAAAAAAACATTGAAATAGCAAGTTTAAAATGTTAACATTGCACGGCTGTTAGTGTTTCCCCCTCAAAACATTAATTACTGAGAGACCTATGTTTAAAACTCTTTCCAACAAATTTTATGATATAAAGAACAACTTTTTTTCCTCGGGAAAAATAAACGAGAAAAACATCCAAGATGGTATTAAAGCCATTGAAGAAGCTCTAATTAACGCTGACGTCAACTTTCGCGTTGTCAAAGGTTTAGTGAAAAGAGTTAAGGAAAAAGCTCTTGGCGAAGAACTAATCAAAAGCGTAAAACCAGGGGACCAATTTGTACAAATTGTCCACTATGAGCTTGTGGAATTGATGAAAAGTGATGATGAGGAAAGGCTACCCATCACCAAAGACCTTACCGTCATCATGATGGTTGGTTTGCAAGGAAGTGGAAAAACCACTACCTGCGGTAAACTAGCTCGCTATCTCAT
Source organism: Candidatus Uabimicrobium amorphum (assembly GCF_009002475.1). GTDB lineage: Bacteria > Planctomycetota > Uabimicrobiia > Uabimicrobiales > Uabimicrobiaceae > Uabimicrobium > Uabimicrobium amorphum. The sequence goes on from NZ_AP019860.1 coordinate 8,651,289, forward strand.
CAAAAAAGGACATCGTCCTTTGCTTGTAGCAGCAGACACACAGCGCCCTGCGGCGATCGAGCAACTAAAAGTGTTGGGAAAAACACTAGGGGAACAAATTTCGGAAGAGAGAGGGGAAGACTTTGAAGTCCCTGTTTACAGTGCTCCACAAGATCCTCCACCCAAAATTTGTAAAGATGCCATCCCGATAGCAAAAGAAAACAATAATGATATTGTGATTCTCGACACTGCGGGACGTCTGCACATTGACGATGCTCTTATGGATGAACTGCTTAGCATTCGCAAAAAAACCAAACCTGACCATGTGTTTTTTGTGATGGACTCCATGACAGGGCAAAACGCTTTCGATTCCGCAAAAATATTTAATGAACAAATCAACATTGACGGCGTAGTATTAACCAAGTTAGACAGTGACGCAAAAGGTGGCGCTGCTCTTTCGATAAAAGAAGTAACAGGTAAACCCGTCAAGTTTGTCGGTGTAGGTGAAAAACTCGATGCCCTAGAAGAATTTCACGCCGACCGCATGGCAAATCGCATTCTCGGCATGGGAGACATAGTGACGCTTGTTGACAAAGCGGAACAACTCATGGACGAAGAAAAAGCCGAGGAAATGTACCAAAAAATGGTAGATGCCTCCTTTACCATGCATGATCTTCTCGATCAATTCCAGATGATTAAAAAAATGGGAAACTTGCGCGATTTGATGGGAATGCTTCCCGGTGGACTTGGAGTGCAAATGCAAAATGTCGATATTGACGAATCGATATTTTCACGCATAGAAGCAATCATTCATTCCATGACTCCACAAGAGCGCGATATGCCCGACATCATAAATGGTAGTCGCAAACTACGGATATCTAAAGGTAGTGGAACTAAAGTGCAAGAGGTAAACCAACTACTAAATCAATTCCGTGAAATGCGCAAGATGATGCAAAATATGAGCAAAAGCGGTATGTTTGGCAACATGATGTCAGGTATGGGCGGCGGACTTGGAGGTCTTGGTGGAATGATGCCAGGTATGGGTGGTGCCAAGCAACGTTCGCGGCGCAAAAAGAAAAAAAGAAAAAAGAAATAATATTGTCAAATGTTTGTAACGGGACCTACAATCCCGGAGATGTTATAAAAGTTTTTAGTCAACGGAGGACGTAGTTTCTTAACAAGATACTACAAATGAAATATGGCTGTAAGGATAAGATTAACAAGAATAGGGCGTAAAGACGCACCTTTTTACAGAATCGGAGCCTATGATTCTAGAGCTCCACGCAACGGAAAATGCCTAGAGTTTTTAGGTTGGTACAACCCTTGTAATGGTGACGAAGATAACCAACTTCGCGTAAAACTAGAGCGCGTTCAACATTGGTTATCTGTAGGTGCTCTACCAACACATAAAACAGGTATTCTCCTGAAAAAAGCTGGTGTTGTATTACACAAGCCGAAAGCTGCAAAAGCAAAGAAAGAAAAAGCTGCAAAACCAAAAGGTAAAAAAGCAAAGAAACAAAAGAAATCTTAAAACGTTTTTTGCAGCAAGAACTTTATATTCTTGCTGCTTTTTTTTTGGAATCCTTTGGGAGGCGTGATGACAACAAAAAAAACACAAAAAATCCCAAAAATAATTACTCTTCTACAAAAAAAATATGACTGTGTTACCGTTAAATCTAAATTAACGCTCACAGAGCTCATAATTTATGCTACCCTCAACGAAGGGGAGACGAAAAAAAACACCGACAAGGCTTTAAACAAGCTCAAGGAAGAATTTGTCGACTGGAATGAAGTACGTGTTACCCATCCGCGAGAAATAGAGGAAGCACTTAAAGATACCCTCAAAGGCAACACTTACCAGAAAGCGGTAACTATTACAGAGGTTCTGGGCGAAATATTTTATGTGTTCAATACTCTACAACTAGCATTTTTGCTGGAGCAAGAGTTTATTGATGTGCATAAACAACTTCTTCAAATAGATTCAAATTATAAATTGTTGGCAACCCTTTTACTTCATATCGCAACAAATTCAGAGTACGTAACCGTACAACAAACCTGCGTAAGAGTAGGTAAAAGAATTGGCTTGTGGAATGAAACAACACCTTCATCTCTCAATAAAAACATAAACAAAAATACAGAAAAATACCTGACACAGCTCAATGTGTATTTATCTTTGTATGGAGAGGATGTGTGCGTATCTACTGGATACGATTGTAATTCGTGTATTTTATTAAAAGAATGTGACTTTGGCCAAAAACGTGTTGAAAAGAAAACAAAATCCCCAGCAACAACAAAAAAACGTAAGACTGAAGTGGCAAAAAAAGTATCTCGTTCGCGTCAAAAATCGTCTAAGAAATGATAAAAGCCCATTGTTCTATCATGAGGCAATGGGCAGAAAGTTTTAACTGCAAAAAGCAACTTCTCCCTTTTTGTACAAAGTGATCCGCGGTGTATTTCCGCATTGGGTGAATAAATCTCGCCAATCTTGCAATTCAAAGATACAAAAATCTCCCTCCTTACCTACTTCCAAAGACCCCAAATGCGATTCAAGATGAAGTGCACAGGCAGGATGAACGGTAATAGAGCGTAATACTTCATGCAAAGGCATACGTAAATACTTTGCGGCAAAATATCCCACCAACAAAATATTTGAACAAGGAGAAGAACCGGGATTCCAGTCCGTAGACAGGGCAACACGGATTCCTGCCTCTACAAACTTTTCATATGGAGAGTATGGAGCATTCAAGTGTACAGAACATGTGGGAAAAACTATGGCAATGGTATCGTTTTCTTTCATAGCACGAATCCCTGCGTCGCTGATATTCTCCAGGTGGCTGAGACTGGAAACTCCCATAGGTGCCAAAGCTTCCGCCGCGGCAAATGGCGATGTTTGATCGGCATGTATCGAGACAAATTTGTGTTTATCTAGCGCTGCGGTAATAATTTGCTGTGTTTCGGTAACGGAAAATGCGATGGCGTCGCAAAAAACGTCAACACATTTTACATGAGCAGCAAAATGGGGAATAAAGTCTTTTACGATCTGTGCCACGTATTCTTCACGCGAAATGCTACTGTGCAAGACATGCGCGAGATATGTAGGAATAATTGTCATCGCGTGCGAAGATGCTAACTCATTAATGAGCTTAATTTGGCGCATTTCGTGTTCTTTTTCCAAACCATAACCGCTCTTTGCTTCGAGAGTACCGACACCGTGACGCATAAACTCATCGAGAATCGTACCAGAAACTCGTTGCAATTCAGCATCACTGGCTTGCTGTGTACACTGAATCGTCGTGCGAATTCCCCCACCTTTGCGCGCAATTCCCGCGTAGCTTTCTTCCCCAAATATACGCACTTCAAAATCATCGGCGCGACCATAAGGGTAACCGCTAATATGCGTATGTGCGTCGATAAAAGCTGGACAGACTACGTGGTTCTTGGCATCAATTTCTCGTGGAGAGCCACTAATATTCTTCGCGACATCACAATCCGCTCCCATCCACTCAATTTTTCCATTCTTTATCGCCAAAGCACCATTTTTGATCATACCAATTTTATCGCAAGGCTCATTTCCTTTGGGTTTTAAAGGAACCGATAAAAGCTGCCCGATATTGCGTATAAGTAAATCAACCATCTAAAAATCCCCAAATGATTATTTTATTGAAAGCTAGTTATTACAGTTTATAATTGTAACCGTTATAAGCGAAAAGTAATCTCTAACACAGAAAGATAAAGACTTTTCTCAAGTATAAACGGCATCTTCGCTATGATAACAACAATAACAATAAGTTGCAAAGAGGAGTTTTGAATGAATATTTTAATCACAGGAGCAAATAGAGGTCTAGGGCTGGAATTTGTACAACAATACGCTGAAAACAGTCAAAATCGTATATTTGCTTGTTCACGCAATCCACAAACATTAGAAAAAGAAAATGTTTCTACTCACAAGCTAGATGTCACAGCAACAGAAGACATCGACAATCTAAAACAACAAATGGGTGAAACCTCGATTGACATACTGATTCACAATGCAGGAGTTTACGGCAGCAAATCCGGTTTTGGAAGTATTGATGTAGACTCATGGATTCACACACTAAAAGTAAACACCATTGCACCCATAAAACTAAGCGAAGCGCTAATAGATAATGTGGCCGCAAGTGACAAAAAAACCATCGTGATTGTTACCAGTAAAATGGGAAGTATTTCAGATAACACCAGTGGGGGAAGTTATGTATACCGTTCGAGTAAGTCGGCTGTCAACATGGCAGGTGTCAGCATGAGTCGTGATTTGAAAGAAAAAGGTATCACAGTATTACTACTACACCCCGGTTGGGTAGAAACAGACATGGGAGGCCCTAACGCTCTCCTAAAACCAAAAGAAAGTATAGAAGGTATGCGTAAAGTTATCCGTGAAGCAACGATAAATGACAGCGGAACTTTTTTTGCATACGATGGACAAAAAATTAACTGGTAATAACATAATGGAGTAAAAGGTGGAGTTTTTTATTAGTGTACTTATTGTACTAGTTGCCATAATGATATGGGAATCCCATTACAATAAACGGGAAAAAGAACGCAGTAAAGCACGAAACATAAAAGAATTAAATAAAATAGCGCAAAAATGCCTAGAACAAAAAACGATAAGTCCATCGCAATACCAACAAATAAAGATGATCTGTGACGACAGTCTATCAGTTCTTTTATTTAATAATAAACTCGACCTACCCATCCAAGAAAATAACCTCCCAAAAACACCATTCATATCTAACGAGAAAAAAAGTACACAACCACTGGTGCCAGACGCACTTTTTGAGGAAGAAAGTGTACAACCTACTGACCAAATTTTTGAAATACCAGAAGTAAAAACACCTAAAATACCAGAGGTGCCAGACGCACTTTTTGAGAAAGAAAATGCACAACCACTGGTGTCAGACTCACCACCGGTGTCAGACTCACCATCGGTGTCAGACTCACTTTTTGAGAAAGAAAATGCACAACCACTGGTGTCAGACTCACCACCGGTGTCAGACTCACCACCAGTGTCAGACTCACCACTGGTGTCAGACCCACCATCGGTGTCAGACTCACTTTTTGAGAAAGAAAGTGCACAACCACCGGTGTCAGACTCACCATCGGTATCAGACTCACTTTTTGAGAAAGAAAGTACACAACCAAAAGTGCCAGACTCACCACTGGACTCACCACCGGTGTCAGACTCGCCACTGGTGTCAGAATCGCCACTGGTGTCAGACTCACTTTTTGACTCACCACTGGTGCCAGACTCACTTTTTGAGAAAGAAAGTGCACAACCACAAGTGTCAGACTCACCACCGGTGTCAGACTCACTTTTTGAGAAAGAAAGTACACAACCACAAGTGCCAGACTCACCAACGGTGTCAGACGCACCACTGGTGTCAGACTCACCAACGGTATCAGACTCATTTATTGCAAAAAAAAATGTAGTTGCTAAATACAACCACTTTAAAGATAACTTATTGCTATTTTTGGGTTTGTTTCTAATTATGGCAGGAGAAATATTTTTAGTTGCTAACTTTTGGGCCGATTTATCGGGCCAAATGCGAATGTTTAGCAGCTATCTATTGGTTTTTTCTTCTAGCATATTTTTCTTTTTTATTGGCGATATTACCGTTCACAAATTGCGCGTGGAAAAAGGGGGTATCTTTTTATACTTACTTTCGTTATTGTTAATGCCTTGTACTTTTGTTGTCGTTCTATATATCCCATCTTTGGCTTGGCAAATCGGTATTTTTGTAGCTACTTTAGCTATATTTTGGATTATGGGGCGTCGCGTGGGAAGTTTTATTGACAAGGATCATGGGCAACACTTTGTCAATAGTTTTATCGCAACAAGTGCGATGCATTTAATATTCAGCTCTTCAGTGCAATATTTGTGGATGCCGATAGTATATGGTTCTATTGTCGTTTATGCTTATCGATTTTGGAAATTGCGTACCGCTTCCACTTATTTTGTGATGACATCTTTGTTTTTGAGCTTTGTGGCGATTTTTTCTCTTGCTGGACATTGGCTATATCATTTGTCTTATACACGAGAAGCTGTCTTTGTCTTTTGCGCACCACTATTATGTTTTTATGCTTACTTTCCTTTCATGCTGGATCGATTTGTCATTCGTTCGCCCTTACCACTCAATGTGTTACCGTTATCTGGACTAATGCTGTGTATTTTAGGTTTAACAATTTCCACTTCGCATCCGCAAGTACTTTTCTGTTGCGTTTGTAGTAGTTTTGTTCTTGTGTCTTTGTATACATATGCGTTTCGCAAACAGTATTTGTTATTCATCGCACTTGTTTTGTCTGGCGTAGGTTATTTACTACTGCCAACGATAGTTCCCGAATTTTCCCATGCAATTCACCATTGGCTTGGTGAACAGTTAGGTTACGAAAAGCTCCCTGTTTCTTACAGTGCTTTAGCATTTGTTCCCTATTTGGTCGCGGTGTGTGTTATAGGAAAATTCATCCCGAATATGTTGCGACCTATACAATTATGGTTTACCTTGGTATCTGTAGGTTTACTATGTTTAGTAAAACTCAGTGAGGGAGATTTTGCGCTCGCGGCCATTTCTTTACCTCTGTATACAATGCTATATGTACTCTCTTCAAGATTTTTACGCTTACCTTTTGCTGCGTATTTAATTTTTACAGCCCTTAGTATTTGGGGATATGATGTTATCAACTATTTGATAGATGCTCCCGCCGTCGCCGTTTATAGTTTACTTGGCATCGCTACGTTGTGGCTTTTTATTGCGATCATTTTGCCTAAAAAACGATATGCAATGCGTAAGTGTTTGTTGGACATATACACGTTATTAGTATTTTTCTGCGCGTTCTATCAAACGCAAAGCGCTCATTTCGGCGTCTATGACAGTATAGGACTCATTATCAATGGAATCTTTATCAGTTTGTGCGTATTGATCTACCAAAACAAATGGTTATGGATTCCTTCTTTTGCAGCTAGTTCCTTTGGTGTATATGCTTTAGTTGATCAATTTCCTCAAACCCCCAACTCCATATATAATTTTGCCTATGCTTTTGCTATTTGGGGTTACGTTTTGGCATGTATTGGTGGCATCATTAAACTAGCCGATACAAAACTACAATGGTTTCAAAATCGCGTAGTGCGCTTATCTCGGCGTGTATCCACCGACGTTCTCACACGTCCACTTTTGTATTTAATTCCCATGCCGTTATTAGCCTCTCTTGTTATTCTCGTAGTCGAAAAAGCTTTTCTACAACCTAGTTTTGGGGTGATGGTTACCTTTCTGTCGATGAGCATTTTGACACTGGTAATTCCTTCTGCTTTTAACTTTCCCGTTACTTTGACATGGCTAACGCAACTACTGTTTGTATTTTTCGCTTTACCCGCTTGCGTCAATTTATGGTGGTATGGAGTCGTCACATTTTGCCTTGGTAGTATATTATTTGCTTGTATTGCTTTTGCGCTGCACAATATCCCCCCTTTATATTTAGGTTCTTTTGCCACAGTGTATTCGGTGTATCGCTTTATGGTTTACTGCGGCCTCTCTTATGAGGTAATGCTGGTTGCTGCTGTTTCTCTAGCGCTCTTGTATGCAACGTTGTGTTTCTTTGTGAAAGAAAAAAACAGCAACTATTGTTTTCAAACGTACAGTTTTGCAATGGGGGCGGTAAGTCTTGCTGGTATGTCAACTCTTCTTGTGCAAAATTTTCACAGTTCTGCCGTATTCATCATCACCTCTTTTGCAACGACCATATGGGCTTTTCTGCACTATTTACGGCACCGCGAAAATGGCGTAGTTTTCTTATTTTTTTTGTGTATTGCCATGACAATCACTTTGTCATGCGAATACTTTTTTCCTACCATGTGGCAAATCCACGCATTGGGGCTGGCAGTATGCTCTTTTGTTTGGTGGCGTTTACAGCGACTACTACTCGCACCGATGAAAAGTTTTGTGACTTACTCCGCAATTCTCACTATGGTAATTTACGCACTTTGTGCTAAAGTCATTTTTGGATTTTGGCAATTAGATATCATAGCCTTCATTGCCCTAGGATTCGTAACAACATATGCTTCCATTCTTGCATTTCGTATACACAGTAGAATCTTTGTATGGATTTTTGCTTTTTTGATACATCAGATGGCTTTTGTCATACTGCTATTTAATAATGTCATTGTATTCCAACATATACTGAGTCATTTTGTGTGCGGCATTTTTTTCGTACTGTGGGTCGCACGACATTACAAAGCTCCACAATTGTACAGTTACAGCTTAACTGTTCTGAGCAGTATCACGATTGCCGTCATTTTAGGACGTTTCCATTTGCTTCATGATTATAGCATGTGGACGCTTACCTCATACTTGCCTGTCTTACTTTGCGGTGTTTCTTATGTTTACATATATCTAAACACCAAAAGTACATTTGCTCTGGCTTTTTCATTCGTCAGTGGCGGGATATGCGCAGTGTTATTGGTGGATTATTTACAATATCCATTCATATACTATGGCATCGCTTCTTCTTATTTGGCAATACTATATACAATTCTACCAATTAAAAAGCTGCCGCAAAGTGTCGTTGCCCATTATGCTGCCAATGTTGCGGCGTTAATTGCGAGTGGTATTTTTGCATACTTTTATGTGCAAAACTACAGCAACTATTGGTTACTGTATCGCTACCACATTGTACTCGGAACCGGGCTCATTGTTTTATCGCTAACTTTTACAATGAAGTTTATCAATTCACAACAACGCTTTTTTAGCTATTTATCCCTTGGATATTTTTACACAACACTGTTTTGCTGTGTGGCAAAAATATATTTTACACCACAATGGTATATCCTCACGTTTATCGTCGCATCGTGGCTAATATTATTGATCTTACAAGCTATTCGTCGCCTACAAATAATCATTTCTTCGTCTATCGACGCATCATTGGCGATTTTAGCAGTGTTCTTGTTCTCTTATTTAGCGCCTCTTTTTAGATTTCCCATACTGAATACAGAATTTCTATGGACAAGTCTGATCGCTTGGGCTTACAGCATCTATTTGCTGTACACGACAAAAACATCATGGCGCGCAAACATCGCCGTAAGTCTTTGTGCCCTCATCGGTGGCATTATTTTTCACAAATATGCTGTCGTTACATCCTTATTCACAGAAAATTATATTTACCCCAGTAGCGATTGGGCTGTATACGGTGGCTTTTACATTGCGCTTGGCTACTATATGCAGAAGAAACTTTATTCCTATTGGGGAACTCTTTTTACTTCAATGAGTGTTATTGCAGCCCTGGCTAGTTCCACACAATTGGCGTCGATTTTTGCACTTTGTATTTCTGCTGGTACGATACTCTTTGCTTTTATGGTATATGAATATATATGGTTGCGCCTCGGCACTTTTGCTTTACTCTTTGCCGCTTGTGGTTTGTTTGTCTATCATGCACCGCAGCAAATAACAACTCAAGTAGATCTTTCGATGTGGGCCATATTTTTTGCTGGTATCTCCAGCTGTTTAGCCCTAGTTAAGCGTTACAAAAAAGTTTACGACGCGGTTTATTTTTGCATAGTAATTACTCTGACACTACTTCTCACTTTGTCACTTAGCTCTTACTGCACTACGATGATGGTAATTACAGGTATTTTAAGCTTACTTCTATGTTCAAGTGCTTGTTTTTACATGGGAGCGAGGCAAACTAGCCTCTATGCATACTATATCGGATTGTTTTTGTTGGCAATGATACATGTTTTTGTGTCATTTAATAGCAACTGGTTAAATTTTGCCAACCCATACATGTACTTTTTTGTTTGCATAGCGTTGTTTCCCGCACTGCTCACCACATTGATTCGTCAACAACGATTGCAGAGGGCCATCGGAAACTTCTCCTTGGTAACAGCGGTATGCATATTTATATGGGTTGTCGCCTCCACATATTCGGTTCAGCTTCTGGGTACATACTTAATCTACTTAGCACTGGTAACGCTTGTTGCGAGCATCTATGTTCCGCTCACAGCACAACGTTTTCTTTCCCAAGAAAATCTGAGCAGTCTTGTGCAAACTCTCAGTTTTGCCGTGACGGTTATTTCCGTATATGCCATCACTGTGACAACGGATTTAAAGTGGTTGTGCTACACTGCGGGTATTATAGCAGCCGGCTTTTCCCTTGATTACATACGCCATCGCGACGAAAAGCCGTTGTATTACACACAAGCGTCTTTACTCATATGTATTTTACTAGCGCTTCACGAATGGTGTGCCGTTGAAATTGTATGGTTTCCTCTCATCGCAATTTCGCTTCTAAGCTCTCTGTTATTCCTTTCGACACATAAATCGAAAATACACCAGCAAATTGTTCAAGTGAGCCATCTATTGTTAAAACATACGATGCACATTGTGATTGCTTGTGGAGTTACGCTGTTTGTCAACTCCTCGACAGGAGCAAGCGCCACGGCACAAACACTCGCCAGTGAGTATCGCTTTTTATGGTTTTCAACAACAGTCGTTGCCATTTTAGCCATCAAGATATCACAATACCGTATGCAAAAAAGTTCATCATTATTGTTGGTGATGAGCACGATGGTAGGTATAGCATTGAGTACACCGCTAGCTTACTTTTTTCCAAGTATGGGAAGCATACCTTCTCTAGAGTGGGTGCTTACGGCTTGCGTTTTTTACCTATTGCCCACCACACGTCTCTATAGTTTTTACTGCCTATGGATCGCCCTACTGAGCACGGAATTTAATTATTCCAATAGCGCTACATTTATTTGCTTTGCCCTTGCCACGATATATTTTACTGTTCACACGCTGCGTAGTAATCGCGAAACACAAAAAACATGGTTACCCGTTTCGATCATCAGTTTTGTGTGTAGTTTATATTTTGTCGTGCTATACTTTTATCCGCAAAATCGCATACAAATGTGGGATTTATTTTCACTTAGCACTGCCTTTGCCAGTATTGCGGTTTTCGTCATCCACAAACGCCTTCACCCCGACAACAGACCGATTCTTATCCAAGCATCTATGATCCTAAGTGTTATTGCTGCGCTAGAAATATTGCAAATTTGGGCAGAACAACCTCCGATTCTCGCTCTGACGTGCCTCACATGCACCTCTTTTCTTTTAGGAAGCAAAACGCAACGTAGCTTTTTCTATTACTGTGCACAAATTCTCGTTGTGGCATTGTATTTTTCTGTTCAATACTATACACAGTGGCTACATTTCTTACATGGATACGATCCACACGTTCTCCTTATTTTCTCTATTACTTTTTTACACATAGGCTTATTAACAGAAAAACAAGAACTCCGTGCTTTTCGCATTTTTGCCGGTATTTTACCTCTCACTGTTTTTCTCTACGAACCATGGCGACTAGGTATGAATGCCTGCGTTTTATATATACTACTCGCGGTACATTTTGCCTTTATGTACAGAGGTGAAAAACGCATGTGGCAGTTGATTACTTCTCTGGTATTCCTCGACGTTGCTCTATATCACTACTGGCAAATAAAAATGATTGTAGACCCGCAATTTTACGGCATTCCGCTTGGTATTACCTTATTGGGGATCAGTGAATTTCATCGCAACGAAGTTTCGGCAAAGCAATTGCTTTCTCTACGCATATGCGGCATGTCTCTTATTTATGGCTCTTCTTTAATTCAGGTATTCTTACAACTGCAAGACCCCACCTATGCCGTGGTTCTCGCAGGAATTGCCTTTTTAGGTGTAATGGTAGGTTTTATCTTCAACAAAAACTTTTACATTTATTTTGCCAGTACGTTCCTCATACTAGATATTTTGGTGTATATTATAAAGTTCGGTGTCGATCATGGTATATTACAGGGATTGCTACTCGTGTTGGCAGGTATTACGGTTCTAGGGTCCGCTATTGTCTCTCAATTTAAGAAAAACAGATCTAACGATCATTAGCATTTTGCGTTGTAATGTCCCAAAAATAAACACTATCTTCGTCTGCGGAGAGAATGCGTGTGCCTTTTTTGTCAAATTCGCAATTTATAATGGGTTTCTCGTGGGCTTCAAGTGCAAGAAGCGGTAAATAATGATGCGAAGCTTTTTGTACTTTACCTGGCGCATCGTATTTAAAGTCGGTATTCCACAACAAAAGAGTTTGATCTTTACCTCCCGAAATAAGTCTTTTGCCATCGGGACTGAAGGCACAACACAGAACTTCGCGATCATGCCCTTGCAGAACAATACAATTGCCTTGATCAAAGCGTTTTGTTTCAGGATTTAAGAAATAGATCCTTACCGTCTTTTTTTCCGAACATACCGCCAAAAGTTTCCCATCAGGGCTGTACGTACAATGCGTAATACGCGGCTTGATGTTCACACGCTCATTTACAAGCAAAGAATACTCCCAACTTGGAATTTGTTCTTCGCAATTGATAAAGAGTATATCGCGAAATTCACCAACAATAGCGATTTGTTTTCCATCCGGTCGATACGCTAAATGGAGAGACTCAGGATTGGCCCCCCCTTGTTTTTTTACTAAGCTAGCGATGGCTTTATGGAATATTTCTTTCTTCTGCGATATGTCCCACATCAAGAAATATTCGTTACTCACAACAGCCAGTTGGCTCTCATTGGTGGGAGATAACAAACAGTTGACAATTTCGACTTTGTTCTTCGTATTGTCGACACCACGAGGTTTTCTAATCGCATAAACTAGTTCTCTACTTTTGCGATCGTACACGTTTAATAAATCTTTACTACGTCCAAAAAGTTTTTTTACCGCTAAAACGACATATTTCTCTGACATTATTCCATCAGAAAGTCCTTCCAACGATAGAGTAGTATGCTTAAAACTTTCCCCGCGAGTTATGCGGTTTCTTGTATCTACAAATTTTTTGTCGAAATCATAGACTTCTAATTCACATCTTTTATTGCCCACAATAAATTTGTTCCCCTGCGTAGAAAATTTTGCAAAACAAACTTGATCACGCTTTTTTATCGCAACAGGATGTTCTTTTTGTAAATCCCATAGAGAGGTGAATGATTTTTTTTCCCCTGCTTGACAAGAAATTAAATAACGACCATTTGTATGGGGTGCAATACAAGAAAAATTTCGACCGTCGCGCAATACTTTGTCTAACTTTCCCGATTTTATGTCAAATCTTTTGATAACATTATTATCGACAACAAATATTTTGTCCTTGTACAACTTGATATCTAAAAATTCACGATTAGCATTTTTGGCAAAAATAGCCTGTGGTTTTCGAGATAGCAAATCGCGAACATTCCAAATATTCACTTGCTTAGCGGTACATGTGGCAAGAATTTGTTGCCCTTTAAAATAACCCAAGTCGTTAAACTCGCACTCGACAATCCCTATATCTCCTTTTAATTTCTTGTCTTTTTTAAAGTCCCAAATGGTGATGATTCCGTCTCGCTCTAAACACAAAACTTTTGTATCGTTGTCGATAAAACAACAATACATCACGCGCTTTTTCACAACAAGAGTATTCACTGACTTCCCAGTACGGATGTTCCAAACTTTTACCACGTGGTTGTGATCTCCCGAAACAAGCCATTTGCTGTTACGCGAAAATCGACAGCAACTGATTTCATTCTCGTCGGAAACAACCCCATGGCGAAAAGTCCTCAATAGTTTTTTCGTTTTCACCGAATACAAACGAATAATTCCATGCTCGCTAGAGTAAACCAATAAACTTCCGTCGGAGTTGAAGTGGCAGTGTTTTACCTTCTCTATTTGCTCTTTAGGATTTTTTGAATTACCTTTTTGTACATCCAAAAAATGAGACTTTTTTGTATGGATGTTAAGAAGATTCATATAACCAGAACCACATATAGCAACGTAGTGTTGATAGATCCCTGAGCTAAAAACACAATAACGATGCCCTGCATCCTCTAAAATTGTTTTACTTTGCGAAAGGTTCACAGAATCAGAAATCCATCCCCATTCCCAATTTTTTAAATGTGCAAAGTCTTCATTGTGAAATTTATCCATATAAGTACCAATACCGGCAAGGTTGTTTTCTTTTAAATACTCATTGGACAACGTAACGGCTAAATAATAACTACTTTCGCGTGCTTCTTCGGCTCTTAATTCTGCCAAATCTCTCTGTTCTTTTGCTTCTATCGCCTTCTTTTCGGCATCCTTCCTATTCACATCTGCTTGTTTGGCACTCTGTGCTGCTTGCTGCCAATAATATCCTGAAAAAATACATAGACTCAAAATCACAAGAAAAATAGAGGTTTTCACTTTATTTTGCCATACCCACTTACGCGCTAGATCCATTTGCGTTGGTGGACGTGCAATAATCGGTTTGCCATTCAAGTAATTGTCTAAATCACTCGCCAATTCTTTTGCGGTGTTGTAGCGGTGGTGTTTTTTCTTCTCCAAACACCTCAGGCAAATAGCTTCAAGCTGTACCGGAATATCGGGGTTGAGCTGACGTAGGGGAATAGGTTCTTTCGTGGTGACTTGAAACATAATATTAAATGGTGTATCTCCTTGAAAAGGAGGACGTTCGGTCAAGGCTTGGTACAAAGTCGCGCCTAGCGAGTATACATCCGAACGACGGTCTACTTCTCCCGCTCCTAATTGCTCCGGAGGCATAAAAACAGGTGTACCTAAAACATCGGAAGCTTGAGAAAGATTACTGTCATCAAACTTCACCAAACCAAAATCCATCACCTTGGGCTCTTTGTTTTCATCGATCATGATATTGGCGGGTTTTATATCGCGATGTACATATCCTTTTTTGTGAATGTAGTGAATCGCCAAAGCAGCGTCACGAACAATACATAAACGCTTTTGCAGATCCATGTCGTTTTCGATGATATGCTGCGAAAAAGTCTTTCCAGGGATATATTCCATCGTGAAAAACGATTGTGGAGAGTGTCCGATTTCGTGTATTTTGATGATATTTGGATGATTGAGTTGTGCCATCGCTTCCGCTTCACGAGTAAAGCGTTCTTGCTGTACAGGGGAGACTTGTTGACTTAATAATAACTTAAGGGCCACCGTACGCTTTAACTTCGTGTCGTAAGCCTTGTAAACAATCCCCATTCCTCCGCGCCCCAGTTCTTTCCCCACCGTGTAATGATTAAAGACTTTATCTCCCGGCTTAAATGTCTTTGAGGTCGCAGATGCTTGTGAAGAACGATGAATGCCACTTTCTCGCGATTGATTTGTGGGATATTTGTTCGATCCGATGGCACTCACAGGATCGTTAGAACCAATGGCACTCACAGGATCGTTAGAACCAATGGCACTCACAGGACCAAGCGCTGGTTTGTCTTTTTCCACAGCTGACAACGGTGGAATGGTCGAAGTACGAAATGTGTACTCGGTTTGTATATCTTGCATTTGTTCAGGTGACAACAACTTGCTCTGTAACAATACCTGAGGTAAAGATACCGATAGCCCACGTTGTGAATATTGATTTTGCCACAGTATGGCCTGTTGTATAGCCGCTTCATCAATATATTTTTTGTTAAAAGCTATTTGAATAAAAAGTTTTTCTTGCGGAGTCATTGTTCACCTAACAAATGTAAAATGCATCGTCTTGTAACAAAGAAAAAGGCTAGGCTAGCCTTTTTCTTTACGTCTTATTTACAATGCTCTTTTTCCCACTCTAGCATGCGTTGTTCACGTTCGTGTGCCGCAGGGTGAGTTCCATTGCAACTATGCCACAGCCCCAAGTTATTCACCGGTGCGATATGACGAATTTGGTGAAAGAAATCTTTACCATTTTTGCAACCATTGGTGTTGAGCAGATAAGTATCCGCTTGCGTCTCCTTACGGCGACTAACCAAAAGCGTGATAAACGTTATCGGATACACAAGCATTGTATTAAAGATACACTGTCCCCAATACAACAACAACTGTTGTGAAGTTCCTTCTTTAAAAAGAACATAGTTGGAAGGATCTGCCGAAAACAAATGATATACCGCGATAGTCACCGCCGAAGAAATAAGAATCCCCATCGCAATACCTTTTTCTACGTGATGATGGCGAATATGCCCCACTTCATGCGAAGTAATCGCCTCAATGGTATCTTCACTCAGTTTTAATGTAAAGTCAGGATTTGTAGGATCTTTATAACCTTGTATTAGCTCTTCGGTAATCACGATTTGCTTGTAACCCGCTAAACTCGTTGCAAAAGCGTTGGGCCCCATATTCATACGCAAAACACCTACTTCACTATCTTTCATCCCATGTTCTTTTAAGTATTTTTGCATATTCTTCTTAAAATTGTCACTCAGTCCAGGATATTCCAGGTAGGGAATCGCTGATTTTTTGATCGAATAAATAAATATAACCACTTGGATCAATTGCGAAATGATAATGAAAAATACACTACCAATCCAACCGTTTACTTGGAAATACTCCCAAAAGAAATACGCGGGAACACTCCACGAAACAACCCCCCAAAAGTGAAAAGCCATATTTCCAGGTTGGATGGCTTTTTCATGTTGAAATGCACGACATGCATACGGACGTGCTGGAGTCCAAAGAGGAAAAAGTTTAGATAACGTCAAGTTTAGAACAAAACTAAGACCGATAAGTATCATGTATACGTATCCGTCAGAAATTCCCTTCTGGTTGAACCAATATACGAGAAAAGGAATAGAGGCGATAAAGACCAATTGCGCTCCCCAAGACGATGTCCCTTTCCACAAAAGTTTCATGGAACGACTACCTTTTCTCTGACGTTTTTTCTTAAATACATCTTCGTTCATGGTGATGTCATCAGGCTTAGTAAACTTGTTGACATGCATGTACTGCAAAAAATCGACAATACGATATATGAGAAAGCTCACTGCACCAAAAGCAACTAAAAAAGTTAACCATTTGTACTGCAAAACAATTTCCCATACTTTTTGTACGGTGTCCAAAAATTCCATAGTGACCTCCTATTTTGTACGCACAGATTTCCATAGTTTTATTTGCCATTTTACTTTAACTGTCGCGATCAGATTGTCTTGCATATCGTGAATGGGAACTTCCATTGTGGTGAAAACAGCTTCTTCCTTTTGTAGCGGTTCAAGGATATTTTTTTGTTTTTCTTCTTCGGAAAGACTTGCCACGGCAGTGATGGAACTTTTGGCTTGATAGACGTAATCGATTTCTATTTTTGCCATAATCAGTCGATACTCCGCGGGATCTAAATTGGAAATGAGTAGAATCCCCGAGGCATATTCGCCAATAGTTGCAATCGCACATGCGTGTATTCCACGTAAATGGTTTAAGTTTTTTTTACGGTACTTTGCCGTGACTCTTACTTCATCGTCTTTGATCATTGAGATCGTAAAACGATGCGGCTTATTAAATGGTATCGCCGTCCACATCAACTTGTTGAGAATCGACAAATAAAACTTCGATTCCTTTGCTTTTGTTGTAAGGTCACGCATAAGTGCAAATTTTTTGCTCATATAATTACTCGATAAGAAAATAGTTGTGAAAAATGTTTTTTTAACCTGCTAATAAATTGTAAGTAAAAATCACTTTCTTGGCAAGATTGTATTTTACGGACGTTCCACGCCACAAAATACAACCGTCAAATTTTCCACTTTACAGATAAATAAACCTGGTTTTGGCGGCAAAATCTTGCTATCATAAAGAAGATAATTTACTATCCTTAAAGGAGGTCAAAATTTATGTATAAAGGGCTTATACTGTTTTTTACAGTTATTGCTTTTGTTTTCGCCGATGACAATAATAATGTGCATATCAACAGTCTAAAGGAAAGATATGCCGTTACCATTCACAATAACAAAGATATCAAAAAAATTGTCGGTGAAGGTATAGAGCTAGATTGCGCCACTTGTCGCAATAATGAGCTGCAAGTATACGCAACACCTTACCAAGTAAACTTACTAAAAAACAAAGGTTATAAAGTTGTTGCTAACCCTGTTATTATCGGTAAAAATACGCGTGATGCGTCATACCATACATATGCTACACTAACCGCAGAGCTACAAAAACTCGCGAACGACTATAGTGATATAGCACAACTGCACACTATTGGCAAAAGTGTAGAAGGTCGCGAATTGTGGATCATCAAAATCTCTGATAACGTTGAGCAAAACGAAGCAGAGCCAGAGTTTAAGTATATCTCAAGTATGCATGGTGATGAAGTTGTTGGTAAAGAAATGATGATGTACTTGATCAATGAACTTCTGACAAACTATGGCAAACGCGATGATATTACACGCCTCATTAACGAAACACAAATATGGATTATGCCAAGTATGAACCCCGATGGCACAGAGGCACAAAGACGTTACAATGCCGACTGGGTAGATCTAAACCGTAATTTTCCCGATCTGGAAGATGACAAAAAGAATACACCTGACGGTCGTGCAACAGAAACACAACTCATGATGCGTTTTAATGAAGAGCACAACTTTGTTTTGTCCATTAACTTTCATGGTGGTGCTCTTGTCGTCAACTATCCCTGGGACACCAAGTCAGGCGATGCACCTTACATTGAGTTGGTCAAATATTTAAGCCTTGGCTACTCTTCACGCAATAAACCAATGTACGAAAATGGCTCCTTTCCTCAAGGTATTGTCAATGGATACAATTGGTACGAAATTAACGGTGGTATGCAAGACTGGAACTACCATTGGTATGGCACTTTAGAATTGACATTAGAAGTTTCAGATGTCAAATGGCCAAACGCCGACAAACTAGCGGGATATTGGGCAGATAACAAAGAATCCTTACTATGGTATATGTCACAAACACACAAAGGTATTAAGGGAACCGTTCGCGACGCAGCAACAGGTGAAAAACTTCGCGCTTCTGTGTCGGTAACTGGTTTAAACTCTACCATTAAAAGTGGTGCTCTTCACGGAGATTACTATCGCGTTCTTTTACCGGGAACTTATGACCTACGATTTTCTGCTCCAGGATACCAATCAAAAACTGTACGCGGAGTGAAAGTACAAGAAGGTGAATTCGCCGCAACTGTTTTAGATATTGAATTGACAAAAGAGTAAGTTATACTTTGTTTCACAAAAGAGTAACTGTGTTGATACAGTTACTCTTTTTTTTTCTTTCGCGATGGTTCATAAAACAAGCGTGCATCAACTGTATTTTGGAAACAGATACGAGATCTGTTCCCTACATTTCAAAGTATTTACATACTTGAGCCTATAGAGTGTGTCATTAATTAATAAGACACCTGCGTGTCATGAAAAATTTTAATTGATGATGTCCTTTCATTTGTGAGTATTTTTATGCGTTGGAAAAAACTGCGACTTGTAATTGTTTTTCTGTGTATTACAACCACACTAAGTTATATTTTTTATAGCTACCGTATTTCCTATGTCGATAAAAACTGGGAGAGTTATCGCCAAAATTTTTTATACGACGGCTTATTTGATGTGCAACAGCGCTTCTTTTCTTTGGAAAAGCAATTGCGCCATAAGTTAGATTATCTAATAAATACAACGGAGTTACAATCGTGTTTTCGCAAACACCTAAAAGCGCGCTCACAACGTCAAAGAGAGACGACAAAGACAGCTCTGTTTGAGCAACTATTCCGCAAAGATGTCAGTAAAGTCATAGAACCATATGGAATTGCCGTTTTCGCCTCGTACAAAAATACTCCACTCATCGCGTGGAAAAACTGGTCCATTGACTTACCATTTTCGGTTCTCAACGAAGCCCTGTCAGGCGTACGCACATCTTACATATTGAATAGCCAAGAAAAAATTTACACCATGCTATGCTGTTTTGTACCGATTTTCGACAACGGCAAATGCTTGGGAACATTTGCCATATCCACACGCCTCAACACGCGCTATTTACTTTCACATCGCTATATTAAAACGCAATATTTTACAGAAAATGATTTAGAAAAAGAACTATCGGCTAGACACATCCAGGAAATTGCGATTCACTTTACACAAAAAAATGATTTTTTTGAGGATGGCTTACAACAACCCTTTTTCAACCTAAACATGGAGCATATGGGGTGGGTGATTCTCGTTTCCAAGAGCAAGGAAACAGTTCTTGAAAATATATATAAAAATGGCCGTGTCATACGCAACGCGACATGGGGAGTCTTTGGCTTTGTACTATTGATATTATTCTTATATAATATATATTGTAGTACATTTCGCAACACAACAAAGCTGTTCCTGTCTATCGGTATTCTTATCGCAGCGCGTTATATTTTTATTATCATTTCCTTTCCCATTGAACTATTTGAACTTTTGAATTTACCCATAGAATTTTGCTCAGAATCCACAATGATTTTTGCTTCGCAAATATATCATTTTGAACTAAGCGGTACTCCCATAGATTTTCTACTAACAAATTTATTCTTATTTCTAGGATGTCGCTTATTGCAAGAATACGGTGTGGGAAAAATTAACCGCAACCGTTTTACACAAACTAGTGCGTTCAAAATAGGAATGTTGTGTGTATTTTGTCTGGCCTTCACCTTATCTTATTATTTTTTACACACCGCAACGCGTTCTATTGTCGAAGATTCCAGCGTCAAATTTGTCATCAATGATGAGATCATTCCCTCTTCGCCACAAATTATTCTTATGCTTGCGGTCATTTTTTTGGGCCTAGCCCTAGTGCTCCTTAACGCACAAGTCATCCGTTACTGCATACGGCTATACGAAGGATGGGACAAATACTATTTATTCGTGCCTCTACCTTTTGTTTGCTATTATAGTGTGTTGCCGGAGACAAATAATTTTTACTTATTGATGTCGTGCATGGCTGGTGCCGTCTGCTTTTGCTGGGCCATATCACTTCTTGTTTTTTATTTTCCTAAGGTACAAACCATTCGCCGAACGGTCATTTTATTTTTTGTATGTCTGACAATCTATCCGATTATGTACTACGAAAGTAAGGCGAAAATACGCGACAATATTTCGAGTAAACAGGAAGAAAAAGCAGAAATTGCCTCCAACTACAAAAGTAAAGATTTTATCGAACAAATACTCGACAACCAATTGTGGTTTAACAAAGAGTTGATTAAGTCACTTGAATCCTTCAATGACGACGCGGCATTTTTGCTGTGGGCCAATAATACTATACTCAATAGCTATTTTCGCAACATATACATCTCTGTGTATGTCAAAGTCCCACAACCACTACCTCTCGGATTAGATGCCAATCGTTTTTTCTATTGGGGAGACGACGAAATTTACTACGAATTGTCATCTTTTTCTTCTGGAGTTGCGAAAGAACAGTGGTATGAAGCGATGATAAAAAAAGACTTACCACACGATCGCTTGTTTGTTCTTGCGGGAGTAAGTGGCTACGGATATTCGACCCAAGAAAAGAAATCGCTTTTGACTCTAGGAGGAAAGCCGATTTTTAAGGGAGAAGAGATCATTGGTTATGTTGCTATTTTGACCATGTATGAAAAAATTAGCCAAATGCACACCAATTATCTCGCATACGGATTCTCCCAAGAAAGTATACGCGATTCACTACTTCGTGCTTATTTTGATAAAGAAAAACTTATCGAAACAAGTATTCCTTACATGACCAAAACATTTAGTCCACCTCCGGTGGTTTTGGAAAATGTCGGCAAAGGTAACACCAGCGTATGGCTAACGCAAAATATTGAAAACGTCCCGTACGATTGTTTTTATTTCCCTCATGAAATTCAATTGCCGTATTATGATGAGAACGATGACAAACTTCCTAAATACCAAGTTCGCAAAATCATAGGTTTGATAGGTTACCCTGTTCCATCGACTATTTTTATGATCTTCTACTTTTTACAGCTATTTTTTGCGGGACTTTTATGTGTCATTGTACCCAACTTTTTGTGGAATGGTGCCCACACCATCATTCGCGAAAATAAAATTAGCAACTTGTCTTTTGAACGCAAATTACTCATCAGCTTTTTTACAATCTCGGCAATTCCCGTACTGCTACTTGCCATTTATAGCCGCGAACATGCTGTACAAAAAGTACATGAAAATTATCGTCACACATTGACAAATTACCTCGAAGGGGCTTATACTGCGATGGAGGAAGAGGACTACCTACTACAGCCTTTCGCAGAAAACGGTAACATCATTTCGTATAATTTGGGTACAAAATTTTGCGAACAGTGGCACAAAGAAAACCGGCAAATTCTCAACGTGTACATGCGTAACAAAATTTTTGTTTCCAACGGGAGAGATTTTTTCCAAACAGAGTTGTTGAGTGAAAGACTTCCTGGCGAGATATATTACAATCTAATTTTGCTAAAAAGAGATACGTTTATACATATTCAAGATACCGGCTTTATCGTGGGCTACAAAGCCGCTTTCTTCCATGACAACGCACGCGTACAAAATCTTATTCTTTCCATTCCCATGGTTTATGAAAAATCCCGTGTGGAAAGTGAAATCACCAGTATCTTAGTCAATATTATCACGATATACGTAATATGCCTCCTCATTATTATTGTCGCGGCGTTTTTGCTCATTAACCACATCGTTCGTCCTTTAAAACAGCTCATCACAGGAATCAATCGCGTTTCGACAGGTGATTTAGCCGTAGAAATTCCGCGAACATCTAACGATGAAATAGGTCAACTTATCGCTGCTTTTAACCGCATGACCAAAGATTTGGAAGTGAGTCGCCATAAGCTGGTGCAAGCAGAGAAAAACGCTGCATGGCGCGAAATGTCACGGCAAATTGCTCATGAAATCAAAAACCCGTTGACACCGATGCGTTTGTCTGCACAACACATTTTGCGAGCATATGAAGATCAAGCACGACAATTTCCCGTTATTTTACAAAGAGGCATATCTAATATTATTGAAGCAATAGACTCTCTGGCAAAGACAGCGACGAGCTTCTCAGAGTTTGCCAAGTTTACCAAACCAAATTTAGAAGTATGTAACCTTGAGGATATTTTACTCACATGTGTGAATTTATTCGAAGAATACAAAGAAAAGGATATCACGACTCAACTGCACATCGAAAATGAAATTCCTCATGTCTTTGTCGATCCACATCAAGTGAAACGTGTATTTATCAATCTTGTCACCAACGCAATACATGCAATGGAGGACAAAGAAGACGAGGGACATATCAACATTATATGCAATTACTCTTCACCACAGACATACGTTGTTGTAGAGGTGAGAGATAACGGTTGTGGTGTTCCGGAACATGTAAAACCACATTTATTTGAGCCTAACTTTTCCACGAAGAGTTACGGCAGTGGTCTAGGATTGGCAATCACAAAAAGATCTATAGAGAACATGAATGGTGAAATTAGTATAGAGAGCAAAGAAGGTGTTGGAACAACAGTATTTGTTAAATTACCAATACAACAAATGTCATGTGAAGATCAGTAAATCCTTCGCATGTTCCATCTTAGAAAGAAGGTTGCATGGCAAAACAATGCCTATATTGTGGTGTTAGCGACGAAATAATCCCGGTAACTTTTGTTGATAACGTTTGTAAAAGATGCATTCGCATCCAATGTTTTCAGATGATTCGCGACGGATTGTTTCAGCAAATAATAGAACGCGATATTCAATATGCCGAGAGCATGATGCAAATCGCAAAGGAATTCAAAGAACGCAATCCCTACGAGTATTTACAAATTGCCGAAAAAGTGCGGCAGGACTTTGAGGAATATATGACCTTATTATTGTGGTAGTAATATGCAAAAATGCAAAAAAATTTTTCAAACAATGCTGTTGATAGTGGGAATTGGTGCATTTTTAATGATGTTTGTGTTGTTTTTTTATACACAAAACAATGCGCGTACTTTATACCGTTTCAAAGAGCACGGCAAAAAAATAACGGCAACTGTTGTCGAAAAAAGCTGTAACTCTTTCTTAGGTTATAAAACCTATACGGTAGCGGTAAAATACAAAAAGCAAACACGGCATATCACACGCTTTATTTCTGAGAAAACATACAATACTTTGCACCTAAATTCCACAACAGAAATATTGCAGAACAGTGAGAATACCGAAACGATTTTATTCGCGAGTACCGATAAAAAAAATCTAAAAATTACAGATAAAAAAACAATAGTATACATACTACTTCTTATTGGTTTTGTATGCTTTGTGACACACTCTATATTAGGTAACTTAGGACATGACAGATAAACAAGATAATGAAAACAAGCCACCAAAATTCCAAGAGGAAGAGCTTGTCTGCCAGGAAAAACAAATTGATTTTCGATCACAAATATTGCGCTATCAAGCAACAACTGGACGCTTACCTTTAAAAAACAAAGACCAGGAAATTGATGCGCAAATATTTTTTACCTACTATCAAAAAACTCCCAGTGACAAGCAACGTCCGCTAACATTTGCATTCAATGGTGGACCAGGCTCACCAGCCATCTGGCTTCATTTAGGTGCATTAGGGCCAAAAAAAGTACAGATGACCGCAGAAGGGTTTTTTCCACAACTTCCGTTTAAAATGGTCGACAATAGCCACTCATGGCTAAATGAAACAGATCTAGTATTTATAGATCCCGTAGGGTGTGGTTATAGCGAGGCAAAAGACGAAAAAACTCAAGAGAAGTTTTTTAGCCCCAATGGGGATATAGAATCAATGGGGGAATTTATCCGTTTGTTTTTAACGAGATTTGAACGTTGGTCTTCCCCACTATTTCTTGCGGGGGAAAGTTATGGGGCATTTCGCGTTGCAGGTCTTGCTGGCCACCTTTTTCATCGAGGCATTACGTTTAATGGTGTCATGCTCATCTCTGGAGCTTTGAATTTTTATACTCTACACATCGGTCCAGATTATCGCTTACACGACCTACCGTTCGTACTCATTCTTCCGTCCTACACAGCTGCCGCTTGGTACCATAAAAAGCTTTCAGACGACCTACAAAAACGCGATTTAAAGGATGTGTTGCAAGAAGTGGAAAAGTGGGCCAAAACCGAATACACACTTGCTCTTATGGAAGGCAATGAACTAACGACCGAAAACTACGACAATATTGTTGACAAACTATGCATGTACACAGGATTACAACCACAAAAAGTTCGTGAAGTCGATCTGCGTGTTACTCTTCAAGAATTTTGTCACAATCTCATGAAGCCAGAAAATACGGTTGTCGGACGTTTAGATACGCGTTTCGTGGGTTTAAACGCCTACGAAAGTGTTGTCGGTAGTTTAACAGGTGACCCTAGTCTTGCAAGTATCATCCCACCTTTCAACAGCTGTTTTTATCAATACGTCGCCGAGGAATTGGGATACAAAAGCGACCTGACGTATCAAAATTTAACAGGTGTTACTTCATGGAAATGGGAAAATGGACATGCAGATACGAGCCAGGCCTTACAAAAAGCCATGAGTCTTAATCCACATATGAAACTGTACGTAGGTATAGGATATTACGATTTGGCAACGCCATACTTCGCCATGGATTATACATTGTCACATATGCGTTTAGATGCTTCACGTCATGCCAATATCGCCTATCACGCTTATGAGGCAGGACATATGTACTACATTAATGAAAATTCTTTGCAAAAATTTTACGACCATATTGCGCAATTTATCACAGGCTCACTATAGGGCTTTTGACATCGATCATTAAAAAAAGGCTGTTATCCCTACCAAATAAAGAGATAACAGCCCAATTCATTCAACAACG
Source organism: Candidatus Uabimicrobium amorphum (assembly GCF_009002475.1). GTDB lineage: Bacteria > Planctomycetota > Uabimicrobiia > Uabimicrobiales > Uabimicrobiaceae > Uabimicrobium > Uabimicrobium amorphum. The sequence goes on from NZ_AP019860.1 coordinate 8,676,880, forward strand.
CGGCGGATTACTTACGCTTAAACGATACCTTAGCTTCCATCTTTGGAACTTTTACGATGTGATATGGCTGACAAAATCCCATAGACATCATTCCCCCCGGATCAGGGTTTACCTCTTTTACTTGCGTTGTGCACGCATCGCCTTTTATCATCACTTCCGCAACATTAATACTATGTCCGCCGCTTGACTGTTGCCCTTTGAATACAGCAATAACAGTTTCTTTCTCAAAATCTATTTTTGGTAGTTCTGGCTTAGGTTCCATATTGGCATGAACTTGAGCCCAGAGTTTTTTCCATTCATCTTCGTTGGTGATCACATAGTCTTTTTTTTCGTTGTGCCCACAATTGGCACCTTGAGAAATAGTTGTAAACTCCACTTTTTTCTCCTGTGTATTGTTGTCTTGTTGTGTATTGTTTTCATTATTTTGCGACTTGTCTGGAGTATTTTCAGGCTTGGGATTGCAGCCAATGACGCATAAACACAAAATAACTAACAATATATTACGATAATAAAACATAATTTCTCCCATCTGTAAGACCATTGCAATTTGGTAGTAGGGCTACCATAAATTGTAAACCGCAGATTTCCGTTGTATCTTTTTCAAATAAAATATATCATGAGGGAAAAGTAGCGTGCCATAAACACGCCAGATATAGAACATAACTTAGCAAAATATTTTGTTAGATAAAACCTAGAATTGAAAATTTATGAACAATAACCCCCTTTTAATCGAACATGGTTGTGTCGATTTTTCGTTGTTAAAAGCAGAACATGTCGTTCCTGCCGTAGAAAAAACAATTCAAGATTGTACACAAATCATGGAAAAAATAACCGCTACCGAAAACCACAATTATGAAACTCTCGTTGCTCAGCTCGACATCATGAGTTTGAAAATCGACCGTTTGTGGTCTCCGGTTACGATGCTAAACTTTCTAGCCAATTCTCCAGAAATTCGTACAGCGTATAACGAAGGACGTCAACTGCTCACACAGTTTGAAACTGTTTTGCGTTCTAACTCTATGATATACAATCATCTAGAAAACTTTTCGAAAGATTCACTGAATACAGAACAACAAACAGTGCTCGAAAATTATACCCGCGATTTTCGTCTACACGGAGCATCGTTACAAGATAGCGCAAAAGAACGCTACAAAGAAATCGTTCTCGAACTGAGTAACTTACAATCGACCTTTGGTGAAAATGTGTTGGATTCCACGGCCAGTTTTCAGCTGTTAGTAAAAGATGAAAACGAACTGGCAGGTCTACCACAATCGATCAAAGCATCCCTCAAGGAAGAAGCACAAAAAAGTGGCCAAGAAGGATATCTGTGTACATTGCAGATGCCTGTGGTAAACGCCATCCTCAAATACGTAGATGACGAAAATATCCGCAAGCAAATATACATGGCGCATAGTAAACGTGCTCTAGAAGAAGGGCGTGACAACCGACCATTGATCAAAGAAATTCTTACTCTACGTAAAGAACTAGCTTCTTTACTGGGATTTGAAACCTATGCTCATCTGTCACTGGCCAAAAAAACCGCGGAATCTCCCGAAGAGGTACTTGAATTTTTATACTCCCTTGAAGAAAAAACCAGCGAACCCGCCAAAAAAGAATTCGCAGAACTTTCCGAATTTAAGAAACAAACCACGGGCGGTGAATTGCACCATTGGGACTACTCTTACTATTTAGAAAAATTGCGCAAACAACAACTCGACTTCAGTGAAGAAGATCTACGGCCGTATTTCTCTATTGACTCCGTTCTTAAGGGGCTTTTTGAAATCGTCGAAAAAATATATGAAGTTGAAGTCAAAGAAGTCGAGGCACCCCAGTGCTGGAGTTCTGAAGTTCGTTATTTCCGCGCGCATAGTGATGGAGAGATGCTAGGCGAATTCTTTCTCGACTATCACCCACGTAAGAATAAACGCGGCGGAGCATGGATGCAGGATGTGGTGGGACGTTCAAGAAATGAAAACGGTTACGAAAAACCCATAGGTCTCATTGGCGGTAACGCGACACGAGCCACTGAAGATACCCCCGCTCTTCTAGATCATCGTGAAGTTGTGACATTATTTCACGAGTTTGGACACATGTCGCAATTTCTTTTTACGAAGTGCAATGAATATAGTGTAGCAGGTATTAACGGTGTTCCCTGGGATGTGGTGGAACTTCCATCGCAATTTCTAGAAAATTGGGCATGGAACAAGGACGCACTAAAGATGTTCGCTCACCATTACGAAACCGGTGAAGAAATTCCCGATGACTTATGCGACAAGCTCATTGCCTCGCGCAACTTTCATCGTGCAACACAAATTCGTCGTCAGTTAGAATTTGGTTTAATGGATATGCACCTACACTACGACTACGACGGCAAACCACTTTTCGAGTTTTCCGAAGAAATACACAACAAAATGTCGTTCTTTCCTCTCTTGCCAGACACTCTATTTCTCGCGGCATTCAATCATATCTTTGCTGGTGGTTATAGCGCCGGATACTTCTCCTACAAATGGGCAGAAGTTTGGGAAGCAGACGCTTTTGAGCTATTTAGAGAAAAAGGTATCTTCAACCGCGAAATTGGCCGAAGTTTCCGTCAGAATATTTTGGAAAAAGGTGGAAGTGAAAACCCATTCGTACTCTATGAAAGATTTAGAGGAAGACGTCCGCAACAAGACGCTTTGTTGAAGAAATACGGCATTGCCAATTAGGTGAAGTGAGAATTTTTACAAGCTCGCAAACGCACATCTAGCTGGATTTGTGGGAACGGGCGGACACTAGGTCCGCCCCTACATTTCCACCGCAATTCCTAATGTTTATTTTTCAAAGGAAAAAAACATGCAGCAAGTCATCTACTGTCCATTCTGCGGATCAAACCATCTTTCGGGATATAGCCAGTACACCTGCCAAAATTGCCATACAACCTTTACGGTTGCGATTCCGCAGTAGCTATTTTTTGCTTAATTTCCGTGATCTTATCGTAGATATAATTGCGATTCTCCACATGCACATAATCAAGGTTCACTTGCCGCGGTGTAATCTCCCAATACAACAACGGGTTATTTTCCAGTAAACTGTTGTAAATAGAATCAATAACTTGCATATCCACTTTTTCCAGCGGTTCACATAGTATTTGTGTGTAGTACTGTAATTTTGGACATCTATCTAAAATCGAACTGAGTGCCAAACGCGACTTCAGAACTCCCACCAAAGGTCGTTGCTGTCGACTTTCACAAGGAATTTCTAAAAGTATTTTGATCATCTTTTCCACCATCTTGTCATCAGCCCCCAGTTTATTCACAGCCATTTCGATTGTTTTGCGTATTTCATAAGACATCACTTCGACCACAAAAACCAATGATTCCTTACGGCAATACGCCAAGTCACTGTAGTAGTACATTTTTTGAGTGATTTTCAGAGAAAGATCAGGCATTGTTGACATCATGTCGATGGCCAAATTACTGTAATGAGAGGCAATATTGTATACCATGCGAATATTCGAATTGTTAATGCCCAAACGCAGCGCACTGTTAAACAGTGAACTGTACATATCAATCGCGTGACGGTCTTGGTTGTATATGTACTGACTGGAAATTTTGTAGATGGTAAACGCCACCGAATCCGCAGCGTCACGTGTACGCACCTCCACACATTCAAAAAATTCTAATAAAAATTGGCAGATATGTAACTCCAATGTAACTTTCTGTTTTTGAATTTCATTGCGTGCCAGAGGTAAAATCCCCATAAATATACCAATTTCCATGTTGTCGAGATGATGCCACTTCGGGGATAAATACGGCTTTAATTTACAATAATGAATCGCCAGTAGTTGAATATTTCTCATCGCCGCAGTAAAGCTCTGTCGGTCGTTTCTTTCTAAAGCTTTGAGGGCAATATTTGCCAAACTATCCATATATTCGACGACTTGGTGCTTAAGATGCGTCAACTCTTTTTGCGAATGCCCAGGACGCATTGCTTGGATAATTTTATACTGCGCACTCATACGCAAGCGAAAAATGAGACTATTGGGATTGAGGAAGCTAAAAAGATGCGATAAATATGGAACGATCGACGACAAAGAAATGATAAACAATATAAAACACACATGCAGGTAGAATTTTAAATTCGAATGCTCATCAATCACAAAACACAACCACATAGTAAGTGTTCCGAAGCAAAGGAGCAGAGCAAAAATACATAGATTGGTCACATCTTCGCGGAACATCTTAATCAGACGCGGAGTAAAATTGTTCGCTGCAAGAGGAACGGCAATTGCCATACCACTTATTAACATGGCAAGGAGTAATGTTGCCACGCGTGAGGCAGAAGAAAAAGCATTACGTACGTTATTTATATCGAGTTTTTCTGAGATAAAATGTGTTTCAAACGTTAATTTGCCAAGGTGGATAAAACTGTGAATAATGTGAAAAACCATAACACAAGAAAATAAGCCGACGGTAACCCATAATGTGGAACGTAAAAATTTCGAAAGTTCTTGGTCGCGAAACATAAATATTCCTGTTTATAATACATGTGCATTATTTGTTTTTGGTTATGATGATATAACACAAAAGGCGGACAAATGTCCGCCCTATGTTCTTTTTTGCTCTTTGAGTGAATGAGTTTATTCTGCTCCTGACCAGCTTCCTTTTTGTTTTGGTCCGCTTGGTCCACCGGAAACAATTTTTGTCCACACTTCTTTGAGAATCGGTGCTACCAGATCGATACTCCACTTCGGAACCTGTGGAAAACTTTCGTAGAGCAATTCTTTACTGTATGGCGGGCGCGGCGCTCCCCAATCGTAAGGGAAATCTAACCATTCGGGTTCTACGACATGTGCTTGTAACTCATTCCATACCCCGATAATTTCCATGCGTCCCGAGGCATCTAAAAGTGGACCACGGTTGGTTTTATTTACAAGGCCTACGTCCAAAAACGCTTGTTTATTGAGACCCACTTTGGGATAGCTGGCGTGTCCATGTTTCGAGGAAAACACCACAGGACGTCCATCGCGCCATGTGATTTTGTTTAGATCAAAAATCCATTCTCCTCCTGCATGCTGAGAAAAATAAACCGCTTTCACTTTTCGCGTGGTATTGTGAACGCGAACGGTAATGTGTTCCCAATCACCTTGGTGCGCACCAAAGAGTGAAACCGGAACGATTTCCCCAAATATAGTGAGCGTACCACTACCATTGTATGGATAGAAAAACCAGTACTGGATATCGGTGTAATCTTGGAAGGAATTCATTCTTTTGGCATTGACGTATATTTTTGCGCTCGAAATATCACCGGATTTGGCGTCAGTACCATTAATTTGCGGATAGTACAGCGCGCCTTTTTGCACTTTGGTTATTTTTGCCAGTTCTTCTTTTGTGTATGGCGGCTGTGCAACAGTGGTCTCGGTATTATTTTGTTTTTTGACAAGTGACACACGATCTAAAAGCCACGCGACAGAAGAAGGATGAAAAGGGTCTTCCGTACACATATGCAAGTACGGTAAATATCTATTGGCAACTTCGTTTAGCTCTTCCCATGTCCATGGGGTTTGCTCAATAGGAGTAATCGATTCATCTGATTCGGCCATAAAAACAGGTGAACGAAAGCGATATATCTCGCCGCTAGAACTAATTCCCCATGCTTTTCCATTTGCCACCGATAAACACTCTAGTGCTGGAGGGAAAATTTGTATCCAGCTGCCGTTTTGTAAACGAAATACACCGTTTTCCTCATCAAGCGCCCATAAATTGCGTCCATCATCAACGATAATTTCACGGAAATCGGCACGTATTTGTTGCCATGCACCATCTTGTAGAAAAAGAGACCCTTCTTGAATAGCACTTGCCCACACAAAGCCATCGGAACCAACAGAAATAGAATTTACAGCGATGGGATATTCGATCCACATATTTTGCGACGCGTCCCACTCTAAGGCAGAGTTACTTTTAGAAATCGCCCAGATGTGCTTCTTACCACCCACGGCAATAAAGGTGACCTCTTCGTCGGACAACAACTCCCATGCGTAATATTTATTCCTCCAGATGTGCACGCGATTATCTGTACCTAGAGCACAAACCGTACCATCTCGACCAGTGGCTACTTGTGTAAAAGAACCTGGCATTTTTTGCCAATAACTATTGTACCAACAAAATACCTTATTGTTTTCATTCACTCCCCAGGCGGTTTTTCCCGAAGAAATTTGTATGAGCTTACCCGGTACTCTTTTCAATTGCGAAACATCTTGTGCAAAACACAAAGGTAGTACCAAAAAAAACACCCATAAATTTTTCATCATTTCTCCCTCTCCCTATACAATTGTTGATATTGGATGTAGTTATTAAAATAACCGAAAACAACTCTCAGCACAAGATAATTATCCTTCGCCATGAGTGAATATCTACGTACTTGATTTATCTGTTCGTTTTATTTACGATATTATAAATCTTTCACATTTTGTATTTTTGCCAAAGGAATGTATGATGGACCATACACAACCACAATCCCCCTCGAACAATCCACCACAAATGTTTGGTCATTACCAAATACTTTGTATTTTAGGGGAAGGGGGTATGGGAACAGTATACAAAGCTCTTGACACAAAACTAAACCGTATTGTGGCCCTAAAAGTTCTACTTGCGAAAGAAAAAGCTTCACAGGAGCAGATTAAACGCTTTATTTTAGAGGCACAAGCCGTCGCTCATCTCAGACATCCAAATATTATCAATGTGTACGAAATCAGCTCTATTAGTGACACGCACTACTTTACCATGGATTTCATCGAGGGAAGTTCGTTAAAAGAACTTCTCGCACGCAAAAAAATCAGCTTTCGTAAGGGTATGGCGTTACTCCTAAAAGTGCTAGAAGCCATGAACTACGCACACCAACAAAATATTGTACACCGTGATTTGAAACCAGAAAACATCATGGTGGACCAAGCGGGAAATCCGTATATTATGGATTTCGGTCTTGCCAAAATACTTCACCGCGACCAAGGACTATCGAAAACCGGAATGGTGATGGGAACATTGCGCTACATGTCTCCGGAACAAGCAGGCGGAAAACACAGACAAATCGATGCGCGCAGTGATATTTTTTCTCTCGGAGCCATTCTCTACGAGTTGGCTTCCGGTAAACGAGCATTTCAAGGAAGTAACACTCTAATACTTCTTGCTGAGATTACCCAGAAAAACCCTACACCGCCGAGTAAGGTAAATCCGCGTATTCCCAAAGAGATTGACGCTATCTGTAAAAAAGCCCTACACAAAAAAAAGGAAAATCGCTATTCTTCGGCAGCAGCAATGGCGAAAGATTTACAACAAGTCATCCGTGGTAATGCGAAAAAAAGCAAAAAATCTCCGGCGATGCTTTATTCGATCATTGGTTTTTGTTGCGTTGCGGTTGCTCTTATCGCGGTATACACCTCCACAAACAACTCCAACAATTCCTCCGTGGCAAGCAATCAAAAACCGCCTCGTAAACAACAGCGTAAGCCCCAAAAATCTTCTTCACCAAAAAACGTTGTGAAAAATACGCCACCTAAAAATACGCAGAATAAAAATAACCCGTCAAGCCCTCAAAAGAAAGATATACCGAACGAATGGCCACAACAGTTATGGAGTGTCTGCTGGAATGGATCGTATGTTGACTTTACTCACCCTAACTGGAACAAGCTTCCCACCTACATGCAAGCGTCTCGTGCGAAGCAATACCAAATCTGGTATGCCAAAAATCACCAACTCCCCCTTGAGAAGGATTACCAAATACAGACGAGCACAACAATGAAAATGGTGCTCATTCCCCCAGGAAAAATACAACTGGGAGAGTGGCGCGGTAAACCATCCGAAAAGCACGTTGCCACCATACGAAATCCGTTTTGGATAGCGAAATACGAAACTTCGCAACAGTTATGGAAGCAAGTCATGGGAAAAATTCCCAAAAAAACTCATCCAAGGTATAGAGGTGATCATTTACCAGTGGTGCACATTAGCTTTAACGATGCCAAACGGTTTTGTAAACAAACCCATTTGCAAGTTCCCGATGAAATAAGCTGGGAATATGCCGCACGTGGTGGAACAACAGGGCACTTTTATTGGGGCGAGAGAAAAGACATACTTGGATGGCGACCAGGTATGTGCAATGGCATTGCTAATTTTTATCGTAAACGTATCATGACCTCCACACAACGCGATGCATTCGTGAGCTACAAAGATTTTATGAAAGTGTCTACCTTAAAATCTATTGACAGTTTTCCACCAAACCCTTTTCGTTTGTATAATGTATCAGGAAACGCCCACGAAATTTGCCAGGGAATATGGCGCGCAAAAACACCGGTACTGCGCGGTGGAGGAGCATATTCTTATATATACGAAATCCGACCATTAGATATTGCCGACCTCAAACGGCCAACAAGTGCATGGCCGACATCAGGTTTTCGCGCGATGAAGTGGATAAAATAATATCATGTACAAAAAACTTCCCGGAGTGTCATTCCTGTAAAAGCACATGTGTGCCAAGCTAAGAAGTAAAGTACTGAAAAAAAGGCTTACAAGACCTGTCATCCCGCACCCAAAAATCATAGATTTTTGGATAGATGCGGGACCCAGCAATATAAAGTCGACTTCTGTTCGTGGATCCCTGATCAAGTCAGGGATGACACTCCGATGGTAGTTTTGTAGCTCCAGAGAACACCATATGTACTTTCGTAGGAGTAACAACTTGGGTTGAATGTTCTAAAAAACTACTTATCACTCTCTCGTTTTCGCTGCAACATCTTTGCCGTCTCGCTTACACACCAATTTTCATCAGCGACAAATTGCTTGAGTGTATCCGATGTTGCAAATGGTTCCACTATTTGCAAAACCAAATAACGAGTGTGCCAATTTTTGTCATCGCGAAAACGTATAATTTTTGGCGCTAACTCCTCCGTAATTCCTAATTCACACAATGCCCATAATGCTGACCAGCGACATTCCTCTTTTTGCGCGCACTTCAACAACGCATTTATGATGACATTACTACGGGTTTTCATTTCCCCCAATGCAATGCATGCTCCTCGGGCAATAAGATCGTTCTCATTCTCTAGCGCTTCAGTCAACTGCGCTACTGCTATTTTACCAGCGCGTGCCAGAGCAAAAACTGCGGCGTTGTGTTCACTTGTTCCATCATCAAGAGCTTCGATCAACACCTTTACTGACGACTCACTCTCAACGACAATTTTTCCCAACGCTATCGCCGCCACACGTCTAGTATAAGGTAATCTTGCACTACTCACCACTTGCAGTAACTCCGGTATTGCTTTTTTCGCAGCATTACCCTTTTCGGCCAAGACGCTTGAAGCAAAACTACTGACACTATAGCGATCCGAGCGAAAAAAACCACTGATCGTTTGATAATCAACAAGCGCTCCTCGTAACAAATCCACAGTTTTTTCGGCGGAGTATTTTCCTAAAGCCTTTACTGCGGCTACCTTTACACGACCATTTTTTTGCTGTAGACATTTTCCCAGTATAGCAATGGCTTTATCTTCCTCATAACCATGTAAGCACTCGATTGCTTTTGTACGGGCCTCATCATGTTCATCGTTTAGCGCCACAAGTGCTATTTGCGGATGTTGTGGTGACCACTTACTTACGAGTGCAATGGCGGCCTTGCGTACACTTTGCTCTTTGTGTTTCGTTAACTTTACTATTTCGTCTAATGTTTGTTTCGCGGACAGTGCATCTAAAAGTTCTATAATATTTTCTGCTACATAGCCTTTGACTTTGGGAAGTATGGCAACTAAATCATCAATAGCAGCAACGGCCTCCCAACGTGCTAACGCACCCGTAATCGTAAAAGAATTTGGCCCACGTTCATTATTCTGCAAGCCTTGTATGCAGTACGGTATAATTTTATCTAAATGTACCGCCACTTTTTCCTTATCTACCAGTAAAAAGTCTCTCCAAATATGTGGATGTTTTTCCAGTAGATCTACAGCCGCGCTAACGTTATTTTGAATACCATTTAGCAACAAAGACACCGCGCTAGGATGTTTTTTCACAATCCGCAAAAGAATCGCTAAGGATTCACCGGGAAACACAGCTTCGCGTTGTAAAACGGCAATACAATTATTTGCCTGAACGTCATTTTTACTATACATACCCTCAAGTAATGCTTTATGACTATTTTTTCCGTATATATAACTCGCCGCATTGCGGCGTACGTGAATACTGGAATCTCCTAGTAGAGAAACCAAGGGTTTATACACCATAAATTCGCAACTATCCGCAATATCAAAAATTTCCCATGATTTTTTGCCTACAAATAAATCGTCGCACATCTTTTGGTATTTTTCAGGCTTCATATGATATAACGCAAGTATTGCTTGAGATTTTAGCGATGGCTCTTCGATAAATTTTTCAATCTCTGCGCAATATTGTTTTTGGTGTAAACTCGCGATAAATACAATTACCTGTCGACAAATTTGTTGATCACTATCTCCCAATAACTTGACAACAACAGGTATCGCTTCTTTCCCCCGCAAAGCAGTTAGTGCCACAACAGCATTTTCTGTAACATCCGTACGCGTTTTCATCACTTTCATTATTTGTGGAACAATGCGCTTATCTTTCAACTGCCTTAAAATATAAAGTGCTTCGCGACAAATTTTGACATGGGGGTGCTGTAAACTCTCCAGTAAAAAATCCATTTGTGTTGTCGGGGAAATACGTGAAATAATGCGTAAAACTTGCACGTACTGTTCCACACTATAAAAAGTAGATTTTGCCACCAAGATGTCGAGTGATTGTGGACCTACGGCACGACACAACGTGCGTAAATCGCCAAAATCCTTGTTATTTAACATCAGTAACTCTAAAAGAGGTTCCACACCTAATTTCGAACTTTTCAAAGCCAGAAACACAGTTCGATAGTATCGATCATCTTCTAGGTATGGTAAGATAATGGTGAGCGCTTCTTTCCCTAACCGTCCGAGAATACTCAAGGCACAATTTTTTTCCTCTACACTACGCTGTGTATCCTCCAATATCTCCTGCAAAAACACTATATTTTGTTTATGAGCTAAAAAGCCACGCAACGCATAATAGCGATCGTTTGTATGAACCAATTTCCAAACATCTGCGATATGCGACGGTGAATATTCCGCAAACTTTTCCAAAGTCTCACAAGCAATTTCAGCAACACTACGCGACGTGTCGTAGACAGACCGGACCAAAAGCGGTATATGCTTTTCACCAATGGAAAGCTGTTGTATCGCTTTTATGGCATGATAGCGAATCGAGTCATCTGCATCTGTCAAACACGACAATAACAAACTCAAATGCTGTTGATTTTTCTCGTAATAAGCTCTCTCTAAATGCTTGATACGATCCTTGAAATAACCATGGCGAATAAAAAATGGTTCTGCCAACTGCTGTGCGCCAATAGAACAAAGACAAAGCAATAACAATAAATATCTCATTTACCCATCCTATCTACAGAAGATTTTTATAAAATACCGATCCACAACTAAAACAAGTTTGAGGTTTCTGCTCATATTTATTAAAATAAAAAGTGTACTATGTATTTAACTATTTTAAATGTATTTGTAGAGGTAAAAAGTGAAAAATTTAGAGATTACTTTTGATGCGCTTCATAATCGCAGACTTTTAGAAGAAACAGAAGTTGTAATTCATTGCCATCATTACAATTGCCAACTACAAAGCTGTATTGAATCTAGCCAATTTATCGATGGCCCACGTCTTCTCAAAGACTCTGCCAACGATATATTTGGCAAAGAATTCACGCATTATTTGCAAAAAAATGCTCTAGATACTGACGAAGAAAAGTGGCAACTTGCACTTAAAATGTACCAAACGCATGGATTTGGCACATTCGACTATTCCAACGTTGCCGATAAAAAAATTACATCGACCTCTTCGCATTTCGCCGAAGGATGGAAAGCCAAGTTTGGTGTTTCTCATCAACCGCGTTGTTCATTAACATGTGGTTTTTTAGAAACGGCTTACGACACCATTACTTCGCAGAAAGTGCAAATCAACGAAACAAATTGCATGGCTATGGGCGAAGATAAATGTGTTTTTGAAATTACCGATGAAGAGAGAAAAGAAACCGTTTTACAGAAAAATACATTAAACTTCACTCCCTTTTTAGAAGATCCCGACATTATAAAAAGTGAAAATGTCGATGAACAAGCCATTATAGAGGCTATTGCCAGTATTCCCGTATATGGAGATGAACAGGGACTCATTCCCATGTTTGGCATTTATGCCACAAATGTGCCCGCAGATTATTATAATCAAATTTCATACTCCTACGAGCAGCAAATGGCGAAAGAAGGTAAAGATGCCGAAGAAAGTGCCCGTTCTCTCCTGGTATTTGGTGGAGAAGTTTGTGGTTTACATACCTTCCATGGTATTATGGCATCCCAAGAATGGGAAAGTTTAGTCGCACCGATGATACAAAACCGCGAAGATAATATATTTGCGTTAATTGCAATTACCAATGCTTTTGGTTGGGGAAATTGGCATGTCGTCGACCTACAACCAGGGAAGAAGCTAGTTCTTCGCTCCTACAACGGTTACGAAGCACTGGGATATCGCAAAATGTTTGGCATTTCAGAAGTTCCACGTTGTTACATGTTAACAGGTGTAAGCGCTGGACTTATGGAGCTTATCTACAGTTCGGGAACTTTAGAAGATAAATTTGGAAAGTACCAGTCGCGCGAAAACAAGTGCATTACCAAGGGCGATCCTTATTGCGAATTTATCGTGGAAAAATTATAACTCCTTCGAGGTTGTTGAGATGTCTTTTATGGAAGAAATTCATTACGATCAAGTTTTTAAATACCACCATACAGCCCAATTCATTACTGATTCAAAAGGTAAAATTATCCACACGAATCAGAAATTTGAGCAGATTACCGGGTACTCGCTGGAAGAAGTGCAGGGAAGAAGCATTGATGCATTTTTTTACAAACAAGATAAAAAGCGTTTATTTCTATTTCACAACAAAAAAAACACTCTAGGTAATGTAAGTTTTACCCAAGAAATACAAATCAACACCAAAAAAGATGGTCCGAAAGAAGTCAAAATTTGGTTCAATATCCACCAAGAAAAAGGCTATAAAGTTTGTGCCGTAGAAGACGCCTCGGAAAAAGCGGAACTTTTAGAAAAAGTGCACAACGAAAAGAAAAAACTAGAGACAATCTTAACGTACCTCGGTGATGGAGTTATCGTTTGTAATCCACAAAACCAAATAACCTTAATCAGTAAAAAAGCCATGGAATTTCTCGACCTACGAACATCTCATGGAGTTGTCATGTCACATGAGGGAATCATTGGTCAAAATATAAAAATTTGTTTTCCCGAAGACCTTTATACAAAAATTAGCGCTGACATAGAAAACTTTACCACACATCCAGAAGCGTTATGTCGCTGCAAGTTGGAAAACAACAACTTCGTTTTACAAATTACCTACTCTCCTATATTTACCGCTCACGATGAATTTGTTGGAATTGCATTTTTACTTCACGATATTACCAAAGAAATCGAGGCCGAAAAGTTCCGTGTAGAGGCCATGCAAAAAGAAGTTGAAATCGCCAAGCGCATACAAACAACACTTCTACCTCCGGAAGAGGTGCTCGCGGATGCAAAAGAGTACTTTGACATAAGTGCACAAATGATCCCTTCAGACGAAGTCGGAGGTGACTACTACGACTTTATTTTTTCTAAAAATGGTCGCTATTGGTTTACCATTGGTGATGTGAGCGGTCATGGATTGACATCGGGGCTTATCATGATGATGGCACAAGTTGCGGTCATGACAACAACGGTATTGTCTCCCGATATATCCCCACGAGACATGTATAGCAAATTAAATACAGTACTTTACACCAACATCCGCGAAAGAATGCAGAAAAGTCACTACATGACGCTATCTCTTTTGGTAAGTAACCAACAAGGAGATTTTCACTATGTGGGCGCACACATAGATCTCATCGTCTATCGCGACAAACAAAAAAAATGTGAGCTACTACAAACAGAGGGAGTGTGGCTCGGAATCATTCCCGATATCGAAGGCACGACAAAAGAACAAACGTTCCATCTCGATAAAAATGATGTTTTGGTACTTATTACAGATGGAATTATCGAGGTGCAAAACGCACAAGGAGAAATGTATGACATCGATCGCCTTGTGGCTCTGATAGAAAACAATGCGCAGCTGGAAGTTACAGACCTGCGCAATCTAATTTTACAAGACGTGGCTAATTTCACCTTGGAACCACAAGATGATATGTCCCTTATGGTAATACGAAAATTTTAAATACGGAGAACAGGTGTGTTTCGCAAAGTTGTGCAAACCGATTGTATGAAGCGTAGAGTTGTAAAATATTACAGCACTACTCCCATGTCTTCGCATATGATCATGCGTTTTGAAAAATACGCAAAAGTCGAAACATTTCCATTATTAAAAACATATAAGGTCAATGTTCCACACCAATTTTTGATCCAAGGAATTATAGATGGCTATCAGTTTAGCGTATCTTACAAAAACGAACATTGGCAAAAACACGAGGAAAAACTGGACATAGATCTGGGCATAGAGGCAAAAGAAAATCTGGCAGAAAAAATATACTTCGATTACAACGCCACAACCCCTCTCGATCCAAGAGTATTACAAAAAATAATGCCTTTTTTACAAAACTTGTATGCCAACCCCCACAGCGCGCACTCACTAGGACAAAAAGTAAATGACGAACTACAAAAAGCGCGTAGTAAAGTAGCAAAAATCATCGCGTGCTCTCCACACGAATTGATTTTTACCTCTGGGGGTACGGAAAGCATTAATATGGCATTGTTGGGTGTTGTGCGCCACGAAAAAAATAGTCAAAAGCGCAATACCATTATTACTGCGGCAACAGAACACAGCGCGACATTAAAAACGTGTGCTTTTTTACAAAGCCAGGGTTTTAAGATCAAATACTTACCTCTTGAAAATGGCATAGTATCACTCTCTGCTTTAGAAGAATATCTTGATGAACAAACCTTACTCGTCACCTTAATGCACGTAAACAACGAAGTGGGAACAATACAGCCTGTAGAGAAAATAGGACAAATTGTACGAAATTCACCTGCACTTCTGCACATAGATGCCGTTCAAGCCTTAGGTAAAATACCAATAGATGTGCAAAAAATCCATGTAGATTTACTATCTATTTCCGCACACAAAATTTATGGTCCTAAAGGCATCGGAGCACTTTATGTCAACGAGCAAGTAAACATATCTCCGATTATATGGGGTGGGAGTCAAGAATATCAACTGCGCGCGGGAACACAAAACGTCCCGGGAATTATCGGCATGGGAGAAGCATGCCAAATTGCTCTTCGCGAAATGGAAAAAAATAGCTGCCATTTCCATACAATGCGTCAACATTTTTTGCAACAGCTCGCTCAAAAGCAAATCACTTTCAAGTTAAATCATCAACTACCGACTTCTCTCCCCACAACGTTAAACATTTCCTTTCCGGAAATCGACGGAGATACACTAATGATGATGCTGGACGAAAAAGGAGTTATTGTCTCCCGTGGCGCAGCATGCAATTCCAAATCTCAGGAGCCATCTGCCACATTGTTGTCTTTGGGAATTTCACAATCACAGGCACGTAATTCTCTGCGTTTTAGTTTTGGGAAATATACGACCAGCGAAGAAATAAACATTTGTATAAATTCCATAGCTGAAATCAAGAAAACATTAAACGCGAAAGTACTCTCATGAACCAAACGTCTCTACAACAAGAAGTAGACCGCCATAACCGGCTATCAGAAATTATTCTCGCTGTTTCGCGTGCAAAAAATTTGGAAACTTTGCTCTCCGAAGCCGTAGAAAAGATTTACCATGTATTTAAATTTGATCGCTGTTGGCTGGCGCTTGTCAATGACGAATCGCAAACTTACAACTTACAACTATTGTTTGACGTTGCCAAAAATGATATCAAATACCCTAAAGAAATATTGTTATCAACTGGTATTTGTGGTTGGGTGATTGAAAACCAATTGATGTATTTATCGGGTGACTGCCAAGCACAGCAGGACAGTCTTTTGTTTTCGCAGTCCCTGCTGCCATCGGTGTTGTCGTTACCGCTACAAATTAGCAATACCACAATAGGTGCCATGGCTTTTGCGGCGAAAAACAAAGATCATTTCCAAATAGAAGATATAGAAATGGCCGTCACTTTCACGGTACACATGGCCTTAGCGATAGACCGTTGGCTGCAAGCGGAACGTTTAATTGAAATCAACAAACAACTAGAGCATCGTGTACAAGAAAGAACACGCGAATTACAAAAAACCAACTACACTCTACAACAAAAAATTTTAGAGAGCGAACAAATTCAACAAGAGTTGCAAAGCTCCAAAGAAACAGCCGAAAAAGCCTACCAAGCCAAAAGTCAATTTTTAGCGAATATGAGTCACGAACTGCGCACACCATTAAACTCAGTGATTGGCTATCTCTCTCTCGTTCTTAAAAAATACTTAGAACGAGAAACAAAGCCACATAAACTGCTAAAACGCGCACAAAAGTCGGCAAAAGACTTACTAGAGCTCATCAATAACATTCTCGACCTCTCAAAAATAGAAGCCGGAAAAATGAGTGTCTACATCGAAGAAATTTCGCTAAAAAATATGCTGTCAGACTGTTGTAAAGAAGCGGAGGGACTTATTGTCGAAAAAGACGTGGTAATAAAAACCTGCGATATTCAAGAAGACCTCCCCAAGGTAACCACTGATTTCATGCTATTAAAACAAGTGGTAAAAAATTTACTTAGTAACGCCACAAAATTTACCAAAAAAGGGTATGTTGCCGTTCACGCTTACACCGAAAATGACATAGTTATTGTTCAAGTCGAAGACACAGGATGCGGCATACCAAAGGAAAAACTACAGGTGATATATGACTCCTTTTCCCAGGTAGACGATTCCACAAAAAAACAGTTTGGTGGAACAGGATTGGGGTTGACAATTAGCAAAAAAATTTGCAATATCTTAGGTATTACCATAGACGTAGGTCCAGGAAAAACAAGCGGTACCATTTTTTCATTGAGTATTCCACTAAAGTATAGCAAAAATCACAGTGTCAAAAATACTTCGCGAATAAAAACTAGCGCGCTTATAATGCCTGCGTGGGAAAAAAAACCTCTCATTTGTGTCGCGAGTGAAATTTATGATTCTGTCAAAACTTCGTTGCATGATTTTTCTTTTAAAATGTGTGAGTTTCCGGCAGATAAACAACAAGAAATTTTTGCTTTTTTTCTCACCTCACAACAACGAGATTTATGTGAGGAAATTCAAAAAAGTCATCCACAAAGCTTTCTTTTTGTTTGCACAGACAACGACTCCTCACCACAAAAAACCGACCTAATGACAATCACAAAAGAAAATATTGTCACCACATGGTTATCTTTGTTGCCAGGTAAAAATTGGCAAAATATACTCGTCGTGGATGATCACATAAATAACCTGGACTTAGTGGAACGAACACTGCAAGAATCACACTTAAAGGTACACTTAGCAAATAGCGGACAACAAGCACTTAACTTGATGGAAAACATCGATATCGATTTAGTGTTAATGGATCTCGCCATGCCAGATATGGATGGCTTTGAGACAATGACACACATGAAATGTCGCAATGACATTCCCGTTGTTGCCTGTAGTGCTTTTACCATAAAAAGTTTACAGAAAAAAGCCTTCGAAGCTGGCTGCATATCTTACATTACAAAACCTCTAGATTTCGATAGGTTACTTTTACAAATACAGCAAACAAATCTATTCGTCAAAGTAAAAAAATACCTAGGGCGTGTCATCCATTAAAATTAATTGATGACACGTCCTAAAGTAGACAGTAAATTCGATTGTAATATTGAGAATGAGGATAGAAATGGAATTAAATGAAGAACGTTTCCAAGTAAAATGTCATTTTACACAAGATAACGCGGAATTGGAATTTATTGGAAAAATTGATACGCCAAACCCAGATAAAAGTTTAGATCCTTACTTTTTGGCGTTACATAACAAAGCCTTAACAGATAAAATCCACAATGCCGTATGTAATCTAGAAAAATTAGAATTTCTAAACTCCAATGGAATAAAAAGTATTGTCAATTGGATTTTAAAAATAAAGTCATCGAGCAAAGAACAGCAATATAAAGTAACCCTTGTTACGAACCAGCAATACACATGGCAGCGCTCTAGCATTAATGTTTTATCGTTGATGGCTCCAGAAATCGTTATCGTAAAGTAAGGAAATATTATGACGGAAATTTTAAGCAGCTATGTGAAAATTAGCTACTCTCCACGTTGGGCTTACGTACAAAACATTCGCGACTTTGTGAAAAACTTTTGTATGAATAGCCAACTTTCAGATAGTATCTCAGACAAAATCATGATTGTTGCCAGTGAGCTATTAGAAAATGCGGTAAAGTACAGTTGTCGCGAAGATGTGAGTTTTCGAATGGAAATAGTTCCACAAACACGCAGTGTAAATATCAGTGTGAGTAACTACAGCGAAGAGAAGAATACTGGTATACTGAAGCAAGAATTAGATCAAGTTAACTCACTACCCCCTCAAGAAGCGTACTTGAAAAATTTAGCCCGCGTTGCACAAAACCCCGAAGTCAGTAGGCTCGGTTTCTCTCGTATTCGCTATGAAACGAATGCGGATTTTGATTTATCGATTGAAAAAGACTTTGTCACAATTGTGTGTAAAATTCCCATAGATGAGGCATAAATCTTAGGGCGGACTCATAACCGCCCTAATGTAAAACAATCATGCACAACGAAAATCGAGCTTGCCTCAACTATCGTGAATGATGACGACAAAGTATTAATTACTCCTGTAGCATCTTTGCAATGGCATACGGAAATTCGCGCGCAACAGATTTTTCCTGCGCTTGTTGGAAAAACTTTTGTGACTGAGTTGCCTCTTTGTCCATATAGTAGATACCGCGAAAAAACAATGCATCGTTTTGTAAATCAAACTCGCAATTGCTTGGCTTTCCACGCAGTATACTGTCAAGTAGTTGCACCGTACGCTCATCGACAATATAATTTTGCCATGGCACTTGCGATGCCTTTTCCCAAATCACTCTGGCATTGTCTTTATTCCCTTGTAGGTACTCACATACACCGTGCCATAGTTGGCTAGTCAATAGTAATTGTGGTATGCTAGTGTTTGTGGCGTAAATTTTGCGAAAATATTCTCCCGCTTCTGCGTATTTTTTTTCTGCGAGAAATGCCTGGGCAATGTCTTGCAGCAACAACCCATACTCGCTCATTCCCGCAAGCATGTCCTTCTCTAAAGCTGTGGTTTTCTCCACAACTTCTGCGTTATTTTCTTCGTAGCGCGACACGATGTTGCGTGCAATTTGCAGACGAAAAAGTTGTTTCTTGCTTGCCGCCTGTACTTGGCGACAAATATTTTTGGCTTTTGTAACATCTTTCCTCAGCAATGACATTTTTACACGCACAGCGACTTGCGCTTTTTCCGAGATAGCCAAATTGGCTTTATCAAATTCCCCGTTATTTGCATAGGATTTTGCCACTAGAGACTGAATTCTTGTACGAATCTTACCACGGTGTACTCTGCGCAACAGTTTTTCGCCCATTTCAACGACATCCGTATATTGCTGCAATAAGAATTTATTCCGTAAAGAATGATAGAGATCTAACGTAGACTTATTTGTAAGAGTTGCATATATTTCGTTTGCAGAAGAGGGCGAAACCGTCATTGCAGACATCGACTTGTAAAACGAATAATCTGATTTCTTCGCATTCTCGGTAAAACGCGCATAAAAAGTACGTGCCTCATTTAACTTACCTTGTACACTTAAAACACGTATATATAATATGTGAGCTGGTATTACATATGGGCGACCAACTAAAAACGAATGAAAAAGCTCTTCTGCTTTCGCGTAATTTCCCTTCGTCATTTCTATTTTGCCCGCCATAAACACCAAGTCACCGTATTTACCACGTTTATCTTCGGGAATTTTTTCAATAACTTGCTGCGCTTTATCTATCTCATACTGCGCAATGTAAATATCCGCACTTGCCAACATTCCGGGGATGTATCCCTTATTGCGAAGATCTTCATAAACATCGAGCGCCGCTTGGTATTGCTGTTGTTGTTGGTAAATGCGACCCTTTAGTAACAAATACTCTGGTCGTTCATCCTGTTTCATGACAGCGTCCATAGCCTGCATCGCCTTGTCAAACTCGTCTCGCGTTAAATACAACTGCGCTAAGATGTAATTAAAACGTTGCACTTCGGGATGGTTACTATACAAACGTTGCATTTCTTTGATTGCATCAATTGCCTCTTTGATACGGTTTTGTTTCAAGGCAAAGTTGATACGCATCGTCAGTTCTTGTTGGTACGATTTGTCTATCTTTGGTTTTTTATTTTTGTGGTACATAAACAACGAAATACCCACCAGAACAACGAGAACCAATAAACCTTTTACTTTTGTCATCGCAAACCTCGTAGATCGAAAATTATAGTAAACCAAAATACTTTAACTGTATAGACGCCATTGTCAAATAAATCAAAGCACTCATTGCATCATTAAGTGTGGTAATGAGCGGTCCAGAAGCGATAGCAGGGTCTATCTTTAGTTTGGTAAAAAAAATAGGGACAAAAAACCCTGTACATGTGGAAAAAAATATCGTCAGCAGCATCGAAGAACCGATAATAACTCCGTAAATTATATTCCCCAACCATAACAGAGATACCATACTCACCAAAAATCCACATGTAATACCGATCAGTATGCCTGAGAGTAGTTCGCGACGCGCCAGCTTGCGACGATTACTGTGAAATACGGCCTCATAAGTGAGGTTGCGAATGGTGACCGTGGACGTTTGTAAACCACTGTTACCTCCCATAGCGCAAATGGCAGGAAGAAAAGCAATCAACATTGTTGATTTAGCTAACGTAGATTCAAAACTCTGCAAAACAAAAGCAGAAACCATACTACCACCAAGACAAATACACAACCATGGCAAACGCATACGCGCAACAGAAAACCCAGAGTCTACATGCGACTCATCCGAGTCTACACCCGCCATCCGAAAAACGTCTTCGTCAGCTTCTTCGTGAACAACATCAATGACGTCGTCCATAGTAATACGCCCGAGAAGTTTACCTTCTCCATCCACAACTGGAATGGCTAAAAGATTGTATTTACGTACCGTTTGTCCCACAATTTCCTGGTCATCGTTTACATTTACGGTAATAGGATGCACTTCCATGATATCTTCCACTTTTGCATTTCCAGCGGAAATGATAATATCTTGTAAAGGAATAGAGCCTATCAACTTATCTTCAAAGTCGACAATGTATACGTTTATAATCACTTCATCGGATTGGTATTTGCGAATTTGATCAATAACAGCATCAACGGTATCCCCCACGCGAACCGCCAATAAAATAGGGGTCATAATCCCCCCAGCACTTTCTTCCCCATAGAGTAGCAACGTACGAAATTTGTGCTGGAGTTTTCGGGGTAGTTTATTTAACAACTGTTCCTGGCGATTTTTTGGTAACAAGCTCAGAAAGTCAGCGGCTTCGTCAGGCTCTAATTCATTGAAAAGAGTTAATAAACGATTATCGTCCGTCTCTTCAATAAATTCCGTCTGTAGATCTTCGGGTAACTCGACAAAAACATCTCCACGCTGTTTTTCATCCAATGCTTGAAAAACCTTCAACTGGCGATCTTCTGCTACATTGGATATAATCTCAGCAATGTCGGCAGCGTGGGCTTTTGTGAAAATAGAATGGGTAATCGGAGCCTTTTCGTCTTCATTAAACTGACTTAAAAGCGATTGAACGGCTTTACGATAATTTTTGGTTTTCATAATTTTTTATCTGAGTCCAAGCGAGTTTAAAAATAACAAATAGTAAGACCACACCAGCTATTATTTGTCCCCAAAATAAACGTTCATTCAAAAATTGGTAACCGATAAACACTGCCGATAACGGATACACTAATTCGAGAATGGTCGAGGTCTGAGCAGGTGTATGCTGCAAGCCTTTGTAGTAAATGGACATCGCCACGGCCCCCGCAGTACAAGCAATCCCTAACAAGTACAGCCATTGAGTATATGTAATCACACTAAAAACTTCGCTTAATGGAATATAATCTCCCATGATAAGGCCCATTAAGTAAGAAAAAGGGATAACAATAATAAAACGCACGATTGTGGCCGTTAGAAAATCTATTTTGGTTAAAATAAGTTTGCTAAGAGCTGTAGCAGATCCCCAAGAGGCGGCAGCGCCTAAAGCAAAAAGAGCCGCAAAAATTTCTTCTTTGTTTCCAATAATCTGCGGTACATAGCGTGGAAAAGACAAAAAGTACGCAGCGAGAATTCCCATAGATGCGAGAATAATATAGTTCTTGGTAATCCCCTCTTTGAGTAGAAAATGCGCCAACACAATCGCAAAAATTGGTTGTGTTTGTTGCAATAACACCACAACAGTGTATTGGATATACTGGACTTTGGATAACGCAATCGTATAAAAACAAGTACCTAAAACCCCACCAATAATCGAAACTGCAAACAATATCGCCCACTCTTTGCGAGAAATATTGCGTAACTTGGGAATGGTGAGTGGTGCAAAGGGTAAAAACAAAAGTAAACCAACACTGTGCTCGAGCATAACAAGTGTTGCGGCAGGAATTGTACGTAGCTCACGGCGTAGAATGCCATCTAAGCTCCACAACAACGCTGCAAGAATAATGAGTAAAGGCGATATTTTTTTGATCATGTTTGATAGCTTTAATATAGAGTAAGGGCAAAAGCAGTTACAAGTGCTAAATTTTAAAACATCAAAAAAAAATATTTAGTGTAATGCAAGAGAAATCTGCGAAAAATTTATAATCCGGCTTGAAAAGTTCGTCAAAATTATGTACTATCGTGAATAGTTAATGTGGTTTAAATAGAACTTCTTTATATAAAGTTGGGTTAAACGTGACATCAGCTCAGGTAATTATCAGAAACGGTAAACAAGCAAATAAAGTTTTTCCACTATCTAAGCACGAAAAGAAAATTATTGGGCGAGAAACTAACTGTAACATCCAAGTTCTAGACAAAGGGGCATCTCGCAACCACTCCCTCATCGAATTTAAGGGAGATCACTTTCTTCTCGTAGACCTTGGAAGTACAAATGGTACTTTTGTAAATGACAAAACCATCATCTCGAAAATACTTGCTGATGGAGATATCATAAAAATAGGACAAACGGAACTGCTATATCGCGTTGTTGAACCAGAAACCGAGACAAAGGTAGCGCCAAGTTCAGTGGGAATGATTGACGAATTTCTTCCCGCCAATAGTATTGTTGAAAAAATAGATGTAGGAAACTCACTATGCGGTGTTTCTCTACAAGATCTACGACAACAGACAGGTGGCGCCAGCGCCAGTACGAACGCAAACTCTGCAGCGAATTACTTATCGACCATATACGAGTTAAGTAACTTAATCAACAAAGAACAAACGCAGATGAAAATGTTCGATGCGATTCTCGAAAAAATTATGGATGTATTTAAACCTGACCGCGCCTACATTATACTTTACAAAAAAGAAGAAGAAAATCCCTTCCACGTTGCTGTTGAAAGAGATACGATCGGCGACCAGCGCAAGATATCTAAAACAATTTTATCCAAAGCTATACTAGATGGCGTTTCTGTAAGATCAGGAAACGCGGCAATGGACGGAGATTTAGCTGGCGGAATGAGCATTGTCGTACAAAAGATAAAGTCGGTGATGTGCGTACCTCTAGAATCCCAAAGTAAAATACTGGGAGCCATATACATAGACTCGGTAGCAAGTACAAACCGATTTAACAAGTCTGATTTAGACCTACTCACAGCTGTGGGAGTTCAAGCAGGTGTCGCCATCGAACGTGCCATCTTATCAGAATCGGCTGTGGAAAAAGAAAAATTGCATCAAGCGATGGAAATTGCACAAAATATCCAACGTAGCATGCTGCCCGACTGCGTCCCTGATAGTTTTGAATACGATTTAGTTGGTTGGAATAAGACCTGTGATGAAACAGGCGGCGACTACTACGACTTTTTTGAACTACCTAGCAATAGATTGGCAATTACTGTAGGAGATGTCACTGGCCACGGTATTGGCGCTGCACTACTTATGGCAACAGCGCGCGCATTTTTGAAAGCACTGGCGATAAAAGCAGATAATGTGACAAATTTAATAAACGAACTCAATTTTCTTTTAGAAAAAGACATGGATGATGACAAGTTTATGACTCTATTCTACGGAGAGTTCGATCCAAAAACAATGCAGTTAACATTTGCCAACGCTGGACACGACAATCCCCTATTGTATCGTGTGGCGCAAAAACAATTCGAAGAGTTGGAAGCAACAGGTATGCCTCTTGGAATTGATGATGAGGAAGAATACGAAGAAGAAACTATCGCGATCAACAAAGGTGACGTACTTATCATGTCCACCGATGGAATTACAGAGGCAATGAATCCAGAAGGCGAACAATTTGGCCAAGAAAGATTTGAGCAGGTAATCATAAATAACGTCCAAAAATCTGCAAACCAAATCATCCGCGAATGTTACAACGCGGTAACCAATTTTTGCCAAGGGGCTGCCCAAAGAGACGACTTGACCTTAGTAGTGATCAAATTCAACTCGCGAATCAAATAAGTTGTTCTAAACTAGAACGTCTAAAATATCGATTTTATCCCTGCAAATGCAGGGATACAGATAAAAATTTTTTACTGTTTTTACTCTGTAAATTCCTGGTCAAGCCAGGAATAGAACCTTTGCAATTCTGTGTATTCTCACCTTACCACACCTCGGTCAACCTCTAAAAAGATATGGATGATGCCTCATGAAAAGTATTAACGCTATTGCGATTTTGGGAATTTTCACAACATTTTTACTTGTTATCATGATGTTGTTCACTCTGGAAAGCTCTCCGGAAATAAAAAAAATAGTGGATATGTCCAACCAAATAAAATTCGACCAAAACTTAGAGTTTGTTTCTATTTATCAAGCGGAGCATCGCTGTCGAGTGCTTATCCAATCCAGTATAAATAACGATACAGATTTAAAAAGTGAAGTAAATAAAATAGGCAATTACATTTGGCGTAAATTTTCATTTGAAGCCCAGTTTGAAGAATTGGAAATCGTTTATCATGGCAAAGTGGGTTCTGGCTGTAATAGAGACACGATTACGGTAAAAGAGAAAATAGACAACCCCATGAAAAAGATGGAATTTCCCTTTAAACGAAAGTAAAAAAAGTGGTCGACAAATCATTTCCACAACAAAGCCGTTTACGTGCAAAATCAGAATTTTCTGCCGTATTTGCCGCAAAAAAGTCCCATGCAGCTCGTTTTTTACGCTGTTACTATAGAAAAAACTCGCTTTCCACGGCACGGCTTGGTATTGTAGTAAGTAGAAAATACGGAAAAGCATACGAACGCAACAGGTTTAAACGCATCATCCGCGAAACATTCCGTTTATATAAAAATCGCGGGGTTTCCATGGATATTGTCGTTTTACCTAACAGAAGAAACAAGAGCCTAAAATACGAAGATTTAGCAAAAGACATGTTCAAATTGTTAGAAAAAAGTTATCGACAACTAGGCGATAAAAAGTCATGATACGCTACACATTTATATTGATGATACGTATATATCAAAAATTTATCAGCCCGTTATTTCCGGGCTGCTGTAGATTTCAACCTACTTGTTCAAGTTACTTTATCGAAGCACTTCAGCGCAAAGGTTTATTCAAAGGTTTTTGCCTGGGGTGTTACCGCATACTGCGTTGCAATCCTTTTTGCGAAGGGGGATATGATCCTGTAGATTAATCCACCAAGAATTTCCTTCATCGTTTACATTATGTTTGGAGTTGTATGATGTTTAAAAAGTTTGTGCATTTTATTAGCTTACGCTACATAAAAACGCGAAAGGTCACGCGGTTTGCCATAGCAGGCATCGCTGTTGGAGTAATGGTACTCCTGGTTGTTATCTCAGTAATGGATGGTTTTATCAAGGAATTTAAATCTAGACTACAAGGTGCTTTATCTGATGTCATCGTAACGGTACGCACTCCGCAAATGAATTACTACCAAATAGAAGATGTGGTAAAAAAACATCCCAATGTTCGCTCATGTTCTCCACACCTAGACGGTTTGGTCCTCATAGGAACAGGACGTTTTTATGCAGGGGGAATCGTTCTCGGTATCGACTACGAAAAAGAATATAAAGTCGGAAAATTGCGCGACTATTTGGTTACCTCGTATAAATCGCAAAAACTACGCAGCGAAAAAATATTTGAGGACAATGTCAAGCGCTCCTATGAAATGCATGTCAATTGGGTTGTACAAGCAGGAAGTGTCGTCGCCGAAGACGGTATCTATCCAGCAGGTACACGTATCATTTGTGAAAAAGTTGTCAAATTTGTAAATAAAGATCCTAAAGGCTCTAAAGAAACACGCCCCTCGACGAGTTTAGTCGCTTACACATTTAACAAACAAAATAAAATTATTTTCATTGAAGACGATCTTCCTCTAGATGAACTGGAAGACGCCGCCAGGCTATCCGACGAAGGACGACAAAAATGGCAACAACTTTTCAACAATATGGCAAAACACTTCCGTAAACGCGAGTTACTACAATATCTAGCGCACTTTGATGAAAACCTACGTACTCATAATGGTGAAATGTTAGGTGCCGTAGATCCACAAAATCCTTTTTCTACAGAAGAAGAAGGTGTCCGACCTGTGATTATGGGTCATGAATTGATGAAAAACCTGCAACTAAAACGCGGGGACGAAATCGGTTTAATGACCGGAAAACGCGATGAAGAGCAAAATGAGCTCAAACCCATTACGCGTAAATTTGTCGTTGTAGGTTCTTTCCGTTCTGGTTGGCAAGAAATTGATGCGCGCATGTGTTATACACGCCGCTCAGACCTCCATGGTTTTATAGATTGGCCCAATGATGTCAAGGAAGTCTGTGTTGCTTTAAAAGACCCTTCACTTGCCGAGCAAACCAAGTATGAAATTTACGATATGCTCAACAAAAGCAGTCTACGTGCTGCGTTTAGCGTGGAAAGATGGGAAGACAGACGTCGTACATTTCTATCAGCCATTCAGATGGAACGACGCGTCATGTATTTTATTTTGTTCTTTATCGTAATACTTGCCATTACCATGTTAATGATCATACTAGTACTGTTAGTAAAAGAGAAAACCAAAGACATCGGTATTTTAAGATCGATGGGGGCCTCCACATACGACATTATGTGGATTTTCTTGTTTAACGGAGTCCTCATTAGTTTCTTAGGAGCGCTGATAGGTTGCGGTTTAGGAACCTTTATTAGTAGCAATGTCAATCACATTGCCGATATTATATTTGAATATACAGGATTTAGAGTCTTTCCACGAGATGTTTACTATCTCGACGAAATTCCCTCCGAATTAAATCTAGCGAGTGTATTGTGGATTGTATTTCCCACACTATTTGCTTCGCTAATTTTTTGTGCTATTCCTGCATTTTTTGCCTCGCGAATGACGCCCGTAGAAGCTTTAGCTGATCGCAAACGCGAAAAAAGTTCGCGAAAAAACACCCCACGCGTATTGCAAAGTTTGACAACCATAAAAGATGGTGTTTTATCGACAAAGGAACTCAACAAAGAATATATGATGGGTTCACAAAACTTACATATCTTAAATGACCTCGATATCGAGTTTGCCCCAGGTAAAATTTCTGCAATCATTGGACCTTCTGGTGCTGGAAAAAGTACTTTGTTACACTTGATAGGATTATTAGATGATCCCACATCAGGACAAATTTATCTTGATGGAATCAACCTAGACTCTCTATCACAAAAACAACGCTGTAAGATTCTCAATGGTAAAATTGGTTTTATTTTCCAATTTTATCACTTATTTCCTGAATTTACGGCATTGGAAAATGTTCTTCTTGCCACGATGGTAAGCAACGACATGTTTTCATGGCCGATGGTGAAGAAGAAAAAGACAGAAGAAGCAGTAAAACTACTCACCCAATTCGGTTTGGAAAATCGTTTAAATCACTTACCAAATCAACTTTCTGGTGGAGAACGTCAACGAGTGGCTATTGCCAGAGCGCTTGTCAACAATCCGCAAATCGTTTTGTGCGATGAACCAACCGGAAACCTTGATGAAGAAAACTCCAAATCCATTCAAGATCTTCTCTGGGAACTGAACGAACAATTTCAGCAAACATTTATCATCGTGACTCATGACCTAAATATAGCGCGCAGAGCACACGATGTATATCAACTAGAGCACGGTAAACTGGTAAAAAAAGACTCGAATAATCTGACTCAATAACACATTAGGGCACAATAGTGCCCTATCGTTTTTTTATGGATATTTTACATGAACCTACCAAATATGCTTACAATTTTTCGCATAGCGCTAAGTCCAATATTTATGGTATTTTTCTTGTGGGGCACTCCTACAACAAGAATTATAGCGCTATCTATTGTCTTTGTGTCAGAATGGACAGATTTACTAGACGGTTACCTAGCGCGTAAATACAAGCTAGTTACCGATGTTGGTAAACTACTAGATCCTCTTGCCGATAGATTATTTCGTTTTTCTATCTTCTTATGTTTTCTCGTACAAGGATATGCGGAAATATGGATGGTGGCAATATTTTTCTATCGCGACGCGATCGTTTCATGGCTACGCACCATTGCTGCTTCTCAAAATCAAATTCTTGCGGCACGCCTAAGTGGAAAATTAAAAGCTCTTTCTCAAGCAGCCGCCACTTTTTTTATTATTCTTTTAGTGACCATAAACGACTGGACTCCTGTCCCTCATCTCACAACAATTAACTATTCACTCATGATGATGACAACCGTGATCACTCTTTATTCCGGACTTGAGTATTTTTGGGCAAATACAGTTGTGATAAAAACGGCTTTTATGGACAAGGAACAAAATGCCTAGTCTGAGCTATCAACAGCTTTCACTCATACACAAAGAAAATAGCGATGTGATTACCGATGGAATGATTCAGAAAATACATCAGCCACAGAAAGAATTTTTGCTACTGCAAATTCGCAAACCACAAATCAACCATCGCTTGTTTTTTTCTTTTGAACAACAAAATATCGCTTTTTATCTCACAAATAAATCATGGCAAAATCCCTCTTCTCCACCTTTCTTTTGCCAACTACTGCGCAAATACATCCTCAACGGGCGTATTACCGAATTTTCCCTTGCGGAGAATGATCGTTTGTTGACCATAAAAGTCCAAACGCGCCGCGAAGAAAATTTGCATGTGCATTTTCTCCTATGTGAAATGTGGGGACGTAGTGGTAATGCTTATCTGCTCAATGAGAGTAAAAACATCTTGGGGTCTCTTTATCCCAACAAAAAGCCTCGAGACTATTTCGCCGTTATGGACGAACAACCCAAATCGACAAAGACGACACCTAAAAAGAATTTTTTAGAAGAGTACTGTACACAACAAGCACAGTTTCCTTGGAATGAAGCGGCGGACTATTTTTTTTCCCGACATCTAGAAGAACAAAAGAAAAGTAGACAAATACAGCTACTCACATCTTTGATTAACAAGGAACAAAAGAAATTAAAAAATAAAATTACAAAATTACAAAATAGTTTACAAGATGCCAAAAATAGCGATGACTTGCGCGTAAAAGGCGAATTATTAAAAAGTAATATGCATTTAGCAAAGCGCGGTACAAAAAATATCAAAGTGATCAATTACTTTGCAGAAAATCCCAACGATTTTTTGCAAATAGAACTCGACGAACGCAAAGATGCCAAAGAAAATATGCAACAGTATTTTAAACGCTATCGCAAACTACAAGATGGCCTACCTTTTCTAAAAAAACAAATAGAAAAAGCACAACGAGAAAAAGAGATCAACAACAAACGACTCGAAGAACTACAAAAAGGTAACATACCATCAATATCACAACTTCCTCCTAAATGGCAACGTCAGCTACAAAAGTCTTCAACGAAAAGTTCTCCACAAAATATTCCACAAAAACAACGCGATTGTTACTATAAATTTACCTCGCAAGACAACGTCACAATATTAGTGGGTCGTGGAAGCAGGGATAATGATCAACTAACTTTCCAGGTAGCTAAAGGTAACGATATTTGGCTACACACCGAGGATTACCCAGGTGCGCATGTCGTCGTACTCAATCGTGAAAAAAAGGAACCTCCCCAGCGCACACTATTCGACGCTGCGCAACTAGCGGTGTACTATAGCAAGGCCAAGAATCATCCAAAAGTTTCCATTTCATACACAAAACGCAAAAATGTCTCCAAGCCAAAAAAATCCAAACCAGGTTTGGTGTACTTATCCAGCAAAAAAAACTTAGTCATTATTCCGGATAAAGATATACTGGAAAAACTATTAGCTACCAAAGATACTTAAGTTAAATCAAACAATGAAAAAGGAGTAACGCCATGAAAATGACACGTCGCTACTTTTTAAAGTCAGCAGGACTACTAAGTCTTTACTGTGGGTTGAGTCCTATACTTGCTGACATAGAAGATGTCAAAGTCACACGTAATAAAACCCTCGTTGTCATTTTTTTACGCGGGGGTATGGACGGTCTGAACTTCATCGTCCCTTATAACGATCCTCATTACTATCAACTGCGTAACTCTTTAGCGATTCCCAAAAGCGGCGAAAATGCCGCTCTTGATCTCGATGGTTTCTTTGGCTTACATCCGAAAGCCGCCTCTTTAGCTCCTTTCTTTGCTGAGGGTTCAGCAGTGGCTTTACACGCTGTGGGATATTCGCAAAACACACGTTCACATTTTGAAGAGCAAGATGTATGGGAAACCGGTGTTATTGGTAACACTGTAAACTCGGATGGTTGGTTAAATCGACATCTACTCACTTCCGAAGGCCACGGCCCTATACGTGCGATTTCTATCGGTGATAATCTTCCGCGCATATTACGTGGCAAAGCCCCGGCGTACTCTATCCGAGGTTTGGATAATCTCGCCATACCCAAAGAACTCCAAGAATCGCAAATGATGGCCGCTTTGGAAAGCGCCTATTCTTCACCCACAGATAAAAACAACGCCGCGTATCAACTCTCTCAAGCGGGCAAAGAAACTTTAGATAGTATCGAAATACTACAAAAGGTAGCCAATAATCCCTACAATCCAAAAGTAACATATCCGAACACACCTTTGGGAAAAAAGCTACAACAAACAGCACAACTCATTAAGGCCAATATTGGCATTGAGGTGGTTGAGATAGACTATGGAGGCTGGGATACTCATCGTCAACAAGGCGGAGTAAACGGTCGCTACGCGAATATGGTACAAAACCTTAGCCAAAGCATTTCTTCTTTTGCAAAAGATTTACAAAGCAAATTGGATGATGTATTGGTCATTACCATAAGCGATTTTGGACGCACGGCAAGAGAGAATGGAACTCGGGGAACGGATCATGGCTGGGCAAACTGCATGTTTGTTATGGGTGGCGGTGTAAAAAAGCAGAAAAAACCAATTATTGCCAACTGGCCTGGTTTAGCGCCAGAACAGTTATACCAAGGCCGAGACTTAAAACACACCATAGAT
Organism: Candidatus Uabimicrobium amorphum; assembly: GCF_009002475.1. GTDB lineage: Bacteria > Planctomycetota > Uabimicrobiia > Uabimicrobiales > Uabimicrobiaceae > Uabimicrobium > Uabimicrobium amorphum. The sequence continues at coordinate 8,708,546 of NZ_AP019860.1, forward strand.
TTTCGCGACGTACTTGCCGAAGTCGTGGGGACACATTTGGGAAACAATAATCTACAAAAAATTCTTCCACAACACCAATTTAAAAAAGTAGATTTTTTAAACTAAAACCATAATATATTTGCGAGTTCCACTACGATGACAGTAATTATTGCTGTCTAATGGATCTCACAAACCGTTATTTACAAGAGGCGAAATAATGAGTATTCGAGCATTGGATCTGGTAAATTTAGAACGCTATCCTATTGACGATTTACAAAGTGACTTAGCAAAAAAAGTCATCGAGAATTGTCGTTCGCAACTACAAAAAAATGGAGCCTGTGCTTTGCCGGGTTTTCTCAAGAAAAGTGTTATGGATTCCATGGTCGAAGAAAGTGAAAAACTAGCCTCTAAATCAAGACGTTCTCTGTGGTTTTTAAATACTTACACCAACGATGACGACACTTCTCTCCCTGAAAATCACCCACGTCGCCGTTGGTTTCCATCTAGTTTATGCACGGTTGCTTACGACCAAATTCCTACAGAGGATAAGATCTACATACTTTACAACTGCAATGCCTTAACAGAATTTATTGCCGCAGCTTTAGGGTTAGAGAAAATCTATCGTTTTGCCGATGAGTTTCAAGCTTTGAATGTAACGTACATGGGCGACGGTGATCAGCTTTCTTGGCACTACGATCTCAATGATTTTGTAGTCACTTTACTACTACAAGAGCCTCTTTCCGGTGGTGAATTTGAGTATGCCGCTAATCTTCGTAATAAAGACGCTGGAGAAGAAAACTACGATGATGTCGCGAAGGTTTACAATGGGTCTAGTTCCCATTTACAAATTATGAAACAGCAAGCGGGAACTCTAGTATTGTTTCAGGGAATCAATTCTTTACATCGTGTGCGTTGTACTTATGGCAAAAAGAAACGCATTACAACCATTTTAGGTTATCACAAAAATCCTGATTACAAAGCCACGAATGAAGTAAATGTATACTTGTATGGTCCACGTGTACAAAAAATTCTAGAAGAAAGAGGTGTGTCTTTTGATAAAAATTAACAATGGGGACCATGCAGACAATAAATAGTTGAAAAAGTAATGGCATGTTGTATATCTAAAGTATTAAAAAATACGCTCACGTTAGACACGAGCGTATTTTTTATTGCTATGTGCAAAACCACAACACTTTAGCTAACTGATGTTTCTAATTTTTGTTCCGAATGCGCAGAATTAGAATCTAGCTTAAAGTTCTCCACTTTCGTTTTTTCAGGTGTTCTAGCTACGGCACAATATTTTCGCCATGCCCAGATATTTTTTCCTAAAGACATAGGTACGGAATGCGCAGATTCAAATCCACAATGAATGCACTTGTTGATAAACTCTTTTTTACTTGTGCTTTTTCCCTTCCAAAATAATAGGACAATCCAATTAATAATTCCCTTTTGGTGCCCAATATTTGCAAGATAACCTTTGGGTTTTAACAAGGAAAATAAAAAAGGAAGTACTATTTTCAAATTGCCGTACTCAGTCAAAGATCCGGTACTGATAATCAAATCAAAAGAGTGTGGCTCAAAAGTAAATTCTTCCCCACTCTCAAAATCATAGAACTCCTGTTTATTGTAGTCCCCCTGTATCAATCTTACATCCGAAATTTTTGTCTTGCATAACCCCAACATACTGGCAGATATATCGAGGCCTGTGATTTTGGCATCTGGATACATCTCCTTTAACTTAGTTAGTGCAATTCCTGTTCCACATCCTACATCGAGTATATGAGGATTTTCGGGAAGCGTTATATTCGCCTGTGTAATATATTCCTCTATTACATCTTTGTAGCCCCACTTTTGTAAGGAGGTATCATATTGGGAGGCTATTTTTTCATAATGTTGCTTTACTTTTTCCATGAATAAGCTCGAAACTGTGAAATAATCAAAATAACATTGTTCATATGCTGATTATAACAAATTAATCCTTCACTACAAGAAGCTATATTTAATAATTCGCAGTCAAACCAGCGCATACAACTATCATTCTTTCTCTAGACATTTTCGCAAAAACCATTTGCGATGGCATTCGAGTTACGAAGCAAATTTGATGCCACTTTACATCTATACAGGCAATATATTTTCTCTTTTCACATGTCTAAAAAATGTAAGTGTAAAACAAATAACGTGTTACTCATCAACAACAAAGTCAATATCGCGTTCTCTCTCTTTATAAAATTCATATACATCTAAAAAGGCTTCCAAGCTCATTAGTTGCTCGGAAAATTTTGTATAAATTTTCACTTTAGCGGTTCTGTGGTCTAAATTGTCATACAACACACTAACCAACCCTCTTACGTTGGCAGGCGTTATCCGGCCAATGATATTTACCCGCAAGGTATCGACATTACTTAGTAAAAATTCATATACTTGATAGATACGTAACCGTTGTATCGTAGTGTTAACAACTAGGTAATCGACTTTTCCTTTATGAAGGTCAAAAAAGTCGATATATCCACCATAGAATTGAGTATTTTGCATAATTCCCACCTGTAACTCGCGAAAATGGCAATTGGTAAATTCACATTGAGACACTTGCTTCATCGCAATAGAGTTACGAAAACTACAATTCTCGAACTTAGTATTTTCCAACACGCTCTGCTCGGAGGTGTAAATAGCGCAACCGTTATAAAAAACGCCACTTTCCAGTGTTGTCGTAATCGTTTTTTTTAAAATCTTCACAACTTTCCCCGTCAAATCTTTTCCTTTTTACAGTGATTATTTTATAATTATAAACAGGCTCTCATTACAACAAAAAAATCTTGCAAAAAACCGAGGTGGCAAAATGATATACAACAAACATCAAGAAACCCTTCCACGCATAGAAATAGAAAAACTACAACTACAAAGATTACAAACAACCATTGCTAAAGTAAAGAAGGCCGTTCCTTTTTATCAACAACAGTTGCAAAAAATTGACGACATAAAACACCTAGAAGACCTATCCTCACTACCATTTACCACAAAATCCGACCTACGTGACCATTATCCATTTGCGATGTTTGCGGTAAGCACCAGCGAAGTACATCGTATCCACGCCTCTTCTGGCACAACAGGTAAACCTACAGTCGTCGGTTACACAAAACAAGATCTAGAAACCTGGGCAGAAGTTTGTGCGCGCTCTTTAGTCATGAGCGGTGCAAAACCAGGACAAATTTTTCAAAACGCGTATGGATACGGATTGTTCACCGGTGGACTGGGCATGCATTATGGGGCGGAAAAACTGGGCATGGCTGTTATTCCCATCTCAGGAGGTAATACTGCGCGACAAATTTTACTCTTACAAGACTTTGGTCCACAAGTACTTGCTTGTACTCCCTCATACGCCCTAACCTTGATAGATTCACTACAGAAACAACAAGTGACAAATTTAGCTCTTAAAACACTAATTTTAGGGGCCGAACCATGGACAGAAGCTATGCGTGACGAAATCGAAAACAAGCTAAACGTAAATGCCATAAACATTTACGGACTAAGTGAGATCATTGGTCCAGGTGTTTCTTGCGAATGTCATCAAGCGAAAAACGGCGCACATATTTTTGAGGATCACTTTATCGTAGAAGTGATCGACCCAGATAGTGGAGACGTTCTACCAGAAGGAGAGACGGGTGAATTAGTGTTTACCACCATAACGAAAGAAGCCTCGCCTCTCATTCGCTACCGTACACGAGATATCGCTTCCGTGACCAAAGAACCATGTATTTGCGGACGCACTCATGCGCGAATGTCGCGTGTGATCGGACGCAATGACGACATGCTAATTATTCGTGGCGTCAACGTTTTTCCCTCGCAAATTGAATCGGCGTTGGTTTCCATGCCGGAGATTGCCCCACATTATCAATTAATCGTCGACAAAAAACAACGTCTAGATACACTAGAGGTACAAGTTGAGGTACAACCACAGATAGAAATCAGCGAACAAATTACAGAAACCCTCACCGCAAAAATAGCACACTCTTTACGTGAAGAACTAGGACTCAACGCTCACATAAAATTAATGTCTCCAGGGTCTATACCAAGATGCGAAGGCGGAAAAGCCGTTCGCGTTAGCGACCTGCGTTAAAAGTGCACATTTGTAGAAACGGGCGGGCACAAAAAAGTCCGCCTTACATTTGGAGTCGCTTTGTGCCTTTTTGCTTTTGTCCTTCTTGTTTAATTTATAACATCATATAAAATTGAACACTGTTAACCTTCATACGTCCCCTAAAAAAACTCTACAAGCCTCATACTTATTGGCATCTAAATATTCTTTCCTAAATCCCTCTATCAGGTATACATTTTGCACTAACAAACCCAATACCTAACAATAATACAAAAAAAGGAGAAACTCATGAGCATGTTTTGTTATCAATGTGAACAAACATCCCATAACACAGGATGCACAAACTTTGGTGTTTGTGGAAAAGACCCTGACGTTGCCGCCTTGCAAGATTTAATCGTTTATGCAAGTAGCGGTTTAGCAATGTATGGTCATAGACTAAGAAAATTGGGAGTAGATACTCCAGAAATAAACAACTTAATTATGGAATCTTTGTTTGCCACAGTTACCAATGTAAACTTTGATCCCAAGCGACTTGCCGCGATGATAAAGAAACAACACTTAGAATTACAAAACGCTCGCAATACTTACTTACAAACCTGCCAACAGCAGCAAGCAACTCCCGAAAATTTAGGTGGTCCCGCCACATGGCAAATGGCAGATAGCATCGATGGTTTAATTGAACAAGGCATTCAAGCATCAGTGCGCTTGCAAATACAAAAACACGGTGCCGATATTGCAGGTCTTAAAGAACTCATTATGTATGGACTCAAAGGAACGGTGGCCTACGCGCATCACGCAAAAATTTTAGGTGCCGAAGATCAGCAAGTCTACGACAAAGTACTTGAGATAATGGATTTTCTAACGAACGAAGAATTTGCTGTAGACGAACTACTCGCAAATGCTCTTGCTGTCGGCGAAATCAATTACAAAGTTTTAGAACTTTTGGATCGCGGTCATATACAAAATTTCGGAAAGCCGGAACCTACTGAAGTAAGAATTCACCCTGTCAAAGGAAAGGCAATTCTAGTTTCAGGTCATGACTTAAAAGATCTCTTAGAACTACTAAAACAGACGGAAGGCAAAGGTGTTAATGTCTATACCCACGGCGAAATGCTACCCGCACACTCATACCCAGAGCTAAAGAAATTTTCGCATTTAGTTGGAAACTTTGGTGGGGCGTGGATGGAACAGCGCAAAGAATTTGCCGAATTCCCTGGATCTATTTTGATGACCACAAACTGTATACAAAAACCGAAGGAATCTTACCAGGGTAGACTATTCACTAGCGGAGTTGTGGGATGGCCTGGTGTACAACACGTAGAAAACAGAGACTTCGCGGCTTTAATTGACTCTGCTTTAGCACTACCTGGTTTTACAGAAGATAGTACCGATGAAAAGATATTGGTGGGTTTTGGACATGATACGGTAATGGGTGTTGCTGATAAAGTAGTAGAAGCCATTCAAGGAGGGCACCTACGCCACCTATTTTTAATCGGTGGATGCGATGGTGCTGAGTCCGTACGTAATTACTACACCGACTTCGCCGAAGAAGTTCCCGAAGATTGTGCGATTCTAACACTAGGATGCGGAAAATACCGTTTTAACAAATTGCAATTCGGTGATATCGGAGGAATACCAAGACTTTTAGACATGGGACAATGCAACGATGCCTACTCCGCGATTCAAGTCGCCGTTGCCCTAGCACAAGTATTCAAAACCGATGTCAATAAATTACCGTTGTCTCTCATTATATCATGGTTCGAACAAAAAGCCGTGTGTATATTGCTAACACTACTTTATCTTGGCATTCAAGACATACGTATTGGCCCTGCACTTCCAGCCTTCATTACGCCAAACGTTCTAAAAGTTTTGCAAGAGAAATACAACCTAATGGGAATCGGAAATGCTTCACAGGACTTGCAAACAATATTGTCCTAGAGTGTATTTAATGGCTCAATTTTCCATTGTGTAGAGTTCACATTTTAAAGCCTCTCCGGTAACAGAGAGGCTTTACACTTTCGTTTTATACAAACAAAAGTACATAAGTTTCGAGTCGAAACTTGTACTCAAACTACATTTTTTTTTGTATCCCTTGGCCGTATTCCACAACCTTCATCAATGTCTGACACACATCGTCTTCCGTAGAACGTGGATTAATGGTACATAGTCGTAATACAGTTTTGCCTTTCAGTACAGTACTACTCATCATTGCAAAACCTTCCTTGATCACTTGTTTTACAATATTGTTGTTTATGTGATTTAGTGCCTCCTCATCGCAACCTTCATCATAGTAACGAAAACTCAAAAGTGCCATTTGCGCAGGCGTGACGAGTTGCAAATGTGAATTTTTTTCCACTTGCTGTGCAGCAAATTCCGCCAAATCAAAACCCATATCAATGGCATCACTAAATGCCTTTAAACCAAATACTTTAAATGACAACCACAGCTTTAGTGCGCGAAAACTGCGACTGAGTTGTATACCATGATCGCAAAAATTAATTTCGCGATCGTGTTGGTGTGCATCCTGTAAGAATTCAGGTAGAATTTGGAAGGTGTCTCTTAGATGCTCGGTATTGCGAACAATTGTACAACCAATTTCAAAAGGTTGAAATAACCATTTATGGGGGTCAAGAGCAATAGAATCCGCACGTTCTATGCCTTGCAGTTGTTTTTTTCCCCTTTCACTCAACACTGCCGCCGCTCCGTAGGCACCATCTACGTGAAACCACATGTTTTCTTCTTCGCATATGTCGGCAATATCGTTGAGTGGTTCTATCGCTCCGGTGTTTGTCGTCCCTGAATTGGCAATAACACAAAAGGGGCGTTGGCCATTTTGTTTGTCTTTCTGTATTTGTGACCTAAGTTCATCTGTACACATAACAAAGTTGTCATTGCTTGGTATTTTACGAATGTTTTCGCGATGAAATCCAAGGATAATTAACGCGCGGTCCGTTGCCGTATGTGTCTGATCACTAAAATAGACCGTAGCGTTATGCAAACGATCATCCAATACTTGCTTGCGCGCAACAGCAAGTGCCGTTAAATTTGCCATAGAACCACCACTGACAAATATTCCACCTGCTTCTTGCCCCAGTCCCAATTGTTCACATAAAAAGTGAATGGTATCCCACTCAATCTGACTCGGTCCTGCGGCAGCGAGCCATGTTCCCGCAAACGTATTGTATCCTGCGGCCATAGTGTCCGCGAGAACGCTGACAAAGTTACTAGGTCCGGGAATGTACGCAAAAAATCGCGGATGCATCACATTAAGAGCATGGCCAAATACATCTTCACGCAGCATTTTTAAGATATCATCGAAGTTACCAGGTTCTGAAACAAAGGGCTGCGAAATTTTATCGCGCATTTCTTGACGTGTAGCGGTTATTGCCGTTCTTTTTTGTGGGAGATTATCCCAATGGTCCACCAACATATCGATCACCTGGTAACCCATCTTTTTCATTTCTTCGCGAGAAAATTGTAATTTTGACATCGTTTTTGCTTTCTATTTATGTTTATGTGGTACAATTCATAAAATAAACGTAAATGTATTATAACAAAAATATGAGGTCTCAATATATGTCTGATACAATTTTATATACATTTCGCCGTTGCCCGTACGCAATCCGCGCACGTATGGCTCTCTTCGCCGCCGGGCGCAGTTTTGAAATTCGCGAAGTTGTATTAAAAGATAAACCTCCACAATTACTCAAAGCGTCACCGAAGGGCACCGTACCGGTACTGGTTTGCCCTGACAAGATAATCGAAGAGAGTTTAGAGATTATGCATTGGGCGATTGATGGCACCAATATTGGCTGGTTACATTTTACTGACAATATGCAGCAAGAGATACACAAACTCATTACACACAATGATGGAGAGTTTAAATTTAATCTGGATCGTTATAAGTATCCACAGCGCTATGACATCGAAGACGAAAAGCCTTATTTTGCGAAATGCTGCGCGTTTCTCGAAACGTTAAACACCAAGCTAAAGCAAAATCGTTTTCTATTTGCGCAACGTATATCACTCGCTGACATTGCCATTTTTCCCTTTGTGCGCCAGTTTTCCAAAGTGGATATTAAGGCGTTTGGTGCACTGCCTTACAGTGAATTGCAACAGTGGTTGAAGTACCATGAAGAAAGTGAACTGTTTAAGAGCGTCATGACAAAATACCCACAATGGCATGAGGGAGATGCGCCACTGGTTCACAAAGGAAGTGATAATCCGTAAGCTATTGTTAATAAAAGACTTTTGAGACCTTCAAAATGAAGGTCTCAAAATATTTGTACGTTTTATTTTAGATAATCGGTGTAGGTTTAGGTGTAGGTTTAGCACTTCCATGTTGGTGCCCTCACCATCGAATTAAAGGTTTCAGCTTCGCTGAAAGCCTTTATTCTCATGCCTCTCCCACGGGGAGAGGCGTAATGCGTCTACATTGATGTTTTTGTTTTTTTGTTTGCGGTCGGGTTTTGGTATAGGTTTAGATGTAGCACTTCCATGTTGGTGCCCTCACCATCGAATTAAAGGTTTCAGCTTCGCTGAAATCCTTTATTCTCATGCCTCTCCCACGGGAGAGGCGTAATGCGTCTACATTGATGTTTTTGTTTTTTTGTTTGCGGTCTTTTTTAATTGGTCTTTGTTTCCATTTGTAGTTCTTTTACTATTTCTTCTAAGACCTTATCTATATGGTTGTAGATTGCATAATTGGAAAACCGCAATATAGAAATTCCTTTTTGAGCAAGATATATCTCGCGTTTTTTATCTTGCGATTCATAATTTTTATGTATCAAACCATCAACTTCAATAGCTAACTTTTTAGAAAAACAGAAAAAATCTACCACATAACAACCTATTAGATGTTGTCTGCGAAATTTAAATCCGTTTACTTGTCTGTTACGAAGTCTCTTCCATAAAAAATCTTCAGATGTTGTATAGTTATATTTCTCTAATTTAGACATATGTATTCCTTCATATAATGAAAATGTGAATGCTTCCATTATACGCATAACTATGACAACATGAGATAATACCGACATACAAAGATATAACTCGAAAAGACCGCAAACCAAAAATCAAAAACGTCAATACTGACGCATTACGCCTCTCCCGTGGGAGAGGCATGAGAATAAAGGCTTTCAGCGAAGCTGAAACCTTTAATTCGATGGTGAGGGCACCAACATGGAAGTGCTAAACCTATACCTAAACCAATTCAAAAACGAAAATCAAACTCGAAAAGACCGCAAACCAAAAATCAAAAACGTCAATACTGACGCATTACGCCTCTCCCGTGGGAGAGGCATGAGAATAAAGGCTTTCAGCGAAGCTGAAACCTTTAATTCGATGGTGAGGGCACCAACATGGAAGTGCTAAACCTATACCTAAACCAATTCAAAAACAAAGACCTAACTAAAAAAAGACCACACACCAAAAATCAAAAACATCAACTCAGACGCATTACGCCTCTCCCCGTGGGAGAGGCATGAGAATTAAGGCTTTTAGCGAAGCTAAAACCTTAAATTCGATGGTGAGGGCACCAACATGGAAGTGCTAAACCTATACCTATACCTATACCTATACCTATTACCTATACCTATACCTATACCTATACCTATACCTATACCTATACCAATTCAAAACCCAACCAAAAAAATATAAACAAACTCCCCCTTGCAAAAAACGCAACCATTATGCTATGATGTATATCAGTAAGGTATTGTTACTCAACAACATACCGTACCTCTTAATCTAGTAATACCTGTAATAAATTATTTTTGCGGTCAAATTTACAAAGAAAGAGAGGAAGTATGACTGATTATCGAAAAATACTCATCAAATACGGATGCCAGGTTGCTTTTGTTTTATGTGTGACTTTTAACGCCTACTGGTTTTCAACATCTGGAAACAGCGATGCCGAGAACTTAGTAGAAGAAATATGCTCAACGCAGCGTAAAATTATAACCACTAGCAGAGTCAGAATGTTTGAAGCTAGACAACGATACAACGATACAGCAAAATCGAACCAAACATTCTACGAACAGGTTAGTAAAAATTGGAATGTGAGCACAAGCGCTTCTCAAGCGCCAAGCTATGAACACATTTATCCATCGGCGAATGTCACAATTGTTTTTGTTGAGGAACAGTACAAAATTGCCGTGCCGCGACAATTTTATGCGAAAATTGCCAAGAAAAATATTCAGCTGCGTTGGAAACAACCGCAATCAAAGAATAATGGCAAATACAATATGCAGTACGATGGTTATCAACTCGTGAAAGAGTGGCGAGATGCGAAAGGTAAGCGGCAACAAAAAACCTTTCACTTTACTAACGACAGAACTGAATATCTCGATACACAGATCGCTTTCAAAACAGACTACAATTATCAACTACGTAGCTTTACATATAACACAAAAGCCACTGGTGGTGTTGCGAAAACGATTCTTGGTAAAGAAGTGATTGCCAGCAAAACTTTGCGCAGCAAACAATTGCGGATTATGCCTGCCTACGAAATAAAGTTACTTGGTGCTGGTAGTTGTTCTGCGATGATTCTATTACGTAAATACTACAACGGAAAGTACATGAAAACAACATGTGTCATCCGTGAAGGCGAAATGATCGAAGCGCTGCATGTTAAGGTTCCAGGGAGTGGTTTGCATACCGATTTTACTCCTGGATGGAAGTTAGTTAAAATTAACCCAAGAGCCGAAATACTGCGAGAGAAAATTGTGAGAGTTGGACGAAAGAGAGCCAAGAAAATGGTCAAATCTTATGCTCCTGCGATTACTTATCTCGACGATGAACAACAACAGGTTCAACTCATTCAAAACAAATAATACTACAACGACGCGTATAGGTTCTCGATATCCCCCACCAAACGCGTATAACAAAACATCTTTTTAGATCTCTCATGAGCAGACTTACCTAGTTGCTCGCGCAACTGGGTATTGTTTGCCAAGCGCAATACATTTGCCGTAAAACTTTCCACGTCGCCGACCTCACAAAGAAATCCACTATCTTCATCCACAACATCGCTCACCCCTCCGACATTTGTTGCCACCACGGGTTTAGAGTAGTACATCCCTTCTATGGCCACAACTGGTGTTCCTTCATTGCGTGATGTCAACGCTACGATGTCGATATCACTGTAAATTTGCGCAGTTTCTTTGACCCACCCACTAAATACTACGTGTTGTTGTAAGTTACGCTTTTTTACAGATTCTTCTAATTGAGAGCGTAGTTCTCCATCGCCTATGATCGCAAACTTGATATGCATATGCTCCTTAGCCACGCGTTCCGCAACGTCTAAGAACATTTCGTGATTTTTTATCGCGGCAAGGCGACCGATAATTCCGACGACAACATCTTGCTCTTTCCATTGATGTCTTTCGCGCAGCCAGCCGCGTTCTTTCATTACAATTTGCGGGCAAGCGAAATCAAATCCTAAAGGTATAATGGCAAATTTATTTTTTCGTGCAATGCGGTACTTATCGCAAATTTCGCTTTGTTGTTGCGGGCTAATTACTACAATTTTGTCGGTAAACCTCGCTAAAAAGCGTTCAATACGTAAAAATAGCCGTGTTTTTCGCGGGGAAAAGTAGCCGTGAAAAACGTGCCCGTGGAATGTGTGAATGACAATAGGTACGCCCGCTAAAATGGCTGCCATACGTCCAATAAACCCCGCTTTAGATTTGTGGGTATGTACAATATGTGGTTTTTCGCGTCGCAATAAGCGATATATTTTCCATAACGCCACCGCATCTTTCACCAAGCGAATTTCACGACTTAATTGTGGCACATACACAGGTTCCACACCGTAATCTAGAGTGACATAGCTCATATCCCCTTCTTCTTTGCACACATAACCACTCACCAATGTCGTTGTGTAGTTGTCTAATTTCGCTGAAAGCAAGGAAACATGGATTGTTGGACCGCCTATATTTAAACGGTCGATGATACGTACAATTTTTTTCATATTATTTCAATTTCATTATTTCCAGTCTTTGCCATATTTTTTGCACTTGCTCTTGATTGTTTTTCGCGCGGTAGATATTCAATTGTAGCTGTACAGCGTATATATCCAAAAAGTAATACTTTTGGTATTTTAGTATTGCCTCTAGCGACGCATCATAATTGCCTTCTGCATAATGTGCCAATGCTAACCAGTAGTGATAAACGGTCAGAGGTTTTATGGTGATGGCTTTTTGTAAACATTCGCGTGCTTTTCCATAGTTCTGATTTGCATGGTAAAGAAGTGCGATAAAAAACAAATAGCGATGGTGTTGAGGAGACAGATTTAACGCTTTTTTTAATAGATGAATTTTACGAACAATGAAATTGGCGCGTCGCTCTTGGTTCTCAAAAATCTTTGCGTACAATTTACGGAAATATAAAGGATACAATACATCCCATTCGATAGATTTATGATAGCGAATAACGCTCCCGAGTTCTGTTTTTATGTGCAAATCGCGTACATAAGCGTAAGAACCATTTAGTAGCAATTTTTTTTCGCGAATTATCTTTTGATATTTCTCCATCAACTTGCTATTTCCTTCACGCGAAACAATCGACATCGTAGTAAACGCCGCCGCGTCCTGAATAATGGGGATTTTGCTATCTAAAAATGGTGCTATTTTTGGTAACATCGACACATCTCCGTAGCGATACAAACCCAAAATGGTCCCCAAACGCACTGATTCGCGAGGATGATCTATATATTTGTAAATATACCGCGCACCGGTTTTTTGTGCACGACCGATTGCTTTTAAAAGAAAAATCGTAAAATGAGCACTGCTATTATTTTCAATAGCGTTGCTAATAAGACTAATCAAACTCAAGCTGCGCATTTTTCTTTCGGAAGTCAACTTAGTGATGGCAAATAACGACGCTTGTAAATATGCCTCATCATTATCTTCGATAAAGTCTACTACGGTAGATAAATCACCACGCACCCCAATGGCGATAAGGGCCTGTAATTTTACAAAATTGTTTTGGCTATCCAAAAGTGGCTTTAAAAAATCGAGCACCTTTATTTTCGGTAATTGAGACATACGCAGTATCGCAATTCGCTGTACCTTCGCATCTGGGTCTTGTAATGTTTTTGCCAACAAAGGTAAGTATTTATCTTTTGTGTATTGTCTCAGTCTTTCCGATCTAAAGTTCCAAAAATGGCTACACGCAAAAGCACGTACCGCGGCACTATGGTGTGAAAAACCCGTAATAAATACTTTTTCGGCATCAAGATACCCGGCTTGCCACAATTTATTTGCCGCAGTTAGACGCACAGCAATATTTTCATCTTGTAAGAAAAAACGTAGTTGTCCACGCTCCTCTAATAAATACTTTACTTGCAACATCCGTAAAAAAGGATCGCGTTCTTTTTTGAACCTACGATCAAAAGCCATACTGCTTATGTTTTCACTCACTAGTGCCGCGCATGACATCAAACGCATAGCATTTTGTGATGATCTCACATAACGCAATATAAAATGATGAGTGTTTACTTCACGCATATGCACAAGCGTTTTCAATGCAAAAAAACGCATAATATTGTGTTCGCTATCACGCACAGCAATATCTTTAAGAATTTCAATATAACTGCTATGTAAAGTATTCAAAGCACTTTCATCGTTTATGATGTAGTACCGAACCAGAAGTTGCCGCGCATACTTGCGTTGTAACTCTTCATATTGCAAGGACATGGCTTTATGTAAATCTTGTAGTACTTCAAATTTTGCTACTTGATATAAAACTTTTTTACTGTGATATAACTTATGCAAAGCACTCGTTGCAATTTGTTTAATTTCCGATTTTTTTTTCATCGCCAAAGTAATAAAACGTTCTATTTGCTTTGGCTGTGGAATGGGAGCAAGAACAATATTATCGTATTCGTCCATATACTTCTGTGCAAGCCTTTGATATTCAATGTCAAAAAGATTTGTCGATTGATTTTTATAACGCATTAAAAGTAAATGAGAAATACGTTTTTCTAATTCATAACGTTTCTCTAAAGAGCGATAACGAAATACATTTTGATATAAATTGGCTAAACTGTCTACGTTGTTAGGTCCAAGCATACTTGCTTTGAGAAAGTCTTCTCCGCTTTCGTCCATCTTGTCTATTTTTCCATAACACAAACCGCGCATAGTGTAAAATTCAAATTGCCATGGTTCGCGCTTTATGCATTTGCTATAAAACTCAATGGCTTTTGTATAGTTTTTGACTTGTTGGTAACACGAAGCTAATGTGCGATAGAATTTGGTACTTTTGTAATATTCATTTTCCAGCTCTAAATACGATATAGCCTCGGAAAATTCTTGTTGTTTTGCCAGAGCGAAGCCGATCAATAAGTTGATATCAGTAAATTTTTCGCGACTTTTTTCAACTCTTTTAAACATCGTAATTGCTTGGGATGTTAGCTGCTGTTTTGTGTATATCTTTCCCAGATAATAAAATGTTTCTTCTAAGACTATGGGTAAAACTTCGTGGGATTTTTCTACTTCTTGTAGATAGTTTAAACTTGTGGCGAAATCGTTTTTGAAAAAGTAAATTTTTCCAAGCTGCAATTTTATCTGCGCGTTGTTTGTCTTTTTTAGGAGTATGGTGTATATGTTGCGTGCTTCATCATATTTTTTCATCGCAAACAATGTATGCGCAATTTCAAACTCGACTTGCGGTGTATCTTTCGACAACGATTGATAGATCGCCAACGCTTCTTTATGGAGATTTTTTTCTCGTAGCCACCTAGCTTTTAGCAACCTATACCCTATATCTGGCTGCAACTTAATCGCTGTAGAGATACTCTCGATTGCATGGGAAGTGTCTTTTAAGAGAAAGTAAACTTGTGCTAGTTTGGCATGTATTTCCGCATTGTTAGGCGACTTCTTTAGTAAATTTTCTACCTGTATTTTTGCATCATTGTATTGATGCTCCGCGATGAGATGTTCAACGTGTTGTAATTCTTTTTGCGCTGCGAATTGAAAAGTATCCCATAAAAAGTACATGCTCACGGCAATCAACATCGATAGTAATGTGATGCCAACAAACAGCATATTTTTTTTGCCAAGATGATACACCTTTTTGATTTTATCTATGCGCTTTTCACGGTATTCCCCCGCCAACGCCGACTGCAAATCCTGGGCAAATTTGTCTGCTTTTTGATAGCGCAACTGCGGATCTTTTTCTAAGGCTTTTAAACATATACTACTCAACGACGCTAGCGCTCCAAAAACCTTGGGCGGAACAGGCCTTTCTCGAAGTATTTTACGATACAGTTGCGAAAGATTATTTCCCGAAAACGGAAGTTGGCTTGTTAGAACTTGGTATAAAATGACCCCTAAGGAATAAATATCCGTACGTGCGTCGAGTTTGTGACCATTGACTTGCTCCGGCGACATGAAAAAAGGTGTACCGATCACCTCTCCGGTTTTTGTCAATTTGTAGCTGTCACTTCTATTCATTTTTGCTAAACCAAAATCCGCAAGAAAAGGACAACCACTTTTATCAATCAATATATTTGAAGGTTTAATATCACGGTGAATAATTCCCTTTTCATGAGAGTGAAATAAAGCTTCGGCAATTTTAACCAGCCACTCAACATTACGCGTCGTTTTTTCGATGACTTCTTTTTCTTTTAAAACATCGGCCAAAGTAATTCCTTCGATATACTGCATCGAAAAAAATTGAACGTTATTAAAAGTGCCAATCTCATATATAGGAACAATGTGCGGGTGATTTAGAGTTGCACAGACTTGCGCTTCGCGAAGAAAGCGCGGCTGGAGCTTTTCACTATCCATCATCACCTTTAGAGCCACTACTCTTTTGATATCTTTTTGCATGGCTTTATATACAATACCCATACCACCACGCGCAATTTCTTCTACAAGTACATACTTACCAAAGTCTTTTCCATTAACCCCTACCTTTAAATCGAGAGAGGTTGACTTCATATTGTGGAGGTTTGTCGAAATGTGTTGAAAAAAAGTGGAGAGATCGTTCATGGATAACAAACGATTTTGTACGAGTGTATGCCCAAGGTTACTTCCGTCTTGATTGCATCTTTGAGCAAAAGACATCAAGATTTTTTCATCAATTAAACCCTTGTTACGCAAATAATTGTACAAAAGATAATTGTTTTGAGCTTGTTTTTCCTTGGACATAGTAAATTCCTAAATAGCAAATGATGCGATTTATGAAGAATGTCGTAGATAGTTCTCTAAAACTAAAAATCGGGATATACTAGTGGGCCATCCGACTTTAAATGACATTTTTTACACTGAGTGTCACTCCTGACTTGATCAGGAGTCTACAAAAATAAGTGATTCTGAATCAGGTTCAGAATGACAAATTAATATACATAGGCAAATCGAATGACCCACTAGTTTCAGAGAACACTGTTCGTTCTATTTGATAGCTTCAATGCTCAGATCTACATATACCAAACGATGATCAGAACTCAGTTCGGGAGAACTAACTAAACGATAGTACTTATCTTGTATTGTAGGCCAAAATACTTGTCCATTTTGCACCTTAAACCCAAGAGAAGATGGTAAAACATAATCAACGCGAAGTTTCCAGCCAGCGGTATGTGAAGGGGAGTATTTATTTTGCGGGTCGTTTTCTTCACCACCTTGACTTTTCGGAACAAAATTATGAGTTTTATCACAAGAAATGAGTTTGTTGATCATAGCTTTGAGGGCGTCGCGTTCTGTCGGACTTGCGTTTAAATCTCCCATCACCACAAATCGTTTGTCTAACAACCCACCTTTGGTTCCGTTGTCGTCGTATATGTATTCCGCAAGATCAGAGTGAACATAATCGTGCCAAAAACGCACCTCGTCATGGTTTCTTTTTCCATTGCGATCCTCTTCACCATCGAAAACTGGTGGCGTTGGATGACTAATAAGTAAGTGAACAAATTCGCCATTTACATTGACAGGTACATCGCAGTGGTTTTTTGAGGAAAGACGCAATACCTTGACTTCGTCTTCACTATACCACGGTTTCTTGGTTTGCGGATCGATAGGTAACAGCGCTTTGGGCATATCTTTCCATAGAAACTTTTGAAAAGTGCGTATCTTATCATGATCGATAGGATATTTTGACAGAACCGCCATGCTATACTGGCCAGGATATTCGCCATAACCAAAAGCGTCATCTGGTCCGCCTAAATTTCCATCGTTATTCAGGTCATGACCAGAGTCCACACCAGTATTCGACGGTGCGATATAGTGGTATGGATAGTCGATAGTTTCCGAACCATTATGCGACACTTGCAGATAGTTTTTCTTAAAATTTTCGATCGCAGAACCATCGGCCACATAATCGAATTCATTGAGTAATATGACATCAGCCCTAGCACGTTGAATGACCTCCGCTATATTTTTGATTTGCGGATGTGCTGAAGTTTCCAAGTCTTTGCTTAGCATACCATCGGACTTGCGATACAAAGAGACATTGAATGTGGCGACACGTAAGTCTCCTTTTGACTTTGGAAACAATGATGATTGTTGTGGCTCAACTTTCTTTTGGGGAAAGTCCTGCCTTTCACCATCACGGACTTCAATACTTGTCACGCACCACCTGGCAGCATTTCCTCCGGTCGTTCCCGAAGTGTAGTGAAAAGCAAAGCGAATTTTGCTGTCATTAAACTCTGTCAAATCAACAGAGCATGTCGTCCATTTACGCGAATCCTGCTCGGGAAGTTGAACTTCGAGTACCTTCCATACCGACTTTTGCGGTTGTTTTTCGTTGTAATTACACGTTTTTTTCAGTAATAGCTTACCACCAGAGTATTTACAATAAATATCAAACGTCAATTGCGGAGCCTTACGGTTACGTAAATCCATTTCCGGAGAAATCAACCAGTCATCGCTATCGCTATCGGCACCATAACCAGAGATTAGGGCACAAAGACGGTCGGCCTTAAATTGTGCCTGCCACTTCGCATTGCTGGCAACACTTACCGCATTGAATTTCCCCAATCCTTTGGTAAAACTTTCTTGCAGCATAACATTCTCTGGTGTCTTGTGCGTAGTTACTTTAATAAAGTTCGCATTAGAAACACCATAGTTATTTATACCACAAATACGATATTGATACGCTGTATCTCCCACAAGACCACGATCTTCATAAGAAGTAATCATAATACGTTGTTGGATCACTTCCCAAATTCCACCACGAACACGTCTTTCTAATTGATAGTAGTTTGCGGTGTCCACTTTATCCCAGTGAATATGTATCTCTTTGTCAGAAACGACACTTGCAGAAACGTTCTGCGGCATTTTCGGTGGGTTGAGTTTATCTTGAATCGAAACAATTCCACTCAAATCCGCCTCCCACTTACCGTTATTTTCGCCAAACTGCACCAACATAACTCCCAAGCAATTATCTCCTTGCTGTAGTATATCGAGCGAAAGCGGTATATCCACAATCTCCACATCTTCAATGTGACGTAAAGCCTGTGCGGGATTGTCATTCGTAACATTATAACGTGCGATTTCTTTGCCATTACAATAGATAACGGCTCCATCACTACATAGCGTCCTTAAATTTAGACGTAGTGTGCGATATTTGTCGTGCGCTACACTAAATTTTTTACGTAAAAACAGTACTTTGTGTTGTGGAAGTTTATCCGCAGTTGCTGCTTCCCAGCCAGAGTCATCAAAACTGAGTTGCGACCAATTCTCCGCGTCCTTTGTCGCGTATTTCCATGTACTTTTTAGATGAATGTACGTGTTGTGATCGACATTTTGTTTTACAAAAGGAATTTGTACGGCTTGACCACTTAAAGGTGTCCACAAAGTAAGTCCCTGTGGCATTGCCAGAGGATTTGCATTTTGTTGTTCTTGCGTCAAAGCAGTAACTTCATCGGGATTATAGTGAATACCGCGTTTTACTTCTTCGAGTTTGCCATATCTTACGGTGTGAATTTTTATATTTTGCGGTGTGACATGTAGCAATTTGTATTGCCAAAACGAATCACTTGCTAACGTCCATGGCTTATCGTCATCTGTTGGTCTTGTGGGAGCTCCCCAACTACCTTCGCCGATAAACATCGTTCCTTTGGCATCGTCGCGCACAAAACTTTCAAAGCCTTCAGCAGACGGACGTAGTGGGTATGTGTATTTCACCATGTGAGTGTCACACTCTACCGCCACATGTATTCCGTATTTATAAAAGTGATCGGCCCATGCCGCGATGCGTCCCAAACCTTCGGTCTTTGCAGAAGTATGTGGACGTAAAGGACGATGGTAATTTGCGATTTTCCATGTCACTTTATCATGATTTTTTTGTAGATCTTCGACAAACCACTTATTTTGTTCTTTCCAAATTTTGTCGTCTTGATCGGCAAAAGCACCGTAACCAACACCCGGCTCTAACTCTGTGTTTAGTGTATAGACGCGCAGTAAGTTACCAGCAACATTGCATGCGAAATAAGCATCCTTATGTGGTATATCAAAAAGATTATATATCATATAACGATCATCATTTTCATGATTTCCGTGTGCAGGCATAATCGGATACATACGTCCATCGGCACTTTTTGTCAGTTGCCACTCATCAAGCCACATCTGCCACTCTTCCGCAGTTCCATCACTCAGATAGTCTCCACCATGAGCAATGAACAGCGGACGTATTTTGGCGATAAGTTTGTTACCATTCACTCGCGGCTCTTTATTGGTGCGTGAATCACCACCAGCAATAAAAGTAAAGGGTTGCGGCTTATCTGGGGCTGTTTGGAACCACATAACACCACTATCACTGCTGTTGTCGCGTATTTCAAAATAGTAAGCGGTATTTGGTTGTAATTTTTTTAAACGTACAAATTTGTTTTGCATACCTCGATATGCGATTTCGCGATCTACTTTATGCATAACCCAATCGGACTTGTCTTTTTTTTGTCCATAGTAAACAGCAGCTGTTTCACCTTTAGCTTGGTTCCAGGCAATTGTCATCGTCGTTGCCGGATCACCATTCCATATGAGGCGATATTTTTCGGTTTCGGCATTCAGGGTTAAGACACTGAGTAGTAAAAGAGGTATATATCTAAGTATCTTCATTAATCATAACTTTCTTGTAGCAATAAAATTGGTTTTACATGCCCAACAAAAACTTGACCTCCAAGTTTTTACTATCATAGCATATAATTCAACATTGTAAATAGATCTCAAAGTCAAAAATAATGGAGTAAAATTCCATGGTATTTTTGGTGATCTTTTACAAATATAAATTTTTAAAAATTTGCAAATTGATTGTTGTAAAAAATGCTGTTACAATTTTGCATCATAGGTTCTTGCAAATCAACATTGTTATGTTGATTTGCGCATACAATTTCAGAAAGGAAAATGATCCATGATGATAAAAGAGTTGTTTTCTCAAGGCATTATCAAAGTAGCATCGCAACCAAAAGACAACGCACTCGACATCGATAACTTGGGAGACAAACGCGTTCTTCTTTTACCTATAGATCACGACTACCCAGGCGGTTCAGCATCTATGCACAATGCGGTATTTTCTAAATTCAATCTTCCCTTCCGCAGTAGTTTTGTCGTTGCTGATCCAGCAAACGCAGAGGCCATTGTCAATGCTTTCCGCGAAGACCCACTTTACGTTGGTGGCGGGATGGGCTCAGGCTTTAAAGATAAAGTGGCTCCATTTTTAGACGATCTAGATGAATCAGCAAAAGCAATTGGCAGTGTAAACGTCGTCGCCAAACGCGATGGAAAACTCATTGGTTACAACACCGATGGTATTGGTTTTGTTAACGGTTTGTTAGCAGAATATCCTGATTGCATTTCTGGAAAAAAAGTTGTGATTCTTGGTGCAGGTGGGACCGCGCTACCTATCGCATATGAACTTTCACAACATAGTTCCACAGAAATTGTAGATACGGGAGAGATTGTTATTCTGAACCGCACCGTTGCGAAAGCAGAAAAAATTGCCAAGCTCATTACACGTTATGCAAATTCGCGTTTTGGTGGAGAAGATGCGATTGGTAAAGAGCTACAAGACGCCGACGTAGTCATCAACACTTCAAATAAAGGTGCCCAACCAAATGAAATGTATTCGGCTTATGCGCCAATGACCGGTAACCCTGACGCAGATATGCAGGTTGCTTTGTCAAATGTTGGCCGTATGCCGGAAACGGCAATTGTTGCAGATATACTTCTAGAAAACGATACTCTTACTTTACAAATGGCACGCAACCACGGCAATCGTACACACAGTGGACGACACATGAACCTGTATCAGGCCATTCCTGCCATTAAAATAATGACGGGTATTGATACTCCAGATAAAGACATCGAAAACATCATGCGTGAGGCGCTATACGGTCCACCAGCCTCTGCCACACCTGCGGCAGCTACCGCGAGTACAGATTCGGAAAAACACATAGATAAACTATTCGAACAAAACCTTGTAAAAATAGCCGCGCAACCAAAAAACAATGCCCTGGACATAAAGAATTGTGAAGGACAAAATCTATTACTAATCCCCATTGATCATGATTACCCAGGTGGTTCCGCAGCGATGCACAATGCTGTTTTTGAGCACCATAATTTACCTTATCGAACAAGCTTTGTTGTAGGAGACCCTGCAAACGCGGAAACAATTATGTCAACATTCCGCAAAGATTCGCGTTATGTGGGTGGTGGTGTAGGTTCTGGATTTAAAGACAAAGTAGCCCCTTTCTTAGACGGCCTTGATGACTCCGCCAAAGTAATTGGTAGTGTGAATGTCGTTGCCAAAGAAGATGGTAAACTCATTGGTTACAATACCGACGGTATTGGTTTTGTCAATGGATTACTTTCCGAATACCCTGGCTGTATCGAAGGAAAGAAAGTGGTCATTCTTGGTGCTGGCGGAACCGCTCTCCCCATTGCATATGAGTTAGCGAAGAAGAAACCTAGTCTCATTGTGATTTGCAATCGCACCGTTGCCAAAGCCCAAAAAATTGCAAACCTCATCGGCGGATATTGTGCCGCTTATGGTGCAGGTGAACAAGAAATTGGCAAGGAGTTTAAAGACGCGGAGCTCGTCATTAACACCTCTAATAAAGGTGCGCAACCCAATGAAAAATACTCTGCTTTTGGCCCAATGACTGGGGACCCAGAAAAAGATATGCAAGTAAGTTTAAGCAACCTATCCAACCTATCAAATTCTGCAATTATTGCGGACATTTTACTCGAAGACGAAACTCTTACTTTGAAAATGGCGAAAGAACACGGAAACCGAGTACACAATGGTCAACATATGAACTTATTCCAAGCTGTTCCCGCGTTTAAGATCATGACAAAGCTAGATAAAGCAGATGAAGAATTGGAAAGGATTATGAGAGCGGCGTTGTAAAATGAATCTACCACGTGATGAAATGGCTTTCCGTAAACAATACCAAGGACTAGTATTGCAACGAAAACTCACGACCATTTTTCGTCCAGGAAATAGGATTTATCCAAACTGGCGTGGTTATAAACCGGGTGAAGTTGTTACCTTGCGTGTTATTGAAAAAGTAGGTGATGATGCAAAAAAAATACCACCGACATTTAATGACATTAAATTAAAGATAAAAATCGCGGAAATCCAAGTAAAAAATATAGAAGAACTTTCCCAAAAAGATTTTATAGGTAGCTCAGAAGATGTACAGGATATAACTAGTTTAAAGCAACACCTTAGCCACATCTATCGTAAGCCTATATCATCTTATCACAAGCAATTAGTAACCCAAATTACGATTGCTTATCTAGAATAAAAAAAAGGCTTCTTAGTTTTGTCTAAGAAGCCTTTTATTGTAAAAAGCGCTCGATACTTTCATTAAACGTCGCATTAAAATCCTTCACAATACAATCATTGAATCCTGCTTCAACGGCTTTATTTTTATCTTCTTCTGTCATTGATGCTGTAATCGCAATTGCCTGTGTATGACAGTTGTTCTCACGTAGTTTTCGTATTGCCTTAAAACCACTCATCACCGGCATGTGTAAATCCATCAGAATTAAGTCAAAATCCTTATCTTCGAGTATAGATAGCGCTTTTTTTCCGTTATCCACTTCATACACTTCATGCCCTTTTTCTTCCAAAAGGATTTTAAGTACTGTGCGAATTACCTTCTCATCTTCCACCAATAAAATTGTTTTCATCATCTAACGGAATAACATTCCCAGAATACTCCGCATCTCCTTCCCAGACTCAAGTTGCTTTAGACTTTTTTACATTTTTTTACATTTTTTTACTTGGTAATGACAAACAGCCAAATTCGTTTTGCTATTCTTAGATACCGAAGTCAGGAATAACCTATAAAAAATGAAATTTTCATTGTTCGAAATGGAAC
This sequence comes from Candidatus Uabimicrobium amorphum, assembly GCF_009002475.1. Taxonomy (GTDB): domain Bacteria; phylum Planctomycetota; class Uabimicrobiia; order Uabimicrobiales; family Uabimicrobiaceae; genus Uabimicrobium; species Uabimicrobium amorphum. The sequence continues at coordinate 8,731,942 of NZ_AP019860.1, forward strand.
CTAGTTTATAAGATTATTATCTTACTATATTTTGAAAGAGCTACACTATGAAAAAATTAATATTTATCACTTTATGTTTTACAAGTATTTTATTCGCGCAAAATCAACAACTAGACCTCGAAAACTTGTACGAAAAAGCCTACTTTTTAGAAACAGCGCAGCGAGATCTACAAAAATCATTTACGGTCTATGAAGCGGTTTTAGCTCTCAATCCCGAAGACGATTTGGCCGCGCGATGCCACTTACGTATCGCTGAAATTTATCGCAAAACAAACAAAAATAAACAGGCGAAATTAACCTACCAAAAAATACTCAAAAACTTTGCACAACAAAAAGAAATTTGCCAGCAAGTACAAAAAAAACTAAAGGAGTACTACGGTGCCGCAGATTCTTCGGCATCACTTTTGGATAAAATAAAAACCACCACAATCACAGTGGATTTTAAAGAAGCACCTCTGGAAGATTTCATACGCTTTTTGGCAAAAACTGCGGATATTAACATTTTAGTTGTAGAAGGAATGCAAATACCTATAACGCTAAAAGTCAAAAAGGTTTCCGTGAAAGCTCTGTTGGATATTTTACCGAGTATCACCGGTGTATCCTATAAAGTCTGGAATGGAATTATCATTATTGGAAACTTGCCGGTAGAGTGGAGGATCGATAGTACTTCAGACAGCGTACCTGCGACAACAAAAGAAAAAGAAGACTATTTGCAAAATAACTTATTAAATGTCGATTTCTTAGAGACACCTTCGCAAGATTTTTTCAATTTTTTCGCAAAAACGCTTGATCTAAACATTGTTCTTACCAAAGAAGCACAAGGGAAAAAAATTAATCTAAGTTTGAGAAATGTATCGGCAAAAAACATCTTACAAATCGCTTGTTCTCTCATCGACTGTCGTTACCACTACCAAAATTCGATTATTGTTATTGATCACGAAGATAAGTACCGCTCAACATCGAACGAAATATACGAGTTACCACTACAATTTACTTACGATCATCCTCCTGTTGAGAATCAGAAGTTCACTGTAATTATCACGCATAAAGATCCTCAAAGTAAAATAACAGAAAGCGATCGCTACGCTTTACAAAAAAAAGAAAATAACCAATATACTATGCGTCTCCAGTTTACGGCCCCTTTCGATATAAGCGTGCAGCATCCCGGATATTATCCACAAAAAAAGTTTGTCAAAAAACTAGCAAAGACAGTTTTTGCCATGCAAGCGAAGAAAAGACAATTATCCTTCCATATCCACAATAGCAAAACCAAAAAAATGGTTTTGGCCAAAGCCGTTATGGTCAACGCAAAACAAGCATCGTTTAATGATCGCTATTCTCCGGGGCAGAAGTTACAAGTAGAAATAAAATGTCAAGGTTACAAACCCTTTACCACAACGGTCACCGTAGTGCCGGGAAAAGGACCTTTTATCATAGATGTGCCAGTAGTGGCGGAGTGAGAAGCACGGAAAGAAACGGTTGTAATACAAATCTTTAGAGAGTGGGTACTATCTGCCCACTCCTCTAAAGCGATGCAAATGGGCTATTGAGCTTTTCTTGTATACGCGTATGCCCAAAGAATCAAACCGACTTGTATCACTAAACGCACATACAAAGCTGTAACGCCAAACTGAGGAAAAAGTTCGGGGTTCATTGCCATGTGGATGTTGGCGGGAGAAACAGCAATCAACAGTGCGACAATCCCCCAGGCAGCCAAGGCTTGAAATCGCTTAATCATCAGTGACACCCCTAGGATGATTTCAATAACTCCACTAATGTAAACCAACGCTAGATGCCAAGGTAAGTATGGAGGCATGATACTCATAAAAAACGCGGTGTTCACAAAGTGCCCGATACCTGCGGCGATAAAAAATAGTCCAAAGAGTATTTTCAAAGCAATTTTGATTTTGGCGAACATAGACAAATCCTAATCTAAAAACTCTGGGGGAAGGGGAATTCCATCATATGTAATCTCTAATTTTTGCGATGTGGGATATGCTTGGCAGGTCAAGATGTAATTCTCTTTTATATCTTGCTCATCAAGACCTGTTTTTACTTCTAAGTCAACAGATCCAGAAAGTAGTTTTGCCTTACATTCCGTGCAAAATCCCGAACGACAAGAGTAGGGGATATTGTAACCGTTTTCTAGGAGGACATCGAGAATAGCCTCCTTTGCATCAACTGTCACTTGGTATTGTTTGTTTTCAATGGTAAATGTCAACTCGCTCAATCCATTCCCCTACATAAAAGTAGTTGTCGCCGCTAATGATTTTTTTTGAATGTCCGGTACCTGAGTATCCTGCTGCGGGTAACCAACAACTAGAATGAGATAGGGTCGTTCATTGGTGGGGCGTTGTAAAATTTTATTCAAAAAATTCATCGGACTTGGAGTATGAGTGAGTGACACGAGTCCCGCATTGTGAATAGCGGTAATCAAAATTCCTGTAGCGATGCCCACCGACTCTTGTACATAGTAATGTTTTTTCTTATTGCCATTCTCATCTAAACCATAGCTTTGCGCAAAAATGGCAATCAAGTATGGCGCGGTCTCTAAAAACGGTTTGTTAGCATCTGTACCAAGTGGGGCAAGAGCTTCTAGCCAATCATCGGGAGCGCGGTTTTCGTAAAATTCACGCTCCTCTGTTTCCGCAGCCAGGCGAATTTCTCTTTTGATTTTTGTATCTTCTACCACCACAAAATGCCATGGTTGTAAGTTAGCACCGTTGGGAGCTGTTCCCGCAGCCAACAAACAATTTTCAATGACTTCGCGTGGTATTTTGCGTTCGGAAAAATGACGTACCGTGCGACGTTTTTGTACATTTTCATAAAACTCTCGCGAACGCCTAACCATATTCTCCGCAGAGTACTCGGTGAATTGTAGTGGTAGAAAATCATAGGACATTTTCTTTTACCTTTCGTCCTCTAGAACAAATCCATTTGTGTCACACGCAGTACTTCGTCGATTGTGGTCCAACCTTTGGCTGCTTTTGCCGCACCGTCCATACGCAAGGTGCGTAAACCGCGCTCTACGCATTCTTGTTTTATCTCACTGGCACTTGCGCGTTCTACGATCTTGGCCTTAATCTTTTCGGTAATCGGCAATACTTCGTAAACCCCACAACGTCCTTTATATCCACTTCCCATACATTGCTCACAACCCTTACCTTGCCACAAAACGCCATGCGGTAAATCGTTAAAATCAAGTCCCACAGACTTAAGTTTGGCTTCACTAGGTTTGTACTCGGTTTTGCAGTCATCGCAGATACGTCGCATAAGTCTTTGCGCCATAGCACACACCAGAGAAGACGATACCATGTATGGCTCGATCCCAATATCCAAAAGACGTGTAATCGTACTTGCTGAATCGTTGGTGTGGATGGTAGAAAGTACTAAGTGTCCTGTTTGTGCCGCTTGAATCGCAATTCTTCCTGTTTCTTCATCGCGGATCTCCCCAATCATAATAACATCAGGGTCTTGGCGAAGTAACGTCTTGAGAGTTTTGGCAAACGTCAAACCTTTTTTCACCGCCACTTGAGTTTGGCTAATACCACGCATTTGGTATTCTACTGGATTTTCTACGGTGACAATATTTTTCTCAACGGCATTTAAACCCGCGAGACAAGCATACAGCGTCGTCGACTTACCACTACCTGTTGGTCCCGTCACAAGAATAATTCCGTGATTATATTGGATGAAGTGGTTGAGAACTTTTAGATCGCGTTCGTCTAAACCAATATCGTCGAGGCGAAATACTTTGTTCGACTTATCCAAAATACGCATTACGATACGCTCTCCGGAAACAACTGGTAACGACGAAATACGCAAATCCACTTCCTTAGTTCCCATAACAATAGAAGTACGACCATCTTGGGGCAAACGCTTCTCTGCGATATCCATACGCCCCATTACCTTAATTCTACTCACAACTGCGTCCTGATAGCGTTTAGGTATACTCTGGACGTCGTACAAAATACCGTCAATGCGATAACGTACTTGTAACTTTTCCTCGTATGGTTGTAGATGGATATCACTTACTTTTTTGCGCAGTGCCTGCAAGAGAATATTATTCACCGTGCGAATTACCGGAGGTTTGTTCTGCGATTCAGCAATGTCAAAACGTTCTTCAAATTCACCAATACCATCTAAATCAAAATCTTCTTCCATTTCATCAACGGCGTTGCCATCGGACATGTGCTGTTGATATGCTTGGTTGATAAGAGCTAAAATTTCGGTTCGCGGTGCCAAGATAATCTCGACTTCACTATCGAGTAAACTTGCAAGTTCATCGAGAGGGTATGTCAATAGAGGCGTACAAGTAGCAATATAGTAAAAACCATGTTTTTCATCTATCGCAATCAAAGAGGAGTTACGCGCAAAATTAATGGGCACTTTTTCACAAAAACTTTTGGGCACTTTAATACCTTCGAGCTTTTCGCGTAATTCATATCCAAGATAATCACTCATTGCTTGTAATAGCGGCATTTCTGGTATATAACGATGTTGAACCAAACATTGATCTAACGTAAGATTTTCTTCTTCCGTCAGTTTGATCACTTCTTCGACTTTGCTCTCATCAATCAGTTCTTTTTCAACAAAAATAGACATTAAATCTTTTAAGTTTTGCATACCGTCTCCTCGCAAATTCAAAATAAAAGGCGAACCGCTGGTCTGCGAGCTCGCCTATCAATTTTTGTTTTAATTAGAGCTAAATGCTCTTGAGGTAAAACACTACTACTTGTTGGAGTTGGGACTTTGATATTCGAGCATATAGAGTGGCTCTGGCTCCTCATTGGATAGACCGTATTTTTGCTGATAGCGTGCAAATGACGGATCAATCAAATTCATATCGACTCCAAACTTACTCGTCTCCACCTTAACTTCGTGAGAAAACTTCTTAAAATCTTGAAAATTCTCATCGCGCAAAATTCGTGGGGTTACGAAGAGATAAATGTTTTGTTTATTGTGTGTCACAATACGTGTTTGGAATAAAAATCCAATAAGAGGTAGGTCACCTAATAAAGGAATTTTCTCCACACTAATGGTACGAGAATCAAAAGTTAAACCACCAATCGCCACGGTGTGACCATCAGGAATGGTTACAGAAGTCACAATTTGGCGTGAAGTTTTGGCTTGAACACCACCCACAGCCAAAGAAGCACGGTCAAAAGCTTCGATTGTCTGACTTAAATCCAGACGCAAATAATTTTTCTCACCACTGATGTGCGGTGTGACAAGTAAAGTGGTTCCCGCCTCTTGGAAGTCACCAAACGATTCACGAACCCCACCAGCATCATCAACATTGTTCACAAGCGACGGTTGCGCATCTGCCACTTTTAGTTGCGCTTGTTGGTTATCGTTTGTCACAATGCTTGGTAAAGAGACAACTTTTGTATCGATCTGTGTTTGAATAGCATTTAACAAAATAGGCAATGTAAATAGATCGTCGTAGTTTGCAAAAAAGGTTCCCGAACGTTGGAATGGATCACGAAAAGGGATAATCGGTAATTTACCAAACTTTTGTGCAGTAATGGCTTGGTTTTGGTTAATAGGAACCGCGGTATTGTTGTTCACCGCCACTAGGTTTGTGAAGCCAAAGTTGGTTCCACCACCGATTGTGGCTTGGCCGTCTTCCGCATTCTCGGCAAAAAACAATTCAATTCCCAAACCAAGTATGTCTTGAGGACTTACTTCAACAAGAGCTGCCTCGATTTGTACCTGAGGTCTGCGAACATCGACTTGACGAATGATATTTAAAATTTCGTTCCACTCACGTGGTGATGCTTTTACGATAAGTGCGTTATTTTGTGTATCGGTTTCAATCGCTGGTTTTTCATCTTCATCTCTTCCTCCAGAAGAGACCTTGGAACCTGCAGGACGTGCACCACTTTGTCCGCTAAAACCTCCTTCTTCTATTAGTTTCGCCAATGTTTCTTGCAGTGTACTTGCATCGGCGTGTTTCAGACGGATGTAGTGAAAATTGGAAGGCTCGGTGTCTAATTTTTTGTCGAGTTCTTCAATAATAGGCGCTAGTCTTGCCATGCGTCCTGGATATGCTTGAACGATAAGAGCACCCAAACGTGGATCTGCCACAATCTTTACATCATCTAGGTTTGGACCTAATCCGATTCCCGATGAGCGCGTTTGTTTTACAGTAAGTTCGTTTAGAGTATCCACGAGAGACGTTGCATCAGCGTATTGCATTTTAAATATACGCAATTCTTTTTCAGGTCCAGGACGGTCCATGATTTGAATTACATCATAAATACGTTTTACGTTAGGCGCAAAGTCAGTGATAAGAATGGTATTTGAACCTTCAATACCTGCCAAGTTACCTCCTTGCGGGTTTACAATTCGCAAAGCGCGCAAAGTGGTTTGAACTTCACGGGCGGAGATATACTTCAATTTAATCACCATTGTAATAAAGAAATCTTTTTCTTCGTATTTCTTTAATTCGCTTTCATCAAATATCGTAACAGTTGGTGTCCATGGGCCCTGGATGTTACGTTTGATCTTAATAATTTCATTTTCACCGCTACCTACTGTCTCAAGGATGTAGCCGTTGTATTCCATTACAGAAAGAAATATTTTGTATAGAAGTTCTTTGGAGACTGGTTTTGATGAGACAAGGTAGATTTTTTTTGTTTTGACCGTTTGATCGTAGATAATAAAGTTTTTGCCTGTCACTTCTCCTACTGTTTTTATAAACAGTTCGAGCTCATCACCTACAAAGTTGATGGTATATTCATCTTCGTTTTGTGCTGTTAACAGCGAAGCAAAAGACAATGCGAATACAATGCATATGACTTTTATGGTTTCAACAAAGTTTTTGTTATTCATATTAAAGGTCCCATGTAAATAATCTTAGAGTTTATCAAAGACAATATTATATAAATTAATATTGCTTTTAAAAAGAAAATTGCGGATTTATATTTGCCTGCAAAATCCCTTAGTTTTTATTCGGACTTTGGTATTCCAACATATACAGTGGCTCAGGTTCTTCTTTGGAGAGTCCATACTTTTGTTGATAGCGACGAAACGACTTATCAATTAAATCCATATCAACCCCAAAGGAACTCGTTTCTAATTTAACTTCATGAGATAGTTTTTTGTAATCTTCAAAATTTTCATCTTTCAAAATTTTGGCCGTCACAAACAGAAAAACATTTTGACGTTGGTGTGTGACAACACGCGTTTGAAATAAAAATCCAATGAGAGGTAAATCCCCCAGTAACGGAATTTTCTCTACAGTTAAGACATCTTGATCAAACGTAAGACCACCTACAGCGACTGTATGACCATCGGGTATACTCACAGAAGAAACCAATTGCCGCGTGGTCTTCGCCTGGACACCTCCTGCGGCAAGAGAAGCTCGATCAAAGGCTTCGACTGTTTGACTAATATCAAGACGTAAGTAGTTATTTTCGCTACTAATATGAGGTGTCACAATTAATGTAGTACCTGCTTCTTGAAAGTCTCCAAAAGAATCTATGAAAGCTCCCGAATCATCTATTTTTGTTTCAAGAGATGGTTGAAAATCAGCGACTTTTAGTTGCGCCGTTGCATTCTCATTAACCACAATACTCGGTAGAAAAACAACACGTGTATCGGTTTGTGTTTGAATAGCGTTGAGTAAAATAGGTAGTGTGAATAGGTCATCGTAATTTGCAAAAAAAGTACCCGAGCGTTGAAAGGGGTCACGAGCAGGAACGATGGGTAGTTTACCAAATTTTTCCGCGGTAATTGCTTGGTTTTGGTTAATAGGTACAGCTGTATTACCATTCACCGCCACTAAATTTGTAAAACCAAAGTTAGATCCACCACCAATAGTTGTTTTGCCATCCTCGGAGTTTTCGGCATAAAACAACTCAACACCTAGTCCTAAAACATCGTTAGGGTTTACCTCCACCAATGCTGCTTCTATTTGCACTTGAGGTTTACGCACATCAGCGACTTCGATAAGCGCCGCTATTTGCGACCATGTATTTTCGTCTGCCTGGACAATCAAAGCGTTGTTCTGCGTATCCGTTTCTATGGCAACCGGTATCTCACCTTCTTGAATATTTTGTTTTTTAACAAGCTTACTTAGTGTTTCTTGTAATGTACTCGCATCAATATTCTTAATCTGCACATAGTGAAACTTCGCTGGCTCATTGAAAATATTCGAATCCAGACTTTTTATAATCGTCGTCAGTTGTTCGATCTTCGAAGGATATGCCTGAATGATCACGGCATTCAAACGTACATCAGCGGCCAGTTTTGCATCTTCGAGGTTTGGACCTATTCCTCTACGTGTTTTTTTATCTTGTGCTGCAAGTTCGTTCAATTGGGTAACGAGCTCTTGCGCATTACCGTACTTCAATTTTACCACACGCAGTTGCTTATCAATACCAGGTTGGTCCATTAACTTTACTACATCATAAATGCGCTTTACGTTAGGAGCAAAGTCCGTTACAAAAATAGTATTGGAACTATCAATTCCTCCCAAATTACCACTTTGGGGATTTACAATACGTAGTGAGCGCAATGTCGTCTGCACCTCACGAGCAGAAATATGTTCTAAATTAATCACCATTGTGATGAACATATCCTGATTTTGATACTTGCGCAGTTCCTCTTCGCTAAATATTGTAATTGTTGGTACCGAAGACCCTGAAGTTGCAGGACGAATTTTGATAACCTTGGAAGCTCCATCGCCAACGCTTTGTACGATGTAACCGTTGTATTCCATAACAGACAAAAATATGTTATACAAAGTTTCTTTGGTAATAGGTTTTGTAGATGCTAAATTGATCTTTTTGTTTTTTAACGTACGGTCGTAAATAATAATGTTATTTCCGGTAATTTCTCCGACAGTATTAATAAATGACTCAAGACTCTCATCTTCAAATTTAACAGTGTATGTGTCTTGTTGAGAAACCACAAAGGATAAAATCACAAAAAAGAAAATAATAAGCTTCATATTTTTCCGTTGTTTTGTAGTAAAGTAGTATAAACATTTGCCACATTTTTACAAAAGACGTGTGGCTTGAATAAAAAGTTTAGGTAAAAAATTTTTTTCCATTATAATTATCTTCTTAGTTTTTTGCCAGAGATAAACCAATTTAGAGAGTAATTATGGATCAACATGCGCGAGAACTCATACAAAACGACTTGGATACAACCTATCTGGTGGAAGCAGGTGCTGGTACGGGTAAAACCACTTTGTTGGTGGCACGCATCCTCAACTTAATCAGAAGTGGGCGTGCAACACTACCGCAAATCGTCGCCATTACATTTACGGAAAAAGCGGCCGAGGAACTCAAAACGCGTATAAAAAAGCAATTACAGCAACAACTAGATTCCGAAAAAAACGCGAGTATATTACAACGTATTCGCAATGCATACCTTGACATCGAAAAATCAAGCATTAACACCATACATGGTTTTTGCGCATCCATTCTCAAACAGTATGCCATAGAAGCCGGCTTATCTCCCGAATTTTCCGTCGCGGACCCCGGAGCTTTCCATAAATTTACCCAGCAACTTTGGCAGCGCTGGCTTATAGAACAAGTACAACAGCAAAACCCATGTCTCTATTCTTTGCTGTTACTGGGCATATCTTTTGAAAAACTAGAAAAAATAGTGCAACTGTTAATACACCAACGCGACATGCCTCATGTCGCCAAAGTAGATGCTGATGTTGCGCATTTTCAACAAGAACTCGCAAGAATCACTCATGATTTACAAACAGAGCAACAATATTGTACGAATAAAGAAGATAAAGGGTATGTGGCAATAGAAACTCTAAAAGATCAGCATATATTTTTACGTCAACAGCCTTTAGAGCAATTCGCTTACTACGTTGCGCATGGTATCGAAGTAAAATCGGGGGGAAACCAAAAAAATTGGGACCCACCCCAAGTTCTAAAAGAAGTGAAGCAACAGTTGAAGAGTCTTAAAACACTCAGTGAAACAACGCGTGCACACCACAATCACAACCTTGTTTGCGATACCATTGCCTGGCTAAACAAATTTTTCGATACCGTAAAACAACAAAAGCAAACTCAAGCACTCGTTGACTTTGATGATTTGTTGTACTATGTAAAACATTTATTACAAACAAATCAAGAAATCCGCCGCCAATGCCAAGAAAATTTTCGTTATATTCTCGTGGATGAATTCCAAGATACCAATGACCTCCAAGTAGAAATCCTATTTCAGTTGGCAAGTCAGGACGAAGAGTTACATGATTGGCAACAAGCACAACTGATCCCTGGAAAACTCTTCATGGTAGGAGATCCCAAACAGTCCATCTATCGCTTCCGTGGAGCGGATATTGAAATTTACGAAACAGTAAAAGAAATCCTGGGGTCGCAACATTGCCTATTCATTACGCGTAACTTTCGTTCCACACATGGCATTATTCATTGGTGCAACCAAGTCTTTTCACGTTTGATCGTGAAACCAGAGGATGGAAAGTATCAACCCCAATACACAGCGTTGTCTCCTAGCCGTGAAGGAGCGCAGATCGCAAATCCTATCATCCTTGTTTCATACGACTTAGGAGATGAACGTCCTATAGAACAAGAAGCCAAATGCGTTGCGGAATCTATACGTCAAATCATCGACGAAAAATGGACCATCTCTAAAGACGGTCGCGAACAAATAGTGTCTTACAAAGACATCGCGGTACTGTTTCGTCGCTACACATACGTGAATTTATTCGAGCAAGTACTCTCAAGTTCTAACATTCCTTACCAAGTCATTGGAGGAAAATCTTCTTTTAATCGCATTGAGGTGCATAGTTTACTATCACTGCTTAAAACTCTGGTAAACCCCGACGACAAAATGTCTTTAATCGCTACCCTACGCTCACCAATATTTTGTATCAGTGATCGTGAAATACTTCAATATTCACAACAAGGGCTCAATTACTTAGCTAAACCTCAAACAAGTGGACGCATGGCAGTAGCAATGACCTTACTACGTGAATTTCACTTACAACTCCCTCAAAAAAGTGGATATCAATGGCTGCAAAATCTCTACCAAAAAACTCATATACTACTTACCTTTGCGTCGATGCAACAAGGAAAGCACTATGTAAAAACCCTACAAAAGATATTAAACTTTGCCAAAGTTACTACCCTAAACAGCTTTATTGATTGGAAAAATTTTATTCTGTGGCTAAGTGAGCTAGACAGTCTCGACAATGAATCTCAAGTAGAAGAGGATGCGATCAGCATTTTTAGTATCCATCGTTCCAAAGGACTAGAGTTCCCGGTGGTCATCATTGCCGATGTTTCCGCAAATATCCGCGAATTGCCTTATATCATTCATGACAAACCTACCAATTCTGTCGCAATACGCTTGCAGAGAGGTTTACTCGAAACGCAGAACTATTCCATCATTTGCGAAAAAGAAAAAAACAGACTCGTGGCAGAAGAAAAAAGATTATTATATGTTGCGGCTACCCGAGCCAGAGATTATCTACTAGTGCCAGTGTCGGGTAAAAAGCAGGGGTTTTTACATTTTTTACATCAGGACATCAGTGCCGCAGAAACGAATATTCACGTAGATACCTTTCACTCTATTGTCAAGGATGTCACCCTCACTTCCATGGAGCCAGTCAAAATTAAAAACTTAGACCCCGTCTCCGAAAGTAAGTGGTTTTCTCATCGCCAAAGATTTCTATCACAGAAAAAATCAACGCCCCTCCTGGAAAGAACTATCGATACCCGACACTACAAAGGACTACAAATGGCTGGAGAAATGCGCGACTTATTGTGCATGATTTTTGCCAACGACGACAACGCTTTTTTACACGAAAAACTTAAGTCTTTTTACTTCATAAAATCTTTTCACCTAGAAAAAATATTATCTCACTTGCAAAATCTAGACGAAAGAATAAAATTAAGCAAAAAAAAGTATCATAATCTCCCATTCACATTCCGTTTTGAAGATTATCTTGTTATGGGAAATATTGATATTGCCTTCCAAGAAAACGATGGTTTTGTTATGATGGATTGTAACCTTACAAAAAAGCATGATGACGAACATTATTTATACTTGGGAACAATTTATTCTTTTGCCGTTTCACAACTACTTAACTGTATGTTAAAAGAAATAACCTTTTATTTCATAGAGGAAGATAGTAGTTATCATATCACAAATGTTGATTTTGAAAACATGAACATCATATTGGATGACATGGCAAAAAAGTATAGCTAGTTATTAAGAATTGACATGTTGCAAAATAAACAACATACTCTATAAACAAAGTTGCGAAGTAATATGGAGGTATTATGTCTCTTACATTGGTAGTCCTTGCGGCAGGTATGGGAAGTAGATATGGCGGAATAAAGCAGCTACAACCCGTGGGGAATTGCGGGGAAATATTGATGGACTACTCTTTTTTTGATGCGATACGAGCCGGCTTCGATAAAATAGTGTGTGTTATACGCAAAGATATTGAAAGTGACTTTTGTCGTTTGGTTACAAAAAAGTGGGAAAAGCAAGCCGATATACATCACGTTTTCCAAGAAATTGATATGATAGACAAATATCCGCGAAAGAAACCATGGGGAACAGGTCATGCGGTACTTTGTGCACAGGAAAAAGTAAATTCGCCCTTCGTGGTGATCAATGCAGACGACTTTTACGGAGCAACTTCATACACAATGATGGCCAATTTTTTAAAGCAAAATCCAAACAGCTTTGCAATGGTGGCTTTCGAATTAGGAAAAACCTTATCGAAAAATGGAAGCGTTTCGCGGGGAATATGCTCGGTAAAAAACAGTTTTCTACAAACGGTAAAAGAACGTAGTAAAATTTTTGTTGAAGATGTACAACAACAAAATGAATTAACCAAAGATACCCCCGTATCTATGAATTTTTGGGGATTCCCTCCCTCTATATTCGAACATATTCAACAACTTTTTTCCAAGTTTTTGGCAGAGACCCCAAATCCACAGCAAGACGAATTTTATATTCCAAGTGTCATCGATTATCTAATCAATAACAAAGTCACCGATGTAAAAGTTCTGTTTTCGGAAGAACAATGGTTAGGTATTACGTACCCCCAAGATTTGGCATATGTACAACAACAAATACAACAATTAATTAGCAGCGGAATATTTCCAAGTCCATTATTACATTAATAGGTGACTTATGTTGTCAACGCAAATAATATCATTAATCAAAAGACTCCTTGGTGATGTGGAAATCAAAAAATCTTTAGGTAGTAGCTCTCTAGGGATTAGCTATTTAATCCAACATCCGCAACACGATTTGTGTGCTTTAAAAATATTGCAAGGAAAAGTAACGCAAAACGAAAAATTTTTACTAAAATTTTTGCGTGACCTTGAAGCGAATTGCAAAATATTTCATCCGGGGATGGCAGAAATATTTGCAATAATGAAGAAAGGCAACTACTTTATCTTACGTAGATATCAAGAAGGCGAAACCTTAAGACAAACAATACAGAAGCACAAAAAAATGTCGGAACCAGAGGCAACGGCTGTTTTGGTAACGATCGTAAACGTTTTGCGCGAATTTTGTACACGCCACCAAGCCCTAAAAAACCTAAAACCAAACAATATTATTTTACATGAAGACGGCGTTACCATCACCGATTATAGTTTGCCACCAACAATAGCACATTTTTTGTCTCCCGAACAATGTAAGGGAAAAAAATCCACTATTCAATCGGACATATACACATTGGGAGCTATTTATCACTATTGCTTAACAGGCCAAACACTATACCATGGCCCATATAAGAAGATTATGCAAGCGCATATTTCGCAGCCATACCCCAAAATACAATCAGAGATTCCACAGCCAGTTTTGCAAATATTAGACAAAATGCTTTGTAAAGATCCTGAAAAGCGCTACAACTCATATGAAAATTTATTACAAGACCTAAACAAACAAGTAAATGCCAAAGATGCTCTAGATTTTAGTGGTGCCAGTAACCTCGAAAAAACCATCGATATTCAAGTTGCCTTAGCCAAAGAAGAAAATCAAATAGATACCACGCGAAAACTAGTTCGCGATATGATAAAAAAAGAACTACAAGAGGTCGATATTGTACCCGACGAGCCAGAAGAAATATCTTTAGAAAAGATCGTCAAAAATTTAGAAGAAATAACCAATCTAAGTATACCAGGTACCGCAACGCGCACCATGCAATTTCCCAAAGAATTGAAAAACGACGTTTTGTTGTATCTCCAAGAGAAATTCTACCGCAAATGTTGGATTTTTAACCAAACAAACAACGATCTGGAACTCGAAATTGATATACAGGAAGCAAGAATCATCCAACATTTATATCATTTTGAGGAACATCTGAAAAAAATCATATCCGATTACAAAGGATTTGTCGAAAATGATGGTTTAACAGATTTTACAGGTCTTCAACAGCACAACATTCGCATTGTTCAGGGAAATTTCAACGATCAAAAACATATAAATATCGAAAACTCGGATTCCGCACTGGAAAACTCCAAGCTAAACGTAAAAATTGCTTCTAAGGACGAATCCTCACAGGAAGAGGGCTACGGATTACCGCAGTTGTCTGGTGGCGACGAAACGGTAGTAGGTGATCTCCCCCAACAGTCAAATACAAAAGAAGAGCACCCAAGCAATTTTGATTCTGATCTGACCATTGTTGGTGACCAACAAGTCGCACCAAACGCGTCAGTGCCTAATCTAGAATCTGATGCCACCATTGTGGCAAGCGAAGGGCTTCCCCAAGTTGTCGATAAAGTCGACAACAGTTTGGATAGTGCAATGCCAAACTTAGAATCTGATGCCACAATAGTTGGTGGTGACGGACTACCCCAAGTTGTCGACGAAGTCGACACACATAATACATTTGCCTCCAATGCAACCATTGTTTCTGGAAACGTCCGTGATTTTGCAAACAATGACGCAAACAGTGAGACAAGTTACTTCCAAACAGATGCGTCTGAACAACCTCAAGAATCAGGAGGTTACTTTTCTCCCGACGCTCCTATACTCCAACAAGGAACCCCAGAAAATGAAGGGTACTTTTCTCCAGAGTTTGCCAATTCATTTACTTCCGACGCAACAATCGTAAGTGAGGAAGTTTCCGAGGTTGCACAACAAGTTACGGATGAGCATCAACACGACGAAGATTCAACAGACAAAAACCAACACCAAGACCCAGCACCACTTCCACAACTTTCACAAGAATCAAACTTTGCAAGCGACCCCACAGTGGTCAGTGATGCCATCAGTAAAGTCGCCCAAGCAATCGAAAATAGCAATAATGGATATTTTTCCTCAGATACAGACAACAGTGAAGGTTTGCCAGAAGTAGTAGGTGAAAAAGACAGTTCTATGGCCACCGATGCCACTATTGTTGGGGGAAATCTTTCCGACTTTGTCGCCAAAGAACCCGACGCGACCCCTAGCTATTTTGAGTCTGACTCCACAATCCTCGGCAATGATCTTCCACAAGTCGTTCAAGAGGTAGAGAACAACACCGCGGACAACTCTATGGCCACCGATGCCACTATTGTAGGGGGAAATCTTTCTGACTTTGTCGCCAAGGAACCCGACACTACCCCTAGCTATTTTGAGTCTGACTCCACGATCCTCGGCAATGATCTTCCGCAAGTCGTTCAAGAAGTAGAGAACAACACCGCGGACAACTCTATGGCCACCGATGCCACGATCGTAGGGGGAAATCTTTCTGATTTTGTCGCCAAGGAACCCGACACTACCCCTAGCTATTTTGAGTCTGACTCCACAATCCTCGGCAATGATCTTCCACAAGTCGTTCAAGAGGTAGAGAACAACACCGCGGACAACTCTATGGCCACCGATGCCACTATTGTAGGGGGAAATCTTTCTGACTTTGTCGCCAAGGAACCCGACACTACCCCTAGCTATTTTGAGTCTGACTCCACGATCCTCGGCAATGATCTTCCGCAAGTCGTTCAAGAAGTAGAGAACAACACCGCGGACAACTCTATGGCCACCGATGCCACGATCGTGGGGGGAAATCTTTCTGATTTTGTCGCCAAAGAACCCGACGCTACCCCTAGCTATTTTGAGTCTGACTCCACGATCCTCGGCAATGATCTTCCGCAAGTCGTTCAGGAGGTGGAGAATAACACCGCAGACAACTCTATGGCCACCGACGTCACGGTTGTTGGGGGAAATCTTTCCGACTTTGTCGCCAAAGAACCCGATCATACTCCCAATCTAGAATATGATGTTACCATTGTTGGCGACCCTACCAGTGCAAACTCTCAACATCAAGTTTTAGAATCAGATGCCACAATCGTTGGCAACAACACCGCAAATGCGGTGCAAAGTACGCCCCCCTCTTCAAACACAGCTTCGCAACAACTGGATAAAAAGGCGAGTATTTCAACAACAGAAACACGTCAATCGGAAAAATCGCGTTCTGCACTTAACTCTAATGATCCGACATCTTTTATCATGCAAGTGGCCGTAAATTTCTCCAATAGCTACGAAGTACAGTCTTGGAAAAAATTTATAGAAGAAAATGATCTTAAAAAAGGTGAAAGTTATGCTCTAATCGCAATAAAAGAGCCAAAAACACACA
Organism: Candidatus Uabimicrobium amorphum; assembly: GCF_009002475.1. Taxonomy (GTDB): domain Bacteria; phylum Planctomycetota; class Uabimicrobiia; order Uabimicrobiales; family Uabimicrobiaceae; genus Uabimicrobium; species Uabimicrobium amorphum. The sequence continues at coordinate 8,748,521 of NZ_AP019860.1, forward strand.
TTTTTTATGTCAAACTAGATTGGGCGCTACATTACTTCGAACTAAAACAAAAAAGTACCTCTATTAAAGATTTTTTCCAAAGCGACTACGAAATTAGCGAACTTGGACGTGGTGGAATGGGCATGGTTTTAAAACTCACCACAAAATTTGACGGAACAATTTTGTCCATCCGTCCCGAAAACAGATGGTCGCGAGAGTACTTCAAGGATCATTTATGTATACGCAAAGGTATTAACAACCAAGAAATTGTATATGCGGAACTACCTTCCGGTAAAAGCTTTGTTGTGAAAGTTGCCTTCAAAGGCTGCGAAGAATCTCTCATACATGAAGGAAATTGTTTGGAAAAAATAGCACAGCGCGAGAAAATTAGTCGTTGTGTCGTTGGTCTTATACAACAAGGTTGTCTTATGGCCAAAAACCAAGAAGACAACACGCACCTTGGTTACTATGCAATGATGGAGTATGGTGGAGACATTGCCACCGACCAATTATGTTCGATGTTCCCAGACAATAAGCTACCTATTACTGTTGGCTTTATGCTTCTCTATGGACTTACCCATGCTCTCATCGAGCTCAAAGAAGAAGGGGTAATACACCGCGATATAAAACCGCAAAATATCTTGTTGACCGAAGCTGGTATGCCCAAACTTTTCGACTTCGGACTTGCCATCACCACGCATGCTGTAAACTCAGAATTAAACGAAGACAACAGAAGATTGTTACGCGTACTAGATAGTGATTTCTTGCGCATAAGTACGGAGTGTGAATTTGTACATAAGCGTTTAAAACGTTTGTACGAACGCAAGGTAAACATGGAAGAGTTTAATGAACAGGAAATGAATCACATCAACAATAAGATAAAAATGTTGGAAACAACAGGGCGACAACTACAAAAAAAAGAGCATGAACGCGCTGCTGAACTACAACACCTCTGTCGTCCAGTGACTGCGGAAGAAAACGTCGAACGTCCATTTGCTGGTTCATTGTATTATGCTGCTCCCGAGCAATTTAAACATGAAAATGTTTTAACGCATCAATGTGATGTCTACCAACTTGGGGCAACACTATTCACAGTGTTAACAGGTAAAAAAGTCGTTAAGGCAGGTAATTTGCATAAACTAGTTGAGGTCATTCTGTATTCAGAAAAACCTAGGTTAGACGAACATCTACCAAAAACAAATTTGGTAAAAGCCCTTTCTAATTTACTAGTACAAATGATGCGCAATAAACCACAGGAGAGAATCGAAATCGAAGCGGTGAAAGACGAACTCAACAATATATTGTTTAATCATCTAGATGAGCTCACCAAGCCACCAATTTATGATGCTTCTAACATACAGGACCCCCAAGCAAGAAGCGATTATTATCGTAAAATAGCCTTTGTGCAACGTATGTTCATGAAATGCTTGCGCAACTTACATACATACTTAGACAAACTGGAAAAAGAACAACAAGAAAATAAGAAGATTTTCTTTACCTGTCCTGGATGTACAAAAAAACTACATATTTCTGCCACCATGGTCGGCCAAAAAGGCTGTTGTCCAAATTGCCGCCACCCTATTGTGGTGCAGATAACAGAATAACCCTTCTTAATTCCACATATTTGCGATAGATGGACGGTTCTCGTACCGTCCGTTCCATTTCCATTTGAATTTAGTTCTCTAGAATTAGAGAACTAAATGGCTTTACAATTTTGACCGTAAGCAAAACTGTACAACACTTTACACAATCAAATTGTACACTTCCAACAGCAAGTTGAAGTAGTTTCATTTTCATAAAACAACAACGAGTTGTTGGGCGTGGTTTTTTGGAACTACAAAACAAAACGACTTTACAATTTTGACCGTAAGTAATCACTATACGACACTTTATACGACCAAATTGTACAATTCCAACAGCAAGTTGAAGTAGTTTCATTTTCATAAAACAACAGCGAGTTGTTGGACAGGTCATCTATTTAAAGGAGATAACTTGAGAAGTAGATTACAAAAATTTATTCGCGCTATAATCTTTTCCATGCCTGTTATCGCAATACTTGTGACGATTTTTGTTCCACGAAGTGACAAGGACAAACCATTTATAAAAAAAGATTATTTGTATACAAAAAAGCCAACACAAGCCACAACAACATTCTATGCTCTAGGAGATTGGGGAACAGCTAGTAAACATCAAAAGATCGTTGCGCAAATTTTACGCAACGACTTGCAAAATTTGAAAAGTGTGGACTCTGCCCCATTTGTTCTCGGCTTAGGAGACAACGTATATCCCGATGGTTTACCGGATAAACAGTTTAATGATGCGCAAGTCACCACGATGTTAAACAAAAGATTTGGCCAAGCGTATCACAATACCAAATATGAGGACGAAGCGATTGTATTTCACGTTGTCCCTGGCAATCACGACTACCATCAAACAAACGGTCGTCTACACGAAGAGACCACCGCGGAATACATGTTTGACGGCAAAAATGACTCTCCGGTGTTCAAGTCATATCCAATTCATCACAACAAAATAGCCGATAGTAACAATCAAGCAGAACATCAAGCACTAAAAGAAAAGAATTTAGAGGAGATTTCTCTACCACAAAGTGTTGTCGAAACCCAGGAACTACTCATTATAGCTCTAGACACGCCTCTATATTTGAAACTGTACTCTCAAGGAAAAACGTCTATCATCAAACAACATTGGGAGTATTTACGTAAAAAAATGCAACAAAGTTCTGCAAAATGGAAATTGCTTTTTGGACACCATCCTATAAAATCTTATGGAAATCATGCAGGGTTTCGCAGTTTGCGTGAATGGACGTGGACAGGTACAAGAGACAAAATCCCCTATTTTTTGCGACCAGTCACTTTTTTATGGTTTACATCTTTATCGATCATAGGTGAATACGTTATCCACAGTATATCGCCCTATAAACAAGATCTACGTCACCCTAGCTATCATAAATTTGCCATAGATTTACGTAAAATAATCAAAGAAAACAACGTTGATTTTTACATTGCAGGGCACGACCACAATTTGCAGTTTATTGAACTGCAAAAAAAGTCTTTTCAGGTTATTTCAGGAAGCGCCGGAAAATTAAATTCGGTCTCTCATGGAAAAGAAACAATTTTCTCGCAAGAAATTCCTGGATTTGTGCGCTTTGATTTGCAAAATAACAAAATGTTTGTTAACTTTTTTGCCGTAGACATAGAAAACATCAAGACCAAAGTAACTACTTTTTGTATAGAGAAAGATCAGGAATGAAAAAATACGATTGCATTGTTATTGGCAGTGGACCAGGCGGAGAAGGTGCTGCGATGCAGCTTTCAAAAAATGGTAAAGATATCGCTGTAGTTGAAAAATATTTTGACATCGGTGGTGGATGTACCCACTGGGGAACAATACCATCAAAATCGTTGCGCCATGGAGTACGCACCGTATTGGAACTACGGAATAATCCACTATTTGCCAACCAAATTCGCAACATCGACATTAGTTATTCACGTTTACTAAAATCAGCAGAATCGGTCATCAATCAACAATCTTCTATGCGTCGTAGTTTTTATGAACGAAATCGCGTGGATGTTATTGGTGGATATGCGCGTTTTCTCGATAAAAATACTATCGAAGTAGAAAATAGCAATGGCGCTCGCGAAAAATATCAAAGTAAAACTTTTGTTCTCGCAACAGGTTCGCGTCCATACCATCCCAATGAAGTGGATTTTACCAACAAGCGTATTTTAGACAGTGATAGCATCCTCAATATGGACTACACTCCCAGATCGGTCACCATATATGGTGCGGGGGTTATTGGCTGTGAATACGCGTCTATTTTAAAAAACCTTGGTATAAAAATCAATTTAATCAACACACGCGAAAAGTTACTATCGTTCCTCGACGACGAAATTATCGATGCCTTAAGTTATCATTTACGAAACCAAGGAGTTGTGATTCGCCACAATGAACTCTACGAAAAAATTGAAGTAGACGACAATGGTGTGGTTTTGTGGTTACAATCGGGAAAAAAACTAAAATCCGATGCTTTGTTATGGGCCAATGGTCGCACGGGAAATTCGCAAAATATGGGGCTTGAGGACATAGGTATTGAGGTGGATCATCGCGGATATGTCAAAGTAAATAACCATTATCAAACAAAGGAGCCTAATATTTATGCGGTAGGTGACATTGTTGGTTTTCCGAGTTTAGCTAGCGCTTCTTATGACCAAGGACGTTATGCCGCTTCTAAAATACTAAAAATGGCCGACAAAAGACTTCTGGAAAATATTCCTACAGGAATCTACACAAGTCCAGAAATTAGCTCTTTGGGAAAAACAGAACGCGAACTCACGGCAGAAAAAGTCCCCTATGAAGTAGGACAATCTTTATTTCGTAGTCTCGCGCGCGCGCAAATTACAAATCATACTGTGGGTATGCTCAAAATACTCTTTCATCGTGAAACGCTTAAAATCTTAGGCATTCATTGTTTTGGTTACCAAGCTTCTGAAATTATCCACATTGGACAAGCCGTTATGTCACAAAAAGGCAAGGCAAACACAGTAAAATACTTTGTCGATACGACGTTTAATTATCCCACGATGGCAGAGGCATATCGTGTTGCAGCGCTCAATGGTTTAAACCGATTGTTTTGATCTTTTTATTGTGGTAAAAATGGTGTTGTGTTATTTGAAACTGAAAACTAAAATCAGGTGTCATTCCTGCAAAAGGTTTTGAAAAATAAAGACTTGCAGATCCTTGTCATTCCCGCTTACGCGGGAAACCTGCAATGTAAAGTTGACTTTTAAGCGCTGGATCCTGCTTTTGCAAGGATGACACCATAGGGGTTTACATCTTAGCTTAACAGTCATGCGCTTACGCGGGAATGACACCTGATTTATATTTTTGGTGTATCTAAGTGTATATCATGCAAAATAGATCGTAATCCCTGGGGTAATTCGGGATTTCTCTTAATCATTTCCACATTGCGTCTTAACACTTCATCACTTTCTACGCGATTTTGTAAAATACGATACTGTTTATCTGTGTGATTTTTCTTCTTTTCGAGAACATGCTCTAAACGTCTAATCTCGCGCTCAATTCGTTCGTACTCCATATCGAGATCGTGTTCCTCGCGGTAGTGTTCGTAAGCGCTCTCCAAAGACTTCCCCACCTGGAAAAAATCAGAGAGGAAGACATTTTCTTCTTCAAATATCTTGCGAATATTTTGATCGTCCATCGAAATCGTCTTTCCCGTTTTTTCCTTGTACTTAAGTAGCGCCTTCCCCACCTGTAACCATTGTGCCCACTCTTCATCGGAAACGGTTCTTTCTCCAAGTTTTATATCATAATTACTTGGAGCGGAAAACGTTTCACTCACAAGACTATGGGTGTGTGCATCCTTTGAAAATAGTTCGGGGTATAAATTGCTGCAACGCTGTTTAATCGATTCAAATGCCAATGTTATACAACTTTTCAAAGAAGGAAAGACTCCAATACCTTGGTGCGCAATCGCTTCGTGACTTGGCCGTTGCAAGTGGTTCATTTCCTTTTCCAAAACATCCACAGGTATTGCATCAGAATCATCGCGATGATTCCATTGGAAAACAAGAGGAATTGTTTTGATGTCTAACCCATACTCCTCTAAGTATTTTTCCAAAGATGCTAAGGAGGTACGATTTTCATCTTGACGGTGTGCACGACTATCAGCAACAAAAACAATCCCATCAACTCGGTGAAGTATTAACTTACACGTGGCTTCATCATGAGCCCCTGGAATAGTAAACAACTTACATGTGGTCTCGATGTCTTTCAACAATGGAAAATTTAAACGCATGTAGCGAAATGTAGCGTTTTTGTTTTGTGTGACGACACTAGTAAGCGGCTCGTGGTGTTTTAACGGCGTTTTCTCCGCAATAATTTGCAAATTTTGTGCTTTTCCTGATTGCGTAGGTCCATAGTATACAATTTTTAAGTCTAGACGTTTTTTTAAAATATCAATATCTGACATAACTTATCCCTGTATATTGTTAATAGTTTACGACTTGTTTTAACAAATCTCATCCCTACTTTTCGTACCATAATAGTATATTAGTAAATTAAGTAGTATTCTTTTTTGTTTTAAGATAGGGGCATTAAAGTACAAGAAGTATCAAATTTTATGCCAAAATCCTATTAACACTCTCTTTAATAGTCGCAAACTTAGATATTTTGCCATCAAAAGAGTTTTATTATATCATACAACTTACAAAATAGCTAGAATGTTAAATGTCAAAAGTTTACAGTGGGTTCAAAGATTATCAAAGAGGAAAAATATGCAAAAAACAGATTTGCCAGAAAATACACTGTGCGTATCCCCCACAATCGCCCCTTCCGTATTCATTGCCAAAGGTACACAAGTTATGGGAGACGTACGCATTAGCGAAAACGCATCGCTATGGTACAACAGTGTTTTACGCGGAGATGTAAATTATATCTCTGTGGGAAGTAATACCAATATCCAAGATGGCAGCGTTGTGCATGTCACCAATGACCACCCTTGTATAATAGGAGCCAATGTCACCGTTGGCCACAATGCCAACATTCATGGTTGTGTTATTGAAGATGGTTGCTTAATTGGTATTGGTGCGATTATTCTTACCGGAGCACATATAAAAAAAGGAAGTATCGTTGGCGCAGGAAGCGTTGTTCTGGAAAACACTGTGGTGGAAGAAAATAGCCTAGTGGTGGGAATTCCTGGTAAAAAGGTACGCAATCTTGACGAAAACACTTATGGCGAACACCTCAAATGGGCGCAAAAATATGTACAACTCGCAAAGATTCACAAGGAAAAAATCGGCTCGTAGAAACAGTGCCGACTTTTAGTCGGCAAATTTCTCTTCAAATTTCAATAGCATCTTCTTCATTTCTTGGATCGAGGATTTGATTTCCTCTATCTCTCCATCATCAAGTGATTTCTGTTTTTGTGCATTGGTAGTGGCTTTTGTGGAATTCAAATTATTTTGAATGGTTGATTCCCACATACTATTTTTTATTTGATCTTGGGTAATTCCTAGCTGCTCTGCTTCCAAACGTGTTTTCGAAATAGGTCCTTTAGTTCCATCAATCGTAGAAGATCTAGAAGCTTGGGCGACAATATTGGCAATTCCAGGTTGCATAGAAGATGTTTCCGATGGGGGAACATAGTGAAAAACGTAATCGCAAATAGTGATTTTTTCATACCCTGTCAGCTTCATCTCTTTTTCATAATCAAGTTCTTTATTACCCACTTTGATTTTATTGACTTCACTCAAATTTTTAATAAAGATTTCTTTACCCGTTTGGATAATCGCCTGCGAACGCGAAATAGAAGGATCTGGAATCACAATATGGTTACTAAACGTACGACCAATAAAGTTTTTATCATGGGTTAGTGGAAAAACGAGTTTTTTGTTTCCCATAACTAACGACAAATAAGGGTAGTCATTGACATTCGCCGTGTTACCAGAATAATCCATCAAATCATTATACAAATCACTTAAGTTACGATAACGTTGTTGCGGATCTTTCTTCAAACATTTTTTACAAATTTCTTCTAACCTTTTATCCACCATGTCTTCAGGAAAAAACTGAACTGTGCCATGGAATACACTAAACATAATCTCTTCGGCTTTTCGCCCTATATGCAAAGGACGTCCCGTAAGAATTTCAAAAAAGACCGCCCCTATGGCATAAATGTCGTGTAGTCTTGGAATACCACGCCCTTCAAATTTTTCTGGAGGGGTAAATCCGTATGTACCGTAAAAGCTATCCGATTCCTCACGTCGTGGTCTATCTGCCAAACCAAAATCCACTAGTTTCGCACAGTTATTGCTCAGCGACACCAACATATTTTCCGGTTTAATATCTTGATGATATATATCGCGCTTATGCATGTAATTTAGTGCGTCGACAAAGTCAATCATATACGAACAAATAGTTGTCTGTATTTGCTTAGCATTTTTCATTTGCCTCTGCAACTTTACATAGTCACAAATATTCAGACCATTGACAAACTCCATGACAATACACGGATTGTCACCGTCTTTACCAACATCGTAAATTTGTACAATATTCGGGTGGTTGCATTGCGCCAACATGTGAGCTTCTTTTTCAAAATATTCAATGGTGTGCGAATATTCTTGGTCAAAATGAATGGTTTTAATCGCAACTTCTCTGCGCAGTAAATTGTCAAACGCCTTGTATACGGTACCAAATCCTCCGCTGCCGATTTCACTCAAAATAAGATAACGATCTGTATCGAGTTCTAACTGTTTGGCCATTTTTTTAGGAGCAAAGTTTTTTTTGCGGCTATCTTCGGAAATAGCAACGGTGTCTTGCAAATTATCGTCGGACATCTCTGCGTTGTGTTGCTGAATTAGACGATCTCTTTTTTTGGGGGCAGCTTGTTTGGCAGCAACTTGTTTGGCAGCAGCTTGTTTAGCAGCAACTTGTTTGGGGGTAATTTTTTCTCTTGGATCTTCAGGAGAGATGGCAATCGTATCCGACAATTTATCATCTTCGGTAATAGGGTTTTGTTGTAAAGTCTCATCAACTATTGGCGTCGATAGCTTTTCTCTTGGATCTTCAGAAGAAATGGCAACAGTATCTTGTAACTTATTATCTTCGGGAACGGGAACACCGCGTAGTGTACCAAATATGTCTTTTTCCTCTTGTGGTTCACTTTTGTTCTCTTTGCTCTCTTTGTTTTCTTGGTTTCCTTGGTTTTCTTGGCTTTTATCAAACTCTTCATTTACCATAATTCTTCCCCCCATCAAAAAACATAGATCTCTAAATTGGCACCTTTATACATATTAAACGTACACGTAAAATATACAATCTATTTTTTATTTTTTTTTGAGTCTAAGTCCGCTTGCGAATCCAAAGCTAATTTTATCTACTGTTACTTCATACTTTTAAAAGTAACCAACGAAAACGTCAGAGTGAGCAAACCTCTTTTTTTTTCATAAAAACGCTTTTCGCATCAACAGTAATCATATAAAGTGCTGGTATGACGTACAGGGTTAGAATAGTGGCAATGCTTAACCCCCACGAAAACGCTGTGGCCATTGGCGACCATGTAACAGAAGAACCACCTATTCCCAACGCCAAAGGCATTAACCCCAATACGGTAGTCAATGTTGTTAAAATGATAGGACGTAATCTTTTGCGACATGCAATGATAACCGCCTGGGTGCTATCTTGGTGTTGTTGGACTTCGCGATTGATAAAATCAATGAGTACCAGAGAGTCGTTGACCACAATACCAATCATACCGATCGTGCTCATAAATGTAAGCATCGTAAACGGTAAATTGAAAATGGAGAGACCGTAACCAACACCTACAATGGTAAAAGGAATAATACTCATAATGATAAGCGGCTGGACAAAAGAATTAAACTGCGTTCCCAAAATCATATACACAAGCAACATGGCAATCAAAAACGCAATTTTTAACGCTCGAAATGAGCGATTTGTTTCTTCATATTCCCCACCGTATTCACAAATGTACCCAGGATATTTTCGTAAAAGAGGTGTTAAATACTCTTGTAGTTCACTGTTGACGCTTAAAGAGGTATTACGATCTTTTTCAATATTTGCCGTCACAGTGATCGCACGTTTATTGTTGTGATGAGGAATCTGGGCCATGGACTTTTTATAACTGAGAGAAGTAATATCGCCAAGGCGTATTAAATTCCCTGAAGGAATGCGTAGGTGAATTTTTGCGATATCGTTTATTTTCACCATATTGTCTTCATCGTACTGCACATAAATTTTATATTGTTTGCCAAGATAATTCATCTCCGAAACTTCGCTACCTTCTAATGCAGAAGTAATGGTTTGAGCGACAGCAGAACGATTGATTTGATAGCGCTGCAATTCTTCGTCGCGAAAATGAATAGACAATTGATATTTCGATGCCTGCATATCGTCTTTGATATCAGTAACTCCGGGAATGTTGTGTAACTTACTTTTTATCATGTCGCGTATTTCACCTATTTTTTGTAAACTATCTCCGCGAATGATAACCGCAACAGGTTTACCTTGTTGTGGACCATTAGGAGTATGGATAACATCAATAGACTTAAAACCATGCAACTGTGCTTTTGCGATTTTCTGACGCACGCTACGAATAATGTCCCCCGTAGTTCTTTGTGTGGTGCGATTAGGATTCAACGTTACCGTGAATTGTGCGACATTTTTGTCGAGGATCAGTTGATAGTTTTCATCCATAGAACGTCCCACTTCTACCACATAATTCATGATTTCATTTTTGGGAATCGTATTGAGAATCTTTTCGATTTCGCGAACCTTGCTCTCTGTGTATTCAATGTGGGCATTTTCATGCACCTTCAGAGTAATCCAAAAATCGTGATGGTCTGACGGAAATAGAATGATCGAAATGGGAAATGCCCATAGCAAAAGCCCAAAGCCACTCAGAAAAAGAATCAAGAAACCACAGGTAGCCAAGTAACGATAATGCAAAAACCGTTGTAAACTTCCCAAGTATAACCTGACAAACAAACCGCTTTTATGAACCTTTTCTTTTTGGCTTTTCAAAGAAAAAAGTTTACCTAAATCAGTAAAATGGTTGGGGAGTATCAAAAATGCTTCGATTAAAGACGCGGCAAGAGTAATGGAAACGGTTTTGGGCACAATGGACATAATTTTTCCCAGTATCCCTGTCATCAACAACATGGGCAAAAATGCAGCGATGGTAGTTGCCGTAGCCGAAATGACAGGCAAAAAAACTTCGCTTGCACCACTAATGGCCGATGACAACAATTCTCCGGTTTCCTGGTAGTGCCGATACATATTTTCCAAAATAATAATAGCGTCATCCACGACCATTCCCGAGACTAAAACCAGAGAAACAAGGACCATTTCGTTTAAGGTATTGCCGGTCCATGATAAAAAAATCATTGCGCACAAAAAGGCAAAGGGTATACCGATCACAGCAAGAAGCGCATTGCTTGTACCAATACAAACCCACAACAGCAGAAACACCAAAACTAGCCCAAGAGATAAATTACTCTTTAACACAGAAAGTACGCGGTTGACATATAAAACGTTATCCTTAAAGAATTCACAATAAACTTCGACGGGTAGCTTGTCGCGAAACTTAGCGACTTCTTGCTTGATAATGGGAATAATCGTCAATGCGTTTTGTGTATCTTCCTTAACACAGTACAAAAAAGTAGCCGGTGCTCCCTGGACCCGATAAATCGTTTTCCATTTCTCATATGTCCAAGATATATTTGCAATATCTTCTAGTCTCAAGATGGAGCCATCAGGATACGAGCGCAAGACAATCTTGCGCAATTCTAATAAACTGCGACGATCAGAAAGAGTTCTAATAGTAATCTCGCTGTCTTTTAGACGCATCGTCCCCCCAGGAAATGTGCTGCTTTCCTTGCGTACAACGTCCATAATCTCCAGAATAGATAATTTATACTTTTCGGCCTGTTCGCGGTCCACCTCAACAACAATTCGCTGTTCGCGTTCACCGCGAATCCTTACTTTGTCCATTCCGGGAATTTGCATCAAACTTTCTTTGAGTTCTTTGGCAATTTCATTACGCGACTTTTCAGGAATTTCCCCTCCAAGAGCCACAACGATTGTGGGACGTATCATACTGAAATCCACAAGCTCTACGATAGAAGTTTCTGCATCGTCGGGTAATTCTTCGGCGATTTTTTCGACCTCACTTTGTGCTTTCAAATACAACTCATCGTAAATACTCTCGGGCAAGTCCTCGCTAAATTTGATATGAATCCGCGAAAGTCCTTGCACGGAAAATGATTTTATCCACACAACATGGTCGAGATTTTCTAGCTGTTCTTCTATTTTTGTGGTGAGCAGTTTTTCCACATCTTCAGGAGACGCCCCCGGCCAAGGAGTATAAACGGCGACAACACCAAGAGAAATATTGGGAATGGATTCGACAGGTAGTGTGAGTGAGAAAAAAATACCTGCGACGAGTAATATAATAAAAAGTAAATTTGCCGGGACCGAACGTTCTGCAAAAAAACGTATCATGTTAATACTCCTGAATTTTTTGCCCTACTTTTATCCCGCGCATAATTAGCCAACCATCTTTGTGTAGAGTTGCGGCGACCCTTTTCTCGATAAATTTTTGTTCTTGCATCACTTTCACAAAATACATATCGTAGGCCACCTTGACAAAATTAAAAGGAACAACGATCCCTTTTGTTATTCCCACGCGAAAGTATAAACGGCAAAACATACCGCTGTATAAAAAATTATTGTTGTTCACGATGCGGATTTCCACAGGTATTTTTTTTGTATTTGAGTTCATCACCGGATAGGTACAAAAAACCGTACTGCGATATTTGCGTTCGACAGAAGGAATAAGTATCTGCACTTCACTTTTCTTTGATAGCTTGGTAATGACATTCTCAGGAACACCCGTAACAATTTTTAAAGTAGAGCGATCTGTAATGGTCACCAAAGGTTGCGACACTTGCGCAAATTCATTTTCTTGGACGAATACCTTGCTGATTTCTCCGCTAAAAGGAGCACGAATATCCGTTTTGCTTATATTAACCGATACTTTGCGTAGGTTTTGTTGTAGAATTGCCAAATTTTGTTGAACAATTGTGTAATTCGTTGTGGCTTTTTCCAATTGCTGAGGAGTGGTGGCTATACCTAATTTTTGTTGTCGCACTAAATTGCTTTTTGCTTCGTATGCTCGTGCTTTTTCCAATATGATATTTTGCTGTAGCCTCTTTTTTTCTATGGCAAGGAGTTCCTTCTCCAAACTAAGGAGTAGTTGATTCTTTTTTACAGCATCACCAACATAAATAGGACGTGAAATAATTTGTCCGCTAACCTCCGCACTAAGAGTCGCTTGGCGTACCGACACCAACTCTCCTGTAGTCTCGTATTTTTCGACTATTTTGCGCAGTGTGGTAACATGCTCTTTTAGGGAAACAGAAGTCGGAGGTTTTTTGCGTTTTTTAGGTTTCGTTGCCGAAGGATTACAACCTATAAATAACAACATACAAAGAAGTATATATCTCATCTAGGAGTCTTTCGTTAATAGATATTCCTCTATCCCTTGACAAATCAAATGGTAGGCAACTTGATGTATTTCTTGTATACGGTCGGAAAATGTATTGGGAACACACAGGCAAATATCACATAACTCCTTCAGCTTTCCACCGCTTTTTCCCGACATACCGATAATTTTAACGTCTGCGACTTTGCGCGCTTCGTGCACAGCGTTGATGACATTTGCAGAATTCCCCGAGGTACTCAGACACCATAAAACATCACCTGGACGTACTTTCGCAATAACCTCTCGTTCAAAAATTTTATCATATCCATAGTCATTGGACACCGCTGTCATCGTTGCAAAATCGGCACCAAGACACGTGGCAGGGAAAGGAATACGGTCCTGACGCAACCGACCGACAAGCTCTCCGACTATGTGCGTAGCATCCGCAGCGCTTCCCCCATTACCACAAATATAAAGGTGGTTTTTGTTAAGGTACATTTCATTACAAATCTCTACAGCTTGTTGACAAAACTCACTAACATGTGCACGACAAAGTTCAAGAGTTTTCATGTGTTCATCGATGATAGCTTCGTAATTCATTTGTTTTTTCCTGTACAAAATAGCAAAGTAGATAGAACCCTAGATTCAGAGTCCTATCTACTTTATTTTGACTTAAGTAAAGTTTTCTAATTATAAATTTTACCCGCCGCTAAGAAGTGCATCTTTGCGTTTTTGTAGTTCATCTTTCCATTCACCAACATTACTTTTTTGATACGTGGTGATTTTGCGGAACTGAAGTTCGTCATTGTACTCTTGAATTTTTGCAAAAGCTTTATCCAATGCGCGTTCTTCATCTGCCTTGTTTTGCCATGGTGAGTTGTTCTTCCAAAAATTATAAGAAGACTCAACCTGACGAAACATATACGTTTCTCTTTTCACTTTCTTACTGGCGTCTTGGGCCTTTCTCTTACGCTTACGAACACCTCTTTGATAGTGATTGGTCATTTCTTTTCCACGCACTTTTTTTATGTACTCATCACATAGACCTGTTAGCTTATCGGCATCGGCAAGTTCATCTTCTCCTGACATATATCCCCCTTCGCCGAGGGTATCGGAAAGTTTATCTAATTCACTGTAAAACTTTTTCTCTGCGTCTAATTTTTTCTGTTCATCGTTAATATTTGCTAACCAAGTTTTTATTTCTTCCGCATTTGCGTCCTGTATATTGCCTAGACTCTCTTTGTATTTCTGAACCGCGGTTGTGATTTCTTGTAACTTCTTATTTTCTTGGTCCCAATTTTGCCAACGCGATTTAATTTTCCAACTATTATAACTCATTTTTACAGTTTTAAAACTTGCGATTACCTTGTTGATCGTCTCCATTTGTGCTTTGTTTTTCAGAGAGAGACTTTCTACTTCTTGTACATGATAATTGCTAATTTTTTGCGACTTCAACTCCATTTGGTAGTTAGAAATGGATGTTTGCAACTTCTGTAAATTCTTGCTGTACTCTTGTAGAGTTTTTGCTTGTGGCAGTGCTGCTAGCTTTTTAATTTCCGCAACAGATTTTTTTTCTAATTCAATCTGATCTTTACGGTTATCCAGTTTTTTCTTCATCGCAATTACTTGATTTTTAAAAAACTGCGAAGCTTCGAATTTCGCAATCATCGAATTATAGCTATCCACAGAAGCAAGAGCAGAAGCGATGTTTTTCAATTCGTTATCTAAATTCTTTTCCCCGTTTTTCCATGCATCAAAAGCCGTCTGTGTTTTTGCGTAAATGGATTTTTCGTTGTTAAGTATTTTTTGGCGATTTTCCAATGTAGTTTTCATTTTAGCGACTTGTTCTTTTTGGTATATCGCTATTTTTTTTGCGGTTTCTAAACTTTGATAGTTATTTACCACAGATAACACTTTTTGAATTCCTGCCAACTCTGCGTCTAAACTGGTAAATTGCTGCCCTTTATATGAATCGTTTTCTTTGGTAACATTCGCAAAAGCAGTGTTTTCACCATTGATTTTATTTAAGCGTTGCGACAGAGATTCTTTGGTTGTTTTCACTTCATTTTCGTAATACTTAGACACTTTGCCTTCGCCAAGAACTTCAAGATATTTGCTTGCCGCATTTAAGACCTTTTCAATCGAATCTTTTTCTTCGTTCGCATTTGTCCAACTTTGTTGTTTCTCTTCCCAATTTTTACGTGCAATACGGAAAGGGGAAACGACATTTTGTTCTGCAACAATTATTTCTTGACGTTTTTGCAACCCTTCCGCAATTTTTTTCACTTGGTCACTGTAGTAACCTTTGATTCTCTCTGTTTGCAGTAGGTTGGCATAGACAACCACTTTTTTCAATGTGTCGTCAATCTTATTGCGTTCGTCTACAATATTGCTATATTTTTGTTGTGTGTAGTCTTGATACTCTTTTTGCAGCGAATTAAAAACATCGACTTCCTGAGTAATGGAAGCAATTGTTTTATCTAATTCACGCGAATATGGAGTAACATTTTTACGATGATAGCTACTAATTTCGTTCTTTTGTACCAACTGTTCATACTCAGTAATTTTTTTGCGAACATCTTTGGCTGCTTGTAGTTTTGCCTGTGCATCTTGCTTTGCCGCCATTGCGGTTTTGTATTCTTTTTCTAGCTTGGTAAATAATTCATTTTCCTTAACAACGGCTTTCTTACGTTGTGTTGCCTCTTCGATAAGAGGAGCAATTACTGAGGAAAAGAAATTATTTTCACTACCAGACTTCAAATCACTTTCATGCTTATTATACACATTTACAAACTTTGCAAGCGCTTCTAGCTCAACAGAACTTTTTGTCTGGGCTTGTGTACTCTTCCATTGTTGATATTCATCGCGAACGATTTTTGCTTTTGAACTGTAAGCAGAACGCGCCAAACGTTTTTGTAAATCTTGTTGTAATGAACCAATAACCTGTGATTTATATTTGGAAAGATCGTTCTTTTGTACGTACTCATCATATTTTGCAATCGCACTAAGAATACCTTTGAGTCTTTTTTGCAATTCGGTATCTTTTAACAATGTTTGCTTTTTTAAATCCTCGTTGGCGTTTTCAACATCGGTTACGTGTTTTTGTAACTGCGCTAATTTATCGTGAAGTTTTTGCCAGCGTTGTTGGTATTCTTTCACTTTAGCCACATGTTTTTGCGTAATAGTGTTTGCTTTCGCTTCCGTAAAATAATCTTTACAGGTGGTAAGTTGGTATTCGAGGGTTCCAATCGCTGTCAAAACCACAGAACTAAGTTCTTTTTTACTTGCATCATTGATAATTTTAATGAGCTTTTCTTCTTTTTGTAATCTACTTTTGTGTTGCGAAACTTTCTGCTGCAATTCGTTTGTATTGCTAATAATAGACTTTAAATTGTCCTCTAGTTTCTTTATGGCTTCTAAATCGAGATGATCCACTTTTATAGAAGTAATTGTTTTAATAATGTCATCTATTTTTTTCTCATCAGCATGAGCATTTATCACAAACATTATTAATATCATAAAGGTTGAGATGTATTTCATAGCAAATCCTTTCTGGGATATTAGGTTATCATATAAATTATAGTTTGCAAATATTTGTATGGTCAAGATATAAATTGATGGAAAGAGAATATTCGTTTTAACAAAGTGCCCCGTTTTATGTTACGAAAAATTTTTCATAGAAAATTTATCATGTCTCCTTGTAGAATAGTTTGTTGCAAATAACAGACAAAGGAAACTCATTTTTATTTGGAGAAAAATATGGATAAGCCAATTATCGCAAGTAAAAAACCGACTGTTTCGGTCTTAGAGCCCGGAACTTACTATTGGTGTAGTTGTGGGAAATCGCAAAATCAACCGTATTGTGATGGTTCACACAAAGGCACAAATTTTACGCCTCTTAAATTTGAAATAACAGAACAAAGGCGTGCAGCATTATGTAATTGTAAATACACAGAAAATGGCCCATTTTGCGATGGGAAACACACCCGTTTGTGATTGGTGGGAATAAATGAGGAGCTGAAAGGAACAGGTTACTGTTCCTTTCATTTAGGATTTACTTGTAGTTTTTAGGAATAAAAGCGTCAAGTGAAGCCAACTTGTCGCCGGTGTGGTTTTTAGTAAACTCTCTGGCCTTAAGAGTGACTAGGTTCGCTCCGGCTTCTAAATGCTTGCGATTTTTCATATTAAGTTTACTGAACAATGTCAGTAACTCTTGAATTTCCTTTACGCCACCTGATTTGCCATTTGCCGCTTTGAGAATCTTGTAGGTTTTGTCCACTTTCTTAAACATTGTATCGTAGTATTTTCCTGGCTTTGTCACTTTTAGTAAACCACGAAGAGCATATTCAAGGTCCAACATCAAACCAGTGACAAACATAACGCGAATTCTTTCGGGCGACGACTTAGCATTTGCACTATTGTTCGCACGTACAAAATTGTGACGAACCATACCCTGCGACCAACTCACCAGTTCAAATGCACTCCCTGCTTTGTGACCACCGATATTTACAAGTTCTTCGTCGGGAACACTATGACATCCATAACAATTCTGCGCTATCAGATAGATATCCACAGGGTTATTCATCCCTAGGCTCATCGCTTCTTTACGACGTTCGTCTTTTGGTCTTGTTTTATCATTGTGAATAAGTAACCAATCTTTTCCTGCTCCATGGCACGATTCACAAGAAACACCCATGACCGCTTTTACCTTGCGACCGGTGTGCTGTTGTGTAAAGTGACATTTTGAGCAGCGACCACTTCTTTTGATACTTCCCTTTAAGCCGAGTTTTTTGAATATACCTTTCGCACGTGGCTTTTTGCTCATATCGTTATATGTTTTGTAATGAGGTGTTTTTTGCCATACTTGTTTTTCCTGCTTATGGCATTCCCCACATTTGTTAGCGGTTACAATTTTTTTGTAATCCACAGGTTTGTTTTTGATAGCATTGATTTTTTTAATTTCCTCAAGTTGTGAAGTTCTTAACGTCACATTCGCCACAGGCTTGGAACCAGAATTTCCCGTATTCTTGTTCACCTGAGTATTTTTGTTGGCATTATTTGCTTGGGTATTTTTATTTACCGGAGTGTTGTTTGTTGCTGTGTTTTTATTGGTATTACTCGCCTGCGTATTTTTGTTTGTCTGAGTGCTATTTTTTGCCGTATTTTTATTGGTATTACTCATTTGCGTATTTTTATTGGCCTGAGTATTTTTATTGGTATTGTTTGTCTGTTTATTTTGACTACTGCTACTATTTTTACTCGTTCGAGACATTTTTTGAACTTTAGCAGAGTAGTTCTTGTAGATTTTTTGGTATTTAATTGTATCTTTTTTAATCGCATTTACCGAACCACGTATTTTGCGAATTTGACCTTCTAGCTTTTGCTTTTCTTCGCTGTAGTCAGTCGTATCCATTTCTTCGCTAGCCGCATCGCGTTGCATTTTTTTATCTTCGATTCTCTTTTTGAGTAGCTGCAACTCTGCTTTTTTAGACGCGACTCGCTCCTGAATTTCTTGAATTTGCTTTTTTAAATCGTCCAATTTCTGTTGATCATCAGCAAAGACAAATGCCAGAAATACCATTACCAACAATAATTTTTTCATCTTTTTGCTTCCTTTGTATACGAATTTTCACCATGCTATTTCGTGCGGTGGCGATCCGCCACCGCACGGCAAATTGATCAACTATTTGTAATTTTTAGGAATAAAAGCATCGAGAGAGGATAACTTGCTACCATCGTGATTTTTTGTGAACGCTCTGGCTTTCAAGGTAACCAAATTGGCTCCCGTCTCTAAGTGCTTGCGATTTTTCATATTTAGCTTACCAAACAGCGTCAACAGCTCTTGGATTTCTTTTATGCCGCCAGATTTGTTATTTGCTGCTTTTAGTACCTTGTAGGTTTTGTCTACTTTTTTCAACATCGTATCGTAGTATGTACCAGGTTTTGTCACCTTCAATAAACCGCGAAGCGCGTATTCTAAATCCAGCATCAAACCAGCCACAAACATAACGCGTAACCTTTCAGGTGTTGATTTTGCATTTGCACTATTGTTGGCACGTACAAAGTTGTGGCGTACCATACCTTGTGACCAGCTGACCAGTTCAAACGCACTACCCGCTTTGTGCCCACCGATATTTACAAGCTCTTCGTCGGGAACGCTATGACATCCATAACAATTCTGCGCTATCAGATAGATATCCACAGGGTTATTCATCCCTAGGCTCATTGCTTCTTTACGACGTTCGTCTTTTGGTCTTGTTTTATCATTGTGAATAAGTAACCAATCTTTTCCTGCTCCATGGCACGATTCACAAGAAACACCCATGACCGCTTTTACCTTGCGACCGGTGTGCTGTTGTGTAAAGTGACATTTTGAGCAGCGACCACTTCTTTTGATACTTCCCTTCAAGCCGAGTTTTTTGAATATACCTTTCGCACGTGGTTTTTTGCTCATATCATTATATGTTTTGTAGTGAGGTGTTTTTTGCCATACTTGTTTTTCTTGTTTATGACACTCTCCGCACTTGTTTGCCGTCACAATTTTTTTGTAGTCTACTGGTTTATTTTTAATGGCATTTATTTTTTTAATTTCCGCAATTTGTGCCGCAGTTATCTTTATACTTCCAGGTTGCTTTGGAGGTTGTACGGGACGCTCCGGCTGCTTTTCTGGTTGTTTTGGACGCTCCGGCTTTTTTTCTGGTTGTTTTGGACGTTCCGGCTTTTTTTCTGGTTGTTTCGGACGCTCTGGCTTTTTTTCTGGTTGTTTCGGACGCTCTGGCTTTTTTTCTGGTTGCTTAGGACGTTTTCCCGAAGCCATTTTTTTGTATTGTACGTAAACTTTTTTTGCTTTGCTTTTCCACATGTTGCGTTTATTTAGAGCTTGTTTTCTCTCACTGCTAAGCTGTGAAAACTCTCTTTTTAGCTCTTCGACTTCTTCTTGGCCGTCTGAGCTATCGCTATGGGAACTGTCGTTTATTTGGTCGTTAATATCCTCTAGTTGGCGATTGTGATCTTCTATTTCCGTAAGAATATTTTGCAATTCCTGTTCATTGCTTTGCAACAACTGCTCTGCTGCAGCAATTTCTTTGGCTAAATTAGCACCAACTTCCGTATTGTTTTCGTTTGTATCTGTACCGGTGTCCGTGTTTGCGGTTTCATTTTTGTTACTGTTGTCAATATTTGCATTTTTATTTTGATCGTTGCTATTGTTTTCGCTTGTATTATTCTCGACACCTGTTTTACCGATTTTTGAATCGACAAACTTCATGATTTGGTCTTTGTAGGTGTAGCCTCCCACACCTGCGAGTCCGATGACCACGAGTAAGGCCGCTACCTTCACAAAAGAGCCACCTTTTTTATTCTCTGAAACTTCGTAGCCATGCATCGTAGGAGGAGTTGCTCTCGTAGGCCTTGCTGTTGAAATCATCGGCTGTGGAGCGGGAGCTGGTGGAGGAGTAGGCCTTTGCGAAGATACCACCTGCATTTGCACTTCGCCCTTGTCTTTGATTTCAAATTTGTACGCGTGGTTGCAAATTTTAATTACGTCTCCGTTTTGCAGTGGCTGTTTTGTTATTTGAATATCATTTAAAAAAGTACCATTAGAACTATTGCAATCTTCTAAAAAATAACTACCGCCTTGCAATACGACTTTAGAATGTTGTCTTGACGCCATCTGATCCATCACTTGGATGTCGCATTCAGGGATTCTTCCCATAATAGTTTCTGTCTTATTTAAAACATGAAGATTGCTAACACCGCCGGATATCAGTCGTAAACACCCTATCTGATTCGGTTCAATTTTTGTTCCCGAAAACTCCTCGAACGAGATGTCCAAAACCATATCGCCAATGTGAATTACGTCACCTGTACGCAGTTCCGTCTCGTTAAGTATTTTTTCTTCGTTTACAAAAACACCTGTTGTACTATTTGTATCCACAATAGTACATACACCTTCCTCCACAATTAGTTTGGCGTGATCTCGAGAAACTTTCATGTCTCGAAGCTCTATTGTGTTATCAGGCGTTCTACCAATATTATGTGTGCCGTCTCCAAGCTGAAGCTCTTTTAGAACTTCTCCTTGCTCATTGCTCACTCGAATGTTGATCATGCCATTCTCCTCGCATGTAATTTAATAAAAAAAAAATGGTTCATGTACAAATATAATAAATAAAGAATGGACGAAATACCATTAAAATTTTATGGTGCTGATCCAATTGTATTTTATTTACGAATCCAAAGATTCATACGTACTTGGAGTAATATTACTTATCTTTACATATGTTTGCGTTGGTTGTAATGGTATTAAAATCCGCTCTCCAACCGAAAGCCTCTCTTGTGTAACGAAAGAAAACACATTTCCGTTTGCGCACAACTCAACACTTTTATCATCATTTATAGCGATAACTTCGGCAATGACAGGCAGCATACCTTCAAAAATTTGCCGCTGGCTTTTTACCACAGAAAAAGTATTTGTCTCCATCAACACAATATAATCAGAGTGTAGGAGGCCTTCACTTATATCATGACTAATAAAAACAGTTATCGTGTTATTTTTTTCGTGAATTCTTTGAATTTCAGAACGCAACACCCTCTTAATAGCGTCGTCTTGACCTGAAAATGGCTCATCAAGGAGTAGTAACTTACTGTTGCGGATGATGGCGCGAATGATCGCCACTCGTTGACGTTGCCCTCCCGACAACAAATGAGGTTTTGCATGTTTGTAATCGGAAAGTTTCAACACTTTTAGCAATCGTAAAATTTCTTCTTGCGATGATAGTTTATTTGAGAATTGTATATTTTCGATAACCGTCATGTGTGGAAACAGGACATATTCTTGGGAGACATAGCTAATGGAGCGTTGTTGAGGGGGCAAAAAAATTTGTTGTTCACTGTCAAACCACACTTCGTCATTTACCGTAATTTTACCAAAATCAGGTCGCAAAAGTCCGGCGAGCATGCGAACTAACGTTGTTTTACCAACGCCAGATGGACCGTAGACAAAAAACCGAATACTACGATCACTTTGCAAAAAAAAGTCAACATTTCTATTGTGTATTTTATGTTTTACGGACAGCAAAAAGCTAATTATGTACTCCTCAAGAATGAAGTTGCATTGCGGTGGTAGTTTATTGAGTTAGCAAGGTAATCTTCTTTTGGTCTTCACCTACAAAAAACTGCGGCTCTTCAAGAAATTTTTTACGCACCAACGCAAGACCAACGCTTGTTTCACATAAATGTGATATGGAGGTCACACTACCTGCTTTTTTACCTTCAGAAGTGTAAATATCTAAGCCGCTCGTTATGTCTTTTGCGCTACAAGAAAAACGATATAAATATTTTTGTACTTTGTCATATGTATCCAAACGCGCAATCACCTCTTGACCGACATAACACCCCTTATCAAAGTCTACATAAGCAATCAAGTTTACTTCATGAGGATTTACAGTATCGTTAATTTCATTTGGAGCTATGGGAATCGCATTTGTCACTCGATCGTGCTCATAAACATCATTGTCACAATATTGGACACCTGCATCGCGAAAATCTTCCACAAGCTTTTGTTGGCATTCTTGTAATCCCACAATTTGTACAAATTTTTCTGCGGTATGAAAAGCTTTGACTTCATCACTATTGGGCAAAGAATGATTCCATACTTGCCACAAGAAGTAATTGTCGGTTTTGTTCAAAGTAACATCATCTAAAATAGTATATTTTTCAATCCATGAAATTAATTTATCGTTATGGACATCATGACATATTAGCAAAAGTTTATCGCCAAATTTTACCACGCGCACACTATCCAAAATACGTCCTTTGTCGTTGGCAAAAATAGTCGTAATAGATTCATCCATTGCCATAATGTTGTTTGTAGTCATGCGTTGTAAGAAAGAAATAGCATCTTTCCCCGCAACTTCTAGAATGCAAAGATGTTGGAGGTTATAAACCACAGCATTGTTTGTATTGGTTGTTTTATTTAAATATTTTGCAAAATCGCTCATAAGTGTCACACCAAGTTGAAAAATTTTATGATAAAAATGATGACAAGAGTAGCACCACTCCCCATTAACATATACATCACTTTGTGTTTTAGCTCTATTTTTTCTTCTGTGTTGTTATGTCGAGAAGAAAAAACAACCGCACTGTCTGTTTGGTCTTTGGTTTTGTTTTCTTCCCAGTCAAATTCGACTTTTTCCACAACAGTATCTTCAGATAAACCAAAAAACTCTTGGTCATCTTGTTTCGTTTCCCAGGCACCAATTAGATCTTCAAGTATTACGATTACTTCGTTTTCGCGAAGCACAGAAACATATTCACTCGTTATTTCGTGCACAGTTCCTTCAATTTCGTTTCCCGTTTTCAAAACAAAATTAACATTTTGTCCCAGCGAAACTTTTTCTTGTATCAATTCCATAACCATATTAAGACTTCCGTCATGCTTTATGAATAAGTACTGTAGTGTACTTAAGAATACACTACAGTAAAAAACTACAGTAGGTTAAAGTTATTCACCTTGACGACTACCTAGCTCGTTGTCAAGTAATAAAACCGCACTATTCGAATCTCCGGCCAGTTTTATTCGTTCTAAAATCTCAGATGACATCGCTTCTTCTTCTACCTGTTCGGTGATAAACCAATGGAGAAATGTTTGCGTTGCGTAGTCCTTGTTTTCCTGGCAAATTTCATATAGACTGTTGATTTGCTGTGTTACTTTTTGCTCGTGCTTATACACATCTTCAAATGCTGCCAAACAAGAATCCCAAGTAGATGGTGGGCCTTCGATAGGTAGAAGAACTATTTTTCCACCTTTGTCTAGAATGTACTGATACATTTTTTTCGCGTGGCCGAGCTCTTCATTTGCTTGTTCTTCCGCCCAGTGAGCAAAACCTTTGAAGTGCATAGAGTCAAAATATGCGGCCATAGACAAGTACATGTAAAAAGAGTAAAACTCAGAGTTCATATGTCGGTTGAGAGCTTCATGTAGTTTTTCGTTTAACATAATATCTCTTTCTGTTTTAAATTGACAAAAAAAAAGCTTTCCTTTATAATTAGTGATCTACCAACGTTGGTAGCACTGAACCAATCTTATCATCTCTTTGCTAAAGATAAAACCATCTCTAATCATGTGTAGGGGATCTCCCTAGAGAGGATTTATCCCAAAGCAAAATTCGACGAATGTGATATTTGTTATTAGCTAGCGAACTATTCTACAATGATGCAAAACACATCGCAACATTTCATTTCTATCGTTTTGTATTTTTCGTTTAAACACCTCAAAATAAAGTCTTTCAAAAAAAATATTTATGAAAATTTTACTTAGTAATGATGATGGCATTGAGGCCACAGGCATTTCTGTTTTAAGAGATTTGCTACTAGGACTTGGCCATGAGGTTTTTCTCATCGCCCCCTTAAAGCACCAAAGCGGAAAAAGCCATGCTATTACACTGTATGAACCTCTCATGGTATCATCAAAATATAAAGATGGTGAATTTTACGGCCTGGCAGTAGACGGATTTCCCGTCGATTGTACACGACTAGGTCTCATCGAACTATGCAAAGATGTCGATGTCGTCGTAACAGGTATTAACCATGGCTACAATATCGGTCCCGCTATGTACTATTCAGGTACTATTGCCGCGGCATTCGAAGGTATTCTTCACAATAAACCATCCTTGGCATTTTCGTTAAATTCATTTAAAGATGAAGATATGGCACCGTTGAGAAAACAGATGCCAAAATTTATGGAAATTCTGTTACGCGAATGTACAGAATCACTTTTATATAACATTAATATTCCTTGTGTGAAAAAAATAAAAGGCATTAAACCAGCACGGCAAAGCATGCTAAATTTTGCGGATTACTACGAAAAACGTCATACTCCACAAAACAAGGATTATTATTGGCTACATTTTAGCGGTTTTGAGCCGCAACCATTTGCAAAAGTCCCGAAACGCAATCAAAAATACCAAGACGATGTTACGTTGATTCGAGAGGGCTACATCACCATCACTCCAATGCAGTACGACCTCACCAACTATGACTGTTTGAAAAAACTACAAAAAAAGTTTGAAGCATAGTGTTTCTGATTTTCTAAACTCTCAACTTCAAGGAAATAAGTATGGCTTTTACAATTACTATTATGGGTTTATATTTTGCAATACTTGCTGGCTTGGGTATATACAAAGCCACAAAAATAAAAAACCAAACAGATTTTTCTGTTGCTGGTAGATCGCTCTCTCCGTGGATCCTTGTAGGAACTATGCTTGCGACTTGGGTGGGAACAGGATCGATTCTTGGAAATGCAGGAAAAGCTTATCAGACAGGGCTTGCGGCATTAATTCTACCCCTAGGTAGTATTTGTGGAATTATTTTATTAACACGCGTGGCTGGGAAAGTACGTAGTTACGAAAAGTTTACTGTTCCGGAGATTTTAGCAGATCGCTATGGCGAAACAGCGCGGTTATTGGGAGTATTTGCTTTGGTTTGCGCCTACATGGTAATCGTGAGTTACCAATACAACGCCGGTGGCGCCGTTTTATTTACAATACTAGAAGGCTCCTCATTTCAGATTAGTCTGAAAACCGCTACTTTTTTGGCCGCTACCTTCATCATAATATACACAATGTTGGCTGGTTTGGTAAGTGTTGCGTATACCGATGTTGGTAATGGTATTATCATGACCATTTCTCTGATGATTGCCTTTCCGTTTTTGTGGTATACCGCAGGAGGATGGAGCGGAATGGAAACTGCTTTTGCTGGCATGGGTAAATCTGGGCACATGGATTTTTGGGGAGTATACTCCAATATAGAGCTTGTCAACTTTTTGCTACCTCCTTTCCTATTGATACTAGGAGATGCGAATATGTACCAACGTTTTTTCGCTAGTAAAGATGCCGAAGGAGCCACAAAAGCAACATTTGCCTTGATTTTTTTCGTCGCCATAGTGGAAATACTCATCATTGCTTGTGCCTGGGTAGCATCAAGTCTTATTACCGAAGAAACCAAAGGTAAATACATTCTAATTACCATCGCACACAGCTTTCTGAACCACGGTTTCCTCATATCACTTCTTGGAGCACTCATGCTCACAACAATTATTGGTATTATTATATCAACAGCGGATTCCTATTTACTTGTTCCCGCAACAACAATCATGCGTGATGTGTACCAAACACATGTTGATCCCAATGCTGATGAAAAAACTGTCGTACTACTTAGTAGAGCCCTCGTTGTCGCTTTAGGACTCATTGCATTTGGTGTCTCCTACGCGTTCTCAAAATCGGAGACATTTTTCACCAAAGCGTTGTACGCCTATACGATATACGGAGCGGCCATCACTCCAGCACTTGTTGCAGCGTTATTCTGGGAAAAGGTAAGTAATATCGGAGCAATCACTTCTATCATCGCCGGTATTTTTATTACCATCATGTGGAGTGAATTAGGTAATATTTTTTCCAATTCTTTTACACAATCGGAATTTTATAAATCGACGGACGCTGTTTTACCAGCTATTTTTGCTTCGGTCAGTTGCCTAATCATCTTTAGTTTACTATTTCCAGATAAGGCGAAAAAATAAACTCCCCCTAACCATAAGCTCTGAAAGCAATATAAATAAAAGGTTTCAAAAAGAGAACACTACCAAGACAAACACCTGAAACAACTTAAGAAACCGCACTAGCCAAGGTGGTATATTTTTTAGACAATACAGACCGACTACAGTCCGAGACTTCGTTAAAATATAGCTTATATTTTTTTATAAAAACTTACGTCAGTTATTACAGCCTAGATAGTCGGTCTTCCTTTTTTTCGACTTAATTCTACGTACAAGCATCGCATTTGAAAAATTCTTGATTGGCGCGATACAATATAGTAGAATCTTTTTCCCTCAAGGGGTATTCACTTAAATTAATACAAATTCAAAAAGGTGGTAAAATATGATAATTATAGAAGGAATTATTGGCGCAGGAAAAACAACCTTAAGTAAACAACTGCAACAAAAAATTCCTAAAGCAAAAGTTTTTCGTGAGCCTGTAGGTGAAAACCCTTACCTAGGCAGGTTTTATGAAAGTCCTAAAAGATGGGCGTTGGAGATGCAAGTGGGACACGAAGTCTATGTTATTTGAGTTTTGCAAATTGCAAATAGTCTGGGTATAAGACTATCTCTGAGTACTAGGGCTTAAAAAAGTCCCAAGCAGTACTAAAGCTTTGAAACAACTACTACCAAATTGTAAAAAGCCAGAGAAGACTAATATGATGAACTAAAATGAATATCCGCAAGCTTCGTTACCAACCCCTCTCACTGGTAGTTGAAAAAGAGAGATCGCTTTAAAAAAAATCTTTTTGCGTAGATTTGTATATACCTAAAAAAAGCCGGAGTAAAGGATACATCTAAGTTAGTCGTTTCTCATGACATAGGAACGTGGTAAGCTCTAAATTTTTTTATAAAATAACTACTATCAATTTGAATGCATTGTGTTCATATTAATAGTATTTTTTTTTGCCAAAATTTAGAGTAAAAGAGTATGGAAAAAGCCAAAGATTTTTTGTAATGAAAAATATATGCTGACTTCCATAAACGGTAGATTACTTGAAAATCTATTTTGGGCGAATTGTAATCTTGAGGAGAGTTCGATGTGCACTACAAAAAAGAATAGCACAAACTTAAATCACAGAGCTATCTTAAAAAAATATCGCAAGATAGTAAAAAATTTGCAAAGTAGAATTTTTCGAGCCGCGCAATCGGGCAACCACCGTCAAAAGAAAAATTTACAAAAGCTACTCATGCGTAGCCAGAGTAACTTTGTACTTGCATTGGTAAAAAAAACCCGTAATTTTCATACACAACAATACCTTTGTAAAAAAACCAAACAACTGTTGCTACAACAAAAAAAGCATCTATTATCAGAGATGATGCATACATCATCCATCAATAGTGTGCCTCTGCACAAATCTTTAGAAAATATCCAGTCTCAAGGCAAAAATCATGCGATTGTTTTTGAACTGGATGCTTGCAAGTATTCTTTGAAAAAATACATCGTAAACTTTTTTTCGCATTTTCCGTACAAAAAAGACCTTTGTCGATTACTAGAACAACAAAGTAGTCAAAAAATGCTAAAGACTTTTGCGTACACAATTCATAACCAACTAAATAACCACACACACAGTGCCATTAAGTTTATATGTTATCAAGAAAAAATACTTGTACTCGCGAATAAAGAGAGTCAACTAAAGATTGCCTGCAAAACTTTGTACCCGCTTTTAGAAGAGTGTGGTCTTTTTGTGAAATCGCAACAGTATTCTGCATTGGAAAATGGTATTGAATTCTCGGGATTTGCCATTCGCAAGCGCAACGACAAGACGATTGTTGAACCTAGCGAATTTGAAATTCGAAAGCATAAAAATCATTTGCGAAAATTGTGGAAATGGGCACGTGGAAAAGAAGCGAGTGTTGTCATTGCGAAAATGAACGATACCATAAAAAAATGGTGTCATTACTTTCGCTATCAACGCAGCAATAAAACCTTTAAAAATCTACAAGCCTATCAACTAAAAAAACAGCAAAAATGGGCAACGGCAAGACATCCTATGAAAAGTAAGGCGTGGGTATTCGCCAAGTACTTTGGCGAAGGGTGGCGTTTTGCTGAAGAATCCATTGTCATGCTAAAACACACTGATTTTCGTATCTGAGATATTTAGCGTTTAATCTGCTTGAGCCGTGTATGGTGAAAGCCGCACGCACGGTTCTGAGGGGGGAAAGAAAAATCTGACCTACCCGATTATTTTTTAATGGCTCATCGTTTCAAAATGCACATAGATGCAGTTCAGGAAGAATGGAGCACTGGAGTTACTACTGTTTTCGATCGTAGTATTTACGGTGACCGTGCTTTTGCTGATGTGCTATATGGCTATGGTCATATAGACGAACTTGGTTTTGGTTCCTACATGCAACACCGCGAATGTATGGAACGACAACTACTTGTACCACAACAAGTCATATACCTTGATGTTTCTGTGGATACAGCAATAAACCGTATCCAAAAACGAGGTCGCGACTGTGAAAAGGGTATTACAAGAGATTACCTTGAACGTTTGTCAGAAGCATACGAAAAAATTATATCTGAGTTAGAAGGTAAGACCAATGTACAACGTTATCGTTGGGAAGATGGCTCAGACGTCGAGGATATAAAGATAGAAGGACTATTGGAATATGAAGAAATACGCTGCTAGTATTGAAATGTATATAGGACCAATGTTCAGCGGTAAAAGTACCTCGTTGCGCAACAAAATGGCAGAGCTGATGGACAATGCAAAGTTTGCAGAAGATGGTCCATCCTATTATCGCTTTACTCTAGAAAAAGTGGAAAGTCCAAAGCTATCTACATGGCAAACTCACGGCGGCGTAGAAATCGAAGGCGCTTTAATTAACTCGTTCAGTCAAATAAAATGTTACACAAAACACCTACTAATAGATGAAATCCAATTTGCTTTTTATCACTGTGAAGATGACAAAGAAACAGAAACAGAAATATTTAATGAAATTATAGAGGGAAAACACGTTTATTTAGCCGGTTTAAATTTGGATTGGAAAGACGTTCCTTTCCAAACGACAGGTTATTTTACATGTATCGCAGATAAGGTTAACATACTACAGTCACGATGTCATCGTTGTGGAAAACCAGCACAGTTTACCGAAAAAATTACTCAAAGCCAAAACCGTTTCGATGAAAAAGCTCAATATTTACCTATTTGTCGGAATTGTAGAGTACAAATAATTTCAGTAGAAAGTATGCAACAAACTAGCGTCTAGCACGGTTAGCTAAACAACTATGCGTTTTTCGTCAAACTTCCTCTTCGTCCATTATGTTGAGACTTGTATGACGAATCACAAATGCACAAGTTCTTTCTACATCTATAAATGGATAACTCATAAAATTCCTGCTTTGTAACAAAGCAGGAATTTTATTTTAACAAGGAGTTTTTATGAAGAAAAGATTTACATGGGTATTACTAGTGCTGATGCTTGCTTATATAGCAATTGTAGGAGTGAGTTGTATGTCTTCGCCTAAAAACATCGGTTTAGTAGATGGAAAACTACACCCATGTCCAAATAGTCCCAATTGCGTATCCAGCCAGAGCGAGCAAGCAGACAAAAAAATAGATCCTTTGAAATACAAGGGAGACTATTTAGTTGCGAAAAAAAAATTAAAAGATGTTTTGGCGAGTCTTCCACGGACCAAAGTAGTGAAAGAGGAAGAGAAGTATTTGCATGCAGAAGCTACGACGTTCTTTTTCCGTTTTGTCGATGATTGCGAATTTTTGATCGATGATGACAAAAAAGTCATTCATGTGAGGTCAGCATCGCGCGTGGGGCATTCTGATTTGGGAGTAAATCGTAAAAGAGTAGAAAGTATACGTGAAAAATTTCAAGCACAATAAAAAAAAGAGAAGACGAAAAAGGCGGTCGCCCTTTTCGTCTTCTCTTTTTATCATATAGAAAAAACATTCTGTATTCTCCTAGTCTGTCACTTTTTGACGCATTTTTTTCTTCTGAGATTTCATCTTTTTATTGCGCAAGATTCTTTCCTTTACCGCGCGAGGCATCTTCTTTTTCTTCCTTGCCTTTTTCACAATAAAGGCCTTCAACAAAATTTCGCGCAAGTGCTCAATACAGTATTCCAAATTTCGCTTTTGACTGCGGTACTGCGTTCCACAAACTTGCACATCTCCTGATTTTGTGACATAAGAAGCACACTTCTCCAAAATACGCGTTCGTATGTCTTCATCAAGTTCAAGGTTGGTACTCATCAACCATTTTAGCTGAACTTTGGTGTTGAGTTTATTGACATTTTGTCCCCCAGGTCCACCACAACGCGAGTGGGATATTTCAATTTCTTTCCAGGGAATTGTCAAACGACTATTCACAACAATATCTTTTTCAGACATTTGCTTTTCCTTTCTAAAGTTTGTTTACTTCCTCCTAAGAGTCAAAATAAAATTGGTCGTTATCGAACCATAATACGTATATTTACCCATAAAGGTTTGATATTTTTTAGTTAATGGCAAACCTATTTGATAAAAATATAATTGTCATCCCCGTAAAAACGGGGATCCAGCGCATAAATCCAATATAAAAATGCTAGATTCCCACTTTCGTGGGAATGACATATCACTGCTTTTGTTTTGGTGTAGCTTCATCTTTTTTCACTAGAGCTTTTACATCTTGCGGTTTTTGCTCTTCAGGTTTTAGCTGTGGCTTTTCAGAATAGAGATAGCCTTCTTTACGATAATATAGAGTAAAACCGATTAAAAGTCCAAGAGAAAAATGGTCATTACCTCCGTAGATACCTATGGAAGGAAACTGGAAGCTCATACCGCGTTCGTAATTTTGTACTCCCTTTCCTTGTAATCTCATAAAACCTAAATCAAGTACTTGGTGATTTGCCGAAGCGAATGCCCCACCTCCCCAAGGAATATTATTCGGTTTGCGATCAGAGACAAAGTGAGCATTACAACCAATGGTAAACGCTAAGAATACACAAAGTAGTAGTGATCGTTTCATAACAAAACCTCCTCTATTTTTTCTTAAATGCCGCGATAGCATTTTTTGTAAAGTCAGATAATACTAGTTTACCGCTTATTTCAGCGCGTTGTTCTAATAGTTCGTTCCAGTTTTCCGTTCCTTGCCATAGTACTTTTTTCAACTCGCGCATTGCTTCAGGGCTTTTTTGTGCAAGACTCTTTGCAAAATCATCGACTGCTTTGTCTAACTGAGAAATATCTTCATATGTGTCCACATATAGTCCCTTTTGCTTCGCCCACGCAGCGTCGCGCCAATCAGCATCTATTGACATCTCGCTAAATGCACTTGTACCCACTTTTCTTTCCACACCAGGACCAACGACAAATGGGCCAATACCAATGGCGAGCTCGCTCAGCTTGATGGACGCACCAGTTGTGGCCATAGCGTAATCGGCTGCGGCAATCACTCCCACACCGCCACCAACAGCTTTGCCTTGAACGCGTACAATGGTAAGTTTTGGGCAATTTTTCATCGCCAAAATAACCAAGGCAAAACCCATAAAGAAATGTTTTCCCGTATCGAAATCTTGAATAGCAACTAATTCATCAAACGAAGCTCCGGCACAAAAAGGTCCCTCACCATCGCTTTCAAGTACCACGACATGCACATCGTCATTTTTGGCAACTTCGTCAATCGCTGCGGCAATATTGCGCAGTAATTCACCGGGAAGTGAATTTTTTTTAGGATGAAAAAACTGAACACGTGCGACGTGATCTGCAATTTTTACATCTACTTTACCGCTCATAGGTGTCTCCTAACTTTCTTCGCGCCGTTCTACCAAGGTCAAAATAGTATAGACAGCAACCATTACTTCTTCTTGATTAAAAACTTCTACATCCCAATGAACAACGCCTTGCAGTTTTTGATCTTCTCTTTTTTCTTTTTCGGTTTTTTGTTTACACGTCAGTTTAACATATATTGTGTCCCCAGGATATACTGGTTCTATAAAACGCAAATTTTCCAAGCCATAATTTGCCAAAACGGGACCTGGGGCAGGATGAACAAATAAACCTGCTGCTGCGGAAAGAACGAAGTAACCATGAGCCACACGTTTTTCAAAAAAAGAATCCTTTGCGGCAATATCGTCCATATGCGCATAAAAATAGTCACCACTAATTCCCGCAAAGTTTACCACATCGGCTTCGGTAATGGTACGACGATGAGTGGTAAAAGATTCGCCAATTTCCAACTCGCCAAAATATTTCTGAAACGGATGAATGCGATCAGAAGTGCGCTTTGCACCACGTAGCCATTCATTGCATATTTTACTGAGCGTAGAAGGAGAACCTTGTATTGCTGTGCGTTGCATATAGTGCATCACACCGCGAATTCCGCCCATTTCCTCACCACCACCAGCGCGCCCTGGACCACCGTGTACAAGGTGCGGCAACGGAGAGCCATGGCCTGTGGACTCTTTCGCACACTCATCATTAATAATCACAAGTCTTCCGTGATACGGTGCGACGCCAAAAACGATATCTTTGGCAACATTGTCGTCAGCGGTAAACAACGATCCAACAAGACTTCCTTTTCCGAGGCGCGCTAATTGAACGGCATCATCACTCGTTTTGTAAGGAATGACTGTACTAACAGGACCAAAAGCCTCCACGTCGTGTACTGTTGTCTGCGCAAAACCATCTTTGCAATGCAGTAAAGTCGGAGGGAAAAAAGATCCCTTATCGCGGTCAGCTCCTTTTACCTCAAACTCACCACCTCCGTACACCAGTTCACAATCTTTTTGTAAAGTTGCGACGCGTTCAGCCACTTCCTCTACCTGAGCAGCTCCCGCCAGTGGCCCCATCTTAACACCCTCTACTTGTGGGTCACCAATGGTAATTTTGGCTAAGGATTCCTTTAAAGCGGAGATCACGGCGTCTGTTTGACTTTCAGGAACAATTACCCGACGAATCGCCGTACATTTTTGCCCTGCTTTCACGGTCATTTCTCGTGTAACTTCTTTGATAAACAGGCGAAATTCTGCATGATCAGGAGTGACATCTGGTCCTAAAATACAGCAGTTCAAAGAATCGGCTTCCATGTTAAAACGAATGGAATTCTCCATAATTTTTGGATGTGATTTTAACATCTGCCCTGTGGAGGCCGAACCAGTAAATGTGACCACATCTTGTTCCATCAGATGATCAAAAAGATCTCCCGTGCTACCGCATATTAGCTGCAATGCACCTTCTGGAAGTATTTTCGAGTCGATCATAACTTTTACCATGCGTTCTGTTAAATAGGCGGTTAGACTTGCTGGTTTCACAATTGCAGGCATACCAGCCAAAAAGTTTGCCGCGAGTTTTTCCAACATACCCCAGCATGGAAAGTTAAAGGCATTTATATGCAGCGCAAGCCCTTCCATCGGCACACAAATATGATGACCGACAAAAGTTCCCCCTTTAGAAACAACTTCCATGTCACCGTCTACATAAAATTTTTCATCAGGAAGTTCACGACGACCTTTACTCGCATAGGTAAAAAAAGTAGAAATTCCACCTTCAATATCGATCCACGAATCAGTGCGTGTTGCCCCTGTCGCATAAGATAATCCATAGAGCTCGTCCTTGCGTTCCATCAAGTATAACGCCATGCTCTTTAGCATTCTTCCGCGTTCATGAAAAGTCATGTTGCGCAAATGCTTTCCACCCGTGTTTCGCGCATAGTTAGCCATCGCGCCAAAATCTAATCCGTCGCTAGAAATTTCTGCTATTTTTTCACCAGTAACCGCGTTGAATAGGTCTTTAGCGTTTCCTTGACTACGATGCCACTTTCCTTCAGCGTAACTATCTAATCTCATATTTTTTCCTTTACACTGCCTTTTAAATATAATTTTATTATTATGCTATTTTATCCACTATCCGTCTATAAAATTTTAAGAGCCATGACATGAAAAACATAAACTACACCTTACGTAAAATACATTACTGGGGAGCAATTCTTGCCGCAATCCCTATTGTCATTGTCATTGTCACCGGTATCATGCTACAAGTAAAAAAACAGTGGGTATGGGTGCAACCCAAAACGATAAAAGGAGTTGCAAAGCAACCACAACTTTCGTTCGCGCAAATATTACAAGCCGCGACCAAAGCAGATAAGGGCATAAATAGTTGGAAAGACATTGATCGTCTAGACGTACGTCCAAACAAAGGAATCGTAAAAGTACGTGGAAAAAACAAATGGGAAATCCAAATCGATACACAAACGGGAGAAATACGACAAATTGCCTATCGTCGCTCTGACATGATAGAAAGTATACACGACGGATCTTTTTTTCACGATCACGCGAAACTATGGTTATTTTTGCCAAGTGCGATTGTTCTTTTGATTTTATGGATCACCGGGATATATTTATTCTTTTTACCTATATGGCGCAGAGCGAAAAAACGCCGACAGAAAAAATAACAATGTAATAAAGCTTCTTTCCAAAAGATTGAAAATAATAAATCAATTTGTCGAAAAACTTTGTATAATAAAGAGATACAAAATGTAATAGATTCAGAATATATATATGGAGTAAGTTATGAAACGTCATATTCTTTTAATTACTTACCTTACATGTTTAGCACTTGTTATTAGTTGTAGTGCCTCCAATGGTGGCGGTGGTGGAAACAATGGTAACAATGGCAATAATGGTGATGATGGTGAACTGGACACTAGTTTTGACAATGATGGTATTTTTATCTTCGATAGTCAAAACGCTCCCATCAACGACCGCTTTGCAGAAGGAAGAACCCTACAAGAATTTCAACAAATAAAAGACCAAAAGCGCAATAAACTCATCGATGAGATGCAACAAACAGGATTTAACCCTATACTACAAAAACGCATCAACAACTTACGCAACCAGTTCGATGACGAAGGATTTGCAATTGCTTTTGATAATGTCAACGATAAAATCGTCGTTGCGGGAACGTCAGAGGACAACAACAGTATCAATCTTGTTGTTATTCGTTTAGAAGATGATGGCGACCTTGATCAAACTTTTAATAATGGTGCCGCGGTTATATTTGAAAACGCCGGTGGAAACACAATCGCAGTAGAACTTGTGCAAATCAATGGCAATCAATCTGTCACCGTTTTTGGTAGCGTGGAAGATGTCAATACTAACGACGTCAATTTCGCTATTTTTAATGTAGATCAAAACGGTGCCAATCCGCAGGAGTTAGTAGAAAACACCATTGATAGTGATGCCGTAGCGGGAATCGCTCTTGACGCAGGCGGTAACGCTGTTGTCGCTTTCGACGATGATGCCGACAACGACGGCAACCAGGATGATATTGTCGTGGCGCGTTTTACTGCGGGAACGGTCAATGTCGACGTCACATTTAACAACAACACTGGTAGTACAGCCATACTAAACTCCGTTCCACAAAACATCGGAGTGAACGCTGCGGGAGATATATTTGTTTGTGGAACTCAGGGCACCAATGCGCTTATCGCCAAAATGGATAACGGAGGAGTCCTCGACGCAGGTTTCGACGGAGCAAATAACGGCAACGGCGCTGTTACTTTTACTCTAGGAGCCGCCGATAGTTTTCAAGCGATTAACTTCGATGGCAATGACCCTGTGGTATGTGGATTTACCACAAATGCGGGAATTACCACTGTCCTTGTTGCCAAATTCGATGACGGAGACGGCGACTTGGTAAATAACTTCGGAGCCAACAACGGCTCAGCTAATTTTGAAGTTGTTGTGGGTAGTGCAACAAATGTTGGTAATGCAATTTTTATCGATAACAACGATCTTTTTGTTGTTGGTTTTTCTGATGACGCAGGAACAAACCGCGGCTTTATCGCCTTACTAGATGACGACGGTGCCTTACAAGCTGGTTTTGGAGCAGGTGGTTTCTTCATTTCACAAGATATTGGTGGCGCAGGAAGTGCGGATGAATTCTTCGCAATCACTCAGGATTTAGATGACAACGATATACTCGCGATAGGAACAACAGGAATTGCGGGTCAAGACGATGATTTAGTTGTTGTCAAAGTTAGTAACTAAAATAACCTAACCAATCTCAAAAAAATAGCGACATGGCGAACAAAGCAATGTCGCTATTTTTATGTACACATGTAATTCACATCACACAAACCACAATACTACGCGAATGTTCACAACGACGATGTTCAAAAACAAAAATGCCTTGCCATGTTCCCAAACATAAACGGCCATCAACAATTGGTATGGTTTCAGACGTTCGCGTTAATACCATGCGAATATGACTCGGCATATCGTCGGCGCCTTCGTAAGTATGTGTGAAGTAGGGTAGGTTTTCGGGAACCAGTTTATCGAAAAAATTCTCCAAGTCAACACGTGCTGTAGGATCGGCATTTTCGTATATAATTAGGCTAGCACTTGTGTGTTGAATAAACACAGTGGCGACACCAGTATTTATGCCACTACGCGCAACAATATTTTGTACTTTATCTGTAATTTCGTATGTTTTTTTTCCCGAAGTATGAATGGTTAATTTTTCCACATGAGCCATATAAATTCCTATCTATTTTATGGTGTAACCGTTCTTCCATTTGTAGAAAATACCACGATAGTTGGGAGAGATAATCTGTAAAGTAATGACAAGCACCGTTGCGGGAATCTGAACCATGAGTACCGTCGTCCATGAAAAGTGCGTGTAAAAATGCACAATGATGTTACCACAAAAAACCGCCGCCCAAAGTAGTTCCAAATTGCGACGTACACGGAACACATTGCAGAATAGAAAAAAATGGCCAACAACCAGTGGAATAATCCATGTAAAAGAAAGTAAATATGGATAAACAATATAGGTGGCCACTCCAGAAAATAATATAAAAACAACATCGACAATCGATAAACGAAACCCTGGTTTTTTACTAGACGTTAAGGGTAGTTTTAACAATGTTTTTCTCCTGATCAACAACGACGTCTAAGCGACCAAAATTTGTGTTAAAATTTCGTGTACGCAAGTCACGACAGATTATCATGTTATCCACCACCTCAACAACGTGATACAGGGGTGACAACGAGTGCATCACTTGGAAATCGCGATGGGCCACAATTTGTGGAAAATCGCAATCGTATATCTTTATACACTTTTTATCATACACTTTCTTTGAGAGTAAAGATAACTTAAAAGTCGTGACCTCTTTTTCGTCCTGTAAACTACCAAAATAAATCCACGGGATGAAGGCACTGGGAATTAAGGACAAAGTATTTGCCGGTGCATACTTTTGCGCCATTTTGCGTCCATAAGCGCGTAAAATACACATCACCAAGAAAATAGCACAAAATGTATACGAAGTGCTACGAGCAATTTCATCAGGCAACTTAGTAAAGATAAAGGTAATGTAAACTGCGCACAAAGCAATTGTTGGTGCGTCGATAAAAAACATCCATTCGTAAGCAATGCGTTTCTGAGAAAAAGGTACCAAGATCTTTATTCCATATGTGTTGGTCAAATCTAAAAGAGCATGAAATATCATTCCTAGAGCAATGCCGATAGGAAGAAAAGTCAACAGTGGGAATGCCACAGACAAAATAACAGATACCACACATGCCGTTACCGCAATAAGAGGGACACTATGGGTATAGGTTTGGTGAAACTTCAGAAAATTATATTTGCCAAACACACGTGAAAAAGCATCGATATCCGGAAGCGTGGAACCAATAATAAAACCTGAAGCGATCACTGGACTTGTATATACAAATGGTAAGCCAATGATAGAGCCGAGCATTGCGTGGGTGACAATATCCATGTTTTCTCCATACAACATCAAACAAATTATTGGTAACTACGACTTGAACTTCTATTATATAACAATAGAATGTGTTTGAAAATGATGATTCATTTTTGAATATCCAATGCTCTAATCGTAGACAAATATTCCACTACAAATATGGAAAGATAAACGTCAAAAAGCCATACACAGGCAAAAAATATTTGAAATAATGCCTCAACTATGTGAGTTTTAGCGTTATAATATTTATCTTGTAAGAAAACTGAATAACAAGCGACAAAAGAAAAAAATACAACTCTGAATACTCTGCAAAGGAGAATTACATGTCTTTTGACTATGATTATGTCGTGATTGGTGGTGGAAGTGGCGGAATTGCCTCTGCGAGAAGAGCTGCAAGTTATGGAGCTAAAGTTGCTCTTGTTGAAGGCCATCGTTTGGGAGGAACATGTGTTAATGTCGGATGTGTTCCCAAAAAAATGATGCACATCGCAGCACTTCTTGGCGAATCATTAGAATATGCACATCGTTTTGGATGGGATGTAAAGTACGGAGGGTTTGATTGGAAGTCTTTTACCCAAAAACGCGACGCGGATATTGTGCGCCTAAACGGTATATACGAAAGAAATTTGACCAATTCGAACATTACTTTGATAAATGGATGGGCAAAATTTGTCGACTCACACACGATTGAAGTGGATGGGAAACAAATCTCAGGGAAATATGTTCTGATTGCCACAGGGGGCACACCAAACACACTAAATATTCCTGGTGTAGAGCACACCATTAACAGCGATGGCTTTTTCGAATTGCAAGAATGTCCCAAAAAAGCCGTTGTCGTCGGCGCTGGTTACATCGCTGTGGAATTAGCAGGTATATTACATGCACTTGGCTCTGAAGTCACATTAGTTGTGCGTGGTGACAAATTGTTAAAGAAATTCGATCGCGAAATCATCCAGCATTTAGAAGAATATTTACAAAAAGAGGGCCTTAAAATTCTATTCTCCTCAAATGTAACGAAGGTCGAAAAGACAGAAAGTACTCTAAAAGCAACGATCGACACAAATGGACAAAGTGAGGAACACGCAGTAGACTGTGTACTTCTTGCTGTTGGACGCAACCCCAATGTCGACCAGTTACAACTACAAAACACCAAGGTGGAGCAAGGAGAAAAACGTGAAATTATCGCTAACGACGACGATACGACACATGACCCTGCTGTATATGCGATCGGTGATGTTGTGGGGAAACTAGAGCTCACCCCCGTGGCGATAAAATGTGGTCGATTACTTGCGGATCGTCTATTTGCCGAAAAAACGAAGTTAATGAATTACAGTTCTGTACCCACAGCAATATTTTCCCCTCTTGAAATAGGTACTTGTGGTCTAAGTGAAGAAGAAGCGGTACAGGAACATGGAGAAGAAAATATCAAAGTGTATCGTTCGCGCTTTACACCTATGATTCACAGTATTACCAAAAAAGAAGTGAAAATGGTCATGAAAATGATTGTTATCAAAGATACCGAAAAGGTACTGGGCATGCATCTAATTGGTCCAGACAGTGCCGAAATTATTCAAGGCTTTGGTATTGCGGTACGTCATGGCTTGACCAAAGAAGATCTCGACGATGTGGTGGCATTGCATCCTTCTGCAGCGGAAGAATTCGTAACAATGAAATAAAAAAAGGGCGTAACGCCCTTTTTTTATTTTCAGGTCCCTAGAGAATCTTTTACTTTTAACAAACGATTTTGTAGTAAATCGGGAAATATATGATAATACTTTTGATTTAGAGGCGATGGGTGAGGAAGAGGTGCCAATATTACCTTCTTCTCTAAATCACTTCCTTTGGGAGCGATGGTTATTTCAAGCTCTGCTTCATAACGATCTTCACGACGAAAAAACTCATCAGCCACTTTTTTCGTTGCGTAAGTATTAAACCACTTGAATGCTTCGTTGCCCAAAGTAATGATGTAGTCGCCTTGCCAATGTTCAAGTAACAACTCTTCTAAAAAAGGGCGAAAACGTTTCTTCACCGCCGCAGAATAGGCCTTGTTTCCAGGTGGTTTGTAAGGAACCGTGTTGGTAAGCAACACTTTTTTCGCTGCTGCTTCCAGTTTATCCTGATCTTTGGTACTTTCTCCATGCATTGTTACATGGATACCATTGCGTACTAAACGTCCTGCAGCACCATAAAGAGGTTGTTTTGCATGAACCTCATCTTTTCCTAAGTCGCGCGCAAAAAAACACACCTTGCTTTGTAGATTACCAAAAAACAAAGTAGGTTCAAATGGATCGCGCCCCGCAGATTTATAAACTTTCTCATCTATCGGAAAATCTTCGCGTTTTGCTTCTTCATGTACGGAAGCAATTAGCTTTTCTACACTCATATAGTTTCCTTTGTTAAGATAAGATGTATTCGAATACGACAGGTGGATTTGTCGGTTTATATGCCAAAGTACAGGTACTGGCATTGATGAATGTCGTATCTTCATTTTGACTTATGCCATAGTCTTCGTGGATGTGTCCAAAAATATGATAACGCGGTTTGATTTCCACCACTTTATTGAGCAAATCCTCGCATCCTACGGCATCGCCACGAACGATTTTGTCTCCATAACCAAGAGGAGGGCCATGCGTGATGAGTACGTTTGTATCATGAGGAATAAGTTCCCATTTACGACGAATCTCTTCTCCACGTTGTAAGTTAAATGCCCAATCAAAAAACCACGGTTGCCATGGACTCCCATAAAATTTGATACCTTCTACAACAACTTCGCTGTCTTGGAGATAAATGCAGTTTGTCAGTTCTTTTTGCGCTGCCTGTGGTTCTCTTTCAAAGCAAAAATCGTGGTTACCCGCAATCACAATTTTATGTTTATGTGGTAGTTCACCCAAAAAGTTATTAAACCTACGCACATCGCGAATCGCCCCTTTAGAAGTAATATCTCCTGCATGGATTAAAATATCTCCATCGGGAACTTCTACTTGTGGGTGGCGATTGTGCGTATCGCTAATCGCCACTATTTTTATTTTGCCCATTCAAAGTTATCCACCCAAACGATATGCGTTGTCTTTGTCTTGTTTGCACTTCTCAATTTGATTGTAGTATGCTTTCTTAGGGTTTGCTTCATATGCAATATCTAAATAACGAAGAGCGGCATCATAATCGCCATCGTACTGTAAAGCAACGCCATAGTTATAGTACGCACTTGCTGCTGCCTCGGTTCCCATTACTCCTTGGTTGTGATTTGCATACTCTTGGATTTCGCGGAAAACATTCGCCGCTTTGTCCCAACTTCCGTTTTTTGCAAAAGCCAAGCCACGTTCAAAATCGGGATGGTCCACTCGCTCTAAATTCACGCGCAAATTTTCCTCGTAGGGAGTGACTACTTTTGCGAATTTATTGGCTATGCGCTGACAACACCTTTTGTATAGTGGAAGCAGATCAAGACGTTCCGGTAGAGAGCCTGGATCTTGGGCCTTACCATAAACGCTATCCGCATATTCATTGTAATCTTTTTGCACAACAATTTGTCCTGAGCCCGCTTCAATAAGGGTAAGAGATACGTTTAGAGAAACGCTTCCCTTGCGACCATAATACACAATGGGTTCCGCATCGGGATCATTTTGTTGATTTAGAAAAGCATAGGGATCTTCATGTTGAATAACCTCTTGGTCATTCCAAGTATTTTCTGTAATTTTGCCTACGATTACCACGTCTGCACGCACTAGCTCACCAATTTGCGAAGCTCCTTCCGCAGAATAAGCGTCGGAGTCTGTCTCTAGTTGATACTCAATGACTTCATTCACTTTTTGTTGATCGATAAAACGCAAATTGCCCGCAGAGGATACTTTGGCCAATATTCGATTGGTCAAAAAACGTTCCTGGTCGTTTTCGATGTTAAGAAGAGCTACTGTTTGAAAACGGTCCATGTTTACTTCAGATGGTCGCTTAATTCTTGTGTTGATCGTTACTGTTTGACAAGAAATCAGCCACACAGATACACAACATAAAACGATAGTTGTCTTTATACTTTGCTTAAACATCGTATCACCTTCAATAGAAGTTACAAAACGTAGAATAACAAACTTTATTTTGATTTTAATAGTTTTTGCGAAAGAATACAACGACTTCTCGATGTATTTCTAAACTTCGGACCACTGTCAATTACGCATCGAGCTCCATTCCTCCCGCACTCGAAACAAATATAGTAGTGGAAAAATGGTCACTAAGACGCTTTGTATTTTCGAAAAACTGTTCCTCGTTGCCATCTTCAGGGGGAGCAAAACCCATAAAAACAATCGCGGCTCGCGCAGAGGTCATGCGCATCGCAGCGGTCACATCTTGGGCAACAACGACTTGAGCGGTTGCTTCAATTCGCGACATATGAATCAAGCCTTCCATGTGGTTTGTCGCTTCGTCTAAGCCAGACTCAGAACTGATAATACGCAGTAGTCGTATGCGATGTGTACGCCACTCATTGTTCTTAAGCAGTAAGTGCGCTAAAAGCAACATTAGGTGGCCATTTTTTTGTCCGCGCCACCAAATATCGACTGTTCCGGTAGGAGATTCCCAACGATTAAACTTATTCAC
The DNA here is from genome assembly GCF_009002475.1 of Candidatus Uabimicrobium amorphum. Lineage (GTDB taxonomy): Bacteria > Planctomycetota > Uabimicrobiia > Uabimicrobiales > Uabimicrobiaceae > Uabimicrobium > Uabimicrobium amorphum. Next base: position 8,791,420 of record NZ_AP019860.1, read on the forward strand.
ATCTGTGCGTACCATAATCAAGCTTTTCTTCAGTCCGCGTAAAGCACGAAGCAGTGAAGCAAATGTCTTCCTTTTTTCAGGATCGGAACTCCAACCTAAAAGAACAGAATTGCAATGGAAACCCCCTAAACCGTGGCACTGAACTAAGGATTTGATGCTCTCGGTTAGGTCGCTTCCCACAACAACAGCTGGGAAAGCAGAAAGCTCGTTGTCACGAATAAATTTCTTGAGAATTTTTTCCTGGTTGCGCCGCCTTTCTAACAAATCGTCCATATTACCAACAATAATTTGCCCTAAAGAAAGTACTCCATGTCCCGCAGTCAACCAATGGCCATAAACCGCAAGATGTACGCGACTCCAAACGCCTCCACTAAGAGCAATGATAATAGGACGCCAATTTTTAGGATGGTGGCGCTCATCCTCCATGATCAGCAAGTTTTTACGTGCCCTTTCAAACGCAACTCCACCTTGAACATCTCCCCAACGTGCTTCGATTTCCTTGCGTTCGATATACCAACGTAGGGCGGCCATCGCTAGGATAGATATAATTGCCCACAATGGCGAAATTAAAAACATAACGCCGATACATCCCAAGGCACCTATGAGTTCTGTAGACCAGTGACTGTAACGAAAACGCGGGCGATAACTCGGGTTTTTAGTTATAGACTCATAAAAGGTAGATAAATTCAGCATGCCGTAGGTAATCATAAAAAACATGGTAATGATCGGGGCAATGGCGTTTAGGTCACCGAGTAAGATGCAAAGCTGCGAAATGAAAAATGTCAAGATAACTGCGCGACGTGGTTCGTTATTTACACCACTTCCATGAGCAAATATACGTAGGGAGGAAAAGATGTTGTCTTTGGCAAAAGCTTGCAGTATACGAGGTGCACCCATCATACTACCTAAAGCAGAAGATAGCGTTGCCGCAAAGATTCCGCAAACAACTAGTGTCGTCGACCACGAAATATTTTTTACAATAAGTGAATCGTTTATCAAGCGATCAGGTGTACAAGCTGCAGCAAGAACCAAAGCCATGATAAGATATATAAAACCCGTAAATATAATCGAACTTAATGTACCTTTAGGTATAGAGCGTCCAGGGTCTTTTAAATCCCCCGACATATTTGCCCCGGCCATAATTCCCGTCACAGCAGGAAAAAATAGAGCAAACATTGTGAAAAAACTCTCACCATCGGAGTAACTAGGTTGTAAATTTTGGTAAAAATTTGTAAAACTCATGCTACCAAAGGCACCAGCAAAAAACGACACGAGGGACAGCAACAAAACTCCAAGAATGACGTATTGAACTTTAATCGCCCAGCCTGCTCCAATAAAAACGCATACAAATACAAAAAAGTTGACCGCACTAGCTACACCAACGTCAAACCAGATGCCAAAACTTTCTCGCGTCTCAGGAGGAACTATATCGATAAAAGCCTCAGTAAATCCAATCACATACATCGCCACGGAAATCGCTTGTGCCAGAAAAAAAAACACCCCAATCGCACCACCGAGTTCTACTCCCAAACTACGGCTGATGAGATAGTAAGCGCCACCACCTTTAACTCTAGTGTTTGTAGCAATGGCGGATAGAGAAAAAGATGTGAGAGTTGTGATAACTTTTGCAATGAGCAAAATGATAATGGCATTGATTAAGCCACTCTGTCCAACGACTTGTCCATAACGCAGAAACATAATAACGCCGAGGATGGTAAGAGTACATGGAGTAAAAACACCTCCAAAAGTGCCAAATTTGTTTGCACCAAGATCCTCTATTTTTTTCATTTTAACCATTGACGTGGTTCTATTTTGCCGCTGTAACTTTTGCGTTTCGCGCTTTGTCTGTTTTTGAAACTTTTGTGTTTCTTGCTTGTTTTTACTCATGTAGTTACCTTTGAAAATTTTAGAGCATCTTAGGGCACATAGCTCATCCCCGAAATTTAAATTTTTCATGATTTTAGTGTTTTCGGGGAGGAAAAGCAAATACTTTCGTTACCTTACTTGACAAAAATACAAAAACAAATACAATTGAAATGTTACTAAGCTTGCCATCATTTATCTTCCTATCCACATTAGAAGATGTAGTGATGCAAATCCCAAAATATCAACATGCCCAACAAAATTTTACAAGGGAATTGTTATGACCCAAAAAAACAAACGTTTTCGATGGGCTGCAACCGCTGTTTTTGGTTTGTGGATTTGTATGATGTTACTACTTATCCAAAGAGAATACTTTCCAACGATAGGTTCAGTAGAAGCCAACTACGAAGAAATTCTCAAAAAAGTGCCGCGAAATTACGAAAAAATTAAACGCCAAAAACGCGTGATGGAAGTCTACTATACCAATAGTATTATTCCCATAGGAGAAATACAAAGCATCACCACTTCTTTGCCAGATGGGACTTTTGAACTCAGCACACGTGCAAAGCTAGAAGTTACCAAAGAACAGCAAGGAAAAATTAACAAACTCACAAAATTCATCCAAGTACCTGGTAAACAGGACGAAAACTTAAAAGTAATGATGGAATCGACCGCAGTCGTGGGGCCAGACTATCAATTACAAAATTTAGATTTTCGTGTTAAGGCCAATCTTTTCGACATCGCTTGCGAAGGTAAGATAAGAACAGGTAAATTAATTTTTGCCTTAAAACAAGGCGGTAAAGAAGCTATCAACCGCGAAGTGCCGCTTCCGCGAGGTACAGTTGCGATGAACCAACTAGAAGCAATGCCTATACCACAAAAGATAAAAGTAGGGCAACGATTCCACATGCGCTGGTTTGATCCGTTGACACAAACGCATCGCAATGTTAAATCGCGCGTAATAGGCAAAGAAAAAATCGTATGGGGTGGTAAGAGTGTGGAAACATTTGTCATTCATTCTGACTCTGGAGCATTCAAGACCATTTCTTGGGTAGACGAAAACAACCAAGTATTGCGCTATCAAATTGCAGGTTTTACTTTCAAATTGAAAAGTGAAAAACCAGTTAAGAACGACCAAGAAACTATCGAGAAAGAACAAAAAAATGATTAAAATAGAAGGGTTGTCAAAGCACTACGGCAGCAAAGTAGGCTTGAAAAAATTGGACCTCACAATACAAAAGGGAGAAATCTTTGCTTTCTTGGGGCCAAACGGAGCTGGAAAAACAACAACGATTAAAATGATGGTTGGATTGTTGCGCCCAACAACAGGAGCGATTACCATATGCGACAAAGATATCGTCAAAGAAACCATCGATGCCAAAAAGTATCTCGCCTATGTTCCCGATCAACCATACCTATATGATAAATTAACCGGAAGAGAGTTTTTGGAATTCGTTGCTCTGATGTACAAAATTCCGCAAAGCGAAGCTGGTGAAAAAATACAGAATTTGGTAGAGCTATTCTACTCACACGAGTACATTGATCGTTTAACAGAGAATTATTCACATGGTATGAAACAGAGAATTGTATTTTCGGCGGCCCTGATTCACGATCCGAGAGTTCTTGTTGTCGACGAACCCATGGTAGGGCTTGACCCCAAAAGCGCAGCAATTGTAAAAAATGTATTCAAAGATCAGGCAGCAAAAGGCACAACCGTGTTCGTTTCCACACACAGTTTAGATGTTGCTGAACAAATAGCCGATCGCATTGGCATTATAAAACATGGTGAAATTATAGCTCTTGGTACACTAGAAGAACTAAAACAACAGGTGAAAAAAGAAGCACGCTTGGAAGACATTTTTCTAGAGCTAACCGAAGAACAGTCACATTCGTAAATTAAGGATTTTTCTATGTCGATTTTGAAAAAGGTAAGCTATCTTTGGATTTGTAGTTGTATTCTTTTCGTTTGCTGCACGACAAATAACAAACAACAAGACAATGGAACACAATCTGTACAACAAAATAATTCACAGCAAAATAGCAATGACGAGACACAAAACGCTGACAAAAAGGCACAAAACAATACACAAGATAATGAACAAGACAATACGCAAGACAATGAATCAAATACACTACTAAAAGATAAACAAAACATTACCATTAGTGCGGCCAAATCTACTCTACCATTTGACACAATGAGAGTAGCTTTAAATCCAGTTTTTCCACAACCGATAGAAAATAAGCAATACAATATTCCACAGAAAAAGAAACAAATAAAAAAAAGTACTCCCACAGAAAAAGTAGAAAAAACAGTAGAAGCCACAACAAAATCTTACAGTGACATTGCAAAGTTACCCAATAAAATAGATGGAAAAGTGTTGCTAAAAGTAGGCGACTATTATTTAGAAAAATCAATAACCATAGGTAAAAAAGCAACCTTAATCATTGAGCCGGGCACAAAAATAGAAATGGATGCCTGTGGTATTGTTTGTAATGGTACTCTTATCGCCAAGGGTAGCAAAAACAAACCAATTACACTTAATGGAGACGCTTGGGATAATATCAGTATTTTTGGCGAGGGAAGTACAGCAACACTCACATACTGTAATATAAGCGGTGGATCAGGGATGGGCGTGCAACAAGAGAACAACCAATATACCATTACTCCACAATACTTAGATATCACCTATGGCGGTGGAGTTCTTATTGCTGAGAAAGCAAATGTATCTATGGCACATTGCCAGATTAGCGATGTGTATGGTATTAATATGGTTGCGGTACTCAATAGCAAGTTGTCTGCGAAAAACTGTAAATTTGGCGAGCATTCCCAACAAGGAATATTTAGTTTTGATGGTAAATTGACGGTGCAAAACTGTCGTTTTGAAAATCATCCGGGGATGGCGATTAAATTCAGTGGTATTAACGTTGCTACAGTAGCAAATAACAGCTTTGTCAATTGTAGCACAGCCATCGTTAAGGCAAAAAGCGCCATTATTAACTTAAAGAATAATAAGTTTAAAGACTGCCAACAGCAAGTTGTTGATGAATAAAAATTATTTTAGAGGGAAACCTCTAAAATAATTTTACTTCAATAAATCACGTTGTAAAGCCCACTTACTTCGCGGAATTCTACGTACCATACCACATCCCATGTTTGTGTCTTTTCCCAAACCAACATAAAATGCGATATCTGATAACAAATTAAAATAGCGTAGAAGCTGTGGATCTTTGCTAATTAAGCGAAATCTAACTTTACCAACAAAACCAACCCGAAGAGTTTCTGAAGAAACACTTTGAATACTGGTACATAGATTTTTGAATAGTACAATAACAACATTATTTGCTATTTCCGATATAATAGATTCGTCAATTCGATGTTGTGGAACTATTCGATTCCAACTAGCCCCCAAATTTTCGTAAACCAACTTTGGTATTGGTAAAGGCATAAAGGTATTGTTATCGACAAACAGCGTGCTGGAAACAAAATCGATCAGCGCTTCATCATCGTCTTTGTTGTTCTCGGAAATCAAGCTATCGAGAGATACTGCGTTTACCCATGGGTGTTTTGACGATGGTGTCGCAATCGCCCTAACCACTTCAAAATCCATATTCTTCGACTTTATTGTCGGAATTTGATTGGTAATAATATCTTGGTATAAATGATTGAACAACGAACTAGATACCTGTTCTTCAAGAGAAGATAGGCGAAACCAACATAAAGTTCCTTTTTTGGTATCAATGTTGAAAACCCGTGGTGATCTTTCACCTAGGTACAACGGTGAAAAGGTGTAGTTTTTAATAAGCTGCTCTGGTGCGGGGACTTGCATGTCTTTCATATACTTGTATAGAATTTTACCCAACGATGTAATAGCGATTCCACCATCAACTTTTGTTGCTGGGCAGTGATCTGTCGGTTTTACGTGTAAAACCATTGATGCAGGCATAGTAGCACTTTCTTAAAAATTTTAGAGTGAATTATGTGTGGAATAAGCATAAGTTTGATTGTAATAAGTCACATTCCATAAAATTTCCCTTATTTTATCAGAACATGAAATTTACATCTTATCATGTATTTTAAATATTTCAAACAGTATTGAGTTTTTATATAAAATTCCGTTGAGAAAAGCAATTTCGAGCGTTGTTGTAATAAGAGTGAAGAAATACGTACTTTTTATTCCCAGCTTGTCAAGAAAAAATGTATTGCAATTAGCAATAATTATTTTATATAATATAAAAAAATATAGCTTTAGAAAAGTTCACGAAATCTCAGGGAAAGGACCGTATGATGTTCATTTTAGAAAAGACACAAGTGATTGGATTTGTACAATGTTTACAAGCGACTTATTTATTGATTGGCAAATAATACTAAATTTTTTGCCCAAAAATCAGCAAAAAGCCCTATTGCAAACAAACATGGAAGTTATTGCCACTTTACATTTGTTTTTTGTGATAGTAGGTGTCGTATTTCCTACGAATAAATCCCCCAAAACATACAATTCTCTATATTGGAACCCTCTGCAAATTAAAATCCTCGAAGGATATCCTGCGAGACGTCACCCTACCTGATTTCATTCATTACACTCACGTATTGTTAATTAAATAATTCCACGCTAAAAGTTTGTCTACATGTAGCGTAAAACCAACAGTATTCCACTGTATAAGTAATGAATGGAGTTCCCATGAAAAAAATAGGTGTCGTATACAATCCTTTCGCGGGTAAAAACAAAGCAAACCCCGAAAAAAAACAAGCTGTATTAGAAAAAATCATTGGCAACAGAGGTATTGTAAGAGCAACACAAAGTATTGAAGATATCTGCAATGTTGCCCGAGAATTTCAAGAAGAAGGTGTTGACATTCTCGGTATTAGCGGCGGAGATGGAACAAACCAATGTGTTTTGACCACATTTTCCGAAATCTACGGAGAAGAAAATCTACCTTTAGTAGCCTTGTTGCGTGGTGGAACGATGAATCTTCGCGAACAATCTTTAAAAATGAAAGGTTCTCCCGAAGCGCGTTTGAAGAGACTAATAAAAGTATTAGAAAAAGGTGACTGTCCGACAATAAAACACACCTTACTCAAGGTAAACGACCGTTACGGTTGTATATTTGGCAATGGAACAGTTACAAACATAATGGAAGAATACTACCACGGAGGAAATCCCGGATTTAAAAAAGCATGTGTACTTTTTCTAAAGTCTCTATTTTCAAGTATCACCAATCAAAAATTCATTACAAAATTGTTCAGTCCTATAGAAGCGCAAGTGAAGATAGGAGACGAAACTCTTCCACAACAAAGTTTTACAGCATTGATGGCGGCAACCACCAAAGAATGTGGTTTAGGATTTAAACCTTTCTATCGCGCCCAAGAAAAAGCAGGATATATTCACTTTCTAGCAATTGATTTAAGTCCCACAGAAGTCATGAAGAATTTACATCGCATTCGCGCTGGCAAAAAAATTCACAGCGAACGCGTATATGATATTGTCACCAAAAAAGTGGAAATTCAAACAGTAAAGCCTTACTACTATACAATAGACGGCGAAATGTTAAATACCTCAAGCAATATAACACTCGCCGCAGGTCCTACTGTTAATTTACTTGCTATTTAGAGTTATCTATAGTAGAGCACAATTGTTCCCCTTGCCGGGGTACAAAACTACCATTGGCGTGTCATCCCTGACTTGATAAGGGATCCAGGCGCTTTAAAGTTTACTTCACATTGTGGATTCCTGCTTTCGCAGGAATGACACCTTGGTAGTTCCGTCTCAATAAAACGAAGTTTACCTTTGGTTTTTGGGTACGGGATAACAAGTGTTGTAAACCTTTCCCATCATCTTCCAAAAAAATTTTATTTTTTCTGCAACCTTTTTCCCCAAAAACTGTCCAGTCTATCAAAGAACAAAAATCACAACCAAATCTATACCAAATACATTTGGAAAGGTAGGCAAGGTATGACTTCACCTTCCCCAGCAGCACAAGTTATTATATCTCTTATTCCCATTGTGGGAATTGTGATGGGATGTGTGGTAATCTTTTTTTATCTTTACTGGAGTCACAAACAGAAAATACTAATGATCGAAAAGGGTATTATAGAAAATAAACCTTTTGACTACCGTTTATTCAGTTTATTTGTCGGTTGTGTTCTTTTTGGTATAGGCGGTGGTTTAACTTTGTTTTTTTATGTAAAAGAAGGTATTGGATATAGTTTACTTGGTGGATTGGTTCCACTATCTGTAAGTATTGGTTTACTGTTTTTTCACCTGAATTATGATAAGTTGAAGTAATGCCATATGATGTCACCGATGAAACGATTGTACAAGATATTCTCGCCGGAAATAGCAACAGTTTTATCTTTATTATAGAGCGTTATCAACAACGCATTTATTCCATGGGAATGCGCTTCTTTAAAAACAAAGACGATGCAAGCGATTTCGCCCAAGAGGTGTTTATTAAGGTATTTGAAAATTTACCGTCCTACAAAAAAAAAGCACCTTTCAAATACTGGATGGTGAAAATTGCTTATAACTATGGAATTAATTGCGTTCAAAAAAAAAATAACCACAAACAACCGTTGAATAATGTTTACTGTGAGGAATCATCTCCGGAAAAACAGTACATAAAAAAAGAAGCAACACGCGCACTTCTCGATGCTATACAGAAGCTGCCAGAACAATATCAAATTTGTTTGGATTTCTATTTTTTTTTGGGTTTCACTTATCAACAAATTCAAGAAATAACTAATTTACCAATTAATACAATTAAATCCCATGTGTTTCGGGCGAAACAGATATTACGTCAAGAATTAGAAAAAACCGCTGCAAAGGAGTATTACGATGAAATGTGAGAAGGTAAAGGAAAAATATTTCGCGTGCGATCACAATCAACGTATTCCTTTGGATGTGAAATGTCATACGCTGTTTTGTAGTTCCTGCCGCAAAGAAATACAACAATTTTCACAACATTTATCGGAGTTGCAAAATACCACGCCTTTCGAGATAGAACAAGATTTACATGTGGCGGTTATGGCGGAAATCTCTCGACTAACCCCACCACCTCCCTCGCCATTATCATATTCCTGGTGGATATTTGTGGGCATATTTATCTTGGCAAGTATCTTTAGCATGCCTTATAGCAATGCTTTGGTGTGGCTAGAATGGAATTTTGGACGTGATTTACAAATTCCGCTCTATTCGATTATGGGTCTAGTACTTAGTATTTATATATCCTTATTTATTGGTTTACATCTCGAAGATGTCAAAAGAATGTCAGGTTACAACAAAAGGGACGATTCATGGAGTTAAGCAAAATCAACTGGCCTATTTTTTTATTTATTACAATCTATCACGCTGCGCTGCTAGTAGTGGCCCCATTTTATTTCTACTACACACCACCAGCGTGGGGCATAGTCACCATCGCTTTTATCTTATATTTTGCCAGTGGAATTAGCATTACAGGTGGTTACCATCGTTTTTATTCACATCGCACATACAAAGCGAACAAACTAGCCGAAATTATATTGCTGTTCTTTGGGACAATGGCAGGTCAAGGGAGTGCCTTGCGCTGGTCTCATGATCATCGCATTCACCACGCACACGTTGATACAGAAAAAGACCCGTACTCGATCAGCAAAGGTTTCTGGTATGCTCACATCCTGTGGTTATTTGAAAAAGAAAAACCCATTGAACCACGTGTGGTATCTGATTTGCTTAAAAATAAGCTAGTGGTTTTCCAACATAAATACTATCCGTTGTTGTTTATTATGACAAATGTTCTCGCTTTTTTAGGTGCGGGAGCGCTTTGCAACGATTACCTCGGAGCATTCATCGTCGTGTGGTGGTTACGTTTATTTTTCCTCCATCACTGCACATGGTTCATCAACTCCTTGGCACACACATGGGGATCGAAGAGTTATTGCAAAGAAATATCCGCAGTGGATAACTATATCATCTCGCTTTTAACATTTGGAGAAGGTTACCACAATTACCACCATTCGTTTGCTACAGATTACAGAAATGGAATACGCTGGTATCACTTTGATCCGACAAAATGGATGATCTGGTTGCTCGCCAAAATGGGTTTAGCCAACAATCTAAAAGTGATCGATACCTATAAAGTACAAAAACGCATTATCAAAGAAGACAAAAACATACTTATCGAGTGGGTAAGACAAATATCCTACATAAAAGTAGATGTTCTCGAAGCGAAAATTCACGAAACCGCAGACAACATTGTCAAGAAAATAGCGGAAATGAATGCCTTAGTCGACGAATACAGACAGCATAAAAAACAAAAAGCACAAAAAGACACTCTACAAGCCCTACGCATCGAAATAAAGCAAATGAAAAAGAATCTATACCAAGATTGGAAGGATTGGCTACAACTGGTAAACGACATCATGAAAATACAGCCGTTAAGTGCTTAATACATAATGTAAAAGCTCTGTGATAACCTACTTTAGTTATCACAGAGCTTTTCAATATAACATAGCGTAACAATACCTATTGACATGTTTGAGAACGATGGACATACTTGTCAAAAGCCCAATAAGCTATTCTCGCGGCAACGACACCAGGGACTAACAAATATAAGTACAACCGCAAGCCAATAAACACGGCGGCTGTCAAAATAGTTACAGTGGGAGTATTTTGTCCTGAGGCAGTCAATACGGCAAAAGCGTCACCACTACTTAACCAATATAATAGAAATATGTGGGTAAAAACAAGAGCTATCAGTGTTATGAAAATACGGTATGGTCTATGCTTTTTGTCCTTTTCCATTATTTGTTTCCCTCTAATGGTATTGCCGTGATCATGGCGAACATAATCGCATTGCCAAGCGGTCCTCCCGCAACATACTGCCACTTGCCTTTAGAATACAAAGGTGCCCCAAAAAGTACCGATGTACGATATATTTTTTTGAAATAAGACCTATCACCGTGTATACGCGTTCCTGCCAACATAAAACCAGTAGGAGAAACTCCGTATCCCAAAATAACCGGTCCGGAATCAACGTCGCCAAATCCATTTTCAAAAGAAACAGGATATTCTCGCATCAATCCAAATCCCAAGAGAGAATCAGCCAATTCTTTCTTCGCAGCACGATACATTTTCGCAGAGAGATCTGGCTCTATAAAACTCAAGAAATACAATCCAAAAGCTGTACCAGAACCTCGCGGTTCATCTATTGGTTCTCCATCAGAGACATTGACCGCTTGGTACATAAGACCTGTTTGCGGATGGATGTATCGCTTGCGAAAATTTACAAGGATTTTATTTAATGGTTCGTATGGCCTGTTGGTTGCACGTGCATGTAAACCAATAGAAGCAATGGCCAAGCAATTATCCGGTGGATAAACTTCATTGGGGTATGTTTGTAAAAGCATAATTTTACTTTTTGTGATGCGACGTAACAATGCTTCACTAATACGATCGTTAATTTTGGCATAACGGGACTCGACCTTTAGTGAACGATGTAAACTAAGAACGACATTTAGGTAAGCTAAATAAGCTCCATGATCGGATACGTCACTATCAAGTGTATCCATTGCTTTGCTTCCCCATTGTTTCTCGTTAAATAGTTGCAACTTATCGCTCAACATTTTTTCGATACAAATCTCCATTTGTTGGATGTAGTGATCTTTTAATTGTGGATGTTGTTTTGCCATTTGCGCGAAGCCGCTTGCACCTAAAACATAAGTACAAAATAGCCACTCTCCATTAAATAAATCATCTCCTGTTCCAAAATCACCAATCGATAAATCCATCTTTACATAATGTTCTACTGATTTCGCAAGTGCAATTTGACATTTGCTTTGGCCATCAAACCAGTCGTCTGCTCCTAAACCACACCACCATGCAGGAATCGTAAACGTAACTGCAATAAAAACTCCTACACCTAAAAGCAAGCGTAAAAAACGCTGTTTCAAAGTAATGTGTTGTCTCATCTAAATATCCTGAACCATCCGGTTCAATACTATGGACGCCATAGATAATAAAAATTAGCCGTAAATTTTTGGCGCAGCATCGATTGCACAGGGTTTTCCGCTTTGGTTTGTGCCTGCAATAACTCAAAGAAAGGATTGACATTTTTCTCGTATTGAACAAACGACGTGTCACTGCGCTTGATACCTAGAGTTTCGCAAATACTATCTTTAGCGTCATCAAAATAGCCCAGTTCATCGACTAATTTGAGTTCTAAAGCTTGCTTTCCGGTATAAATACGTCCATCCGCTATTTTCTTTAGCTCATCTTCTGGCATATCGGTTAATTCTTTTCTGCCGCTGCGAACTTTTTCTAAGAAAGTTGCGTACATTTCCATAAGAATACCATTAAAGATTTCACGCTCCTCTTCGGTAATATTCCGCGAAAAAGAACCGATATCCTTGTGTTCTCCAGACTTGATCACGATAGATTCAATACCCAATTTGTCTTTGAGTAACTCCTGCGCTTGGTAAAAAGACATGATTACCCCAATACTTCCGGTGATCGTCGTTGCATGACAAATCACCTTATCGCAAGCCATCGCAATATAGTATCCTCCCGAAGCAGCAACACCGTCAAAATAAGCAATTACCGGTACTTTCTTGACATTTTTGTATTTGGTAATGATGTGAAATATTTTGTCTGTTGCTGTAATGGTTCCCCCTGGAGAATTGATATATAGTATCACTCCTCTAATACGATTGTCTTTTTCCGCCTGTTCGAACACTTTCTTCACATGGCGCGAATTTACCGTGTAAGTATCTGGTCCACTGTCGCTAATAACACCTTGTAGTGGCACTATTAAAATTTTTGATTTATCACTCTCGCCTTCGACCACTTTTTCATTAAAGCTATCACTTTTTGTCGACTGTTCTTGTTGTGCGGCGGTAACACCCAAGAGAATGATGTTAAGCATTATACTCACGAAAAGTACGCAAATAAGTACTACGGAAAGTACGGAAAAGAAAAAACCCGAAAAAATCTTTTTAATCATTGAATTGTCCTCACACTACGATATGTATCTTTTGCCCTTCGACATCGCAAATGGTCACACTGCCATCATCATGTAAACATTGCAACACACCGCGATAAATTTTATTGCCTTTTGTATAAGAGTATACGCCATTTTGTGTTTTACCACTATATTTCCAAAATAATTCGCGATAATCTTCCACGGTGGTACGTGTATATACTTCCTCTAATAAACAACTAATAACTTTAGTGCGCATAGATTCCTCTCTTACACCTTCGATCGCTAGGGATGTCGCTATATCAGGAATTTCATTTGCGGAAGCGTACACATTAATTCCCATACCCACAACAATCCATCGTAACTCATTATCGACATTCTCGATGAGAATGCCCGCCAACTTTTTATCGTTAAAATACAAATCGTTGGGCCACTTCAGCGTCAAATTTTTTTCTATTTCAGGAAATGAATGGATCACTGCGCGGTATAGCATCACCCCCAAATAAAAATTCAAAGTGACGATATCATTGACAAACGGATTTTTTATGGAAAAGGAGATATAAATGTTTTTTGCCTGCGATTCCCATGTACGGCCATAGCGACCGCGTCCTCTACTTTGCGCATTGGCAACGACGACCCAGTTTTTGCATTCATCATTGCGGCACATTTCTTTGCACTTTTCGTTGGTAGAGTCTACTTTGTCGTAAAATTGAAAGTGTAGTTCGCTAAATTTATTTTGAAAATACGCTTGTTGGCTAAATAAATTCACGCTTCTTTCTCTCGGGATTCAATAAACTTTTTTACCGTATATTTCTTGACATTAATATAATGGTCTAAATCCGCCTTTTTCACTTTTTTGCGGTAGCAAACCCAATCCTTGCTCTTTTTTTCCATAAGCAATTGTCGCTTATAACCGTAGTAAACGATATCAATAATCGTCTTCACCTTGAATTTTTCGCTATTTTCTAAAGGTTTTATCTGAATAGCAGCGACCTTACTGCCCCCCGACATCAATAAATGCTCATTTTGAACTTCATTGTATTCCCAATCCATTGTTTTCTCCTACTTTCTAATCAGTCGTATGGTTTTGAGTTTACTTGTATACCGTTTTTTGTTAACCTGTGAGACTCGGGATGTCCAAGACATTCCCTAATATTTAAATTCTAAATGCATATTTTTTGGAGCGTCCCTTAATTGAAGAGACAAGTATGACAACTACCAAAAACCCAAAAAAATTGATTGGTTTTCGTGCAGGTGATTCTACACAAATCATAAAATATTACATAGATAATAAACTCAATGTCGGAAAGACAAATCGTCAAGAACTTATCAATGATATCGTCTCGACGAAAAAAGGCATTTTTATACTTCGCGAAAAATACATCCGCGATGTGATTCAAATGCACCAAAAACTGGGTTTATTAGATTTGTATGTTCCGCATACCGAGGAGTACACTTTACCGAAAGAAGATTTTTTGCATATCGCAAAAATTGAAATGCCCGACATATACTCCAACATAGGTAATCCCGAAAACATACCCGACATCGTAATTCTCCTGCGAGAACCTACATCTAAAGAACTTTCCACTTATAGTTTACTTCATTTTCGCCGTTATTATTGGTCACTAATTTTTCATGGAGAAATCCACAAAATTCAAATGCAATGGGAAAAAGAGAACCACATCTCCGATTACCAAATCAATGCATTTATCGAAGACATTGGGCGAAATATTTTTGAAGAAATACGCTATGTTTTATTTCACGAAAATCTACTTTTTGATCAAAACAATGATCGTGAAGTTTTTTATGAATTCATTGCCTATTTTTTGCAGTTTTATAACTTTGCTCCGCAAAGCCTAGTCAAAATCTTCCCGATATTAACTAATTATGAACAAATCTACAAGAAAATAGTCGATTTGGGATTTGACGTAGAACACCTACTGGCGCATTCGCGACCCAACAACTCAGTTAGTGTAGAAGAGCTCATTATAAAACGCGAGTATCGACTCAAAGATCCCAACCCAGATTTACCTATTTTTGAAACGCGATACCATCTGGATAAAATTTATGAGAGTCCTCAATTTCAGGAATTCTTCGGTGCTAGTAAAGCAAAGTTTCGCCAACAATACGGCAACTTTATCGAAGAAGTTATCGACGACATCATAGATTACAACGGTATTATTGGTCGTTGCGACTTTAAAAAGCTCCATGCAAAAGCCTTCCGCAAGAATATTGAATTGCCAACGGCGAGTTTACTACAACTTGATGTTATCTTCAAAAAACAACTCAAGGCCTTTTACACATCCGGCTCCTATTGGCAAAGAAAAATCTTTTCCTTCTCTCCACAGAATTTACTTAAAAATGAAAAATACCGTATGGCAACGCGCAAGAATATCGAAAAAGTCATACCAAAAATGGAGAAGGACCAAAAGCAAATAGCACAAAAAGCCGGTAAAGTAAATTTTCTCGCCAAGCTGTTGTTACCACTGTGGCTAGTGTGGCAAATTGTACTCATTATTCCGCGACTTTTTTACCCAATCGTACGCTTGTTCCAATTTCGTTCTCCTCGTGCACAAAAAGCTGTACATAAAAGTATTCGCCGCAAATATCGCAATTCACTACGCATCGCTTACTATGCGAAAAGCAAAGGTAACATGGCACGCGCATTTATGGAATTTAAAAAATGTCAACGCCATATTTCTTCTGTGGTTAGCCCTATTGAAATTCCGAAAAATACGCCTTTATACCAAGAGATCCACAAAGAAGCGAAAGCCTGTCTTGAATCTATCCAGGAAGAATTTGCCAAAGAGTACCAATACAGTGACAAACAGCGCAGTGAATTGGAAAAGTTTTTTGATCACATCATCAAACTCGACCCACTACAGCACATGCACCGCAGACTATTACAAGATATCCAAAAATCATACGTCGATTCGCGTAGAGTTTACTTTAAGGTTTCCTTTTTTGGATGGTTATTTACCCTGGGAAGAAAAAGTTTTAAAACGCCGCTTCCCGCGCTATCCAATCTAAAGAAAATTCGTTCATTGCGTGCGATTCAGAAGCGAATATATAATTTACAACTACGTAAATACGAAATAAATTTGCTCATTAACTTAATGCAAAGTACCTTTGAAAACGAAGAAAATAGAATCCGCGAGCACTATCGTCCACTCCTCGAAGAGGCTTTTGTTCAAGCAGGTCTGCATCCAAAAGAATCCGATGGAATTTTATCGCAGCGTGAATCTGTCGCACTGTACAAAATGCAAGAAGAAGTATTGGACTTATTTGTCGACAAAGGTTATGTTCACATGACCGACTTACGCGATATCATCAGCCGCAATCAATTAAAAATGAATGACTTACGCAGCCCACAAGAATTTATTCTCGGCGATCAATTATTGCGTCTTGACAAGAAAATCGACAAGGTTCTTCTCGGTGTGCATCACCGTGGTGAAATTTACATGCGTATGATTCACCGCGTTAGTTCATTACTTTTTGGTTTTAGCGTTGGGCGTTGGTGTGCCAAATACATAGCAACTCCTTTTGGTGGAGCATATGCCCTCATCGAAATGTGCCTATACATAGGGAAAAAATTTGGTAAGCTGTTCAAACACGAAATAGAAATGTCGGCATATCGTTTACACACCCTTCAGCAGCATTATATCTATCCACTTGACCAAAAAAACTCAACAAAACCTATATTAGTCATGGTCATCGGTTTCGCACTTTTATTTTTCTTCTACACGAAAATAGGACGTCGTACAGGAAAACAAATCATAAACTACATGGTGAAATTGTTGCGTTTGATCTTTATTAAAATACCAAAGTGGTTGTGGTTCTTGCCTCCGATTCAGTTCTTATACAAATTAACTTTTTGGCGTTTCCTAAATATTTTCGTCTTCCGCCCCGCGCTATATACATGTCCCATAACGTTGCCCATTGTCTATTTTACAAATCTGACAAATTACCTAAACGGTTACTTATTTGTACTCTTCGGCATAGCGCTTGGAAACTTAGTAATAAATACCTCTTTAGGACGAAATATATTCGACTATTTGGAAGACCGCCTCATGCACTTTCTTTACGAATTCAATCGTACGGTGTTTGTGGGTATGTTTCACTTAATCGTCGAAGGCTTTAGTACCGCAATTCAGTGGATTGAACGTGTACTTTACGCGGTAGACGACTTCTTCCGTTTCCGCCAAGGGGAAAATGTCATTTCGCAAGTGGCCAAGGCAATTTTTGGGAAAATCTGGTTTGCAATAAACTACCTATTCCGTTTCACCATAAATCTTATTGCTGAACCACAAATAAACCCCATTAAACACTTTCCCATCGTCACAATTTCCCACAAAATTATTTTGCCTTTTTCTTATCCACTAACCATCGCCATGGAGGAAACACTCATCCCGATTCTCGGAGATTCTTTCCTACTAGGTGTGGGAATGACCATAGTCTTCTTATTCATTCAATTTGGAATGCCGGGAATTTGTGGCTTTATGGCATGGGAATTCAAAGAAAACTGGAAACTATATGAATACTCGAATTCGCAAACCGTAAAACCTGTTATCATAGGAAGTCATGGAGAAACAATTCCACGATTTCTCAAGACGGGTTTTCATTCCGGAACGATTCCCAAACTATACAAAAAAATTCGCAAAGACAAAGCAGGAACTGCAAAGCTCAGCTATTCGCGTAAAATTGAGTATGAACATCACCATATTTGCCATGACCTAGAAAAGTTTATCTCGCGATCTTTTTGTAGCCAGTTTAACATAAACACCCGCATGCGTGACTATTTGCGCAACGTAAAAGTAGGCCACGCCGCTATTCGCAACCAAAGTATTACCATTCCAGTAACTCTTTATCAAAAAGACCGTGAAAATGTCACGTTCAAAATCATATATGAGTTGCAGTCCGATCTCATTTGTTCTTACATTGAGGGTGATCTCTCCGACATACACGAAGAACTCAAAAACTACGTATTACTAATGCTAATCGTAGTTTGGAAAGAGTCTGCGGTAGATACCATCACCGATCAAATGGAACAGTATATCGCAGCGAATTTACGCTTAGACGAAGATTGGTATGCTCTTTATAGCTTAGATGAAGACTACTTGGTACTAAAAGTGTACAGTGCGAAAGCGCTGATACCTATTGGAGAAATTACCTATAACCTAGGACACGAAGAAATAAAACCGCGTGTTTCTAGGGCTTTCAGTAGTCAAACAACACTTCCTTCGGTACGTAGAGAAGATCTACTCATCAAATTTCGCGACATGTCATGGGAAAATTATGACTCCGCGACGAAGAATTTCCTACTCAAGAAAGACAACTACACCGAAAATACCATCCCTGAATTTTTGCACAAAGCGTACTAAATTCGTTCCAGAGTACTGTTTTTTTTACAGTACTCTGGTTCCCTCCACGCTTACAAATTTTTACAACACCGATACAAAATTTTGAGAAAATCCCATCTCGTTTGCTTAAAGGTTCCGAATTGATTTCCAAACTCCCACTGTTACAAAAAGAATTGATCGAATACGCAGCGACAAAACGCTTATACATTCTCCGTATCTTATACGGTATTGTGGTATATGGTGCTTTCCTTCTTTACTGGTCTAACCTAACCAAATATTCAAATATCGTCCAGGTTCTAGGTAGCGGTAAATATTTATTACGCAATATTTTTCATATTAACATAATCACCATTTATCTAGTTTTGCCCATCATGAGTGCCAACATAATCACTGCGGAAAAAGAAAAACGTACATTACTGCTCATTCTCATCACCAGATTAGGACCATCTTTCATTTTACTCGAAAAATTCTTAAGTTTAGTCATCTTCATGTTTAGTTTTCTCATCATGTCCTTTCCGCTAATTTACGTATCCTACCTTTTAGGTGGATTTACCAATGCCGAAGTATTTCTTGCCATTTACATACAATTACAAACCGTCGTTCAAATAGCGGTGATAGGATTACTTTTTTCTTGCTGTTGTAGAACTTTCCTAAAATCTCTTGTCGCAACATACATATTTACCGGCGTTTTGTATATAACACTGCCTATCTTTTTCCCTTTAAAATACTACTACAAAAAATACCCCTTTTCTTCATGGCAGGTCGTCGACTACACCATTCCCATTTGGTGTCTCGTCATTGCTTTACTGTGGATCGCGCAATATTTTTTAAGACGTTACCCCTTACAACGTGATCAGCGTTCAGTCCCACGGCGCGGAGATTCTAGCGCCGCGATCATCAAAACAACAATTGCCAATATTTCACGTCCTATCGTATGGCGCGAAGGAACATATGACAATTGGTCACTCAAAACCAAGATATTCTTTATCACGGGAATCATCATTGGTGTGGGAATGATGTACAACCCAACGCACCATTACCGCGACAAGCTCGTCATCATTTATTTTTTAGCTCTTGCTATCGCCACGTTATTTTTGACCATCAAAAGTGCGACATTGTTCCAAAGTGAAATAAAACACCAAACCTGGGATGTACTTCTAACAACAACAATGACGACAAAAGAAATTTATTGGCAAAAAGTCATGGTACTGACGCGTTTCACCGTATATTTAATTATTTTGTTGTCTCTCTATGCCCTGAGTACTGTATCAGCGTCGCATATTTCAAGCTACTACCAACGATTCTCTTTACAAAAAAAATGGATATACGCGATCACATTTACTTGCGTAATTTTCACTTGTATTCAATGGTCGATGACATGGCTAGGCTTAGTGCTGCGTAAAAACCCCAAAATTGCAATGATTGCAATGAGTATTCTCACCGCATGGTGTATACTTCCCATAATACTGGCCAGGCTCCTAAATACCAGCTCCATAGTTCTACTTAGTCCCATGTCCGTTTTCCAAGGCATTATTGCCGGACGCATTCCGAACTACCGTCTTGTGAGATACGACCCCTATATTGACAGAGGCTTCCACTTTGCGCTACTTTTCTTTGTCATAATGACTGCCGTATGCTTTATCATGGCATACAATAGCGCTCAAAAACACATACGGCCTAACGAATAAAACACAGTCCGTTTCAAATCGGAGCCTAAAAATCTTCGCAAAAGACTTATTTATGTGCTAGATGTTTTACAAAACATATCGTTGAGTATGTTATACATACACGGCAACACCACCAACACCAAAACCGTAGAACTCAGTAAGCCAAATACCAAACTTGTGGCAATGGGAATGAGAACCTGAGCTTGAACACTACGCTCTAATAACAAAGGTAAAAGACCCGCCATTGTCGTTAGTGAAGTGAGAAACACCGCGCGAAATCGTTCTTTACTTGCTAAAACAGCCGCGTGTGCACCGTGCTCTCGTTCTTTATTTTTGATAAACTCCACCAACAAAATAGAATCGTTTACCACAATTCCTGCCAGTGACGCAAATCCCAGCAAACTTGCTAAAGACAAATCAATTTGCATGATAAAGTGCCCGATAACGACTCCCACAAAGGCAAAAGGAATCGCGGTCATGATCATGATGGGTTCGCGATAGTTGCCAAATTGAAACGACAACAGTGTAAAAACCCCCAAGGAACCAATAATTAAAGCCAACCAAATAGAACTACTCGTCACCGCCGAATTTTCCGTTTCACCACTTATCGATATTTCCACTTGTGGAAACTGTTTGCACAGTTTTGTGAGATATTCCGTGCGAAACTTCGCCATAAATTCCTGCAAATTGATTTGGTGATGATTGATGTCTCCCTCGATGGTAACGGTGCGCTTTTCGCGCACATGACGAATGGTATTAAATCCCTGTACAACTTCTAAATCCGCCACTGCGTGAAGCGGTATTTGTTGCCCGCGATTTGTCGTGACATAAAAATTCGCAATGTCATGAATTTCGTCTCTGTTTATCTTGGGAAGCTTCACTTCCACCTCAAAAGAAGTTTGCGCGACCTGCACATTTTGAACATAATGGCCATGAAAAGACGATCGCAGTTGTTGGGCAATCGTTTGCGCGTCGACAAGTTCTGTCGCTCCCTGTTTTAGACGAATCAGAACCTCTTTTTTCCCACTGCGCAAATCATCGCGAAGATTTACCACTCCCTTGTATTTGCTCATATAGCTTTGAATGAGAATAGAGACTTCTTTCAACTGAGAAATATCCTCCCCATGGAGCAGTATCTCAATAGGCACACCTGCTGGTTTAATCACACGTTGTGCGAAATTGATCGACAAGACTTGTGGAAGTTCCCCCACCTCTTTACGCCACATATCGTTGATTTCGCTAGATAAAACCGAACGAAATTGGTTCTTCACCAAGTCCACGGAAATCGTCGCTAAATGGGCACCACTTTCTTTCGCGTCCACGTTGATTCCATACACAACGCGTTTGTTGCGCATAATTTCTTCACCATACTGCTCTTGTATTTTACTACGTACCCGCGAAAAAGCCGCGTCTACCATACCCACAAGTTCTTCCGTGTCCTCCAAGGGCGTACCTTGAGGCAACAAAATACGTGCTTCGGCAATATTCCCCTCTAAATCGGGAAATGCGCGAAATTTCTTAATGCCACCGGTCAGTGTTGCCATTGCGATACACACAATACCAATCAAGAGCCCCATCACCAAATAACGATGACGAATCGCCGTGGTCACCACCACATGGAGAACTTTCGCACGCAAAAATTCAATGAAATTTTCGACCCTTTGTCGTAAACGGTTGCCATGGTCTTCTGGAGACAGTGTATGAACTAAATGACTCGGTAAAATGAAAAATGCTTCGAGAATACTCACGATGAGAACCACGAGAAGTACAACAGGAATTACTTGTAATATTTTCCCCAAATTCCCCTCCATAAATGCCAAAGGAACGAACACAAACGCCGTGGTGAGAAAAGATGAAATTACGCCCATTTTGACTTCGTTAATACCACGCACCACTGCTTCGAGAGGTTTCTCGCCTTTTTGCAAGTGTGTCGCAATGTTTTCCGCAATGACAATCGCATCATCCATCACTAAGCCAAGGGCAATAAGTAGTGCCAACATTGTCATCATATTGAGAGAATAGCCAAGATAAAACATAATGCAAAACGTAGTCAAAAAAGAGACAGGAAGTCCCATGGATACCCAAAAAGCTAGAGGAAAATTAAAAAACAACCACATCGACAAAAACACCAAAAGTAACCCTTGCCAACCATTCGTCATCAGTAGATCTAAACGCTCACGTACAATGGAAGACACATCTTGGGTGATTGCCAAGTGTGCCGTTTCCGGTAATTCATCGTTTTTGTTCGCGATAAACGATTGCACTAAATCCAAAATACGCAAACCGTCTTGTTCCTTTTCTTTAAATATCGTTAGTAACCCCGCACGCTTATTATTAAACATAATCTTATTTTCACGTACCTTTAATACATAACTCAATTGTGCAATGTCCCCTAGTTGAATCTCTTCCCCACGTTGCCCATTTAATACAACAACCTTCGCAAACTCCTCTAGATTCTGCCTCTCATCGGCATATCGCACAAGTATTTCTTCATGGCCTGTCGAAACAGATCCCGACGGCAAATCAATACTGTTTTGCGATATTTTTTGGGCTATTTGTGCGATGTTCAACTTATATTGCAACAGTTTATCTTGAGAAACCTCGATGCAAATTTGCCGCTCGGAAAAACCGTGTAGTTCTATTTGTGAAATCTCATTGTGTTGTCGCAACTCACTCTTGAGTTCCTCGCAAAAGTCTTTGAGCTCTTGCACCGACATTTCACCTGTCACCGCGATAGAAGTCACAGGTATGTGTATATTAAAATGAGAAACGACCGGCTTTTCTATTTCTTGCGGAAACGTTTTAATACTTTCTATATTATTGCGTATATCAGCTAAAAATTTATCGATGTTTCCGCTGTCGTCCATAGTAATAGAAACTTTTGCCAAGCCCTCGTGCGCTTCTGATTTTATTTTTGAGATGTAACTAACAGCACTGAGAGATTCTTCCATTTTATTGACAATTTCGTTTTCCACTTCCGCCGCCGAAGCCCCAGGATACACAACAACCACCTGTACAATATCCGACTCAAAATCGGGAAAGGTTTCGCGACGCAAAGACGGAAGAAAAAAACAGCCTACAAATACAATGGCAAGCGTAATAATATTCGCCGCCGTCGCATGTTTTGCCATATATCGAATCATCACTAATCTCCTTCCATTACATGCAAATTATTCACCGCAGGTACCACGGGAGAAACAATAATTTTTGGATACTCATTCGGTAAATTCTCAATAATTGCCATGTTGTCTTGCCAAAAGTCGACATGAATGGCGCGCTTTTGTAAACGGCTGTTATTATCGACAAAATACACAGTGTTCCCACTATGCATTGCGTGACGAGGTATGCAAAGCGCCGCGCGTT
Organism: Candidatus Uabimicrobium amorphum; assembly: GCF_009002475.1. Taxonomy (GTDB): domain Bacteria; phylum Planctomycetota; class Uabimicrobiia; order Uabimicrobiales; family Uabimicrobiaceae; genus Uabimicrobium; species Uabimicrobium amorphum. Next base: position 8,814,623 of record NZ_AP019860.1, read on the forward strand.
TTTTTCCCAAAATCACCACTTCACAAAACATACCTTTCACCATAAATTGACGTTTGTCGATAGGCACATCTTCTTGTGGAGTGTTGTAAACGGCAAACACCATCCCAAAACTACGTGTTTGCGGGTCAATATCATCACGAAATCGAACAAAGTCCCCATGCCAAATAAGTCTGCGTCCATTGCCTTCCCAAGTAATTTTTGCCTGCACACCCATTTGCTTTAACAACTGTGGGTTTTCCCGCAACTTTTTACCCAAGATACGTTTTTCGTTTTTTGGTAACAAATGATCAAGTTTTTTCCAAAACTGTGCCTCTATTTCCATCACAGAAATGTCATCCACACGCAGGAGAACTTGTCCAGACGCAGCCACTTGGTTTTGTGTAACCGTTACTTCGGTAACAAGCCCGGTAAATGGCGCACGAATTTTGGTGTATCGCAACTTGCGCACGGCACTTTGCAATTGCGCTGCAATTTCTTGCTTCTGCGTTAGCAACATTTTCTTTTGTGTGGGCACTAAGTTGAGACTGTTTTGCAAAGAGCGCACACGATGTTTTTGCGCTAGAAAATTACGTAACTGCGCTTCGTATGTCGATTGTGCGGCTACGTTATTACGCATCAATTTCTTTTGCCGCTCTACTTCTCTCTTGTTCCACTCCAAACTTTGCTGCTCTATTTTTAATAGCGCCTTATTGTTTTCCATAGAAACACGCAATTCCTCTAGCTGTGCGTCGATACGATCTGAGTTTGCGTTGAGTTTAGTGATGTTAATCTCATATTCACGGGGATCTATTTTCACGACAACAGTACCCTTATGAACTATTTCGCCCTTTTTGAGCTTTTCGTGAACATAAATTACCTCCCCGCTCACCTGAGACATACCTACCCAAGTGCGTGAGGGCTGCGCATAGCCATAACTCTTGATACGCGGCACGACAACAGATGTTGTCACGGGAATTGTCTTAACTACTTTACGCGGTTGTTGCTGATGTTCATGAAGTAAACTATTGCGCGCATTCGCCCAAACGAGCGTGAGCATTCCCACAATAATCGGTGGAAAGAACGATAATTTTTTCCAAATACTATTTTTCATTTTTTTCTCCCAATAGACTTTCCATAGGTTTTCCCCATTAGTGTCAAAAATAGCATTTGGGTTGGATTTTTTTTTATTTGAGTTACAATTACTCATTCGTCACAACTGAATTTATCGTAATTTGCGAGGAAGTAAAAATGTATCGATTTGCAGAAGATTTAGAAAGCGTACCTTGGGAGGAACTGTGTGATTTGTACGAAAAAACCGATCTTGGACAACGAAACCCCACAGAGCTACAACAAGCTTTTTCGCAAAGTAGTCATGTAGTTCTAGTGTATCAAGACGCGCAGATCGTCGGCGGTGGTAGAGCCATTAGCGACGGTGTTTACTACTCTGGTATTTTCGATATCGCGGTTTTACCTGAACACCAAGGAAAAGGACTGGGACGCGAAATTATGAACCGTTTACTGGCAAAACTAAATAAGCAATTCATTGTCCTAACAACCACAGTCGGCAAAGAAGAATTCTACGGGAAGTTAGGCTTTCGCAAACACAAAACCGCGATGGCAATTTATCCAGCGCACAAACAAAAATCGGCGAAGCTTTATTTGGAAGATTGAATTCTACTGGTATGCGATGCCCTCACCATCAAATAGCAAGTTTTCAGCGTAGCTGAAAACTCCTATTTTCATACCTCTCCCACAGGGAGAGGTGTAATGCTTCTCTTTTGGTAAAAACAAAATTCACTTGATTTGCGAACCAAATTTAGCGCGCATAAAACAAAACGAATGGTATCAAATTCCCACGTGTTATGCCTCTCCCTGTGGGAGAGGCATGAGAATTAAGGCTTTTAGCAAAGCTAAAACCTTAAATTCGATGGTGAGGGCACCAACACAAAAACAAACCCCTTTTCTTACCTAAACCAAATAAATTTAGCTCGCATAAAACAAAACGAATGGTATCAAATTCCACGTGTTATGCCTCTCCCTGTGGGAGAGGCATGAGAATTAAGGCTTTTAGCAAAGCTAAAACCTTAAATTCGATGGTGAGGGCACCAACACAAAAACAAACCCCTTTTCTTACCTAAACCAAATAAATTTAGCGCGCATAAAACAAAACGAATGGTATCAAATTCCACGTGTTACGCCTCTCCCTGTGGGAGAGGCATGAGAATTAAGGCTTTTAGCAAAGCTAAAACCTTAAATTCGATGGTGAGGGCACCAATACAAAAACAAAACTCTTTTCTTACCTAAACCAAATAAATTTAGCTCGCACAAAACCTTAAATTCGATGGTGAGGGCACCAATACAAAAACAAAACTCTTTTCTTACCTAAACCAACCTAACTAGTGACAGCAAAATAAAGATATGTTATGATAAAAATAATTCGTTTCTAAAACATTAGGAGGTTAGAACAATGAAGAATTTATGCATAGCGCTACTACTCATAGTGGCTTTGCACGCAGATTTTGCCATAGACAAAATCTTTTCTGTTTCCTACGAACGTGGACAAATTACCGTTCATAATAATACAGATGTCGCTACCGGAATAGACAATTTCTATGTTTCTGGTGACGATCTCTATTTACTTCACAGTAGCGAACAGCGTATTTTACATTATTCCCTTTCACAGCAAGAGTACATCAAAAGCATCGACATTCCTGCTTTTGCCATTGATATCGCTGTTCAGGGCCAAGTAATTTTTGTCGTTACTTCGGATCAAAAACTACACATCATCAATTCGCGTCAAATATCCTCACATAGCGTTGGCAAAGACGTTATTTCCGGTATTCACATTGTAAACAATATGCCCGTACTTCACCTAGCCAACGGCTCGACCCTAGATCCATCGCAAGATGGTCGCACCGTCAAGGGCTGGCAATACGGCAACACCCACGTTTACACCGAAAAAGTAGCGCAAAACATGGGCAAAGTTGTTGTTCACCACAACGACCTAGAAATGACCTTTGATATTCCCACGGAACTAGAACTAGGTTCGATTGTTCCTCTAGGAGTTCACGGAGACAAAGTATTTGTTCGTATAGAAAACCTTATTTCCAGTAGCCCAATACAAGTTTCGCAACAAATTTTGTGCCTAAACATTCGCAATCGTGGCCATGTGATCGCCACAACAATACCGAATATACACAACAACTTCAGCTACAACGATTGCAAACAAATTGGCAACACTTTGTTTAAAATGATGCTCACTCCACAAGGTATCGATATTATCACTTTAAGTACCGAAAAAGACGGTGCAACTGCTTGGCCATACGACTATGCTCATCATTACAACGATCATTTATCGCAGATAGCAGAACCAGTAACAGATGAAGTGGTAGAAGAACCAAAAACACGTATATCTCGCAGCCAAATCATCTGGAACGCCGAAGCGTACCTTGGTGTATATTGGAGCTGTAAATCCAAAAATACCACTGGGCTAAAAACACTACCCGACGGCTCTAAAATCCGTACCCCAAAATGGGTAAAATCCGGCTCTCACTACAAAATTCCTTACAAATGGGGTGGCTTTACCAGCGTTTCTGTATTCAAACAAAAAGCCTCACAAGGAAAATATGCCGGAAGTGACTACACCAAGTCCGTTTCTTGGGGAGACAATCATTGTGTAGGCGTTGACTGCTCTGGATTCGTTTCTCGTGCCTGGGGAACCAGTAAAAAATACGGAACAAGCACCATCGGTCAAGTTTCGACACAACTGAGTTCCACTTCCAAGTTGAAAAAAGGCGACGCATTAAACAAACGCGGTAGTCACATTGTTCTCGTTATCGAAAACAATCCAAGCGGAACTGTAAGTGTTATCGAAGCTTCTGGTATTGACTGGGCGGTTTCAAAGCGCACACGTAACCTATCTTCTATGTCTGGTTACAAACCGATTTACTACAACAATGTTAGCGAATGGAAATAGTTAGCTAACCTTACCGAACTGCATAAAGCAGTTCGGTGATTACTCCTCCTCACAATCCCATACTTCCCCCCACGCCCAGTTCAATTTTTTAAAATAATTTAAATTTCCTATTGACAAAAACTCCAAAGTCTTTAACATTTGCACATCAATGTTTAAGGACTTCATTACTAGGAGTTATTTATGAAGAATATTTTTATTGTTTTGGCAATCCTTTTATTGAGTGTTGCACTTATGGCGCAATCTGTAGAGGAACGGTTACCGGAAAATAGCGTTTTCGTTGTAACCTTTCCTAATATAGAAAAAGCTGTAGATGCATTACAAAATACTAGTCTTGCTCGTTTAACACGCGATCCGCAAATACGCGAGGTGATTGCGGGTTTAATGGAACCATATCAAGAACAACTACAACCTTTCTTGATGCAATATCATCAAGCAATGCAACAGGCGGAGCAAGTGGCTCTTGGAGAGATCACTGTCGCCGTTACCGCGGTCAATATGCGCGAACAAATTCCCGTAGAAGCGGTAGTGTGCATTGAGCTAAAAAAAGGTATGCAACTTGCCCAACAAGCTTTACCTATGTTGGAGCAACAAATGCAAAAAGACGAGAACGGTGTATACCATATGCCTGGCATGGCACATCTAAAGGTGACAGAAACTCACCTTCTTGCGGCAACCAGCATGGATCTTTTAAATCTTGTTTCCGCAGACCACGATAAGTCACTCAAAAACAATGCGGCCTATCAAAAGGCGAAGAAAAAAGTGCAAAAAGACCACACACCGGGGATTTTTGTTCATATCAATACCGCAGAGCTATACAAAACTTTTTCACCGATGTTTGGAAAAAAAGAGAGTGAAGTTTTTCAGTCTTTACATTTGAACAAACTCAACTCCGTCTCCATGGCTCTTAATATTGCGGGAGATCATCTTCACGATGCACTTTTCATCGATTTTCCCGGACATTCTCCACTAAAAGATCTACTTATTTACGAACCTGTTTCGGAAGAGATACTCACCAAAATGCCCGCTACAACGCACCTTGCCTTGGCGGTCAACTTCAGCTTGCAATCGTTACTTAACAAAATCGAAAAGCTCATTTTAGCCGTAGAACCTCGCGAAATAAGAGGTTTTCGTCGCGAGATGGAACTTGCGGACAATGAACTAAGGATGTCTTTCAAAAATGATTTGGGCACACTTTTCGGTGAAATGGCGCTTTTTCAATATTCGAACAACAACAGTGGTCTAATTCCTCACACGATGCTCATCGCCCAATGCAATGATCCAGTTACTTTTGGTAAATTACTGGGAATGATTCAAAAAGAAGTGCGCATGTTCTCTTCTCATAAAATGGTGTACAAAGGACGTACGCTGCATTACTTCTCGGTTACCGCAAAGAGACGTTGGGGTGGTTGGCACCGCGAAGATGATCTTATTGCCACGGGAGTGTTCTTAGGCGGCATGGGTTTCTTTTTTGATGATGGTTATATTCACCTGGGACAAGTTCAGACTCTGAAAGATTATATAAACACTCATGGAAAAAATAACCTGACGACCAACGGCGATTTCCAAAAAGCACACGCCAGTCTTACGGTAAAAAATCCTTCGATCTTTGCTTATCGTAATTTGCGTTCGGGACTTAGTACCTATTGGAACACTTTCCTACCTGCACTTCGTAGTCTGGAAGGATACGCACGCGCTGCAGGCATTCCTCTAGAAACAGCTCTACTACCTGATGGTGATACTCTTGGCAAGTATTTTACTCCTGCCGGTTTGGGATTTGTCACCAACACGGACGGAGTTTCTTTTGAGTCTTATAGTCACATGGGTGGACTTAAGATGCTAGGTTTGCCAATATTTGCACTATTTTTAATCGAAGAAGGACTTCCTTATCGTCAGAGACGCAAAGTTAAACGCGAAATTGAAAACCTATTTAACGCACTAGAAGACCTAATCGGTGACGCCAGTCCTTTTCGCAGTTCACGCATAGCGGCAAACGAAAGTTCTGCCATTGGGACCCTGCGCAGTATCAGCTCATCACAGGCTCTTTTTCAAAGTGGCTGTTATCTTGATCGCAATCAAAACGGCGTAGGTGAATATGCATTTCTTCAAGAACTTACCGGGCAAAGTGGTCGTTTAGATAAGCCTGTTAAATATGGGTTTTTATCAAGAACTTTGCAACCTAATTATCGTGGTGTTGCGCAAAAAAGCGGCTATTACTTCCGTATGTATTTGCCTGGTTCGCAAGGATTCCAAAACGCAATCGCCGAGTCGAGCAAATTTTCCGATAAAGTCAGCGATGAAACAATTTCAAATCAAGAAATCCGTTTTATCTGCTATGCATGGCCTGTAAATTACAGAAGAACGGGAAAGCGTGCCTTTTGTGTTACAGAAAGTGGCGAAGTATTTGCAACAGAGAACAACGCCAAACGCTACACAGGAAACTACGAACCGGAAGTAAATGCGGCGTTTTCTGGTAAAAATGAATCCCCTACTTACGGTCAAGGCAGTGATGGACAGTATTGGTCCTCAGCATACTAAAAGGAGAAAATAGTGAAGCGCATCTTATATTTAATATTTGCATTGAGCGTTGCGCTACATGCACAGGAAAAGAGTTTCGATTTGCTAAATGCTCTTCCGCAAAAAACTCTTGCTGTAGTGTGGTGTCCTAGCGTTGACGATGTAAAAACGGCTTTTCTAAAGTCAGACCTTTATCAACTATATCAAGAAGAAGAAGTACAACAATTTTTAGCTCCGATGATGGATAAATTTGGTCCGGAAATGCAACACGAAATTGGCAAAGAACTCAGCAAAATCAATCGCGAAACAGGTAGCAATATCACTTTAGATACACTGCTAAATGCCGTAAAGGGACAAGTAACGTTAGCTGTTACCGGGGTAAATCCTGCGAACCGCAAAATCCCAATAAACTTTGCCGCTGCTATCGAGTTTTCCGAAGAAGTGCGTCAAATCATCGAACGTCTTGTGGCTCCTCAAACGCAAGAGCAGAAGCTACAAAACGTAGTTGTACGCCGCGGTCCCATGCCTGGATGTTTTGTATTTGAAGGTAACACGCTCGTTGTCGCAAGCAGTACAGAACTCATGGACCAACTTTATGGTGAAAAACAAGGTTTACGTCACAGTGAGCAGTTCGCCAATGTATACAAACGAATTACTCCCGAAGGCGAAGTTACCACTTTCGCTTGTTTTTTAAACACCAAAGAAGCGTGGAATTTTGCCAAACAAGCTATTCCACCACACATCGATATGATGTTGGAACGCGCAGCAGTGTATAGCATGGAATCTATTGCTTTTAGTTCTAATTTTGCTGGACGCAATATCCACTCTTACGGCTTTTTACATCTTCCTCATGGCAAGGAAGGATTTTTCAAACTCTTTCCACACACCAAAATGGACGTTGTGGCAAATGCCAAAAAAGTTCCTGATACCGCAATGAGTTTTACCTGCGGAAACGTAGACTTTGCAGGTTTCATGCAAGAGGTGCAAAATATTCTGCGTCTTTTAGACCCCAAAGGACAAATGGGACTTATGCAGCAGTATGAACAAGGGTTGCAAATGCTAAAGCAAAATATGAATCTCGACATGGAGCAATTTGCCAAAGCACTACACGGAGTCGCAGCACAAGCCAGTATCTTACCACGTCGTGGTCTTCTCCCCTCTTCTATTGCTGTGTACACGGTAGGCGACAACGATAGTCTACAAAACTCTTTGCAGAGCATGGCGAACCTTCTACAGTTACAAATAAAAAGTGTAGAACGCGATGGATATACACTAAATTACTTTAGTGCACCTTTGGGAAAACTCGGAACCAATCCTTTCGATCCACGTAATACGATGCGCAACCCGATGCAAATGGTTGTGAGTAGTATTGCAAACGCTTTCTCAGGAATGGCATACGTCATCCATGACGGACATTTTTATTTTAGCGACAGCGCCCAAGCCTTACAAAGACATATGGCATGGCAAAAAGACGCAAAAAATACTCTTGCCGACGACGCCGACTTCCAAGAAAGTATCAAAAGTGTTTCCAGTGACAGCACAGGAGTGTTGTATCTCAACCAAAAAACTTTGGTCGCAAGATGGTGGAATACTGCCATCCAATTCTTACGTATTTTTGAAGGTGTCCTGAAAAAAGAAAAAATACCTTTTCACAGCGCACTATTGCCATCACACGACACACTTACACGACATTTGGGAAGAGCTGTTTTTGAATTTGGTAGCAACGAAGATGGTCTATACTTTGCGCACAAAGGACAACTCGAAGTAATTCTAATGGGTGCTGCTGTTGTCGGTATTGGTGCTGCAATTGCGGTTCCAGCAATACTTCGTGGTAAACCACGTCAAAAACGCTTTGAAATGAAGAAACCCGAGAGAAAGTACGACACAAAAAAAGAACACCACAAAAAGTATGACAAGAAATAATAGTTTTCTGTACTGAAATGAAAAAGCCTGGGAAATTCCCAGGCTTTTTTTGGTCACTTAAGATAAGATTTTCGTTTTCGCATTGGTGAGGGCATCAATACAAAGAAGAACCACTATTTTTCCAATATCTCCGCAGAAATCTTCCCCTCTAAATCTTGTAATACCTTTTCCAAAGCGCTATTCCACCCCTTCACGAGTTCCGCAGCACTGGTGTCCGCAATCGACACTTCTTCATGGAAATTTTGTTGCAAAATCACTTCATTTTCGCCGTTTTCATTTACCGACAACAATAAAAATTGCAACTTCAACACCGCCTTAGGGGCGTTTTGGTCGCGAAAGTCACCATAGACACCTTGTACCAAACCTTCCAAAATATAATTGGCGTCAATAAGACTATTTAATGAAACGACTTGCGAAAACATTGCGCTTTGCTGTAGCCAATTTTTTGATGCTTCGGTAAACATATTCGATACCGAGATAAAAAACGAATTATAAAAATCCGAAGTATATTGATTATCTTGCTGTAAATAGACAAGTTCCTTATCGGTAAATGCCGGAGAAACATCAAAATCAACTACGCGAAGTACACTGCCAGGTATCGTTTGCGATGCTTTCTCCGCACTTGGCACTTGGATTAAAAAAAATTGTTTCTCTACGTAAGGTTGCTTTACATCGACACAACCCGTCACAAGAGCAACGGTGATTAAGACAAGTATTCCTCTCATTTATTTATTCCTTTCGCGCGCTGGAGGATCTCCAAAAAGCAATTGTGCAGGGTACTTTTCCGCATTTTTTGACACTTGTTTCAGATGTTCAGCAAAAATACGCAAATTGCGCACTGCCTGATTGATATTTGCCTGATTCGTGCGAATTACCATATTGAGGCGTTTTGCCATCAACGTCCATTGCTTCGCAATCTGCGGCATTTCGGCAATCGTGTCCTTTAACTCTTGTTGTCGTACAATATCATCAATATCTTTGGTGAGTTGCGTTAATTCTTCGCCAAGTTTTCCAAAATTTTGTATACTGTTATTGACACTCTCGCTCAGTGTTTTGGCTATAGGCTGTAATTCTTTGGTAAAGTCTTGCATGTCCGCTGTCATCTTTGCAAAGTTGTTGACAATCCTACTAACATCTTTAGGAACGCTCTCTAATTCTGGGTCACCCAAAAACTCGTTGATACGCGCAGAAAACCTCTCCACTTCAACGGCGACATCACTTGTGCGATTGATTAAATTTTGTATATCTTTTCGCGCCCCTTCTACGTCAATATCGCTCACACCTTTTTCCACAGTTGCCACAAGCTTATTCGTTGTTATAATCAGGCGATTCACGTTAGAAGCAATGCTTTCAAAATCGACATTCTGTATTTTCTCTAAGGTAGTCACAATAGAGTCACTCACTTGGGAAATTGTACTCTCCGTACTTGGAATGTAAATATTTTTCGGTTTCCAATCGTACCCTAACTTATCCTTAGTATGCTTGAAAAAATCAAGTTCAATATACGCTAGCCCCGTAATTCCTTGCTGCGCTAATCGCGTACGCATACCTCGGTCGATGAGTTCCTGTAAACGCTTTTGACGCTCACTTTCCTTTGCATTTTCATCACTGCCAACCAGTTTGGGATAAATAGCAATGCGAATGTATACGTAACCAGTATACTCTGCATTTTCCGATGTATATCTGTTTTGACAAAAATCAATATCGTGAACGCTACCAATCTGTACGCCACGGTACTTGACAGGTGCTCCAATCGATAGCCCTTGAATACTTTCGTTAAAATACGTTTCTACGTAATAGCTATTTTCCAAAGCTGCCCCTGCTCCAAGCATGGTAATCATTGCCGCAAATAATATAAAACCACTGATTGTGAATAGTCCAATCTTGTAATAGCCACTCTTATTCATCTTTACCTCGTTTAAAAAACTTTCGAACCCAAGGATCTTCGCTGGTATCGCGAAGTTCATGAGGAGAACCAACAGCTACAATTTTTTTTACGCGCTTATCTAACATGATAACACGCGAAGCTATCGTGTAAATACTCGGTAGCTCGTGGGTAACAATAACAAAGGTAATCTTCAAACTTTCGGCGAGTTGTAATATCAATTCATCCAATTCAGATGATGTAATTGGATCTAATCCTGCCGATGGTTCATCGAGAAATAACACTTGTGGGTCAAGAGCCATTGCGCGGGCAATGGCTGCACGTTTTTGCATACCGCCGCTTATTTCAGCGGGAAAGTGATGGGCAAAAGCATCTAACGATACTAATTTCAATTTACAGCGTGCAATCGTTTCAATGGCATCTGGGGGGAGATCGGTGAATAATTTTAGCGGCATTTGCACATTTTGTAGCAAAGTCATCGAGCCGAAAAGAGCTCCACTTTGGTACATAACACCTATTTTACGCAAGATTTTTTTACGTTCATGTTGGCTGGCGGTCACAATATCATCACCGTCGATGTGTATACTTCCGCTAAAAGGAGCATATAAACCAATGAGATGCTTAAGAAGCGTACTCTTTCCGCAGCCAGATCCGCCTAAAATAACAAAAACTTCTCCGCGATGTATTTCGAAATCTAACGAGTCTAAAACCATATGGCCTTCGTATTTTGCCGTTAGATTTTTAACTTTTATAATCGGTTCCATTGTTAAATCCCCAACGCAAATAATACCACGGAAAATATCGCATCAGCAACCGCGACGAGAACAATGGCGCTAACGACGGCACTCGTCGTAGATTGCCCCACAGCTTTTGCGCCTGTCCCTGTTTGTAAACCGCGCAAGCACCCCACTCCGGCAACGAGAATGGCAAAAGCAACAGACTTTACAACACCGGCGAGAAAAGCAGTGATGGTAACGGCTTGGGCAATACGATCCATATAAATGACTAAGGGATAACCAAGGGACAAGATAACAATAGCACCGCCCATCAGCGCAAATAAACAACAAAAGCAAGACAGTATCGGCGTCATCATTACCGAGGCAATCACCCTCGTTACCGCCAAATACCGCACAGGGTCAAGTCCCATTGTCACCAGAGCATTGATCTCTTCATTGACTTTCATTGTTCCTAATTCTGCCGCAAATGCCGAACCACTGCGTCCAGCGAGTACAATTGCGGTAAGAAGTGGCCCTAACTCTTTGAGCATAGATAGTCCAATTAGATCGGCAACAAAGATCTCGGCACCGAACTGCTTCATAGGAACTGCGGATTGGAACGCCATAATAAGCCCCAGGAGAAAACCAATTAGACAGATAATAGGTAATGCGTTCACTCCGGCACTTTCCGCATTGATCCACGTATCTCCCCATGGAACTTGTCGGCGATTTTTCATTGCCCAAAAAATGGCAACAAGAAGTTCCCCGGTAAAAGTAATAATTTCGCGTAAATCTTTCAAAATAGAGTGGGTAGCCCTACCAATCTCTTCGATGATAGAGACCTTGCTTTTCTGTGGAAGTGGTGCAAGTGTTTCGAGTTCAAACATATCGACAAGAGGAAGAAATTCTTTTTTCAGTCCTACGACTTGCATGTTTCCCTTGACTTTTTCGCGCACTTTTGCAAATAAAGTTGCTCCAGAACCATCGCAATATACAACATCAGAAGCATCTATGACAACATTCTCCGCGGAATTTTTATCGAGAAACTTAAACGTTTGTCGCCACACAGACCCAAGATGTATACAGTCGAGATGACCTTGAAGCACCATGCGTATTTCCGTACCTTTTACAGTAAAATTTACTGTTGTTTGCGGAATATTTATAGCCATGTTTTTGTCCTATTTTTTTACAGACCACGCACAAATAAAATTAAATGGTTGTTGATCTATGTTGTCGTTCCACTTCTCACCATTAATTACTTCGACATAATATTCAAAACCTTTACGATTGTTGGGCTCGCCCTCCATCCAATTTGCATATTCTAGCGGCTTGTTGTTTACCCATCGCCAGACATTATTTTCACGTCTTAGTCCAATCCAGCATCGTGCAAAACACTGACAGATATTCTTTTGCGAGTGCTGAATAAACGACTTTAAAAATTCCTGGGATTTTTCATTGTCGATCACCGCAAGTTGTCCCTGCATTTTTTTGCATGTTTCGTTGGCTTGTAACCAAGACATCTTCACATGAAAAGCCCCGTAGTAAGTACCTTCAAAAAAAGTACCGTCGACAAGCTTTGTACGAACAAACGCATCGTATTCTACTTGTTGTAACGCCTTCTGAATTTTGTCATAATCTTCGGGAAAGCGCCGCATAATAGATTTTAGAATCACCATTTGTAGCGCGATGTTTTGGTCCACATTTGCGTAGTCTTCCCACATTGTTTCGCGCAGTGTCTTTTTTGCGACATTTTTTTTGTTGTTCGCGGTAGCCTTTGCGGTTTGTTTGGTGTTTTGTACGGTTTGTTTTGTTTTTTTTGCAGTGCGCGTCTTTGACGTCACTCGCTTCGTCTGAGGAGTAGAGCCAACGGTGTAAATAATAGCACTTGTTACCACAACTATGACTCCACAAATGGCCGCAATCACATTGCTATTATATTTTTTCTTCTTCGTTACCGCAGCTTTTGCAATGCGCATGGTCTTGGCCTCTAAAAAAGTTTGGATATCTTTTATAAAGTCCGACATGCTTTGATAACGCTTATTCTTATCTTTTTCTAAACACTTTAAACAAATTCGCTCCACTACTTCGGGAATGCTACTGTGAATAGAACGCGGTGAACGCGGATATTTGTGCACGATATTGTAGAGCACTACCGGAGTATTTTTTCCCACAAAAGGTGGACGTCCGGTAATCAACTCATATAGTGTAGCACCAATACCGTAAATATCGGTGCGTTTATCCAGTTGATTCTTTTTACCTTGGGCTTGCTCTGGTGACATGTAAGATGGCGTGCCGAGAATATTTCCCGCTTCCGAAATCTTGCTATCATTGTATAGACCTTTTGCCAAACCAAAATCCGTCACATAGGTCTTGCCATCGTTACCAATCATAATGTTTTCTGGTTTTATATCACGGTGTATGACATCCTGGCTGTGCGCGTGTTCAACAACTTTAGCCACATCGCGAATGATCCGCGCAGCGCGTTTAGAGGAAATACGCCCTTCTTTTTTGATGTATTCATCTAGGGGCAGACCATCGATATAGTCCATCGTGTAATAATATTTGCCATTTTGCTCCCCCATGTCATAAACTTTTACCACTCCTGGATAGTGGAGTTTAGCAATTGATCTGGCTTCACGTTGAAAACGCTTAATGGAAACTTCATCGTTGAGGTTTGACTTCAGTACTTTCAAAGCGAGATTGCGTTTCCAATAATTATCGTAAATTAGAAATACCTCGCCAAAATTACCTTCACCAAGTTTTTTTATCGTGCGATACTTTGTGGCCTCAGGACTAGAGACACTACTTGCCATCGTTTTTGATGTAGCTGTCGCTTCTCTACGTTGTGTTATTGCTTTTTGGTATTGGCTTTTCATTTGCTGTAGTTGTTGTGGTAGCATAAAAGCCTTGTCCACAAGAATCTTCTCATAGGTATCTCCTGTGGTATTTTTGATCTCTTTTATCGCCGCGAGTTGTTCTGCACTAAGCAAATTGCAAGAAATGATTTGTTGAATTAACCACTCATCCACAGACATATTCCACCAATCTCCTAATGAAAAATATACAAAAGTGTAATAAATACAGGTATTCCTACAAGCATCACCGCCATACAATACCCCATAATGTCCTTAGCACGTAATCCGGTAATTTCGAGAAGTGCTAACGCCCAAAATGGTTGTAGTAAGTTTGTCCACTGATCGCCATAGCAAAATGCTAAGGTCGCTTTATGGGTCGAAATACCCAACTGTTGCGAACTCTGTATAACGATATCTCCCTGGACAATCCATTGACCTCCACCAGAAGGAATAAAGAAATTGGTAATTCCAGAACTGATAAAGGTATAGATGGGTAGAGTAGTGGAACTAGAGATATCCGCAAAAGCTTGTGCAATGTTTTGCGCCAGGCCGGAGTGCACCATAATTCCTTTTATACCGGCATAAAAGGGAAAGAGGAGAATGATACCCGCGCAAGCCTTTACACCGCCTTTTACCGCATGAAAATAATTATCGAGATCGCGATGCAACAAGATCCCGATAAATAAAAAACTAAAGTTGAGAATATTAAGGTCAAAGTTTTTTTGCTGTATCCATAAGTGCTGAATAATGTATACGCATCCCACAAGTCCAAGAAAAACACCCACGTAGGACTTCGCAGAAGAAATGTCGTCCTCTTCTTCTATTTGTTCACAAAACGTCACCATCTCGTCTTCATTGCGTGGTGCAAGCGCTGCGAGAAAAACAGGAATACCGATAAGCAAAATTATCGTGCATGCGATATTCAAAGGTGAGAATAAAGTGGTGTAAACAGGAACGATTCCCGTAAATTTTTCGAGAAAATGCCCTTTAGTGGCGAGAAGCAATGGAGCTGAGCCAGACAACCCTCCATGCCAAACAGCTAAACCCATATACCCTGCCGCTCCCAAAATGGGATAGTGTAATGAAATGTTTTTACGTCGTCCTTCGATCGCAACTTGCCTTGCTAAAAAAGCTCCGATAATAAGTGCCAGTCCCCAATTGATAAATCCGAAAAAAATGGAGATAAAGCTCACAACAAATGTCGCTTGTACGTTATTTTTAGGCCATCTTGCGATGTAGCGGATCATTTTCTTGACCACAGTTGTCGTCGAAAGCGCAAAGCCTGTCACGAGTATCATGCACATTTGCATAGAAAACGGTAAAAAACTCCAAAAATCTTTATACCAATACTCTAATACTTGTGTGGAAGTCGTTGGCGTAAACAAAACAGCGATGGCACACACAAAAAAAGTGATCATTGTTGCCAAGGTAAAAGGTTCGGGCATATACTTTTCGGCGAGATCACACAATTTTTTGCTGAAATTGTTTAGCATCTTTTTACCTTTAATTAGATTTTTTGTGTGTTGGTGCCCTCACCATCGAATTATGAGTTTCAGCTATGCTGAAATCTCATATTCTCATGCCTCTCCCACAGGGAGAGGCGTAACACGTCTTATTTGTTTTTATTGTTTTATTTTATGCGTGTTAAATGGGAGACAAATGATAAACGTGTTCCGTAAATCAAGTGAATTTTGTTTTTACCAAAAGAGAAGCATGAAACCTCTCCCAGTGGGAGAGGTATGAGACTTGTTGCTTTCAGCGTAGCTGAAATCTGCAAGTCGATGGTGAGGGCACCAATATGAAAACAAATTTACTTATCCCGCAAAAGTTTAGCGGCTTCCTTGGCAAAATAGGTCAAAATGATATCCGCACCTGCTCTTTTCATAGATAGCAATGTTTCCATCATCAGCGCTTCACCATCAATCCAACCTTTTTCCGCAGCCGCCTTAACCATGCTGTATTCCCCACTTACGTTGTAGCAGGCGATCGGCACATGTGTTATGGACTTCAGCTCGCGAATAATGTCTAAATATGCCAAAGCGGGCTTTACCATGAGAATATCTGCCCCTTGTTGTATATCCAACTGCGCTTCTTTTATCGCTTCACGTCGGTTGGCACAATCCATTTGATAGCTCTTACGATCACCAAATTGTGGGGGAGATTCTGCCGCATCGCGAAAAGGTCCATAAAAACTTGAAGCGTATTTGACGCTATAGCTCATAATAGGAATATGTGAAAATTTTTCCGCATCGAGAGCACTGCGAATTGCTGCCACCATGTGATCCATCATACCTGAGGGAGCGACCATGTCAGCCCCCGCTTGTGCATGGCTGACCACTTGTTTTTGTAAATATTCCAACGTGGCATCATTGTCAACACTTTGTTCACATATGATTCCACAATGTCCGTGGTCTGTGTATTCGCACATACAGACATCCGTAATGACGTATAACTCGGGGTACTTTGCCTTGAGAAAACGCACGCTTCTTTGGATAATCCCCGATTCACATATGGAATCGGAACCAACTTCATCTTTACTTTGCGGAATACCAAACAAAATGACTTGCTCAAGACCCAACGCCAACATTTCCTCAATTTCTTCCTCTAATCTATCTAGGGAAAACTGAAAAATGCCCGGCATTGAACGGATAGGGTTTTTCTTATCTTTGCCATGAACGATAAACAACGGGGTGATGAAATCGCTCATGTCTAAGTGTGTTTCACGAACCATTTTTCTCAGAATTTTATTGTTGCGTAGCCTTCTTGGGCGATGTGTTATATCCATAATAATTCATCTCTATGTACTAGGTTTTTTCGTTATCGACACAAACAATGTTTTCAAATACGAATTTTCTGGGCAAGCGGGATTTTGCGGGTGATCTTGTCCTGCGGAACGGCTATCGATAATTTTAGCCTCGCACTCGGCTTCCATCGCCGCAGCATTGATTGTTTGCATAAATTTCGGGACGGATATCATGCCTGAGCAATCGCACGTCACTAATATACCGTGGTTTGTTAGCATTTTCATCGCCGTAGCATTGATGGATTTCAACGCCATTAAGCCGTTGTGTAAACTACTTTTTGACGTAATCACTTTCGGCGGATCGAGCACAATCGTATCGAATTTTTCACCTTCTTTGTGCATTTTTTCTAAGTCATTGAATACATCTTTGTGCAAAAAGGTACAATTCGAACAGTTGTTGAGCGATGCATTCTCCTGAGCTATTTCCAAGGCAAATTTTGATGTATCTAGAAAAACAACCTCTTTGGCTTTTCCTTTTTTCGACATATATATTCCAAAAGCTCCGCTGTAACAACATGCGTCGAGAACACGTTTGTTATAGCTAAACTTCGATGCCAAAAGACGATTTTCTCTTTGGTCAATGTAAAAGCCGGTTTTTTGCCCACGCGATAAACTTACGCGAAAGTTGAGACCGTATTCATGGATCGTCATCGTTTCAGCAGGCTTATTTCCGGTAACGCTGTAATCAATTTCAGGTAACCCTTCCTGCTTACGTATACCAGAGCTATACCTTTCGACAATGGTCGGTACTTTGGTGACTTTTTGTAGTATGTCAAAAATCATGTCACGTCGTCTGTCCATACCAAAAGATGTGAGTTGTACACAAAGAACGTTGTCATAACGATCAACGGTGAGTCCAGGTAACCCATCGGCTTCACTATGTATCAAACGGTATGCGTTGGTTTTCGACGACAGAGCCAATATGTTATCTCTCAAATGTATCGCTTGAGAAATCTGGCGTTCAAAAAACTTATAATCTAATTTTTCGTGTAAATCCCAAGTGAGAAGACGCACCATAATCTGCGATTTATCGTTGTAAAAACCTTTAGCAATAAAACGACGGTCGTGATCGAAAACTTCCACGATATCGCCATTTTCAGGTTTCCCCTTGACATTCTTGACGGCTCCGGAAAATACCCACGGATGTCTATACCAAAAAGGTTTTGCTTTGCCTTTTTTGAGAAATACATTTTTGTGTTTGAAGGAAAATGACATAGGTTATCCTTTAGCTATTCTTTTGTTTTTGAGTTTCTTGACGGTCTAATCATGTTAAAATAACGCTTGATAGCCATTTTATCTTCTGGAGATAGAAACTGCTTTTGGAAATATATAGGGAGCTGTTTTAGGTTGCGGTGGAACATTTCAATATCTGAAATATCCCCCTTGTTGCTTGTTCCAACATTGGCATTTAAATCAACATCATCGCCTTTCGAGAACAAAGAGGATACTTCCTCTTTCTTGGGTTTTGCTTTGGGAAGTTGTTTGTTGTTCTTTTTGTTGTTCTTTTTGCCTTTCCCCTTACCTCCTTGTGGTGCTCCTTTCCCACCTTTTGGCGATTTCTTTTGGGGTGTTCTCTGCTTTTGTTTTTGCTTATGTTTTTGTTTTTGTTTGTTGGAATTTTTTTGTTGCTGTTTTTTGCGTTGTTGCTTCTTTTTCTGTTGTTTTTTCTGCTTTTGTTTTTGTTTCTGCTTTTGCTTTTGTTTGTCAGGACTTTTCTGTTTTTGATGTTTCGCGTTTTTCTGCGCTATTTTTTTTGCATTTGCAAAAGGAATAGATGGTGAAGTAAAAATCATCCACACCGCCGCAAGCCAAATAGCTACTAAAATAATTTGCCTAACAAAACTATTGGTTATTGTTGTCGAGGGATAACGCTGCCACTGATTGCGTTTATCATGTACATGTTGCGCTATGTACTGTAGTACCAAATCATCGCGATTGTGCACAAATTCATAACAATACAATAATTGTTGTTCCATATCCGCTTCATTATCTATTTTGCTCACAATTTCGCGCATAGACGGTCGATGAAAAATTACTTGCCAAATAGCGTAAACAACCGCCGTAATCACAACCATTGCTGCAAAGTAAATAATTGCATTCTTAGGATAAATAACATGCGCAATTCCTAAGACTTCTACATAACCAAAACTCACAACAACTCCAAGGGCTAAAAGCCCCATCGTAACAATAATGCTACTCATATCTTTCACAAAACGATGAAAAATATAGCGATAAAAACAACGGCGCAATATGCGGTGTAATTCCTTTTCTTTACTCACGACTTTTTCCTTCGCGTATCTGCTTTGCTAAGTTTTGTTGATACTGCAAAAAAGCATACTGACTTTCCATCTTTTCATGATAGCGTTTCGCTTTAAACCGCGAATACATAAATTCAAACGCAAAAAACACAAAAAACATCAAGTAAAAAAGTATACCTTTTACAAAAAACCATGCGTCTTTACTTAAATACAAAGCCGCATACACCGTTAAAAGAGTGTGAATTAGGAAGAATATACCAATGCGTAGGTTTAATCCCTTGAAGTAGAGACTGTGAAAAGTGGTGATGGTCTGTCCCTTGAGTTGTCTCTCCGCCATAATCGCCATAAACGGCTTACCAATAAATGACGAAAATAAAAATATAATTGCAAAAATTCCTTCAAAAATGGCGGGTTTTAATAAGATAAGAGTGGCACTTTCCGTCACCCAACTAATCACCCCCATAATGACGATGAGAACTGCACTCCATACAGCAAAGGGTTCCAAACGTTTTTCACGATAATAAACCCAAGCCACCTCAATAAACGATAGCACAACGGCAGCGATAATACCCGCTTGTAGTCCGTAGTACTTTTCTATGAGCCAAAAACCCAAAAGGGGAATCATCGAATATAAAATGTTGAACATTGCGTTTGAACCAGATTGTTGTTTCATATTTTATTCCCGATGAAAGCGTTTTGCGATTAGCTTCGATTGACAATGCGGACAACGAATTTTTTTACCGACGACAGAAGCGGGTAGCTTTAAGTTTTTACTGCATTTAGGACAGCGAAAGCGGAAATTAGTGGGAATTTCATTTCCGTCCCACCAAATCTGTATCACGTCAATGTCTTCCTTTTCTGCTTTCTGTTTTTCTAAACGCTCATGTTCTTCAGCTATTTTTAAATGCCATTCGCGGATGTACATCATAGATTGCTTGTGGGCATTTTGTGCATAAGACACTTTGTCTTGCCATATTTTCTGCTCTTCGTCCGAAAGATCTGGGGGTGTTCCATAATAAGGTAATTGTTGCAACTCTTTGAAGTGCTTAACAAGAATTCTTTCTAACTGTTTGCGCACTTCATCCACCGCAATGCGTTTTTCGGAATCATTATTCATCATATCGTAAATTAAGTCACTTATGGCATCTACGACCGGGACATTTTTTATCTCATCAACTATTTTTGGCTTCTGAGACAGGATAATTTGACTCATGATCGCAGAAATATTCTTGCCCTGCACCGGAGGTTTACCCGTAAGCATCGTGTAGGTTACCGCAGCGAGTTGATAAATATCGCAATTGCAGGTCAAAAGTTTAGAAGGCGAAAACTGCTCAGGGGCGGCATAAATCATTGAACCAGCAAATTCTCCTTTTACAGCAATTTCCTCTGCGGTCATCGGGCGATAACGTTGCTTCAGATTATCTGCACGTTGCAATTCTTGTTCAACGAGTTTACGCAATTGTGACTTTAGTTCCGTGATTTGTTCAGACAAACTTTCGAACGTTTTGCCGTCTCTGGGGTAGGATAAGTTTTTAATTTTTTCTTGTAGCTTTTGCAAACGCGATTCGCATTGCTCTTTTTCCGTACTGATGTGCAAAAACTCCTTATCCACGAGTTTTAAAAGCCTACGCCGTTCTTCGTTGAGTTTTGATCCCGCTTCATCCACGGTAATTGCCAGTCCAAAGTCACCTAGTTTAGGAACCATTTCCTCGGACATCAATATGTTTTGCGGTTTAATATCGCGATGTATAATACCACGGTTTTTTAGAAACTGTAGCGTAAGCACCATGGCATAAAGAACATTGAAGGCCACCGCAGGCGAAAGTCTATTGTGTGGAAAACGTTTGCTAAACTGTTCGATATTTCCTTGGGCAGCGTACTCCATCATCAAATAATAACCCACGCGCTCTTGGTCTGCGTTGGAGTCCGTTGAAGAGGCGAGAAAACTTCCTTCTTGAATCATTCCAATAATATACTGACGAATATTTTTTTCCTCTGCCAGTTTTGACAATAATCGCGACTCGTAAATCAATGCTTCTTCACGGCCTTCAAAAGCCACTTTTACAACAACGACATGATCCTTAGGCATTTCGGCATAGACACCCTCTTTGCCATCTTTGGTTTTGCGTATGCGTAAGTGCTCACCAAAATAGTCGCGCGCCCAATGGTTTTCAGGGCGGAGAAAAATGATGGTAATATCATTTTTCGTTGTCAATTTTAAAACCGTCGCCATTCCACCGTGGTCAAGACGCTCAATGTGGTAATCTCCTTGAAAAAAGTCTTTTACGTTAGAGATTCCCTCTTGTTGTTTGTGATATTCTTGAAGAGCTAGTAGGTTGATGACAAAACGTCTCTTGAGCTTTTCATCTATTTTTTTATTGAGTTCAAAGTGTTTGCCTTGCTCTAAATTATTTTCTCTAATTAGCTTGAGCCACGCGGCAGCTTGATAGCGATTGTTAAAATTCACCACAATCTCGGTTGTGGTTTCTACTTCTGGTTGTTCTTCATTATCTTGCTGTTTGCGCTGTGATAACTTTCGAATATTCTCTCCCGCCTGTTCGTCGACGTTTAACCAGTTGTCATCTTCGACGATTTTGACTTCTTCATCTCCTCCCTCACTACTAGATTCACTTTCTTCCATATCTGGCTGTCCATCGTCTTTTAAACTGATGATTGTATCCAGTATACTAAAAAGCGATGTTCGCGATTGCGATTGGCTGTGCTTTGTGTCTACAGAATCTGTAATTTGGGTGAAAAATGTTTTGTGTATGGTAGAGTATTTAGGAAGTTTCTTTAAACCGTTATTAATCTGATCATCGAAATAGTTATAGTAGCGAAATATCTTCGCCGTTTCTAAGTCAACCACTAGTTGTAAAACTTGTTCATCTTCTGTTCGTTCAATAATCCAGCACTCACGGCGAATAATTTTTTGTAAGTAGTTCTCAATGTGATCCCAATGGTTCTTATCAAAATTTAATGTAAACTTTTCCAGAGCCTTACCGTTTTCAAGGATTTGTCTTGTGTCGGTAATCCATTCTAGTGATTTGGATATCACTTCAGGAAACTCTGTTTCATCGGAGAATTTCTCTCCAGGTAAAAATTCGTCCTGTTTGCCAAGCTCTATTTTCGCAAAGTCTTGCAATGTAGAAACGGATTTTTTCGCCAGTTTATCGAGCTTAAAGTTTTCGAGATCTTCGAGGTAATCGTCTTGTTCTTCATCATGATCCATGGTAATGGAGATGTCATGATCCTCTTTTTCATCGCGATCATCCTTCTCGTCATCGCGAACGATCTGTTCCATGGCGAAGGTAATATTTTTCTTCACCAGTTCATTGTTATCTGTAAAAACTTGACGTGCTTTGCGTATATCATGGAGTAGATCCATCAAGGTGTCATAACGTTCGTTTTTTTCCTTGGCGAGGGTTTTTGTCAAAATGCGATCTATTTCTGAAGGAATTCCAGGTATCGGAGGGCACGTTTTTTCCAGGTGTTGTTTTTTTACATTGCGAAATTTACCGCGAAAAGGAACATTACCTGTTAGTGTTTCATAAAACATAATACCCAAACTATACATATCACTTCGGTGAGTACACCGCTTTCCTCTGCAGTGTTCTGGAGACAAGTAATAAGAAGAAGAAGCTGGTAAACAAAAATCAACGATCGTCAAATTTTCATCGTTGAGAAATATGTTACTCGGTTTTAGGTTTTTATGCGCAACATTGAAGTTATACACTGCCTGTAAAGCGAGAGTTAATTTTTCCATCCAGATAGTTGTTTGCACAGGCGAAATACCATTTTTAATGGCTTCTTCGAGAGAGACCCCTTCCGCATACTCGCGAAACATGTATGGAAAAGGCTCTTCAGAAAAACGATATATACTTGCAATACTCGGATGGGAAACCTCGTTGATGATATCGATATTTTTACGAAACGACTTTAAAAACTTTTTCGTTAGAGAAATATCATCTTTAAAGAGTTTCAATACACAAAGACCTAAACTTTTGTGTTGTACAACATATACCGAACCTAGTTTACTTTTACCTATGTGCCCCACTAACTCACAGTTTCCGATGGTTTTCAGGACAATTTCAGCTCTTTCTTGTGTTGACATTTTATAATCCTAGCTCAGGAATTATTTGATCTGGTTTTATTGTGCGTAAGCACTCTAAGTTAGATTTAGATGAACAAGTTTTTTGATAGTAACATTTACAGACACCTTTATTTTGCATCACAACATGCTGCTGTCCGTAAGGACGTATTCTTTCAGGATCTGTAGGGCCAAACAACGCGATTGTTTTGGTATTTAACGCCGCAGCAAGGTGCATGGGGCCCGAATCATTGGTAATGACAATACGTGCTTGTTTAATGATATGAGCAAGTTCAACTAAAGATGTTTCGCCTGTGGTATTCACACATTTTTCTTTGTCGTTGATACCATCCATGACTTGTTGGCTAATTTGCTTTTCGTTTGGCGAACCAACAAGAACAACGGGTATATCGTATTTTTCATGCATTAAGTTAATGAGTTCTGCAAAATATTGTGGTGGCCAACGCTTTGAAGACCAACGCGCTCCAGGTACAATTACCGCATAGTCATTAGGCAAAGCGGTATCCCATTTTTGTTGTAAACTCGTTTCAATATTTAAAGGAAACGTCATTTTGCAATCATCTACATCAATCGCTTTCGCGATGAGCTTGTAACGATCTATCGCATGCACAACATCTGCAGGAGTTTCTACTTTTTGTGTATAGCCTAAATGTGCGAGTTCCCTCGCGTTGCTGAAGCCCACGCGATGTTTGCAACCAGAGAGCAAAGTAATGACTCCACTGCGCAATAATCCTTGAAAATCGAGAACCATGTCAAATTTTTCTGCGCGGATTTGTCGTAAAAACTTCACTATTTCACCGAAATATCGAAAGAATCTGAGACCACCCCATTTTTTGCGCTCAAAAATAAAAATCTTGTCAACGACCGGAGTGTACTCCAGTAGATTTTTGAAAGGTCGAGACACCACCCAGGAAATTTCGGCATTATACTTGTCTTTTATGGCTTTTGCGATCGGAATAGTATGTATTATATCGCCTAGAGCACTAGGTTTTACGATCAGAATTTTTTTTGTTGTCATTTAAAAATTCCATGAATGGGTTATATTTTTTATTGTCTTTGTCGCAGTTACATGTGGATTCGTTTAGGTTTGCTCCACAAGAAACACATAAACCTTTGCAATTTTCGCTACACAATACCTTCATTGGTGTTTCGAGAACAATAGTATCGCGAATGGCGTCGCTTAAATCGATCACATTATTGCGATAGTAAAGGATTCCCAACTCATCGGCATCTAAATCCTGAAACTCTTCTTCTGAATTTTTTTTGTATGGTTGGTAGAACAAATCCATATGCGCGTCAATCTCTAAATCAAAGGTACTCAGACAACGATGGCATTCTTCACAAAGCGTACATACCACATTTGCTTTGATGAAAACATCATTGCCACTTCGCATTGCTTTTCCCGAAACATCTATGTCCTCTTTGCATGGTAAGTCTAGGGTTTTGCTGGGTACTTTTTGTGCAAATTCATATCCCGAAATAGAAACATCACTTACCGTTAGTTGCATTTTTTTATACCTCAAAACAATCGTAAACTAAGCATTATACGTAATATTAATGTAGTATGAAAAATATTGATTTATGGGCAATTCTGTTTTCTTGCCGATAGTAGACAAATTTTTAGCATATAATAACGTGTATGACAAAAAAATGCAATGTTTTCTGAGTGTCTTTACACGATAACAAATTTTTATTGAATAAGGTGTGTGCGTGAAAGTCTATTATACTAGCGAACGTTCGATTTGCCTATGTTGGAAAAATTTGCCGACATTGGAATCACCAATGTCTACGTGTGGAAATTTATTGAATAATGCGCTTTGTTGCACTATAATTTTCATACAGGACAAGGATACCAGACAAATTGTATAAAGATACACCTTATATTTGAGTTATATGCTCTTGTCAAGAATATTGTTTGTTTGGTAACAATAAATATCCACGAAGCCTATTTTCTACAGGAATTTCTTATGCCTACAATAAATACAAAAAATATTATTGCCTTTTTACTTTTTAGCTTTAGCTTGAGTTTTGTAAACGCTCAAAGAGAATTTCTTGTTCCCGCGAATGGAGATATCGAGCAAATACAAAAAATGATGGGAGAAGCAAAAGAAGCGACACAGGCAAAAAATTGGGAAAAAGCAGCGGAAAAATACCAAAAAATTATGGCTGCACACAACGAAGCCTCCTCGAATAAAAAAGATATCCTTGTAGAGTATGAAAAAAATCTTTATCGCAATGTACAGGATATTGTACGTGAAAACATACGACAGTTTTCACCACAGGCACTCGACTTATACCGCAATATGGTTTCGGCAAAGGCAGAAGCACTTGCAAAAACCAAAGATAAAAAATTTTTAATCGACAACTTCCTATTCACACGTATCGGTACGGAATCTCTTATTCGGGTATGCGACGAATACATTATCGAAGAAAAATACCAAGAAGCCATTCGCTATATTTTTATGTATTTAAACTATATCGCGAAAGAAACATCGCAAAATCCTCCCATACTTGCCCGTCTGGCTTTTTGCTATTATGCTACCGATAACGTTTTAGGCTTAAAAGATATTTTAGATACCATCAAAAAATATTCTCTAAACAATGAGATTATGATAGGAGACAAGAAAACGAGTATAGGGAAGTACACAAGAGATCTATACAAAAAACTCAAGAAAAAAGGTTCACGAACTGTCAAAGACAACGATTGGCGACTAGTAGGGGGAAATGTTCAACGTAATTTCCAGCAACAAAACATGACTTTTCCCACATTAAAAATGCCCAAAAGTATTATGTTGAACATCGCACCACGTGAAAAAGACTCCTCATACTATATCAATGAACAAAATAGACAAAAACATGGTCCGGTTCAGTACTACCCGATTATTGCCGACAACATGCTGTTTATCAACAACAGCAAATCGGTTTTTGCCTACGAACTACCGTCACTAAAATTGAAATGGAAGTATGAAGGACTCATACCAAAGATAAGAAGTGACTGGCACGAACAATCCATACACTCCATCTCCTATCACGACGGAGCCGTGTACGCAAATGTGGAAGGACATACCGATCAAAAAAAGCAGTATTGGCAAATATACCTAATACGCAAAATACTCGCGGAAAGAAGATTGGTAAAACTAGATGCCCGTACCGGACGCGTTATGTGGATTGTCAAAGAAGGGGATAAAAAAGACGAATTTGAAAGTAAGATTAGTTTTATGGGCCCACCTGTTGTATGGCAAAACAAACTTATTGTCGCCGCAACAGAAATAGAAGGTCTATTCAACAGCTATATTTTGGCCATAGACCCCGAAACAGGAAAGACATTGTGGAGTAAGCTAGTCGGTTCTGCGCACCAAGAGCTAAACTTGTTTGGTAGACCCGTACGCGAAGCAGTTGGTGGAAGAATTGCCATATCGAATGGAAAGATATACTACCTAACAAACTTAGGGGGTGTTGCCTGTCTCGATCCCGAAAACGGTCGTCTATCTTGGGTACATATCTACGACCGTATACCAGTTCGTAAACCAACGAGAGCATTATTTCATACAATATACCGCGATATTGGTTGGTACTTATCTCCGATTGTGACATGGGGGAAATATATTTACGTTGCACCACTGGATGCCAACTTCCTATATTGCCTAGATGCATGGAATGGTAAGCGCATATGGCGAATACCACGTAGTCACCAACATAGATACGTGCTGGGTATGTATGACGGCAACTTGATTGTCGGTGGGCAAAACAATGTAACACTTCTCGATGGGAAAACCGGAAAAACCAAAAAATACTTTTCGATCCTACGCGACAAAGTAGTGGGCTTTGGTTCCATAGTTAGTAATAAACTATATTGTCCTGGTCTTTTTTACCTGTATACCGTTGATCTCAAAGCACAAACGGTACAAAAAACTTCATGGCCGCGTCTGAGTTCTCCTGGTCATCTTGTCGCAGCAAATGGTTTAGTTGCTACCGTCTCAGAAACGCGCATTTGTGCATATTTCGACTTCAAAAAAATGATTGGCATGTACGAAAATAAGATACGTCAAAACCCTAAAGACACCATGCTTTATATTAAACTTGCCGATCTATACCAACAATATTCCGAGAACAAGCGCGACTACTTAATTAAAGCAGAAAAGTACTACCTACAAGCGCAAAAACTGGCCGAAAATGAGCAGGGTCGCGAAAAGTTATACTGGACAAGAGAAATAAACGAAAAGCTACTGGGCGTTTATCGCAAAATAGCCGAATATTTAGAAAAATACAAAGATGATAGGGTTTTTGAATACTACAAAAAAATTATTAAATTTACCGATGACAAATACATCACCATCCCTCTGTATTTGAAGTTATTTAATCACTACAAAAACAAAAATGAACAACAAAAAGCTTTCGAAACATTACAAGAACTCAAAGAAAAATATGGAAGAGAGCGCTTTAATATTTCGTATAAGAAAACTCTTGTCGAACTTTATGTTACGGTAACCGCAGCAGAATACTATACCCAACTTCGCAAGTATCCTAAAGCCGTAAGTGAGTATCAAAAGCTCATTTTACAATACCACACGGAAAAATACGAAGGAAGTTTTTGCAACGATTACGGCTACGCAAAAATTAAACAACTCATTGAGATGCTTGGTCGCAAAATCTACGCGGAATATGAGGTAAAAGCAAAAGAGTTATATGCCCAAGGACACAACGCAGCCTATTGGAGTATTTTTACAAAATACCCCAACAGTACCTTGGCACCGCAAGCATCTATCGAAATTGTCAAAAATTTACTCGACAAAAGTCTTTTTGACCGCGCAATCATACATCTCAACAACCATATAAAAAAATACCGTAAAAGTACCAAAGAGCTAGCCCAAGCCTACTACTGGTTGGTTTATTGTTACGAAAAGAAAGAGCAATTTGTTGCTGCTTTTTCGGTATTACACAACATGCGCAAAAAATTTGCCGGTATTACGATAGAAATTGACGAAAAATCGATCGCGATACAAGGTTTTGTTGATAAGCGTTTGAAAAACGAAATGTACAATGGTATCAATAAAAACCCCATGCCATCCGTGGATATCAACTTCAACAATTTTATAAAAAGAGAAATTCGCCTCAAGGTAAACAATCGTTCTCATCGGTTTATCCAGGCAAAAGGCCCCAGAAAAAATAAGTTTAGAAATTTAATATTTATCTCCGTAGATACCCCAAAAGGTATGATGCTACAATGCTATGATGCAAAAACATATCGCATTGTTTGGCAATCCCAATTGGGATGGCCCATACGCGGGGTGGAATTTATCGAAGACAAAATGGTGG
Source organism: Candidatus Uabimicrobium amorphum (assembly GCF_009002475.1). GTDB lineage: Bacteria > Planctomycetota > Uabimicrobiia > Uabimicrobiales > Uabimicrobiaceae > Uabimicrobium > Uabimicrobium amorphum. Next base: position 8,842,956 of record NZ_AP019860.1, read on the forward strand.
TGTGGAATGACAGCAGTGTTTACCTGGTAACTCCTGAAAATGGAAAAGTTGTTTGGCAGGTGAACACAACAAGACTCACCAATTTACATGTGGCAAACAATACGATTTATACGGTGAGCGGTGATCGGCTACGTTGCGTTATCAGTGCAAGGGATTTTCGTTCAGGAAACGTGCGTTGGGAACAAACAATAGAGTCTCCTGTCACCGTAGAATGGTTACCAGAAACCTTGGTGAGCAAAGACTACTTTTTCGCCAGCTTTGTTCGCCCAGCACAAATGTTTGTCATTGATGTAAAAACGGGTAAAAGAGTCAAAGTTTTTACCGACCGCCGTATACACGAAACTCTATATTTTTATCCTGTGCTACTCAACAACAACTTTTTAGCCGTAGTAAAACGTCGCAAGTCAATAGAATGTTATTCCTTGCCAACACTTAAAAGAATTTGGGAAGTAAAAGAAACAGACATTGAACTCGCGAGTATAAAAGGAAACGACCAGTACATTTCTTGGGCAACACGCGACAGTCTTGTGCTTACCGATATCGTTTCCGGCGGACAAAAATGGAAACTAAACAAAAACAATCGCAACTATATACAAAAAGCACTTTTTGACTTCAGCAACTTTTATTTTGTGTACGAAGATAAAATCACTGGTTATACGCTATCGTGTGTGGACACAGATAGCAATACGTTAATGTGGCAGTTACCTATCCGCCGCAGTAACGAAATACCGGAAATAGAAATCACGCAAAAATACGTACTATGTCTAACAAATCGTTGGTCTGTTGGTTACGAATCCAACTTCACTGTTATCGATAAAAGTAACGGAAAATTGCTGAAAAAATTCGAGTTAAACAATGGTGATCGTGGTCGTGAGTCCGCCAGTCTACAAATTGTAAATAATGAAATTTGGCTACTGAAAGATCGCAACATCTGGATAATAGGAAGATAGCAGCATGAAAAAAATATTTGGTCTCTCATTATTTTTTATAGCCATTCAGCTTTGTTATGTAGAAACATTCACGAGTAACTTACTTACTCCTGGAACTGTAAATGCTGTAGAGCGAGGCTTAAACTATTTGGCAAAAAAACAAGACCCCAAAACAGGGGCATGGTTAAACGATGTGGGCTACAAGTTAAATACCAGTTATCGCGTCGATAACGAAGAGTCTCCTCACGTAGGTGTAACCTCTTTGGCCTGCTTGGCATTTATGTCTGCGGGGAACTTACCAGGTAGAGGACGTTATGGAGAAAATGTACGCAAAGGTTTAGACTTTGTACTCTCATGTGTTCACCCACATACTGGTTATATTAGCAAATACGGCACGCGTATGTACAGTCATGCATTTGCCACGTTGTTTCTAGCACAAGTATACGGTACAACACAAGATCCTATCGTTCGCGAAAAATTACAGAGTTCTATTGATTTAATCACCAAATGCCAAAACGCGCAAGGTGGATGGCGCTATATGCCCATCGCCATGGACGCCGATATGTCAGTTACGGTGTGTCAGGTACAGGCACTAAGATCTGCACGCAATGTAGGTTTAAAAGTTTCCAAAAATACCATTGACCGTGCATTGGCCTACATTCGCCGTAGCGCAGATACATATTCAGGGGGGTTTAAATACCAAGACCTTCCTATTCGCCAATCACGTGTTACTTTTGCGGTAACAGCTGCGGGAATTACTTCAATGTATGGTGCAGGAGTTTATGAAGATTATCTTCTGCGAAAAGGCCTTAACTATTTAATGAATCCTCCGGCACACGAACCACATCCTCCATCGCATCACTATTTTTATTTTTACGGTCACTATTACGCTGCACAAGCTATGTTTATTGCAGGAGAACCGTATTGGAGTAGGTGGTATCGCCAAGTAAGAAATGAATTAGTACGCGTACAACAAGGAAGTGGTGCTTGGGAAGACAATACAGGTTACAACTGCCCAACAGCCTTGGCGGTTATTATTTTACAACTTCCCAATCGCTATTTACCCATTTTTCAAAAGTAAATTTTTCTTTCCAGAAAGGTTGTGTTGTTCATGGTAAATGTTGTTCCGTTTAAAGGGGTGCGCCCTAAAGCCGATTTAGTGGCAAAAGTTTCGAGTGTCCCCTACGACGTTATATCCTCAGAGGAAGCAAGAGACATCGTTGCACAAAACCCTCATAGTTTTTTAAAAGTTATCAAACCAGAAGTAGACCTTGACCCTCAAGTCGATATTTACGACGACAGTGTTTACGAAACCGGCAAAAAAAACCTACGCAATTTAGTGTCGGAAGGAAACATGATAAAAGATGATAGCGCGTGCTTCTACGTATACCGACAACAAATGGGAGAACACATACAAACCGGATTAGTGGCTGGTGCCTCCGTACAAGACTATGTCGACGATAAAATCAAAAAGCATGAGTTTACACGTGAAGAAAAAGAAATAGATCGTACGCGTCACATCGACTCGCTCAACTGTAACACCGGACCTGTATTTTTAACATATCATCACAACGAAGCCATTGACACACTCATTGGCGAAGTATGTAAAGAATCTCCGGTATACGATTTTACCGCAGACGATGGTATAAAACACACGTTTTGGATTGTGGACGATGCCGCAAAAATAAACAAACTCACAACTCTCTTTTCGCAAATAGACAAACTCTACGTTGCCGACGGACACCATCGTTCCGCCGCCGCAACACGTGTTCGCGAAAAGCGCCAGCAAGCAAATCCATTGCATTTTGGTGGCGAACCTTATAACTTTTTCTTAACCGTCATTTTTCCTGACAACCAAATGCAAATTTTGTCATACAATCGCGTGGTAAAAGATCTAAATGGCTTGTCCGGCGAAGAACTACTTGAAAAACTAGGCGAAATTTTCACGATATCGCCCACAGACAATCCCGTTCCACAACAAAAACACCAATTTTGCATGTATGTGCAGCAGAAATGGTATTTGCTAGAATGCAAAGATTCTATTGTCGAAGAGAATGATCCCGTAAAATCGCTCGACGTATATATTCTCCAAGAATATGTCTTGAGTCCCATGCTAGGAATCGGTAACCCGCGCAAGGATAAACGAATAGACTTTGTCGGAGGAATTCGCGGAGCAAAAGCATTGGAAGAAAGAGTCAGTAAAAACAACGACGGAGTTGCTTTTACTCTCTATCCTGTCGATATATTGTCACTGATTAACATTGCCGACGCTGGAGAAGTAATGCCTCCAAAGTCAACGTGGTTTGAGCCCAAACTACGCTCGGGTATTATTCTCCATCCGTTGTCTTAAAAATACAAGAAACCACGGTGTAAAAGCCGTGGTTTTATCTAATTCTCTTTAGATAAAAAAACTCTTTCTCTGTACAGAAAGTAAAATAATATGTCTGAAGTTTCCGTACCGCAAAATTGCTATGAAATGGCTTACTATCTTCTTCCAGGCTATGTCTACAACGAAAAAGAGAAAGTCATTGCTGAGCTTTCGATGGGAAGAATAGGAGCGATGTTCTTCTATACGATCGTTTGTCTTCAAAAAGAGGAAGAACCCACACCAGAAGCGATGAACGCCTTGAAGGTAAATTCCGGAGAGTTTGACAATTACAACTATCACATCATTACCTATCCAACACCACCTCCCGTAGACACAGATATTTCCATAGAAGACATGATTGCTGGTCGCCAACGTCAAGTTCTGGCACCTTATTTTTCCGCCATTATCGAAGAAAAATCCTCTCAGAAAATGCGTTACTTTATTCTTGGCCAGTCACCCGATGGATTGACAACACTACGCACAGTGACCATTGATGAAGAAGGTATGACCAACGCCAACTTAGGACGTGGCTGTACCGTAGATGTAAACGCATTCATCACCATGCTACAAGAATTTCTCCATAGAGAAAATTAATCGTATTACCGCTGTACACCAAATAAACAACTCATTAATACAAGGAGACAAAATGTCCAACGTAAACCGCGTATGGCGTTTGCGCAAGCGCCCTGTTGGTGAATTAACCAATGATGTCTTAAGTTTCGAAGAAGAACCAATTCCGACAATAAACGACGGACAATTATTAGTGCGCCTCAACTACCTATCTCTGGACCCCACAAACCGCATTTGGATGAGTGATATGGACCAGTACATGCCACCGGTAGAACTCAATGCACCGATGCGTGGATTGATATGTGGAACGGTCACAGAGTCCAAACACGAAGGCTTTGCGGCAGGAGACATCGTCAGTGGGCTAGGCGTCTGGGCAGACTACCAAATTGGTGATCCGGCGATGCTCAATAAGTTAGGAGACACCGGTCCACTTCCCGTTGTTGATGCTTTCGGTACTTTTGCTCTTGTTGGGCCAACCGCTTACTTTGGCCTTCTAGACATCGGAAAACCACAAGAAGGCGAAACAGTCGTTGTTTCAGGAGCCGCGGGTGCTGTGGGTTCTATCGTAGGACAAATAGCCAAAATCAAAGGTTGTCGCGCTGTTGGTATCGCCGGAAGCGAAGAAAAATGTACATGGATTACCAAAGACCTAGGGTTTGACGCTGCGATCAATTACAAAACAGAAGATGTCGCAGAAGCCTTGAAGAAAAACTGCCCAAACGGTATCGATGTCTACTTTGACAACGTAGGCGGAAATATCTTAGACGCTTGTTTAAAACAAATGAACCTACGTGGACGCATACCAACATGTGGACTGATCTCTGGATACAATGAAACGGAACCAGTACCAGGGCCATACAACTACGCAATGATGCTGATGCAACGCCTACGTATCGAGGGCTTTATTGTCACCGATTTTGCTCCGCGTTTCCCCGAAGCTGCCGCTGAGTTGGGCAAGTGGATGGCAGAAGGAAAAATAAAGGTACGCCAAGACGTTTACGATGGTTTGGAAAATGCCTTGGAACACTTGAAAAAGCTTTTCACCGGAGAAAACAAAGGTAAGCTCATTATACGCGTCGAAGATACAAAATAAACATTGGTAAACCAGGGCGATCATCTAACGATGATACGCCCTCAAACCGCTAGCTCTTGCATTTACCTCTTTACATTTACTTTGTGTTGCGAGTCACCATCATGAACCAATTCAACGACGAAACTGAAAATAACAGCTCAACACCGGCGTTAAACGGAAAGATGTTTGGTAGGTATCGAATCGAAAAGGAACTTGGTAGAGGTGGCATGGGTATTGTCTATAAAGCTCATGACACAAAACACAATGTGGATGGTATCATTTGCAAAGAGCCAACCAACTAAAAAGTGGTAAGTAGTAGAGGTGATTATATGGAATGGGAATATTTTTAATCGGTGTGAGATAAGGAGTTGTAGTGCTCGGTGCAGTAACCAAGCACTACAAAGTTAACTAAGATTCTTGCTGCTTCTTTTTCGATAAAATCAAACTTTGCGCTAGATACATGTCTATTTCATTGTCTATATCTACAGACTTTTCATTTGGCATGACGTACGCAAAAATGTTCTTTTCGAGAAAGAAGGTTTTATCTAGCAAAAACTTCTCCGTTTTCGCTAGATAAATGGCTCCATTCAATCGATAGTAAGTAGGTAGTTCTTGGCTTCTTTTGTGACTAACTTCTTTGCTAATAAAATTTTCCATACTGTTGTCTTCGGGTAAGGTGTTGCTCCACAGTGGAGAATGCTCCATTTCGCAAACAGAAATAACGGCCTCTGCGTTTTTCTCAAAACAAAACTCAATGGCATTGTCAATGTCCATATGGTCTCGAAGAGGCGAAGTAGGTTGTAAGAGCATAATATATTCATATGTGGAGGAAGATGCCTTTTGTAAAAACTCTAAGGCATGAGTAATAACATCCATGCTACTCGCAGCGTCGGTTGCAAGGTGTGCAGGGCGGACAAAAGGAACCTCTATATCGTATGATTTGGCCACCTCAATCGCTTTTTCGCTATCTGTGGAAACAACCACATTGTCTATGTATCTGGACTTTGTTGCTGCTTCTATGGTCCAGCCAATCAAGGGTTTACCTGCCAAGTCTTTGATATTTTTATTGGGAACTCTTTTACTCCCTGCTCTGGCGGGAATAATAGCCAAAATGTTTTTGTTGTTATACATATTTTTACTTTACTAAATCGATTGAGTGGTCTTTTCGATAGGAGCCTGTACTTTTTTACTAATCATGTTGAAAGACTCTTTTGGTACGGCGAGAGGTGTGATGTGTTCATCACAATTTGCCCAATGTTTTTTTGCCAATTGCAATAATCTCAAATCCTTCTTCGCAACGATTTCCTGAAGACCGAGGAGTTGAACACTGGAGAATTTATGAGAAATTGTCGCTGTAATTTTCGTCGCATCTCCCAATTCGGAGACAAACGCTTCAAGATCTCCATCGTATTGTTCGAGAATCGAGTCTTTGTAAACATTGTACCATTCAGAACCAGGATATGGTGTGGCGAAGTGAGGTTTGGCGTGAATGCCGAGCTTTTCCATACACTTGATAGTAATTTCAATACTCTCAAAGCTTTCTTCTGGAAAGCCAATAATAATGTTAGGTATCGGTATAATGCCGGATTTTAATGTTCTTCCTACACTATTCAAGTTTGCTTTTTGGCTGGAACCTTTGCCCAAGTTTTTCAAGATTTTTGGATCAAACGACTCTAACCCATACACCAGATAAGAACAACCCGCACTATACATGGCTTTTAAAACGTCATCATCCACTAGACCGGCATGAGATGTTCCGGCCCAAAATACACCTCTTCCGCCCTTATAAGCATTGTAAGGTTTGTTTGGGTCACGTCGTTCTAGTGGTTGCAACCCCTCTTCGATCCATAAATTGCAGAGATCATACAACCATGTGCGACGACTTGCGACATGCATCGTTAACAAATTCTCGTCAATAAAAGAAACAAAATCCACTTCGTATTTGTCGACAAGAGTTTTTACCATTTTTACGATATATTCTGGACTATGATAGCGAATATTCCGTCCGTATGTAAAGCGAACATCATTCACACCATCTTCATTGGCTTCCACAATCATATCGCCCGTTGTTCCCAAGTGCCAGCAGTATTTACATACAAGACTGCACCCCAAACTACCATTGATATCCATGCGTTTTTTGAGTTTGAACGTATCTTCGCTAAATAGCAACTGCGAATTTTTGAAATAGACCTCTTCGACAGGAAGTAAATCCCATGCAGGATAAGGAAGGACATCCATATCGGCTATATTGGGCCGAACGAAATTTAGAACGCCTTTACCTTCTTCATTACGGTAACACACTCCCAATGTCTCGCTGAAATCCAAATCATTGTTCGCAATTTTTTCTAAAACCACTGGCCACGTAACAAATCCCTCTCCGACAACACCTAAATCAATCTCTGGAAGCCACTCCATCATGTCCAGAGGCATAGAGGTAAAAAATCCTCCGCCAGCAACAATCTTAGCTTGTGGGCACAACTTTCGCGCCATCTTAAGGGTCTCTTTTACCGATTTGTATGTCGTGATCAAACCTCCAATGGCAACCACTTCCCAATCATCGGCGCATAAAACTTGTTTCTTTACCTCTGGACCTTTTCTCCAGGCATTTTCATCATAAAATTGAACCTGATGTCCCTTATCTATGGCAATTTGAGCTAATAAAGCCATTCCATACGGAATGTGTTTAGGATCGTCTTCCTCTCTTACCACGGGGTTAATCATTAAAATTTTAACCACAATGTTCCTCCTTATGCATTCCTAAAAAATTATTCAAATCCATGCACTCCACTTCCTCTTCGATCAAAGTTCCGGCCCCAGAACAATTGTATGTTACGACATCGTCTACTTTACGCAGCAAATCAATAAAATTCTGCTTATACCAATAGTACGTCGGGTCGGTATAGTATTTCTCTCCGGTAAGAGGAAATGTACTTGCGGCAAAGTACGACTTTATATTTTCCTTAGAACCAAGATGATTGATAAGTTCGTAGTAAGTTTGGGTTTTTTCGATAGGAGTACTTTCGGGGTAGCCAAAGTCCATACCAACAACGGCTATATGAGGTATTTTTAGACGAGTCGCTGCAAAAACCCATGCCGCGGTTCCCACAGTTCCACCAGTATTCATACACGGGAGTTTATTGATATTCCACATTTTGCGTGTAATACTCTCTGGGTTGGTAGGATTATCAACCATTGGATTGAACCAGTACCCGTCAAAATTTGCTTCGACAAGACGATTTGCAACAGTCTCGGAGATACATGATGCAATAATTACTTTCGCTCCCGCACTAAATTTATTAACAAGTTCAATGTTTTCATTGTTGTGTTTTATGGAATTTTTACGAAAGTCAACATCCAGATCTTGCCGCGCGAAATAATCATCATTCTCTGAGTTTTTTTCAAAGTCAGGGTCTCCAAACCAACGCACCACACGCGTGGGGTGCGGATCTAGAGTGATGATATAGTCGGGTTTTAAACCTGCTTTTAAACAGCGGACATATGTTCCATCAATGGCAATAATGGTTCCCTGGTATCCAGAATCTACAATTTTTTGAATGGCATTTGTGTTATGAACACTTGGCCCAGCACTAATCACAATCGCAGATTCGGCTTTTTTTTCCTCCGGTAAAGAAATATCCTTCAAACTTTTTTTAATTAGAGGAAGATTGATCACAGCTTTTTCACACAAAGATTTTAGGTGATAATCAATACCTATTTGCGGTATTTTTTTCACCAAATCTTTAAATTCAGCAGAGATATTACTCATCATCACCATCCCAGTTTAGCTTATCTCGTTCAACATACACCATACTTCCTCCTAAAGAAGCTAATGCTTTGTTCTTGAACTCTTCCTTTACATCTAAACTGGGATCTTTTGTTTCCGCTTCGTTTATGCTCTTTTTGACTTTGTAGTTACCTTTTAATATATCGTCCATAATAACTTCCTTAAAGGTGAAGTAACTAAGTGAATTCCATTAAAATATTAAAAATCACATTTTAACAAAATGTATGAATATTTAGTAATCATTTATAGACGACCACTACAAAATGTCAATTATTCCCTAAAATTTATTAGGGCGTGACATGCACTAAAAGTCAAACAAAGTCATCTGGTCGGACTTTTTGTTTTTTCTCTCTTTAAACTCTAGTTTTTTGTATATGTCATCCTTCACAGTGTTAAGAAAACGGCTCGACTGCATTTCCTTTGTCTGTCCGTTTAACAGACGACTTTTGCTCCCGGTCAAATACAGAAAATTTTCCGCGCGCGTCATACCAACATATAACAACCGGCGTTCTTCCTCTATATCTGTGTCTTTCAAGGTATATGGAATTAAGCTTTCTTCACATCCACATACAAATACCACTGGAAACTCAAGACCTTTTGCGGCATGTAATGTCATTAGACGTACTTTTCCGCCAGGATACATATCTTCGTGATTTGTCAAAGATATATCGTTAATAAAGTCATCATTGTTTGTGTAGGTACTTGCCATCTGCAATAGATACGAACACGTCGCTTCTTCTTCTGGACGAAAATAACCGCCATACTCTTTGTGATCCCATAGTTTTTGTATTTTTTTATGCACCGACCGCGCTTTTATTTTTGTGGTAAATTCATAAAAGTCTTTGATAATGCTCAGGGTTTCGTTCTTCAAAGATTTTATATTTTGCTCCAGCGCCTCCATCAAATCTTGGCCTGATGAATTTTGATATAAAGTAACAAGGGAATTTTTCCCAATCCCAGGGAGAGCAGACAAAACTTGATACCACAAAGACAATTGCTGCGAATTTTTAATGAGTGATAACCACGCGGTCACAAGACGTATTTTCGCGTCGCTAAGCACCGATTCTTGTCCCACAACACGATAGGGAATTCCCGAACGTTCGAAAGCCTCTTCTAGCTTTTTCAATTGTTGGCGACTGCGAAATAAAACTGCGAAATGACTGAAGTCGAGTTGTAACTCTGGAATATCCCCCTCCACACGACTACTGTCAATAGAAAAATGGCTTGTGCCACCGATCATTTTCTCCACCGTATGAACAACAAACTCTGCTTCGGATTTATCACTAGGGCACTCGTAGTACGCAATTCCACTATGTAGTTGTTGTTTGCGTGCACTCATTTTGCGCTTAACATGACTTTTATTCGCAGCAATAATTTGTTGTGCGCAATGAATTATCGGTTGTGGACAACGAAAGTTATCGTTGAGAAAAATCGTCTTGGCATCGGGAAAATCTTCGTTAAACTGTAAAAAATAACCGACATCTGCTCCACGAAAGCCGTAAATTGCTTGGTCAGGATCACCAATTACGCAAACATCGCTGTGCGGCCCTAACAACAATCGAAATAATGCGTACTGTGACTTGTTAATGTCTTGGTATTCGTCAATGAGAATCGTGGTAAATTGTTGTTGATATTGTGTTTGTATTTCAGGATTTTCCTGTAGAATTTTCACGGAAAGGTATATCAAATCATCGACATCCACCGCTTGTATTGTTTGCAAAATACGACAATATTCGTGATAAAAGTCCTGATCCTCACTAGCAAAATTTACATCTTCTAACTTCGATTTGCACTGTGAGATGACATTTAAACGAGCGATAATTTCTTTACTGGAGAGTTCGGGAAAATGCAAACGCAGGTACGGTAAAACCTCCGCACGCGTACAAACCTTTACGCGCTTCAGGCCTATTTTATCGCTATGCCTACGCAAGATGGAGAGTCCAAAGCGATGGAAAGTCGCCACAAAAACTTCACACCCGACCTCTTCCCCAAGAGTATCATGCAATCTACGTTCCAAATCATTTGCCGCTTTATTGGTAAAAGTAACCGCGAGAACTTTCTGAGGGTCCACACCGTTGTTGATAAGATGACAAACGCGAGAGGTTAAGGTCTTTGTCTTCCCTGTTCCTGGCCCGGCGACAATAATGAGAGGCTTCCCACTGTGCTCTACAGCTTCTTTTTGTTGTGCCGTTAATCCACCTAAAGACGGTGTAGTTTCCTGTTCATTTTTATTGTCATTTTTTACATCTTTAAACTCTTGGCGCGCTAATTTTTCTGCCTGCGGCTCTTCTCCCCACGCGACTAAAAAACTCGGTTGTAATGTAAAATTTTTCGCTTCTCCCGGTCGAAAAAGGCAAATTTTGCCAAATTCTCCGTCATATCCCGATTCGATATGCAACTCGCCGGTACGCACGCGACGAATTCCCTCCGCAATGAGTGGCATATCCTTGCGAATCTTTTCAATTTCTACACTGCGCAGTATTTCTAGTTCACAACCATAATTGTGCATCATTTTGTGATACTGCCCTTGTACTTTTTTACTAGTCGGTCCGTAGCCAAGTATTTGCGATAGAGCGGTCTCTAGACCAACTAACGATTCCGAAGGAAAAGAACGCGGTGGCTGAAATCCGAGTTTGCGATCGGCCAACTCATTGACGCGGTGCATCACCCCCACGGTGACGGGTTTTTTACACACCGGACACAATCCTTTATTGTTGATCGTTTCTTCTGGTTCAAGGCAAACATTGCATTTTCGGTGGCCATCGAGATGATACTTACCTTCTTCGGGATAAAATTCAATTGTACCCAAAAATGCATTTTTATCTCCGGTTTTCAGCGCCTCAAAAATAGCACGATAATCCATTTGCGTATTAAAAATATTCGCTTCGCGCGCCAATTTCGATGGAGAGTGCGCATCAGAATTCGAAATCATGGTAATGCCATCTAGTTGTGAACAGCGCCAATTCATTTCCGGGTCAGACGACAGTCCCGTTTCCGCAGCAAAGATATGCGGTGTCAAATCCTCAAAACACTCTTCGATATGATCAAAACCCGATTTAGATCCGAATAACGAAAACCAGGGAGTCCAAATATGCGCAGGAATCAAATATGCTTCCGGGGAAATATTCAACAAAATTTCCAGCATATCGCGCGAATCTAAACCTAAAATAGGTCGCCCATCCGACGCTAAATTACCAATCTTACCCAACTCGAATTGAATGCGCTTTACAGTTTCCATATCTGGGGCACAAACCACATGATGCAATTTGCGCGTGCGACCATTTTTTTTGTAAATATTGCTGATCTCTACTGTCAGCATAAAGTAAACGTCTTGGCGGCAAGCACTGGGTATTTCGCGGTCTATTTTTTCTGCATATTCTCTTTTGAGTTTAAAAAGACCTGTATCGGCAAAAGGTTCCAAATATTCTTCGATCTCTGCAAACCATGCGGGATGAGTAAAATCCCCTGTGCCAATTAAATTAAGTCCTTTAAGCTGCCCCCACCGATATAAATTCGGAAAAGTAAGCTGCTTGCTAGTCGCACGGGAAAATCGCGAGTGAATGTGTAAATCCGCAGTAAAAATCATAGTCGTCCCCAATAAAACAAAATGTATCCGAAATTAGGTGTTTTTATATACTACGCTGTATTCATAAACCGTGCCACCAAAAAATCCTGCCCTTTAGGTAACATCTCGCAACACTTACATTTTTTTCTCCTGTTGCCATTTCGCCGTCTTTTATTTACAATAAAAATTCATACATAACCCCAAAAACCAAAGGAGATTTTGTCATGAGCAAAGTTTGGCAAGTATATTTATCCGGTGAAATTCATACGGACTGGCGTGAACAAATTGAATCGATGACCAAAGCCAAAAATCTACCTGTACATTTTACCCATCCCGTGACCAACCACGAGAATTCCGATAATTGCGGAGCCACGATCTTAGGTAACGAAGACAAGCCATTTTGGTTTGACCACAAAGGGGGAAAAGTGAATGCCATACGCACTAGAACTCTAATGCGAGATGCCGACATTGTCGTCGTGAGATTCGGTGATAAATACAAACAATGGAACGCTGCTTTTGACGCAGGCTATGCTGCGGCTTTGGGAAAATCGCTGATCATTTTACATGCACCAGAACATCGCCATGCTCTCAAAGAAGTCGATGCCGCCGCCCTAGCTGTTGCCGAAAAACCCGAACAAATCGTACAAATTTTAGACTATGTTATTACCGGAAGCCTTCCCGTAAAATAATCTTACGAGCCATAAGTCAGAAAGCGTAAATAATCATGACAAAACCCATAAAAAATAGGACTCTACGCAATATAAAAAGCGACCGTGAATACATTCAGTGCACTTTTCACCTTGATGAAAAAAAAGCGTACAGCATTACCAATACAAAATTTTGCGGTTGCCGCTTTTCCTCTAATGTGACTTTTGATTTTTTGGATGCCTGTACCTTTGAGGACTGTCACTTCGATCAAAATTGCAATGTCCATGTACGTCCTCATGCATTTCCAGAAAAACTCCATGGACTACCGTCTTTAAAATCTGTACATATACAAGGCTTTTTACAACCTCTGTCATTTCTCCCATTTGGTTCAAGGCATGAAGAGCGAACAAAACAAAACATGAACAGTGACTTTTTCAAAAGCTCTGGCATTCATACCTCTTTAACTCACTTAAACGTTATTTGCTATGCAAATATTCACAACTTCCTCGAAGCATTTACTGATCTGCCTTCTCTTCGCGAAGTGCATTTAAACTCTGTAAAATGCGAACTTTCACAAGATTTTACCCATTTACCACTACATCGCTTTGTCATTGAAAATGGTGAGGTAACAAATGTATGCAACACAATCGGGCAAATGACCTCTCTACAACATTTGGCGATTCATCAAGCAACAGAGTTGCGATTTCCTAAACAAATAGGAAAATTAACGTCTCTTCAACACTTAAAATTAGAGCATTGCGTACACCTCATACCCAAAGAAATAGGCAACCTGGTTTCATTGACACATCTAACAATTTTTACAACAAAATATAATTCGCGACAATCAATCCCGATGCAAGCATTCCCAAATAGTATGGAAGTTGTTTGTGCAGGTATACCACGGGAAATAGGCAAGTTAGTGCAGCTACAGCAGTGTTGTTTACATAGTAACTTCACAGAAGTTCCACAAGAATTTGCGATGCTAACGTCTTTGCAAAAACTCACCTTGTCTTCTCAGAATTGTACCTCATTTCCCACTGTAGTCTGCCAGCTAAACTCTCTGACACATTTATCTCTAAACATGCCCATATCGGAAATACCCAAGGAAATCTCGCAATTACAATCTCTAACTCACCTATCCTTCTCGGGTAGTGACATTCGCGCCATAGGAAAGTACATCGCCAAGCTAACTCATCTAACGCATTTAAAGATCTATCAAAATTATGCTGTAAAAATTTGCGAAGAGATACAACAGTTAACCTCCTTGAAGCGTATAGAATTCTGCAACTGTCGTATATCCGCACAACAAAAAAGGCAAATAAAAGAGTGGTTGCCTCACTGTGCCGTCAGTTACACCAGAGTCGGCGAAGGAAGGTAGTTTTCTTTACAAAATTCACCTGGAAAAATAATATCCTCTTTACTACACAACTGCTTGTACATAGCACATCCACAGCAAGAAATCGCTTTTATCAAAAATTAGGAAACGGAATTCTTCTCTTGTACTTTCTGTAAACACTGCTCAGAGCAAAACCCTTGTAGTTCCTCACGGCACCTATCGCAACCTAAAAATAAACGGTCACACTCTACATCAGCACAGTTGTAATACATATCCGCAGGCTCTTTGCATATATAACAATGGCTAATCGCAGGAAGTTCGGTTTTATTGTCAATAGGAACCGATAGGCGCTCGTCAAAAACAAATAGTTTGCCCTTCCAATGTTTGGTCCCTTCTTCTAGTCCGTACTTGATCATGCCGCCATCGAGCTGGTATACCTGCTTGTAGCCATTTTCTTTTAAAAGAGCAGAAAAAGTCTCGCAGCGAATACCTCCGGTACAACACATCATTATTTTCGATTCCTCAGGATCGTATTTTTCCTTAAATTGATCGGCATACTTGGGAAAGTCACGAAAATAGCGACAATCAGGTTTTTCGGCGCTTTCAAAGTGGCCAATTTCCCACTCATAGTCATTGCGTACATCCAGAAGAACATACTCACCACTTTCGATCATTTCCCGCCATTTTTGTGGAGAAACATGCTCGCCACCTTGTTGTAAATCGACTTTGTATTTTAATGCCACGAGTTCTTTGCGGTATTTGACAGTCATTTTGTGAAAAGTGTGTTGTGGATGTTCGTGGATTTTAAACTCAACATCGTGAAACATCTTGCGATTTGCCATCCACTTCATGTACGAGTTTGCCACCTCTTCGCTAGCGCTAATCTGACCATTGATTCCCTCCTCGGAAATATAAATACGCCCCAAGGCATCGCGATTTTTAAAAAACTTCTTGTGTACCATTACCTCACGATGGGGGTTTTCTACATCAACATATTTGTAATACGCCAGGACTAAATATTTGTTTTCCATTCCCAAAATTCCTCATAGTTCTTTTGTTGTTGTTTTCATTTGTATTTTATGCCCTAGCATGTTGCATTACAAATTATTTTTCCATCATTAGTGGTAGCATAGACATATCGAATTTTATCAATGATTTTATTTCACCTATCTCTTTCAGTGGCACGAAAACCGCTAGGCAATATTAGAGTTTCTAAACAAGGTAATTCATCTACACCTTGTGTCAAGGTTATACCTGTTTGCGATAAATCTAATTTTTTTAGGGACTTTAATTGCGCAATTTCCTTAGGTAGCTTCGTTAATTTTGTTTTTGATAAAATTAATTCTTCAAGACCATATAAGCGACAAACACAGTTTGGCAATTCTTCTATTTCAACACCATGTAAATTCAACGTCTTAAGAGAAGTAAGATTCTCGATTTCTCTGGGTAACTTTGTAATTTTTGCGCAGATTAGATTTAGTTTTTTAAGGCCTCTAAGTTTACCAATTTCTTTGGGTAACTCGGTTATTTTTGTGTAAGGTAAGCTCAACTCTGTAAGAGACTTTAGATCTCCAATCTCTTTGGGTAGTTTACAAGATCCCAAATTTAAATTTGACAGACGAGCAAGTTTACCAATTTCCTTCGCAAACGTAATGCGGTATTAAACGCACTCGTTTCGGATCATAACAAACGCTGTTTGAAAAACTACAATCAATGAACTCACATTGTTTTATGTCACAAAAAATGACATCTGTACGGAAACTACATTGTTGAAAAACGCATCCTTCAATTTTGTACTTCTCTTTTTTATCTAAGAAAAAGGCACATCCATCGTAATAAGTATTGTTTTCAATAGACTGTAGCGATTTCAATTTTACTTTTTTACTCATTGCGACCTCTAAAATGTTATCATTTGGCGAATTTTTTTTGTGTAGCTACCTCACAGTGTGGATTTTCTACCGTAACATACTTATAATAGTTTATAATACACATTTTAGCAATCCAACAAAACACAGTTGGTATTGTAAATAACTACCCATAAATTTCAATTAAGATGGTGGATAAAATGCGAAACAAACCAATTCGTGCGTTTACATTAGTTGAGTTAATGATGGCAGTGGCATTGCTAACCGTTTTCACTCTGATGTTAGTGAATGTATTGTCACAGTCTGTCAATGTATGGCGGACAACAGAACAACGCCGCGAAATACTCGAAACCTCGCGCAATATTATGGATATTATCAGTGAAGATTTGAACGCAATGTATTTACCAGAATCCATGACAATCACTGGCCTACTACTAGACTATGACAAGAATGGTAAACAACGATTGCGTTTCCTTCGCAAAATTTCACAAGAAAACATACACCCCGTACTTCGTTATGCAGGAACGACAAAGTCAAAAGAGCTACAACACTATAATCTTAAAGCCGACAAGGACAAAAAACTTCTTGCTCCCGGAGGATTGGCGGAGGTTATCTACTGTTTTGTTCCACAAGAAAATGGCTTAATGGGATTATACCGTGGTATTCAAGCTCCCATTGGTGGCAAGGAATCGTTTTTTAACGATAAGAATATCGACTCCGCGGCGCAAATACAAGAAAAGTGTCACCTTTTAGCTTCTGAAATATTAAATGTCGAAATAAAATGTTGGGCAAACACCACATTTACGTGGAATCCACAAAAATTACCACGCAGAAAACAGAAAGGTGGTCCTAGCCTTGTTTGGGATTCCACCAAAAGACGCATCACTGATTTTTTCTTATTTCGCACCGGAAATCCACAAAAACACGCCAAGCCGTTAAAAATGAATGTAACGGTCGTACTACAAAATGGAGAGCCCAAAGAGCTACTCAGTGACATTTTGGAAAGTGACACCACCGCTTTTCTCACCAATACGCAAGGAATGGCGGGAAATCTACGTTACATGCTGGTAAACAATGAATGGATGACCTACGAGGATGTCTCAAAAGACACGGTGATCAATCTGCAACGTGGTATCTGGAACACCAAACCAGCAGAGCATAAGCGTTTTAATACTGTCAAGCGTATCTATTACGAAAAATGGGATAGCCAAAAAACCACCCCAAAAACATTGGAGCTACAACAAACCACAAAAGTTTATATCGGTATTCCCTTTGTAAAAACGATTAAACTGCCATTTTGATGTATCTTTGACTGCAACAAAGTAAAACAATGAGAACAAATTCAGACGTGTTACGCCTCTCCCTGTGGGAGAGGCATGAGGATTAAGGCTTTTAGCGAAGCTAAAACCTTAAATTCGATGGTGAGGGCACCAATCCGCAAACGATATTCTTCTATTACGTTGCTTAAAACGAGAGCTTTTAGCGAAGCTAAAACCTTAAATTCGATGGTGAGGGCACCAATCCGCAAACGATCCTCTTCTCTTACGTTGCTTACTCTAAATTCGTCAAATGAGCGCTTTTAAATACTCATTAAAATCCGAGTGTTTAATGCGCGAGGATGTTTTCTGGAAATGCTTCTGTGCATATTCGGGAAAGTCTTCCTCTAAATCAGAAATTTGCGTCTGTACCTGTGCCCACATTGCTTCGCGAAAGTCCGACATAATTTTCATCAAGTTATGATGTGCGACATCGGCCTCAGTGATTTCTCGTTCGAGATAGTTACGCAGCAACACTTGGTCGTGCTCTTCCTCAAAGCAGTGATTCGACGAAAAGTTTGCCATATCAAAAAACGGATCGCCTATTCCTGCGTATTCCCAATCAATTACACGAATCTTACCATCGTCGATAAAGTTACCACTAAGTAAATCATTGTGACACAGACAAAATCGCCTCTTCTTTTGATTGAGTACTTGTTCAATTTTTTCCATTTGTTCGAGTAACCATGGAAATTCTTCGGGAAATGTCGCGTCGTGATCTTCGGCCACCTTAGTATAATTTTTCACGACATTAAACGCACAAAATTGCCATGGCATATCAGAAATCGAATGGAATTCACGTATAGTGCTCGCAATGCGCGTGATGTTTTTGTGTTGCCGTACATCCTCTTCTGATAGTGATGAACCTTCGATAAAACGCGTCACAAGATGCCCTTCATCGGTGGAGTGAATCACCTCGGGTGCAATGCCCAACGCCGCAACGGCTTTGTTAATGGCATGTTCCCTTTCTCTGTCAATACCCAACAACGAAGTTTTCGCTCCACTTACACATACCACAAAAGATTCGTTACCCACGTCTACTTTATAATTCAAGTTGGTAATACCACCTGACAACGACGTATAGGTAACTTCGTGCCCTTCCAATGCGGAATTTCTTTAATAATCTTTTCAATCATTGCTCACTCCTTCATTTTCTGCTTTTTCTAATTCGAGCGCTTTGGGAACCGATAACCAATAAGCAAGAATAAAACCGCATACTCCCCCCACAAGCTTCCCCGATAAGATCGCGAAGATTAAATTGGGTTGAAAATTAGCGGTAAACGCCAAATGATCACCGAACATAAACGCTGCGCAAACTGCAAAAGCAATATTGAGTACCTTGTCTTTGGGAGACATGTCTTTCACAAGGCGAAACATCGCCAAGATATTGGCAATTGCCGCTAAAATTCCCGCAGCACCAGCACTTTCAATTCCAATTTTTTGTCCAAAAGATTCCATTGGCTTTTTGAGATATTTTTGAATTAGATAGACCATCGGAAAGGCACCAGAAAGCATAATACCGATGTAACCAGCTATTTCTAAAGCTCGAAATTGGTCTTCTTTGTCAGCGATAATAGGATCAAATCCCCAGCTACCAAAGATATACGCAAACACTCCGCCTCCCGTCATGACCTTATCATACGTAAAATATTCGACAATGGAACATACCAAGACCATGGTGATACAAGCGTTCATAATACGTCCAAACCACAAAAAACCGCGAATCATTACATCGGGTAAGAAACGTAAACCCACAGCAATCGAAATGACAATCACAATAAGTGGAATTAAATTTGCAACAATGGTCGAAAAAGTAAGCGCCAACTGGTAAGGATCTGTCGTGTTCGCCTGAGCATTGATCGTGGGAGAGGTAATAGCTAACAGTGAACAAGAAGTCAAAACACCGATAGGGACACTCAAAATGCCGGCCATAACACCTAGAGCCATGTATTTGTGATCTTTTTTCTCGATCATCGCCAAGCCAACAGGTATCGAAAAAACGATCGTTGCACCCGCCATGTAACCGATGGTCATTGCCATAATCCAACTCTCTTTGGTGGCGGCAAGTGCTTCGGCGAGTTGATATCCTCCCATATCTACCGCGATAAAAGTAGTCGCTGCAATGGAAGGATCGGCCCCCACCCATGTAAAGACAGGGCCAAATATAATCTTAATAAAATAAGATAAATAGGGTATCGAAGCCATAATACCCGCAACCGGTAAAAAGATATACCCAATCGAGTAAATACCTTCCTTAAATTCTTTACCTAAACCATCCTCATCGTTAAAAATCGAAGCAATAGCTCCTGCCATTGCGCATGCCATTACAATATAAATGACATAGTTACCAATTAGAGCCATATCCAAACCTTTCATGGGGTCATTCTAGAGCATGTTATTACACGTTCTAATTATTTTTTCGAAAATCCACGTAAATACTGCGATTTTTCCAATAAATCAACCACTCTCTTGTATCTATTTCCCTTGAGACGCAACTCTATTTCTCTTCGTGAAGAGACAAATCCTGGTGACTTTTTGTACAACGTCGGCTGCAATAGCCACTTCCCTGGAAGTGATTTGTTGATTTGTTCAACAAGTTTTTTCTGGTAATCTATTTTCTCAAGACGCGTAATAAACAAGCGGTTTTGTCCCCAATTGAGCATGGGAAAATCATTGGGACTATCCCCGCACACTAAAAAGGGGCGACGTTGTGATACATATTTAAAGATATTGGCCACTTTGCCAAAGTATCCTGTTAACGGGTAGGTGATTTCGGGTGTCAAGGTGTAGTTTTCAAGTTCCTCTGCGTTCATCGCAGCGTAGGCATTGTTGTTTTTCACCAAATAGGCGTCTTTGTATAATTTGTTGTCGCGACGGTCTTTTAACAAAACGCTAACACCAATAACATGATCGGCAGCTATTCCGAGATGCTTTCCAAATTTTTTTTGGATGCGTTTATTGAGTTTCTTTGTCACCATCCACCGCACGGTCCAAATGTTACTCGCAGATATAACGTAGACGTCATAACCATTGTATAATAGACGCCCCGCTAAATCCACCATTTCTGGATAGAAAAAAGGACGACGGTAACCACGAATGGTCGTTTGCGTATTCTTCTCCTGGTCATGCCGCGCAATGTTACCGGCAAATGCTTTTTGTGTATAAGTGACCACCTCACCAGGAGAAATCCCACGCATCACTTGTGCTAACCACGCGTAACCGTTTGCATAAGGCGTTTCGTCATCCATATCCTTAGACATCGCTAGATAATTTTCGTAATAGGTAACGATATCTTTGGTATACGCAGCACCGTGTTTTTTTCCAGCAAATACAAAAGACGGATGCAAATCACGGTGCAACTGCAATTTCTGATCCATCGCCATTGTCACAAACATAGCTTCGCCAATATCACGACAAATCATGGTATTGTCAAAATCAAAAACTACCTTCTTATTTTTATGAGCATTGTCGGCGATTAACTTCTCCAACTGCTCTTTTACCACCGGACACCAACTATGCGGTTCTAATGATACCGCTTTGTCAGCGTAAATATTTATCGTAAAAAAGCATAGTAGCAGCGTAATATAGATTTTGGCAGGCATAACTTCCTCTTTCTGTGATAATGAAATGTTGCATACAATGTTTACACTGTTATTTGCACAAAAAGAAGTTTTGGTTAGGTAAAAAATATTAAATTTAACATTTTTTCGAGCGGTGTGGATTTCACAACGATGACAAAGGTGATATGAATGACAAAAATGTCATTCGAGTAGCATATGTGTTTTTATTTTTGATTGTATTGTACGCGTTTTTCCAAATTGCGAATGCGAAGCTGAACCATTTCTTTTTGTTCAGCACGGAGTTGTTTCATATAACTTTTCCGTATGAGTTTGTAATCCAGCAATGCTTGCTTGTCCTCTCGCAAAGACAAATAAACATCGGCCCGATCCAAATAGAGACGTCCTTTCTTTGTAAAGGGTGAGAGAGCAATTGCTCGATTAAAATCATCGATCGCTTTTTTAAATTTTTGCACTTGCCGGTAGCACTTGGCACGGGTAATATACAGTTGCGCTTGCGGTTTCTCGCTTTTCTCAATCGCCTGTGTTGCTAGATTTATAAACTTTTCGAGGGACTCTTTACAAGAAAGAATTTCCTTATTGAGTTTTTCTTTTCCCCTGTATCCCAGTGAAATCGCTTTCTGAAAGTTACGAATGGCATGGCCAAAGTGTTTCAAATTTTTGCGCGCCATTCCTTGTAGATAATAGACATTTGGTTTCTTAGGAGCAAATTTGGAGTAACGTTCAAAGTCCACAAGGGCCAAATCAAATTTTTTCAATTCCATATATATTTTTGCTCTACTCATCAAAATTTTTAAAAGGCCTTTGATAAATATTTTTGTTTTTCCTTTATCCCTCATAATTTCCGGCCGCTGAAGAGTACTTTCCGCAAGTTCTATCGCTTTACTGAAATCTTTCAAAGCTTGTTCGTCGTCACCTACTTTTTGAAACAAAATTCCTCGTGCAAACACCGTGTAGCAGTTGTCAGGGTCATACTCCAAAGATTTTTGATAATCCGCAAAAGCTTCCTCGTGTTGATTTTCCTGTGAGTATGCACCGCCGCGTGACCGATATGCTTTCCAATATAAATGCCATCCCTTTCCCGCCAAACGAATTGCTTGTGAATATTCGACAATCGCTTCTTTAAACATATTTTGATTTCGGTATTGTTCACCTTTTGCCAAATGCTTTTCCGCCTTTTGGCGATTTGGGGTGGTATCGTTTATTGTACGAGATCTCGGCTTTTGTTCCCTGTGATTTTTAGTGGTATCGTTTATTGTACGAGATCTCGGCTTTTGTTCCCTGTGATTTTTAGTGGTATCGTTTATTGTACGAGATCTCGGCTTTTGTTCTCTTTGATTTTTATCCGCTTGTAGTAACCATACAATGGTCAGTAACATAGTACAGAAGATAATTCCCACCAAAACATGGTAGTGCTTTTTCAAAAAATTTGTTGCTTGCAGTTGAAAGCTGTATTTTTTTGCCAAAATAGGTTTATTGTTTTTCAAATTGCGAAATTCCCGCAACAACTCGCGAAAATCTTTGTAGCGTTTGCTGACGTTTTTTTCTATGCACTTTAAACAAATGGCTTCCAGATAAGGAGAAATTTTCGCGTTTAGTTTATGTGGTGGTGTCGGTGTTTTTTCAAAAATTTGGTACATGATATCGACTTGAGAATCACCGCGAAATACCTTTTCGTATGTCAGGCATTCGTAAAGAACCGCTCCCACTGCATATATATCACTTTGGCCACAAACCTCACCGCGAATTTGTTCCGGAGGCATATAGTGAATAGAACCGACAATGTCTCCGGTTTTCGAAAGACTCTCATCGTCAACATCAAACATTTTCGCCAAACCAAAGTCCATAATTTTGACTTTAGAATCCGCGGTAATCATGATATTTTCCGGTTTTATATCGCGATGGATAATATTGTGTTTATGGGCGTAAGAAAGTGCCTCGCAAATCTGTATCATCAAATTCATCAAAGAAACATAATTGAGTTTTTTATCGCGAATCACATCTTTGAGCGTTTTACCACCAATATACTCCATAGTAAAATAAGGCTTAGGCTCCACACCAAACTCGAAAAACTTAATGATATTAGGATGGTCAAGCTGTGCCATCGCCTTACACTCATTTAGAAATCTTTGAATCTGTCGCGCATCACACTGTTGAATAATTTTCACCGCAACGGTTTGCCGCAAAATATTGTCATAAGCCTTGTACACAACCCCCATCCCACCACGACCTAACTCTTGCTGCAAGGTATAGCGTTTCGTTTTCGGCAAAGTATAGTCTTGTGTTGCAGAAGTTTTTTGGGAAGATGGTTGCCCAATAACAAAACTATCCGCCAGCTTACTTTGTTGTGTATTTTTTTTGTGATTATTTTCGTCCATGACAATTCCTTGGGATTACAGTGATTTTTTCCATGCAGAGAATGATAGACCAGCAAATGATGCTGCAAACTATTAGCCTTCGTGGCTTTTGTGTTATTTTCACTATAATATTTTTTCCATCAAAAGTCACAATAATATTCTAGCGCTCCGTAGTTATTTTCCTTTGAGTTTAGAAAAAACTTCATAGTAATGCTCCGTCAACTCATAATGACCGTTTTTCTTGGCTCCAACAAATTTAACAACGCCTTTTCTCTGAAACTTTTCAAAATCGCGATGACCGGTACGTTCGGAAATTTGATTCATCTCTAAATATTCTGGCATTCGAATTTCATTGTGTTGACGGAAATAATCTAACAACTTCGCACAACGCTTTTTCGTAATTCCTTTAAAATGAACAAGAATATTTTGGTATAGATCAATAGAAGCTTCCACTTCTTCCATATCATGACTACGGTGTCTATCCTGTTGAAATGAGTGGAGCAGGTGATCTTTGTAATTTGTCATCTCGCGCTTGAGTTCTTCGGGAGATGGTAAAACCAATCGGTACTCGGCAGTGTATATTTTGTTTTCAAAACTTCCAAAGGCATATTCCACCATAACATCATCTTTTCCCGCACACAGAATAATAGCAATCGGTTCGTTTTCGCCTTGCAACATTTCGTGCTCTTTACAATAGTTTAAGTAAAAATTCATTTGCCCAGCATCTTCAGGCTTAAAGTCGCGAATTTTTAAATCGATGAGAACTAGTGACTTTATGATGCGGTTATATAAAAGCAAGTCAACATAGTAGTGGTCATTGTTAAAAGAGATTCGATACTGGCGCGCAATAAAGCAAAACCCTTTCCCCATCTCAAACAAAAATTCTTGCAAATGAGAAATAAGTGCGCTTTCCAAATCGCTCTCGCTATACGCTGCCTGTTCTTTTATACCCAAGAATTCAAAAATATACGGACTTTTGATTAAATCCTCTGGCGATGTAATCTCCGCTCCCTTTTGCGACATTTTAATAACTTTTGCTTTATCTTTACTCAGCCCCAGTCTTTCAAACAACATACTATTTTTTTGGCGAATGAGCTCGCGCACAGACCAATTGTTTTTCACACACTCAATTTCATAAAAAGAGCGTTGTAGTTCATCTTTAATTCTGATTAACTCGATAAAGTGCGACCAACTAAGAGAAGAAAACAACAAGCGTAAATAGTCTACATCGTTTAAATCTCGTACAAGACCATTTTGTAGCCCTTTATTCTTGGTAACATTGAGATCAAGTATATTTTTATCAGCCAATTTTGCAAACAGTGTTTGCGAAATTGGCAGGTAAACCAAAAAAAATTTCCTGAAATTCGCTAAGTGTCTTACAGAGAAACCTTTACCAATCCTAGTAGTAGATGATATATCTCGTGGGGCATACGGATCTATTCCCGAAGTCAATCAGTCAAATACAACGGGCAGCATGGCACGTCTGATGATCACAAACCAAACGGAATATACTCTAACAATACGCTACAGTGGAAAAACGTCCAAAAAAGTTGTCCTTTCTCCCGGTCAGAATACAATAGTATCCCTGGCAAAAGGTTTATACAGAATCGCAGCCTCGGTCAATGCTTTTCGAGTGAGTAACTATTATGGAACACGAAATATTACCGGTAGTTACAGTACAAGATACTATATTAGTCGTAAGTAACCGTTCCCCGGTTTGAAAAGGCAACGAAATGGTCGCACGAATAAACGATCGTAAGGCTTTCAATGCCAAAAATTTTATCTGTCAATTCCCGAAGCAGTGTTTCGGAAATTGACAGGTAAAACGATAGTAAATCTCAAACTAAAGTTAAAAAACATTAATCAGCTAATTTGCTATGCGGCCAAATGGTCTTCTTTTCAAAAAATAGAAACCGACTTATGAAATATCCATTAAAAAATATTTTACATTTTTTAATGGATATTATATTTTAAAGTGTCTTTTGAGCCATTTAATATACATATATGGGGATACGCCATGACGGAACCGAATAATAACAATGAAAATGATATAAACAATAAACCAAAAAACACTTCGTATATCGATGGAGAAGCGACCGCTTTTGATATAAATAAACCCACAACGCCTTCCAATGCAACTCCTCAGTATATTTCGGGAGAGCAAACGATGGTCCCCAATGACGACACGGGGACTTCGACAGAAAAAGAAATCAGTACTTTTGCGGCCATTCCCGTAGACCAAGAACAAAGCAGTATTCCCGAAGCCATTGTTGTACAAGAACAAAGCAGTATTCCCGAAGCCATTGTTGCACAAGAACAAAGCGTATTCAGCCAAAATCAAGAAGAGACCGTCAATCCTGAATCGCATACCATGGAAAGATTACCATTCTCAGGAGCAGTAGAGGTTCAAGAACAGACAATCAATCCCGACGATATTGTCGCAAAACACCCCCCAAAAAAACATGTAGATATTCCCAACCCCAAAGAAACAAACAACATCGTGCAAGAAGATACGCTTAACCCAGATGATATGACAGTTGCGTATAGCAAAGATATCACCGTTCCTTACAGTGAAGACGTCACTGTGCCGCTACAAGACAACTCTAATTTTGAAACAGCAAAAACAGAGGCCCTGAACAAAAACCAAACACAAGTAACAAACATACCACAACCCAATGAAGTAACAAACACCGATGATATTAGTGATCGTTTATCAGCAGTAAATATTGCTAAAAAAGAAACTTCAAAGTCATCGAGAACCGATCCTCAGAGTCATAAAATGGAAAATACCTCACGTAGAGAAAATGTGACTCCTCCCGAGACAAAAAAATACTACCAAAAGCCCCAGCTTCCTTCCAATTACCAATATGTAAAACCAATATCGAAAGGTGGGCAAGGAGAGGTGTGGCTTGTGGAAAACACGAATATGCATCGCTACGAAGCGGTAAAAATTTTGAGTAATATTGGCGAATCGGGTTTGGAGAGGTTTCGTCGTGAAATACACTATATGGCGGCACTCAACCACAATAACATCGCCACCATTTACTATGCCAATCCTGAAGAGGCCTACTTTATTATGGAAAACCTACCTCAAGGAACTTTTGAGGTCGTCACCAAAGATAACGCCATGCCGATCGAGAAAAAAGTGCGGTTGCTGAAAGAGGTACTAAAGGGTTTGTCTTTTGCGCATCAAAAAGGATTTGTTCACCGCGATTTAAAACCAGGAAACATTTTATTTTCCGACGATATGACACCAAAGATTACGGATTTTGGTTTGGCAAAAATCCAAGATGAAAGCGACTTGACAAAATCGCAGGCCGCATTTGGAACACCGAGTTATATGTCACCAGAGCAGTGGGAAAATGCCAAGGATGCCACCTCATTATGTGATATATGGGCCATTGGCATTATGCTGTATGAAATTATTGCCGGAAAAAAGCCTTACTCCGATTTGAGCAGTTACCAACTCATGTATGCCGTTGTGGCTGAAACGCCTATTCCTTCTCCATACCAAAACCACGAAGAACCACTAACACCTCAACAGAAAATGCTAGAGTCTATTTGTTTGCAAGCCTTGGCAAAAAACCACAACGAGCGCTACCAAAACGCGGAAGATATGATCAGTGATATACGCCAATATTTGGGTGACGAACCATCGATGATTTCCCAAGAAGTGTACAAACCAAAATCTTGGTTAAGTACCGCCGTAGCATCTATGATTGTTGTGATGTTGTTTCTAGGTGGCTATGTTGGTATTCAATTATATCAATTAAACAACATGCAAAAAGAATATGCCAAACTTACACCACAGTCTACACTGCAAGATTGGCAAGCTTTTGTTGATAAATTTAGTGCCAATATTATTTATTTTACAGAAGACAACACAATGTTGAACGCTGCCAAAAATCACGTTGCCCAAGCTAACGTAAAACAACAAAATTGGGATAAAAAACTCAATGCCATGCGCGCGGCTTTTGAAACAATAAAAAATGCCAAACAAGATTCCCCAGCAACAATAGAACAATGGAAAACGTTCTTAAAAAAGTTTAGTCAAAATAACCCTTACTCCAAACAAGACGAGCAAATGTACAAAATAGCTAGTGATACCGTTGAAAACTATGCTAAAGATCTACAAAATCAGAAACTCAAAGCACAAAAACTAGATCGCGAAAAGTGGCGTAAAAGATCACAACAAATGCAAACTCAATTTAAAACCATTGCGAAACAAAAAGCATCGATATCAGAGAAAATAGCGCTATGGGAAAACTTTCTTAAAAAGAATAAAGCGCCAAACCCATATACACAACAAGATCAAAAGTTAAAAAAAGAAGCAAACACAATGATCGCGTCTTTACGCAAAGAACTTCAAAAATACAAAAAACAACAAGCTCAAAAAACAGCGCAAAAAAAACAATGGTATTCACAGCTGCAAAGAATGAAAAAATCTTTTGAGACAATTCGAAAAAGTCGCCGTGGTTTGCAAGAGGAGTTATCTCTGTGGAAAAAATTTACCAAAACATATGCAAAGGAAAATCCCTACACAAAAACAGATAACAAAATGCGTAGCTATGCGCAAAATAGAATAAAAGAGCTGCGTTTAGCCATCGAAAATTGGCAAAATCAATTGGCAAAAATGCAATCGACCTTCGCTCAATTACAGAAAAAACGAGCTTCCGTTTCGGAGTGGCAAGTCTTTCTTTCTCAATTTGCCCAAAATAACCCTCTTTCACAAGAAGATGAGCGCATTAAAAATCAAATTCGACAATACCTAGACCAAATACAAAATAATGCGAAATACAAAATAATCATTATTAGCAAAAACAATAAAGTATTAAAAACAGTACAGAGTATACTTGCACAAAACGGATTTAAAGTAGATGTGCTCCCCATAACAGCGCGAAACAATGAAATTGTATATTATACGGTGGAAGAACCAACCCCAAACCATATCATGTTTAGAGTCAAACTCATTCAAAAAATAATACAAAAGCAGATAAACAACAAGTTCTCTTTGCAAAGAAAAAAGCTGCGTAACAAAGAGTTTGAAATAAAAATCAAAATAAAATAATAAAGTTTTCTAACCACATGGCCATTTTTACGAAATATATGGTAGAGGTATGTTGTTAATCCGTGATTATCGGCAATAACAACCGTAATCATCCAAAACATACTATTACCTATTTCCATTTACTTATTCATTGAAGGATACATTCATGCTGCAAAAACTTATGTTGTTAACCCTCGCGCTATTATTTTTACAAAGTTGTCGGGTTGCGCCTATTCAGATGGCACGCGTTACACAAATAGACTCGTATAAGCAAACATACAATTTTAAAGACGAAAGCCAAGCGGCAAGAGCCTTAGAAAAACTTATGGGGCAAAAAAACTGGGAGATTTTAATCGATTACCTCGGTTCCAGTGAATATTTTCAAGAATTGCAGAGCAAAAACATTTTCGTCAAGGGAAGTTTTGTGATGTCGATTACCTTAAATCCTAAAGATCACAACCGCTTCTTGGTCGAAGGTTTTGGACGCTATTATGTTGTACGCAATAAAACAAATGAGGTACTTTTTTCTGCTGACTATCGCATCATCGAAAAACAGCATACGATTGATGATTTCCAAAAGAAAAAAGTCCTAAACGTAGATGTCCAGCACTCCATGATCCGCCACTTTCCAACAGAAGGTGAGAAAAACTTTTATCATGAAGCACCATTTAACATGAATATATTTGTAACTTCTACCACAGACGGTGTGTACACCTTGAATTATGACAAAGAACATGAACTCGTTATCGATGGCGAAGTTGTGGGAAATATGTATTTTGCAAAATCATTAGCACAGCAAAAACTAATTGATTTACGCGATATGGGCTATGTCAAAAACGATTATTAAACTAGGTATATTATGCTAAATAAACTAATATTGTTTCTGTTACCGTCTTTACTATGTGGATGTTTTGTCAATATCCCTTTCCAATATACAGACATTGTACAAACCGAAAATTCACTACCAAAATTTCAAAAGTTGACCAAGGACAATAATATTATTTACCAAAGTTCCTTTGGTTCTCCACGTCAGTTGGGAATGACCTCGACTTCTTTTATCGTTTTGAATTCATATGACGACATTTTCGAGGACCAAATTCCGGGAAAAGCCGGTGTAGATGTACAACGAGCTAACTATCATGAACTACCAGCAGATTTCTTAGGTGCGCCTGTTGGTCATAAACCTTTACAAATAAAAGGGCGTATTGTTCATGGCAGCAAAAAAGCAATTATCATCATTCATGGTATTTTTTTTAGTAAAAGAACATATTTCTTAAAAGAATATGTTAGAGTTGCTCAAGAACAAGGCTTTTCAGTGGTATCTATAGATATGCGTGGCCACGGGGAAAGCTTATCTTCCGAAATGAGTGTTGGCATATATGAAGCTCTTGACCTTTGTTATCTTGCAAAGCGTCTGAAAAGCGATTATGGAATAGAGTACGTAGGCCTTATCGGCTTTAGCCTTGGTGCACACACCACAATACGCGCTATGTATGAATCTTCACAGGAAGCAGCTCTTAGTGGCAACGCCCCTATTATCGACGCGGGTGTCGCGATTTCTCCTCCTTGTGATATGGTGAAAGCTTTTGATGATTTAAAACAACACGGATTTGGGCGTACGACCAGTAATTTTTTCCATGGCTTGTTTTTGAGCCGCATCGAAGCTTTACGGGAAAGTAAATTTATTCAACAAGATATACAAATCAACGAGTTCGACGAATACATTAATCAAATCATTTTGCCGCGCTACCAAGCAAATCGCAATGCCACAAAAAGCGATGAGAATCTACAATTTTTGCGCGAAAAAATTTACGGAGAAGAGTATAAATATCTCGACCAAAAAACCCAGGAGTATATAAGCAAATTTAAGTCCATGAAAAATCATAAGGATCTACTCAGAGAAGCCAGCACACATGACTTACTCCCAAAAATAAAACTACCACTGCTCATTATCCATGCACAAGACGATACAACAATAGATGTACAGCATATTTATGAAGCCGCTGATATCATCAATAAGCAGAAACTCAATAATATTATGGCGATCGTTGTTCCAGATGGTGGTCACATTTCACTACATCATGTGGATCCAAACTGGACATATAGTACGGTATATGGATTTCATCATTATTGTGCGGGAATTTCTCCACAAAACTTTAAACCCATTCGCGAAGTTAGTTCTTTGTGGTATTATTTTGATCGCGTACTATATCCAAGTCAACTCAGTTTGTCGTGGACGCTTTTTTAAACAATCGCATAAATCCCGTCTAGATAAATAAACGTAGACGGGATTTTTTTAGGGAAAAAGGAGAAATGATGCACAGTAGTTATTTTGAAAAAAAATGTGATTGTGAACACACCATAGAAATTGAAATGTCGCAAAATACTGATTTTCTTTGCATCAACTGTAAAGTGTGCGGTGGCAATTACCTTTTCAAAATCTCCCAGTACATTGTCAACAGCATGCTCGGTAGCGGTGGATCGGGGCAGGTATATCTAGCAACAGATCACAATGGAAAACAAGTCGCTTTAAAAACCCTGGCGCATCCCACCCAAGCCAACTTAAAACACTTTGAACGCGAATGCAGTATGCAACAAAAACTACAGCACAAAAATATCATTCAGTTGTTAGATCAAGGTAATCATGGAGATCTTTATTACTTGGTCATGGAATATTTTCCAGGGCAAACCTTCGACGAAATTATCACCGAAAGAGGGTATTTAACACCACGTGAAGCAATAAAAATAATTTTGAGTGTTCTGAGTGGTCTGGCATATGCGGATAAATTAAATATGGTTCATCGCGATATCAAACCAGAAAATATTTATATTACGGACGATGGTCAGGTAAAAATTCTGGATATGGGTCTAGCAAAAATAGTGGATGAAACCTATGGATTGACAGATGCTGAAGCGATTAAGGGGAGTCCTTATTTTATGTCTCCCGAGCAATTGGCTGCGACCAAAACCGCCGACATCCGTGCGGACATTTATTCGGTAGGTGCAACGCTTTACAACGCTCTATGTGGAGTAGAGCCTTTTAGTGGACACAAAACAATACTACAAGTTGCCATCGCCAAGAAAGAGAATAAGTACCAGAGTTTAAAGGATTACGACATAGAAATATCACCCGAATTAATAAGAATAGTCGAAAAATCGATGGCGCTTATCGACTCTCGCTACCAAAATCCTCAAGAAATGATGCAGGATTTGTATGACCTATACAAAAATCTATAATTTACTTTCGTTGTGTGCGCATTCGTTAGTGCTTTACCTCAATCGCTTATTTTTAAACGTATCTCTTTTTTATCGGCAATTTTAATTTTTTTTATGTGTAATTTGCGATGAGCAAACTTTGCGACAATATTACAAATATGCTGTACTTGTTGTAATGTAGGAGTACTTTCTAATCGACTGTAGTATATACATTCATTTTTACTCGTTTTTATGTTTAATACATCGGTTCGGAAGCCTTCCTTTTGCAAAATAGCGGTACACTTTGCCAAGATTTCTTTGTTTTGTACAATCAAAATAACGAGCATTTGACTATTGCGTAGTTTTTCATTATTTAGCTCTAATATTCGCGCTTTTATTTTTTGGCGTATGTGATTGTCCTGAAAAAAATATGGTATATCGCGCTGGATCTTATCATAAAAACTCTGCCACGCCTCTATTCTTTCATTAATTAACACGTACGGAGTTTTTTCAACTTGGGAAAATTGTGCCATTATCTGCTGAATCTTTTTCTTGTATGTCTGTAATGTACGTATCTTCGTGCGAGCCGTTTGCCGCATTTTATCGTCCCTATCTGTATAGGGATTATCCTGCACAAAGTCGCGAAGAAAAATTTGCCAATCTTTTACTTTACTGCTATTTTTCGGATACTCGCGCTCCATTTTACCCAAACGAATATGCCACTTTTTCTTGTGTATATTTTTGCGCAATACTTCCACTCTTTTACGAGCCGTCTGTCTCATCTTGTCATCTTCATCTGTGTAGGGGTTGTCCTGTGCAAAGTTGCGAAGAAAGGTTTGCCAATCTTTTACTTTACGGCTATTTTTCGGATATTCACGCTGCATTTTCTCTAAGCGAACACGCCATTTTTCATGGGCACCTTGTTCCAGGTTGACTGTATCCGAACCTTGTTTATGCAAAGACGGTTTTGCACCATCCGTATTTTCATCATTTGTTGTTTGTCGATTTGCGCTTGGCTGATTTGTATTTTGCACATTAGGCGTTTGCTGTTTTTGTCTTTTTACTATTACTTGCTGGTAAAAGGTAATCATTACTGCTAAAGTAAGACACCCCAAGCCATAGATCATCATTTTTTGATAGCGAAGCGATTTTTGCGGCTTAGATGTTTTTTGTGCAAGCGCTTTTTTCAAAGCATCCGCCATATCTTTCACTTGGGCATAGCGATTTTCGGGATTTTTATTTAGCGCTTTTTTACAAACTTCAACAAGAGCATTCGGTATTTCAGGATTATAGACTTGCGGCGACACAATTTCTTGGTTGCGAATCGCATGGAGAAGATCACGCTTTGTTTGTTCATCAAAAGGAAGCCTTTGTGTTAATAGTTGATAAAGAATAACCCCCAATGACCATATATCCACTTGAAATGTTTGCTTTGTCGTCGGAACAGTTTGTTCAGGGGACATATAAGACGGTGTACCCAGAATTTCAATACTAGTGAGACTTGTAATCTCATCTTTTATTTTACCTAAACCAAAATCCAAAACGACAAATTGTTTGTATTTGCTATACATAATATTTTGCGGTTTTAGATCTCGATGCACGATACCATTTTCATGAATTTTTTGTATGGCACTCAAAAGTACCAAAAATTTTTGGCACCAAAAGGAATAGTGCAAAGAACTATTATTGATAATTTGGTCAAATGTTTCTCCTTCCAAATACTCCATGACCAAATAGTCAATACCATCTAACTCGCCATAATCAAAAACTTGTACGATATTAGGGTGTGATAGGCGCAAAATAATAGAAATTTCTCGCTGAAAACGCTTCTTTACTTTTTCAGAAATCGTCGACAAATCCATAATTTTCATCACCAAAGGGCCGCGAAATTTAGGAGAACTTACTCTGTAAATCATTCCCATGCCACCACGAGCAATAAATTGTTCGACCTTGTATCCCGCAAAATCGAAAGTTTCTTCTTCGGTGATTAAACGTTCGAATTTATCGCGAAAAGAATTATTTTGTCTATCGAGAATTTCGGCAATGACTGTAGGAGTAACCAGTCCTTGTTCTTCCAGTAATTTTCCCAAAAGCGTTTCCACATTTGCAGCACCACTTCTGCGTTTTTCTTGTTGCATAGCCAATACTTCATCGCGTTCTTCTGGTGTAATCCACCCTTCCTCAACGATGAGTTCTCCTATTTTTTTGTGCATTTTTCCACCACCTAATGACGAAATTTTTTAAACCACTATTAGGTTATAATAATTTACTATTTTTAGGCAATAGAAAATCAAATTTGTATCACGAATTCACAATTTAGTATATGATTAGCGACCAAATAGACTATTTGGAGCGCCAATAGTTCCATAGTCTTCCATAGAGGTAGTGGAAGAATTGTTCATTACACCAAATTCTACACTACTTGAATTTGTTTTTGTATTTGACAAACCAAGAGAATCCCACAAAGAACTGCGATTAGACTTTTCAATACTCCTAGATGGTGAATTTAACTGTAAGCCTGAGAAAACACCGGAAGATTCCGAGAAGTTAAAATCGTTACTAAATTGAGAAAATGAAACAGCAGAACGATATTCAGGTGAAGGAAAAGATTGGCACCCACTCGCGATAATAGCAATAAGTATAAAAAGTTTTTTCATGTTTGTTCCCCTTTTGAAAGTGTATTTTAATGGTTAAGTATTGTGTTCATTTACATATGTATTCCGAGTAACAAAACAAAAGGTTATGATGAAAAATTTTTTTTCTAAACTTACTGCAGAATGTTATGATGGAAAAAAATAATTGTTGCAAGTAAAGGGAAAACACAATGGTGGAAAGCTTATCAAAAATTGATACTCAGTGGAGCGAAATGGAAAATATTGCCCACGACAATGGTCCTTCGATGTTAGCAGAGTATTTGGCAGCAAAATATTATGACGCTTTAGCGGCAAAATTTAAGCGTTATGCCCCACGCCTAGACGATTTAAAGACGTATGAATTGGCATCAGATGTATTATACGATTTAATAAAAAATGACTACCGTGGCGTAAAACGTTTAAGTCGCGATCGCGGACATTTACGCGGTCTTTTTTTTCGCATTATAAAATCTAAACTTTTCGAGGTGGGCAAACAGAAAAAAACATCTACTTTCGAAGGGTTTGAGAAAGAAACCAACGTTGATGAATGGGTAAATATATATATCGATTTCAACGACTCTGTAGAAAAACTTAAGGAGCAAAGACCAAAACTACACCTACCATTTAGTCTTTTCTATCTGGAAGGGAAAAAAATTGCAGAAATTGCCACAGAACTGGGCATTAAAGAAAATGCTGTCAAACAGCGCCTTTATGCTGCTAGACGTTTTTTGGCCGATCTTTTACAAGAGTACAAATCTAAATAGCTCACTATTTTTCAAAAAAATACGAATCCCGTGGCGTCATGAGGAGTTTGCTATCCGGAAAAGCCTCTTGGAGGAATCGCTCTTGTTTTTCACTGAAGTAAATCCATAGTAGGTCGATTAAAACAGCGTTTTGTAAATTTTTGATTTCTTCACTAACCTCCGTGATAGGATTGTTGTCACACCACAGCTTTTTTAGCTTGGTAAGATGCTTAATTTGTGGGGGGATATTACGTATTCTGTTACCCGTCAAAGACAAGTATACTAAATTTTTTAGTTCTGTCACCGCCAGAGGAAATTCTATCATCTGATTGTGTCGTAGACGTAACTCGATTAAGTTATCGAGTTTGCCCATTTCACGAGGAACAGCTTTAATTTTATTAATCGAGGCATTGAGGTAATGTAGTTTGCGCAGATGTCCTATTTCAGGAGGGATATGAGTGATGTGATTTTCAAATATCCACAGATGGGTCAAATGTACTAATTTTGATATATCACGGGGAATACAAGTGATGTTATTTGAGGAAAGATCAAGTGCGGAAAGTGAAGTCAGGGAAAAAACATACTCAGGTATTTCGTCCAAATTAGCTCGTGATAAATCAAGCTCTAAATCTCCGGAAAATCCACAGTTCACGAACTCACAACCTCGGGGATTTTCCAGAATTACTTTGCTGCGGAAACTACAATCGTGAAAAGAGCAATTTTTAAATGTGTGCTTTCCTTCGCTGAGATAAAATATGCATGCAAAATACGTGGTGTTGTCTTCGATTTTATTGAGCGATTTCCCCTTAATTTTTCGCATTAGTTTTCTTTCTGTAAAAGCGACCGGTTATATAAAACCATCGGTCAAGTGACGATGGTTTTATATATGGCACTCGATTAACGATTCTCGCGAATGGCTGTTTGCTGCATCAGAGTACGCATATTCGCTTCTAAATCTCCGCGTAAGTCGATAGATTGTGATGTTCCCAAATCGTCATTGAGTATATCAATAAAAAAGAATCCGGCCAATAAATCCACCATCTCCACAGGGTGAATCCCCACCTTAAAAGCCATCGGTATTAGCTGTATTTCTGCACCTATTGCCCAGAAGTCGCGCGATTTTTGATAGACGTCATCTAAAGGACTTTTGATACCCGCTTTGGTATAGGCAATGGCTCTTGCGCCACCTGTAGAAGCATGAGCTTCACCCATTGCCCCCAATTCAAAAGGAAAAATTTCCACAGATTCGCGAATGCTCGCACGTGAACTTAGATGACGACGGTCAAGGCCAATGAGTACCTCACCAGCGGAAATTTGCGCACCTAACGCTCCGTATTCGGTCATGTTGATATTGACTCCAACACCCGCGGAAACACCTGTTTCTACATTTAGTAAATCAAGTACATCCAAAACTCTATTGGGTAAATACAGTAGTATTCCCCATACAATACTATTGCCACCATCACTGGCGATGCGATCGGTGTAGTTTGAACCAAGTGTCGCTTTATTAAACAAAATATCTAGACGTGGGTCTTCTTGCAAAACGATCTTTTTGATTTCTAACGCACGACCATTGTCTGGCTCTGCATCTAGGACTGCACGTGCAAGTATTGCAGCTTGTGGATATTTCTTTTGAGTAAACTCTTCCTCTAAACCACTTTCGACGACTTTTAGAGCCGCGTCGTATTTTTCCTGATTAAAACTCTGGCAACCAACAGCCAGAAAAATAACGAGAAAACAAATGTATCTCATCGTATGTCTCCACTTCGTAAAGTTTTATCATTTTTTGGATTTAGTGCTGAAAAGATCTTATTGTCAATAAAATATGGTAAAATAGGTTTGACATTGTGAAAAATGTTTGTAATAACCACATTGTAACTAAAACTCTAACCGTTGTTAACCTTTCTGGAATAAGTTCATGGTAAATGATATGAAAAAAGATGTTAATGCGCAAGGTACAAACAAAGTCTCAGCAGATTTGTATTTTGTGATGGAGTGTTTTCAGCATGTCTTACAAAATTTAGGTGAGGATGAAATTGCCAAGGCTCTGCCGTGGTTATGTGACGAAAACGCCCCAGTGGAACTTTCAAACGATCCTTGTATCTTAAACAAACAAATCCAAGCCTTTAGTATCGCGTTTCAAATACTAAATCTCGTCGAAGAAAACGCCGCTGTTCAGCATCGCAGGCAAGTAACAGATTCAGAGAAAGCGATTCGCGGTTCATGGGAAGAAACATTTCGCGGTTGGCAAAAGCAAGGTATCGAGCCGCAGCAAATGGCAGAATTGATTTCGAGTCTAAACATCTGCCCTGTTCTTACTGCACACCCTACAGAAGCGAAAAGAATTACCGTTCTCGAAATACATCGCGAACTATATTTGTTACTTGTGAAAAACGAAAACACCATGTGGTCAAATCTAGAACGCGAGGCCATTCGCCGTGAAGTACAAGCACTCCTAGAACGCTGGTGGCGCACAGGTAATGTCAATCTAGAAAAACCGCAAATCAGTGACGAACGCGACAATGTCATGCACTACTTCTCACATGCATTTCCGCTGGCACTACAGATGAGTGATCAACACTTACAAAATGTATGGCGAAACATGGGCTTTGATCCTAAATTACTGTGTCGCGCAGAACACTATCCGCGTTTGCATTTTGGAAGTTGGGTAGGCGGAGATCGCGACGGCCACCCTTATGTAAGTGCCGATGTCACCGCATCGACCTTGCGTAAACACCGCCAGGCCGCTTTAACTATCTTACGCGACAAGCTCGTTGATTTGGCGAAACGTTTGAGTTTTTCCGCTCTACGTAATGAAATGCCACAGTCACTGCAAGATTTTATTACTCAGCGCAGCGAAATCCACGGTGACGCTGGACAAAAAGCCCTAAAACGCAACCCCAAAGAGCCATGGAGACAATTTGTCAACTTAATGATATTGCGTTTACAAAATACCTTAGATGAAAACGACAACAATGACTTAGTTTACCTCAGTTCACAGGCACTTCAAGAAGACTTACAATTGCTGCGCTCTACTCTAGCAGAAGTAGGAGCACAAAAAGTCGCCGACCATTTGCTGTTCCCCATTGAAAGACAGGTACAATGCTTTGGTTTTCACTTAGCCAAATTGGACATTCGTCAAAACAGTAGTTACCACGAAAAGGCCCTAGATCAGCTATTAAAATTTTGCGGAGAAACACAGCAGCACTATAGTGAAATGAACGAGGAGCAACGCATAGAGTTTTTAAACAACGAACTCAGCAAAAATCGTCCTTTTACTCTACAAGGAAGTAAGTGTGGAAAAGAAGCCGATGAGCTACTCGCTTACTATTGGGAAGTCAAAAAATACACCGAATTGTATGGCTACGATGGCGTGGGTTCCTTCATTGTGAGTATGACACGCGGTGTGAGCGATTTGTTGGTGGTGTACCTATTTCTTCGTGAAGTAGGATTATTACATTCCCCCATTCGCGTAGTTCCCCTTTTAGAAACAATAGAAGACTTACAGGCCGGAGAAAAAATTTTACAAGCCTTTTTCACCCACCCTCTTACCCAAGAGCGCCGCAAATACCAAGACGGTTTCTACGAAGTGATGCTGGGTTACAGTGACAGTAACAAAGATGGTGGAATACTAGCAAGTCGCTGGAATATATACCAGACAGAGAAAAAACTCAGTGCCGTCGCCGCCAAACACGATGTAAAACTGTGCTTTTTTCACGGTCGCGGAGGAACCATTAGCCGTGGAGG
Organism: Candidatus Uabimicrobium amorphum; assembly: GCF_009002475.1. Lineage (GTDB taxonomy): Bacteria > Planctomycetota > Uabimicrobiia > Uabimicrobiales > Uabimicrobiaceae > Uabimicrobium > Uabimicrobium amorphum. The sequence goes on from NZ_AP019860.1 coordinate 8,881,709, forward strand.
TGGAAAATACCACCGCTTCTTAGATAGTATGCCGGCAGGTTCCGTCAGCGGACACATCAAACTAACCGTCCAAGGAGAAACCATCGCCGAACAGTTCTCCAACCCTATGAGCAGTATATACAATCTAGAAATGCTGCAAGCCGGTGTCGCACGTCAGGCAATGAAGAGCTACTTAGGAAAAACCCATGAAGATTATCCTACCGCGGCAATGAATAAGTTGGCCAGCCTAGCCTTCACCCACTATCCACAACTAGTCAACCACGACCATTTTATCGAATTCTACAGCAACGCCACCCCCATAGATGTCATCGAACACAGTAAAATTGGCTCCAGACCTGCACGACGCACAGGTAAACGTTCCTTGGGAGACCTACGCGCTATTCCGTGGGTATTTAGCTGGAACCAAGCACGTTTTAACCTTACCGGATGGTTTAGCGTGGGAAATGCTTTACAACAATTGCAAACAGAATCTCCCGATGAGTACAAGCAATTGAAAGAAGTCAGCGAGTCATGGCCATTTTTGTTCTACACCTTGATTCAAGTAGAGACAAATTTACTCAACGCCGACGACAAGGTAATGCAAATGTTCGCCAACCTAGTAGGCAACAAAGACGCACAAACGGCGCTGATGGACGTGTTGTTGTACGACTACAAAGAAGCGCTAAAGCAAATCACCCACATGTTCGACGCTCCGGTATCCGAAAGACGTACCCGCCAGCTAGAAAACATCGCGCGCCGTGGACCTATTTTGGTAGCGCTACACGAACTACAGGTCAAAAAACTCCAAGAATGGCGTGCACAAAGCCAAAGCAAAGAAGCCGAAAAACTTCTCAAGGATTTACTGCAATTGACCAACGCCATCTCTGGTGGATTGAAAAACACCGGTTAACAAACCGCACAACAGAAACTTACCTTTTTCAACGTGCGTTGTAGGGGCGGACAGGGTCCGCCCGTTCCCTCAAATACCGGTTGACTTTCGTTTCCAACACCGCACAACATAAATTTACCTCTTACAACGTGCGTTGTAGGGGCGGACCCTGTGTCCGCCCGTTCCCCCAAATACCGGTTGACTTTCGTTTCCAACAACGCACAACATAAATATGTTGTGCGATTAAAAAAACGACTTACAAACTCGTGTCATCCCTGACTTGATCAGGGATCCAGGCGCATACAATTTAACTTTGTTTTGTGGATTCCTGGTCAAGCCAGGAATGACACGGTTTTGTAAGTCTTTATTTAGAAATATTTTACATCTTAGCTTGACAGGTATGTGCTTTTACAGGGATGACAATCTAAGTTAGTGTTTTGGCTTAGAGATAGTAACTATGGTTTCCCTAAGCCATCAATAAAAAATCTACGCCATTGGTCAATCCACGTTCCTCTAGGTAGGCGGTGATCTTGTCGCGAATACCGCGATTTCCTACGTAAGAGAGTACAAAAAAATCGCTGTACTGCACAAAGTCTTTTTCGTAGTGGTACACGGGTTTTTGGTGTATTGTTTTGCCAATTTTTTTGGCGTCTACGTCTATGTATCCCTGGATATTGACGCCATAATCTCGCAGCAGTGCCGCATATTGTCGTGCTTTTTTTCCTGCTCCCCACACCACAACTTCGCCAATACCTTTCTTATCTAGCCACTTCGCTAAGTAGTGCGTCTTACACGCATAAAATTGACTTTCATGATAGCGAGGGTCTGTTCGGGTTAGGCGTTGTGGTGGGTCGTTCCAGGTGAATAAATACTCGGGAAGTTTTTGTATGCGCACCCCGTGATGCAGCCAGCGCAGCCACAGTTCGTAGTCTTCGGGAAAGTCGTGACTGTAACCACCGTGTTTGTCTATCAGGCTCTTACGGAACATCATGCTGGGATGTATTAGCGGAGTTTCTACGAAACGATTGCGGTAGATTTCCTCACATGAGAGAAGTGTGTTTGTCCACGTGACAAATTCTTGCATGCCCTTATTGTGCTGCGTCGTTTCACATCTTACACGGCACGACACCGCACCTATGTGTTCATTTTCTCGTAGAAAATCGTATTGTTGCTGTAGGCGATTTTCGTGGCATAGATCGTCGGCGTCCATGCGTGCGATGTACGCGCTTGTCGCGTTTTGGATACCTATATTTAAAGCGTCGACGATCCCGCGATTTTTCTCTAGCGAAATTACATTTATGCGTTTGTCGTTGTAACTGCGTATGAACTGCGCTGTATGATCACGAGAACCGTCGTCGACGATAATTAACTCGTATTGCTGTAGAGTTTGCCTTTGCAGGCTATCTATGGCATTTTTGATGTGTTCTTCGGCGTTGTATACGGGTAGGACAATCGATATCATTTTATTTGCATACTTCGGCGATTTTTTGTCCTAGGAGTACATCACTCTCTGGGGTGTCTTGTGTTAACTTTACTTTGCCTTTTTCGAAGAGTAGCACGACTGTGGAGCCTAATTCGAATCTGCCTAGTTCTTCACATTTTTGCAAATTCACATCCTCGTATGTTTTAAACACACCTTTGCGCCAAAAGTTATTAGAAGTGACGCTATCATAGACTACCTTAATTTTACCGACATTTGTCGCTCCGACCTTGACTACCGCTACTTTGCCTGCGGTGTCAGACTCGATAATGGAAATCAAACGTTCATTTTTGGAAAAAATGTGATCGATATTATTGATCGCGAACGGGTTCACGGGATATAGTTTTCCCGGAATGTAATTAAGAGATGTCACCTTACCAGCGACGGGAGTATGAATACGATGATAGTGGCTCGGGCTTAGGTATATTGTCATGTATACGCCTCCGCGAAATATCTCAGCGTATTCTTTATTGGCGACGAAAGCGTCTAGGGAGTACTCGCGTCCCTTGGCTTGGATCAAAGTGTCCCTTTTGATTTCGCCACTGTAACCTACGATACCGTCTACAGGAGACACGATACTATGTGTATCTTCGTCTATTGGGCGACATTCAGGGCGTAGTGCCCGGGTGAAAAATTCGTTAAACGTGCGATATTTTGCAGGCACGGCTTCGTTCATGCTGACTTTGTAAGCACGCACAAATGTAGCGATAAGAGGTTTGAGTATAAACTGTGGTAATTTTAGACTTGTCAAAATCCCCACGATGTAGCTCAGCAGATTTTTTGGCAATAGGTACAGTAACAAAAGCTTGGGATATTTCACATTAATTCCTCTCTGAAGGTCCTGAGCAAAAGATAGGTTAAAAGAGCGATGAGTACGAAAGTCGATATGAGGCCGTTTATAAGCCACAACAGCAAGTCCATGTCGCTAGAAGAGTTGTTTTTCTTTGCCATGATGTATAGCGCAACGATACATGTCACACACAAAAATGCGCATAAAAACAGATACAAATATATTTTTTGTACAGGAAAAATCTCTGTAGGTGGAGAAAAAACCATTGCGGCAAATATTGCGCTAACACTCCCAAATACAGAGGCTAAAACAACCAAGGTGTTACGAATAAAAAGAGTAAGCATAGATATTTTTCCATAAAAAATTTGACATTTGTTCAAATATGTCGAAATATTAAAATGTCGAGCACAGGAACTCGAAAAGTCTTTTACATAAGGGGATTTACAATGTTACGTTTACTCGCAATATTTTCTCTAATGGGTCTTATCTTTACCATATTTACAAATTTTGAAGCCCAAGAGTATACGGATATCAAATTCAGTAGTCATGGTGAAAAAGAATACTACTTCATGCAAGTTCACCCAGAAGAACAAGTAAAAGAATCAAACCTAGGTGAACGCGAACTACCCATTATCCGCACCCACTACAGTTATTCTTACAAAAATAGCAATAGTTGGTAAGATTTACCAACTATTTGCCTTGCGCAACGTATGACTTGATATTCTCTTCTAATATGTTTAATGGGATCGCCCCCTCTTTTAAGAATACGTGATGAAACTCGCGCACGCAAAATTTTTCTTGCAAACCTTCTTCGGCTAACTTGCGCAGAGCACTCACCTTTAACTCACCCATTTTGTAACTCACGGCCTGCCCTGGCAGAGAAATATATCGATCCACCTCCACAGTGACACTGTGTTTTGTTAACGAAGAGTGACTCGAAAGATAATCGATGGCCTGTTGCCTGCTCCAACCAAAATAGTGTAGTCCGGTATCCACCACTAAACGACATGCACGCCACATCTCAAAGGACAACCGTCCAAAATCGCTATATGGATCTTCGTAAAAACCAATCTCTTTGCCAAGTTTTTCACAATACAGAGCCCAACCTTCCAAAAAGCCTAAAAATCGCGCAAAACGTCGAAACTTCGGCAACTCTGTCAACTCTTGTTGTATGGCAATTTGCAAGTGGTGCCCAGGAACAGCTTCATGTAGAGATAAAGCCTCCAACTCGTACAAAGGTCTCGATTCTAAGTTATAGGTATTCACAAAATAGAAACCAGCGCCATTGCCATCTCCAGGAGCGGGCATATAATACGCGGCTGGCATACGCGCCGCTACTTGATCCGGAACTTTTTTAATTCCGTACGGTGTGCGTGGCAAATGTGAAAAGAGCTGTGGCAATTTACCATCCATGGTCTTCAAAATAAAACTTACCTCTGCGAGGAGCTGTTTTTCACTTTTTGCGTAGAATCTTTCGTCGCTATGTAAAAATTTACAAAACTGTTCTAGATCCCCGCTAAAATTGACTTGCTCTAAAATTTTCAGCATCTCTGCTTTGATGCGTTCGACTTCGCGCAAACCAATATCATGAACTTCCTGAGGTGTCACATCAAGAGTTGTTTGGGATTTCACCAAAAACTCATAACAAGCTTTGCCATTGGGAATCGCGGAAATACCTATTTCTTCGCGTGTGTTTGTAATATACTCTTCGCTTAAAAATTGCAAAAAGTTTTGGTAGCTCTGCTGTATTTCTTGTACCGCTTGTTCGCCAGATTCTTTTAGCTCTTGACCATTTTCTATCGTTACTGGAATTTTTAAAAACGGCTGGAACAAGGGGTTTTCGTCTACTTTTTGCTTTGCTTGCGTACTGATACTTTTCGTACAAGAAGACAATGCCACCTTTGGCAAGGTACAACCTTTTTGTAGCCCCACGCGCATTAATTCAATATGTTCTTCAATGTATTGTGGTATTTTTTGTAACCGTGTAATGTACATCTCGTAATCTTTAGCTGCACGCAATACAGTATAGTTTGGTAGCTCTGGTAGATACACATGAAATCCGTGAACTTGACTTAGAGGCATCAAATGCATATTAAAGTGAAAACTCTGTAGTTTTTCATCGAGAAGTCGGTGCATTATTTTGTGATTGATTTGATCCGTTTGCTTGAGTTCATCTACATTTATCTGCTGTAATTTTTCGACAAATTCACGTTTTTTTGTCGCTTGCTCTTCAATGTCCTCCAGGCGCAATGAGGGGAGACGATCGTTGTAACGATGATCTCCGTAAAACGTGGCACTTAAGGGATCTGTCTCCATCTGCCATTCCCATATTTCATCAAAAAGCTGCGAAAGCTGCTCTGTCATAGAAGTTCCTTTCTCAAATATTATGCATACACGACAACGCACACAGTCCAACAAATAAGAGCCAATAGCATTGATGTTACCGCCACGGGTATTTGCGACTTCACATGATCCATTAAATCGCAACCAGTACACATCGAACTTAAAATAGTCGTGTCAGATATCGGAGAGCACTGATCGCCAAATATCGATCCGTTAAGTATGGTAGCGAAACAAACCATCATATAGAACTGTGGATCAGCGAGGCCGTTATTTACCGCAATCGCGTAAGAAAGAGGCATCCCCAAAGGAAAAGTCACCGCCATGGTTCCCCAACTTGTTCCTGTGGAAAACGAAATGACAATGCAAATAACCAATAAGATCGCTGGTAGCAAATAATAAGGTGTCTCCGAACCCAAAAGATCGACTAAGTATGCTCCTCCTCCGGCATTTTTACTCACATTACCGATGCAAATGGCGAGTAGTAAAATAACACTACCAAGAACCACCCCTTTCCAACCATTTGCCATTCCTTCAATCACATCGCGAAGTTTCATGCCACGAAAACAAGCCAAAAACATCGACAACACCAAGGAAATTCCAAACGCCGATAAAATTTGTGGTGTTCCTGATGCAATGTATGTACCGATGGCGATTCCCAATATAGTGAACAAAGGTAACAAAAAATCAATCATATGTGGCGCGTAGTTGCCTGGAACCTCGGCCAGTTCAAGTTCTTTTGAGCTTAATGGTTCCGCTCCCGGAGCATCAAGTGCACCTGTGTCGCGCGCTCGTTCCCTCGCCGCGCGCAATGTCCGACTCGGAAGTTTATCGATACTTACTAAGAATGTAGAAATCACCGCAAAGAGGGCATAAAAACTGTACGGTATACTGCGGAAGAAAAAATCAACGCGGTCTTGTTCCGTGGCTAGCCACGCAACACCTGAGACATATAGAAAAGCCTGTACGTAACCTGGCCAGGCGTTAAACGCCAGTATTGCTGCAATCGGTGAAGACGTGGAGTCGACAATAAGAGATAGTTCTTCATGGCTCACTTTTTCTTTGTCAGCAATAGGTTTCACTGTTGTACCAACCAATACAGCGCTAATGGTTCCCCCCTGAAAAAAGATAACACCCAAGAACCACGCAACCAGTTTTGCTGATTTGGGACCACGAACAAATTTTTTTGTCACGTATTCTGCGAATGCCAACGAAGCGCCTGTTTTTGCCCATATTCCCAAGAGGCCACCTAAAAACCATAAATACAGTATTAAAATGGTCGCGGCATTTGCTGTACCTATATTCGGTAAAAGAGCACTTGTGAAGACATCGATATCCCCAACAAGCAAAACACCACAAATGACCCCACTGCTCAAGGCTGTTATAGGCTCGCGTGTCCACCAACATAAAACAATGGCTATAAAAGCCGGAAGTAGAGACCATATTTGCCAATGGCGCTTTGCTGTTATTTGATAATATAAAGTTTTACCGTCTTTGACCGCGAAAACTACTTCTTCGGTGATAGAAGGAGCAAGACCTTTTGCATTGAGTTGCTGTAAGTTTTTCGCACTCAATACTGCCTTGTCTTCACTTACAGGTTCAGAAAGCTCTTGCTTTTTTTCGCGATAAATATAGTAAAAATTACCACTATCGTCTTGTTTGGCATCAATAGTAACTCTAGTTGTTGTCCAGGTAGGAGAAGTAAATTGACCTACATAAAAAGATAAACTCACCGCGACAAAAAATGCAATAAAACCAGCATTGCTAAAAAATGTTGTGGCGTTTTTAAGGAAAGTTTGCATATAGACCTCATGAGAATGTGTGGAGCGGGATTAACGTGGAATGTACAGCGTGTAGCAAAGAACTACACGCTGATATTTCGTTTATTTTTTTCTTAGAAATAGAAATGGCGCTTCGGCTTCATCGATGGCTTGCAAAAATTCAAGGATATCTCTTATTTGCGCATCATTGGCCCCGAAAGTAGAATGCTCTAGACCGTCGTCAACTCTTGGTAAGAATATATCTTCCAGTCTTTCCGCACGACCATTGTGTCCATAAGGTGATGTGTGGCGCACTCCTAGAAGCGAAGGAGGGTTGAAGGAAACGTTCTGTCCCAAAGCAGGTTGTGCATTGCCACGCACTTCAATGGGGTTATTTGGGTCAAAGGTTTCGAAATTTTGATTGATAATGGTAAATGTTTCGCCATTTTCATTGAATTCGAGAGTACTACGTGCCGGTCCAATGACCACAACGCCATCATCGAGCTGATTTCCTCCGATGTCAAATAGCGGCGTGTCCCACAAAATCTGCGAAGTTGTCCACTTATCTCCACTATGACAATCTACACAGAAAATTTCAAACGCATCGCGTCCGCGAAGTACGGCGGCGTTATCTAAATTGGTAGGACGGTTAAAAGTACGTATCCCCCTTTGGGTGTATAGTGTCATTAAATTCAAGGAATCAGAGATACCTATACGCCCTAAGTTTTCAACAAAGGTATTTTCATCGGGACCATGATTGAATACTTCATCAAAGTCTTCGACATCGCCTGGTTGCCCTTGGTCATCAATAACACGCTGTGCATCAGGAGTAAAACCAAAGCCTCCTTGTACATTACGCGCATTGTTGTTGAAATCGGTCACACTTCCGCGTACAGCATTCCAGTTCATGACGCGACGGTCATTGTCAGGATCAACGAATGAAAAACTTGCGTCTAAGGGAAGAGTTTGTCGTGGACCAGTACCAAAAATCCATGTAACACCGTCAGTTAAACCATCAGGGTGACAGGAAGCGCAAGAGCTCCAGTTGTCCTTAGAAGCCACGTTACGAAATCTATGAGTGTCGATATCGCGTACGTTTTGGTTCAATAAATCTTCTGCAGGTAAACCCATTCCAGTGTAAAATGCGAGTTTTCCTATCAGAATTTGATGTTGCTCCGTACCTGCTGGAGGCAATGTGGCGTTTTCGATCTTCGCAAGTTGCTCTGCCGCTTCGACATCAATCACGGTTGTTGTTGACTCCACATCTGAGTTTACATAGGCGCGGGTCGCGTCGCTGTTCATCACAATACCATTCGGTACATTGCCCACAGGTATGCGAAAAGCCGCTGGTACATCAAAAGCGATCTGGTCACCATTAAAAAAGCCTTTGGTAACAAAAGCTCCCGCACGACTCAAAAATAAAGCCGTATCGACCTCAATCGCCATAGCAATGGTGTCAGCAGAGAATGTGCGGTCAAGTCGAAAATCATTTCCTGCATCAAATGGAGGTATTGGTTCACGCTCATTTTTGAAGCGTGCATTTAGATTGAAATGTTGGTTGGCAACTTCAGCATTCGCACCTGTTTGGATCACACCAATAAGCGATTGAACATTCACATTGAAATTTACAGGAGGTTCTGGACTTGCCCCAATAGATGGCAAATAGATATTTGCCGTACCATCGCGAAATGTCATGGTGTGAAGCTGGTTGAAAAAAGCTCCTTGTGGTGCATTGCCTTTTGCGCCACCAGAGACTCTAAATACGGTTTGTTGAAAAGGAATACGGTTTGCGGTAAAACCAGTATCTCTTACAGGAGAAAGAGTGATCACATTTAGAATTTCATCGTTAGATACATCAATAAAAGCAATGCGTCCTTCTTTTCCATTGTCAAAACCTTCACGGCTATCCTTCGGCAACTGCTCTATAGGACGCCCGAAAAAGTCCGCGACAATAACATTTTCGTCTTCATCTGCATCATCGCCATTGTCACTAATTCCGATTGCATATGGATTCGCCAGTACAAAAGGATCAATATTTGTACCAAAAAATTCTAGTTCTATTGTGCGAATAACGGTATTTGTGGCGGTGTCAATCACCGAAACAGTTCCTTCTCCGTAGTTCGCGACATATAGTTTTTCGCCACTTGGAGTTAGCGCGGTACCACGCGGTTCAGATCCAACATTTATTGTTGCTAAAACAGCAGCGGTTCCACCACCAGGAACGGCAGAGATATCGATTGCGGTTACCGTGTTGTCTTGGCCGTTACTCACAAATGCGCGCGTAAAGTCTTTATTGATAGATACGCTGCGCGGATCTTTACCTACAGTGATTTCATCCACTTTGATGTTTTCATCATTGGCTACACGAAGAATCGATAGAGAACCATTTACATCTGACAGACGATTAAAAGCTACTCCCGAATCCGCACTGGCAATTCTATTGATCGCAACGACAAAATTGTCATCGTCGGAGATTTGAATTGTACTATTCTGAGAAGCGCGGCCGTCGAGATCTATGTCATCTCCGCAACCAACAAAAAAAACAAAACATAAAATATAAATAAATATACAATACTTCATCAGTTTGTAACGAGGTTACCTTAGGCAAATGCGCTTTTATCAAGAACATTTCCATTCAGGCTTCATCATTTACATTAACCCCGTATCTCCTTTCTGGAAAAAATCCATCTGACCTACTTGTTGATTTTTTCTATCTGCTGCAAATAACGTTGAATGCTTTTTTGTTGAGAAGAACTTTTCAAGCCTTTTGCGGCAATAAGAAATGATTTTTTTGCTTCGCTATACTTTTTTTGCTGAAGTAAAATAATACCTTGGTAGTAGTATAAATAACTCGCATCTTTACTTTTCAGATATTTTCTTTTTTCTTTGATTTGAGAAAAGTCGTTTAAACTATCCTGAAATCGATCTAAAAAAAACCGTGCAACACCCCGAAAAAATAAAAAATTGGACTTTGCTCCCGGATGTATTTTTAATCTGGTGGCAAAAATTTTATTTATGATATCCACTACACGCAGATACTTTTTTGTATTGTAGTAAATGTTAGCCAAGCGATAGTATGCCTCAATGTTATCTATTTTTTGAACTACTTTTTGATAATCTTTTACGGCTAAGTCTAACTGTTGTTTTTCTTCATATATTCTACCACGTAGCAAAAAAATATCTATATGGTTAGGGTATGAAATTACAAATTTTTCTATCTGCAGCATAGCAACTTCGTATTTTTTCTATATATAAGTGCTTCAATTTGCAAAGGCATCACTTGTCGCAAATTATACTTTACTTTAACAAGTTCGTTCAAAAGTATCAATGATTCTTGCCATTTATGCAAAGCAATCAAGTTTTTCGCCTTATGTAATTTTACCTGATATTTTTGATCTGGGGCATATTTTAAAATGAGATGTAGCTGTGCAATAGACTTTTGATATTTTTTTAACTTGTGATATATGTCAGAACTCGTTTTCAAGTACTTCACTTCTTTAGGGTTTTGCTTTAGAGCTTTTTTTATGTAAAACAGCGCTTTTTGGGGAGAGTTGGTGTGCAAAAATGCTGTGGCCAAATAGTGCGCCAAAAGATCTTCGCGTAACGCAAAGTAAAGAGCGGGAATATCGATCATCGTATGAATATTCTCCAAGGTTTTGGCAAAGGATAAGCGCTCAGTACCAAGTAATTGGACTGTTTTGTCATGATTATTTTTATGGCAAAAGATCGCCGCCAAATATTGATTGATCTCTTTGGTTTCCCCAAATGCTTGTGCAAAAAGAAATTGTTTTTTCGACTTATCATATTGGTGTTGGCGGTAGAGAAGCACACCATTCACGTAATAAATCCACTGTCTTAACTCCACAGGACAATCTTGTGGCAAATATTCGTATAGTGTATTAAACCACTTTACATCATCTACAATACCGAGTAAATAATATGCTTGCCAATATTCGGGCGTAAGCGCAATTGCTTTTTTTAAATATTTTTTCGATAAACCACTGCGCTGTTTTTGCCAATTTATACGCGCCAATAGGTAGTAATGATCTGCGCTCTTTTGCGTTAATAATACTTTTTCTATTTGACGTTGTGCCTCATCAAATCGCTTTAGATAATAAAGCGCGTAAGCATAATCTCCTAAAATTTCGTCTTCATTAGGTGATTGAACAACCACCTCCGCGAAATATTTGACCGCCTGTTGGTATTTTCTTAGTTTTAACCAACTTTGTGCTCTTATCTTTTGTATTTGTATATTGTTAGGATTATTTAGAAGATAGCCATAGCTCAAATAAATAGTTTTTGCAAACTGTTTATTCGAAAAATGAGCGAGTATTACATTGCGTTGGCGTAGATGATAAAATTTTTCATAACTCCAAAAACTACCCAAAACCACGAACACGAGCACAACCAATGTAGCGAGAACATACAACTGCTTACGCAATGTTTTTTTCGTTGCGCGCAAGCGATAAGTATAAGGTAATCGTCCTCGCTGAACGTCGTCAAAATCACGAAGGAGTCCTTTAATACTCACACATCGCCATGCAGGTTTTTTATACAACAACTGATACATAAATTTATGAATAGGTTCTGATAGTTTAACTTTGGGCTGTGGAGGCACCTCAGTCATATGCCCTTGCGCTACCTCCAGAAAATTTCCGTGGAATGGCTCTTTACCTGTCAGCATAACATACAATGTTACCCCAAGAGAGTATAGATCGGAACGATAATCTAGAGTCGCTCCCATGCACTGTTCCGGTGACATATAAGAAGGTGTCCCCAAAATCACATTGTCTTGCGTTAGTTGTGCATTACTGTTGATTGCTTTGGCAAGACCCAAATCGCAAATTTTCACATCTCCATCAACAGTGAGCATAATGTTGTCTGGCTTTAAGTCGCGATGAATAATGTCTTTTTCCCAGGCAAAGCTCATTGCTTGCAAAGCTTTGCCAAATATTTGCAGAGCCTCTGACTCGACCAAATAGCCTTGTTCTTTTATTTTTTCAGAAAGTGCGACGCCATCAATAAATTCCATTACGATATAGTAAATATTGTTTATTTCGCCAAATTTATATGCTTTGGTAATACCTTCGTGATCTAGAGACTGAGCTAAATCACATTCGCGAATGAAGCGTTGTAGGTCTATCAAATGCGTGTTATCTCTATCATAAAAAACTTTTATTGCTACGCGTTTTTGTGTACTGGTTTCATAGCCAGAGTACACTACACCCATCCCGCCTTCGGCGATCATTTCATCGGCTTGATATCCTTCAATAAGAGATGTTCCACCAATATCTTTTAACAAAGAAATATTGCATAGCGTATGTTCGTCAACCACTTTTAGATAAAGAATTAAATCGTATAAACGTACAAAATATTCGTCATTTTCCATCTCACTCTGTCTGCGAAGAAGATCCTGCATCTCCTCTGCCGAGACAATATCAAAATCAAGTAAAAGTTTGCAGAGTATATCGTCAGCAATAGATGTGCTTTGCGGACGAGAACCAGTGTGATGCTTTAACTTCTCTGGCGCGCCCAGTTTTTGCGTAGGAAGCGTCCCACGCTCTATTTGCTGTAGTTCAATGACACTTTTAATATGTCGTAGACGCTTGATACGTGAGTTGACAATGGAAATCAAATAATCAGGATGTACCGGTTTCTCAATGAAATCATCCGCACCAGCATCATAAGCACATAAGCGATTGTCAGGGTTATCGTGCGCAGATATAAGTATAATAGGTATCGTAACGTAGTTTTCTTGCCTGCGCAAGTGACGAATAAATTCCATTGTGTCAAAATCAGGAATGTACAAATCAAGAAGAATTAAATGCGGAGAAAACGTTTGTAAATCACGTTCTACCTGCGAAAGATCTTGGACAATACGCGCATTTATTCCCGCTTCATTTAAGGCCATAGCGCAAAAATTAGCTACGGCAAATTCGTCCTCGACAATAAGGACCTTGTTTTTTTCTATTTGTTGTGACTTTTGATTTAAAGTCATAGTAAATACTTTCCGATTCAACGACAATGTTCTAACAAAACACGCACCTATGAATTCCCCAAAGCTCCGTCTAGAAAAGACTTACATTCTAGCGCACAAACAATTCTTACACAACGAAATTTTCTCACTCTCGCAGATTTGATCGTAACGGAGCCAAATAAAACCACAGAACAAACAGAGATATTTTCAAATAACGCGATGAAGTACTTCAATGCTTTTGTGGAAAATTGTTTTTTTTGTAATGTACGACAGCACCATTTGACAGCAAAAAATTTGCCCCCTGCAAATGACGCCACGCGACAAGATCCTCGGTAAACGTTTTGCAATGCGATTTTTGTGTAGGGTGACTATCAAAAAATAAAATGTGTTCCTCACCTTTATTGGCAAATAGTCCCGACAAATTTAACTGGTAGCTAAAAACAGTTGTGTTCTCGCAAGGGCAAACTCCAAAATCCGTACTTGGGGAGTACTTTTGCAATTTTTGTCGCCACGATGTCAATTCTTTAGGATCGTTATTTGTATTTTTACGGTAGATAAAGTACACACTTCCCAAGTGGTTTAATTTTCCACGACACAGCAACTGCATTTTTCTTTGGTAAATTTGATGATAGGTACCTGCTACGAAAAGAATGAGCGAAAGTACTAGAAAAACTATTGCTGCGAAGTCGTATTTAGTCATTAGATTTAGCTCCGATTGTCGTAAAGATTTACAGGAAACTCATTGCAAAGAATAATGAATATCTTATAATTATAAGACGGGCAAAAGAAAAGACATAACTATTTCTTGTAGGGGTAATACTATGGATCGAGCAAAAAGAGAACTACAAAAAAAATCTCTTGAGTTTTTGATGAAGCTATCGAAAGTGATTCGCGACCGACAAATGTACAACGAAAAGCACCCTGTGGTAATAGCGGGTACCCAAAAAGCAGAGGAAGACCTACGCAATATATTGGCGAGCGTCACTTCGTTGTATTTTGGTAGAGGGGGAGCGGAAGGTGGAGAAAAGTTACTTATCCAGGGAGATAAAATAACCGAAAAAAACATCATCGCCGAACAATTTCTCCAACAGATGGCTGACCGTGAAATTGGTAAAGTAACCATCTCGCGCGGCGCATCTTCAGCAGAATTAGGAGCTTTAATTACGTTGATGAGTACCAAACGCGATCAGGTTCTTGTCGACGGCCGTATTGATCCACAACTCTTAGCCCCTTTCCAAAAGATAGAAATCGAAGAAGAAACATATCTCTCCAATATCGAAATGGAAGAACTTACCGAGGCCAAGAAATTTTTAGACAGTATTTTTAAAGAAGAGTTCAAAGACTTAAAAGGGCCTGAAGCGCTACAAAAAATAGGTAGTGTTATCCAAAAAATCCTACCACAACTTGCCGAAAAAGAATTTGGCAACGAAGACGAAGAAATTCGCGACTTCTTTGAAATGAGTATCGAAAACCTGGGTGGGGGAGACATAGGTAAAACCAAAACCAGTTTGAAAGAATCCGTCCAAACCATGGACCCCGAAGTACAAAAGTTACTCTTCGGTGGTGTCGTAAAATCGGAAAAAGACCTCGACAAAATTATAAAGAACTTTTCTGGCGAACGAAAAGCATCAATGATTGCCGAAGAAGTTACCAGCGGTAAAGATTTGTCCACAGCAATAGACAAGTTAGTCACCGAAAACGGCGACATTGTACAACTCGCCGAGGAAATTGCCAAAAAATTTGGTTTACAAGAAGGTGACCAAGGTTCTCAGGATAAGATGAACAAAATATTCGGGCTTCTGCAACAACTAGACCGCAACGATATTGTCATCGACAAAAAACGCGGCAACGTCTTAATTGCGGAAATGGAAGAAGAACCAATAAAAACATACCAAAACTTTTTCAAACAACTGCGTTTTGAAATAGACATTGTCAACGACGGAAAGGCGCTGTTGGAAAAAATCACCAAAGCAAAAGAAAAACCCGATCTCGTCGTCATGGACGCCAAGCTTCCGGAAATGTCGGGTATCGAAGTGTTGCGCAACCTAGACTCAATGCGTATTTGTATACCAACCATTATGTGTACAGATATGGCAAGTGCCCAAGGTTCTTTCGAAGTACAGATGCACCGCAAGATGGATTTCCACGCCAAAACCGATTTGGCCGTAGAAAAACTGTTGCCTTTCATCGATGAGCACTGCCCTCCAATTGTCGTTGATGATCCTATCCCAACGGACCCAATTCCAACAGATCATCTACCTGATGAAATGAAAGCAGAACTTAAAAAAGCCCGGGAAATTCAACGCAATCTAATGCCCAAATCGTTTCCTCAAATCGACGGTTTGGAAATCTTCTCGTACTACAAAGCCTACGATATGATCGGTGGTGATTACTTCGACGTCATTCAAATCAACGAAAATAAAGTCGGTTTTTTAATTGCCGACGTATCAGGTCACGGAATCACCGGAGCGATGGTAATGGTTATGGTTCGTTCCGCTGTACACACTTGGGCACCTCACTGCGAAAGTCCTCGTGAACTTTTGAAAAAGGTCAATCCTATGGTGGCGCGCGATATCTTACCAGGCTTCTTTTGTACCGTTTACTACGGCATACTGGATATAGAGAAAAGAGAACTTTGTTGCTCTTGCGCGGGACACAACCCCGCCGTGATATGGCGACAGAATGAAAAAAAATGCATTGAAACCAAAAAAGGTGGTATGCCCTTGGGAATTTTATCGGGCAACGCTTTTGAGAGAACGCTACAAGAAGAAACGATCCAACTGGATCCTGGAGATCGTTTTATCCTATTCACCGACGGTTTAGTGGAAACGATGTGTCCTGACCAAGAGGAATACGGAGAACCTCGACTATTTGAAACAATTGCTCGCGGAGCAGATTTACGTTCGGATGCCTTTACCAAGTATATTGTTTGTGGGGTTTTGCGCCATCAAAATACAGGCCCCCAACACGATGATTTAACGATGTTGAGCATGAGGGTTGTATGATGCATACAAATATAGGCCGGTTAGCTGTAGAAAAAAAGTGGCTAACCGAAGAGCAACTGCAACAAAGCGTAGAGATCATGGACAAAACCGAAGGTCAGGAAAGCATAGAACAAGTGCTTTTTAACCACAAACTTTTGTCCAAAGATCAAATTATCAACTTACAAAAAAGACGCAAAGTAAATATCAAAAAAATTGAAAATCAGGCAATGGTCGACTACATCGTAAAAATGAAAGTCGTCCCGCGAGAAAAACTAAAAAATTGCTTGAATATTCAACAGCGTGCCTTAGAACAAAAAACATTTATCCCTATAGACCAGTTGGTTGTCTCTCATGGATTGGTACAACAAGCGCGTATCAATGAAATTAAAGAAGCAAGAGAAATTCGCCGTTATATTCAACAGGCGGTCTCCAGCGATGACCCCAGTCGTAAGGGGCTCATCAACCGTGTACTTGGTGGATATCAACTCATCTCTGAAATAGCTTCAGGGGGAATGGGAATTGTCTACCGTGCGGTGCAGTTAGAGTTGGAACGTACCATAGCACTTAAAATTCTCTTTGACCAATTTGCGCGCAAAAAAAAGCATCTCAACCAATTTTACCGAGAAGCTCGTTTATCTGCCGCTCTAAATCATCCAAACCTCGTTCACATTTTTGAAGTAGGCAATGACCAAGGTTTCTACTACTATTCCATGGAACTTGTCGAAGGTGTCAACTTGGGGGATCGTCTTCTAGAAGAACAAAAACTTTCACAAGAAGATGCACTAGATATTATCACCCAAGCAGGTCAGGGACTAGAGCATATTCACTCATTTGACATTGTACACCGCGATATCAAACCATCGAACTTCATTATTCGTCATGATGGAATCGTAAAAATCATGGACTTGGGATTGGCACGTCAACTGTCCAAATTACAAAAAAAAGCTTCGACCATGGGAACACCTTACTATATGTCTCCAGAACTGATTCATAATCCTCAGGAAGCAAACCAACGAGCAGACATATATGCCTTGGGAGTATCTTTTTACAGACTTTTAACCGGAGAGTATCCGATTACCGGTAACGACGCAAAAGAGATTCTCAAAAACATCAATGAGCAAATTCCTATACCTGTCACCCAAGTTGTTCCCGAAGTTAGCCCAGAAATAGAAAAAATTATTGATAAAATGATCGCCAAAGACCCCAATGAGCGTTACCAAAATATGACCGCTGTACTCAACGATTTAGATCGCGTACTGATTATATAAAAGTGTTTTATCTACAATACTTCGCAACAAAATAGCTAGAAACCGCCAAAAAAGTTCCAAATAAAGGAACTTTTTGCGTAGAGAATTGTCTAACGAGTACAAACTTGTGAATCTTTGAGGGTAAAATTCGCAAAACTATATGCAGAAAGGGTCGTGATGAATGTAATCCAAAAAGCCATTAGTCGCGCTAAGTATCGTATTATTATGGAAGTTTTTTTGAAAGCTCTTGTACACAGTGCCTTGGTCGTGTCTATTTTTTGTGCATGTGTCATCGTATTAGTGCGTCTATTTTTTCCTATAGCGGAGCACAATAGTTTCTATATTGCGGCAGCTACTCTAGCCATTTTATATCCTCTGTGGAAGCTCGCTAGACTCAATCTATCGTCACAGCAAGTAGCCATTGCCATCGATACAAGAGCTGGGTTAAAAGAACGCGTTTCTAGCGCATTGGTCATTCCTCAAAAAAATTCTTTGGCAAAACCCATTCACGAAGACGCGGTTTCTCATGTCGAAAAAACAGATGTTCGTGGACTATTCCCCATTGTTACACCTAAAATAGCAAAGGTTTTAGGTGTAGCCCTCGTTACAGTAATTATTACCGCAATCATACATAACATGTTCCCGCAAAAAGATGTACTTGGATGGGGAAAGCAATACACAAAAACCAAAGAAGTCGAAAAACGTCAGAAAAAAGTCGCACGCAAGTTGTTAAAGAAAATAGCGAAGATGAAAAAAGATCTTCCCAAACTCTCTCTAAAAAACAAAAACATCACCATGGTGATAAAAAAATTAGAGAAGTTGGCCAAAGATATGCAGAAAAATCCCAAAAAAAGCATAAAAAAGAATCAACTCAAAATGACCCAACTTTTAGAGAAATTGGAAGATCTACACAAAAAAACCCAAGAAAAACTCGTTAACTCTGAAAAAATGACCAACAACGACGCAAAATCAGAAGATTTAAATGACACCAAAGCGCTATTGGAAAATATGCAACAAGGTAAGTTTGAAAAAGCGGCAGAAGAGCTAGAGAAACTGCGCAAGAAAATTGAAAAAATGTTTGCAAAAAAACGTTTGCGCCGCAGAAAGAAAAAAGCTCCCACCGCCGAAGAAAAGAAAGAGATGGCCGAACTCAAAAAAGAGCTAGATAAGTTGCGAAAAGCTCTCAACAAAGACAACGAATTGTCCAAAGAGTTGCAAAAAATACTGAAAGAACTTGCCGAACAAATGAAGCCCGATTACTTAGAAAAAGAAACAGCCAAAAACAAGAATATCGAAGAGCAAATGAAAAACATCAAAGATATGCAAGAAAAGCTCAAAGATATGAAAAAATATCTCGAACAACTCAAGGCACTCAAAAAAATGTACGCTTCTCTAAAATCGGAGCGCAAAGCCCTATCCGACAAAGATAAAAAAGGTATCGAACAAAAATTTGGCCAAGGCAATGGCCAGGGACAAGGCCAAGGACAAGGTCAAGGCCAAGGCCAAGGCGGTGGAAAACTGCCCATTCTCGGACAAGGTGGAAACGGACAAGGCCAGGGACAAGGTCAAGGAATGGGCAATGGCCAAGGCCAAGGACAAGGCCAAGGAAACGGTAGCGGTGGAAAAGGCAAAGGCGGCGGAGTTCCTCCCAAAGGAAAAAACAATGGGAAAAACAACTGGAAGAAAGAAGTTGTCAAAGGCAACAATTTCAAAGGTAAAAAAGTCGCAGAATTCAAATTCCGCGGTGAAGCCCCTAAAGGTGAAGCTCGTGTAAAATACGAAGAGTATGTCAAGGAAGCGATGCAAGAAGTGGAAAGCGGCATTTCCGAAGAGAAGATTCCCAAAGAGCATGCGGAGCATGTAAAAAAATACTTTTCCGATCTTTTAGAGCAGAAATAAATTTTCTGTCTCTGGGATTTTAAATAAAATATGTCTACCACAGTGTCAAACTAAGAGTAAAAGCCTTCTCAATAAAGACTTACAAAGCCGTGTCACTCCTGGCTTGACCAGGAGTCCACAACACAAAGTTAAATTGTATGCGCCTGGATCCCTGATCAAGTCAGGGATGACCGTGCCCGACAGCTCGCTGTTGTTTTATTAAAATGAAACTACTTCAACTTGCTGTTGGGATTGTACAATTTGGTCGTATAAAGTGTTGTACAGTTACTACTTACGGTCAAAATTGCAAAACCATTTTGTTTTGTAGTTCCAGAGAACACGGCTTTGTAAGGTAGTTTTTTAGTTTCAGAGAAAAAAATGTAATTCTTTTATTTGTATTACTTTACATCTTAGCTTGACAGCCATGTGCTTTTGCAGGAATGACTGTGACACCTCATCAATACCATAACCTCTCAAATCTTCCCTCTTTACTCTGCAAGCTATCATCCACGTAAACGCCAAATAACACTTCGGTAAGTTTCTGAGGCTCGCGATCAAGGATTTTTTCGATAAAAATACCCGGAAAGTCGCTACGGAAATCAAACGCAGATTTTTTCATTTCGTCTTGTTCTACAAAAAAAAGATCTTTGTAATAAGATGATAGGTGAATATCGTCAGGGACCACATCGAGATCTAACACCACCGTATCTCCATTGGCTTTTCCCAACAGATATTTATGTTGAAATTCGTGAGATGAAATACATGTGGCCACAACAGGAAACTCTTTGTAAAGTTCTCCCGAGGCAACCTTTCTCACCTGTACATTTGTCTTTGTCGCCGTGAGTAAATACTGACCATCGTATGACAAGCAAGCGCTCTTGGTATAAGGAATATTCCACTGTCTTCGAGTCTTAAGAGAGCTTAAATTCCATAAAAATACCGTTTTAAAACCCACCGCTACGAGAAAATTTTTCTTCAGAAATAGAAAATTCTGTCTATTGTCATTGCGATTTATTAGAGACAATTCCGCAATTCGTTGTCGTTTTGATATGTCCCACACCGTTATATTTCCAAACAACTCAAGTGCAAATAACTTTGTCGCATCTTCAGAAACGACAAAATCGACAATAAACTTACGATGTTTGCCAATGATTTGATAACGCTTCGTTTGTAAATCCCACAAACGTATCTCGTAGATATTCTTAGACAAGGAAGTGCTAAAAACTTGTTGCTGTTTTTGTGGATGAAAAATCGCCTTGATAAAAAAGCCCGGCTTATCTGCTATCAATTTGGCGCTTTCTTTTGTGGTTACGTTGTATGTGTGGAAAGCTGATCCCCCCATCGACATCAATAGAGTGTTATCCACATTGAAATCTACAGAAGTTTGATCTTCCTTAAAATGGATCTCCACAGGTTTAAAAGATGTCGTATCATGTATGATGACTCTGTGATCGTCATAGCTCGTTACTGTCAAGGCTCCGTCGCGACTAAACCGTGTATTGATTACGGAAAGTTTAGAAGTGTGCTCTTTAGCTGATATATTCTTAGATGTAAAGGGCTTTGTACATAACATGTTCACTTCTACTGACAAAGCTCCATTTGTAAAACCTTTGGCGATAAAATTTTTCTGTGGATTCATCGCGATGGCCGTTGTTTTCTTTTCAATATTTGTTATTCCTCCGTTTGCACTATGCATAACAAAACTCTCGTTGTGCGATAGGCATAATATCTTTTTTACATCCTTTGTGAATAAGGCTCCGCGAATTTCTTTAAAGTTAGATGCCAGTCTTTTTACTCTTTGCGCGGTACGTAAATCAACAATATGTAAAGTATTGTTGTTCTCTTCTTGTAATAGAGCGTAATTCCCGCTGGCATCATAGTCAATATTGACGATCGGCTGATCGGTATGAAATAAAAACAACAGTTTTTTCTTCCACAAATAAACGCTTTTTTCTGTTGCCAAAACTAAGCTATCATTGAAGGGATGGAAACGTATATATTTCAGAGGGTGTTTAAACGAAATTTCTCGTACGAAGCGCCCGCTTAGAGTACTTACAGTGATGTGATTATCAGAGTAACGAGCAATGTACTTACTTGTAACATCAACAGCTGCATCGCCTATATTTACTTTACGTAAAGGTGTATTGCTGGATAGTCTATAAAACAATAAATATTTATTTTTCTTGCGTGTGGTACCAGAGTACTCCATGCAATATACGACAAAATTTTGCTCATCGAGAAATTTTCCATAAAAAGCGTTGCTACTATCTATTTCGTAAAGCAATTCTCCATTTTGCGCATTCCATATACGTAACATTCTATCATAATTTAACGTAAGTATTTTTTGTGAATCGGGACTCCAAGAAATGGTTCCGACACTATTGTTAACATCAGAAATATCGTTGAGTTTTTTTCCACTTTTAAGATCGTATCGCGCGACCGAGTACTCTGCACAAGTGAAAACATCTTCCTTATTTGTAAAACAACATTTTAAAGATATAGAATAGTTGGGTGTTGGTATTTTTTTGTTCAAAACCAACTGCATGTTTTTCCACTCAAAAACAAAAAGAAATTCCTCATTCACAAAAGCAAATTTTTTCGCGGTAGGTGAAACCGTCAAAGAAGTAGTTGTTCCTATATAACGGAACTGATTTATCTTTTTCGAAGCTACATGGAATGTACTCATCTTACCATTATCAATAAAAATTAAATTGCCATTTGTGACAAACCCAATATGGCGCTCAAGTTTCCCACAATGAAACTGGTGCAACAATTTACGTTTTTGCACATCCCACACATAGATTGTATTTTTTAAAATACCGGCCATCCATGAATTACTTTGGTCAATGCACAACGAACGCATCAAGCCAGGAATTTTAATGGTATGAGAATGGCTAGTTGCTAAATCTACCACATGCAACTTATCTTGATAACATGCAACTAACGATTTGTGGTTGGCAATAAAACGTCCAGGATAACTTTTCAGGATTTGTCGTAATTGATGTGTCGTGGTGTCAAAAAGATAGGTACCCTTTTGCACGTGGTCGCGAATAACAACGACGATATTCTTTCCCGCGCGACTTGCATCGGAAATCTCTCCATCTATCGAAAATTTCATTTTTAATTTTGCCGACGCGACATCCCACAATGTAATAGCGTCCTTCTCTACCACGTATAAATATTCATCATCCTGGGAATACAAAAGTAATTTTATGCGTTTATTTCTAGCGTATACCCCAGGATATTTCCACAATAATTTATTGTGAAACAGAGCTTGCTTTATATGTTGCTTTGCCTGTCGGCGTATAGACGTCGCACTATCATCATGATAATTCTGTACAAACTGTAGCGCAGTTCCTGCCAAACTACCTGCATGGTTCCAACGAGAGCTTTGTCTTGCCTCTTCGGCTTCCCTCAAGGCAACGTTCGCCAATGTAAAGGCGATGGCGCGTTTTTCTTGCTGTACTTTGGTATTGGCGTCGTGCGCTTGCTGCAAGAAATAAAAAAGGTATCCACTCAGGACAGACAATAAAACAAAAGAAACGAATACCACAGTACTCAGAACTTTGTACCGCGCCATCACGTGGAAAAAATGTCGTGCGGAGTTGTATTTTTTTGCGGAGACCGGTCGATTGCGTTTTAGATTTTTGAGATCGGTAATAAGTTGTGAAAAATTCTGATAGCGCTTTTGCGGATTCTTTTCCAAACATTTCAAACACACCGCTTCCACATAGGGTGATATACGTTTGTCTATTTGTCGGAGTAAAGTAGGGTCGTCGTGCCACACTTGAAATAAAATACTTGCGTGTGTTTCGCCGTCAAATAACTTTTTGGAAGTGAGGGCTTCATACATTGTCGCTCCGATAGAGTAAATATCGCTCTGTTGTGTAGCACTCCCGCTGATTTGCTCTGGAGACATATAGGAAAGCGTTCCAATAATGTCTCCTGTTTTAGATAAACTTTCTTCGTTATGGGTCTTGGCAAGGCCAAAATCCATCAGCTTTGCGACACCGTTTTTCGCGATCATAATATTACTGGGTTTTATATCACGGTGTAGAATACCATGACGATGCATGTAGTTTAGAGCTTCGCAAATCGGTATCAAAATATCGATGACTTGTAAAGACGAGAGTTTCTCCTCGCGTATCAAATCAGCAAGAGAAACGCCAGAGATGTACTCCATAGTGAAGTATGGATACGGACTTTCTCCAAAGCCTAAAAAATTGACAATGTTGGGATGTTGTAGGTTTGACATAACAGAACACTCTTGTAAAAATCGCTTCATGTTCTGTTGCTGTAAAACAATTTTAAGAGCGACTTCCTGCTTTAAAGTTGTGTCGACGGCTTTGTACACAGCTCCCATTCCACCACGACCAATTTCTTCGTGTAGGATGTAACGCCCAAAACGTTTTGACAAAACTTACCTCCTAACTCTGGCTTGTCATTCGATCTTCATCGTCAATCCAAATTATGCGGTTTCAATTTGTGAAAGCTACGCGGAACGATTAGCGGATTTGCATAACTATGCCCTAACTGAATATTCGCCTCTCGCAACGTTTTTTGTGATAAAAAAAACGGATAATGTATGGACTTCCCAGGTAACGCCGCCAATTCTGGTAACCAATGTCGAACATAATCGCCTTGTGGATCGTAGGACAACGCTTGTTTTAGGACATTGAAATAACGATTTTCTCGCGGATCATTTCCCACCCCGGCCACATAACACCAATTGCCGTAGTTACTACAAACATCGTAATCAATCAACATAGACTCAAAATACTCCGCACCTCGCAACCAATTGACTTTTAAATCTTTTGTTAAAAAACTCGCCACATTTTGCCTACCGCGGTTTGACATAAATCCTGTTGCATTTAGCTCACGCATGTTAGCGTCAATGAATGGAATGCCCGTTTGTCCTTCTTGCCACGCCACAAATGCGTCTTCATTGCCTTGCCAGCTTACCGGCTCGTTGCGCATTCCCTCGGGAGAGAAAATTTGGTTCCCCACATCATCGGCAACAAAGCGAAAGAAATCGCGCCACAATAACTCAAAAATCAGCCAATACGTCGACTTGTTCTTGTGACGTCGTTGCTCATATTTCTTTACCTCTTCATAGATCCAACGCGGTGACACGCAACCTAAGGACAACCACGCAGAAAATTTTGAGGAGTAGTTTGCTCCGAGAAGACCGTTGCGCGTATTAAAATACTCTTTAAGACAATCCTCTTCCCATAAGTATTGACGAACGCGTTCTTGTCCTGCGCTTTCACCTCCGGTGAACGACAATACACTACGTGGTTCGACACGATAATCGGCAAAAAACGCCTCCAGCGTTGGTATATCACCAGGGCTATCTATCTGTGGTGTGTTTAATTTTTTTGGTGTAGGTAGTGTCTTGCGCACCGAACACTTCTTTTCCACACGATTACGAAATTTGCTAAAGGTGTTTAGACAATGATCTATATCATGAGGTAGATCGTCGTCGTGCATTAAAGTACTTCCCCAATAACGAAAAACTTTGACGCTATCATCGAGAGCAGCGATCACTTGTTTTTCACACACGATTTCCTCATGTGTCACCTCGTCGTGAAAGTGAATTTCTTTGGCCTTGAATTTTTTCGCTAGCTGTGGAATTGCCACCGCTGGATTGTCATGGCAAACAATCAAATGCCCTCCGATGTTTTGTAAACTTTGGCGCAAGTCATGTAGTGACTCCAAAATAAATTTCGTGCGGTGCACGCCTGTTTTCGGAAAACCAAATGAAGTTTTACCATGAAGGCTGGGATCAAGACAATACACGGGAATGACAATTTTGTTGCTACAATTTACCAGTGGTTCATGGTCATGGATGCGTAGATCATTGCGATACCAAAGAATGGCTGTTTGCATTGGTGAATAACTCCTGTTTGACAATGAAAATTACTGTTTACAATGGCAAATGCCTGCCCTATAACAAAATGGAAGGCAACATTTGCCAAAATTGTTTACTTAAAATATAAGACGCTATTTACGACAATTTTTTTGCCACTTCAGCGACATGCTTCCCTTGGAACTTGGCCATCGTCAATTCCTTTTCATGGACTTGCCTTGAACCATCTGCTCCCGCAATCGTCGAAGCACCGTAAGGAGAGCCTCCAAGAACTTCACTTATGTCCGTCAGTTCCGAACAGCTATATGGTAGACCAACAATAACCATACCGTGGTGTAGTAGAGTTGAATGAAAAGAGGTAATCGTTGTTTCATTACCTCCCCCAGTTCCGGTAGAGGTAAATACGCTTCCTACTTTACCAATTAATCCCCCCTCCATCCATAGTTTTCCTGTCTGGTCTAAAAAGTTGCGCATCTGCGCAGCCATGTTCCCAAAACGCGTAGGTGAACCAAATATAACCGCATCGTAATCACCTAATTCTTTGGGATCAGCTACGGGTGCTGGCTGATCTACTTTTGCACCTATTTGTTTCAGTTTTTCTTCGGGAATGAAGTCTTCCACTTTTTTTACAACAACCTCGGTGCCTTCTACCTGTCGGGCACCTTCCGCCACAGCATTCGCCATGGTTTCTACGTGTCCATACATACTGTAATAAACAACTAGTACTTTTGTCATTTTTTTCTTCCTATAGGTTGTAGAAAATTCTTTGTAAAATTTACTAGTATGCATATGCATACTAGTGTCTTCTTAAGCTCAATTCATGCCTGCTTAAAAAAAATCTAGAAATACTTTTTTTTACCAGTGGCTGTTAAGTTATAAAGCCACAAAACTTCTACATGACAACTTCGATATTTTTTTTACCGAAAACTTTTTTTTGAAAAAACCGGCGTATTTTAGGTATATTAAAGACAACTATTTTTCGTTTTTTTAGGATTTTTTAATGAAATCTAAATTATTTCGTTCCGCAATGGATAGTGCATGTGATGGCATTGTCATCGCCGATAAAGAGGGAAACCGCCTTTACTTCAACCCTTCTTTTTCCAAAATGTTCGAGTGGCCTCTGGAACAAATGACCGAAAAAACCAAACGAAACATTTTTGGTGATCAACAAAAGGCCAACGAAATGTTTTCCGCTGTGTGGTCGGGAAAAAGTTGGTCGGGCGAAATGCTGATGCAATCTATAAAAGGTAAAAAATTTTATGCACTAAATAACTCCAATGCCATCAAAGATAGTAAAGGTAACATCATTGGAATATTTGGCGTTTACACTGATATTACCGAAAAGAAAAAAGCACAATCGCAATTACAAAAAGCATATACCGACTTGCAGGAAATGAATAAAGAACTCGAAACTCGGGTACAAGAAAGAACCAAAGATCTGGAACAAACTATCCAAAAATTAGAAGCTGAAATTGCTCGTGGAAAAATTCTTTCCCAAGAAAATATTTACCTAAATCAGCAAATTCGCAAAGAATTACATTTTGGGTTTATGGTCGGTACGAGCGCCGCATTTGCCAAAACCTTAGACCAAGTTAAATTAGTGGCACATACCAATTCTACCGTACTCATTAACGGAGAATCGGGAACAGGTAAAGAATTAGTGGCAAGAGCTATCCACGAAAGCAGTGACCGTAAAGATCGCCCGTTGGTAAAAGTTAACTGTGCTTCTGTTCCCAAAGAACTATTTGAAAGCGAGTTCTTCGGTCATGTAAAAGGGGCATTTACAGGTGCCTTTACCGATCGTGTCGGAAGATTTCAACTGGCAAATGGCGGTACGCTTTTCCTAGATGAAATTGGCGAAATGCCATTATCCCTACAAAGTAAATTTTTGCGTGTACTACAAGAAAAGCAATTCGAAAGACTCGGGGATCCCAAGACGCATAATGTCGACGTGAGAATCATTGCTGCGACGAATAAGGATTTGCTATGTGAAGTTACCAAAGGCAACTTTCGCAAAGATTTATACTATCGATTGAGTGTATTCCCTATACAAATACCTCCTCTAAGAGAAAGAAAAGAAGATATTGTACCTTTGGTAAAGCACTTTACGGATATTCTTGCCGAAGATCTCAAAGTGAAACAACCCAAAATTTCTCCCGCGCAAATGACAAAACTACAGAACTATTCGTGGCCAGGAAACATTCGCGAGCTAAAAAATGTCGTAGAGAGAGCACTCATTATTTCACAGAATGACGCATTAAATTTTACTTTAGATAAACGCGACTTCTCGCAGTTTTCTCACGAGGATGCAAAGCCACAAAGGCCACGGGATTTTCATGTGGACATCAACAATATGACGTTGCAAAAATACAAACTCTTAGAAAAAGAAATTTTACTCAACGCCCTAGAAAAATGTCAGGGGAAAATTTATGGTTCCGATGGAGCAGCGCAATATTTACAAATTCCCGCCACAACTTTGACCTCTAAAATGAGAAAATTTAACATTTCCAAAAAGTGGCAATAGTTATGCGTTTTGTAGTCCGTAACGTCGATGAACCTCCGTTTGAAAATTATCCAACATGCGTGGAAAATTAATGTTCATCAGCTGTTTTACAATCTTCTTCGATGCGATCATCGGCACTTTTAAATTTACTTCATAGTCACCTTCAATGTGGTCGTCTTGTTCGGTAAACTTCCATCCACCGTCAAGTGAGGCAAAAAAGCCTGATTTCTGTTGAAAGGTGATGCGATCCGCCGCGATTTTTTTCGTGATAACCGTATATTGCACAGGGACAATCAAATTTGCATAAAACGTGACTTCATTGCGTTCATCATCTTTGGCGATGACTTTTGCAGAGGAAATCGAATCGATAAACTGGGGGTACTCCCATGTCTGCATGATGACTTGTCGCACTGTTTCTAAATCTGCTTGAAATGCAACTGTTTTCGTTAGCGATACATTTTTCGTCCACATAATAAAAACCTTTCTTTACCATGGTCGCTGCTCATTTTTGGCGTACCATTTATCAGAGAAATTCTGCATATTCTGCAAAATAATATCGAGATCTTGGCCAATAAAACGCCGCGAAGACCACCCAAGACTTTTTTTCGCATGCGAAGTATCTAAGTAAAAATGTTCTCCCGCGAAACGAATCATCCATGGCTGAATAAAACGACGTTTACGCGACATCTTTTGCAGAATGTAGGCCCCAATATATGCGAGTATTTTCGGAACACGTAATAACGCAATGGACTTTCCATAATGGCATGACGCTGCACGTCGATGAATCTCGCGATAATGCAAGGGAGCGTTTTGCCCTATTAAAAAACGTTGCGTCTGTTTTTGTTGCCCTACGGCAAAACACTTTTCGATCGCATCACAAACCTCTTCCACATGAACGTATGTGATACCGCGATCACTACGTCCGGGATAAAAAAATTTCTCCGGGGAGCGACTACGTACTAATTCGATGGTTTGATACAGGGGAACTAATTCACAATAATTGCTGTAAACACCTGCGAGAACGAGAATGACAACCGTCTGCTTTAGCTTTTGCTTTTGTAGAAAGTTTTCCGCGACAATCTTAGATTTAGGGTAATGCCATAAACCAAGTTGTGGACTAATCTCTGTGATCGCTTTATCAGGGCTTGTAGGTGCAAGTGCCGCCATACTTGAGCTATAGACAAATACACTTTGCGGTGAGGTGTGCTTAGCAAATAAGTCAACGAAAAGTTCTAAACCTCGTTGCAGTTTAATATAATGCTCGTTCGCCGTATTTGCAAAATCATAGTATGCTGCTAAAAACACCACCGCTTTAATTTGCGATGCCTCGCAAGGCAAGTTTTGCCAAAACGTTGTGATATCGCGATCAGTTTCCATGTCTACTTGTAAACATACTTCGTCTTCGTGCAGGCAATGCGGTTGCTTTTTATCTATGCTAATCACACGATACTTATGAAACAGGTATTTGCGTAGTTGCCTCCCGATAAACCCCTCTCCACCCACGATCACGATCACTGATTTCGTTTCCATTTTCGTTTCCTCGCTGTTCATAGTAGGCTGGTAGTAAATACTTGGCAAAACGCTGCACTATTTTTTCTAATGTCGTTGGAAAAAGTTGAAAAGCTATAGAAGATACGAAATCCAATTTTCCGGGAATAACAACTCCTTTACCTGTACGGTAGACTTTATCTACCGACTTCGCAACTTGCTGCGGCGACAGAGTGGGGACAAAAGGAGACTGCATTTCTTTACTCATCGACGTACGTGTAAGCCCAGGAAGTACAATACTTGCTTGTATTCCATAGTTTTGTAATTCAATACGTATAGACCGTATTAATGCAAGTAGTGCGCCCTTTGTTGCCGCGTAGCTCGCGTTGCCAGGAAAGGGAACAAGTGCTGTTAAAGATCCGACAACAATAACCTTTCCATAGCGCTTCTTTTGCCACAACGGGATGAGTTGTTTTAACATTGCCACAGGGGTTAAGAAATTTGTGCGCCACTCTTTTTCGATATTTGCAAGCGAACTCTGCGAAAACAAACGATTGTGCAAAATAGCATGGTTGAGTACTAAGGTGTTGATCTCTCCCCAATTCTGTCGAATATGCTGAATCGCTTCTATGCCTGCGCTTTCGACAGAAAGGTCTACAGATAGATACTGTATATCATCGTGGTATTCACGCAAACGATCACGTGCCGATTGCAAACGTTCTTCGTTTCGTGCAATAATTACGATGTTCTCACCTTTTTTCGCAAAGTTGCGGGCAATCTCAAAACCAATTCCTTGACTACCACCTGTTATTACCATGTAAGATTTACTCATGATGTTCTCCACTGTAGTTACGTAAGTAATTACCAAAACGATTCATCACCCACAAGTGTATCCATGCCTGGCTGATGTTGTAAATATACCATGGTAGCGTGGGGCAAAAATCGTGAATAGCGGCAATAATATACTTGCCCTGCATGACTTCGCGAAATTCTAGTCTCCCACGGTCGGTGGTTTTGGCAAGAATACCTCCGGTGATATAAAAAAGATAACGATTTTCACTACTTCTCTCCGGTGAGAGTGTTAAAATAAGCAGTGGCCAACGTTTAAAAAAACGCAAGTAAAAGGAGGAGTTTCCCTTATCGTCGTTCTTCACAAAAAGAATTCCCTTCATGTAGCGATCTAACCATGTAGAATATTCCTTCGCGACCCAACTGGCGTCTTTCCCCGGAGGCAGAGGAAGTCGCTGAATAGAGCGCACATCACTCGCACGTGGAATAAACTTTTTGCGTTTGTATGATTTTTTGGGTGCCAAGTCAATGGCCTCGCGCACGGATTTTTCAAAAGGAATTTGCGGAAGTTTCAACTCCTGTTTCAAAGGATGATCTTTTGCCACCATATCATGTCGCAAGCTTTGAATAAGTGGTGCCACAAGTTTGCGACTTGTCCCAGTGACAAGACTTACCCACAACGTAGAAAGTTTTGCAGTAAATAAGGGGACTGTAATAAGAAGACGTCTTTTTCCCAAAGCTTTTGCCATCAATTTTAGGAGACGTTGGTAATTGAAAATGTCCGGACCGCCCAATTCAATTTCTTGGTGAAAAAAACGTTCATCTCCAATGGATTGTTCTATTCCCGCAATGACGTCTTGCAACGCAATGGGCTGCGTTTTCGACAGTGTCCACTGCGGACAAATCATGACTGGTAAACGCCGCACAAGTTTTTCTAACATGTGGAACGAAGATCCGCCTGGTCCGACGATCATCGCTGTGCGTATTGCGGTGAGAGGTACACCGTAACTAGACAATGTAACTTCCACCTCCAGGCGACTCTTAAGATGCGAAGAAAGGTCTCCCGGATCTCCCTCGTCAGGTATAATTCCCCCAAGGTATATAATTTGTTTTACACCCACTTTATTAGCTGCACGTGCAAAGTTATCCGCTAAAACAAGGTCAGTATCGCTAAAGCTTCCCTGTGTAAGACGTGCAGATGGCATCATAGAATGCACTAAATAAATGGCGTAGTCAACTCCCTCAAGACCCTTTTCTGCGTCCAGCATGGAGTATAAATCACAACTTCGCCATTCGATATTTTCACTTGATTTTTGTGAGCTGACATTACGACTCAAGGCAACAATATGATACGAGGGTGATAATTTCTCAAGAAGTGCTTGTCCAATAAAGCCATTCGCGCCAGCGATTGCTATTTTTTTCATAAATGACCCGCATTGTGTTGTAGTATTTTTATAGAAATGATGTATATATAATACACAAAATGTAGAAAATAGCAAACATTTTATTTTTATTTTATCAAAAAAATTCTACATTTATTGTGTATTGTCATAGCGAAAAGTATGCTAGTATGTGAGGCGAGATAAGTACTTAAAAAAACTAATAACTTGTCATCCCGTACCCAAAAACTTAAGTTTTTGGAAAGATACGGGACCCAGCAAATAAAATCGACTTTATATTGCTGGGTCCCGCATCAAGTGCGGGATGACATGATATGGTAAGTTTTTTCACTGTTATCCTTAAGTCAATGCTCGCGATCGTAATTGCGATGTCTGATGTACTAAAACAACCGCTGCTAGCCTTGTGCTAAACGCAGGTTGGTCTTGTTCCATTATTGCGAAGGACGAGATGTGGGTTTGGTTATTGTGAGGATTATTTATCCAATTGGCGGAGAAGTTGTCGCGCAATCATGTCATTATTATCTGCGGCTTTTTGTAGCCAATAACGTGCCTTGTCGATGTCTTTACTTACGTACTGGCCTTTCATGTAGTATTGGCCGAGTGTTCTCATATCCATAATACCACCTGCCTTTGCTGCCTTTTCTAACCATTCGATAGATTTTGCGATGTCTTTTGCGACACCGTCTCCGCGCATATACATTTTGCTAATGCCCGACATTCCACCAAAGTTACCTAACTGCGCAGATTTACTGAACCATTCATATGCGGCATTAAAATCCTGGTTGACCCCTGATCCCAAAGCATACAAACTCCCAAGATTGCTCATTGCCGTTGCATCATTTGCCAGCGCCGCTTTGTATGTCCAATCAAAAGCTTTACGAAATTGCTTTTGACCAAAAAAATAGTTGCCCAAATATTTCATCGATTCGCGATGTCCTAAGTCCGCGGCTTTTATATACCAACGAATAGCGGGAGAACCGCTAGAGCTCAAAATCTTTGCATAGAAAAGAATACCTTGTACATCGTTTGTTTCTGCCGCACGTTTCGCCCAATGTTTTGCCTGAGAAACATTGGTTGTTTCACCAGTTCCATGGTAGTATGTTTGTGCCAACTGCAACATTGCAGAAGGATTTCCACTATTTGCGGCTCTCAATAGCCACTTCTTTCTTTTTTTGTATTGTTTTTGCAAAAGATAAATCTTTGCGATCTCCACTTGAGCGTCACTATTATTTTTTTCGCTTGCCTTTTCGTACCAATACAATGACTTTTGGATATCTTTCTCCACTATATCTCCAGCGAAATACACCGCCCCCAATTTGACCATAGAAGAGACATGCTGTTTCTTTGCAGCTGTATATAATAGTTTTACATAATTATCAATGGACATAGTCGCCGCATTATTTTCAAAAATCGCAATCAATTCCAAAATAGCGGGAAAAACGCAATCTGCCTTTTTCAAAAATTTGACAGCAAGCGACGTGTTTTGCTCCACACCTAAACCATTTTTGTAAATAATTCCCTGCGCATACCATGAAAACACATCATTATTTTTTTGTAAATACGAGAGATTTTCTTGAATGATTTCACTTGCGCGATCACGATATTCTGTTTTGTACAAAATCAGAGCATGCAAAATGGAGGCTTTGGGGTTTTTGTCTTCTACCAGTGGTAAGTTATTCGTTTTCGCTTGTTGATAATTTCCTTTGAGGTACAAACGAAATGAGTTTTGAAAAATTTCATCTCGCTTGGCGTAAGACAAGTAGCCATATATGCAAAAACAACTTACAAATATAAAAACCGCTGTAAAATAATAATACTTGCGTAAATTTTTCCGCGAATTTCTGTATTTCTCCATCAATTGCTTTTTACAGTAATTTTGGTAATCTTTCTCCAGTTTTACCAATTTGCGTTTGACAATAAAAGAAGAATCAGATGTAGGTCTCCACGACCCTTTTTCCGCAACATTTTGAAAAATATCGCTAAACTTTTCTGCCAACAAATTCGCAGAGGATGTACGTTTTTGGGCATCTTTGCAAAGGGCATTTTGTAAAACTTCATTGATGGCGGCGTAGTGTTTGTAGTTTGCATCCTTGGGTAGTGTGTCTTGCAAAGGAGGTAAATCTTCGCTTTGCACTTTATCAATCATGATTGCCGGGGACGAGGCGTGAAATGGTGACTCATTTTGTCGTGAAAAAAACTGGTACAACACGATGGCAAGACAAAATACATCGGTGTTTTTTTCGACTTTTCCCATAAGTTGCTCAGGGCTCATATAGCCCAGGGTACCTACGAGCGAGTTGTCTTGGGTAATTTTTGCCAGTTTACTCGACACGGCCTTGGCGACACCGAGATCGAGTAGTTTAACAACACGCTGTTCTTCATTGACAACTATATTAGAAGGTTTAACGTCGCGATGAATCAGTCCGATGGTGTTGATCGTGTCAATAGCACGGCATATCTGGATGGCGACACACAACTGGTCTGCAAGATTCAGCGCATGTGGTTTTTCTCGTAGAAACTCTTTCATCGATAAACCAGGAACATATTCAACGACAAGAAAGTACTGGTGGTTTTCTGCGAAAAAATCGTAGGCTTTAATAACATTACGGTGGGAAATTTTTGATAAAAAATAAAACTCACGCTTCAAACGTTGTGTGATAACGTCGCGGTTTTCTCCTGTAACCACGATAATGTTTTGTTTGATAGCACAAATTTGATTTTTTTTGGTGTCAAGGGCACGGTATACTTTTCCCATGCCTCCCTTACCTATAATTTCTTGAAGCTGATAGCGATCTTGTAAATATTCCATAGTATCATTCTGGCATATTGCGTAGTTTATCCACAACCTTTGGCAAAAGTTCTTTAAGGTCTTCTATCTGCTGTTGTGTGTTATAGATAGAAAAGGAAAAACGAATGGCACTTGTAATAAAATCCCATTCGAGGTTCATTGCCTTGAGAACATGAGAGGGTTCTCTTGCTCCGGAGCTACAAGCCGCTCCATGAGAAACGTACACATTGTGTTGTGATAACTCGCGAACCAATACATCCCCTAAAACACCGCGAAAACTGACATTTAAGGTATTTGCAATTCGCGGAGCTCGAATACCATTTACAACGCATTGCGGTATATTGTGTAAAATAAAATTTTGTAGGTGGTTGCGCATTTGTTCTATTTTATCCATTTTATCTAAAAATGATGTTTTTGCCAAGTAGGAAGCTTGCCCCATAGCAATTATATTGTGAAAATTTTCCGTTCCCGAACGAAGATTTCTCTCTTGCTTTCCTCCCTGTACGGTAGATGATATACGCGTACCATCTTTTACATACAAAGCCCCTGCACCTTTTAGCGAATGAAATTTATGCGCCGAAATCGTCAATAAATCAATAGAATGGTCACTTACACTTAGCGGCTGGCGGCCAATCATTTGTGTAGCGTCTACGTGAAAAATGACATTGTACTTTTCAAGTATACGTGTAATTTCATCTATTGGCAGAATGACCCCTGTTTCGTTATTGGCATACATAACCGAAACTAAAAATGTTCGTGAAGAAATAGAGTTAGTTAGATAGTCGAGGTCAGGTAAACCGCTTTTACAAACGGGAAGATAAGTAATATCCCATCCTTGCTTTTCGCAGTAACGCATAGTATTGAGCACAGAAGGATGTTCTACTTTAGTAGTGATAATGTGGTTTTGACCTTTGGGAGCACAGGGAAGAGAACCAAGTATTGCCAGATTATTGCTCTCTGTTCCACCGCTGGTAAAAATGATTTCGCGAGGGCTGCCCCCTAGTAGGTATGCCACTTGTTCTCGCGCGACATCTAATAGCTGGCGACTATTTTTTCCCAAAGTATGAAACGAGGAGGGGTTGGCATAAATATCGAGATGTTCTAAAAGAAATTGTTTTACTTGTGGTGCGAGAGGAGAGCTGGCATTGTTGTCTAAATATATCATTTCAAAATCTTGCCAAAACAATAATGTTGGTAATCGCTTTCGCGATTACCAACGAATAATCGAAAGTTTATTTAACTAGTTTTTAAACTCGTCTACAAGAGATTGTATGGTTCCTTTGGCGTCACCGAAAATCATACGAGTGTTTTCTTTAAAAAACAGAGGATTCTGAATACCCGCAAATCCCATGCCCATACCCCTCTTTAAAACATATACAGTTCTTGCCTTGTCAACATTTATGATAGGCATTCCATATATAGGGCTAGTTTCATCGTCTCGTGCCGCAGGGTTTACAACGTCATTTGCCCCGACAACAATGGCCACATCAATGTTTTCTATGTTGGGATTGATGTCATCCATTTCGATGAGTTGGTCATAAGAAACGTTTGCTTCTGCCAAAAGTACATTCATGTGCCCCGGCATACGACCAGCAACAGGGTGAATGGCGTAACTAACTTCGGCCCCATTCTCTTCTAGCAGTTCGCCCAATTCACGAGCAACGTGTTGCGCTTGCGCAACAGCCAAACCGTATCCTGGTACAAATACAACAGAGCTTGCACTTTCGAGTACATAATATGCATCTTCAGGACTAGCTGCTTTCGCTTCACCTTCCACGGCCTTACCACCACTCGAAGATGCTCCACCAAATCCGCTAAATAGTACATTGGATAGCGAACGGTTCATCGCTTTGCACATAATAACTGTTAAGATAACACCACTAGCACCTACAAGAGCACCAGAAACAATCAAGATGTTGTTTTTAACGACAAACCCTGCTGCGCAAGCCGCTAACCCTGAATAACTGTTCATCAGAGAAATAACAACCGGCATATCTGCCCCACCGATAGGAATAACCGCAAAAACACCAAGAACAACAGAAATACCGATGGCTCCCCAAAATAGGTAATTGGCGATGTCCGCTGTGGGGTCTTTTGTAATCATTACCGCACAAGTAACCGCTCCAGCAACAAGCAAAATGTTTAAAATGTGTTGCCCAGGGAAAACAGTTGGTTTTCCACCGATAACTTCCTTGAGTTTTGCCCACGCAATTAAACTACCCGAGAAAGTAACACCTCCGATAAGCACCGACAAAAATATCGTTGCTAGAGTCAGAGTATCTGCAGAGGTACTGTTTTTTATTGCAATGGTGGCCACAACATCGTATTGGTATACAGCCCAACCAACAAGTAAACTACTAATTCCACCAAAACCGTTGAGTAGCGCTACCATCTCAGGCATACTTGTCATTGCAATCAATCTTGCCGCTAGAAGACCAATTATAGTACCAGCGATCATACCATAAGCAATCCAGTCATAGTGCAAATCAGTGACTGTGCCTAACTTTGCTTCTGCTAGCTGTGGGAGATATAAGAAAGTTGCAACAATGGCGATAAGCATGCCTACAAAAGACACAAAATTACCTTTGCGCGCAGTAGCAGGAGAACTCATCATTTTTAGGCCAAAGATAAATAATATCGCTGCAACTATGTATGATAATTCTATTAATCCTGCGTTCATTTGTTACCTCCGCTACCCTTTTTCTTAAACATACCTAACATGCGATCTGTAACCATATAACCTCCAACGACATTTATCGTCGCAAATGTTACAGCCAACGTTGCAAGTATCAATGTTGTTTGGTCTCCGCCACTTGTTCCTGCGGCAATAATTGCTCCTACTAGAGTAATACCAGATATCGCATTTGATCCCGACATTAAAGGAGTGTGAAGAGTAGAAGGCACTTTTGATATAATTTCAAAACCCAAAAAGATTGATAGTGCAAGTATAAATAATAGATAGATTACCTGATTGTCCATAATTGCCTCACTTTTCTTCTAACAAACTTTTGATTTTTTCATGGCGAACTTCATTATCGTGTGTCAAAAGACACCCTTGCATAATTTCACTTTCCAAATCTAGTTTGAAAGTTTTGTTTTCTTTGTCCCAAAACTCATCGATCAAGTTAAACAAGTTTTGCGAATACATTTGACTAGCATTTATTGCAACGCGCCCAGGTAAGTTGCCTAGACCAATTATTCTTACCCCATCGACATCAACTACTTCGTCTACCTTCGAACCTTCGACATTTCCTCCGGTTTCCACCGCTAAATCGACAAGAACACTTCCCGGCTTCATACGCTTGACCATATCCGCCGTGACAATTACGGGAGCTTTGCGTCCAAATACTTGTGCTGTTGTGATCACAACATCACAAAGTGAGCAATGTTTCGCCATTGCTTCGCGTTGTATTGCTAATTGTTCTTCGGTAAGTGCTTTCGCATAACCATCTTTGGTTTGCCCAGTGTCACCGAGATCAATTTTCAGGAATTTTCCACCTAGTGACTTCACTTGTTCTTCCACGACAGGACGGGTGTCAAAAGCATCCACACGTGCTCCCAATCTTTTTGCTGTAGCGATTGCCTGGAGCCCTGCAACACCTGCCCCAATGATAAATACTCTCGAAGGCTTAATTGTTCCCGATGGGGTCATCATCATCGGAAAAATCTTATCGAGATGGTCTGCAGCAATAATTACCGCGGTGTACCCTGCAAGGTTTGCCTGAGAACTAAGTGCATCCATTTTTTGGGCTTTTGTAGATCGCGGAATTAACTCCATGCAAATAGCGTTAACTCCTTCTTTGCTAAATTCTTCTACTAATTCTAACTCGTTAAAAGGATCCAAATAACTAACGTGAATACATCCTTTTTTGAGTTTTTTGATTTCTGACTTTTCTGGCTTGCGCAAACGCAGTACAATGTCGCCTTCTTTGAGAAGTTTTTCACGATCAGTTTCTACTTCTGCGCCTACCTTTGTATAATCCTCATCTTGGTAACCAGATCCTAAACCCATGCCAGACTCAATAATAACTTTAGCTCCCATCTTAACAAGCTTTCCAGCTGTCTCAGGTATCACAGGAACTCTTTTTTCATTTGCATGAGTTTCTTTCGGTATCGAAATTTGCATAAAGCTTACCTCGGTTTGATTAAAACTAGTTAAGTGATTTTTTACGTTTAAGCTGTATTGTAATGGGGTTGTAGTGATTTAAGTACAACAGAATAAAAATATTGTTACGCGCTTAGATCTTTGTTTGTAAATTTCCCCAGAAACCTTTTAGAGTAGAACATTCTCTTGTTTTGTGGTATAGTAGAGATGAGTATATTGAAATCTGTGAAACATTTTTGGTACAAATCCGGGTGTCGTCTACTACATTGTCATAAATTGTTTTTAGACAATAGCAAAATATTTTACCACCATGTAAAGGAAAATGTGCTTCATTCCCAAAACAAGCGGACTCTCTAATTTTGATATTTAATCTACAGCTCTAGATTCAAGAGATTATAGAAGTCAAAGTCATTATTTGCAATAAAATTTTCACGAAGAGACCATTGTATGACGCTCACTATTATTGTTTTGGGTACTAGCGAATTTTCTCTTCATAAAAACCAAACCATTGTGTAGGAAATAGTAGAGACCCCGAGCAAAATAATGTAAGCGATAATGGAAACGATAGTATTCCCTCAAAGATATTGTGGTAAAAGATATGGATAAAAAAGCAAAAATAAATTTGGGTAAAAGAATACAACAATCTGAAAAAGAAGATTCCTCTTCCCAAAAAAATAGTTCAATAGAAGAGTTTCGTGAACAAAAAAAGCTTCAAAAGCAGCAGCAAGAAGAATTACTTGCCGTTAGCTCTGAAATTGAGCGTTTGAACGAAGAATTGCTAAGTAAAACGAATCGATTTCAAAGCGTATCGGCGCAAACACAGAGTACACAAAATACACAGAGTACACAAGATACACAGAGTACACAAGATACACAGAGCGCACAAAATACACAGAGCACACAAAATACACAGAGTACACAAAATACACAAAATATACAGAGTACACAAGGTACACAAGGCACACACAGCTCACAAGATGCAGAGCGTACACAGCGTATACTAGGTACACAGCGTACACAAGACACAGGTAATACCAAAGTGAGAAAGAAGGATGAGATAGGTCGCGATTTACACACAAAAAATTACTATAAAACCTCCAACTTGCCTTTTTATAAACCCATTCAGAAAACACAACGTAAACGAATGAGCGATCTAAACCTTAATATTCCGACCAAAAGAACTAATATACCAAACTTCCAAAAAAAGGCAGAAACCCCTTCGAAAACACAGACACTCACAGACAAGGAAAATCGCCAACAAAAGACAGAAAGCCCACTGAAAACGCAGACGTTGACAGGTAAAGAAAGCTTTCAACAGTTGGCACTGCAATTTCAAAAAAATCAAAAATCCCCCATTAAACTCAACCATCAAAATAAAAACGATGACATTGAGTTTATACAAAAAAAAGAACAGTCACAACAACCGCAACCGCCACAAAATAACAGTGTCGCAGAAACCATCAATGCCGACTTCTCACAAGAAAGTATACACGACGATCACTTACGTAATTTCGTAACATCCGATGCCACCATCAACGAAGATGTACCTGTATCTGTACCTGGTTCAGGGTATGCAGAGACAATAAAACAAACTGCTGACACACAAACGGGACCTCCACCGGTGCAACAAGGTTATGCAGAAACCATTGTTGCGCAAGAACCACAGAATGTTCCTCAAAAACCCATAGACAAAAGAAAAGATCCGATGGGTCTTATCGGTTCATTTATCATAGACAAGTACAACGTGCAAAGACTTTTAGGCCGTGGTGGTATGGGAGTGGTGTATTTAGCTGAACATAAGAATCTTGGTAAGAAACGCGCGATTAAAATACTGCCCAAATCAGCAACAATTCCTGAAGAAGATATCGAACGATTTTATGCCGAAGCGAACATTGCCGCTTCCATTGAACATCCTAATGTTGTTCAAGTTCACGACATTGATGAAACAGAAAAATTTTACTTCATTGTTATGGAGTATATAGAAGGACACAGCCTTGACCAATACATGCAAAAAAATGGTTTATTCAATGTTAAAGAAGCAGCAAAAATTATTAAATTATGCGCCCTAGGTCTTGCAGCAATTCATGAAAAAGGTCTCATTCATCGCGACGTAAAGCCCGCAAACTTCATGCTCGGAAAAGAAACCGTCAAGATTATGGACTTTGGTATCGCAAAAGACCTGAATAGAGATGTTGCTTTGACATCAACGTCTACGATTATCGGGACACCTCAGTTTATGGCTCCAGAAATGATCAAAAAGAAAACGATTGACGTTAGAAGTGACATTTACTCGTTAGGAGCTACCTTTTATTTTTTAATAACAGGACAGTTTTGTTTTACGGGAACACCGATGCAAATAATGTATCAGGTAATCAATGAGTTGCCTGTACCTCCTGAGGAACACAACGACAAAATAAGTCCAGAGGTATCACAGATTATTTTAAAGATGCTTGCGAAGAACCCACAGGATCGTTTCTCTGATATGCATGAGCTTGTTGCGACGTTGGATATATTGGTGTGATGATAGATGGTTTTAGGCACAGGAAATTCCTGTGCCTAAACACATGGGTGTAGCATTATTCTTTGTCTTTATTTTTCTTCTTTTTCTTCGGCTTTACTGGCTTAATAAGACCTGCCTTCAATAAAACTCTGTAGGGACCATCACGGTCAATTGTTTTCAATGCTTTTTTACACAGTTTTACCTGTACATGAGCATTCAATTCAGGAACCCAAATTTTTCTTTTTTGTAAATTTGGCTTGAATGTTCTCTTTGAGATCCCTGTGGTTTTTAAACCGATACCGCCTTCACATTTAGGCTTACCTCTTCTGGCAATGCTACGCCCAAATTGTGTGCGTTTTTTTGTAACTTCACAAACTCTAGACATAATTCTTGTCCTTGTAATTATTTTAGTTGCTAGTTCAATTTTTACAAATGCCTGCGGGAAATGTTTCCGAAAACTTACTATTTTTACGGTACTTTTGCAGATGCATATGCCTATGTTATTTCACATAACTCTTACAACTAGCGATTGGTAGTAATATCGAACTATTGAAGAATTTTTTATAATATCATTGTATGACCACACTGTCAAGTTTTACTCTTTGAAAATAGTTTGTGATCTCTCGGGACCTACAGAAATAATATCAACGGAAACCCCGACAAGTTGCTCTATTTTTTCGATATAGTTTTTACAATTCACTGGAAGATCTGCAAAATTTTTGCAGTTCGCTATATCTTCTGTCCAACCAGGTAAACATTCATACACCGGCTCTAAATCATCAATAACATTCAAAGAATTGGGAAAATGGTGTAAAATTTGGTCTTGATACTTGTACTGTGTACAGATTTTGAGTTCATCAATCCCTGAGAGAACGTCTAACTTTGTAAGAGCAATACTAGTCAAACCGTTCACACGATGCGTATTTTTTAGCAAAACGGTGTCCAACCAACCACAACGCCTTTTGCGACCTGTTACTGTGCCAAATTCGTTGCCTATTTTTCCCAGTCTTTCACCGATCTCGTCTTCCAATTCAGTAGGAAATGGACCGCTACCAACTCTTGTTGTATAAGCTTTGACAACTCCAACAATATTGTGAAGACAACTAGGAGGTACACCGCTTCCCAAACTTGCGGCTCCTGCACACGTATTGGAAGAGGTAACAAAAGGATAAATACCGTGATCTATATCGAGAAATATTCCCTGCGCGCCTTCAAAAAGGATAGGTTTCTTCGCAGAAATATGTTCCTCTAACAGAAGAGAGGTGTCTGTAACGTAGTTGCGGATCAAGTCACCATACTTTGCATACTCATCACAAATTTCATCTATAGTTGGGCACTTTTCCCCTAATGCAACAATCACTTTTTCCTTTAACGGAAAAACTATTTCGAGACGTTTTCGCAATAGATCTTTGTCACATATGTCACAAATACGAACACCGCTTCGCGAAATTTTATCACTATAGGTAGGTCCTATCCCCTTGAGAGTTGTACCTATTTTATTTTTACCACGATTTTTCTCTTCTATTGCTTCCCAAATTTTATGGTATGGCATAATCACCTGTGCGCGTTCACTGATGCGTAGATTATCAATACCAATATCGGCTTTTTGCAATACTTCGAGTTCTTCGAGTAAGACTTGCGGATCAATAACAACGCCATTACCTAATATACAGGTTTTTTGGTGAAAAATACCTGAGGGAATTAGGCGTAGTTTATATGTATTTTCTCCAATAACAATTGTATGACCAGCATTGTTACCACCTTGAAAACGCACTACAGCATCGTAATTTTCAGAGAGAAGGTCAACTAACTTTCCTTTTCCCTCATCACCCCACTGTGTGCCCAACACGACTGTATTTTTCATTTTTTAATTCTTTTTCAACAAAGAGTTAATTTTTTTCTTAAACATGGTTGCTTTTAACGGAAATTCTAAAAATTCGTTAAATCCATATTGAGTCAATTTTTTCTTCTGAGAATTCGAAAAAGCACTAGAGATAGCTACGATAATTAAATTTGCATTATTCACCGTATTACGAATCGAACCACAGAAGTTTTTATTATCTACACCTGTCAATGATAAATCAACAAAAATAATGTTGGGCAATTCTTGGGTAGCCGTCATACCAGCTGCGAAAACATCGTTTGCTATACTAAATTGAAACGTATCGCTTTTCAATATGGCATTTGCAAATTTTTTGTTGTAATTTTCCGGTGCACAAATCAATAAAACATTGATCACATCTTGTTCTTCGTCTGTAGGAAAACCATGAGATTTCATAAATTGGTATACGGCATCACGCGGAATGCGAATTTTTCCTGACCCTGGCATTTTAAAGTGTTTTATTCGATCTTCACGTATCCATTTGTGGATTGTAGGAATGGAAACATCGCAAAGTTTTGCGACCTCACCTGTTGTCAAAGATTTTTTCTTATCCATTCGGACTTCCATCTATAATGTAGAATTTATAATATAAAAATATGCGTATATGCAAATTTTGCTTTACAAGTGGCAACTATAACCATAAGATTTATAAAATTCAAGAAAAAAATATCGTGGTTTTTATAGGCATAAAGAGGTGAATAAACCCAACAGAGCACCAAATACACCTCCCCAGACAACAAGCCAACCGAGGTGTTCACGAATCATACTCTGAATAATCTCTTTTACTTTTTGTGGTGTGAGTTCTTCTAGGCGTTTGTCGACGAGCTGTTCTACTTTTTCTCGAAGACTTTCAAAATTTCCTGTTGTAAATTTTTCGAGAATATTAGATTCATTTAAAAAGTTGAGGGTTTTCTCTTTAAAACTCTCACGTAAAGGCTCAAGCGCACCTACTCCACCGAACATACCTAACATAGAACCAAAGGAAGATTCTTCTACGGTTTGTAGTAGTTTATCAAATAACCCATCGACGACAGAACTTAGGTCCGTCTCTTCTGTCATAGCTTCCTTAACGTATTTTTCGAAATTTTCTTGAGTGAAAAAGTTATCCATAATCAGGTTGCGAATACCGCTTTTAAATTCCTCAAAACGATTAGGAATAATACCAGATCCGTACAGAAAAGGAATTTTTTCAAATAGCATATACACGGCTAACCAGTTGGTGAATGCACCTGATAGGGCGAATAAGCTGGCCTGATATAGATGTTGTTGACCAGTAAATTGTGGGCTAAAATATGTGATGATAAATACAACTATTGCAATTAGGTTGGTAAATAGACTTTTTTTCATAATTTTTTGGTTTGGTGTTAGATGAAAAGTGCCGAAGGTGGGATTTGAACCCACACGAGATTTTACTCTCACAAGGCCCTCAACCTTGCGCGTCTGCCAATTCCGCCACTTCGGCTTTTGTTACATCGTGAAAAGAATAATACAATGCCTATAAAAAGTCAAGCGTTTTTTTTATTATTGTATAAAAGTTGTGCAACTTTTTTTACAATAGCAATTTTATAGGTCCTTAGGAGGTGGTTATATGAAAAAGCTATTTATCAGTATTGTAAGCGGTACCATTATTTTATTTATATGGAATGCCATTTCGTGGATGGTACTCCCTTTTCACAGCAACTCACTGCAAAACTTGCCACAA
Source organism: Candidatus Uabimicrobium amorphum (assembly GCF_009002475.1). GTDB lineage: Bacteria > Planctomycetota > Uabimicrobiia > Uabimicrobiales > Uabimicrobiaceae > Uabimicrobium > Uabimicrobium amorphum. The sequence continues at coordinate 8,926,059 of NZ_AP019860.1, forward strand.
GGCGCCATAGATCCACAGGTCTTACAAAATATCCCCCAGCCAGGCGTTTTTCATTCACCAGGACTTCCCGCAGAGGAAACTCCGGAAGCGTGGCAGCAACTGATCAAAGAATCCAAGCGTGGACCAGTGGTGAGCTTGATGGTGGTTCTACCTAAAGGAGTCGACCCACTTTCCCCACAAAAATTTTTATCATCGCTATTACTCAACTTGCTGATGGTAATCATGGCCATTATTCTCATTCGCTTAGCGCAAATAGAAAGCTACACCAGACGCGTAGCATTCTTCGTGGTGCTATCACTACTTATTGCCACATTATACGTCGCGCAAATGATCTGGTTTGGCTTTCCACTATACTATACTTTTGCCAATGTTATTGATCCTGTTGTTAGCTGGACGCTTATTGGCCTTGTTTTGGGGAAGACGCTCTGATCTCCTCAAAACTGTCACATAGCTGTGATCATAATCATGATTGCGGCTATGTGAAACGATCATGTATTTATATCAAGCCTTAAACTAGGAATTTTGTTAAAAAATGACGGAGGCAGAGTTAGAATGAATAAAAAAAAGTGGCTTTCGCAAATTTTTATCGCGTTTACTTTTTTGGTGAGTATTTTTGCAATTGTTATTGCCATCATGTATTTTCAGATGCGAAGTGAAATTGTCAAACGTTTTGGAGATGACTACAAAATAGGTACTGTTTCTTGGCGTTTTCTCCGTGTATACGGGCTTGCCCCTCATCGAGACAACAGACTGTACTCGCCTTTTATATGGGATTATCGTAAGCAACTTTTTGACACCGCCACAAAAGAAGATTTCCCTTTTTTATCGCAGCTGGAGGAAATGCAGCATTTAGATTTATCCATCAACACCTTTAAGACAATACCAACAGAAATTCGCAAGTTGAAAAAATTACAAATTCTTGTGATGGAAGAAAATAGTATCGTGGTAATTCCTCCAGAAATTGGAGAACTACAAAATCTTACCGAGTTAAATTTAGACTGCAACCGAATAACTACCATCCCTAAAGAAATAGGAGCATTAAAAAAGCTTGAGACCCTTATCCTTGCCGACAACTACATAACAAAAATTCCACGAGAAATAGGAGAATTACAAAATCTTACATTTCTGAATTTATGTCTAAATAAAATAACGATAATGCCACCAGAAATAGGTGAATTACAAAATCTTGTTGAGATGGATTTATCTTTCAATAAAATAACGATGATACCTCCAAAAATAGGAAAATTACACAACTTAGAGGCTTTAGTGTTATATAATAACAACATAAACGTTATTCCACCAGAAATCGCACAACTGCAAAAATTAACTCGTCTGGATTTACACGAGAACACGATAAAAATTATTCCAAAAGAAATGTCACAACTAAAAAATCTCAGACGTTTGAATGTAGGTAAAAACAAGGTAAGTAAAAAGCACCAAAAGGAAGTAAGTTCATGGTTTCCAAGAACAATGGTTATTTGGTAGGTTGTTGTAAAAGAGTATCGTTTTCATATTGATGGGGCATCAATATGAAAACGAATGTCTATCTCACCTAGGCCTTTTTCTGCAATAAAATGCGATGCAGACGCATAATTTTTTTCTCGGCCAGCTCGGTTAGGATATTCAATTCCATGCGCATCAATCGGTGAAATTTGGGATCTAGTAGTTCGGCGAATCTTTTTTCGTGCTTATCGAATTGCTGTTGGAAATAATAGTAGGTCTTTAACAAGTCCTCGGAATGGTTGTGAATCTCTACCACTTCAAAATACGGATCGCTATTTGCCACCAACTGTTTTACCGACGCAAATCCCAATATCGGCGCTTTTTCGATAATTTCATTGCATGTCTCTTGGTGTTTTAGTCCTTCAATAAAACGACTATCGGCGTTGAGAACCTGAATATACAACTTCCCGTGGTCTTTTAGCTTGCCACTGCACCATTCGAATAGCTTTTGCAGCCTCAAATCCATAAGTCCTGCTCGATTTTCGAATATTGACGCCATGTGCACTAAAATTTCAATGATAACAATCGCATCGGCGAGCGGATATGGCTTTTCCACTACGTTGTCAAAATCTTCCCAACTCGACCATACACAATCTAGTCCACGCTCAACGCACAATTGCTGTTCGGTTTTACTAATCGTAACCCCTAAAACATCGGCTCCGCGTTTTTTCATCGCATCTAACATTTGTCCACGTCCACAACCAACATCAATAACAAACTGACCTTTCTTAAGACCAATTTGTTGCATGGTGAATTCATTGCGATTCTTGTACGCCTGTTCGATGGAACAATTGTCTTTAAAAAGTGCTGTGGAGTAACTTCCAAAGTCTTGCATAAGCATTTTTTCGACTTCTTCAGGTAAAGAGGTGTATTCGGCCATATCCATTTTTTTCTTACGTGTATTTTCAATCATATCGAACTTAGGATTTAAGTGTAGGATATAACCTTCTACGGTAATAAGGGTCAAAAACATCTTGCTAGTGTTGGGTTTTAATTGTAACTGATAACGCGAGAGTACATGCATCAGTTTGTAAAAAACAACAGAAAAACCGTCTTGAGAGCTACTGTGTTCCTTAACGATGTCATACAATTCGTCTAGCAATGCCTTTTTGTCAAACTCTTTCTTGCGACGTTTGGGATGTGGAATAATAAAGTGATCGATAAAATACTGCGTTGCAAAGTGATAAAATCCTTCGACTAACGAAAAATAATATGTGGTCAGGTGATTGCGATCTTCCACCGGAAACTCATGAACTAAACCAAAATCGATGAGTACTAGTTCTCCTTTGGTATTCCAAAAAAAGTTACCAGGGTGTAAATCCGCATGACACAATCCTTGCAAAAATATCATCGAATCCATAAGATTATCTACACGGCTCGCTAGCTCCTCTCCGGGAGTATTCAGCTTTTCGTACTCGTACGGTTGGACAGCGTCGACAAATTCTGTTACCATAACTTGTGTACTTGAGAACTCGGCATATACTTTGGGAACGGTGAGGTTTGGTTCGTCAGCAAATAGCTCGCGAAAACGTATAAAGTTATCGGTTTCATGAGTTAGGTCCGTCTGAGTAATTAACAGGCCTTCTAGTTCATTGACGATCCCCGGTAGGTTAATCATTCGTAAATTTTTGAAAAGTAACTCAAAAACATTGACCATCATACGAATAAATTTAAAGTTGTCGTGTACCTCACTCAGTATATTTGGGCGAAGTACTTTAACAGCCACGTCTTCTCCACTATGCAACTTGGCTTTGTAAACTTGTGCAACAGAACCCGCAGCAATCGGTTCTTCGCCGAATTCGCTGAAAATTTCTTCTGCGTCTTTAGGAAGGTTCTCACGTATAATCTTACGCATGATTTTTTCTTTTTCAGGAGGCACATTATCACACAACGTGGAAAGCTTTTCGGTGTACTCCTCTGGTATTACATCGCGACGCGTACTTATGACTTGCCCCATCTTTACATATACAGGACCTAAGTGAACAAGTGAGTTGCTAAGAATTTGAGGAAATTTGCTACGTCGAAAATAAAAAGACGACGCGCCAATCGAGCCATACCATAAAAATTTAAGTGTGGATTTTACAATGCCCATGATGTGTGTTCCTTGCTACGAGTTTTTTGTTTTTTGTTTGATTTTCAGCATGGATCATATTGTAATAAAAACACTAGGGCGTGTCATCAATTAAAGTTTGTTTAGGAAAAAAGTGTTTGGATGAAATTGTGGTTTTCGCGATTCCTATCCACCACTAAGAATTAGGAGCTTTCTAGAAAAAATGGAGAAAGCATTTAAAAAACATAGAGTTAGTAGTCTTATATATCTATTTATTCTTACAATATTTCTCAATATAGTCGCTGTCACATATTTTTATGAACAAAGTTACGAATTTCGACAATTTACCAATGACAACATTACATTTCTAACGCCGATTCTCAACAGTGTGATTTCTCGCTATAGTTATTTTTATGCGATAGATATGCAATACGTGATTTTTCTTTTGTGGGGAATTATTTTCTTGAGTTCGGTAATTGGATTTATTGAAACGCCACAAAATCCATTGCTGCCTAATCCATTGAATATGTTTTTTACTATCGCAATCTGCACCATTGCCACGATTGCCGTCACTGTAATTTACTACTGGCCATACGACACAATTCGCGTGGGAGGCCTTTTTCAGTTTTACCGCGGGAATGCCGAAAATTTTTCCAACAATGTCATTTATGTAGTCAATATACTCACCATTATTTATCTCTATGTATTTATCATTAATCGTGTCTACCTGTGGGTTCAACAGAAAGATAAAATACAAAAAAAATAGGAGTTCTTATGCTAAACAGTGTAGATATTCAATTTCTAAAACAACATAACATAGATATTGATACAGCAAGAGAACAACTTGAACGCATAAAACAATCACAGCGTTACCTCACCTTAGAACGTGCTTGTACACATGGAGATGGAATCACCCAAATCAATGATAGTGACTTGTACATAAAACTATGGCAAGAAGCTTGCGACAAACAAAATATCACGAAATTCGTTCCCGCTTCGGGAGCGGCAACACGTATGTTCAAAGAACTACTTGCATATATCGAATCTCCGCAAAATAACTCACCGCAAATACAAAAGTTTTTCCAAAACCTCGACAAATTCGCTTTTTACGATCAGATTCCATCACACAAACACCAAAAACAAATAGAGGTATTGCAATTCTTACTAACAGAAGAGGGACTAAACTACGCCAATTTACCCAAAGCCCTACTCCTATTCCACAAATATCCACAACCACGCTTAGCATTTGAAGAACACTTAGCGGAAGCCGTTAACTATATAAAAAAAGACGGACATTGCCGTTTGCATTTTACGATTACCGAAGAGCACCTACCTCTTTTTCAAAACCTCATAGACTCGAAAATGAACACTTGGGAACAGAGGTGGAATAGTCATTTTGATATTCGTTTTTCACACCAAGAGCATTGTACGGATTCTCTATCCTTAAATCAGCAAGGAGAATTATGGCGTACAGAAAACGGAAAACCGTTATTACGCCCCGCTGGGCATGGAGCGCTCATTCACAATTTGAACAATTGCGATAGCGATATTATCGTTCTTAAAAATGTAGACAATGTCTGCCCTGATTCGCGAAAAAACGATACGTATTTGTGGAAAAAAGTTCTCATTGGTTTATTATACGATTTACAACAGCAAAGTTTTCGTTTTTTAGAAAAGCTACACGCAAACCCAGATGAACAAACAATACGCGAAGCGCATAATTTTGCCAAAAACTCTTTACACATCGCTCATTCGCAAGAACTGTCCCCCACTGAATTAATTGACTTTTTAAATCGTCCACTTCGTGTTTGTGGAGTGGTACCAAATACCGGGGAACCTGGTGGTGGTCCATTTTGGGTCAAAGAACCGCATGGGTGTAGTTGCCAAATCGTCGAAAAAGTACAAATCTTACCTGAGCAACAAGATATCATGCAAAATGCCAGTCATTTTAATCCTGTGGACGTTGTATGTGGTGTCAAAAACTTTCGCGGGGAGAAATTTGACCTCCATAAATATGTAAATCACGATGCCTTCATCACCGTAGAAAAATCACATCGCGGCAAATATCTAAAATCAATAGAACGACCCGGTCTATGGAACGGAAGTATGCATTACTGGAATACCATATTCGTAGAAGTTCCCATCACCACATTTACTCCCGTAAAAACCATATTCGATTTACTACGCGAAGAACATCTATAAAAAAATTAGACTGGATTAACAGGATGGATAGAAATGTATTATTTAGACTGGATTAACAGGATTAGCAGGAATGTCATTTACTTATTGCTTGTATTGTTGCTGGGATGTAGTGGCCACGACAAAAAAAATATTCGCTTACAGAAAAAACCTGTGGTGCGTATTGTCAACGAAGCACAATTGCCACAAGAACTCTATCGTGACCTTCGCGAACAAATTCTGTATTGGACACCAAAGGTTTACACTTACAACAACGCCAACCCTGGCCCTGTGATATGTATATTGACAAATAGACAAGGTGTCGGAACCTGTTACCGCGGAACAATTCGCGTGCCCGCATTTTTCCGCCCACAAAGTATTGTAGAAACATATATCCATGAGTTAGGACACCATGCCACCGGTTCTAAATCGCTATTCTTCTTTAAAGAAGGCATTGCCACCGCAACGTTAGAAGTCGTATTAGAAGAAGAAAATCGCATTCCCGATACTTGGCCACAATATGGACAAACCAACGATAATTGGGTACGACTTTTTATCAAAAAAAATGAGATACTTCCACTAGATGAAATCATAAATTGGGCGGGCTACATGGGTGGTTCACGTATGGGAGACTATAGATCATGGCAGGTGTATGTGGTCGGTGGTTCTTTTGTCAAATGGTATATAAACACTTATGGCTACGCGTTATTCCGCAAATCATTTCACAATAAAAAATTCCACAAGTCGCACCAAGAACTGGAAAAAGAATGGAAAAGTTTTCTAAAAGAGGAGAAGCTTGTTGCGTTCTATCCGGGAGATTATTTACCTAATTCTAGGCGCTATGACTACTTTATTAAGCGTCTTCGTTAAGAGTTTGTGAATTGAAAATGGAAAAAGCATAAAAAAAGGCTCCCAAAGGGAGCTTTTTTATATCTTAATAGCGAGAAGTGCGTCGCGCATTTCTTCCATGGTTTTGAAGCGATCCTTGCTTTTTTTCGCAAGCGCTTTCATGATGATTTTTTCCAACTCAGGAGGAATATTCGCAACAGTGTTTCTCAATGGAGGTGGATCATTGCGCAGGATATTCTCAATTACTTTACCTGGAGGATCTTCACCAAACGGAGGGAAACCTGTTAAGGTGTAGTACAAAGTTCCACCCAATGAAAATATATCCGTTTGTGCACTTACACTTTTTGCGTCCTCTAATTGTTCAGGCGAAATATACTGTATTGTTCCAAGCATCTGTCCTGATGCAGTAAGTTGCCCTGCCTTTTCACGCACCTTTGCTAATCCAAAGTCCGCTATCTTAACCACACCCTTGCGATCCACTAGTATATTTGATGGTTTTACATCGCGATGAATAATACCTTTAAGATGAGCGTGTCCAAGACCGCTTGCCATTTGTATGGCTAACTTTATCAATATTGGTGGAACCAAAGGACCGTGTTTTTTGATGATTTTGTTTACATCTTCCCCATCAAAACACTCCATGGAAATATAAAAATTTCCATTGGCTTCACCAGCGTCATGGATACGTAAAATATTGGGGTGATCGAGAGAAATACCCAGTTTTGCTTCTTGAAGAAAACGCTTCACAATTTTTTCTTCCGAAGTAAACTCCTCTTTAATCACCTTAATCGCAACGACATTTTCTAGATATGTATGTCGTGCTTTAAACACAAAACCCATCCCACCTTCTCCGAGAATGTCTAAAACCTGAAAAGGTCCTATTTGTGTAGGAATTCCTGGAGGTAAAGGCTTCACTTGTGGATGAGGCGGTCTTTCTAAGGTTCTTTGTGGCATTTCATCCGACGTAATCGTAACTTGCGGGGCACGTCTTTGATTTTTAGCTGGAATCCCACGTTCTAAACACTGCTGACAATATATTTGGTCGCCATGTCGGAAAGCTCTTCTTTGCTTGACATCACTGTCTAAAATGTTACAGCCACATTGCCCACATTTCCCCACAACTCCAGGAGACAAGTTTTGTTGAGGCACTATTTGAAATACATGACTTCCCACACGAATTTCATCATGCAGATTGAGAATTTTTTCCCCTATTCTCTGTCCACTTACAAAAGTACCATTGCGGCTTTTTAAATCGATTGCTTTTATACCTGAAGTTGTTATTTCTATAAGACAATGTTGTCTAGAAAGTAGTGGATCATCAGGAATTGACAGATCACAGCTGGCATCTCTACCTATAAGTACTCTCTCTGGCTTAGTGATTTGTTTTAGGTAACCAGTTCTTTGTCCTTTAGTTATACGAAGTTCCAGGTTCATAATTTTTATGTTGCAAATCTCAAACTAAATGAGTTTGCTTTCCTTTATTCAGTGTTCTATTGGAATAACAAGTTTAAAATTTTGTTGTTTTTCATGAATAGATTTTAAAGCGTATTATTCTATTACATAACTAGTTTTTAAGGATGAAAACTAAATCGGACAAAAGAAAGACTCTTGTTTCAAAAGAAATTTAGTTTTCATTCTGTAGTTTGCCTAAAACAAGTGATACGTTTGATCCTCCGAATGCAAAAGAATTAGACATGGCATATTGCACATCTAAATCTCTTGATTCGTTGGGAACGTAATCAAGATCGCAGTCTGGATCAGGAAACTCATAGTTCGCTGTACCATGGATCTTGTTGTGAAAAACACTTAGTGCGCACACGATGCATTCTATGCCCCCGGCGGCACCGATTAGGTGTCCAATCATCGACTTTGTTGACGATACCGGAATTTTATATGCATAGTCGCCAAACACTTTTTTAATTGCCATTGTTTCGATAACATCGTTTTGTTTCGTACTTGTACCATGAGCGTTTATGTAGGAAATTTGTTCTTTTTGTATTTGTGCATCGTCAATTGCTTGGTTCATGGCATACTCAGCACCTTTCCCTTCTTGGTCAGGTGCCGTTATATGGTATGCATCAGCTCCCCAGCCAACACCAACAACTTCCGCATATATTTTGGCATTTCTTTGTTTAGCATGCTCTAGCTCTTCGAGAATAACGATACCAGCGCCTTCTCCCATAACAAATCCATCACGTGTCTTATCAAATGGTCTCGACGCTTTTTTCGGTTCATCATTTCTCTTAGATAGTGCTCTGGATGACGAAAATCCCGCCATTGTGGTGGGTGTAATAATTGCTTCGGTTCCCCCTGAAACAACGATGTCGGCATCTCCATACTGAATCATTCGCGCAGATAGTCCAATTGCATAAGGTGCAGAAGCACATGCTGCAGAAGCGGTAAAATTCATGCCTTTAAAACCGTATTTTATCGAAACTTCGGAGCTTGCGGCACTTAACATCGCGGAAGGAATTGTGTAGGGCGCAACTCTACGAAAGCCTTTTTCTCTAGCGAGTTGAACTTGTTTTTCTACTAATGTCATTCCGCCCATGCCTGAACCTAAGTTTACGCTTACGCGTAACGGATTTTCTTTGGCAAAATCAAGTTTTGAGTCTTCGATTGCTTCATGGGTAGCATATAGAGCGTATTGAGTAAACAGATCCAGGCGACGAACATCTCGTGGTTGAATGACGGATGTTGGATCGAAATCTTTAACCTCACCTGCGATTTTACATCGGTGTTCTGCACAATCAAATTTGGAAATGGTATCAATACCGCTTTTATTGTCTAATAAATTTTTCCACAACTGCGCAACATTGTGTCCCAATGAATTCACAGAACCTAAACCTGTAATAACAACTCGTCTTTTTTTTGTCATACGCTTATTTACTTCAATCTTTTTTCTATATGATCCGTTGCATCATTTATCGTTTTTATTGTTTCTAAATCTTCTTCGTCAATCTCTATCTCAAATGTAGCTTCTATTTCTTGAGCGATTTCAAATACCATTAAAGAATCTGCGTGGATATCTTCAATTAGAGAAGAACTTCCTTCTATTTTATCTTCAGGGAAACTCGCAATATCAGCCACAATATTGATAATCTTTTTTTGAATTTCGTCTCGTGTCACGCTCTTATTTGCCTTTCTAAATGATGGCTAAAATAAACCTATTTCTTCTTTTCTTTTACTTTTAGAATTTGTACACCTTTGTAAGTTCCACAGCTGGTACAAACAGAGTGAGGTCTAGTAAGTGCGCCACAATTTGTACATAATGTGTATGTTGGGGCGATGAGCGCGTCGTGAGAGCGTCTTTTTCTCGAACGAGCTTTTGATTGTCTTCTTTTTGGAACGGCCATTTTCTATCTTTCGAAAATAATGTTCAAAGTTAATAATTTTCTAGTTAATAACAAGTTATGGAATATAGCAAGCATATAATAGTTTGTCAACTTTTTTTTGGTAATCTATATTCTACCGCAGCTAGGCGTGTCGCCCTCTTAAAAAAAATGAAAACGAACGGCTTACCTACTCGCAACAACCACAAATCTACATATACTATTGTCTATATTGTTTTATATAAACGACGGTAGTCATTTCCGCTTTCACGATATCCAATAAGCCAAAGGTCTCTACGGCACTAGACACCGTGAAATGGAAATAACCATTGCGAAATTACCTACTCTGTAGCAGCGGTAATGTAATCCCGCGCCAGATCTTGAGCTTCGTTGATCTGATTTATTTTGATTGCTTGTCCTTGGGCAAAATCTTTTCTTTTCGCATTTCCACCTCCACCCAACAAATCGCAAACTTTTTTCAGTAATTCACCTGCATGAAGTTTGGGATGGTCCGCTAAGTGATCCGACACAAAAACTACGAGTGGTAGCTTTCCATTCTTTTCGCAAGAAATAACGCCAGCACATGGGGTAGAACTCTTACGCATCAAATCCGCCATATCTCTTAAGTTTTCCACTTTAGCTTCCGGTAAGGTAGCAAAAACAAATTTAACACCATTGATATCACTTGCCTGCTGCAAAAGAGCATCTCTTTGGATTTTCACCTGTTGTTGTTCAAATTGCTTCTGTGTCTTACGTAGCTCTTTTATTTCGTCTTGCATTTGCGAAATTTTCTCTAAGACTTGCTCTTCTCCTACCTTTAACTGCGTCTGAACTTTGTCGAGGAGTATATTTTTTTCCTGAATATTTTCAATAGCGATTCCGCGCGTAACAGCTTCAATTCTACGTACACCAGCTTGTACAGCGCCTTCCGAGGTTATTTTAAAACAACCGATATTTCCCGTATAGTGAACATGTGTTCCTCCACATAGTTCCATCGAGTAGTTGCTTATAGATACCACGCGAACTTTCTCTCCATATTTTTCGCCAAAGAGAGCCATCGCCCCTTTGCTTTTTGCTTCATCAAGAGAACAAATACGACGGCTAACGCGTGTGTTTTGCGCAATGGCTTCATTTACAATACGCTCTATTGACAGTACTTGTTCCTGGGTAATTTTTTGTGGATGCGATACGTCAAAACGCAATCTTTCAGGAGAAACTTCCGAGCCTCTCTGTACAGCGTGTTCTCCTAATACACGATGCAAAGCAGAATGCAACAAATGTGTTGCCGTGTGATTTGCCATAATTTTTCGACGTCGTTGTTTATCTACATGTGTACTCACCCAACGAGGTAACTGCGATAAATTTCCTTCGACAAGTTGTCCATAGTGCACATAAATCTCACCATGCTTTTGTGTATCATCTACTTGAAACGCAAAATTCTTTCCGGTAATAGTACCCGTATCGGAAACTTGCCCCCCCGATTCTGCGTAAAACGTGGTGCGATCTAAAATAATCTTATCCGTACCGATTAACTTCAAAAGCTTTGCCTGTCCAGAAAGTTTTCCATAGCCATTAAACTTGGTCGCTGGAAGTCCTTCGATTTCCGTCATGGAAAAATTATAATCAAATTCTTTGTCCTTAGACAGTTCGCGATGTTTTTCTTCTGCTTTTTTCCATTCTTTATGATTGATAGTCACTTCGTTTTGTTCCGCCATCAACTCAATAAGATCCACGGGAAATCCGTGAGTCTCATATAAAGAATATGCTTTTGTTCCTGAAATTTCTTTGAGATTCTTGCTTTTGGTTTCCTCTAACAATTTGTTGAACAGAGATGTTCCATTTTCCAGAACCTTAGAGAAAGATTCCTCTTCGCTTTTGATCACCAGCATAATGTGGTCTTGTTGTTGTAAAATTTCGGGAAAAATATCAGCGTATATTTTACCTACACACGGAACAAGTTTATGCAGAAAAGCATCACTAGTGTTTAGATATTCTTTCGCAAAGAGAGCTGCGCGTCTTAGAATACGCCGTAACACAAAACCACTACCTTTGTTTCCCGGTAGACCTCCATCAGCAAAAGCAATCGTGATAGCGCGTATATGGTCAGCGATTACGCGAAAGGCCACATCAGACAACAAAGTATCTTGCGCAGAATACTTCATACTACACAAATTTTCCGTCTCTTGTATAATCGGAGCAAGTAGATCTGTGTCATAGTTAGATTTTTTATCTTGTAGATAAGCGACGAGACGCTCAAATCCCATACCTGTATCAACATGTTTTGCAGGTAAAGACTCTAATCCGCCGTCTTCATTGCGATTGTATTCAATAAATACCAGGTTCCAAATTTCAATAAAACGATCATTTTCACCATTGACGCCTAGTTTCGGATCTGTTGCCAACGCTAAGTCACCAATCGTCTCACCACGATCAATATGTATTTCAGAACATGGTCCACAAGGTCCACTTTTCCCCATTTCCCAAAAATTATCTCCTTTACCAAAAGGAAGTATTCTTTCTTTGGGAACACCTGCGACCTCATGCCACAAGGTGGAAGCCTCTTCATCAGCAGGAACACCGTCTTGCTCGTCACCACCGAAAACGGTTACCCATAGACGCTCTTGAGGAATTTCCAATACCTTTGTTAAAAATTCCCATGCCCAAGAAATCGCATCTTTTTTGAAGTAATCGCCAAAGGACCAGTTGCCAAGCATTTCAAAAAAAGTATGGTGGTATGTATCTCTTCCTACCACATCGAGATCATTGTGTTTTCCTGAAACGCGTAAACATTTTTGCGTATTAGCAACTCTCTTGTCGCTTGTCTGACGTGTACCTAGAAATATATCCTTAAATTGATTCATACCAGCATTACAGAAGAACAAAGTTGGATCTCCGTGATTCACGATTGGTGCTGAATCTACGATTTTGTGATCTTTACTTGCAAAAAAATCTAAAAATTGATTGCGTATTTCCATTGAGGTTTTCATCGGATTACCTTACTTGATGCTACATGAAATAAAAATTTATCTAGAATCATAACCCCTTTTATAGTATCATATTATTAATATTTAAATTGTTGCTCTAAGTTATGATTACTTTGTCTAACATATGGTTTTTTATGAAAAAATGTATAGTTTTTATCCTACTAATAAGTATCCTGTTATGTCCAGGCTGCTCCTTATTAGAACTTCCAGGCATGATATTACAGCAAGTGGTACCTATGGTGATTCAGTATGCACCTTATGCTCTGATGTTTATAGAAGAAACAAACGAACGAACCATTGCTCAAAACGACCTGGAAAAGTTTTATCGCGATTTGCATAATAATATACAGAAATCTGATGATAATTTAAATGAATTATCGTTTAATTTACGTGAAAGTTTAGCACGAAAAAATATAAAAATACAATCTATTTATGTTGTAAACATTAAAGACGTAAGTGAAAAACAGCTTACACATTTTTTCACAAAGCTCTCAACCCAAGGAAAAATACATTATCAATTTGTAAAAGCAAACACGGCAGAATACAAAAACAAAATAGCCGAATTGCGTTTACAAAACAATGTCACTGTGCACACGACACAAATAGCGGCAACAAATTTGATAAAAGAATACTAGATTCACACCCTAGTACTAAATAAGGGTGTGTTCAAAACGGGTTAATTTGTGAAAAAAATAGTTCTAGATATAAAAAACATTCTCTAATCGAGAACTCATTTTAAACACGCCTAAAAAAATACTCCAAAATAAATATTTTGGAGTATTTTTTATGAAATCCTGCAATTATTCTATTAAAACTCTAGTTTTCCATTCATAATCGTTATATATTATGTCTTTCTATTCGATATCATTTTACAAGTTTTATGTTGAAATAGCATTGGTAGATGAAAGGTCATGTCTTGAAGTTACAAATTTTATCAGGACCAGGAAAAGGTCGAATATTCCATATCCAAAAAGAAAGGGTAACCATTGGTCGCAAAGCAGACCAAGATATTCGCCTAGTCGACGATGTAAAAATATCTCGTTGTCATTGTGAAATTGTTCATGATGGTGCAGATTACATATTACATGATTTGAACAGCGTAAATGGAACATGGGTAAACGACGAAAGAGTAACGTATGCCCAACTAGAAAGCGGTGAAACTTTTACCGCTGGCCAAACAGAATTTCTGATTCTCAACGAACAAGAAAGCGCTGTTACACTCTCCTCATCACCTACCGCGCATTTAAATTTTTCGACAATATCTACCGCTAGGTTGAGTATTGAAAATAGTGATATTACGGTACTCAAAAAGCATATTGCCGTATTCCAGAAAGTTTCCGAGTCTCTTGTCGGCAAATTACAAATGGAAAACTTTCTCGAAGCAATTGTGGAAATCATTATAAAGGCGATCCACGCCGAGCGAGCATTTGTATTACTCGTCGACCAAAACATGCAATTTTCTGAACCTGTCGTAGTAAAAAACTATGCCACAAGTGCGACAGTTAGCGAAACAATATTGCGCAAGTGTATTGAAGATCGTCTAGCAATTCTCATCGAAGACACCCAAAGTGATAGCGATTACAAAAATAGCGAAAGTATTCGCCGTTCTTCGACACGAGCAGCAATGTGCGTGCCTCTCATTTCCAAAGATAAGGTCGCGGCAGTCATATATCTCGATTCAAGACACGAACAAATATTTCACCAAAATGACTTAAAACTACTCGCATCTATTGCCAAGCAAGCCGAGTTGGCGATTGAAAATATAAAACTATATGAAGAGCTGCAAAAAAAACACCAAGAACTGAAAAGTGCTCAAGAACAACTTGTAAAGAACGAAAAATTGTCTATCGTCGGTACTCTGGCAACGGCAATCTCTCACGATATGAAAAATATCCTAACCCCTATACTTGGTGTGTCGTACATCGTATTAAAAAATGATCAAGTAGATCCTTCACTACGCGAGGCTTTTGAAAGACAAATAGAACGTCTACAGTCTCTAACACAACAATTGTTATCACTAGTACGAACAGATCCGATAAAACTAGCGATGGGAAACATTAACGACAAAGTAGAACAGAGTTTACAACTCATCAAAACCGAAGCCCGCTGCCAAAAAGTAACGATAAAACGAAATTTTACAGCGGATCTTCCCAGTGTTTATATGGACGTAAACCGTTTAGATCAAGTATTTATCAACCTGTGTTTAAACGCAATTCAAGCAATGGCGGAACAAGAAAAGTCTGTACTCGAAGTGGGCTCTCACCAGGACGACACACATGTTATTTTATACTTCAAAGATAATGGACCAGGGATTCGTCCAGAATATCAAAATTTAATTTTCGAACCTTTTTTCACAACAAAAAGTACTGGTACCGGAATGGGCCTCTTTAGTTGTAAAAAAATTATTGAAAAAGACCATAAAGGGATACTAGAAATTGAAAGCCACGTAGGGGAAGGGACTACATTTACCATCAAACTTCCCAAGAAATAAGGAAGCTTTCATAGGAAAGAAGTTTAGACATGGAAAATAATAGCAAAAGCAACGAAAGGCAAAATCAAACACAATGTGATACAGAAAGCGAAAACGGCTCGAAAAAGACAGTGGCCGACACGGTTCACCATGCACAACAGTCTGATATACAAGAAACTGTTGATATCGATTTTGCTACAGAAAAGAGCGATACGCCTCCACAAACAATTGCCTCTTTAGAGATTGTACCTACAGAAAAAACTAAAAACGACTCTCTATCCAAGTCGAAAACGGTGATAGATGTTCCCTCTCCCGCAAAAACAGAAAACATTCCTCTTCGCAACCCCTCCAGTAAAAACGCCGCCAACAAAAAAACAGCCCAAGATTTACCGAGGGTTAGTGACGAAGACTACGAAGATTCTTGGAGTCAAAAGGTAAAAAGTATTGGCGCCACTCTCGGAAAATCCACTAGTGGCAAAGACATCACTATCGAAAATTTAAAAGGCATCCCCAACGAAGAACGCTATGAAATCAAAAAAACGCTAGGTAAAGGTGGTATGGGTGTCGTTCTCTTAGCTAGAGACAATATTTTACAACGCGAAGTGGCGATGAAACTGATCAAAGGAAACAACATTACCGATACTTCGCGCTACCGATTTATGCGTGAAGCGCGTATTAGTGGCGTTCTCGAACACCCCAACATCATCACAATATATGACATTTCGTGTCTAGACGACTTGTATTTCACCATGCGTATGATTGGTGGCGTAACCCTCGCACATATCATTGAAGAGCTGCGCAATAAAACAGCTCAAAGTAAAGAATACACAATTGTACGGCGCTTAGAAATTGTACAAAATATATGCTATGCCTTAGAATTTGCTCATAGCAAAAAAATTATCCACCGCGATCTAAAGCCAGAAAACATTATGATTGGGGAATTTGGCGAGGTTTTGGTCCTTGATTGGGGTTTAGCAAAAAAAATTGGAGAAGCAGACGCAGAACAAGCGAGCAAAGAACTTAACCTAGATTTTACGGATGAAACAGCCCATGGCAGTATCATTGGTACGCCACGTTATATGTCACCAGAACAAGCGCAAGGCGAAACAAAGACCATAGACGAGAGCACCGATATATATTCTTTAGGGGCCATTCTCTACGAACTTTTAGTTTTAAAGCCGGCATTTACCGCAAAAAATGTACTGCAACTCATTGAAATGGTTGTAAGCACTCCTGCGGAAAAAAAACGTCTCAACAGCAATGGAGATGTCATTCCAAAAGAACTCATGGCAATCGCATTAAAAGCCATGGCCAAACAAAAATATCACCGCTATCACTCGGTGCGCCAACTGCGCGAAGATATACGGTTATTCATGGAAGGCAAATCAGTCCATGCTCTTCGCGATAATTGGTTTGCTAAACTAGAAAAGATGGTGGCCCGAAATGCCGCAATGGCTATGGTTTCCTTTCTATTTGTCGTGTTCTTGGCATGGGGATACCATTTTCTTACCGTCAATAAAGCGAGTGCTGCTGCGGGAGAACAAGCCCTAAAAATACAAAAAAAGTACTGGGTTAGTGAAGTCACAAAACAAGTAGAACTTTCGCAAAAGCGTTGGCAAGATTTATTTCAAGAGCGCTTAGACATTTTAGATGTTTTACGCAGCGAACAAAACAAAAGCTCTGCGAATAAACTACTGACAAAAGCAACCGAACTCAATGCGCGTATAGAAGAGTGTGAACAGCGCATAGAAACACTGTGTAAAAACATCTTGAATTTTTCCGCGAATGAAAAAATACAAAACATTCTCGCCCAGAACTATCTAGACAGTGCGACAAGAAAATTTCGCGAACGGGATTACACGGATTTTGCCAACATACAAGAAAAAATAGACAACGCCGTCAAATTAAATCCGCAGTTACAAACTGCGGTGAAGAATATAAAAAACCAAGGAGACGTATTCATCGCAAACTCTATGGATGAAGCGCTCACTTTGTACCGTGTGATTGACAAAGATGGATTATTTCGCCTCCAAAGTATTCCACAAATCACACAAAATAAAAAATGGCAACTCGAATTGGGTAGTTATGGACTAAAAACGCCGCAGTATTTTCTTCCGTTTATCGTCGATACACAAGGCGAACTGCGCCTTCCGATATTTCGTTTGCAAAGCAAACTAGACAACATGGTGTTTGTGCCTGGCGGAAAATTCTATGTTGGCGCGCGACTACTTGTTGATGATTACCAACATCAAGTAGACGTTAAGCCATTTTTTATTGAGGAAACAGAAGTCACATTTGGTGACTACAAACGTTTTTTTAAGGCCTTTGGTGAAGACAAACACATTCCGCGGGTCATGCTAGCAAATTCATGGGAACAGCTGTGGAACGATGATTTACAATTGCGTTTTGGCTTGCAGGACGACAATCCCGTTTTTGGAGTCAATTACTATGCGGCAAAAGATTACTGTAAATGGAAAAGTCGTATAAGCGGTGTTCGCTTTGACTTACCACGCGTCAAAGAATGGGAAAAGGCAGCACGTGGTACAGATGGGCGCACTTTTCCATGGGGAGAAAAGCAAGATTCTTCTCTCACCAATGTAGCGGTCAACCAACAATTTGGGCGTGTTGCTAAAGTAAAGAGTTTTACATATGACTGTAGTATTTACGGTGCATACGATATGGCAGGAAACGTTTCGGAGTGGACGAGTACCCGCAACGAAAATGGTAAATATCTAGTAAAAGGAAGCCATTTCAATGCGGTTCTTGATCGCGCACGTACATATGTAAGTTATGCTGTAGCGCCAGAACATGCTGGCTTTATTGGTTTTCGCTGTATATGTAGAACGGTAAAAATAAAAAAACAATGAGGAAATCATGCAAAAAAATATGTTTTTTTTCGCCTGTCCGTTGTGTCATGCTAAATTAGTAAATGAAATTGCCGAAGTAGGGGAAACTAGAAGCTGTACAAACTGCAACGGACAAATCGAGATACCAAATCCCCCAGAGCGAATACCGCCCTTTGCCCAAGTGACCAAAGTAGAACAAGCAATCGTGGCGATTTGCCCTTACTGCAAAAATATCGAAAGATTGACAAGCAAGTCGTTTGGCACTTGCATTTCTTGCTCCCAGTGCCACATACAAATTGAAATACCGCGTGTGCAGGCGGCAAAACTTCAACTCCGCTTGTCGCAAAATGCTGTTGTTGCCGATGGCAAAAGTACGGTAAGTATTACCGTGCGTACCGTCGACCGCAACAATAACCCTGTTCCCGCGCAAAAAGTACAGATATTTATTGAGCGCCAACGTGGACAAAATCAAAAGATCGCGACCACAACCAAGGATAACGGTCAAGTAACAATTGCCTATACCGCAAATGTATACAGCGGTGTCACACGCATAAAAGCGGTACTTAATGAGCAAGCGAACACCAAATGCGAACTCATCTTAAAAGAACTCAATGGTATAAAAGACGAACGCATCAAAATTGCCAAAGTAGATTTTTCCCCTCGTGATGAAAACGAAGATCTACAAGGAAAAATTACATTGGAAAATCGCAACGAAATAGATATTGATCTGTTATCTGTTGTGCTAGAACTTTCCAACGACCTACAGTGGAAATCGGACATTTCTAAGGTAAAAATTTTAGCCGGAGATAAGTATATTGTGCCATTTAGGATCGATTGCTCTCAACCGGAAATACCATCGATAAAAGCAAAAGTAAAAACCTTGGTACAGCTACCAAATGCCCGTAAAACTTTTGTCAAAGATATCGATTGCGTTGTTCCCACAAAAGGAAAAATAAATTTTGCCATACAATGTGCGCCCACACAAATGGCGGGAGAAAAATTTGCGCTAGAAATTCGCGCCATGCGCAACGAGAAATTAGTGACGTCTTTTCATAAAACCTTAGACGTGATGTTCTCTTTCGCCGCACAACAAGCCAAAAACGGCGAACAACCGCAAGCTCCACAGCAATATCAACTCAGTTTTCACGAAGGTATCGCCACTAGCGAAGAAGTGTTTTGTGCGTTTGCCTCTCAAAAAGAAGCAAAAATTACCCTAGAATATGACCAGCAAGAAGTTACCAAAAATATCGAGATAACTCCGGCACAGAAACCGCAGTTTATTTTTCATCTCACCTCGCCACAGATCAATGGTGAGTTCTTGAAAGGCAAAAATACCATTACTGTTTGCGATATATACGGTAACATCATTCACGACTTCAACAAACCGCTGACTCTAACACTTGAAAATGGAAATTTAAACAATAACAAAGACACCAAGCTACAACTCCAACCCGAAAATGGAACAATTGACTTAACGGCCGCGGAGGTTTTTTGTGTGGTAGACGATGTGTCTCAACCTGCCGCAATCTTATGTCAATGCGATGGTATTACCATACGTGACTCGTGGCAACTAGAATCCTTGCAGTGCGATGTACAGTTAGAAAATATAAAGCTAAAGAATAAACGAATACTCGAAGGAAATTCGGGCAAAATTACCCTAGAGGCATCCATATCCCCCGCAAAATTTTCGATAGAAAAAATACATATTATCTATGAAAAGACTGCGGAAGAAAACGTCAAGGTGCAGGGTGACTTCGCATATTTCAATGGTAAATTAGAAGTAAGTTTTCCCACCAAACCACGAACAATTAGTGGAGACGTTTCCATGCAGTTGGTGATGGATCTCATCAACAAAACTACCGGAGAGATAAAGGTGGTGTCTTCACAAAAAATACCGGGGTTATTCATTGAGAAAAAGGGACGTACCTTCACGACAATTTGCAACGAAGATACTTGTGCAGGGAAGCCTTTTGGAATTTCCATTGAAGCAAAATACGGAAATTTCATCGACAAAAGCTACCAAGGGGAAAAAAACCTATTTTTGTATTATGGCGCTCGTAAAGAAACCACGGATTTGCCACAAAAAATTGCTCTAGAGTTCGTAGACGGCAAAGCATATACCGGCAAAATTTTTGAATTTCAACACCGCCAACAAATTACCATTGGTGTAGAGGATTCCGAAATCGGTGGTGCAAAGGGGACTTTTTCCTGTTTAATCGCCAGTGGCGTACTCGATCACTTTGCTATACACGTAGAACCACAACTAAGTGGAAAACCTTTTACGGGAGACAATTACATTGTCGCCAAAGACAAATTTGACAATATCATAGATAGTTTTGGCGATCACGTAGGTATATCCACCGAAAATGCATACTTTTACAACGAAAATTTTTCCTCTGTCATTCCAGGAGATTACTTTGCAAATGGAAAATATCGCTTCAGTAATTTTTGCATGACGAAAATAAATATCGACGAACCATCCTACATTTCTTTGCGCTGTAATACAGTCGTCACCAAATTTCCCGTAGAACTACAACCACAACATGGAGTGTTGGTTTGTAAAAACATTGCTGCGCAAGAATCACTTGTAGAATGCGGAGATACAATTCATTTTAACTTGCACTTGTACAACAATGGCGAAACATCCATTCAAGCCAAACGCATCCTATTGGCCATCGGCGACAACACTCTATGTATAGACGAAGAAACAGAAATCAACGCCAAAGAACACTTTCGCAAAAACTATACCTTTGAACTCCGGAAAGATATTATCTCTGCCAATATAAACGTCTATCCAAGTGTTGAAACAATAGACCCGGTGACAAACGAAGAGCAAAGTTACTCCTTCGGTCACCGTTTTTGCCTACAAGTAGAGCCCAAAGACCGCACATTGCAATTCTCCATGCCTGACCAAGTCACTGCTGGTAAAAAATTTGCGTTACAAGTGCAGGTATGTCGCGAAGGCGAAACCGACGTCACCTATAACCGTAAAAGTACTTTGCAACTACAAGGGCATCCCACCACGGCGAAAACCATGATACCAGATTGCCTGGAATTAAATTTTTATCAAGGTGTCGCCAAAACCCCAGAGGTTTTTTGTTTGTATAAAAGTCAAGAGCGCTATGCCATAGACGTCGTATTACCTGGACCAGGTGGTGCAGAATCCATGCTCACCTTGCCGCAATGCAAGGCAAATCAAACAAAGACTTTCCATGTGACATGTGTACAAAAACAAGTGGCATGTCGTCCATTTGATGGAAATTTTATCGTCGAAGCTCACGACGAGTACGGTAACATCAACGAAGATTTCGCCGACAAAGTCACTCTGGAAACGATTGGTAGTGGTTCCTTGTACTTCAATAATGAACCTTGCGTAATCCATCCTCAACAATTTAACGCGGGAAAAGCGAGAATAGTCACACAAAACTTACGTTACGACTCGACACTACAAGAAACGGAAAACGTGCAAATTTTATTGCGTAGTTCACAATGTACAAGTCGTTTCCCCATTGAAATCACACCAGCTCCGGCAATTTTACAAGTCGTAAACGTTGCCATTAGCAACAAAAAAGTTCAGTGGAACGAAAGTAATTATGTTGTGTCTATTCACGTGGAAAACAATGGACAAACGCCGGCAACTATTCGCGACACCCAAATACAATTTTATATAAATGACCGTAAAGTCGACGAAGGCTACACCATCACCACCAAGAAAAAGCCACAAATTATGCCTGGAGAGCGCGGTATGTTACCGGTGCTCGTCGCACTGAATGATCAAGTACCTCTTGGAAAGCACGATATCAGTGTTCGCGTAGAATACCACGATGAATATTATGGTGTCAGTGACGCATGCACACACCGCGACGACGCATGGCAAGTCGAACCTTGTGGGCGTGAGATCATCTTTTCTACGGAAGAAAAACCGCGAATGCTAGAACAATTTGCCGCCAATTTTACGGTTATGCTCAACGGTGAAGTCGACAAAACATACAATGGCAAGCGCGTATATTTGTGTAGCTGCAAAGACAAAGTCGACAAAAAAATTCCGCGGAAGCTCAAACTTACGTTTTATGAAGGTATGGCGCAATCCGATGCAATCTTTTGTTTTCGAGAAAAGGCACAAAACGTCCAGCTAGAATTCTTAGAAATGGAAGTCGGTGGTGCCAGTGGAAAAGTACAGTTAAGTATATACCCCGAACGATGGCCTGTTGTGATCAAACGTTTTATGACTTCTGTTCAAAGATTTTGCATAGAACATCGTCGTCGTATAGTTTCTGTACTTGTCGCATTGCTAATTATACTATTAGGTTTTTGGCATTGGCAAAGGGTTAAAATTACGCAATCACTACGCATTGTATCCATATCAGGAACCGTGACAGTTGACGGAAAAGAGGTCCGTGAAAACGATCTTGTACGTCAATATCAAAATATTCAACTCGCACCAGGAGCTTTTTGTGTACTACAAACTCACAATAAAGCCACGGTAAAACTGTACAATTCTGCAAACGTCTACATAAATAGTGTAGGGCGTAGTTTAATTTCATCTACTTATGACAATGAACTAAATGTAAAAAAAGGTGATGTTAGCTATCAAAAAACCACCACCGTACAACAAGAAAGTTTTCCACGCATCGCCATTCCCGACGCCGATCGTATGGATGTAAGTAGTAATAAATTTCGCGTAGGCGTAAAAGAAAACGAAGGTTCTTTGGTTTCTGTTTATCAAGGATCTATTGGACTAACTTCCGGTGGCGAGACAGTCTCTGTAGGAGAAAATCAGGGGTCTTCTGTCAAAAAGGGACAAGCGCCCTCAACACCGCGATCTCTTCCGAAGGCACCACAGTGGATTTTACCCAATAAAGACAACGAAGTCATTTCTACAAATGCGATTCCTCTCGAATGGCGAGGATACCAGGGGATTGACCTATACAACTTAGAAGTTTTTACCCAGAAAAATCCACAAATTCCGTTGCAATCAGAAGATGTCGGTGCTGAAACGGAAAAAGTAGAACACAAATTGCGTGGTGTCGACAACGGCGTTTATTACTGCCAAGTCACCAGTATCGACCATCTTGGATTTGCCAGTGAACCAGCCATGTCAAAGTTCTTTTCCCATGAAGTGCTGGCAGAAAAGTGCGAAATAGTCATACAAGGATTCGATGTAAAATCAGGTCGTTTCATCAACATCAATAACTTCTCCATAGGAGAACAACAGTATACGAACAATAGTGAAATTACCATGGGAATACATAAAATAACTATTCGTCAACCAGGATACCACCCTTTCGAAATAGAAGCAAATTTGAACAAAGGCGAAGATTTTAAAAAACTCGATGCCAGGTTAATTCCCAAACCTCGTTCTTTAAAATGGATAATGAGTCCTGACGTTGGTGAACGGTCACAGTGTAAAATCACAAGTATCACCCAGAACAAAAAGCCTTTACAACAACTTCCAGAGAGTCTGTTACCCGAACAATATCGCTTTGACATTGAAATAGAAGGCTTTGAAAAATTTACAAAAAAAATTATCATTACTCCAGGTGAAGACGCGCAAAAAATTATCATGCCTATCATCGCCAAAAAACGTACTATTAAATACGAAATTAACACCGGGCTTAAGCAATATAAATTCAACGGTATTGTTATCTTCAACGAACAACAAAATCCACAATCCATATTGCCAGGAAAGTACACTTTGCAAATAGAACAACCCGGTTTTGTGGTCGTCAATAAAACCATAGATGTACTTCCCAAAAACACCTCGTTTACTTTACGCGAAAAAATCACCGTGAAGAAACGCGATGTGATCTTTTACGTAAAGAAAGATAGCGGCAATGTTCCACAGGCACAAATCATTGTAGAACAAGAAGAAAACAAGCGATCATTGCCGGCGGGCACCTCGCACAAACTGCATCCAGGGGAGTGGAAAATTCGCGTTGTGGCACCTGGTTGCAAGGAGATCACACAAAAAGTAAACATTCCCCCAGGAGAGCAAAGTTTTGAATACAAAGTAACAGTAGTTGCGCAAAATGTTCCACTCGAATTAAATATCGAAAACGCCGTGCCTGTCAACAATGCAAAGTTAACGGTAATTGATGCCAACAATCGCCAAATCGTTTTTCCCTACACGCGCGTATCCATGCTTCCTCCGGGAGAGTATACTCTCAAAATTTCGGCGCCCGGCTATCAACAATTTGCCCAAAAAGTTGTGTTGCGTACTGGCGAACGTAGTGTCTACAATGTAAATTTACAACCTGTTCTAGTGCGCGTACTCCCTGTAATTATAGACCCACAAAAACAGCTACAAGAGCCAATTAAAGCCATTGTCCACAACGGTACCTACAGTGAAGAACTGTTATTACCTCCCGGAAATTATACGATAATGGTCATCAGTGAGAGATATGGGGAGTTGCCAACAGAAGTAAATATAAACGTCGGTCAGGATATCTACCAAATATATGCAGACCTACCATACAACGAACGCGATTTTAGTTTCAGTGTTTATGATGTTTTGCATCTCGGCAATATGACCATTTCTTCCCCAAAAGAATTGCGCATAGATAACCAGATATATCGTTTACAAGTAAAAGAAGATGGACGAGATGTAGATACAAACAAAATAGACATTAACTCACTGGGAAGTTACGTCGTCGTCAATGCTTTCGCGCAGACACAAAAGTTGACTTTCCACATCGGATATTATAACTTAAACGTTTCTCTTGAAAACTATGAAGAAGCGATGCCGCTAATTTTTGTGAGCATAGACGTCAATAAATTTTTACAGCACCTGGAAAAAGAAAACGATATGGCGGCCAAAATAGCGCGCCTCCAAACCACCTTTCAGGTGAGCGAAATTGTCAATAATTTAGGCAAAGAGCAACGACAGTTTTTGAGAGAATTTATCATTCAATTACAAGAAGAGTCGCAACAAGATTTACGGCATTTTTTGAGGGTTCTAGGAGAATAAGACTGTGAAAAACGCGATTTTTTTATGCATTTTGTTAGGATGTCTCATGGCACAACAACACCATTTTGATACATGTAAAGCATACTGGTTTACATCGCAAACCGTTTTATGCAAACTGCCTACAGAAGCGAAAGATGGAGATGCACGTCTTTACTATGTAGAAAACGGTGGAGCCACGCTGCAAAACTTGCAACAACATCCGTTTATCACTTTGCAAGCTAGAGAATCAAATACCATAGCAGTTCCACGTTATTTGCAAAACCACATGCAATTTAACGTCGACGTTACCAATGAAAAAATTCGCCAACTAGTGCAGAAACAGCTCATTTTTGCCATTGTGCAAAAGGAGCAATGTCTATTTGCCACAGGAGTACAATTATGGTCATTATTTGATCATACTTTCCGCTATGAGGATTCTCTGGGTGTACAATTCACCAATGACAAACCGATTTTACGTCTTTGGGCCCCTAGCGCTAAGTCTGTGAAACTGCATTTATTTGATACGGTAAAAAATACCAAGCCACAGATTTTACATATGCAATATCAGCATCACGGCATGTGGCAAATACACGGAGAAAAGAACTGGAAAAACAAGTTCTACCTATACGAAGTCGAAGTTTTTGTTCCAAAAACAAATCGCGTTGAAAAAAACCTAGTCACCGATCCTTATTCGCTGAGTCTGGCACAAGACAGCACTCACAGCCACATTATTGATTTAGACGATGTAGATCTTAAGCCTGAAGGATGGGATCAGTTGCAAAAACCCTTACTCAAAGATTTTATGGATATATCACTTTACGAACTACATGTACGCGACTTTAGTATTTTGGACAGTAGTGTTCGTCCTGAATTCCGCGGTACTTTCATGGCATTCACCGACACCGATTCTTTTGCCATGCAACACTTGCAAAAGTTGTCACAGTACGGACTTACCCACGTGCATTTGCTTCCCGTTTTCGACATCGCCACCATCCATGAAGATAGACAACAACAAAAAACTTGTGAAATCCCCGAAAATCTGGCGCGCGACTCTAAAATTCCACAAGAACTCATCGGTAAGATCCGCGATGAAGATGGTTTTAATTGGGGCTATGATCCCTTTCATTACGCCGTTCCCGAAGGCAGCTATGCTGTCAATCCCCAAGGTAGCGCACGCATTAAAGAAATGCGTTCTATGGTTACGTCTCTTGCGAAAATTGGCCTACGCGTTGTGATGGATGTCGTATACAATCATACGCATTCGAGCGGACAGCACCAACGGTCGGTTCTCGATAAAATCGTTCCCGGCTACTACTATCGCTTGCAACAAAATGGTTATGTGCAAAATACCACTTGTTGCCCTGACACCGCGACAGAGCATGCGATGATGGAAAAATTGATGATCGATACTTTGGTGATATGGGCAAAATACTACAAAATAGACGGATTTCGTTTTGACCTGATGGGGCATCACACCGTCGATAATTTACACAATATCCGTCGTGCTTTGGATCAATTAACCCCAGAAAAAGACGGAGTTGACGGCAAAAAGATTTATCTCTATGGCGAAGGATGGACTTTTGGTTCACTACACAATATCTATCCGCAAAAAGTCATGAACCAAATAAACGCGCGCGGAACCGGCATCGGAACATTTAACGATCGTTTACGCGACACCGCACGCGGCGGTAATTTTGAACATCGCACCAAATCGGACCAAGGCTTTGTCACAGGTCTCTTTTACGATTACAATAATTGTGCTGACAACAGTGAGACGAGCGGCAATTTACAGCACCAACGTCAAAAATTAGTGAACTATGCCAATAATATTCGCGTTTCTTTGGCCGGAGGATTGGCGGATTTTCCACTATACCAAGACAATGACAAAACAGTGTATGGCTTTGAAATTGACTACCGCGGTGCTCCCTGTGGTTATACATCACAACCTTACGAATGCATCAACTACATTTCCGCACATGACAATTACACTTTATGGGATCAAATTTGTGCCAAGGCCCCTTTTCACAATAACAACAGAACACCAAATACCGCCACAACCACAGAACGCATCGCCATGCAAAATCTCGGTTTGAGTTTAGTCCTCTTGGGGCAGGGAATTCCGTTTATTCATGCCGGAAGCGAAATTGCACGTTCCAAGTCAGGAGATGGTGATAGCTACAACTCAGGAGATTGGTTCAACAAACTCGATTTATCCTATGCCACAAATAATTGGGGAGTTGGTATTCCATGTAAAGAGAAGAACTACCACGAATGGGATTTTTGGCGACCACGGTTACAAGACGAAAATTTACAAACAACAACTCCACACATATTAGAATGTTTTGCGCAGTTTTTGCGCGTGCTAAAGGTGCGTTATAGCTCCAAGCTATTTCGTCTACCCAACGCAAAAGAAATCAAGCGCCGCGTAAAATTCTTAAATGCAAATGCACAAAATCTTCCTGGAGTAATCGTGATGCTCATTGACAATAGTGATTTTGTATTTGACAAGCAGTACAAAAACATCGTGATGGCTTTTAACGCCGCTCCACAACAGGTAGAATTTTCACATGCATTACTCCAAGGACAATGGAAACTTCATCCTGCACTTACAGAACCTGTTTTCATCTCCGTTCGTGGAAAAAAACACCGTATTGACAGTAACTTGCGCGAAGTTGCGCACCACCAAAAACTTATACTGCCACCACGCAGCTGCACAGTTTATTTACAAGAGAGGTAGAAATTCATGAAAAAAATTGTTGTGTTAGGCGCTGGCCTTATGGGAAAGGCAATGGCCAAAGATTTAGCAAAAGACTATCAGGTTACCGCCGTTGATGTAAACCCAAAAAATTTAGAAGGATTACAGCAGCTCAATATCGAAACCAAAACCGCGGACCTTAGTCAAGCAGACACCATCAAGAGTTGCGTCGCACCATTTGACCTAGTCGTTTTAGCCGTACCGGGATTTATGGGCTTTGATGCTTTAAAAGCTGTTATCGAAGCCAAAAAAGATGTGGCAGACATTTCTTTTTGCGAAGAAGATTTCTTTTTGTTAGACGATTTAGCAAAAGAAAACGGTGTGACCGCCGTGGTCGATTGCGGTGTGGCACCTGGTTTAGGAAACATCATACTCGGACACCATACGCAAAACATGCAAATAGATAACTTCGAGTGTCTCGTAGGTGGATTACCCACCAGAAGATCGTGGCCATACGAGTACAAGGCGCCTTTTTCTCCCATAGACGTTATTGAAGAATACACAAGACCTGCGCGTATTATGGAAAATGGACAAATTGTCATCAAAGAGGCGTTATCTGAAACCGAACACGTGGAATTTCCCGAAATTGGTACGTTGGAATCTTTCAATAGCGATGGCCTACGCACTTTACTCAAAACCATGCAAATTCCCAACATGAAAGAAAAGACACTGCGCTACCCAGGTAGACATATTGAGTATATGAAGGTACTGCGTGAAACCGGACTTTTTTCCAAAGAAGAAATTTCGGTGAAAGGTAATAAAATACGCCCCATCGATCTCACTGCGCAATTGCTATTCCCGAAATGGAAATTTGAGGAAAAAGAACACGATTTTACCGTAATGCGCATCACCATAGAGGGTAAGGAAAACGGTGAGAACAAAAAGTATGTATACAATATGCTAGATCGTTATTGCAGTGAAACAGATACAACATCCATGGCAAAAACAACTGGATATACCTGCACAGGAGCTGCGCGACTAATCGCCGAAGGACACTTCACCCGCAAAGGTATTTGCCCTCCAGAGTACGTTGGACAACATGAAGATTGTCTGACGAAAATACTTGCGCATCTAAAAGAGAGAAATGTAAATGTTGATTTGCAGCAAGATATTTAAGAATCGTTCATTTACCTAGTTCACAGGAACTGAGGTGGAATGTAGGGGCGGACCTTGTGTCCGCCCTTTCCCCAAAATACAGTTAGATCAACATTTTGAATTACCAGCAAATCTCCTGGTTGAAGTTTTAGTAATTAAGGTCTACGGATAGAATTCCGTTAAAACCAGGCTCGTTGTTACCCGAACCGTGAACACGGTAATCTTTGTCGGTAATATTTTCAATGGCAGCGCTTACCGTAATATTATCGGTAATACGCGCTCCCGCTCTCACCGTATAAAGAGTGTAACCCGGCGTTCCTCCAGGAGGGATACGCTGCGTATCGGCGGCATCGCGTGTTGACAGGCGATCCTGCCCTCTCACCATGGTGACAACCCCCTCGGCCCAATATCTTCGCGAAGGATGATTCCAACGCAGTCCGACAAACCCCTGTGCGGGTTGCATACGGTCAATCGGTTCATCTTCTTTGTTGCTATTTGCTTCGGGAAATGTGGAAACAATACCTTCCATCCACGCAAATCCACCAAACACCTGCCACTGAGGAGTGATGTTATAGCCGGCTTCAAATTCAACACCGTGGACAAATCCATCCCCTTCGTTGTCTTTGGTTACCTCCACTTCGCCATTGATGATATTTCCCGTAGGAAAACGGATGATCATATTGTCGATTTGTGTATAGTAGTACGATCCCTGGAAGAACCAATTCGAATATTGTGCTTTTAGACCTATTTCGTAAGAAATAAAGTATTCGGGGTCTAGTTCATCTACCGGAGTTTCTATTTCGTTAGAGCGCGCACTGTTAAAACGCGTTAAGTCAGAAAGACCAGGGGAACGAAAACTCTGTGACACCCCGCCAAAGATATTCCAATTGGCATTGAGGGCCCATACGAATTTTAAACTACCAATAAAACCACCCCAGTCATCTTCAATAGACACCTCGTTACCTGTCAGCGGGTCCTCAACTTCCCCAGCTTCCAGCCATGAATGGGTGTAACGCACTCCGGGAATAATCGTAAATTGCTCGTGAATGGGCATTTCCCATTGAACATAAACGCCTAATGTGTCGTAGGTGGAATCGTCGGCAACAGGTCCCTGAATTCTTCGGCGATTAAAGGTTCCATCGGCGTTGAAGTCTTCGCGAAAAGAGCGCACAAAATCACGGTAATACTCACCACCATAAATCAGCTGACCAAACCCCACATTACTGGCAAAACGCGCCAGAAAACCAACGGTGTTTGTGGTGATTCCTTGGATGTCGCGACGTCCGTCACCGCGAATACGGTCTTGTTCCTCTGCTTGGTAGTGCCACGAAACGGTAAAAGTGGCATTGTCAAAAAAATCTTCCAAGTCATACATGCGGTATTGAATGTATGTTAAATGACGATCGTGGTCGGTACGACGACGTAGTTCATTTCCCACAGCCGAACCGCGAAAACTTTTGGCAAAAATGGTTTTGTGTGTTCTTTCGGCGTCATTTTGGTTCACACCATAGTAACCAAAAACCAGCTCTTCGTGATTGGAGAGAAACCAATTGAGTTTAAAGTCTCCTCCCATTTCGAGGTAGCCAGTTTTGTCAAGCTCATTGCTGTCACCACCAGCGATAATATTGCCAAATTTTTTATAGAATACGCCCCCCACAAAACCAAAATCGTAGCCATAGTTTCCCGAAATTTCACCGCGCGCCATATGTGATTGTTCGCCGCTGGAATATCGGTAAAACAAACGCGAATTGAGAAGTGAGTCATCACCATATCTTTCGCGTTCGCGCGTAATGGTATTGATCACCCCGCCCACAGCGTCCGAACCGTAAATCAGGGAACCCGGCCCTTTGACAATTTCGAGTCTTTCTACGGCGAAAAAATCCACGGTATTCCAGTATTGGTTAGGCCCTTCGCGAAAAATAGAGTTATTGAGTCGTATTCCATCAATGAGAAACAAGTTGCGAAATCCAGTAAATCCACGAATAAAAGGAGAACCTTGGCTATGTGCTGTCTTTTGTACCATCACTCCGGGAGTTTGTTTCAGAGCTTCCGGTATAGAGCGTACCATGCGTTCGTTGATGAGTACTTCGTGGTCAAGGCTATAGACAACACTTGGTAGGTCGAACTTCTTACTCTCTTGCGTATCAGGTGTCACCACAGTTTCGTTTAACGCCCAATTGTCATTTTCCACACTTTCGGCATTTTTTTCCTCTTGGGCTTTTTTTTGTTCTTCAACAGCCTGCTTGCGCTTCATATTGCTATTGGGAATGATCTCAAACTCAGGCTTTTTTTCATGTGGTGTTTTTTGCACATCGGATTGTTTTTCCGGTAAATTTTGCTTTTCTTGAACTTCTTGTTCTTCTAGTTCTAGAGGCTCATCAAAGATGACATCATCATCTGCGAAAATACACAACATCGTGCAAAAAATTAATAGTAGTAACTTCATACTTTTCTTCCTAAAATATCATTATGGATACCATTCTCAACTTGCTGCGTCTCATTTCTTCGCTTTAAAGGTTGTCAGATAAGTTTTTTTAGAAAAATACATTTTCGCATGAACTTATCCGATTATTTTACGTATACGAAATAAAATAACGATAGTTCACGTGAAAATATATTTTTTTGGAAAACGACATGAAAGCACACAAAAGTATCCTCATCTCCCTAGCGATTCACTTAGCGATTTTTGGCGTGTCGTTCACCATATTTGTCGGGCAAAAACAAAAAAGTAAGACCCCGATAAGTTACAATATCCAAATACACGTAGCGCGCACCACACATCTGCGCGACAACCTACACATGACTCCCACAGTTTTTGAACCCAAAATCAACGACCCACGAAGTTCTCATGTCGACATCACACAGCAAAAAGACGACTTCGCGCAACCCATCGTAGAGCGTGAACAGCGTCCTGTCAAAAACTACGAACGCTTTGGTACTCTGCGCCTAACACCCAAAAAGCCAAAAACAAAACCACAAAAAAATATCGCCAAGAGCACCGTTAAGCCGCCAAAACAAAAAACGGCCACCAATAACAAGAAATCCTCGGCAGTGGTCACCTCCAAAAACTCCGGTGGAAAGTCGCAAAGCGCTGGTGGACAACCGACAGCCGGTGGCTCGCGTTCCCATAATCCTCATGGTGATAATACTGCTGGAAAAAGAGCTGGTGCAAGAGGTGGCAGCGCTGCTGGTGGGGGAAGTACCGCGGGTGTTCCTGCGAAGATAGAAAGACCCAAGCTACGTAAGAAATACAAAATAGACTACCCGCAAGCCGCGAAAAGATTACGGCTATCGGGAAGTCTTATGTTAAAAATTAAGATTTTAAAAGATGGACGTGTCGACCAAGTTGAGATCGTCAAAGGCAGTGGAATGCGCATGCTAGACAAGGCGGCAATGAAGTCGGTAAAGACATGGTTGTTCTATCCCGCCACCAAAAACGGTAACCCTGTCAATTCGTGGATTAAGGTGCCTATTACATTTCGTTTGTAAATGTTTTGTCTCTAGTAGGAGTAGGTTTTTTAAGCTCTTTTACTAACAAACCCCCAGGTTGTTCTCTGGAACCACAAAACCACCATCGGAGTGTCATCCCTGACTTGATCAGGGATCCAGCGCTTTGAAGTTTACTTTATATTGTAGATTCCTGCTTTCGCAGGAATGACACCCCTGGGGAAAATTTAGTTTGAAACAACCTAACACCTATAGGAAAAGACTCCACTGGTATTCGGTCTATGCTGAATTAGCATACCAAGCTGCTATACCTATCATTGCATGCAATAGAGGCTAAACCCATCGCGACACTTTCGAATAAAAACTCCGTTTCTACTATTTGTGCTTGCGTGAAGTAACTCTTTAGCAAGTCTTGGAAATAGGCGATTTGCGTTGTCCCTCCGATGAGCACCACTTTGTTGACTTCGTCGCTATTCATCTGCGCGCTATTCATCAAAACAGCAAAGGCATCGAGAATGTCACTTTTGTAGAAAGAAAGTATCTCGTTGAACTCGTCTTGCGTTAGCTTTTCCTTGATTTCACGGTTGGCAATATCTAGATCAATGTCCACTTGTGGTTGGCTAGACAGTTTTATTTTCGCGGACTCCATTGCGGCAAAGATATGATGATACAACTTTTTCTGTATGCAGTCTTTTAGAAAACGCAACTCGGGGATATCGGCTTCCGCATCCCATAAGATTCGCTCTATCTCTTCGAGGATTCCTTGGTCGCGTGAACGATTCAAATCATCATCTAACAATAAAAACGGTAAAGAGTTTGGTACCAACACATTGTTACTTTTGTTATTCTTACGGTCGAGCATTTTACTGTTGTATGTCACACCCAGGCCAAAATGTTGTAGCACTTTGTGCTCGATCATTTTTTTGGTGATGTCGTGGCCTCCTAGTTTAATTCCGTGTGTTGCGAGAGGACGGATATCAAAACGCGAATGAAATTCAATCAAGTGAAAATCTAGCGTACTTCCGCCAAAGTCAAAGACAAGGGCAATATCCCCTTCGCGAAACTGCTGCAAATTGTTCACCATTGCCGCCACTGGCTCGTACACAAAAGACACTTTGCGAAACCCACTGCGCCACGCCGCTTTTTTCAAAAACGTTTTTGCTTGTTCGTTTAAATCGTCCACGGTACAAAAATTCACCGGAATTCCAATCACCACTTCACTACATTCTTGCCCGACATGTCGATCTCCGACTTTTTTCACAAACGAAATATAGTCGCAAACAATATCGACATAAGGCTTTTTCTTATCCACAACAAATGTACTATCGCTTCCCTCGATAGCTAACGCTGATTTGACGTTGCGAATAAAGCGTCCCTTGTCAGCAATAGAGTTGAGCATCATATACGCCGCATCATTGCCCATATAGCTTTCGTACTGCGTATAATATAGCAACGTAGGCAAACTGCAAGAGGACTCGGAAAGCTTGATTACATCTAGTTTGTCATTCCAAAAAACAGACAAAACGGTATTTGAGGCTCCAAAATCTAAGCCATATACAACATTTGTAGAATTCGACATAACGCACTCCTTTAATAAAGCGTCCGCTTCTTCTCTACAAAGAAACAAACTTTCCACACCAATAGAAAATTAAGCTTTAGGCCAGAAGTTAAGACACAACAACAAATGTACAAATGCAAAATACCATAACAAAACGAAGGGAACACAACGTGTCATTAGAAGGAGAAAACAGGCTTGTGTAGCAAAAGAAGCTGTTTTGCGAAGATGAAGTCCAAGTTTACGGATGAAGATAACAGTATTTGTAGTTGTACATTCTCGGGATGTTGTTTAACGCGCCTTCGCTGCAAAACAGCAGACCTATTTGCTTTATCCAATAATCCCGATAGATCGCTACATGTTTACCTTCCGAAAAGTGAATAACGAAATGCACCACTGGACTTCTATATAGATTAGATGAGTTTGTGGTAGGCAAAAGCTGTAACACATTTTTTACAGCGTGAAGAAAATAACACATAATAGGTGAAAAATCAAAACAAAAAACCACGGAATTGTGGTGAAATGTAGGGGCGGACCTAGTGTCCGCCCGTTCCCCAAATACAGTTCGACACACGTTTCTGAAGTACTAATAAAAAAATATCATTCAAAATATATAGAACAATTCGGCAACAATTTTTGCAGCCACTCTACTTGCGAACGTGTTATTGAGTTCATGTATAATTCCAGAGAGTGAAGCTTCTGTAACTTTCCTATTTCCACAGGGATTTCCTTTAGCTCGTTGCGCGATAAATCCAGCGTCATTAGATTGGTTAAATTTCCTATTTCTGCCGGCAGTTCTTTTAAGTTGTTATTCGACAAATCTAAATGGGGAATGTTCGTTAAATTTCCTATTTCTGTTGGTAATGTTTCTAAATAATTACCATGTAACTCTAACTCCTCTAGATTTCTCAAATTTCCTATCTCGCGAGGCAAGTTTCTCAAGTTACTATTCGACAGATTCAAATGTGAAAGATTTGTCAAATTTTCTATTTCCACAGGTAACCGATCAAAATGGTTCCCGTGCAAATCTAATTCCTTCAGATTTGTCAAATTTCCTATTGCCCCAGGTAGCTCACTCAATTTAAGATGCTCCAAGTTTAAATAGGTAAGATTTCTCAGTTTTCCTATTTCTTTTGGTAGTTTCTCTATCTGGTTACGTGACACATCAAGGGTAATCATCTTAGTAAAATTTCCTATAATCGCTGGCAAATCCTTTAAGAGGTTTTGCTTCAATGATAAACCAGTAAGATCAACAAAATTCTTGATCTCCATAGGAAATGCAGTAAGTTCCCTATTGTCAAAATGCAACTCAAACTCATCTGAGAATCCACAGTTTTCGAAATGACAATTAGACGCGTTTAATGCCACACTACTTCTAAAACTACAATCAGAGAAATGAGAGTTTTCTATATAATACAAATTATTTTCGTCCAAATAAAATGCGCAACATACATAAGAGGTATCACTTTCAATTTCTTGGAGTGATTCATTTTCAACTGTTTTCAAAAAATATTCTCCATATGGCAGAACTATTCATTTAAAACTAAACCCAATACTTCGAAAATACTACAACACCATATGGTAAAAAAACTATTCTATTTTTAACTTAATTTATCACTCGAATTGCCTCATTCGTCAATCATTTTTGCAACTTTTTTTGCTGTATTCCTTAATATATAAGACATTTCTTTTTGAATTCGTCAGTCATTTATGAGGCAATTCTCAATATCAAAAATTCTATTAAAAATCATATTTCTTTGACAAAATTTCAACTTTGGCACGTTCAGTTCGGTTTACTTTTCTTCCCACTTCTTTATATACTCCTGCATTTTTTCCTTTTGTCCAAGACGTCGATAACAAAGAAACAGGTGATGATACGTTTTTTTATGCCGGGGATTTAACGTGATCACTGTATGAAAGTCCTCTAATGCCTTTTTGGTATCTTCCATTTCGTAAAACAAAACCCCTCTGTGCAAATACCCCGCAAAGTTTTTACTATCGTGTTTGACCACTAAATTGAAATCCGCAAGCGCTTTGTCGTATTTTTGTAAATGGCGATATAGCACACCGCGCTGCACATATGCTCCCCAAAATTTAGGATTTATCGCAATGGCTTGGCTGAAGTTTCTTTCCGCTTTCACAAACTGTTTTTTATTGACATAAATCACCCCACGCTGAAAATACGCGCGAAAATACTTTGCATCCACTTTAATCGCATGGCTAAAGTTCTGTAAACCCACGTCTGCTTTGTTCAACTTGCGATATGTGAGACCTTTCCAAAAGTACGCATGCACATATTCAGGAACGATCGATAGTACTTTGCTAAAATCAGCAAGCGCTTCCTGATATTTTGCTAAATCATAGTATACTTGACCGCGATTATAGTATGCCTTGTAGTAAGACGGATGTAATTTGATCACCTGGGTATAGTCGGAGATGGCTCGATGAGGTTTTGCCTTTTGAAAAAGAACACCACGGTTAAAAAACGCAAAGTAATGGTTAGCATCTAGCGCAATCGCGCGATTATAATCGGCGATCGCTTTTTTTCTCTTGCCCAGTCTCTCGTATGCTTTACCGCGGTTTGTGTACATAAAATGATTTTTCACTTTTTGAAGAATTGCGGTGTAGTCTTTTACCGCTTGTAAGAGATCTTTTTCATGGTGACTTTCCAATAAGACATATCCGCGAAGAATCCGGTATTGATCGGCAGTTTGTAATTCAAGCGACTGTGCAAAAACGTCTCTCACAGGTTTTAAAAATTGGGCATCGCGAAATAAATCCACATGGCGATTTTGCCGCGAGATATATGTCAAAGATTGCAGCATCGCTTCGTTTAGCTTTTGTAATTTTTCAGAAGACTGGTCAGCTTCTTCGAGAGCAACCTGTAACTTTTGTGCCGTTTGATCGGCTTTTTTCAGGGCACCCAACGTCACAAATAGAGAGATCACGAGAGTAAGAAAAATGATCACGACACTCGTGAGCGCGAACCGGTGACGATTAAAAAATTTGTAAAATGCGTCCCACTTCGTATATTTCTTTGCGGTAATAGGTCGATTTGACTTAAAGTTTTTTAACTCGGTGTGTAGTTCTGTAAAACTTTGGTATCTCTTTTTTCTTCTTTTTTGCAAACACTTTATGCATATCGCTTCCAAATAAGGTGATATCTGCGGACGAATCTGTCGCAAAGGGATAAAGTCATTGCGAATGATCTTATAAAAAATATTCATCTGATTATCCCCTTGGTACATCGTTCGATACGTCAAGGCCTCATACATCGTTGCTCCCACGGAATAGATGTCACTGGCATAGGTCGCTTTTCCTAAAACTTGTTCAGGAGCCATATAATGAATCGAGCCGATAATCGTTCCACTTTGCGATAAATTCTGGCGATGGGCACTATCAATTTTCGCCACCCCAAAATCCATCACCTTTACCACCCCCTGCGTATCGATCAAAATATTGGAGGGTTTAATATCGCGGTGTATAATGTTGCATTGGTGCGCATGTTCCAACGCTTTGCAAATTTGCATCATCACCTCCACCAACCACAAAGACTTCACATTATGCTCTTTGATCTTTTTGTCAAGTGTACAACCTTCGATATACTCCATGGTAAAGTAAGGTTTTGGTGTGGTGGAAAATTCATAAAAACGAACGATATTTGGATGATTAAGACGTGCAAGAGCTTTAATCTCTTGGGAAAAACGCTCATAGTCGTCTTGGGAAAAACCTTCTTTGGTGATTAGCTTCAAAGCAACATAAATATCGTATTGTGTATCGTAGGCTTTATAAACAACTCCCATGCCTCCACGACCAAGTTCTTTCTCGATGATATATTTGCCAAAGTTAGCCGTATTTGAATTTTGATGGTTCAATGGAATCTCTCTTTTTTACTTAACTAAAAAAAAATATGCAAAGCCGACATTTATGTGACATACTATATGCATAATAACTACATTCATACATTTATGATTTGGTAAAAATTATATCGAAACGATATAACCCAAAAGGTTGCAAATCTTTTTGGTTGTATTCTACTTCAGACATTTGAATACCTTTATATTTCATACCAAATGTCGTTGTAGGCTGTTTTTATATATATTACCAATATATCCTTAGTTAAGGAGCGTATAATGTATGGACACATATTCGCAATTATATTTTTAATTTTTATTATACTAAGTTGTTACATCGTAAAGAAATATGCGACAAAGTTTAGCATCAAAAATTCTCTTTATGGCATATTATTTACAACACTTATGGTTTTTGTGTGGGCAATGACTTCTCCGTGCTTATGTAGAGAACGTGTCCCGCTAATATTAATAGTACTTCCTGCTCTTTTTATTTTAGTAATTTCTGCCGCTGTTCCACAAAGAAAAATACGTAAAATTTGTTGTTACTCCATTGCAATCACAGCATTTATCCTAACAGAATTTCACGCAACATTGCATCATGGAGGTGGCTACACAAGTCGACAGAACTACGCACAGGTAAAAAAAGAGGAACGTAAATACATCATGTTGAGTTACATAAAGTATTTACCATACACAGTTGAATACAAAAAATATCCTGCGGGTTGGGTGAAAGATATGAATCTACCACTAGATGAAAAAATCATACAGTCGTTTGATATTTCATTGCCGGAAGGAGTGGTGACACATTGGCACTCGTTTTTCACTTCTTTATACAAAAAGAAACCGGAAAAAAACTACAGCTTGTGGTTCCCTGGGGGTATTTTTGAAAAGCACATCACCAAAGCGCACCTAAAAGCCTACGAGTAATCTTACTGCACTAATATAATAAAGTTTGCCCCTTTTATGGGGCAAACTCTACACGGAAACAAAACTCCACAAATCTACCACTTCAAAGTATCAATGTGCGTCTCTTCTTTTGAAGATGTTAACATTGTATAAAAACTACGTGTTCGCGCGTCACGAGAACCACTATGTGTGGTGATGGTTGTCTCGACAAAGGTAATGTCACTAATGCGCGCCTCATTGGAGCGAAAGTAATTTACCTTTATCTTATATTCACCTGCCGCTGCTTTTTTCAAAGCGTAGCGTTCTGGTCCGTATCCTTGGGTCACATCGTCGGAAATTTGTCCACCACTGCGGGTATTTTTATTTTCATAGTAACATTTTTCTCCGCTTGGCTCAATAACCCACAGATCCACGTCGGTGTCATTTGTTGTCCAGGTGATGGTAACGGTGATGTCATTGTGTTGTGTGGTTTTTTCGGCAATAGATTGCAACCTCTTTTGAAAGAATGATTCACGGGTTTCTTGGGTAATTTTGCGCAAGATATGTGCGTATTCTTCTTGCGCAATACTATTGATTTGACGAAAACGTTCGTTCCAAGTTCCCGAAATGAGTATTTCGTAATACAAAGCGGCAATGTGGTATTTTTCTAGTGCCGCGTAACTTTTGGCCAAATCTCGATATACTTGTGGTTCGAAAGGACGTTTATCGCGCACTCTGGTAAAAATCGACACTGCGTGAGAGGCGACTTGCTCTTTCAACAACAAATAACCAGCGACACGTAATGCAGAACTTTCTTGAGACTTTAACTCCACGATCGAACTCACCGCACGCAAGTAACCACTTAAATTTCTCTTGGCGTCATAACTTTGAGCTTTTTTGATATAAAAGAGGAAGTTCTCAGACGCACCTTCTTTTTGAGAGGAAAAATCATAGCGTAGCTTTTGTGGTGAGAAAGTAAAATGCGTATCATCCAAAAGTGAGAGTAGTTCTTCGACATTCTGCGGGTTGAGTTTCACGAGCTCGTTGTCTTTAAGAGTTTCCCAAAAATACATAAAGCTATTTTTGGGAGAAGAAATACTTTTTTCCAAAGAAGCATCTATGTTTTCTAGCACCTGCTTTACCATGGTGTTTTCAATTTTTTGACTGTCTTTTTGCAAATTCACATTGAACTCTTGGTAATCTTCTTGCGACTCTAACATCAACAAGGAACACGTTTTTCCAGGAATCGAAAAATATCTGGCGTAGGCAACAATGGTTTCCTCAAGAGCGGGGTCCTCTAAACTTTCCATTTTGCGCACCACTAATTCACCAAATGCCCTTGGTGCTAAAGAGCCTGAAGATTTTGTGGGTACAGTAAACACAAAACTTTTGCGTTGTGTACCTATACGACCGGTTATGGTGATGCGCGCTTCGTTACCCGTTATTTTGCCCGCAAGAAGAATGCGCTGTCCAGGATAAAGTACTTTGACACTTCCCGCGGTCACGAGATCGCTAATTCCCTCACCATAAATGTTTTCCACAAACAGCGTACTGCGACGATGTGCAACGGCCAACTCATCTAGTTGCATTGTACTAGAAAAACTTCCCCCACCAAATTCATTCAGTAGGTCAAAAAGCACGGTATTGGCTGTTCCTAGGCCGAGATTATAGCAGAAAAAATGCGGAGAAAACTGTAACTTTTGGCGAAATTTTGCCATACTTTTGCGCAACGAAAGTTCTCCCCAGTTGTGCTGGCCATTGCTGAGAAAAAAAACATCTACGTTGGCATTTTGTTCATTTAACCACGGAGTGTCGACCATGTGTTGTAATGCTTGCGTAACATCGGTGGCGCCTTCGAGGTGCATCACCTGCGTTTTATCGCGAAATAGCGCCAAACCAACTGGACTATTAGCAATCCAACCATCTTGTAACCAACCACTACTTACGTCAAAAAACAATACGTTAAATTCTTCGATGTCGCGATTGCGCTCTAGTATTTTCTCCAAAAGTGCAACATACATTCCAAATTCTTGTTTCTCCTGACTCAGCGATGTATCTAGCAAAAAAATCGCACGCTTCGAACGCGAATTGTATTGCGGTGAGGAAAACTGCGGAGAGACATAACCGTAACTGTAAGTAATGCCCTGTTTCTCATCTTGGCTGGTAATAAATTTTTGTGTTAGGTTTGCGCGGAACACAACGTTTTTATTGCGTACGCGCGTTTGATACGAAACGAATTCGTCACTTTCACTTGCAGGAGTCGCCACATTCATCTGTGAACTTTCGATATAACTTTTATCGGCGACCAACATGAAATCGCTATCAACATCCGCACAAGAAAATTGATAGGTAATCACATCTTCCACATCTATTAACGTCTGTTCATAACCAATTACAATGCGATAGTACTGGTTGGCTTGAAGGGGAAATACACGTGTGATAAAAACATTTCCTCCGGCCCACTCCACAAGAGCAGGGTCAACTCCACGCCGCACAACGGCCTCATAAGCTTGAAGTGCCTTTTGTCGCGGCACAGCATGCGCAATTTTCGCTTTGCCAAAGTTGCTTTCCTCTTCAGCAAAATAGTCTTCTATCTTCTTACGGTGTATTTGGGCAGCGGTAGGTAAACTGGGAAGAGCCACTTCTTTATCGGAGTCTTTACTTACAAAGCCTTCTGGATAAAATGCAAAGTAGCAAATGCTGGCATTGTCGGGCAATTTATAACGAAAATCTCCTTCCAGAGTGCGCTCATAAGAGTTATGGAATACATGATCCACAACTGTACGCGTACGGATTCCTTCCACAGAAACGAGCGTACGTACGGACTTCAATTCCAAAAACTCATCGTTACCCACACGGACTTGCGCCACGTTGGTGTCTTTTTTGTTGCGTACCCATTTTTTCGCATCTTGTTTTTGCCCTGTCTCTTTATCTTTTTCTGTGATCTTTCCATCACTTTCTAATTCAATACTGTCCCCATCGCCTTCTACGAGAGAATCTTCTTCCTCTCCATTATCAAATAAACGAAGTCCCAAGGGTTGAGCATCTACAATCCTTTTGCTATTTGTTAATTGCAAGTCGGCACTTTTTTCTGTAGAACAACTCATCATAAATGAACATATTATTACAACCAAGATTCGAAGTGGCATGTTTTCTCCTTGTCATTTTTTATACTTTTTTCAGATAATATACCAAAGAAGTGTCATATATTTGTCATCGTTTCATCATATTACCAACAGTTTTATATAATGTCTTCATAACTACTAGGGATTTCATATTATGAGTACAAACTACCAACAGGCATGTGCCATTCCGTATCGCATGGAAGACAAAGCCATCTATTTCTGCTTAATCACCTCACGTAATCACGGCGACTGGATTTTTCCGAAGGGATGTATTGATGGAGAGGAAACACCACAGGAAACCGCACTCAAGGAAGCCAATGAAGAGGCGGGTCTTGAAGGAGAGATTGTTACGGACTTAGGGGCGTTCACTTATCACAAAAGAGGATTTGATCTTCTAACTTCGGTGCAACTCATGAGGGTAACGCACTGTAAAAATACGTGGCTAGAGCTAGATCGAAAACGCTGTTGGGTTTCGTCATCAAAAGCACAAAAGAGGATAGAGCGCGTTGAAATGCAAAAAGCTTTACAAAAAGCAATTGATTGGCTCTCCCAGCAACAAACTCACAACCAGAATCAATAGCCAGGAGGCCAATCCACGAAGGTTTCTTTAGAATTGTGCTGAATTGCAGTAATGCTTTATGTCCTTGTAGATTTCTTTTACTAGAGAACTTACATTGCTCGGAGGATGAAGAATATAACTCTTGATCGTTTTTGCCCAGTGATTAATCTCTCGGACTTTTTGCTCTTCGTAATCGATATTGGCTAGGTCACAATAAAAACGCGGCAATTCTAAAAAATCCACATAACGCACTTCCATATTGCGCGGGATTTTCTTACTTGATTTACGGCTAGCGATCATAGACAAAGGAACGATATCATTTTTTGGTTTTCCCAATAAATAGCAAATATATAGAACATTATTCTTTAACGCCATGTTGGCTTGTCCATCCTCATCGTAGTGCAAGAATGGTTTTTCGACAGCTTCTTCGGGGAGCCAAGTATCAAAAAAGGTGATTTGGCTTTGTTCTTTAGAGAAGGGATCACTCTCAAAAAGAGGTAAGTATTTGTAAATGGCGATCGGTGCTGCTGAAACACATAGCTTGATATCCAATAGAAAAAATCGACCGTTTTGGATCAGAGACCTCTCCACATAAAAAGAGTCCGGGCGCAGTGTTTTTCCCGCTACCTTAAAACTCTGTTCTTGCCAACCAATCGCAAATATACTCTTGATTTTTTTTTCCAATAGGTGCAACGAGCGGCTAAACATCGCAAGGGTATAACGATCCAGGGGATGGGGTAAATTGATTTCATCCAAAATTTCATTCCATTTTTTACCACTGCGCTTTATCAATGTTTGCGAAACCGGCATCTCGGTTGTACGATAATAATCGTATTGATTTGCGGTAATAGTTCCCGTTACTTCGCGTAGCGGGCGATACACATCTAGAACTAGATTACTTGCTTCTTTACGATTTATCATTCTCATTTTCTTTTACTAAAATCTTTGTATTTGTGTGTTTACGGTATATTCAATTGTAAATCATGATCATGTCCAGATGCAAAAATAAATAAATTTTATTCTCCATTTCAAATTTAAAGTAATTGTTATAAGAGGATATTTGTTATAATAAAATTTAAATCTTATAGAATCGTAAAACAAATATTTGTACATATTGGATTTACAGTTCCGTAGTAGTTCTAAAAACTTTGGTTTAGGAGGGTGGCTGTTTCGCCATGTGTTGTGTATGAAAAAATTTAAAGCAAAAACCAAAAAACGCATTATATACACTGTATTAACAACTTTTATATTCGCAATTGGCGTTTTTTTTGATGTATTCTCTATCGCGACAAAAGGACTTGACGCCTACAAAGACTATCAAGTTACCACAAGTATGAACAAAATAGAGAATTTTCAACAAGATGAAGATCTCAATAAAGAAATTGCAAAACTCAGTACACAAAAACAAAAATTAGAGACAAAGCAGGCTCAATGTCTAAGTGCAATCAACATACTTGATGGAAAAATACAAGAGCTAGCGACTGATAAAGACACTTTTAAATTGGGAACAGCGGAAATCAACAAAGAATCTGCTCAAAAATTGCACAAGCAACTTACAAATAGACATAAAAATTTGACCAAGAAGGTTGAGTATGTAAATACTATTTTAGTTGCGAAACAAGAACAATTTAGAAAAGCAAATGCTATTCGCGATCAACTAGAGGAAGATGGACTTGAAATTCAAATGCAGAAGTTAGAAATAGAAAAACTGCAAAAAGAAATTACAGATTTACAAAAGCAAGTTCAGGAAAAACAAGATTACATCAATCAAAAAGCGCAAGATATTAGCAATGAAGACAGTGCGCAACAAGAAGCAGATATCGACAACGTTATTTTCAATATCAACAGTAAGTAATTTCGTCCGCAATTCCTCAGTAATTGAGGAATTGCAGAACACACTATTTTAAATCTTCTTTCTTTACAATGATAAAACGTATTTTACCAAGTAACTTCTTAAACTTTTTTACAGGTACCTCCGCATCAATTTTGCGAATGGCCTTCTTACTTTTGCCAACACTTGCCAAGAATTTTTTGATCTCTTTTTTCTTCTTAAACCTCTTAAACATTCTCGCTAAAGCTTTATCACTCGCAAAAGAAGCGTTCACATCTTGTGCTTTTTTTTGCATACTTAAATAATCTTTTCTCTCTTTTTGCAAGTCGTTTTTAATGCGCTCTAGCAATTGTGCATCCTTTGGATGCAAACGGAATTCTTTATAACCTTTTACAAGGTTTAATATCTTATTCATATCTTGAACAAGATATCGTATAAAATTGGGAAAATCTTTCATTTTACCGAGATGTTCTTCAAACTTGTCCTGTAGATCCGCATACGATTTTTCTCCGCGAAGTTTAGCAACCATATCCTTTTCTAAATATTCTTGTAAATCGTCGTA
Organism: Candidatus Uabimicrobium amorphum; assembly: GCF_009002475.1. Classification (GTDB taxonomy): domain Bacteria; phylum Planctomycetota; class Uabimicrobiia; order Uabimicrobiales; family Uabimicrobiaceae; genus Uabimicrobium; species Uabimicrobium amorphum. Next base: position 8,970,885 of record NZ_AP019860.1, read on the forward strand.
AAGTCCTTCCAATTCGTTGATCGCTTTATCAGACTTTAGACAATTTCGAATGTTATCGAAGGCTCTGCGTTTAATTTTATTAATCTTGGGTAAAACTTCTTTTTTAAACCTTTTCTCTTGTTTTTCGCGATATATCTTTGCCTTAACTTCCTTCTCTTCTTCTTTGAAGTCTTTAACGAAACTCTCATATGCTTTGTTTTGCTCGTCGATAACGTATTCGTAACGAAAACGGGGATAGGTAATTTCAACCTCCCAACCTATCGAATTACTATTAAAAACTCTTTTCACTTTTTGTTTTTCGATGATTTTCGTTTCAATTTCCTTGGCAACTTTTTCTACCAATTCTTCTAGTTTTTTGATATTCTCCGAAAAGTCGTTGACAAGCTGTTGTTTTTCTTCAAAATTCTTTTTATCGGTGCTGAGTAGATCCAACATTTCTTCAATATCTTTCTCTGCTGTGTCAACAAATTCCTTCAGAGATAGATGGTCCTTTAACGTTGTTTTTTTGCCACTATCGACAAAAAGTTTTTCTACTTCATCAGGAATATTATCGCCATTGATACTGACTTTCACCGTTTCTTTTGCAAACTTCATTATTTCAGATTTGTCAATAAAACTAATTTCAAAATCCTGTGCCACAACGATTGGAACAGCTAAAAATGCGATACATACGATCAAAGTTCTCATAATATTTACCTCTACCTATTATTCCACTGTACGCCCGGGAAGATACGTGCGCAATTTATCGATGCGCGCGAGGATATCCTCGTCTACGGCGATATATGTAAACTCGTAGGGGTGTACGCGGCGAAATTGAAAAGTTTTTCCATTTTCGAGATTGTAATAATTTACAAAACCATCGATATAACCCAAACCATAACGGCCGTCTTCCACTTTGGCGAAAACTAGACAAAACTTTTCCTCAAAACTCACTCCAATGTGCGTTTCCGAAAAATGGCATAGTACACCTGGAGTTCCTTCTTCAAGAACAATTTCGTCAATAAAACTTCCCGATTCTTCCTCTAAAGAACTCTCCACATCGCGCTTTACGCGTTTCACTTCGCGCTGTAAAATGATGTCGTCACCTTCTGTGTAAAACTGCAAACCTTTGATTTCGCTATCTGTCAATTTATAACTTTCAACAACACCATCGGTATAAGGTATTAAACTCGAACACCCCATACACAAACAACATAAACTAAAAATAAGATATTTCATACCACCCTCTAATTTCCAAGAGCTTTTTGAACTTCTTCTGTAATCAGGTCTCTCACTTTTTGCTCCACTTGATTTGCTGCTGGCTGAGTAACTTCTTTTACTTTAGCTGCAACAGGTTCCAGCAGACTACTACCACCACCATCTCCCTTAGGAGCAGCAGCCCCTTCGCTTCCTTTGGTTTGACCTTTTTCCTGCGGATTGACCAAAACAAAGCTCCGCGCTTTCTTTTGCTGTGGCGTTTGTGGTGCTTTTTTCTTTTTCGTTGGTGTCGGTGTATTTTCGTCCCCTGTCGAACCTACGGTGTATTCAGGATACGCAATCTCTTCTCCTTGAGGAATATCGAAAAAAGCATCCATGTCGATTTCCACCACCGGCTTTTGCTGATAATTTTTTTTATTCTCTGCAACCACTTTGCGTTGTTCATCCGAAGTAACGCTGTCTTCATATTTCTTTAAGACTTGTAGTATCCCACCGCTGTAGCACATCAAATTATGAATTACCGACAGTTCAAACAACTGTTGATCGTCCTCAGGGGTTGTCAATCCGGTAACCGGAAGAATCTCAGCCATACCAAGATACAAATCTTGACGTTCCTTTTTCGTCATGGTTTCCGCCATAATTTTGTCGAGATGAGAGAGATGCCTCTTCATCGTACTCGTATTAATGTAACGGTTCACAATTTGATTCGCATGTAAATCTAACATATAGTGACGTTGTGCATATTTAATGATCTCACTCGCGCATATTTGAAATTGTTCATTCAACGCCATTTTCTTGACCAACAGTACAAACTTCACTCGTGTCTTGTTATCGATAAAACTACACGCCTCGGCATCATACGTTACTTTTTCCGTTTGTTGCGGTGGTTCGTTAACTTCTGTACTAGAAAAACAGCCGGTAAGTACAAGAAAACATATCCAAAATACATATCTCATTCTTCTTCCTCACTCTCCGAATTACTTAAGTCAACCGTGTTATGCCACGGAATCATCTCTGGTTCTTGAGATGTAGTGGATTGCCAATCATTTTTTTCATAGTCTTCTCTCTCCGTACCAGAATCTCCATCTGACTTATCTTCCGTCGTTGACGTTGATGATGTCACTTCATTCGTTGATTTTGGCACTTCATCTATAAAAGAGTTGCTTAGGTCGATTACGCCCTTCTCGTTCTCTTTGAATTCAGGCATAACAGGTTCTTTCACTTTTACCGCGTCAGGTTCTCCAGGTATAGGTTCCCAAGTGCTTTGCGAATTCCTCTCCATTTCAGAGTCATTATCGGTCATCAGCGGTGCTTTGTCTACAGCAGAATTCTCATCTATTTCTTTCTGTTCTACTGGTGGAGTCACTTCTTTTTTGGGGTTCTCGTAACGATTGGTTTTTGATTTAATGTAAGCATACATCTCGATTTGTTTTGGCTTTGCTAGCAAATGTAAATCTCCACGATCCGAGCTTGATGTCTTATAACGGTCTAACGCTGCCACAAGCCCTTCCGCAAAACACAAAAAAGATTTGACCTGATGCGGCTTATATAGCTCGTCTTCGTACCAAAGTACAGAATACTCCAGCATGGAAAATGTCTGTGATAGTTCGCGATAAATGCGCATTCTTTCTGTAATGGTCAATGTCCGCGACAAAAAGCCATCGAGATAAGAAAGATAATTTCGCAAAACCTCTACAGTCACTTCGCGATTCTCTTCTTTGTTTTTGCTTAAAAGATGGACAAAATTTTGCTGTAAATACTTTTTTAAATACGGAGAAAATGCAATAAAAGAATCGTTGATATCGAGGTGATTCACTGCTAAAGCCAAACGAACTTTGATTTCGTTATGCACTCGCTCACATCTTGCAAAACTAAAAGAAGGCTTTTCTTCCACCACTTTTTTGCGCGGCGGTGTTGATTTACAAGAACATACTAGTAGAATAGAAATATATATTATAAATTTTTTCATTACCTTTCCGTTCTTTGGAGTTGCTATGAATTATTTTGCTTTTGTAATCGCGCTATTCTTTGTTGGGTGTTCATCCAACCTAATGGTACTCAATAAAGAATTAATTGATAAATTTAACTTATCGGAAGAAAATTTAAAATCTCTACAAGTTTACGTCTCCGAAGATGTAGAAATGCGCAAAATAGAGGACAATGATTCTATTGTAAAAGATGGACAAATAACGCCCAACGCGCAAAAAGATATCCAAGACGTCATCATCGAAGAAATGACACCGGGTGTTATACTCATTGTAGATGAAGATATATTGGCCGTTAGTTTTCAAAAAGGGTCTGCGCTTATTTTTTCGGATCAGGATGCCGCTTATATCATTTCGACAAACGATGGAAAAGTCAACTTCAATGGTTCAGAATATCTTTTGGTAGACGGCTTTGATGCCTTTCTTTACGTCGATGCTAACTTTGAAGAAGTATCTGAAAAAACCCAAACAATCACCGGACAACCCATTGATGAATAGAACGTATTCCGTTCCTTTTGCCAATAGAAAGACTTACAAAATTGTGTCATTCCCGCGTAAGCGTATGTCAAGCTGAGAATAAAAGCTTTCTCAATAAAGACTTGCAAAACAGTGTCATTCCTGGCTTGACCAGGGATGACACCCTAATTTTAGAGTGCTTTACTTCTTAACTTTAACATATGTACTTTCGCAAACCGTACTCAACTTTTCGCCATAGGCCAAACTATTTTTTGACAAGCGTGTCGGTGGTTTTTACAACCTCAACATCGAGATGTGGAACATCGGAACGTACCGCTTTTACTTCCCAGTAAAAACGCTGGCGTTTATTGTTATCATCAATCGCTGTTACCGAAAACTGACCATTGCGAACCGCAGAGGCAGCCAAGGCAGAAGTTTTATTTTCTCCAGGGTCACACTTAGGTGTAATAAGAACTGTGCGATTTTCCGCATGAGTAAGCGCTTCAAAGTATTCAGGAAGAACAATCGTTGTTTTTCCATTGATGAGTTGCGATTCACCACGGTAATATACACCTATTTCAGGTCCTTCGAGTGTAGAGTGCTGTAAATCCTTTTCATGGTTTGTCGGGTGATCAATGACAAATTGCTTGGTTTTGGCGTTTAGTTTACCAAGAACACGTAAATCTTTTTCGACAATCAAATGCCCGCCTAGGTTATTTGCTCCAGGATTGTCCGTCTTTATATACACTCCACTATTCGATATTAAAGATATATCTTTCCCTGCCGACACAATCATACCATCGGGGGTAGATAAAATTTCTTGAAATTCAACATCCCCTGCTATTTGCAATTTACGCCCTGGATAACGATTACTTGGAAGCGGCTTATTTGGTTTTATGCGCGGGTGTATCACACTATTAAAAATCGCATGATCATCTTCATCATTTCCAAAAATTGCGGTACCCGTCACTTTTAAATTTTTTGTCAACAGGCGGCCTGCAAACTCCGCCCATGGTGCATCAAAAAATAATCCACTTTCTTCTTTTTCGTAAAGTTTTCCGTATATACTTAATTTTTCACCTGTTTCAGAAGTGACCGCCAATCCACTACTGCGACGTCCAGAACCATCAATTTTTATTCCGTCTGACTTCACAATAACTTTCGCGAGTACAACGTGAGAATCTCGATCAGGAGAAGACACTAAATCCACTTTTCCCGTTTCGATAATACGGCTATACCCCTTAATTCCCGCTTCCTCTACTGGCTCTGCCATTTTTTCATCGTACATAACAACAACATGAAATTTATTTGAAGGAAACTCACTGTCTTCGATATTTAGAGTTTTACTCAGAGATATAAAATCACCATTGGCAGAAATAGCATTACCTGCTTCTATCGAAATTGTCTGACGAACTGCATTCACCCTTAAACCATTTATAATTCCCCAAGTGTGCAAATAGCGATGATGCATACGCATCATTTCTACATGATACTCTTGTTCATCTTTAAAATCTTTAACTCTAAGCAATTGGCCTTTGAAGAAATTGACTCTTTGTGGTGACATTTTAATTCCTTTGCATTGATCAAACTCACCAACGTATATCGTTGGTAGTAAATTTACTTTCCAAGAATAGTATCTACACCTATACGACTATGTTTTTCAACATCAATTGTCGGCATATCTATGTGTAACTTGTAATTCGTATGCGCAGGTTTTTCCGTCTCGATAATCTCGATAAGCGATTTTATTGTCATGCGCAACTCGTGAACAGGCATGCGTTTTAAGGTAACGTAAACATCAAAAAAGTATGGAGCTCCTTCTAGAGTAAACGCTCCCCCAACAACTGTATTTTCTCCCAAGTACATAGGTTTAATAGACTCGGTAATGCGAATCTTTTCACCAATGTAAATAGACAAGTATTTCTCTAAACCTATCTTAGTACCTCGCATGCGGTATAAAGGTATAATTTCAGCAATTACTTGTCTTTTTTTATGAATCGACCACTGTTTTCGAAGTGTCAAAGAAACCGCTCCCGCAAACCAAAATAAAAACTCTTCCAACCAATCATCAAAAGATTTATTGGGTGTAAAGTATCTATTGAGTTTTTGTAAATCACGATTATCTAATTCAGGAATAAATTCGGTATTTACTTTCGAAAATAAAAATGAAAAACGCGGATGAAAAAAATCGGCAATGACATCCAGAAGCTCTTCGATCCCTTTACGTCCAGACAAATAGACGACAAATTCATCATCACCACGATGAATTAAATACGTATGATCGTGGTCGTGTAGACTCCACTTCTTTTTGGGTGTTAAAGTAACAAGACGCGCATTTCGCGTAAGGTCATGCCCCGCTTGTTTAAATTCTTTACGTAATTTTTGATTCACCTCACCATTTCTTATATCTTTTCGAAAAGACAGAGGTATCGAAAAAACGTAATCAAAAAGCTTGTCGTCATCTACTTCTCCCCATATTCGTTCGAATATTTTCAAATACGAATCGAAGAATGGTGGAAGATCCTTATCAGGTGTTTCCCGAAAAATACGTGGTAAAAAATTTAAATAGGAGCTTTCTTTTCGCGAACCGTTGTCTTTCATCGATTTAGTCTCCTATATAAACTACCTGAATGTCCATTTTTTCAATTCGAATCAAACCTTTTACCGGCTTCTCTACCAATTCATCATCGATGTAAATATGGTGAATACCACTTACGTATTCTTCTTTTGAAATAATCTCCGTTAACTCATAAATATTGATCGGTTTTTTGTATGGCCAACCACTACCATCGTGGTAGCCACGTATAGGATCAACATAATCGAGTATCTTTTTCTTGACATTTTTCACCACCGCGTTTTCTGGTACGTGAAAAGGTATCATAATTTTTGCCACAATATTAATGGAAGTGTAATCAGCCTTCTTCACTTCCAACCATGTTCCCAATAATTTTCGTTCGCTTAAATACTTATCGACAACAGGTAGCAACTCTTTATACGAATTTTCTTCATCAGCAATAACAATAACTTCGATTTTTCCCAAGTCTTTACGCTCATTTACGATAGCACGTCGTACTTTACTTAGTGAACGATTCTCTGTCGATTTAATGGCCAGAAGTTCAAAGTCCTCCTTCGTCACTGCGCGGTATCGCGAATTGGCAAATCGCGATATTGCCTGACGAATTTGTCCTAAATCAACTTTTTTTCCCTGTTTGAAAACATCCAACATCAGATTTTCATAGCGAATCAAATACTGGTCTTTGTCTTTGATAATCCACTCGTCGTCTGAGTTTATCTGAGCCTCTGCATAAGGAGAAATTTCAATGCTCTCTGCCGCAAAAGCTTTACGAATCGTCTCCGATAAGTCCGCTTTAGATAAGTATTCGACAATCTCCTCGACGTCTTCTGTTATGCTAAACACAAAGTAGTCTTCCAGTTCTCTTAAAAACTCTAAAAGCTCTCGGTACTCCAAATCCAAATCTTTTTGCGATAACACATCGTCAATTTGATTTCCCGTAGCTCCCGCCACCAAACGCAAAAAATTCAGATATGCTTTTTCTGGTATATGGTTGACGCGATAAAGTAAGTGTTCTCCCAGCCAGCTAAGTAGTTCAATAACTGTTATACCTGGATCAGAAGCATTATAATTCGTCCACTCACTGTTGTATTTTTTTATGGACGAAATCATTTCTTCGCGCAACTCATCGTAATTTTTTTTATGTAAATTCGGAACAGGTAATGACATGTTTCATCTTCCATTTTTACGCAGTAATATTTATTTGAATATTCCCAGCAATAGGCAGAGCATCGGCTTCTAGTGTAATCCACCCTTGATTTGAACCGTAGGCAGTTTCCGCAACTACACCTTCTTGCACTTTTTCAACCGTAATTTTTTTAATTGATACAACATTCTCCACACTGTTCAAAATTCGAACAACATCCGCAATCAAAATCCGTGAACCAAATTCCCAACCTTTTTGATCTCTTCCACCTTTTGTCGGGTGTAAGAAGTTACTGAGAAAGCGCAAACATTTTTCTTCTACCTGTGCAATTTCCGTCACAGAAGTAGGTACGATTTCGGTAATAATATTCACTTTTTGGTATCGCGGACCAATAACGCGAATTCCTTCGGTAATGGTAAGAAGTGCGCGTTTTTGTAAATACTCACGTACATTATCTAAAAGCGCTTTTTTAGGATAAATTTCACTTTCATCACTTGGCACAATGGCAATGGTCACTTCTCCACGATTGCTATCGATATATTTGGCTTTGGCCACTTCTTGAGAAGCCATCAGAGCCAACCACTCATAGTCCTCTTTGGTAACAACGCGGTCTTTACTCTTTATCGTTTGTGGCCCACGTTTTACAGCATCGTCTAAGCTTTCCTGGTCGTTGCCTCCCAAAGCAACAGCATAGTTATTCACACTATCAATATTCGCAATATTAATTGTCAACGATGAAACTGTACCGATCGAAACATTTCCACTTCTACCGCCACCACTCGAATATATTTTTGCCACAATATTGTCTTTACCCGCAGAAGGGATCATTCCTTTAAGCCCGTCACCAAATGTAATCGTACCATCTTGGCGATTTAACGTATAATGACGACTAAAAGGTGTTGACCCCGAGAAGTCGAGTACTTCATGCCATCGCACCCAAGTTTTTCCTTCTTTTGTAAAGATGGCATCTTGCCCTTCTTCAGCAAATAATAACTCGCGCTCTTCATTTGGCACAAGTTTCGACTCATGAACGATCAGTTGTTGGTTTTTTAGTATGGGCGTTTGTGTCAATTGAAATTTCAAATTTGGCGTGTGGTTACTCGAACCTAAAATTTCATTGGTAATCGTTACGCTATTTTTTGCCCATACAGAATTAAAATGTATTCCTTTGAGAGATGGACTAACCACTTTGTCTCCCTCAATTTCCACCTTAATCCAGTAAAGACTTTTACCAAACTTATGCATTGGCTGAATATTTTTTGGAATAAAAAATTTGGTGATTTCTCCGCTCCCAAAAAAACTATCGCCGTTTTCGACTTCTAATGTTTTCCAAGTCGTACCATCAAAATATTTCCAAGTTACCGCGGCACTTGCTATTCCATTTTTCTTTGAAGTACTTTTTACTAGTGTACGTATATCTTTATCATTATAGATTTCTCGCATCGCAAAGTATAGAGTATAAGCGATTCCTCCCACATTTTTATTAAAACCAAAATACAGTGATGGATTTTCTCCGATTACTGGGCGATACGGATAAAACGTTTTTTGTTGGTCGTGTATAAAATACTCAAAGTTGCTGTGGCTTTGGATATGCGAGAACTCTTTTTCGCGAAATGTGATATCCATAACCACATTTTCAATAAAAGGTGGGGTATACTCCGGTGTCTGATAACGAACACCTCCGGTAATGCCCTCTTTAATCAAAATATTGGCAATGTCGTCCCAGCCGTCGAGTATTTCGAGAATATTTCTTGTCTTCAAATATTTACCGGGAATACCATATGTTCCACTGCTAATACGAGCACGAATCCAATAGTGCTTCACGCCATTGATTTCGACAGACTTCATTGCCGGACAAACAAAAGTAATGCGTCCACTCTTCGTAAGTCCTTGTGTATCGTCTTGAAACTCGAAACTCTTTGCTTTTTTACTTTTTTCAACCGCTAAAAACTCGTCTTCCACTTCATTTTCGTCTTCACGTGCGTCTTCTTCATCTTCGACTTCACGTTTGTCCGCCACTTCAAATTCATCCTCAACTTCGCGTTCGTCTTTAGGGTCTTTCTCTTTGTCTACCGTTTCTTTTTCCTCAAGACTTAACCACCGCTCACCGTTCCAATATTCCCAAGATAACTCGACTTCGACATGCTTTTGCAGTTCCGTGTGAAATATGTCTTCGAGTAATAGTCGATTTATATGCTTAACGTCGCGTTCTTCGACATCGCTGCTGTAAACATAATAGCGCGCTTCCTCTCTTAGAACAACGTCTTTAAAGGCCTTCTTGTCGTACAACAGTCCTTCGCTATCAATCATCGCGTTGAGTGCCTCGAGTACTTTCTCTGACACTTGGTCTGGTTCTTCCGCTTTGTCAATTTCTCCTTTTAACTCTGCGGAAAACTTCGTTTGCAAGTGTTTCGAAATTCGACTATTGCTGATAAGTCGTCTTTTCAGCAAAAATAAATCTTTAATGTCGCTTTTGGCCACAGTATAGCTTGTAGGATTAATGTGAGGTAGATCTTCTTGTAGATTAATATTCATGCTAATTTGCGCACCGGTTTTAGCAAAATTATGCGACGCAATATAGCATGTATCTAACTTCTTTGGAGTTTCGCCAAAAGGATAAAACCCCTTCTCGATTTCCACGGAACTGTCATTGGCAATTGCGGAATCTAAAAGTAAATTGCTCACCTTTAAATCAGCGCTTACTCTGCTAATTTTTGGAAGTATCACCTCTTCAGAAATTTTTACTTCTGTAAAATCAGGCTCGACCGACAACCAATAATCTTCGATACCATTTACCACAGATTTTTCCAGTGGGCCAATCCCTTCAAATGTGAGTTCAAACTCTTCTTCGCCTACCTTGTTTTTCGGTTCGTAAACTTTTCCTGTGCTATCTTTCCAAATCGAAAAATAGGGAAGAAAATTCTTCGCCGACCCGATAATTTTAATTTTAATATCGACGGGTTTTTCACTAGAAAAAATCATAGAATCCCCCAAATACATCTTGTGGGGAATATATTGTTCTTTGTCGTCCTTACCAAAAATGTAAAAACCTTGCTGCTGCTCTTCCAAAATCAAAGGATGATTCGTAAACTGACCAAACCACGGATTAAGCGACACAATCTGCTGTAGTGGCGTGTGAAACACCGAGAGACCTTCCTGAGTTTCAAAAATAACATCGCCATTTTCCGACGACGCCACCTGTGTACGAAATGGTACATAAGTGCTTGTGGCCCCCTCGGCAATGGTAAAACTCAAAGGTACTTTTGCTGGCTCTGCAGGTAACGGATAGACGCCCATCAAATCTAAAAAAGCAACTAGGTATTTGTAAGGAAGAATATTCAGTTGCTCAATGATCGTTTCCGACAACTCCGAAAATAACTTCAACACCACAACGCGAAAATCTTTGGTATTTATTTCGTTTACATTTTCCGGCCAATCTTTTGTCCATTCAGGACAATATTCCCGAGCTAACTCGACGGTATGCTTGAAAATATCCTCTGCAGTTCTATGATCAAGATGAAAATGCATCATTGCTCCTCTGCGTCAGGTAAAATTTCTTCTAAAACTTGAATGGCACCACTTATGCGCAACATCATCTGTTGCAGGTCCTTACGTTTTTGTTCTAGCTCTTGTTGTTTTGCATCTAGTTGTACTAACATTTTTTGGCCGGCATCCCACTCTTCGCGCAGCTCTTTTAACTTTGTATATGCTTCTTTTGCAAATGTGTCCATTTTGTTAACCACTTATATAAAAAGGATAGACCAAGTTTCTTTGTGTATTGGTATCAATTACAGTGTAATCGATTGAAATATTTATGCGGCTATCTTGATCTGGATCAGGGGTTGCTTTTACTTTGATATTACCAATACGCGGCTCCCACTCTTCCAAGGCCTCACGAACATAACGCTCCGCAGTGTGATATGTTCTCTTATTTTTCAATTCAAAAATAATCTTGTGTATATCACAGCCAAAACGCGGACGCATCACCCGTTCGCCCTTCATCGTTCCAATGATAATAAGAATAGATTGTGCAATACTATCTTCCCCTCCGGCTTCCGACTTTTTCGTCCGCTCGGTCATCGGGTACTTCCAACCTTTTCCTAAGAAGTCATGATCTTCTGCCACTTTTTCTCTCCACTATACAGCGCCCTAATTTAAGTTTACCGTACTTCCTTTAACATTAGTAGTACTTCCTTTAATATTCGTCGTGTTGCCTTCGAAGTTGGCAGTTCCCGAGGCTTTGGCATCAAGGCCTCCAGAAGATTCGATTTTTATACTACTCGAACCTTTAATTTCCACATCACTTGCATCCAAAGCAATCTTGCCGTTTTTGGCCGTCATGGTAATGTCCGCATCGCTTACAATGGAAATAGTGTTGGTACTTGAATCGATGGTGATTAGATTTTTTGTCGTTTTGTCGATAATCTCAATTTTTTCCGAACCGTCGGTGTTGTCAAATTTAAGGGTATGCCCGCTACGCGTCTTAATAACAGAGAAATTATTCTTACCATCAGCGTTGTCTTCCACGGGCTTATTGACACCATTCCACAACGAACCAATCACAAACGGCATGTTGATGTCTCCATTTTCAAATGCCACCAAAACTTCGTCTTTGACCTCCGGTAGGAAAAAAGATCCAAACTCTGCTCCCGTAAATAGCGTCGCGATACGAATCCAATCCGTCTCGTTGTCTTTACTAATTTTTGGAAATCTAACTTTTACTCTACCGAGTTTATCGGGGTCCTTGTTATTGGTAACCACACCAATAAATACTCCTGTTACCCGCGACTGATTTTCACTTTGATAAAACATATCGACAAAACTCATATTCCCGTCTTTCTCACTTTAAATTTGGTCGTGTATTGTTTTTTGTTGAGAACGTGCGTTGTACCTGTTACATAGTAACTCCCACTAAATTTATCTCCCAAGTTGGTAATTTCAATGGTTGTTCCAACGCGTATTTGCTCTGTACCTGAATACGTCCCTTCACCTGTAATAAAGTCTTGTTGCGTTTCATTGTAAAAGGCAGCAGCACGTGTGTCCGCTTCGCTTTTATCTACAAAATTTTCATTGACAATGGTATTTTCAGCACTCTTAAACGCAGAAGTGGCCATAGCATGCCCCGTTTGGCTTCCCCCCATTTTACTTATTTCATCTCCCGCTTTTCCACTACCGAGAATTTCTTCCATCTTTGTCACGTCCCAACCGCGTGTCTCGACAACAGCCCCTTGTCGCACCGTCCGCAAACTTACATTAAAATCGAATATATCTTCTCCAAAATTTAAACTAATGGACGCCGACTTATCCTCTTGGGATTTGCGAAACAGTAACTTTTTATCATCCACCATTAACTCGTAACCAATTTTACGCGCACGCTCCAAAAGAAAATGGTAGTTCGTTTGGTTAAACTGAAACAAACACGGGTATACCGTTGTTGTGGCATCTGCTGTGGCGGAAAGCCCCTCTTCACTTGCAATTGTTGAGACAATTTGACTGTCTTTTTGTTCGGCAAAAGAACGATTCTTACGGCCAAATTGCAAACGATGCAGACGATCAAATCCACGAACTTCAATATAAGGAACCGATGAAAAAGAAATATCAACGGCGGTAATTTCGCCTTTGAATAATTCTTTTTCCGTATCAAGTCCCATAGAAATGGTCACCGCTTTCCCCGGAGCAAATTTAGAAAGGTCTACATTTTTCCATGGTCCACTTTCATCGTCAATAATCGACAAATAGAAGTAGAACATCGTGGGAAGATTCAATTCTTCTTCCACAACCACCTCAATCAATTTTGCCATCTTACATTCGTCGGCTTCAGAATTATCAATCAAAATTTTCGCTATTGGTTTTCCCATTTTTTATCTCTACGTAGGTAAGTCCGGTAAAATCAACACTCTACCAATGTCATTCGGTGTTGGAAATTTAATAGGGTTATCGATATCATTTTCTCGGGCAATAAATAGCCACTGTTTCGCATCCTGGTAAATGGCGTTAGCTATTAAATCCAAACGGTCATTTCCTTTAACAATCCATGTCTTACGGCAACCTTCGAAACCAGAGTACTTATTTTTGTCTTTCTCGGGAATAATCGCTTTGAAATTAAGAGACAATTCTGCACGAAGTGGCTTCCCATCACTATCAAACATGGTATACTTTGCCTCGGCCTCCGTAATATAGCCGAGGTAGTAAAACTCTTCCCAATTGAAGGAACATTCTGGACGACGACGAACACTACCACTCGACTGGGTTGGCAAAGTGAGTTCCTGAATCTTCATCATCTCAGAACGAATGTCAATACTTGACGTATACGCGTGATATTGTAAGGTAATGTCCAGGTCACCTATTCCCGTACTGTGAAACGGCAAATCCACAGATTCACTACTCGCCGTAACATCTCCACCAGTAACCGTGAGTACGTCTTCGTCTTTTTCGTTACCCTCTTTGTCATCCGCGCTTAATTTATAACTATATCCTTCAGGGTTAAACATAACCGTAAACTCTTCCCCTGTATCTTCATTTTTGATAAAGGCGCGCTGGCTATTTGTTACGCGATAATCTACTTCTGACGGGAAGAAAGGATTTAGGCTTACCATTAGAAAATTCCTCTTCTATTTTTTTCGATTGACATTTTTTTCTCCAATATCTTGTACACTCGTGTTGCAATACTGTTAATTTTGGTATCACTCACGTGAATATGTGTTGTCCTTTGATTTTTTTGCGGCTTTTTCTTTTCCTCAATGATTTGCTTCTGTGGGTTCTCTTTGTATTTTAATGGTAATTGTTCACGCTGCACAGCAATATATTTTGGTATAGTTTCACGACGTTTATACTGTAAACGCTGATGCGATGACGATGTATTCAAAGGTTTTACTTCAGATTCGTGGTTTACATATATTCGATGAGACAGAGGATTGTTTGCCGTAAAAAAATACTTATTGTGGAGCTGTGTAAATTGATTTGCCACACGGTCTCTTAAGCTCACAAGTCTTTCTGAGAGCATCTTACTGTTTGTAGGATAATATGCATGGTTGTCCGTTTGTGGCGTTTTATATGTAAAGTGGTTCAAGGCATACAACATATTTGGGGTTGCACTTCTGCGTTGCAATACAGTATTGCCTTGTTTAGGAATCATGTGAGATATGTTACTTAGCACCTGTAATAGTTTATTTTGATGGCTACCTTGTCGCGAAATTTCCGGTGTATTTTCCATGTGTTGCTGATACGTCAAATGATTGCCGACATGTAACATATTGCGCATGCTGGCATTTTTGCGCGGCAACATCGTATACGTCACATTACGTGTATGATTCGCAGGCAGCATGTACGCTAGATGATTGAGCATTTGTAATAAGCTATTTGTACTCGTTCGCGTCACATTTCTATTTTGTGGTGACGCGTTGTTTATTTCTTCTACGTATTGCTGTGGTGTACTATACGTCAGATTATTCACCACTTGCAGCATCTTGCGCATATTCGTACTTTTGCGCTGCAACGTCGTGTATGTTGCGTTATTTACATTCTCCGCGGGCAACATATACGCGAGATGATTGAGCACTTGTAGTAAGTTATTTGTACTCGTTCGCGTCACATTTCTATTTTGTGATGACACATTGTTTATTTCTTCTATATATTGTTGTGGTGTACTGTATGTCAGGTTATTCAACACTTGCAACATCTTTGGCATATTCGTACTTTTGCGCTGCAACGTCGTATAAGCCGCATTATTCGTGTGACCCCCCGGCAATGTATACGCCAGGTCGTTGAGCACTTGTAGTAAGCTACTGGTACTCGTTCGCGTCACATCTCTATTTTGTGGCGACGCGTTGTTTATTTCTTCTATGTACTGCTGTGGTGTACTGTACGTCAGGTTATTCACTACCTGCAACATCTTGCGCATATTCGTACTTTTGCGCTGTAATGTCGTGTATGTTGCGTTATTTACATTCTCCGCGGGCAACATATACGCCAGATGATTGAGTGCTTGTAGTAATTTATTGGTGCTCGTTTGCGTTACATTTCTATTTTGTGGCGACGCGTTATTTATTTTTTCTATGTATTGTTGCCGCGTACTGTATGTCAGGTTATTCATCACTTGCAGCATCTTGCGCATATTCGTACTTTTGCGCTGTAACGTCGTGTATGTTGCGTTATTTATATTCTCCGCGGGCAACATATACGCCAGATGATTAAGTACTTGTAATAAGCTATTGGTGCTCGTTTGCGTCACATTTCTATTTTGTGGCGACGCGTTGTTTATTTCTTCTATGTATTGTTGCGGCGTACTGTATGTCAGGTTATTCACCACTTGCAGCATCTTGCGCATATTTGTGCTTTTGCGCTGTAACGTCGTGTATGTTGCGTTATTTATATTCTCCGCGGGCAACATATACGCTAGATGATTAAGTACTTGTAATAAGCTATTGTTACTCGTTTGCGTCACATTTTGTGGCGACGCGTTGTTTATTTCTTCTATATATTGTTGTGGTGTACTGTATGTCAGGTTATTCAACACTTGCAACATCTTGGGCATATTCGTACTTTTGCGCTGCAACGTCGTATAAGCCGCATTATTCGTGTGCCCCCCCGGCAATGTATACGCCAGGTCGTTGAGCACTTGTAGTAAGCTACTGGTACTCGTTCGCGTCACATCTCTATTTTGTGGCGACGCGTTGTTTATTTCTTCTATGTACTGCTGTGGTGTACTGTATGTCAGGTTATTCACTACCTGTAACATCTTGCGCATATTCGTACTTTTACGCTGCAACGTCGTGTATGTTGCGCTATTTACATTGTCCGCGGGCAACATATACGCTAGATGATTGAGCACTTGTAGTAGGCTATTGGTACTCGTTCGTGCCACATTTCTACTTTGAGGCGATGCGTTACTTACTTCTTCTACGTATTGTTGTGGTATACTATATGTCAGGTTATTCACCACTTGCAGCATCTTGCGCATATTCGTACTTTTGCGCTGTAACGTCGTGTATGCCACATTATTCGTGTGTCCCGCTGGCAACGTATACGCCAGATCGTTGAGTACTTGTAGTAAACTATTGGTACTCGTTCGCGTCACACTTCTATTTTGTGGCGACGCATTGTTTATTTCTTCTATGTATTGTTGTGGCTTACTGTACGTCAGGTCATTCACCACTTGCAGCATCTTGCACATATTTGTAGTTTTGCGCTGCAAGATCGTGTATGTTGCGTTACTTACGTTCTCCGCGGGCAACATATACGCCAGATGATTGAGCACTTGTAGTAGGCTATTGGTACTCGTTTGCGTCACATTTCTATTTTGTGGCGACGCATTGTTTATTTCTTCTATATATTGTTGTGGTGTACTGTATGTCAGATTATTCAGCACTTTCAGCATCTTGCGCATATTTGTGCTTTTGCGCTGCAACGTTGTGTATGCCACGTTATTTGCATAAGCCCCGGGCAACGTATACGTTAGATGATTGAGGACTTGTAGTAAACTATTGGTGTTCGTTTGCGTCACATTTCTATTTTGTGGCGACGTGTTACTTATTTCTTCTACGTATTGTTGTGGCGTACTGTATGTCAAGTTATTCAACACTTGCAGCATCTTGCGCATATTCGTACTTTTGCGCTGTAACGCGATGTATGTTGCATTGTTTACAGTCTCCGCGGGCAACATATACGCTAGATGATTGAGTACTTGCGATAAACTATTGGTACTCGTTCGCGCCACATTTCTCGTTTGCGACGTATTGTCTACTTCTTCGACATATTGTTGTGGCGTGTTATATGTTAAGTGATTCACCACTTGCAGCATCTTGCGCGTATTCGCGCTTTTACGCTGCAATATTCTATATGCCGCGTTATTCACATTTCCCTGGCGATTATTCACCACCTGTAACATACTACTTTTACGTTGTGTGGTGGCCTCTACAAGATGAGTATTTTGCGAATTTTTATACAAGTACTTGTATTGTTTTTGTGAAGTTTTAGAAAACATATTTTGCTGAACATTTTCGTTAAAAAACTTCATGTGCTGCGCAATTTTCTGTGTATGTTTTTGTATATTTTGGAGAGAATAAAGAGGAAAGAACGAATGCAAATTCGTTTTATCTTCGAGATTTGTTTGTAAAATGCGCTCGAAGTGTTTGAGAAAAAAGTTTATATTGTGTATATTTGTGGTGGTAGACGTTTCTTCCGTTTCCTCGGGTTCTACCATTGGATTTTCTTGAAAGACAAGTGGAAAAATTTCCGTTCTCATCATCGGCGCACGATATTTTTCCCAAATTTTGACATTGAGATTTTCTCTATGCAGATGCTGAGTAATCAAATTTTGTGGTTTAATGTACTTAATAGCGTTCATTATGACGTGGCGAGGGAACTCACAAGTGAATTAACGCGAACCACAAAGTTATAGACCTCGCACTTCCTTTCTCCCGTTGTGTAGCTAAAAAGTAATGGACAATGAAAATTTTCACTCGCGAAGAAACATTCCTACAAAATCTGTTTAAAACCGTGATGAGCCATGGTGATCTCTTCAAACACAATTTCTCCGTCTGTCGAATTTAGGTCACTGACAGACCATTTCGTGGGAAAAGCATTTAGAAACATCCATGTTTTCGTCGGAAGCGGAATGGGACCAGGTATATTTTCTAAAAGGTGCACAATAATATCTACACGCCCCGTTTTTCCCTCGGCAACGTCTTTGACCCACGAATAAAAAGGGATCAAGCCTAATCCACGCTTCAAAGTCAAATCGCTGTAACTTACACCCGTACGAATGGTGTAGGGGAAAGGACACCCTCCTTCACTAATTGTTTCCGTCTCAATACTTACTTCTAAACCAGAAATTTCAGCAAATCCCGCAATGGGTAAACCATTGATTTCTACCATAAAACGATGATTTAAAAAAAGTAGATCTGGAGTAGATCCAAATGCCGCTGTTCGAATATCTACCATAATAATCCTTACTTTATACTAAAAATACTTTGGGTCTTTGGCTTTTTTTCGTTGCTATTGAGCTTATCGTTAATGCTGTTGATTTGTTGACACCACTTTTGTCTCTCTTTGTGTTCCATATTCATAATGGTTTGCCGTGCCCAATGAAAATGGAATGCGATAAATGCTATCTCTTCATAGAGACGTTCCAAAGGATAGCGAGCTACTCCCCCAATGAAGGCACCTCAACTTTAATTCTTGCATTACAATTTGGACACTTCGTACGAAACGCATCTTCGCCATGCTCATTAAGTCGGTTGTACAAGTCTTGCAAATACGCAAAATCTTTAGTAAATAAATTTTCGATTATATCGGTGTTAATTTCTTCAATACTACCAAGACGAACGATCACTCTGGAAAGTAAAGCAATTGGTAAATACGAGGGATTGCTTTTTACTTTAGCATCTTTGGTTGGAAATATTTCGTCTGCAGCCGTCGCTAATCTCATAATACCATTTTTATGAACGACTCCCTGGCTATCAACATAGCCCATAGGCAGCGAAAATTCAAATTGTGTCGCAATATCCATCTTTAGGCTTCCACAAATAGCTGATTAAAATTCGTTCATGTAGAACATATACTAGCGCAAAAAACATACATCTATAACTTTGTCTTCAAATGTGTTCTATGATTTTACATTGTAAGCTGTGGTTATAGATGTACGCTTTAAACACTCTAATTTTCTGAATTATCTTCTACACCATTAATTTGGCTATACATTCTTTGTAAGTAGTTGAAGTCTTTGGTGAATAAATTTTCCACAGTTCTTGGCGTCACCATTTTTAGGGTGCCAAGTTTGACAACTACTCTAGATAAGATAATAATGCTCAAATAGGATGGATTTTGCTGAACTCGTGGATCGCGCATCGGTAAAACTTCGTCCGCTGCTGTGGCAAGGCGCATTTTTCCGACCTTATGCAAATTGCCGTCTTCGTCTACATAGCCCAAAGGTAATTCAAAATCGTGTTCTATTTGTAAAACGGTCATGTATCATTTCCTTATGTTACGCGTTTTACACCTTCGTGTTGAATCGTAACAGTTTCAGGTATAGGTTCGTCGTTTGTCGAATCCAATTCGCCATACTCAATCTTCGAAGGCCAACAATTTACAATTTCCCAAGAAGGGCCATCGTTACCTTCTTCATCAACTACAGTAATTGACATATTTTTACGGTTGGGGATTGCGCCTGTTGTGATTACAGAATTATACCATTCCCACAATTCCAAACTACTGAACAAACCTTTTTCCAGTGTAATTTCAGGATAGGAGGTGATACCGGCCAATTTACTTGTGGTAACATTGCCACCTTCCGCATATTCTTTTACTTGCGTTTCCGGACTTGGAATAGCAATTCTTTTAAAAGACGCTATACCAATACCGTCAATATCAACGCGAAAACGATATCCGAGATATGGATCGAGATGGTCTCTTCTATCTGCCATAATGAATCACTCCTTTATCTATGATTGCGGGGATTTTTGAGTAATAGTAAATATGACGAATTCTGCTGGTTTAACAGGAGCGATTCCTATATCGATATGCAATTCACCAGCATCAATACTAGACTGCGGGTTGTTTTCTTCGTCTACCTTGACGTAGAAAGCTTGATCTTCGCTATCGCCTACCAAAGCGCCTGTACGCCATACATTACTGAGATATGCACTTACATTTCTCTTTACCTTACCCCAGAGTAGCTTATCATTGGGTTCAAAAACAACCCACTGTGTCGCTCTTGCGATAGATACTCTCACCATAATGAACAAACGACGAATGTTGATGTACTTCCATTCTGGATCTGCGGATAGAGTGCTTGCTCCCCATACACAGTCACCAGCACCAGTAATACTTCGTAAAACGTTGATAGCACGTGGATGCAAGTAGTCTTGTTCACCTTTGGAAGTATTGCGTTCCATACCAACAATGGTCTTCAAACTACCAACCCCCATACCAGCGGGAGCTTTGTGTACACCGCGCTTGTTATCGGTGTATGCATAAATACCTGCGATGTGGCCTGAAGGAGGAACTAACTTTTTACGCCCTGTTGCTGGGTCAGTGATATAAACCCACGGATAGTACAACGCACTGTAAGAAGTGGCTAAACCTTTTTCACCTTTGTAGTTACCCGTACCATTTTTAAAATCGGCAACATCAGTGGGCTCTAAAGCACGTGGCGGATCAGCGATAAAAAATGCATCTTGACGTAACTGGCAATAACTCATCGCTGCAATCATAACAGCGCGGTCTCCAGGACGGTCAGGAATACACAGAAGAAGTATTTCATCAATTGGATCAAGAACTTTTAAAGCGTTTGTAAACGACTTTACTCCGTCTTGTCCGAGGAGAGTACCATCTAGACCATTTTCTAGTTTAATGTCACCATTTGGTAAACGCTTACCAGTACCATTAAAACCTTCTGGAACTTCAACGCGAATAAAAGCAGAGCCGCCTTCTCCGTCTTCCAAAGGATTGGCTAATTCAACTAGTCTCTGTAAATCGACATCGACGTAGTTTTCTTTAATTTCACGTGGATCGTTACCATCATATTCGTTGGTAAAATTTTCATTTTCTTGGTACATGACACTTAAACGAAAATGTGTATCTTTATTTGCATCCAAAGGATCAGAAACGCGCAAACTAACGCGATTTCCCCATAGTCCCTTAGAATTGGCAGTAATTTTTATGCTTGCTGCTGCGTCACCTTCACCAACATTCATTGTTGCATTGGCCGCTTTAGCATCGTCAGCATCTACGCGAACCACAAAACAGCTACTACCACCTTCTTGGAAAAATGCATATACTCCATAGGCAAGTCTTCCGCCTGGAATAAAATTACCAAAAGTGGTGATAAACTGTGTCCAGTTCGTTACGAGAACCGGTTTATTTGTAGGCCCTTTTTCAGCTATTCCAATAAAAGCGCCAGTAGAAGTACTTGCACTTAGAATAGGTTTAGAACCACTTGAGACTTCTTTAATGTATACACCTGGCGACTGATATGCCATTAGGGTCTCCTCAAAATAACTGTAAATAGTATTACGAATGATTCTAACATTTGCAGCTAAGTATTGCTTTTGGGGTTCTATATACTATTGTTAACAACAAAAAAACCCGCTTTATTGAGCAATATACTAGGTTTTCCATTAAAATTATTGCAGGTTTTCATTGCAATTTTAACAACGAAAACTCTATAATAATTTAAATTGGTTCGATGTTACTCGCTATAAATTGTTAGAAGTCAAGAATTAAAATTTCTTCTTTTGCCTATAATTTTATATAAAAACTTCTTCTTTGTAAACACAAAAAATTATGCAACATTCTACCGTAGAACATAAATTTCGAACGAAAAAAGTAGGTCTATTTGGAAGGGGAAATTGAATGAAAAAAAGTCCACAACAACAGGTAATATACTCGATATTGCTATTCGTTTTTATTGCCACAGGGGTTCGTTATGGGCTATTTCATCAACTAGCACTTTCGCAACCGTTGTCCAACGAAGAACTTCTTCTCACCCAAGAAATTACGAGTCTAACCGCGCAAAAAAACAAGTACATTCGCAAACAGCGACAATGCCAACAAGCCACCGCTTTTTTATTAACAAAAGTAACAAATTCAGGCCCGGTTGTTATCGCACAGCAAAAGTATAGTGACAAAGATTTGCAGGGTCTTTTACAACAAATGCAACTTCGCGACAAAGACCTCCATGAAAAGATTGTTTACTTACAAAAAGTCATTGGTGAAAAAAATCAGCAAGTGACAAAATTTCGCAAATTAAAAGATTACAAAGAAGAACAGCATATAGACATCCGCATGCACAAGCAGCAAGTGCTCCTACTCCAACAACAAATTAAAAAATTGCGCGAAAAAATTGCGCAAAAGCAAAAATATATCGCAGAAAAGAAAGATAACATAAATCACAAAAAAAAGAACATCAACAAAGTGATCGAACTCCTTTGTGACGAGTAGTTCCATTTTAGACTTCTGCTGTTAACTCGCGCTTGTAATTGGTAGCAAGCCGTTGCAAAACTTGGTACCAATTACAAAGTACAGCTCTACAGATTAGCGACCTTTATCCTTGTCTTTTTTATCGTCGTCATCGTCGTCATCTTCGTCTTCACTGTAGTCTTCATCATCGTCATCGCTATCTTCGTCTTTATCCTTGTCTTTTTTATCATCATCGCTATCTTTGTCTTTATCCTTGTCTTTTTTATCGTCGTCATCGTCGTCATCGTCTTCATCGTCTTCACTATAATCTTCATCATCGTCATCACTGTCTTCGTCTTTGCTCTTGTCTTTTTTATCATCATCGTCATCGTCATCGTCATCATCGTCATCATCGTCATCATCATCTTCGTCGTCATCGTCATCATCATCTTCGTCGTCTTCGCTGTAATCCTCGTCGTCACTTTCTTCTTCATCTTTGTCTTCGTCTTCATCCTCGTCTTCTTCGTAATCCTCTTCCTCTTCTTCTTCTTTTTCTTCGTATGCTTTTTTCTGTATTTCCCATAATTTCTTCATGTACTCTTTACGCGCTTGTTTCTTTGCTTCTTTTATAGCGTCTTCTTCTTTTTTTAGTTGCTCTAAATCTTTAACATCAATAATTCTTTTGGCAACTAACTTCGCTTCCGCTGCCTTGCTCGATGGAATTTGTACGGGTGTAATGACATAATGAGCAGCTAATTTAAATTTGTCTTTCATGACAGAAGTAAGTAACGGCTGAGTTTCTTCAGCTCCTTTTATGTTTTGTATGATTTTTACGCGCGAATTACCTGTATTCGCAAGATCCCCTTCTAAGAGGTCCCCCTTTAAATTGGCATAGTCATGGAGAGTTGCCATGATGCGTTCTAGTAACATCAATTCAGTTTCATGGTCTTTTGCGTAAGGAATTACCATGTAATGCAAATCCATGATAAGAGGGGGGTCGATCATTTTGTTATTCTCGTAACGAGGAGGAACATTGCGCAAATGTGCATTTGGTTGAAAGCGATACAGAAACATACATATTTGCGTATTGCCTGATGTCTCTACTTGGTCAGGCTGGCCAAACACAATCGAACTTTCTTCGACAAAGTTCGACAAATTTTTAAACAACAACTTTTTAAGTGTTGCATTTATATCTCGAAAAACAGTGTTCATAACTTTTTCCACAAAACTAACTAGACGATGACATTTACAAAGTTACTTAACTCTACGGCTGCGGGCTCTTGGTGTTTTAGACCACAGGAACGTAAAAATGAACGACATTTAGACGTAAGGTGCAAAGTCAGAATCGAGAAACGCTTTACCTATTTTTTGATACTCACGGCGAACAGAACGAATAATGTGTGACATACGTAGTACCTTGTCGTCTTCCGCAGCATAAAAACAAGCTAGCCACGCGATATTTTTGATATAACCTCCCGACAAATCTACTTTTTTTGCAAGAAATTCTAAATCAATATTATCCACAGGAACCTCTCGTGGAAATATTTTCTTCCATATTCCCACACGCTGTTTTATTGTGGGATGTGGAAACTGAATCACAAAATTCATACGCCGCACAAATGCTTTGTCTAAATTTTCAATCAAATTAGTTGCCAGAATAACGATTCCATTGTGGTCTTCTATTTTTTGCAACAAATAACTTACAGTGACATTGGCATAACGATCTTGGGCACGTTCTACTTCACCGCGTTTACCAAAAAGTGAATCCGCCTCATCAAAAAACAAAATACTATTTGTATCAGAAACTTGTTCAAAAACCGTTCTCAATTTTTTTTCTGTTTCTCCAATATACTTGTCGACAATACTCGCGGTATCTACTTTGTATAAATTCATGTTATTGCTGCCGGCAATAATATCGGCAGTCATTGTTTTCCCCGTTCCGGGCCCACCGCTAAATACAATATTAATTCCGCGCTTTCCCGCCACTTTACTTTGGAAATTCCACTCATCAAGAACAAAATCTTTATGTTCAATGCACTTGCTAATCTCTTTTAACTCTTGCTTCTTGTCTTTGGGCAGTACGATATCTTTCCATTTGTAATGTGGATCAATAAACTGAATATAGTGCGATTTCTTAGGAGCCAAAAATTCTTTACATATCACCTCTAGCGACTTACCACTCCGACACCACTCTTTATAAATGTTCTCTATTTGTGAAAAAGATAATGAATATTTTTCCGCCAACTTATTGATTTTATTCTGTGAAATTTCATTTTTAGCAAACAACATCCAAATTTGCTTTCGTTCTTCAAGTGGGGGCATGGCAACATGATGACTCTGCATACCAAAACTACCGCGATTTTCTCCACAAACATACAATTGGCACTTTCCGGTGCGTAATTTCTTCTCTATAAAACGTAAAATCATCGAGCTTTGGGGGTGCTCATGTAAAGTACTTCCGTTGCGAAAAAAAAGACAAGATTCACGAAGTAATGCTTCACGAAAAGCCAAGTCTAAAACATCGTAAAGATCTTTGTGTGACAAAATTGCGTCGAGATCACCAACGACAATTTCTTCTATCTGTGGATGCTGGCAATGTATCCAGCGAATTTTTTCATTGGTGTCGATACCTGTTAACCACGTCATCGCCGTTTTGTCGGCAAATATTTGCATTGCTCTTGCGTTGTGTAAGTCATCACCGCGTTTATGTATTTCAACGATATTTTCAATATCTTTTTCCACGCAATCGACCTCACACAACCAATCTTTAAAACGGTCTGTTAAAGACACACACTCGTCTTGTATTTGTATAACACGATGAGAAAGTAACGGCGCTGAACGGCGAAAGTAACACTGTTTTCGAAAGCGCTCCTCATGGTTGTGAGACACAGCATCTAAGAGTAACTCAACAGTGGCAAACTTTTGATTCAAATCGTTGTTCAGATAAGCAAAAACAGTTTTATACTTAGGATTGGTATGACCAGCGAGAAGCAGCGATACAATAAAAATCTCATCTTCATCTAGTTCGAATAGAGAGTACAATTTCAAAAAGGGAAAGTTGCACCCCTTTCGCAAAGACGCCTGAATGCGTGATTGGATAATACTATAAGCCTCGTCAATACTCGAAATAAGTTGTGTATTTTCACACTCCACAACTTTCTCAATGTTGTCCATCACATTCCATACTTCTTCTTGCGAAATATACAGTCCTTTTGAGGATTCTTCTCGTGTCAAAAGTAATTTAGCCAGTACCAAATTTATGTATTGTAGATGATCACGAACGCATTGATAGTTTGACTCATACATTGTCAGATTTGACATTTTTGTTGTCCCTAATACACACAAACTCTTGTTCGAAAATTTCTTCCACGGAAGTATTATTTTTTTTAGACTTAGATTTCTTTCTCTTCGAGTTTTTCTGTTTTTTTGTATTGCTCTTGCGAAGATTGTACAAAGTTTTTTGAATATGCGTATCTACAATTTCATCAATACACGTAGTTTGTTCGGTACTTTCCTCGACGACGGGAACATTTTCATGCGTCGCAATAAAGCGTGTAAAAAGTAGTAATTTCAAATACTCTTGTGTATCTTCCGCAGCATACTCCGCTAACAAATCAATATCATCCAACAAATTGTGTCGGTGTAAGAATTTTTGGATTTGATCGCATTGCGCACGTGCCTTGTCTGAGTTCGCTGGGTAACGATGTAATACCGCAATTTCCTTTGCCAAAAGTTCATAAACATCTTCCGACACATCCGCGGCAAAAAATAGTTTTTTCATCGATGCCCACACGATATCCCAACAGTGGAACATCGCGAAAGGAAACGAAAAGACAAATAGCAAAGGAACAAACCGTGGCATTTGCATAATCTGTGCATCTGCGAAAACGGCTTCCACTAAAAAAACCGACGAAAATATTCCCATAGCACCACGCATCCACATTGTCGCCTCGACACTTTGTTGCAAAGCAAAACTCTCGCGGAACCTCTTTAACTCAAACAGTAAATAAAGACCATTCGCAGCAAATACAGCCCCCAACAACAAACCATGTTGCATCGTCTTTGTAGAGTACCTATCGAAAGAATGGAGGACGCCACATATCGAAAATGCGACAAGCCCGACAATGAAAACACTTAGAGAAAAACGTGCCAACCACATAGAAAATAAAGGCTTTTGCTCAACAATATTTTCTACCAACGCCGGAGCAATGAGCGCTTGTAATTCACCATGTAGCTCTTGCAAATCACTCATTTTTTTACTTGCAAAAGAGACTTCGGTCAATACATTAATATGCGCGGGGAAATTTTTCCCCACCTTCTGTGCATGCGAAATCATCGCACAGCATTCTTCAAACAATTTTTCTTGCAAATTATTCATTGTACTCACCTCTAACGGACCCCTCGTAGCCAATCACGTTTGATACGTGGATTTTCATCCATCCACTTAGTGATAATATCTGTAATCTCAAGAGAAGAAGCTGTTTTGCTAATGCTCTCCACTTTCAACATTAAATCTTTCAGTTCTTCTATAGGAAAATACCAATTCATCAAAAATTTGAAAACTTGGGGATGCCGTTCTTTCAACTGCGAAGAAGCGAGAACATATACCGATGCTTCGGGATACCCACAAGTGATTTTTGAGTTTTCGATATTTTCTTGATGAAAGTTCCATTTCGTAACGTCGTATTTTGGTTCCTCTAAACGGCGCAACGTTGACCACTCGACAACAGGGTTAGGTTCCCAACTGTAAAAAACAATCGGTTTACGACTCAACACTCGTTCGCGCACAATATCGATAATTTCTCTTTCATACAAAGTCAGCGCATCAAGATTCAACTGATAACTTCTCACTTTTACTTCATTGATTTTGCTTGTGAGCCACTCAGGCTCTCCGACCCATACATCGCCTATTCCATCGTGGTTAAGATCGAATAAGTCTTCGCGACCTTGGAGATCGCGAATGTGGTAGATTTCATACTTATCGGCGACATATTCGGGAATATAAAATCCTTGAAAAGCGTTGCGATAACTGAGTCTTGCATACATTGTTTTTTTCTTTTCAACGTATTTATTGAACATCTCTTGATGATTTGGCAGCCACACATCAGGATGAATATCCACAACACCGGCCTCCAATTTTCCCCAAACTTCAGTCTGCGATACCGGCAAAAATTTGACAGGAATATTGAATTCTTTTTCAATCATGCGCTGCATGATTCTTTCCACAACAGAAGATGCCACCCAGTCCATATGCGCAATGACGATTTTATGATCGGCGTGGCGACGGAATAAGCGAAAGCCAATATAATAACCTCTATAATCAGGATAATAACTAACACGCGCGGCAGAACGGCAGTATTTGGCATCGTGGAACCACAATCCAC
This sequence comes from Candidatus Uabimicrobium amorphum, assembly GCF_009002475.1. Lineage (GTDB taxonomy): Bacteria > Planctomycetota > Uabimicrobiia > Uabimicrobiales > Uabimicrobiaceae > Uabimicrobium > Uabimicrobium amorphum. The sequence continues at coordinate 8,998,524 of NZ_AP019860.1, forward strand.
CACGATAGACACGCATTTTTCCATTTTTCGCCCCTTGAGGATTTACCGCCTCCCCTTTCGGGTATGGTCCACTCCAATCATTACACCACTCGTACATGTTGCCACTCATGTCAAATAAACCCCATGGGTTCGCGTCTTTTGTCGCTATTTCATGAACATAAGGCTCTCCGACTTTTTCTGTATTCTCATTATACCATGCATAATCTTTAATATCTTCGAGCTTTGGATCATCCCCCCAGTAAAAACGGCTCTGTGTTCCGGCACGACACGTGTATTCCCATTCCGCTTCTGTAGGCAAACGAAAAGACTCGTGCGCTCGCGAGAGGAAGTGGCGACGAATATCATCCCAGCTAACGTGAGAAACGGGCGTATTTTCCGCCTTATCATCACCTAATTTTAACTGATGAATTTTTCTCCCGGTCACGGCTTCCCACTGTGCGACAGAAACTTCGTATTTTCCCATCCAGTATGCTGTATCGAGAACCACAATATGACGCAACTCGTCAGTAAAACGATCCTTCTCATCACTAGGGGAACCCATTAAAAAACGCGCTGGTGGTACAAAAACCATTTCAAAATTCACATCTTCGTCGTTACCGTTTTTCTTGGGTATCGCAAATGTGTTTTCCACTGGTACATTTTCTTGTACAGCGTATGCCTCCTGGTAAGCCTGGCTCACTTCTATTTTCTTTGCAAGAGATAAATTTTTCCAGCGATCGACGGTCATATCAAGAATCCATCGGTCTTTTTCTTTCACAAAATACATAACGTCCTTAATAAACTTCGCATTGTATTTTGTCGCCAGTTGTAAAAACCATGTTTTCTTTAATTCTTCTACGGAATTCATTTCGGTACGCGCGATTCTTTCGCAGTAGTCAATTTCTTTTAAGGCACGAACAATGTATCCTTTGTGGATTGCCTCACGCGCATTATTAATACGTCGTGTAATCGTATTTGATTCTTCAATCGTAAATTTATAAATCTTGTTTACACGGGCATTTTCACTGTAATATCTTAATGCTCGTTGACAAAATTCCGAACTTTTCGCATATTCTTTGTTCTCATACGCCTTGATAATTTTTGGGTAAATAGCAATGAATTCCGCATACCGTGCGATGTTATCGCGATGCTTTTGTCCAGGATCATGTTGGCTGTAAATTTTGTTTATATAATTTTCCGCTTCCACCAGCTGCTCACGATCGATCAATTTGCGAATTTCTTGATCGTGTGCCTTGAAGACACGCTCAACAATTAAGTTTTTCAATTCTTGTAAATAGATATCAGGAGTACCGTTGTAGAACTTCTCCGCTTTTATAATCTCGGACAAACATTTGCGATACTGTTTTTCTTTAAAAAACTTCTGTGCCGCAACATAGTAAGAGCGAAACTCCATTTCGGAGGTTTGAGATATTTTGTCTTCCAGCAGTTGCTGTTGCTTTAAAGTGAGCGCATATGGACTTAGAGACTTGTATGTTGCCGTTGCTGCGGAAAATTTTTGTTTCGCACTATATTTCTCACCTTTTTTAATACCGTCACCAATAATAGTTTCTACAACTTCCGTTAATTTAGCCGCGGCCTTGTCGCGATAAAAACTATTTCCTTGGTTCTTAACGCGAGATAAAACGGTAAACGCTTTGCGATAATCACCGTCTTTCACAAGCTTTAAAGCACTTTCGTATTCTTCTAATTCTTTTTGAGTTAAGATTTCATTTTCTAAGGCCTGCAATAAAAAATATGCCTCAAGTTCAACCTCACCGCTGACTTCAAATTTTAGCTCCATAGCCATTTTGTACTGACCACTTTGCAAATTGCGGCGGATGTCGCGCAAGTATAGATAATATTGAAGACCTTGTACTCCCTGATGCACTTGACCAAGAAAAACGTCTTTGTGTACGGACTTCAACATTGAATAAGATTTGGCACTATTGCTCTTCCACACAACAATCGCCAAATCGACCAAATCTTTGGCATTTTGTGGCAAATCTTTCATCTGCAAACTTTGCTGACGTTTTTGCGAAGGTATTCGGTAAATATTTCGACCAATGGCAAATAATAGCTTGCTCTTGGCAAACTTTGCGTGAACACTCTGCGGGTAATACTCCAAAAACTGCGACCAATTTTTTATTTGCTCTTGCACTTTTCTACCACGTAAACTTTTGCGGTAAAACTTTATCTCGGCGTATAATTTTCGGTACACCTCAATGGAAGTTAAATTAGGATTTGCTTTGTGTAACCTGTGCACCTCTCGCAGATCGTTCTTGGCGTAGGCATTTTTTATTTCCTCGATGACACTACTTTCTGCGGCAGAAACGACTTTTTCCACATCAGTACTTTCGTCGCCTTCTATATTTTCGCCGTCATCGTAATCTTCATCCTCTTCGCTGTATACTTCATCGGCATCTTGCCGTGCAAATTCCTTCTCAAAATCGCTTTCAAATTGCTCATCGTAGGACTCATCATCGTCGTCTTCGGCAAATTCACTTTTATTTTCATCCTGTGGTAGAGACTCGGTATCAAAGTCCTCATCCTCCTTCGTCTCTTCACCACGTTCATCGAAATCCCCATCAAATGCGTCGTCCTCATTGGACGCCACTTGGTCTTCATCGATCTCTTCGTCACTATTTTCTTCGTCGGCACTTTCGTTATTGTTTTCATCCTGTGCAATTTGCGAATCGTCGTCCTCATCACCCGACGACATTTCTTCGTCATCGGTGTCACGCGAAGACATTTCTTCGTCATCGGTGTCACGCGAAGGTATTTCTTCCTCGTCGTCCTCATCAGCATTTTCGTCATCTGCACCTTTTAAGTTAAATCTTCGCATTCCATCTTCAAAGTCGTTACTCTGACGATTCACGATTTCCCCAGCAACTTTATTTTTGCGAGTGGCTTTTTTCTCTAACGCCCGTGGTTCTTGGCTCTTAACTCGTGGCTCGTGGCTCTTAACTCGTGGCTCGTGGCTCTTAACTCGTGGCTCGTCGTTCGTAGCTCGTGGCTCATGACTCGTAACTCGTGGCTCGTGGCTCGTAACTCGTGGCTTGTGGCTCGTGGCTCTTAACTCGTGGCTCGTAGCTCTTAACTCGTGGCTCGTAGCTTCCGATTCATAAACGGTCACAGCCGACTCATAGCTCTGAGCACGTGGTTCCTCGTTTCGCAGTTTGCGACTATCTCTTTTTTTGTTTGCGCTTTTTACAACGGAAATCTCATCTTGCCCGTTTAGTCCTATCACGCCCTCGTTTTTTTGGACATTTGCATCTTTTTCCATCATCGCAGTATAAGTCAAAATACTTTGATTAAAGAACTTTGCAAATCCAATACATAAACATATAGCCGTTATAAAAAGTATAATGTGTATTCTTTTCAATTTAGCCTCCGTCATACCTGAACGACAAAATTTCAAAATACCTGCGAAAACGACAGATAATTAAGCATAATCACAACAACGTAGTACACAAAAGATTGTAACATACTGAAAATCATTAAACACCAAAAAAATCACCACGCAAGTTACAACAACTTACGTTGCAAACGTTCCATATCCTGCAGAAAAGTAATCATTAAATGCGTTACATTTTCAATATCACTCGTTTGCTGCCAATTGATATTGAAACCTATTTGATCGTTTAGTTCTGTTAAATACCAAGCCCCTCCACGATCGCGCATGACATCCACAGAAAAAACGCCAAAAGCAAACTTCTCCGCGATTTTCGTCGCCACGGGCTCCACGACAGAAAAAGCCTCCTGTGGAAAATTTTCAATGGGATGGTACACCATACCCTGCGGCGTTTTTAAATACAGTTGCACAAACTGCGCAACTCCAGATTCCTTGATGTAAAAAACAAAACGCACATCGTGAAAAGCAACTTCTCCCAAACCAATTTCAGGAATTCCACCTTTGGTATCGACATACGCTTGAATTATATAAGGTACATGGGTGAATAGTTGTAAAATGTGCTTTACCAAACGCTCATCATCCACTGGTTGCCCAAATAAATAACGTAGTTGTAGTTGCTCATCGTCCTCGCGCGTCACAAGATGTATTCCGCGTGCTTGCCAGCCGCTTATTGGCTTGAGAATGACCGCATTATTGTGTTCTCGATAAAAAGAATCCATACGCACAAAGAAGTCGCGAATTTGTTGTGCAGCGTCTTTGTCTTTGTCAATGCGCCATGTAAGCGCAAAATAATCGCGAAATTCCTCATAGCATTGCCATTTGTCCGCGACAAACTCTCCGAGTGCACAATCACCGTAAATCGGTATCTTGCGCTTACGCAAATCATTAAGTACTTGCGCGTGAACTTCGTCACAACAATCGAGTTTGTTAAACACAAATGTTACTGGAACTTCTTCACTCACAGGAATCCACGCATCATGCCACGGCAACCAATGTCCGCGAATCCTTCCCTCTTCATAGTCATCAGCACTGGCAAAGTACATAGTGCTATTGTCGTTGGCCAAACGATGAAAATGTGCATATGATTTGGCCAATGCTGTATCGGCAAATGCCGCCTTGCCACTATGAATTCCTGGTAGTTCTGAGTTGAACATCACTTTGTCCATTGTTTTTCCTTAAAAAAATATATATGATAATATTGTATTTTATAATTGTTAGGACCTCTATGTTAAAAATAAAAAGTAAATCTCTACAAGAAATTCACAGCAATAATCATTACTATGGCTGTACGTTTTACACCAACAACAACGTGTGGTACAACATCAAAAATACCCATTTTGACAATTGCAGTTTCCGCGAAAAGATTCATTTTACCACTGTGGAGAATTGCACATTTACCAACTGTAGTTTTTTACAAGGTTTTATTTTAGATCTATCACAAAAAAACCTAGAGCATATTCCACAGTATGTATATGAACTCCCCATTATTGAACTAAATCTTCGAGGTAACTACATTAGTGATATTCCCCAAGAAATCGCGAAAATAAAAACCCTACGTGCCATAGATTTATCGGCCAATTATTTGCGTTCACTTCCGCAGTCGGTGACCAATATTGCAAATCTCCGCGAACTGAATCTACAACACAACTCCATTTCTGAAATCCCCACTACAATCGGAAATTTAAAACATCTCAAGCACCTCGACTTATACAGAAACAGCCTCAGTAACCTACCCGAAGAAATGAACTCTCTTTCACAACTGCAAACATTAATACTCTCTTACAACAAACTGAACGATGTAAAAATTCGCGATTTAACACAACTGTATTTGCTTGACTTGAGTAATAACGCTCTAAATGAATCCGCGGTTCACCTCTACAACCTACCAAATCTACGTGAGCTCAGTATTGAGGATAACCATCTTGCCACACTACCTCACTCATTACTACACTGCAATCTCGACACACTGAGTCTGGCACAAAATGAAATTTCGCGACTGCCAGAAAACATTGGTAACTTAGAAAATTTGCAATCCCTCAACTTACAGCACAATTCTCTCAGCGAACTACCACCAAGTTTTTCGCAACTACAACAACTTGAGCTGCTGGTGCTCAACAATAATCACTTTAAACAAATCCCTCAAGTAGTTTACTCACTGCCACAATTGACATTTTTAAATTTGAGCAATAACCAAATACAACATCTATCAGCCAAAATACAAAACTTGCGCACACTGGAAGTTTTGCATTTGCAAAACAATCACTTACAAAAAATTCCTGATGAAATAGGGAAGCTCAGCTCACTAGTGGCTTTAGACATTCGCCAAAACAATATACAAACGCTACCACCACAAATTGAAAACCTCCATAACTTACAATGGATATACCTTTCCGGAAATCCACAACAACGAAAAGTGGCCGAAGAAAAGTTGCAAAATTGCGAGATTTACTATTTCGGAGAAGAATAAGAGATGCAAGTTAACTTTGCCAAAAAAGAAATTCATTTACAAATCAAGTTGGTGGGAATTCCCTTATCCGGGAAAACAACGAATATCAGCCACTTACCAGCACACACTCCACATCATAAAGTTGTGCAGAAGGGTGGTATTATAGATACGGGAAGGAAAAGAATTTTTCACTGCAAACTACAATCACGCAAAGCAAATAACAAAATAAAACACCACAATTATAAATACATATTTACCATACACTATGTTCCGGCCACAGCGCATAACTCTTCGCGAAGCACCGCTCTACACGGCGCAGATGCTTTGATATGGATCATCGACAGCGATAAAAATAAACTCGCACAACAACAGCAAGAACAAACCGATACACTACAAATGCTAAACAACAACGATATTCCTCAGGTTTTCCAGTGGAATTTTCGCGACAGCCCCGCGAAAGAAAACGTGGATACACTACAACAAGCCCTAAATCCACAAAACTATCCCGCCTTTTTAGCTTCGGCACCACAAAATATTGGTGTCTTTCCCTGCCTCTACACATGCATAGACCAACTAACGCAAAAGCATATACAGCAAACACCTCAGTTTAGAAGCCCCATAAAAGAGCAACAGCAAACACAACATAAAATTATCTCAGGTAATGATTACGAAAACTGCGCATTTTATTTAGACACACCGCAACAAGTACAAAATTGTAGCTTCTACAACTGCACTTTTCGCGACAAAACGATCTTTAGCAAAATCACCAACAGCTTTTTCATCTATTGCAACTTTGCAAATTTAGAGATACAAAATACAGAGGATTCCACAGCCGAATTTGCCAGCGTTTCGATTCAACACTTCGCAAATCATACTCACAATGAGTGTACGACATTCCAATTGCACTCATCCATCACTTGTTTAACGTAATCAATAAACAAACATAACCACACACCAAAAACCAGCAAACCAATCGCATATTGACACTAGGTGTCATCCCTGAGTAAGTCAGGGTCCCAGGCGTTGACAAGTCAAATTTACATTGTGGATTCCTGCTTCCGCAGGAATGACACCCATAGGAAAACTTCAATTAAAGGCACCAGACGCCACACACCAAAAGCCAGCAAACCAGTGTCATTACAAACACTGTACAACAAAGTTTTGCACCGTTGCTCTCACATTTGTCATCAAGTCATGTTGTGATACATCTAAGTTTAACTCTTCTGCCAGGTCTTCGACAACCAAGTCACAGACTTTTTGAACTTGGGCGGCATCAGAGACCGATACATTGCCTATTTTGGAAATCGCACTGTCGACGCGATTTTTCGTTAACATCGCATCTATGGTGTATTTCCAACTTTCCCAAATAGACGACTCGCTCCACTTTTGCGCTTCGTGAAACTTTTTGCTTTCAGTAAATTCGCTTATTTTCTTTTTGAGTATCGCACGCACCGCACCTTTTTTGCTGGAAACATACACAGGAACTACAGGCTTAATGACAACGCCTTCGGCTAAGTTGTCTTCTATTTTAGGCAAGCCAAGGAGTGAGGGAATCGTACTTTGAAATCGTTCATTAAACGCCATTGCTTTTTGATATTTCCCAGTAAACAGGGATTGGCATCTCAGTAACTGAACTTCGTCGAGTACTTTGCAAAATACGTCCCAAGTTAAATATTCACGCGTTGCGCCGCTGGTGATCGCAATGTCAAATATGCTGAATTCAATATCAGGAGAATAATAAACTCCGGTTTGAACAGCGGAAATTCCCGCTTTTTTTTCTACTTCCGCGTGTGGGTAATCTCCGCCAAAAAGCTCACCATATACAGAAATACTTGTTAATTGTGGATTATCTTGGTGAAGAATTGTATACAGCTTGCGTATTTGTGTCGATATTCGATGGACCACATTTGCATGCCCAAAAAAACTCTCTCCGGCATTTAAAATTTCTTTTCTCTTCGCGCAGATGACCCGCTCTCCGTCACTTAAAATACAAAAATTGGCCCCGTGAATTTTTTCGGTCACTACCCAATTATGCTTGTTGAATTTGCGATAATCTTCTTCGGTGACCACCCATTTGTTTTCATTTTCGGAAATCTTTTCATAACTTGTGTGCTCTAATGGCATTTCTTTCTCCTCGTATGCAAAACTACAGAATCATAGAACAGCATCGTAACACATCCGATAAAAAAACGCCAGCTGACTCGTACAATATACAAATCAGCTAGCGTCTTTTACAGTTCCGCAGTTATTTGCGGGTATTGGTACGTGTAATTACGTAGTATACGGACCACTGCGGGTTATTGGAGGTACCATATACTATTGCACGGCGAATACTTAACAATTTGTAGTCACCAACGCTTTTTAGATAAGCTTTATCCACGGGATACTCTTGGCTTCCCGAAGTCATTTTTAACAAATTATCGGGCGTAAAAACCGCCAACATTAGTGGCGAGACATCGTGCCCACCTGCAGCAATCGCCAAACAAATTTTGATGGTATCACCAATGGCATCGAGACCGTTGGAAATGGCAGCCCCCCAATCGCCTTTAAAACCTGCTAAGACAGCTTTCCCTGCGGTTTTTAATGTATTTTTCATATCATCGACGGACGGACCATCGCTATCAAGTTCTACCACCTGATAGGTGAACAAAGAGATCTGTGCGGGAGTCAACGGTTCGTATTGCGGTCCTCCAAAAACATTGATGTCTTTTTTGAACTGATGTTCCTCATTTAAAGCAATACTTGCCGCATCTGTTGTTCCTGCGCGAAAATAATTTTGCCCAAACATTGTCCAAATAACAACAGGTTCTTCGTGATCAGGCCCTATTTCCCAACCTTCGTCGTCAGCATCGCGATGCGATTTAATCCCCACAAGACGAATGTTATACTTTTGCCCAAAATGTCGTGCGTTGTACAACAATTTTCCAAGGGGTAATTCGGTTATATTGTACGTTTTTTGCACTTTAACTGGCTTTTTCATCGCACTAACAACCATCTTCATCACTTGTGGCGAAATTCTATCTTGAACAGACATGCTGCGCAAACTTGCTGTACGAACGCGCGCTTGTATTGCTGCCGCATGTTTCGCCAAACCACGGGTAATGTTTTGCAAATTTTCTCGCTCTTTTGCCGTAGCAATCGAATTGCGGAAATAACTTTCTATTTGCGAGGCACCGCCAGGAAAATTTTGTTGGTAACGTTGTAGTAAGCGCAATGTCACCCACAGCATTTCAGGACAAGGGTGTGCGGCAATCATACTCGCAATACTAATGTTACTAAGCATTCCCTTTTGTCGCGGTTCTCTTTCGCTTTCCGAAGTCAGTGTCCATAGTTCGTTTGTTTGTGGATTGGTTGCGTACACGTCGCCCACAGCAGATACAAAGATTTTTTGCGCAGGACCACCGATCTTAAACCACCTATTTTGCGCATCGTTGTACTGGTAAACGCCCTCCTCTAGTGAACGGTATAGTTTTCCAGTACGATTTGCCACAGCAAACATCCGTGCACGATGACTGATTTTACGCCAGCGACCTCTTTTGTATTGCCATAAATCACCATTTTGCGGATTTGTAGCGTATAGCTGGTCACCTCCGGCATAAATTGCTCCGGCTGCTCCCCCAACGCGTTTCCAAACTTTTCTAGCAAAATCGTATTGGGAAACGGTCGCGCCATTACTATGAATTTTATACAAATAGTATTGTCCGTTCACCGATGCACCGGCGACCATTTGCGCTGGACCTGAAATTTTACTCCAGCCACGTTGTGACAAGTGGCAATTATACGCATAGATTTCTGACATCGCATTTTTCGCGAACAAACCTGCACCACCACCGTATATCTCCGTAGCGGCTCCTCCCACACGCTGCCATGCACTCAATGTTTTGTTATAGAGGAGAACACTTTGCGCATCGCTTGACAACGCATACAAATCGCCACGCGCCACCACAAAATTTCTTGCGCGATTACCAATCTTTTGCCACTGTTTACCTTGATATTGATAAATATTTTGATCGTGCTTCACACTGTAAACAGCTCCGTCATTTCCCTGTAAAACAAGATGTACCGAACCAGAAACTTTCTTCCACGAACTTTGAGCCTGTATTCCTAGGGAACATAGTATTACGAAACATATGATGTATCTCATTTTAATCTCCATGACAAACAGACGTTAATAGTTAATAGTACGTAATGTCTAAAAGCAAAAAATATGCCTTAACACTGGAGAAGAGCAAATTGTAGAAGATGTACAGGAAAGGAGACGTTCCGTTGTAAATCTATCCATCTTCCGCATGGCGAATTCATAACATGCCGAAGTTAAGATCAACAAAAAGTTTTTGACTTGGGATAAAATATAAGTTATTAACGAAACATAATTCCATCTTTCTAAAACGCAAGTGAAGAGTAAACTTATGTATGACAATGACAAATTATCACAAAAAACCGTCACAGCAAAAGAAGCGGTGACAAAAATAAAGTCAGGACAAAAAGTTTTCATTGGTTCAGGTGCTGCGGTCCCACAACAACTCATGCAAGCTCTCGCACAAAGATCTGATGAGTTATACGATACCGAGCTTGTTCATATACTTACTCTCGGAGTGGACCCCACAGTGGAAAATCGCTCCGTACAAAACTTACACCACGCCACTTTCTTTGTGGGGGCAAACATTCGCGAAGAAGTACAAAATTGCGAAGCCGATTACACTCCTATTTTTCTTTCGGAAATTCCACAGCTATTTACCAATAAAATACTTCCCATTGACGTGGCTTTAGTACAACTGTCCCCACCAAACGAAGAAGGATTTTGCAGTTACGGAGTATCAGTGGATATTGTAAAGTCTGCCGTGGAGTCTGCGGACTACGTCATTGCGGAAATCAACACACAAATGCCGCGAACACAGGGAGATTCGTTTATACACATAGACAACATCGATCAGGTAGTTCTTCATGACAGCGCTATTTTGGAATACAAAACCCCTGTAAAAGACGATGTCATTAAAAAAATAGGCGGCTACATCGCCATGCTGATTGACGACGGCGCAACCCTACAAATAGGGATCGGCTCCATTCCCGATGCAGTCTTAGCACACCTACACGACAAAAAAGACTTGGGTATACATACAGAAATGTTCTCTGATGGCATTTTGCCTCTCATCGAAAAAGGAGTGATCACTAACAATTGCAAAACACTACACCGCAATAAAATCATTACCAGTTTCGTCATGGGTAGTAAAAAACTATACGATTTTGTCGACAACAATCCAAATGTTGAATTTCATCCATCGCAGTACACCAACGATCCTTTTATCATTGCGAAAAATGATAATATGGTTGCCATCAACTCCGCTTTGCAAGTAGACCTAACCGGACAAGTCTGTGCCGACTCTATTGGTCACGCTTTTTATAGCGGCATTGGTGGTCAATTAGACTTTATACGCGGTGCCGCGCGTTCCATTTCGGGAAAACCAATCATTGCTCTGCCATCGACGGCAAAAAACGGTGAAGTTTCGCGTATTGTCACAGAATTGTCTAGCGGTGCTGGTGTTGTCACAACCCGCGGCGATGTACACTATGTGGTCACAGAATACGGCATTGCCTATTTGCATGGCAAAAGTATTCGTCAACGTGCGCTATCACTAATAAATATAGCTCACCCCAAATTTAGAGCCCAGTTACTACAACAGGCAAAAACAAATCATTACCTTCCCGAAGACCAAATAACCATTACTAGCGAAAAAAATACTTATCCTCAGCACACAGAAAAAAACGTACGTACCAAAACTAATCGACCTATTTTTATTCGTCCACTAAAGAGTAGTGATGAAGATTTGATCAAACAAATGTTCTACTCTCTTTCCGACAAAACGATCTATTTTCGTGCGTTTACCACCATCAAATATTTACCGCGTAAAATTCTCCATCATCTCGTACACATTGACTACGACACGACAATGGCTTTATGTGCGATTGATAAAGAACATCAACATATTCTAGGCGTTGCGCGCTACTACCTAGAAAAACGTTCCAATATGATCGAAATAGCGGTTGTCGTACGCGACGACTGGCAAAACCAGGGCATTGGCAGGCTGTTAATAAATAACCTTATTCAAATTGCTCGTGAACGTGGAGTTAGGGGGGTGGCAATGGATATACTAGCGGAAAACAACAAAGTATTGAATATCATAAAGTCATCGTCGCATAAATTAAAGATAAGTGTTGAGGCAGGTATTTGTCATGTAAAGTTCTTATTTGATGAAAATGAATAGATCATTAGATGGGAACGGTATAATCCTCAGGAGCCCAAGGAAGGACTCCTGAAAAAATCTGTCAATGTTAGCGACATTGACTATGCTTTAGCGAAGATCCAAACACTTCAAATTGGTTTGGTCGCGAATAACCAGTTTTCCATTCGAAAATGCCATGGGAGCCCAAATATAATTTCCACCGCTTTGTTGAAAAACTTGAGCTTTTGCCAGAGTTCTCACTCCTGTAGGGCTAGGTTCGACTAAATGCAGTTCGCCACTTTGTCCCGCAAGAATCAGTAGCAAACCATTGATCGCAATGATACCTCCGCGTCCAATGGCAGGACCTTTTTTGCTTTCCCACAGTATTTTTCCTTGGGTACTTACACATGCCAAGTTTGGCGGAGAACTATTTAGATTTGCATTTTCATTGAGGTTAACATAGATATAGCGATTAACCAAAACTCCCGGATGAATTTGCGCCCCCTTGTCGAGTTTTGCTACCTCTTTTACTTGAAAACGACCGTTTTTTTGAGTAAAGTCCACAACAACGGAACCACTGCGGTATCCACCAGTAATAAAAAAACGATCATTTCCCAGAGGAGTCATTGTGGGAATGGGAATAGGATTTTTATAACCTTTGTAAGTCCAAAGCGTTTTACCATTTGTAGGATCAACCCCGGCAATCGCACGCGAAACCATCACCACAACCTGCTCAACGCCGGCAATATTATAAATCATCGGCGAAACATATGTTTGTCCGCGAAACTCTTTATTGTTCCATGCCTCTTTACCTGTCTTCGCGTCGAAAGCCACTAGACCAACGCGTCGCGAAATGGCCGGTGTTAAAATGATTTTGCCATCGTGTAGCAATGGAGATTGTGCAAATCCCCAACGGTGAGGTATAGAACGCATCGCAAACCCGTATTCTTTACCTAAGTTTTTTGTCCACGCAACCTTGTGAGTCTTACGATCAACACAGTATACATCACCAAAAGGACCAAAAGCGTAAACATGGGTGTCACTAACAGCAGGTGTTGAGCGTGACCCGTCATAGGATAAGCGCCCTTTCGCGGCGAAAGAAACCGACCACAATTCTTTACCGTTCTCAAGGCTATAGCAGCGTAACACATCTTCTTTGTTATCCACACGGTCTAGAAGAAAAACCTCTCCATTGTGAATACATGCTCCACCATAACCAACGCCTAATTTTTTTTGCCACAAAACTTTAGGCCCATCGCTTGGCCACTGGCGCGCAATTTTTGTTTGCGCTTGTCCATAATCGTTACCTAAATAACGCGGCCAATCTGCATAAACAGCGCATGTAACAAAGCACAGCAATGCAATCGCTAATTTTTTATTCAACATTGTTTTCCTTTCAACTTATAATAGTAGTGAGGCGTTTGCCAACGCCTAAAATGTTTTATATTTGTAGCACAATTTATTATGGGAAGCAAGAGGGGATCATGTCAATTACCGCAAGACAAATACAACCAAACGAATGGGCACTAATGAAAAAAATACGTTTAGCCGCTTTACAGGACGCCCCACAAGCGTTTGCTACATCTTTCGCCACTGCCCAGAAAATGTCAGACGCGCATTGGCAACAACGCACATCGGAAGGTGCGCAAGGAGAAAAGTCGTTTTGTGCGATTGCCTTCGACAATCAAAAGCCTATCGCCATGGGTGTTGGTTTGCCCGATGAAGACAATGAACATCATTCACATTTGGTGGCGATGTGGGTATCTCCCGAATATCGCGGTACCAATACCGCACGCCTAATTCTCGAAGAAATTTTTCATTGGGCAAAAAAACGCAACGCTCTATTTATGTTTGCCGGAGTGAAAGAGAACAACCACCGCGCAGAAAATTTCTATAAGAAAATGGGTTTCGTGACCTATAACGGTGAAAAGCTTACGGCAAAAGCTGTTTGCGACTGTAATATTGTGTTGCAAAAAGCACTAAACTCACATTGTTAGTCTACAACGAAACGTGTCACAAACTCATTTGTGGCAATTATGCTAGAACAATTCTGCGAAAAGTCGATATAATCCTTGAGAAGAACCACGTTTTCTCTTTTGTGACAAATTGCAGCCCATGAAGGAAAAGGTTGCACAGGAGTGCCATCTTTATCCAGCATATGTGAACGATCACTACAAAAATGCTCGTGGTACTCTTCCATAGCAACTTTACGTACGTATACTCGATAGTCTTCAGGTAATAGTTGTGGAAAAGTACATGCAAAGTAACGCTCTGCTTCACATGGAAATGGCAAAAGCGTATTAAAGTCAAAAATGCCTAAGTCTTCGTAATATAAAACGACATGGTAGTCCCAAACGAGTAAATTCTCACCTTGGCAAAAAAGAGGTGTGGTTTGTTTAGCGTTAGAAAAGATCAAAACGTGCTGTCTCTCTAACGCAAAACCTTCTTCATGTAAAGATTTACCTAGCCACCAAATGTTTTCTTCGCAAAAAAATTCTTGGTATTTGTAGTTGGATTTACAAAATCGTCTCATTGTTGTGTGGCATTAGTTTTCTTTAAATACCAACGCATGTCAACAACCACACGGCGTATATATTTTTTTCCACCTTGCTCTGTAACTTGTTCTACAGATTCGGTCACTTTGTACTCTCTCATCAACCGCGTTCTATAGTCATGTAGCATTTCACCGGAAATAGACCCTATCTTTAAGTTATTCCATAAAATGTCACCGCTCACTTCGATCTTTGCCACAGACTTTCCTTTGTGGCGCACGATGTCGGCAAAAGTATAACGGTAGTTGTAAATAAATCCCTGTGTTGTTTTGCGTTGCAAGGTCCAAGTGTGTCCCATCGGAACTTTTTTATTCACAAGTTGTTTGTATGCCGTACCTAGATCATAGGGATCTTGTTTACCACGATACATAATTCTTTTATACGAACCATCGTCTTGTTTCTTCACATCCCAGGTAACAAGTACTTTTTGCGTATCAATATCCAAAAGAAAAGCAATGCCAAAACCCACACGTTGTTTGTACGGCAACAGAGCTTCGTCCTGCTCGCTCCAGTCTTTATTCGGATTGTAACGAAACTTTTTGCCATTTTTTATCACTTCGAGTCGATCACCTTGGATAATATTTAAAATCGCCGCTTGCTTCTTGTTAATTACGTTTTCGACCTTCCAATGCGCTGTGCCTTGAAACGTCATTTTTTCCGAATCGATGAGTTTTTCTTTTTCGCCTTCCACTAGAAACACTTGGCGATCAATAACGCTCTTTTCAGGCATGATATTTACAAGTCCCTTGCGAAAACGCCACGTAAGATCATATTTTTTTTTCGACTCCGCCATCAACACAGGCAAACAACAAATTACCACCATAAAAATTTTACGAAACATAACTTCCCCTACTAAATTTGTATACTGTAGCGCAAACCATTATCAGCGCTTTTGTAACTTTTGTTTTTTCTTGTTTAACAAAACATAAACGATTAAGTATAATTAAAATATGTTACATTGTAGCGAAATTTATAAATAAAAAACAAAACTTAATCGAGGGATCAACATGAAATATATTATAACATTTCTTTTTGTTATGTCTTGTTGTATTGCTCAAAGTTTAGGTTCCTTACAAGAATCCTTTTTAGAAACCTCAGCGCAACTTAGCGCTTCTTTGAGCGAGTTAGCAGAAGTTAACAGCCAGATTGCCGAAACAGAAAGTCTCATCCAAAGTGCACTAAGCGACCTTGGACAATTTTCTGACAAAGCGCATCCAAACTACTGGTCTGTTCTCAAAAGATTAAGAGCACAACGCGACAGTTTGGAAAGCCAAATTTCACAATTGGAATCGGAATTGTCATCCATACAACAGCAAATTGACGCGGCAACGACTCCACCACAACCAGAAGAGACAACCCCACAAGGCCCTCTTTTAGAGCCTACGCCAGCGCCAACACCAACTGTTCCGACACCGACACCAGTGGCTCCAGCTCCAACGCCTACAACACCACCGATCACAACTCCGGCGCCACCAATCACAACTCCGGCTCCTCCGATAGTTCCAGCTCCAGAACCAAGATTTGGACCTGTAATCGAAGATGGCTTCTTCCCTTACAACTAGAGATACAAAAAATAGCGCCTAATTAGGCGCTATTTGCATGATTTAAGGACTTACCACGAGATGAACAACAAATCAGTATGGCTATTCGCCATTATCTTTGCCGCTCTCATTACCATTGCCAACTATACGGTACAAATTCCCATAAATGACTGGCTTACCTATGGTGCGGTCATCTATCCATTCACTTTTCTTCTTACAGATATTTTGTCAGAAAAATATGGAAAACACGATGTACAAAAAGTCGTCAAATACGGAGTGGTACTTGCCATTATCCCATCGGCCTTTGCCGCAGATCTGCGCATAGCGTGCGCCTCTATTTTAACGTTTATTATTTCACAAAATATCGATATTCATATATTTCATCGTCTAAAAGAGAAATATAAGGCCTTATGGTGGTTGCGTAATAATTGCAGCACGATGGTTTCGCAGCTTTTAGACACCGCGATTTTCTTCACGCTTGCCTTTGCGTTTACTATGCCGGCAATCAATATCGCCAAACTCATTATAGGTGATTACACCATAAAGGTGTGCATAGCTATCCTAGATACCCCATTTTTTTATGCTTTTGCTATTTATCCTCTAAAATCGATAAAAGCAAAAATTTAAACTTGAAGTGGAATGACATCATTGCAGACTTGGCGTGACCATCACATGGGAAGTTGTTGAAAAGCTCCAAAACGCATGTAGATAGACTGTGGGATGTATTGAGTGAGGTATGGCCAATAAAAATAGCGCCTAAGATAGGCGCTATTGAACAAAGAAAGTATCGTATATTATTTATTCGTACAAATCATTTATATCCTGTTAGTTCTACGTAACCGTTACCACGGATTCCTTCCCCATAAACGCGCACTGCACCTTCCCAATAAACAAAATTCACCGATAGCTCTTGATTGGGTTGATGTGGCTTTACATAGAAAACAATGTTTTCTTTTTCTATCGTGATTTTCCAATGCGCGGGATAGCGAACACCGCTGCTGTCACTTGTCCAGTGATCAAGAACTTCAATTTTGTAGTCCTCTTTGGCTAGATGTTTATATTTGCCATCACGTAGTATAAAAGTTCCCGAAGAGTTTGTATCAACCCCTCCATCTTTCTTACGCAATTCGTACAACATAATTTCACGGCCATCTTCGAGCTGTATGGAAAACCAGTCCCAACCTTGCTGATCTTTTCCCAATACGCTGGTGCTCCATTCGCGGTCTAGCCAACTCAAACCATTCACAGCGTACTTTTCTTTCGCGACAGAAATGGTACCTGAGGTGATGAGCCGTGTTCGCGAGTAATAGTAAGAAGCATTTCCCTTAGCGCTACTTTTCTGGCTTAGGCCGCGGTCTCCATTTAAGACTCTCGGTTTTTGCGAATGAAGTACTAAATCAATGGCGAAATCCTTTGCCACAGCGTCAAGATGTACACTTCCGTCAGCGTGGTGTGTAATCGACCAATTTTCAATCCAAATGCGCAGAGGGTCCAATTCTGCCCCGGCAAGTCCCATTGCCCCACGACTAAAGCGTTCGCTATGCAAAAAAGATTGCTCCTGGATGTTACTCACCGCAAAGTGTGCAAAGTATATTTGGTTGGTATACCACGGAGAATTGCGCTTCTCTAACTTTGGGGAAATCGCACGGCGAAAAATAGTAAATTGGTATCCAAAACGTCGTCCATCTTTTGTGGTAAGGTTTCCGGTATAGTACCACCACTCCGTTTGGAAGTCAGGATGAGGTCCCTCATCTCGAGGAAACGAAAACGCGTATGGTTTATCGGCACGCGAAAAGCCTTCTGTTTTCCCTAAAGATAGGGCATTCGCCACCGAAGGCAATTCATATTTTCCTGTTTCAAACGCATCTGACGTGGCAAGGTACAAAACGATACAGCAAAAACTAAAAAATGTGAGCAATATTTTCACTTGTCTACTCCTCTCGCAAAACACTGGCGATATTCGTCACCGCAAATTTCCATGCCGGGTATATACCAGCAAGTGTTGCGGCGATAATGGCCGTAACTAGACCTTGAACAAAATACTTGGCATATGGAAAAAATTGAATTGTCCAACCAAAAGAACGCACGTTAATCACATAAATAAAAATAACAGCTACGGCAAACCCTAGCGGAATAGAGATAATGCCGGCGACAGCTCCCATGAGACCTGTTTCACAATACACTAATTTACGTAATTGTCGGGGCGTCATGCCATTGGCGCGCAAAATTCCAATCTCTTTTTTTCGCTCCAGCTGTAATGCCATTAATGTACTAATAATTCCAATAAACGCCACAAATCCCACTAAAATTTGCATCGCAAATGTGATGGCAAAGGTGCGATCAAAAATATTCAGAGCTATTTCGCGCAAATTTTCGCTGGGGTTTACGACTAAGTCTTCATAACCTTCTAAAGACTTTTCTATTTCTTTCCCCACCGAGTCTCGGTTGTATCCATCCTTCAGGAATACAGCAATTGCTGTTATCTTGTCGTCTTTCCAGTAATGACGATACACTTCGTCGGCCATTAAAATTTGTCCGCGATCGGAAGCATAGTCAACGTATATACCTACAACGTGAAATTCCTGTAAACCCTTATCTGTATAAAGGGAAATAGAATTTCCCTCGTTTTGGGCCATGTTGTAACGATAGGCAAAGGGCTCAGAGACCACAATGGAGCGTTCGTTGATATCATTCCATTTACCATCAATATTTTTATGCGTCCAAGAAAACACCCCACGATTCGCAATGTTACGTGTTACAGCATTGAGGCGCACAATATCTTTTGTCTGCGATTTGACATCGGTAATACGCGACAGAGATATACTTTTCACTCCATCGACTTGGGCAACTTTGGCTGCCAATTCACGCGAAAATTCCTTTGCCCTTGCAATGCCTTTGTTATCCCCAGAAACAAAAATCTCTGCGGTCAAAACCGAATCAATCCAGTTAATAAAGGTAATGCGAAAGCTACCGATCATAATATTGATCGCAATTAAACAAGAAACAGCGACTGTTAAGGCTGCAACCGCTACAGAAGTACGGCTTAAGGAACGTTCGATGCTACGCGCTGCCATTTTTACAATGACAAAATTATTCTTCGCCGCGATTAGCGAGATCAGTTTCATCAACACTAGCAATAGTAGTGGTACACATAGCGACGCGCCCAAAATGACCAGAGAAATACCAATAAAACCAAGAATCAAACTTTTGCTGGGAATGAAAAAGACCACAACTCCCAGGCAGAGTAGTGCGATACCGCTTAGCGTAAAACGTGATAAGTACGCATGGATTTTCGATTCGAGAACAGAACGCCGCAACATACCAACCGGAGGAATCTTTGCCGCTTCCACAGAGGGTATCAATGCCGCAACCAGAGCGATCGCCACGCCCAGTAAGCTTTTTAATATAGTGGTTCCCGCGATGGAAAAATCGGTAACCGTAAGCGTAAAATACAAATCGTTTATGGTTTGCATTACCATGGTCACCGCAAACTTGGCAAGAACCACACCGAGAAAAAAGCCACAGAATACACCCACAAGAGCCATCACACATGTTTCGCCCATAATCATCATAAAAATGTTGCGTTTGGTGGCCCCCACCGAACGCAGTACTCCAATTACGTGCCGACGACGAACCACGGAGAAAGTGACGGTGTCATAAATAATGAACGCACCGATTAAAATGGCAAGTAAGCTGAGTGCCGAAAGGTTGAGTTGAAACGACGAGATAATATGTTGTGTCTTGCGGTTACTTTGCTGTAGTTCTTCAATACGTGCTTCTTCCGGTAGTATGTTGCGAATCTTCTTTAGTGTTTCTACTATATTTTTTTCGATAATCAAATCGACATGTGACAGACGTCCATAACTACCGAAAATTTCCTGAGCGCTGCTAATATCAGTAATCATAATACCGGAAAGAGATTTTTGGACGAATGGATCTTGTGGAGAAATAACAGCAACCACAGAAACGGGTATGCGTTGTCCGCCAAACTCCATATCTATTTTTTTTCCAACTCCGGTATTGAGCTCTGTGGCCAACTGCTGCGACAAGATCACTGCGCGCTCCTGTTGTGAAAACGCCACGAAGGCATCATCGCTTAACGACAAGTTGTCTCTGTTCACGTAGCTGCGAAAAGGCGCTTCGGCAAAAATATCAATACCGATGAGTTTTATATCACGTCCTACGTTCACGTAGTTGGATATGACAGGGGCACATTTGGCAACATTTAGTTTGATTTTCAAATCGGAATAGATTTTCTCGTCAATTCCTTGCGATCCCCCCACAATGCGATGGGTGGTTTTACCCGAAACGCTTTCTAAAGACATCGAAAAAGAGCGCATCGCACTTTGATTTGCAATGTCAATAGCGACGATAACGGCGACACCAAGTGTTACCCCTAAAATCAAAAACAATGTAAGCCACGGATGACGCTTTACATTGCTAAGTCCCAAACGCAGAAGTGTCAAATTCATTGCACATTTTCCTCGACAAGGTCACCTTCCGCAATGCGATATACAAAATTAGCATGAGAAACCACATCGAGATTGTGAGTGGCCATGACCAGCGTTTTATCTTTCGTTACTTCGAGTAGTAATTGCAAAACTTGTTGGCCGGTTTTTTGGTCTAAATTCCCCGTTGGTTCGTCCGATATAATCAAATGCGGGTCGTGTACAAGAGCGCGGGCAATGGCAACGCGCTGTTGCTCACCACCCGATAGTACATCTGGCATACTGTGCGCTCTGTCTTGGAGAAAAACTCTCTCCAATAAATATAGGGCTTTTTCCACACTCTTTTTTCGCGGCTTACCATCAAGATCTAACGGCAAGGTAATATTCTCTAGAACGGTTAAGGTTGGGATTAGGTTGAAAAACTGAAAGACAATGCCGACATTTCTTCGTCGATACAGTGTTCTTTCGTGTTCTGATAGTGTCGTTATGTTTGTGTCTCCAACGACGATATCTCCACGGTCGGGAGTGTCAACACCCGTAATAAGGTTCAGTAAGCTGCTCTTTCCCGAACCACTTTTCCCTAAGAGTACGGTAAATTTTCCGTGAGACAATGTGGTGTTGACATTGTTTAAAACAGAAAGCTGTCTGTCACCTTCACGGTATGATTTACAAACATTTTGCAAATAAATAGATGTGTTCATTTAAACGACTTTCTTCACTTCGCTAACTTCATCAGTAGTCCTGTCACTTCTATTCTTTTCCATTTTGTCCACCAGGCTATTCATTGTCTTTTGTAGTTTTTTCAACTCATTGTCGGGGGTATTGTCATCGCACTCGTAATTATTGACAAATGAGGCCATCGTATCCACAAACTCGGTAATGCTGCCATTTAGGCCTTTTGGTAGCTCATCGTCAGGAATGGTGATTGTCTGACCCAGCCTTTGAAAATTACCTGTTTCCGATTCAATTTTTAGTAAACTTTCGTACGTTTTAGAAGTTTGTAAACACACAAGCTCGCAGTTGCGCAGTGCATCTTCATGAAAAATTTCATCTCGCTGAATGAAGTAAATCGCCACTGTCTTTTGTTGCGACGTAATGGGGAGTAATACAATATGAGATGTCTGTCTAACTTTCGCCATTTGTAGCATGTAGGTGTCAAGAGTCCTTGGTTTGGCCGAAATAATTTGCGTACTACCACCGACAACTTCTGTAGATTTGTAGGTCTTTTCTTCTTCGTCCCACAAAAACATGCATGCTTTACTCGCTTCTGTTAAATCACAACATTCATCAAAACCCACACGTAATACATTTTGTGCGTTACGATTTATTGTTTGCATAAGAATATTTTCCAAAAAACAACGGTGTTGTAATTGTTCCAACATTACCGAGAATAGCGTTTGAATCGGTTGTTGTATAAGAGCCCCTATTTGATTGTCCAGGTTAAGGGTCTTCATTCCCCATGCGAAAAAGTTTCGCTGCTCGATATCTTCCTCTACGCGAATCATAATCACGCGATTATGACGATCGTCTCGGCAAATTTTATCGAATAGCCTCTCAACTTTATCTTTGTCTCCTTCGATGACTTGGAAAAACATCCCACCTAAGGCAACTAGCATACCTGTTAGATTTTCTCTAGAGTTATTTCTCTGAGAAACTTCCCCAATTTGCTCGATCTCTTCGTTTGATAAACGACGCGAAAATTTACTGACATATGTAAGCCGAATTTCCATCATTATTCTCTCCCTTTTTCTAATAAGGCCAATACTTCTTTCACTTCTTGTGCATTTTGAAAGCGTTGTTTTTTATCAGTATTCATCATACGCAACAATACTTCAGAAAATTCGGCACTTATGCCCGGAATTTCGATATAGAAGTCCCCAGAACAAATCGCTCTTATCTTTTGCATATTATTGCCCTCAATATAATTTTCCCCTGTTAGCATGTAGTATGCTGTTGCTCCAAGCGAATATATATCACTCGTGAAACTCACTTCATCCGTACTCATGATTTGTTCTGGTGACATATACTCGAGAGTTCCAATAATAATATTCGGCTGTGTGAGATTTTCAGACTTACTTAAATCCTTGGCAATACCAAAATCCATGACCTTGACAACGCCGTTTTGATTGATCATGATATTTGAAGGTTTTATGTCGCGATGGACAAAACCTTTCTCGTGTATCGCTTGCAGGGCGCTGAGAACCTCGTGTAGGACATGAATCACATCTTGTTCCACAAAGTTTTTGCCTTTGGCAATCGCCTGCTCAATCGTTTCCCCTTCGATGTATTCCATTACCATATAGAAGTGGTTTTTGTATTTCGAAATATCATAAACCTCGACCAAATTGTCGTGGCGTAGTTCTACGGCCATACTCGCTTCGGAAATAAAGCGTTGTTCTAACTCGTCATCTGTGTTGTACACTTGATTTTTGTCATACAAAAATTTTATGGCGTATTCTTTTTGCAAAAGCTTGTGCTTTGCTAGGTAAATAACACCCATTCCACCATGTCCGATTGGTTTTTTGATGATGTATTTGTTATCTATTTCTTGCCCGACAATTCTCAGTGTGTCGATTTCACTGTTATGTACTTCGTGTTCTGTTGTATATATTTTTGACACGCTACTTTTGTTTTCCCGTCGTTCATGTGTTGCAGTTTCTGATTTTCTATTTTCGACAAGAAATGTTTGGGAAGTACGAATCACTTTTCTTGGCTTGGAACCTTCGGATTTTCTATCTTCGGCAAGAAAAGATTCGGAAGCGCGAACCACCTTTCTCGGCTTTGAGGTACTTTTCCGCGTGGAAGTTTCCCCAACACGGTAGTTGTCCTCAAAAATACTGTGGCCGCTATATAGGACCTTTTTTTTCATATTTTCCTCACGATATTATCATTCAGTCATTTTTGCTATATTTTGTTCAATTCTGTTTTTACAATTTTATTGTATAGAATTTAATCGACATATTCAAGCAAAAAAGTAGTTTTTTATCTACAAAAAATACTCAAGAAGTAGAATTTTATCGACATAACTACCGCAAAATGAGAGTTGATATTCATGGGGATCCATTAATATGAAGGCGAGGCAGAGGTGAATGTGGGATATAGACAACGAAAATGTGCAGTGCTATTTTATAGGTGAGAGCTAAGTATGGCAGGAAAATCTAATTTGCATTTGCGGATAAGTTTTCTAAAACATATCCGCACAGCTTTGGTTTCGAATTATTTCATTTTAAAGCGATCTTTTTGTATAGATTGAGTTTTACGTACATTTTCAATTAAGTTTAGTACTTCAATAACATCTTTTGCCCTTTGGAAACGACGTTTTTTACAAGTAGTCATCATACGTCGTAAAACTTCCATAAATTCTTCGCTAACATGAGGAAGATCAATAGAAAAATCTCCCAAGCATATCGCATCCATCTTTTGCATATTGCTACCCTCGACATAATTCTCTCCGGTTAGCATGTAATATGCCGTTGCTCCAAGAGAATATAAGTCGCTTGCAAAGCCAACATCGCCGTCGGCAATTTGCTCTGGAGACATAAATTCTAAGGTACCAATAATTATGTAGGGTTGTGTGAGATTTTCTGTACTACTTAAATCTTTGGCAATGCCAAGATCCACTAATTTTGCAACACCATTCTGATTTACCATTATGTTAGAGGGCTTTATATCGCGGTGAACATAACCTTTTTCATGCATTACCTCCAAAGCACTCAACAGTTCTTTCATGATGCGAATCACATCTTGCTCTGTAAAAATTTTTCCTTGGATAACCGCTTGCTCCACCGTTTCACCATCGATGTATTCCATTACCATGTATAGATATTTTTTGTACGAAGAAACATCGTAAACCTCAACTAAATTGTTATGACGTATTTCCGTGGCAATACGTGCTTCCATAACAAATCTTTGCTCCAACTCGTCACTAATGCTACTTTCCTGATTCTTATCATACAAAAATTTGATCGCGTATTTTTTCTCGAGTCTTTTGTGATTCGCTAAATAGATGACCCCCATCCCTCCGTGGCCGATTGCTCTTTCAATCAAATACCTGTCATCTATTTCCTTACCAACAATTCTCAGCGTGTCGATGTCGTTTCGATAAGTTTTTAGTTTAATTACATTTTTTTGATCAGGTTTTTTTTCGCGTTGCGCACGAGCTATATTTTTATTTTTGGTAAACAACTTGGCCGCATTCAAAATAATTTTTTTGGGAGTACGTCGTGATTTTGGGCTTTTTTCGCTACAATGGTCATCTTTGCGTACGCTTTGAACGCCGTATAGAGCTTTTTCTTTCATATTTTTTCCCCCACAATACTCGCTGTCATTTGTTATATTGTATTTGGCATTCCATTATGAGGAATTTATTCTACAAAGTCAAGAAAAAATGTAGGGAACGATATACAAAAACAAAACGGAAAGAAAAAATGATCGTATATTTAGATATAAATGATTTGAAAACACGATGTGCGGTACATGCTCTTCAGAGGAAGTGTTATACACAAGAGGCACAATTGATTAATTTTTATGATATTCCTCCGTTGCAGGAAACAAGAGAGGATCTACATCACAGTGAGGAAACTTTCGTGGGATATGTACAACAACAGCAAATACAGGGTGTCATTTCGTACAAAATAGACAACGAGGTATTGGACGTACATCGATTAATGGTAGACCCAAATCACTCGCGAAAAGGTATTGCAAAATCATTGGTTTCATTCATACTACAAAAAAAGAAAGATGTGATTGTCGCAACACCACAAAAAAATATTCCGGCGGTTAACTTATATTTACAAATGGGTTTTACAACAACCCATCATCAAGTAGTGGCCGAAGGTTTGCAAATGCAATATTTTCGATTTAAGACGTTAGATATCTGATTTGTCAGAAACCTCTTTTTATGGTTTCTTCTTTTTATATCCAAGAAAATTCAATTTGTAGAAAAAAGCGCCCCCAAGGTTTTTTATCGACCACTCTGTTTTTGGAACAGGTATACGGTTCCAAATCACTGCGCGAAAAATGACCTGTAACATACGTAACGGCACTAAAAATTTCGTCGCCAAAGATACGCGTGGTGCGTCGTTAATCGCCAATGTTACCAATGTGACATCGTCGTTAAATTGCGCCTGTGTTTCTTCCTGAAGATTTTGTAGAAGTTTTTGCGCGTTGGGTAAACTCAAGTCCGTAACTTTTTGCATAAAACGGAGTAGACCTTCTGGTCCTATTACATTGTCTTCTTTGTTTTTACGTAGCTCAATAAGAGAGTCAGTGTAGCACAGTACAATATCTCCAGGCTCCAAGTATACTTTACATTGATGATAGTTGGTTCCACTCAGGATGCCCAGTGGAATATCCGTTCGCTTCCCGATCATATTTTTATCAATAAAACACCAACGATTACTTTTTTTGCGATACAGCAACGGTGAAGGATGTCCCGCATTGGAAATAAGCATTTCATTTGTTGGTGCGAAGTAAGTGATGACAACCGCCGTCGCAAATCTTCCTTGTTCC
This sequence comes from Candidatus Uabimicrobium amorphum, assembly GCF_009002475.1. GTDB lineage: Bacteria > Planctomycetota > Uabimicrobiia > Uabimicrobiales > Uabimicrobiaceae > Uabimicrobium > Uabimicrobium amorphum. The sequence goes on from NZ_AP019860.1 coordinate 9,024,634, forward strand.
ACGATTGTGGTAAATTGATTGTTCATTTCTTCGACAAAACGGCTCTGATCTACAAAGTTTATATACTTTCCCATAAGCCGCCGCAATTGATTCGCACATTCAGAAGCGTCTTTACCATGGCCACTCACATCGGCAACCATCAAACGCGTTATGCGTCCAGTCGCACACGAAGAAACATAATAGACATCCCCGCCGTCTTCGCTACCAGCATATGGCTTACTGTAGACCTCTACACCTAAGCCCATTAAATCAAGGTGGCAATCACAATCGCGATTTCCCCCCCACACTTCCATACACTGCATCTCTTCGTTTGTCATGCAAATCTCTTTCTAAAAATAAAAACACGGATAACCTATTTTACTGGAAAGATCACGCGTAACAAACAATTTCTTTATTTTAGATATTTATTCACATTTCGCGAACGTTATCATAAAATAATCTACATGCGCTATAAATAACAAATGCACCGCTTCCATATGATTAAGAATAGGAAAACCATGACGCACAGTAAACAAGCTCTCTACTTTATTTTCCTCACTGTTTTCATTGACGCTGTGGGTATTGGGATTATTGTTCCTGTTATGCCCGAACTTATTATGGAACTGACTGGTGAAGGAATAAGCAGTGCCGCGGTTTACGGTGGTTGGATGTTCTTTATTTACGCTTTCATGCAATTTTTTTGTGCTCCGATTATCGGTAACCTCAGTGATCGCTACGGAAGGCGTCCGGTACTGCTTTTTTCGCTTGTATCATTAAGCATCGACTATGCAATTATGAGTGTAGCACCTAATCTATATTGGTTGTTCCTCGGAAGGTTTCTTGCAGGGATAGCGGGGGCATCTTACGCAACAGCAGCGGCATACATCGCCGACATCAGTGAGCCGGGAGAACGGGCGCAAAACTTTGGCGTGATAGGTGCCGCTTTTGGCGTCGGTTTTATTATAGGCCCAGCACTTGGAGGTACGCTCGGCGAATATGGTACACGTATTCCCTTTTATCTTTCTGCTGTTTTGGCTTTTTTGGCGGCTATTTATGGTTTCTTCGTCGCCCCAGAAACGCTTAGTCTCGACAAACGACGCTCATTCTCATGGAAACGTGCCAACCCTGTAGGTGCACTCATGGAAATGAAACAATTTCCTCTCGTTTCAGGGCTACTAACAGTGTTATTTGTGTCACAACTTGCCCGCGACATCTACCCAAGTATTTGGACATACTACGCCATGGAAAACTTTACTTGGTCAGAAAGCCAAGTAGGTTACTCGCTTGCTCTTGTCGGATTGTTACTGGCTCTTGTCCAAGGAAAACTTATACGTGTTGCCATTCCCAAATTAGGCGAAAATAAAACATTACTACTCGGCTTATTCATGTCATTCTGCGCATTTGTAGGTTTCGCATTCATCACCCAAACCTGGATGGCGTATTTATTTATATTTGTATCCTCTCTCGGGGGATTTATCGATCCTTCTATTCGCGCACTCATGTCAAACCAAATCGACGAAAATCAGCAAGGTGAATTGCAAGGAGCAGTAAGTTGTATTGTAAGTTTCTCGGCCATTCTTTCTCCCATTGTCATGACACAAACTTTTAGTCATTTCACAGGCAAAGAAAAAATATTTCACTTTCCGGGTGCACCATTTGTACTTGCGGCCATTTTAATTTTTTGTAGCATACTCATTTTTCTCAAAGTGTTGTCGCGAAATAGATAGCATTTTGTACTGAGGATAGACATTTGTATTGCATTTATCGTCTATCCGCATTAGACTTTCCTATAAGGTGGTTATCGCGGATTCTTCACTATTTACTTAGAAATGTTCATCATGACAAAAACTATTGGAAAATACACAATAATTGGTAAGCTAGGCGAAGGGGGAATGGGAACTGTTCATTTAGCATATGACGAAACGCTCAAGAGAAAAGTTGCCATAAAGCATATCAACGATAAAAGTTCATACTATATCAAAAGAATGATGCGCGAAGCGCAATCAATTGGATCGTTAGTGCATCCCCACATACTAAAAATTTACGAAATCATTATGGTAAAAAATTTTCCATGCTTGGTAATGGAATACATTGATGGAGTTACTCTCAACCAATACATGGAGCAAAATACTCTAACGATAACACAAAAAGTAGAGCTATTTATAAAAATTCTACATGCTGCCAACTGTGCCCACCAACAAAATATCGTGCACCGCGATATTAAACCGCAAAATATCATGATGGATAAAAAACATGAACCATATTTGATGGATTTTGGTTTAGCAAAACGTATGAAGGTAGATGCCACTCTAACAAAAACGGGTATGCTAATGGGTTCGCCAACGTACATGTCGCCGGAACAGGCAGACGGAGAAACGCGCAAACTCAATCATTTATCCGATATATATTCACTTGGAGTTGTATTTTATGAGTTAATAGGCAACGTTCCGGCAGTGAGTGGTGAAAATGTAATGGAAATTCTCCGCAAAGTTTCTTACGAAAATCCTACTCTACTACGTAAAATAAACAAAGATACGCCCTACGCAATTGAATGTATCGCATACAAAGCTTTACAAAAAAACCCAAAAAATCGCTATCAGAGCGCCATGGAATTTGCCAATGATCTACAAAAATTTTTACAACATAAAGCTCCAATGGCGAACATGTGGCGTATAAAAAGTAAAGTACAAAAATTTTTAATCCCCGTATGTATTTGTGTGGCGATGATTTTAGCGGTGTGGTTTTCACAAAACCGTCGCGACTCTTTCGATCTGCGTATCACGTCTCCTCAAGACATCTTACAAAATGCGCAAAATTTAATAAACTATGGTCTCGATGAGGATGCTTTGCGACAACTAACTTCTTTGCAGAAAAAAATAAACTTGCAAAGTCCTTTACGACAGCCAATGCACCTAGCGATGATCGAAATATACAAAAGACAGAAGAAGTGGTATAAGTTGGAAACGTTGGCCCTACGTTATTTTCGCGGTAAAAATATCTTACAAGCAGACCTTGCGTTGGCGCATATGTATTTTGAGCAAGGAGATTGGAAAAAAGCACGAAAATATTTAAATCATAAGGTGTCAAGTACGCACTTTCTCGCGACGGATTTTTACTACTTAAAAGCAAAAATTTTCTACAAAACCAAACGGTATGAGGAAGTCATTTCTACACTACTCAAAAGCCTTAAAACTAATAAAAATTCTGAGTTACAGCCTATTCATAGTAAGCAAATATTTAGTCGTTTACTTTTGGGAAAAGCTTATTTTCAAGCATATCAGGAAAGTAAGAAAAAATTTCATTTACAGCAGGCCAAAGATATTTTAAATGATCTAAAACAACAATTGCCAAATAACCCTGATGTATATGAGTATTTAGGTCGGTCACTTCTTATTGAAAAATCTGATTTACCACAGGCACAATCCTACTTCCAAAAATGCATAGATCTCACCTCTGGCCGCGCTCGCTACTATAACTTACTTGCTGAGGTCGATATTGCTCGTCAGGATTTTGTACAAGCATATAAATACATTATCGAAGCGGTAAAGCTAGATCCACGCAACAATATTGCTAGTACTGCATTCCTTGACCTTGCCTATCAAAATCCGCAGCAAAAACAAGAATATTACATGACGATGACCTTTTACAGCAAAAACTTTGACAAAGTGACTCCTCCGGATTGCATTGCGGCACAGGTCGAAGAACTTGAAAAAAATTATCGAGACGCATATGAGCGTTTACAATGGTGGCGAACAAAGCACAACGCAAAAAAACTGAATATACAAAAAAGTTTTTTCCGTACGATGAATCAATTGCGTTCTTATTTGAATTTAATTCGTCATCACCACAATATGGAAGAGCAAATGCGTAGTTATATCGCAAAAGAATTTTCCGATAGTAGTGAATATTTAGAAATACTCAACACCTTTATTAAGAAAAAACAACGTGAACTAGCACAAGCAAACTACTATCGACTCGCAAGATGGTATCTACACAGAGATCGCAAAATGTTACTTGATTGGACACAGAGCGGCTTTGCCACAGAAGATAAAAAAAGTTTGCGTTCCATACTGACCAATGAAAATGAAAATATTATATACAGATATCTGGCCGCAAAAGCTTTACTTAATTCTCAAGATACACAATACACAGAAAATTACCTGAATACTACCCCTTCGACAACAGCAAAGCTCATCACTTGCATGGCATATCGCAGTGAGTCCATTTCTGTAGAAATTGCACCCATTGTCCATTATCTCAAACAAAAACAAGCGCTGTCTCCATTGAAGTTGCTCGCGATCCACTTGTTGTACTTAAACGGAGAACACGTCGAGACTTCCACACTGTCACTGTTACAAGATCTACTATTATCACGCAATGAACAGTCTGTGCGCATGCAAGCGGCGCAAGTTATTTTCGCTATCCGTGGAATGCCACAAAAACTATGGGCACAAGCAGAAAACGTTTTATTGCAAACAATGGATAGCAATAAAGTCCAAGAGCGTTTTTTCGCCCACTACTACTTTTGGCAAAACAATTATGTGAAACAACGCATGACAAAGTACTGGCCGTACTATGCAAAAGCGTGGCAAGAAACACATGAACCGATTATTTCGTCAATGATTTTACTTGCTAGATCCAAAATATTTGACCAAAACAAGGTAAATGTGATTGCACAATTTATGGCGAGGTACATTGAAAGTGAGCGTCAAAAATCAAAACACATAAGTGTTTCACGACTACAAGCAATCAAAACTCTATATTTTCACTTTCCCTACTACCAACCACTCGACACCCAAGGTGAGCATCCTATTGCGAGAATTTTGTCATACAATAGTGAAATTTTTAAACGTTCCTCTAAGTCGTGGAAACCAAATACTGCGATCCAAACAATGCGATTTTTAAAAAAAAATCTACGTAAAATGCAAAACAAACGCTCGCATGACAGGTACTATAAACTTTTCGTCTACTACATATCTGCCATATTTGGCTTTCACACGCTCGATTCTTTTGACCGCGAAAACGATATCATTAAGGCTCATGTTCTACAAAATCTCTGCTATTTAAAATATGGAATCTTACGCGGACTACAAAACCAAAACAATCCTCTCGCCAGCTTTGTACTTCAAGCCCTAAACCAAGAAATTAAAGACAAGTGGAGCGATCAACAAAAATTACAATTTGTCAACAAACACCTCGAATCTTCCAATAAACTCATACGCAGTAACGCACTACTCGCCTCGTATGTTTATTCTAATAGCGAAGGACGTCAACGTTTATTTGATTCCTACCTTCAGAAAAGTAAAACCGAAAAAATTATATTTGCCCAATCCATACACGGTTTTGTGAAACTAATGACATTCTCACGATTTCTCGCCGCAGATGAAATACAATCGTTAAACACACAATATTACACCTATATTGCCTCTCTACAAGACAAGAGCAAACGCAAAATGCACAAAAAAGTACTAAAACACCTAAATCGAGCCATCCAATTAGATCCAGATAATATTACATACAAATTTGAAAAGGCCATTATTCAATCAGCATACAACCAACTGATACAATCCGTTTTTACATGGGAAAAAATTGTAGAAAGTCACCACGCTCCGGCGGCAATTGAAACGATCATGAGTCGTCTAAAGTTAGCAGAATACTACACGCAAAACGAAAGCGCGCCACAAGCAACAATAAAAGTAAAAAACCTCTTTGGTAACCCAATCAAAAAAGAAATTCTCGCCCAAGATAATCTTTTTCTGTTAAGAGTGGTACAAGTTTATGCAAAACTACAAATGTGGTCGGAAGCACGCGACCTATTCGAAAAGATATTTTTCCGCAATCCATCTCGTAAAACGCTATTTCTACCCAAAAACGACTTAAACGAAAACGACCAGTCACGCGTACAAAGATATCTTCGCTACTTTTAGTAAAATCATCAAATTGTTTTACAATTCACATACCAGTGACATCTTTTTCTGCACACCTTAGTCGATTTATAGACGCCAGATCCCTGCTTTTGCACATGGCTGTCAAATTAAGAGTGAAACTTTCTTAATAAAGACTTACAAATCCGTGTCATTCCCGCGTAAGCGGGAAACCAGCAATGTAAAGTGGACTTGTGAACGCTGGATCCCTCTGCTTTTGCAGGGATGACACTATAAGGGTTTTGTATCTTAGCTTGACACATATGTGCTTTTGCAGGGATGACACCATAAGGTTTTTGTATCTTAGCTTGACACATATGTGCTTTTGCAGGGATGACAGTCTGGGGTCATCTCACACCAAACAAAAATTTTTTCTTAGTCAATGTACACTCCATTCACTCATTATCCAGCAGTACCTTTCCTCAATTTCTCCCAAAAACTCTCTTTTTTTCAAAAAAAAATAAAACCTTAAGTACTTAATATAATTAATTTTACACGAAAAAATAATTAAAACCGTAAGTTTTTCGTACTTTATTATTGACTTTCATTTTTTATGTTGTATTATAGAAGTAACAATAAAAACAATAGCAAACAAAAACATGATGTTTGGTTTATATAGAAACCTAATAAATAGGTTTGGTAGACATACCACAAACTAAACAATAATAGCTTTCAGAAATACCCCTCACAACTATATACAGGATATGGTAGGATCGTTAGAACCCCTACAACATTTCACCCCAATAAAAAAAGGTGGGCCAGAAAACAAAAATTTTCTAGCCCACCTTTTTTGCGTTATACACATAGATTTGTGATTTATCTATTCAAGAATTCAAAAGAACTCTATGGTTGTCTCATTTCCAGTAAAGTACGCGCAATGTCCACCAAATCAATAAATTCTTTACGATAACCATTGCGATCTTCACCCCGCGCACTCATTGCCAAACTTTTTACCAATTCCATCGAGACATTTCCCTTAAATTTCGAATCACGCAAGAGCAAACCATAACCAGCAACAGCAGAGGCAAAACGAAAACTTGTCGAAGTATCGTTAATACTCTTCACTGGCATAGGTAAAGTACTGCTCAACAATTCGCTAACTTCGCTATCAGGAGCTTTATAGCGAATTTTAAGCGTTAAAATCTCATCGCTAAATGATTGCGCAGAAAGTGGTCTTTCTCCCTGATACTTCAAAGAATCCACATTACCACCTTGTGCTAAATTTCCTTGGGGAACGACTTCGTAAAGTGCTGTTACTGAATGCCCAGCCCCTATTTCGCCTGCGTCTTTTGTATCGTCGTTAAAATCTTCTGCTGCAAGCAAACGATTCTCATAACCAATTAAACGATAACTTGTAACGTAATTAGGATTAAATTCCACTTGAATTTTTACATCTTTTGCAATCGCAAATAGCGTGCTGCCGAGTTCTTCCACAAGGGCTTTTTTTGCTTCCGCTAAAGTGTCGATGTAGGCATAATTTCCATTTCCTTTGTCAGCGAGTTTTTCCATCATCGAATCGTTCAGGTTGTACATACCCAATCCTAAAACGCTCAAAAAGATGCCACTCTTACGTTTATCCTCAATGAGACGTATCAAATCACCTTCACTAGAAATCCCTACATTGAAATCTCCATCTGTGGCTAAAACTACGCGATTAATTCCATTGGGGATAAAATTTTGCGCAGCAACGTCATAAGCCAACTGTATACCTTCTCCACCATTTGTCGATCCACCAGCATTCAAAGAATTAAACGCTCCGAGAATCTTGGATTTATCGTTCCCTGGTGTAGGTGGTAAAACAAGACCAGCCGCCCCGGCGTAAACGACAATAGAAACCGTATCGCTTGCGCGCAACTCTCCTGTCAACATGCCCATCGCTGTTTTTAATAAGGGTAGTTTTTGATTACTACTCATTGATCCCGAAACATCCAGTAGAAATACCAAATTCATAGGAGGCAACTCTTTTGTTTCAATCTTATACCCTTGTAAACCTATTTTTACTAACCAATTGTCATTATTCCATGGACACTCTGCGACTTCCATAGAACGCGAAAAAGGCACACCATCTTCCGGTATAGGATAAGCATAAGAAAAGTAATTGATGAGCTCTTCAATACGTATAGAATCTTTAGGAGGAAGTTTGTTCTGTGTAATGAATCGTCGCATATTGCTATACGAAGCTGTATCCACATCAATAGAAAATGTGGAAAGTGGTTCTTTCACCGTATCTTTAAATTCATTTTCTTTGATATGTGAATACTCTTCGGTGTTCATCTCTTCAACAACACTGTCAGACATCCCCATTTCATTTATAACAATGTTACCCGGTTCTCGGGCATCTGTGGCCGACATCATTAACGGCGAAGCTAGGCTGTCTCCACCCCTCATAGAAGAGTTTCTTGAGCAGCACACAGCGATAAAAAAAATTGCAAAAGCACAGATGATATTTCTTTTTATTGACATTTTATTTGCCTTACCAATGTATTTTCCCAAATTTACCGACTCATTTTCAGCAATGTGTCTGCAATATTCACTAAATCGACAAACTCGCGTCTATATCCATAGTAATCTTCACCCAGAGAGCTCATTGCCAAACTACGTACTAACTCCATAGAAGCGTTATTCTTATATTGCGAATCACGCAGAATCATTCCGAAAGCAGCAACCGCTGTTGCAAAACGAAAACTAGGTGAAGTTTCATTAATTTGCTTCACGGGTGTTCGCAATACACTAGTGAGAAGTTTACTCGTATCACTTTTAGGTGCCTTGTAGCGAATTTTTAATGTCAAAATTTCATTGCTGTAATTATACTGAGGAACAGGGCGCTTCCTTTGGTATTTTAGTGGGTCAACTCGTGGACGAAAATCAGCATTTCGCGGTACGATCTCATAAAAAGCTGTTACCGTATGCCCTGCACCTATTTCTCCTGCATCTTTTCTATCGTCATTAAAATCTTCTGCAGCCAACAAACGATTCTCATATCCAAGTAAACGATAATTTCCGACATATGCAGGATTAAATTCTACTTGTATTTTAACATCTTTTGCGATAGTAAACAACGTACTACCTAACTCATGAATGAGAACCTTTCGCGCTTCAGACAACGTATCAATATAATGATACGTTCCATTTCCCTTATTTGCCAGCTGTTCCATGGTAGCGTCTTTTAAATTTCCCATTCCCATACCCAAAACGGTAAGAAATATATTACTCTGCCTCTTAGTCTCGATCAGCCTCTGTAAGTCGTTAGAATTAGAAATCCCGACGTTAAAGTCTCCATCAGTAGCAAGTATAACACGGTTTACACCGTTAGGGATAAAGTTATCTGTTGCAATTTGGTAAGCCAACTGAATTCCCTGACCGCCATTTGTCGACCCACCAGCCTGCAATTGACTCATCGCACGAAGTATACGATCTTTATTGCGCCCAGACGTCGGTGGCAGTACTAAACCCGCGGAACCAGCATATACCACAATAGAAATGGTATCTTCAGGTCGCAATTGTTGCGTAAGCAGTCCCATAGCTGTTTTTAATAAGGGCAATTTTTTTGCACTACTCATCGACCCAGAAACGTCGAGTAGAAAAACTAAATTAGAAGGTGGCATTTGTTGCTGTGGTACTTTAAATCCTTGTATTCCAATTTGTACAAGCCAATGATTTGGATTCCACGGACATTCTGCAACATCCATTGTGCGCGAAAAAGGCGCGTTATCTTGTGGAATAGGATAATCATATGAGAAGTAATTGACAAGCTCTTCCACACGAACAGCATCGCGAGGCGGCAATTGATTTCCTGAAAGATAGCGCCGCATATTGCTATAAGATGCTGTATCAACATCTATAGAAAAAGTAGATAAGGCTTCGCGATGTGGATCTTTGTAATCGTTCTCTGCGGTATGCTGGTATTCTTCGGTAGTTTGATCTCGGGGAGGCGTAATTGGCTTCCATTCCTCATAAGATGGATATGTGCGAATACCGTGCATGGAATTTTCGTCTCCATATGCCATTCCTCCCATATCGCTATGCTGCCAATTGGAATCAAGGTTAGATTTAGAGAGGCTTCTTGTTTCTTGACCAGAACCTGAGTTACTATTTACAACACTTTGACTTTCAGGTATTACCAATGGTCTTTCATCCAAATCGCTATTCTGACTATCATAACGCTTTGCCGTTTTGTACTCACGAGAAGTCTTAGGTGTACCTAATGTACACCCTCCTACAACAACCAGTATGGTTAATGCTATACTTATACGATTCATATTTTATTCCTCCACAATAGTTTTTCGACGTAGATAAAAAAATAAGTGGCTATCATGGGATAGCCACTACGATTGTCATGATTGCTACTGCAAATTCCAAGCCTTTTTACGAATGTTTAAAGTATAGCAAATGAATATCATCAAAATGTCATGGGGCAGTAATATTTATGTAATTTTTATATAACGATTTACAGACGATTTTCGGTTAAATTTAATCATACTTTCATAAAAGATTTGCATCGAGTAGAACCCCGCACAAAAAAAGACCGCACCTAAGAAGACCGCAAACCACTTATTCACACCAATTTTAATCATACTTTCAAAAAAAACACGCACCAAACAAGACCGCAAAACAACAAGCAAAAAGATCAAAACCGACGCATTACGCCTCTCCCTGTGGGAGAGGCATGAAAATTAAGGTTTTCAGCAAAGCTGAAACCTGTAATTTGATGGTGAGGGCACCAATATGAAAACGAAACTCTAACTAAAAAGTACTAGTGTAATGCGAAGGTGAGAAAACTAATATGAAAATGAACCTCTTAACTTAGAAGTACGAAACTCTTAACTTAGAAGTCCAACCACACCAAAAAAAAGAAAAATACAAAAAATTTAATCATACTTTCATAAAACTTTATACTCTATTTTTGTAAGATTTTAATCATACTTTCATAAAACTTTATTTGAATTTTTTTTGAATGGTATCAATTTAAAAAACCTATTTACAAAGGTTTCAATACGAACATAAATATCAAAACTACTTTATTTCGGTGAAAATTTAATCATACTTTCATAAAACTTCATGTACATTTTTTCGGGCCATTCAATCATACTTTCATAAAACTTTTGGTACATTTATTGCTATGCACCAACCTTTCGGCTAAGGTTTCTGTATCATATTGGTGGTTTCACCATAGAGAGTTTTATTTTTATATTGGTGACTTCACCATAAAGAATTTCGTTTTCATATTGGTGCCCTCACCATCAAATTATAGGTTTCAGCTTTGCTGAAAACCTTAATTTTCATGCCTCTCCCACAAGGAGAGGCGTAATGCGTCGATTTCGATCTCTTTGTTTGTTGTTTTGCGGTCTTGTTTGATGTGAGTCTTTTTGATGTGAGCATGACGATTGTTTATTTTAAAATAGATTTATATCATTTTAATCATACTTTCATAAAAGAAAGGCTACCTATCTTCGCATTTTTAATCATACTTTCATAAAACTTTTGTAGCAAAACTTAAAACGTTAATCATACTACAACACAAATTATATCTAGACTTTCCCATAAATAACTCACATTTTTAATCATACTTTCATAAAAGAAAAGCTACCTATCTTCGTAGTTTTAATCATACTTTCATAAAACTTTTGTAGTAAAACTTAAAACGTCAATCATACTACAACACAAGTTATACCTAGACTTTCCCATAAATAACTCACATTTTTAATCATACTTTCATAAAACTTTGATATGCAATCTTTGTAAATTTTATCATACTTTGAAAAAAGTTTTTCAATTTAAATTTGCAAATACAACAAACTCAAACTATTATTAATACGGTCATGAGAACTTCAATAGAATCTTCGGTTATCAACTTATGTGGATCTCCTTATGTATTTGATACATATTGAATCCATTCATCCTTAAAAGAATTGTTTTTGGATTTGTTGTTTTTCTTTTTATTTATTTCCAAAAAAACAACGACGACAAGCGCTCTTGTATAGTAGTAGTTTATTATTAATAGTTTATAAGAGTATAGTAAAGTATACATTTTGCGACTACGTATATTTTATAAGGTTATCCGAGCATTTTTTTTTTCTGAAAGTATGATTACAGTTGTTTGAAAGTATGATTACGCTTGTTTGAAAGTATGATTATAACTTGTTTGAAAGTATGATTATCGTTTTTTGAAGGTATGATTGAACTCTCAAAATATTGATTTTTGTGAAATCATGTTGCGTTGTTGATTTTTAGGTACATATCGCTGTAATACTTGATATTTCTTTTCTGGCGGTATGATTAACTTTTTTTGAAAGTATGATTAAATAGGATATCTATGGACTATATGGAGCCTTATGCAAAAGAAAATAATCTTTTGCAACTATCACTTTTTCATTTTGGAAAAAGAAGACCAGTCCCAGAAAAAACAATCAGTGAATGGGCGGATGGTAGAGGAAATTATAAATTAACCTGTGTATGTCAATATGGTGTTCCTGGTAGTTTTGAACAAGACGTTTATGCCGCCTGCATGAGAATTTGGGTAAAAAATGGTATGCCCGCGACGAGTATCAAATTGAACTATAGCGATATTGCACGAGAGTTAAATTTAACACCGATCAAGGCATGGGTGGGAAAAATAAAGAAATCGTTGCGCAAGCTTGCGCAAGCGCGTTATGAATTTGTACAGTGTTTTATTAAAGCCGACGACGCGGGGAATAAAAAAGTTTCTACACACTTTTCACTATTTGATTCCGCTAGCTTGTTTGAGCATGAACGCGGAAAAAGCAAAAGAATTAGCGAATCGGAGTTAATTTTTCCCGATATCATAAAAGGAAATCTCGAAGCGAAGTACTACCAGCTTTTGGATATGGTATGGTATCGCGCTTTACCAGAAGGTCTTGCGCGGCGTCTTTACGAGTACTTAGCTAAGAGACACTATCATAACGTCGATGGAAAATTTACCATTTCTGAAGAAGCGCTGTGTCGGTGGTTACCTATTGTGGATAAAAACGTAACCAATCGCCGCAAACGTCTCGCAAAGATATCTAATTCACTTATTGATAAAGGCTTTTTGTCTAGCTATGTTTTTGACAAAAAGAAGAAATTGTGTATTTTTGAATATGCAAGAAACCCCACTCCTAAAGTTCACGATATCGTAACTTCTTCTGGAAAAGATAATGCTAAAGACTGTATTGTTACTGCAGAAGAGCAAGCGGTTTTTGTCGATTTTCTCGACTGGATTAACAACATACCATATTTTCATAAAAGTAAAAAAAGAGATATTGCCTCTTTACCCATATCAAAAGTAATTGATCTGTATCCAAAAATACGTGGTAGCTATGAAGAATTAGTTGAAAAAAATGAAAAGCCCAAGGCAGTGTGGATTCACAAAGAGTTTATGAAGCATGCCAAGAAAAAGGACGTGCAAATCAGAAAAGTAGCTCCGGCGGACAATTCGCAGCTCTCATTATTTCAGGACGAACCTGAGTCCGTAGAACTAGATTATGATTTTGAACAAAGCAAAATGGATATAGATCAAGACAAAATAGATGCCGATCTGAGTGACCTGTTCAAAAAAATGAATGTCAAAAAGTGCTCCAATGCACTGAAAAAAGCTGTTAGAAAATATTACGATTCTCACGGTTTTGAATACGTAAAGTGGAATATATTGTATGCCAATAACTATGCTAAGAAAAACTATTCGCCGTATTTGCAAAAAGCGTTGGCAGAAAATTGGGGCGAAGAGTGGGCTGAACAAGAAAAAGCACGCATCGAGATTGCTGAAAAACGCGAGAAAGAGATTGTCGAAAAAATCGAGCTCAAACAACAAGAGGATGACGATTTAGTAAAATTAAAAGAGGATTTTCTCGCGAAAATAGGCCGTTTGCGCAAAACAACTAAGAGAAAATTGTGGTTGGAAGCAGAAGAAGAAACACCAAAAAATAGTATCGGCCGTGGTATGAATGTAAAAATTGCTTACAGCAAAAAATTACTCAGCTATGTGAATAGTAAAAATTGTAATTTTCCGGAAAAAGTAGTGAAAGAGCTTTCTTTTATTAAAGAAATTGCTTTTGAAGAATAATAGTTCTGAGTGTGTTATTAGCTAATACAAATCATGAAAACGCAGTGCTGTAAAGTACTGCGTTTTTTGCTGTTGTTTGTAAATATTTCATACCACAGAGAAAGTTTCGCGTATTTTGCTGGAATATCATCACAAAAATTTTACAATAGTTTTTTTAATTATTTTTTGGGGTAAATAGATGAAAGATGATATTGAAGATCTCGTGAAAAAGATCATTGAGGAAGAAGATGGAGGAATTCGCGAAGAGTTACGTGAAGTTCTCGTTGGTTTTGGCCAACCAGCAATACACGCAATACTACCGTTTTTAGGTAGTGATGATTGGCAAATTCGCTATCGTTTAGTCAGTACTATTGGACAAATTGGCATCGAAAGTAAACAAGGTTTTTTGGGTGTTGAAGAAGCGATCAATATTGAAAATGATGAAGAAGTGAAGCGCGTAATGATGCAAACATTGCTGGGAGCAAAGGTTCCGATTGTCACAGAGTTTTCTGAAAGTATGAATGAAAAATCAGCTAAGCTCAAAAAAATTTGGAAGTTTTCTGGAGAAGAAGCGGAAAAAATCAAAGAGCTTTTTGCGGAGCAAAAAATTGTGTTTCGCGAACATGTCTTGTGTTGTGGACATCCTGACTATCCCTCTTACGCTGAGATTGTCACTTTTGAAGTACTTGAGAAACAATTTGCCGCAGCAGTGGAAGTGGTAAAGGATTTTTTTGGTTTGGGTTCTGGGAGTGGTTTTACCGGAGAATGTCCTGCATGTGGTACACATGTCGAAAATGCGACCACATGCCCGGAATGTGGATTAAATTTGGAAATGGACCCTAACGAAATTATCCAGTACCATCCTTTTGGCGAATTTTTAGAAAATATAGGTGAATAAGAGAATTATGGTTAAAATACTAGATGCAACTTTACGTGAAGGCGAGCAAACTCCTGGAGTATATTTTGAGGGGCATAATAAATTAGCCATTGCTGAAAAGCTCGATAGTGTGGGGGTCGATATTATCGAGGCAGGACACCCTCTTATTAGCAATAATATTTATAAAGCGGTGAAGCAGATTGCCAATATGGGTCTCAAGGCCAAGGTGGCGGCTCACTCGCGTTCGACAAAAAAAGATGTCGATATCGCCTTAGATTGTGGTGTTGATTTTCTCGGCATATTTTATTGTGTGTCGAATGCACGTCTGGATGGTGTTTTCAAAAAAGATCTTTCATATGCCACCGAACAAATTAGCAAAATTATTTCCTATGCACGTGAGCAACGTCCAGATCTTATGATTCGCTATACACCTGAGGACACAGTGCGTTCGAATTTTGATAATGTGGCACAAGTTGCTGTGGCGGCAGTAAAAGCAGGGGCGGATGTGATTAGTATTGCGGATACCACCGGCTATATGATTCCTGGAACCGATCGCAGTATGTACGATTTTGTCACAAAGCTAAAATTGGTTTTCGACAAAGAAGGTGTCGCTCCACAAATTGCAGTTCATTGCCATAATGACCGAGGTTTGGCGTTGGCAAACGCGATTGATGGATATCGTGCCGGAGCGGATATTATTGATTGCACAGTGTTAGGGATTGGCGAGCGTGCTGGTATTGTTGACTTAGCGCAACTTTTGGTATTGTTTCGCGAAGATTTTTCTGTAACAAATGAATGGAATTTGTTGGAATTGAATGAGCTGTATGAGTTTGTAAGCCATTATGCAAAAATTGCCATCGCGAAAAATTTGCCGATTATTGGGCAAAACGCATTCACCCACTGTGCGGGGGTGCATACACACGCCGCGGTGATTAATCCTCTGCATTACCATAGCCTTGCCCCAGAAATTGTTGGACGTAAAATGGAAATATGCCTGGACCACATGTCGGGAATTTCTTCGGTAAAGTATGGGTTACAAAAAATTGGTATGGAAGATGTTGAAGATACATTTGCATTGCAAGTTCTTGGCGAGGTCAAGACGATTGGCGAGACAGGACGTACAGTGAACGATTTGAAAGAATTAGAACGAATTGCTCTGTGGTGTAGACAAAATACGGAGGAAACGGCGTAATGTGGGATATCTTTTTTCATATGAGTTCTGACCATTATGTGAGCTTGGCATATTTTTTCGGTATGATATTTATCTTTTCTGGACTCCACGAATACGCCCATGCTCGTATTGCCTACGCTTGTGGTGATATGGGTGTTGAAAAGCGCGTTACTCTAAATCCTCTAAAGCACATCGGGTTAGTGCCAACGATATTGTTTCCCGCTCTTATTTTATACGCATCAGGTGGCCAAGTAATTTTCGGTAGTGCTAAACCTGTACCCATTAACATTGAAGCTTTGCGCCATCGTGGTCGCGATACCATGGCTGCGGTTCTCGCCGGACCAGGTATGAATTTATTACTTATTATTGTAACGCTTGTTATTATGATCATGAGTAAATTTTTCATGACACCTGACGAATTGAAGACAAGTTTAATGATCAACTTTTTGGGGAATTGTGTACTGATTAATGCCTTGCTCGTATGCCTAAATATGATTCCGTTTCCCCCTCTTGATGGCATCAAAGCTTTTTATGGATTTTTACCGCGTTGGCGGTTTTTTATTATTATAGATCTCATTGGAGTCATTGCCTTATTGTTTGTCTTTTGGAATTATCCGCAGTTTTTCATGACGATAATGAATGATTATGTTATACCATGTTGGAAATTTGTATGGAAATGTTACGTGCGCTTTCCTGTGTAGTTTTACATTGTAAAGCGGTAAACTAGATATGTAGGCCAGTTTATGGAAATAACCAAACAAGATATTTTATCCTTACCCAAAAGTGAACTGCATTGTCATTTAGATGGTTCTGTTCGCATAAATACAATTATTGATCTTGCGCGTGAGTACAAAATAGAATTGCCCTCTTATGAAGAGAGCGGATTAGAGAAACATCTTATTTGTGGACGCAAAGTTGTTGATTTAGTGGAGTATCTCGATGCATTTCGCATGACTTTGTCGGTGATGCAGGACAAGGATGCTTTAGAAAGAATCGCCTTTGAATTAGTGGAAGATGCTGCACGAGAAAATTTATGGTATTTTGAAGTTCGATTTTCTCCCACTTTACACGACAAAAAAGGTTTGAGTTACAGTGAAATTGTTGAGGCAGTGTTGCGCGGCTTTGCAAAAGGCGAAGCAAAGTACAATATAAAAGTAGGACTTATCATTTGTGCGATGCGCGAAAAGTCTTTGGACGAGGCTTTAGAAATGGCGCGTCTGTGCGTAAAGTATTATGGAAAGGGTGTGGTTGCCTTTGACCTAGCAGGTGCAGAAGCCGGAAATCCAGCCAAAAAATTCGGCAAAGCGTTTGCTATGATACGCAAGAGTTTAGTCAACCGTACCATTCACGCGGGAGAAGCTTTTGGTGCAAAGAGTATCTTCCAAGCTATTGAATTAGGTGCTCATCGCATTGGACATGGCATCAGTTTAGAGGAAAATGAACAGTTATTCCAATATGTCAACAATCATCGCATTGCGATTGAAGTTTGTTTAAAATGCAATACACAAACCGGAACACCATTAGAAGAACATCCACTACCTCGATTTGTCAAAAAAGGTTTATGTGTTACTTTAAACACAGACAATCGCCTCATGTCTGCAACAACATTAACGGATGAATATATGCTGGCCATCAATACATATTCATTTAGCAAGAAGCAAGTCAAAGAGCTCATCATAAACAGTTTTACTGCGGCATTTTTACCCTTCGATGAAAAACGACAACTGCTACAGAAAGTGGAGGAAAAAACGCGCGATGTGTTGGGCAATTGATGTAGGAAATACGCACTACAAAGTTGGGATCATCAAAAACAAAACTGTGGAACAAGTGTATCGTTTTCGTACGATTCGCGAACAGTCTATCGACGAATATTATTTCCAGTTGCGCAATATTTGTCGCGAACACGATCTTTTACAAATTCCTCATTTATGGATTGCTAGTGTAGTTCCGTCGGTAAATATTGCTTTCGAAATGTTGGGGAAAACCAAAGGGATCTCCATGACGTTTATTGATGCCGATAGTCCTTTTTCTTTTACCATTGATGAGCGCATCGGTAAAAAAATCGGAGCTGATATTCTAATACTTGCTGAAGCAGCGATGGCAATGGTGAATCAAAAAGACGTTATCATTGTTTGCGCGGGAACAGCAACAACTGTTTTTGCCGTCGTGGGAGGTATTTTGATTGGGGGAGCGATTGCCCCGGGTATCAAAGGTTCTGTCGAATCATTGATTGATAATGCGGCGTTATTAAGTACAACATACTTAGAATTACCAGAGAAAGCGATTGGACAAACAACGGAAACGGCCATGAGCAGTGGGATTTTGTATGGTTTCGCTGGCCTTGTCGATGGCCTTATTTCGCGCATGAAGAAAGAGATTGGCCGCGATGATATACCTGTTGTTGCCAGTGGGGGTATGATCAGTAAAATTGAACGCGCTTCTTTTGAAATAGACAAAGTGTATCCTGATTTAGGCATGGAGGGAATCTTGCGCCTTATTGTTGAGGGTGGGAGGTAATTCAATAAGAGTGACGAATAGGTTTTGTTCCTTAGGCCTAACGTAGTTTGAGGAACGGGCGGACACTAGGTCCGCCCCTGCAATGCACTTTGTAAAAGGTATGCTTCTTTTGTGCGTTGCAAGTTAGCAAAAGGTTAGAAATATTGTAGAATTTCTTCACCTTGTCCAAGATGCAGTTGCTGCGCTTGCTTTGTTGGATTCCATCCTTTTTGTAAGCCAATTTCCACGATATCTTTTACATTTGTGGGAGTCACTGCGGTTGCTTCTCCGTCTTTATCTTTGCGATGAAAAGCGACTACTAATCGTTGGCCTGGTTCCTCGGCATGTTCGATAACCAAGTGGATACCCTTTTTGTCAGAGGCAACAACCCAACGATATTCTACATCATCTACGGTGATCAGTCGTGAACCTTTTTTGCGTAAAGCCATACAGTTTCCTTTTGTTATTTATGAATTCGCTTTTATTCCCAAGACCAGAAGTACAATTGCTGCGATAAAAAAGATATAGGCTAGGATTGCCATCCATTTTGCTGTACTTTGTTGGCTACGCACAAGCTCTTCTTCTGATTTTGTTGTGATAATAAAAGAGGCACCCGAGGTCGTTGGTTTTTTTACAACAAGTTCTTCGTCGCCACATACTTCACCGAGAATGTATAGTCTACGATCAAGAGGAATGATGGACTCTTGCATACGATAACCAATAGTACGATGTCCTTTATTGAGAACCATACTTGCAAGATCAAGAACCAGTTTTCCCATAGCCAAATTGTTGTCTTTTGGGTGTCTTTCTAATTTGTTGACAACTTCAATAGCATCGACATCAGAACCTTCGCCTTCAATGCGAATTTTGCCTGTTTCGTCTTCTAGATAAAAGGGTATATGACGCGTGTCTTTGGTCATTATTTCACTGCGGCGTCTTGTTCCAGATCGGACATTGCCGTCAGAATCGCGGTCTTGATAGCGTTCTTCAAATTCATGTGTTACTTTTGTATTGTAATAAACGCATTCTTGTTGAGATATTTCGCCTAAAAGAGGTTTTTCACAAACGATTTTACCCTTGAGTTCTACTTTTTGGCGAAATTCTTTACTGGCATTTTGCCCTTTACTGTGATGAAGTTGATCTTCGAGTTGTTTTACTGTTGAGGTAGGAGTGTCTACAATTTGTTGTAGTTTTTTTAATGAAGATCCACGTATAAACCAAAAGATAATTCCCACAAGTCCTGTAATTCCGGAGAATACATAATATGTCATTTTGTTTTTCCTATATAAAACACTTTTACCTGATAGTTATTTGAATGATACTAGGGGTTTACGCCCTACAACCATTATAATTAAAATCTGTTGTTGTGCTAGGTAAATTTTTGCTTGAGGAGTTTTGCTATGTCCAAAATTGTGTGTGTAAAAAAATTTCCCAACCGTCTCGAGGCTGAATTAGCTAAGTCGCTTTTAGAAGCCGAAGGAATTATGGCACGAGTTTCGGCAGATGATAGTGGAGGCATGGAAATGATGCCGATACAGCTCGTTGGTAGTGTCGAGCTTTTAGTTTTAGAGGATCGCTTACGTGAAGCTTCTTCTATATTAAATAAACGCGCAAAATAAAGGAGAAGCAAAATGAAGATATTAGTTACAGGAGCTACAGGTTTTATCGGAGGTCGTACTGTGGAAGCACTTCTATCGCTTTCTTACGATGAAGTACGATGCTGTGGACGCAATCGCAGTAAGGCAGAACACTTAGAAAAAAAAGGCGCCTGCTTTCATGAAGGCAGTTTGCTAGATGATAAGCATGTGAATGAGATCACACGTGATATCGACATGATCGTACACTGTGCTGGATTGGCAGGGACATGGGGAAAATACGAGGATTATCATGAAGCAAATGTTACTGCCACCGAAAAATTAGTCGCCGCAGCACAAAAAAGCGGCGTGCAGCGCTTTGTAAATATATCTTCCCCAAGTATATATTTTGATTATCGCGATCAACTAGACCTTGTGGAAGGAGATTTACCAAAAAAATTCTCCAATCATTATGCCACGACGAAATTCAAAGCGGAAAAGGTTGTGGAGAAAGCTCATAATGAAAAGTTTTTGACGGTTTCTTTGCGTCCACGTTTTGTCATTGGTGCGGGGGACAATCAAATTCTTCCGCGACTGATTCGTTTGCAAAAATCCAATATGTTGGTACAAATAGGCGATGGGGAAAACATTGTTGATGTCACCACGGTGAAGAATGTTGTAGACGCTATTTTATTATGCTTAAAGGCCCCCCACGATGCCATGGGAGAAGTGTACAATATTAGTAACGGTGAGCCGGTAAAATTTTGGAAATTTGTCGACATGGTATTGACAAAAATGGGCATTTCTACAGAACGCAAAAAGGTTCCATATCGCTTGATGTTGAGGCTGGCAAGAGTTAACCAAATGGTGGCTATTTGCGTTAAACGCAAAGAAGAACCGCGTTTACTTCCCATTACTGTCGCAGCCCTAGCGAAGTCTATGACGCTAAATATCGCGAAAGCACGTGAAAAACTTGGTTATGATCCGCAACAAACTGTGGAAGAAGGGGTGGACGAGTTTTTGGCATGGTGGCGCGAGAAGAAATCGTAATTTTAAGTAAGACTTGATGCATTGCTAGATTAGGATCTTTTGCAAAAGATCCTAATCTAAAAGTTAAAATAATCATGGGCAAATTAAATAATTAAAACATTCCGATTGATTCCAAAGGTTCTTTTTCGTAAGAGTCCATTAAATTTTTGAATTCTTGGTCTTCGCGGATGAAATTTAAATCATCGTCTAGTTCTAGATGATCAAAATCCTTAAAACCATTTTCCAAAGCATTTTCTAAACATTCTAAAGCTTTTGCTTTGTCTTTTTGCATGCAGTAATTACATGCAAGATTATAATAGGCGTTTGCATAGTTTGGATTGAGTTGTAAAGCTTTGTTGCAATCAGCGATTGCTTGTTCGTACAACTCTTGCTTGTGATAGCAAGCACCACGGTTGTCGTAAGCATTTGCAAAATCACCCTGTACTTCGATTGCTTTTGTAAAATCGGCAATAGCGGTATCATAGTCACCTTTGTTGTAATGACAAACACCACGCTTATTGTAAGACTCAGCTGTAGGATTTTGCTCTATTTGAGCTGTGTAATCTGCGATTAACTGATCGTAAACATTATGTGATTCTTCCATGAATTTCCTCCATAGATAACATTGTTGTTGAGTTAAAGTGTTATCATCAGTTAACTCTTATCTAATCTCTAGCTCTTGAAAACACTAGCTGCATTACGGCAAAGTTAAATACTTAGGTCATAATACCTTTGTCGTGCCTTGCTAGAATTTACAATAACTTTAGACCTTAAACAAAATTTAATTGATGACACGCTTTAGCTATTTTATGCAAAAAATCGATGTATTGCAAGAAATGAGTTATGTTCTCATAATTAAGCTTTACAATATTACTTGAAATTGTAAGATGATAGTACGCATGTGTGAGTGGATGTTTTCACACTTATTTTTTTGCAAATTTCTTATAAAGGATCTTCTTATGTCGACAAAGTCAGTACGTGTAGCGATCACTGGTGCCGCTGGACAGATTGGTTATGCTATTCTATTTCGCATTGCTTCTGGCCAGATGTTTGGTCCTGATACAGCAGTACATCTTAATCTATTAGAATTAGAAGTTGCTTTACCTGCCTTAGAAGGCGTTAAGATGGAGTTAGACGATTGTGCATTTCCTCTTCTACAATCTATCACCACAACTTCTGACGCTAATGTGGCTTTCAAAGATGTTGATTGGGCGCTACTCATCGGAGCTTTTCCACGTAAGGCAGGCATGGAAAGAAAAGACTTGCTGGAAAAAAATGCAGGTATTTTTACCGGACAAGGGAAAGCGATAAATGACAATGCCAAAAATACGTGCAAAGTTTTGGTTGTAGGAAATCCTTGCAACACGAATGCTTATATTGCAAAGAGCATGGCACCAAACATTCCTGCGAGAAACTTTTTCGCCATGACAATGCTAGATCAAAATCGCGCCGTTACCCAACTAGCGCAAAAAGCAAATGCTCACAATACCGATGTATCAAATGTCACCATATGGGGAAACCATTCTTCCACTCAATACCCTGATTTTTACAACGCAACCATTTCAGGAAAGCCAGTAACGGAATCCATTAGCGATGAAGAATGGCTAAAGGGAGATTTTATTAAAACAGTTCAACAACGCGGTGCAGCGATTATTAAAGCAAGAGGCTTGTCTTCCGCTGCCTCAGCGGCAAATGCAGCCGTGGATACCGTGAGAAATCTTGTGACTCCGACACCTGAAGGTAAGCATTTTTCTGTTGCCGTTTGTTCTGACGGTAGCTACGGAATACCAGAAGGTTTGATGTTTGGTTATCCTGTGCGTTCTAATGGCGAAGAATGGGAAATCGTACAAGGCATTAGCCATAACGAATTTGCCCAAGAAAAAATTGCTGCGACCACAAAAGAACTCAGCGAAGAGAGAGACGCAGTGCAACATTTACTAACGTAGTATATTGTCTTTAGACAACAGTAATGCGTTTTGAATAGATAATCGCAAACTATGCGATTATCTATACTTTTACACTCCTTTAAAACCCACTTCTGTATCCATTTGCGCTTTAACATCAGGAACCTTTGGTTTCTTCAATGAAAGTGCCATACCACATAAGATAATAAAGCCACCGATGAATTGTGCGCTACTGGGAACTTCGCCCAAAATAAGAAAAGCCGCGAGAAGACCAGCGACGGGACTAAATGTCGTAATCAGAGGCACAGTCGAAGGGGAAGCGATTCTTAGTCCACTAAACCAACATAATTGTCCAGCAACGACAATAATCCCTCCATAAAGAAGCATCCATTTCCACAGTGTTCCCGAAAAGGCATCAGAGAAGTGCTGTAGTCCATAAAGGTAAGTGGCAAGAGTAAAAAATACAATTGTACCTACCACCATGCGGAAGATCGCAAATATACACATGGGGATACGATCCAAGCTCGTTTTGCTAATGACAGTGGAGCAGGTAAAAGCGATGGCACCAACTGCGGCATATATCTCTCCTTTTCCAAAAGAGAGTTCCATGATGTTTTGCTGTAAGATCACAGATAAAATGGCACCAACAAAAGAGGTAATCGCACCCGCTATTTGTAATTTTGAGGCGCGGTCTTTTAGCAGTAAAATAGATAAAAAAAGTAGTAGTGGTGGTTCGATGCGTCCTATTAAAACGACATTGGTTACGGTTGTATTTTCTAAGGCAATAAATATACAAGCGGGAGCAATCGCTACCGACAACACCGCAACACTTATTAGTGATAGTATTTCCTTATACGAAGCGCTGCGAAAAAAAGACCATTCGAGATCTTTGCGATAAATAATGAGTAGAGATAGCAAAGCACACAAATTCCCCACAAAAAGTACGTTACAGAAAGTAATGGGGTTAATGGGATTTTGCGCTCCTATGGCGACGAGTTTTTTTACCACAGAATTGGAAGACGCCAAAATAATCACTGCGGCAAAAAGAAGCATGATTCCTTGTATTTGTTGATTTTTCATACAATGCACTACAAGAACAAAGTCTTGTACTCCTTTATAGAGAAGTGAAGAGAACAATTTTTTTTATCTAAAATAAAAAATCTTTGCTACAATTACCAGATGATAAAAAAATTCTATGTCTAGAACATTTTGGACGGTGAGAATAAAATTTGATGAAATTGCGGGAAAATGTAAGATGATCAAAAATACCTACAACTGGGGAATTATAGGTCTTGGAAATATTGCACATTTATTTGCCCAAGGACTAAAGCATGTTCCTCAAGCGCGGCTATGCGCTGTTGCATCTCGCTCAATGGAAAAAGCGAAAAAGTTTGCCATGAAATACGATGTACCGCACTACTACGGTAGCTATGAAGAAATATTAGACAATGCGGAATTGGACATTGTGTATGTGGCAACACCTCATCATTTGCACCATAGAGTGTCATTGATGTGTATGCAGAAACATATCAGTGTTCTTTGTGAAAAGCCTGTGGCAATGAACCGTAGACAAGCCGAAGAGATGGTAAAAGCTGCGGAAACATATCACGTTTTTTTTATGGAAGCTTTGTGGAGTCGTTTTCTACCTCACATACGTAAAGTGAAAGACTTTGTCGACAATGGCACTGTTTCCGATATTCGTCTACTTGAAGCGGACTTTGGCTTTCGCGCTCCCTTTGATCCACAAAAACGAATTTTTAACAATCAATTAGGTGGTGGTTCCCTTCTCGATGTGGGAATTTATCCTGTGTTTCTATCGTATTTGTTGTTAGGTGTGCCACAAAAAATCGAAGCCGAAGCCAACATTGGTAAGACGAATGTCGATGAAATTTGTTCCATGAATATGAGCTATGCGAGCGGTGCAATGGCCACGTTATTATCCTCCATTACCTGTAAAACAAAAACACAAGCGATGATATACGGAAGCAACGCACGTTTAGAGATTGAATCTCCATGGTATGCACCTTCACACCTCACTCTACGAAAATATGAAGACAATGACGATGAAGAATTTCGCTTTAATTATGACAATATAGGCAATGGTTATACATTCGAAATTGTAGAAGTGATGCGCTCAATGGAAAGAACACAACAGCAAAGCTCTTTGTGGAGTTGGCAAGACAGCTTAGAACTTATGGGTATACTCGATAAAATTCGCGAAGCGTGCGGTATTCATTACGATATAAAATAGGTGGTAAGACCATGAGTGATAAGAAAAAAGCACGAGAAGACACGATTCGTCGCCAACTGCAAACCACAAACATTTTGCGTGGTGAGGAAACGAGTCTTGATAACAATGAGATCAATAATGTGGACATCTACTTTGCCTTGTACCCTGGGGAAGTTTTTGCCGATCGGTACAAAGTTTTGCACAAAATTGGCGAAGGTGGCATGGGTTTAGTATACAAAGTCGAAGATCTTGAAGACGATCATGTGATCAAAGCTTTAAAAGTGACCATTGTTGCTGCGGAATCAGAAAGTGAAGTTCACATCAAAAGATTCACTAGAGAAATCAATATGATGCGTAAACTACACCACCCAAATATTGTGACTCTTTACGAAGCGGGGCAATTTGAAAAACGTTGGTACTATACGATGAATTTCATTGAAGGCAAACTGTTTACAATGGATACATGGAACGATTTGTCCGTGGAAGATGGTTTGCGCATTCTTATCCAAATCGCAAAAGCGGTGCACCATGCCCACCAAAAGAATATACTTCACCGTGATTTAAAGCCGGAGAATATCATATGGACATCCGACCATCAGGCCTTTCTCATGGACTTTGGAATTGCAAAATCTTTGGGGTACAACACGAAATTGACCGATAGCGATACGGTGATCGGATCACTGTATTATCTCTCACCCGAGCAGGCGAGCGGGGACAGTGATATTGACGCGCGTAGCGATGTCTTTGCTTTGGGTGTTGTTCTCTATCAATTTTTGACGCGTAGCCTTCCGTTTATGGGTACGTCAAATATGATGGTCATCAACGCGATATTACGTTCTGAGCCTATATCTCCAAGAAGTATTCGCAGCGAAATATCCGAAGATTTACAAAAAGTATGTCTCACAGCGCTTGAAAAAAATAGAGAGCTACGCTACGTATCTGCAGAAAGATTCGCAGAGGATTTAGAAAGTGTTTTGCATGATGAGCCACCACAACTTATCACCACAAGTTCTTCTTACTATCTTGTCTACGTAGGGATTATCGTGGTAATTATCTACATATGGATATATCTTGGAACATTTTACTAAGACGTGTCGCGGTACTAGAATATCGCCTATTTTTTCGATCCGATCTAGTTGAAGTTCACAGAACCGTCAACGTAAATTTGCTTATATGAAAACGCGTTGGTGTAAAAAATAAGACCTTAACCTAAAAGATCGATAAAAGCTTGATATTTCATCAAGCTTTTCTATTTGTTTTTTATTGCTCTGCGAACAAACATGCGGTATTCGCGTTTGGAAATATAGGAGTCTTTGTCGCTATCTATTTTCCAAAACAGAGGTTTGTTGAATTCGGCTTTGGATAGTTTGCCATCGCTATTTTTGTCTAGTTGATGAAAAGGCGGTACCTTACGCATCATTTTTTGCTTTCTCATGCGTTGCATCCATACGTGTGCCTCACGCCTCTTTCCCATATAATTGAAAATGTTTTTGAATTTTTTACTCAACTCATTTTTGGTTAATAACTTATCGTTATTTCGATCAATCGAACGAAAACTATCCTTTTTAAAAGGCCATTCATTTAGTCCAATCTTTTGATCTTGATTTTGATCATACTCCATAATAAAGTTTTGGGTAATCACCTGTTGTGGAGGCGCTGCGTCTTGGTTTTTGTCCTTTTCCTTGCCCTTGCGATCTTTATTCTCTTCCTTGCTGTTTTCATTACTTTGTGGTTTTTCGTTTTGTGCCATGGACGCCGGAACCTCTTCTTGCCTATTTTTACCATACGCCACAGCAACAAAAAAGACAACGATTGCAACGGCGAGTACCGAAGCATAACGGATGAAAACTGGCGTTTTCTGTCTACTTTGTAAAGACCTTTTCATCTCCGTGACAGACGCGAAGCGCATATTTCTATCTTTGTGCAGCGCTTTTTTACAGAAGTTATTCCAAACCGGTGACATGTCTTCGATGGGAGACGGAGTTTGTTTGATCACTTTTTGGAGTATGGTAAAGGGATTCTTTCCGGTGAAGACGGGGCGTCCTGCCAGCATTTCATATAGTATGGTACCCAATGAATAAATATCGGTGCGTTGGTCTACTGCTTGTCCCAATGCCTGCTCTGGTGACATATACATGGGGGTTCCTAGAACTTCTCCGGTGATGGATAAGTTGGAATTTCCTTCGTTTAGTGCCTTGGCGATTCCAAAGTCGGTGATGAATACATTGTCATTTTCATCAATGAGTATGTTGCTCGGTTTTAGATCGCGGTGTACGATCTCTTTACTATGCGCATACTCTATGGCGTCGAGAATTTGCATAAAAATATGTTGGGTTTCTTTGATGTGCAGTTTTTTGCTCTTGAGGTATGCCGCCAAAGAGATTCCTTCGATGTATTGCATGATGATACATGGGGAATTATTGATCGTTTGAAAATCGTGAACAGCAACAATATTCGGGTGGTGTAACGACGCGTTATTGCGCGCTTCTCTTTGAAAGCGCTTGAGGGCAATCGCCGAAGGAAGTTTTATTTGTTTGATGGCCACTACGCGCGAAAGTATTTTGTCATACGCTTTGTATACCACTCCCATACCGCCTTGTCCTATTTTTCCTTGGAACTCAAAACGTTGCTGTCCGACCGTTGCCGTTAAATCATTTCCGGATTTTTCGCTCATTGTTTGTTGATTGTCGAGATCATTTGCACTATCTTCGTCGGGTAGTAGTTTGGCACATTGGCGCAATAGAGCATCTACCCTATTTGATACATCACTCATTTTCGCCCTCCTCCAAGTAATTTTTGACTTCATTGTGAATACTTTTCAAGTACTTTTTTACTTGGTAATCGGTAATGTTTAATTTTTTTACGATAGATTCGATACTCTCATCGTCACGATAACGCAAAATGAAAATCTGTTTCATTAGTGGATCTTCGGCATGTTCGATTAAGTCGCGTATTACCAATAAATTGAGTACCTCTTCTGCTTTTTTTTCGTTACTCTCGAGCGTAGATAAAAGAGAGATGTGCTCATCGTTGTGGTATATGGTTGCTTGGCGCATCAGTTGTGCTTTTTTGGTCTTCTTACCTTTCCAATAATTGCTTATTTCACCTTTAATCACCTTTAGTGCCAAAGCGTTAAAAGCCTTTTTTTCGCGAACCTCTTTGACTTTTTTCGATAGCGTAAGCAGAATTTTGTTGGTGAGATCGTAACTATCGTGGTAGTGCCCGACCGTTAAACGTACAAAATTGAAGATAGGCGTCTGGTATCGAGATAAAAAAGCATCCATATGTTGGATTGTATCTGGATTGTTTTGGATATATTGGATCAATTCGATGGTCATTGTCGAACATGGTTTATTTAAATTTGTCATAAGCGCGCCCTAAACAATTCTTTTTATATAACCCTTGAGATGCAGTGAATTTCGGATAGTGCCGCTCTTCCAAAGTTGGACAATATTACCCATCTTTGGATTTCAGGGTATCACCCTTAGATTTAATTTCTTGGCAGCTAACAGCGTAAGAATTTACCTGTTCGTCAGTAATCCCCGGAAGTTCGAAAACTCCTAGACCACTAAACCGCCAAGCTCGCCGCTTAGAAACACTACGACGGCCCGAGCAAGGCATCTGTAATTTTTGCAGAGTTCTGTTTAAGCCATTTCTGGCAGCATTTTCATCTCGAAAATGAAAGGAGTCACATTCAGGACAAGTCCAATAACGAAACTCGGGAGAAATACGATCTTTAACAACATGATCGCAATCATGGCAGGTACGGGTTGAAGCCTTTTCTGACCATTCAACAAAAACACGACCAGAACGATTAGCGACCCAATTTAAGATAAGTTTGAATTGACCAATGAGAGATTGATTATTCATCGCTCTTCGCATTTTGGAGGTAAGTCCTCCACCATTTGGAGTGTAGTCACCAACACTGACAACATCATATTCGCGAAAAAGACGATTTGCAAGAGAGTAGAGAAACACCTTAACCTGTTCTCGGCGTGTCCGATAAAGTTCTTGCAACTTGTCATCAAAGAATAGCCAACGACGAGAAGGTTTCCAAAATGGGATTTTCAATGAGACTACTTGCATTTATTCCTTTTCTATTTCTTCGGCAACTTGCCTTAGCTGCTTCATCACTTTTCTATTTTTGTGACTTCTAGCTCCATACAATCGTGCTGAAAACACTGTTATTATCTCTAATACATCTGTTACTAGTTCTTCTTCAAAAGTTACTTCTTCTGAACTATTTATAATCACCACCTCTACGGCAAATTGTTCGCACAAACTAAACACGATTTCTGAACCAAACCTCAGTAATCTGTCTTTGTGTGTTAATACAAGCCTGTTTATTTCTCCTTGGCAGATCTTTTTTATCAGCGTTTTTAATCCACGTTTGCGATAATTCAAGCCTGAGCCCATATCTTTTAGTACTTCGTATTTCCATCCTTGGGAACTACAATACGACTCCAGTAGTTTTGCCTGTCTCACTAAATCTTGCTTTTGATCGTGACTTGATACTCTCGCGTATGCTAGTGTGACTTCTTCTACTGACTGTACTCCCAGCATTTTCGCTTTGCGCAATTCTCGTATGTCGTAGCGGCGGTGTCCTCCCTTTGTTCTTTCTGAACTTATCTTACCTTTTTCTTCCCACCGCCTTAGAGTTTTTGCTGATACTCCTAGCTCTTTTGCTGCTTTTTTTATACTTATTTTCATAATAAACTAATATTACCTATTATGGACAATATTGTCAATAATTGTACAATATTTTTTCTACAGTAGCGTGCCCCTAAGCTTTATTGTTGCGTAACTTATATTATATTGTAAAATAATATGGAAGCATTTGACAACCCCTAAATAGTATATTATACGAAAGTTTATATAAATGGCCACACACCATTCTGCAAATTCAGATGATAGTCAAGACAAATATGCCGTTACGCGCGTAAAAGGTCGTAGTACGATGAATCTTAAGCGACAAGAACCTACGCAAAATATGTTACGGCACTATAAAATTACGGGTATTCTTGGCGAAGGTGGAATGGGGAAAGTTTATAAAGCTTGGGACACAAAAATCAATCGTCCTGTGGCATTGAAAGTGCTTTTGCCGCGTAATAGCCATATGCAAAAAGTAATTGAGCGCTTTTCGCGAGAGGCATTGGCGGTGGCGAAATTACAGCATCCCAATATTGTCGGTCTATATGAAATAGGCGTGGACAAAGGGCAGCGCTTTTTTACCATGCAATTTATCGAAGGGACAACCCTACACGAAACAGGAACGAATCGCAAACTACGTATACCTAAAATTGTCAATATCATGATTAAAGTGGCTCATGCCATTGATTATGCCCATAGCCAAGGTGTGATTCACCGCGATTTAAAGCCGGCAAATATATTGCTAAGCGAAGAAGAGGAACCATTTGTCATGGACTTCGGTTTAGCAAAACTGGATAAAGTGGACAAAAGCCTGACAAAAACAGGAGAGGTGATGGGAACACCCTATTACATGTCTCCTGAGCAAGCCACAGGTAAGAGCAAAGATATTGAGCGTACGACAGATATTTATTCTTTAGGTGTGATTCTTTATGAGTTACTTACTGGAGAAGTACCATTTAGTGCGCCATCGACAATGCAAATTCTAAACAAAATCACCAAAGCGGACCCCGTACTCCCTTCTAAAATAAATCCACGTATCCCGAAGCCTTTACAAGCCATTTGTCTTAAGGCCATGCATAAAAAAGTGTACAAACGTTATCAGAGTGGTAAAGAGTTGGCGGAAGATCTCGAACGATTTAAGAATGGGGAAAAAGTTCATGCGCGAAATCCTATCTCTACTCAAAAATGGCGTATAGCAGCGATTGTTGTCATGACGAGTTTGTTGTCGATATACATTGGTTATGGTTTTGGGCAAAGAACAAAGAACGATATTTATCAACTGGGAATTTCTTGGGAACAACTCTCACCAAGTAAGTGGCCGAAGTACGGGAAAAGGCTTGTCGACAAGGGGTTTTTTCAGCAGGCCCATGAAATATTTACCAAAGCATTGGCGACTCCGAATTTAGACGCGCGAGAAGAAGAGATTCGTTGCTATTTAATCGCAACAAGCGTGAATTTGAGTCATTACCAACAAGCTCTTTTTCACTACCAAAAACTTTCTTCTACAAAGCAGAAAAATCCTGAAATTATGTTGGCCATAGCCAAAGCCCATTATTATTTAGAAAACTATTCTACGGCACAAAGTTTATTGCAAAATTTAAAAGACAGCAAAAAGTTTCCACAAAAACAAATACAGGTGATGTTTTACTTAGCGGAAACGGATTATGAACTTGGGAACTACAACAGCGCTAAAAAATTTTTAGAGAAAGTGGAGCACTTACTCTTTAAAAACAATAATAATTTTGATGATTCTCTGAAGGCAACGCTTTTTTTACATTTGGGTAATTGTTACCTAAACGAAAAGAATTACTCTTTGGCAGAAAATTATTTGAAAAAAGCGCAAAACTTTTTGCCCAATCTCGTGGACATATATTCGGCTCTAGGTACATGTTATTTGAAGGAAAAAAGTCCTATTCGCGATGCCAAAAAAGCCCAGGAATGTTTTCGCAAATGTGTAGAACTAGATACAAACAACAGTAT
This sequence comes from Candidatus Uabimicrobium amorphum, assembly GCF_009002475.1. Taxonomy (GTDB): domain Bacteria; phylum Planctomycetota; class Uabimicrobiia; order Uabimicrobiales; family Uabimicrobiaceae; genus Uabimicrobium; species Uabimicrobium amorphum. Next base: position 9,056,486 of record NZ_AP019860.1, read on the forward strand.
GTATTATGCACATTTAGGAAATAGTCTTGAAGCTCTAGGAGAATACCGCGAGGCAAATTCGATGTATATTCGCGCTTTGGATATTGACAGTGAGAATTTTACGGCGACAAGGGGACTTCTTACTGTCCCGCTGCGCGATATTGCCGTTATCGAAACGAATATTCAGCATCTAATGTATTATTTAAATAAAATACAAAAAGTTGCGGCAACAGATTTGATGGCCAATGATGTTTTGAAAATACAACGCAAGTACCAGAATGCCTACATTCAATATTTGGCGATAAAAAAAACTCAGGGAAATCCCCACTCTTTTGCGAAGCGTTTGTTAAAAGAAAATATATCCTTGCAGATATACGATTCTATTCAAAAAGGTTTGTTGACACTACGTTATCATCCCGAGATAGACTTGATGGCGAAAACGCTGCAAAATGGTGCCTATAAAAAGCACGTGAAAGAGCGTTTGGCTCAGACTTTTGGTATGATTTTCCGCATGCGTCGTGAAGAGCAAAAATATGTGAGTTATTATTTGATTGCGAAATACTATTTTGTCAAACACATATCGCAGCAGCAAATAGAAGAGAATATTCAAGTACAGTTTGTTTATGATATTTTACGCGACGAAGAAGAAAATACTTTCATGAGATACTTGGCGGCAAAGATTATCATGAAATTGTTGGATTTTAAAGAAATCGAAAACTTGGCAAAAAAAAGAAATTCATGTGCCGTAATCTGCCGTACGGTGCTGAACGAAAGTGGTTTTCCTCGACCTTTTCGCTACAAAAACTTACCTTGGAAAGACAATTTGCTATTGACCAAGTTTGTCGCTCGTTATGGAAAGCATTCTGCACAAGACTGGCTATTGTTTAAGGCACACCGCGATGAAATTGTGCGTCTTTACGCCGCTGCAAATGTCGCACAACGCAATGAAAACCGGCAGCATCTCTTTAACGCTCGGGAAATTTTAGCGAAACTAACACAGCACAAAAGCCCCGACATTCGAAGTTATGCCCATTATTTTTTGTGGCGCTCGTATATTGTCAATGAAGACAAAATGCGACATCTCAATTATATAATTGCTGGGTTACGCGATCCAAATATACGCGTGAAGAAAAGCGTACTATTTTACCGCGATCTATTTGTCGACCCGAAGCTATGGGATGAATTGTGCGCTCTACTGCGAAGTGCCAAAGAAGATACGGTACTGCGTATGGCTTTATCGGGCTTAGCAACTTATGATAGCGACAACGCCATGTTTGATGAGATGATCTACAGTCACGACAAATATTTATATTCGACACGTGCCCTTGCTTTTATGTGTCGTTTATTTTTTATGGGAAAAACCCCCAAACATGAGCGCAAACCAAAAATTCAACGTAAGTTTTTTAAGTTGCTCCAAGAATTGGGTAAATTAACCCAAGATCCAGAACCGCGTTTTCGTTTTATTATATATTGTTTTTTATCCGTCGCTGGCTTTCAGCCTACCGACTTTATTAAGGATGAAAAAGATCCTTATGTGAAAGCACATATTATTGCAAATATTAAATTTAAGTTACTTAGTAGTCGTAGTAGCAACCACCGTCGCGAACTTTCCATTATACAGCCGTTTTTAAATCATAAAAATACCGTTATACAAAAAGCGGCGCTTATTTCTTACGCATCTCTTTTAAATATTGACCAACAAAGAGTGCTATTTGACGATGTGAAAACGCGCAAAGAAAAGAATATACTTGAGGGAGCGGCTGTCGGTTTTTATAGTTCAGCGCGCGTTCCTATCTTAGCAAGAATGGATCAAGAAGGACGTTTTAATCTCGATTCTAAAAATCAATACTACGAAAGCTATATTGAGAAGTTGCAACTCTTTTTTCGCTACCCTACAATAAAAAAACATTTAAGAGAACGTATAACGTTTGCCATAGATCTGTATCCGGAAGCATACTATTACTATGAGCGCAGTTTGATTCATATGTTTGACAAAAAACACAATGCGGCACTCGAAGATTTGAAAAAAGCATTAAAATTTGCTGAAAACAGCGATAAATATATTTATACTATTGCAAAAATCTACCATGAGATAGGGAAAGTGGATGAAGCCAAAGCATGGTTAGCCAAACTACAAATCCACAATTATGATTTAGAAAATATGCAATCGATTGCGGAGTTATATGTCAAAGTTGGTTTATACGAAGAAGCCCGTAAAGTATACTCCAAATTGATATTACTTTTTCCTAGCAACAAAAACTTATATTTAGGTCTGGCAAAATGTTATAATAAGCTAGGTGAAACTTCATGGCACAAAGTATATGTAAATTACGCAAGTAAACAGGACTCTTCTAAGTAAGGTAATACAACAAATGATAGGTAGTAGTTTTGGAAAATATGAAATCATTTCTACTATTGGCAAAGGCTCTATGGGAGTGGTTTTTCACGCTAAAGATCCCGATGGCAAAGAAGTGGCTTTAAAATTAATTTCTAGCAATGAAAATGAGCACGAAGATACTAGTGTTGCACGTTTGCGTTTTAATCGCGAGTCTCGATACGCAATGGAGTTACAACATCCAAATATCGTAAAGACATTTGACACCGGAGAAGTAGACAACACTTTGTATTTGGCTTGTGAACTTGTTGAAGGTGGCTCTCTGGAAGATGTGATCGCCAAAGGAACTTTGTCGGAACTTGATTGCCTAAAAATAGGGCGTCAAGTACTAAGAGCTCTGGCAAAAATACACGAGTTTGGCTTGGTACATCGCGATATTAAACCAGGTAACATTTTGATCCATCGCGACGGAACAGTAAAACTTTCGGATTTAGGTTTAATACGCTCTACATCATCGGACCGTACAATGTTAACGCAACAAGACAATGTTGTGGGGACGCCATACTACTTGGCTCCGGAGCAAATATACTCTCCTGAAGAAGTAGACATTCGTTGTGACTTATACGCCGTAGGTGTTATGATTTACGAATGTATGACCGGGAATCTTCCTTTTAACGCCGATGGATTGGTCGAAATTTTAAAACAACATCTTTACGCACCAGTTCCGCCAATTACCAATGTCGAAGTTCGTAAAGAAGTCTTTGATTTTTTATGCGAATTGATGGCAAAAAAACCACGTAAGAGACCAAGTTCTCCTAACAAAGCGCTGGCAAAAATTGAAAAACTTATGTTGCATTATGGGAAAAATATCGAAGATGCGATTCCAGAATTGCGCAAGATAGATATGCAACGTGTGACATCGCGCATCAAAAAGTTGGAACTGATTGCGAATGTCAAAACGCGAATGCAGCAAGCGAAATTTTCGATATTCAATGGTCGAGAAGACTATACCATTTTTATTTATGGTGGGGGTGAGCTTTCGTTTGGACGAAATTCGACGAAGGAGCAAGCCACACATGTCTGTTTGCGTTTGCGACCCGCAAAGGGCAATGAGGGTTCTACGCGTAAAATTTCAGGAAAACACTGCAAGCTGGTATCAAAAAACAACAAGAGTTATTTTGCGGACACGAACAGTACATATGGTACCACCGTTGATGGAGAAAAAGCGCAAGCCAATGCGATGATTGAATTGCAAAAACACCACCAAGTGAACATCGCCAAGGTATTGGATCTAAATATATATAGTATTCCGTCTCCTAACCTTGTTTACAGTGTCGAAAATGAAGGTCGTAGTTATCTTGCTCCGGCAATATTTGTGGAACGTCCCGATAACGGTGCTGAGCATTCTTATGCTCTTGTACCTGGAAGCTTTCGTTTGGGGATAGATTCCAAAGGTAGACTTTATCCACAGAGCGATGGCATTATCGAAATTATATATATTAACAATACTTTATGGTTGCACAATCCTTCTAAAAGCCAGTGTTACGCTCTTTCTCCAGGAAAGTTTAGTATAGGTGATTCGCGAATTACGGTTTCCCACATAGATGCAGAGGATCAAAAGTAGGTGTATTATGGATGAAAAAAGCTTTCGCAAAATATGGGAAGATATGGTATCGGAAGAATATCTTGATGGCAGTCGCTGCGATGCGACGTTTAAAGATTCTCATGAATTTTCATTATATGATAGTTTACAACTCAAGGACGATTCGGGAGAGCCTTTACCCATAGTGGTCGAAGAAGATATTTCTTATATGAGCCCGGATTGCGAAAGCACTCATCCTAAAGATACGTTGTCTGGTGTCACAGCGAATGAAGAAGTGGTCCAAGGCACACTGTCTGGACAAACGCTCAACGAACAACAACCACCAGGTACACTGTCTGGACAAACGCTCAACGAACAACAACCAGGTACACTTTCTGGGCAAACTACTGACGACAATTTACGCGACGGAAATTTATCTATTCCTTCGCGGCGCAATGATTATGAAATATTTTTTGAGATAAATCGCGGTGGAATGGGTACGATTAGTTGCGGTCGACAAGCTAGTTTAAAAAGAGACATTGCCGTAAAACAAATCCTACCACAAAATCGTAATATTGCCTCACACCGGCAAAAGTTTATCTCGGAGGCTTTGGTCACAGCCTACCTCGACCATCCCAACATCGTTCCTGTGTACCAACTGAGCTACGATGAGGAACAAAATGTTATCTTGTCGATGAAGCTGATTGATGGCGTATCGTGGAAGACGCTTCTACGTGAAAACAGTACCCAAGAAGAACGCAATGATAAATTAATTGACAACATCAAAATACTTATCAACGTGTGTAATGCGGTTGCCTATGCCCATAACAAGGGAATTATCCACAACGACTTGAAACCCGACAATATCATGGTGGGAAAATTTGGTGAAGTTTTTGTGATGGACTGGGGTATATCCGTAGACATTAGCGATGAAAAAAAAGAACCAAGAACACTTCACAAATCCGAGGTTGTGAAGCCAATGGGAACCCCAAGCTATATTCCGATAGAACTCGCAGAAGGACGAGGGTGTGATATTGGCCCCTGGACAGACGTGTATTTGTTGGGGGCCATTCTTTACGAGTTGATCACCGGGCGTCCACCTCATTATCAAGAAACAGTATGGTTGTCTCTCATTTCATGCCGCGAAGGGTTGTTACCGAAATTTGATGATGATATATCAGAAGAGTTGCAGGGAATTTGTTATAAAGCTTTAAGTAAAAACAAAGAATCGCGTTACCAAAGTATCCAAGAGTTCCAAAGAGCCATCGAAGATTACTTGAAGCACCGCGAAAGTATTGCCATCGAAGAAAAAGCGCGGTTTGTTTTGCAAAAATGTCAAAACAATGTCGAACACTTGATGAAAAATCATGTAAAAATGCAAGAAACACAGCGCAACCGTTTGTATAGCGAGTTTGCACAAGCGGTGGCTTTTTTCGAGCAGGCGCAAATGCTATGGCGTGGAAATTATCCCGCGCATCGCGGAGAATTGCAGGCGCGGAGCTTGTACGCTGATTTTGCTTTATTAAATGGGGACATTGGTTTGGCGGAAGCCCAAGCGGAATTGCTAAAGGTAAGCAACCACTCGCAGGCGTCTACTACTCTGGGAAAAGTGCAAAAAGCCAAAAAAAATCTCCATAAACACCAAAAACGTTATAGTCGTTTACGTCACATGCTTTTAGGGGCAATCGTTCTTATTATCGTGGGGTTGACACTATTTACCTTGTCTTTGCAAGAAGAGAAAAAGCGTACGGAGATTCAAACTGCGGAAGCAGCACGGCAGCGCGAACATGCGTACTATCGTCGTAACGAGGCAATTAATCGCGAAAATGAAGCAAAGCGTGCCAAAGAAAAGGCCGAAGGATATGCTTTAGCCTTGGAAAAACAAAAGAAAAAAGTTGTCGAAGAGGCACAACAAGCCAAAGAAACACTTGCACAAATTGCATTACAAAAAGCCAACGAGGCTTACGAAGATGCGCAGTGGAAAAATTGCGGTGTGTATGCGGGGATTGGTTTGGATTTGATTAAGGATTTTTCCGAAAACACAAGTGCAAATTTGCGTCGCAAAAATCGCAGTTTTATTCGCCTAGCATTGCAAAAAGAAAATTTGATTTGGAAAACAAATCCTGGGTATGGAAATTATATCCACAAAATGTTGTGTATTGATGAGGATGACTTACTGATTACTGCCGCGAACGATAAAGAGATTCGCGTGTGGAGTACTGTTACGGGTAAACAAAGTTTTTCTCTTTCGGGACATGCCGCAGCGATTCGCAACATTGTGCATGATAAGAATATACTAGTTTCTGCGTCTGAGGACAAAACAATACGTTTGTGGAATTTACAAACGCGTAAACAAATCCAAAGTATATATTGTGACACTTTTGCGGTAAATTGTATGGCATATGACGGGGATACTTTGGTCGTTGGTGGTCAAGGTGAAATTATTATTTTTCGGCCAAAAAATGGTATTTTTCAGATATGGCGACGCGTGAAGCTGCAGGCAAATATTACGGTCAAAGATATGAAATTCCTAAGTAGTAAACTACTACTTGTCGCGTATAAAAGTGGCATGTACTTAGATATCTCTACAGGGGATATCGTTCGCAAGTTTACAAGCCTTCGCGAGGTAAAATTAACGGCGGTAAGCCCGAAGAGAACCGTTCTAGCTATGGCAAACGACGCGCATATTGTTTTGTACAAAAACAACGGTACACCTATTCAAAAAATTAGCATTTCGTCGCCGATCACTGATTTGGTGTTCATTCCCAACAACATACTGTTTTCGAGCCACAAAAACGGAATGGTCAATAATTGGGACTTATCTAAAAATTCACGGGAAAAAATTACCCACAACGCGGCAATTATTGGAATGGCATACCATCAAAAAGCGCAAACTCTTTTCGTGAGCACCCAAGATCGGTATGTTCATGTATGGAACGATGGTAAGAGAAAATCGCATCTCCCCATCCACACCAAAGAGATCACATCGGTCGCATTTAACTTTCGTGGAGATTTAGCCGCATCTTCTGCAAAAGACAACACCATTCGCATTTGGAATACTAGTACTGGAAAACAAGTTCGCGAGATCTCAGCGCACAAAGACACTATCGCCGACGTTGCTTTTCATCCACAAAAGAATTTACTTGCGTCGGCGTCATTTGACCGCAAGGTAAAACTTTGGGACCTCGAAAATGATAGTAGTGTAGCACTGTATGGACATAATGATGACATAACACAAGTTGCCGTACACCCGAAAGGTGCTGTTTTTGCTTCTGGCTCTAAGGACAGCGATATTTGCATTTGGCAAATTCCCTCGGGCAATCAACAAGCCGTACTCTCCGGTCATGATAAGGCGATCACCGCTTTGGCATATAACAATGACGGTAGTATGCTTGCATCTGGTGGTGAAGACAATGCGGTGTGTGTTTGGCAGGGAAACAAACTACGTTTCGTTTTACGCGAACACACAGGAAAAATTAACAAACTACTCTTTCATCCGCAAAAGAGTTTACTGGCATCCGCCGCAGATGACAATCGTGTTTGTTTGTGGGACGCGAAGCAAGGAAAGCTTCTCGCAGTATTTGCGGCACATCGCGCACCGGTGATTTCTTTATTTTTCTTTGCAAATAAGCCGTTCTTGTTCAGCGGTGGTAAGGATAAAAAAATTGCGTTGTGGAATTTGCAGAGCAAAAAGTTGGTAAAACTATACCGTAAACATCGCGCCTGGGTAACAGATTTAAAGGGAAATTTTAATAAGCGAATTTGTGTTTCTACTTCCTCTGACTACAATGCCATTATGTGGAATGATCGTTTTCAAGAACAAAAGCGATTTTCCCATAGTTCGGACATAAGTGCGATTGATTTTCACGACAAACGTACGATGTTTGCCACATCTGCGGGAAGTAATGTTTATATCTGGGATTTTAACGGAACGCGTATTTTTAAATTTCAAGGTCATCGTTCCTGGGTAAAAGGGGTCGCATTTCGTCCACAAACAGAAGAATTGGCCTCTTGTTCTTCGGACAAAAGCATTTGTATATGGAATTGTAACTCGGGACGAAAAATCAAACAATTCAAACAACACGATAGCGATGTCAACGGCGTTTTTTACACCAAGGGCGGGCGCTATTTAATTTCATTCTCCAAGAGTGATCTCATTATTTGGGATGCGCAACAAAAGCGTCTACTTACTAAAATTATTTCTGGGCACACAGATAAGATCAACGACATTTGCTTTAGCCCGGATGGCAAGGAACTGGCCTCTGTCTCTGACGACGGGCTTGTGAAAATTTGGAATATTAACACCAAAAAAGTGACCGCGGAATTTGAAGGGCACAATTCAGGTATTGAATCGGTTCACTATAGTCCGAAGGGAAAATATTTAGCGACAGCGTCTAGTGATAAGACGATTCGCATTTGGGATGTAGAAAAAGGAAAAGCAACGTGGATGTTGTTCGGTAATGATGGTCACAAAGACGTTGTTCACAAAGTGTGCTACAATGGGATTGGAAATGCGGTCGCCACCGCGTCTAGAGATGGTGTCATTAAGATATGGAATATCGCAACCGGTAAGGCATACATCACAATTGACGATATGAAGAACGTTCAGAGTTTACAGTACACTAAAGACGACCAAATGCTCATTATTGCACTGGAGAATAATATCCAACTTTGGGACATTGCCACGGGGGCACCCGTGGAAATTTTAACGGGACATACCGATTTTGTAACAGATATTGCGTATAGCCCTGATGGAAAAAAATTACTTTCTGGATCAAAGGATAAAACGCTGCGCTTATGGACAATTCCCGCGCAACCTCAAATTACTTTGCGTAGAGGATATAAAAACCAAAAAATCCATGATATTGCGTATCATCCCCAAGGAAAGTTGTTTACGACACTTAGTCATGACCATATTCATATTTGGAATCACAAAGACTCACGCCCCATTCGCGTGAAAAAACGCCGCAATGCAAAAATGTCTAAGGTTGTTTTTAGCTACAACGGAGAAGAAATCGCTTCGGCGAGTGAAGATGGAAAGATTATCTTGTGGGATAGTGGTAGTCTTGACCCTCTATACTCATTCGCAACGCAGTCAAAGCACATTACTCAAATACAGTACAATAGTGACGCCAGTATTTTAGCATCGAGCTCTGTAGACACAAGCATAAATTTATGGAGTATTGAACGCGCCACAAGTAAAATACGCCATAAAAAAATAATGCAGTTTGATGCACACCTTGCCAAGGTAAATTCGATTACATTTCATCCAAACGATCAAATTCTCGCCTCCGCCTCTGAGGATAACACGATTCGTCTTTGGGATACGAAAAACAATGAACAATTAAAAGTCATCTCGCGGCATAAAGCGGCAGTAAACTTTGTGGTGTTTAGCGCTAGTGGAGAATTTTTAGCCTCCGCGTCTGATGATAGAACTATTCGCATTTGGGATACCTCGGATTGGAAACAACTTTATGTGCTAAGAGAACATTCGCAGCCCATCGTTTCTCTTATGTTTCGCGGTAACTCCCTTATTTCAACGGCGGCAGATAACACTATATTGTTGTGGGATGTCATTACCGGCAAACTCGTGTCGCGTTTTCAGCACTCAAGTTCTGAGATCACCGGCATGGCGTTTCGCCCTGATGGGAAGGGTTTTATTTCGACATCCGCAGATGCCACTATTCGCATCTGGGAGCTAGAGCAGGCGGTTAAGAGAAGCACATCCCTTGACAGCATGCCAACATGGTTTCGCAATATTATCGATGGCCATTCTGAGGAAGTGAAACCGCGCAAATCCTCGTTTGATTTACGTTCCGATATACCTGGATACTTGTTAGAAGTTGCCATTTCTACTGATCCGCGTATTGTCACCGAAAATTTGTTTGATACTAAGACAACATCTACATTTGCGGTGAAGAATCTCGCACCTATTACTCTTTTTGAAATGAAATAATGGACCTATTATTTTTATTTCCTACCACCAATGAACTACAAGCGATTTATTCCTCGCATAAAAGTGGCGTTATTTATGAGGTCTCTGATTTTTATTGCACATGCTTTGGTGTAGGTAAACAAAACATTATCCCTTGTGAATTTCCAGTTGTTGTTGGTTATGGAGGAGCTTTGTCTCCTGAATTAAAAACAGGAGATATTGTGGTGAGTAGTCATTTTATGCACAATGATAAAGAGATTACCTGCAAAAAACACACTGATTTCGCCACACAGTTCGTTGCTCATCTCAACAAAGAAGGAATTTGTGCATATCATCAAAGCGTATATACCGCAGACAGAGTCATTGCCGCACAAAGTGAAAAGACAAGGCTTTATGAGAAAGGTGCATGGGTTGTTGATATGGAAGGTTTTTGGCTAGCGGAGCAGTCGCAAGATCTACTTTCCATTCGCGTGGTTCTTGATACCTTCGCTATGCGTTTGCCCGATTTAACACATACCTTAAAAGCAAACGGGGAGATTTCTCTGGCAAATACACTCAAACATTTGCTAAAATATCCTCATCATATAGTTTCACTTCTTAAGATATTTTACCTTACGAAGAAGATAAAACCGATTCTGAAGAAATGTTGCTTTTCCTTGGCGACATTTAGGAGGTCTTAATGAGACATTTATTTATTGCTTTGATTCTCTGTGCAAGTGTTTGGAGTGCAGAGTATGATAAGATCATTAATAGTTTGACAAACTTAGTTGACAACAACTCTGAGATCGCACAGTGGATGGATATTGGAAAGAACGACCAAGGCCAAGATATCCGCGGCGTAAAAATTGAAAATGCTACGTTTAAAGTTGACGAAGAGAAAAAAAACTATTTGTTAGTTGGTACTCACCACGGAAACGAACGCCAAAGTGCTTATTTGTGCGTAGAAGCAGCAGAACAAATGGTAAAGATTCTTAAAAATCGTAACCATGAGCATTACGCGAGATTATCTGCTTCTGTCATCTATGTAGTACCTGTACTTAACATCGGTGGTTTTAACGCCTACAGTCGTGCAGAACGCGATAAAAACGGATACTCTCACGATCCAAATCGCGACTATCCTGATCCGTGTGATAGCAACTCATACTTCAAATTAATGAGTACACAAAATATTGCGAACTTTGTAGAAAGAAACAATATTTTGGGTGCCGTAACCGTTCACGGTTACATCGGAACTTTTACTTACCCATGGGGAATGTACACCAAAAAAACCAAAACCGCAGATCATAAAATCTACGACATGATCGGTAAAGAATGTTGCAAGATCAACAACTATCGTACCGGTACACACGCAGATGTGATTTATCCCGCGACTGGTGCATTTGAAGATTGGTGCTACAACGCTCACGGTATCTGGACTATGTTGTTAGAACTTGCACACTCTGCTAATTTAGCAAAAGACGCAGAAGCGGTAATCAAGTTTTTTACACTAGTTCCTGGTGAACGTTCTAAGAGCCACAAACATCCCGGCAAAAACTGCAATATGGTCAATGTACGCAGCAATCGCAGCCGTTGCGACCTTCTAGAAGAGCAACAAAAGCAATTGTTAGAACAAAAGAAATAGTTCTAGACGTCTTTTCGATTATAAAAGCACTCTATCATTACAATTGGTAGAGTGCTTTTTTTGTGTAGCTAGGGACAACGGGAATCGTGGTGAAATGTAGGGGCGGACCTAGTGTCCGCCCGTCCTTCGAATACAGGTGAATGCACGTTTCTATTCACTCACGCGTTTTTTTAACAAATCTTGCGCTGGTTTTTGTACATTTTCTAGTACGCTGTTTTCGGCGATGTGTTCTAATATACCTCTACTTTTTTCCAATATATACGCATGATTTTGCGGTGAAATTTCCGCAATCGTAAGAAGCGAATACAACGCTTTGTTGCGATCACCATGTGAAGGACGATGTAGCTGCGTTATTAAAGAGTCGCTAATGGCGCGAATGAGTTTTGGGTCTTTAATATACGATGTAAAAGGCATCATAAATCGCGAAATATTATTGCGTACTCCTACGCTGGGGTCATCAAGAAAAGTGTGTGCCACGGCGATGCTCTCCGCAGGTTTTAATGCCCAATTGAGAAGAGTCGCTGCTTGCATACGATGCCAAGTATTTTTGGAGTATCGCAAAACGTGTAATATATTTTCGCGTTGTGCAGGAACTTGTTCGATGAGTTTTAGTACAATTTCATGCATTTGCGGATCACTGTAGTCGCGATATTTTCCGTCTTTTACAATTTCGTTTACCGCTTTTCCTTGTTCAAACAATTGTTGCTGTCTCTTTTGTAGTTTTTGATACAACTTTAAAGTTTCTTTGGTGACAAACTCGATTTCTTCTTCCGGAGCTTTACGAAATTGTGCGCGTTGCTGTTCACTTTTTTCGACGATATCGATGACCACGTAAAATTTAAAATTGAGATAGGAAACAATCGTCGCGTCGACATGGTACAAATTGTATTTGTCTTTTAGTTCTTTGTTGTAGGACATCAAGCGTTTATAGTATTGCATCGCATTTTGCGGAGTGTAAATGTCTTGCGGAGAAATAGGGTACAACTCCTTTACTTGTTCGCGCGTCATGGTTTTGTTGCCCATAATTTCAAAGCCACCCATTGTGTACTCTTCGGCGTAGACACTCGCAATGATCAGTAAAAGCCATAAGTATTTTTTCATGTTGATTTCCCTCATCGTAGACTCTTTGTTTTATTCCTACCTTAATTAAAGTACTTTTTGCTTGTAAAATCAAGCTTTTAGATACAAACTAGTTTTTGAAATATGCACGAAAAATGATAGATCACTATAAGTTACAATGCTTGTCATTAAATATGAGATGAATGAGGATGGGCTCAATGAAAGTCAAAGCGAAATCATTGAAAAAAATAAAAAATAATACTTCGTACTATGATTGTGCTTTTTTTGTAAATGGAGTACTTTCCATCGAAAGTTGCCATTTTGAAAATTGTAGTTTTCGCACAGATGTCCATTTTTCGAACATCGAAAATTGTCGTTTTGTGAACTGTAATTTTTCTAGTAAGTTTTGTTTGGATTTGGGGGGAACGGGAATAACAGAGCTGCCAAAAGAGATATGGAAACTAACTTCGCTGACTCATCTAGATTTGAGTAGAACAGAAATAACAGAGCTGCCAAAAGAGATCGGGCAACTGACTTCGCTGACTTACCTCAATTTGAGTAGAACAGGAATCACGAAGCTACCAAAAGAGATATGGAAACTAACTTTTCTCACATATTTAGATGTGAGTTCAACAGAAATAAGAATAAGAAATCTACCAAAAGAAATAGGGCAACTAACTTCGCTCACTCACCTCGATGTGGGCAGAACAAAAATAAGAAAGTTACCAAAAGAAATAGGAAAACTAACTTCGCTCACTCATCTAGGTCTGGTGAAAACAAAAATAGCAGAGCTGCCAAAAGAGATATGGCAACTAACTTCGCTCACTCACCTAAGTTTGAATGAGACAGAAATAACAGAGTTGCCAAAAGAGATCGGGCAGCTAACTTCGCTCACTGACCTAAGTTTGGATGAGACAGAAATAACAGAGTTGCCAAAAGAGATCGGGCAACTAACTTTACTCACTGACCTAAGTCTGGGTAAAACAGAAATAACAGAGTTGCCAAAAGAGATTGGGCAACTAACTTCGCTCACACACCTCAGATTAGACCATACAAAACTAACCGAATTGCCAAAAGAAATAGGAAAGTTAACTTCTCTTACACGACTCACATTAAGTTACACAGCAGTAACGAAGTTACCACAAGAGATCGGACGACTCACTTCTCTAGTAGAGTTGCATGTGGACTCAACAAGGATCGTGGCATTGCCACAACACATTGGGAAGCTTTCTTCACTAACACACTTATCTCTGTGTAATACCGAAATCAAAGAGTTACCCAAGGAAATCGGACAACTCGCCTCTCTTACGGAGTTATCTATGATAGGCGCAAAAATAACAAAGTTGCCCAAGGAGATAGGACAACTAAATTCTCTTATAAATTTAAACCTCATTGCTACGGAAATAAAAGAGTTACCAAAAGAGATAAGAGGGTTAACCTCTCTTACTTATCTATACGTATGTGATACAAATATAACGAAGTTGCCGAAAGAAATAGGAGCACTAAATTCTCTTGAACTGTTATATATTAGTGAGTCTAAAATAACAAAGTTGCCGAAAGAAATAGGGCAACTGTCTTCGCTTACGCACCTAGGTTTGAAAGAATCAGAAATAACAGAGTTACCGAAAGAAATAGGACAACTCACATCTCTTACGTATTTATACCTCGATTATACAGGAATAACAAAGTTGCCCAAGGAGATAGGACAACTGACCTCTCTTACGTATTTATACCTTGATTATACGAAAATAACAGAGTTGCCAAAAGAGATAGGAGAATTGACCTCTCTAAATAGGATAAGTTTGAGAGGAACAGGAATAACAGATGTACCCGAAGAGATAAAACATGCTATAAGGAGATAGTATCGTTTTCGTAGATGGAAGCTATTCTTTATTTGTGTTATGCCGTAGACGATTATCACATTTCAAAATATACGTGAACGCAGCTCAGCAAATAAATCATAAAAGTCAAAAGAGTTTATGAAAGTAGACAAAGATGAAAGTAGACAAAGATGAAACTAGGTGACGATCTTAATTTATTTTGGATTTATGTCAAAGGGTTTTTATTTATTTTTATCGTAGTTACAAGTGCATTATTGCTGTTATTTGAAGGCGCAATATGGCGAAGAGCGATGCTTATTGGCGTGTTGATTTGGAGCTCTGCGCGAAGTTACTACTTCATGTTTTATGTCATCGAAAAATACGTAGATCGCGAGTATAAGTTTTCCAGTGTATACTCTTTTATTGTTTATTTGATTCAAAAGCGCAAAACGAAAAATAAATGAGGATGTTGTCAATGGAAGTAAAATTGAAATCATTAGACGAAATAGAGAATGATACTTCGTACCATGGTTGTACTTTTTTTCTAGGCCAAGACGAAAAGTACGAAGCAAATGGTTGCATTTTCGAAAATTGTAGTTTTCGCACAGATGTAAACTTTTGCAAAATAGTAAATAGTCGTTTCATTAATTGTAGTTTCTCGAGTAAGTTCTGTCTTGACTTGAGTGGTGCAGAAATAACAGAGGTACCAGAAGATATATTTAAATTAGCTTTTCTGACCCATCTCAATTTAAGTGAGACAGAGATCACAGATTTACCTAAAGAGATAGGAGAACTAACCTCTCTTACTCATCTATATTTGAATAATACAATGATCGTAAAGCTACCACAAGAGATTTGTAAGCTATCAGCTCTCACCCATTTCAATTTAACTGGATCAGATATTACAGATTTACCCAAAGAGATAGGAGAACTAACCTCTCTTACTCATCTATACTTGAATAATACAATGATCGTAAAGCTACCACAAGAGATTGGTCAGCTATCAGCCCTCACCCATCTCAATTTAAGTGAAACAGATATCACAGAGTTACCCAAAGAGATAGGAGAATTAACCTCTCTTACTCATCTATATTTGAATAATACAATGATCGTAAAGCTACCACAAGAGATCGGTAAGCTATCATCCCTCACCCATCTCAATTTAAATGGATCAGAAATAACAGAGTTACCCAAAGAGATCGAGGAACTAACCTCCCTTACTGATCTATACTTAGGTGATACAAAGATCGCAAAGTTACCACAAGAGATTGGTCAGCTATCTGCTCTCACTCTCTTGGATTTAACTGGATCAGAGATCACAGAGTTACCCAAAGAGATAGGAGAACTAACCGCTCTTACTCATCTATGTTCGTGTAGAACAAAAATAACAAAATTACCCAGAGAAGTTGGATTACTATGTTCTCTTACAATACTCAACTTGAGTTGCGCAGAAACAACAGAGCTGCCAAAAGAGATAAAGAAACTTACCGGTCTTATCCATCTAGATATGAGTTATACAAATATTACAGAGTTACCCAAAGAGATAGGAGAACTAACCTCTCTTACTCATCTATACTTGAAGGGGACAAAAGTAATGGAGTTGCCAAAAGAGATAGGAGAATTAACCTCTCTTACCCATCTGTACCTAAATGAGATAAAAATAACAGAGGTACCAAAAGAGATATTTCAACTAAGCTCTCTTACTTATCTCAACTTGGTTTGCACAGAAATAACAGGTTTACCAAAGGAGATAAAAAAACTAACCTCTCTTACTCAGCTGTACTTAAGCTATACAAAAATAACCGCGTTGCCAAAAGAGATAAAGGAACTTACTGCTCTTACTCATCTATACTTGAGCGATACAAAAATAACCGCGTTGCCAAAAGAGATAAAAGGACTCACTTCTCTTCGCGAACTAGGCTTGAGTTGTACCGAAATAGTCGAATTGCCAAAAGAGATAAAAGCACTATCGGCTCTTACTCATCTAGATTTAAGTGGAACAAAAATAGTAGATTTACCTAATGAATTAGGGCAATTGTCATGCCTTACGGATCTCTATTTGGATAATACAATAATAACAACGCTACCAAAAGAGATAAAAGAACTATCTGCT
The DNA here is from genome assembly GCF_009002475.1 of Candidatus Uabimicrobium amorphum. Lineage (GTDB taxonomy): Bacteria > Planctomycetota > Uabimicrobiia > Uabimicrobiales > Uabimicrobiaceae > Uabimicrobium > Uabimicrobium amorphum. The sequence continues at coordinate 9,072,930 of NZ_AP019860.1, forward strand.
CTTACGCATTTGGATTTAAGTAAAGCAAAAGTAGTGGAGTTGCCCAAAGAGATCGGAAGGCTTTCTTGTCTTACTTGTTTAAACTTGAGTGAGACAAAAATAACAGAGCTACCCAAGGAAATTGGAGAACTTTCTTCGCTTAAGGAGCTATATCTGGATGAAACAAGCATAACCGAATTGCCTAAAGAGATGGGAAAACTTACTTCTCTTGTTTTGTTATCTTTGTGGGATACAGAAATAACAAAGTTACCAAATGAAATCGAAAGGATTCCGTCTCTTCGTATTGATATGTAGAATATTTATTTCCTAAGCTCTTTTCAGCATGAGAAACCTCTGGTGTCTAATAAAAAAAGCTCCCTTATTTACAGGGAGCTTTTTTGTGTAGTATACGGAAATTTACTTATTTATGATGGGTTATTTTGCCACCCATACATTGATAAGACCAACAACAGTTGCTGTGGAGTTACCGTATTTGTCCAAGTATCCATGACCTATGTTGCATGTACTTTTCTTGACGATTCTGGTGCGAATGATGTTGCCTTCGATTTTCACATTGACCCACACACCTGGTACCATGGTACTATTACCACAAGGGTGGCATCTGGCGTGACGGTTGTGGATATAGTTTTTGGAACCATACTTAGGATAATCAATCGGCATGGTAGGATCAAGGTAAAGGATACGGCCTTTCTTCTCTGAGTCCCACACGATGGTGTCCCATTCCTTCGAACCCGTTGGCCACCAAATAAATCCACCACAACCTTTAGAAGACAGTTTCTTCTTTTTGATTTGCATGCTGAACTTGGCGCTGGCTTCCTTTTCACGCAGGTTGAGCTTTTGCGGAACGATGTGCGCCTGACATGCTACGTCTTGCATCAACCAGTCATTTGCGGTAATTTGCTGAGAAATTTTTTCGGAAGTTCCGATAAAAGAAGATGTTGTTAGATCTACCTGCAAAGGTTTTGTCGGATCTTCTGTCATCGAGTATGCCAAGCATTTCCAGTTATTTTCACTCGGATTTTCACTGTATACTTCGGCAAGACGAAAATTTTTCGCAGCATATTCGTAGGAAATCTTACTTTCGGTACCGTTACTGTTTTGTCCAATAAAGGTACTTTCTTCGCGATTATAACCTACGATGGTGCATGTGGTTCCAAAAACAGGTTTCTCGTCTTTCACAACCCACATATAGACATTGACGTGATAACCATTGGCGAGAAGACCTTCTATCAGTCGTGGGTTACTCAAACTGTAGAAACTTTCTTGTGGTTGTTCGTCACTATTGTAAAAAGGATTGTGTGTAGGAGCTGATTTGGAATAGCTGTTGTTTATAGACGCTGGAATAGTATCTTGTTGATAACTCACATATGAATGAAATTCTTCTGTCAATTCACTGACAATAGTTGGAGAATTGAATACTTGTAAGTTAAAATAAACAACAGGAAGTTTTTCACTGCAAACGAATGCAGTTACGAAAATAATAAATATTGCTTTTCTTAGCATCTGACCTTCCTATTCTTGTAATTTATATACTATATGAAATTTGCAAGATAAACATTTTCATTCAATTATATAATATAATGCTTTATGGAAAAACGTTTTTCTGATTTTTTAGAAAGTGATTTATGAATTTTGACATAATAGATGGGCATACACATGTTCATTCATTGCCCAATCACATGTGGGACTCTCCTCCAGAAAGAATTGTAAAACTGATGGATGAGGCCAATATCTCCAAAGCGGTGATTATGCCATATGGAGAGATTTTACCCGAAGATCTAAGTCTTCTTGAATATACGATTGCGTCGGTCAAAAAATTTCCTGAGCGCTTAATGGGTTTTGCGCGCATGCACCCAGGTGGTGGAAAAGAAGGGGTGGAAATATTCGAAAAGTCCGTTGTGGAAGACGGGATACGCGGCTTAAAATTTCACCCTGTCGGGACATCTATACACCCAGCTGATCCCTTAACGGTTATGTTTGTAGAAAAGGCGTGTGAGTTAGGAGTCCCCACTTTGTTTCATTGTGGAGATGAAGAATGGACACTTCCGCTGCAAATTGCGAAACTACTGAAGAAAGTTCCCGACGCGAAAGTGATTCTTGGACATATGGGGGGATATTTTCACGTCGAAGATGCCATTGCCGTGGCAAAAGACTATGAAAATTGCTATTTGGAAACTTCGGCGACCCCAAATCCAAAAATCATCGAAAAAGCCGTGAAAGAATTGGGAGCACATCGCGTGATTTTTGGTAGCGATGGTCCAGGATGCTTGCCTAAATTGGAGGTGGAAAAAATAACCGTTTTGCAGCTGGATGCACAAGACGAAAAACAAATATTTCACGATAACATTATGCAATTGTTAGGATCCAAATGAGTATTTTTGACATTCATATGTACCTGGGAAAATCTTTATTTCACAAGGATTTTTTCTTAGAAAATGTGCAGCAATTACAAAAAGAATATTCTCTCACAAAAGCAGCGGTGATACCGACAAAGCCGTTTGACTACGACTATGAAAAACCCAACGGCGATTTGTGTGATCTCGCGCAAAATCATGAGGATTTACATCACATTTTACGTGTAGACCCCTGGCGTAATGAACAGGCGCTACGCATGGTCAAAGAAACAAAAAGTCCGGTGCTATTTTTGCATTTTTTCGAAGAGCAAATCTATCCCACAAATCCTCTGGTGAAGCAAGTCGTCGAAGAAGCAAAAAGTAAAAATCTCGCCGTTATGCTCGCTTGCGGATATTTGCCGTTTTCCCATAGTGCGCAAGTGCAACCACTCGTGAGCGCATTTCCCGATGTACGCTTTATCATAACGCATGGTGGGCAAATTAACATCAGCGGTATGCACATGGCGGAAGCTTTTGAGATTTTTCGCGACCATGAAAATACTTTTTTTGAAACCAGTGGTATCTATCGCGAAGACTATATCGAAGATGCGATCGATAAACTGGGTAGTGAACGCGTACTATTTGGTAGTGGTTCACCGTACTACTATTTCCCTTTTGAGGTGAGAAGAATTGAGCACCTAAAAACTTCGAGTAGTATAAAAGATAAAATATTTTCCAAAAACGCGCATATGTTTTTTTCGTAGTCGTTTTTATCAACCAATATTTGAAAAGAATTTCACATGTGCAGAATCGTCGGAGTACTCAGTACCCAAAAAAAAATAGAAACCTCTATCGTTGAAAAAATGCGCGACTCTTTGTCCCACGGTGGCCCAGATGATTGCGGTTTCTATTTGGGAAAAAACATCGCGATGGGACATCGACGTTTGTCGATCATTGACCTGTCGCAAGATGCTCATCAGCCTTTTATCGCAGATGATATTGTCGTTGTCTACAACGGAGAGGTCTATAACTTTCGCGAGTTGAAATTGCTTTTAGAGAAAGAGGGACACCATTTTGTCTCTGAATCAGACACCGAAGTCATTATCAAAGCCTATTTAGAGTGGGGCGAAGACAGTTTTGAAAAACTACATGGAATGTTTGCTTTTGCGCTACTAGACAAGCGAAACAATACTCTATATCTAGTAAGAGATCACAGTGGAATAAAACCTCTCTATTTTTATTACGACGATCATGAATTGATATTTGCTTCGGAGATTCGCGCGTTTTATCACTATGACGCACAGTGGAAAAAAAGTGACCATTGGCAAGAATTGTTCTTGTCGTTTGGCCACATTCCGGAGCCATATACCATTTTACACAACGTGCATATGTTGGCAAAAGGCACATTTTGTAAATTTAATATGAATGGCAAAATCATCAAACAACAGCACTGCTATGCCCAGTTTGATTTTAGCGAAGCAATAACAGACTACGATACGGCGATTGCGACCGTGAGAAATTCATTGCAAAACGCCATTGAAAGGCATCTCATTTCTGACGCACCTCTTGGTATTTTTCTCAGCGGAGGAATAGACTCTAGCCTTATCGCTCTTGTCGCCAAGCAGTTTAAAAGTGATTTGTGTACACTGTCTATTGTTTTTGATGATAGCTCCTACTCCGAAGAAAAATACCAACAAATGATTGTGGATAAAATATCGAGCAAACACACCGCCCATAAAATTACCTACCAAGACTTTTTTGAATCGCTGCCAGATATTTTTCAAAAAATGGACCAACCAACCACCGATGGAGTAAATTCCTACTTTGTCTCAAGGTGCGCACAACAAGCAGGTTTGAAGGCTGTTCTTGCTGGTATTGGAGGAGACGAACTTTTTGCCGGGTACACAACTTTTGGCCACGGGGAAAAGCTTTTGAATCTATTTCTCCCAAAATTATTTGCGAAGTTGGGTTTGCTGTTGCCCCATAACTTGAAACGCTTGACTTTTTTGCAATTGAATAATCCATATAGGTACTATTTAGTACTGCGCGGTTTTTTTCGTCCCGATGAAATCGCTATGTTATTGGGAAAATCTGAAAAATCGATTTGGGATTTTTTACAGCAATTGGAATTGGAGACACCCAGGTGTTCGCCGCGTAATTATATAAGTCATTTAGAACTAGATTTGTATATGAAAAATCAGTTACTTCGCGATAGCGATGTGATGGGCATGGGGCATTCCTTGGAAATTCGAGTTCCCTTCTTAGATGCCTCATTCCTCAAAGACATTTTTTGTATTGAAGAGCACTTGCGCCTATCCAAAAGATTTCCCAAATGTTTACTCGTGGAATCTTTTGCTGATTTGCTCCCCAAAGAAGTAGCGTATCGCAAAAAACAAGGTTTTGTCGTTCCTTTTGCAAGGTGGTTGCAGGATCATGGTCGCGAATCTTTCCATGACAAAGTCACAAAATCAGCTCTCAATGACAAATTCTGTACTGATTTGTGGACGAAGTTTGTTCAAGGCAAAATCCATTGGTCTAAGATTTGGGCAATATGGGTTTTGTGCGAATATACGGATTCATAGTGTTTGATAACAATGATAACTATTGAGTTGAAAAATTACACTTGTATCACTCTAATTTTAAAATCATATTTTCCTGTTTGTATTAACTGCCTTCAGAAACTCGGCTACCTTTTGTCTCAACATGTTGAGACAAAAGGTAACTAAGATGTTAAAGAAAATTGAAATGAAGTTGTAAAGCTAATTACTTCATCAAAAGAGAATTATATTAGAATTGCAAATCGGAAGCTAGTTGAGCTGTATTGGAATATAGCAGAATATATTTACAAAAGAGTTGACGATTGTTTCAAAAGATATTGAGCTTTTATACGATTGCCAATTTCTACTGTTTTTGAGCGTTTTTTTCTAAGCCGCAATGGCTCCAATGTGTAATGGGCATAAACATACCGTAAAAATCATGATCTTTTAAGATTTGACACCAGCGTTCGCGATTTTCTTTTGACCCATATGAGGATGTCCAGTTGCTATAAAAGCACATAAATCCTATCTCAAAAGGAAAGTCGTAGTCCTTTTCTTTGATCACGTTGATTTGACTGACATAACGATCTCTGAAGACTAGGATTTCGTTAAATAAATCTTCCCGAGCTTCTTCTGTTTTCAAGTATTTTATTTCTACTACCATGGGCTTGATTAATTTATGTTTTTCGCATGAAGCTAAAAATTCACTTAACTCTGGTATGCGCTGTTGTAAGTTATCTTTATTTCCATTTAAGTACAAGGTTTTTAATTCACTTAATGTCAAATCAGCAATTTTTAAATCATGTGCCTTCGGCGTTTTCCCATATAGTTGTTTCATTCGCTCTATGAATTTTTGTTTTTGATATAGCACCGAAAATATTTCGCGATTATCACCGGCATTGGGCAACATTCTTTTTAATTTTTTGTCATGAAATACGACAATCTTTCCATCAAATGTTTCTTGAATATCAAACTCAAGATACACAAAATTTTCATTGTCCTGAATGGTGTTTAATGATTTTTCTAAAATGTACAAAGAGTTTTCAGGTAAATTTGTATAGTGATCTACACCAGCCCGATGTCCCCAATTTTCTGCGATAATGGAAGATAAAATAAAAATGAAAAGTACTATTTTGCTCATGACCGCCCTTTCAAAATTGACCAAATGTAAGTTTCTTTTGTGCCTGTAATGGAATAAAGTGATCAGAAATATTCGACAAATAGGATTTTTATATTGTGAATATAAAACATTTATTGTGTCCTCACTTGATTTGTCACAAAATCTAAATTCTATAACTTGGAGAGGACACCCAATAAAACTGTTTATCGTTTTAATCCAAAGTCACGTTTTTTGATTTTTGCCATACGCCCATCTGGATGATGAAAAACAAGTCCTTCTACATCTTTATCTTCTAGCCATTGAGATATGCCCGAAAACGATCTTGGGACGTCATCGTATTTCTCAGCATCGCTGTGTTTGACTAGTGTATGTGTCTCATAGCCCTCTAAATTACCTTGGATTTTTGGACCAACAAGCTCGTAAGTACCAGGTGTCAAAGACGCGTCAAAGGCCTCCATGTGCCATTTATTCTCCGCTAGTTCAGGATCAACTTCCATCCAACCAAAACGCTTTCCCGTAGTTTCGTCAAGTACCTCTTGGATAAATCCGTCTGGGATACTCTTACCTTTTTTTACTTCGCGGCGTTTAAAATATTTACCATCTTCTATTTTTACACATGTACCATCGTATTTACGTGTAGCAACTCCTTCGCCAGCAAATACCCACTCACATCCAGGGTAAACTTCATCAATCACTTTTTTTCGATCTTGTTCATCTCGTTTAAAAATGGTTGGTGTCTTTTTCATTTTTGACTCCTAAAATAGGTTGATACTGAAAACATCATTATCGTAAACGTAGGAAAAGCAAACTTCAATGGAGGGTAGTGATCAACGGGTAATTCGCGGGCTTCGGTCTAGAGCCAGATTCTAAGCTGCGAGGTCTAAGCCTCTACTCGGGAGCTTCACATTTTTCGGCGCGGCATTTTTCATTGGCACGGTATATGGTGTAAGGAAAAATCACAACATCTGCCGCAAGACTTACGGGTAAATCTACCAAACGAAGCGGGTTACAGACGGACCATTTTCCGTCGTATACCACTCCCGAAAATGGTCCTATGTATTCGCTGTTTTCACTAAAATCGTTTTGTTGCGCTTGTGATTGTATGGTACCACAAGCGGTGATACTCAAAACCAAACTCGCCCAAAAAATAGCGTTTAACAATCTCTTTGTATACATTCATCTGCTTTCAAATATTGAGAAAGACATTCATCGTAAATACGGTCATGGCAAAGATTACCGAGATCAAGAAAAAGAATACTGATTTTTTGACGTAGTGATATTTTTTTGCGGAAACTAAATATTCGCGGTGTAGTAACACCGCGTAGTCATGTTCAAGTTTGTGGATATCTGTTTGTGCGAAATTTTCGGCGTAACTTTGCGAATCGTCTGGGTTGGGATAATGTTTTTGTATACTTGCCATGTTGAATAGATCTGCGACATCTGCCCCGCGGCGATGTGGTCGCGGATAGATGACCGCTACGCATAATATGCAGCAGGTAAATGCGATGAGTAAGTAACAAATATAAAGAGTTAGCATTAGACCAAATGAGTACCCTGCCATACCTTTTAGAACTTTCCCCAAAGGTACGATAAATCCCATCAAAATTCCATTGATTGTCAAGATCGCAACTGCTTTTGTGTCAGCAAAAATAATCAAATTTTGATTGAAGTGAAATGATTGTAGCAATACTTTGAGTTTATCTGACATTTTACTTTCCCTTATCTAGATTTTTTTGTGTAGCAATTTGTGACTTTAGTTTTAAAAATTTTGCATTCCATGGTTGGCTTAGAATTGCCTTTTTGATATTTTCTTGCGCGGCCTCTAGGTTGCGCAATTTAAGATGTGCTTTTGCCATCCAGTATTGCTGTAGACAGTTCTCGCGCTTAATCTTTTGCAATGTTTGTAAACTCTGTTGTGGTTGTTGCAACAGATAATCTGCGATGGCTTTTTCTAACAAACAACGATCATTTTGTGGATCGAGTTCCACAGCGCGATCTAAGCACATTTTGTATTGACTTGTTTCATGTAGTTTTTTGTTTGAAAAGTGACTTTCTAACTTTTGCAAAAATTTTATATAGGTGTTGTTGTTTTCAAAATTGTTGATATTCGAGGCAAAATATTTCGCACTATACAAATTGTGGTATACGCGAAAAGAGTATCCAAAAGCCGCAAAAGTGCGCATTTTCTTGTCTGCTTTTCGTAGCTTTTTGTGCAAGGCGTCTAATTCTTTTATTTTTTTGTGGCGAAGATAATTGTGTACCAATGACATCGTTGCCGCTCTACGTACCATTTTATGTTTATGTTTGCAGAGCTTTAATAGCAAATTTGATATTTCAATATCGCATTCGATGAGTCCATTGGCCATTGCCCAAGCACTTTTCGGATTATTTTGATCTATGTGACTTAGAAAAAATTTGATGAGCCTACCGCGACTAGCGCGCATTAAGTATTCGATCATAATAGAACGCATGGTTGGATTATCGTCTTGCACCAATTTTTGCGCGGAAGTGATGATGTCAAAAATAGGGGTATTGTTTTTGTGGTCCGACTCAAAATAAATCATTGGTGCTGCGCGTAAGGCTAAATTTTCCTCGGGATTGCTAATGATGGGAATTAAAGAGGTGATTTCTCCTTGTATGGCCAAAGAGAATATCGATTGCAAACGCACCGGTGTTTCTTTGCTCCACGCATATTTTTTGAGTTTTTTGACGAATTCGGGTTTTGTGAAGTACTTCATTCTCGATAGAGCAACTCTTTTGACTTTTTGCGAACTATGGTCTGCACCGGCAACAAGTACTTGTGTGTATTTTTCGACAATTTGTTGCTGGAAAGGTCGCGGAAACTTTTGTAAATTCCACAGTGTGTCGAGTGCATAGGCATGGATAGTTTCCCTACTATCTTTGCAATAGCGCAGTAAAATTGCTTGCGGGGTTTTTTTGCCCGCGAGCCACATTTTTTGCGCTGCGGGTAGTGATATTTTCGCATCATCACTTTGTAAAAGATATTTTAATAAATTGTGGTTAACCGGTAAACTTTCCGCTAGCTTTGCTTGTAAAAATACCGGAGTATCTGCGGGGATTCTTTGTGGTATTTCGAACTTTAAATTTAGGTTATTCTTCATACTAAGAGTATTGATGAGTAGTTTCGTCAGAGGTGATTCTGACTGATACGCTGTTTTGAAAAAGTTACGCACATCATTTCTCGCGATTTCAACAATGATTTGTCCCGCAAAAAAGCGCGTAATCATATCTTCCCATGGATTTATCATTATTTGTTGTAGTACATCGATGTTAATCTGCTTATTTGAGTGTAGTGACAGCAATGTACTATTATCTTCGGTCATGTAGTAGCGACTGATAATTTTGCGGAAATAGGCCTTTTGGTTAGTGATGTATTGTTGACGAATATCATTATAGATAGCTTGGAACTTTTGACGTACGCTGTTATCTAAACTTTTGTCTTTGGTGATTTGTGCTAGCTTGTCGCGTACTTCTTGAATCATAAACATTCCCATAAGTCCTTCGCGGGCAATGTCGTCTATCTGTTTCTCTTTGCTGGTTTTCAACGTATCGATTAAGCGCTGTGCGCGCTCAATATTTTTAGGATCTTGTTTGGCGTTTTGCAATGTCGCCGTTTGTGCGTAACGACGACTTAGTATTGTTTTTTCTTTGAAAAATAAGTCAATTTTGTCGTCAACATAGTTGAGAAATACGCGACCGCGTAGCATTTTTTTTAAGACAAAACGTTCAAATATGTTGGATTGGCGAATCATATTATTGTATACATAACTCGCTAAATATAAGTTACCAATATCTAATTCAATGCAGTGTAGAAAATCATCGTTGGCACGTCGTTTTTGGTTTACCGAGATATAGCAAAAAGCACGTTCCTTATAGTACGTATCAATCCATGGCTCTAATTCAATGGCTTTTGTGTAAAGCTCGATGGCCTTCGTATACTTTTTGCGCAAGCGATGGCAATTTGCCAATAAAAAATTCGTTTGTGCATGTTCGCCGTTTAGCGTCGCCGCTGTTTGTAAATACTCAAACGCCGCTTCATAATTTTTGTTGTCAAATTCCCACTCACCGAGATAGAAAGGCACTAAGAATTTTTCGTGGTTTAGAGCGTTTTTTTGCGCAAACAGTTTTTTCAACAGTGTCAACGCCTTGTTTTTCTCACCTGATTCATAATATGTGATGGCCGTGTAGTACAATACTTCTGTTTGTAATTTCTCATCGGAGGTTGCGATTTGCTGTAAAAATTTTTTCGCGTTTTTATAATCTTGTAAATAGTAATATACACGAGATATTTGCAATAAATTTATGGCTGATTTTGCGGTAATGCTTTTCCATGTTTCTTTTGCTTCGAGGTATTTTTTTAAATTTACCTGTAAACTCAATACCTTGTTTAAGGTGCCAGACTCCACAATCTTTTCCAAGGAGTCATACTTTTTGTAATACGACAGAGCCTGCGACTCATTACCTATTTTGTATTCTATATCGCCTAAATTTTTGTAATCTTTGGGAATAGGTTCTAATTTTACCGCAGTTTGCAAATCGTTAATCGCTAAGTCCCATTTATTCTTACGTAGAAAAATTTGTGCTCGTTCACGAAAACCGATTGCGCGTCTTGGAAAAGTGATGGTTAGTTGACTGGCGATGGCTAAGGCTTTGTCAACATTGGTATTTTGATACTTGTGCAATTGTTTTAACTCAATAGCAATTTTTTTATCTTCAATTTTTTTTGCGCGGACTCGGTCGCGCGTGGCAAATTTTTGGCGCTGTTTTTTTTCGTAAATAGCGGCACGTAGTCTATAGTACTTTGCCGTTTCGCGAGAATTCTTCACAATATGGTTCGCATACTGTAACGCCTTTTGATATTTTTGGGTGTCGTATAAAAATTGCGCGTAGAGGAACAATACTTCGTTGTCTTTGTCTTGTGCTTGTAAAGCTTTTGTGAATAGTTTCTGCGCTTTGTTGATCTCACCTGTTAGTTGATAGATCCGCGCTTTCAAGGCTGTGAAGCGCGAAGTATTACTTTTGATTTGTGAAATTTTTTGCAAGGCGAGATCGTATTTTTCACCACGCATTAAGTCATAGGCATTGTAGTAGATTCGTTCGCGTTGTGCTGTTTCTGAAGTTTGGTATTTTGCTACTTGCCACCATGCAAACATTGCGATGACTGTAATACACAGAGCGACAACCGCTGTTACTGTTTTTTTGTAGGTGTTCCACCATAATTTTGTTTCAAATGCCATGCGTTCCTTGCCGATGTTTTGTTTTTCTCCTGCGAGATAGGCTTGGAGTGCTTGGGAAAAACTTGCCGCTGTTTGGTAACGATCTTCGACATTTTTCGCAATGGTCTTTAAACAAATAAAGTTGAGTTCTTTGCTAACTTCGCGATTGATTTTGCGTGGCGCGGTGGGCATTTCTTGGAGAATTTTTTTGTAGAGAGCTGAAAACTGGTTGTCGACAAAGGGGAATTGTCCGGTAATGAGTTTGTAAAGGATAATTCCTAGCGCATATACATCCGAGCGATGGTCAATATTTTTGCGATGCCCACGAACTTGTTCGGGAGATAAGTAAAATGGAGTACCAATAATAGCACCTGATTGTGTTAATGATGATGACTTATCGCTCATTTTTGCCAAACCAAAATCCGCAAGATATGGATTGTTGTTTTTATCAAGAAAAACGTTTGCTGGTTTGACATCGCGGTGCACAATACCATTTTTATGGGCATGATCTAAAGCATTGGCGACTTTAATGAGAATTTGCAGTAGTTCGTCGCGTTCACAGGTATTTTTATCGATCAGTTCTTGAAAATCGATCCCCTCAATAAACTGCATGACAAAATAAGGAAAACCGTTTTCTTCGCCAAAATCATAGATGGGAATGATATTCGGATGTTGTAGAGCCGATATCATTTGTGCTTCTTTGTGAAAGCGCTTTACACTAACGGGATCGGAACTTATATTGCTCAGAAGCGTTTTCAAAACTAAAACGCGATTGATCCCCGGTTGCTTCACTTTGTAGACAACCCCCATTCCCCCACGTCCCAGCTCACTAATTATTTCATATTTGCCAATAGTTTTGACGATGGACTTTGATGGTTCTTCTTGCACAGTACTTGTGCTATTCGCGTGGGTTTCATTTAAACCTTGGCGCGTGTGAATCATTTTAATGACTTGCGCCACATACTGGGCAGGCAGAACTTTGCGCTGTATCAGTACTTGGGCTAGATTAAGTTTTTGGGCATTACAGTATGATAGTGCTTGTTGAATAGTGTTTTCTTGTAATGCTTGCTGTTGATGGAGAATTTGTGCAATTTGCGCATTATAGTTTGCTATATCATTCATCTATTATTTACCAAATTATTTAACCATAGATTAATGTCTTTGAGGGCGTCTTTATTACTTCGATAAACAACCGCGGTGTTCTTAACATAATTTTTTTCTGGCATCCATGGCAACACAATGAGTTGTAAACTTGCAATAACGTCCTCGCGTTGGTAAGCTTCTTTAGCTTTTTGCATATTTAATTTGACTTGGCGCCACCACTCTTTTTTCCAAAACGATTCAAATAACTGTTCTTCCTTGTCGAGATGTATCTTATATAAATACAAACGAGCAATGAGATTGTATAGATCTCCCGCGATAGGCGTATGACTATAGTTTCCAATATCGATAGTAATTTTTTTTAGAATACCATTTAAGTATTTTTGCGAAGGTTTTTGCAATACATATAAATTTGTTTGAATACTGCGCAAAAACTTTTTCTGTTGCGTCGTTACTTGAATTTTCTTTTTTGAGGGCGATTTGATCGCTGCTACGTTTTTTGTCGCATTTGTAGTTGTTGACGTTTTTTTATGGACGATCTTTCGCGGTTTTTTCTTTGTGATCTGTGATGTTGAAAATGGATTTGTCAAAACAACGAGAACTATCGCGAAAAAGGCAATGCATCCGATGACAACATAACGCGATTTTTTATTAAATTCATTTATTTCTTTCTTGTTCGCGCGCAAAAAATTACTGACACCGTGCTGTGTCCTTTGCGACTTGTCTGGCGATTGTTTATCGTTGAACTCATCATAGATTGCAGTAAATGCGCTTTCTTTGTCTGATGTGGGACGAATGGCTGTTTCAAGCATCTCTTTATGAACGGCGTCAGGTATGTTTTCGCTCTCATTAGGAGAGACGAATGCTCGTGTCTGATTTTTTCCTAGTTTGGGCGGTTGACGCACACTCGTTTGCATTTGTTTTGTGTAGTCTACTTGGGATGAAGAACCGTCTATGATGGAGTTTATGTGGTCAAGGGGGCTACTGGTACGCATTGCGGTTTTTTGAATATTTTCAATGTGCTCCAGTTTTTCCATTAGAGTTGGTTTGTCGGTCTCTTTTTGAGTTAGACGTTCTAGAGTCTCAACAACATCGATGTGTGATGCGCGGTCTTTGCGACTGAAGAGCAACATTTTTTTGACAAGTTCTTTCACTTCGGTGCGTATAGATACGTCTTCTAAAAATTTCAAATTAGGATTGGTGTTGGTTTTTACCGCTTCTTGGTAGTCGTCAAGAGAACTGAATAAACTACGACCACTAAGAAGTTCAAAAAGAAGTACTCCAAGGGTATATACATTTGCAAGAAGATCTTGAGGCATATTGTCGAACATACATTCTGGAGGATTGTAGTAGTGATAGCGGCCCTTTATTCGCGTTGACAAACCTGTGACGCGAATTTCGTTGTTGTGGTCGACTAAGATATTATCGGGAGTTAATACAACTTTACACTCTCCTAGTTTATCGAGGTATTTGCTAATATTCTTGGCGATTATTGCAACTTCACTGTCGGACAAAATACCGTTTTGTCCGCGATAATTTTCCAGAGTTGAACCATGAAAATACTCAGAAATAATAAACTTATCTTCTTCGTTGATGTGTTTTATGTATGGAAATATTTGGCACTTAGATTTTTTGCGCTCTTTGGCAATGGCCATTTGTTGGGAACAATCTTGGTAGCTAGGAGAAGGAATCTGCACAACATAGCGTGTCCCCAAACGATAGCTAATGTACTCTTTTTCACAAATTTTACGCAACATACCGTATTTTTGTTTTACTTTGTTTTCCAAAGTAAATGTCGCGATGTTTTCTTTGTGAATTTGCCCTGCAATATATAAATGAGGTGCTACCTTTATTTGCCAGCGAAACATATCTAGCGATTCACGCGAAAAAGGAATGCGCATCGCTCCAGAAACAAACGTGTCGCGCATTGAACTGGTATTGAGCTGCGTGTTTGCTTTGGCATTCATGAACATCGCTGTTTTTTGAAAGTACATATTTACATGCTCTGGTTGTAAACTTTTTACAATAATGTCTGCGTTTACAGAGCTTCCGATACAAATATTTTGTGTAGGAAATTTATTAAAAGTTTGGCTATAGAAACTCGTCAGTTTTTTATCCGCAGTGTCGCGGATAATAAGTAAATTGCAAAAGTAGGTCGTCGCCATTTTCCACTTCCCAAATTATAGAACCTCTTTTATTTCCAAAAAAGCAACGCGGATGATACGCAACTGTACATCATCTAGAACAGGAACGTCATTACCACTTTTATTAAAGTCCACGGTGTATTCTACTTGAAATCCTTCTTCTACATTGGTGCTATCCATTGGTAAACCATCGCCATCAAAACCTGCCGTATCGATATCTGTAGGTTCTGTAAAATTTGCAACGGTATTACCCGCGGCATTTTTGATGGTTGTTGTTACATTTACACTTGCGCCATTATCGCTTTTATCAGGGTAGGAACTCCAGTGTAAAGTTCCCAGGCTGCTCTTACGCGGAATGACAAATGTGTGTGTAAAACTCGCGGTGTTTTCAAAACGATTATTCAATTCAACCACAGTTCCTGGATTTGCAAACGTTCTGATGTTCGAAATGGTACCATTTGCGGAAAAGTGAACATTATTTGCAAACTTGAATAGCCCGCGTGCCGCATCCACTTGTGGTCGAAAAAAGCCACCTATGTTAAAACAATCTCTAGGAGCTCTTTCGTTCAATAAACAAAATTCCGGATCATCTAAATTTCCGGGGGTAAAGTCAATATTTTGAATAGCAGTTTCTTTTTCTTCTCCATCAATGGTTATTTGCAGAGGGGTGTCGGGATTTATATTACTCCATGATACCACTATATGGTGCCAAGTATGTGCTTCCCAATTTAAATCGTTTGCCCTTACCACCACATCTTGTCGTGGGATCGGAAAACGAAAACCATTTGCCAATCTTTGTGGTTGCCACACATCGTTAGGTATATCCCAACCATCGGCATTGGTGGTGAAGTGTGTACCTATTGGATTTTGACTCTCATCAAATGTGATGCAAAAATACAAACGGGAAAATCGCAGTTCTCCCAGAGTATTTTTGAAAATATAAAATTGGACACCCTCAGAATTTGCCTGATTGGTGAGATCTCCCTCTTCAGGGTTGTAAGGAGGATTTGGATTTATGAAAGTTGCGCTGACTAGCGCGCTACCAAGTTGTGTGTTGGACGATTCGGTTAACTTTACCCAAAACTCCATGGTTCCTTGGTAATAAGATATTTGCGCTCCTGCTGTCGTATTTTCACCGCGAACAACACCGGCAGGCATTGCTGGTACACTGTGATAACGCAACTGTGCTGGGTCACTAACTTGTCTTATGTCCGAAAAAATTCCATCGTTAACAATATTGTTTTGTGGATCACGTATGTTTGTTCCTATGGACATATCTTGAAGTCCGCCAGGAAAGGTCAGAAAACGTTGTGAGCTACTATTTGGTAATGTAGGGGTACCAGCACGTGAAACGGCAAAATTAGAGGTAAATAGCGCTCCGGCAGGGGTGGTTGACCGCACCTCTGGCTCGATACGCCCAACGTGCTCTTCTGGTTGCCAATTTAAATTTTTAATCACCGCGGGAAAACTAGTTGTATTGCTAAAACTCGGTGAGACAAGTGTTGTGTCTTCAAAATCTCTTTGTGTTGTGTGTTGCAAAATTTCCATAATGGACACATTACTCTCAATGATTGTCTGGGCAACGATGCCCAAATTGGCGTGAGCCATTTGTCCTAGGGATGTAATTTCATAAACTCCCATGGAGGAAAAACTAAACTCTGTTGTGTGCGACCCTTGTAGGGTGGTATTTGAAAATAAGTCTCCCTTTGTGACACGCAGAAATGCATTGTTATTGGGATTGAAACGATTGTCTACATTGTTGGGGTTGAAGTTCGCTTTGAGAGCATCGCGGCAAATTTGTTCCCAAATGGTCGTTCCCAGGTTTTGGTCCGTGATCTCGGGAGATGTTGGATTAGGATGTAGACGTTCAATGATATCTGCATCCAGTGGTAATTCAACACCAACAGTTAGTTGACCATCGATAAATTTATACAGACCGTTCCAATTCTTAAATGGTCGCAATGCACGAAAGCTAATAATTTGATCTGCGATAGCATCTGCGGCGGCTTTATCGGGAATTAAATTTAGTGTGATGCGTACAGGTAACGACTCAATATTTGTTTCATCAAAAATGTCACCGGAGCTGACACTTCCTTCATTTGAACTTTGGCGAACAATGGCAGAGTTATCAATAATAACAGGGGCCGCTTGTAAACCTTGTAGAACACTGGATAAAACCTCGCGAGACGCCAAGTTAATGTTGATGGGACTACGTGCTTCACCAACAAATGTAGGAATGGCATCCGTATTCGGATTTATGTTGATCGCGCGTGATGTGCGATCATCCACCCAAGAATCAGTGGTGATACGGTTAATAAAGCGTTGTTCGTCTACAGTGCTAACACTTAGTGGTAAAGAGTTGATCACGGAAAGTACGTCTTCCATTGACTGCCAACGTCGTGGAAGTGGTTGTGTTATATCTGTATAAAAAGGAGCGAAGTTAACATCGATAAGGGCATCGGCAATGGTCGTGGCGTCTACGCCTGAAAAACCACAGTTTACTGCCAAGTTGCGCACAATACGATTCAGAGTGACATTGGATGGTTGTTGATTACCCGGAACTCCTGACTGTGGCAATGCGATGTGGCTGTTGAGGTTTATTTGGGTGGATGTGTCTATTATTTTTAGTGAGTAACTATCAAGTGTAAAATCACTCTCTTTTAGTAGGCCAGAGTAACGAATAGCTAAAGCAATACCTTCTTCAATCGAAACTCCTGTGCCTTGTCCTGGATCTAACGGGAAGTTTTCACTCATTGCTTCGCGAATATCTACTGATTCGTCATGGGGAAAACGCCACGGCACATCTTGAATATCATTAAAGCCTTTTTCTGAAGCCTCCTCAATTAAGACGGCTATGGCGTGATCTAAACCGGCAAAAGCATACAAACGCGTTGCAACTTTATCTGTATAATTCTGTGATGATTGCCGTTCCATGATAGATAAACGCACAAAAGTAACGCCCGTTGTCGAGAGTACGAGAAGTACTCCTATCGTTGTCATAAGTGCTATCGCTTTGTGTTTTTTACTCGATAATAACATTGTTTGGTTCTCCAGTAAAACGATGTCTTAGAGAAGGCTATTTGGTATTTTCTAAACTTTTTGCTGTATTGCGAAGTAATTTTGATAAGTGATTAATAAGACCTTGTTCTCGGCTAACCCCAAAAGGATCTACGCGGCTTGCATCGCGAACATCTACCTTGACCTTGTGGTACTCATGGATGCGAATACTTAAAATACGAGCATAGCGCAGCAAAACAAATGCAAACTCTTCCAAATTACTATTTGGTTCAGGATAACGCCTACAATATGTTTTTTTATAAAACTTCCGCAACATTGCCAATTCGTTTTTTGTCGGTTCTTGTAATTTTTTTTGTAACCACTTGCGCCATAAAATGGGGGAGAATTTTTGCTGCTTTTTGCCGATAAAAGGGTTAGGTTTTCTATATTGAATACTTTTTTGTACCTCAAGTGCTAGCTGTGCATTCTTGAGTAGTTCTTTGTATAAAGTATCAAGTCGTTGTAAACGTTTTTGGTAAAAGTTCTTTATTTCACGATCTTCTTTGATAAATTCTTTTTCTGTTTTCCAGTAAATACTCTCATTAAATAGATCGTATTTCGCTCCTTTAAAAGAAGATAGCTTTTTACGTACTTTGAGAGACTGACCTGCTATAATTATGTAGATAGTAACCTTGTATTTTCCCGCAAGAACTCTCTGGTAGGGCTCATTGAGAGGTCCACATAAAAGACGAAATGGAAAATATGTTGCCGAAGAATCGGTTGTAAGTTGAAAATTATACTGACTCGCAAGTTTGCCCTGGTAACGAATTTCTAAAATAAGTTTGGCGTTTTTCAAATATTGATGAGAATTTCCACGTATAAGGAAAGAAAACTCATCTCCCCAAGTATAGCGTTTAAATTTAAACTTAGCTTCTTGAACTTTTAGCCAGTCTAAATTTTGTGTATGTGTACAAACCATGAAAACACAAATCAACCACAAACAATTCGCATTTATTTTTTTTAACATCCTAGCACCCCAGCAAAGAGTTTTTGTTTATTGTAAAAATATTATAACAGCAACGAATAGGTGAATAAATAAAAATTTCTTAGGGGGTTATAGGCAACAGACAGAGCGTAGATGGATTAGATCAATTGACGATGATAAGGAAATCAGATGATAAGAGCTATTTTTCTTTTGCTATTTTTAGGTTTATTAAATGGCGAAACTATTTATGTCAAATCAAAATATGCTTCGTTGTACCAAGACCCCAGCAATAAATCTTCCGTTGTAAGAGTGAAAAGAGGTACAGAATTACAAAAACTTAAAAAGGAGCGACGTTGGTTACAAATCAAATATAAAGGTCGAAAACTTTGGGTGTATCAAGGAAAAGTTTCGGTAAAGAAGCCTCCACAAGACAAGAGTTTACTTATAATGAAGGATCGTCAAAATGATATTGCGGCAGGAAGTGCGATACGCGTTTTTCCCCATCAAGTGAGTTCTGCAACCCGATTGTCTCGTCAACTTGGTAGTGGTAAATATGTAAAGTATATGGATTACCACCAGTCTTTTGTTGTTGCCGACAGAAAAGATGCACAAGTTACTGTAGTAAAAGCAAATGGTATAGAAATGAATGTAATAACAACAAAGGATCTTGAACATTTTTTAGCACGTGGAAAAATAGGAGAATACGCGGGTTTTCGCGAGAAGCGCTAATCATAGTGTAGCTACTTGTAGTCTAATGTATGAAAAAGTCGCGTGCGCATAGCCAAAAAATTAGTGATAGTTAGCGTAACATATCGTATGATGAAATATCAAAAATCCCAGTATACAAAAAGGAGTTTTTCATGAATAAATATATCGTTTTGTTCATACTTATGTCCGTTGTATTTTGTGATACAACTACGTATGATGCGTTAGCTAACAATGCCGCGGACTATAAGAAAAAAACAGTAACATTCTCTTTTCGCTATAAAGGTTTACGCGCTCATATTAGCCCTGCGATCATAAATCACGGGATAAGTGAAAAAAAATATATTCAATTGCAAGCCAATGATCTAAAACTTGCTCTTCTGGCGCATAAGAATAGTTCTGTTGATAAAAAGTTGCGCAAAACAGATAGAAATACCTCATTGATGTTTTTGGGAAAGGTGAAGTATTGGAACGCGCGTTGGGGAGATAAATTTTATTATGTGCTTATTAGCAGTGTGCGTGAAGTAAGTGAAGACGAACAAAAAAATACATCCACTTCTGAAAAAAACACAAATGATGAACCAAATCGCAATAAAGCCACAAAAAATCCTACTCTGAAAGAACTTGGCCAACGTCCACAGGATTTCGCAGGGCAAAAAATAGAACTTAGTATCTTATTTCTGAAAACAGCGCAATTCAACAAAGACTACCAGCGAATTTGGACGTTGTCGCGACTGCCGATTGTCTATAATAAAAAACAAAAAAACATCGTCAATATTTTAAATGATGTCCAAGAAAAACATCCCATCAAAGTCAGTGGAAAAATACGGCAGATGCAGATAAGAAATCGTCAGGTGTATGTTCTAGAATTAGACCGAGTCAAAGCGAGTATAAAAGAAATACCACGCGAGCGTTTTATCCGAAATCGTTTTCGTAGACGAAGAAATTAACCTAAACAACGACGTAGAGTATTTTCATCTAGCTCATCTAATGTTTTTATTTTGGTTTGCCGTTGATCGGTAAACACATGAAAAATACGAACATTTTGCGAGGTTGCTTTTCGTATGGATTGGATAAATGGAATGCTATGCGTTGTGATAAAGTACTGGTTTTGTTTATCGAATGCAATTTTCTCTGCCAACATTTTTGCGAAAAGTGGTGGCGCGTTATCTTCTTGGAATACTAATGTCGCATTGCGGTTCGATTCGATCATCATCCAATAAAATGCCATTTTTCTCAGCGTGTTTGACACCAATGAATATGGGAGGTTCGTAACGTCATCCTCCACTTGATTTTGAATTTCAAAGGTACACTGTTGGTGGCGAAATAAAATCCGCGCGTCATGTGTTTTAAAAAGGTTCTTAAAACTTTCTTTATGCTTTTTTTGCGACGCGGTAACATAAAAAAGGTTATTTCCATGTGGAGGCAACAGATATTGCGTAAACAAGTTAGAAAATTCAGATGGATGTATATATTGGTAAAATCTGATAAATTCTAGTTCGCTGCATTTGGGATGTTCCATACGCGAGATTTTATGTTCTATTTTCGACTTATAAAGAGACTCGTTACCTTGGGAGATTGAAAAATCAAAGAACGCACTTGAAGCGTCTGGCTTGAGCGTTGTGTAATATTTTTGCGACTTTGTTTGTAGATGGATGTTCATCTGTTGGTTAAGAATCATTTCATTGTAAAACAGATTTGATGTTTGCTGCGCGCGAATAAAGCTTTGAATATTTGTTGGTTGAACCGTACCACAATAGCTCAAGAAGGCCAATGTTTCTAGTATGTTGGACTTCCCTGAATTTACTTTACCGATAAAAATATTAATGTCTGCGCATGTAATATCTATCTCTTTTATTGATTTAAAATTGCGAATGGTGATATTTTTGATCATACCTACGCTCCATTGACGACGATTTGTCCGTTTGTTTTGTATACTCGGATTGAAAATTGGTAGTATTCTTCGTTTTTAGCGGTCACGTCGTTTACACGTCTTGTGTTAAAGTATGCTTGGTAGTACTCTTCGGTAATTTTTTCTTGTGTTAGACATAGTTCTGATTTGTTATAGCGGTAAGTGCTTATAATTTCACTATTGAGTAAGAATTTGATCAGTTGTGGAAAAACTTCGACGTTGAGAAGAAAAAATTTGCCGACAACATGCTCTTTTTTCTCTTTTACCAATCTAGGTACATCGACAACCAATAATGTACTGAAAAATTTACTATCGACGAAAATGTGCGCATTGTGTTTGCTGGCAAAAAGTACCTGTTCGTCTAAAATAGTAAAATCACCAAAAGTTAATGGCGTGTAGTCATTGGTAATTGTTGTTGCGCGAATGACATTTTTTTGTACATACTTGTATTTGTCGCGCACTCTCTCTAGATATTTATTGCTCTTGAAATCCCATTTTTGAATGCAATCGCTGAAATCGCGTGCCTCTCGCGGGTGTTGCTGTGGGGTTGGAGAGTACATTGCTCTACAGCCACAAATCGTAAGAACTATCACTAGTGTAATGACTTTTGCCTTCATGCTATTTTACTTTCTAACGGAGTTTACTGATGGGTGCATAAAATTTTTCTACGAATTCCTTTACTAGGATGTTATGCAATCATATCTTATAGCATAACATACAATACAAATTTGATCTACCGCGATTTTGTTTGGTCTGGAATCAAACCTCGCGTTACGTTTTGCGGAAATTTTTTTTTATTGCGATAAAGGATCATTTCGCATGTTAGCCTAAATAATACTTAGTGTGGTACAAAAAACAAGTTACATGGACAGGGCCGTAGGAGTTTTGAGTTGAAAATAAATATTTGGGAAATGACGTTTTTGGTGTGCATGGTGGTATCTTTTGTCATACGCATTCCTTACGATAGTAAATACAGAAAAAATACATTTACGGATAATCGCAAGACAAATCTTGAAAAATTTTTGCTTGCGGCCGTTGGCATTGGCATGATGCTGATACCTCTGATCTATATTTTTAGTCGTGTATTCGATTTTGCAAATTACAGCGGCGAATCTTGGATGGGCTTTTTGGGTGTTGGTGCATTTTTGAGTGGTATATACTTTTTTGCGAAAAGCCATGCCGATTTGGGTTTAAATTGGTCACCGACTTTACAGATACGCGAAAAGCATAGTTTAGTAACTGTGGGAGTTTACAAATATATTCGCCATCCTATGTATTCGTCTATTTGGCTTTGGGCAATTGCGCAAGCTTTTCTCCTGCAAAATTGGATCGCCGGTTTTTCTGGCATCGTTGCGTTTGGCCTGATGTATTTTCTACGTGTACCACAAGAGGAAAAAATGATGTTGGATCATTTTGGTGAAGAATATCGCGGTTATATGAAACAAACCGGGCGCGTTTTTCCGCGAATTTGGTAGCGTTGTAAATTTGTAGGAAAAAGAGTGAGTCGATTTCGGCTCACTCTTTTTTTATGCGCTGTTTTGATTACCCAGTCTATTGTTACAAACTTGTTACAGCAAGTGGCGAGAAGAATGTTGTACTCTAGAAATAACAATTACTTCTACCTGAATGGAGAACAAATGAAAACGTATACAACATTACTTCTACTTTTGGCACTTTATTGCCATGCCCACGCTGAGTACAAAAGCACGTTGATTACCGACGTACCGCATATAAAACAAAAGCCGGATTTTTGTGGCGAAGCATGTGCTGCAATGTATTTGCAAAAACTTGGTACAAAAATAGACCAAGACGATGTTTTTAACCTTTCCACTCTGGATGCATCTTTAGGAAGAGGTTGTTATACGCCTGAGTTAGCGACATCTTTAAAAGAAATGGGTTTTAAAGTTGGACGTATATGGTACAAGGCACAAGGCCCCAATTTCAATATAGGCATTCACCAGCAATGGAACAAACTATATCAAGATTTATTGCGTGGGACCCCGTCCATTGTGTGTATGCATTATTCTGATGAGCCACACACCACGGAACATTTTCGGCTAGTTCTTGGATATGATGCAAAAAAAGACACGGTGATCTACCACGAACCAGCAGAAAAAAGAGGAGCTTACAAACGGATGAAGCGCAGTTTGTTCCTAAAACTGTGGCCTCTAAAATACAAAAAAAATTATTGGACTCTTATTCGCATGCCCTTGGTCATTGATTCGCAAAACCTTCCTGTAAAAAAAGCCACGACGCATTTTACGAAAGCGGACTATGCACAACATATCCTACAACTTAAAAAAGATCTTCCGCGCGGGAAATTTACAATTTTGATTGAGGAACCCTTTGTGGTGATCGGTGATGAATCTCCTAGCAAGGTAAAAAGTCGCGCTAAGAACACTGTTCGGTGGGCCGTAAATTTACTAAAGAAAGATTACTTTACAAAAGATCCGGATCACATTATTAACATATGGTTGTTTAAAAACAGGAATAGCTATATGAAAAATACATATCATCTTTTTGGTAAAAGACCAGGTACACCATTTGGATATTATTCTTACTCTGATCGTGCACTTGTTATGAACATTAGTACTGGTGGAGGAACACTCGTTCATGAAATTGTCCATCCATTTATGCACGCCAATTTTCCTGATTGTCCTGCATGGTTTAATGAAGGTTTGGCATCGCTTTTTGAACAATGTGGCGAAAGAAATAAGCGCATAGTCGGTTTTACAAATTGGCGCTTGCGTGGTTTACAGATCGCGATTACCCATAACGAAGTGCCATCATTTAAAACCCTAACAGGTACAACAACATACCAATTTTATAATGAAGACCCAGGTACTAACTACAGTCAAGCGAGATATCTTTGTTACTATCTACAGCAAAAAGGCTTATTACGTGAATTTTATCAACAGTTTACCAAGAACCATAAAAAAGATGTCAGCGGTTATGCTACATTGCAGAAAGTATTAGAAGAAAAGGATATGCATAAGTTTAAAACGAAATGGCAAAAGTTTGTACAAAAGCTTCAATATTAAGACGAACTATTTTGTAACGTAGTTGAGAAGTTGCTGCAAAAACTCGTCTTACAGCAACTTCTCATTAATAACGCGTATCGATATAAGTTGAAACATGATCACGAATATCTTGTCTCCACTTCTTAATACTATGCATAGGAAAGTTTTGTAGAGAACATTTTCCTACGCTCGAGATAGGAAATCTTTTACTGAAGATAGTGCTTTTTTTGTTGACGATTTATGGACGTATATGGTTGTTCAAGAGCTCTAACTTCCCAAGTTGTCTCTGGCGCAAATACATATTTTGCAGGAATAACCAAAGAAAAATCTTCTATGACCAGAGGTTGTTTTTTGTTCGTTTCAAAAAAGACCCACTCCACCAAGTAAGAAAAAGGCTTGACTTGTTTTTGCAGCATAAAATATACGCGGTCGGCGACATTACTTACCATGGTATTCTCGTCGATGACAATGTATTCTTTTAGCTCTAAGTTTGGTAACTTTATGTGTAAGGGAACAGAATAAGAAAACTTACCTTTTTGCTCTTGGTTACTTAGTTGGTAAAAACGACGGTCAACATGACGTTTTATTTCGTCTACGATAGGATTTTCTTGCACGGCTTCGTAAGTTGTATTTTTTATTATGTTGGTAATTTGGGTGATGGCGTTTTGTATGACAGATTGCGTAGCTTCTGAATCTAGGAGAGAAAGTTCAAATTTGGCGAGAAGTTTATTCAAAAATACTTTGAGCGAGTCGACATTGATGAGTTGGTACGCTTCGTACATCGCTAGAGGAAAAGGAATATCATTTAGGCTGTCAATTCCCACACAGATAGGAATGACAAAACTTTTGGGATTTCCCGCCGCGAAACCACTTTCGAAATAAATCCATGGACGATTTAAGGCTTGAGGGGTGAGCACGGCAACAATTGCATCACTAGCTTCTAAATTTTTTTGAATAGTATTGAGCCAAATATCTCCTGCTTCAATTCCACCACTTCCTGACATGTCACTGGAGAACCATATATTGATTTGTTGACGTGTCACTTCTTGAATTAGCTTTGCGAGCACTTGGACAATTTCTTGGTCTTGGTGATAGTGACTTAGTAATATGTTGGGTTTCATTATTTTTCCTTCGTAAATTCAGCTACTAAAATGATTTATTTTTTATCTTCTTTGTTTTCTGCTTTGTCTATTGTTGATCCGTGTATGATGATTGAGTATCAATAAAATGTACAACTCATTTTGGTGAAGTACAAGTAATTGTTACAGTTATTGAAAAAATAGGAGCAAATAATGAGCGCTAGAGTAAGAACTGCAGGAGGATACATTTGACGAGCTTGATGGATGGCGATAAAGAAAATAAAGGTTTGTATGTTCCATGTTCTCGGGAATTACAAAACCATTTTGTTTTATAATTTTGACCGTTATTGGTATTTTATTTTTCAACAAAGATTTCATTGTATAGAGGGTGATCTTTTTTGATGTAGTTGTAACGATTCATGTCGCGGATTTGTCCTTTGAGGAGAGTCGCAGCTTGTGTGTTTCCGACTTCTTTCATTTTTTTGTAAATGATAAGCGATAACTCTATCTTTTTTGAGATCAATTTTTCTAGAGTTAAC
This sequence comes from Candidatus Uabimicrobium amorphum, assembly GCF_009002475.1. Taxonomy (GTDB): domain Bacteria; phylum Planctomycetota; class Uabimicrobiia; order Uabimicrobiales; family Uabimicrobiaceae; genus Uabimicrobium; species Uabimicrobium amorphum. The sequence goes on from NZ_AP019860.1 coordinate 9,098,639, forward strand.
TTGCAAACATCACATTGTTTTTCATCATAGGCACTGCCATATTCTTCCATACTCGCGATAGATTTATTTAAAAAATCTTGAGGATTGATGTTTTGCGACTGTAGCTTTTCCAATTCCGCTAATATTCTATCTGCTTTTCTTTCGTGTTGTAAGGCCGCATGGTTCTCTTCATAAAATTTATAAATAGAAAAAGCGGTTGTCATAACAAAGGCTGTGACGAGGACCAAAAAGATCTCTCGTTTCCATTTGGCAAAAATTTTTGCTAATTTTTCGGTGGTGGAATACGAATGTGCTTTTACAGGGCTGTGATCAATAAAATTTTGTATGTCTTGTGACATGTCGCTTGCTTTTTGATAACGATCTTGCGGTTGAAAAGCGGTGGCTTTTTCTATTATGGATTGTAGTTCGGGAGGAATGCTGCCAAAAATTCCTTTTTTCGGAAAGGGAATTTTTTTGCCATTACTCGCTTTAAAAACCGCTTCCAAAATATTCGATGCGTCGATCATTTTTTTTCCTGTTACCATTTCAAAAAGTATGGCACCTAACGCGTATATGTCTGTTCGTGTATCTATCTTTTCCCATTCGGCTTGTGCTTGTTCCGGTGACATATAAATAGGAGTGCCCACAATTTTTCCGGTAATCGTTTGAAATTGTCCTTTTTCCTTTAATACAATAGAATTTTCTGTATCTAGAATATCGTGTTTGCTCTCTAAAATTTTCGCTATTCCCCAATCCATTACCATTACTTCACCGAAATTCCCCAACATAATGTTGTTGGGTTTTAGATCGCGATGAATGACATTTTTTGCATGGGCGTAATCAATGGAATGGCAGATAGATTGCATGATTTGTAAAAGTTTATTCAATGAAAAATATTGCTTTTTCTGTGGATCGTTTTTCAAATCTTCTATCAAGTTGTGTAGCGATTTTCCTTCGACATATTTCATGGTAAAAAATAAGTTACCTGAAGCGTCTTTGCCTATGTCGTGGATGGGGACAATATTGGGATGTTCTAGCTGACCAGATATTTGTGCCTCTTCCAGGAAACCTTTTAGAGCCTGCTTTGACTTTTGGTGTTCTTTTAATAGCATTTTTGCTGCAACAACCCGATTTATGTTTTTATCTTTCCATAATTCGACACGTCCCATACCACCGCGGCCTATTTCCTTTATTTCTTCGTACTTCTTCGCCGCAAGGTTTTGTTGCGGATCGTCACTATCTATTTCGTAGCTTGTCCATATGGTATCACCTGGTTTTACAGGGGTTAAGGTATATGGATATATTTTTATAGAGGGTTCTGATGTTGCGGGGGTTTTAATTTCGTCCATTTTATATCCTAGATACGAGTTTTTCGATACCTTCATTTTCCTGCCAGCGTGATATTTGAATTAGCATGTACACTGCAATCGCTATGTTACCTAGGGTTATTATGAAAAGAAACCATAGTATTTTGGCTATAACACTATTTTCTTTGTAAAAAACCCAAATATAAAAGGTGAGAAATGCGAAGTATGCCTCCAACAATGCTGCTAGTGCCCAAGGGTTTGAGATCAGTACTGCATTGGACGCCCATACATTTTCAGATGTGATTATGTTTGTTGTGGCAACAACCGTGGTGCAAAGAACTAAGACGTAGAAAGAAATCAATAGTTTCTTTGTGTACTTTTTCTTATGTTTTAACAAATCGTAAAGATTTGCAAATAGAATGGGTGTTAAAAATAGAACAAAAACGGTGACTATGAAGTACATCCACCATCGTAAAATGTAAATGATCAATTCCATATTGTTTTATCCCTTTGTCAATATGCAGTGTTTAGGGCATTACATGAAATCGTCTTTATTTCGCATTTTTCAGTACATTTGGTGGAATAATCCGCCAGTTGTTGAAAAAACTATTGCAGCCAGAAGTTTTAACAATAGCGCTTCTGGCTGCAAATGTTGATGAACGTCAATTGGACGATATATGTTCTTGCTATGGTAGAACAACAGTGTCAATTACGTGAATGACACCATTGCTGCATTTTACATTGGCAACAACTACTTTCGCGCCGTTGATTGTTACAGCACCGTCTTTAACAACAATGTCTAATTCTTTACCATTGACAGTTTTTACTTTTCCACTTTGCAAATTTCCTGAGTAGACTTTTCCTGCCACTACATGGTATGTAAGAATACCGGTTAGCTTTGGCTTATCGCCAACAAGTGCTTCGACAGTTCCTTGTGGAAGTTTTCCGAAAGCCCCATCGGTAGGAGCAAAAACGGTGAATGGTCCATCACCTTGTAATGTCTCAACAAGTCCCGCTGCTTTTACCGCAGCTACTAAGGTTTTAAATTGATCGTTTCCGATCGCTGTTGTAACTACGTCTTTACTTGGTGGAAGAATCACGGCATCAATCACATGAATTACACCGTTACTACATTCAATATCGGCAACAACAACATTGGCTCCGTCAATTTTCACGCCAGCCTTGTTATCATTTTTGGTTACTGTAACGACGACATCTGCGCCATTAACTGTTGTTACACCTTGGCCATTTTTGGTGACAACGGCGTTTGATAGAACCTTACCCGCTACTACATGATACTTTAAAATAGCTGCTAAACCTTGTGGATCGTTAAGTAAGGCTTCGACGGTTCCTTTAGGTAGTTTGGCAAAAGCTTCATCTGTGGGAGCGAAAACTGTAAATGGGCCGTCACTTTTTAGCGTATCTACTAACCCGGCTGCTTTAACGGCAGCTACAAGAGTGTTGAACTTGCCTGAGGCGACAGCTGTATCTACGATATCTTTTTGACAAAAAGGTGCTACTAATACGATTAGACCAAGAAGAATGTATCTCATTTTTTTGTCCTTTATATTTTACAATGTTGTTGGGTTGCGTTATGTTTGTGATCAATATTCTACATTTCGAATACGATATGAAACATATATACCACATTGTTGTTGAGAATAATAGACAAAAAAAACTTTTTTTGTGAAATTTTTACAACTGAGTTTGAAAAATAGAGTTTGTAATTCCTTGATTGGCTTTATTTTGTGGGACTTTAGTTGTGTATAAAATGTGAAATTATATAAGTTACTTTCTTTGCCTGCGTTGCTGTCTTTCTCTACGAAGTGTTTCGCGTTGTGCTTTTTGTTTTCGTAATATTATGAGCCATCCAACTACAATAGAAGCAAAAACGACCATTACAAATATCCACAGATACATATGTAATGGGTTACGTTTGACAGGTATTACCTTCAATACGCGACGATTGGGAAAAAGACGATCTGATCCGAGCATGACAAAATTTGCCCAGTAGCGGGGATGTGCGTATCTCCCCTCGGCAATACATTCTAACTGTGCTATACGTAGAGCGGATTGAGGGGTGGCGTTGTTTAGGTAATGGTGGTAAAATTTCTTCATCAAGTACAACGTCGCTTTATCACTTGCTGCCCACAAGGAAGATAGGACTACCTTAGCACCAGCTTCTTGAAAAGCGCGGCGCAAACTATACACACCATCGCCCGAGACTACTTCTCCTTCGGAAGTATTGCATGCGGAAAGAGTTACTAGCTCTGTACCAGATAAATTTAGAGATGATACTTCCATGGCGGTCACGATACCTTGTAATTGATCAATATTTGCATCACTAAGAGCTAACCCACAATAAAGCAGAGGGTTTTCGGCTTTTGCTAAATTGGTTGGCGTGGTGGACGTACTTGGTTGTGTTTTGTGATTAGGCAATGCTATTACAGGCTGTTTTTCTAAGGTACCTATTCCTCTACTGCCATTTTTTGCCGTACTTTGTGTTTTTAGAAAAAAACCATGCGTTGCTATGTGCAAAAACCGTGGGGCAATTACCTTGCGAAGGTTTTTTTTATTGGCTTCATTTTCCAAATATACCACGGCGGTTTTTTGCTTTGTTTTTAGCATTTCAGCAAGGGCCAATCCCTCTTTTTTCGTACCTGGAAGCGGTGAAAAATAAATGTCTCCGAAGTGAGGATTCCGTTTTTGTGTGGTATTGGGATTTTTATAGTTGGGGCTGGCAAATATAGTTGGGTTATCCATGGCCACACCATAATCGTCTGTTGTGTAGCTTAGGTAACGAGCTGAGGTTATCATTTGAATGTTGTGTGTCTCTAGTACATAACGGTTATTTTCATCTACCATCGCTTGTAGAGGTAATAGATGTAGTTCGCCATCAGGTATTACGTATATTGTTTGGTAATTTTTGCAGTATTTTTGTAGCGGCTGCCATATTTTTTTGTAAATTTTCTTGGCAATTTTGTTGGGCTTTGTCTCCGAATTTAGTATCTTTTTCCTGTAGTCTTGAATAGACTTTTTTATTGTAGAGAATTCGCCAAATCTCACTAAGTACACTTCGCTCTTTGTTGTAATTGTTGCCAGCAATTGTCGGGATTTTTTGTTATCTAGGTTTTTTATTTGCATGACTAAAAAATCAATAATGATTTCCTGTGGTTTTAACTTTTGTTGTAAAGATTTCACTGTGATTTTACGACTTGCACGTCGAAAGTTGTGATTTAACCTCGCCACCATCCCCTCTTTTTTTTCTATTTCGTTTCTTAAGGTACTGATATTTGTTTGTAGTTGTTGTGCCGAGATATTCTGTGGAGGATTTATGATCAACTGTGAAAGTGTAGATCTTTCACTTTGGAGTTTGCGAAAAGCTTGTTGTATCTTTTTATCTTTGCGTTGGGTGTGAGAAAGTGTGTCAGGGGAAAAATGTAGTAAGATACCTTTGCGGTTGAGGGAGTAATTAACTATCTTTTGTAATGAGGCCGTATCGTTTTTCTGCAGATAAAGAGACAGCAAAACTTCATTTACATATTTGTCTTGCTTTAGGTAGTGACTCTGAGTTTTTTTATCTGTCGCGAGTAATAAGTCATGTAAAGAGTCATTTCTTTTATCAAACCATTTTTGAAGTATATTTTGAGCCTGTTCGTATTTTCTTTGGTTGTAGTAAAGCAGCCCTAGATTACTTAGTGACCCGACCACATCAGGATGCGAATCTCCGAGTTTTTCCTTACTGAGTTTTATGTATTTGAGAAAGAGAGATTGTGCTTGATTATACCTCTTGGAGCTTTTGTAAAGTACCGCTAGGTTGTTGAGTACTTGAAGAGTATTGGGATGACTGTCGCCAAGTGCTTCCTTCATCAACTGTAAACACCGGATATAAATCGCCTCTGCTTTATCATATTTTCCTTTGCTATGGTAAAGCATTCCTAAGTCGTTGAGTGACAAAAGAGTATTCGGATGAGTGTTCCCAAACTTTTGTTGCATGAACTCTAAACTTTTTAACAGCAAAGGCAGTGCTTTATCGTATTTCCCCTGTAGACGGTAAAGTACACCTAAGTTATTCATTGACGATAGGGTGTGTGGATGTGTCTCTTTTAGTTTTTCTCGGGTTCGCTTGAGGCATTTTAGTAGAAAAGGTTCTGCTTTGTTGTATCTCAGCTGCCTTTTGTAAAGCATTCCCAAATTGTTTAAAGCCGTTAGTGTGTCGGGGTGAGCGTCACCTTGAGTTTTTTGTGATAATTCCAAACATTGAAGGAGTAAAGGCTCCGCTTTATCATATCTTCCCTGGGTGTCATAGAGCATACCCAGGTTATTGAGTGATTTTATAGTGTAAGGATGAGAGTGCCCTAGAGTTTCTTTTATGAGTTGTAAACACCGGATGTAAATCGGTTCTGCTTTGTCGTATCGTCCTTGTTGTTTGTAGAGTATCCCGAGGTTATTTAAAGCCGTGAGCGTGTTGGGATGAGAGTCTCCTTGGGTTTCTTGCATTAGCTTTAAACAACGGAGATACAAATGCTCTGCTTTGCTGTATTTTCCTTGTGTTTCGTAAAGCATTCCCAAATTATTTAACGATGCTAGAGTATGGGGGTGAGCTTCTCCCAGAGTTTCCTTTCTCAATTTCCAACATTGGAGATACGAAGTTTCTGCTTTGTGGTATTTTCCCTGTTTGTAGTAAAGTGCTCCTAAGTTGTTTAGAGATAATAACGTACTCTGATGAGAATTGCCCAAGTGTTTTTGACTTAGTTCGAAGCATGTTACCAAAAAAGTTTCTGCTTTGTGGTATTTTCCTTGTTTTTCATACAGTACGCCTAAACTATCTAGCGATACGAGAGTATGAGGATGAGAATCTCCGAGGTTTTTTCTTCGTAACTTTAGACACTTCGTGAGCAATGATTGTGCTTTGTCATATTTTCCCTGTTTGTAGTAAAGCATGCCTAAGTTATTTAGAGATTGTAGGGTGTCTGGATGAGAGTCTCCGAGGTTTTTTCTTTGTAGTTTGAGACACTTCGTGAGCAATGGTCGTGCTTGATTATATTTTCCCTGATGACAATACAAACCCGCTAAATTATTCAAAGCCGTTAGGGTGTCAGGATGAGATTTTCCAAAGATTTCTTTCGAAAGCGCGTATATTTTTTCCGCATATGGCGATGCTTTCGCGTAGGCACCTTTTTCATAGTGTTGTTGATACCAGTTATGCGTTTTTTGTAATTCGTTTATTTTTGTGTTATTTTGCGCTTCGATATTTAATACAAGACAAAAAACTAAGATGAAAATTTCCCATCTCATGTTTGACTCCCTCAGGCAAAGTGAAAATTTTACGTTATGCTAACCAAATGTAAATTACAAAACACAATTCTATTTTATATGAGAGGTAATCGCAAAATAAGAATTTAGGATTTTGTATGAGTTTGACGTCAAATCCCAGAGCCGTACCCCCAAAATGGAATCCGTACCTAAAATTTATGTTGTCGTCCAAGAATCGAATTTTTGACTAGCATAGGCTGGGTAATTTGTATATAATAATAGGCTAAATGTTTGCCATAATAACAAGTTATTGTAGGTAGGAAATATTGTTTATGACGAATAAAAAATATCTAACATTAGCTTTGCTAATATTCTTAACAATTCCTATATATTCCCAAAATACACAGGTAGAGTTTAAACGCAAAGTCGATAATCTTTGTCGTCTACTTGAGCATCCGTTTTCTCACAAGAGAAAGTTGGCTGCTGAACAATTGATTTCTTTAGGAAAAAACGTCTCTCCCTACTTGGCAAAAATATACTCGCGCTGCAACTATTTGATGAAGCGTGAAATTATTGACATTTGGCAAAGAATAGGCGATAAACGCTCTATTGAATACATTCTTCAAGCAATCAACGATAGCGACGAAGGTGTAAGGATGCGTGTAGCGGGTTCTTTACTGGAACTGTCTGATCGAGAACCACTCCTCGTCAACAGTTTGAAGGAAATTACGCCGCAGACACGTAAAGAGAGAAATACTCTTCAGGAAATTATCGATACGTTATCTTACAAACAGGTGGAAAGCGAATTGGCAAAGTTGATCTCACCTTATGGTGGGCATTCTCTATGCTACGAACAATACAAACCTATTGTGAAAATGGGGGGGCGTGTCATCAAACCTCTTCTTGCTATGTACACGGAAGACAATTATCGATTTATTCATTTGGAGTTTACGGAAAACTATCCTAAAGGACAAAAGATGAAGCTCTTGGCGGGCTATGCTCTTACGCAAATGCAAGAGTTTATGGGCAAACGTCAAAGAGTTATGGTATTGGCTCGATTGCGCAAAATGCGTTACCACAAAGATCCGGGTATGCGTCGTTCTGTTGCCTGTATTTTGAAAGAATTTAAATTTCGGTCATGGTGGAATCAGATCATTGAGCATGACAAAAAACTTGTGGAAAAAGATCCTACGGATGACAACATTTGTTACCATCTCGGGCTTATGTTGCTACGTGTAGGACGTAATTACCAAGCGATTCGTTATCTCAAACAAGCTGTTTCTGTGAATCCTGATGATAGTTTAGCGTATTATCATTTAGCATGCGCTCATGCACGACGTAGATCAAAACAAAAGGCAATTAAGGCTCTCAAAGATGCTTTTGCCAGAGGTTTTAGAGACTATAAATGGGCGAGTAGTGATGGTGATTTGCGCAATTTACATAGTACAACTGAATACAAAAAGCTTATCGCACAAATTAAAGAAGCTTATTTACGAGATTTGTTGAAATATGAAAGTCGTAACTAGAAAGTAAAACAGTGGAAATTACAAAACTAAGTGCACATGAAACTTTACAACTCATTCGTCAAAAGCAACTTTCACCCATGGAAGTTATACAAGCTTATATGGACTGTTACACAAAATACAATCCGAAATTAAACGCTGTTTGCTCACTTAGCGATGATGTTTTTCAACAAGCTGAAAAATGGGAACGTGAGGCTAAAAATGATAATTTTTATCCCTTGCATGGTTTGCCTGTAGGAATTAAAGATGTAACACCTACCGCCAACCTGCGTACAACGTATGGCTGCAAACTTTACGAAAACCATGTTCCCAAAGAAGATGCTCTTGTAGTTCAGCGTCTTAAAGAGAATGGTGCCATTATTTTAGGGAAAACAAATACTCCCGAATTTGCAACGGGTGGTAACACGTTTAACGAAGTATTTGGCACCACCTTCAATCCTTGGAATCCTGAGCTTAGTGCGGGAGGATCCACAGGTGGAGGGGCTGCTGCTCTTGCGAGTGGCATGATTGCGATTGCAGAAGGAACAGACCTGGGGGGGTCTTTACGTATACCAGCTTCTTTCTGTGGTATTGTTGGTTTAAGACCTACCCCTGGTTTGATTCCTACATATCCATCTGAATACTTATGGGATGATATGCAGGTCACAGGACCCATGGCACGCACTGCGGAAGATATCGCTATTGTTCTCGATGCTGTTGCCGGAGAAAGTCCTTTATCCCCCATGCGACAACCTACCCATGGAAGACAATTTCTAGAAACAGTACTGAAAGGTATACCTGCGGGAACACGTGTTGCCTATTGTTCTGACATAGCGGATATCGGTATTGAAGATGAAGTCGAAAATCTATGTCGCACAGCTTCGTTTCTTCTACGTGAAAAAGGTGTCGAGGTTGAGGAAATAAAATTTGATTTATCTTTCGCTCGTAAAGCGTTTTTGCATTTGCGAGGAGAGTGGATGTTGATTCAACAATATAAAAACATCGAACGACGCAATGAATTTGGCAGCAATTTATTGGGAAATATTGATGCGGGGCTAAAAATATCTGCAAGAGATTTGGCTATGGCACACCATGATCGTGCACAAACATGGTACAAATTTAGATCGTTTTTTGAAAAATATGATTATTTACTTACTCCGTGCATGGCCGTTCCCCCTTTTCCAGCAAAACAAAATTATCCTCTAACTATTGCTGGGAAAGAAATGAAAACATATATTGATTGGGTCGCTCCAACGTTCCTGTTGAGTTTAACCAGTCTCCCCATTGGATGCGTCCCTTGCGGATTGACGCAACAAAAACTACCTGTTGGTTTACAAATCGTGGGTAAACCGACTAGCGAAGAACACGTACTTGCCTTGGCAAAATTAATACAGGAAACCTCTCCAATTGGTTTACCGTCTCTAGAGGAGACTTTAAGCTAGGGTATCTAGAAATATTGAGTGCATGAAAAGAAAAACAAGTAGAAAAACTTTTGATTTTCCCAAATCACCTCTGTTATTCATTGTTGGTATTATTGTTGCGTATTTGTCGTTACGCATCATTGTACCAATAGTGCCATATCTGTTGGTTATCATATTAATCGATGTATTTCTCCTTGGTAGCGCTATGGGAAGCTATCGCATGAGAGATTATGATCTTTTTTGGTTTTTAATCGGTTGTTTTTCATTGATTTCTTTTCTTCTATTGCGCGCCATACTCATAACAAATCATTACCACTCTTACTATTATTAGTCAGTCCTTTTTAAGAAAGACCTATGCAACTAGTCTATTATCTTCCGATTATTACAACAATAACCGCCGTATTTTTTAGTTGGGAAGTTGCCAACCGCTATCGAGAGCGCCAGGGACTTCATTTATTATGGTGGAGTATTGGAATTGTTTGCTTCGGCTTAGGAACTCTTATCGAAAGTTGTGTGACTCTTTTTGGATGGCACCCCTCTTTGTTCCGTTTATGGTATATCACCGGAGCTTTACTTGGAGCAGCACCGCTTGCCCAAGGAACAGTATACTTATTGCTCAATAAAAAAATTGCCCACACCCTTGCTGTTTTTCTTTCTCTATTTGTTGTCATTGCCTCCACATTTGTTTTTTTGACTCCTATCGACGCCTCTCTTGCTGAGGGGGGACAACTTACAGGTAAAGTGATTGTCTGGAAAAAAGTACGCTACTTCAGCATTTTCTTAAATGTATACGCGGTTTTTTTCCTCGGCGGTGGAGCACTGCTCTCTGCATGGAGGTTTTACAAAAAAGGTCGAGAACACTATAACCGTTTCATTGGAAACGTTTTGATTACATTGGGTACATTTTGCGCAGCGGCGGGAGGAGCATCCGCACGCATGGGGCATACAGAAATACTATATGTGGCAGAGTTAATAGCTCTTGTTATCATTTATTTAGGTTATCGTATAAACATAAAACCAGTGAAATAAGTATCGTTGTGTAGCCGCAGCCTCTAGGTTGTTCTTCACAAGCTAAAGCCCACGGCTACTGCAAATGGCGTTATTTTAAGTTGATTTTATTCTATTTACATTAATTAACACACAGAAAGGTTCATGACATGTGGGACTTAGACGAAAGCGTCGGAGCAATAGTTGACAAATTCATGGTTGGCTTAAAGCGACGTAATCCTGGGGAACCAGAATTTCATCAAGCAGTATATGAAGTTGCAGCTAGCGTTATGCCTTATATTTTGCAACACAAGCAGTATCGCGATGCGTATATACTTGAGAGAATGACGGAGCCTGACCGCATTGTTTCTTTCCGCGTATGTTGGGAAGATGACAAAGGGAACATTCGTGCTAACCGTGGTTATCGCGTTCAATTTAACAATGCGATAGGTCCATATAAAGGTGGTTTGCGTTTTCACCCTTCTGTGAACTTAAGTATTCTTAAATTTTTGGGTTTTGAGCAAACATTTAAGAACAGTCTTACTACTCTGCCGATGGGTGGAGGAAAAGGTGGTTCTGACTTTAATCCTAAAGGTAAATCAGAGCGCGAAGTTATGCGTTTTTGCCAATCTTTTATGACAACTTTGTATAGTCATATCGGTGCAAAGAGAGACGTTCCTGCGGGTGATATCGGCGTTGGCGCAAGAGAAATTGGTTATCTTTTCGGTCAATACAAGAGACTCGTTAACGAATTTACCGGTGTACTAACAGGTAAAGGACTTGCATACGGTGGAAGTTTGATCCGTCCAGAAGCAACAGGTTTCGGATGTGTATATTTTGCCAACGAAATGTTGAAGCACAAAGGCGAAGATATTGCTGGAAAAGTTTGTGCGGTTTCTGGTTCTGGTAACGTAGCGCAGTTTACGGTACAAAAACTTATCGAACTAGGAGCAAAGCCTGTTACTATGTCTGATTCCGGTGGTTCCATCTACGATGCTGATGGTATTACCCAAGAGAAACTTGAGTTTGTCAAAGACTTGAAGAACAACCGTCGTGGTCGCATTAAAGAATATGCAGACAAATTTGGTTGTGAGTATCTGGAAGGTCAAAGACCTTGGGGAGTTAAATGTGATGCAGCCTTCCCGTGCGCTACACAAAATGAAATCAATGGTGAAAATGCACAATCGTTGATGTCAAATGGCTGTACGCTTGTTTCTGAAGGTGCAAATATGCCAACTAATATGGATGGTGTCGGTGTATTTGTGAAATCACAAATACTATATGCTCCGAGTAAAGCAGCAAATGCTGGTGGTGTAGCAACTTCTGGTTTAGAGATGACTCAAAATGCAACAGGTTTACCATGGTCACGAGAAGAAGTAGATCAAAAACTTCTAGGTATTATGCAAAATATCCATGGCCAGTGCGTTAAGTATGGCGAATCTGGCGCTGGTGTTGACTATGTGAAAGGTGCAAACGTCGCTGGTTTCGTGAAAGTTGCTGACGCTATGCTAGCTCATGGAGCAGTATAGATCTTCATAAGCAATCATAACACGAATAAGCATAAAATAAGCCCGAAACACATTGTGTTTCGGGCTTATTTTTTATACAGACTCTTTACCTAAAACGCGTATTGATACTATAATTGCTGCAATTCCAAGTATAAGACACAACCACACCGGAGCACCAAACCCAATAGGTATGTACCCAAATACACATGAAATGATTCCACATGTAAGTGCATAAGGCGTTTGTGTTTTTACATGGTCAATGTGATCACAAGAACTTGCCATAGAAGACATAACCGTTGTATCGGAAATCGGTGAACAGTGATCTCCCAAAGTTGCTCCTGCTAATACACTTCCTAAAGTACCAAGTAAAATGTAGTTATTTAGATCCAAAGCCAAATCAAGCTGTTGTTGTGATAGGTCGACACCTAAAGGAATAAGGAGCGGAAATAGTAGACCCATTGTTCCCCATGATGTTCCTGTCGCAAAGGCAACTACGGCAGAAGTTAGAAAGCCGATCGTTGGTAGAAACTTGACCGAAATGATGTCTTTGATGTTGTAGTATATGTATTTATTGGTTCCCAACTCTTTACATACATCTTTTAGTGTCCAAGCAAGTATAAGTACTAAAACAGCGAGTAACATGGCCTTTGCTCCACCGACCCAAGCATCTACAACTTGTTTTGCTGTGAGAATATTTTGCGCGACAATAATGACAAATGCGGATAGTGATCCCCAAAAGGCGGCCCATAAAAGTACTACATAAGAATTTGCTTCGCCGATGATGTTCATTAGCGCCGCGTCTTTCGCTTCTTCACCTAATGCACGTGAACCATCTATATATAAACCAATCATCGTAGCTACAATAACAACCGCAATTGGAATAACGGCATTTTGCCAACGGTGTGGTTTGCCTTCGGGAGCTTCGATGGATTCTGCTGTACTCAGTGGAACAGCGTTGGGGCCAAGAACTTCTCCTGTAGAACGCGCTCTTTTTTCTGCCTGTAACATCGGACCATAATCTTTTTGTGAAGAGGCAATATAGTAGACAAAAATAATGGTGTATATGCTATAGAAATGAAAAGGAATGGAATTGAAAAAATAATCAAAAGCTCTTTTACCTTGCCCATAGTCTTGTAGGGCACCTCCGATGTAACCAAGTTCCGTTCCAATCCATGTAGAAATAAGCACAATACTACAAACCGGTGCCGCAGTTGAATCGACGATGTACGCGAGTTTTTCGCGAGAAATTTTTAACTTATCCGTAATCGCACGCATACTATTACCAACAATCAATGTATTGGCATAATCATCGAAGAAAATAACCACACCCATCAGCCAGGTGGAAATCATACCATTTCGTGGTGAGGTGGCCCATAAAGAGATTTTCTCTACTAAGTCGTGAATTCCACCAGATTTTGAAACAATCCCGATCATACCACCAATCGTACATGTAAATACAATTACCTGTACGTATTCGTGTTCCGACAATGTTGCAACTAATTTCACGGTGAAAGTGTCTAGTAAACTACCCGCGATATCAAAACCGCTCATGATAAATACGGCGCTCCAAACACCGACAAATAACGACAACAGTACTTCCTTGGTAATAATAGCGAGAAGAATGGCTAAAAGTGGTGGTACTAAAGTCCAAAAAGGGCTGAAAGAGGAATAGTCCGCTTTAAATTCGCTATCTTTTTCTTTGATGATAAGGCCATCGCCTTTTATGGTACACTTTTCTAGTTTTAGTACACCTTTTTTAAACTGAAACTCCGTTTTTTTGTACACCTTATCTTTTTTATTGAGAAGCTCAAGATTTTCAATAATTACTTTTTTATTGTAGTTGAGGACTTTACCACTTTTTGACTTTGCATGAATGACAATATCTCGTGGAAGGTTGTTGGCGAAGTAGTCCTTTATTGCAAAATGATCAAAGGTTGGAGGGGTAATGGAATATTTTTTGTCATTATCCATAAAATGGATTTCGTCGTTTGTTACTTTGACGCGGTGAACAGTTGCGCTACCTGCCTTAAAAGGAACACTATTTTCCATTTCTTCGAAGGTGTCATCAAAAATTTTTACCCCTACCAGGGTAATTTTTTTTGTGTAATCAATTACTTTTCCATCTTTGTCGACGGCTTTAAAAACAAAAGTTTGCGGTATGTTTTTTTGATATAAATCATTACATGTAAAATGATCTACCACGGGAAATACTACGGTAAATTTTTTCTGCTCTAAATCAATAACAATCGTATCTTGTAGTTTTTTTACATTTTTTAATGCAAGTTTTCCCTTAGCAAAAACCAGCTGTTGCTCTTCGGGAATTTCGAGACCTTCTATCGAGACTTTGCTGGCAAAATCGACGGGTTTATTTTTACTATCTACTGTGTAAATGACAATATCCGTCGGCGTATTATTGGCAAAAACTTTGTCTATTTTAAATAGATGAACATCTTCAGCAAATAAAGACAACATCAATAAAAATACACATGTGAAATTTTTCAACATTCTACAACAGACCTTTCTAAGGGAATACAGCGATAGAGTGTTTACCACATTCCCAAAACAAATTTGGGCGCACTACCTACCATTAGATAGCGCGCCCAAAGACGTAAAAAAAGTGCCAGGCACAAATGCCTTTTTATGAGGAATACAGAGTTACAGTTTGTAAACGGTTCTAAACCCTATTATATTCCACCACTGATCGACTTCCATCCATCCGCGAAAAGTAGTGGAAACCATTTTCGGGTCACTGTTCCATGCTCCCCCACGTATTACTTTACCGTTTCCTGTTCTTGGGCCAGATGGGTCTTCCGCTGGGGAAGTTGAGTAGTAGCTATCATCAAACCAATCATTGCACCATTCCCATACGTTTCCTACCATGTCAAGGCATCCATAGGGAGAGGCACCTTTAGGGTAATGTCCAACAGGAGATGTACTTCTACCGCCGTATTCTGGTTCATGTTGACAATTTGCCTTCCATCCGCCCTTGCTGGGTATTTGATTTCCCCAGGGGTACCTACGATGGTGGTTTGAATTGGGTTTTGTACCATTGTTTCCATCAAAGTAAAAGCCACCTTTCGCCGCTTTTTCCCATTGTGCTTCCGTAGGGAGGTCTTTTCCTGCCCACTTTGCATAATCCATGGCGTCTTCCCAGGTAATATTGACAACAGGTTCTGTGTCGTCCAACTCCCAGGCTGGTTTTCGTGGTTTTTCTCTGTTTGTCATATCGCAAAAATGATTGTATTGTAGCCAACTTATAGGGCATTGGTCGATCAAATATCCCCCGAGAGCTATTTCGTGTTCACCTCTCTCACATTCATATTCGGCTTCATTGTAACCCATCAGAAAAGAACCCGCAGGGATATATATCATTACAGAGCCGTCTTTTTCGCAGATAATTTCATTTGCTTCTTCATCTAAACTAAACCCCATGGGTAAGTTGATGGTCGAGGCTAAAGTGGCTGTATTTATTTCCTCGACAACACTTCCTCTCTCCGCTTGTATTCCCATTTGGCTTCCGCCAAAAGAACTGTCTTCTTCAAGACCATATGCGGAATTATCTACTTCTGGTATATCGGCGATTGGTTCTATGTCAGGACCGTCCATGTTGACGGGGGCTGTATCCAGAGGTTGCATGTCCAGAGGTTGCATATCCAGAGGTTGCATATCCAGAGGTTGCATGTCCAGAGGTTGCATGTCCAGAGGCTGCATATCCAGAGGCTGCATGTCTAGAGGTTGCATGTCTAGAGGTTCCATATCAACAGTTGGCTCTACGTTACTTGATAGGCCTGTTACCTCAGGTTCTATCGACACTGGGCTTGGCTCGAATTCACTTGGGACACTTGGAATATCCGCTTCTGTATCTGTAATATGAGAGGTTTTTTCTTCATTTGCTGGTGAATCAAAGTTTTCAGGTGAGATAACCACTGAGTCAAAATTATTTGCCATCGGTGACTGGTTTGACTCGTCTTGAGACTCTTCTAAGTCTGGCTCTATGACAAAAGAATCAAACATGCTAGGTGCTTCTAGTGTGGGTTCAGAAGGAACTTGAGCAGGGTTGTTTGCTTTTGCATTTTCCTCGTCTTCATCCACTTCTTCTATCTCATCTATCTCATCAATTTCTTCTATTTCTTCCACTTCATCCATCTCTTCCTGATTAGAGTATTGTTGCGGAGCTTGACCAAAGTTATTGAACGGATCGTCTTCAAATCCATCTTCGTCAAACCCATCATCTAAAGCAATTGCTTCCACTGGAGTTGCTGGTTGTGGTGATGGAGGGGTTGGTTCATGAGCATAACCATGTTTTTCGACGTGCTGCTTGATTTCTTCTAATTTTTGCACAACCTGTGCGGTACCATATCTTCGACTGGGCTCTGGCATTAAACAGTGCCCTACAAGGTCCGCGATCAAATTACGAATACCTGTATGGTTAATTGCTAAGATATTTTCCGTTGGCGGTGTTTGCGCCGTTAATAAAAACATCAGAGTTTTACCGAGGCTAAAGATGTCCGCTTTTGTGTCTATTTGTTGATCACCTCGTTGTTGCTCTGGTGCCATATATCCAAGAGTTCCCAACATTTTTCTTGCGATAACACTGTTGGAGTTCACAGTTACTGTACGATGAATTTCTTTCGCATCGGGCAGCATACATGCGATCCCAAAATCGATAATTCGTATTTCTTTTGTTTGCGGATCATACAATATGTTACTTGGTTTTATGTCGCGGTGTATGATAGGTGTTGCTAGATTGTGCGCTGCTTGCATCCCTTTTGCTATTTCGTGAATAATGTGTAGGGTTTCTTCAAACGCAAGGGGTTCGTTATTGTTGTTATTCACGACATACTTGTAAAGGTCAACGCCTTCAAAGTACTCCATGACTATGTAAGGACGGCTTCCTTTATGTCGGCGGATTTCATATATAGAAAGAACGCGCGGGTCATTGATTTTTTTGGATATGAGTGCTTCAGAAAAAACTTCTTTTATGGTTCCGCTTGCGTTACGCCATAGTGTTTTGACGACAACTTCCCGTTCTTCGTATACATCATTGCATAAAAAAGTAACACCCATACCGCCGGCGCCAAGTATTTTTTGTGGCTCGTATCTTTCTACATCGAACAAATCACATTCTTCATTGCCCACTTCTAAAGATTGCATCATATAACTAAGAGCCGCTTCGTAACTTTCCTTGTTTAACAAGGCATGGAACAAATTACTTTCAATGTTGACACGTTGTTGGTGATCTGCTCCTGATAAAACGAGCGCTCTTCGAAAATATTCCGATGCCTTTTCGGGCGAACCAATTGCAAACAATATGACTCCTATTCTGTTTGCAAGAATAGGTTTATTGGGATGAGAATTTGGAATCTTATCAAATAGAGTTCTCGCTTTTTCTATATTGAGTTTTTCGTTTTCCAATTTACTTGCTAGAAAAGCATGCGCATATTCTACTTTATCTTGCCCAATAACTTCCATAGCTGGCCCTATTAGTTTTTCGATTTCTAATGCTTCATGACCAACACTATCCACCTTTTATACCTCCAGCTTGACTTTTACACTTTTATGTTTAGGGTGCATGATTTTTTCGATAACGAAATGACAAACCCTCACATATGCCATTTGTTAGTTTTACCCTGTTATGTCGTTGTAATGTTTTATAAACTTTTTTATTATAGCAATTTTTATCTCAAATTCAACTGAATCTTAGTCTTAGTGCTATGACACTTCAAAAAGTAACTTCGATCGACCAATCTCAATAGTATCTCCGTTTTTTAGAAGCACTTCTAGTATCGACTCTGAGTTTACTTTTGTTCCATTCTGACTTTGCAAGTCAACTAGAATGAAATCTGTATCTACACGAATAATTTCACAGTGAATTCGAGATAATTTGGGATCTTTTAGGGTAATCGAGCACCGCGAGGCGCGTCCTAAATTTACATACGAATCAAAGGAAACTATATCGTTATTTTGTAGATTTTTTATTTTAGCCATTTCTATCCATTTATCAATAAAACACTGCTGTGTGGATCACCGGCCGCAATTTCGGTGAGCAAAATTTCTCTTTTCGGAATTTTTACTTTTAGTTTGCAACGCGGGCATTTCGCTGTTTTATTTGCCATCGGAAGAAAACAGTGAATATTTGTGCCACAATGTGGACATGTTGCGCGGATTTTTACTTTGTCAAAAGGACTTTTTTGATCGCGATTTTGTTCCACGTAGCTATCTTCGGTTACTTCCTCGGCAACGTGAGCTTCTTCGATCATTTCTTCGGCAACTGCTTCTGCCATTTCATAATACTCTTCTTCAGAGTCTTCATCGCCAAGGTATGATTCTGTTAGTCCAACACCTGCGCAATAAAATGCTCCCCAGTAGAATGGATGGGAAAATGGTCTAAAATTTTTCTCTTTAAATTCCTTTTCGCCAGGAATGGCTCCATTAACATCTAGAATAAAATCACTTAACCGAACTTTAATGGGTTTGCCTTCGAATTGAATCATATTGCGATTTGTTTGTAGTGTGGCCACCGCATCTTTTTTGTCATCGAAAGTTACTTTATCGGAATCCACAAGAAATTGGCATAAATTTGATAGCCAGTTTGCTCCGCGTTCATTGGAAAGTTTTTGTTGTAGATTTATACGTTCAATAATGTCGCTTATCGTCATTTTGCGCAGTTCGTTTTGTGCTTCTTGAAGCGCCATCGCGGGGCTTAGTCCTTGCCCCAAGCCATTATAGAACTTTTCTGTAACAAAGAAAGTTGCGATATCAGGAACCGTCCACATCGGTGAAACAACGTTTTTTACTCCTACTTTGAGTAGTGCCCAATGTAGCCCCATTAAATCGCCAAAGTTGTCCAAATTTTCAATATTGCGTTCGTTTGCAGAAAAAGTAATGGCGTTGATATTGTTCTCGCCAATGTTTCCTAAAATATCTTTAATAAAGACCTGGCTGTCTGCAAGGAGAATACTGGAATCCTGAACTTTTGGATAGGTATTGTTACTATGTAGAGCAAGGTGAATATGCGACGCATGTTTAAAGTTGCTCTTGAAGTTTTCAAATGTGGTGTTTCCACCTAGTTGGAAATTTATTTCTCCTGGCCAAATGCGGTTCATAATGCGAATTTCTTCGCGCATGAATGGGATATTCTGTTGGGTGCAGTGGGCGATAACTATTTTGTATTCCTGGTTTAAGGCACTGTGCGCACACTCACTAAACGTAAAGGCTGTGGGGGCGTAAATAACTTCGTAGCGGTCCTGTAAGTATACTTGGAAATTTGCACCTTCTATTTGCATGAGGTGGAGAGGATACAGCTGCAACGCACCTTCCGGCACTAAAATCAAACGATTGATGGCATTTCCTCGTGATTCGATACGCGAAACGATTTCTGGCAAAATAGATTCTGCAATTTTTTTTGTTGCGAGGCCAAGTTGTACTTTCCAAGAGTTTTGCGCCTCGTAGGCATTCTTCCAGCTATAATTACCGATTTTATCGCTAATTTCTTGGAAAGACTCTTGGGAGCCGTAACTTTTTTCAATGCACCATTTTGACCAAAGTTGTAAAAACTTTTCAATATTGAGAATAGGCTCGTATAAATTAGCAAGGTATTGGTGTGTTAATTCCGGAACTAAAAAAGCATCAATGCTGTTTTGGTCCACCATAAAAACATACATACCTTTTTCGGTAACTAAAAATTCAATAAGAACTGTTGAACTATCTATTTTCTGTTGTAGTTTCGGAATATCGAAGTTAAAGTCGCGACCAAAGCGTTCATTCCACTGTGGATCGTGTTCTGCGATTTGTTGACGCAATTGTTTAAGAGAGGGGGAATTTTGCTTTAGTGTTTGGACATTTTGTTCGAAATGGCCATCCATGGTGAGTAACTGTTCATACGTGCTGTAATTTTTCTGTAGTAAATCTGCATATTGTCCTTTTAACTCCGCGGGTGCAGAGCTATATTGTATGGCTTCACAGTCATCAATATTTGCGGAATATAGCCATCGGCGTGCCCACTCGGTATAGTAGAGGGCTTTTTTAAAATTACTTTGCGACAAACAACTGGTGACAGCACTGTGGAAAATACTTTTATATTTGTCAATATTTTCTACTTTAGGAATGTAATCCTTCAGGGTTTTGAGTCCTTCAAGAGCGAAAGATAACAAGCTTGAGGCTTCTTCCATTTCGCGGTGTTCTATCGCTACTTTGCCAAGGTTTCCGTAACTTTGGATAATATTTTCTGTATATTCTATTTCTTTGGCGATCATTAGACATTCATGCCAAATATTACTAGCTTTGTCTAAATTTTTATGCCGATAGTGATACTCTCCCATCTGAACAAGTAGATCGTTTTGGGTAATTTTATCATGATGTTTTCGGGCTTGTTGTAATTGTTCTTCAAGTTTTTCTAATGCCAAAGTATCCTCAGGGGATTTTTGATGGAGTTTTACAGGGGGAAGAGCCATTTTAGAAATAGGAGAACTTACGGTGGTGTCTTCAATTGCGACCATGCCATCTTCTGAAGGAACAAAAGTCATTTCATCATCTTCAGAGTTCAACAATTCTTCGTCGAGAAGTTGCAACATTTTGCGCGATACTTCGAAATATGGAATCGCTTTTTCAAAACTGCCGGTATCGCGGTGTAGGTTACCTATTGTGGTTGCTAACGTCGATAATCCTTGGTATACATTACTATTTTCTAGCTGTTTGTAGATAAGCTCTAGTTTTTCCAATTGCTCGGTTTTTTCCAAAATTTCAGAATGCTTCTGAATCACAAACAGTAAATTGTTACCAAAACTTTTATTCTGGCATTGTTGTGAAATTTCTTGAATAACTTCGTTCCACTCTAGAGGCTCGGTGGATAAAGATGTAATTTTCTCAGCGGCATCATCTTGGGTAATTTCATACTGTGTTAATTGCTGTGCCAGTTGATAAAGTATCTCTTTCATCGTTTATTCCTACTTTATAAGTTCCTTCGGCATATGTCTGCGGACACCATAGAATATATTATTGTAGCAGTCTTTGTAAACTAATTCATAACTCATATCTTGTGGTTGTATCGGAATGTTGATTTTTCCTTGCGCAAAATCAACAAAGTGATATCTCTTTAAAAATTTGGGTACAAAAGATTGCAATGATTTACCCCAACCAATATGAGTGATAGAAGTATCGAGCTCACTATCCCATGAAATTTGTAATGTAGAGTCAGAGATTTGTTCTTCGATTATGTTGAGTCTATCTTCGTCAAAATCTTCTAACAGTACTTCTATTTTTTTTAAGGTCTGGTGATTTTTATACTTTAGTTTCATGATGTATTGATAGCTCGTATGTGATTCTAAGCCGTAACCATCATTATCATCAACGATATAAACTTCTTCATTTATCCCACTGTAAATAACTCTGTTGTCGCTGAGTCGTTCTAAAACAACTTCTTCTAAGAGTTCGGTAGGCATTTTTTCCCACTGAAAGTAAATAGTCGAGTACTCGCGAAATACATTAAATTGATATGGGAGATTACTATAATAACATTTAATCCCTTTTATCGAAAGTGTCCATTTCTTTTTACATTTTCGTTTGATGGGGGCAATTCCAACAACGGCCAATTCAAAATTCATCGATTTTTCTGGTAAACCAATGGTTTTGCCTGCTTTTACACTCTGTCCCCAGTCTTCAAATATTAGAGAACCATCGGTGTTTTCTTGGTGAAATAAAGATTTGTTGTTGAGAAACAATTCAACACTTTGGAAGAAAGTGTAGCGTTTAAGCTCGCTAAAGTCCCAGTAAATGGCGCCCGTTTTGGGCTGTATTTTGATAGCGGAAAACAGATCTTTCATACTTAAAGATTGAACTTTTTTCTCTGTGGCAAGTAGCTTTCTTCCATCGGACATTACGTAAAAGAAACGGTAAGTAATTTCTTTTCCGCCTTTAAAATCACTGTCATATAGCTCATCTTCGTCGGTTTCAATGAGAGGTAAGTCATTGCGATGCACTTCTATTTTTGAAATGGCAGGAATTTTTTTGTAGCTCCACTTTATGTGGTGTATAAGACCTACTTCAATTTCTACATTGAGTTTAGGTGTTTCTGTTGTGGCATCTCCACTTGCAAGTAGACATCTTCTTCCCGATTTAAATTGTCCGTGTATTGTCCAATGGTATGTTGTACAAGGTAGAAGTTGCTTGAGTTGTACACTTCTTGTCTCATGACTCAATTCGTGTTCTCCGACATTTGCCGATACTTTGAGGTACAACTTAACTAATTTCATGGCAAAGGCCGTATCGGTAATGTCCCATTTTAAACGAAAAGAATCCGTGGTAAAATCCGTGGTCTCCGCTTCCATTTTGTATGGTTTGGTTTTAAATTTTATGGCGGTTCCTTGTTGTATGTGACCAGACAAATACTTGTATTTTAGTGGAAATACATATTCACGTTCTGGTTCCAGGTTTTCCAAGGTGATGGAATCGCTTTTTGTCGCGGCTAAAAATTTATTGCTGTGATCGTATAATTGGATGCAATCGATTCTGTTTTGTGGAGAAGGTTTCCAGCTAATATTGGCGCAATTATATGTGGTATTTACGTCTACGTCTAAATCAAATTTTTTCGTGGTGATGTTTCCTAGGAAATACTCATATCGCTCCTCGTTTTCCAAGTACAAATACAAATAATATTCGAACTCTTCACCCGGAATTAAGTATTTATCGGTGAATTGCAAACTGGTTTTACGTTTGTCCCACATAAATTTATGGGTTTTTTGTTGTTGGCCTAAACGTTGAATTTCGATATTTTCGTCCATGCATTGTAGCGTTTTTTCGTCAATGCGAATTAACCATGAACAAGTTTCATAGCCCACTTTTTCTAAGGAAAAGGTAATTCCAATTTGCGGAATTTCGGGAGTTTCGTCAAAAATTTTGTATTTAACGCCTTCTACTTCTGCAAAGTATTTGTAAGTCTTTCCTGGGGAAACTTTTTCATCTTTGAGGGACATTTTTTCGCGTAAAATAGATTTGGAAATTAATGAAGTTTCATTATTGGCTTCGCGATAGAAATAGATGTAGAAAAAGTCCTGCACAATATGGAAATGCTTGAAATCTAGCTCGAAAGTGACGGATTTTGGGGAAATAGAACGCTTGATATTACAACGCAAGATATTTTCAATAGTGGGGAACAGATACTCTTTTGCGTAAGGCTGCGATTTTTTTACAATGCCATCTTGCTCATAATACGAAATAACTTCAATGGTTGCGCTGTTGCCCATCTCACGAGAGATTGTCGCATTGTCTAGTTGTAATTGGTAGTTGTTCTCTGTGGTTTTGGCAATTTCTTCACCGTTGTAAAAAATACCATAATCACGTAAATATTTGTTGGGATAACTACGCCAACTTAGTTGTAATGTACCTAGTTTGGGCTCCTCAATGGCAAGAGATTGAATACCTGGCGGAGATATATCTACTTGCCAATTCGGACCTTTTTTCCAACCAATAGAATCTAGTAAAATACGACACGAAAATACGTGTTTTTCAAACATGAGCAAATTGCGTTTGTTGAGTTTAAATACAATTTTTTCGTTGTGGATTTGTTGTATAAAGTCTTCTTTTATTTGGGTACGGTAAGGAACGCCATTATGTAGCAATTCTATTTGCGATATTATTTTTTGCTGTTCGCTACTGAGCACAATTTCGAAAAAGATTTGGTTAAGCTTGTTGTATACGACGGGAACGTTTATGGTTGGTACTAAATATACCTCTTGCATAATTTGCATTGGGTTCTGCTCTTGACGCAAGAAGTTGGGCTGGCAAATAATCTTTATTTTTTTATTATAGGGCAGAGGTTGTCCATCGACGGGCAAAATGACCTTTTCTTGCGCATCGCACAACTTTGTTAAACGATTGTTTTCTTCAAGAAAAAAAGAAACGTTCTTTAAGTTTGGCATTGGAGGCCACTCAAAACCTACTTGATCTGTAGGTAGGTCAGGGATTTCACTTAGAGGAAATTTTTGTGCTGTTAAGGCATTTTTGTACTTCCACCATGTAAAAGAACTTCCACTTGTGGCGCGAATTCCGCAAGTGATTTCACCTCCCCATTTTCCCGGTATAAGGAGGGTGCGACTGAAGGCAATTTTGTTTTCGGTGATGGTTCCTTTGTCGTGGTCCTCTATCCTAAATTCTAGATTTTTACTCCAATTAGGGGCGTGGGTTATTTTTATTTCTAATTGTGAACGCGAGGCTTTTACGATATCGAAGTCTATATCTTGCTGTGGTGGATTATTTAAGTAGCTCGCAATACAATTTACCGAATGTAGACGTTTGTGAATAGAATTACATAACAACTGTTCCAGCAGTTTAAGAACCCATGAGTGGTGAGAACTTAACTGTTCAACGGCTTTTTTGGTTACGTTCAAGTCTACACGATCATTTGATGACGGATTGTCAAGCGTTAGCAAATAGTGTAGTATAATGCCTAATTGTTGGACATCGCTGCGAACGTCTGGACGATACTGCGTTGGTACCTTTTGTCCAGATAGAAACAAGGCCTTCTTATATTTTGCTGTATTTTCCAAGGATTTGAGCGGACAACTGTAGTGTAAACCCACGATATTGATGTTGTCGTTGTGCTCAGGATTCATAATAATATGTTCTGGATGTAGGTTTTGTATGACAAAACCTTTTTCGTGAACAAAAGAAAAGAGCTTAATGAGTTTGTAAAAAATGCTGAGCCGTTGTTTAATCGAAAATAACTGGATTTGATCTTGTAGTTGCGGTAGAGGGCTTCCCGCTAGGTACTCTTGAACAAGAATGAGCTCTTCTGTTTTTAATTGTTGCCAATCAGGGAATTTGTGAAATAATTTTTCATCATCGTCACAATTATTTTCAATGGTAATCATGGCCAAAGGTTCAGGAATGGAAGGATGCGAAATCGCAAGTATACGATGCTCATTTAGTAGCATTTTACGTCGGTATACTACATAGTCCATGGCAGAACTAAAAATATTTCGCCCTTCACTACGATAGCGAATTACTTTAATACAAACATGGTCCCCATTGCAATTTAGTGCTTTGTAGTAGTGAAAATGTTCACCTGCAAATAACAACTCAATTACTTTTACTTTGACGGCTATGTTGGAACGATTCTTGTTGAAGTACAAGTGTCCATCTATTGTTTGACCTGGAGAAAACTTCATACACTACCCCTGGAACCTACTCAATTCGTTTAGTACTTCGTATAGCATTGTACTGCTATTTTGATAACGCTCTTGTCGTTGGTGCATTGTGGATTTTTTGACGATGTTTTTTACATTTTTAGTGATGTTATCGTAATTGTCCAAATCGAAATTATATTGTGGAGGAGTTGTATTTGTTAAAAAGTCTCTTGGTTTTATACCTGTTAGACAATAAGACATTAAAGCTCCAAGAGTAAATAGATCAAAACGTTCGTCAATACGTGGATTGTCTATAAACTCAAGACTACCCGAGTAAACTTCTGGTGCAGCGTAGCCATCAGTTACGAAAATAGGAATATCTACTTCTCCATGAGCTGTCCAATAAATTTTTACCGCTCCAAAGTCAATTAAACTTATATGCATATCATCTGTCACAATAATATTTTCCGCCTTTAAGTCACATAATAAGTAATAATATTCTTTTCCTTTGTTGGAAACTCTTCGTTTGTGCATATACTTCATTAATGCAAGAATTTGTTTGGCAATGACAAGGGTTTTGTAGTTCCCCAGAGGTTTTTCTTCTATTATTTTGCCGAGTGTTTTTCCGCGAATGTACTTCATTACAAGAAAAGGTGTATTTTCTCGGTAATTTTCAGCAACTTGATATTTTACTCGGGCAGCATTGTGAAAAGATTTGCAAAGATCAACACTTCGATCGTAAAAAAAATCATTTAAATTGACAACACTGTCAAAACCAGCATTGGATAGTTCGACAAGATGCTTTTTTTCGCGAAGATATATCTTGTTTAAACTATTAATTTGGCGTTCAAAAACCGCCTTACCTCTCGAAACACACGGAAAACAATAGTCGCCCATGTAGTAGGGGGTTTTGATAACGACCATGTTGTCGCAATTCCAACGATCATAAGCGGTATACACACAGCCTAGGCCACCAGTTCCCAGAAATCCGCAAACTTGGTAGCGGTCATTGTTTAAGTAACGTTTGACCCAGTGTTCTTTGCCTTCGTGAACAAAGCACAATGCTTCTTCCATGCCATTTACCGTATCATATGTTTTTATTTGTCCAAGTGTTTGTGACATAACATTTACCGCAAATACTATCTAATTTCTTTAAAACGCATGATAATATAATTTTTGTGGTTTCCCATTGAGATTAAACTACCTGGCTCCAGGTGAACTGGGTTACGATTTTTTGGTGGACGCTCTCGCTTCTCTCCTTGTGGTGTTTTCACAATCGTATAGTTTTTCTCCGAGAGATGGAAAAACACATAGCTTTTCTTATTTTTGTCATAGCGAATAAGCGCGTGCTTACGCGAAATTCCCTTCACCATTTTCATTTTTTCCTGGAAAGCTCCGGCTTCTAGCTTGTGTTTATATGCATGTTTCCAAGCCATGGTTAAATCAATATCATTGGGGGAACCACGTTCACTAGATCGACCAATGATAATGGACCCAGCACCATCTATTTTAAAGTAGGCAATTGCTTTTTTTTCGGCATTGTATAAAACTAAATAACTGCCTTTGGGAAAACCAATATCTCTGTCGGGAAGAACCTCCAAAGAACTTGCCCCTGTTTTCTGTGGTACGCGTGGTGCCTCTTTTGGTTCTTGGGTTTTCGGGGTTTCATCTTCGAAAACTACATCGGGAGTATCATCGAAGACTACGTCTGTTTCGTCAAAAATTACATCGTTTTTTGCCGGATTTTCCTCTATGGATATATTTTCTTTAAAAATAATTTGGTCATCGCTTTCGTCGTCATAACACATAATATCGCTAATAGGATCTTGCTCTTCGACGACAACAGCGGGCATATTACTGCGAAAAGCTTCTACTTGTGTTACATTCGATTGCTTTTCTATGCTATCATTTTCTTCTACTGTAGGTTCGTCTACCTGTGTAGATTCTACTACCCGAGGAGACTCTATTACCTGTGGTTCACTAACTTGTTCTACAACGCGCGGTTCGCTGGTTACCTCAGGTTGTTTTGCCATCAGGGGAGCACTTGCGATTACCTCTATTTGTGGGGTTTGTGTTTGCGCTCCTGGTTCTTGTGTTTCTTCTAAAATTTTGATTTCCTGTATAATTTCGTACTTGCGTGTGTCGCATATTGGACACTTTTCCGGTAATTGCTCTACGTTATCCGCGAGTTCTTCATCACATATGTGGCAAAAAATCTTATCCATCACTTACCCTTTTATACGGTTGCCTACCAAGCCAGTTCGTCGTCATAATGTTCATCTAAGATGTCCGGTGGTGGTAAAGCCGAATATGCGGCACTTGTTTTTGATTTTGAAACGGCAACACTATTGTACTCTTCCAGTGAAAATTGTCCTTTACTTATGTAGCTATCTCTAACGGCTTCCCACCTTGCCATTGTTTCCAAGTCACCTATCTTTTTCAGTCGGTTGATGATGAGTTTCAGGTTACGCATAATTAAATCTTTGTTTTCGCAATTATCTTGAATTTCCTGGGCGCGAATCGCAATTGTGTAGTACGTCGAGGCATGAATTACCTCGCTATTTGGTGGTTCGGAAAGCCGTGCTTGGTCACTTGTGAAGTTGACGACTACAATTCTTTCGATCACTTCATCAAAAATATTTTGCTTTGGTACATCGAAACCTAAGGTAGCTGTCATAATCGCTTTTTCCCCAATGAGTCCTGGGTCGATTAATGTCCTTACTACCGCAGCGTAACGACGATTGCGATCTACATTTTCGAAAGAAATCGTGTTCGATTGGTAGTTGACCATTTTTATGTCCGGGGAAATCTTGGCGATGCCTCTGATTTCAACTCCATGAGTTGTTTCTAGCTCTACTTTTACTTTTGTGGCAACTGTATTTTGTAAGATACGCAAACTACGTTCAAATACAGCCATTGTTTGTGCGGCATTCTCTAGTTTTTCCATGAAACCACTGGTTAAGAGTTCCATTTCTTCACCGCGGAAATCTGCGCCAATACCCAAAGTATCTATATCTATGCCTTGCTCGTGAAAATGTCGTGCTTCTGGTTCACAACTTTCCACATCGTGGATCATACCGTCTGTTAAAATAAGAAGCTTCGTGGCAACATTTTGTGCACTAGTTTTCATGCGTTGTAGTTTTTGCTTGGCTAGTTTTAACGCGGGAAAAAGATTTGTTGAACCACGAGGGTATTCATAAATTTCCGTTATCTTATTGCGCAGTTTTCCTTTATTGCTCACTGGTTCAGCCCAACAAAAGAGTTTTTCTTCTGTGGTAAACGTAATAATGGAAATAAGATCTTGGTCTTGTAGCTGGTCAATTACATGGCACGCTGCTTGTACTACCGCTTCTAATTTTGTTTTATTTTCTTCCAGAATATCATCCATTGATCCGCTAATATCTAACATCAATATAAAATGTGTATTGCAAAGTAATTCAGGCTTTACACGTAATTCATCTTGTAGATATGCTTCAATGAGAATATCTTTTTCTAACGGATCTGGCGCATCACTGCGGAGATATACTTGCTCTATGGCACACTTGAAACTAAAAATGCTTTCTGCATCTAACATCTACAACTCCTCAATCTATATCTTGGGTAATAGACAGCCTACGTGTTACTTTTGCCGTTTCATCGGCGTTTGCTCTTTGAAGTTTCTTTTGTCGTACAAAAGATAATAGTCGAAGTCTATTGTAAGACTCTACTTTGGGATGGAACGTTTTCGGCAAAGTACGTAACACAATGGCGGATAAATTGTCTTTCCCACCGCTAATGCGGTTTGCACTCGAAATTAAAATACTAGAAAGTGCTTTCGAGTTGACAAGGGAATCACTATTGTAAGATGAAAAAATAGAGGCTAGCCTCATCATACGGTAGTTTTCTTGTAAGGATAGATCGGACTCTGGTTCTATATAATCGGGAATTCCATCAGAGCAGATCAGTATACTTTCGTTTGCACTTAAGTATGTGTAGTCGAAATGCATGTCTACGTGGTCTTTATTGTAGTAATTGGCTCCTATACATCGTGTAATAGCGCTACCACCATCGACAAACGCTTCTTCTAAGGGTCTACCTAACAGTAGCTTTATATTGCGTTCGTTATCTTCGAAGTTGAGTCTTTCCCAACCATACTTGCTAAAACGAAATATGGGACTGTCTCCCACCCAAGAAAAAAGTACAAAGTCGTCGTGGATTAACCCTGCGGTTACCGTACTGCCCATAATCGATGAAAAATCTACTTCACCTGCGTGTTGAATGACTTTTTTTCTAATTTTCGCATTGGCACTGTCGACAAGTTCGTTTAAAAATTTGCAGCCTTGTTGGTGGTTGTGGCTGGCGTATGTACACACTTCTTTACGCCGTTCTTCGTTACTTTCGGCCCACCACTCTCTAAATGTATCAGTAACAATTTTACTTGCTTCTGCACCTGAACCAAAACTACAGGTGGAAATCCCGTCACAAAGAACAAATAGTCCCCATCCTTGTTGCATGAGTGTATAATGAGTGACAAACAAAGAATCTTGATTTTGAGTAAAGTCACTCGTGTGTTTCGCATCTCCCACATCAAGGTCACTGCCTATTTCAAGTTGAAATTTTCCGCAGTTTTCACTGGGGGTGGAACGATATAGCGATTCGAGAACAGCTTGGAAATCTTTTATGTTTTGATAACCACGTTCGTCAGGATGAGCAACGAGAGCTTGATTTATAATAGACTCGAAGTATTTATCTTGTTCATTTTTCTCTGGTGACAATGGTGTGTCACCTTTAAAAAGCTTTAGACTTGGTAAACCACAGTGATACGATATGGCGTTATAGTGAAGAAGGTTGGGAGATTTTGCTTTCAGTAAGTATAAAGCGGCGGCAATGATATAAACTTCGGAAGCCTGACTTATTTTACGTCCTGAAGAGTCATCCCAATACAATTCCCAGGGAATTAAACTATTGTCTACCAGTTTGGGTGATGGATTCTCTTGCCAACTTATATCTCGTGAGCGTAAGTAAATAGATATGGGGTACTTACTTTTTGGTTTTCTTTGCAGAATGAGGTCTGCTAAACGCAAACTACACCAGTATTGTTTGTAAGAATGTATTTTGCGTGCGATAATACAAAGTTGAATTCCTATTCCCAGAATATCTTTTGTTGTCAACGGTTCATTCACTTTTGAGGTGATGTAATCGTAAGCGGAAATGCTAGGAAACTCACTTTTCTTAAGTTTATGGTAAATCCATAGTATACGATTGAATTCTTTTTGGAAGCTAACAAGCGGTGGCTGCCAGTATTCGCCGAGGAGATCGCTGTTTTCTAAAATTTTGTATAGTTGTAAAAATTTGGCATTTGTGTTTTCTGAAAATTGTTCTTCCAGAATATCGACATCTTTTCTTTGCCCGTCAGACGCTTGGTACTGGCCTATGGAATACACCGAATTATCGTGCTCATGTTGTTCTTTCGATTTCCACAGTGAGATTTGTTCTCCATCGGCAAGAGTAACATTTATACAACTAATTCCAAGTTTGGGAAAACCGGTGGTGTATTGGTGTTTTTTTACGCGTCGTCCACAGTGCTTGCAGTACCCATCATCTTTGACATGTCCCCATAAATCACAATCATCATGTGGGCATTTTTGAATTCGAATTGGTTGTGAAATCACATCAGAAGCAACGGCAATAATATCTAATTCTTTTGCGCTAATTTGCGAAAAGTCTAAATCGGCAAGGCGGATGTTCAGTTTATTTTGCGATGTTACATCTGAAGAGTATAAAACTTCATTGTCTTTAGAACATACCATCATCTTTTCACAAGGAAAATCCCATAGTATCTCCAACGTATCTTTTAGTTTGCCTCTTAGCAACAAAGGCATAGTGTGTTCCTTACTTAGCATCAAACGTCATCAAAGTTTTTTAAACCAAGTTTTGCACGCCACTCATCTACAGCTTGCGAGCGTTCATAACTTCTTTTTCTCGTCCACAGTTTTTCGGCTTTTATTTTGGGTAGCTCGTTTCCCTTTAGATCTTCAATATTAGGTAGCTGACTAAGTACATCATTTACTTTTTTCTGGAATATTTTGGAATTTATTTCCTCGTAATGCTCGGCAGATGATGGGTTAGTTGAAGGTTCCGATTTTGGAGGGAGGCCGCCATTGTACATTTCTTTTATTTGATTTACTTCCTTTAATAAATCGTCAATTCCCAGCGAAGCCAATATATCTTGCTCTTTTTCTTTGTTCGCATCGATCATAGATTCTCCTTTCGGAAAATAACGGTCGGTAGACGACTTTCGTTTCTTTTTTCCAAAAAAATCATTATCGGTTTTCTTGCGTTGTAATTCTTCCTCTAAATGGACTTGTTCTAGAGCATCTACAAGATCTTTATCGATATTGTTTTTGTGCTGTGGAGGAACAAACGAGTCGATTTCTTTTTTGGAGTCCTCTTGAAAGGGCGCTAATATTTCACGTACGATTTTTTCAGATTCTTGATCTTCTATTTCCAGCGAATCTACTTGCTGCTCGTCTTTTTGTTTTTCTATTGGTATTTTGTAGTGTTTATTTGGTTGGTTATCTGTATCTTTATTTTCGCCAGGCGTCTTCTTTTTATATGGTTCTGTTACGGGTTTTACTTCAAATTCAGGTTCAGATTTTTCACCTAAAACAGCGCCAGCAACTTCACCTGTTATGTAAAATTCCCGACGTTTTTTATTATTTTTTATTTTACGAGAGCGAAAAACGCCATTTCCACCACCACGGCCAATACCTGTCATGGCAAATGCGTCGTAGGGATTACGTGGTTTATCTTTTCCGCGTCCGGAAAAAATAACGAAGTATATAAAAGCAAGTAGCATTAAACAAACAAAAATATATTCCATCTCAACCACACTTTTCAAAGAAATTTTTCGTTCTCTTAAGGCGCACAACACCCTAAAAACTTTACATGTATGAAAAATTTTGCTAAAATTTGTCCTACATATACTTCTAAGATACCATAATCTCTAAAAAAAATCATTGGTTTATTTTAGGTTTTTCTTTAGGGTATGTTATCCCGGCGTATTCATTCACTACTTAGCCCTTATAAACACAACTTGTGTATGAAAATCTTACGAATCCCTTTACTAAAATAATTGCCATGCAAGTAAATAAAAAAGTACGTCGTCAAAACATTTCCTGGCTTGAAAATAATACCCACTATATAAATTGTGCGGTATTTATTGACCGAGCTGTCACCAAAGTGATGGATTGCATTTTTGAGCACTGCAGCTTTCGCGATGAGTCACTGATGATTCAGTATATTGAAAATTGCGAATTCACTTGTTGTAACTTTCACATCTTAACATCAAATTTTCGCAATAGCACTTTTCATAAATGTCATTTTATCGAAATCAATACCAACTATGTGCCCAAAAGTACATTGCGGGATTGTCACATAAAACGGCTTCTTCTGTGTGGTGGGGAAATAGACATTGAATCTTTAACCAGTGTAGATAGCCTTGTCGAATTGAGTCTAGAAAATATGCAAGTGGAAAATATTGAAATGTTATTGCGTGTTGATAATCTTCAATCTCTAGATTTGCGAGGGGTTCCCGCTTACGTTTTTAGTGATGATTTTGCTAGAATGCAGTTTTCACAGCTGCTTAAATTGGATTTATCCAATACGGCATGTTCCGACCGCAATATTGAATTTTTAAAAGATTACTCTAGCTTACAAATTCTCAACTTGGGTAGAACAAATGTCACAAGTCGTGGGCTAAAACATTTACGAAATTTGCACAACCTACAAAGTCTATTTCTCAATGAGACCAAAGTCAAAGATTTGGCAGATTTACCTGCTTTGGCGAATTTGAAATTTTTAAATTTGGCCGACTCTGATTTTGACGATTATGTTGCTCTAGCAAAATTTCCCTCTTTAACACATCTCGATTTAGCGGATATTCCCTTAAGATTAGAGGTGGTAAACTATGTTAAACAGTTGCCTAATTTAAAATGGCTATCGGTATGCATAGGTGATATAAGCATCGATGTATGGCAAAAAAATTTACCGCACCTACCGTATTTCTCCAGGGCAGGCTGGGGAAGACTTGATTGGATTTGGCATTTTTGGAATGGCTAGGGGCTGTCATCAATTAGAAAATTTGTTCCGTTCTCGTGTCATCCCTGCGAAAGCAGGGATCCAAGTTAATAAATAGAAACATCAAAAATAAAAAGAAATATTTTTAGAAATAAGAATTCCTTATTTTTTAAGCTTTTCTAATTTTATTCGTGGATCCCGCATCAAGTGCGGGATGACACCAGGAGTATGTTTTATCTAGTATTTGTGTAATTCGTTAATTGATGACACGCCCTAGTAGTTTTGGCTAAAACAGTTTTCGTTAAGTGGTGAAGATTGTTTTGGCGTTTGCTAATTAAGATACCATCAACAATACCTCTCGAATGACTTTGGCCGCGAGAATATTCGATATTCCACTTGTATCGTAGTGAGGTGCTAATTCAACAACATCGACACCTACAATGTTCAGATTACGCAGTTGTAGCAACCACTCCATAAATTCATTCCACGTAAAGCCACCTGGTTCGGGAGTTCCTGTTCCTGGAAAAATGCCCGGGGAGAATACATCAAGGTCTATGGTAAGAAAAATGGGAATGTCTTTCCATAAATCCAGACGTTGTTGCAATGTATCTTTGCAGGTAAATAGGCTGTTATGTTTGTGCATCCACTGCCACTCTTCTGCTGTTCCAGAACGAATACCTATTTGTGTTATGTTCTGTGGCGAGACTATTTTACTGATGTGATGCATGACGCAAGCATGTGATAAAGGTTCTTGTATATATTCGCTGCGCAAGTCGGCATGAGCGTCTATCTGTACTACGGCAAGCTGCGGAAAATGTTTCGCGTATGCTTGCACTGTGGGTAAGGTAACTAGATGCTCTCCACCAATTCCTAGCCACTTTTTTTGTTGCTGTAGAGTTTGTTGTGTGGCGCTGTGAATAAGTGTTAGAGTACGTGCACAATTACCAAAAGGAAGCTCTATGTCACCTTTGTCGTAGTATGATACGTTTTCTAGTGAGGCGTTTTGTTGTGGAGAGTACATTTCTAGTCCCCAGGACGCTTCGCGAATTGCGTTTGCCGCAAAGCGTGAACCTGGTCTGTAACTGCAAGTACCATCGTAAGGTATACCAACTATGTACCACTGCGCTTGTTGTTCTGATGCTTGTGATCCCATAAAGTGTAGTCTACTGAATTGGGGTTTTTCGTGGTGTTCATTCATATGTAAGTCGAATCCTCTAAGTAAGTGGAACAAAAATTCAAGTAGTCTTGTAGGTGAGAAGAGTCGCGGTATTTTTGCGAAATTTTCTCACAGAGTTTTTGTCTTAAACTCTTGGTGTCATAGTGCATTACTTTTAGTAGATCTTTTACACTACTCCCCTTTACATAACGATCTATACGAAAATTTTTTTCTGCTGTTTCGTCGTGAGAAATATATACCTGATTGATACGCCCTAACAAATTGTGGTTGTCTCCCATAACATCTTGGTAGGCACCAGTTAAGAATATCCCCAGTAGATATTTTTCTTTGTTGGTAATATCGTGTAACGGTATATGGTTTTTATTGCTATTTTTGGTTACGTACTTTTTTATTTTACCATCGCTGTCGCATGTAATGTCGGCAAGCATCGAATAGTTTGTGGGGCGCTCTTGTAACCTTTGAATAGGAACTATCGGAATGAGTTGCTCTATTGCCCAGTGATCTATTACTGATTGAAATACGGAGAAGTTACAAATGTAGTGCGAAGAAAGATATAGAGGCAAATTTTTATTGGCTTTCTGTAAAGCATTTTGTAGTGATACTTCTTGAAGAATTTTTAAATAAATGACCTCGATTTTGGCACGCTCGGTAATAGATAATATACCCATTTTAAAAGCTTGTAGGGAATGTTGATATAGATTGGTTGCATCGTGTAAAAGCTGTACGCGATAGTTTTGCTTTATATTTGTAAGTACATCTCTTATGTTTTGCAAAAGAGCATTTTCCTCTTCTTCTATACTTAGGTCAAAATTGAGATCTGTTTGGATTTGGTTGACTATGTTGGTCACTATACATGAGTGATGCGCGGTTAAAGCTCTTCCATTTTCTGTAATAATATGTGGATGCGCAACATTTTCTTCATCGCAAATTTGCATGATACCTTGTACGATGTTGTCGGTATACTCTTTGAGTTTGTAATTTCGCGAGGAATTACTCGCCGTTGCGGAACCATCATAATCTATACCTAGACCACCACCGGTGTTTATATATTCGAGTTGTGGGCATAGCTTTTTGAGATGGCTGTATACACGTGCTCCCTCGATAATCGACTCTTTTAATGTATGAATATTCGGTATTTGCGAACCTAAGTGAAAATGAATGAGTTTCAGTTTATGTAGTAGTTGTTCCTCGCGTAATAAATCGATTAACATTAAAATTTCGCTAGTCACTAGACCAAACTTCGAATTGAATCCGCTGCTGTCTCTCCACTTTCCCGAAGATTCCGTTGTGAGTTTGACTCTTACGCCTAGGGAGGGAATCGCTGTGTGTTCACGAGCTAATTTCAGAAATAAGTGAATTTCAGAAAGTTTTTCAATTACTACCGTTAGGTTGTCTTTTAGTCTAGAACCGATGAAGGCCATTTTCATATAGTCTTCGTTTTTATAACCATTGAGAATGGTAACTGTGTTCTCTGTTGTCGAAGTAGATAGAATAGCTAATAGCTCTGCTTTAGAACCAGCTTCTAGGCCCATTTGGCATTTGGCGTTTGCAATTTCTTCGACCACTCCACACAATTGGTTTACTTTAATGGGGTAAACTCCAAAATATTTACCCTGATATTGTGATGCACGAATAGTTTCCTGGAAACTTTTTCGTAAACGTTGTGTCTGGTTGCGTAGTATGTCGGTAAAGCGGATAGCAATGGGAAAAATATTGCTATGTGACGCTTGTAATTCATTGATAACATCAATTAGGTCTATGTCTGGAGAACAGTTTCCTTTGGGGCATACTGCAATATGTCCTTTTTTGTTAACGGTAAAGTAACCGTCACCCCATTCTTTTATAGAAAAAAGATTTTCCGAGTCACTAATTCCCCACTCGTGTGTTTTGGCCATGGTTGCATCTTCTATGTTATGGAGAAATTTTTAACATTTTACGAACGAAGTTAGGCAATGCAAAAGCTGCTTGGTGAATCTCTTTGTTATAGTATTGTAGGTCGTTGTTACGAACAAGTTCATTATATTGTTCTTCTTTGAAGTTTTGTAATGGATGGATTTCGCCTTTGCTGCTAAAAGAGAAGCTCCACATGCCAGAGTTATATGTAGGTATAAAGGCGAGGTAACAGTGAACTTTATGAGCTCCAAAGATTTTTTTGTAGCAATCGTACATTTCGCAAAAAACCGGAGCATTAAAGCGCGGTGATTCGCTTTGAGTTACAAGTATTCCATCGTCATTAAGGGCATTGTATGCGTTGCGGTAAAATTCTTCGGTAAATAAGCCCTCTGATGGACCACACGGTTCACTGGAGTCGACGATGATAATATCGTACGCCCCAGTAGGAGCAGAACGAACAAATTCGATACCATCTGCAACGTGTAACTCTAACTTAGGATGATTAAAGGCACTTGATATTGTTGGGAGATGTTTTTTCGCCGCATCTATCACCACTTGGTCTATTTCAACAAGAGTGACCTTTTCCAAATTTTTATAGCGTGTTACCTCACGAATAGTCCCGCCATCACCTCCACCTATTACCAACACATTTTTTGGGTTGGGATGTGTTAGCATCGGCACATGGGTAATCATTTCGTGGTAGCCATGTTCATCTTTCTCTGTACACATGACCAATCCGTCGATTGTGAGCATTTTGCCGTATGCATACGTGTCGTAAACCTCTACCTTTTGGTATTTAGACTTTTCGCGAAAAACAACGTCTCCGCTGTGGCGAAAAGATACACTCATATTTTCACCTCGCTCAGTAAACCAAATATTTCTTATATGTTTTGAGCGCTGTTCTAAAATTTGTTGCTGACTCGGTACATTACTTTGTTTTGTAAGTAGCTGTAGTTGACCACGTGATATTTGCATTGCCGATCCGTGTTCTGCTTCGAGATCTTTAATCAAAACATCATAAGCTGTCCATGGATCTACACTTTCTCCACATGTAAATATATCTAGTGCGACATAGCCGTACTCTGGCCAAGTATGTATTGCAAGATGACTTTCTTGGATAACAACAACTCCAGAGACGCCAAAAGGAGAAAAGTGGTGGAATGCAGAGTTTATGATAGTGGCTTCTGCTTCTTTTGCCGCACGCAGCATACATTTTTCTATGCGTACTACGTCGTTGAGGATTTCACATGGGCAATTATAAAATTCTACGAGTATATGTTTACCTAAGGCTTGTTTCGTCATTTGATATTCTGATCTCCAAAGCAAAATGTCTTTTATGCAAAGTTTAAAATCAAGTACCTTGCTTGCTCACAACTCACTTCGAGAAAATATGTATGATTTTGTAGCTGTTTCGAAATGAGTGGCAGGGTTTATTTCCGTGGCTTACAGCTAGCAGTTAGGTGCTTGGTGTATATGTAATATATTGGAAGAAAAGAGTCTATCAGTTTACAAAAATGAGATCAACAAAATAACTCTGAATTGTGTGTAATTTTATATCTTTAAGGTAAATAAAAACAGCCAGCGAGATGTCTCGCTGGCCTATTTGGATAATGAGCTTATTGTGTTGACTTTATTCTACCGCTTTTTAGAATTGAATGTTACTTAAGGGCCAGACACAGACTTCGATGCCGGGCATCTCGTTCTGTGTCTGATTTTTAGCTTGTTCTTCAAAGATGAATATCAAGTTGCTGAACAAGCGATGTTATTTGCCCGGTGTCATGATGTATAACAATGTTGCAGTAGGGCAAATAACTCCACTCTAAATCTTTATGGTCTTTAATGCTACAAAACAAAACCAAATATATTCCACATATATTAATAATAATGTAATATATAAACGTCAGTATTGCAAGGGGAAAATAAAAAAAAATGAAATTAGTGCGGTGTTTATGTGTGTTACTTGTTATGAGAAAGTAAAATAAGGGCATTCAAGGCAATTTGGGTTTTTTGGGGAGGTTAGAGTTTGCGTGATTTTGTGGGATTTATTTTACATATGCTTTTGGGGAGGCAGGCGCAGAGATGCAACAAGCATCTTGATCTGCGCCTGAGTTTTTAGCTTGTTCTTCAAATTAGATATCTGATTGTCGAACAAGCGATGTTATTTGCCCGGTGTCATGATGTATAACGATGTTGCAGTAGGGCAAATAACTCCACTCTAAATCTTTGTGTTCTTTAATGCTACAAAACAAAACCAAATATATTCCACATATATTAATGATAATGTAATATATAAACGTCAATATTGCAAGGGAAAAATAAAAGAAATTGAAATTGTTGTGGTGTGCCTAAGTGCATTGCCTTCTCTAAGGTAGTAAAGTAGACGTATTCAGGGAAATTTGGACTTTTGAGTGAGGTCAGATTTCATGTGATTTTGTGGGATTTATTTTACATATGCTTTTGGGGGGGAGGCAGGCGCAGAGATGCAACGAGCATCTTGCTCTGCGCCTGAGTTTTTAGCTTGTTCTTCAAAGACGGATCTGATTGTCGAACAAGCGATGCTGTTTGCCTGGAATTATGATACATATTTGAATCATAGTGAGGCAAACAGCTCCACTCTAAATCTTTATGGTCTTTAATGCTACAAAACAAAACCAAATATATTCCACATATATTAATTATAATGTAATATATATAATTCATTATTGCAAGGGGAAAATAAAAAAAATTTGCATTTGTACGATTTGTTTTTGTGTGTGGGATTGGCCAAGCTGGATTCGTTGAGTTTAGTAAGCAGACACAGAATATGATGTTTGTTACATCGGATTCCGTGTCTGATTTTTGGGTATGTCTCTTTTAGGGTGTACGTCAAGCTGCTAATCTAGGTGTACGTTAAGTTGCTAATCTAGAGTGTACGTCAAGTTGCTCTTCTAAGGTGTACGTCAAGTTGCTCTTCTAGGTTGTACGTCAAGTTGCTAATCTAGAGTGTACGTCAAGTTGCTCTTCTAAGGTGTACGTCAAGTTGCTCTTCTAGGTTGTACGTCAAGTTGCTAATCTAAGGTGTACGTCAAGTTGCTCTTCTAAGGTGTACGTCAAGCTGCTAATCTAAGATGTACGTCAAGTTGCTCTTCTAAGGTGTACGTCAAGTTGCTCTTCTAAGGTGTACGTCAAGTTGCTCTTCTAAGGTGTACGTCAAGTTGCTCTTCTAGGTTGTACGTCAAGCTGCTAATCTAGGGTGTGCGTCAAGTTGCTCTTCTAAGGTGTACGTCAAGTTGCTCTTCTAAGGTGTACGTCAAGTTGCTCTTCTAGGTTGTACGTCAAGCTGCTAATCTAGGGTGTACGTCAAGTTGCTCTTCTAGGGTGTACGTCAAGTTGCTAATCTAAGGTGTACGTCAAGTTGCTCTTCTAGGGTGTACGTCAAGTTGCTAATCTAAGGTGTACGTCAAGTTGCTAATCTAAGGTGTACGTCAAGTTGCTCTTCTAAGGTGTACGTCAAGTTGCTCTTCTAAGGTGTACGTCAAGCTGCTAATCTAAGATGTACGTCAAGTTGCTCTTCTAAGGTGTACGTCAAGTTGCTCTTCTAAGGTGTACGTCAAGTTGCTCTTCTAAGGTGTACGTCAAGCTGCTAATCTAAGATGTACGTCAGGTTGCTCTTCTAAGGTGTACGTCAAGTTGCTCTTCTAGGTTGTACGTCAAGCTGCTAATCTAGGGTGTACGTCAAGTTGCTCTTCTAGGGTGTACGTCAAGTTGCTAATCTAAGGTGTACGTCAAGTTGCTAATCTAAGGTGTACGTCAAGTTGCTAATCTAAGGTGTATGTTGTTTCTTTAAATACATATCAACTATGTTTACTAGGATACTTACTTTATTAGTTCTGCAGGCTTTTGCCTAAAATGTTTATACTTTTAATATACACTCAATTATTTATAAGTTTGATATATATAGTAAACATTAATTATTAATATAGTATTTTATATTATACATTTTTGCAAGAGAAAAATAAAAAAATTTATTTGAAGTTTGAACTGCTTTGGTTGCAATTGCAAATTCCATATTGCTACTTATGTTGATGTATCAGGCACAGAGATGCAACGAGCATCTTGATCTGTGCCTGATTTTTTGCTTGTTCTTCAAAATAAACGCTTATCTATCGAACAAACGATGTTACCTACCCAATGTCACGATACATGGTATTGTGTATGAGTAGATAACTCCACTCTAAATCTTTATGGTCTTTAATGCTACAAAACAAAACCAAATATATTCCACATATATTAACAATAATGTAATATATATACTTCAATATTGCAAGAGGAAAATAAAAAAAACTGTAAAAAGGTTTATCTGATTCATTTTTTCTTGGTTTGAAAGGGGGGTGAGCAAAAAAAATAGCCAGCTGTTTGCTGGCTAATCGTTGGGTAATGAGCTTAATTTTGTTGACTTTATTCTACCGCTTTTGAACTGAATGTTATTTTGAGGAGTAGACACAGAGGTCAACGCAACAGGCGTTTCATTCTGTGTCTAGATTTTTGCTTGTTCTTCAAAGATGAATATCAAGTTGCTGAACAAGCGATGCTATTTGTCCAAAATCATGGTGTATATCTAGGTCGTAGTAGGACAAATAGCTCCACTCTAAATCTTTATGGTCTTTAATGCTACAAAACAAAACCAAATATATTCCACATATGTACTTCTAAATGTAATATATAGGCTACAGTTTTGCAAGTGGAAAATGAAAAAAGTTTTTGTTTTTGTATTTTGGTAAATAGAGTTTTAGTTCTGTTGCCTTTTTTTTAAAAGGCTTGCAGGCTTTTGAGGTGCAAAAAACAAAGATGAATTTTTGTGAGGGAAATACTCGTTTTTGTAGTTTATAGTCTACTTTTGGTTGGGGGAGGTGGCTAAGTGGGAGATAATACTTATCGGATTTTGATGCCCTCTGTGGACTATTTTCCATGAAGAGGGCATTACTAACGAAAGATTAGTTTCTACCGCGTCGACGTCCACGTCTACGAAATTCATTTTTAGGTAGAGCTTTGTTTTCTATTGCCTTGATTGTCGATTCGATTTTACTGACAATAAGTACGTGACGATCTTTTTTCTTTATTTTCACTTCCTTTATACTTCCAAAAATACGAATAGGGGTTCTTTTTGATATTTTTCGAAGCGCATTTTCAATACTCTTGTTGCTGTTGGGAAAAACGATAATCATTTTTGATGTACATTGTACTCGTTTGTATTTTTCACGATCAATTTTTTGAAAATTTACTATGCGGATAAAGGTATCTTTTGTTTCTATTTCTCGATCCACAAATTCTTCCGGAGATTTTGCTATCGCCTCAATCGTTGTTTCTTGCTCAGATGTCGAATCTTCTTCCGACTCTAATTGTTTAATCGCAGCAATCTCTAGATAGTAAAAGTCGCCTCCTGAGCGCGCATTCAGGCGTTTTACTTTTCCGCTACATAGTAACTTCGTCCCTTTGCTCATGGACTCTATTGTTCTCCATGCACTTCCATTTTTGGTGATGAGTAACGCCAACTTGACATCATTTGCATACAACTGACTATATTGACTGTCGCGGAATCCTCTGCGTTTCATTGCTCCAGAAACTTTGGATCGTACTCCTGCGAAACCAAAAGTAAATGCGACGTTTTTTTTGTAATACTTCGCAGCATTATCAGCAATATCTTCGTAAGGAGGATATTTGTCTGCACAAATGCAACACAAAACTACTAAAAATAAACAGATCTTTTTCATACAGCACCCCGTTTTTTATAAGGTTTTCAATACGATTTGTATACCCACATTTGCTATTTTTGAATGTCTATTATAAAATTGTGGTTTATTTTATAGTGTACATCGCACAGATGTTTCAGTAAATATTTCTTATTTTTTTGGAGAGAATGATGGGATTACTCGATGTGAATCGTAGCATTGTAGTGGTGATTGATCTACAGGGAAAATTGATGGATATGATTTATCGCCCTAATTTGGTGATTGCGTCCACAATACGTTTGATGAAGTTAGCGGACATATTTAAAGTACCGGTTATCATCACCGAACAATACCCAAAAGGCTTAGGAAAAACGCATCCTGAAGTATTGTCTGTTTATGAAGGTTTAACGACAGAAAAAATGCACATGGAAAAAGATAGTTTTGGCTGTTGTGGTGACGAGCAGTTTTACTCTTTGCTACAATCTGCAAGGCCGGATGTTGCGCTAGAAGAGCAACAAGTTGTGATTGCGGGAATTGAAGCACATATTTGCGTTATGCAAACTGTAGTTGAATTAATCCAGCGTGGTGTGGAGACGCATTTGTGTTGGGAATGTATCAGTGGACGTGGAGAAGAATATCGCCATCATGCCTTACAAAGAATGCAAAGAGAAGGTGCTAGCATTACGAATCACGAATCTGTTGGTTTTGAATGGGCAAGAGACAAAAATCATTCCTGTTTTAAAGAGATGAACCGTTTATTTCGCGAAGGACAAATTACACAATAATGATACACACACAACGTCAACACTTACAAAATACTCCTTGTGTTTTTCTTTATAAGGATGAAATAAAAAAAGCTGTGAGAAATGGTACTATTTTGTTTTTTCATGGATTGGGAGCTTCAAAAGATGTTCAGTTACACGACCTCGAAAATCTTGCGCAACATGGTTTTTTGGTTGTAGGAATTGATAATGTTGGTCACGGGGAACGAAAATATGAAGATTTTGACACGCGGTTTTCGACGAAAAATACAAATTTAGAGCAAGATTTTCAACAAGCCGTTCTCGAAACGGCTCAGGAAGTACCTATTCTTATTGAAGAATTGCAAAAACGCGACTTGATACACAATGCCAAGGTTGGTGTTACGGGTATTTCTATGGG
Organism: Candidatus Uabimicrobium amorphum; assembly: GCF_009002475.1. GTDB lineage: Bacteria > Planctomycetota > Uabimicrobiia > Uabimicrobiales > Uabimicrobiaceae > Uabimicrobium > Uabimicrobium amorphum. Next base: position 9,141,717 of record NZ_AP019860.1, read on the forward strand.
GGGATTTATTACCTATCGTGCTCTTGTTGAGTATCCGAAATTCAAAGCAGCGGTGTCTATTCTCGGTAGCCCCAAATGGAAAGGTAATAATCCTTATAGTCCGCATTTACATCACAAATGTTTTTTTCCAACACCACTAATGTCTCTCAATGCAGGTAAAGATACCTCCGTTCCTGCACACGATGCTCGAGAACTGCATCAACATTTACGGGAGTTTTATGCAAAAGATAAACATCGATACATTGAATATCCTGAATCCGAACACTTTATGCGTGAAAGTGACTGGGATGATCTATGGCAGAACATGGTACTATGGTTTCAAAAATGGTTAATGACATGATTTATGTGATTTGTTATTATATAAGCATATGTACTTATAGGCAGAGTTTTTAATTATTATACACAAGTCGAATGTTTAGGAATATTCGACAAATTAGGGGAGATATTTATGAAGCTATACAAAAAGATATTTTTCCTGGCGCTTTTTGCCATGGTTTTTGTCTGTGCTGCACCGCAGGAGGCAGAAAAAGCTGCACAGGAAGGAATGGGATTTTTCCTAAACTCCATACCTGATTCAATGTTAGATGAATATGGTTTTTCCAGTAAGGAACAGTTAGCAAACTGTTCTCTTGGTATGTCTTTTCAGCTAAAAGCTATCGTACCTGAAAAATTACGCGCTTATACAAATGAAGATACTGTAGCGTCTATCTCTCAGGACACCGATACATGGTATTTTGCCATCGTTTCTGCAGAAAAAAATATTGCCATTTTAAGTGTGGCTAAGGTCGATGAAAAATGGCAAGCAGTATCCTTGGGTAACGTTCTTTTAGCGTCACAATTGCAAAATATACAAAAGACTTGGGCAAATGAACGCGGTTTCGAGCCACAAGTCATTGTTTCTTACCAAGCACGCCAATATTTTTTTCACATACCACAACTTAATAAAGAAAATCTTACCGTTATTGAACTACACGCCAAGCAAGCGATAGATTACCACTATGTAAGTGCTCTTGATCAAGTAGCGGAAAACTTGTGGCAAGAAGTTCAAAAAAATATGCAGCAACGTGAATACGAAGTTCTACCTGTTGAAGATGCTGCGGCTTTTAATGCTACGCGTCAAGTGTTGAATTTACCACAGCGCTACCAAAAATATAACCAGTGGTGTTGGGCAGGCTGTAGTGAGGCTATTTTCAATTATTTTGGTAAAAATGTAGCTCAAGAGAGAATCGCTCAGGAAGGTACAAGAGGTCTCAATATTTGGAATTGGCTGTGGGGCGTTACCAATAACCCATATCGCAAAGGAATTCGCGAGCTACTTTCCACATGGGGACTACGTAGTTCTGGGGTTAATAGCCGACTAAGTTACAATGCCCTACAAGCGGAAATCAATTCGGGAAGACCTGTTGTTGTACGTTGGGGATGGGACAATGGTGGCGGACACTTTGTTGTGTGCAAAGGTTTGTCGGGAAGTACATCCTATGTTATGGATCCATGGTCAGGACCAACAGTTAAGTCTTATAACTGGTTGTGTCGTGGAAATGGTCACACCTGGACAAGTACTCTAAAAGTAAGCCGTTAATATAAATTGTGGCCGTGAAAATTTAAATTCACGGCCACACTATAAATGTTGTATTAGTTTTCTAATGTGGCAACTAGTTTCTTGGGTGCCAAAATTCGGTAACTCTCATCGATCCATTTCTTCATTGTGGTGAAAGAAGGTGCGCTTTCGCCTTCAAATACAATAGTAACCCAGCCATGCTTACCAATATGATAGTTCTGCGGATGTTTTTGTTGTAGTTTTGCAACTTGTTGCTGCGATTTGTCAAGTTTCACCATAATGTCGTAGTTTTTTTCGCTGACAAATACCACACCTTTCTTACGCACCTTAAAAGAAATTCGCGTACATGCCGAGCTTTCTTCAACTTCAGGATATTGCATAATACACTCGCGTATTTTCTCGATTATTTTTTGCGGGTTTTTTGCCATCATTTACTCATTTCCACTGTTTTTTGACAGAATTTGCTGAAGTATCGATATTTTTTGTTGTTGAAAAGCTATATTCTCAGCAGTATCACAAACGCGAGAGCCATTGTCGGAATAATAGAGGTCTAAGTAGCCATGGATACTTTCTAATTCTTTTTGAAGTTCCGTTGTTTGGCCTTGGGCAAATTGCGCCTGTTTTTCCTTTTTGTAACTCTCTACATGTTGATGAAAATTTTTGGCAAGATTTGCCATGGCGTCTCTCACATGTTTCGGGCCAACCATTGATATCTCCTTAGCGGTTACCTAAGTGTTTTTGCAAAAATCGCAAAGTGAAGTCAAGAGATTTTTGATGATAGATTGCCTCAAAGTGTCCCGTTGTGGCAATGGTTTCCAATTCTGTAGCCACCTGTAATTTTTGTAGTTTTTTATGGAGTTTTACGGGAGTTAGTGGACCATCGAGAGAAACGAGCATATCTTCTTGTCCATGGAAGAAACCTATGGGACACGTTTGTTTCGATGCCTGTACCACCGGAGATGCTAAGTTGTATAAATTTTTCGCCTTGGAGGGAATATCTCCAAACAAGTAGCGAAAAGTAGTTACTTCGTCGCTCAATGTGCTAAAGTCTGTCGGAGCTCCTCCTGCAACTACCACACGAAGTTTTAAATCTGATTTTTCATTGGTGGTTGCCAAAAGTGAAACCAAGTGTCCCCCTGCTGAGTAGCCTACAGCACCTACATTGTTTATGTCTACTTTGTAGCTTGTGGCATTTTTTTTCAACCACGTTAAGGCGGTGCGGCAATCATTTATTTGTGCGGGAAACATATTTTGTGGGGCTAAACGATAGCTAATTGCAAAACACGCAAAATTGTTGCTGGCTAAAAAGTGTGCGTATTTTGCTAATTGTTCTTTATCTCCCGTACGCCATCCCCCGCCATGCACGAGTAAAATTCCTGGATTATTTTGAGAATTTTGCGGAATGTAAGCGTCTAGTAGAAGTTGATGCTTTGTGTCGTAAACAATATTTTCGTATAGCATGTAGTCTCCCAAGTTGTCTTCGCTTGATTTTTTGTCAGCGGGTATACTCGCTTCAAAATCGAGCGCAGGAAGGTGAATGTGCCATTTGGTTTTATTTTTAGTGAAAGAGATCGGAACTTTTTGTCCATAATTTGTGATGGCAATTGCTGTGGCAGTTGTCTCTTTCAATTTGATATTTTCTATTGCACTGTAATTTTCAAATTGTCGTAAGTTACTGGTCGCACGTAAAACAGCTTGAATGAACGCATCTTTACTTTTGACAGCGCTGGCGAGTTTTTCTACTTCGTCTGTTGTAAGAAATAGCTTGTTGGGATAGCGAAGAATAATTTCTAAATTTCTACGCAATACTTTTAGGTCCACATTTGCCACAGCTATTTGCATTTGAATAAGCGATTGCATAACTTGCTGTTGCGTGCCGTTCTGCTCAACATTTCCTATCTCCAAACGTTGGTCAGAGTTTTGCCACATGCGTATTGCTCCCTTGTCGCCGACATCTAATGCTACGAAAGATCCGCGTAACAGAGCGGCGGCACACCACTCTTTTTTGGTTTGTTCACTAATGCACTTTGTGAGGCTTTTCCAATTTTTTTCTTCAATACTTACCGTGGTTGTTTTGAAACAATTACGTGGGGTTATTTGTGAGACGTCTCGTGTGAGAGAGATGAGCGTATAAACAAAAATGAACAAAGTGGTTACTGTTGCTAAAGTGAACTTTGTCCAATTCATATCCCCTTCGCCAGCAACGCGAATATCGCGTTTTTTAAATTGCAAGAAAGCCATTATGGTAAAAACAATTGCGATGGCGATGAGAAGTATGAAATGTCCCAAGTCGAATCGTTCCAGTGCTTTTATTCCCTGGTAATACTCAAAGGGAGAAAAAACAGCTACTGGTTGTAGTGTAGAACTTAATTTGGCGAGGTTGGCAATCATTTGTGCGATGAGCATGATTAGCCCACTGGTCATGGTTGCCGCAATTCGTGATGGTAGCAACATACTAAGTAGAAGACTAAGAGCTGTAAAGCAACATAAAATGGCAAATAGCGAGGTGAGAGGAAAGAAAATTTTCCATACCGACACTTGCAAGTCTGAAACCCATATACCAATGGCAATGCCTAACCAGACGATGAGTAGTATTCCCATTATGGCAACAATAAGAGAGCTAAGTCTGGCAAAAAATATTTGACGGCGACTAATGGGATACCCCATCATGAGGTCTAGAAAACCCTGTTCTTCATCGCGCAGTAATAGCCCGGATCCACAAATAATTGCGAATATACCTAGAAGAATGGGAAAAATGGTGAAAATTCTTATGCTCATGTAACCTTCGGGAGTATTGAACTTGTCCAGGTCTCCAACCAATGAAGTGAGAGCTTTGGGAAGACTTTCTATTAATTTTTGAATTTCGTTGGCGTTGTCCGAAACTATATGGAAAAAGCATAAGACAACAGCACAGTAAAAGGCCAAGCCGATGCCCCAGCCAAATATTTGTGGTACTAAGCGTCTAAAGTTGTGATTAAATATTGGTAGCATAGTATCCCTTTAGCTAGTGTAGTATGTTAAAAATATTTCTTCTAAAGAAGGCTCTTTGGTCACAAAGTCTTTTATTGTATACGGTGAACAATAGTCAATTACTTTTGCTAGTTCTTTTTCTACCTGCAACACAATAGTATTTTGTTTATTTTCTAATAGTTTTAAGTGGGGTAATTTGTTTAGTAAGCCGTCAACATCTATTTGTTTTTCACACGTGATTGTTACGCAACGTACGTTTTTGGCAATTAAGTTTTGCACGACTGCGGTATCAATAATTACACCATCGCGAATGATTGCTACGCGGTCACTTACTTCTTCTACTTCGCTGAGAATGTGAGAAGAAAAGAACACTGTGGCACCATTATTTTTTGCCGCGGTTACCATTTGCAATACTTGTTTTTGCATAAGAGGATCTAAACCACTTGTTGGTTCGTCGAGTATGAGTAGTCGTGGTTGGTGCATAAACGCTTGAATAATACCAACTTTTTGTTTATTTCCTTTGGAGAAGTTTTTAATTTTTGTGTCTAGTCTCAATTTGAGTTTATTTGCATGTTCTTCAATCCATTTCCAGTCCGCTTGATGGTTGCGAAGAGCAGCAAATAGTGACAGCGATTGTCTGGCGGTTAAGCGATCATCTAAATTGAGTTCTCCCGGTAAATAACCAATGAATTTTTTTACATTTACGCTATTCTGTTGCGGATCGATGTCAAATATTCTCACCGTTCCACTACTTGGGCGAATAAGATCTAGCAAGCAACGTATTGTCGTTGTTTTTCCTGCACCGTTGGGGCCTAGGAAACCAAAAATTTCCCCGTGATGAACACTTAAATCAATACCTTTTAAAGCGTGGAATGACTCATAGTGCTTGTGCAGTTTTTGTACTTCGATGGCTATTTTCATATTTTTTTGTTTTCGTAAAATCGTTTTCTGTTTAGTATCTGAAAGAAGTATATGATATTTTTGTAGAATTTTAAGAAAATAGATTTTATTTGCAGAAAAGTTATACTATAATTACATAATTTAAATATGCCCTAGAATATCATAATTTTTTTATATTAAAATTAAAAATTTCTGAAAAGACACAGGGGAAATCCTTCATAATGATGGAGCGAATTTTTTCTTATGGTAATAATCCTTACTAAGATTGTGTCCTAATAAAAACTACGCTTATAGGTGTGGCTATAATAAACCTTGGGATGGGTACTAAAATTTAGAGTATAAGTGTAAAGCCCCACAAATCCTCATTATTCTTTTCTTAAAGAAAGTAGAGAACCGTGCCTACACAAAAAGATATTGAATTTGCGAAATTACTTGCTTCCAAAGACCTTATTTCTAAAGCAGAAATGCAGAGACTTCTTGATGAACTTGATGATCTGCGTAAAAAAGACCCTCGTATCAGTGTCGAAGTCTTCATGATTAAGAATAAAGTTATTACCAATCATGAGTTAAAAATCATTAAAGAATCAAGTAAACAACGTATTGTGCACTGTAGTAAATGCCGTACAATGTACAGAGTAAGTCAAGAAGATGTGGGTAAGCGGTTTAAGTGTAAAACGTGTTCGACAGCTGTAATTGTTCCTATGCCAGGTCAAACAAAGACGAAAAGTATTCGCGACTTGGTGGAAAAAGAAAAGAAAACGACAACTTCTCTTGACAGTCGAAAAGTACTCAAAGGAGTGTCAAAAGAAGAGTATGAAGCTCAGAAACAAGCCGCTGCTAACGCCCCCGAAGTTACCATCGAACTTGATGAAGATGATGACAACCCTATCGAAGCTACCGCTGCTACCGCAAATAACGAAGGAATAGTTGTCAGTGCTAGTGAAGACAACAACGAAGTTATGTTGGCCACCAGTGCGGATGATGATCTTGATAGTGCCTTAGCTGTAGATGATTTACACATACCAGATATGGGAGGTCCGGAAGTAACGATTAATCTCGGAACGGATGACGAAGACGAAGAAGACGATGAAGATGATGTTCTTCCTGTTCTTGGTAAAGAAGTAACGATTGATTTAGGGCTAGATGACGGACATGATGATGGTGAGTTGGTTGCTGCAGAAGTCACCATGAATTTAGAGGATCATGGACACGACTTTGCGGAAGATGATTCTAATACGGAGCTTGTTGTTGAAACGACACCGGATGGCTCTGTTGCCGCAGGGCAAGAAATGACTATAAATCTGGGGTTGGATGACGCTGATGAAGATGATTCAGATGCGGAACTCGTCGTAGATGTAGCACCACAAGTGGGCGGTGGGCAAGAAATGACAATGCCTGTTTATACAAATGCCTCATACGATGAGGAGGATTCCGATAGCGAAATGGTGGTGGAAAATCTCGATGTCGGAAGCGCTTTGGTAATAGATCCTACACCGCAAATAACGCCGTCGCAACCAGCGGCAGGGCGGGAAATGACGATAAACCTAGGACTAGACGACACCGACAACGACGAAGACGACTCGGATGCGGAACTTGTGGTTGATATGGCAGCACAAGTAGGCGGTGGGCAAGAAATGACGATGCCTGTACACACAAGCAACTCCTACGACGATGAAGACTCTGATGTAGAGATGGTGGTCGACAATCTGGATGTAAGTGGTGCGGCAATGGTACCTTCGCCGGCAATGACTCCTACACCGCAGATAACGCCGTCGCAACCAGCGGCAGGGCGGGAAATGACGATAAACCTGGGACTAGACGACACCGATAACGACGAAGACGACTCGGATGCGGAACTTGTGGTCGATATGGCTGCGCAAGTAGGCGGTGGGCAAGAAATGACGATGCCTGTGCATACCAGCAACTCCTACGACGACGAAGATTCGGATGTCGAGATGGTGGTCGACGATCTGGATGTAAGTGGTGCGGCAATGACTCCTTCTCACGCAACGACACCGCAAGTGGGTGGTGGGCAAGAAATGACGATGCCTGTGCATACAAGTAACTCCTATGATGATGAAGATTCGGATGTAGAGATGGTGGTCGACGATTTGGATGTAAGTGGTGCGGCAATGGCACCTTCTTCAGCAATGACACCCACACCGCAGATAACACCGTCGCAACCAGCAGCAGGACGAGAAATGACCATCAACCTGGGACTAGACGACACCGACAACGATGAAGACGATTCGGATGCCGAACTTGTTGTGGGAGGCGGACAAGAAATGACGATGCCTGTGAACACAAGTGACTCTTATGACGACGAAGATTCGGATGTAGAGATGGTGGTGGATGATTTGGACGTAAGCGGTGCGGCAATGACATTTCCTTCTTCACCTGATAAACAACCAAGGAAGCCGCAACAAAATCGTGAATTGACGATTGATTTAGGTCTTGACGATAGCGACGACGAATAGCCAAAATTCTACAAATCATTGCGGGTGTCGTGAATGCGATGCCCGCCAAATACCTTCCTGTAAGCACTTCTAAACTTAACAACATTGTTATTCCCACAATTATCACCACAATAGCACGACCTTCGCCAAAGTATTGAAGTTTTTTATCTTCTTGTAATTCTATAACTTCTTGTGTGTTTATGCGCGTAATAAAATAACTATTGCAAAAAAACGCGTTTTATGTAAAAATAAATCACGAAACCATTGTATGGAAAAGGTTGAAAAGTAAAGAAAAGCACTCTATACAAACAAACGTAGGTGAATACCTACAAGAACTATCTTGTGTGTGTTCTGTCTTTTTAGGATAAGCTACGAAACCTAAAATTTACTGCTTTTATTGTAAAACCTTGGCACATAGCATTGTTGTCCGTAAAAAAGAAAGATTTATACGAACTTTCTCTGTTATCAAATGAACACCTACTTTTAGTAGATTTGCTGTATACCTTAGCTGAATCCCATATCGTACCAACTACTACAAGTTAGGTACATCAATCGGCATTCCATGGGAGCTTCGGAAACATAAGCAAAATGGAGTCATGAATCTTGAATTTTTGGCTTTTGTTAAAACGGAGACCAATCTTTGAGCAAAGTTACAGAGCTCTTAACAAACTAAATAGTATGTTCGGGGCAAGAACTCTCCTTCCTGAGGATGTGTCACCATAATAAAATTTACCCATATGCAAAGTGAAGTGCACATCTGCGAAGTAAAGCTCTAAAATCTGTTACTTGCGTTTTGTAAAACTAGAGCCTAAAAAGTTAGAATCTGTTACATTTACTATAAAATAAACACAAACATATGGGATTAAAACTTATGGCAAAAAATGACACAAGCAGTTTGAGAAATCTCGTCTTCGTGGGACATGGTGGATCTGGTAAAACCACTTTATGTGAAGCTGTTCTCATGGAGGCTGGTCTAGCTACCAGACTTCCCGCGGGGATAATGGATTATCTTCCCGATGAAAAAGATCGAGGCGGAAGTATTGATTCTGCTCTTGCTCAATTTTCATGGAACGATAAAGAAATCACCTTTATCGATACTTCTGGCTATCAAGATTTTATACACAGTGCTATTAGTGCTTTAAACGTAGTAGAAACATCTGTTTGTGTTGTTTCTGCAGCTGATGGAGTAACTGTTAATACGCGTAGAGGATGGGAAGAAAGCCGCAAAAAAGGTGTCGCTTCTCTTGTCGTTGTGACAAAACTCGATGGTGAAAATGTCAGTTTTGACGATACAGTTTCCCAGATTCAACAAGACTTGGGAGAAAAATGTCGGCCATTTATTATACCTTCAGGAGATGGTGACGCGTTAACTGAAGTGTATAGCGTATTGACCAGTGACAATGAGAAAGTAGCAACGTACAAAGAACAACTTATTGAAGCAGTTGTGGAAACAGACGATGAAATGTTGAGTAAGTATTTCGAAGGCGAAGAAATACCTATCGATGATCTTAAAAAACAATTTCGTAAAGTTGTTCTTAGCGGAGAAATTTTCCCGATAGTTGTGGTCTGCCCTACAAAAAACATCGGCGTAAAAGAATTTATGTCGTGCATTGATCTTTTATGTCCTTCTCCAGCAGATGCTGCTGCAAGAGAAGCGGAAGAAAATGGCGAAGCAAAAACAGTGGAAGCCTCTGCTGATGGCGAATTTTCTGCGCAAGTATTCAAAATTTTTAACGACCCATTTGGAAGAGTTTCTTATTTCCGAATTTTTAGCGGAACTTTAAAGTCCGCATCGTCTATTTACGTGACCAATACAGAAGGCACAGAACGTATAGGACAGCTTTTGAAAACCTTTGGTAAAGACCAAAAACAAGTCGACGAAGCTGTTGCTGGTGAAATTGTTGCCGTTGCTAAAGTTGAAAATATACAAGATGGTGATACGCTATCTGTTGACAAAAGTAAGCTAGTGTTTCCGAAAGTTACGTATCCGACACCGATGGTTCCTCTTGCTGTAGAACCAAAGAGTCGTGGTGACGAACAGAAAATTTCTGCCGCACTGAATAAAATTGTGGAAGAAGACCCTACGTTTGTTATGCGCAGAGACGATGAAACATCAGAGCTTGTGGTTTCAGGTATGAGTAACTTGCACCTTGACATTATACTTAATCGTTTGAAAACACGTTTTAAGGTAGAGTGTACGAAAAAATTACCTAAGATTGCATACCGTGAAACCATCACCGGAAAATCTGACTCTCGTTACCGACACAAAAAACAAAGTGGTGGTAGTGGTCAGTTTGGCGAAGTTGCGATCAAAATGGAACCTACGGAGCGCGGCGAGAAGTTTGACTTTGTGAACAAGATCGTTGGTGGGGTAATACCATCTCCTTATATCGCGTCTACGGAAAAAGGTATGATCGCAACCATGGAGAAAGGTATTCTTGCTGGATATCACATTGTGGACGTGCGCGTAACTCTTTACGATGGCAAAACACACGATGTAGACTCCTCTGATGCTGCTTTTCAAATAGCTGGCTCTAAAGCTTTTCAGGAAGCTTTTATGCAATCAAAACCTGTACTTCTCGAACCCGTTGAACATGTAAAAATCTTTGTACCTCAAGACTACATGGGAGACATTATGGGAGATTTGAATACGCGTCGTGGTCGCATAGTGGGTAGTGATGCGGAAGGTAAGTTCCAAGTAGTTGAAGCGCATGTACCTTTAGCTGAAATGCTAACTTACTCTGCTGATTTGAAAGCGATTACCGGTGCAGAAGGTTCTTTTACGATGGAGTTTTCGCACTATGATGTGGTTCCAAGTAATTTGCAAGAAAAAATAATTGCAAAAGCAAAAGCAGAACAAGAAAAGTAATTTTTTGGGCGTTGTTACGTGCGATGTAACGACGCCCAAAAATAAGTATATTTCCAAAAAAAATTTAAAAAGGGATAGGCGATGCTTCCTTCTAGCATTGAAGAATTAACACAAGTTCTCGTAGAAAAAGGTGGATCAGACCTTCATTTATCTGCTGGATCAAAGCCACGTGTTCGTATAGATGGTGAGTTGGTGGAGACAGATTATGATGTGCTTGATCCAGAAACGACACAAAGATTAATGTATGCGATCCTTGATGACGAACAAATTGCTCGTTTTGAAAAAGATTGGGAGCTGGATTTATCATTTGGTATCCAAGGTTTAGGTCGTTTTCGTACGAATGTTTTTTTACAACGTGGAGCTGTAGGCGGAGTTTTGCGGGTTATTCCGTATGAAATATTGACTTTCAAAGATCTCGGTTTACCTGAAAACGTTTGCAAAAGATTATGCGCACTGCCAAAAGGTTTGGTACTGGTTACTGGTGCTACAGGTAGTGGTAAATCAACTACTCTTGCCTCTATGATCAACCACATTAATGAGACTCGTGCAGAACATATTATGACGATTGAAGACCCTATTGAATTTGTCCACCCGAACAAAGCTTGCTTAGTAAATCAGCGAGAAATTGGTGGAGATACTCATGGTTTTAAGTATGCACTACGTACTGTGTTGCGTCAAGATCCCGACATTGTTCTTGTAGGGGAAATGCGCGATTTGGAAACAATTGAAGCGGCGCTAACTGTTGCGGAAACAGGGCACTTAACTTTTGCGACACTTCACACCACTGACTGTCCGCAAACTATCAACCGTATTGTTGACGTATTTCCTGCATACCAACAAGCACAAATACTTACACAGCTCTCTTTTGTACTTCAGGGAGTTTTTTGCCAACAACTCTTGCCTCATGTTTCTGGTAGAGGACGTGTACTTGCTTCAGAAATTATGATTGCTACACCAGCGTTACGCAATATGATTCGTGAAAAAAGAATTGAACAGATAAAAGGTCTTATCCAAACAGGTGGAAAGTTTGGAATGACGACGATGAACCAATCCTTATTCGATTTAGTAGACAAGAAATTAGTTACCAAAGACGAAGCTCTATTACGAAGTACAGATCCTGAAGATCTGCATCGACAGTTTATGAAATGGAATAAATAGATTTTAATGAGGTAGGAAAGGTAAAGAAGCATGCCTGTCTATAATTATGTAGCACAAGATAATAGCGGCCAAGAGCTCAAAGGTCAAATGAATGCCGCTAGCCGTGAGGATGTCGTCATTCAATTGCGACAGAAACAGCTTATTGTTATCACGATTGAACAAAAAAAGGGTTTGCTGCAAATGGAGTTTGGCGAAGCCAAAGTTAAAGTCAAACTCGATGAAATGGTAATTTTTACACGTCAGTTATCGACAATGATATCTGCCGGTATTCCTCTTCTCGAAAGTTTGGAGATACTCCAGGACCAACAGGCCAACCAAGGTTTTGCAAAAGTTTTGGGTGACGTTGTTGACCGCGTACGTTCAGGTAGTGACTTATCTACAGCTCTCGCAGCACACCTAAAGATTTTCCCGAAGATATATGTTAGTATGGTGAAAGCTGGGGAGGCTAGTGGTCAGTTAGATGTTATTTTGACAAGATTGGCTGAATATCAAGAAGCAACTGCGAAGTTACGCAGAGAAATTAAGAGTGCGATGACATACCCTGTTATTTCACTGGCGATGATTTTTGGTATCACTGGTTTTCTTTTAGTAGGTATCATACCAAAATTTAAAGAAATTTTCGTATCATTAGGTGTTGATTTACCTGGAATTACAGTAGGTCTTCTTGAACTTTCCGATTTTCTCCAGTTGTATTGGTTAGAACTCGGTGGAGGACTTATTGGGTTTTCTGTATTTCTCAAAGTTTACGCCGCCACAAAACAAGGACGTAGGCATTTTGACTTCGTAAAACTCAAATCACCGGTATTCGGTCCGCTGTTTCAGAAGGTAGCGATTTCAAGATTTACAAGAACATTTGCAACGCTAATACGTAGTGGTGTACCCATTCTTGGTTCGTTAGAAATCGTAGGTCAAACCTCGGGAAATACCATCATTGAAGACGCGGTACGCGCATCAATGAATAACGTAAAACAAGGGGAATCTCTTGCCGATCCATTGTCGGATTTTTGGGTATTTCCGCCCATGGTTACCAAGATGATCGCCATTGGAGAACGCGCAGGGGCACTGGAATCCCTATTGGAAAAAATCTCTGAATTTTACGATCAGCAGGTTTCTGCATCTGTAGAAACGCTTACTTCTTTGATCGAACCGTTGATGATCGGCGTTATGGGATTTATTGTAGGTGGGATCGTTTTGGCGGTATTCTTACCGATCTTTAAACTACAGGAACAGCTCGCTCGCGGTGGTTAATAGCGGAATTTCACCATGTAGCCATCCACCTCTATAGGATGGCTACCGCGTGTTATTGATGCAACAGTTGCCTAGTGGTTTGAAAACGTCCTGAAAACAGCGAAAATTCTACAATACATGAATACATCTATGGAAATGCACAGCAACTCTATTACGAAAACTCGAATCTACTGGCTAATTTTATTCCGCTTTGTTATTGTCGCTTTGTGTCTTATTGCGCATTTTTTTCTCGACTATGGACAAAAAGTAAACACGCTGAATATTTTTGTGCTCACCGCGGCTCTGATTATCAATGTTTTGTTCTTAATCGTAACACCATATGTACGCCATTCTTGGTCGTTATTTGCCATTGTGCAGATCATGACAGATCTCTTTATTGAAACAATCCTTGTATACGTAACAGGTGGAATTTTATCTGCTTTTGTCATCCTCTATTTTGTTTCGGTTTTGTATGCGGGCTTGTTTGTTTCGTTACGCGTCAGTATTTTTTGCGCTTCGTTTGCCATTACCGGTATTTCGATTAGTGTCATCATATACTACATCAGCATTCTTCATTCCTCTTATCTTCCTATATTTAATATTTTTCCACCGATTTCCTTTCCTCAAGAAAACGATTTAAATTTTTGCCGTGCGTACTTATTTGCTCAAGGAATTTCGTTTTACCTCATCGCGTTCTTTAGTGGGCGTCTTACAGATATTCGTTACCGAGAAAGAATATTACACAAGGAAATCTTAGAGCATTTGGTGGATGGTGTTTTAGTGGTGGATAACAAGAATTGTGTGAATTATATAAACCAGAGGGCAAAAAAAATGCTTGGTTTATCTTTTTCCAAAAATTACAGCAATGATTCGATTTTAAAGCTACTGAACTATGATATTCACCTCAATTTACTCAAAGGTATACTTATGCATCGTGCTTTGGAGTATCAAGTTACCTGGGAGTATGCGAACAAAAAGATTCCCTTGAGAGTTGACATTACACCTATTACCATAAATAAAGCCAAAGCATCGATTGTGATTCTGAAAGACATTTCTCTGCAAAAACGCATGGAAGCGACGATAAAAGTTGCAGAACGTCTATCCATTGTCAACGAAACTGCGACGATGATCGCACATGAAATTCGCAATCCTTTGGCATCTATTCTTGGAGCAAGTCAAGAGTTACAACGTAAGTTTTCGAGTGAAGACAGTGCCAAAATTTTATTTGATATTATGGTAAAAGAATCGCAGCGAATTAACAGCATCGTGGATGATTTTCTGCGTTTTTCTAAACTACGCCAACCGAATTTTCAAATATGCGAAGTAGGAAATATTTTAGAAGAAGTCGTTTTGCTACTAAATCAACGAGACCAATATACTCAAATACAAGTACAGAGAGAAGAAGAGCTCCTTATCAAAGGAGATTCTGGGCATTTAAAACAGTTATTTTACAATTTAGGTATTAATTCGATAGAAGCACAAGAAAATCAAAATAGCAATTTGATTGAAGTGATGGCAAAACCATGTGTTTTTGGTGATTTTTGTGACACACATCGCACACTTCATGGCTTTCATTATGAAGAGGAAACGGCGGGCATTCAGGTTTCATTTTGCGATAAAGGTAAGGGCATTGATCCGAAGCTAACGACCAAGATTTTCAAACCTTTTTTTACAACGAAGTCAGGGGGGAGTGGTATTGGTTTGGCCATTGTACAACAAATTTTAGAATCACATCGTGCAGCTTATTATGTCAAAAGTACCTTGGGAAAAGGTACTGATTTTGTTGTTTTTTTTCCTGTGGAAAACTAGTTACTATGAACAAGATACTAATTGTCGATGATGAAAAAAGCATATGTCAAATTTTGTCGTATGTGTTAGAAGAGAGAAATTTTTACACAAAAACGGCGCAAACCGGTGAGAGTGCCCTGGAGCTTTTAGAGAATGAAAGTTTTGGGTTGGTAATTCAAGACTTAAAATTACCAGATATCGATGGCTTAGAGTTGTTGAAAAAAATAAAGCAGCGCTATCCCAATATGATTATTGTGGTGATTACCGCATTTTCGAATTGGCAGATTGCTGTTGAAGCGATGCGTTTGGGAGCTTTTAACTATATACGTAAGCCATTTGACAACGATAACATTGTGAACATCGTACGGCGTGGTATCCGCCAACTAGAGCTTACGGAATCGGAACGTGAAAAAGATTCCAAGATAATTGGCAACTCCCCACAAATGCAAAAGCTCAAGAATTTGATTCAGCGAGTCGCCCCTACGGACGCTACGGTACTTATTCATGGAGAAAGTGGTGTTGGTAAAGAGTTGGTGGCGCGGGCCATACATAATTTTTCTTCGCGGCAAGAGCAAGTTTTTATATCGATCAATTGCGGTTCCTTGGTCGAGAATCTGTTAGAGTCTGAGTTATTTGGACATGTCCAGGGGGCATTTACCGGCGCTGTGCAAAACAAAAAAGGTCTTGTCGAAGTAGCAAATGACGGTTCATTGTTTCTTGATGAAGTGGGAGAAATGCTTCTCTCTACGCAAGTTAAATTACTGCGTGTTTTGGAAAATCGCGAGTTTATGCCTATTGGTGGCGTAAAAGCTCAAAAAGCAGACGTGCGCTTTATCACGGCAACAAACCGTAACCTACAAGAGATGGTAAAAAGAGGAGAGTTTCGCGAAGATCTTTTCTACCGACTAAACGTTATCCCTATTCAAGTACCAGCATTGAGAGATCGCAAAGAAGACATACCTCTTCTTGCCGGTTATTTTCTTGCTTTGTATGCAAGTAACAATAACAAAAATGTCACACAGTTTTCACCTCAAGCAATGCAATTATTGCACGATTATGATTGGCCAGGCAATGTTCGCGAGCTGAGTAACGTTATTCAACGCACGGTGGTTTTGTGCGAGGGAGACATCATTCACAAAGAAGATTTGGAAATACATCGCGAAAAAAGTTTGGACAATTCTTTGCCGGAACTCATCGAGGACGGTTTTGACCTCGAAGATCAGTTGACAAAGGTGGAGTGTTTTTACATAAAAGAAGCTTTGGCAAAAACGAATGGTAACTTAACTCAAGCAGCAAAATTACTGAACCTTTCTTTTCGTTCTCTGCGCTATAAAGTAAAAAAATACGGTTTGAAGTTGTAGTTTTTAGGAACGTATTCTAAAGAAGAGCGCTCTTGTCAATAAGTAGCCGATATGCTATAATCAAACAAGGATTTCCTACAATCCCTAAGTTATAATTTGTAAATACTACACAAAAGCAACATAGTCCTACACATACTGGAGTATATTCATGGGGAAGCCACCTTTTCACGAAGGGGATATAGTTAAGAATTATGTGATAGACAAACAATTTAATGTTGGCGGAATGGGTGCTGTTTATAATGTTAAGCACGAGAATATACTAATAAAAGCACCTTTTTCCGATTCGGGAGATGTCCTTCTTGCGCAGTTTAAAGAAGAAGTCAAAGCACTGCAACAACTCAGTCACCCTGGAATTGTCGGGATTTTAGACGCGGATATTCACGCGGAGATTCCCTGGTATACAATGGAGTTTATTCAAGGGGAGACTTTGCGCGCATACATAAACCGGGAAGCCCCCATTTCCTCTTTGCGATCACTGAAACTTCTATATCACATAACCGACTCAATTGCTCACGCACATACCCAATCAAAACCTATTTGGCACCTGGATATAAAACCTGAAAATATTTGTTTTCGAGAAGATAAGCCTGTTGTTTTAGACTTTGGACTGGCACGTTTTGGCCGCAGTGCCACTAATATACTTGGTCCTCATGGAACGCTTCTTTATATGGCGCCTGAACAGCTAGATTTACGCGGTCGTCCCGATGCACGAGCAGATGTTTATGCTTTGGGCGTTCTTTTTTATGAAATGCTGACCGGACATCCTCCTTTTGGAAAAATTACCGAAGTATGTTATGAAAATAAACGCATCGACTGTATGGAAAAAATATTGGATTTGGGGCTTCGATGTCCTGCCGTTGACGGCGTTGCGCCTTGCATTGGTAAAATACTCGATAAAACGCTTGCCAAAAAACAAGAAGATCGTTACCAACATGCCGGTGAAATGCTTGAGGACATACAAGATGCCTTACGAGAATATATCGAAAAGTATGTCGCGAAATATGAGAAGACAAAAAACTATTCTCAGGCAGCGCGTGTATTGCAAGAGGGCTTTGACCAAGGGCTTGTCGAAAGAGAAGAGCTAGAACGTGTGCTGCAGTTGGAAAAAGAGCAACAACAGAAATCTCTGGAAGAAATTTTTTCGAGTGCGACAGGCCATAGCAATTTTCAAAAAAGCCTTGATTTCATTATTGATTTGGTTCAAAGATATAAGTTAGAGAGCGATGTGCAAACAAAACAAGATATCTACGCCACATTACAAAAAGTTCTTCAAGCAGAGGAGAATGAAAGTTGGATGCTGCTTTTGGAGAAAATAAATACGGTGAAAGACAGTCTTGTGCAAATGATACCTTCTTCTGTCAAACGCAGTAGTGAAGATGTTGAGGTAGAAGCAACAGACGACGAGTTGGATGAAGTTGATGAAGTGGAAGATGGTAGCGCAAACGATGATTCCCATATAGACGAACAACAACCAAGTGTCGAAATGGAAGAGCAAGACGCGAACACCGAAGTTGCGGAGCAAGAACTTGATACCGAGAACGAGGAGCAAGATTCGAAAGTTAGCGAAGTTGTTTTTGAAGAAGAAACGCAAGTTATTGAAGTTCCACCTGCAGATATTGCCGATTATGTCGCATCATCTTTGGCGATGAAAGACGAACCCGAAGTAGAAAAAGAAGATGTGCACCTAAAAACATCAGACTTTGAAGTAATTTTAGAGCAATCTCAGGCTCTTAAAGCAGAAAATGGGCTATCTGATTTACAAATGCAAATTAAATTGCCAAACGGTTTTCATTGGTTTGATGACAATCACATCATCTGTGAAAAAGACGAATCTCTACTTGTTTACATTCCCGGTGGAGAGTTTATTATGGGCAATGATGAGGCTTCTGGACAGATCGAAAAACCCGAGCATCGCGTTTATCTCGATGGATTTTTTATAGACAAATACCTAACAACATGGCGCCAATTTCTCATGTTTTGCGATGCCACAGGTCATACAAAGCCTGCACCTCCCAAATGGGGAATTTACGAAGAGCACCCTGTGGTCAACATTAGTTGGTTAGACGCGAAAGCTTATTGTATCTGGGCAGGTAAAATACTGGCTACCGAGGCACAATGGGAAAAAGGGGCAAAAGGGGGAATTTGGTTAGACGGAGATGAGACACAACAACAGAAAAACCCTTATGCCAAAAGAACATATCCCTGGGGAAATTCTTTGCCGGATGAGAATGGAACATGGCTGGCAAATTACAATGAAGAACCTCACTATGGAAGAAATCGTGGGCAAAAGTCAACTTCGCGTGTAGGAAGCTTCTCTAAAGGGGCATCTCCCTATGGTTGTCTGGACATGGCGGGTAATGTTTGGGAATGGTGTAAAGATTGGTATGGCGAAAGTTACTATGCCAAGTCTCCGAGCAAAAATCCCAAAGGTCCAAGTAAGCAAGATGCTACAAAAATTGATCCGAGTAAAGGAGACATTGGAAAAGTTTTACGTGGTGGTTCATGGTATACAGGGAAAAAGTTTTTACGAACAACAGCACGTAGGTGCCGCAACCCCGAAGGGCGCGGTGGAAGTTGTGGAATGCGTGGCGTTTGTAATATAGCAAAGTGAGTTGAAAAATGAAAAATATCCAGATTTTGTTAATGATTGTTTTTAGCACGGCGTGTATTTTTGCGCAGCAACAAGGTAAGAATGACTGGTTGGTCGAAGTGAAATTAAAAAATGGATCTTCGATTAAGGGCGTTGCGCGAAATGCAATATTTTTAGAAAAACAAAGTTATGGCGCGTATGTGGTTCTTAAAAATCAAAATCGCAAAATCGTGAATGACTTAATGAAAAAGAAGAGTCGGTCGATACGTTCAAGTAAACGCAATCTCGGTATTCGCTTGTGGTATGTAAAAAATTCTCCTGGGCATCTATATATTCCCTATGGTGACGTGAAGATGATCATTGTTATTCAAAGAGGATACGATGCACGTGATAAGGTGGTCAAGAAACTCAGTGAAGTGGCCAAAGATTATCGCGATGTACAAGTGGAGCGCCGTGAGAAACGAAAAGAACTTGCCAAGCAACGAAAGGTCGAAGCAGAACAACAAGCGGAACGCGATAGAGTTGCTGCGGAAGAACGTCTCAAACAAGAACTTACTTTGACACAAGAGGAAGAGCAACTCCTCGCAGACTATCCCCCCAACGCGAAGTGGAACGAAGAAGAGTACCATAGTTTACGTCGGCAACTTAATCGTGCACGTAACAACTTTTCGCGAACAGGGAATGGTGGTATTGCTAAGACTTTTTTCGGAGGTGTTAACAAGAAAGAACGAACATTCGTTAAGAATTTCAAAACTTGGAAAGTGGCAGTAGAAAAAGCGGCGAAGATAAGAGAAGCGGAAGCAAAGGCCGAACGCGAGCAAAAGAAAAGTGCAAAAGAATCTAGTGATGAAGTGAAAGACGATCGTGTTCCGACAGCAGAGAAAAACCAAGAAAAACCGGAAGCCGAAGGGCCAAAAAAAGAGGAAGTAGACTTTAGCAAAGCCATCCGCAAGAATGAGAAGCCTCAAAGACAATTCTCTAGCATTCAAGAAATCAACCATGTGCTTTACGGTAAGGACCCAAGACTAAGAATACGTGCTATCAAGCGCTTGGGGATGATGAAAGAAAAGAACGCGGTTTCCGCTTTGGTTTCTGTTGCAGGAGATAACAAGGAAAGTCGCGAAATGCGTGTTGCGGCTATCTCATCTCTAGGAAAGATTTACAGTGGTGAAGAAAGTATTATCAATGTGTTCAAACGCCGTTTGCGTAGCCAAAGTCGCGAAATGCGTAGTGCTGTTATCAACGCGTCATTTTCGACCGAAGAAGATCTTTCACCAATGGAAGATATGATTGGTATTGCGACACTTGATAACAATAAAGACATTCGTTACCGTGCGGTGTTGTTGATAGAAAAGCAAAAATTTATGGGATCTATCGGAAGAGTACAGGAAAGATTACGCGACAGCGTTCCACAGGTGAAAATAGCGGCGATCTACGCTCTACTTAAACTAGATCCAACGCCACGCACGCTAAACGTTTTGCAACGCTATAAAAAGTATTTGAATACCAACCTAGAAAGAACAAAAGACGAAGAACTCAAGTCGTTGATTACGAAGACGCTGCGATTGTTAAACTAGCATACCAAAATTGTTGTATCCCCGTAAAAACGGGGATACAACGCTAATCTTTTTTTCTCGTGGCGGGAATTGCCAAAACAGGCACAAGAGCTTCACGAATTACTTGCTCTGTCGTACTTCCACGTAAAGCATCCAGAAATCCATCATGTCCTTTTGTGGTCATTGTAATCAAATCGGTCTGTTTAAACTTGGCAACTTGGAGAATTTTTTCCACTACGTTGCCGTTTTTGATAATAATCTCCCAATTTCTGTTCGGAAGAGGTATGACAGGCTTATCGTCTAGATCTCCTACGAACAATAGAGTAAATCTTACCTGATTTTCCTTTGCCACTTTTTCCGCAAACTTACTCGCGACTTTCATGGCAATTTGTGGACTGGGGTCCGAGGTCACGGGGACTAGTATGTGTTTTAACCGTGAATATCCGTTTTCAACACTCACAAATCCTGTTGTTTCATCGGGAATAAACAGCGTCATTGCTTTTGATTTACGAGCAATTGGCTCCGATATAGATTTCTTAATCCAACGCGTAATACCTTTTTTCTGATGTGTCAGTAGCACAATTAAATCGGGGTGGTGTGTCTTCAAGTAGTCCATTATCCATGAAAAAGGATCACTGCTTGGAGCGGCAATTTTACGCACAAAACATCCTAATTTTAGAATGTCGGCTTTTGTACTTCCCGGTGGAAGGTAGCTCCATCTTTCTAAGAACTTAAGTACTTTGGGAAAACTGTTTGTATCTACATTTTCACCAACATGCAAAATATCGAGTTCTGCTTTACCGATAAGACTTAGTTTTAAAGCGTGGGCAAAAGCGACATCACTTGTTTTTGACAAGTCTGTAGGATGAAATATTTGGTGTATTTGTTGCTCACTCATAGGATATTAGACAGTCTTTTTTCTTTCGCTACCATTAAAGTAGCTGAGTACATCGTTTACTGGCTTACTACCAAAACCAACTAAGATACCGGCAACAACACAATCCAACAACCAGTAAGCGCCAGATGCCTGTAAATTTTTGTAGCCTTCCGCGAGACTAAAGAACGTTACACCCATCAATTTACTGATAATGAGACATAAAACGATACCGATTAGCATACCCAATACCATAAAACGACGCGATTTTGACTTTTTGCGATTGCTTACTTTTTGCAAAAGTTTTGCGCGTAATTTAACGACAGCCATCATATCATCGCCAAAGGTAAAATCTTCTCCATTGTCGATAATTTTAATATCCCCTGCTTGTGTTTGATGTAGTGTGTTGGCATACACTTTGTCAAGTAAACTGATCTTTTTCTCTGTCACTTTGATATCGGAAAAATTAAACCACGGAATATAGGCCTCAAGGAGTGGGCGTATAAATTCGATAATTTTTTGGACAACAAAAGATATCGTCCCTAATATAGTTGCGATTTGCGAAATCATCTCTTTCCTTTCATCTAAAGAATCTCGATCCTGGCTACCGAATTGATTTCGGAACGGGATCGGAAACGTTTGTAATTTTCTTTTATATATTAAAGCCTTCCACTTACAACTTTGCAAGCAAATTGGGATTGCTAATTACTCTAACAAGGCATGGCAATACTTCCGCAGTGATGATTTCTTTGCAAAAAACGTGATAAAAGTTTCTTTCTGCCGCAGCAATAATACGCGACAAACGATCGATATAGTTTGTTTTTAATAAGGACTGAACGCGCAGTATCATGGCTAAGTTCCAACGCAAGTGTTCGTCCTTACGATAAGGATATGGCAATGTTTGCAGATCTTTTATATTTTGCGCAATACGCTCGTTAATTTCTTCTATGATATCCCGAGCAATGTATTTACTGGGATGCAAAATGTCTTTCAGGGGAAGTAGTTCGGGAATTTTTTCGATACGTGCTATGGAAATATTTTTTCTCACCTTCGCTGTGGCCTCTTTGTATGCGGCTATTTGCTCAAACTTATTCAAACTGTTCATTATCGATTTCTGCAAGTATGTTTGCATATCTTTGTGAAGGGATTTTAGAGTTTTTTTGTGTTGCATGTGAAAAACTCCTGGAGTAATGGCTACAGGTTTGGACTGTTGTTTCTCATAGCGTTTGAGTGCGCTTTTCTTTGGTTGTTTGTCGATAAGAGCCGCCCACTCTGGCCAAGTGGCAACGTGTGTGGTCGCTTTTTTTTCCATCCATTTAAACAGGGGAACATTCTTAACACGACCTTTACTCTCCAAGCGAACGGTGAGTTGGCGAAACTCTTTTTGTTGTATATTTGTTTGTAGAACACGTTGTAGTTGCATTAAGGCGTTTTTTTTTGCTGTCATCGTGATCTTCTCTGTCTCAAAATTTGAAAAATATATGAATAGAAAGGATTTTGACTGATTTGTGGCGAATGTTGCTGAAAAGTATTCTCGATATCCTTTTGTGTTTTATGAGCAATACATCCATATATCTTATACAAAAGGCTATCTTTTTGTAAATTTAAACGCGAAAAATTTTTCAGATGTGTTTTGTCGTGAGCAAAAGAAAGTGCAAGAAGCGCATAGCCTAGCGCTTGCTTTTCGACAGGCATTTTTTTTATGAGAGCACTCGTTTGCAACGGTTTTGTGTCGTAGTTATATATAAATTGATACAACGATTTTTTATAGGACAGTTCGTCGTCTTTGACAAGCTGCTTTATGCCGCGTTCTATGATTTCAATGTGGATGTACTGGGTGTATACCGCTTTATTTTTGTCAATATGTGCAAATAGAGTATTTTTGTATTTCGTGCGGTATTTTTTATTTTTTGTCATATCGTATTTGGCGAGTATCGGTAAAATTTCATTTGCATTGCCATGGCTGTATGTTAAACCCCAATATATTTTTTCTAATTTGGCATAGGTTTTTGTCTTGGCGATGGCAGTGGACGCATAGTGGTGCAGTTGACGATGTTTATGGACCAAGGCATCGTATTTTTGCCATAACGCTTCAAATTGCAATACGGATTTTTTGATACAATTTCGTACGATACGGTGTATATCATTTTTATTATTTGTGTGTAGTGCGACCATGAGTTGCAAAAATTCAATTTCCATACTTTGCGGATATAATTTGTGTAATTTTGATAGTTGTTGTTGTGCTTTGGACCAATTACGTTGCTGTAAGAGGTCATGAATCGCATGTAGGGAATTTGTATCGTTTCGCCTATTGTTACGCTGTGACATGTGTGGCAAAGATTTGCTTTGTTGTAAATCATGGAGAAACTTTCGCGTATAAGAATCATAGCACAAAATTACCTGCTTACGCTTTTTTTCGAACCAGTTATATACACAAACTAACCGTCTTTCTTCATTGATGTAGATAAATTCGTTTTTGCCGTTATTGTCCAGGTCCGCGATATGTAGCTTACTACCACTGATGATTCCTTGATGAGAAACGTGGTCGTAAGAGTATCCCTGTGCATTTACTTTGGCAATCGTAAAAGTACT
This sequence comes from Candidatus Uabimicrobium amorphum, assembly GCF_009002475.1. Classification (GTDB taxonomy): domain Bacteria; phylum Planctomycetota; class Uabimicrobiia; order Uabimicrobiales; family Uabimicrobiaceae; genus Uabimicrobium; species Uabimicrobium amorphum. The sequence goes on from NZ_AP019860.1 coordinate 9,165,616, forward strand.
ACCCGTTACATATAGCCTATTGTGTTTTTGATCCATGATCATGTAACGGTAATCTGGGTTGTGTCGCATCCATTTGATATGACCACTTTGTGGATGAAGAGCGATGAGTTTTCCGCGGATCGTTGTGCAAACGTACTCTTTGTCTCCGTTATTGTCGATGTCTATTAGATAGCCAGCACTAATCATGGAGCATGGTATTTTCTTTTGCCACTGAATCCTCCCTGTGGTCCCATTGACACAAGATACAACACCTTGCTTCTGTCCCACAATAATAGTTTGGTGATGAGTTTGAATTGCCGGACCTTCGCTCTGTGGTCCCAGAAACGTTTTCCATTTTGTTTTACCTGTTTTGTCAATCGCGTATAAACCTTGGCTTGATAACAAAATGCACTCTACATTACCGTCCCCGTCCACATCCGCGAAGTGTGGCTTGGTTTGTATATTTCCAATATTTTTGCTCCACAGAAGTTTTCCGGTGGTTGCTTTAAGACACACAATCCCTCCAAAAAATAAGCCACTGTATATCTCTTTGGTCCCGTCGCGATCTTGGTCGCTTACCGCAATCACATTGTGCACACTTGACGGAGTGTCGGAAACGTTACTCTCCCATACTTTTTTACCATTCTTCAATAGTGTGATGACTTTATCATGATGCACAACAACTTCTTCCCCAGAATCATCTAATATATTTGCGGCAGTAATGGAAGCATTTCCCGGTATTTTTGTGGTGTAATTCCATAATTCTTGCCAATTTTGCGCGTCAAACGCTTGAATGTTACCTGCCGCATTGGCAACGATAACTTGCTGGTTGATGGGAGCAACACAAAATTGATTAAAGCGTGTGTTTTCGTCGACGACATGTGTTTTGTCGATGAAACAAGAAAAGCAGTATATGGTTTTCGCGGAAAGGCAGACAATATCTAGTATGTTGTCGTTATTGGTATCGACAAAAACGCAGCCTAGAATTCTTTCAGGTAACTTTAGCACAACGGATTTTTGTTGTGATTTATAGTTGGAAATTGTCACGACGTGATCAAAGACACAAACGACTTCGGCGATACCATCTTTGTTGATATCCAGAATGTATTTCTTCATGTCATTGCGCGTAAACGCTACGTCTTTCGGGTCCCACATCATATATTTTATACGGCGTTTTTTTGTATCGAAAGCATATAGTTTGTCGCTAAATAAAATGATTTCATCGTTGTTGTCGTTATCAATATCAAAAAATTGCGGTTCATCAAAGTAGGTACTGTCACTTTGATGAATGATGCGTCGTTGCGCGTTTATTTTTTGTAAACTAAGGCCTTGTGATGGATAAAACAGCGTGTATAGATTTTCTTTGGCGTTGTAATCCATGGCGGGGGAGTGCCCTGAAATTTTCGCAAGTGGACGCAGATGACCATTTCTTACATTTATAGAAATCACACCGCTCAGTTTTTGTTTCATATAGTTTCCTTGGGTCACAATAATTTCATTGGCCAAACGAAAACGCGGGTTACATATGCGGCGTGCTATAAACTGATTTTGCCACAATACTTTTTGGTGAAAAATATCATGACAAGTGGCTCCTTGGTAGCGCGGAAATAAAATTAAATCGGGATACACATCGTCGTTGGCGTTGGCAAAAACGAATTCCCTCCCCCACCAATTTTGTAGATGGAATAGTCGCTGTTGTGTCTTGCCATCGATAATAGAAAACTCCGTATAGTGTGCCCAAACAATGTCATCGGTACCATCTCTATTGACATCGAGTATGGTGATTTTTCCAGTGCTGTGTATTTCTGGCAAGTTGCTGGTGATTTTCCACAGCTGTTTTTGCTCTTTTAAACTAAAGCAGTACAGGTCCCCATTTTTATCTCCGTAAATAAGTTCAGCAAATCCATCTTTATCTATATCAGAGCTGGCAATGGCGATGGCAAGTGGTTGTTGAAAAATAGTGTTTGTCCACATCAACATCGGAATCAAATGTATGTTGTGATGAAAGATTTTGTCATGGAGAATTTCCGTTTGCACGGTGTACGAAAAATAGTTTTGTTTAGAAAATGTAATTGTGTATTTCCCAATGTTCAGGGCATGATTGCGAATAGGGGCCACGAGTTCGATGGGAGATTGCATATCTTTACGTAGGGAAACGTGAACGTTTTCCAGAACTGAACCCAGAGATATAAAGCCCTTTTTGGTCACGAGCGTTTCTTTGATGACGTCTTTTTCGCCAGGATAAATTCGTTTGTGAATCGCTTTTTGTTGATAAGAGGGTGAGGTAAATACAAACTTCTTGAATCCGGCACTTATTTTGACAAATTTGTTCGGTGGAACAGCGACGCCATTGACGCGAATTTTGGCGTCGGTGACAACTTGTTGTTGAGAATTGTGTACGATAATTTTAATATAGGCCGCGGCAAAAAAAGAACGATGCATAAGGTAGCCAATGAGAAGTAAAAGAGCACAAACCGTTATGGCAAAACTTTTGCGTTTTTTTATATTTTGCCACTGAACATACAAACGGCTTCTGCGCTTTGCGGCGATGACTTCTCCCTTGAGAAAACTATCAATATCTGCGGCAAATTTTGCGGCGGTTACGTAGCGTTTTTGCGGAGATTTTTCCACCGCTTTTAGACATATGGTTTCTAAGTCAACAGATAGACGCGGATTGCGGGTGCGTGGTGGAATGGGCGGCACGTTGAGTATTTCGTACATCAAATTCATAGTATTTTTGCCAAGAACAAGATTTTTGCCGGTGAGTAATTCGTATAAAATAGCTCCCAGTGCATAGACATCGGTTTGTTTACCGACGATTTTTTTCCCTTGAAACTGTTCCGGAGCCATATAACGCGGTGTCCCGACAATTTCACCTGTTTTGGTTAGGTCGTTCTTGGCATCGGTATTTTTTGCGATTCCAAAATCCATGACAATCGCACGCCTGGTTTTGTTTTCAATCATAATATTGTCAGGCTTTAAGTCACGATGAATCACTTTTTGATTATGAGCATAGTGAATCGCATTGGCAACATCGCGCAAAATTTCTAGGCCGTGGCGAACACTAAGGCGTCGGCTTTTTAAATGTTCGGTCAACGGTTTGCCATCGACAAAATCCATGACAATATAGTTTTTTTCGGGACAAATTTCGTGAACAGCAATGATATTTTGGTGTTTTAGCTTGGCGGTAATCTGCGCTTCTTGGAGAAAACGCTTTTTTATTTTGTCATTCTCTCCATGCATTTTTTTTATAGCAACATATCGTTGTAGCTTGGAATCGTAGGCTTTATAGACCGTCGCCATCCCGCCACTTCCCAATTTTTCTATAATCTGGTAATAGTCAAAATCTAGATTTTTGTTACTAGACTCCATACGCAAAAGGAGTTGCGCCACTTTCTTTTCGTCGTCATTATAAAATTGTTCGTTCTGTTGAATGGTGGTTTGCAAATCATTCAGAGTAACACCCACATGTGAAAAAAAAGATTGGACTTTGTTGCTCTTCATTGCATGGAAACTGCGACTTAAAACGTTTTCTGCCTGCGGAACATTGATTTTATTTACCGAGATTAATTTTTGTAGTATCTGATCCTGTAACATCATAAAGTGAATGGCCTGCTTTTGCTGTGGCGAAAGTGTTTCCACTAAATGACAATACGACGCTTCATTACACACGGGCGCATCGACAAACTTTAGCGATTGGGCATAGTAAATAAATTTTTTGCGATCCATACGAAAATTCCTAACCATTGACTGTTGTTTTTTACTTAATTATTTTCATTATATTTTTAAAATAAAAAAAATGCAAAAATATTTTGGTTTTGTTAAGGGGATTGTATGAGTTTTTTACATAAGGCAACTTGGGATTTCGCTACGGTACGAAAAAAGAGTATAATTGGTTGTAACGATAGGTAAGTATGCTATTGCATTCGCAATGCGAATAAACTCACATGGCTGGGGAAATAAATGGACATAGATAAAAAATGGAAAGCACTCATTGGTTTAGACAACGAAAATGCAACGGCTACCTACAAAGGTAGTGGTAGTTTACCGGAGGAAACGCTGGCAACGCTGATGGGAACGGTGGGCAGTGACAAAACCGTAAAGCAAAACATTCATGTGCCGTCGACAAACTACACATTGTCATCGAAAATCGCTCAAGGAGGCATGGGAATTGTCTTTCGCGGTCGGCAAACAAATCTACAGCGCGATATTGCCATAAAACAAAGTATCAGTACCGATAAGAACCGCGAGGGAAAGTTTATTGCGGAATCGGTGATGACGGCTTACCTGAACCATCCGAATATTGTACCTGTTCATGATTTAGGTCGTAATGAAGACGGACATGTTTTTTTGGCAATGAAATTAGTCGGGGGTGTCGAGTGGAAAGAGATTATCTATACACAAGACACTGACAAAAAATATAGTTTAGAGAAGCATTTAAAAATTTTGCTAAACGTATGTAATGCTGTGGCTTTTGCTCATAGTAAGAATATTGTGCATAACGACCTCAAACCATCAAATGTTATGATTGGCGAGTTTGGCGAGGTGCTCGTTATGGATTGGGGAATTGCCGTAGACATCGCAGCAAAACCACGAACAAACATGTTGCATAAATCACATGTCGAAAGTCCTATGGGAACTCCAGCATATATACCTTATGAATTGGCCAATGGACAAGGTGAAGATATCGGTCCCTGGACAGATACGTATTTGCTCGGTGGTATTCTGTATGAAATTTTGATGAAACAACCACCACATCGAGGTAATCCACTAGAGGCAATTATGTCCTGTAGTTTAGGAAAAGCGCCTAGCTACGACGAGTCCATTCCACTAGAATTACGTAATATATGTAACAAAGCTTTGTCTCGCGATATAAAAGAACGTTATCCCAATGTTGCGGAATTCAAGCATGCGATTGAAAATTTCCTACAGCATCGCGAAAGTTTGATACTTACCGAAAAAGCCGATCATATCTTAGATGAAATCACTACTTATTTAGAAGAACAAAAACAAGGGCGTTTGTTGTTAGCAAAACTCAAGTACATCTTTTTTGATATTCCCGGTCGCATGTTATTTCCTTTCTTCTGGTATTACAGTAATATGTTAGGGAAATGTATTTTTGCTATTTATATTGCGCTGTTTTCTTTTTATTCTTTTTATTTTGAAGACGAGAGTCTTCTCCTTTCTGTTTTAGTGGGCATACCATGTCTTTTTATTGTTTCCAATGTAGTTTTTGTTCTATGGCAATTTATCAAAGCCGTTTGTTTTAAGAAAGAGATAGGTGTTTTACCCAGTAGATTAAACGCGATGAATCGCAATTACTTGTACGCCAATTTAATCAAGGCGATAACGCTATACGAGAGAAGTATCGAAATATGGAGTGGCAACGAGCACGCAACGGAAAAGAAACGTTATGCACATGCTAAGTTTGCCGATATTGCATTGCAGTGTAAAGATTCAGGATTAGCCGAAACGCATTTACAAGTTTTAAAAGGCATCGAGGACCCGTACGTTGCGGAAATTCGCGATCGTTTAATTCGCGTTAAAGTCGAAGAAAAGAGTGATCGCACTGCGCTGGCAATGAGTAAGTTTTTGATGGCCGCCATTGTGTATATTTGTGTTTTTTTTGTCATAGTATTTCTAATATTTTGGGAATATATTATGCAGATGAGCTCTTTTTCTACCAATGAAAATGAGGCAATTGCGTTGTTACAATCTTACGCGACAAAACAACAAATCTTTCGCGCCGAGGTACACTGTGATCAGAACAACAATGACCGTGGAGAATATGGTTTTCTACAAGAACTCGCAGGGGTGACAGCAATACGCGGTAAACAACATTCTTTAGCTCCACGTCTCATTGCCGAAGAGAAACAGCGGTTTTTCACAAACAAAAACTACTACTTTTATTGTTACCTTCCTGGTGAAAACGAGGTGATGACTGAAGACGACGTCCAAACTCTGAAGAGTGACAGCGCAATTATTACCGATCAGGAAAGACGCTTTGTCATTTACGCATGGCCTAAAGAAAGAGGTAAAACAGGCCACAGGGCCTTTGCGGTAAATGAAAGTGGTTTTATCCTCGCCACAAAAGAGCATAGTTATAGTGGTGATAAGATACCAAAGGCAAACGCGGCATATAATGAAAATTCTGCGCCTACAAATAAGCTGGAAGGAACATGGTGTGTTGGGGTGGGAGCGGATGGCAACAACTGGAAGCACGTTGTTTTGAATAAAGATGATGACTACTCTGATTAGGACTGTCATATAACGACTCGATTTTGGTGTCAGACTCGATTCTCAATTTGGGTGTCAGACTCAATTTGGGGTGTTGGGTGTCAGACTCGATTTGCGCTTTAAAAAAATTCGTGCCAGACTCTAAAATTTGGTCACTCGTAAAATTGGTGCCAGACTCAGCAATAAATTGGTGCCATTCAGTTAAACTAAGGTCACTCAGTCTGAACTCTCTGCAGAATCTGATATCATTTACACAATTTGTAAATTGTTTTTTTTCCTTGATTGATACGTAAAACTTTATTCTTATTTAGAAGGTCAGCTATTAAAATTGGTGCCAGACTCAGCAATAAATTCAATTTGGGTGTCAGACTCGGTGTGCCATGAACTCTCGGTGTGCCATGAACTCTCGGTGTGCCATGAACTTTATGAAAGTTAATGAACCACATACGGAATTACAAAGGATGATCGAAAAACGTCAATACAACCTTTATAAAGTATACATTTGATATTATAAACTTGTTATATTTTTGATTGGATTTCCTTGACATAGAAACTAAAATTAATATGATATAGTGATTGGGAAAAGATACTACAGTTACTGTATAATCGTAGTTTCTTTGTTATAAACTTGTTATATTTTTGATTGGATAACTGTTCGTGCAAGTAAAACTAGTCCGTAATATTTGGCAACATTGGGGTTTTAATGGAAACCCATTTGATACCAATGCTCTGACCTTACACTCAAAGCTACTCCCTATTAGCAAGGCTTTTGTTGGACGTTCGATGAGCTCTAATGAATCGACACAATTACTCAATGTCATACGTAATTCAGGCGGGGGACGAGCTATTGTGGAAGGGCATATTGGAGTTGGAAAAACGACACTGGTCAACTATCATCGATATTTGTGGGAACAAGAAGCTGAAGATAAACTCTTTACCCCAATAAAAGAAATATCTGTGTATGGGAAAACTACTGCAAAGAGTTTACTCGTAGAAATTTTAGGGCACATATCCAGCAAAATGCTACTGTTGGCACAAGAAAAGAAAATAAAGAAAAGTCAACAACTAAAGAAAATTCGTTTCTTGTATGACATTTTCTACCGCGAATCACATGATATACAAGGTAACATATTTGGATGTGGCATAAGTTATAATCGCCAAACACAATTAAATATACCAGACTTAACGGAAAGTCAATTGATTGGTTATTTAATGGACATCATAAGAGAAATTCAAGAGTTAGGGTATGGCGGAATTTTCCTCCATTTTGATAATTTAGAGTTACTATCTAGTGATGATTTGAAAAAATGTAAAATGCTATTCGAAGAAATACGAGATATTTTACTTCTTCCAGATATATACTATATCTTTGTTGCGCGTAAGGGATTCTTTAGTCAAGTTATTTCACCTTCAGAAAGAGTTAGTAGTATCATGGGATGGCCCATTCAAGTACCACCTCTCACCTATCAAGAAGTTATCGAGGCTATAAACACTCGTTACGCACTACTTTCAATAGAACAAGGTAAAGAAATTAAACCTGTCGAAAATAGTTTTATAAAATACTTGTATGAGCTTCATAAAGGCAAAATCAGATTTGTTATGGATAGTATCGCACGAGTTGTTTTAAGTTATCCATACAAAAAATACAAGACTTTAAAAAAAGAAGAAGCAATTAAATTTTTAACTAAAATTATTAAGCAAAAAACCAATACCCTATCAAGACAAGAGTTAGTTATTCTATCAGAAATGATAAAGCAAAGTGAATTTTCAAATAAAAGTGTTACAACCAGTCTCGGGTTACAACCATCAAATGTTTCGATGTATTTCAAGAGGCTACTTGAAGAAAACTTTATCTACTTAGTACGTAAAGATGGAACGAAGAACATATACAGCATACGTGAAGAATTGACTGTTTTAAAAAATAAAATACACTTAAAGATAGAAGATAAAAAATATAACAAAAAAGAAGCAAGAAAAACGACAATGGCATCTTATATAAAAAAGCATTGTAAAATTACAGTTTCTTGTTATCAAGATATCGCAAAAGTATCAGAAGCAACTGCAAGAAGAGACTTACAAGAATATGTAAAGGATGGGCTTCTGCAAAAGAAAGGTAAAGGACGGGCAACTATTTACATAACTGTAGATAGCTAAAATTACTTTAGCTCCAAGCCAATGACGCTTCGGAAATCTTGGGGTACGCTACTGTTCAATGGCTGAGTCTGGCACCGATTTTGAAAAAGTTAATTGCCGAGGAGGTGACAATGAAACCAATTGAAATTGTTAATGAAGGTGAAGAAAAAGCCTATAGTCCTGAAGGTGTAGACTTGACTCTTATTCGTTAGATGAAGTCTCTCACTCCTACGGAAAGACTTCAATATTTACAAGATCATATAAATGTAATGCAAAGGTTACAAAGTGCAACAAAAATCAACTAATTTCTTTCGTATATTTGAAATTCTAAATAAGCATAATGTGGAATATATTGTTATTGGTGGAGTAAGTGCTGTAATTAATGGTGCTCCAGTAACAACTTTTGATTTGATTTAGTGCATAATCGAGACCCACAAAATTTACAGAGTCTTGAAAAAGCATTAGATGAGCTAAACACCTCCTACAGAACAAGGCGCGGTATAGTTATAAAACCTGATGTTTCTGGCCTTGCGTCTTCAGGGCACCATTTATTGACTACAGATGAAGGACTTCTTGATTTACTGGGAACCTTTGGTAATGGACAAGACTACAATGACCTTTTACCAAATTCTCATTTAATGCAAATAGGAGAAATACAAGTTCGCGTTCAAAGTCTACAAAGCCTGATTGAACTAAAAAAAGAAATTGGTAGAGAAAAAGATAAAGCTGTTCTTCCCATACTCATCCAGACACTTAAAGAGCATAAAAACGATTAGCATAAAACCATTGCATTTATCCAAACCGCTTCCTAATAATCCGTATACTTCCCAAACATTTTTCACCTGTTTCTGAAACATATATACATAATACACGTATTTTTTTTATGTCTACTACATATGTCAAATACTTGCAATATCAAGGGAGGAAGTGCCAAATGTTTTTTTTGAAAGTCTTTCGCTTTTTTTGACAGATGAAACAGAATAGATAGAATAATCACAATCTATCGTTGGAAATCGCTTTGAATGATACTTAACTATTTTTTCGTGGCAATAAATATAGCTCGCTTGGGGGCGGGGTAGCCTTCGATGGTTTTACTGGTGTCTTGTGGATCGAGAAAGTCGCGTAGTGATTCAAACGTCATCCACTTCGTTGCGCGTTGTTCATGTAATGACGTAGTGCTAACGTCGACGAGTTCGATATCAATAAAACCACAGCGCTTTAACCACGCTTCTAATGTAAGGCAGCTCGGGATAAACCATACATTGCGCATTTTTGCGTAGCGTTTTTCTGGAAGTAAGGTTTGTCCATTTTCGCCGTCGATGACTAGAGTTTCTAGTATGAGTTGTCCGTGGTGTTTTAGGCATGACTTCAGATGATAAAGGTGATCAATTGGTGAACGGCGATGATACAACACTCCCATGGAAAAAACGCTGTCAAATGCTCGCAAATCCATAGGCACATCTTCTATTTTTAGAGGTAAAACATAGGCCGGTACTTGTGGTAAATATTTGGCAAATATTTGGTACTGCATTATATATAGTGGCAATGGATCTATTCCCACCACTAAGTTGGCACCACTACCGGCCATACGCCAGCAATGATAACCATTTCCACATCCCACATCGAGAATGGTTTTTTGTTTTAGGGAAATCGCGTTTTTGATGCGATCCCACTTCCAATCGGAGCGCCACTCGGTATCTATGTGCGTTTGAAATAGAGAAAAGGGGCCTTTGCGCCATGGGTGAAACTGTGACAGTAACTCGCGTAAGAACTCTGTATCGGTAAAATTTCCGTCTATGGTGACGGAGTCTTTTAGATCCACAGAGGTTATGTTTACATCGGGAAGTTTTTCCAAAGCGGAGCGCCACTTGATGATGTTGCTATTTTGCGAAGGATCTAAGGCACGATTTACTGTTTGTGGTAAATGTGAGAGCCAGTTTTGTAGGCGATCGTCGTCGTTTAGTGTATCGTATAGGTTTTGGTAGTTTAGCATTTTTGACTGAAAAAAGAGACAAAGTTAAAGCATTGGAACCACAGTTCGTTTTTTGTAAAACCGACGCTGTGTAAACGTTGTAAATGTTCGTCTTTACTATCTAGTAGCATAAAATTTTGTAGGGCGCGTTTTTTTTGTTCTATTTCTAGTTGCGAGTATCCCTGGTCTTTTTTAAAACTTTGGTGTAGATCTATTTGTAGCGTTGAGTTTTGTATTTTCTCCGAGAGAATGAATATACCTTGTGGATGTAAACCAGCGTATATTTTTTCCAATAACTGTTGGCGTTTTTCGCGGGGAATAAACTGTAGAGTGAAGTTCATGATCACCACGGAAGCGTTTTCTATCTTCGTTTTACACACATCCTCACAAATGACTTGAATATCGGATAATCCTTGGAGATTTTTTTGCGCACTTTGCACCATTTCTTCCGAGCTATCTACGGCAATAATTGGTGTCGCGCACTTTTGGCGAATGGCATTAGAGACTTTACCTAATGAACACCCTAAGTCGTAAATGGAGGTGTTTGGTTGTACATAGTTGTTTGCCATCATGGAAATCATTTGCACAATGGTCAGGTAGCCGGGAACAGAACGTGTGATCATATTGTCGAAAACATCAACCACCTCTTTGTCAAACCGGAAGCGTTCGATTTTTTTTCGTGGAGAACTATAAATATTATCGTAGGTCATATATCGGGAATTCTAGTTATTTAATTTGCAATGAATGAAACGTTGCAAGGTCTTTTGCGGCGAGTTGTTCTTTGCCTAGTTGTTTGTATGCTGCGGCACGTTTGTTGTAAAAGCGCGCTTCTTGCGGTTTTAACTCTATTGCTGTTGAGTAGTGATCCACTGCGGTTGCGTAATTTTTTTGTCTAAAGAAACTCAGGGCTATGTGAAAGTGAATTTTCGCTTTTTCGTCTATGGTTGTGGCTTGTTTTAAGGCCTGTTTATAGTAATAAATCGCTTTGGTATGCTGTCGTGTTGCATAAAAGATATCGGCCATGCCGACCGCTGCTAGGGTAAAAGTGGGTTGAATTTTTAGTGCTTTTTTAAAGCAGGATATCGCTTCGTTGTAGCTCAGTAAATACGCATAACAGTTTCCAAGCGCATAGTATATCTCTGCATTTGGGGTGATTTCTAACATTTTTTCGTAGTGATGAATTGCTTTGGTGTATTCACCAAATATTTTATAGCATGCGGCTAGATCGCGATGTAGTTGTGCATTGTTTTTTTCTTTTTGCATTATCTTTTGTAGAACACGCATCGTTTCTAAATATCTTTTTTGCACGAATAACTTTTTGGCAGTGGTGTATTGTGGTTTTTCTGTGACGCCTTCATTGGTGTTTTGTTTAGGTGCCGCTAAAATTAACCAACAAGATATTACCACGTTGAGGATAACAAGTGCTGAAAGTGTCATTTTGCGGCCTTGGGTCGCTTTTTGCAAATTTGGCAATTCATATTGTATGCGATTCGTTAGTTTTTTATTTTTTTTGGGTGGTGTTTCTTCATTGATGGGAATGTCATCTGCCGGTATTTCAATATCAATGTTGTCGATATCGAGAACTAGAGACGTTATCTCTTCTTTTTCCTGTAGCTGTACCTCTTTTCCCGAAAGATCTATTTGTGGTTGAAAACCCAAAGGTTTTTGTAAAAGAGTATTGTCGTTATTTATGACGGCAAAGTAACAGCGAGCTAACTGCATCGCCATTTCTTCGGCGCTCACCCATCTTTCTTTGTCATTTTTTTCCATAGCACGCTTTATAACATTTGATATGTACTTGCGTAGATCTTTGTCGATGTCTCTGCTATTGATTACCTTCTCGAGAATGAGTGGGTTGTGACTACCAACCATATAGCAACAACTAAAAGGATTGTCGGAGTAAAAGGGCGACTTTTTGTTATTGGCAAATAGCTGATAACAAATGGTTCCCAGTGAAAAAACGTTGCTACGGTCACTCTGGCGGCCCTCTGTTTGCTCAGGGCTTAAATACATAACCGACTCATCTACTTTATTGCGTAAAGTAATACGGAGGTTTTTTTTATTCGAAGGGTTTTCAAGGCCATGATATAGTATTTTTATTTGATTCATTTGCTGATTGATCATGATATTGGCAGGTTTCATGTCGCGAAGTATAATTCCTGCTTTGTTAAGAACGTTGACGCCATTGGCGATGTTGTAGGCGATGGCGATGCGATCTGGCCATGAAAATTTTCTCTCTTCGGCGAGTATTTCTTTTAATGACAAACCTTCGGCAAATTCAAAAACAATGGCAATTTTATCTCCGCAATCAATTAATTCGCGTGCCTTGACAATATTAGGGTGGTTGATATGGCTGAGGAAGTTATATTCCCAAGACAAGTAGTCGCGAAATTCATTATCTGTGGCGTCAAATTCTCTAATAAGCACAGGTGTGGTCGTTTGTTGGTCAATAGCGCGATATAAATTTGCAATTCCACTATCTTGAAGTTTATATTCGATATAGTAGTTGTGAAAATTTTTTCTTACACGAATATATTCTTGCTTGGCTTTCTGGGGAGACTGTATCGTGTTTACCTGAGTAACACGCGGTTGCAGTGTGTTCGATTCGCTACTATTGTTTTCCGACATACTTTTACATATTCCTATGTTTTATGAATAAATTAGAACTGAATTTGTTTGTGAACCTGAGCCCGAATTATCTACAGAGAATAAAATTTCAAAAATAGATTCTATCTATACTATAATAACCGAATTTGCATACAACTTCCAGCGAAGTTTTATATTTTCAATACACAACACTTATGTTATTTTGTAGTAAATTACGGCTTGCGCTAGTTGATGGATGAAAATCGATTCTGAGTAAGGATCCATATTCTTTTTCTAAATGGCGAAAGTTAAGAAAATATTTGTAACTACATTGCAGGGGATGTTTTTAGTGGATATGCTAAAAACTTTTGCTGTGATGACACTTGTATGATAAATACCTCTTTGGAAAGGTGAAGGTATGAAGTGGTTAAAATTTACATGTTCTTTGGTGGTATTGATTTTTGTTGTGATCACCGGTAATTCGCGTTTGCCAATAGGCAATAACAAAGCCCTGCCACCTTTGGGTAAGTTTTGCGATCCTTTTCATGGTTTTTGGGCCAACGGTGAGAGTAAAACACAAACGACATTGTCTCTTCCCGCTTTGAAAGACGAAGTTACTGTTGTTTGGGATGAACGTGAAATTCCGCACATTTTTGCGAAAAACGAACGCGATGTGTCGATCGCCCAAGGTTACTTGACGGCGAAATATCGCCTATGGCAAATGGATTTTCTTGCACGAGTTGCGAGTGGACGTTTGTGTGAGGTTGTAGGAAACAGAGCGAAAAAACTCGACGAGGAAAATCGTCGCATTGGTTTAACATTCGCTGCGGAGAGAACGGTCGCTGCACTAGAGGAAAAAGCACCGCAAGTAAAAAAATTACTCGACGCTTACTGTGAAGGGGTGAATGCATACATTAATTCACTTTCCTATGAAGACTACCCCGTGGAGTGTAAAGTCTTAGATTATAAACCGGAGTTATGGAGTCCTCTAAAGACATTTCTTGTACAAAAATATATGGCTAAATCATTGTCATATCGTAGCGAAGACCGCGAAATGAACAACATCATTGCGGCGTATGATCGCAAAACCATGGAAAATTTGTTTCCGCTGAAAAATTCAACGAGTCCTATTATCCCATCGGGAACCGAATGGGCATTTACTCCGCATGGCATTAAAGATGATAAAAATGCGCGTAATACCAATAAGATATACGATATTCCATTCCCCAATCGTCCAGATATGATCAAGGGAAGCAATAACTGGGCGGTGTCTGGAAAAAAAACACTTAGTGGGCGCCCGATGTTATCGAACGATCCGCACCTAAAACTTTTTATGCCCGCTATTTGGTTGGAAATGCAACTTTCTAGCCCTGAAGTAAATGTGTATGGCGTGACGATTCCTGGTTTGCCGGGTATCGTAATCGGCTTTAATGAAAATGTGGCTTGGGGGATGACTAATTCGGTATGGGATGTCATCGATTGGTACAAAATAAAGTACAAAAGCGACAAAAAAGACTTTTACCGGTTTGACGATAAATGGTTGCCAACGACAAAGCGCCGCGAAGTAATTAAGATACGTGGTGAAGAGGACTATGTATTTGACGTTGTCTATACCCATCACGGTCCAGTTTCTTTTGACGAACCGGTTCCTATCGCTTTGAGATGGACGGCTCACGATCCATCATTAGAGTTCAAAGCTTTTTACATCTTAAACCGCGCCAAGAATTACGATGATTACCGCAAAGCCTTAACTTATTACGATAGCCCCGCACAAAACATCGTATTTGCGGATGTCAATGGTGATATTGCCATTACTCCCAATGGAAAATTTCCGATAAAGCCCGATGGTTTTGGGCGTATGCTCGAAGACGGCACTACATCGAGTACAGAGTGGAAAGCTTATGTTCCTTACGAGCACAGACCACATATCAAAAATCCCGAGAGTGGCTTTGTGAGTTCGGCAAACCAACATCCGACCGACGATACATATCCATATTATTACAACGGACGTTTTGAATATTATCGCAATGTACGCATCAACGAACGTTTGGCAAAGATGCAAAACATTACGATAAAGGAATTCAACAGCTTACTAAACGATAATTACAACGTACATGCCTCTACAGTGCTTCCTACACTTTTAAAAATGGTAAAAGGTGACGATGCGGACAGTAAGTCGGCTATCGAGATTTTGCAAAAGTGGGATTATAACAACGATCCTGACAAAATAGCACCCTCTATTTTTTATGAATGGTGGAGATCATTGGTTCCCGCTATTTGGGATGAGTTCCGCGATGGCAAGAAATATACCAAACCAGGTTGGCATCGCACCGTAGAAATTATTGTACAAGATCCCCGTAGTAAGTGGTTTGACAATGTTACGACCGAAAAACAAGAGACCTTAGAAGAACTTGCGCAAAATACGTTTTCTGGTGCTGTTAAGAAATTGAGTAACGCACACGGGACACTTACCAGTGAAAACACAAAGTGGCGATGGGGAAACCATCGTGGTTGTGACGTAAATCATTTGATGCGTATAGGAGCCTTTAGTCGAAAAGATTTGTTTGTAGGAGGTGGCCGACATATTGTGAATGCTACGCGAAAAAATGCGGGACCTTCGTGGCGTATGGTGGTGGAGCTTTCTTCTCCCATAAAAGCTTGGGGAGTTTATCCCGGAGGACAGTCAGGTAACCCTGGAAGTAAGCATTACGACGACTTTATTGGCAAGTGGGAACAGGGAGAGCTTTACGAATTGCTATTTTTGGCTAGCCCACAAGATCGTCAAGAAAAATGTGTTCGTAAATTAGTCATAGGAGCAGAGTAATGGGAAATATGATAGGTCTTTTTGTGGTTTGTGGTGTGGCACAGATGTTTTTTCCGTGGTGGAGTATGGCTGTTGCGGCCTTCATTTTTGGCTTTGTGATGGTAGAAGGCAAGAATGATTTTGTGGTTTTTGCCAAAGGATTTTGTGGCGTGGCATTACTGTGGATATGCGTTGCGGCATTACAGTTTTTCACTACATCACAGATTATTGCAACGCGCATTAGCGACTTGTTTTCTCTTCCGCATCCCGCACTGTGTATTGCTGTCTGCGGTGTTGTTGGTGGCGTTGTCGCTGGGATAGCGACTTTCTCTGGCTGTCAACTGCGTCAAGCTATGTTTGATTAGGGACAGTTATCAATTAGTTTAAAGCCGTGACCGTGACCCTGACCCTGACCGTAGCCGTAATCGTTACCGTAATCGTTACCGTAATCGTTATCTAAATAAGTAAGCATAACGTAATAGGAATCTTTCGGTGACGACTACGGTCACGGTGACGACTACGGTCACGGTGACGACTACGGCTACGAAAAAGGTTGATATTTGACTAAGCCTTGAAACAATTTTCTAAAAAAATCGGAACTTTTGCGACCTTGAAACGTCCAAGTATGAACAAAAGGAGTTATCTATGGTAGATGCACTCAAACAATTGGATATTTGTGTTGATGAAGCCAAATCGTATCCTGGTTTGACAATCATCCCCGTGTATTCCGAAAAGCAAAATGACTTTCATGTCCCCAAACTTTTTGGTGAGGCACTTAAAGATGGTACGATGAAAATACAAGAACAAAAAAACAGCAACGTACCGCGGTTGACTGTCGATTACAAAGGTGAAGGTTATGCTCTTGGTATTAAAGGGCATCTATTGATCGGTGGTGGCCAAGATCGTCAGTTATATCATAGTTGTCTTATTTCTCAAGGGTGTTACGAAATTCCTGTTCAATGTGTACAGCATGGACGTTGGAATCCCGGCAAAAATAAAAACTTTACTGTATGCAGTGACATCACATCTTCGGGATTGCGTTTTAATACGCAAAACCAAGGACAGACTTGGGAAAAAATACGCACGTACGAATCTGTAACCCATACAAATTCAGGCTCGGAATCTTTTACGTGTACAAGAACGATAACTATGGGTAGCATGGAAGAGCAAAGTTCTTTGATGAATGAACAAAATATAAAGATGAGCAAACAAATGATCGCGGTGCGTAATCGTGCGCAAAAAATGCTCGATGATTTAAAAAATCCACAACCACAACAAATAGGTTTCTTTGCCATTCAAGTGAATCCATTTATCTGGGTGAAAGAAAAAAGAATAGAGACTAACTATCTGCTAGAGATGGCGGGAAATGCAATGTTGTGGAAAAACATTCATCAAAAAGCTGTGGAAAGTATTATCTACGATAGCGCTATATGTGATGTCGATTCTATTGTGGAGTTGAACGATGAACGCAAGGCGGAAATAGCCGAGTTTATCGCGATGGTTGCTGTAGAAGATTGGGAAGAAAGTGACTTTATCGGTCAAGAGAGTCGCTTTTCTCTAATGAGCAAGCAATACTTTGGTGAAGCTATTTTTCTCGACGATCCTGAAGAGATGCCTATACATTTGTTGTGTAGCTCCTTGAAGGAAAGTTAGGAATCGGAATAGTCGCTAACTGCTAACTTAGGAAGCGATATTCTATTTTCCACTTATTCACGGACTGTTCTACAGAAAGGCTTACAATGAAGTTATATCTAAGTTTGTTGTTTGTTTGTTTCTCATGCATTTTTGCACAAACTTCGGATCCTTGGGCTGAAGTAAGCAAATTGGAGAAAAAACAAAAATATAAAGCTGCTTTGAAGAAAGTCGATGTTATTCTCGACAACGCACAGCAGCAGAAAAATTTAACAGAGTGGCGTAAATCACTCATTCGCAAAGTTACATTGCAGACGGCTTTGCATGGCTACGAAACATCGGTGCGTACACTATACGAGGAAGCATGGCCTCATGACGGAGAAAGCAACAGTATACTAAATATGTTTTGTGCGCATACGTTAGAAGTGTACTACTACGCATATCGTTGGGAAATTAACAATCGTGAAAAAGTAGCTTCTGCGAAGGATGTCGATTTAAAAAAGTGGAGTAAAAACGAAATTTTTAAACGTATCCACAAGCACTATTACAAAGCCTACCAGGTGCGTTATACCTTAGGGAAATTATCTGTAAAAGACTTTAAGCAATTTATCCGCATAGGTGGGTATCCCGAACGTGTACGTGGCACCATGCGTGATTTTTTGTGTTATAGCTGGGCAGGGTTTATCGCTAGCACACAAACTTGGACACCGCAACAATCGCGAGAAAAATATCGTATTGATTTTGAGCATTTGTTAAAGGCCTCTGATCTTCGCGAGCGTACACTGGATGATATTTTGCTAAGCGATGTTCACCCCATTCTCAAATTAGTGCACGTTTTGGATGATGTGTATTTTTGGAGTATAGACAACGGTAGAGTCGAATCCGCTCTAGAATCGCAGTTAGAAAAAATACGTTTGCTGAAAAGTTTCTTTGGGGAAAAGCACCACAAAGAAAAAATGGCAAAGGAATTGTCTTTTTTTCTCGAAAAGTATAGTTCGTATCCGTGGTGGGCCGCGGGAATGTATGAGCTGGCAAAACTGCAACAAGAGCAACAATTAGGTGTTGCTGCACACACAACGGCAGTAAAAGCGGTGGAAAAATATCCCGAGTCTTTAGGTGGGAAAAAATGTCTCACGCTACAAAAGACATTGGAAGCGCCCGCTTTTAATATCATTTCGATGGGGGTAGATCATCACGGAGAAAAATCGCTACGCATACAACACAAGAATATGCAAAAGTTGTTCTTTCGCGCGTACATGATTAATTTTGACGCATTTCTAAAACGTCCACATCGCTACCCTGGCAGTGTATACACCAACGACTTACGTCAAACACTAGATAAGCAAAGACCTACCCACTCTTGGAGCGTAGATCTCGAAGACTTAAAAGATTTTGAGTATCACAACACATACACCACCGCACCAATGAAACGCAATGGCTTTTTCGCGGTATTTGCGTCGGCAGACGAGAATTTCTCCACGAGCAAAAATGCGATTTCCTCTACCTACATGTTGATTAGCAACATGGTCGTTTTAGAAAACCGTAAAAAAGGTGGTTGGGAAGCATGGATTGTTGATGGTAAAAAAGGGACAGGTGTTGCCGGAGCTACGGTGAAGTTATACCAATACAATTACAATGTTGGTGCGCGTTTGATCGATACGCGAAAGACATCGCTAAGTGGCACGGCGTTTTTTCGAATGAGTGGACGGGGCTCTAACTATTTTATGGTTGCGGAAAAAGACAATGATGTGTCTTTTGACCCCAATACATTGTACTTTTATCCGAGTAATGTGAGTCACAACCGCAAAGGAAGTTTTGTATACACCGATCGCAGTATATATAGGCCTTTACAAGAAATCATGTGTAAGGTAGTCACCTTCGATGGTAATTCACTGTCCGGAAAATATCAGGCGATGGTCGATAAGAAGGTAAAGCTTTCGCTTCTTGACCCCAACTGGAAAGAAGTAGAAACAAAGACTGTGGTGACGAATTCTTATGGAACGGCTTCGGAATCGTTCACTGTGCCACAAGGTAGACTCTTGGGACTCTATCGTTTGCGTGCTGTTGTCGATGGTAAAACCAGTTATGCAAATGTACGCGTTGAGGAATACAAACGCCCTACTTTTGAAGTTGAACTGCAAAAACCAAAAGAAGAGCTACGTTTGAATAATGAAGCGCAAATTACCGGAAATGCGCGTTACTATTTTGGTCTTCCTTTGACAACAGGAAAAGTCTTTTATCGCGTGACACGTGTACCGGTTTATCCATACTGGTACTGGTGGTACTATCGCGACCTTTCGGTGCAAAGTAGCGACGAAGTGGCTTCTGGGTATACACAGCTGGATACCCAAGGGGAATTTAAAATTAACTTTACTCCGGAAGCCAATGATAACTTGCCGAACAAAGAACAAATTAGCTATCGTTTTGAAGTTTATGCGGAAATTACCGACGAAGGTGGAGAAACGCGTAACTCTTCTTCGACATACAACATTGGTTTTGTGGCGGTGAAGGCCGAAATCTCTCTTAACGATAAGTTTGTTTCTGCCAAAGAAACGGCAAAGATAAACATTCATTTGCAAGATCTAAACGGCGTTGCACGCGCTGGAGAGGCTCAGTATTCTTTGTTTCGTGTAAAGCAACCACAACAGGCGATGTTGCCTAAAGATTTACCATTCGAAAAAATACCTGGTAAAAAATACACACCGGGAGATTTAATGCGCCCGCGTTGGGAACATAACCGCTCTCTACAAGAATATCTGTTTTCTTTTGCGGATGGTGAACAGGTGAAATCAGGTAGCGTTACCCATGGAAAGAATGGTAAGGCGAACCTTGAGTTTTCTGATCTAACGCCAGGTGTATATCGCATTCGTTACAATACCAAAGACAAATTTGGTAGTGCCTATGCCACACAAAAAGAGTTTATTGTTGCCGATAACAATGCACGTGTTGCGGTACCGGTTTTTTTGATTCCAAAACAAAATAAAGTAAGTGTGGGAGGAGAAGCTGTATTCTTTTTGGGTTCAGGTATTTCCGACCAACCTCTTAGCGTGGAGGTTCATCAGAATGGACATATGCTAAAACGCATGTGGATTGACGATGCTAGCCAAACGCGCATGTTTAAAGTAAAAGTCTCTGAAAAACATCGTGGTGGTTTTAGCGTACGTATTCATGGAGTTCACGACTATCAATACTACAGTTTAACAGAGAACATACTTGTACCGTGGGACAACAAGGAATTGCAATTGAATTTTGCTACCTTTCGCGATGTGTTGCGTCCTGGACAAAAAGAAACATGGACTGTACAAGTTAAGGGGCCAAATGCCGAAGATGTTGCCGCAGAGGTATTGGCTTATATGTATGACCGTAGTTTAGATTTTTTCGCTCCACATACTTTTACTTCTCCGGCGACGTTATATCCCGCGAAATACGGTGTGGAATACACACGTCATGGTCTTTTTACGCGTTCTTTTTATAGCATCGTGAACAAGGGGTGGTACACCATTCCCGCAGCGCCATCATATTATCGCGACCAGTTCATGGCGTTTCGTTCTTATGGTGTAGGCGGACCCGGACGAAGACAGTTTTATCGCGTTACTACTCGTCCAGAAGAAACCGGTCCAGCGATTCATTTGCGTTCGGAAGAATCTCTTGGTGAAGAGGGATTTGCCGATGATAGTAGTGTGGAGAGTGGAGATCTGGGCGGGGCAGTACCCGAAGGAAACACGGTTTTGAAACAACAGGCCGTACCACGTGCCCCTAAAGTACCTGCACAAAAGAAAAAAGGCGAGGAACCACGTGTACGCAGTAATTTTTCGGAAACGGCGTTCTTTTTGCCACACATTGTTACCAAAAAAGGTGTGGCAACGATTGAATTTGAAATACCTGACAGTGTTACGGAGTGGAAGGTATATGTTCATGCGATTACCTCTGATCTTAAGTATATGAGTATGAACCGCACAACGGCAACGCGCAAAGATTTGATGGTGCGTCCATATGTTCCACGCTTTTTTCGCGAAGGCGATAAGGCAACCTTGAAAGCGGTGATCAACAACGCTACAGCGAAACAAATGAATGGTAAAGTGACCTTGCGTATTCTAGATCGCAACACCCAAAAAGATCGTTCTAATGATTTCTCTCTTCAGAATCACGAACAAAAGTGGACATGTGCAGGAAATGGTAGCACGAATGTTTCCTGGAGTTTAACGGCTCCAAGTAAGTTAGGTGAGTATGCGTTCAAGGTTGTTGCGGTGAGTGATAATGTATCTGATGGTGAATTGCGCCCCGTGCCTGTTCTGCCAAGTAGAATACATCTAAGCCAATCGCGTTTTGTGACACTGAAAAACAATGACATGCGCATTATGGAAATTAAAGATCTTCGCGATGCAGAGAAAGATGCGTCGTTGATTCACGACTCACTTGTGGTGAATCTCAATGGACAGCTTATATATACTGTGTTGCAAGCTCTGCCATTTTTGACCGAGTATCCATACGAGTGTGTGGAGCAAACCATGAACCGTTTTGTATGCACAGGCATGGTGACATCTATGTACGATCAGTATCCCGCCATGAAGAAAATGGCGGAAGAATTCGCCGCGAAGCGCGATACAAAATATGCAAAGTGGAATGCACCCGATGCCAATCGCAAGATGGCTTTAGCCGAAACTCCATGGTTGGTTTCTGCCGAAGGTGGTAGTAAGGATAATTTGATCAACGTTTTAGATCCGAAAATTGCCAATTACTATCGCCAGTCGTCACTGGATAAGTTGCGCAAGGCACAACTCAATAACGGTGGGTTTCCATGGTGGACGGGTGGCCCTTCGAGCGCCTACATGACACTATACTTACTGAGTAGTTTTGCACGCGCTCTGGAATTCAAGGTGGATATCCCACAAGACATGATAAAAAAAGCATGGACTTTTATGGGGCAACATTTCCGTGATTATTATGAAAAACGCATGGTAATCGAGAATTATGGGTATGAATTTATCACATTCTTGAACTATGTTCTTTCATGTTACGACGCGAAGAGCTATCAACACGCATTTAGCGAGAAGCAACGTTGGGCAATGCTGGAATATTCAGTTAAGCACTGGAAAGATCATAGTCCATACATCAAAGCGATGTTGTCACTGACACTAAAACGTATGAAGCGCAGTGCCGACGCCATAATGGTCATGGACAGTATTATGGATAGTGCTATCACCAAACAAGACCAAGGGACGTTTTGGGCACCAGAAGATCGTGGTTGGTTGTGGTACAACGATACCATCGAGTCTCACGCTT
Source organism: Candidatus Uabimicrobium amorphum (assembly GCF_009002475.1). GTDB lineage: Bacteria > Planctomycetota > Uabimicrobiia > Uabimicrobiales > Uabimicrobiaceae > Uabimicrobium > Uabimicrobium amorphum. The sequence continues at coordinate 9,188,241 of NZ_AP019860.1, forward strand.
TTATACTACGTGCTCTCATGGAAGTACAACCATACAACGATAAACATCTCGATGGATTGGTGTTGTGGTTGTTGCTAAATAAAAAGATGAATCAGTGGAAATCAACACGCGCCACTGCGGAAGTGATTTATTCGCTCGTCACTTTTATGAAGCAACAAGGATCTTTGGCGGTTCAGGAAAAAGCCATAGTGCATTTAGGTGGTAATAAAAATGAAGTTGTTTTCCGTCCGGATACTTACGAAGGAGGACAGAAACAAATCGTAGTGGAAGGAAAAGATATTCAGCCGGAAACGATGGCGAAGGTTACCATAGAAAAAGAAGGCAAAGGTTACATGTTCGCTTCGATGAACTGGCATTATTCCACGGAAAAGCTACCAGATGAAGCACGTGGTGATTTTCTACAAGTGACGCGTAAATATTTTGTGCGCAAACACCAAGGAAAAGAGTACGTTCTTACTCCTCTTGAGGAAGTCGAGAAGGTAAGCATTGGTGAGCAATTGGAAGTGCATCTCAGTATTCGCTGCAAACACCCCATGGAGTATGTGCACTTACGCGATCCACGTGGTGCGGGTTTTGAACCAGAAAATAGTGTAAGCCGTCATCGTTGGGAGTATGGTATTGTATGGTATGAAGAAATTCGCGATTCAGGAGCCAATTTCTTTTTCGAACGTCTGCCGCAAGGCGAATACAATTTTACGTACCGTGTTCGTGCAAATATGAATGGTGATTTTCGTGTGGGACCTGCAACGCTGCAAAGTATGTATGCACCTGAATTTTCCGCTTTTTCTAGTGGGAAATTGATTTCGGTTAAATAAATAAAAAAGTCTCGTGGTATCGACCACGAGACTTTTTTTCTAGTTGTCTTCTGCTAATAACAATAGTTACACGGCACCTTGCCGTTACTACAACTGTGGCATCTTTGAAAGCGACTACCACGACACACATTGCATTGTGTTTTTCCCGAGCCGCGGCATTTATCACAAAAGCCAGAGGCTTGACCTACTGTCATGCGTCCGCTACCATTGCATTTCGTACAGCGCATTCTACCTTGTCCGCGACATGTGGAGCAAGGAATACCCCCTTGTCCTCCATATCTTTTACATACCGGGCATGTCATCTTTTTCGTACCACGACAAACCTTACATTTTTCTTTTTTGGTGTTATCCGGAGCAACAACTGGGTTTTGAATCACCGGTGGATTATTGGTGGTGCTGTCGTTGTGATCTGTCGCGTGCACTTCCGTGTCTTCTGTTTTCGCAAAATAGTCCCATACATCGACAAACCACAAGCCATTTACTCCGACGATACTGGTGATGAGGAGTAAAAATTTGTTTTCCGTCAGCCAACTTAAAAACCCCATGGGGTGTCCGCAACTTGGACATACTCTCGCCGAAGGAGATACTTTGTGACTGCACTTGGAACAGGTACGCAGCTTTGGTTTTTTCGTTTCCTTTTTTTTGTTTGCTGTATTGCGATTGGTAGATGAGCTTGGCGTTTTTTTATTGGCCGTATTGCGATTGGTAGATGAGCTTACTGTTTTTTTATTGGTAGCGTTGCGATTAGTGGATGAGCTTACCGTTTTTTTATTGGCAGTATTGCGATTAGTGGATGAGCTTACCGTTTTTTTATTTGCGGCCTTAGTAACGTTTTTCTTTTTTACGACATTGCGGTTTGTGGAGCTTACAGCTTTTTTTACAGGTTTTTTCGCTACTGATTTTTTCACAGGTTTTTTCGTATTTTTGCTATTCGTTGGTTTTTTCATTTTAAAATCCTGATAGTTTTTTTGTCAATAGAATAAAAACGCTTTAGGCTTGGTTATGTAGCCGTAATTACTACGGCTACATATTTGGTTTTACTCTTGAGAGTTATCCTCTTGCTTTTTAGCTTCGCGGTCGCGCAACTCGCGTTTGAGTATTTTGCCGGTCGCGTTCATGGGAAGTTCTGTGCATATCTCGATGAGTCGTGGGTATTTGTATGCTGCCATTTTTTCTTTACCCCACGCAATTAATTCGTCCACCGTAATATGGGCGTTTTCGTTCAATACAACAAACGCTTTGACTTCTTCGCCATGTTGCTCATGTGGAACGCCAATGACGGCCACAAGGGATACTGCTTCGTGTTGTTGTAAAACCTCTTCAATTTCTCGTGGATAGACGTTGAATCCGCCGCGAACGATCATATCTTTTACACGATCTACGATGTAAAAGTAACCGTCTTCATCCATTTTTCCCATATCTCCTGAGTGAAACCAGCCACTGCGCATTGCGTGCTCTGTCTCATGTACTCTACGATAGTAGCCTTTCATGATATTGTGACCGCGGATCACTATTTCACCTACTTCGCCGACGGGAACTTCTTCGCAATCTTCATTAAATACTTTCATCTCCACTCCCCAAACCGGCTCACCAATGGAACCTACCTTGAGAGGACGTCCACGATGGTGAAAGCTTGCCACAGGACTAGTTTCGGAGAGTCCATAACCTTCTAGTATTTCCACATCAAAGACTTGTTTAAATTGTTGATGGATTTCCACAGGAAGAGCCGCACCACCAGAAGCACAAACTTTGATATTATTTTTTACGGCGGTCAGTTGCTCCTCGGGTATTTTACTCGCAGTGTTGAGAAGTGCCCAGTACATTGTGGGGACACCCGCAAAAATGTTGACTTTGTGCTTATACATTAGTTGCAAGGTAACTTGTGGATCAAAGCGTGGCAACATCACAAGTTCTGCGCCACGGTAGAAAGTCGCGTTCATTCCCACAACTTGTCCAAATGAATGAAATAGCGGCAAAACCATCATGAATACATCTTCATGTCCTGCACCATCGGCAACGAGATCGCGGCTGATTTGCGCATTCATGAAAATATTAAAATGTGTCAGCTCCGCACCTTTTGGCTTACCCGTTGTTCCTGATGTATAGAGAATGACCGCTGTGTCATTGGCGTCGGTAGGGGTAATTTCTTGTTTCGGCTGTGAAGTTGCTAGAATTTGTCCTAGAGTAGTTGCTCCCTCTATTGGAGAGGGGGCCGCAGGGTCGGCCGTCATGATGACAAATGTCTTACACAGTGTTTTTTGCGTACCTTCCCATGCCATTTGTCCCATGGGAAGCTCAGGGGTTCCTTCAAAAGCAAAATAGGCTTTTGCCTCGCAGTCGTTGAGTAGGTATTCAATTTCTGCAGGTTTTAGAAGGACATTGTGTGGAACAACAACAGCCCCTAGTTGGAGTATTCCATAGTAAACAATGGGAAAATACGGAACGTTGGGACAGGAAAGGGCCACTGTATCACCTTTTTTAATGCCCTGAGCTTCTAAGAACGACGCAACTTTGCCAGCAAGTGCGGTGAGCTCTTGGTAAGTAAAGGATTTTTCACCTAAGCGCATCGCCGTTTTTTGCGGGGAGCGCATATTGGAATTGTGGATAAAATGAGCAATGTTTAACACAAGTATTTCCTTTCTACTTACAACATTGTTGTGTGTTATTAAAGCTAAAGGGTTTTGTTTCCAAACCTAAGTCAAAGCGTATTCTTTGGGTGATGGAAAAACGACAAATATCGCAAAAATTACTGCCACTGTTCATAATGCAGCCAAAACCAGGTTTGTAACTTTTACCAAAAGGAGGTGTTTGTGCGTATCCTCCACGATATGCCCCATAGGGACCGCTTCCAGTCCAATAGCTTTTGGGAGTGGGGATGGGAACTCCCTTTGTGGTAAACTGTTTCCACTTGACGTTTTGTTTATTATTTAGAAAAGTAATGTTTGGCGACCATGGTTCGCGAATACCTGGAGCGAATGCCAATTCTGTTTTGCCACCACTATCGTACTCTTCATTGAGACCAAAATAATGTCCAAATTCGTGCATGAGTAAATAAGTAAAACTACTACTACGTGCAGGAATCGCTGTATGTTCTTTAAAGTTACCGACACCCCAGTAACTACTACTATCTACCAAAACGATGGGGTAGTCATAAGGAACAAGGCCGATGTTTTGACGAAAGCGCTTTTCTCGTGTGGGATATATTACGTGGTACCAACGACCAAAATCATCCCAGTACGGATAATACAAACCTAAAAAAGAATCTCTTTCTGGTATCGGAAATCCCAGTTTTTTTGCGGAACCCAGTTTTTGTTGTGACACGGCAAAAACGCCACGAAATTCAAGATGCTCAAACATTGGGAAGTTTTTGCTGCGTAAACGGTCCACTACTTTAGGCGCGTCTTGCCAGAAAGAGTTTTTACCAGAAGTATCATAACCCTCTGCATAAACGTTCACGATAAGTTTTGGTAACTTTGTCGCTTGTTGTAGTACCCGCACTTCGATATCGTTAAACGTCATAGAGTTTTTTACCACAGGTATGGTTTGTGGATCTATTTTTTGTGTGAGAACGTGCTCCATGATACCGGTTTGTGGATTTTCAGCAATCATTTGAAATTCAACGACATCCTGAGGGATGGGGAAACGAAACGTCAAAGAGCGCGATAGTTTCCGGTATTGCTGCCCTGTGCCTAGTGAATTGTAGTATAAAATTGCGTTGTTATTGGTGTCGACGAGTTGACCACGGTAACTACCAAATGTATCCAAATTTTTCGTGCGTTTGCTTAGCGCTGCTGTGCCGGAATTTTCAATAACGGCATATGCAAAGCGAAATGTGTCTGTGGTGGAAAGCCATTCAACTTCGACACGAATCACTTGTTGTGCCTCGGAAAACACTTGTTGTTCTGTCATCAGTGGTGCAAGGGCAAAGGTTGTATTGTCTTGTAGATCTTTGGGGTTTTTGTAAACCTTACCTTCTTTAGGATATGGATCGCAAATGATGGTAATCATTGCGATGAAAAGTATAATTGTGTGTTTCAACATACTGACCTCCAGAAATAAGTCTAGAAACTTTAAATGATATTTCTCTAGTATGCCATGCCACCGACTGCACTCATCGACTCGAACCAAAGTTGCGTTTTTTCATTACGTAAGCTCCGGCGAAGCTGATTTTAGGGGTAGCAAATACTAGCAAATTTCTATACTTTAGAAACAGTAAATTGTAATATTTTACGCAGAATTAAGCAACTTTGTTTTTAGTTCATTGTAACATTGATGTAAATCTTGGCGAAGCTGTTGCCACTTGGTATATGTAGGGTCTAGGTAGGAAATGGCTTTGTTGATTATTTTGCGTAAAGGTTGTGGTGTCTCGTTGCTATGTAGAAGAATACGACGATGATAGAACGAACTATCCATGTGTAACAACTCTTTTTTCGTGTATGGGTAACTACCACTAACCATGTTGTACATGGTAACTCCCAGAGAGTATATTTGTGCCGTGGTATTGTACTGTGGAGTGAGTATTTCATCGGGTAAACGATAGTTTATTTCTTTTGAGTTGTTTAAATTACAAGCTTTTTCTATCGAGACAAGTTGTGTGCTGTCTTCTTTTTTTGTGGCGAGTTGTTGCATCATTTCGGGAATATTTAGACGGAGGTTTTGTTTTTCGTCGATACCAAGCATATTCTCATGGAGAATGGGAAATAAGTCGTAAGCGTTTAATTCTTGTAAAATGTCTATGATTTCCAGGGCAAAGTACACCACGGTTAATGGCTGTTGTTTTTCGGTGATGCGATGTAAATGACGATGAGGAATTGCAACGCCATTGTGGCCGTTGTCGTTAAAAAATTGTATCTGCGGATAGGCGTGTATACACTTTTTTTGTATAGACGACAACTGGATTGTGTCATGGAAAGTAATAATAGAAGATACTTGGGCTGTTTTTGTATCAAGACCGGTATACATTTTGTAGTATTTTCCCGAGTTTACTTGTTTGTGTATACAAAAATGTTTTATAAATAGTTTCGGGTAATGCTTTTGTATGTCAGCGATCACTTGCTGCTCATTTTGATGGCGGTCCTGCGGTTTTTTGGCGATCATTTTATAGATGATGTCGCATATGGGTTGTGCTTTTAAACTATGGTTGTAGATCGTCATATCTCCAGGTTGTTTGTCAATAATTAGCAAAATTAGCTGCAAGAGCTGTGTATGGTGAAACGGAAGTCTTTTCGTAAGTAAAAAGAAAAAGATAATTCCCTGACTATATATTAGATTTGGCTGTGTGTTGGGGGTGCTTTTGTCCATTAAAACTTGTGGAGAGCAGAAATGGTATTTATTGTCCTGCACTTTCCCTTGGTGCGATATATTTTTTTGTACAGACTCTCTGGCTTTTTGTGTTTCTAGACCCACCAAATTAAGCGTGTAGTGGTAGGCGTTAATGTTGTTTAAAGTTATGTAGTTGTTGTCAATAGTCGCGCGCTTTACTAAAGATAGAACTTGTACAATCCAATAGATTGTTTCACCTAAAGACAGTTGGTTGTTTTGTATGTAGTGTTGTAGAGGGACTCCTTTGTAAAAATTTGTGACTACATATATTTGTTGTTGGTGTTGTCCTAGAGTATACACTGTCGTTGCTTCTTGGCCGCGTTGCTTTTTTATTTCTTGTTGCAACGAGGTGATAAAATCTTTGTGAAACGAGAGCGAGGCTTCAAAAATTTCTATACGACAAAAATTGCGATTGTCGTAAGCCACAAAAACTTTGGACAATGAGTCGTTGTTTGGACAGGGAAGGAGCAGTGAGTAGTGTGCGAAAGTTTCTTTGATGGCAAAGCGTCTTTTTTCGCGAACAAAATGTAGTTTATTTTCACTAATGATAGCTGTGTTTTCAGGTATTGTGTTTTCTATTTTTGTCAAAGGCTTCAGGTGGCCGCTTTGCCATAGATAAGTTTGCTGTTGGTATTTTTCGATATCTGGGTAGGGAATACATTCTGTTGTTGTCAATTCAATTACGTGCTCTTTTGTCTTCACGATAAAAGGATTGAGAGGCTGTTTGTTATCGAAAACGTTTAGTTTGGACCAATCGTATTCAATTTCATGTTGATGTTGCGCTGGAATGTCAATATGTGGATTTTGTGAAACATCAATGTGTACTTTGTGTTGTAGATTGGCAAAAGATTTTGGAAATTCGTGCAAATCGTTGTTGCGAAGTTCTATTTTCTTTAATTGTTGCGCATTTTCTAGAGAGGGAATGTTTTGCAATTGATTGTGGTTTAAATACAATTTTTCCAGAGAAGGAATGTGAAAAATTTCTTGTGGTAATTGCTGTAGTTTATTGTGTGATAATTCGATTTGCCGGAGTTTTTGACTAGTTTCTACGTCGATGACTACATGTGCTAAATTGTTATGGGAAAAGTTTATCGTATGCAACTGGGGAAAACACAACGTCACTTGGCTAAGGTTGTTATGGCTAACGTCAAGGTTCATCAGGTTTTGCAAATTGTTTCCAGATATATCGCTTATTTCGTTTTGCGAAATGTTTAGATGGCACAGTTTAGGTAAATGCTGAAGTTCTTGAGGTATTTCGCTAAACTGATTATTGCCAAGGTTGAGTTCTTCGAGTTGGTGTAATTGAGCAAACGAATGGGGAAGAGATTGTAAATGATTGTTTTGGAGATATAGTTTTTGTAAAAGCTTCAATTGCCCTATGTTTTCAGGAAGTTCATTAATTTTGTTATTGGATAAGTCGAGAATTGTTAAACTGCGCAAGTGAATGATTTGTTCGGGCACTTTGTTGATAAAGTTATTGTGTAAACGTAGTTCTATGAGAGCCGTAAACGATATTTCCGCAGGGATGTCCTTTAGACGATTGCTACTGACATCCAAAGTTGTCAGTGAGGATAGCTTGCGTATTTCATCGGGGATTTTGCGTATGCGATTACTCGCCACATAACACTTTTCTAATCGAGAAAGTTTGTCTATGCCGGTCATAAATGTGATGCGCGTGTTGTTCATTTCCAAGTTACGTAGGTTCTCAAAAGCGAAAATTCCCGGAGGAATTTGCCCTATAGGGTTGTTGGAAGCTTTGAATTCCTCCACATCTTTTTCGACAACTCCCTCCAATAGTTCTTGATGTACGTATTTTAGATTTTGCCCACTGATATCGATGGTTTTTTTACTTTGTTTTTTTACGATAGGTTGCAGATTACCTTTGCTGGGTGGTGATAAATTCTCGATGACATGAGGAGGCAAAAGGTTATGATCATTACCCAGAGTTTCGCTTGACGCTGTTGCCGGAAAAGGGCGGTTTGCCATACTGATATTCAATGAGAGAATTTTTTTCCTTGCTCTCGTGGAGATACCGTGGAGAAAAGTATACGATGCTTCGCGCTTCACAATATAAATTTCCGTTCGTGCAAACATATAGTGGATTAACCATGCCGCGAGGATTCCGGGAAATATACGTTCGTAGTAGGCGACAAGTACGGCAAAACTAGTTGCGGCACACAAATTCCATAACATGGAAGTGCGTATCGCGCGTCGAGAGATGTAGTAGTGAATCGTTTGTGGATAGCGATTTCGCGTGCAAAGTTTGTAGAACACATAAAGGGATACATAGAAGAGAAGCGCATAGGGCACAAGGAATAGCGACACCGTAGATACCGAGATCAGGATAACATGCAAAGGGGAAAAGAAACGCTGGACGATGTTTGAATGGACACTTTCTCCTTGAACTTCTTCTCCTGTTATTATGCACACTGGTGGAAGAGTAAGATCCCCCTTGATTCCCAAGTAATTGTCTTTTGTAATATACTTTTGAGCCATTTGCAAATAATCTCCTCAGTAAAAATTGCGGTACGCTGTTTTGCGCACGTTTATGATATTCGAGCAGAAAGTTTTTGGCAAGAATTTTATTTCTCGTTTCGTATACGGTCAGGGGAATAAACATATAGGGGGTGTTACATCAAGATAGTGTAGTTTTTTAAACGAGTTAATATAAGGGTTTTGGGCAATTTTGTTTGACGACGAATTAAAAAAAATATACACTCGTAATGGTACAAAGGCTTGCGGAAGACGGTCACTATTATTGAGGGTGCTGTTGTGGTCAGGTTCGGTGACGATTGTTATGACAGAATGTAGATATACCTGGGAGAGCATTTATGATAAGAGGTGAAGAATTAGAAAAGGCTTGGGCTGAGTTTCAAGATTCTCCACAAAATGAAGAACAATTTGCAGTTCTAAAGGAATCTTTTCTTGGCGTGGGAGATTGGAAAAAACTTGTAGAACTTTACTCTCTACATGTTGGTTTTGTTGAAAAGCGAGATCCCGAATTGGGTGCGAAGCTTTACGGCGAAAGAGCGAGCATTGAAGAAAAGTATCTATCACGTAGCGAGAATGCTTTTGCTTCTTATCAAAAATCATATGCTTTACAAAAACAAAACAATCCGTATATGTCCAGTTTCATACTGTTATGCAAAAGTATGAAAAACTGGGAAGTATTATGTAATATTTGGGAAGAGCAACTGCAAAATAGTAAATCAGACAACGAAAAGATAAGTCTACTTCAACAACTTGCGACATGTCACCTACAAGAGATAAAGAATCGTGAAAAAGCAAAAGAAATATTTCGACGTATTGTCGATGAGTTTCCCCACAACGAGGAAGCATTTGAAAAGTTGGAACTCCTGTATTTGGAAGATGACGATTACGAAAAGTTAATCGCGATGTATCGCCAGCAAATTCAAAGCAGTTCGGAAAATGACATAAAACTCAAGCGTTTGCAGCAAGTGGCTAGTATGTGCGAACAATTGCAGAAAACGGACGAAGCCATAAAGTTCTATATGGAAATACTCAGCTTGCAGCCGCAGCAAGAGTACGCATTAAACGCTTTAGAAAGTATATATACCGAAAAACAAGATTGGCAAGCAGTACTGGGAATTATGCGTAAGAAATCGCAGAGTTTATCTGAGCCACAACTATATGATTATTTGATCTCCATGGCGGATATTGCCGAAAACAAGCTAGGAGACAACGAGTTATGCGTTTCGTTTTTGGAAGGGGCGGTCGCCAAAGAAGATTTTGCTATTTTGACACGCTTAGAAAAACACTACAGCACATTACAAAATTGGCAAAAACTTGCGGGAGTTTATCAAAAACAAATTGAATTGGCGAGCGAGAGAAAGAAGAAACGCGAAGTTTATTTTGCGTTGGCAAAATTACACGAAGAGCATAACAGCAAGAGCGATGCCATTGCCTGTTTGTATAAAGCTTTGGAAGACTTTCCCAAAGATAAGGAAATACTTGAGCGCCTTAAGAGTATGCAGTCAGACGACGAAGATGGTCTTCTGGACATTTATCGTTTAGAGGTGAACTGGTTACAAGATCCGGCAAAGAAAGTGGATTTGTGGGGAAAAATGGGACAAATTCTACAAGGGAAAGAACGGTGGAATGAGGCAATTGCCGTTTACGAAGATATTCTCAAACTAGATGACGAAAACCTTCATGCATACGAAGAGCTTCAAAAAATTTGTGCCGAGGAAGATCAAAAAGAAAAGCTGTTACAGATTCTGGTGAAGAAAAGTAAGTTAGTACGCGGGGAAGAGCGCGTTGAAGTTTTCAATGAGATTGCGGAACTTTGTACGTTGTTGCGCAAGGAAGATGAAGCAATCGTATACTATCAAAAAATTAAGCAATTGCAACCCAACAACCGCAAAGTATTGTATTTGTTGGCGGACTACTATCGCGAAAAACAGGAGCATAAACAGCTCGTTGCCATTTTACAGCAAATCGTCAATGTGGATAAATCCATGTACGAGCATGGTTATATGGAAATGGCGGAAATTTACGAAAATCATTTAAATAACATTGATATTGCTTGCAAGAGCTATGAGAAAATTATACAGGCGGTACCTGACAATCTCGAAGCATATCGGCGCTTACGTTCACTGTACAAAAGAAATAATAAAAAAGCGGAGTATTTGCAAATAACATCAAAGTTAGCTTCTATTACACCAAAGTTTAAAGAAAAACTCGATCTGTTGTTTTCACTGTGTGACTTTTATAAGGAGCGTGATTTAGTTTCTAAGCTAGAAGAACAGCTGAAAAATGTTCTTGAAGTAGACAGTCACAATTCCAGAGCAGTTGAGTCTCTAAAAGCGCTGTATGAGAAAAAACAAGATTGGAAAAAATTGATCGCTGTTTTGCAAAAACAATCGCAAATGTGTAGCGAAATCGAAGATGTGATTGATATCTATTACAAAATAGCCACATTTTACCAAGAAAAATTGCGTGATGCAGATCAAGCAGTGCTCTATTTTGAAAAGATCAAGGCTTTAAAACCCGATTATGTAGATGTCCTGCGCAAACTGGAAGTATTATATACACAACTAGAGGCCTTTGAGAAACTCGTAAAAATATTACAGCAAAATTCATATTTGTCTGTAGAAGTTTCTCAGCGTGTCAATTATATTTTTATGGCAGGTATGATCCTAGAAGAGAAATTAAAAGAGCCTCAGCGCGCTATGTGGGCATATGAAAATGTTATTCTAAACGATCCCTACCATATCAATGCACTTGTTAGGTTAAAAAAATTATATAAAGGTGCAGGAGACGTTGACAAGTTAGAGGCCATATACGAGAAATTGAGCGTTGTCACCACTGACAATAACAAATTGATTGAGCTGTATCTCGACGCAGCGCAAATATGTGACAATAAAGCGCTGTATTACCAAAAAATTGTGGAATTAGACGCCAAAAATAAAGAAGCTTTGGAGCAACTGGCGTCTTTTTATCAAAGCGATGAAAATTGGGAAAAATTAATTGATATCCGTAAAAAACAACTCGAAATATGTAGTGAAAAACCAAAAATTATCGAATACCACACCCATTTAGCGCATATCTACAAAGAACATGTCGATTCACCATCGCAGGCAGCGGTACACTACGAACGAATTTTACACTCGGACAATAAAAATAAACAAGCCATTGAAAATCTTTTACAGATACACAGCGAAAACTGGGAGAAACTCTTGGGCATTTTGCAATTAAAAATGCGCATTTGTCCGGAAGAACGTCGTGAAATATTGTTGAAAATAGCCAATATATATCATCGCAAAACAATGCAATTAAACGAAGCGATTAAAGTATACAATGACGTTCTTGCTATCGACGAAAATGATCGACGTATCTTAGAGATTTTACGCAATCTGTATGGCGATATCGAGGAGTACCCCAAGGCTTTACAAATAGTTAATCGTGAGTTGAAGCTTGACATTTCTCACGAGTTAAAAGTTGAGTTGTTGCTGAAAAAAGCAAATTTAGCGCAACATCATATTAATCAACCCACCATGGCCGCGAGTACCTTAGAAGAGTTACTGCAAGTCGACCCTATGCACGAGGAGGCTTTTTATCGGCTGGAGTCGTTATATCATAAAAGAGAAGAGTACGATAAATTACTCAAGGTGTTACACAATAGATGCGAAGTGGATGAGAAAAGGCGACTGTCTTTAAAGTTAAATCAAGCGTATATCTGCGAAAAAACCGAAAAGTGGGATGAAGCTATTACCACATATAAGGAGATTCTGCAACTAAACGATAAGCACGAAGAAGCAAAAAAAGCTTTAGTTTCTATACTACGTACACAAAAGAAATGGGAACTTCTTATTGAGTTTTTTGAAGAGGAGCTTCAAAAAAATACCGACTATAAAGCGATGACCGATCTTTATAACAATTTGGGAAATATTTGGTCGGAGCAACTAAATAAATGTGATGAAGCCTTGGAGATGTACCAACAAGTTTTAGAGTTGGATTCTTCGAATTTACTGGCAATTCGTGGCTTACAGGCAATTTATGCGCGTCAAAAAAATACCGAAGCACTTTTGAAAATGTATATCCAAGAGTTGGAAGTGGAAAGTATAGAGCGCGAACGGCGCATTTGGTTGTATTTGATGTGCGGTGATACATATGAATTTGTTCTACATGACTGGGATCAAGCACACGAAAGTTACATCAAGGTTCTTTACAATGAACTCGATCCAAATAACTTGATAGCACTTCGCGGTTTACAAAGAGTTTATCGCGCGCAAAAGAAATACAGTGAGTTACAAGTCATGCTTCTCCGCGAGTTCCAGTTACAGACGGAGGACGCACGCGCTTTGCAACTACACCTCGAAATCGCGAAATTAAAAGAACGCTATCTCAAGGACCCCGAGGGAAGTATTGAGTACTACCGTGTTGTCCACGAAGCATGGCCCAATGATATTTTTATTATCAATAGCCTTGAAACACTTCTACATGGACAGAAAATGTGGAACGAGTATGTTGCTATTCTCGAAAAGAAAATTGAGTTAACAAAGCGCTATAAAAATGTATTGGAAGTACATGAAAGCGCGATGAAAACATATGGCAACTATTTGCGCGAGTGGCAAAAAGCCGTAGATCACGGTTTGGCAATACTTGAAATAGACGAAGGCTATTTACCGACCATACAATACCTACAAAAAATGTATAAAAAAATGGAAGAGGAAGAATCCTTTGCCGCAATGTGTGTGAAAGAAGCGAACCTTATTTACGAGATTGGAGATCGTAAACGAATTTGTGGATTGTATCTCGAAGCGGGTAAAATATACGCGTTACTCGATAAGAAAGAAGACGCGATTTTCTGTTTTGAAAGAATTTTAAATGTGAATCCTTCGCATTCTAAGGCGCTGATGAATTTGATTCAAATATATTCGGCGACGGGAAATTGGGAGCGTTTGATAAACGTATATGAATGGACGGCCCAGGTCTCTGAGCATGAAGAGGAAGTGGTGAATCTTCATTTAAAAATTGCCTATACTTGGGAAGATAAGTTGCAGGATAACTTAAAAGCTCTACCTCATTACCAGTATGCCTACAGCAAGAATTCTCAAAATTTAGCGGTAGTAAAAGGGTTACGGACACTATATGAGAAAATGAAGCGTTGGCCAGAAGCGGCAGCGATGCTATTAGAAGAAAGTGAACTCGAAGCAGAAGAGAAGAAAGCGAAGATATTTTTCCGCCTAGGAGAAATATGGGAGAAAAAGCTAAATTCACCCATCCAGGCACGAGATAACTACTTGAAAGTGATTGGGTATGGTTTCCACCGTAAGACAAGTGAAACATTGGTGGAGATTCAAGAAAAGTTAAATGATTACGAGGGCATGACGAAGATTTTAGAGGAAGACGCTCGGAAATGTGAACCGCAAGAGCGCTTAAATAAATATTTGCAGCTGGGGAAAATATATTGGTATAAGTTGCATAAAGCCGATGAAGCCATTCGCACGTATTCCAAAGTGCTGAAGGTTGATTCTCAGCACCCTGAAACGCTAAAAGTGATGGCGGAAATCTCAAAATATCGCAAAGATTGGAAAATGTATATTGGGATACTCAATCGCCAAACGCGCAATACCCAAGACCCGGAGGAATTGTACAATTTATGCGTGCAGTTGGGAGAAGTTTTTCATGAGCATCTCGGCGAAGGAAATCGTGCAATTGACTTTTACGAACAGGCCCTTGTATACAAAGAAGATTTACAAACTATCCGTAAATTGCAGTATGTTTACGAAGAGTGGGGATGTTACAAAAAATTGGTGGACTCCATCCTTTCTATTATCGATAGAGCTAACGGCCATGAAAAAATTGCTTTATACCATAAATTAGGGCACATATACGGCGAACGTATTTTTGACGATAATTCCGCAATAGGAGCTTATGAGAATATTCTCGATATTGAAGATGATATTGATGCTTGCTACGCACTAGCAAAGATCTATAAGCGCCAGTATATATGGGACAAACTCATTGGAATTTACGACAAGCTGATCGCCGATGCCAAACTACGTATGGATACAGAAGAACAGTTAAAAGTGCAACTGGATGCCGCTCAGACATATTATTATTACTTGGAAGACTACGATAAAGCATACAATTTGTTTAAAAGTTGTTTGGAACTTTCACCGAGCAATGATAAAGCATTTGATCTTTTGGAAGAAATTTTAGAAAAACGGCAACAATACAAAGAACTTGCAAATCTATTGACAAATAAGATGAACATCACCGAAGACGAGCAACAAAAAATAACGGTGTTACATAGATTGGCAAATGTATATATCGATAAACTGCAGCAACCAGAAAACGCAGTACACTACTACGAAAAAATCCTACAAATTTCGGAGACAGAGATACTTGCTCTAGAGAAACTCGAAGGTCTATATAGCCAAGAGCAAAATATTGAAGCGTTGATGAATGTCTACAATCTGAAGCTAAAAGCTGTAGAAGATCCCGCGGTAGTGTCTGACACATACTATAAGTTAGCATGTGTTTATTTGGAAAATTACCAGGATACCGAGCAAGCAACTGCACACTTGCGTATGTCTCTAAATGAAGACCCTGGGCATATCGATTCGATCAAGCTTCTTGCCGATATTTTGGTCGAAGAGCAAAATTGGGAACAAGCGATTGATTATATCCAGGCCGCTCTTGGTACCACAAAAAATCCACAAGAAAAATATTCTTTGCTCACCAAAGTCGCGAGTATTTACAAGTCCTCCATCAATGATTTGAGTAAAGCAAAAGGATATTACCTCCAGGCTTTGGATATTCAACCAAAATCAATAGAGCCGCTTTCCGAAGTGATCGCCATATATTCCGCAGATGAAAAATGGAAAGAAGCGGAAATTTTGTTAGAGCGTCTCATTTCGGTGTTGCCTGAGGAGGAAACAGACAAAATTGTTGAAGCATATTACGATTGGGGTGTGGCGGCACAGAAGCAAAAGAAAATTGATCAAGCGATCGGTTATTTCAAAAGTGCTGTGGAAAAAAACAATGAACATTTACCTTCTGTCTTGAGTTTGGCGAAAATTTACTTTAGCAAACAATCGTTCCATGAGTCTCTTACCTACTACGAAAAAGCGTATTCGTTGGAAAGTGAAGAGACAAATATCAATATCATTCACCAATCGGCGATATTGCACAAAATCTTAGGGAATATCGATAAGGCCATTGAGTTTTATCAGATGCTTCTCGATCGCAAATTTTCGCGTTTAGAGACTTTGAAGTCGTTGAGTTCACTATATTCCCTAAAGAAAGAATGGGATCGTGCCCTTCTATACCAACAGCAAGTGGTAAATGAGTCGCCAGAAGGTGAGGAATCTGTGGCATACGAAGAAATGGGTGATATTTACAAAGAACTCGATAATCTAGACAAAAGTATCGATTACTATCTCAAGGCCATCGAAAATGGTAAGAGCGATATTAAGTTAAAGAAAAAACTGGTGGCTCTTTACATTCGACAAAAAGATTGGGAAGCAGCACGCAATTACAATGATTTGTGTTTTTCAGAGCTACAAGAGGCCGAAGATAAAGAAGAAAATCGCAATTTACACGCGCGCATCTTGATTGGCTTAGGTCAAAAACGCGAAGCCGTTCATTGTTACCAAGAAACATTGAAGGTAAATCCTATATGTATAAAAGCAATTAAGGGAATTGCTGAGATATATCTTGCCGAAGAAAATTGGTCGGCTTTATCAAATTCCTACCGGGAGTTTTTGACGAATTTACCGGAAGACAAGAAGGAAAATGGTTTGCCAATTCATCTTGCTTTGGGATTTTTGTATCTGGAAAAAATTCAAAAAGATGACTTGGCTATTGAGCAATTTGAAGCAGTGTTGCAATTAGATCATGATCATACAGAGGCTCTTATTGCTTTGACAAAAATAAAAACCAAAGAACCGGCGAGTCAAGAAGAAGCGATTAAAGGACATTTTCGTATATTGAAGAAAGATTCCTTGCGTGTGGATTCGTACTTGAGTTTGCACGATCTTTTAGAGAAGACCGACAAAAAAAATCGCGCGATGAAGTGTTATCGTGCATATCAATATTTGAGCAATGAAAAAGTCGAAGTATCCAGTAAGTTGGTTCCGGTAAATAACGATTTGATTTCTTCTTTTATCATTCCGAAGCCAATACAAGAAGTGCGTGAAGTTATTTCGACTATTGAAGATTATTGCGAGAAAATATACCAAACCAATATAGAAGAAAAATTTGATATTAAAAAACGCGAACACTTGGGAGCGGAGCGTGTACAGCGGCCCATTTGGTACCATACACATAGTATTATGAAAGCAATGGGAATTCGCGACCTAAACATGTACATTACTGCGAAACACCGTAACAAAATTTTCTTAGAAAATACCAACCCACCAAGTCTTATCATATGCAAAAACTTGGTGGATAACTTGAGTGAGCAGTATCTGCGGTTTTTGATCGCAAAGTATTTATTTTATGTTTCGTTGAAACAGATATTAGTTCAAAAATTGGAAATGCACGAACTTCATGAACATTGGAAAATGATTTATTCTTGCTTTGGGAAAAATATGTTTGATTCGGCGGAATTTGGTGTCGATCAGAAAAAATTACGCAATTTAATACCACGTAAAACACGTAAGAGTTTAGAAGCAAAAGAAGACTTTTGGCAGAAGTTTATCAACTGCGACATCGAGCAATATGTACGATTTATGGATTATGCTTCTAATCGTTGCGCATTTACAGTGATTGATTCTCTCGAAACGTCGATAAATACCATCTACTTTTGGGAGATGGGGGTTCACGTGAAGAATAAACTTGAAGAATTGAGAGATATGGCAACGGTTCATGATTTATTGTTGTATAATATATCTGAGTCTTACGAACAGGTATTGAAACAGGATTAGCGTAGGGCGTGTCGAACGGCACCACCGATAGAAAATTTATAAATTCTCTAGTATACGCAGGTTTTTATTGTAGAATATAATCTATTTCTGGTGCGAAGCATTGCAAAATACGCCCTTCGACATGAATAAAATGTACTGATTTATTGTAGAATATAATCTATTTTTACCGTAGAATTTTATAGATAGCGCTCAAAAATGATAAAATTCTTTAAAAGTGGAAAAAAAAAAATTTTTTTAAATACATTTGCGGTGATAATGCTATATTATATAAGAGATTATTCTTAACCTAACTACAAGACAAGACTCATATAATTTAATGTAAGATATTCTTTGCAATATGTATTTTGGGTGCGTATAGGCAAAAAATATTTAATTTTTGAGGTTTCAAATATGCATGATAAAAAAGGTTTTACTACTGGTGAAGTAGCAGAACTCTGCCATGTAACCATTCCAACTGTCATTAAGTGGATTGAATCAAACGAGCTCGAAGGCTTTAAAATTCCTGGATCGAAAAACCGTCGTATTACCAGAGAAAATTTAATCAAGTTTATGAAAAAACACAATATTCCTATTGATCAGCTTCAAAAAAATCGCCCAAAGATATTAGCTGTCGATGATGAAGAAATTATACTTGAGGTTTTCCAAGGAATATTTGATGAAGATAGCTACGATATTCGCTGTGTATCAAGAGGTTTCGATGCTGGACTAGCCAAAGAATTTAAACCCGATGTCATCATTCTCGATATTTGTTTACCGGATATTGATGGTAATACCGTTTGTGAATATGTTCGCAACATGCCTGAAATGAAAAATGTACGTATCTTAGGCATTTCTGGAAATATTACCAAAAAAGAACTCAATGATTTGAAGAAGAGAAACTTTGACGATATCCTAGCGAAACCATTTGATAACGATTTACTTTTTGCAAAAGTGGAAAAATTACTTCGCAAGTAGTACGATGAACTACACTGGTATTAACTATGAAAGTAGTTTATAAACCTACCTTTTTTATTTTAGAAAAGGTAGGTTTTTTTATTATGTAACGCTTTTAACGAAGCTGTGAGTTTAATAGGTCAATATCGCTCAATGCTTCCTTGTATACATCGTACTTCGCATAAAAAACGCTCTTTTTTGACTTGTCTTTTTTCGGCTTGTTGGATTCATAGATGTAATACTCAGGCATCCATGTGCGTATTCGCAGCGATATCCCTGACTGAATCGTGTCTTTGCGATACAATTCACGTGCCTTTTCAAAATGAAGTTTTGCCTCACGACGCCAACTTACTTTCCATTTCTTTGGAAAAATTTTCTGCGTATCAAGATGGACTTTATACCAAAAAAGTCTGGCCATCAAATTGTGAGCATCCGCGCTATTTGGTGACTTTCTGAGAGCAAAAAACAGTTCTTTAAGTAGGGCGTTGAGCAACTCCTGCTTTGGTGCATCTGCAACATATAGCGCGCGACATGTGTTTTTTACAAGTTGCGCATGTGGATCGGGGTCTCTTTTTTTGTTATCTTTTTGCGGTTTATCCACCTTCGAAGGGCTTTTGGTTTTTTTCTTTTTTGCGTACATTTCTGCGAGTTCCGCATCACTCATTGAGTCGATATTTTTTACACGCAATGCTTTACGCTCACCTGTACTTCTTCCTGAAAAACTGACGGATACAAACAATACTGCTGCTATGAGGAATACCGTAGCACCACTTGCAATATACATACGCATTTTTTTGCGACGCTTCTCTATTTCCCCTTTGGGCATGACGCGACGGCGAACAACTTTTACCCGTGCCGATTCTTCTAAAGTTTTTGGACGTGATGTTCTTCCTGTTGCTTGCATGTCGTCTTCATCGTCCATACCACCATATTTTTGATTGTACGCCTTGAGCGCTTCTTCGTATGTCTTTTGTAATTTTAAACTTCGTTCTTCCGCCTCTTGGCTTTTCACATTTTCGACTTTTTCGAGAATGGCATTCTCTTGCAGGCCGTCCAGTTCTGATTGTAAACTATCAAAACCCAATACCGCGTCTGTTTCTTTTGGATCGGGTTTTCTGACTAGGGTTACTTGGCGACCATTGTCCCCTACTTTGACAAGGTCTGCGCCTTCGTCGAACATTTTTTTCGAACGTTCGGCAATCATATTAGGAGCAATACTATCACACATAATGATTGCCGCCCATCGCGGTTCTTGAACTTGTAGATCAAAACTTAGTGACTGGTTTTGTGAACCATTTGCCAGCACCTGGGTCATGGCTTCGAAGCAAGCAAAGCGCCATGTGTTTTCTGTTGGATCGTTTTGTCCAGAGTTGAAATACAAACTAATCATCTTCAGTAAACGTTTTTGGGCTTGTGGGTGATGAAGCGTATTACCAGTAAAACGTAGTTGACGTTTTCCATCAACGACTTTTCCACTTAAAATGGCTTTATTTTGCTTACTTTGGAACACTTCTAGTCGAAAACTACCGTCATTTTCAGAAATAAGACTTATGGTAAAACCCTGAGTTCTGTACATGGATGCTTGGTAATTTTCCCACAACAATGATACTAGTTCGATAAACAACTCTTTGTCGGGTAGGGAGTCAAATATGTCGCTACCATTGAGCAGTGTAAAGAGCGTTTTAAAGCGCTTTTCTAATCCTTCGTGAGGTGTGGCCTTAAATGTAAGCATATTACGCGTGTCTTGTACGCGTATTTCGATATTGATGTTCTCTTCGGTGATGGAAAATTCATTGAAGCTTTCCGCTAAGTGCAATTTCGCCTGTATCGGATGCGATATTTGTGCCGCTTTTAAGTATAAGCGCACTGAGGTTGTCAAGCTGTCTTTGTGTTTGGTAAATAGGTTCGGATATTTGGAAAGTAGTTGACTGAATCCGTTTACCGTAAAGTGCAGGTCTACTTCAAATTTTAAAAATTGTTTTTCGAGAAGAGCAATGGTAAAGCTTCCCTGGGCATCGGGTTGTGTTTCACATTGGGGAAGGTATTCTATGATTTGCTCTAGGTCTTCATCAATAACATGCGATAGTTCACCACCAAGGAACATTGACGTTTTGCGCATGCGGTCTTGGTCGGTATTCAGGTAGTAAATGTATGTTTCGTTTGGTTTTCCACGGTTATGCAAATAACGCGACATGACGTATTCGGCAAATAGATCGTAGTCGTAACCTTTGGTGATCATTTGTGGAGACAATATGCGTAAACCGGGGTCCGTCGCTGGTATAATGTGATTGATTTTTTCACCACGGCTTTTGAGAACGTTCTGCTTTATTGCGGTGGCTTCGCTGATTTCATCAACGATAACGAGATCAGGAGAAAAATAGTCAATGGTTTTTAGGGCGGAGTCATGACCTTGTACTGTGTGCAAGAACAAAGGCTTTGGTGGGTCATTTTTTTGCGACGCAGAGGTAATTGCCGCTAATTCTTTTTGGATCTTACTTTCGTTGTCACTGTCACGGCTGGAGATCACCCGGATCATGTTACCTATTTCGTTGATCGTTTGCCCTTTGAGGATTTTTTTTAATTGCCACGACTGGAAAAGTCCAGAGGTAACAAAGAAAATTCCTTTTGAAGAGACACTTAAATTGTATTCTTCCAGAGCTTCGGTAATGGCACTTAGAAATCTTTGGTTGAGAATAAACAAATCGGCGATGTCGAGAACAATGGCTCCTGATATGGGAACCCATGAATTGCAGATACCAGTATCGAAAACATTGGCAACTTCTAGCATGCGTCCAGAAGGTTTTATCTCTTCTAAGGATTGGATAATTTTTTTTGCGGCATGCTTTGAGGCGTTCGCAACATGGCCACTAAATTTTATGTATGCGACATTTCCCAATTCACGACGAACGATTTTTGGTGTAAGGAATGAGTCATCGGCAAGCCATGCCAGAGCTTTATCCATATCCGTAGTCGCTAAATCATCATTGATAATGTTATCCCATATTCTCCCCCATTTCAAAGCTTCCTGAGGAATAAATAGGTATTCCTTGTTTTGTTGAAAAAACTGCAAAAATTCTTTGATACTTCTTTTCGATACAGCAGTGTTTCCTGGTAAGGTGATGAGTATTTTCTTATTTTTCTCTTGGGCGCGTAAAGTTCGTTTTTTGAGATATTCGAATATATCAGGGGTTATTTTTGTGTTTTTGGGAATTTCAACGCAATCGTGTTTTTCATAACTTTGATGAGATAGACGAATTTTAGCCATTTTTGTGACCTCATAATAGGTATAAAGCAGTGATTGGGGGGAAGTACTATGGGAATTTTCCCAT
This sequence comes from Candidatus Uabimicrobium amorphum, assembly GCF_009002475.1. Taxonomy (GTDB): domain Bacteria; phylum Planctomycetota; class Uabimicrobiia; order Uabimicrobiales; family Uabimicrobiaceae; genus Uabimicrobium; species Uabimicrobium amorphum. The sequence goes on from NZ_AP019860.1 coordinate 9,210,039, forward strand.
AGTACTTTATTTGTAGAAACTACATTCTAATTCATTATTGAATTTCAGTATCTCTAAGCACAGGATACCTTTTCAACATAAGTAATGTCACCGAATCTAAAGTTGCGCAGCGCGCTCCTTGTAGTTCGTTCGTATTGTTCACTGGTTGCTTTGGACGCGGTGAAGTAAATTCGAAAGTATAATCGACTTGCTGCGAATTTATATTGGTATTACCAATGATATCACCGGCAACAACCAATTCTCTTTGCTGAGAATCTTCGGTAGTGGTGTTATTTTGGTTAACTCCTTGCGAAGTACCATTTACCGTTACGGAAGACAAGCGAACGCTTGGAAAATCGGAGTCATCATCCGCATCTTGTCGATAAGGAGGATACGATGTCCAGCGTATAGCAGCGATCACAGCATCGTCGTCGTTTAAGTTAAATGAATTTGTGTATGTCGTGGTTTCCGGAAAACGACGGCGGCTGTCCCCACTTGTCGTGGCAAAGTTTTTACTCTCTGAAGAGATAAACTGATCAATGGTTGCGTTTCCTGGCATGTGGATGTGGTCTCCGTCTTCATTGAAGTGGAAATACCCACCTTTTTTTGCCTGTGCACGAGGAAATCCGTTTATGAACATACCATCGAGTGGTTCTCTTTCGTTGAGTAAACAGTATTCATTGTTGAACGCCAACTCATCTACTTCTTCGATTGTTGCAATGTTTGGTGTTACTTTTTCGTCATTGACAAATAGGTCTATAGATGCGTTTCCATTCAGAGTGTCATCCCAAACAAGACGTAGGTGATACCATTCATGTGCCTTAAATGGGGTTGTTCTCATGATAACGTCGCGACGCGGTACTTTGCGGTTGGCAAAATCGACTTCTGTATCAAAGAAAGCTCCGTAAGGTGTTTGGCCAGTTAATGGAAAACATAGAGCATAGTATAGCCTTGTGGCACGTAGTTCTCCTAAGGCGTTTATATACAAATATGTTTGCGTTCCTTCACGAAAAAATATATCGGTACGTCCGAAAAGGTCGTTGCCTTGGGAGTCGTTTGCGACACGTCCTTGACGAAAACCACTCGCAGTTGTCGCGCCAAATAGACCACAAGCGATGGAGTTTCCATTAATGTCGTCGGTATTATCGGCATCGAATTTTACCCAAAATTGGACAGATCCATTGCGATTTCCCATCTTACTCTCTCCAGAAGTATTTCCTGAACGTAGATCTGGTTGGGAATTTCCGACACTACGGTTCGCGAGATAAGAGGATACGTTGTCTCCACCAGAACTAGTGGTGAAATCTTCGAAGCACGTTTCGATTAGGTAACGCTCTAAACTGTCATTTTGGCGAAGACCTATTGCGGCATCGGAAGGACTCACTTCACGTACAAAGTCAGGCGTGTAATACATTCTTCGTGAAACTAAGCCGTCATATGTGATATTGTTGCCTGGTTGACGAACCGTATTTTTCGCCTCCATAATAAATGGTAGCCCCTCAAACGATTTTATCAGAGAATTGTTGGCAGCTCTGACATTGTACTTGATGGTTTTCGCACCTCCAGGGTTTACCGTTTGGGTTGTCCATTGTGCGGGCGATTTATAAGTACCGTTGGTGTTGAATCGATTTTGTTGCTCGTTGTTACCCGCTGCGACAAAGTTGTTACCGGAAGAGAAACTGTTGCCGCCACCGGTTCTATTACCGTTACCGGGGTTGTCTCCGTTGATGTCTAAAATCGGATTGGGTTCTACCGCACCAGCGAACAGATCCTCATCAACAGGGGCTCCTACTGCTCTTTGATGAGCAATGTTGTTTGGTGAAGTCACTGTGGTGGCGAGACCTGTGTCTGGCTCGAAGTCACTTTGTGTTGTATGCGTTACTTCGCGACCAAATTCTGCTACGGTTTCGATAATCGATATACCGGTAACTAGGTTACCTTGTTGTGCGGTGGTACGACCTACAGATGTAATCTCAACACTACCCACAGAAGAAGGTACTAGCTCTAAAGTGTGAGAAGGATTTGTCTGTAAATTAGTACCATCGCTTTCAATACGTACTAAATCAGAAGTACTTACGCGGCGGAATGCTCCGGCATTGGGATTCCAAAAATTTTCAACGGTATTTGGGTTGAAGTTACTACGCAGCATATCGCGTACAGCTTGGTTCCATACTTGCTGTGAAACTACAGGGCTACCTGGGTTTAAGCCTGTGTTTTTGACCACAGTTGCCGCATTGATAGCACCATTGGTAGGGTCACCAAGATTTGGAACAGGAATGTTGATATTTTGCGCATTGAAAAACTCATCAATTTCACCTTGGTCCAAAAACGGATTGCCATCCACTTCGCGACGACGAATAATTTCGTCGGCAAGTGCTTCGGCCTCTGCTTGAGGAATTGCAATTTCAAACTGGGCTATGTCGTTACGCAGAGTTGTTTCTACTCTAATCGCATTGTTACTAAAGGTTGGATCATCATCATCTTGGATTTGACTAGCAAAAAAGTTAGCGCGACCGCGAATGTTGACAATCAAAGCGATCAAAACATCTCGTGATGCGGTGTTTATGTTCACCGGAGCACGTGCTTCATGGTAGTATTCGGGAGCATCGCGTAGGTCGAGAGCATCTTCGACACTTACTGCGACCGTACTTGTATCGATAATAGAAGAGGTTGTAAGATTGCTCAAAAATCTTTCCGCACCCGCAGATCCTTCAAAACCAGCAACGTCTGTATTTATTTTGGTTTCTACTTCTTGCATACTGGTAAAGCGCGTACGTGTGTTTGGATTCAGAGGGGTATTGAGAACAGCACTTGCCAATGCGTTGTGGAAATTCGCATCCGATGCCGGAAAAGCCAATTCTGCAAGTGTTAATAACAGGCGTCGCATGGTCTCGGCACTTGGAACCACTGTCGCAGCGTCGGTTCTTAGTGTTACGTTACCATTGGCATTGACGTTCACGGGAATAAAACTATTTACATTGAGTTTACCCGAGGAGTCTTCTAGTTTTAGCGAATAAAAATTACCATGTAATTCGCTGGTTCCAAAGATATCTCCACCAATAGTACGACCAACAAGCCCTGAAACCGTAAAAGGATCATTGTTGTCACCGTCATTGTATAGATCGATGTCTAATTCCAAAGAGATTGGTTCAGGTGTCTGACTCGCAAGGAATACATCGCGGTCTGAGTTCGCCGGATATTGTAAGGTAACACCATTGACTGGTGGTTCGCTTAATCCAATGCGACCTGTTCTTCTTATGTTATCGTAAATGAGTGCTAATGCATGATCCACCCCAGCATAAGCAGTTAGCTTGGCGTCGACAGTGGACGCATAATTACTGGCCGCTGTACGTTCATAGCCTGTTAAGCGTACGAAAGTAACGGCTGTTGTAGATAAAACCAACATAATGCTTGTTACTATGATTAGGGTGATACCTTTGCGTTCTTTATTTTTTAACTTTTTCATGTTTTTTTTAAAACACATCCTATAGATGCGTAAACCTCCTTCTAATGAATTGTATTTAAGGAGTAGAAAGTGAAATCTTGTTCACTAAATTTTATTTCATTCTACAATAAAATAAAAGGAGTGTAAAGATTTAAATGTGTTTGTTTGTATGCGTTTAACTGTATATTATAGTGGGGAGTAGGTGGGAAATTATTCTGTGAATTTTGTGAGTTTTTTATGGTTTTTTACGAATTTTTTTGTGTGATAATCGAAATTTAGGTGGTTGAGATCGGGGGCATTCCTATTTTTGTTATCTATCTCGAAATGTCATTCCTACGAAAGCAGGAATCCAGCAACGGATAAACCTCAGTTTTATTGAGACGGAACTACCACAAGGTGTCATTCCTGCGAAAGCAGGAATCAATGCCATTAAGTTAAGGAAAATTTTTGATATTACAAGGGATACAGAGTCTATAATGCTCACAGTCCCCGACATATAAGGCTCACAAATTCATGTCATTCCCGCGTAAGCGGGAAACCAGCAACATAAAATTGACTTGTAAACTCTGGATCCCTATCAAGTCAGGGATGACACCTTTTGTAGTTTGTAGTTCCAGCCTGGTTGCACCTCGACGTATTATTTTGGTGGTGGTATGAAGCCCAGTTCTTTTTTGAGAGAAATGCCCATTTCCTTGGCGCTACTGCGATGAATACCCTCAATAATTTTGTTTAAACTCTTACGACTCTTGATCGCAAACGGATCGATCCCTGACATAGAGGTGGCATCTTGCTTTAAACCGTGGCGCTTATAAAGAATCATTGTCGAGGTTTTACCTATACGCACGAGTAGATCACAATAATATTTCATACCGTTTAAAGTATAGTTGTATTTGGGATGGTAGACTCTTGCTTGGCGAATCTCTAATTGTTTTTTTTCATTATTTATCTTTTGCAAGTACTCCGTGTATAGCCATTGGCGCCATTTTTGGCGACGAAAACCTCTGTTTCTATACTCAACGACTTCTTGTTTCTTGAGTATTTTGTATAGCCTGTTCAGTTCTTTCATGCGCTCGATGTAAAATTCTTGAATTTCTTTTTGCTGTTTTTGTACTTGGTTTTTTTTGCCAATAGAAAAAGTTTTTTGGGCAATAGCAAGTCGTGTTGCCGAGGAAAATTTTTTCCAGCGTGCTTTAAATTTAGAATTTTGTTCTTCTACCACCATTTCGATGTATACATTGTAATCACCATACAATACTTCTTGTGCTGGCTTATTTAAGGGCTCAAATTTTTTTTTGGCGTAGTAACGACCTTCATTTTCTTTTACGGTGACGGTGTATGAGCCTATCTTTCTACCCTCGTATTGTAAGCGAATTTGAAATTTGACGTCTTTGAATATTCTTTTGGCAAAAATGTTAATCGACAAACTAAGTTCATTCGCCCAAGGATAGGGAACCACTTTTAAATCAAGCGTTTTTACTTTGACAAACTTTGTTGCTTCTTGCGAATGGAGAGAAATGAATGTGGTGATAAAGAATATACATAAAATTTTTTTTATCATAATGAACTCGCTAACAATATTGATGATAACAATGGTTCCTCAAAGGAACCATTGTGAAAAAAACATTATTCTGTTGACTCGTTTCTAACTAGAGTACCGATTGTAATGCCATCTATCCCCATAAAGAGATAGTATTTTGCATTTTGAGATATTTTCATCGCACCCAGTGTTTCATTTTTGATAAAACGTTGTAGTAGATATCTATCTTTTTCTATACCAACATAAGCATTGAAAGTTTTGCGTTTTAGATCTGTTTTTAGGACAACAAGTCGGTCTTTTACTAAAAATGGATAGGTGAAACGATCATTTTCTCTACCGATGGTATATTTTTCGCCAGTTGTAAAATTTTTCAGAAAGTGATGATAATGTCCATCTGCATCTCTGGTGATGTAAAAAATACGTTCATCGGTGGCGGCAAAGGTCGATATTATGTGTTCTTTATCAACTGGAGTGAGTTTTTTATTGCGAAGTTCCATTAGAAATGTCTTTTTTTCTACCTGATCAATTAATGAGAAATAAAAGAGATCGCCTGAGACATAGAAGTTTGTTCTTACAGTTCCTCTATTGGAAAATCGATATTTAAATAAATAGTCTAAACTCGCTTTTCTTTGGAAACGAACACCTTTTTTGGTAAAGGCGATTCTTGCAACATAATCACCTAACCAGTTTTGTTCTTCATCGTAAAACCAACCCGTAGCGTATAGTTTACTTTTGTGACAAAAAACAAATGGTCCTGCCTTGAATCCTTTTTGTCCTTGCTGGTATTCAAATTCCACTTTTTTTCTGTTGTTGCGCGGATCTACACGGATTATTTTGTTTCCGCGGTTTCCCACGATAAAAATGCGATGCCTATCACTGTCATAAGCAACATTGACCAAGTGATAGATCTTAAGCGGTATGCGATCAATCGTTTCTAGTTTCTTATCTTTAAAACGAAAAATGATTAGGTCATATGCATTACCTCTTGCAATTTTTTTGACATCGTATACTCGTTCTGTTGCAAAGAAGTAGCTTGCATCATTAGAAACAGCGCATGGATTAAGGATTTTGTAGTCGACTTTATATTGAGATATGTCATCGACCGAAACCTTGTATTTATCTGCAAAAATACAGGTTATTAATATTAACAAAATTGTTAACAGCTTTTTCATGTTTTCCCCTATTTTTATTAACAGTAATGTATTTTCTGTAAGAATTATGTCATACAGGAAATGTGATTACAAGTACTCTACGGGTATTTTACGCAATAATCCAAAAAAAAAAGAGAGTATTATGTCAAGCATAATACTCTCTTTTACATGTGTCAATCTCTACAGATTATTTTCTCTTTTTTACACGGAAAACACTTGGATACCAATCCCACATGGTGCGTTCTTCACCATCAATTGTGAATTGAGAAACAAAGTTGTCGTGCTCTACTTTGAGTTCTGTAATCTTAAGATCAGCTAGAGACTGAATTTCACCTGCATCTACTTTAGCGTTTAGGTTCTTGTCTTGCCATACACTTAGAGTAGAAAGTTCTTGACCTTCTAGAGTACCATTTTCGTCAGCGTCTAGAGATCTCATTTTTTCGTAACCGTTGATGAAACCATCAGCATCACCAAACAATTGTGCGCCACTTACTGGCTTGCTTGAATCATACTGAATTAGAAGACCATCGTTTTTGCCAACCCACTCGGTAAGATCTACGAAACCGTCGCCATTGATATCGAACTCAACAACGCGTCCATCTTTGTAAACGTGTGGTAGGTAAACACCGTTAGAAGCTTCTAATTTTCCATCGCCATCCATATCAAGAACGATTGGACTTGTGAATACGTGATCGTAAAGTTCGTATGTACGGTCACCAACTGTGATTCTAACACTTTCGAATTGACCAGGGGTACCACCGAAAGTTCTTGTGTTGAAACTACTTCCATTTTGTATTCTTGTTACGTTTTCAGACTGACTGATAACTGGATTGTCGTCAGATTGATCGATACCTACAAGTCTTCCGTCTAGTCCAATAGCGAAACTACTTGTTGTGAAAGTATTTTCTGTTTCGAAATCAGCTAGTTGGTTAGCATCGTTTTGGTTTAGTTCACGATCTTGTAAATCGTTAAGAGTTGTTTGACCATTAACGAATAGATCTGTTCGTGGCTCAAGAGAATCTTGAACAGCTGTTTCTTGTGAAGAAGGAAATACTGCCAAGAAGAAATCTAGGTCACGTGCCAATTGTGAGCCAGAAAAACGATTTTGTAGATCTTGGATCATGCTTACGATAGATGCAGTTCCACGATCGAAATTTGCACCAGGTAGACTCAATGGATTCAATACGTCTAAACGAATTCTGTTTGTTTGAGTTGGAGATTGAAAAGTTGAGTCAAGCGCTCCATCAAAGTCAGGAGTAGTGTTGATTTCACTACTTTGATCATTATTGATTGTTTCAATGTTCTGAATTTCTTCAAGAGTAGATTCTCTTACAAATTTGAAGTCATTCAAGAATTCTTGTTGTGTAAACTGTAGTCTATCAAGAATTCTTTGAGCTGTTGGAACTGCAGAGTTTGTGTCATCGATTTGAGCCAAATTATCTGTTGTTTCTTGTTGTGTACTGCCGTCTGGCAATGTGTTTGTAGAAACACTGTTTGGGTCGATTCCTGTTTGTAGCTCAAGCTTAATAGCGTTGTTTAAGTCTACAAAAAACTCTTCATGTAAGTTACTTACTTGATCATAGAAAGAATCAATTACACTTTGTGGTGCATTTGCAAGAATAGCTTGGTTTTCAGGTGCAACAAACTTACTTACGTCATTGTTTACATCACTGATGAACTCAAGAACTCTTTGTTGTAACTGAGGTGCCAAGTTTTCAGCTATGTCAAGTTGCTTTTCGTTTCTGTCAATGCGAGACTCGTCTGAGTCGCCAGCAAATGTAGGAAGGTTTAAAGCTTCTTCGAAACGTTCAACTTCTCTAATAGCTGCTTCAGACAATCTTTCCACTGCGTTATCATCAAAATTTGTTTCTTGATCGTTAGAACCAAATTTATCGAAATCAGCTAGGTCAGCTTTAATAATTTCAGCTAGAGTTTCTGGCTCAGGTACTGGAGCTGGAGCTGGCTGAGTAATCGGTGGAGCAGGTTGTGGTTGTTGTTGCTGAACTTGGTTTTGTGCTTGAACTAAGTTAATAGATCTAACACCACAGCACCAAGCGGAAGCAGTCATTGTAAAAACCATTAACATTATTATGCAATTTTTAATCATATGTGAAGTCCTTTCAAAAAAGAACAATTCTTAATATGCAAATTTAATTTGCATGTTACTGTTCTCGAAAAATCTTGTTTTTTGAGAACTTTTTAGATTTAAACTATTAAACTAATAGTGCGAAGGCAATGCAAGAGAAAAATATAAATTTACGTATTTTTTTACCATAGGGTGTTAGAAAACCCCTTATTTTAGTACCAGTATAACTGGTAGTTACTTACGTTAGATGTATCCTAAGTTTTTCTTGCAGTCATGGTTGATGATCATGTATAATGACCTTGTACAAAATATTATGACATAAAATACTAAAATATATATAAATTTTTGTTTTTAGGGGTGTTTTGTTGTGCTATTAAATAAAAGACATTTCAAAGCGTTTACTCTAATCGAACTATTGGTTGTTATTTCTATTATAGTAATGATTGCTGCCGCGGTACTACCGACAACACTTGACTTCATGTCAAAAAGTCGTTTGAAAGGGGCGGCATCCATGATAAAAATGGCATGCTTACAAGCGCGCTCTCAGGCGATCGCACAACGCGAACGACAATTTGTCGTTCTTTTTACGCAAGCAAATTCGCAGCCAGATACGTTAGTCACTGTTCCTGCTTCTTCGTTTGATAACGTACCTGGAGCAACCCAACAGCAAGCACTTGTAAACACAGTTCAAGTATTTGACTCTAACGAAAACAACCCAAATCGTGAGTTCGAAAGTAGAACACAAGCAGAAAAATTTCCCGACTTTATCTCTGTGCAAAGTTTGGGAAACGTTGATAATTATACCGAACCATTGGTTTTGGAATTTTCGCCGACAGGTAGCGTACGCGTTGTGACAGGTTACACAGGTGATTTACCGGTTCCTGGCCAGCCGGCCTTTACTGGTGATGTTGCAGATATAATGTTACAGCAAGATAATGGCGAGCACATTGCTTTAATTGATATTGTAAATAATATTGGACAAGTTCGTTCTGAAATTCGCACTCCATAACGAGAGGTAAGTATATGCGTAGAAAACTACAAAAAGGTTTTACATTGATAGAGCTACTAGTTGCGGTATCTCTAATGTTAATTCTTATGGGGGCGATCGTTATTATTTTTAGTCGCTCAACGCAACTTTTTAATCTTTCTGAAGCAAATATGAACATTTTTCAGAATGCTCGCGTGGCTTTCGACTTAATGGCGAAAGAATTGGCGAGTTCACGTGGTAATTTGCAGATTAATCCAACACAAGCAACTCCTGCAGAGCAAAGTTTGTTATCTTTTCGTTCGGTGATTACTTTTGATGGAGCGAGTGGTCCTGAAACAGGCTTGGCAAATATTAGCTATCGTATTATTCCTCTAGAGGGAAGCGACAATCAACGCTGGGTTTTATTGCGTAACTTTATCGTTCCTGCGATCGACGACCCGAACCTTGACGATCCTAACATTGCTCCTGTTGTTGCAAATGCACGTGCTGTTGGAAATGATGTAATGTGCGAGTTTATTGCAGCACCAAGAAATGGAGCTATTCCTGGAATCAGTTTTGACTTCGCTAGTTATTTTGATGATACAAGCCCAGGGGGAAACGACCGTTGGGATATATTGACGGTAAATAACGGAAATGTGGATGCCGTGAGAGTTCGTATGGACGTTACCGATTCACAAAGTCGCGTTACACATACCGTTAGTCGCGTTTTTTGGGTGGCAAATGCCAATAATTAGGAGGGAAGTACATGAAGAATAAATCAACAGCTGGGTTCACGCTCATCGAAATTTTAATTTCTTTGGGAATTCTAGTGTTTGGTGTTGTGGGGATATTAACTCTTTTTCCTGCAGGAATAAAATCTACGAAAAAGGCTGCGGAAGAGACATATGCGGCTTTTATTGCCGATTCTGTGTATGCTTCTTTACGCGCTTCCGCTTCACAAATGGCTCCTGGAGACCCCCTGATTTATTTCCATGATGGTATTAACTCCGGGGGTCGCGTCAATGAATATGTTTTGCCACAAGTTGATGAGTCTATAGGTATACCATCTATTGGTGCGAATCCACCAACAGCGGGTCCTGTTGACAACCGTAAAACAACAACCACTTACACCGCGGAATTGCAAGCGGGAGGCGATGTAAATTTTGCCTTGTTAGGCCAAAATGCCAATGGATTCAATGTTGCGGTTAGTGAGGATGATACTGGAGGAGCTTTGGCGCAGTTCTCCTATAATATTCAGATTTCATATCCTCGACAAGACTCTACACGACCACAAGAAAATCCCAAAGGACTTTTTGACGTAATGATTCGTATTCGCCGTAGTGGAAAACTAATTAAGAGATTTCCTTCTAAGATCTTTTTACCAACAAACAACGATAACTAGTAAAAATTACTTGTTTGCTGTTATTTGTGCGGGCATTTTCCACAACGGAAGTGCCTGCTGTTGGTTTTGTATTTGGTTTTCCATGTAGTTAAAATAACAGATCGGTAAAGCAATCGTTGTTATGATTAAAAAAGACATCCATGCTGTATGTACCGGAGTATGAACAAAACGATAAATGGCATAATCAAATATAAGATTAAACTTTTCCCAAAAAGATGTGTCTTCGTGGTGTAAAGCTTTATACAGATTTTTTTTAAAGTTTTTGCTCGGTGTTATATGCATCATACGCACCATTGAGCTTATTTCTTGGTGTTTTTTGTCTCGAAACTCGTCGCATTTCATAACTATTCTCCCTTCCTATACTATTATAGGACACGTGTATGCTTTTTTCAACACAAAGGACAAGAAAATGTCTAATAACACATTACCAACGTTGCCAGATGGTTACGAATTTGTACAGGAGTTAGGACGTGGAGCCCAAGGAAGTGTATGGCTCGTACGTAATAACAACACTGGTGGGCGTTATGAAGCCTGTAAAATTGTGACCTCTATTTCACCCAAAGAGCTTTCGCGTTTTAAGCGAGAAATTCAAATCCTAGCCACATTAAACCATCCAAATATCATTACGATGTACTATGCCAATCCAAAAGAGAAGTTTTTCTTAATGGAGTACGTTGCGGGTGGTAATTTGTATCATTACTGCCGGAAAAAGGTTCTCAACTTAAAACAACGCATAGAATTATTTTTAGGTATCACAGAAGGGTTGGCCTTTGCGCATAAAAAAGGGTTGGTTCATCGCGACTTGAAACCCGAAAACATCGTGATGTCTGAAGACGGCATAGCTAAGATCACTGACTTTGGTATCTCGCGTTTGTCCGATAGTAGCTCGCAGACAATGAATATAACATCTGGTACTCCATCGTATATGGCTCCAGAATTATGGTCGCAAAATCCTCCGGACAAGCGATCAGATCTTTGGTCTTTGGGAATTATTCTCTACGAAATGTTGACGGGAAAATGTCCTTTCAAAGGAACTGTGCAAGAAATTTGTTACATGGTTACCCAGGGTAACCTCAAGGCACCACATGTGGTAAGCTCTTTGCCACCTCTTGGACAAAAATTATCCGCTATTTGCATGAAGGCTTTGAAACAAGATCCTGGAAAGCGTTACCATCATTGTGAAGAGATGATCGCTGATATTAAACGTTGCCTCGAACAGGGAGATGACATTGTTGAGTCACCTACAAGTATAGGTCTTTCGACAGACTTGGCTTTCAAAGATGATGATGCCGACGAAGTGCAACTTCATGAATCATCGGCAGATGCTGCTTTGGAAGATGATCTGGACCTAGAGCCTGCAGAGACCCAACCTGCTGTACAGGCTAAGGCTCCGGCACCCGTGGTGGCAAAGAAGCCTGTGAGTACCAGCGGATTAGATTTTGAAGAGAACGATGCATTACCGCCGGCGGGTGACCCGCTGGAAATTTTGCCTGAAGAAGGTGGAGTGGCTGCCGCTCCCCAAAATCTTTTTGAAAAGCATAAATACCCTATTGTCGGGGCGGCAGCGATTTTAGTGATGATTATTGGCTTAATTTTGATGATGCCGAAAAGTCTTGCTGCATTGCAAGAAGATTTGTTATCTCAAGATATCGAAAAACAACAGGACGCTTTTTCTGAATTGAAGTTACGCGGTGAAGATGCCGTAGAAGTTTTAGTTTATGGTTTGAATAGTCCCCAGGTGAAAATGCGCAAAGATATCATTACCCATATCAGTAAATATCCGCAAAGTGCATCATTTTATCTCGTAGAAGTTGTCGAAGATTATGCCAATGCTTTTACGCATCAAGCGAGAATATACGCGGTTAGGGCATTGGGAGACTTAAACGTAGACTCCGAAATAACCCTACAGGGTTTGTTGGCGAAATCATCTACGCCTGAAGATTTACGTCAAGAAGCCATCCAAAGCCTTGTTAAACTAAAGCCGGATACATATAAGAAAAAATACCATTTCATGGGCGGATTATGGCTGAGTACACGCGATTTGCGTAAACAAGGGTATATCGAAACCGAAAATGGTTGGATTTTGGTAAGTAAGTTGTTTAGTGACTTAGAGGATAAAGTTTCCCAAACTTCGGTGGGACGGAAGAATTTGGAAAAAATACGCGAGAGCATACTAAGCGATTTACAACAAGATAAAAACGTACAGCTAAAAGATTTTTTATCCGAGTGGGATAAATTTTTCGGTCAGTACGGTGATATTGCCGCCGAATTTTCGAAGTTGTCAAATTCTATTGAAGGAAACTTGTCCGTTGAAACAAAATATAAGAATGATATTACCAAGTCGTTAGTGGATTTGCATACAGACAATATGGAATTTGTTGACAATCTTATCTCTTTAAAGCAACAGGGAATAGCAATTCAGGTAATGCAAAAAGAATTGGAAAATGTTTCGGAAATTGTTACGTGGGACAAGATTGACTTCCCCTCTGAAAAAGCACAAGAGCTAAAACAAAGACACCACGAAATTGTAAAGGACAGCACTCTTTACGTATACACAAAATTTAACTTTTTTGGTGACTACGACACCACCGATTTTCGCGATCAAGTGATGTCAGGTATTGAAAAAAGTATTATACGTGCCAATGTGTATCCAAAGTTCTCATCGCGAACACCACAGCAAGATCGACCAAAACATTGGATTGTGTGTGAATACCGCGAAGCGAATATCGGTAGTTATTTTGGCAATCGCGATAAAAAGCGCAAGCATATTCGCCGTTTACGCGCTTTGTGTAATGTCAGTTATTGGGTGGAGTCGAACAAAGTGAAGAACTGGGAAGATGTTATTTCTTCCAATATCTATTTAGAGTTGTCCAAGAAACAAACGGGAGATTTACAGGAAGCCATATGTAATATGGTGCGCAACGATCTCAAGGAAAAATTTGTCACTTGGGAACCCAAAAAATTTGATCAGCGAAAAATAAATCGCGATGGTGAAAATACACAAAAAGTTCGTGGGTCAACGGTTTATTCACAAAAAGCACTTGATATTATTTATACAAAATCAAAACGAAAAATGAAGGGGCTTATTAAGAAAGAAAGCTCGCGGTATATTCATTTTGTTGTGGTAAAGATAGCCAAAGGTAAGACCTCTTTTGTTGAGGTAAAGATAGCAAAAAGCAAGATTGCGAAAGTAAAGCGCATTTCTGATGAAATACGTCAACAACGGTTGCAAGATTTAGAAAATATAGGTAAACAAAATATTGTTGATCGCAAGAAGATTGACCTTGTTCCATTAGAGAAAGTTGCTTGGGAATTTGGTAAAGGTACAGGACTTGTATACACTAGCAAACATTTTGTCCTTTACTGCAACACTCCAGAAGAATTTACTCGTGAAATTGCGTTTCGCACGGAGTCTATCTTTGAAGCGTACAAACAGTTTTTTCCGATAACACGCAATAGTGATCAAAAGATAAAGATATATATCTTTAATTCTACCGCAGAATATCAAAGGTACATAGGTAAGGCGTTTTCCAATCCTGCCTACTATTCACCAACACACAACCATATTGTGGCGAGTTGCGATTTATCTAGTTATAAATCAGAAATTACCAAAATTAAACAACATCATGATAAGATAAGAGCTTCTATTGCAAAAAACGAGCAAAGCATTGCGCGATATCGCAATCAAATTACGCAACAAAAAAGAAGACTCCACGATGATTTAGATAAACGTCTTGCACGCGGTCAGATAAAACAACGTGACTATGACAACGCTTATCGTAATATTCGCAGTCAAATCACCAATATCAATAAACAAGTAAACAGTATCTTACGCGATCAGAAAAAGCTGAAGAGTGAAGTACGTCGTTACGACTATCAAAATTCAAAACTTATACCAAAGTATGTCGATTCTATGGTTGAAATGATGTATCATGAAGCATTTCATGCATTTTTGAAAAACTTTTTATTTACAGAAGAACAAACGATGTATGTTCCGCGTTGGTTGAACGAAGGACTTGCGCAATACTTTGAGTCATCTTTTTTCTCTAATGATCGCCTGATTATCGGTGAGATGGATAAAGATCGTTTGCGATTTTTGAAAAAATTTACCAAGCGTAATAACGCTGTCGCCATAAAAGATCTTTTGGTTGCAGGATATAAAGACTTTATGGTTATGTCGAGCGACAACTTGGAAAATTCTAATTTACACTACATCCAATCATGGGCTGTGGTTTACTATATTGCCACCTTATTCGATCTACGTAAAGGAGATGTGTTTGGTCCATACGTACGCAATATATGGAGTGGTAAAGACCAAGTGAAAGCTTTTGAAGAACTGGTGGGTATGCCTGTTGAGAAGTTTGAAAAGAAGTGGTTGGAATTTTTTCAGAAGTGATATGCTAGTATTTGGTGCCCCCACAATCGGTTTCACCGATTGCGGGGGCATCGCAAACCTTATAATACACCTATAGTTGCCGATGCGCCTCATCAATCGCGTCGTATACAATGTAATTTTGTGCGACAAAATATACATTCTCTACGCATGTTTCACCATCAAGATGCTTTTTTATCTCTGCCATGATAAGCTCTGCGGCTCTTTTGACAGGGATGTTTAGACTAGAACTTCCGATAAGAGGTAAAGCGATTGTTTTGAGCTTTTTTTCGCGAATTATGATGAAAGATTCGCGAATGGCTTTCATTAAAAATTCTTCCTCACCATCATTAAAGTCTTCGCCAAGGTTGTGCACAATGGCGTGAATTAGATTTTGCGCTGGTAGTTGTCCTGCGGTTGTGATGACCGCTTGCCCTTTGAAAAGTTGATCGAAGCTATTGCATTCATTTTGTATTTCATCACCTCCATACTCCAGAAGTTGCGATGAAATTGCTTCGCACATTTCTAGTTCTGTATTTGCATGGCAAATGATAGCGTCTACTTCCATATTCCATATATCATTTTGTAGAATAACGATTTTTTCTTTCACCTATTAATCCCTTTTTAAACATTCCATGCCTGATATCTCTTGTACATTGGCTGCCCCACAAGTAAAGAGACCAACAATGAATTCTTTTCTCCACTGTTGTATGACTTTTGCGACAGCATCACTCGATTGTAGTGCTGGCCCAAGAAAAGGTTTTGCAGCAGTAGCAAAAGAAGCGCCCATTGTCATTGATTTTGCTACATCTAATCCACTGCGAACACCTCCTCCAGCAATAAGAGTGACATCCTGTAATTTTGAACACATCTTTAGAGCGTGATCTGTGGGGATTCCTTCTGCTCTGAAAGTATGACCCAAGTTAGCTTCTTCTGTTAAACGGTACCCTTCGATCCATGCCCAAGAACATCCCCCCATGCCTGATACATCAATGTATTTTACGCCAATATCGCGAAGTTTTTTTGCACTATTGAAGTCAATGCCATGACCTACTTCTTTTGCGAATATGGGTACGGAAAGTTCTTTTACCACTTTTTCCAGTTTGGGAATAAGATTTTCAAAATTAGTATCCCCTTCGGGTTGAATGGCTTCTTGTAAATGATTTATGTGTACAAAAAGAGCATCTGCTTCTACTCCGTCAACGATTTTCTTTAGCTCCTCTGCAGTGAAACCGTAGTTGAGTTGTACGATACCGATGTTGGCGAATAGAGGGATGTCCGGGCAATGTTGTTTGACTTGAAATGTTTTCAACATTTCTGGGTAGCGAATAATAACACGCATCGAGCCCAAACCCAGAGCCACTTTTTCTTGCTGCGCAGCGATGGCTAAGTTTTTGTTAATTTGTTCGCCTTTTTCTAATCCACCAGTCATAGATGAAATGATAAAGGGAAATGATAGTTTTTTGTTTAGTAACATGGCCGAGGAGTCTATTTTTGCCATGTCTATTTCAGGTAGTGCGCAGTAAGGGAGGTAGTATTTGTCAAAAGAGCTTTGCAGTGGTTCCGTTTTTTCATTTAGAACAATATCTATGTGGTCTTGTTTCCGGTTGCTTAAGTTACTCATAATATTTAAATCTCAAACGGGAAAAGTGGCAAAGTTATACTTTGCCACTTAAGATAGTTTACATGTTGAACAAACTCAGTAGTGAAATTAGAAAATAGAGTTGATTTCTAAGAACTTCTTTAGACTCGCTTGCGTTAAACTAAATCCTTTGTCTTGCAAGCTTTCTTCTAGTTGTAGTCCTAGGTCTTCGAAGTCTTTCCAACGGCTGGCAGGGTTAGCACCCAAACATCTCAAAACTAGCCCATCAACGATATCTGTCGCCTTGGCGTTGATACGGCTTGGGAATACGATTTCATTGGATTGATTGTTGATTTGTTCCGCCGTGTAAGGTTTTTGATTCGTCAATAATTCGTAGAATAAAACACCTAGAGAGAATATGTCGCCTGATTTTGAAGGTATACCAGATTGTTTTACCTCAGGTGCCATATGAGTAAATCCAAGTGCGAATGATGGGTTTTCTTGGTGACGAATTAAGTTACTTGCTTTCGATACGCCAAGACCTACGAGCTTGATATCTAAATCTTTACTGATGATAACATTTTGTGGAGTGATCTCTCCGTGGATAATATCAATAATTGTACCACTACTGTCTATTTTGCGGTTAGCGTAAGCTAAAGCTCTACATATATTGTAAACAATAAGAGATGCTAAGTGTGGAGGCAATAAACGATTATTTTGTCTAAGTTTATCAAGCATTGTGGCTAAATTAACACCATCAACATGCTCCATGACAACAAAGTAGTAGTTACCAAGAGCTACAAGTTTATGTACTTGCGCAATGTTTTGATGTGTAATTAAAGAAGCTCTGCGTATTTCGTTTGTCAATATTTCCAAATAAGATTGTTTGGAAAAATGTGTTTTGAGGTATTTTAAAGCTACAGGCTTATTAAATCCACAAGCACTTATTTCTTCACCACGGTACAATTTTCCCATATGCCCTTCGGCAATTTTATCTGCGATTTTGTAGGTGATTTCGTATTTGAATACTTTTGTATCTTGTTGTGTGCCAGTAAACTGGGAATCGGCAGTGACAGTGGGTTCTATCGCAATAGGTGCTGGGTTTGCTTCTATTGCTGGTATTTGTGGAGTTTGATTTGCCGCGGCAGAAGCCCCATCGTCGGATAAGAAACTCAGGTCTTGTTCACCAGATTCTGCTGTGAAACTTGCATTTGTTAAATCATCAACACTGTGTTGTACTTTTGGCTGAGGTGCTGCGGACGATAAGCCTTTTACAGGTGACTCATCTAGAGATATTGTGGCTCCGTAAAGTTCTTCTGACTTTGGCTCTGGTTTATTGCGATTTTGTAGAGGAGAACCGGTCATTTGAATTGTGGCACCGTAAGGGTCGTCTGCTTGAGCACTTTGATTGCCTTTGTTACGATTTTGTAGAGGAGAACCGGTCATTTGAATTGTGGCACCGTAAGGGTCATCTGCCTGATTGCCTTTGTTGCGATTTTGTAGAGGAGAACCGGTCATTTGAATTGTGGCACCATAAGGGTCTTGTACACTACTTTGGTTGCGATTTTGCAAAGGAGACTGGCCACCTTGGATTGTGGGAGCATATACATCATTGGCTGGTTGGGCAAAACCACTATTTGATGTTTGAATGGTAGCTCCAAAAGGGTCTTCTTGATTACTATCGTATCTGGCTTGTGCTGATTGTTCTATTTGTTGGACAGCAACTTGTACGTTATTGCAAAATACCGATTCGTCGTTAAAACCAGCATATCTGAAAATACCTTGTAGAGAAGCTTGGACGTTGAGCAATTTTAAATCGCCGCCGCGATTGCGAGCACCTTGGACATTTTCTAAGAAGTTTTTGAGTACAGGGGCGCTTATATGTTCAACACCCTGCATGTTACAAACTATTTTACTGCTATTTTGACTGAAAAGGCTGTTGAAAGTATCTTGAACTAGGCTAATAGTATTTTCGTCTATATGCCCTTCTAATGTTATTAATTTGATATTGTTTTGGATATCTTGTGTATTAATTTTCATGGCAGATTAGATAGGAATTCTATCTATCTCCTTTCTCAAGAACAACAACATGATTAGAAAAGAATTTTTCTTAGTATATAATTTTTGTGGGGCATAAGCAAGTGCAAAGTGCAATCCTTTCCAGGCTTTGCACTTAGAATAGGGACTCTTTGTTCTGTGCGAATTATCTATTTTGCTTATGGCTGTTACTTTTTTCTTTGTTGGCTTTGTAGAACTTGCTGTAGAGCGCGTATCGACATTTTTTGTGAGTTTTTATTTGTGTCTAGTATGTATCTTGTATAGCTGGTAGCAAGAGGTGATATACGCCAATGTTGTTGTAGCGACCATGCGGTTACTTGAAATAGTAAATCTTTGACAATTTCTTGTTGGTGTTGCGCAGCGGAGTCTTTATATTTTTTCTGTGCGCCGAAGTATTTTACATTTTTTAGAGCGTCGACGATTTGCTCAATAGGAGTTATATTACCTGTTGCGTAAAATTCAATCCATAGCATGCTGATTTGCACGAAATTGTCCACTTCACTGTATGGATCGGGAATTTGAATTTTTGTTTTGGAGACTATTTGGCGTTCCGATTCATCGCACAAGCTAAGAACCTTGTCTGTTTTACCTATTGCATTGCACAATGTGGCCATTTTTACTTTTTCGGAAGTAGAGTAAGAAGCAAAGTCTTTGAGTGCTAGATCCATTAGGTATTCATTTTTTGTAAAAACTGTGCGGAAAAAATGTAGAACATCGTATTGGAATTGCTTTTTTCCTTTTACTGTTTTTATCGGAGTAAAGTGTGTTAAAAAAGCATGCACTGCATAGTTAGGAGACGGATTTTTGTAGTAGTTGTGCATCCATTGCGAGTACTCCTGTAGAGAACCGGGATAACTACCGCGTTTCCACTCAGTGAGTTCTATTTTAAAATTTCGCTTTAATTTTTTTTTGTTGATGTAATCAACACAAAGAACTTGAATTTCATATTCTCCAATAGGATCGTTTTTGCTAAAAGATATTGGTATTACTTTTTCACAAAGCTGTTTTTTTCCCGTACCGCTATCGCTAAGCCCCGTTAATTTGTTCTTGGTAAAGCCCTTTGATCCGTCTGGTTTTACACATTTTACCCAAAATTTTACATTCGCTGCGTTGTTTTGTGTTCCATAGTTTTCGAAAAAGATACACAAACGGAATGTTTGTCCAGGAACTACTTTTTTAACCTGGGGAATAGTGTAAGCATCTTTGTCAAAGGATTTGTGCCAGTAGTCAAGAGAAGGATCTGCAAGCGTTGGAATAATTTCCACGTCGAATTGTTGCGCAAAAATGCTATTGATAAGAACCAGTACACAAAAAATACTTAATTTATTCATAGTTTAAAATCCTCAAAAAAATCTTGATGAACAAAAAGGTGCCTACACTAAATTATTAAGGCATTCGTTAAAAGATGCAACCATTATTTTGTGGAACTACTCTGTTTGATATCTTTGTGGACGTTGAAGGTACGTAATATCGAGAGATTGTAGCAGAGGACTTTCTTTCCAAATTCCTCGACGAAAGGCTCCGTTTTTGTAAACAAAGTATACGCGGATCTCCAATAAGTCTCCTGTCACATCAATGCGATTTTCCGCTTTGGGATCTGTAAACTCATAGAGTTGTCCAGGAGTATTTTGCGGCTCTGTTGTCCAGTTAGGCTTGCCATCCACGCGAGCAAGAACTTTTATGGTGCTAAAATTTCGCGAGGGCAGTTGTGCTTGCCAGGTAACCGTCTTCCAACGAGCGTTCGGTGCTACTTTTGCTGCTTCAAAGAAAGCCACCTCGTTGTCATTCGTACTGACAAGGGCACGATCCCAATAGCGAGTAGGCATCCAATGAACTAGTGTATTTACTGAGTGGCGCTGAATGGAAGAGCCAAAAGCTCCTCGTCCACCATTGCCTCTGATGACTTCGGGTAAGATGAGTTCATTTCCTTGGCGAATGCTATAGCCAATAATTTCTTCTCCGCAGCGCACATAACCACTTGTAGGAAAGTCCGTCGTATTGCCCAATGAAATAGAGTTTCCGCTAATGCCGGCGGTTAGAGAAGACACTGGTAGAAAAAACATCGGGAACATCGCTGTTGCCGCGTCATTGTTTCTCGCCGTAGAATTGAAAAAACCGCGTTGTACGTTTTGTAACTGTCCATTTACAATCGAAGAGTAACTAATATACTCATTTCCCATTTTTAAAATACCGCCATCGTCGGGTAAAACATTTTGATTACCAACTGCAAAGTCCTGGTTTGTACTTGCTGTTGGTTGGTTGAGTAAGATATCAAATTTTCGCGGAGCCTGGATGACTTGTAGTTCGTCAATGACAACACCTCCTTGTCCAACAGTAAAATCTTTTACTTCACTGGGAAGTTCCCCTGAAGGAAATTTGATGATGCGCGTTCGTTGTCCTTGGGGTTCATAGATGCGTGATACATCTTCGGTAAACGCCGCTAGGTCTCCTTGTGCCCAGTTGATTTCCATCTGTTCTTGTTGCGAAAAGTCGTTGTCTTGTACAATTGTGACACTGTCGAATCTACCTAAAAGGCGCGTTCTGGTGCGAAAAACGGGTAGTGCTTTGCTGCCCCGAGAATGTGAAGCGCTGATGGTGTCCGCAACATTGCGATAATTTGGGTTATACTGTTGTGTGGATACCAATTGATTGATCGAACTGTTAGAGGGGTTTAGTAGTAAAACATTATTATCGACTTTGCCGGTGTATTGGATCCATTCGTTGTCAATCTGCACAATGCCATTGTTATCGTATTCGCTATTGTTGGCAACGGATATAGATATTGGGACGACAAACGCACCTTCTTCAAACTCTACGGCACTGGTACTGAGTTGCCCACGAATACAATTTCGTAGTTTTTTGTTGTCACTGCGCAAGTAACGAATTTTCTCCGTGGCTCCGGTTGTTGCGTCGGCAATCAATACGAATCCCGAACGAGGAAAATCTTTTGTGGATTCTACCTCAATAGTTGTTTCGGAGATACTAATGGGTGAAGTTGTTGTGGTGAACAGTTCGCCTAATCCAATGGTTGATGTGATGGTTGTTGCTGGAAATATTTTAGAACGCAAAGCACTACTATAACCCAAAGGAACAACGGCGACATCTTGCTCATGCTCATTGGCAATTGTGCCTCGGGCTCCTCGGGCAAGTTGATTTTTTGTAAAGTCTTGATAAGACTTACGTACAAGTAGACTACCGCCGGAGATACTTTGGTATTCAATCACTTCGTTACCGATGCGTACCGCCCCTTGAGAGGGAAGACCACGTGTGGAAGTTACGGAGATGGAATCTGCGGTACTGTCTATTTGTTGTCTTGTGCGTATATCTACTTTAGCGCCATCGAAATCGTAGCGGAAATCACCTACGGGACGACCATCAACCCACAACGATAAACCACCATAATCTGTCGTATACCAAGTGGCCATTAAGTGTGTCCACAGACCACCTAGATTGATGCGCGCCGTAATTTCTGCACAACTATTTTCTTGCGTGGCGTCAAATACTTGTAACGTTAAGTTACCTCCTTCGAGAAAGCACGTTATGCGATTTTGACTTTGTTGACGGTCTCCCATATTAAATATTTCTACACGTCTCGCTGGTTGTTGGATTTTGAACCACAATGAAATACATCCTGGACGGACTTCTAAACCTTGGGTACGAATGTTGTTTACCCGTTGTTGTCCGGTAATCCCTTCGTGCGTGTTGTCAAAAGAACTTTTTTGTATGAGCTGGCCACCTTGTGGTGAGCGATAGTTTGCAGTAAAAGTATCTAGTGAAATCCCAGTGGTATCCCCAGGAGTTTGTTGCGGAAATTGGCTAAACATGTCGACTAAAACCGGATGGCTAATAACGCGTGTGGCTAAACGATTGTTTAAAAAATTTTGGAAATCTTGTTGGGTGTTTAATCGCCAATGTAACGTTTGTGAAGGGGCAACACTTAAAATAGTTTTACGCGTGTGTTGGGCAAGAGGAATTCCCGCAGAGTTGTTAATGACTGCCGTGGCTTGCAATGTATAAGTATCGTGGTTGTGAAATATAATGGGAGCTAATACGGGAAAAGGTTGGCGATAGTTTGTCGCACTTGGACGGATGTTAATGCCGTGAAATCGGTTTCTAAGACCATTTGTACTGATCGCAGCGGAAAGAATACGACGAATTTTTTTCTTGGAGAAAAAGGGTTTTTCGTTGATGTCGAGTTTTTGCGCGTATTTTTCGCGTAAATCGTTGAGGAAATTTTGAAAACCTTCGAGAGAGGTAAAGTGTCCTCCTTTGGTACGTACAAGGAGTATTTCATTGACGAGGGTTGCTGCTTCTTCTCTACTTAACCAACTTCCTCCGGCGCGTAAGCCTTTAAAAGTCGCAAACAATACTCTTGGAGACGCGGTGTTGATATTAATCGCCGCGGGAGGCTTGGCGGCCAACGTGAATGGGCCTCCGCGATTTTGTAATTTGCGGTCAATCACAACGCGATTTCCTCCGCTAGCGAGTATCATCGCAAGTTCGGTATTGCTACCGCTAGATATTTTTACGATCATCCCCGGAGTATAAAAAATGGAATTATTTACGGTAAAAGCATCGGGATCACTTGGCTGGGTATTGGGTATGAGATCAGCTACTTGTTCATTTACCCAGTCGCTGTTACTTGTTGTTGTTGAGTGCACGGTAAGGGTGGAGTATAGTTTGTCGAATACCTGAGGAGAAATCGCGAAGTTTCCTCCGACATTGGCAATGGTTTTTACTTCTTCTATTGTGCGAAAAAAACCAAAAACGGTTTGATGACTGATGATACGGTAAGCACTTGCATCCACTATTAACGTACCGCGACGGATGTTACGTGGGGGGAGAAAATTTGGTTTATCTTGGAACAAACCACGTGTGCAACCAAAAAAATGTTTATCATCCGTGTAATTGTAACTAATGAGTTCGCCATTTACCCACAAAAAGCCATTTTTTGGGGTGAATTGTGAAGTAGAGTCGACGGTAATCGTACTATCACTATCTGTGGCTAATTCTTCAGCGATCGCAGAAGCAATTAAATTTCCCAATAGCCACGGAGTCGCGGAATGTAAATTGATCTTTCCTTGTTCGTCTTGCACATCAACGGACCATATTTGCCCTCGGGGATTATTGGTGTCCATCGCAGGAAGTTTAATATCTATATTGTATTCGTCTGGACTGTCGGCAAAAGGGGTTTTATGCGTGGCATCGCTTTCGCGTTCACGCATGTCATGCGTTTGCGTGAGTCGTGCTAACGCGTAGTTAATCGCACCTTTCGTTGCCATTTTAGCCTGGGCCTTTGCAAGAGTATTTTGCGAAGCCCTTTTTTCAACAGCCATGGAAGAAGCAAAGGGAATGGCAATAATAACTAGCATACTTAGGGCAACAATTGCGAGTATGAGAGCGGCACCTTTTCGGTGAGTTTTAGTTGTTGGCATATTGTAACCACAGCCTTTCGAGAGTTGAAAAATTACGAATATTATATACTTCTTGGATAGCACCTTGTGCATTGGAACCAGCTTTTTGGGCGAATAGTAACAGCCTTTGCGATCCACCGCGTTGCAGTAAAAATTCAACGATCGATAGGCTTTGCGAATAAAAAATGGCCGCTTGGCTTTCGGATTCCGGGTATTGTTTCATGGTGAGTAGCTGAGCGACAGGAAATACATTACCGCTTTTTAAGGCGCGCTTTAAAATAAATTTGCGATTTCGCGTACGGAAGTTAGCTTCGCTTGTCATCGCAATTCCCTCGTTGAGCCACAGTGGTAATGAGGTACGATATTTTAAGAACCATGGATACATCACGTGCGTGAGTTCATGGGGAATGATATTGGAAAGAAGTAGCGGAGCACTTGCATATAGATATACTTTGTGTTGAAAAAGACGCCCTTGTCGAAAAGCCATTTGCGTTACTCCGTCGGACCATTGTGGTAGGCCGGTATTTTTCATGTATTCCTGGCGTGAGGGAAAAATGTAGACGTCACAACGTTGTGGCCATTTTCTGTCCCAGTTTTGTGGTGCGAGTTTCTTTTGGATCACTTGCCAGTGGTATTCGAGTGTGGATGCCACTTTTTCTGCAAGCTGTTTGTTTTGATAAAAAACATTGAAGTGTTGCGTGGTTGATTTGATCCAATTTCCAGTTGCCGGAGTATCCTGGGGAACAAAGAACGGTTGTAGACTTAGACGACTTACTACTTGTTGAGAGCGCAAGCGTGCTTGTTCTAAAGAGGTAAATTTGCGATCCCAGGGTTTGCGTTCGTTAACTACACTGCCATAGTATTGGTATGCGCGTTCATAGTCTTTTAATTTTTCTAAACAGCTCCCCGTAAGAAAAAGAGCAAGTGGGTAATCCGGGCGATGTTTTAAAATTTCCTGTAGCTGCAAGACCGCGCCATTCCAGTCTTGTTTGCTCATGTGCTCTTGCATAATAAATTGTGTTTTACTATACAACCACGGTTGTTCTATGTATGGATATACTTTGGGGTATTGTTTTAAGGCCATTTCAAAGTATTCGAGAGCCTCTATATATTTTTTCGAACGAAAAAGCTTGTTGGCGATTTGCGAGGCACAATGGGACATTACTTGGGCCATGGTATGTTGTAAGTCGGGATTTAGTTTCACAGCCTCTTGATATTTTTGCAAGGCCTGTGGATATTTTTGCGTCTGTAGAAGCTCATCCGCACTCTTTTTTACCTCGAGAGCTTGATCTTGTATTTGCGATATTTGTTGGCTGTAGGGAAGAATATCTAATTTTTCGTTCAACTTTTGGGCTTTAGAAAAATAGTCCAGCGCCTTTTTGGGGTTTCTTTGTGTATATTTGCGTCCCAGTTGAAAGTAGACATCTGCCAAGGCATTTTTTAGCGTTAATTTTTTGGGGTATTTTTGCATCGCTCTTTTGAGATAGGCGATTCCTTGGTAATCAGCTCCCAATGCAATCAAACGGTTGCTTTGGGCAATAACTGTTCTCTCAAAACTTTCACGAACAATCTTTTTGACATTTTTCCGCGGAATAAAAATTTTTCCGTAAGCCATTTTTACGGTTACACCGCTTTTATCTTTACTGATCACTTTGCCTGTGACTTGGTTACCATTTTTTAAATAGACGGTATCACTAAAAGCTGTTTGTATGAATACATATAGTAAAATGATAAAAAAATAACGCATAAACCACCTCTCTCATATAAATATCGCGAGAAGCTATGCTTCTCGCAAACACTAATGCTTGACGGAACTTTGTAGTGAGGTTTTTTCAACTCTGCGATAAGTAATGTTGTTGTGTTTGAAAAAATATACTATTCGTTGGTGTAAACCATTTGTGGTATCTTCACCAAAATATATTTCCGGTATTTTGTTTTTTCTTTGCGTTGCTTTTACAATTTGCGAAAATTCCGCGAAGGAAATTTCTTTACCCATGTACATAATTTTGTCTGCGGTTGTTTGAAAATAAATCGTTTTTAAATTTTTTTGCGTGGTTTTCTCGTTTTGCTGTTGGCTTTGTGATGTTCCCATTCCCCCATCTCCCGTAAAATCGAGAGAAGTTAAATACAATAGGGCGCCATTGAATAAACAAAAAATAGCTGCAAGAGCAGCTACCGGTTTGTGAGGTCTAACTGGTTCATCAGACATAGTAATTCCTTAAATGTATAATATGTGGAAAATGTGTATGGCTTATGGCAATTTATCGGCCACCCATACTTGTTGTACAAAGGAATAGTGCTTGTTATTTTTGTCAACGATAACTCCGTGTATTGTCCACATTCCCGGTGTGGGAAAAGAAATAGTGCTTTGTTGTGTTCCCGGCTTCCAATTGCTCCAAAAAGCCGTTTTTAAAAGTCTTTTGTCGCTATTTACTTTTGGGGATTCGCTCTTTAGGTTTTCAAGTTGTGTGTCTATTCGTTTATCGAGTTTGTCGAGTAAGTCTAGAAGAATATTTTCGGAGTTTAGTGTAATAAACAATGTCCCATGTTCTTCTTTATAAGTTAAAGAGCGCGTTGTGAAAAAGTAGCTGAGTAATGAAAAGGCATTTTCTCCGTTGGGTAGACCAGCGATTGTAAATGTTTGCGCCGGATATTTTTCGTAAACTTTGGGATCTACTTCGATATAAACGTTTGCCTGTTCTTCGATTTTACTTACGAGCTGTTGGAAGGTCATTTTGGGAGATAGACCACCGACATATGTGTATTTTAAACGTTCTTTAGGAGATAAATATTCTTTGTTACTGCTGATTGTCATAGAGCGAATAGACTTTTGTAGTAAACTCTGAGCAGGTTTATGCTGTGGTATCCATTTTAAAATCTGCTGACATAAGTATACTGCCGAAGCATGTCTATTTTTTGAAGCGTCTACTATTGCGAGAGCATAGTCCGCTTTTACTTTGTCATGTACCCATTTTTTATATAAATAGGGTAAGTTGCGTGCGTCGCTACTTTGAATCTTGTCATTTGGCTGTGGTTTTTGGTAAACATAACTACCATTTGTGGCCCATAATAAATACTTATCATTTTTTTGCGCAAAGTCAATACCGACCTGATATTTTTGTTGTGTATGCATTTCTGCTGGAATAGACAAACGAAAAGAACCATTTACGTGAAACTCAAAAGTATTTTGCTTTGTACCATTACTAAAGACTGTCCCTTGCCAGTGACCACTTTCTTCTATGGCAAATTCTTTCCATATCCCTAATTCTTGTGGAGGTTGTACATGATATATGTTTTCACTTCCTTGCAAGACGTACAACACACTTTTGTCGTTTTTGGGCAAAAGTATTTTCGCGTAGTTTTTGTTAAAAGTTTTTCTTTCTGGAAAAGCTTTTTTTGCTGTTAATGTTTCATTGTCAACAAATATCTCTGCTGTGGCTCCACAACTTTGAATTTTATAGTTACCTTGTTTTTGTAACTGTAGGTAACAGGTGGCCATACCATTATTGCTGATTTGTATTTGACGATCCACTAGTGTATTGTGTTGGTAAATATCAATTTGTACTTCGCGTTTTTTTACGCCATAGATGTTCAGGGTAACAATATCACCTGATTTGTAAGCGTAGCGATCCGTAGTGATTTGTGTGGGTTGTTCTAGATCTGATTTGTGATCGATGATGATTATTTTTTGTGAAATATTTTCGATTTGTACTTTATATTCTCCAGGTGAAAGTTCCTGAGGTACAACGATTTGTATATTCGGTTGTGGGGAAATATTTTGTCGTATGACTTCTTTTCCGGTGGCCGATAGAAGTTTGGCTGTTGCTTGTGAGGGCAATGCGTGTTTCCAGGCAACATGTATTGTTTCACCACGGGCATATATTTTTTTGTCAAGCCACAAACGTCGTTCATCGTGTTGGCGTTGTGGATTGGTAAAAACGGCGACTTGTGATTTTTTCCAAGCGAGAATCCATGGAGAGTAGCAATCGATGACGGCCACACCTTTGTCATTGGTGAGTTTTTGTAGAGAGTTACCATCTTGGTCTTCATAAAAAAGAGGAAGTCCAGCAATACCTTTTCCACTCGAATTTGTTAGCCACACGAGAGTTCTGTTTCCATATTTTTCGACGACAGACGTCATGGCGTTTGCTGTAACAACGATAAAAGCCGCCTGGGGACCTATACGCACTTCTAGTAGGTACATACCGGGTTTGGTAATGGATTCAAGAACTATTTGTCTTTTGTCCCACCCTGGAGATGTATCGATGATGTACGTTTCCTTGATATCCACGACTTCACAATTTCCAATCGTTTGTATTTGTCGGTCTTTTTGATATGAAATGAGGTCGGCGCGATTTTTCTTTACCAGTGCATCGCTGAGAGTTGCCAGTATGGCGTCTGAAATAATGGGGTTTTCTACACTGGTAATTTCGTCGGTAAATACCAAGGGGGTTTTAACGTGATACACAATGGTTTGCACCGTGTCTTTTTCTCTTGTGCTGAGATCTATGGTGTATTTTTCTCCCGGTATTACTTTGGGATTTCCCGATATATAAAATTGTGATGGAAGACGTTCCTCTACGATGTAAGCACTGTCCTTTTTCACCGGTTTTTTTTGCACTTGTTTTTCGGAGAGCGTATCTAGCTGTCGTGGTTCATTGGTGTTTTTACCTGAGGGTTTCTGTTCATTACTTACAGTGCCACAGGAACTAAGTATCAAAAAGATAGAAATAAACACAAGTCGCATATCGTCTCCTTACTTTTCTTTACCAATATCAGAAAACAATTGATCAATCTCTTTTTTGAGGGCGGGATTTCTTGAGCCAAAGTCTTTGAGTAGTTTGTAAATGATGACATCGGAAGGGTTTTTCTTTAAACGCCTTTGCATTGACTTTAACTGGCTGCGAACGATTCTTCCTCTAAAACCCGGCATATCGTTTGCGATGCGTTGTGCCGCTTTGAAAAAATCATTGATAGCTTTGTTTTTATTTTTCCTGTTTTTCTTTGGATTCTTTTTGGGTTCACCTTGGTAGCGTACAATTTTATGACGCCTTTTTACCGCATCGCGTTCTAAGTCTTGTGCAAATTTTTCTGCAATACTCAGGGCAATATCTTTGATTTTTTGTTTTGTCTGTTCGTCATCAAAAGGGTAAAGCACTTCATTGAGTATTTTTTGTGTATACGCTTTGTAATCTTGCATAACAAGCTTTAATTGCGCTACGGAATCTGTACTTTGTATTTTCGACTTTGTTTTTCTGTATAGGCTGTGCGCTCCGTTTTCGAATTTTTCTAAGGCATTTTTTATATTTTCTTTTAGCTGTTGGTGCTGTGCTTTGTGTTTGGCCACGCGTTCATGTAGAAGTTGTAAGTTTTTATCTAGAATTTCTTGTACCTCATCATCGAAGGATAAGAAAAAAACTTTGCGCAGTGCAGCGTGATTTTCTACATATGAACGCAAATCTTGCTCGTTATCTTTTACCATATGATTGAGCAGTGGCGGTGGAACTAACTGAATTTGTAATGTCGGTTTTACGATCTTTTGTAGTTGTTTGTCGAGGTCCGCTAAAAAAGCTTTTTTGTGGAGGACTAGAGCCCTTACTTCCTTAACAACTTCTGCATAAGGAGTATAGCCATATTGACTCAAGAATGTGTCTATGTTTTGCAATGCCTCGTCGCTGTTGTTGTCGACAACAGAAGATATTGTTCTATGATATTTTTTTACCGCGTCGCTTTCGACAAGAGAGTGAGCTTCCCCAAAGTCTTGGTCGTAGATATGTGTATAAGATATTATTTGATTCTTGCGCACGCCACGCACGACTAAGAAAGCAATTAAGATGGCCACGAATATTTCGATACCAGCCATCATAAGTCCTGATGTTTTCTTTTTTGGCAAGGGGGACAACGCTGGAGGTGCTTGTGGGCTAGGAACTGGCGTTGTTGAAGCTGTTTGTGGACTAGGCGCTGGCATTGTCGGAACTGTTTGTGCACCAGGAGTTGCCAGAGTTTGCATTGCTCGCGGTGCCGTTGGTTCTGCTATTGTATTTTGTTGTGCCTGCGATGTATTGAGGGACATTTGTGTTTCGGCGCTATGGACATTTGCCGCGATATTTCCACTGCTGTGCCCGGGAACAAGATTGGATACGGTCGCCGCAGAACTAAATTTGACCTCTGTCTTTGACTTGGTGAAGTCCACTGCTTTGGGTACTTTAATGTCTAGCTGTGAGGCTTTGTATCTGTAACCTTGTGTATGTTTTTCGATAAGTTCGTCGATATCATCAATAAGTTCTTCGGTGTTCTTATGTCTATCTTGCGGGTGACGCTGCATCATCTTTTCTACGAGTTGTTTCACTTGTTGTGGAATATTTTCGCGATATTGGGATAAAGGTGGTGGATCTTTTTGCAAACGCGAAACAACAATGACCAAAGAGCTTTCTCCTTCAAAAGGAAGATGTCCGGTGAGCATGTAGTACATTACGATTCCGAGCGAGTAAATATCACTGCGAAAGTCGATGTTTTTACCTTCACATTGTTCCGGAGAAATATAATACGGAGTTCCGAGTACTTGGCCTGTTGCAGTTAAGTTGTTGTCGTTTTCCGTAATTTTGACTAGCCCAAAGTCAGCAATTTTTAATATACCTTTGCGATTCATGAGTACATTATCGGGTTTGATATCGCGATGGACAATATTTTCGATGTGGGCATCGCGTAGGCCAACGGCAATTTGTTTTAGAAAGTGCAAGGCGAGCGGAACCTCAAGTGGAATATTTCTTTTTAGATACGATGCTAGGCTTTCGCCTTCGACATATTCCATTTGAATGTAATAAAAACCACGCTCTTCGCCAACTTGCATCACGCGGACAATGTTGCCACTATCTAGTTTTGCGGCAGCGCGCGCTTCGAGTATAAAACGCTCGATGAGCTCAGGTGACGAAGACATACTGATATTGAGTAATTTAAGAGCAATCGGTATGTCAAGATTTAGGTGATGAGCTAAAAAAACATAGCCCATGCCTCCTTTGCCGAGCAAGGTGTCAATGCGACATCCACCGATAACTTGACCAATTAATTCTGCTTGGTGCATTTTTCACTCCTAATCTTAAGGTAGGAAAAACTTAGTGACGTAATTTCTCGCTTCTTCCCATGAAGAAGCTGCTTCGGCAAAATCTACCTTCATACCTTTGATTTGCAAGGGGGTTTTTACCCGTGCCGGGGTTTTTGTTTTACTGTTTAACGGAATTTGTGCCGATGGTCCTTTCGCCAGAAGTTCTTCGACTTGTGGAGAGAGTAAAAAGTCAATGAGTTTTTTTGCACTTTGCGGATGAGGGGCTTTTGCAATGAGTGCTAGTGTATTTGGTATAAATAAAGTCCCCATGCCTTTTGTGTCTAAATAAACCATCGCAACGGGTTTGTTGTCGTTAATTTCAATCATTGCGTCATCGGTGTCGGTGAGTGCCGCCCATAGTTCGCCCTCCGCAACTTTACGTGCACATTGTTTGTTCCCACTTTCTATGGACACTTGATTTTTCTTTAATTGCTGGAGAAGCTTTTGGGTTTTTTCTGCACCTAAAAGAGCAAATAAACACGCGATGTGTGTTGCTGTTGTACCAGCGACAGGTTTGGCGATGCCAAATTTTCCTCGCCATTTTTCATCGGTAAAATCCCAGAGGGAGTTGGGATAATCACGCGGCTTCACCTTGTCGGTGTTGACGAGAATAACGCGAGCACGTGCGGCAAAACCCGTCCAGTAGTTTTGTGGATCTTTATACGTTTTTGCAATATTTTTGGCCTGTGGTGGAGAAAAAGGCGCAAGTAAGCCGCGTTTTTTTAAGCGTAAAGTATTGATGATTTCGTTGTTCCAAAATACATCGCAGCGTGGGCGCAAACTCTCTTCAATAATGCAAGCCGTAAGACCAACGGATTTTGTACTTTCGTTGTCGTATTTTGCACGCACTTCGATTCCTGTTTGTTGCTCAAATTTTTTGAGAATAGGCTCTGAAAACATTCTGTCTAGAGCGGTATAAACAACCACTTGCGGTTTGGGAGTGGTGTCATTACATGCACAAATAATAAGTAGTGACGTAAATAGTAGTATTCTTTTCACAATATATTCTTTCATCGTCGATTACACAAATTGCGAGAGTTCTATAATTTTATCCCAATCGTCGTCTGGGGCGGCTTTGTTTTTTTTAATTTGTTTACATTTTACACAACGATGGTGTATGACATACCCCTTGGCGGATGTTTCGATTTTGTAGGGTTCCATAAGACCATGACACGAACAGTCTCGGTCTCCTGGAACGTCGCCGTCTACATGTAAACTCCACAAACAAAAACAGCAGTGGTTACGACATGACTTTTTGGCGATCGGCACTTGA
The DNA here is from genome assembly GCF_009002475.1 of Candidatus Uabimicrobium amorphum. Taxonomy (GTDB): domain Bacteria; phylum Planctomycetota; class Uabimicrobiia; order Uabimicrobiales; family Uabimicrobiaceae; genus Uabimicrobium; species Uabimicrobium amorphum. The sequence goes on from NZ_AP019860.1 coordinate 9,242,407, forward strand.
AGGCCGCAGTTTCCACATGGGAAAGTTTCATTGCGTTTGATTGTTTTTGCCGGCATACTAACCAAGTAACCCCAGAGCGCCGATCACAATCAAGAACACTGCGAGGAGTGTCAGTGCAATATCCGGACGAATTAAAATAAGAACTCCCACTACAATATAAAGTACCGAGGCAACTTGTTGTGACTGCCGCATTCTTATTCTTTTTGGCATCGAAAAAATCCTCTATTATTATGGTGTATCATTGTGAAATAGGTCAGTAATTTTTTTACGAAAATATGTATTTGAATTTTACAATAAGTATAGCACCTTTAATTGTTTAACTCAAGTTAAACAAAAGTAACCATAGAAAAAACTGCGAATGTACATAGGTATTTGTGGTTGTGGGTTTTAGTGTTGTTGGAATGGAAAATGTGGAGGAAATCTAGGCGATTTTATTTATACATGTCCGCGAATGAGCAATTTGGCAAATTCTTCGGAAAGTGGTAGTTCGGTGAGTATTTCTACAAAAACAAATTGTCCACTGGGGTTGATTTCAAAAAATACATATTCTCCTTCAGGGGTGACACGCATGTCAATGGCTCCGTATACCAAGCCGAGGAAGTCGATGTATTGACGTATTTTTTGTTCTATTTCTTGTGGAAGTGTATAAGGCTCTAATAGTCGTGCGTGGTCAAAACGCCAGTCTAGCTTGCTATCACTCTTTTGTGAATGGATCTTGGCTGAAAATATTTTTTTACCCATCACCGTAATCCGTAAATCGTATTGTGCAGGTATGTACTCTTGAAAGATAACAGGAGATATTTGCAGGGAATCGAGAAACCCCAATTCTTTTTCCGTGACTAGGCTCGTTTTTACCGATCTTGTCGAAATACCTCTTACTTGTTTGTAGATGATTTTGCGATGGTTGGTTTCCCAAAAAGTACGAACGGCTTCTGCATCATTACTAACAATGGTATTGGGGATACGGAAATCAAAGTTTTGGGCTATTTGTAGTTGATATATTTTATAGTTGGCTCGTGCATTCAATACTGGGTCGTTCACCCAAAAACAATTTAATGAACGCCATATGCCATCTACAACGAAATTGGATTCTCGTTCGATGAAGGACCTAGTATCTTCATCTGTGACTGAGGTGGGGATAGTGGGTCTTTGCGGTCTCCGATACCAAACGCTTCGAATATCACTACTTGAAAAGGTTTTTCCTGCATATTTGAATATATATTCGCTTTTACCATTGCCATAGTGGGCTTGTAGAGTCATTTTTTCGGGGAAAAGTGAGGTGTCAAGTACTACAACGGGTAGATCAGGTTCTAATTGTTGTATTCTTTTTTCTATTGTTACGGTGTGTGCATCGTCTGGTTTACTAATTATTAGAATCATCGGGGAGTCCAAGCTGTTAGCCATCCACAGAAGGGATGGCTAAATGGTTACATTGTAATGTTAATCTTCGTCGTCACATTTACCATTTGATTCACTACATGTATCGAAACCTAAGAAACGAACACCTAGTTTACTTGCAAAAGCTTGCTCTCTTTGGTACATGGTGTTAACATTTAATGCTGGTGGTTGTGTTTCTTGTGCTTGAAAAATAAAAGGTTTCATGTTAAGCCCTTTCTGTGTTTTTTGTTTTTTCGATCTATCTTAACATTTTATATTTAATTATTTAATTATTTGGTATTTAAGGTATTGTGGTACCTATATTTGATTATTGCAGTCTTCTAGTAATGCAAGTAGCGTGCCAAAAGTTTTTTTGAGGAGGCGATTTTGCGCTCTATGCCATGTAATAATAGGCATTAGGAATTTCGGAGAAATAAAAAGATAACGTTTGTTCCTCAACGTTATCTTTTGTTAGAGTTGTCTATTTTATACACAGTGTTACAAAATGTAACACTATTATCTAAGGAATTGTTGCAGCTCTGATTTGGTAAATAGCTCATGTAATTTTTTGAATTCCGATATTCTTTTTAAAGGTATGTGGAAGAATTGATTTTTATAGAGTAGATAATCATGCGCTAGTTTAGAACAGTCGTTGATGAAGTTGGTGTCCTGTTGGTTTGTAAGATATGGCTGACGAAGATAAATAAGAGCGCGGGATCTCAGTGTAATCGCTGATAGACGTGTCATGGGAAGGTTTTCGATGACGCCACGCATTTCTTCTGCGTATAGTTTTTTTTCTTCGCGGGAAATGTTTTTTTGTCTATATCGTTGGGAGGCGAAATAAAAGACATCGTAACGATATTGTTTGGGAGCAAACTCAAATGAGGGATACACAGACGCTGTCATGTATTTTTCTATATCTTTTACCTGAAACACAGAGGCCTTTGCCATTAGGAAATATTTAAGGCGTAGAGACGGCATATCCCACGGCGAAATTTTTAAACACTCTTCTATACAAGCGAAACTTTTTTTGATTCTATTTTTTCGGTAATGAGTTTTCGCTAGCCAGTAGTTTCTTTGTAAATCGTTTTGCAGAGATTGGAATGTTGCCAGGGCTCTTTGGTATAGACCCATTCTATTTTGTAATAAGCCATCCCAAAAAAGGATTTGCTGTTGAACTTGTGGTGACAGGTTTTTGCTCCACTTGCGAATATAATTCCATTGTCGCTCTTTTTGACGTGGTTTAGTCATGCGCAAGCCGGTATCTAAATTTCTCTCATGTGTGAAGTGCATGTGGAAATTCTTCAAGGTGGTGCTGGCTAAAAGATAATTTGTGTTGCGTCTTTTTTTTAGTGATTCGTAAAAAAGCCTTTGGTAACCAAGTACAATCCCTTCGCGAACATTTTTTTTGTCGATGTGGTCGCCACAGATTTGTTGCACGTATTGATGGCGATTGGACAAGTAAATAAGTTGTACACCTAAGTTCATTGCTGCATAACGTTGTATCTTACGCGATGTGGATGCTATGAGCGGCTTTAGTTTGTTCATATGTTTTAAGGCAATTTTTTCTCCGTAGAGAGCGACAAGGGCGACTAGTTGTTTTTGAGGGTTTTTACTTGCTAGACTTTTGTACGCTTGTTGTTTGAACGTGTCGCTTACCTTCAGCAGGGGATTTCTCCTGGAGATATTACTGCTATACATGATTGAGTATATGAGCAAAAGGTTTTGTACTTTGGGGTTTTGCGACTTTTTAAGTATGGAAAGTACATCTAGCATTTCTTTGTAGTTCTGATCGTTGTCGATGGCGCCAACAACAGCGATCATACGAAAGAGTAAAGGTATAGATGTTTCGTTGACAATTTGTTTTATGATGGAAATATCTTTTCTTTGCCCTAGTCTCGAGATAATACGTAAACGAACATAAGGGTCTGTTGTGGGCGATGATATATAATCAACAATGTTTTTGTCGTATTCTGGTGAAGCGACCACCGCTAGGTTCGTAAACAGCGTATTTTTTAGGCTATCGCCACATTTTTGCAAGGTGTAGATCATGTGTGGTAATTGCTGTTGGCAGATTTTACGCATTTTATTTTTTTGCAGAGAGCTTGTTTTGGTGGCTCCGAAATTGTAAGCTTCCCATAGTGCTTGGTAAGCAAAGGCGAGTAATGTTTCCTCTTGAGGTGCTCGTATGAAATCACATAAATATTCTCCTCCCTCCAAGTGTCCGTGTACCCATAGTCGCTTTGCCGCATACAATGTTTCTTTTTTCGTGCCAATGCGTAAGGTACTCATCAAAATTGTCTTATACTCTATCGGCATAGAATTTAGCGCAAAACAACGTACAATTTCACTACTTTTTTCTAAGGCAAACAGTAGTAACTGTGCATCTCGTTGTACTTCTCTTTCATATAACTTGCGACCTTTTGCAAAATTGTAAGGCCAGTAGTTATTGTAAAACAATGTCATGCACATCGCTAAATTTTCGGCTTTGGTTTGTGAAAGTGTTGTGCGATTGGAACGGGCTTTGTCAATAACACCTTCGAGAAAATCTGCAGAAAAAGGTGAACCAATGTCCACAAGCGCTTTGAAAATTAGATATCGGATGATCGCAGCATGATGGGGATTTTGTGATGCAATGGAGTTGTTGTTGATGATGCGGATAAGGGTTTTTGTGGTGCGGGGAAGATTGGGCACCACGTTAATTTTTTGTTTTTTACGAAGATAAAGATCAATTAACATGTTTATGTGTCCACGAATAATGACTTTATCCTGCGCTTTTTTGATCACTTCCCTCAATGATTTGGGGGACTGTTTGTCTGTTGCCAGGACATCGCGTTTTTTTTGTAAATCGTTGTAAACTTTCTCAAATTCTCCCAGGCATTCCAAGCCACTGATAACTAAGTTTTGCAGTTTTTTTTGTAGTGTGGGATTTTCTATTTGTTCGAAATCGACAAGTTTTTTTAAAAATTGTTGCACTTGTTCGCTGTTGTAGGGTTGGGTTTTTGTAAAACGCGATGATTTGTATAGCTGTTCTTTGTCTTTGGTGAACAAATCACTTTTTGATAGCGCGAAGGATCTTATCGCAATTTTTTGTAATAATTGTAAAGTGGAAAATTTACTCTGGATAGGTGTATCTTCAAAGATATTGTTGACTAAATCATAGGCAGCCGAAAAATTGTGTGGTTCCATATCGAGTACTTGTAGGTAATCTTGTTCACTTAACGAGTGCTGTTGTAGTAGCCTGTAACAATGGGCTCGTTGCGCATAAAGTTGTGAATTCGAAGGATCTATTTTAATGGCGATATTGTATTGTTCTATAGCTTGCTGCGTTTTTCCTTTGAGCTTGTGTTCCAATGCTTTTGTGTAATGAAAACGAAGTTGTGTGTGGCTGTCGTAATTTTCGCTTTGTGGTGACATAATGTGTTTTTCTGCTTTCGCAATGAGTTGTTTTTGATTGCTTTTTTGATCAAATTGCGCTTTGTATAAAAAACACGCGGCGATCCCCAACGAAATGTCTACAACCCAGCGATTTACTTGTTTTTGTTTATTTTGCGACTGTGTGAAGTGTTTTAAGGCACTATTTAGATATGGTAGACCTCTTGTTTGATTGATGTTGAAATTGTAGAAATAGTTCTCGAAGTGTTCTAGATATTTTTGTGCTAAGTGGTAGTGGGCTTCAACTTGTATTGTTTTATGTTTGGCATTTTTGCAAAATTGTTCTATTGGAATGGACTTGTCTTCTAAGGCGAAGTTTTCCTGTAAAGCAAACTTTACTTTTAGTATTTGTAGTTCGAGGTACTCTTTTACTTCCGAACTTTCTATCTCACTTTTGTCAATGTTTTCATATATGGCTAAGGCTTTGTGGTATTCTAGCATTTTATAAAAGGTTTTACCCTTCAGTATTTGCAGCGTGCTGTTTGATTTTGTATCTTGCAAAATTTGTAGAGCTTGTGCGTAGTTGCCAAGACTGTGGAGGTAACGTACCTGTATGGCGATGTCTTTTTGGGTGTATTTGTGACGTTCTTCGTTCAATGTTTCCATCGCTTCTTTTTTGGAAAAATCGCGTAAATTCTTTAGCAAAATCTGCCGCTGTTGTGACCAACTACCCCATATTAAGAATAAGCACAATAAAAACACACAGGCAACTGTAATTTCGGTGGTGTAACGTTGTAAAGTTTTGTTGCAGTTGTACCAAAAATTGACTTCCTTCGCTTTTATTTTTTCTCCATTTTCATACCTTGCGATATCTTTGAGAATAGACGATACGTTTGGATAACGCTCTTTGGTTTGCTTCTCCAAGCACTTTACGCAAATAGCTTCGACTTCCACAGGGATCGTTTTGTCGATTTTACGCGGATAAGTAATGGTTCCGTGCGATATTTCAAACATAATACTAATAGCACTATCTCCCTCAACAAGTTGCCTTGCGGTGAGCATTTCGTAAAAACATGCCCCAAGAGAGTATACATCGGAGCGCGCATCTAGTTTTTTCCCCGCAACCTGTTCCGGCGACATATATTTTGGAGAGCCAAGGACATCTCCTTCTTTGGTAAGACCTTTGCTTCTGTTGTCGATGGCTTTGATGAGACCAAAATCCATAATGTAAGGTTTACCTGACGTATCGATCATGATGTTTGCTGGCTTGAGGTCGCGGTGAATGATATTGCTTTTATGTAAAACATGTACGGCTTGAGCAATGTCACAAAACAGTTGTAATTTTTGTGTGACGGAGAGTTTGTTTTTTAGATAGTCATCTAACGGTAAACCGTCTACATACTGCATTACCATAAATGGGTTGTTTTGATGGGGCTCTATGCGGTAAATGCGCACGATATTTGGGTGTTGTACGGAGGCATACGCTTGCGCTTCGCGCAGAAATCTTTGATAAGATGTTTGGTCTTTTTTCGCAGACAGAATCGTTTTGATGGCAAAAATGCGCGCTGTTTGTATTTCGCGAACTTTGTAAACAGCACCCATACCGCCTTCACCTAGTTTTTTTAAGATTTCGAAGCCTGGAAAATGGAGATTTTGCATAGTATACTTTCATGTATAGGTCGTAGGAAGTTTGTCTTTTGTATTGCAGAAAAGAAAATTTCTGTGTAACCGTAATTATTGGAATAACTTAGGTGCGGAGGTTTGCATAATTTTATTTGAAATCTAAGGAAGAAGTGCTCGATATTTTTTGCAATACATATTTTATTATAAGTAAATATGTGTAAAAAATCAAAAAAAGTGATTTTTTGGGATAAAGGTGCGTCAACACGCCGGGTTATGGGCAAAACATACCTTAGTATTTTGTTGACAAACGAAAAAGTAAATCTTAAACTAACCTCTTATCTTAATTTTGATACTGGCAGGAGAACGTTTTGAATACCTTTGTTAGATCTTTAGTTGTGTTGTTATCTCTCGCCACTTTAACAACTTCCGCAATGGCGCAAAACAACAAAAAAAACGTAATCGTCAAATTTCATGACTATCAAATTACCAAAGAAGATGTTTTTGATCTGTTTGTCCGTCAATATCCACTTGAGGCAAATGAAGTGATCCGCCAACTTGTCGTTCGTTACATCATTCGCAAGGAAGTGGAAAAAGAAAAAGTGAAAATTAGTCGCAATGACGTGATTCAAAACGTTTTAAAAGAGATAAATGAAACCAAGAAGAAGTTAAAAGAATTAGGTAAAAGTTGGACCGCTTATTTGAAGAGCCAAGGGGGAACAGAGCGTGACTTAAAAAGAAACTTATTTATTAAGTGGCGTTATAGTTTATCTGTTCAACAACTTATACGTTTGTTTGAATTGCGACGTAAGCACATCGAAGCAAGACATATAATGGTAGAGACAAAAGAAGAAGCTCAGGATATTATCTCTAAATTAAACAAGGGGGCAGATTTTGCGGCTTTGGCTAAACAAAAGTCGAAAGCCATGACCACGAAAGATGAGGGGGGTAAATTACCCATCGCATTTTCTGGAGAGCTACCACCCGATCTTGAGAAAAAAATATGGAATATGAAGCCCAAACAAATTAGTAACCCGATACTTTCGCAAAATGCATATCATGTTGTCGAAGTATTAAGTGTACATAACGGTTTTCCCAATGCTAGCTGGTCATCTATCAAAAATGAGATTCAAAAATCTCTCAAAAAAAGGCAACCGTCTCCCAGAGATTTTAAACGGTGGCTGAACCATATGAAAAAAGAATACAAGGCTACAGAAAAATTGGAATAGATTTTAAGACGTTTTACACGTCAACCCGTTTTCAGGAACCTGTTCGAAAATAGGAATAATTAAATGTTTACGACTATAGAAAAATATCAAAAGGCATTTTTAGTTTTTATCACTGTTTTACTCACAGCTGCGTTTGGTCTAGGTGGTGTGTGTTTTACCATTTTTGACCCAAGTAACTTTACTTCCATCGCAAGTATTGGTGAACTAAACAAAAGCTACTCTCAATCTCAATTCGCTGTTGCAGTACAACATTGGCGAGGGATACACCGACTATCGCGAAAAATGAGCCCTCAGGCAAAAGCGGCAGGTGCACAGATCGATAGACAAGACTACCAACAGTACATTCGATTTATGCAAGGTATGATCCTTGACCAGATGGAAGCACCGCCTATATGGAACCAAGTTTACATGTTAAGTAATGCAGTGCAAAAGGTAGACGCAGAAATTGACAAGCAAATTGAGTCAACGCCTAACCCCTTGACAGCACAAGAAATTTTGCAAAGAAGAATTGACGCTTACCTGAACATGAGCGAAGACAACAAAAAGAGAGCGCAAGAACCTCTTACCGAAAAAGATGTATGGAAGTGTCTTATTTTAGCAGAAGAAGCTGCTAGCCACGGTATTCAGGTCTCCAATGTAGAGGTGGATACTGTTGTGCGCAATACCATTGATCGTCTTGGTGGACGTCAGGCGTTTAATCGCGAACTCTCCGAGAGCATGCGTATGTTGTATTCTGATTTTCGCAGCATTATTGGCCAAGCGATTGCGATTGCGAAGCTAATCGACACAAAAGCAAGCACTATAAAGGTTCGTTCGAAAGAGGTTTTTGAAAATGTGAAAAGTGATTACCAAGAGTTTCAGGTGGATTACGTTGTTGTAAACTCTGATTCTTTTGTGGCAAAAAATGAAGCCGACTCGCGCAAACAGCGCATCGCATTTTTTGAAAAGAACGATGATTTAGCATTCTTCGTTAGACCTCCGTCGGCAAGTTTTGAGTTTGTATACGCAAACGAAGAAGCATTCCTACCACAAAACACTCCAAGCGAAGAAGAAATCAAAAACTACGCAGACAAAAACATGGATCGATATCGTGACCATGAAGAAGATTTGTTAGAAGAGGTTTTGGAATTAAAACGCGGACGTATCATCGAAGATTTAAACGCCAGTATCGCAAAACAAAAAGCACAATCGGCACTTAGTTCTTTGCGTATCACTCTTGGGAATCTAACCGGAAAAGTTCCTCTAGACAATATCGCAAAATCTTATAATTTGAGTTATGGTCAACACTCAGACGTAGCGGAAACGAATTTTCTAGATTTAAAAGATGTGGGAACCACATCTGCGAAGAAACAAATATATGAAAGTTTGAAGTCTGGAGATTTTAGCCGTGTGTTTGCAGGAAGAACGCAAGGTTACTTCTTTGTACGTCTAACCGAACTTGTAGAAAATGGTCGGTTATCAAAAGAAGATGTTGCCAATGATGAAAACGCTTTTCTCAAAGCGTACTATGAAAACAACAAATGGGACTTTAAGTCCGTAGATGAATATCGTTTGGCATATGTCGTTGCTGACTACAATGAAATTGAAAAGTCATTGATTCCTACGACCAATGATCTAAAGCAATTTTATGATAAGTACAAAGAAGAACTGTATAAGACAGAAGATGGGTATCAAGATTTTAATTCTGTCAAAAATGATGTTCTTTCTCGTGCGAAAAATCTTCTAAAGACGCGTATTCTTCAAAAGATCGGCGCTGTGCAAAAACAATGTAAGAATTTAGGTAACAACGCAAATGTCGGGCCTGCCGTAGAAGAGTTAGGACGACGTGTTGGTCTAAAGTATTACGAAAGTGCATCTTTACAAACCGTCGATGAAATCAAAAAAGAAAATGTTCCTGGTGACGATGAATTTTCGCCAAATGTTACAAAAGACACCAAGGTTTCCGAAGTTGTCGATTACAAAAACGGCAAGTACTTCTTTATCGTATTAGAGCACAAAAGTAAAGACGGCGAAAAATTTGAAGAAGTACGTGAAGAAGTCAAAGAAAAGTTCTTGCAAAAGCAAGCTGTTGACGCGGCGAAGAATTTCGCAAACGATGTGGCCGCTGAATTTACTTCTACACTTGCAAAAGCCAAAAAGAGTATCGATACATATTTCGAAGGTAAGGATGCAAAAGAGATTGAATCGGAAAAAATTGCAAAGTTAGAAAAAATTTCGCAAGAAGTTTTTCGTACTGTAGCGCTCAAGCATTCTTTAACATACCATCGCAGTGCTCCTTTTGTGAACATTGCTGATGTCAGTGGGCTCAAAGATTTTAAAACAATTGATTCTGAGATTAAAAAAGCAAGCATTGGCTCCGTCGGCGTTCCTGTTGAGGATAGTGAAGGAAAATCTGTTTGCCTATTTTTACTGAACTCTAAGCGTGAACCGACTCTGAATGAAATTCCACAAACAAAACTAGTGAATATTCAACAAGGGCTCTGGGAGTTACGTTACCGCGAGAAATTACGCGATGAGTTTGTTAACTACGACAGACTTGTTGAAAAGTTTAGTTTTAGCTTAGATGATAGTGCAGAAGAACTCGACGAAGAAGATCTTCTCGACGACGAAGATGAAGAGGAAGACGAAGAGTAATTGTTTTCGTAAAATTTAGATGAGGCTCACTAGGGCATTGCCCTAGTCGTATCTCCCTGTTGTTTAGAGTGCCAAGGCACTCTAGGAAATGTTGTTGTCAACATTTTGGACGCATTGTTGTTATGGCGTGTTACATACTCCAATGCGTCCTTATTTATAAAATCAACTATCCATCGGTACCTATCTTATATGTATGAATAGTTGAAGAACCTATTATAAAGGAGAATCGATGAAGCTTATCCGAAAGAATACAAATAAATTGTTGCTTCCGGATTACATTATTAAATGTTTATCTGAAATTGATTGGGTAAATGTTCACAAAGGTCCCGAAGGGGAAAATATCATTGACTTTTATGACAATGATCTTCTGATGATTACTTACGGAACACGTGGTAGTACTCCCTTTTCAGGACCTGAATGTTTACGTTATGGTGGCAACACAACCTCTTATCAAATTTACAGTCCAAAACTCCCCAACAACTATCTATACATTGGTGATGGTGGAAGTGGTATTTTAGAAATAGACAAAGCCATTATCAGGAAGTGTTTTTCGCAAGGTATAAATCCATTTGCTGATTCAAAAGAAAAAGTCTCCAACGTCATCTCTGAAGTGGTCAATACGTATACCCACTATCATTATGACCATTTGCATACAGGAGCACCTTTGACAGGTCTTTTTCACTCCCTGGTAATACGTAAAATGATTATTGGTGGCTGGGGTCCCAGACGCATGTTTCAAAATGTATTCAAGCGCCCTGTTTTTCCGCGCGACTTTAGCGAAATGAATGCTAGCTACGCGTTTTATCAAATTAAAGACCCGCGTTCCTCGGTGATTATTTTTTTACCAGATGGCGACTTTAAAGAGATGGGTTGTTCGGAGTTTAAAAATTTATTGAAGCAAAACGTTCCACAAATCAAGCATAAAAAAGTGAGTCATGATCTTGCAAATTGTGTTGTGGTAAAATGTTTTCCTACCTGTCATCCTGATCCATGCATTAGTTATCGTTATGAAACTTATAATCACGACAATCAAATTGTTTCGGCCATTACCTTCATGACAGACCACGATATTCGCGACACGGACTATAGAGAAACATATTTTCGCGACCAAGTTGCAGGTAGCGATGCTCTCTATATTGATGGTCAGTATGAAAATAAGAACTATATCCCTGGATTTGGTCACGGGCGTGTCGAATTGATAGGGGAGATGGCGCAAAAACTCAAAGTCCCCAATGTCGCAATAGGCCACCATGATCCTACTCGCGAAGATAGCCAAATCGACGCCATGGTTGAATTGGCAAAAGAAGCGAACAAAAGTCCCGAGTCTGATTTTCGCAGCAATATCCTAGGCGCATCTGATCGCATGTTGATATTTGTTCCTGCAAAAGAACGCGGACGTAAGGGAATCGTTATTGGGAAAATGGATTTGAAAATCGGTCGTAAGGTAGAAGCAAATTTAACCTCTGAATTAGAAGGTACATACGCGTATACAGACCTAACAAGTGGTTATTCCGTTCACGATCACACCTCTACTACATAAGGAGAGAACTATGAGAATGGTTATTTTAGTAAGTGTAATTCTAGTCGTGGGTTGTGCAACACATACGCCTGTCGTTGATCCATCCCTGCAAGTTGCAAAACAAAATTATGCCCAGATTGTGACTTTGCAACAGGAAACAGAAACCGAACCTATTTTGAGAACTGACTGGCCATCATGCGGTGTCACCATGGCAGAGAGTGCGAAACACTCTGTTACATGGGCCGGATATCTACTATACCACCTTCCCGTGAATACCTTCAAAGAAGTCACTGTTTTGGCAACATCTCCGATTCTTGAACTTTACAATGTCTGTTTGACACGTCCTTCGAATCAACTGCAAGACAAACTAGATGATGCCTACTACAACGGTTATGTGATCTCTTATCCTGAAATGTATCACAAATTTTGGGCGGAACAAAACCATGCGGATTATGTCAATATGGATTACTATGACATAAATAAAGTGGAGTATCGCATCAGAGAGAATAACGCCGGTTACTAATCGCGGTTTTGGGTAACACCGGATATTCTCCCGTGTTACCTTTACATTTCAATTTATTCTTTCGAAGTTAACTTTTTACGTGCCTTACCCAAGGTTTTGCAAAATGACTTTGCGTTGCGAAAGCGGTCTGTTGGGTTGCGCGCCATAGACTTTTCTATAATTTCTTCAATAAATTTGGGAACTTCAACGATCGTACTAACAGGCGTTGGTGAACTATCATATATTTTCTTTAGTAAACTTGCGATGCGTTTATCGTGTACGTCATAGTATGGTGGTTTACCACAGATGCAATAATACATTGTCGCACCTAGTGCATATATATCTGTTCTAGGATCAACGGACTTTGAGTCGACAATTTGTTCAGGTGACATATAGCGTGGCGTTCCCATCGCTTGTCCACTCAGGGTTAAACCACTCTCATGGATGACTTTCGCCAAACCCATGTCAATTAATTTTGCCTGCCAATTTTCGGAAACCAAAATATTAGAAGGCTTGATATCGCGGTGTATAATACCTTGTTTGTGACTACATGCAAGGGCACTGGCAATCTGTTCTGCGATATACAATGTGTGTTCTAAAGAAATTTTGCGTTTTTTATGGACCACTTCCGAGAGAGAGGGGTCCGGTAAATACTCTAGAACGATATAAGGGTCTGAACCATGTATACCCATGTCGATTGTTTTCACGATGGAGGGATGGTCCAGGATCGCCGTAACCCGAGCTTCTTTAATAAAACGCGCCACTATTTTTTCATCTTCGACCACTTCTGGCTTTAGAATTTTAAGTGCAAATATCTCCTCTGTTTCATCTTTGCGCACTTTATACACAGCTCCAATTCCACCTTTTCCTAACTTTTCTAATAGTTTGTAGGGACCTATTTTTTCACTAGGAAGAGAACTACTTTTGACTTTTTTGCCGTTTTCTGTATAGATAATTTGCGACCCACCGATTGTTATGGTTGTTGGATGTTCTAGTTTTGTTGGGCTATCGATATTGTGGTCGTTTACGTAAGTACCATTAGTACTGCCATTATCTTGGATATAGAAATTCTCATTGCGAAAAAACACAGCACAGTGGATACGAGAAAGTCGTACATCATTGATAGGCACAGAGCATTTACGACTTCTACCAAGCGTTGTTTTTTGTGTTCTACTAAGTGTAACTTGTATTTCTTCTTTGTTTGCTGTACGAATAAGAAGTTGCGCTTTCATGAAAATATCCTTGAATGTAAAGGAGCTACAACACTACAAAATATAACGAGATAGATCTTCGTCTTGCACTATTTTATCTAGTCTTTCACAAACAATTTGTTTGTCAATAACAACTTGTTTTGTCTTTAGATCAGGAGCAGAAAAAGAGATTTCCTCCAGTAAGGTTTCCATAATTGTATGTAGTCTTCTCGCACCTATGTTCTGGGTGTTTTTGTTGACTTTTTCACATATTTTGGCGATTTCGGAAATGGCGTCGTCACGGAAACTAATGCTAATGTTTTCTGTATCAAGTAGAGCTATGTATTGTTTTAAAAGAGCATTACGTGGTTCTGTCAATATTTTGAGTAAATCTTGTTGAGAAAGAGATTGTAGTTCTACTCTGATGGGAAAACGCCCCTGCAATTCTGGAATTAAATCAGACGGTTTTGAAAAACTAAATGCACCCGCAGCAATAAATAAAATGTGGTCTGTTTTGACAACTCCGTATCTTGTGACAACAGTACTACCCTCTACAATGGGAAGTAAATCGCGTTGTACACCTGCGCGACTAACATCGGGATTTTTTCCGGCATTGTTTCCGGCTATTTTATCTATTTCATCAATAAACACAATACCGGTGTTTTCGACACGCGTAAGCGCTTCTTTTGACACCTTTTCACGGTCAATCAACTTTTCAGATTGTTGCTGTATGAGTATAGTGCGCGCTTGTTTTACGGTCATTTTTTTGAGTTGATTACGTCCAGGAACCATTTTTTCGAATATGTTTTGAATATCCATTCCCATTTGCTCTGGATTATTACCACTCGTAAAAATTTCCATTACGGGTCCTGATTTTTCTTCGACATTAATTTCTACAGTGCTGTCTTCCAAGTCGCCCGCACGCAATTTTTGACGCATGCGTTCGCGTGATTTTGCGCGCCTTTTCTTCTCTTCTTCATATTGTTCGTTGTCTATTTCGCTTCCCGACCCCTGAGGTATCGGTGGTAGAGGTAAAAGCAAGTCGAGCAGCTTCTCTTCTGCTTCCGCGGAAGCGGCGTCTTGTACTTTTTGTGTTTGTTCTTGTTTGACCATATTGACACCGATTTCAACAAGATCGCGAATCATCGATTCAACGTCGCGGCCATGGTAGCCTACTTCTGTATACTTAGTGGCCTCGACTTTTAGAAAAGGAGCTTTCACTAGATGCGCAAGTCGTCGCGCTATTTCTGTTTTACCCACTCCGGTAGGACCGATCATAATGATATTTTTAGGAGCGACTTCGTTTTTAAGATCTCCCGAAAGTTGTTGTCTACGCCAACGATTACGTACGGCGATGGCAACACTGCGTTTAGCTTCTTTTTGCCCAATGATGTATCGATCCAGTTCTTCTACGATTTGTTTTGGTGTTAGATTAATCAATGGATAGTTCCTCCATGGTAATATGATCGTTTGTGTAAACACATATCGAGGCAGCTATTAGCAGAGCTTCTTTGGTGATTTCTTTGGCGGTTAGTGAACTGTGATCTTGTAGGGCTTTTGCGGCAGCGTAAGCATACATACCTCCAGAACCAATCGCTAAAATACCATCAGCAGGTTCAATGACATCACCACTACCAGAAATAAGTAAAGATGATTCGGCGTTTGCAACGGCCATGAGTGCATCAAGGCGATGAAGGATGCGGTCTGTACGCCATTTTTTAGCGAGTTCTATCGCACTTTTTTGTATGTTCCCCTGAAACTTGGTGACCATTTCTTCAAATAATTCCATCAATGTGAATGCGTCCGCTGTTGCGCCAGCAAAACCAATCAGTATGTTTCCGTTTATTTTGCGTACTTTTTTGGCGTTGTTTTTTAGTATAGCTACATTGCCCTGGGTAACTTGGCCATCGGACGCCATAGCTACTGTATTCTTGTCGCGCACACAAAGAACCGTTGTTCCATGTATCTCTAGCATATTTATTGTACCTTGCTAACAGTAAAATGTTTATTTTTTTCCTATTAACAGGTATTATATACCTAAATTTTTTTTATTTCCAGGTTTTTTACATTCAGCAATCATATGAAAATCGTTATTTTACTACCTACATACAACGAAAAAGACAACCTGCCGCTCATGGTCGAGGCTATTTGTCAACTTAAACCACAAATAGATATTTTTGTGATTGATGACAATTCTCCTGATGGTACAGGGAAGGTCGCGGAAAATCTGCGTGAAAAATATCGCAACATCTCTGTGATTCACCGCAAAAATAAGGAAGGTTTAGGTCGTGCCTATATCCATGGCTTTTACGAAGCTATGGCGGCAAATTATGACAAAGTAATTACTATGGATTGTGATTTTTCACATGATCCAAAGTATTTAGTGCGTATGGTGGAGTTGTCTAAGCAATATGACTTGGTCTTGGGTTCTAGATATGTACCCGGCGGCGGAGTGGATGGATGGTCTCTATGGCGCAAGTTTATTTCGCGTGGAGGTAATATATACGCGCGAATTTTTTTGAATTTACGTTACAAAGATCTCACTGGTGGATTTAAATGTTACGATGTCAAAGTACTTCGTAGTATGAATCTCGCATCACTGTGCTCTCAAGGATATACGTTTCAAGTGGAAACGACATATCGTATTCATAATCAAGGCTACCGAATTAAGGAGTTTCCCATCGTGTTTAAAGACCGCGTGTATGGTGAATCGAAAATGTCTTTTGACATTGCGTGGGAGGCGATTAAGATACTACCTCGTTTACGATTTTATAATAAAAGGGAGAAGAAATATGAATGATCTTTTGCGCAAGATACTTGTGGCAGGTGTGGGAGGAATGTGCGTTTATTGTTTTTTTATTATAGGTAAACGCGGTGTTGATTATGTGCAAGCAGAATTTCTATTGCGCGCGTTTGCTTTTGGCTGTTTGGCCGGGCTTATTGTCGGAGCGTTAGACGAAGTAGGTGGCAAAGGGTTGCCTCTTCTCACTTCATGGCTTGCTTTGGGAATTTGCGTTTTTGCTGTTCTTCCGATGCTACGTGCACCATTAGGAGACGATTTATTTTGGGTGTCGTTTGTATATGGATATGTGGCATATTTAATGTGGCAAGGTTATCATGGTAAATTACAAAAGTTTTAGGGATGGTGATGAAAGAAACAATTAAACACTTTATCCAGGGAGGACTCATCGGAATAGGTAATATTATTCCGGGGGTGAGCGGGGCAACTGTGGCCCTTATTTTGGGTATCTATAAAAGATTAATAGGGGTAATTGATTCGCTGAACGTCACAGCAGTTTTGTCGTTATTGAAGTCTTTATCGAGCTGGAGTAAGTTTAAAGAAGAGATGTCTAAAATCCAAGGATGGTTTTTGGCAACGGTTCTTTGTGGCGTTTTGGTCTTTGTATATGCTTTTTCTTTCGCCATTTCTTATTGCTTAAAGAATTTTCACGATGCCACATACAGTTTGTTTTTTGGATTGATACTGGCTTCTATTGTAATCCCCTTTCGCTATATTACCAAAAAAACATGGTACGGTTGGTTGGCGGCCGCGATAGCAGCTACCTTTGTCGTATGTCTTTCTTTTGGATTGTCCGCTGAGGAACAAGCGCAGGCACATCAGAAGAAAATTATGATAAAACAAGGCGTCGCGCAGCAAAAACTCGACGTGGACTATACAGAACTCGGTTACTATTTTATGGCAGGGGCTATTGCTATTTCTGCAATGATATTGCCGGGAGTTAGCGGATCATTTATTTTGCTGCTGATGGGTTCATATTTTGATGTTCTTTTGGCAATTAAACAACTTGATCTTTGGATAATTGGATTTTTTGGATGTGGATGTTTGGTGGGCTTGATTGGATTTACGAAGGTCATGAAATATCTTCTGGAAAAATATGAGTCGACACTGATGTTTTTTCTCTCAGGGCTTATACTGGGTTCTCTATATAGTATCTGGCCGTTTAAGAAAGCGTTGGTGGTGGATAACATGACATTTTATGGGGAGAATATTTTGCCCAGTGCATCATGGACGCATTTATTAATTTGTGGTGGAATGTGCTGTGTTGGAGTTATGTTGGTTGTTGTTTTTGAACGTTATGATGTGGAGAAGTAGTTTTGATAAATTTGGGGGATGCCGAAGGTGGGAGTCGAACCCACACGAGGTTGCCCTCACAGGATTTTGAATCCAGCGCGTCTGCCAATTCCGCCACTTCGGCTTGAGTAGAGTAGAATACAAAAATAGTTGATGAGTGTCAAGCAAATTTACTTAAAAAGTTTTGTTTTTTTTGCGATTCAATTCTTTGCGAATGGCAACGGATAACTGTTGCCTAGTGTAAGGCTTTCCTAGATAACTGCACGCACCCAGCTCTTGCGCTTTTTTTACGCGTTCGTTATTTGCAAAACCGCTGGCAATGATGGCTTTTTGATTTGGATGTATTTTTAGGATTCTTTGGTAGGTTTCCAATCCATCTATACCGTCTTCCATAATCATATCGAGTATGAGTATATCAGCATAGTTCTTCGATAGATAGGCCACTGCCTCTTCACCTGATGTCACACAATGAACTCTGTATCCCAGTGGCGTTAAAAATTCTTTGGCCAGTTCGCGCTGTTCCGGCACATCGTCAATGACAAGAACACTTTCTGTTCCTCTTAAGTTTAGCGATGCTGTGGCAACACTTTTTTCGCGAGGGGCGGTTTCCGGTAAATAAACCGAAAATTTTGTGCCTTTGCCTTCCACGCTTTTAATGTCTAAAAAGCCATTGTGATCATGTATAACGCCGTAGACAATGGCAAGTCCTAATCCCGTACCCCTTTTGTGTATTTTTTTGCTGTAAAACGGCTCGAATATTTTTTTGATATCCTTGCTGGCGATTCCTTGTCCGTTGTCTTCTATTTCGATCACACCATAATCACCTGGTTTTATTTCTTCGTAACCGAAAAAAGACTCATCTAAGGATCTTTGTTTTAGGCAAACGCGCAACTCGCCGCCTTTAGGCATTGCTTGCATTGCGTTTATGATCAAGTTCATGAATGATTTTATGAGGTGAGAAAGAGAACCTTTTATGAAGGTGTTGCCTTTATCGAGTACTAGGTCAATGTCTACATTGGGATAGCGATTTTTGATGGCCTGAAAATCTAACGAATGCAAATAGTCTTCTGCAATGCGGTTGATCGGAATGGGTTCCATACTATAATTTTCACGGCGTGCAAGAGCAAGTAAATCATTGACAACATCAGAGGCACGCTCGGCAGACTCTTTGATTCCATGTAAATATTTACAAAGCGGACTGTCTGGTGGAAGTTTCATGAGCAGTAAGTCAGGATAACCAAGAAGTCCACTGAGAATGTTATTGAGGTCGTGTGCTACTCCACCAGCCAAAAGTCCCATCGCCTCCATACGTTGCGCGCGTTGTAATTGCTCTTCTAGGGCCATTTTTTCTGTAACATCGCGTAGGATACCTTGGATATACGTGTCGTTTTCATCGATAACTAGGTAACGTATTTCTTCCACCCAGATGACTTTACCGTTTTTATGTACCATTCGATATCGGAGAGAACAGTGTTTTTGTTCAAAGACCTTACTGCGTTTCTCATAGTAAGTTTCAAAATCATCTTCAAAGACACACAAATCCCAGGTGTTGGGGTTTTCTAGGAAGTTTTTTGGTTCGTAACCCAAAATTTTCTCCACGGAAGGGCTGACGAGTAGGTAATTACCTTTTTGGTCATGACGATAAATAACATCCGAAGCATGTTCTATTATGGATTGGTAGACAGAACGGTAATGTTTTGCAGAGGCAATAAGCTTTTCTTCGAGAAGCATGCGTTCCAAAGCGAGGCCTACTTGACGCGCGATGGCTGTTAAAAGGTCTAGTTCATCTTCACCAAATAGATTGTCTGTTGATGTCGAGTCGAGATACAGTGCTCCTAGACACCCAGATCGTCCCATTAGTGGTACACAAATAGTGGAGCGAATCTTGAGTCTTTGCGAGTGTGTACTTTCGAGTAGTGATTCTTTTGTACTTACCGTTCCTTGTTCGTTGATGATTGTGTTATCGAGAATGGATTTGTCTAGCTCAAATTCTTTCATGCTTTGTTCACCAGAAGCTTTTCTCGAAAAGAATATGTGCTTAGCTTCTTTGGGTTGCATGGAACTCTGCATGAGAAATACACAGCCTCTTTCAGAGCACAACTCGATAGTGACCTCTTTGATGAGTACTTGCAAAAGTTCGTCAATGCTATGGTAATTGTAAACTAATTTGCTAATCTTGTGCAGTAGTATCAGGTCACGATGCATTTTGATGGTTTGAAAGTTTTTCGAAAAGGTGGGGTCTTTTTTCTTTTTACGGAAAAGTACGTTGTTTTCTAGATCTATTTCAAGCGTGGAGTATTGAGGGATTTCGTTACTCTCATGGAGGCGAATTTTGATCAAACCTATTTGAATTAGGTCGTTGGTGTACAATGTTGCACGATCTTGAATTCTTTGATTGTTAACAAATATACCATTGACGCTGTTGGCATCTCTGATGGAAGGCGTTTGGTCTAGCATACTAATATAGCAATGAACACGTGAAACGCTTTCATCTGCTATTTGTAAATCACAGTCATCCCCGCGACCAACTACGAGGTTACTTCCTGGTTTTAGTTGTAACTTTATTCCTTTGCCAGCACCGTTTAGTATTGTTAACTGTAAACTCATCAAAGATCCAATCTTTTGTTACACTCCCGCCAAAGGCGGAATCCAGCAAGAATACTAGTTTGTAAACAAATAAATTTGCTGAATTCGTGTTGGGAAATCTAATTGAATTTTTTCACCATGGTGATGACATTTCCGCCTTTAGGGTGTTGTTTGTGTTCGAACTCATCCATTACTTGTCGACTTCTATCAAAGCACGATTTGTTGTCGTAAATGAATTTTCCATAATCAGATATTTGGATCTTGAGTTCTGTTGAGGATGGATTGATAACAACGCTGTAAGAATAATATTGTTTGTTGTCATACGCTTTTTCGATCACAGCGCCGCAAATTTCCATTAGACATTCTTTTATTGCTTTGATGGAGTCCGCTGGAAAACCTATGCGACTGGCAAGAACACCCACAAATTCACAAAGACCTTCTACGCATTCGTCTGTACATGCCAATTTCATTTGTAGTGAAGCGGCTTTTTTTCTCTCGGTAAATGTTGCTGTACCGTCTTTGGTGAGCTTAAAGAAAGTTCCACATCTTGGGCATTTGTAACTTCCAGGTTTGGGAATAGTAAGCTTCACAGTACATACAGCGCAGACTAGTGAATAAGGAGATCCTGGAGATTGTGGAGGCGGTACTTTTGTTTTTATTACATTGTAGCCACTGTCAGCACTTTTACTAGCCGGTGGTTTACTGCTACTGCCGCTACTGCTGCTACTGCTACTCGCTGGTTTTTCTTGGGTTTGACTTTTTTGGGAAGAACCGCCACCCATTTCCTCTGGCTTGGCTGATTTTTGAAAAAAGCCTAGAGCTTCTTTTTCGTTAGAGAATATCTTAAAGAAAGCGTTCAAACCCAACATATCAAATACAACCTTTACTTTGGGATGTATTTTGACAAGGGCAATACCCCCACCTCGATTTTCGAGGGCATCAGCGACATTAACCAGAGTACCTAAACCTGTACTGTTTACATATTTGATTCCCACCATATCTAAGATAAAGCGCGTATATCCTCCGTTTTGTAGCTCATCCAACTTTTCTTGGAAATGGACTACTGTTTTTGCATCAATGGCTCCGTTTATGCGGACAATTGCTGCGGTGTTCATTTCTGGCAATTGCTCAACAGTAAATGTCAAATCCGCCACATTAGGCCTCCTTGCAGTATTGTCAAAAACTGTTCGTGGTTACAAGGACAAATTCTTACTGACAAACATATTGAGTTAGTCAAGCAAATAGCTGTCCTAATTTGGAATAGTTATAATAATCTTTTTGAGTATATCATGTCTGTGATATAAGTCAAGTCTTCACTTGGAAGGTTAATTTTAAATTATAGTACAATTTTTTGTAGGGATTATCAATTGTTTTATTTCCGTTATTACGACTTGTGCTGTTGCAAAAAGTTAATTGATCCCAATCTTGACCCTAATCCCGATTCTGAAAAGCAGCAAATAAAAGAGTTTTCTTAGATAAACGTTTCCTTAAAAAGACGATAAATTTGCTATTTTTGCTGTCGGCAAAGTCTTCTTTTTTCATCGGTTATTTGGTAATTAATAACACTGTATGACAACGTTTGTAAGAAATCTTGCAAATTTGAATTTTAATTGTATGATTGTTGTATAGTTATGTAGTAAATAAATCGACTTAAGAATATTGTAGTGTATAAGAGACCTTAAATCAAAGAAACATGGATGAGGTCGTTCATGCATTTTACGTAAACGCCTTTTTTAGGGAAACTTCATGTCTAAGAAATATAATGTTGAGCGATGTACTTTTTGTGGTAAGAGTAGAAAATTAGTTGATACATTAATCGCAGGCCCCCCGGGTATCTACATATGTAATGAATGTATTGAACTTTGCAATACTATTCTCGTAGAAGAAGTCAGACGCAAAGGACAGGAAAAAGGTTCTGGAAAAGATAAAAAACTACTTTCTCCTAAAGAAGTTATGGCGGAACTTGATAAATTTGTCGTTGGCCAAAAAATGGCAAAGAAAGTTCTATCGGTTGCCGTTCACAATCATTACAAGAGAATTTTGCGTGGAAATGTCGGAGATGAAGTTGAAATAGAAAAAAGTAATATTCTATTGATAGGACCTACAGGAGCTGGGAAAACTTTATTGGCAAAAACTCTGGCAAAAATTTTAGATGTTCCTTTTGCAATTGGCGATGCAACGACCGTTACCGAAGCGGGTTATGTAGGGGAAGATGTCGAAAATATACTACTGCGCTTAGTTCAGGCCGCGGACTATGATATCGAGCGGGCAAGTAACGGTATCATTTTTATTGATGAAATAGATAAGATCGGAAAAACTAGTAAAAATGTGTCTATAACACGCGATGTTTCTGGAGAAGGTGTACAGCAGGCGCTCTTAAAAATACTCGAAGGCACCATGGCGAATATCCCTCCTCAGGGAGGACGCAAACATCCCGAACAATCTTATATTCAATTAGATACTACCAATATACTATTTATATGTGGTGGAGCTTTTACTGGGCTAGAAGAGATTGTTGGACAACGCATAGGCAAAAAATTAATAGGTTTTCACGAAGATGCAAAAGATCTCAACGAGAAAGAAAAAGGAGACCTTTTGCAACAGGTACAAGTAGAAGACTTGGTCAGTTTTGGTTTAATTCCCGAATTTGTAGGGCGTTTACCTATCGTAGCATCCTTGAATCCTTTATCTGAAGACGATTTAGTTCGCATTATGGTGGAACCCAAAAACGCTATTGTACGTCAATACGAGAAGTTTTTTAAGATGGATGATGTGGCGTTAGAATTTGAAGACGATGCATTGCGCGCTGTAGCAAAAAAAGCGCTTGATCGCGGTACAGGTGCACGCGGTTTGCGTTCGATCCTCGAAAGTTTTATGTTAGACATTATGTTTGAAATTCCATCGCGAAGTGATATCAAAACCGTTACGATTACCGAAGGTATGATACAAGGTAAACAGCCTGTTGTTCCGCCAACAAAAACAAAAAAAAATTTAGAAAGCGCATAAATGAGATTTAGAACGAAACACTTTCTGACTCTTCAAGAACTACGACGCGATGAGTTGGAGGATCTTATTGAAGGTGTAATTAAGGCAAAAGAAAAAAATCACTTTTCTGGTTTAGAGCACAAAACCATACTCGGTTTTTTTCCCGATCATTGTATATATAGCCGTCTTTCTCTAGAGTCTGCAGTAAAAAAACTGGGAGGTAGTATCGTTAACATCAACTTTTCTAGTGAAAAGTGGAATCTTCTTCACGAAAGTGGTGTGATGTGTCTTCATCCTAATATGGCTCATATTCGCGATGCTGCCGCTTTTTTAGACACATGTGGAGATGCTTTGGCTATTCGTCATTTACCGTACTCAGGATCATGGCGTACCGATCGCCAGGATTCACTGCTACGCTATATTACGCGTTATAGCTCTATCCCGATTATTAACTTGGAATCCAACCTGTACAACCCTCTACAAGGTTTGGCTGATCTTGTGAGTGTTAAGGAATTGTTGAAAAATTTCAATGGTTGGAAAGCTGGTATTGTTTGGACGTACCACCCGTACGCCCATGGGGTGGGGAGTGCGAACGAATTCGCCTTGGCCGCCTCAAAGTTAGGCATGGATTTGACGGTTTCGGCACCCAAAGGTTTTGAATTAGACTCTGGTATTGTTAAATTAATTGATAAGAATACCGCGCACAATCGCTCTTCTTTTGAAGTGAGCAATAAAATGGATGATGCTTTAAATGGAGCACATATTGTATATGCGATGAACTGGCGTAGTTGTAAACATTATGCCGATCGTGCTGCGGAAGAAGTTTACCAAAAGCAATTTGATAAGTGGGTAATTAAAAATTCTGACATGGAAAAAACGGACGGAGCTTTCCTCTTACATCCGTACCCTATTCGTCGCAATGTGTGCGTTATGGAAAAAGTTTTGAACTCGAAAAGTTCGATGATAAACCGGCAAATTGAAAATAAGGCATATGCGCAAAAATATATTTTATCCGAGAGACTTTAAATTGGCAATGTAAGCAAAAACGAGTTCTTGACTGTAGAAAGGGAAACAATGAGCGATCCGCGAATTACTCGTTTTACACAGATAATATGTGACGCTTTGGAGATAGTAGAAGATGATGTAGTCCTTATCATGAGCACAGGAAATACCGCCTCTTTGCTTTTTGAGTTGCAAAAAGAAATCTTACTGCGCAAGGCTTTTCCAGAAATACACATTACCCTAGAAGAGACACGCTATATTTTATTTAAATATGGAGAAAAAAAACACCTAAGACGTTTTCCACCAGGTTTGGCGAAAGATATCGAATTGGCAACCAAACTCATTTCTATCGATGCCGCAACAAACCCTAACCAATTGAGTAAAATTGATCAAGAGCGACTTAACTTGTGGAATCAAACTGTTGAACCATATCACTCTAGACTTGATTTTGTGCCCACATTGGTGACTATTTTTCCCAATGCATATTATGCAAATAAGGCGAATATGAGTTTAGATGAATACCAAGACTTGTTTTATAGCGCTGTATCTGTAGATTTGCAAAACTTATACAAAAAGTACAATCATATAGAGAAGCGGTTGAACAGTGGCAAAAACTTTCACATTAAAACAAACGATACACAGCTGAACTTTTCTCTGGGGGAAGGACGAATTTTTACCATGCATTCGTTGCTCATTAACTTACCTAATGGAGAAATTTTTTGTTCGCCGTGCGATAGTTCTGTCAATGGCCACATTCGTTTTGATAGTGCTTCTTACAACGGAAAAGAATTTCCCAATTTGTTTTTAGAATTTAAAGATGGAGAAGTCGTAAATTGCAGCACTAGCGGCAACAAAAATGAATTTGCACAGCTACTGGAAACTGATCCTGGTGCAAAACGGCTAGGAAAGTTTGGTTTTGGTATCAATCCGGATATTAAAGAACTGACAAACGATATTCTCTTTGACGAAAAGATTGCGGGAACTTGCAATGTTTCTCTTGGAGACGCTTATCCTGAGGTGGGGGGGACAAATCGTTCGGCTATTCACTTCGATATAGTAAAAGATATGCGTGAAGATAGCGAAGTTTACATTGACGATGAACTTATTTATAAAAATGGAAACTTTTTGATATGAAGACAGCAATTGAAACTAAAAATTTAACGGTTGTTTTTCGCGGGAAATGGGGTGTCCAAAAGAGAGCTGTTCACAATTTAAGTTTGAAAGTTTCGGAAGGTTCTATATTTGGTTTTATCGGACACAATGGCGCTGGAAAAACAACAACAATTAAAATTTTGACGGGCCTATGCCGACCAACTAGCGGAGAAGCGGAGATTATGGGGATATCCGTTAACAACGTCGCTGCGCGCAACAAAATAGGATTTTTACCAGAAAATCCATATTTTTACGAATATTTAACGGCGGGAGAGTCACTAACTTTTTATGCGCGTTTGCGTGGAATCCCACGAAAGGATATCAATAAGCGTGTGGATGAACTTTTAGATGAAGTTGGGCTAAAGGATGCTAAGTCTCGCGCGGTGAAGGGCTTTTCTAAAGGTATGAAGCAGCGTTTGGGATTGGCCCAGGCAATGGTTCACAATCCTGAAATTTACATTTTGGATGAGCCTCTCAGTGGTTTAGATCCTGTGGGACGTCGTGAAGTTCGCGAAAAGATCATTGAGTTGAAGAAAAAAGGCAGCTCTATTTTTTTCACATCACATGTACTTGCCGATGTCGAAATGCTTTGTGACGAAGTAGCTCTTGTCTCGCAAGGGGAATTGGTTTCATTCGGTAAGATTGATGAGCTTATTAATCGCGAAGTGATTTCCGTTGATATCCACGGCGAGGGTTTTGAGCAAGGTTGCCTGAAGAAATTAGAGAAACTTTGCAAGCATATGGTACACAAAGATAATACCGTACTCATTACTGTTGATACCGAAGAAAAAGCACAACAAGCGAAGGAAATTTTGGAAAAGGGAGGTGGAACGCTACGTGCAATGATACCTCATCGGGAAAATTTAGAAGATTTTTATGTCAGAAATTCTAGAGGAGTTTAAGGTGAAATTTACCATAATTGCTCTGAATACATTTCGCGAAACTATGCGCGACCGGATTTTGCGGGTTATTGTTGGAGTATCGATTTTTGTCATTGTCATTTCTAAGATAATTGGCGAGTTGTCTATTGGTCAAGACCTGAAGATTTTGGTCGACTTTTCTTTGGGAACTATCGATATTTTTGGCGTGGTGCTGTGTATTTTTATTGGGGCCAGTTTAATTCAACGCGAAATAGACAAAAAGACTTTGTATACCATACTTTCTTGTCCGATGAATCGCTGGGAATTTATATTTGGTAAGTATTTGGGAATGTGCATGACGCTTTTTGTTTCCACGTTTGTCATGGGAATATTCTTCTGTAGTTATTACTTTCTTATGGGCGGGCAAGTTAGTCTTGACCTTGTTGGTTGTATTGTCATGCTTTTTATGGGACTCATGGTTCTCAACTCCGTGGCAATATTATTGTCGGTGCTGACATCTTCTTCGGTAAGCATTATCGTAACAGCGATTACTTTTTTTATCGGAAGAAGCACGTATCACTTAAAAGCGATACCACAATTTAGTGATTCGGCGACGCTGAATTACCTGACAAATATAATGTACTACATACTACCGAACTTCAATAATTTTGACATTAAAGAAGAAGCAACACATGCGTTAACTATACCAAGTGAAGTTTACTTATATGCATTTTTGTACATGGTTGTTTACAGTTCCGTGATGCTGTATTTGGCGTCATTGGCGATTAACAAAAGGAATTTGTAATATGAAACGCGTAAAGTCTTTCATAATTCACTTTGTTATTATTGTGGTAATGATGAGTGCTGTTGTCGGCATTGCAAAAAAAATGGATGATATTCGGCCAAACCAAGAGCTACAAGAATTTTTGTATTTAGCAAAGAATAACCAAATTAAATCGTTTGCCTTTGGTTTTGAAGCGGAATATGCCGACATATTGTGGATGCTCAGTATCC
Organism: Candidatus Uabimicrobium amorphum; assembly: GCF_009002475.1. Lineage (GTDB taxonomy): Bacteria > Planctomycetota > Uabimicrobiia > Uabimicrobiales > Uabimicrobiaceae > Uabimicrobium > Uabimicrobium amorphum. The sequence goes on from NZ_AP019860.1 coordinate 9,269,545, forward strand.
AAGCTTTTCGTCAATACGCTATCGAAAAAACGCCGTTTCCAGAGGTAAAGCAAGTATACAAGAGTATTGCTAAATTAGATCCTCATTTTCAAGGAATGTATGAAACGGCCTGCATCTACATCAACATGGTGGAAAAGAGACCTCTGCCTGGGGTTCAGTTTATCGAGGAGTCTTTGCAGCAAGAAAAAAGTATTGGTGCGAAATATCCCGAAAGCGAAAAACTTTCTGGTCAACCGTGGATGTGGTATCTGCTGGGGCGTATATACTGTTTACAGCGTCTAGAACTACAAAACAAAGAGATGATCTTTGTTAAAGATACAATGCGTAAGGCAATGGCTTGTATGAATAAGTGTTTGCAGTTAAGTGATGGCAAACATATGGGAGCGCAGTTTTTTGCTTATTTCCTGGTGCGTTTGGACGAAGGTTTTTCATTTGATTTGGTAACATGGTTGCAAATTTACAGTAGTGCAGGAGATAATGAGGTACTGCAAAATCTTATTTTAAAAACTATACGTGAGCTTATTGCGGAAGCCCATTTGGATACGATACACAAAAAATTTAGTGAATATCACAAAACTCATGGATCATATCCCACGAAACTAAGTCAATGTATGCATTTTGTTCCTCTAGAGCCACGCGAAGAAGACATGCGTAAAATAACCGGTGAACTTTTGAACTTAGTGATGAGTTCGTTGCAAAAGTCTATGACCGCAGAACAAATGGAGCAAGCGATTTTCCGTTTTATTCATCAAGATATGCCTAAAAAATTTCCTAATGGACAACAATATATCATACAACTTAATCGCGTATTAAGTCCTAGCATCGAACAAAAAAGACTGGAAAAACAAGTCCGCGGCATACAAATAATGGTGGAGCGATTTAAGAAAAAATTTGGTCGTTTTCCAAACAATTTGCAGGAAATCGTGAACAAGTCGGGTTTAGACGAGATAAAACCATTACCTCTTGGTAAAAAATATACCTATGATGCAAAAACTGGTGAAGTGGGAAGCTCTGAATAAAACGGATGATCAGGAGATGCTATGAGCAAAATCTTTGAGAGATTATTAATAGCAAAACAAATATTATCTAAAGACCAATTGGAGTACTACAAGTGCATTGAAGCTCAAGAGGAAGGGCGAAGGCATCTTGGAGAAATACTTTTTGCGGAGAATATATTGACCAAAGGAACTCTCGATGAACTTATGATGTTAGAGGCAAATTACGAAGAGGTCAAAAGCAAAGAGCGTAAACGTAAAAAGGATAAAAGGTTTTTACATGAAGTCAAAAATCTGAAATTGGTTTGCAAAGAGGATATTGAGTTTTGTGCTGATTTGCGAAAGAGTACAAAGAAATGCTTTTTTGAGTTATTTGTAGAAAAGGGCTATGTGACACCATATATGGTGCGTAAACTGCTGAGAAAGAAATCCAAAAAGCATTCATCTCCCGAGGATTTAGTTGTTGATGCTACGCAATATCAAAAAGATCGATATTTAGGACAAATCGCCGTAAAGAACGATTTCATATCAGAATATCAACTACAAGAATGTTGGGCAGAATTAAAGGATAGTTGGCCAAATAAAAAATTGTTGGGAATTCTTCTGCAAAAAGGATTTATTAATGATAAAAGCGCGCAGAAAATGAATAAAGTTGCGCAAAAAACAATTTCAAAAAAATATCCTTTTTACAAACGACAAAAAGATGATATTGTAATTGCGCGTAAAATTGCACGAAAAAGATATTTGAGCCCATGGCGAATTAACAAATGTTTGTTGAAACAACTCAATATAATTCGCAGACAAAAAAAGTATGTATCTGTACAGCAGATTATGATAGACGATGGGTACTTGACACCGTATTTTTTTCGCAAAGTTCTCAAAATAAAAGATTCCGAAGAAATAAAAATTTTACCTATAGTCAAAGAAGAAATTTCCGACATTATAAAAAACGCTTCTTCTGAAGTACATTTGGTTCTCGATGATGAAGATATGAAAGATTTGTCATTGCCTATACCTTCACCAGACAAAGAGACACAAGAAAAAGAAATCGAAGAAATCGAAGAAATTGATGAAGAAGGCTTAGAAAGCATTGCAAATTTTACCAAGGATCACTTGGGAATAACCGCTTCGCAAACATTAAATATCAATGAAGATGATTTGCACATTTTTGATGATGAAGAAAGCAATGTTGAAGTAGATATTACTCTTGTTACAAACTCTGACGACGATGATGATTTTGATTTTGTTGTCAGTGAAAAAAATATAAGTGATTAGAGAGGATGTAAAGATGGCAGGACATTCGCATTGGGCCGGTATTAAGCATAAAAAAGGTGCACTTGATAAAAAACGTGGAAAGCTATTTTCAAAACTCGCAAAAGCAATTATTATTGCCGTAAAAGACGGTGGAGGAAGTACAGATTTAAGTAGTAATCTTAAACTTCGCTATGCCGTTGATCGCGCCAAAGAAGGCAATATGCCTAAAAATAATATCGAACGCGCTATTAAACGAGGTGCAGGTGTTGTTGCTGGGGGAACGGTTTTCTCCGAAATTATGTATGAAGGATATGGCCCTGGAGGTGTTGCGGTAATGGTAGAGGTTATAACGGATAACCGCAATCGATCTGCTTTTGAAATACGAAAAATATTTGAAAATAACGGCGGTAAGTTAGGCGAAAGTGGTTGTGTCGCTTATATGTTTGATAAAAAAGGTGTTATTTCTGTCGAAGAAAAAGGATTTTCGGAAGATGAGTTGATGGAAATAGCTCTAGAGGCGGGTGCTGATGATGTGGTGCATGAAGAGGATGGTTATGAGATTGTAACAGACCCCGGAAGTCTCAAAGATGTCAAGGAAACTTTAGAGGCAAAAGAAGTGAAAATTGTCTTAGCCGAAGTTACTACCGTTCCAAGTAACAAAATAGATCTCGATGAGCAAAACGCTCGCCAAGTTTTAGGTTTGGTCTCCGAATTAGAGAATTACGATGATGCTGACAACGTATATTCCAATTTTGAGATATCGGATGATATAATGGATAAAATATCTAGTGGATCCGAGTAAATTTTTATATGTTTTGGCCGGACCTACAGGAAGCGGAAAGACGAATTCTTCTATCAAAATAGCACAAACTTTAGATGCCGAAATTATATGTGTTGACTCCATGTCTGTCTATAAGAACATGGATGTAGGAACAGCAAAAGTTTTGCCCCATGAACGGCAAAAAATACGTCATCATTTGTTAGATATTTGCGAACCATGGGAAGAATTTAATGTTCAAAAATTTTTACATTTCTGTATTGAGGCCATTGAAGATATATTCAAGCGTAACAAAAAAGTTTTATTAGTGGTGGGCACGCCTCTATACTTTAAGGCGCTAGTCGAGGGAATGTTTGAAGCACCCCAGGCCGATGAAGAATTGCGCAAAAAGTTAGAGTTGCAAGACAGTGCTGACCTTCACTGTAAATTGCAGGAGATTGATAGTGAAGCGGCGGAACGTATTGCCGTAAACGATCGTAAGCGTGTCATCCGTGCTTTGGAAGTTTTCCATTTGACAGGGGAAACGATTTCTAAGCTACAACGAGAAAAAACAAAACCTGCGATTCACTATCCTTGGGGAGGATGTTGTTTAAATTGGCGACGCGACTTACTATACCGCCGCATTGAAAAACGCGTCGACATGATGTTTGAACAAGGTTTAATGAACGAAACAAGAGAGTTGTTATCTGCAAAAAAAGGTATTTCTAAAACAGCGGCCAAGGCCATTGGATACAAAGATGTTATTGAAGTGATCCTAGGTGAAAAGTCCGAAGAGGACTTGGTGGATGTGATCAAAAGAAATACACGGCGTTATGCAAAAAGGCAAATGACATGGTGGCGAAGTTTTAATATGCCATGGATTGATCTCGACGAAAAAAATGGTTCGACCGATTACATTGTTGACGAGGCTTTGAAAATATTTGCAAAACTAGGTCCTGTATAACTCATGATAAAATACTTTTTGTTTTTACTAACCGTTATTTTATGCGGATGCGATTCTAATCCATACATGGAAAATGATGATGCCATCAGATCATTTGGTGGGCGAGGAAATACCCCTGGAATGTTTAATAAACCACGAGGGGCTGCCGTATCACAAGATGGTAACCTTTACATCGTAGATATGACAGGACGTATACAGGTCTTTGATACCTATGGAAAATTTCTTTTTTTGTTCAATACCCCTGCTATTGCAAAAGGGAAACCCACTGGATTAGGTTTTGCCAAAAACGGAAATCTGCTTGTCGCTGATACACATTATCACCGTGTTCTTTGCTATACTCCTCAGGGAAAAAAACTATTTTCTTTTGGAAAATATGGTACAAAACCGCCCAATTTTATATATGTTACCGACGTGACTGCTGATGATAAATATATATATGTTTCGCAGTATGGCGGTGCATTAGGTAAATACGACTGTATACAAAAATTTGATTATGAAGGAAATTTTATCGACGCGTGGGGACAAGGAGGCAGTGCACCTGGTGAGTTTGATCGACCAATGAGTCTTGCGATTGATCAACACAATCATATGTACGTAGCGGATGCGTGCAACCACCGCATACAAAAATTTGACCTTCAAGGAAATCTTATTGCTACCTGGGGAAAGATAGGTAGTGATTTGGGAGATCTATCCTATCCTTATGGAGTTGTTGTAACACCAGACGCTTTGTATGTAAGTGAATTTGGAAACAACCGTATACAAAAATTTACCTTAGATGGTGAAGCAATTAGTTACTTTGGTACAGGAGGGCGGCAAATAGGTATGTTTGCCAACCCCTGGGATGTCGTCATTGCAAATGGGCAGCTTTTTATTGTGGATGCTCTTAATCACAGAATTCAGTACTTTTCTCAGTCGATTTTTAATATGGAGAAGTAAATGGTGCAATATAACGCTACGAAGAAAGAGGTTTCGTATAAAGTTGTTTATTATGGTCCAAAATCTTCTGGAACAACTACGAATTTAAAGTATATCGAACAAAATTCTTCTTATGCTCGTGGAAATAAACTTACATCTATTGCTACTGAGAGAGGGAAAGATTTAAATTTCGATTTTTTATCTTTGAACGTTGGCGTAATGGGCGGGTTGAAAACAACTTTTCAACTTTTTGGTGTGCCAGGCTCTAAAGATTACATGCCCATACTCAAACTTATATTACAAAATGTCGATGGAATTATTTTTGTTGCCGATAGCTGCGATTTAGATGGAAGTGTTCAGGCGATCACAGCACTAGAAAACTCGCTCTTGGAGCAAAACCTTCAACTGAACGATATTCCACTAGTTATTCAGTGGAATAAACGCGACCATGAAGAGGCAAAGGATATCAAAGTTCTACAAAAAGAAGTGAACTACATGGATGCGCGCGAAACATCGGCGTCTGCTGTTTCTGGAGACGGGGTTTTCGATACTTTTGAAGTGTTGGCCGATTTGCTTATTGAGCAAAATTATCAATTGGTCTCCAAAAATGAGCAGGAAAAGCCCAGTGAGAGATTTACGCCTCTTATCGATAAGATCGACAAAATAGAAAAAGTGGAGCCCATAGAGCAGACGCAGCGTAAAGTTTTAAGCCCAGAGATCGAAAAGATACTCAAGTCTAATATGAAAAATTTTCAAATTGTGGACGAAAGCTACCATGAAGTACCGGGCGAAGCACGAGTGCTTTTGCTGCGTTTGAAAGGAAAAATAGACAAAGAAAGTATTACTTTTTTAAAAGAAAAACTACAGGTGTGCTATCTCGAAGGGGATTTTCGCATTGTTTTAGATTTTAAAGATGTAGAGCACATGCAGAGCACGGCCTTTGGAATGATTATCGAAATTGCCAATAAAGCAAAAATGATGAAGGGGGAAGTGAACCTGGTGTATGTGCGCCCCAAAATCAAAACGTTTTTTGAGATGATGGGGGTCCAACATTTTTTAGGTATTTTCGATAGTGAAGAAGAGGCCATTGCAGCTTTTAAAAACAGCGGTGGTGAGAAAAAACCCGCGATAAGTAAGGTGAGCGAAACTTCTCGTCAGGAGCGCCCAAATCAGCTACAGTATAAAACCGTCGATAAAAACAAAAAGCGCATCTTTTTGAGTCACTCACCCGATGATGTTAGTGTGGCTGAGGAACTTGAAGAAAATTTCATGGAGAACCGTTACAACATTTGTCGTTACCAAACAGGAGGGGAGTGGACGAAAGAAATTACCAACGCTCTTTTAGAAAGTGACTCTGTAGTACTGCTGTGCTCTGACAGTACAGATGACCGCACTTTTTTTAGTCGCGAATGGGCAATAGGTGTTATCTTAAAAAAGCAAGTAATCCCCTGCTTTATCAATGACGAGTACGCTCTTCCATTACCATTGCAAAACCTACCAAGTGTGTCATTGCGGAAGTTTCGCAAAGGTGCCGAAGAATTGTTGACGATTATGAACAACGTGGCAAAGAATCGCCTGAGCCGCAAAATTGCCAACGTAAAACCACTAAAACAAAGTTTTTTTGGTAAAGCCAACAATAATTATTATGGAGATCATCAACATCTTGTCAGTCTATACCTTAAACTACTGGACTCTCAGAAAGTTTGTGTGATTCCGGCAGATGCAAAGTGGTCGCATGGTATTGGTAAGACAGAGCTTGTATACCAATTTGTGCAAAACTTTGGCTGTGTTTTCGAAAAAGGTATCGTGTGGATCAACGGTGCGAACAATCTCGAAAAAGAATTTGTCAATGCTGCAAAAAATTTGAATATTGAGTATAACAAAAACAATATTCAATTTTTGATGAATTTCAAAATGTATATGCAAAAAGAACAAACTTTGTTGGTGGTGGATAACGTGGGGGATTTTGAAAAAATGTCTCATGATATCGTACCTGGCTTTGCACCGCTTAGCTGTGATTGTCACAGTATATACATAAGTTCGCAAACAGAAATAGAAGGTATTGAAACATACCAAACACCTGTTGTGTCTGCTGAAGATACACTCTCTTATTTAAATGGTATACACAAACCCACAAGTATGCTCGACGAAAAAGCAATACGCGAATTGTGCAATCATATCCATTCTTTCCCTATCGCTGTGACTCTTTTATGCAGCTACTTTGGGAAAAATATGAATAGCACCTATACGCAGTATGTTCAGTCTTTTAGCTCCAAAGAGATGTCTCCTTTCGTTGTTGTGCAGTCAATTATCGAAAAACATCTTGAGCTAGTAAAAGAGGAAAGTGCGATGACCATGTTAAAAGTCATGGCATTATTTCCCGAGAATCGTAGTGTTACCCTCAACACACTTGCGTGTTTTTTGGGTGCTAATGAAACCTCGGATGTGATTAAAAAGAATATGCAGCGCTTGGTAGGTCTAAAGCTCCTAAATCAAAATTTGGACAACACTTTGTCGATGCATAGTTTAATTCGCAGTGAAACAATGAATTACTTTAAATTAAATGACAAAAATACGATGCGTAACTTTCGCAAAGGTATGGCCCAGAAACTTTTTGATTTGTATAAAGAATTTTCTTTTTTAGAGGCGCAACTATTCAAACGAGACTTACAGTCTATCATCGATGATTTTAATATTGCGTTTGTGTGGAGTGAAGGAAATAAGGAAATTGATAAGTTGCGTTCTGCTCTTGTGAAAGAAAAGAAATATATTGATGAATTTGCACATATCCCGCACTTTTTTATTCAACAGGTGTATAGTAATATTCGCGAAAACAACCGCACCGGAGATTTACTTGTAAATATTCTGGAGAATTCTCTTAATCATGTGGCGTGGAAAAAAAATTCTTACTGGTTAAAAAGAATCAATCGCATTCAAAACGACTCGTCTAAATTGGTGACAACGCGGATCTTAAAATACGCAGGCAATGCGTGCTCGGCAACATTTTCTAAAAACGGTAATCGCATCATTGTTGCGACACCGAACTCTGTAAAAACTTGGGACACTGCGACGGGGAAAGAAGTTTCGACTTTGTTATCAAAAGTAACAGACGCCAATGTTGTGGAAATGGCACCTAATGGCAAGTATATCATTTTTTGTAAGTATGATACCATTGGCTTTTGGAAGCAAGACGATCCCTTGGTAACGAGGATTAAAGGGCATAACGATTGGATTTTATCTCTAGCATTCTCTCCATATAGTCGCCTATTCTCTTCTGGTGGACGCGATGGTATTATCAAAATGTGGAGTATCGAAGCCGGACGACTACTTCGTGTTTTCCGCGGCCATAAAGGTGCTGTTACTTCGTTGAGTTTTTCACCGCGCAACACCGAGATGATTTCCGGTGGAACGGATAAGAATGTAATCTTGTGGAGTTTAGAGACGAATAACATTCGCAAATTAGAAGGACACTTTGACACCGTAACAGCAATTACATACTCTCATGATGGTTCAACTGCCATTTCTGGAGCGAAAGACTGTTTGGTAAAATTATGGGATACGAAAACAGGCAAAGAAGTGTTTACATTTGCTGGTCACAAAAAAAGCATAACGTCCGTTGCATTTTCTCCTAATGGCAAACTTGGTTTATCGACGTCTTTGGATGGGACTATGCGTTTATGGTGTTTGAACACAGGTCGCGCACTTCAAGTTTTTGCAACGGATCGCGCTTTGATAACCGGACGTTTTTGTGGTAATGAGATTTGGGCATGCAACAATTCGATGATACCAGTTGTTTATCATTTTAATTTAGAGCAAAACCTATAGTTTTTTTACCCGTAAGGGATTCGTGCGTAGTAAATCTCGTGGTGAAATAGCAGCTCCGTTTAGTATATGTTTGACAATTTGTAAAACTTCGGGGCTGCGCAAAGATAGTTGTTCTATTTCGTCTACAGTAAACCACTGTGCTGCCAATGTCTCTTCGTCAGGTTGTGACTTAGGGGGAGTTTCGTCTACCGGACGCGCTGTAAAAATGATGCGAAATCGACTAGTACTATCTGGATTTGCAATGTACTCAATACGGTAAATTCCTTCGATAAAAATGTGAATGCCCGCTTCCTCTAATGTTTCTCTTTCTGCTGCTTGTAAAAGATCTTCACGTGGCAAGACACCTCCCCCAGGAAAATACCATTTGCCTTTTTTTTCTTGTACAAGTAAGAATTTATGTCCTTGACGAGCAACAATAATGGTAAAAAAATGCGAAGGGATGGGCTCTCTTGGCATTATTTTCTCCTTAGGTGTATGAGTGAAATGCCCTCGTTGAGAGGGCATTTGTTATATGTTCTAGTATACGTGGGTACTTTCTTCTTCTGGTACGGGCTTTTTGAGAAGTTCTGAGGTCAGGAATACGCGTATACGAGCATCTCCTGTAGAAACTCCCTTTGCACGAACGCGGAACTCAATGATTTGTTTCGGTCTAAAAACAGGGTATGCTTGGAAATCAACGCGTTTACCCTCTACGGTACCTTTGGTAGCCCCAGATGCACTAATTGGTGTAATTTCTTGTGGGAATCGCACATCAATTTTCACATTGTGGTCGTCTGCTGTTCCCTGGTTGGTGATCTTGATGATATAAGTTGTCTCTTCATTGACAATTAGCGGATCCTCTGTGTCGATCATCTCGATTAGGATCGCAGCAAAACCACGCCATTCTGTACAACAATTTGCAGATTTCTTTAGCCCTTCTGCTGTGCTTAGAGAGGCTTCAATGCAATGCTTACCTTTGTGTTTGGAGATGACAACGATGTCTATGTTCTTGACTTCTCCAGGTTTGATTTCATCAAATGTCCATGTCGAACGCGAACCATAACCCTCTGCAGGGATGGATGTCTTGACAACTTTCAGTTTGTCAGAAATGTTGACCGTTGCCTTGACATTTGTCAAAGTAGCGTCACCAGTGTTGCGTATAATTAGCGTATTCTTGGAATACTTGTTGATGAAACTAACACTACGGCATTGTAGTACTAATTCTGCACCAAGCTGACGGATGTCAGTACATGCTTGATCGGATACAGCTTCCGCATTTGAAGCGCTGATTTCAACTACGTTACATGCATTTCCTCTTGCAACTGCGAATAAGCTCAATGTGAAAGTTTTGGATGCGCCTGGTTGTAAATTGCCCAATGAATGGCGAATTTCTTTGCGATCTTGGGTTTTCGAATAGGCCAATTCTTCTGGAATTCTATCGACCAATTTTACATCGCGTGCGGTTGCAGAACCGGTGTTTTTCACTGTGATGGTATATGTAACCTTCTGTCCTACAGTCGCCGTTGCCGGGCCTGTTTTTTCGACAGCAAGAGTCGCTTTACCAGCAAAGGTGGTTGCGCAGCAAACGGGTATTGACGAAACTGTCGCACATGCTGTTAACTCTCCCTCAGAAGAAGCACGTAGTGCCAGCTGTATTTGTTGTGTTTCTCCTGCACTCATCTGATCATAGTCCCAGGTTAGAGTATCTCCGTCTACTTGTGCAGGAGGTGTACTTTTTACGTATTCCATTCCTGGAGATAGAAATACGGTCGCTTGTACTTTGCGAACGTTTGTTTTTGCTCTTAGCTCGATATTATTTACATACTCTTCTCCTATGGAAACTTTATCTGGGACAGATTGTGATATTTCCATAGAACCAACAGTAACGCTACAATCATTTGCTGACAACGTCAGTGGCAAGATCATAGTTACCAATAAAATACACCAGTATTTCATTCATTTGTCCTTTCAGGTCTATGCCGTTTGTTGCATATATTTTTGTATAGAGCATCATAAAATTATTTGTTGGTAAAACAGGTACAACAGTAATCTCAAGGTGTAGCTAAACTCGAGATAAAATAGCTTTTTGTTTATTTTTTTGCTATACTATTTTTGATTACAATTACGACTACTGTTCTAAATTATAACCATGATGAACAGCTAGATTTTGGTCATGGTGAGTTAAATTACATGCCCTATTATGTATTCTAATTGTTCGTTAAAAAGTGGCTAAAGTATCGTGTATACTAGCCAACAATTTAATACTATGTAAATGCTAACATGTGATGCCCTCCTATCAATAACACGGAGTAAAGGCATCAAACGCTAGCAATTAGGGTATATTTAAATTATGCAAAAGTCTGTTCATTAGTAAAGTAAAATTTGTTGCGCTAGTTTGAAAATCGTTTTAGAGGACAGCAAGAATGATCAATTATTTTGACCGCTACGAAATGATCGAAGAAGTGGGTCAAGGTGGTATGGGGAAAGTTTATAAAGCGCATGATTCTAAATTAGAACGTACAGTTGCTATTAAAGTACTGCGCGATGTCGATTGCAATGAAGTTCAACTAAAAAGATTTTTTCGCGAAGCAAAATCAATTGCTGTTTTAGAGCATATCAATATTGTCAAAGTTTACGATATCCAAATTACATCGCCTCCGTACTTTTTTGTTATGGAGTTTCTTTCTGGATATACACTCGCGGAGGCGATTAAGAATAATTTATTGACCATGCGCCAAATAAGTAAAATTGTTGGCCAGTTAACCAACGCAATGCACTATGCACATCGCAAAGGAATCATACACCGCGATTTAAAGCCGAGTAATATCATTATTACGAGTAGTGGCATACCTAAAATTATGGACTTTGGTTTGGCAAAAATTACCCATAGCAGTGAAAAACTATCAAAAACAGGTACTTCTCTCGGAACTATTTATTACATGTCTCCTGAGCAGGCAAGCGGAAAGAACAATCAAGTAGATGAGAGAACGGATGTGTATTCATTGGGTATTATTCTTTACGAGATGTTAACAAAACGCCTACCTTTTTCGGGTCGATCTTTTACACAGATATACCATCAAATTATGAACATTCCCGCAACTCCACCGATTAAGATCAACTCGCGCATTCCCAAAGAACTCAATAATATTTGTTTGAAAGCTATTCAAAAAAATAAGGAATTTCGCTATCGCAGCGCGGCGTTCATGGGGGACGATTTACAGCGATTTCTACGTGGGGAGAAAGTTCAGGTACAATTGTGGGGAAATTCGTCTTATATTGTGGACTCCATTCGTAGACACGAGAAATTTTTGTTGCGCGTATTTTTTGTATTTGTCACGATGCTCAGTATAATATTGGGTATTGTGATGGTGAAGTACTGGGCAAAAGAGCGACAAAGTCAACGTGAAAGCAAAACGCAGCAGTCTTACCTCGAAGAGTTGGAATCTACCATTGCAAAAGTTCAAAACTTTTTAGACTCATCCGAAAAATCGCAATACCTACAAATTAGAGAAAGCCAAAGAGCGAATATCCCACTGTCTGAGCTGGAAAAGCGCAAAGATTTGATTAAAGACTATCGCAAAATGCGCAGTTCTTTGGAGAAGTGTCAGGTATTTTTTGGTGATGACAGTCGCATTCGTAGCTTGCTGTATCGTGTGGAAAAAGGCATAGGTATTATTGCTCTCGGCGCTCATAATTACCTTTTGAGTGAATTGGCATTTAATCGTTGCCGTGCCATTGGAGGCCGTGAGGCGGAGCAGTTACCTGACATTTTACAACAATATAAAGATGGCCAACAGCAATACTATCTGAATCGTCTTTCGGCCATTAAGCGCAATTTAGCCACCCCACCACAATTTGGTATTTTTGATGAATATGTGAATGAGGTAATTACGATGCCACAGAAAGATGTTGTTGTACAACTTATATCTCTTTTGGAAAGTCCTCTCGTGTGGCAGAGACGTTTAGCCATTGAATGTTTGGGGAAAATGGGGAACACGGATATTAAATTTCGTACAAAGAACTCTGTGTGGTGGCTAATACAAAAATTAAAGCAAATGGATATTCGCAATGATATAGAAGAAGTGGCAGCAATTATTTGGGCCTTGGGACGATTACGTGACCCAAAAACTTACAACATCGTTAAACATATTCGAGATCGGGTGGGAAGAAACAGTTTTCTGTGGGAGAAAACCAAGATTCCCTTTGATTGGTTGAGTGAGGAAAAGCAGTTGCATGACCAAAAATAAAACTTTTTCTGTGGAAGAGTCTCTAAAAGTACTCAAGAGTCAATTTGGCTATGAAGAGTTTTTACCAGGACAGAAAGTAGTCATTGAGGATGTATTAAAACGCGAAGATGTTGTGGCCATTATGCCTACAGGAGCTGGGAAATCAATGTTGTATCAATTGCCAGCGGTTGTATTTGATGGTACGGTCATCGTCATTTCACCTCTCATTAGTTTGATGAAAGATCAGGTGGATAGTCTACAACAAATTGGAGTGAAAGCTACCTATATTAATAGTACCTTGAGTTCCGTAGAACGACATAACGCGATGAATGGAATGCAACTAGGTTATTACGATTTAGTGTATGTATCTGCCGAAAGACTACAACATCAAGGTTTCCAAGAAGCGCTTCGCCGTACGAAAATTGCCATGCTGGCCGTAGATGAAGCACACTGTATTAGCCAATGGGGGCACGACTTTCGACCTGATTATCTAAAAATAAAAGATATTCGCGAATATTTAGATTTTCCACAAACTGTTGCTCTTACGGCAACGGCAACGCAAATTGTTCGCGAAGAAATTGCCGAGAGACTAGGCCTTGAGTCTTGGGCAGACCATGTCGCGGGTTTTGATCGCAATAACTTGTATTTTTCTGTGGTTTTTTGTGCATCGAAAAAAACGAAAATAGAGCGCATTGCGGAAATTTTTGATGAAAAGGGAGCCGCGGGAATTGTTTATGCTGGTACGCGCAAGAATGTAGAGTATATTTGTAATGAATTGACGCGTTTTGGTATGAATGTTCAAAAATATCACGCCGGATTGTCAGACAGCGAGCGTGAGGCCATACAAAACGAGTTTATGGAGAACAAAATAGATCTTATTGTGGCGACAAATGCGTTTGGTATGGGAATCGATAAGGCAAATATTCGTTTTGTGGTACACTTTGACATTCCTGGTGATATGGAATCGTACTACCAAGAAGTGGGACGCGCAGGTCGCGATCGCAAGCCTGCATCTTGCTATTTGTTATTCAACTATGCCGATACACGTATACCACGTTTTTTTATTGAAGAAGCTCATCCCACAGTACAGTTTGCTCATAAGATGTGGAGTTTTATCCAGAATGAACAAGTGGTTCCCAGCATCGAACAAATTTCTTCGGAATGTAAGGCCTCTAGTTATATGACCGTGCGCTACACTTTGGGATTTTTTGAACGTGCCGGCCTTGTGGCAAAAGCAAACCCTGGAGATTTTTACGTGCTGACTCCTTCCCAAGAAGGATTTTCGATTTTAGAGAATATTTTATCCGATGACGCAAAACGCAAAGAGCACGACGAGCAAAAATTAAACAACATGGTGAAGTATGCATACCACAAAGGGTGCCGACGCTTGTGGATTCTCGACTATTTTGGAGACACTAACACCAAAGAAAGTTGTCATGCCTGCGACAATTGTAAAAATGAAGTTGCGCTACAAGAAGCTACAGGAGAAGATTTGATCAACATGCAAAAAGCATTAAGTGCTGTGGCACGTTTGAATGGTCGTTGGGGAAAAGTACGTATTGCACAACTACTCGTTGGCTCCAAATCAAAAGATCTTCTTTCATTAAACGTCAACAGTATACCTACCTATGGAGTGTTAGAAAAATATTCGCAAACAGATGTCTGCGATTTTTTGGATAAGCTAATTGAAGTGGGTTACATACAGGTTCGCCTAAAAGACGGACGTTATCCGTTACTATATCTAACCGAAATGGGAAGAAGTGTGATGATGGGCGAAGAAAAATGCTACTTTCCGCAAGATGGTTTATTGAAACAGACCAAAACAAAAACCAAAACCACAAAGCGCTCATCGCGACTGGACGCGCTGCGAAATTTTAGCAAACCGCAAAAGAAAGAATCTAAAACTGAAATTGCAACTCATGGAGATACTTTGCGTTTATATAAAAAACTTTCGGAAATGCGCAGACGGATTTCTCAAGAAGTAAATAAACCGGCATTTGTCGTGTTGCACAATACTACGCTAGAAGAACTGGCGAAATCAAAACCGCGCACTCTAGAAGAAATGGCGCAAATTTCTGGTATTGGCAAAGTGAAGTTAGAAAAATATGGCTGTGAAATTTTACAAATTATCAATGAGGTTGACAAAGAAATATGATGATCGCAATGTTATTTTCCAAACTAGAATGGTTATCTTTAATTATATTTCCACCGTTAATTTTGATACTACTGCAATACTTGCATGAAAAAGATTTTTTTGCAGAAAAAATAGCGAACAATGAAATGAAGAAAAGTTTAAAAAAGAAAAGACGTCGCAAATAATGGAATATACACTGATTGGCCACCCTGTCGCCAAATCATTGTCCCCCAAAATACACAATGCTGCCTTTGTGCACTTTTCTTTGGATCATCACTATACATTAAGCGACGTAGTGATGGATGGGTTGTCTACGAAGATAGATGACATTCGCAATGGCAAACTTGGAGGAGCAAATGTCACGATTCCCCACAAATGTTCGGTAATAGATTTCGTGGACGAACTTTGCCCTGTGGCAAAAAGATGCGGTGCGGTCAATACGTTGTATATGAAGAACGGTAAACTGCATGGCAGTTCTACAGACGGCAAAGGTGCCCTACGTGCTCTTCGCGAACAGGGCATTGATTTACAACACAAAAAAGTGGCGATGTTAGGAACCGGAGGTGCAGCGAAATCGGTACTGGCGGCTATTGTCGATGAAAATATCGCAGGATTGTCCATTGTCGGACGAAGTAGCGATAAGATAAAAACGCTTGTAGAGCTATTCGGCGGAAATGGTGTGCTATTTGGCGAAGAGAACGCCATCGTATACGACGCAGATATCATCATAAACGCAACTTCCGTGGGAATGTACCCCTATGCCGATGTATCGCCTATTTCGCGCGAGAGTATACACAAAGATCACGTTGTGTTTGATTTGGTGTACAAACCTCTAGAAACAAAACTATTGCGCATAGCACGTGAAAATGGCGCTGTAGGAGTAGATGGTCTAGGCATGCTAATCTATCAAGCAATCTATGCTTTTGAACTATGGACGAGTCTGACACCACCAGTGGAGATGATTCGCAAAGAGCTAAACAATGCAATCCAATAACATTTTTCTCATCGGTATGATGGGAGCAGGCAAAAGCACCGTGGGCAAGATCGTCGCACAACGTCTAGAATACGATTTCGTCGACATGGATGTGTATATCGAACAACAAGCGAACATGTCCATCCCTGAGATTTTTGAAACCCACGGTGAAAAACACTTTCGCACGCTAGAAGAAAAAGCCTTGGCAGCGATTGTGCGCGAAAAAGAAAAAAGCTGTGTGATCGCCACCGGCGGTGGATGTATCCTAAGTGGCAAAAACCGCGAATTAATGGCAAAAACCGGTACACGCGTCTTTCTCCAGGTAGATATTGATACCTTACACACCCGACTAAGCAAATGCTACGCCCGCCCACTAGCCAAATCTAAAGCTCAAATGCAAGAAATGTACAACGAACGCTATAAATTTTACTGCGATTGTGATTGTATCATTGACGCTGATGATTTACTTCAAACTGTGGTGGACAAGATTGTTGAATTTATAAATTAAGAATATTTGTTTTAGATATTCTTCTTTGAGTTGGTGCCCTCACCATCGAATAACAGTTATCAGCTGCGCTGAAACCTGCTATTCTCATACCTCTCCCACAGGGAGAGGTGTAATGCTTCTCTTTTGTAAAAAACTAAATTTACTTGAGTTGCGGGTCGAAAGTAGTGATGTAATACAATCTTTTGATTAATGTTGTATCTAGAATATGCATCAAAGAAAGCAAATGGAAGCAAATGAAGACGTGTTACGCCTCTCCCTGTGGGAGAGGCATGAGAATTAAGGCTTTTAGCGAAGCTAAAACCTTAAATTCGATGGTGAGGGCACCAATCTGAAAACGAAACCGTATTATCTAGAATATGCATCAAAGAAAGCAAATGGAAGCAAATGAAGACGTGTTACGCCTCTCCCTGTGGGAGAGGCATGAGAATTAAGGCTTTTAGCGAAGCTAAAACCTTAAATTCGATGGTGAGGGCACCAATCTGAAAACGAAACCGTATTATCTAGAATATGCATCAAAGAAAGCAAATGGAAGCAAATGAAGACGTGTTACGCCTCTCCCTGTGGGAGAGGCATGAGAATTAAGGCTTTTAGCGAAGCTAAAACCTTAAATTCGATGGTGAGGGCACCAATCTGAAAACGAAACCGTATTATCTAGAATATGCATCAAAGAAAGCAAATGGAAACAAATGAAGACGTGTTACGCCTCTCCCTGTGGAAGAGGCATGAGAATAAAGGCTTTCAGCGAAGCTGAAACCTTAAATTCGATGGTGAGGGCACCAATCTGAAAACGAAACTCTTCCCTTTCAACTTCCGTAGAAAACCTACTTAATCGCACTATGGTGGTACGCATCCACATAACGTTTGTTGACAATTTCTAGCATTCGCTCCATTTTCTTTTGTTTGCGTGCATCGTTTTTGTAGTATTCAACGCCTTTGTGTAGAATACTCTTCGCTTGTTTGAGCACTCGTTGCGCTTCGCGATAATTCTTTTGCTTGTACAATTCATAACCACGATTCGATAACTGCTCTGCTTTCGCAATATCAGGTTCTGTGCCGGTGCGATTTGGGGTTCTTTTGGTTGGTGACGAAGACGAAACCATTAGGACAATGATAAACAAAACGACTACAACTACCGATCCAATACCTATGTAAAGTGACGTATCGCTTTTTTTCTGTTGTCGGCGTGAGGTTTTGTTTCTTCTTGTGGCTTTGGAATTTGTTCGTGAGGTGTCACTAGAGTTAGAGGCTTTTCTTATTGCGCGTGTTTTTCTACGGCGTGTCATGTTATTTACCTAAATGAAAATGGGTGAACAAAATTTTGTTCACCCATTTATTTTTCGACTGACTAGTTAAATGCTTTTAGTACTGTCTTAGACCAGCTTTTGGCTCATATTCTTCTGGAAGAATGATCTTTGCCTTGATTAGGATTAGCTTTTGTAGCTTCTGTGTCGATTGACCTTTACGTGAAGTAAAGAAGCTAACAAGCGGCAAATCAGAAAGAATAGGAACACCTGACATTTGGTCTACTTTACGCGATTGAGCTAGACCACCAATTAGAAGAGTACCACCATCAGGAATGGTAACTGTGGTTCTAATTTTTGTCAATTCGATATCTGGGAACTGAATAGTTACCGCACCCGCAGCTGCGTTACCTAATTCTGTTTGTAGTTCGCGAATATCAAAGTTTACGGCTAAAGTAGGTTGTAGTTCTAATGTTACATACTTTCTATCAGCACTAACTGTTGGGCGCACGTCTAGTACCACACCTTCTTGGAAGGTTCCGATAATAGGGTCGGCGATTACAGCGTTTGTCGCAACTTCTACGTCAAAATCTTGGATGAAAGATCTTTGGGTAATGATCGTTACGTTACCACGTTGTGTGTTGAATAGTGTCAATAGAGGAGCATTAACTACGTTACTACGCGCTTTCTTTCTTACTGCTTTCAAGATCGCTTGTAGTTCGATGTCGTCAACATATGCCAACTGTAGTGAAAGACCACCTGTCTCGCGGAAGGTTGCACCATCACCAAGTGTTTGGTTGAACAAGTTTTCAATTCTTTGCTTGGTTTCCACATTGTCTCCAGAAAGACCAAAGAAACCAGCAGCAGAACCTGTACCAATAGCGCCATCAGCATCACCACCTGTTGCATCAAAGACGAAGTCGTCTAATCTGCGGAATTCTGCACCAATGGTATCGTTTACACCAATTTCACCAGCAGCAATACCGTTTACGTTGTTGTTGGTGATGTCGTCTTCTGCAATTTCACCAATACCTGGGTCAACTACAGCACCAAGTCCACGCCAGTCAACACCAACGTCTTCTAAGAAGTCATCGGTTACGTCAACAAAACGAGCTTCAACAGTTACAAGAATACCTGTTGATGTACGTAAATCTTCAAGTAAGTTTCTGATTTTTTTGTGTACAGATTTAGATTGACGAATAATGAGTGTACCACCTCTTGCATCGATAGAACGATCATTTTCATCCCATGAGTTTTTGTCAATGTTGCTCTTGATTAGGTCTGTTAATTGTTCTTCTGTAATTGCAGAATCAGGAGCTTCATCTTCTTCTTGTAGCTGTACACCAACGCTTTGTTCGTTAGGGTTAATTTCTGCTAGGTCAAGTTCAGGACCAGCAAAGTCTGTTAGTTTTCCGGTTAAGTCGCGAACATCGTATAGATCCAAGATCGCTTTTTCGGTAGCATCTGTTTTTGTAGAAACAATGATTACACCGTTTTCGACTCTGTATGTTAAGTCGTTGTTGGCCAAAATTAGGTTCAAAATAGAAGACAGTTTTAGTTCTTTTACTGTAATTTCTACTTTTAGAGCTTCTTCTTCTGGAAACTCAGTGAATACAGATGGCGCTATAATGATGTTTAAACCAGTTGTTGTTCTTAAGAAGTCGATTACTTCTGGTAGAGGAGCTTCGGTAAAGTTCATGGTAATAGATTCGTTTTCCAGACGTTCTTTTACTGCTCTTGTATCTGGATCATCTTGATCTAAATCATTTTGATTGTCTTTACTTCCTCTTTTTTCGATTTCTTTCCATTTTTCGTAACTTGGGTAGACCAGAATATCAGTAGTTGGTATTGTTGCTTCATCTACTTGTTCGAAAATTCTCTTCCACTCTTCAGAATAACGATCTCTGTTTTGACCTGCAATAAATTCATGACGTGTTTCGCGAACTACGCGACGTAGACTTTGTGCTTCTTTATTGTCTGGTTCAATAGCCATGATTTGGTTGCAAATATTTTCAGCGATGTCATACTTTTCTCTTTGGAAAGCAGAGTTTGCTTGACGGAAAAGATAGCCAATTTTCTCTTGTTGAGTGCGTAGGCGATTTTCCTCTTCTTGCAAAGCTTGCTTTTCGGCAGCAGCCATTCTTTCGATACGCTCTTCTTCTTCTTTCTTTTCTCTCTCTTCGTCGGCACGTTGTATTAGGTAATCTATCTGACGCGCTTTACCTTTTGTGTCCATAGAGTAATAAGGCATAAATTTAAGAATTTCTTTTGCTTGCTTAAAGTGTGGAATAGCTTTGCCATACTCTCCATCATTGAAAAGACGTTTTCCCTGGATGATTTTGTTGTCAATTTCTAGGCGAGCTTGTTCTATTTTTACGTTTGCAACAGCTTCTGCTTCATCTAGTTGTTGTGCAATTTCATCTGGGCGATAACCAAGTCTTTTACCATACATGTGTTTTAGAGTAAGTGCTTCTCTATTTTCTGGATCTTGGTTTAGTGCTTCTATCACAAATTGATATGCATCCGCATATTTGCCTTCATTTGCATAGTTTTTCGCACTGTTTAAGAAACTTTGTACAATGAAGCCTCTTTTTTGATTGATAAGTCTTTCTCTTTCCACGGTAGCTTTAAAATTTTCTGCCGCTTCTTGAGAAACGTCGCCATCAATCTCTTGAGGTTCTTGTGCATCAGCGGCGTCATTTTCTACATCTTCAGATGTATTTTCCGCCACTTGAGTTTCTTGTGGTTGTTCTTCAGCTTGTTCTTTTACTACGTCTTGTTTATTCTCTTCGGCTTGTTGAGGTTGCTTATTTTGAGTGGTTGTACAGCCGACAATGAATAACAAGCATACAAAAGTAACAATACTGTATATCCAACGATTACTATTGCTTTTCATTCTATTTACCGTTCCTAAAAATGTAGAACAACAAAAATTGCAATCCACAATGAAATTTTCATTATGTTAAGAGTTTCTAACAAAAGTAGAGTAACGGCTAAGTCTTATGCCTATCTACTTTTCTCGAAATGCAAAGCTGGTAATATGCTGTGCGATCTCTGATGGATTGCAGCTTTTGTTAGAACTTATACTAAAACGGCTGCCAAATAGTAGTGCAACCGATTACCAATAGAGATTTAAGAAAACCTTGTTATTTTTGAGGTTGTATGTAATTTAAAATTTTGCATCCGATTCTTACACTGACAGGGATTGATGAAATTCCCCGCTTCTTTAATGCTTCTTCTTGAGCTTGTTGCTCTGTTTGACCGATTTTTACAAATACTTTAATATCGTCAGGAGTATAACTTTCGTTTCTTGTCATGTTGACAAACAAAATTTCTGTTAGCATCTCTTCTGTTTGAAGTATCTTTTGTACGATTGTGGGCATATTTTTGAAATCTACGTTTACGGTCATTTCAACGTTGTACTCTTCAAAACCCGGATAGTTGGCTTTATCATTTTTACGCACAAGAAGCTGTTTTAGAGATTTTACTTTGCTATCTTCGAGGATATCTAATATATTTTGTATGATCCAAAACTTTTTTTGTGCTTCTGCCTGGGTTGTCGTACTGACGATACTGCGTGAATCGTCGAATCTGAGAATCTCGCGTACTTGTTTTTCTTTACTACTCGCACCGTCGAAGAAGTCATCTTCTTTAGACTCACCTATTTGCAGGTTACTATTGCCATTGGCATATTTCTTGACAATGTTGGAGACTTCTTTTTCGTACACCAGTTGAAAGTAAGAGAGAGATACACTACCGTTTTGTTTTTGTCTTTCTTCTACTTCCTTGAAAGATTTCTTTAGTGATTTACTCTTGTTAATAAAAATATCGTATATTTTTTTCTGAGCGGCTACGAGTTCGTCTTTTCTTTTTGTATGGAACTTTATTAAGTCCTCACTAGGAATAATAGCTCTAGGGTTTGTATACTTATCCAAGTGTCGTTTGTCTTTTGATAACTTGCGTTTTAAGATTTCAATCCCTCTCTGCCCATCTGTGTATATGGGACTTACGACAAACATATACAAAATAATATATATAAATATAATCGCTGCAATTGCTACAGCAAATTGGTTATTTTTAAGTTGCTCCATCACCTATTCTCCCAAATTCAATATCCATTTTATTGTTACCTTAAAGTGATCTTTTTCTTCTTGATCACTACTATTGGGAAAAACTCCTGCAACAAAGCCCCAGCTACCTTCCAAGATATCTATAGTACCAAAATTTTCACCATAGGTTTTTTTGCATTTTTCTCTTAATGGTACAACTAGATAATTACTTAGATAATCATTATTTCCCAATGAGTTTTCGGCTACGGTTTTAAAGACAACTGTGAACTGGACTAACAGTTGTTTTTTTACAATGGTTTTTTTGATTGTTTTACGCGCATCTTTTGGATCTTTCGCGTCTACAACCGTTGTATCCAGTTTTTTTTCTGCACTTGTTTTTACGATCCAGAATTTGGGTTTATTTTCATCTTTAACTTTTTGTGAAGTTTCCAAGTACTGTTCATTGAGCAAGTTGAGTGTTGTGAGCCATATATCGCGCCCTTGTCCGTAAACACTTACCTTTTTTAATTCTGTTTGGATACCAGCATAGTTGTTTACCTTCTTAAGGCGATCTTGTAGCTTTTTTATCTTGTTGATAATTGGACTAACATCTCGTGATAGTTGCGTCATATTTGTTTGGATTTGTTTTGCTTTCTGATACTCCAAAATAGGTGCTACGCAAAGTAGAGCTGTGGCTGCAACAAGAAAAGGTTTTATTTTGTTAAAATTATTAACGATTGATATTTCTGACGGAATAAGCTTTATATCGTTTTTCGCTTTTCCTAAACCTTGAATCGCAAGACCAAGTGCAACGGCAAAGGTCGCTATGTTACTTTGAAATTGATTCACGTTGATTTTGGGAGATACGTGAATATTTTTTACTTGCGAAAGAATTTCTATATTGTACTGCATGTTCTGAGTGAAAAACTGCTCAAAGCCGTTTAATTTTGTGGCATTACCTACAAATAACATTTTCTCAAATTTAATGTTTTTAGACATTGATGATTTGTAGTATCCAACCGAGCGATGTACCTCGCCGACTAGGTCTTTCAATATGGGTTTCATTACCTCAAAAATTCTTTGAGACTGTTTTGTTTTCCCAGATTTTATTTTTAATTTTTCGGCTTCAGAGTAAGGTATCTTAAAGCGTTTTTGTAAGGCTTTGGTAATGTCATCACCAGCATAAGGAACAGCGCGTAACCAAAGTTTGTCTAAGTCTACGATGACAAGATCTGTGTGTTCCGCTCCTATGTCGATAGCAACGCCAGCTTCCATGTCTGGGCGTTCGAAACGTACAAAGTTGTATAAAGCTAATGGTGCAATTTGTATTCCTTGTACGGGAAGTTGTGCCGCTTCTAGGTTACTCAAAAAGTTGTTAATCAATTCTTTGCGCACCGCAAAAAGCATTACTTCTCGTTCTTCTACATTCTTGTTATCAACGCTACCAATTAATTGATAGTCCCATATCACGTCTTCAATGGGAAAAGGAATCTGTTGCTGTGCTTCATAAGTCACAACTTCTTTTATTCGTTTTGCTTCAACTGGTGGGATGGTGATTAAACGGTTAAACGTAGCTTGCCCTGGGATCGATGCAAAAATACAGTCACTACTTTTAATTTTATTGCGAGCTTGAAATTCACCTAATGCCTGACGAATTTGTTCTTCTCGATCAACATCCTCCGATTCAGATAAAGCCTGTTCATATTCAATTATATCTATGGCAACGACTTCTAACTGGTTTTTTGCTTTACGCATTTTTACGGCTTTTACACCAGATTTCCCTATGTCGATGCCCCATACTTCATTGCTCGCCATTTGTTTTTCCTCAAATTTAATCTACTTTAGTAGACCATTCTCTCCTAGAGACTTAACAAAATTCTAGTTTAGAATTTTATCATAAATTTGTCAACAAAATTAGAAATATCCTGAGAGATTTCATCTTATTTCGCAGCAATGCTTTTCTTTATTAAAGAAAATACTACGATCAACTTGGTCTTTCAAAGTACAGTTTGTTATAAAATGTTAATTGTAGAGAATATTTTAGCTAGAACATGTTAATCCGTCAAACATTCTCTAGTAGTCATTTCGTGTTTTTTGCATGTACGTAAACAAATAGTTGATTTTTTGCTGAACGAGTTTGTTATCTTTTTTGTTGTCTGGAACAGGATAAGTAATTCGAATAGCGTAGGTTAAAGTTCCGTAGCGGAAAAATGTTAATACAACCGCATATTTTTTACCGTTACTACTACCAATTCCAAATTGTTGGGTCATTGTTTCCGAACCATATCGCGCACGACGTACTCTATCAAAACGCAAATTTTGGTAGAGATTAAGTGATTCACCTCTGTACGCTTTGAGTAGATTTGTAATTTCACTTCCTTGTGCGGCACTTCCGTCGGCAAATGTGTATAAAAGCTCTGGACTATAACCTTGGATCTTAAGAACAATGCCGCTGTCAGAGTCTGTGAGAGTATCTCTGAGCGCACCACTGTTAGGGTTGGGAACATTGTTGATATTTGGATTATTGGATCGCGAAATCCCTTGTGCTCCACGACTGCCCGAACTCGATAGAGACCAGTTACCAATTGGCGGAGTGAGAATTCTAACTTGGCGAAAACTCAGGGTAATCTGTTTACTGTAATCAATTTTATTTTCTTTTTCATCTCTTTCTTCACGAGAAGATTGAAGTTTGCGCTTTTCTTCTTTTTGTCTTTTCTTGAATTCTTTTAGCTCTTGCTTCGTCATTACGTTACCTTCGTGGATGACAAGGTTTTTTCTTCTAAGTTGTTGTTTCGTGAGCCACTCATCTTCGTAAAAAAATAGTCCTTTGTCACGTAGTGATTTTGCGCTAACGTAGTTTCCTTTGTATTTATGATATCCAAGTTGTGCGGCATTGTCCTCTGTACCCCATGTTGCGCCTAGACGAATGTAGCCCAAGGCTGCACGTGCTGTAGGATTGTTCGGCTCTATGGAAATAACCTGACGGTAAACGTCTTCCGCACGGCCAGGCATTTCGTTATCTTGGCACCATTTTGCCAATGTCATTAACTCCTGAAGACTACCCGAGCGGCGCGCTCTCTCATAACGAATACGATACTTTTCATCATCTGACAAGTTGAAGTCTTTTTTGGGATTCTCTTTGTTGACTTGTTGTGCAGGTAAACCTCTAATTCCTTCGTCTTGTTTGTTATTTTCCGCCATTTGTTTTTCGGCGTTATTATTTTCTTTATTATCTTTGTTGTTTTTGTTTTCGTCTTCGTTTTCGTTTTTGTCTACGTTATTACTTTCGTTATTCGCGACTTTTTGTGTATCTTTTGGCGTATCTTTTTTTGTATTGCCCGTTGTATTTTTTTGCGGCTTTTTATTGTTCTTTGGCCTTTGGTTTTTGTTTTTATCATATTCGTTGGAATTGTCGTTGTAAGCAAATTCTTCTTGATAGTCATCTGAACGATTGTTTCCTGTGTCCGTGAATATAATGCCAATCAGTACTAAAAATAAAAAGGCACCGACAAAACTCAACACACCTATAATACTGTTATCTTTTGATATAGGACGAGCTTCACGTGGTACGCGTTGTCGGGGAACTCTCCTTTTACGAACCTTTCTTCGACTCATGCTTAAAACTCCTAAGTATTTTTACATGGTAGTTTGTTGCCAGAAATATAAATTAACAATACAGAGATGTCTGCTGGGGTAACACCAGAGATTCTCGATGCTTGACCAATCGAACTTGGAGTATGTTTCGTTAGCTTTTCCTGTGCTTCTCGCGAAAGAGCTGAAATTGCAAAATAGTCCGTATTCGTAGGTAGATGAGTATTTTCCATTTTTTGAAATTTATTGATTTGTATTTCTTGACGTTCAATATACCCTTCGTATTTTACTTCTATCTCTACTTGTTGTAGTACCAGAGGATCGCTAAACCACTCTTGTAGTTCTTCTTTTTCACGGCAAATGTCATCAATTGTTATCTCTGGACGGCGTAGGACTTTTTTCAATGGTTTATTTTCATGTTTTAAACTAGCCACTTGTTTGTGTAGTTTTGCAATTCTTTCTTCGTATGCGATGAGCTCTTCGTACAAATCTTTCGGTACCAAACCAACTTCGTATCCCACAGGTGTCAAGCGTCGATTGGCATTGTCTTGACGTAAAATAAGTCGGTATTCTGCTCGTGAAGTAAACATTCTGTAAGGTTCTTCCGTTCCACGTGTGACCAAATCATCGATGAGAACTCCGATATATGCTTGGTCGCGAGTAAGGATAACAGGATCTTTACCTGCCACCTTACGTGCGGCATTAATGCCCGCCATTATTCCTTGAGCGGCAGCTTCTTCATACCCCGTTGTACCATTTATCTGCCCTGCGAGGTATAGGCCTTCTATTTTTTTTGTTTCTAAGCTGGGAAATATTTGTGTGGGATACACAAAGTCGTACTCTACGGCGTAACCAAAACGCATAATTTCCGCTTTTTCAAGACCGACAATACTTCTAACATATTGTAGTTGAACATCTGGGGGAAGAGAAGTCGATATACCATTGCAATACACTTCTGCGGTATACATTCCTTCTGGTTCCAAAAATACTTGGTGTCTTTCGCGTCCTGCAAAGCGAACAATTTTGTCCTCGATAGACGGACAATATCGCGGCCCAACACTTTGAATAGCCCCTGAATACATTGGCGAACGATCTAAGGCACTATGTATGATCTCGTGAGTTTTGGGGTTTGTCCATGTGATATAACACGGAACTTGTACTCGCTGAATACTTTTTGTCGTAAACGAAAAAAAATGTGGATTGTCGTCGGGATGTTGCGCTTCACAAACATCAAAATTGACAGACCGGGTATTGACTCGCGGAGGAGTTCCTGTTTTGAGTCTTCCAATTTCAAAACCGAAATCTTTTAGGCTATTGCTACAACCACCCGTCCCAGGTTCCGAAGCACGACCACCGCTATAGTTGTTTAGGCCCATATGTATTTTTCCGTTGAGGAAAGTCCCCGTGGTTAAAATGACGGCCTTGGCGTAGTAGTAGGTTCCCGTAAGTGATTTTAAACCTTTTATTTGATCGTTGGTCACTAAAATGCCTTCAATACGATCTTGGCGAACAGTCAGATTAGGTGTATTTTCAACTATTCTTTTCATGTATCTTTGGTATTCTTGTTTGTCCGCTTGGGCACGAGGTCCATGAACAGCAGGTCCTCTACTTTGACCTAACATTTTGAAATGAATCGCTGTGGCATCAATTGCTTTGCCCATTTCTCCGCCGAGAGCGTCTATTTCACGCACAAGGTGTCCCTTGCCTAAACCACCAATGGCCGGGTTGCAAGACATTTGCGCTATGCGATCTAAATCCATAGTTACCAAGAGAGTTTTCGCACCTATTCTCGCAGAAGCCAAAGCTGCTTCACATCCGGCATGGCCTGCACCAACAACTATAATATCGTAGTGTTCTTCTAACATATTGTTACCTTTGATCTTGAGGTGTCTAGCTGATATGAATATGTAGACAAAAATACCCAAAAAATTGTGAATTGTTTTCGCAAGAAGTATTCTACCCTACCATTAGGGTAGAAAAAAATGATAAATTTATTCCCAAATTTACAGATTCTACTGTTTTTCTTTGGGTTATGTATATCAGAAAGGGTGACATGCCTATTATAAAGCAACTTCACAATTATATGCAAATTATTTTTATTGTGGATGATGGGCTAGGGCTTGTTAGCAATGAAACAAAATTTATTGACACGTCCTAGAGTTTTTGTAATACAGTTAAAGTTATGTCGTCGTGTTGTTCTTGGTCTTTCATGAAAACTTCAAGATCATCCAGGATACCATATACCATATCGCGTGGTTTTTTATCACGGTGCTTATTGATTATTTCTAGCAGGCCGTCCATTTCTAACATGTCTCCTGTTGGTGACATAGCATCTGTAACACCATCGGTATAAAAAATTACTTTATCTCCACAGGATAAATCAAGTTCTTTTTCTTCCAAGAAACTATCTATGTTGTCTTTGACACCAAGCACCACTCCTCCTGCTGGTGTTGCTATAGGAGGGGAGTCATTTTTGATAATAATCAGGTTTTCGTGGCCCGCTCCGGTGTAAACAAGCTTTTGGTTTTTGTTGTCCCAGTGAACCAAAAGCATGGACATAAAAATGAAGGGTTCCGTATTGTCCTTTAATATACGATTGGTTTCGAGAAGTATTTCTTTCGTAGATAGTTTTCTTCCTATTAGAAAGTGGTGGAGAGTAAGGCGCGCCATTACCATTACTAGTCCCGCGGGGACTCCTTTTCCGGAAACATCGCCAACAACGATAGATAAGGCGTCATTTTTATGATCGGTGATGAAGTCGTAGTAGTCGCCACCTACTTGACGCGCTGGTATCATCTTTCCATATACGTCAATGCCATTTATATTGGGTAGCTCTTTGGGTAGTAAGCCCGATTGAATTTTAGCTGCGATGCTGATTTCTTGTTCAATTCGTTCTTTTTCGCGTAGTTCTTCATATAGGAAAGCATTTTCTAATGCGATAGCTGCTTGGTCGGAGAATGAGATGAGAAAATCTAAATCATGTTCGGTAAAAAGACCTGAAACAAGGCGATTGTCTACATAAACTGCACCAATGGTTTTATCTTTTATGTTAAAAGGAACACACAGAATAGAACGTAACTTTAAATCTACAATGGATTGTGACTGGAATCGTCCATCTGCCTGTGCATCCGAGGTGAGTACTGGTTCCCCTGTTTTGATAACTTTTTGCACAATACTCGTTGATAAATTGCTTTCGGAAGTCGATAATTCTTTTTCGTCGATATTTCGCGCAGCCTTAAAGTTGAGATTTTCACCGTCTTTTAATACCACAAAACCACGCTCTGCTTTTAATTCGCGAATCACCATGTCCATAATGAGATCAAAGAGCTTTTTCGAATCGAGAACAGAGTTAATCGTTGTGGAGACTTTTTGCAATGTCAATAAACTTTCGCGTTCTGCTTTGAGTTCTTGAACTTGATTTATTAGCATGGTGTTTTTTGACGTCAAATCTTGTAATTTTTCATCAAAACTATTTTGTATTTCTTCCAATTTTCGATGAATTTCATCTACATATTCTTGTCCCATGTCTTTACCCGTTTCAAGTTGTTGTTGTAAATCGTGTATTTGTTTTTTATATTCTCTTTCCAATGAAGAAATTTCTTGTCCAAATTTACGTAGCTTTGCAGCTAAATTTTTCTTGTGATCAACAACGGGTGTCTCTCGCTTGCACTGCTTTATAAGTAAATTTGCTTTTTTTTGTAAAGGAGCTATGTCTGCATATATTTCTCGGGCTTTTTCCAGTTGATTAATTGCTACCTTTACAAAGCCTTTTTCTCCTTCTTGTTCAAAATGGAGCAAGGCTTTTCCATATTCAAAGTAAGTCTTTGCTAACTCTAACTTGTTGGTGACCCTTTCTAAAAGGACCGTGGCGGACACAAAATGTTCTAAGGCTTCTTGGTTGTGCCCGATTTTCGTACAAAATACGCCATAGCGTGTGTGTATTTTAGCGGAGATCATATCGTCATCGTGTTTTTTACTTATTTTTAATGCCTTATTCAGCATTTTATTTGCTTCCGCATCTGGAAGAGTCTCCGACAAACTTAGGTACACATCTGCTAAGGCCCACTTCATATCTAAAGATAGAAAAGATGCTTCGCTAATTTTGAATACCTCTTGCGCTTCGCTCATACGGCCTAATGCCGTGTATGTTTGCCCTAATATTTTGTAAGCGGTTGCTGACGCTGATTGTATCTTTAAGTCGTCGAAAATTTTTATGGCGCGTTGTATGAAACGTAGAGCATCGTCATTTTTTTCTAGTATATTCATCGCATAGCTGAGTTCCAGTAGAACGTAACCTTCAGCTATTTTGACATGGCTCTCTTCTGCAAAGTTGAGACACTCTTTATAAATTTTAAGTGCGCGCGAAAATTGACCACGTAACTCAAATAATTTTCCAAGGTTAATTTTAACCATCGTGAAGCGCTCACGATCTCCGACTATATTGGAGATGTAAGATGCTTCTTCTAAATAGCGGTATGCAAGGTCCGTTTGACCTTTGCGAATATACGCATGAGCGATGCCTTCCGCGACTTTTGCTTTGAGAGGAAGATTTTCCGATGAGTGAAGAATTTTAAACGCCGTAAGGTAGTAGTTCATCGCATTGGGAATTTGCCCTTTTATGAAGTGAATAGATGCAAATGAACTATAAATAGATGCCTGTAATTCAATATTTTTTTCGCTTTTGGCGAGTTCTAGGGATTCGGCAAGGAGTTTTTCCGACTCACTGTATGAGCCCATTACAATATGAATAGACGCCATGGTGAGTAATTCCTCAGCAATTTTTTTCCCTTGGTTACGCAGATGACTTAATAGATCTTTGTAGTGATGTAGAGCTTTGTCAAATAAACCATTTTTGAATGCCGCGTCGCCGATTCCCTTGGCAATGGCATAGTTTTTTTCTAATTTGTTTTGCGCCACGACAGACAGAGCTTTTTCGAATACAGACAGTGATTCTTTATATTGACCACAGGCTAGGTGTATGTTACCTAGCTTTATTAACAAGTCAACTTGGTGTTGTGGTTCCGTTTTGTATCCTAGTTGGATTGCTTGGTGATAATAATTTAGTGCCGCGCTATGTAGATATTGTTTTTTACATAAGTCTCCCGATTGAATGAGATAATGAAACGCTTTGTCGTTTTGCGCGGCTTGTGTGTAATGGTAGGCTAAGTTTTCAACATTTTGTGGTTCTTGCTCTTTGAGTTTTTCCGCTATTTGACTATGTAGGTGGCGTTTTTTGGCAACGGGTATTTTGTTATAAATCTTTTTTGCTAGTTTTTGCGAACCAATAATATATTGATCTGTTCGCGCGACAATAAATCCAGTGGCAATGAGTTCCTGTAGTTGGTGTTCTAATTCATCTATGTGGAGTATTTTTTTTATGAACTCCTCAGAAAGTGGGTGCCCTGCAATTGTGGCAAGTTGAATGATTTGTAGCTTTTTGCCATCCAACGAGTTATATTTTTCCAGTAAAGACTCTTCCAAAAGATTTGGACGTTTAATTTTACGTAAATCGTCAATGTCGATGACCCACGAGCCACCCTTTTGGTATATAAGTCCATCATCAGCTATTTTGTGAATAGAGTCTTCTAGTAGTATGGGAATTCCACGGCTTACTTCGAAAAGTTTGTCTAATATAGTTGGGGCAATGTACTCATTATTTACCATTGAGGTAAACAAAACTTTAACATCTTCCTTGTTAAGAGGAGACAGATCAATTTGTTTGCAAAATTTCTTCCATTGTAAGCTAGAAATAAATTTATTAAGAGGGCTTTGGATATCCTCGAGAATATTGTTGTACGCGCAACAAATAAACATGGAGATATTTTGAGTTTTTTCCACAAATTTGAGCAGAAGTTGACAGTTTTGTTCGTTAAGGTTGTGAATATTATCGATAAACAAAGAGAGGAAGTGGTACTTGGATATCTCAATAAAGAATTCGCATATCTTTTCCTGTAGAATATTGGTAGGCAAAGATTTTTCGGGCTTCACATGAGAGAAATAACTATCTTGTTCGAATAGCTGCGGATTTAAAGACCACAGGACACTTCCCCAGCGATCGAGTATTTCAGAAAGTATACTGGGGGTTTCCCTTTTAAAGTGTTCGAGAATATGCGTTACCGCGTGGTGAAAAATAGGATATTCTATGGTGTCTTGCGGAGTACAGTCAACAAAAACAGAAACCGTTCCTTCCGAAATTTGCGATTGAAAGTGCTTGAGCAGTGCGGTTTTACCAATACCGTTTTCCCCGGATATTGCGATAAAGTATCCACGGCCCTTTAAAGCTTTTGAAAAACCCAATGAAAGATGCTTGAGTTCGTCTTCACGTCCACAAAATGTCGGTGCACCGAGTAAGTGTTTTCCGCGTTCTATTTTTATATTTTGGATTTCTGATTTTCCGGCAAGCCTCAGCATACTTGCTAGGAGTTCTTCTGCGGATTGAAAGCGTTTTGCTGGTGACTTTTCGATAAGTTTCATAATGATTTTTTCAAAGCCACCAACTATTTTTGGATTTATTTTACTTGGGAGAACGGCGGTAGTTTCTACTTGTTTCAAAACTGTGGTGATAATATCATCGCTTTTAAACGGAACATGACCTGTAACAAGTTCATAAAATAAAACGCCCAATGAGTAAAGGTCTGCACGTGTATCAATTTGAAAACCTTTGATCATTTCTGGGGCCATGTAATCCAGGGTTCCCATGATGTCAGACTGTGGGTCTAGAAAATTCTGTACACTGTCATAGGTGGCAAAACCAAAGTCGAGTATTTTAGGGGTTAACTTCTTGTCTATTTTTATGTTGTCAGGTTTTAAGTCACGGTGAATAACCCCTTGCTTGTGTATGTAGTCCAAAATTTTTGTAATTTCGGTACAGACATCGAATATTTGAGAAAACTCATACTCTTTTAAGACATCTAAAGGAGAACCCTTGACATACTCCATAGTAAAAAAGTTTTCCCCTTGTTCGAAAACTTTTACTACTCCGGGGTGGTTTAGATTTTTGATCGACAAAAATTCTCGTTTAAAAAGAGTTTGTTCTCTTTCCGAAGAGAAACTATGGGCAAGTATTTTAACCGCCACATCTCTATTTTTTTGTTGGTCATTGGCAAGATAGACTTTACCAACACGACCACTACCAAGGAGTTTGTCTAATTTATAGCGATTGTCTATAACATCGCCTGTTTTGTATGTATGCATTGTGTATTAGTTTTGTTTATGGAAAGATTCTAAACCTAGCAAAAGAGCAGTTAACGGAATGGAAGTTTCTCTGTCTTCCGTGTCTTGTGTATTGTTCTCTGTATCGTTTTTTGTGGGACTAACATTTTGTAGGATGTTTTTGCTTACCCGTTGAACAGTGTCCGTTTGTTGTGTCGCATTTTCCTTATCGGCAATAGGAGCAGTCGTTTGTTGTGTTGTCTCTTCTTTTTCGACAATAGGAGTAGTCGTTTGTTGTGTCGCATCTTCTTTTTGCGCAATAGTATCGGCAACCTCTTGCACCAAAGTCTCGCTTTCCGCAGGAACGACGGGAGTCTCGATTTTTTCCTCATAAGGTGGCTCTTGTGTTTCAATGGGAGACTCTAATTTTTCAGGGGAGAGTATATTTTGAATCTCTTGTTCCCAATACATGTTGGTAAACGAGTATTTGTTTACGAGTGGCTCCATGACTTCGCGTTGGTTAGTTTTGTGGTAAGTATGTATCAAAAAACGTACGGACGGTAGTTTTTCGAAGTCGCGAATGGGGGCTTGCAAAACGGAGTGGAAAAAGTATTCGGCTTTGTCCAAATCATCTACGCCTCGAACAAACAAATCTAATCCCAGTATGTGGTTGAGGTAGGCATTTTTATACGGATGTTTTAGCTCTAAGTTTTGTAGTTCTTGCGTGTATAGACCTGGTTTGTAAGGGCTAAGTCCTACTAGCTTTGCGATCGCGTGAAATACATACTCAGGTGTATCATCACTGATATGCGGATGATTGGCGACAATTTGTTCCAGTATTTTTCTACTTTCATCGGTTTCATTGAGTTGGACGTAGGTGGAGGCGAGTTTGTACAGATATTCTTCACTGTTAAAGTCTTCGGCAGTGTTTTCATCTAATATCTTTGTATAGACTTCTCTAGCTTCGGAGAAGTGCCCACACCAATACAAACAATCTCCCACAATAGACTGCATCAGGTAGTGGTTTTTGTAACGACTCCCCCGGGCTTTGGCGATTGTTTTGTCGAATTGGTGGAAAAACTTACTGTTTAGCAAGCATTCTAAATAGAACAATTGTTCGTGTTGTACCATGTTTGTTGCATCTTCGTCTGCACACTCAATGGCCATTTGTAGGTATTCTTCGGCCAATTCTGCTTCATTGGCATCCATGGCCATCTGACAAAGAGACATGCAAAGTAGTGCCTTGATGTCTATTGGGGCATTTTCAGGTAGAGTTTCTGCTTCTTGTAAAATAGAGTAGTCACCTTGTTTATGACTTTGTAATATTTCTACGACTACTTCAAACCATTCATCCATAATTTTGCCCCCTATCTTTGGCCTGCCATTGCAATGTATAGTTTTTGTGAATAATTACTGTTTGTATTTTTTCT
Organism: Candidatus Uabimicrobium amorphum; assembly: GCF_009002475.1. Taxonomy (GTDB): domain Bacteria; phylum Planctomycetota; class Uabimicrobiia; order Uabimicrobiales; family Uabimicrobiaceae; genus Uabimicrobium; species Uabimicrobium amorphum. Next base: position 9,303,538 of record NZ_AP019860.1, read on the forward strand.
TTTGTAGCCATCCGGAGAAGGTGTGTTATCTACAATATGCTCGATAATCTCATCAGGTGTAATACCCTCTGCCTCTGCAACATAGTTGAGTACAACTCTGTGACGTAAAGCCGGTTGTATGATTTCGCGGATGTCTTGGGCGGTAACAGCAAAACGACCACGTAGCATTGCACGCGCTTTGGCTCCTACAAGAACAGCTTGCGTGGCACGTGGACTCACTCCCCAAGCAATATTATCGATGGCAAATTGTATTTTACTCACATCTGGTCGGGTGTTACGACATAACCTAATCGTGTAATCTACGAGTTCTTGTGGTGTATGTATTTTGCGAACCAATTGCAAAGATTTCAAGATAGTCTCTTTCGAAAGAAGAGGTGTAAAAACGTCGCTCTTATTGGATACTGTGAGGCGCAAAATTCGGTACTCTTGTTCCCTACTGGGATAATCAAAAAGAATATTGAACATAAATCTGTCTAATTGCGAAATAGGCAGTGGGTATGTTCCTTCTTGTTCTACAGGGTTTTGCGTCGCCAAAACAAAGAATGGTGGATCTAAGTCAAAGCGTGTTCCTATGGAACTAACCGTATGTTCTTCCATAGCTTCTAGTAGAGCTGACTGGGTTTTAGGCGGTGTACGGTTAATTTCGTCCGCAAGTAGTATGTTGGTAAATATAGGGCCTTTTAAAAATGAAAATTTACGAGAGTTGTCACTTGTATCTTCGACTAAAATTTCGGTTCCCGTGATATCCGAGGGCATAAGGTCCGGCGTAAATTGAATACGACTGAATTGTAAATCTAACAATTCCGATATAGAACGAATTAATAGAGTTTTTGCTAGGCCAGGAACACCAACTACCAGTGCATGACTACCACTAAAAATAGAGATCAATATTTGGTCAATGGCTTCTTCTAGGCCAACAATACGCTTTTTTAGTTGTTCGCATACTTGTTGATGCACACCACATAGATGTTGTATTTCTTGTTTTTCTTCGGAAGTTATGTTCATAAAGATACCTTTACATGTTTTGAGACTGTGATGCCATTATGCACTTATGTTTTAACTGAGCGTGAGTACCCACATTATTTTGTGAGTACTACAAAGTTTTAGGGCAAATACACTTTCGATGGAAACAACAGATACCACCAAAAACTTAACAGACTTACCTTAAGTATAAGGTGTTTTGACAGACAAAGCAAGCAACTAATGACACTAGGTGTTGCCACTGCTTTGTTGTTAGGACGACTACAATCCATGGACTTTTTACGCATCGTGGGAAGCTAGGTGTACAAAACATTTCTCGTCAAAATGTCCTTTTAGTTTTGTAACAAGCCAATCGTTGTGAAACTGAAGTTGGGGATTTCTGTCTTTTTGGGCGACATTTGGTCCTTTGACCATGATGGTACCCTCGGCATCCATACCCACATCCTCCATTGTTTCAATATCGACTATTCTTATAGCGACCTCAGGTAGTGGAAGACCGATAGACCCAGGTCTTTTTCCTATTTGTGTGTTAAAGTTTGCCTCATCTATAAAGTCTGGGCGGTTTAAAGTTACGATATTGCAAGTGTCTAATGCATACATTTGCATAATGTCAATATTGAAATCTTCCTTGTATTGACCGAGAATTTTTTCGTTTATGGTATCTGCGACCACACCAAAATAACGAATTTGTGAGCTAATTTGATTGATATATGACAAATGTTTTTGCGGATCGTCGGTGAATATTATCGATATTTGGTTGCTAGACTCTTTGAATTTACTACTATCAGGCGAAATGCACATTATTTGTTGTGCTTGTAGTGCAGGGATCCAAAAATTTGCGACAAAAGAAAAAGGCTTATGTATCGATTCTGTCGCTAAAATAGTATCTGTTTTTAATTCAAAGGTTTGTTGGAATGATTTTATACTACTATACACATTACGATGACTGATGGAGGTATTACTTTCGGCATATACCGTGAATTCATCGTCGCAATGAGGATTTCCTACCACATGATTTTTTTCTATTTTCTTTGACGATTTAAAGGCCAAGGATACATTTTGTGTGGGAGACTGCCATGAAAAAGTTTTGAGATTGGATTTGGAGTTTTGTGTTTCCTCATTTGTTATCACATGAGTGATCTCAAGTTTTTCGCACTGTACAACGTCAGAAATGTGTACGGGAATCAAACCTTTGTATAACAAAGCAAGATGTACTATAAATGCAGTATCGTTTGGTAGAGATACGGCCACCCTAGAACCCGCTGGAATTTCGGTAGGACAACTCCACGACAATGCTTGTGTTAGAACTTCGCCAAAAGTGAGATGAGCTTTTTCACCAATGATAAAAGTTTTCTTCCAGTTGTTCTTGGCAACAGAGATAAATTGTATATGCAGTGGCTGTGGGTCTTTGAGACGATGACGATAGGCCTCCGCGGAAAGCTCCATGACTTTTGATCTGGCGGTAAAAGCATCGACAGTTGATGGCAGTGGTTCACCAAATATCACATTGATGGAATCTGAAAATTTAATAGGTTTTTTAAAGAAAAACGTACCTCTCTCATAGCTGAACTGACTTCCCCATAAGCCGTCTAGGTAAACAGGCACTACTTGGCAATCTACGCCAGCGACGATTTTTTGGAATCCACTTTTGAAGGGCAATAAATTGCCTGTGCGCCATAACTTTCCTTCGGGAAAAATACACACTACACCATCGTCAGCAATAAATTTGTGGGCGATATCGAGAGATTCTTGTTTTTTCTCCGCAGAATCACCACCAGACACGGGAATGCAATTTAATTTTTTCCATACCCAGGTAGTACCAGGCATTTCGTAAAAGGAACGAAACATAAGATAGCTCAACATTTTTTCAAAAGTTGATCCCAGAACAAAGGGATCAAAATATGACAAGTGATTGGACACAACCATACCGCGTTTCGGTTGATTTTTTTTATTGATCGCACGTACCTTATATAATGTATTTACAATTTCGAGAATAATAATACGTAGTATCTGATCGGGAATGGTCGCTGCCATAACGAGGGAATATAAAATGGTGACAATACCAACTGTTATCATAATGCTGCTTGAATCCATCCCAAGTACACTGGAGAAGAAGATCGCAAGTAGAGAAGCGGCGAGAATACCTCCAAAGCTAATAATATTGGAGAAGGCGATATAGTGTCCTTTTTCGTTTTCCGGACTTTTATTTTGTAGCTGTGCAAAAAGAGGCACAATGAAAAAACCCGAGGCAATTCCCAGCAAAAATAGATCTACAACAGAACGTATCGTAAAGTTCATAAAAGTACGCGTGCCTGTGTCACCGTAGCAGGCGAGGTCTATCGCAAAAAGTCCCAGGGCAAAACAGCCGTAAGGAACCCAACCAACTTCAATATTGTCTCGTGATAAATGTGCTACGAGAACAGAGCCAATCGCAACCCCTACTGTTAAAAGGGCCAATGTTAAAGTGGCGGCAGCGCTGTCTAGGCCCATAACGTTTTTGGCATAAACAGGAATTACCGTCATAAAAAGAGCACCGAGCCCATAGAAAAATGTAATACCCCAAATCGTATTCATTACAACAGGTGTCTTGGAAACTTTGGGAAAGTTTTTCCATAGGTATGTGATCACATTCCATTCCACGGGAGCATCAGGCCTTTTGGGTTGCACCGGGGGAGCGAAGTAAACAAAAAAAGTTCCCAACAAAGCAATGACGAGATACACAACGCCCGCCCATACCAATTGACCTTCGAATACGTCGAATAACAATCCTCCAAGTACAGCCCCCAGTAAAATAGCGATGTTGGTGGTCATGTTTAATAGTCCATTCGCCATTGATAGGTCTTCTTTGTGGAATGCTTCGGGAAGTATTCCGTATTTCGCCGGACCAAAGAAGGCACTTTGCATGGACATGAAAAAAAAGGAAATTAGTAGCAATGGTAAACTATTAAAATACAAAGCTACGCAAGAAAATAACATGGCAAAAATTTCGGGGCTTTTTGAATAGAACAAAACTTTATTTTTTGCATAACGGTCGGAAAGGTAACCTGCGAATGGGGAAAACATCAAAAATGCAATGGGAAGAAGAGCGGCAATAATACTTGTATAAAAAACTTGTTGTTCGCGAATGATTGTACTTAGTACAAAAGCCGTCATGGTCATTTTTATTGCATTATCATTGGCAACACCGAAAGCTTGTCCTATTAGATATGAAATATATCTGGGCGATTTTACGGTTATATACTGTGGAGAATCCATTTTCTACCTATTGAAAAGAGTGAAGAAAACTTATTATAATTACATGCTTACAGTTCTAAAATTGTATCAGAATATAAAGAATGTAGCAAAAAATACTTTTTTTTCTAAGGCGTGTCCATCATAGAAAGTTGCAAATTATGAATACAGATCGTTTGGAAGTTGAATCTATCTCGAAGAGTTTCGCGCATGCAAATTCTACGATTAATATATTGCAAGATGTTCAATTTTCTGCAAATCCAGGAGAAACGGTGGCAATTATTGGCCCTTCTGGGTCAGGTAAGAGTACGCTACTCAATATACTCGGTTTGTTAGAAAAACCAAATTCAGGTAGTGTAAAACTGGGAGAGAGTGAGCTACAAGAACTTTCACAAAAAGAGCAAGAAATGTTCCGCGCACAGCATATTGGTTTTGTGTTTCAAAATCATCATCTGCTACCACAGCTGACCGCTCTGGAAAATGTATTGCTGCCAACACTTGTCAATACAAATATTCAGGTGGAAGCAAATGAAATTTTAGATTTCGTAGGTCTCAAAGAGCGCAAAGACTTCTATCCATGGCAAATATCTGGAGGTGAATGTCAGAGAATTGCGATTGCTCGTGGAATTATGAGTGCTTCTAAATTACTACTATGCGACGAGCCAACAGGTAATTTGGATGAAGAAAATGGACAGAAAATTATTGGTCTGTTGAAAGAAATTGCTGCTAAAAACAAAGTGGTTGTCGTCATGGTCACGCATAATGTCGCATATGCCAAGCAATTTGATACTTGTTATGTTTTGCGCAGTGGTCGCCTTGTAAATGAAGGAGTATAAAGTGACTAAGTATCGTTTGTTATGGCGTAGTGTCCAATACTATTGGAAAACAATATTGCTCGTGACCATCGGAATTATTATTGGAACGACTGTGGTTACCGGTTCGATGATTATTGGGAAATCTGTTCCTCAAAGTTTACTGGATAACGCGATGGCGCGCATTGGTAATATTGACTATGCGCTCAGAAGTACAAAATTGTTTACGCGAAAATTTGTCGAAAATATAGAAAAAAAATATCCTAATAATCAATTTGCATCGGCATTGATGTTGTCTGGCGTTACCAAACATTCGCAAATGACCATCCCTCAGGTGAATATTCTTGGTGTGGACGATAAATTTGCCACTTTCTATGAACAGAAATTAAATCTCAAGAAGCGCGAAGTGGCCATCAACGAGTCACTTGCCAAAGATTTGGGTATAAAAATAAACCAGCGTTTGCTTCTATACATTTATCGATCGAGCTTTGTTCCGACGGAAACTCTATTCGCGCGAAAGAATTTTGAAGATAATGTTTACACTTTGCGTGTGAAAGTGGTGGCTATTTTACCAGATCAGGGGATGGGAGGTTTTCGTCTCGATGCAAATCCTCAAATGCCACGCAATGTTTTTGTTTCACAAGACTATTTAGCAAAGCAACTGGAGCGGCAAAATTATATCAATACTTTATTGGTATCAGGTGACCCTATTAAAGATGTGCGAGAGCATCTTTCTTGTGAAGACCTTGGTATATACTTTCGTTTGGAAAAAGACGAACGTTTTATTCAAAGTAAAAATTTTGTTTTCCATGACTATGAGTTGTCGGGTATTCAGAAAGCTTTGGAAAAATTGCAAGAAAAAGCACGTTTGGCCTCTGTTTACGTGGTAAACAAAATTCAAAACGGCGAAGAAGTGGCAGCATACGCGATGATTGGAGGAGTTGAGGGGCTGGAGATACCCGAGGGGGAGGTTTTTGTAAATCGCTGGCTGGCGGAAGATCTTAAACTAAATGGAAATAACGAAGTGGAATTTGAGTATTTTATTCCTTCGGTCAGTGGACGTTTGGTAACGAAAACGTTAACTTTGAAAGTAACAAAAAAAATTGCGATGAACAATAGCGTAGTTTCCTCAAAACTAATTCCCGAATTTGAAGGACTAACAAACGCAGATAATATAAGAGATTGGAATGTTCCATTTGAAGTAGATCTAAGTACTGTAAGTGACCGCGATGAAGAATACTGGGAATTATATCGCGCAGCACCGAAGGCTTTTGTTTCCACAGAATTGTTAAGAAAGATGTGGGACTATCGTGAAAATGGACAGGTAGATTGGGTAAGCACTGTTATTGTTTCCAATAACATTGATATGAACTCTTTACAAAAGAATATTGTGGAAAATGCAAACTTGAATTTTTACGGACTGCGTTTTTTACCTGTAC
>NZ_AP019860.1:9315000-9503417 GCF_009002475.1 Candidatus Uabimicrobium amorphum
CGACACGGAGCCCAAGCGAAAGCGAGTGTGAATAGCGCGACAAAGTCGTATGTGGTAGACCCGAAAGCCAGTGATCTAACCATGGCCAGGGTGAAGCGGGTGTAAAAGCTCGTGGAGGCCCGAATGCACTGATGTTGAAAAATCAGGCAATGAGCTGTGGTTAGGAGTAAAAGTCTAATCAAACTGGCCAATATCTGGTTCTCTCCGAAATAGCTTTCGGGCTAGCCTTTCGTGGTAGCATGTGGGGGTAGAGCGACTGAATAGGTCAGTGGGGGCCACCAGCCTACCCTACTTAATCAAACTCCGAATACCACATGTGGAATCGAAGGAGTCAGACTATGGGGGATAAGCTCCTTAGTCAAGAGGGAAACAGCCCAGACCGCCAGCTAAGGTCCCGAAGTTAAGCTAAGTTTAAAGGAGCTGGGAGTGCGATGACAGCTAGGATGTTGGCTTAGAAGCAGCCACCATTTAAAAAGTGCGTAATAGCTTACTAGTCGAGCATTCCTGGGCCGAAAATTGAAGGGAATAAGCTTAACACCGAAGCTGCGGATCCGTAAGGATGGTAGGAGAGCGTTCCATAATTAGGACTGAAGGTAGACCGTGAGGACTACTGGACAATATGGAAGTGATTATGCCGGAACGAGTAACGATAAAATGAGTGAAAATCTCATTCGCCGAAAACCTAAGGTTTCCTGGGGAAGGCAAATCCGCCCAGGGTTAGTCGGCACCTAAGGCGAGGCCGAAAGGCGTAGTCGATGGATAACAGGTTAATATTCCTGTACCACTTATGTAGCATTTGAGCAACGGGTTGACGAAGGAGGCTAGGTTAACCTCGTGGATGGTCGAGCGGGGCCAAGCGTGTAGGGAGAGGATCTAGGAAAATCCGGATTCTTGTTAATCCTGAGACGTGATGGGGGACAATAGTCTGTAGTAACCGATGCCATGCTTCCAAGAAAATTCTCGTAAAGCGAGTTGCATAAGTGACCGTACTAAAACTGACACAGGTAGGTGAGGAGAGAATCCTAAGGCGCTCGAGATAACCTCTGTTAAGGAACTCGGCAAATTGACCCCGTAACTTTGGGAGAAGGGGTACCCTTGATGGTGAAGGATGTACATCCGGAGCTGTTGGGGGGCGCAGTGAAAAGGCCCGGGCGACTGTTTACTAAAAACACAGGTCTCTGCCAAGACTTAAAGTCGATGTATAGAGACTGACGCCTGCTCAGTGCCGGAAGGTTAAAGGGAGGGGTTAGCTTCGGCGAAGCTCTGAACTAAAGCCCCGGTTAACGGCGGCCGTAACTATGACGGTCCTAAGGTAGCGAAGTTCCTTGTCGGGTAAGTTCCGACCTGCACGAATGGCGTAACGACTTGGGCACTGTCTCAACAGAGGACTCGGTGAAACTGTAGTAGCGGTGAAGATGCCGCTTACCCGCAGCAAGACGGAAAGACCCCGTGAACCTTTACTGCAGCATGGTATTGGGTTTTGGTATAGCTTGTGTAGGATAGGTGGGAGGCTTTGAAGTGGAGACGCAAGTCTTTGTGGAGCCGCAAGTGAAATACCACCCTTGTTATACTAGAATTCTAACTGGTGTCCGTAGATCCGGTACCAGAACAGTGCTTTGTGGGCAGTTTGGCTGGGGCGGTCTCCTCCTAAAAGGTAACGGAGGAGTTCAAAGCTACTCTCAGCACGGTCGGCAATCGTGCGTAGAGCGTAAAGGTAGAAGGGTAGTTGACTGTGAGACTTATAAGTCGAGCAGGTGTGAAAGCAGGACTTAGTGATCCGGTGGTCCCGAGTGGAAGGGCCATCGCTCAACAGATAAAAGGTACTCCGGGGATAACAGGCTTATCGCCTCCAAGAGTTCATATCGACGAGGCGGTTTGGCACCTCGATGTCGGCTCATCGCATCCTGGGGCTGAAGAAGGTCCCAAGGGTTTGGCTGTTCGCCAATTAAAGCGGTACGCGAGCTGGGTTTAGACCGTCGTGAGACAGGTCGGTCCCTATCTGCTGTGGGTGTAGGAGATTTGAGAAGGTTTGCCCTTAGTACGAGAGGATTGGGGCGGACGAACCTATGGTGCTCCAGTTGTCGCGCCAGCGGCATAGCTGGGTAGCTACGTTCGGAAAGGATAAGCGCTGAAAGCATATAAGCGCGAAGCCTTCTTCAAGACGAGATCTCCCTGAAGGGTCCTGGAAGACTACCAGGTTGATAGGCTGGATGTGTAAGTGCAGCAATGTACTCAGCTAACCAGTACTAATATCCCGTTCGACTTATCTCTCTATACTCCTCTTTGCTTTCTTTTCTTCCTCCTCTCTTGATTTGTCAAGATTGCAATATTATATAGAAATAGATATATACGGAATCAATTATATTCGGCGATCATAGTGAAAAGGTCACACCCGTTCCCTTCCCGAACACGGCCGTTAAGCTTTTCACGCTGATGGTATTGCCTCACGGTGAGAGAGTAAGTCGTCGCCGGATTCCAATCAACACGAACCCTGGTAGCTCAAAAGGCTGTCAGGGTTTTTTTTATGCCCATTCCACTTCACTCTTTCCTTCGTTTCTGCGTTCCTGAGTCTGACACCCATTTTCGAGTCTGACACCGTTTTTGAGTCTGACACCATTTTTGAGTCTGACACCATTTTTGAGTCTGACACCGTTTCTGAGCCTGAGACCGTTTTTGAGTCTGACACCCATTTTCGAGTCTGACACCATTTTTGTGTCTGACACCGTTTTTGAGTCTGACACCGTTTCTGAGTCTGACACCATTTTTGGACCATTTTTGGACACCGTTTTTGGAAATATCAGGTGCGCTAAAAAAATTGACAACTACTGCTGGAAAATAGAAAACTCGAGTAGATGAACTGATATCAAGCTAATTCATCTACTAAAGTAGTGAGTCTGACACCATTTCCCCACCATTTTCTTCATATGTTTTCTTCAGTAAAGTCAATTGGTAATAAGATTTACGTTTTAAACAGTTATGCCATGTATACTTGACACAGACTTTAGAAAATGATATGCTTTTTATAATGTAATCTTAATTGCAAAATAATTTTGATGTAGAAGGTGGAGAGTTGTATGAGTATTCAAAAAATAGTATGCATTTTTGTTCTTCTTTCGCTACATGTCGTAGCGCAAAATATTCCCGAAGCTCCCATAGAAGGCACACCTGTTTTTGAGGGCAAGGCTCTCATTGGTGTTTCTGACGCAGATCAAATTGCCACTGCGTATGCAAATGGAGTTTTACAACGTCTTCCCGGACTGAGCGATACATTAACTACTGTGAAACTTCCTTTAAATCCTAATCGTCCGCAAATGTCTACTATCAATGTATCCAATTCGGTGGTAAGTTGGCCACAAATTGTCGATGTATCGAAGGATGGATTGTATGCGTTTGTGGTAGAGACGCGAAGTGTTCCTAGTGTAAGTAAGGTGGACAATGTCTACACCGATTTACCTGTTGGCTCATTTTTAACGGTTATAGATATGCGTGACCTGGGTTTTCCACGTATTGTCGAACAACAACCAATTGCAACAAATCCTACATCAATCATGGTATTACCTAGCAAAAATTTATTGGCAATTACTTCAGAGGAGTCGGGTCGTGAATTGTGCCTTGCCTCTTTTCGTGACGGTCGCGTTGGTGAGTTATCGTTTTTTTCTATCCCCAATCGTCAGCATCAACACTTTAGAGGAGGTGTGAGAGCCGTTGCTTGGCATCCCTCGGGAAATTATCTTGCATTTAATATTTCCGATCGCGAGATTGCTTTTTATCGTGTTAACTATACCGATGGTCGTCCTACTAGTGTAACGCTTGTGGGAGAAAATATTACAGCGGGAGATTACATTAGTGCGGGATCTTTTACACCAAATGGACGTTTTTATATCATCCCCGATTTGAAGTGGGGAGATAAGCAAACGGATTATCTTTTCAATCCACATGGCAGAATCATTTCGATTGCTTTTTCTGAAAGCGGTGAACACCATATTTCTTCTGTAAAAAAAGTGGGTTATAGTCCAGAAGGATTTGCGATGAGTCCAGATGGCTCGCTGCTTGTTACCGTGAACATGAATCGCACTTACCTTCCTGATAAGTTTCCTGCAAGCATTTGGCCATATCGTAAGCGTAGTTCTTTAACTCTCGCGAAGCTGGATAATAATACGGGCGAAATTGAAATTATTGATGAATATGGTTTCAATGGTCTGTTGCCGGAAGATGCTGTTTTTGATGCTTCTGGGCGTAATTTAGCGGTGGCTATTTACCATAATCGTGAAGATGAGCCACGAGAAGGATTCATTGAATTTTGGAATGTTGACAAATCAGGAACACCTAAACTGAAACGTACAGGTTATAAAATACCTTGTATGCGTGGACTCCATGATCTTGTTGTTATTCCTAAGTAAATAGACTTTCTATAAACTCCAATCCGCTTAAGATAGTCTTTTGGTTATTTTAAGCGGAAAAGTCCTGGTTTAATACAAGCCTGTGCGAAAATTTTCTGTTACTTATTCGTATAAAATTGCTATACTATAAACTCTTGATAAATAAATACTTACTTGAGATTTTGCGGCAATTTTCTTTTGGAATACGAAAAGATCGCTATGAATGTGTTTATTCGCAACAAAAAAGGGGAGTTGTCAAAAATAAACGTCTCCGAGGACCAGTTACAAAAACTCGTAAAAGCGGGTAAATGGAAAATATTACAACAACAACCTCTAATTATCGAAAATCTCGAAGAATTACCAGATCAATCTTCTCCAGCGAGTACTCAAGTTTCCCCTTGTTTGACAACAGTACCATTTCTCCCTACCGAAAAATCTATCACACCACTACTCACAACACAAAAATCTTTTACCATAGGTGAGATTCTCTTAGATACTTACAAAGTCGTTGCATTGCTGGGAAAAGGCGGTTTTGGCGAAGTATATAAGCTACATCATTTGCAATGGAATGTCGAAATGGCGGGAAAAATTCCTCACCTCAATCTATTTCACAATGAAAATCTAAAGCAACAATATATTCGTGAGGCCGAAATATGGAGTTATTTAGGCCGATTTCCGCATATTGTTAGTTGCTATTATGTTCGAGAAATTAGAGGACTTCCTATTGTCTTTATGGAATATATCGCGGGAAGTAGTCTCGATGAATGGATTCGACAACATAATGTAGAGTACACTTCGTCTTTTTTGAAAATACTTGATATTGCCATTCAAATTGCCTGGGGATTACAATATGCGCATCTGCGTAAGATTATCCATCAGGATATTAAGCCAGCGAATATAATGATTAGTGAGTTAGGACTGGTCAAAATAACTGATTTTGGTTTGGCGGGTGCTTATTTACCTAATAAGCACTCCGAAAAACAGAGTATGACACCGGCCTATTGCTCTCCAGAACAGGCAAACAATGAAGATATTACGTATAAAACCGATATTTGGTCATGGGCCTTAACCGTAATAGAAATGTTGATTGGTAAACGTGTTTGGCAGTTTGGATGTTTAGCAGCGGAAATATTTAATTCCTCAGATAGTAAAATACATGATATACCAAAAAATTTGCAGATATTGCTCAAAAATTGTCTTGCTGACGACCCGCTACAACGCCCGGATAATTTTGCAGTAGTGGTTAGTGAACTACAAAAAATATACAAAGATATATCAGGTGAGTTTTATCGGCGAGAAAGGCCCAATGTTGTACAGTTTTTGTCGGACGAACTAAATAACCGCGCACTGTCATTATTTGATTTAAAAAAAGAGGATGACGTAGATGCTTTGTTAAAGCAAGCCATCGAAAAAGATCCACAACATTTGCATGCCACCTACAACTATAGTTTGCGACAGTGGCGTAAAGGAAAAATTACGGATAACGATCTCCTACAACGTTTGTATTTGCTGGAAAAGAACTATACAAATTATTGGGAATACTGGCTCTTCGTAGGTTTCGTCCATTTAGAACGTGGAGACCAAAGCTCCGCAAATTTTGCACTGAAAGAGGCGTGTAAATACGATACAAATGTAGAGCAAAGTGTCAAAAATGTGAGATCTCTACTCGTACGGAGTACCGAGTTGCTTTGTGAATTATGCGGCCACGATGATAGTGTTCGTTGTATAGACGTTGATAAAAGTGGTATGCAGGCTGCTTCTGGTGGTTGGGATAATACGCTTAGGGTTTGGGATCTCCATGACAAAAAATGTGCGAAAGTGTTTCGCGGGCATAATCATTATGTGGAAAGCGTAAAGTGGAGTTTTTGCGGAAAGAAATTGCTTTCTGGTAGTTGGGATAAGACCATAAAAATTTGGGATGTGGAGAATGAGAGATGTATTGCGACTCTTGTTGGTCATGAAAATCACGTGAATTTTGTTTCATGGAACTGTGACGAGCAAAAGATTATCTCTGCCAGTTGGGACAAAACCATTCGTATTTGGGATACGACAACACAAAAGTGTATCAATATTTTGCAGGGACATGAAGATTATGTTACCTCTGTTGCAGTCATTGATAAAGAGCGAGTGATTTCTTCCAGTAATGACCGGACTGTACGTATATGGAATGTCATGAGCGGCGAATGTCTTGGCATTCTCAAGGGGCATGAAGATATTATATGGCAAGTGATTGTTATTTCCTCTAGTAAAGTGGCGTCCGCGAGTTGGGATAAAACAATTCGCATTTGGGACCTTACGAGTAAAACCTGCGTAAAAATACTACACGGCCATCAAGCCGCTGTATGGAATTTATGCTTTGTACCACAAAATAATACATTGCTGTCGACAAGCTGGGATAAAACCGTTCGTATTTGGGATATTGAGAGCGCAAGATGTCTAAGGACTTTAGAGGGACATAAAGATCGGACCTATGGAATTGCTGTTGCGCCAGAAAAGAACATCGCGATTTCGACAAGTCTTGATAAGACGATTAAAGTGTGGCAATTGGGCAATAGTTTTCCCCCTTCGCCTTTGGGAATTGTTCGTCCGCAGAAAAGCGAATTTATTATTGAGTGCCAGCGGAAATTTCGCAAGGGAATGCGGAGCATGCAACAAGCGCTACAAGCTCAAAATTGGCAACAAGCGATTGGAACTCTTTCGCAAATGCGACAAATACCTTTTTATAGTCAGGACCGGGAAGTTCGAAAAGCATGTTCACTATTGTTGCCCCATGCTTCTCGCAAAAATTTGCGGGGCGCATGGCTTGATAAGATTTTAGTTGGTCATAAAAGTTACATTTCGGCAGTAGCTGCAAATGGTTGTTATGTGTTCTCTACAAGCTGGGATAAGACAGTTCGTATGTGGAATATTGAGTCCGCCAAAGATCATCCTCTCAATTTGAAGAAGTCACGTATTGAAAAAATAGCGATCGGGGAAAATAAAGCTGTTTTTAGTTCTGGCAAATTTGTATATATATGGGATATTGAAAATTTCGTGTGCTTGAAACAATGGCAATGCCAAAGTCGCGTTCGTTGTTTGTCTTTCAATAATGAAATACTTGCTTGTGGAATTTATGAGAAAATCTTATTGTTTGATATGCAGACAGGTGCGTGTTTGCGCGAAATGAGAGGTCATAATGGTTGGGTAGAGAGCATTGTATTTTCTGAGAATAATGAGATAGTAACCGCAGGTGCAGATAAAATAATACGTGTGTGGGATTTGGGTAATGGTGAATGCAAGCAAGAGCTCTTGGGACATACAGGTAGTGTTAAAGGAGTGGCGATTGCACAAAAAAACAACTATTTAGTCTCGGGAAGTTGGGATAAGACAGTACGTGTGTGGGATATGACTACGGGAAAATGTATGAAGATTTTGCGTGGACACGATGACTGTGTTTCTGATGTAGCGATGACCAAAGACGGCCAATATGTGATTTCGGCCAGCTGGGACAAAACAATGTGTATTTGGAATGTGGAAAAAGGCAACAGCGTAGAGGTGTTTAACGAGCATTCCGGTAGTGTATCAAGTGTATGTTTTACACCCGACGAACAATTTGCATTTTCTGCTGGGGAAGATAAAAAAGTGTATGTGTGGTATTTGAATTGGGATTTATTAATTTAAGGACACATTATGGATGATTCTAAAATACCGGATGATTTTAATTCTGATTCCGATTCCGCAAAGGAAGTAAAGAAAACAGGAAATGATTCCAATTTCAATATGCCAGATAGTTTTTTTGCAGATTCTATAGAAGAAGCACAAAAAACTGGCAATATTCTTGACCCAAAGATGCCAGACAGTTTTTTCGCAGACTCTATCGAGGAAGCACAAAAAATGAGCAATATTCTTGATCCGAAGATGCCGGATAGTTTTTTTGCAGACTCTGCAGAAGAGACACAAAAAACCGTCCAGATGGAGATGGCCGCTTCTAAAACATCCGATAGTTTTTTCGCAGATTCTGCAGAAGAAACGCAAAAAACCGTTAAAGGCCATTTAGTGGTAGAGAAACGAATTCCCTCGGAGATTTGTAGCGATGATTCACCGGAATTTGAAGCAATTGCACCTGGACAACAATTTGCCAATAGGTATCGAATCGAGGGGGAATTAGGTCGCGGAGGAATGGGGATTGTTTACAAAGCATACGACACAAGGCTGAAGAGAGTTGTGGCTCTCAAGTTAATTTTACGCGGAGAGATAAGAGATTTTCAGCGGTTTATACGCGAATCGTCGGCCATGGCACAGTTAAACCATCCTAATATTATCAAACTACACGACTTTGGTGAAAAACCGCAGCCATTTTTTACTATGGAGTACATCGAAGGCTTCACACTCGCGGATCTCATCAAAGAAAAGAAAATGAAAACAAACTTTCTCGTCGATTTGATGATAAAAGTATGTGACGCATTGGCCCACGCCCACAAAAATAAGATTCTTCATCGCGATATCAAACCTTCCAATATCATGATCACCAATGGTGGAGAACCAAAAATCGTAGATTTTGGGTTGGCAAAGGTTAAAGACTCCGAAGAAAAGAGTCTATCTAAAACCGGAGATGTGCTAGGAACAATACACTATATGTCGCCCGAGCAGATACATGGAAACCCCTCGGAAAAGAGTGATATTTATTCCATTGGCGCTACGATTTATGAAGCTTTGACGTATTGTCATGTCTACCAAGGAGATTCCTATCATAACATTCTTTTTCAGATTTTGCACCGCCCACCTATTCCGCCACGACAACTCAATCCCAATATTTCACCGTATTTTGAAGCGGTTTGCCTAAAGTGCATCGCGAAAAAAGAGCAAAAAAGATACGAGAGCTTTCGGCAGTTAGTGAGAGAGCTAAAGAATTTACGTGACCACAAGCCAATCATTGCCAAAAGATACACTTCGTGGGATGTCTTAAAAAATTTCATCGCGGATCACAAACTGGTTTTTGGCGCAATGGCGTTGATATTTTTTGTGTTAGTCGTTTCATTGGTGTTCGTAACAGATGCTTGGCGAAAAGCGGAGAAAGCAAAAACCGCGAAAGAAGTGGCTTTACGCAAAGTAGAAGAAGCAAACGATGACATGAGAGATTTTAATAAAGCTATCATTGAAGTCGTGGAAAGAATTCGATTGAGCGATAAATACGCAAGTTTTATTCTTGATCGGGATATCATAGAACCTCTAGAGTCGCTATTTAACAAATCCGTACATCTTAAAAACGCGGAAGAGTATATATTTTTAAGAGCAATTGTTTTAAGAAATCAAGATATTGGTCAGGGAATTAAGGACTACACAACGATAATAAAAAAAGATCCTAAACATTTCAGAGCTTACTACAACCGTGGTCGTTTATATTGCGAGCAAAAAGAATATAAAAAAGCGTTAGTTGACTTTAACAAATGCATAGAACTTGAACCTAGTTATTACGATGCTTATAACTGTCGTGGACTTATTTATCGTCATTTTGGGTTATATGAAAGAGCCCTTGCAGACTATAACCAATCCTTAAAACTCAATTCTAAGTATTCATTTGTTTACAGAAATAGGGGTGTTGTTTATCAAAATCTAAATCAACATGACAAGGCAATCGCCGATTTCAATAAAGCGGTACAAATTAACAGTGAAAGCTTTCAAGCTTATATCAATCGTGGAGTTTTTTATAGTAGTCGTAGATTATATAATAAGGCTCTTGACGACTATACTAGAGCTTTACTAATCAATCCGGGTGCTTTTGAGGCATATCATAACATCGGTTCTATTCATGCTATACACAAAAAATATAAAGAAGCTCTTGCTTTTTACAACAAGTCAATTCTAGTGGACCCTAGTCAGTTTCTAGCGTATCAAAGTCGTGGTAATGTTTATAAAAAGCTGGAGAAATACAAACTTGCAATTGAAAACTACGAAAAGGTGATATCTCTTACCCCAAACTATTGGAAACCGTATGATGGATTATACCAATGTTACAAAGCTCTAGGTAATGACAAAAGAGCACATTACTATAAAAAGAAGGCGGAACAATTTAAAAAGAAAAACTAGAAAGGATAAAGTCATGCTTGTATTTGTATGCATTATCAATGTAGTTGTGGGAATATATTTGGTAAATCTATACTACATGGCAATAAAAATGTTGTTAACTATACACCAGATAAATCCTTCATTACTGGACGTATGTTATGTATCACTTCCAGCATTTATCGCTATTTTCGGTGCGGTTTTGGTGGTTTCTTCCTTGGCAATGTTGATGAAAAAATCTTGGGCAGTGGTTGTTGCACAGATAAGTTGTTTGGCTATGGTGGTGTTATTTTTTCCTTATTTATATGGCTTGTATTATTTTAAAGGCAATGTTTTTCTTGCAGCACGCAATCTTGTAATTTGTGCTATTTTTCCATTACTACTAAATACATATTTAAAAAAATCTGGTATCTTCGCCGATGAGAATAAATAGTTACAATAGACTTTGTTCGGTAAAAATTCGGATAAAAATGCCCAAGAAAACAACCGTCCCTGAAGGCAAAATGAGAGTCATCAGCCAATACAATACCATTGCTGCAGGGTCGGTGCGATCAAACGGATCAGAACGCATTTCTTTTACATACTCACTACACAAAATACCTGCATATAGGCTAACACTAAAACAAAAAAAGGCCACCAACCACAAAGGTAAAGTAACAGGGGCAGAGATGTTGATGGTTTTGGCGATAAAGAACATGATGAAAAAACTGACAACAAATCCAATATTCGCCACTACGTCGCTGTGACTTTGTTGCGCATGGGCTTCGCTAAATATAGCGTAAGGTATGATAAACGGCGCTACTATCAAAGGTGCCGTCATGATTGTGAGAAGAATGCCGCCGATGAATGCAAAAAAACAAGACACTAGGGGATAATTACCTAGCCCAGACATTGATTTGGAATCATTCCACGCCGCTATGGAAAAAAATATTCCGATCACGATAAGCACAATGGCCGCAGCAGCTATTTGCCATCGAGTATTCCTCAGACGGCGTTGTAATTCTTTTTCTTCTACACTTTTCTCATCCATAATATTTTCCTATGTTCATTCAAAGTAAGTCGAAAGTACATTGCAAACCAAAGTGGTCGGAAGGGTATATTTGTTGCTCTTTATAAGTATGAGGGGTATTGCCGATCATTTTGATATTGCTAGCGCGCGTTGTTGTGGTTGTTTGCATATAGATACGATCATAGCGGGCACTTATGCCACTTTTGCTGGTGATGGCTGCAATGGTATTGATTTGTGGGACAAATGTAAGACCTTGTTGTTGCGGTTGCAATTGTTGCCAAACATCGCCAAAGTTTTCATCGTATAAAATACGGCTTTCTCGTTCATCACTAAAATTAAAATCGCCAAGAAGAATATTTGTTTGCGATGGATATCTTTTCAGATAGGTAAGGATGGTTTGTAGTTGCTGAGCGCGTTTTTGTGGTGCGTTTTTTGCTAAACGACTTGTCAAATGAAGTGCCGTAGCTGTAAACAATTCACTATTGATCTCCCACTGCGCAAAAATAAATTTTTTGTGGGGAGAAAAATAATAACAGTGTAATTCGCGAAAAGGAATACGACTTAAGAAAATTTGACCGTATGTTTCGATACCACCATGGCTAACATAATATTTGTTTACCCATGATTGCTGTAGGAGTTCCTCGAAGAAATCAGGTGTCACTTCTTGTAAGGCAATGATATCTGCCTGCGAATCGGCCAATATTTCCCACTGTAATTTTTGACGTTGTTCCGTAAACAATTTTCCAGGAGCATGAAGGTCAAAGAGAACATTAAAAGAAACAATGGTTACCTGCGAAATTGATTTTTTGTGTGAAGAATTGTGTGAAAAAACTTGCCAGTCGTTGTTGTGATAGACTAAGGATGGTAGTGTGACATCATAGTCTTTTAATTTGTTTTTTTTCATTTTTTACTCTGACTTTGTTAAATGAACAACCGTTCATAATTTTAGCAAATCGTAAGGAAAACTCAATGATTATCGTACAAAGAATTCGTACCGAATGGACAAAGAAATCGCGTAGTCACCCTGGTTCGGTGAAGAGAAATAGCACTCCTGATGTATGTGAGTGCGCGCATTTAAACGAAAAAGGGCAAATTTATCTGCAAAAGATCGAGTATCTTGAACGCAATGATTTTGAACCGCAACAAACTCTATTCGTCGATAATGCCGCAGAGATCACAAAATGTGGGATTAAGCTATCTTCGACAAAGGAAAAATGCGAAGTGAAGTTTGTATGGAGTTGGGCATATGTGGGAGAACCTGAACGTCGCAGTACGCAGGTTTTTAGCCTAAAGAAACAACAGTTTGGACAGTTGATTTTTAACGGACGCTTTGGTCATACATCGTCGAGTGGTAAAGAATGGACCTATGAGAAAAATGTCATTAATGTTTATTTTGCAAATGATTTCTGTAATAGCGACTTCTTACTGGATAGAGAACCAGACAAACAATTCAAAAGCTTAGAACGCATACGCTAGCTTATGCACGAGATAAAAAATCACAGGCACTGTGATTTTTTATGTCATCTCTTTAGCACAGAATATAAAAATTTTTCATGTCATCGAGAAGCTCTTCATAATCCTGGTAACGATCTTCCGGTTGATACTGCATGCATGTACAAATAATACTTTTTAACACCGAAGGTACGTTTTTAAATGACAATTTTGTGGGATCGAGTTTGGTACTGAAAAAATATGAAATTCCATGCTCTTTTAATTTCATCGCATATGGCGGAAGACCTGTTACCATGTGGTATAGTAGACAACCTATCGAATATATATCTGAGAGGTGCGTGGCGTCGCGAAATTTATTGATTTGTTCTGGAGAACAAAAGCATGGGGTTCCCAATGAAATTCCCGTATGAGTAATTTTGTTTTCTTCGGCGACTTCGTCGACAAATTTCGCAAGGCCAAAATCGGAGAGTTTGACTATTTTGTTGGTCTTGTCGAGAAGAATATTCGCCGGTTTTACATCGCGGTGAATCAGAGCTTTTTCACACCAGCCATAATTCAAAGCATTGGCAACACTCATGCTAATACCAAGCGCTGTACGTGTGCTAAGTTTTCCTTTTCTCTTTATAAGAGCCTGGAGGTCTCCACCATCGGCGTATTCGGTGATGAGATATACGTATCTGGTTCTTGCTCCGGCTTCGAGCGTTTTAATGATATTGCGATGTTCTAATGCCGAGTGTACGCGCACTTCGCGTTTGAAGCGGTCAAAAAATTGGTCGCTGGCTTTGACGATTTTGACCACCACTTCATCATGCCCTTCGAATTCGCTTTTGTATAAATATGTTTCTGCCATGCCGCCACCAGAAAGAGGGCGGATGATTTTTTCCTTGTCGAGTTGGAAAAAAGGTGGTGCCTGTTGTTTTAAGAAAGAAATAGAGAAGACGGCTTTGGCTTTTTCATCTTCGCTTATCTCTACATTTCCCGAAATAGAACGCGGTGAAGATTTTGCAAAATTCTTATTTTTATGCGAAAGGTCTTCTTCTTTATCATTTTTCAGCTCTTGAGACGTGAGAAAGGTAACGCGGTTTTTCGCGGAAGATGCCGCGTTCTCTGGTGTGTCGTTGAGATTTTTTTCTAACTCTTGTGTGTTGTTTGCCGAGGTAATGAATTCTTCGTCAAAGGTGTCGTCTATTTTTTCCTCTTCTGAATCGTCAAATATAGAAACCAGAGTGGTTTTTTCTGTTTTGCGTTCAAAATTTTTCGTGGCGATTTTCACCAAGTCTTTTTCTATTGCGATGTGCGCCTGAGCTAAAATATGGCCACATTCTAGACAATAGAGAAGATTCCAAATACAACTAGAATCTTCTCCGAAAACATCTTTGCAACTAAAGTCTGTTTGTTTTTGGCACTGCGGACATTTGGCATTCATATGCAACAATCTTTATACACAAAAGGCGATTGCAGGTGTGACAATTTCTCCACGTAGAGTATGCGTTCCTGCAGAAGTAATTTTTACCTTAACAAAATCTCCGGGCTTATGTTGCGGAGCGGCAAATACCACCCCTTTATTGTGATCGCTGCGTCCAAGCCATTCTTCGCGGTTTTTCTTACTGGGTTGTTCAATAAGTACATCAAAAGTTTTTCCGACTTCTTTTTCGTTGCGCGCAAGAGAAATGGCGCGTTGTATTTCCACGAGTTTTTTTACACGTTCGGTTTTTATTTCTTCGCTAACATCGTCGGGAAATTTTCGCGAAGCGATGGTATTCTTACGTTCGCTGTACTTGAATATGAACGCCGAATCAAAACCTACCTGCTCAACAACATCTACCGTGTCCTGAAAATCCTGTTCTGTTTCCCCACAAAATCCACATATGATGTCTGTGGAAAGTGATACATTGGGAATGGTGTCGCGAATGACATTGACAACATCCAAAAACTCTTGTTTGCTGTATGTACGATTCATGCGATCTAAAACTTCTGTACTACCCGACTGTAGCGGTAAATGAATTTGATTGCACAGTTTCGGATGATCTTTCATTACTTGTAGTAACTTAAGAGGAAAATCTTTTGGATGCGGAGAAGTAAAGCGCACACGACGTATTCCCGGTACATCACCTACCATTTTCATTAAATCGGCGAAATCATAGTTGCCGTATTTGTAAGAGTTTACATTTTGTCCAAGAAGAGTCACTTGCTTGAATCCTTGGGCAACAATTGCCTGTGTTTCTTCCACAATGTTCTGCGGAGAACGACTTCTCTCGCGACCACGGGTATAGGGCACAACGCAAAATGTACAAAAGTTATCACAGCCACGCATGATCGCAATCCAGGCGTTTACACCCGGTACACGTACCGGAGCAACATCGGAGTATGTTTCGTATTCTGACAATGATAGGTCGTAGCCTGTGTCCCCACCACACGCCTCTGAAATTAAACCAGGTAGGCGCTTATAACTGTCAGGCCCCGCAATAATATCGACAACCGGGGCGTTGTCTTTTAGTTCTTCGCGTAAGCTTTGTGCCATGCAACCTAGAACACCGACAACGAGTTTTTGTCCGCGCTTCTTGCGTCCGCGCATTTCATCTAGACGATGGTATATTTTTTTGTGTGCATTTTCACGTATAGCGCAAGTGTTTAAGAAAGCCACATCGGCTTCATCTGCGCTTTGTACAATTTGGTGGTCTGCTTTTTTTAGAATGCTCAGAATCAACTCTGAGTCATATTCGTTCATTTGGCAACCATATGTTTCGAGGTAAATGTTCATTAGAAATCTCCATTTGTCGCATATACGACGTCATCTAGTACTTCTTTTAGTTGCACATTAATTAAATCGTTTTTCTTGATACCAGGGATGTCTACAGCTATTTTTATGTAGTTGTCGCTAAACCCTTGCCAATGCCCATTGTGACTTTGGTTTTCTACTAATAATCTAACCGTTTGTCCTAAAGACTGTTCGTAAAATTTTTGTTTTTTTTGATCCGATAGCACATGTAGCTCTTTGCTGCGTTGCTTTTTTGTCCTGGGGTCTATTTTGTCAGGTAGTCGTCCCGCGGCTGTTTTATCGCGCTGTGAGAAACTAAATACATGGACATACGTCAGAGGAGAATCGCGAAACGTCGCACACGTTTGCGCAAAATCGGTCTGAGTTTCTCCCGGAAATCCGACAATGATGTCTGTTGCTAACATAATATTTGGTATCTTTTTATACGCAGCGTCGATGAATTCCATGTACTCTTTGACATTGTATTTGCGTTTCATTGCCGATAATGTTTTGTCACATCCGCTTTGTAACGGTATGTGCAAATGCGGGCACAACTTTTCGTTGTCGGCCATAATGTCGAGAAGTTCGTATGGAATAGTTGTTGGCTCAATGCTACTAATGCGAATACGTTCTAGTCCCGGAATACTCAAGAGCATTTTCAGCACATCTAAGAAACTCTTACCTTCAAATTGGTAAGTTCCGATGTTTACCCCGGTAATAACTAGCTCCTTGAAACCTTGACTGGCTAAGTCAATTGCTTCACGTTGAATGTCCCAAAATGCTCTACTCCTTGCGCGCCCTCGGGCAAATGGGATAACACAAAAGCTGCACATAAAATCGCAGCCATCTTGTATTTTGATATTGGCGCGTGTGGTTTTTATTTTGGGATCTTTTATATCAATCGTAAATGATTTGCGGTCCACAGTATCGCGTACAATTTTGGGCTGTGGTGTTTTTGATGGCTCATCGATATGTTGTAGAACCTTCAATTTTTCTTGTGTTCCGATGATTAGGTCAATCCCATCTACTTTTTTTAGGGCTTCAGAACTCGTTTGTGAATAACAGCCCACAACCGCAACATATGTTTGAGGGTTGCGTTTCAAAACTTGTCTGACCAGTTGCCGACATTTTGCGTCGGCGTGCTCCGTTACAGTGCACGAGTTAATCACACATACATCTGCCGATTCGTTAAATGGTACTATTTCGTAGCCACCATCTGTAAATGTACTGCTTATTAAAGCCGTTTCTGCTTGATTTAATCGACATCCTAGTGTATAGAAAGAAGCTTTAAGCATAGGTTTGTTTTCCGTTATTTTCCATAATAAAGTCGTTTGGCCAGAATTTCAGGTAATCCGGCATGCATAATTTTTTCGACTGCGGTGTCTATATCATATTCTACACGATGAATCCATACTTTGCCAAGTTCATCGTCATAAACACAACAACTCGCTAGAGGGTTGCCATCGCGTGGTTGTCCGACACTTCCGACATTTACTAAAACTTTTGAATCTGGGTTGACATCTATCTCATCGTCCATGGAAAACGTAACCGCATGGCCTTCAAAAAATGCAACAGGTACATGCGAGTGTCCGTAAAAACAAATGGGGGTGTCAAGAATTTCGAGGGATAAATGTGCGTCGTAACCGGTTTGAATGTAATCAAAAAGTTCGGGAAAACTTAAGGTACTGTGCACTAGGGTAAGTTTATTGTCTAACTTTTGTACCATATCAACACTTGCGAGAAAGTCTTTGTATTTTTTTGATAACTGCTCTCTTGTCCACATGACGGCTTGTCTTGCGTGTTGGTTGAAATAGTCTATTTTGAGTTTTCCGGCAATGGCATAATCGTGATTTCCCGCAACGAGCATACTATCTAGCTCTAAAACTTTCTCAAGGCATTCTTTGGGGTTAGCACCGTAACCAACTACATCACCACCACATATATATTTATCAACTCTTTCATGAAGAAAAACTTCGAGAACGGCTTCAAGAGCCTCTAAGTTACCATGAATGTCACTGTATATTCCATATCGCATGTAGCAGCTCCTTAATTTATTCTTTTCAGAGTAGATACCTTAAACAAAATGTAATTGGGGTATGTCATCCTCGTGACCCTGACCGTAATCGTGACCGTAGCCGTAATCGTAACCGTAGCCGTAATCGTAACCGAATTTAAAATATTTGGTCACAGGCACGACTACGATTTTGTAATACTAACCTAAATTGATGATGTACCCTGACGCCCTAAAAAAATGTTTGTTGAGTAGTAGTGTTCGTTTGTAGATTGTCGTGCTTTGCGGTTACTGTCTCATGTAACATGGTTTCCAATTCGTCTTCTGAGAGAACGGTGACGCCCAAATCATTGGCTTTTTTCAATTTAGAACCAGCATTTTCACCTGCTATGACGTAATCGGTATTTTTCGAAACGGAGGAACGCACTACGGCACCCATTTCTTCTAGTTTTTTTTGTAATTCACCGCGGGTGTATTTCGCAAGAGAACCCGTAAGAACAATATTTTTTTCGCTAAACGGTGATTCTGTCACTTGTTGGGTTGTTGCGACTTGCAGTTCTTCCATTTTTACACCGACACTGCGCAGCGTTTTTATATTGTTTTGACCTTGTTCGCTGTCAAAGTATTCGCAAATACTTTCGGCCATAACCGGACCAATCTCGTTGATTTCTTCGAGACTCTCGACGGAAGCAGAAGCCAGAGCATCAATATTCTGGTATTTTTTGGCGAGTATCTTACTTGCTTTGGTTCCTACGTGACGCACACCTAGTGAGAATATCAATTTGGGAAGAGGTACATTTTTGCTTTTTTCAATGTTGTCTATTAGCTTTTGGGCAGATTTTTCTCCCATACGTTCTAGAAGTAGTAAATCCTCCTTGCGCAGAGAATATAAGTCGGCAGGACTTGTTACCATTTTTTTGTCGACAAGTTGCGCGATTATTTTTTCCCCGAGTCCACTAATATCCATTCCCTGACGCGAAGCAAAAAACTTTAACTGCGCCTTGAAACCCTCACTACAGTTTTTGTCAACGCAGCGAAGGTATACCCCACCACTATCTTTTTTTACATCTCCATTACAACTTGGACAAGCTGTGGGAGGAGAAATTATTTTTTCATTTCCTTGGCGTTTTGTCGGATCGCAACCAAGCACTTGAGGGATGATCTCACCTGCCTTGACGATTGTGACAAGGTCACCAATGCGTACATCTTTGCGCGCGATATCTTCATAGTTATGTAGAGATGCTCTTTTTACTACGGTCCCGGCTAGCTGTACAGGGTCTAAAATTGCTACGGGAGTTAGTGTTCCTCCGCGTCCAACTTGAACGATAACATCTTGTAACTTGGTGATTGCTTGTTCATGTTCAAACTTATATGCAATGGCCCACCGTGGAGCACGAGAGGTACTAGCAAGTTGTTTTTGTAAATCAATCCGATCGACTTTGATGACAAGACCATCAATGTCGTATGCCAATTTTTGTTTTTTTTCCACCCATTTTTCGCATAGATCAAGCACTTGTTGTAGATTTTTTGCCCGTTTACAGTGCTCATTTACTGGTAGTCCCAGTTTCCTGAAAGACTGTAACGTATCGTAGTGATGAGTGTAACTTAAATCGGTGTATTCACCCAAACTGTGGGCAAAAAAATCGAGTTGCCGATGCTGTACAACTTTGTTGTCAAGCATTTTTAAAGTGCCTGCCGCGGCATTCCGCGGATTGGCAAATACATTTTCTCCGGCGGCCGCACGTTCTCTGTTGATTTTTTCAAAAGCTTTGTGACTAAGATATATTTCTCCGCGCACTTCTAAAAATTTAGGAGCTGTACCCAGCAATTTTAAAGGTAAACTGCGAATGGTACGTGCATTGTTTGTCACGTCTTCTCCTACAACGCCGTCGCCTCTCGTTAACGCTTTAGCAAGTACACCATCTTCATACCATAAACTAATGGCAACACCGTCTATTTTTGGCTCAACGACAAAAGCAGTTTTTGATGTAGCAATAGATGTATTGCGTGAAATTCTTTTGGCGAAATCGCTTATCTCTTCTAGTGAGTAGCTATTTTCGATAGACAACATCGGTAGCCTATGAGAAGTTCTTTTGAAAGGAGTGCTTTCTACGGGAGCTACTCTTTGCGAAGGGGAATCTGGGGTAACGAATTGTGGATGCTTTTTTTCTAAATCTTGTAACTTGCGAAAGAGTAAGTCGTATTCGTAGTCGCTAATTGTTGGTTGGTTGTCAACGTAGTAGCGCTTGGCATGTTCCCATATTTCTTGGCGCAACTCGTCGATTTCTTTTTTAACTTTCGTGCTCATTTTTTTCACTTGTGTCTTTTTGCTTAGATAGTTTTTTTAGTAAGGTTTTTATTTTTCTATAATAGAATGATGGATCATTGAAATCTACTTTTCTCATAACCTGTAGGGCTTGTTGCATTTGATTTCTGTACATATGTATAAGAGCTTTGGTGATCAAGATTTCTGGTTCGTTCGCATTATTTTTCATCGCAATATCGATCAATTTTTCTGCTTCCTCAAAATCTCCCCGTTCTAAATAAACTCTACCGCGATAACCTTGTATATATGGGTCTAGATGAGCCGATTTTGTTTTCAGTTTTTCTCGTTCATCAAAGGTTTGCATTGCTTCTTCGTAAAGTTCATTGTAAATGTAGGCTTCTCCTAAGTAGGCATAAACCTCGTCGCTTTGAGGGTCTTTTTCCCGAGCCTGTTTTAGCAACTCAAGTGCTTGTTGATAGTTTTGTTTTTCGAATTGTAGATATGCCTTATTCACTAATCGCGACGCTCTGTAGTTCATGGCTATTCCAGTCTCGAGTTTGTTTTTCTAAAAGTAAAATCATGCGAATTTGTAATTCGTGGTTTTCGGTTAAGGGTTTCTTTTGCACAATTTCTTCAAATTCTTGTAGATTCCCCTCTCCTAAATAGGCAAGAGCCAGGTAACTCCATGATAATTGATTATTTTTATCTTTATCAATCGATTCCTGTAATTTGTCAATTGCCTTTGCGTATTGTTGCGCGTCAATGAGAACTTTTCCCATAAATAAATCAAATACTGGGTTGGAAGGATCTAAATTGCACGCTTTTTGTAAATAATACTCTGCTTTTTCCCAGTTTTCTTTCTGTGTGTAAAGAAGACCCAAGTGTAAAAAAGAAAATGCGTAACCGGGGTATTTGATAATACTAGTTTCTAAAATAGAAATTGCTTTGTCCGGGTTTTTATGCATTTGTGCAATACGCAAACGTAGAAAAGCCATAAATAATTTGAACATATTTAACGTCCGTATCTTAATCGCTCACCCAAAACTTCTGGAAGTCCAGCATTTATAATTTTTTCAATCGCCGTTTCAATGTCGTATTCTAAACGATGAATTTCAACCACTTTTTCCTCGTCGTCATAAATCGCACAACTTGCCAATGGATTTCCATCTCTTGGTTGACCGACGCTTCCGACATTGACGAGTACTTTTTCATTTTCGTTTATTTTTATTTTTGTATCCAAACAATATGTGACGCGTTCTTTTTCGATGAAAGCTATGGGAACGTGTGAATGTCCATAAAAACATACAGGTGTATTGAGAATTTCTAGTGATAAAAGCGCATCGTGAATACTTTGGATGTAATCGAACATTTCGGGAAAATTCAGTGAACCATGTACCAAGGTTAGTGTATCTTCTAGTTCGTGTACAAGTCCCAAGTTACCCAAAAATTTGATTTGTTCGTCCCCTAACTGCTCCCGTGTCCATAAAACCGCTTGTTGAGCAAAAGGGTTGAAGTAAGTGATATCGATATTGCCTGCAATAGCATAATCATGGTTACCAGCTACAATTAAGCTATCTAATTCGATAACTTTTTGCAGACATTCTTTAGGATTCGCTCCGTAACCTACAATATCGCCAAGGCACAGGTATTTATCTACTTTTTGCTCTTGAAAAAATTGTATGACAGTTTCTAAGGCTTCTAAATTTCCATGGATATCACTATACAATCCGTATCGCAAATGTAATCTCCTAGCCTTTTAATGTTTATGTGTGTTAGTTTAAAAATTTGCAAACTTACTTATAAAGTTGGCAAAACCCATATCTAGGGTATATGATTCAATAGGGATGAATTAAATCTCTTTTGGTTCTAGAGAGATATTCCCTAACAAAGTTATTTTTAATACCCTTATTATACGTAACGTGGTAAATGTTTTAAAATAACAAAGTCAGGCAAAAAAAGCCATAATATTTTTCGTTTCCTGACAAGACCTTAAATTAAAGAACGGTAAAAAAATATTTCCATTGTAAAATTTTGTTGCAATTATGGTGTAGTTAGTATAGAAACAAAGTGTTTTTTGTGAAAATAATATAGGGCGTGTCATCAATTAACCTTCATTCACTATTGAGCCCTTCTAAATACTAGCGTCGTTACTCCTTATTTGAATAACCTAGTTATGACGCATACGGAGCGCCTAGCTAGAATTTACAATGACTTTAATATTAAATAAACTTTAATTGATGACACGCCCTAATGACAGGAAAGGATTTTTTATGAGTCAGCTACCAACATCGCTGAATGTTTATAGCGAAGATGAAATGATGTTCCGCGATACTGTAAGAAAATTTGCGCAAAACAAATTAAAGCCTGTTGTTTCCGAAATGGAAAAAAATGAAAAAATTGCCCCTGAAATCATCAAAGAACTTTTTGATTTGGGATTGATGTCGGTAGAAATTCCCGAAGATTACGATGGTACGGGAGCTAACTTTACAAGTTCCATCATTGTTGTGGAAGAGATATCGTCTGTAGATCCTTCTGTGGGGGTGATGGTCGATGTACAAAATACCTTAGTTAATAATGCTTTCATTCGTTGGGGAACCGATGAACAAAAGCAAAAATATTTACCGCAGCTCGCAACGGGAAAAATTGGTGCATACTCTCTTTCTGAAGCTGGTTCGGGAAGTGATGCTTTTGCTTTGCGTGTGACGGCAGAAGACAAAGGTGACCACTATGTTCTAAATGGTGAAAAAATGTGGGTGACAAATGGTGGTGAAGCAGGAATTTTTATCGTGTTTGCTTCGGTAGATCGCGAAAAAGGTTACAAAGGCATCACCGGTTTTATTGTTGAAAGAGATTTTCCTGGATTCAGTATTGGAAAAAAAGAAGATAAGTTAGGAATACGTGCGAGTAGTACATGTTCGCTTATTTTGGACAATTGTAAAGTTCCGAAAGAGAATGTTCTCGGTGAAGTGGGCAAAGGTTACAAAATTGCCATAGAGACTCTCAATGAAGGGCGTATAGGAATCGGAGCGCAGATGGTGGGATTATCAAGAGGTGCTCTTGAGTATGCCATTAATTATACCAAAGAGCGCAAACAATTTGGCAAAACCATTGGTGAATTCCAAGGAATGCAATTTTTATTAGCAGATCTCGCCACACAGTTAGAAGCCGCACGTTTGATGGTATATAACGCTTCGCGTCTGAAAGATGCAGGGTTACCATTTGTAAAAGAAGCGGCAATGGCGAAATATCTATCTTCTACCACAGCGGAAAGAATTTCTAGTAAAGCCATTGAGATTTTAGGTGGGTATGGGTATACCAAAGAGTACCCGATTGAAAAATTTTATCGCGACTCTAAAATTGGTCAAATTTACGAAGGAACTACACATATGCAATTGATGACAATTGCAAAAATGTTGTAGAAAGATAAATGTCTACAGGCAAATTTATTTTTGGCATTTTATTTTTTATAACGAGTTTGTGGAGCCAGCAACAAAGTGTTCACCAAATCATTGCGGTAAATAGCATTCATGCGTATGCCGCAGCACAGGACAAATTGTTCGTATTTGATGCTGGTTCGCAAAAATGGCGCGAAATTTCATTTTTTGCTGTAAACGCTAAGCAAAAAAAATCGCGCCAAGATTTTATCCGTGCTTCGTGTTGTGATGCACAAGGCAATTTATGGATACTGCTTCCCAATAAGATCGTCGTGTACTTTCGCGACCGCGATGTGTGGGAGAATATCAAAATCCAAAATCTTTCTCCATCGTTTTTTGCAAAAGTAGATATGGTCTATTGGAACAAAAAAATATGGATTGCCACTCACGAAGAACTTTTGGGTTACGATATTGAAGATGAAAAGTGGATGTCAAAAGAATATCCCATCGGCATTAGTGGTGGAACGATTCGCATTGGTTTAGACAAACGCTTGTGGTTAAGTGGTCGTGTGAGCTTTGACGGCCAAACGTGGCAAAAATTACCACCGATTCCCAATATGTGGCAAGAAAAGCAAAACGAATCTTTTGCGATTGACTCTCAAGGACGTCCGTGGGTAATTACCGATGCCCATGTTTACTTTTTTGACTTTCTACATCGCAAATGGGAACTGGCAACGCCATCGCTTATCATGACGCGTCTAACATCTATTACATGTTTTCAAAATGAGATGTGGATATGTGACTATGGCAAGGGGGTTTTTAAGTTTGTCGCCAATAAATGGACTAAGGTTACCCTGGAGCAGCCACGCCCTAGTCTTGACTATGGACATAAATTTTTTGTGGGTAACAATTGTTTGTGGATCAACACTTATTTTGGCGTGGGAAGTTTTGATGGACAAAAGTGGCGTTCTCATTTCGACTACACACAATACGATTCAGTGAATCAACTCTTTTACACAACCCTCGCGACAATTATTATCTTGCTTCTCGTGTGGATTGTGTCTATCTTTGTGGTAAATCGCTACAACAAAACCTCCTAAGTTCATCGGCAAAGACCAAAGTATATTTTTCGCTGATGAACTTAGGGCATGTCAAACTCGAATTATTTTATACGGTACTTATCCATATAAATACGAAATAGTAGTGCACTTCCCATGAAAATGGAGATTACGTAACCTACAATTCCGGTAATGGATACTTCACTGATCAATGGGGGACTTTTTAGCGCCAGTAGAAACGATGACCCCAGAAATAAAGCGGAAATGACAAGTCCCATCACTAAACGATTCACACTGTCCTCAAGGCGTTTATGCTCAAATTTGATGTTGACATCACCGCTTTGCAAGCGTTCAACTATGTCCACTAACCCCATGGGAACTGTTTTTACGACGCGTTCCCAATCCATGAACAAGTTTTCCATGATGCGTTTTTGTCGTGCAGGAGATAAACGACGTGCGATCATTTGGTTGCGATAGGGGGCGATGAGTCCTATTAAATTAAAATCAGCTGAGAGATTGTGCGAGGTTCCTTCTAACATTACTAAGACTTTGATGAGTAGTGATACACCTGCTGGAAGCACGATTCTGTGACGACGTATCAAATCGGACATTTCCTCCAGAGCCTTTTGTAAATTGACATCTTTGAGATTCATCGTGCCATAGTATTCGGAGAATTCTTTGATGTCGCTTTGCAGTTGTGCGCGGTTAAGGTCACGGGGTATAGAGCCCAAGCGAATGATTAGATTGGTGAGCTTGGGGCCGTTGTTGCGCACAAGGCACATTAGCATGTCTTCTATGTCTTCACGTAGCTCGTCGCTGAGAAGCCCCACCATCCCACAGTCGATGATACCAATGCGATTGTTGCTCATCGCAAATAAATTTCCTGGATGTGGATCGGCATGGTAAAAGCCGTGAACGAAAATCATGCGCAAAAACATGTCGGCTCCCACTTCGGCGAGTTCCTTGACATCATAGCCTTGCTCTAGGAGCGTGTCTTTTTGCGAAAGCGGTATGCCTTCTAGCTTCTCCATTGTGAGAACTCTACCCGTACAGTAATCGCCAAAAGCCTTGGGTATGTAGACGCGCTTGTCATCCTTGAAATTGAGCGCAAATTTTTCGAGGTTGCGCTTCTCGCGATTGAAATCCAACTCGCGAAGTAATAAACGTTTGAATTCTTCGCAAGTTTCGCGTGGACGATAGTTGCGACTTTCCTCAACGTATCTTTCGACAAGATCCGCTAAATCCAAAAGAATCTCTAAGTCCAAACGGATTTTTTCTTCGATATTGGCGTGTTGTACTTTGACAACGACTTTTTCTCCGCTTTTGAGTTGCGCTAAATGTACTTGTCCTATAGATGCCGAAGCCAAAGCCTTTAGATCGAAAGACGCGAATAACTCATCCACAGATTGCCCAAATTCGCTGTGGATAGTTTCCCGTACTTGTTGTGGAGGATCACTAGGGACATTGGATTGTAAATGCTTTAGCTCTTCGGCCATTTCTGGATGGATGAGATCAGGACGTGTACTGAGTATTTGTCCTAGCTTGATAAATGTGGGACCCAATTCGGCAATGGCCATACGCGTTCTTTGTGCGGAAGAGTATTGGGTAAGATCTTTGCCACATTTTTTGTCGAAAATATCGTTGGCAAAGTCCAAATTGAGTTTTCCCAACCAACTGGCGATTTCATATTTGGCGCAAATGGTGAATATTTCTCGATAGCGATTTACTTTAGACAACATACAGCTCTCCGTTATGATAAAATATGGTTTGTTGAGTATAATGTAGCATTGATATTGTATTTTGACACGCATAAAATAAAGCAATAAACACAAATAAAAACGTGTTATGCCTCTCCCACAGGGAGAGGCATGAGAATTAAGGTTTTTAGCGAAGCTAAAGCCTATAATTCGATGGTGAGGGCACCAACTGTAAGTAGAAATTCTTATCTGAAATGAACAATCTCGAATTACGATGTACACATCAATAAAAAACATAGTTTATGTATTGTATTGTACAAAAAACGATTTTAAAATGACGGGATCGGAAACGGGATCGGGCTCGAATTTAAGAGGGAATCATGACACAAAAAATGTATATAGTTTTGGGAACATTGTTTGTTTTGGGAATCGCCGAAAATCTATTTTCTTTTTACAAAAGCAATCGCAGTTATTGGCAAAAAATTCGCGACAATTATGGCTTGGCGGTCGTGAATACTGTTGTTGTAAACTTTGCCTTTGTATTTCTCTTGTCCTGGATCACGACACAGACGCTTTTTACAGGAATACTGTCTTTCATTACAACCAACACATACACTTCAGGAATACTGGCGTTTCTAGTTTTAGATTTTTTTATGTATATGTGGCATCGACTTATGCACGAATGGGATTTTGCATGGAATTTTCACCAAGTGCACCACAGTGAATTGGACATGAATACCAGTTCGAGCTTTCGCTTTCATTTTGTGGAAATTGCCGCGTCGAAAATTTTTCTATTGCTATGGATCGGTTTATGGGGAATAGATGTGGTGTTCTATTTTATGTATGAGGCCGTATTTATGGTGAGCGTGTTGTTGCAACACAGTAATATTCATATTCCCTACAAGTTAGATAAACTAATGAGTTATGTCGTTGTTACCCCTAATTTTCATCGCATACACCACTCGCAAGATACCCACGAAAGCAATGCCAATTACTCTAGTATCCTAACGATTTGGGATTGGGTCTTTGGTACACTTGTATGGAATCACCATCCACAACATATCAAAATCGGTATGAAAAAATACCCCCTTCCACAAAATGTGTGGCAGCTTTTGAAAATGCCATGGAGCTAAGACGAAACATACGTTTTCTTCTTTTCCAAATCTTGTTGGATTTCGTCGCTGAGTTGCACGGAATCGTCTATATATAAACTTTCAAGAGTAAGCCATGTGATTTCTTTTGGTAGAGATGTCATTGGTGTACCACACAGACATAGTTCGCGCAGCGAAGTAAGGTACCCAATCGTCGCAGGAAGTTTTGTTACATTTGTTCCCTCCAAACTCAGGGCTTTTAGTTTGCTAAGTTGTCCAATTTCCTGTGGTAGCTCTTCTATATTTGTTTCGCACAATAGAAGTCTTTCTAAATTGGCAAGTTTTCCCATTTCAGGTGGAAGTGTTGTTAATTTTGTGTCGCTCAATTCCAACTCTTGCAAATTTTTGAGTTGGCCAATTTCACAGGGAAGTATTGCCAAGTTAGTGTTGTTTAATTGAAGTGATTTCAAATTCGTTAGCTCACCAATTTCAGTAGGTAGAGACGCTATTTGAGTTTCACTTGCCCATAAATCATGTAACGAAGATAATTGACCTATTTCTTTAGGTAATAAGGTTATTGGTGTTTCGTCAATATTGAGTACTTTTAAAGAACGAAGTTGACCAATTTCTTTAGGCAGGCTTTGCAAAGAGGACTGCCATAATTTTAACTCCCACAATTTTTTGAGTTGGCCGATTTGCCGCGGAAGTTGTTGTACTGTCGATTGTGATAAGTTTAGCCTCTCCAGAGACGACAATTGGCCGATTTGTGGAGGGAGATATACAAGTTCTGTTTCGTCCAAATGTAATTTTTTTAATGATGAAAGCTTACCAATCGTTTTTGGTAATCGCAGATTTTTTAGTCTTAACAAAGACAACTCTTCCAAAGAAGAAAGATTACCTATTTCCATGGGAAGCTCACTTATATTTATTCCATTTAAACTTAACTCGTGCAGAGAATTCAGTTTACCAATTTCCTTGGGTAATACATTCAATGGAGAATACGACAAATTCAAACGCTCTAGCGAAGAAAGTTGGCCTATTGTGGGAGGTAATGAAGCTACTTTTGATTCTACTAAATGTAGCTCTTCGAGTGAGTGAAGTGCACCAATTTGATGGGGAAGTTCTGATAGCGCTGTGTATGAAAGATCTAGTATTTTCAAGGCAGAGAGTTTTTCTACTTCCGGCAACAGTTCAGTGATTTTTGTACCACTCAAATCTAAATGTTGCAATGAGGAGAGGTTTTGAATTTGTGGTGGAAGTACGGTTATTTGTGTTTTGTTGAGGTCTAAACGTTGTAACGAAGAGAGTTGCCCTATTTCTGGTGGAAGTTCTGTTATTTCGGTATGGTCGAGTTCTAAATGTCTCAATGAAGAGAGTTGGCCTATTTGCGGTGGAAGTGTTCTAATTTTTGAACGGCTCAGGTTTAGATATTGAAGTGACGAGAGTTGGCAAAGTTCTACAGGAAGTAGTAGTGATGTAAACCCGCTCATATTAATGTGGGTGAGGGAAGAGAACTGCGCAATATTTTTCGGCATTTCCCAAGAATGCGCTGTTTTTAGATGTGTAATGAATGTGTATTTTTCGTCAGGCATTCCCGAAAAGAAAACACTTTGTGAGAAATTGCAATTGATAAAGTGACATTGGGGCGCGTCGTAAAACCCTACAGCTGTACGAAAACTGCAATTGTCAAATGTGCAGTTCTTTATTGTGACGAAGGTGTCTAAAAAGAAAACACAATCATAATAAAACGTATTACTTTCTATATGCGTAAGGGACTTGCTTTTTACCTTGTTGTATTGCATGTCTTTTTCCCTTGAATGGATGGTAGAAAAGAGTATTTATTTTTTCTTTGCAACTTTTTACATTTTACATTCGTAATAGGAATAGAACACTAAAATTCGAATTTTGCAGAAGAGTTGACGGTAAGAAAGATTAGCAAGCTCTTCAGGAGTACAAGAGTGAACGATGAAAAAATTTTCGCGCTGTTTGTCAAAGGCGAAGGAGCCATGCTGGGGGTGTTGGTAAAAAAGTACCAAGACCCCTTGTACAAATATTTGGTGAGATATACCAACAATACCACGCTTGCCGAAGAAATTTTACAAGAAACGTTTATCAAAGTGTATGAGCACAGTGATAAATACGATTTGCAAAAACCTTTTCGTCCGTGGTTGTATAAAGTTGCTCTCAATACTGCCCGAGATAAACTGCGACAAAAAAAGCTCGATTGGCAATCTTTAGCCGATAAGGAGGAACCTATGGCAGTGAACTCTCCCGTTCGCGATTTGCAAAGTAGGGAAATTGGGGAAATGATTCGCAAAGCGGTTGCGGAATTGGCCCCAAACCAACGACAGGTTTTTATTTTGCGACAGTATGAAAAAATGTCATATGCGGATATCAGCACCGCGGTAGAACGCCCACTAAATACCGTAAAGTCTGATATGCGTCGTGCCTTGCAATCGTTACGTGAATTACTAGCATCTCTTACGGATATTGCGATGGAAGGGAAATATATATGAATTGCGAACTATTTCATGCGCAAGTGTACGATTATCTATACGAACTTTTAGAAGAAGACGAAAAATGCGCATTTGAAGAACATGCGAAATCTTGTTATCAGTGCCAAGAAAAACTAGAGATACATCGCAAAAGTATCGGTTTATTGGATAAATGGGAGCCGGAAGCACGCGTAGTAAAGGCCGAAAATGTAGTAAAGCCAGTAGCGTTTGATCTATCTCAGACAATGAGGTTAGCGGCGACTTTGTGTTTGATTACATTGGGGAGCTTTGCGGTTCTTCACTGGAAAGATATCGCGTTGCTGATTTCTGGAAGAGATAACATGGTTGATGTACAACTTGTAGAGCGCGAGATGGAAAAAAAATACAAAACGCACTATAAAGAGCTTCAAGATCAATTCGTCAAAGAACACAATAGATTTTTGAGCAACAAAAACAAAGAGAATGAGAAGCTTTTGTCAACATTGGAAAAGTTGCATAAGAAAAATGCGCAATTCAAAGAAATGTTGGAAAAACTTACCAAACAAAATGAGCAACTTCGTAATGAAAAGTTACAACGTGACCAGCAAGTTTTACAAGATAAAGAAGAGCAAGAACTACTAGCGAAACTTCAAGAACGATTGAATAATCTTAAGGAAAAAATTCCTCTGTATCGACCAAGCAGTGCTATTCGTAAAAGATATGAAAAGAACTTGGTCGAAATCGCCTTTAAGGTACAAAAACTACAGGAAAAAATGGCGCGAAATGTAGTGAAACAGAAAAATGAATTGGAAAAACGTCTGCATCAACTGAGCGAAGTAAAAATTACAAAAAGAAATTTTGATATCACACGCTGGCCTATAAAAAATAATTCTCTCTACGGTGATGTCGATAAAAAACTCAAAGAAGTAGACGAAAAAGAACAGAGCGGTCACGTGACCAACAATACCAAGACTTCATCGGAAGACTTTTTTGAAAAAGGCAAAAAAATAGCCTTACATTCCGCGAGAAATATTGAGGAAAACCACAACTCCGATACACCATTTAAAGCCGAGTTTAACTTTGACAAACAAAAAATGATTACCGAAGAGAAGAAAGAATTCATAGAAACGCAGCAAATTATTAAAGAGGCCGAAAAGCAAGGTGTGCGTTTAGATCTCTTGCAAGCAAGGGAAAAGCCATTGAATGGTGTGGTTACCGCAATTAGTAAAAGCTTACCCTTAATTATGCTTTCTGTGGGAAGCGACAACGATGTACGAAAAGGGGATCAATTTACTATTTTTCGCGACAACAAGTATATCGGTGAGGCTGTCGTAGAGGAGGTGTACAAAGAGGCGTGTGCCGCGCGTATTCTACAACGAAAAGAAAGTATTCAAAAAGGTGATTCTGTTACCACGCGCTTTGGCGGTAACAAGGACATACATAAAAGTTCTCATTCAAAAAATACATCTAACGCGGTTGATGAGCCCAACTCATTATTTGACGGAAGTGATGAACTCCTCAAAGCGCGAGATCAATTTTTACCACATCTAGCTAATTTCTATTATGAAAAAGGCTGGGGGAGTGAGGAATTTGAAGAGCTTGTCAAAAAAGGCAAAATAAAAGTTGAATTCCCACAAGCGTGGCAAAAAGAAATCGATCGTAAGAAAGCACGAGAGATTTTTGACTATATGGCGAAAAATACGCGCTTTAACACCGAAGCGTATGAACATATTGTGGAAAATCCTTTTGTTCATGTAATGGATGATCCACTCTCCACTTTTTCGATTGACGTCGATACGGCGGCATATGCGAACATGCGACGCTTCTTGAACAATTATCGGCTACCACCCAAAGACGCGGTGCGCTTAGAGGAAATGATTAACTATTTCGAGTATGACTATCCTCAGCCACAACAAGATGCTCCTTTTTCGGTTCACACGGAAATGGCAAAATGCCCATGGAATCCCAAAAATATCTTGTTAAAAATCGGCTTACAAGGACGTAAGTTAGAACCTGAAAAGCGTCCAGCGAGTAACATTGTCTTCTTGGTCGATGTTTCTGGTTCTATGCGCGGTAAGAATAAAATTCAGTTACTGAAGCGTTCTTTGCAGCTACTTGTTGCAAAAATGAACAAGAGTGATCGCATTGCGATTGTCGTGTACGCCGGAGCATCAGGACTTGTACTCCCTGCGACAACCTGTGACAATAAAAACACGATTTTGCATGCCTTAAACCAATTGCAATCAGGAGGGTCCACCAACGGTGGTCAGGGAATCGAACTTGCGTATAAAGTTGCCCAGGAAAATTTTATCGACAACGGAATTAACCGTGTCATTCTCGCCACAGACGGAGACTTTAATGTGGGAATTACGGATCGTGGGAGTCTGACCCGCCTCATTACAAAGAAGGCCAAAAGCGGTGTATTTCTCACGGTTTTAGGTTTTGGTATGGGAAATTACAAAGACGAAACGTTAGAAACTTTGGCGGACAAAGGCAATGGTAACTATGCGTACATCGACAAAATAGAAGAAGCGCAAAAGGTTTTAGTCAAACAAATGCATGGAACATTGTGGACGATTGCCAAAGACGTAAAAATACAGATTGAGTTCAATCCCAACTTAGTAGAGTCGTATCGTCTTGTAGGCTACGAAAATCGTAAGTTACAGCACCAGGATTTCAATGACGACACCAAAGACGCCGGGGAAATTGGTGTGGGGCACACTGTCACCGCATTTTATGAAATTTCGCCGACATACAACGCCCATTTTAAACCAAAGGTAGAAGCACTGCGCTATCAGCACAAAGCGGTGGTGTTAGACAACAAAAAAGAAATGGCGTTTATTAAATTGCGCTACAAGAAACCCAAAGAAGATAAAAGTGATTTGGTGGAGTTCTCCATAGATAAAAACATCATCAAAAAACCATCACAAGACTTTTTGTTTGCCTCTTCGGTGGCAAGTTTTGGCATGCTGCTGCGCGATTCACAGTATAAAGGCGTTTTGAATTACGACATGGTTTTAGAGCTGGCAAAAAGAGGTGCATGGCAAAGTAAATCGACACACAGGCAAGAGTTTATCACTCTGATTCAAAAAGCCCAAGTGATTCACCAAGTAACGAAAATTCAACAACACAAGTAAGATGAATGTAGGGGCGGACCTAGTGTCCGCCCGTCCCCCAAACACAGATAGATACACGTTTCCAAATATAGAATGTAGGGGGCCTAGTGTCCGCCCGTCCTCAAAATATAGACTTACGTTTCCAAAACACATAAAATTTAACGAAATCTAGCTAATCAACGTCGCGATAGGTTTGGTTTCGTCAAAATTATCCAAAACAGTACGCGTAATAATGGCCAAAGGATATGCTAAGAACATTCCAGCAGTTCCCCACAGCCATCCCCAGTACGCGAGTAAAAATAGCAAGATAAGAGGATTTATCGATAGATGTTTTCCCGCAATATAAGGTTCGAGAACGTTACCCCAGAGGATTTGCGTAGACAGTAATAATGCGATCAATGTCAAGAGCGAGTATAACTCAACGTTTTGTAAAAAACCCATCGCGATAGGAAAGCAGCAGGCAATCGCAGAACCAACATAAGGTACGTAGTTGGCAATAAAAATAACAATGGTCCACAACAACCAAAAATCAATACCGAAAAAATACATGACAATGCCAGAGGTGATTGCAGTGCCAAGACTAATCACCGTCTTTATTAGCAAGTACTTTTGAATACATTGGTTGATGCTACCGCTTACATGCATAACTTTTTGTGATGTTTCTTTTGTAAAAGCTTTTTGTAGACGTTGTGGTAGTTTACTTGCTCCAAAAATAATAAACAGTAGATAGAAAAGCACAACGGCGAAGCTTTTTAGAAAACCGAGAACTGTTTCTAGTAACCAGGCAAACCACTTTGATGTATTGCTTTCATTCAACATATCACTGCCAACATGAATTAAGAACTGTCCTATATCGTTTGCCTTTAAGAACTCTACTCGTTGTTGAAATACACTTTGGTACTCAGGTATTTTGGTTTGTAACAGGCTAATACTATTAAAAACAGTGGCCTCTAAAATAAAAAATATAAAGGTTAAAAGCCCTAGTAGCAATAGATAAGATCCCACAATAGGTATGTGCATTTTGCTAAGTAAGAATACGACCGGACGCGTAATGTAATACAGAAATATCGCAATAAGCAGCGGCTTTAATATAGGATTTAAATAGTGAAATATGATTCCGAGAAGAACGATAGATAACAATATGGCATTGGTATCGCTTTGATGTTTTTCGATGTTGTCATGAGTCATTTTTTCCTCGCTATCAATGTTTATTGTAGTAAAAACAAAACCGATAATTTTCACATTGAACTATAAAATTTTGTGGAATACAACTGGTATTTCATGTAATCAAAAAAATATAAGATAATGACAAAATAATGACTTAGTGATGACTAGGCCATGAATTGCTTTTGCTACAATAATGTAACAAAAGCTTACAGCTTCCACGACTGTTAGGAGATAGGATATGAAAATGAGGATATACATAACAATGAGTATAGTTGTGTTTGTTTTGTCTTGTAGCCAAATAAACATAACGTTAGAACGAGATGCTGAAGGCAACTTAGTACCACAAAATACCGCCCAAGAAAAGAACAAGTTTGATGGTTTTTTGAAAAAATACGACGCCAACGAACCACAAAAAAACAACGAAGAGATGGCGAAAAGATTTGCAACACCTGATTATCGCGACAAATTGTCTTTTGCGGGAGAGGGAAGTAAATTCTTTTCTGAAGTGGTGAATGAATTACAATTAAATGCGCAGCAAAGAAAACGATTGAACAACAAAGGCATGGTGATTTCCACAAAACGCCGCGCGACGTTTGTCGAGATTTACTATGATATCTATCAAAAGCATCTTCCGGTATTTATCACCAGTGACTCTATTCTTTATGCGTTGCAGCGTTCCTATGTGACAATGTTAAAAAACTTAGAACGCAATCTGTTTACACCGGCAATTGTTTCCACTTTAAAAGAGAGCCAGGCTCTTCTAAAAGAACAGGCGGCCAATGTTTCGAGTAGTTCACTACAAAATTATAAAGACGTGGATCTGTACTTAACGGTGGCACAAAATCTATTCCTCGAAGGAAAACCCACGAATTTACGCGTTTATCCTGTTGTTGCCTCTGAAGAAAAAGTACGCGAAATTTTGTCGCGCATCGACGGCTTGGGGATGGAAACTCCACACACCGGTCGTGTGACAAGTATCTACGGAGGCAAGCGCTTCGTTGACTACAGTCAATTTCGTGTACGCGGGCATTACAGAGAAGAAGGTTTACAAGGATACTTCCGTGGGATGATGTGGTTGGGGCGCGCAGATTGCGGTATGATCTTGTCGCAAGCAAATGGTGTAAATGTAGATCCTGAGCGCGAATTGCGCAATATGGTGCTCATTAGCCAGTTGTTTACCCAAAGTCCTAGCTGGAAAGATTTTAAACTCGTGGACACACTCCTAAGTTATTTGGTAGGGGACAGTGACAACATCAAGATCGAAACGGTTGTTTCCTTACTGAAGGACCATGGCATAAAAGGACTTGGTGACACACGTGCCGAGCACTGGATTGCATTTCGCGAAGACGTGGCAAAGTTATCACAGCAGCGTATCAATTCTCAGGCTCTTGTTTCCGACCCGAAAAGTGCACAACGTGAACAACACCCTCAGTTATTTCAGATTTTTGGGCAACGTTTTGTGATCGACTCATTCATTCTGTCCAACGTTGTGTATGATAAAATTGTTTTTCAAGGAAAGAAGCAACAGCGACGCATTCCCAAAGGTTTAGACGTGATGGCGGCGTTGGGTAACAGTGAAGCGGTGAGCTTACTACAACCAGAAATGAAAACATGGAACTACACCGCAAATATGCTGGCGCTAAACGAATTGGTAGAAGGTTTCGATGACGACTATTGGCAAAAAAGTTTCTACAATAACATGCTGGACAATTTGCGTATTCTCGACAAAGATGTTTCTAAGGATCAGCGTTATCCTCAAGTGATGCAAACACAAGATTGGCAACGTAAACAACTTGTTTCACAGTTGGGTACATGGACCGAAATGCGTCACAATAACGTATTGTATGTAAAACAGTCGTATGGAAGTATTTCTTGTGAATATCCACAAGGTTATGTCGAACCGTACCCTGAATTCTACCGAAATCTCAAGGTGTACTGCAAGAGTTTACATTCTTCGTTGTCTCTAGCGAAAAACTTAGTCGATGAACAATACAGTTACATGATGAACGCGCAGATCAAATATTTTGATCACTTTGCGCAAACGATGGAGACATTAGAAAAAATTGCCAAAAAACAACTTAGCTCGCAACCACTAGACGAAAATGAACAGAGCTTTTTAAAGAAAGTCGTCGAAAAGGCTTTTCTCGGCTGTGGTGGTCCCAAAACGTACGACGGTTGGTATTGTAAGTTGTATTATGGCGGTAGCTACGACTGGGAACCATCGGTCACGGATGTTCATACGGACCCTGATTCACAACAAATCGTTCATGTCGCCACAGGTGATGCCCAGTATTGTGCGATTGTGATCGATAATGAAAACGATTTGTGTACCTACGCAGGACCTGTGTATTCATATTATGAATTTACCGCTGAAAAACGTTGGCAAGACGAGGAATGGCAAGAACAACTGTCGTCGAAAGATGTAGATAGTAGCCAATACCTCCCAGATTGGTTGAAGTAAATGTAAAATATCTGGAGGTTTTCCTCCAGATATAAAAATTACCAGCTAGGCTCCGTTGTTTCCGCAACAACAGAAGAATAAGATTGCTGTTGTTGTTTGGGGTCTAAGAATTCAAAGTTGCGACAGTTTACTT
This sequence comes from Candidatus Uabimicrobium amorphum, assembly GCF_009002475.1. Lineage (GTDB taxonomy): Bacteria > Planctomycetota > Uabimicrobiia > Uabimicrobiales > Uabimicrobiaceae > Uabimicrobium > Uabimicrobium amorphum. The sequence continues at coordinate 9,351,489 of NZ_AP019860.1, forward strand.
TTAATTTGCTACGCGCCTTACCAGTATCTTTGTCTTGCCAGCGATCTTGCTGTAAATATCCCGCAATAAATATCCGACTACCTTTTTGTAAATGCTCCGCCATAATCTCTGCTTGTCGTTCCCAAACAACAATGTCGACAAAAGTAGTTTCTTCTTTGATAAAACCATCTTGGGTTTTATACTTTCTATTGACGGCAATGCCTACCTCAACCACTTTTCTACCGTTAGGAGTTGTTCTTAGTTCAGGTATATGAGTCAGGCGACCAATGAGATTTACGGAGTTGTAACTTGCCATATGTTCTCCTTTGAAACAGTTTTGTGAAAAAGTGAATTATAACAGAGGCAGCGACAACATTAAGAATCGAGCTTTGGGTTAGGAGATAACGCGATGTGGAAAAGAGTACGAGGATTTACATATAAAGTAGTGGTGGTTGGCTGTTTTTGTTTTCTTTTACTTCTCAACACACGTTTGTATACTACGAGTTTGCATGGGAATAGTTCCAGGGAAATTGTGCAGCAGCTCCATTTCATCAAAGGAGAATTACAGCAAGGAATGGCCGAAGATATGCAGCTATTTTTTCCCGAAGGATACTTTTTTTCGTATGTACTCTATGGCTTAACATGGACGAACATCGCGATCGACAAACAAGGTACTATAAGCAATAGAGCACAGCAGGAAGCGCTATGGGCACTATCACATCTCGACACACCAAAAGGACGCGAACCTTTTCCCAAAGAGCAAAATCCTTCGTGGGGGATTTTTTATAAAGCGTGGTTGAATTGGCTACGTGGCGGAATTCTCAAGTTAGGAAATAATGCGCAACTTCGCAAAAAATTTACCGCAGATTGCGATGAAATCACCGATGCTTTTCGCAATAGCGTCACACCTTTTTTGACTTCCTATACAAACGCTGCGTGGCCGGTCGATAGTGTCATTGGCATCGCCGTTTTATGTCTACACGATCATCTTTTCCCGCATAAATACCAAGATGTCATCAACGCATGGCTACAAAAAGCCAAAAGTAAGTTGGACAATGGTTTGCTCGCGCATTACGTAGATCATCTCTCCGGAGACACAATCACCGGAGCGCGTGCCACATCACAAAGTGTACTTCTAAGGTTCTTGCCGGAAATTTCTGCTACATGGAGTAAGGAACAATACACCTTGTTTCGCCAAAGGTATGTCAAAACTATTTTTGGCTTGCCGGCGGTAAAAGAGTTTCCTCCGGGAAAATCAGGCGTTGGCGATGTTGATTCGGGACCTCTCATTTTTGGCTTTAGTACCTCTTCCTCCACGGTAACGATTGCGACCGCAAAAGTACACGGAGATCCATTGTATTCGCAATTAATGGACACCGCAGAAATGGTGACAATCCCCATGTGTTTTGGTAATGAGAAGTATCATTTTTTTGGATTACTACCCATAGGCGACGCGTTTTTAGCGTGGAGTAAGAGCATTGTGCTGTGGACAAGACAAGCGGAGAGTGAGGGGAAATACGAGAGGGTCACCAGTCGTTATTGGCGTGTACCATTTCATGTATTTTCCTTAATGTTAATGATACCACTGCTCTTTCCCGTATGGCGAAAAGCCTATAAAAACTACAAAAACAAATAGGAATAATAACATGCGCAAATTGTGGAAATACATGAAGATTGCGATGCTAGTTTTTTTTCTTCCCATTGTGACATATCTAGCCATCGCCGTTGTTTGTACTTACATTACAGTAAATAATCAGGAAATAAGCGACGCCACACACGAAATCTTCATAAGCTCTAACGGTGTGCATCTCGATATCGTTCTAAACAAAAAAGACCTTTCTAAAGGCTTTCTGAAGGGCATTGTTCATTACACACACGAAGACTATTTAGCTTTTGGTTGGGGAGACGAAGATTTTTACTTAAATACACCCACATGGAACGATTTGAGTGTCGCGAATGCACTGCAAGCGCTTTTTTGGCATAGCGACTCTCTTGTCCACGTAACAAGGTACCATTATCCACAAAAACATTGGGCGAAGGTACGCGTAACAAAACAACAATTGCAAAGTGTTATACAACAAATCGAAAGTGCTTTTTTATTAAAGAATGAACAAAAGGAAGTCTTACAAAGAAGTTACCACTTCTACGATAATTTCTACAAAGCCAAAGGCTCATACACATGTTTTTACACTTGCAACACTTGGGTGAACTGCGTTTTGAAGAACAGCGCAATCAAGGCTTGTTTGTGGACACCGTTTTCTTTTCGGTTGATGGACATACATTTAAATTTGAGCAAGGAGAAGTGATGATGGAAGACGCAATAGTTGTCACATATATATTTATCATACCAGCGATAGCTATTTTTTGGTTTGCGTATCTACTATACCAGGCCTATAAATCTAAGTTATCGCTAGCGATAGGTGTGTTGATCGCCCTTGCGCTGTATTCTCTATCTTTTGCAATAGGGCTGCCTGGAGCCTTGCTCGTCTTTCTATGCTTTTCTGCGTACTTTCCATTGAGATTGGTCTATATTGTAGGTATTCGCGCGGATAGTCGGGAAGTATCGTGTGGCGGTGGTAAGAAAGAAATTACGTTTCTTTTTGCGATGACGATATTGAGTTGTTTGGTAGCGTATTTGACAATTAGAAGTGCGGGGGGGGCTATTTCTGGTTAAGGATATAAGTGTGAAAAATTATTTATTGGTAATGATATTGTTAACCATAATTTTTACAAATGCATAGCGATATTTAATAATTATGTGCAAGCGCGCACTAAAAAATCGTAGCCGTAATCGTGACTCGTGACTGTGACCTTGACCGAAAAAATCGGTTACGATTACGGTAACGATCCAATGCCATTGACTTAGGAGGTAAGTGTAAAGCCGAAAAAGGTTTACAAGACTTGTCATCCCGTACCCAAAAACCCTTGGTTTTTGGAAAGATACGGGATCCAGCAATATAAAGTCGACTTCTGTTCGTGGATCCCTGATCAAGTCAGGGATGACACGGCAAGGTAAGTTTATCATTGAAAAGTATTTACGCTTAAGTCAATGGCATTGAAGGTCACGGTCACGAAAGTCCACAGGAGAGCGAAATACATCTAACTCGTACAGGGAAAGACGTCATTGGTTTGCGGGTGGCGGAGTGTAGCGGTTGCTGTGCCAGAAATTTGCTACGCTGTTTGTTAGAATATCTTTTTGTTGCGGTGCCGACACAATGTGTTGCGATTCATGAAAAGGTACAACGTGTGAACTTAGGACGTAGCCTTCAGAGCGAACGTCTCCTATGGCGATGAGTCTCTTTCCGTTAAACCATTTCCCCAAACGGAGCAACACACGGCGAATGGCGATGCATTGTACACTGGACGCTTCGACGTTGTAGTGTGTGCGGTCTTTTGTGTCTGTGGGATTTTTTTCGAATATATCTGCGGCTTTTTTGACTAACCAATCACACACCTGGTGGTTGTCTTGCAAAAAATGGTAATACGCGTCTTCGTAGAGCTGTAAGGCGCTGTTGTGCGTAATAAAATTATCTTGCCAGTGGTACACTATTTCCTCTGACGTATTTTCGCAAAATTGTAGCGGAGTTGTGGTTATTTCGTTTTCGGGAGGACTTGTGGCTTCGGCATATATGTGTCTCGGGTATCTCGATCTATACGGAACCAGGCACAGTTTGTCGCGTTGTTGTTGTGGAAGACGTGGTAAGATGTACATGTGTAGATTACACATTTCAAACTTACGCGGTAGGTGGCAAAAGGCCAGGGTTTTGCCGGTGAAGTTTTCTAGAATCGGAGCTAGTTGTGCTAGAGTGTTGTGCGTTACTCTGTTATCTGGTGGGGTAATACTCGGGTCGTATTGTAGGTAGTTTTCGACATGACTGCACTCTGTTATTAAAATTTCCGCATCTAAAATGTCGGGGCGGCGTGCGAAGAGATCGGTGTCGGTGTCAGAGGTATAGCAAAATATGGGGACTTCGTTGTGTTCGTGTACGTCTTCGCCACTGCGAATGGCGGCACGGATTTCGTCGGAGGTTTTCCCTTGGAAGTCGCTGCGTAGTTTTTTGCGCTTTTCTTTCACCATAAAGCCTATTGTTGGTAAGAAGTGCGTGGTGTAAAACGCTTCAACTACGCGGTTTTTCTCAATCTCTACGCGGTCGCCTTCGTCAAGACCAATGATTTCGTACTTCATGTCGTAGTCTTCGGCTACACAGATGGAGTGTACGAAGTCCTTTGTCTGTTGTACGCTTTTTTTGGGGACATATACTTGTGGGATTTGTGGGAGGAATTTTTGTCGCCACGAAATCCATGTGGGGAGTGCGATACAGTGGTCTTGATGAAGGTGACTTAAAAAAACGCGCGGGATGTAGCGCATTTGTTCGATACACCATCCGATATCAAAGATAGAGTTTAGTTGGGGAATCACTAACCACGTTACGCGTGAAGCCGCGCTATAACCGTTTACTTTCCATTTTCCGAGGGAAAATGTTACGCCTTCATCAAGCATTTTTTTGCCTTCCTATTCGTTGGTGTCGTTTAGTAAATCTAATACTAGTGCAGCGGTCCACGAGAAATTATCTGCTCCTAGGCCTTCGCCACTTATCGGGTGAAAGTATTCGTAAAAGCCTTGTTCGTCAACAATTTTTAAGATTTGTTCGCGGATTTTTGTGCTCCACTTTGTCAATCCATGCTTTTTTAATCCGCAGTAAATCGTCCAGTTGATGTTGATCCACATCGGTCCTTTCCAGTAGCAGTTGGGGACAAATTTTGCGCTCCACGGATATACGGAAGCGTGTAAGTTGGGGTATGGATACTCACTCATTTTTTGTTGATGTTGTTGCAAAAAGGTATTCACTTGCTGTTTGTATTGGTCGCTTACGTGGTCGGTTAGCAGAAAAAACAGCGCATACGGGCACTCTAAGGGTAGAAATTTTCGGTTGCATACATCGTAGTTGTGGTAGGGGAGAGTGTCATCACTGGTGGGGTCGTGGAACATTTTCTGCCAGTCAACATCTGTGGCAGTATTTGTGGGGATGTCCAGTGAACGCTGCATTTCTGCGAGCGACTGTTCTCCGGCGATAAAGAAAGCGGAAGCAAGAATGTCTTTTACTTGAAATGGATATTTTTTGCGAATAGTTTCGGGATCGTAGTTACAGGTTTTTAGGTGATCCACGAGCGTTAAGTAAGCATCGTAATCTTTGTGTGTTGGACGCATGCTGGGGTCGTCTACTTTTTCCAAATCACGGCGTAAATGATGCCATTTTTGTAGTTCTCCGATGTGTTGTAAGGGAAAATCCCACAATGGCGAATTGTCCATGCCAGATTCCCAGGGGTGGTATATGCTAATCGCTCCTTGCGAATTGCGGGTGTTGCGATAGAACGACTGAAGTTGGGCAACAGATGGCAAAATGGTACGTAGACGTTCTTGATCGTAACTTTGTAAATGTCGTAGTCCGCGTTGTAGGGCAAATGCCAATACCGGGGGTTGCGCAATACCGGAAGTTTTTACACTTTCCGGAGCGTCCCCAGATATACTACTTGCCCACACATCGGCGTTGGGGAAATATTGATCGCGGTATTTTTCTTCATTGTGGTAGATAATGTGTGGAAGAAAACCGTTTTGCCATTGTCCTTTTATTAGGTACTCTATTTCTTGCCAAAAATATTGTTCGTTTTGCATCGCGGCATAGCCAATGGCGATAAAGCCGGAATCCCAGTTCCATTGGAAGGGGTATAGTTTCTGTGAAGGAACCGTATAACCGTTTCTCCAGTTCATGTTTAGTATTTGTTGCGCGCGTTCTCTGAGTTCCATTTGTGCTCCTTGCAATGAAAAGGCGAATAACGTGAGAAAAATATTGCACACTTACACGATAATACCTAGAATATAATATATGTGAAGCATTATATCTTCTATTCTATCATTTTATAGTGAGGAAACTCATGTTGAAAAAATGGTGTGTGATTTTTTTCTGTCTGATCTTCGCTGTTCTTGCCGAAGATCTCAAAGTCATTTCTTGGAATGTCGAGTCGAGTGGCTCGAAAAATGAAGTAATTGCCGCACAAATTGAAGAGTTGGGCAAATACCATATCTGGGGATTTTCTGAAGTTCCCAGTAAAAGTGCAGCACAAATGTTCGCTGATGCTGCCGAAAAAGCCTCCTTCTTACATGAAAACCTAAACCTTGCAAAGACAAATGCCTTTATTTTCCCACGTAAAAGTGAATATAAAAGTATTGTCGGCACCACGGGAAATTCAGATAAACTTGTTATCGCTTATGACAGTAAACGTTTGCGAAAACTCGCTGACTTTGAGCTTCACCACATCAATATTGGTGGTCGTGTTCGTGCACCTGTTGTGGCAAAATTTCTCGATTTAAAAACGAATACGCGTTTTTACTTTATGGTCAATCACTTATACCGCGGTAATGAACAGGCACGACATGAACAGTCCATGTTACTGAATAAGTGGATTTCTGAACAGATTGAGCCGGTGATTTCTGTGGGAGACTACAACTACGATTGGCAAGTGAATAATGGCGATTTTGACCATGATAGAGGTTATGATTACCTTGTGGCGGGGAATGTGACTCAGTGGGTGCGTCCACAAAAATTAATTCGCACGCAAGATAGCAAATACAACAGTGTGTTGGATTTTGTCTTCTGTAATTATAATTTGTGGCAATCTAAGTCGAGAATCATTGTACGCAAAAATGATTTTCCCGATGACAAAACAACAAGTGACCATCGCCCGGTAGAAGCGATATTTTCTATACCTTAACGTTTGTTTTATCCACCTTGTGTTTAAGGTGGATAAAATTTACTTTGGATATGTCCAACGAAATGTCAAGTTAATACGCGGCTTTACCTCTTTTTGGGTTTTGGGAATACCATGTAACCAATAGTGTTGTGTTTGCGACTTCATCAGTAATAAACTTCCATTACCTAATTCTATCTCTACTTTTTCTATCGACTTGTCTTTTTTGTGTTTCAGGACAAATCGGCGTTTACCGCCAAAAGATAGCGATGCAATAAACGGGTTTTTCCCCAGTACTTTTTCGTCATCGGAGTGGTATCCCATCGAATCTTTACCATCGCGATAAAAATTTAGTAAGCAGCTATTAAATTTTTGTTGTGCGTACTCCTCTACGATCGTCTTTAATTCCTGAAGTTGCGGAGTCCACTTTCGCGAAGGTAAGGTAGAGCGTGAATATGTGTACTCCACGTCGCCATACCAGCAAATGAGCCGTGGTTGCAAGATTTTTTTGCCCATGATGAATATTTCTCGTCGCTCCCAAGGAATTTTTGCCGCCAAATATTCAAACCAGCCATTTGCATCCACTTCACTAAAAAAATCTTCGCAGTATTCGATATCTAGAAGATCTCTTTGTACGGTAACTTTACCTGTAGGATTAGAAAACTTTTGGGACGACATTTACCAAGATAACTCCAATTAGGCCAATCATGGTAACAAAAGTGAGAACGGTTCCAAAAAAACGACCGAAAGTAACGTTGGCACTTGATAAAAGTCCCCAAGGGTGTAGTATACGTGCAATAACAAGCGTAATTCCAAAGCCGTGTAGTACCATGTGACTTACGCCATTTCCTTCGGCGACAGCAAATAGTAAAATACAAATGGGGATAGTTTCAATGGCGTTTCCGTGTGAACGCATGGCGCAACGTAGACTCTCATTACCACCATCACCCAAACCGATTTTTTCTGAACGGCGATAACGAATAACATTCGCCATCAACATAAAGATGATCGTAGCGAGAATGGCTGTGTAAAGACCAGTGATTGGCATAAAATATTCCTTTCTTTACTCATTCTAATGTTTTTAGTGTTACTTTTATTATTTCATTATATGAGTACTAAATGATTAGAGTTAGATTTTTTACGATTTTGTTTATGGAAATATTTTACATAGACACCAGCAAAAAGCAAGTGTTTGCCGTATTTTTTCCGTATCGTATAGGAATATTTTATAATGTGTTTGTGAGAATGTTTGGAGTTCTACTTGCTGTCATTTTTTCTTCGAGAACTATGATTTTATATTGCAAACTTCTGACAATGTTATAAACATTGTTGCACACTCTGTCTTGGAAAGTAAGTGTTAGTAAATTTAATGCTGTATTTAGTTCAATAAAAAAAATTTTCTCCTAAATATTACCAGGTGCTCATGCTTTTTAGACCTATTTTCTAGTAAAATGAAAATATAAATATTCAGAAAAGATAGCTCAAATAATATTCAAAACAGCCGAAAATAATAAAAAATAAGCACCTTCACTTACAATACACATATAGATATGTCATAAATTACTCTAGCGCGTAAACAAGACTTAAATTCATCAAGTACATCTCGCTGGGAAAAAATCAATAAGTAATCGCGGATGATACCTCAATAGAAGCCACCAAAATCTTAAATATCACCCAGGAATTTTTTCGAGAGTATGATATCAATAATAGTTATGAATTCCATTAATGAGTATTAGACTTTTGTTTACGTATTACTTTTCATACAAGCTTTAGACGCGTGACGAAAAAATGACTAGAGTGACGTTGAGGCGTCTATTTACACTGTTTTTGAGTTTTTATCAATACTGAAATTATTATTTCTAAAGTAAAAAAAAGCCTGGAATCCCTTTTTTATAGAAGTTGGTACAGTAGTGTGCTATAATAATATTAGTCTAATGTTTTAATGTGGCACGATATTTGACTCTAAATAATAGTATTGCAATAAAAGGTGCAGTGTAGTGGTAACTACACTGCATTAAATACCAATTTTTTATTAAAAATGTTGTTTAGCAAAAAGTGCAATGTAGCGGTAACTACACAGTCACCAATGCTAAATTTTCGGTAAAAATAAATTACCTAGTTTACCAATAGATATATAGTCGTTGCAAAAATGCTGCATAGTATTGTTTGTAGCAAATAACATTAAGCAGATGGTAAATATAGGTAAGTATAAAAACAACAAGTATAGCCTTGAGCATGTCTTTCTCCTTTCTTGATTAAGATGTGCATTGATTCAATACAAAGATCGTGCCTGTTAAAAATGTTGTTTAGCAAAAAGTGCAATGTAGCGGTAACTACACAGGCACCAATGCTAAATTTTCGGTAAAAATAAATTACCTAGTTTACCAATAGATAGATAGTTGTTGCAAAAATGCTGCATAGTATTGTTTGTAACAAAATAACATTAAGCAGATGGCAAATATAGGTAAGTATAAAAACAACAAGTATAGCCTTGAGCATATCTTTCTCCTTTCTTGATTAAGATGTGCATTGATTCAATACAAAGATCGTGCCTGTTAAAAATGTTGTTTAGCAAAAAGTGCAATGTAGCGGTAACTACACAGGCACCAATGCTAAATTTTCGGTAAAAATAAATTACCTAGTTTACCAATAGATAGATAGTTGTTGCAAAAATGCTGCATAGTATTGTTTGTAACAAAATAACATTAAGCAGATGGCAAATATAGGTAAGTATAAAAACAACAAGTATAGCCTTGAGCATATCTTTCTCCTTTCTTGATTAAGATGTGCATTGATTCAATACAAAGATTGTGCCTGTTAAAAATGTTGTTTAGCAAAAAGTGCAATGTAGCGGTAACTACACAGGCACCAATGCTAAATTTTCGGTAAAAATAAATTACCTAGTTTACCAATAGATAGATAGTTGTTGCAAAAATGCTGCATAATATTGTTTGTAACAAAATAACATTAAGCAGATGGCAAATATAGGTAAGTATAAAAACAACAAGTATAGCCTTGAGCATATCTTTCTCCTTTCTTGATTAAGATGTGCATTGATTCAATACAAAGATTGTGCCTGTTAAAAATGTTGTTTAGCAAAAAGTGCAACGTAGCGGTAACTACACAGGCACCAATGCTAAATTTTCGGTAAAGAATGAATTACCTAGTTTAAATAGGTAGTCGTTGCAAAAATGCTGCACAGCATTGTTTGCAACATTGTAACATTAAGATTTGCACTAAAGATCGTCACGATCTTTAGTGTTAATTTTTTCACATATTCATATATAATCTTATATGATTCACACCTTCTGATAATTTACAATTCTGTGGAACTTAACCTAGAAATGAAGTAGGTTTTTAACACATTTCGATGCTTTTGTGGTATCTAAAACTCATACCTATCTACACTTTTAATTTGATGAATCTTCGTTTTGCTTATTTACAAACGCGGGCCATTCAAAATCTATTTTGGCGAAAACATCTAAAAATGCTTCTGTATTTGCTAATTGATCTACATACCCAACAATTCCGGTATTTATATTTTTGTCTGCTTTACGGTCAGTGATCAGAACGATGGGTACTTTTGTTGTATTCGTTTTTTGTAAAGAATTGAAAATTTTGCGACCATTTATCTTTTCTGAAGTCAGGCTAATGATAATTAAACTCACATCACAAGAGCGTTGCAAAAATTCAATGATCTCTTTTTCGTTGTATATATGAACTATGTGATATCTTGTGGGTAAGTGAAACATGGCTTCCTGGATCGAAATTTGCACATCTAGGTTATCCTCTGCAACAATTACTTTAAATTTATTTGCCGTGTTACTCGCTGTCATTTTTTCTTCGAGGGCTGTGATTTTATATTGCAAACTTCTGACAATGTTATAAACATTGTTATTTGTTAATGGGGTTCCATCGCTACGATTGATATCATACTCTGGAAAAAGTTCTTGGGTGATATTTAAGATTTTAGCGGCTTCTATTAAGGTATCACCCGCGATTACTTGTTGATTTTTTTCCCAACGAGATATACTCGAGGAATTTACGCCTAGTTTACGCGCTAGGGTAATTTGTGACATACCCATGCGTAATCTACCGCTTTTAAGTATTGCGCCTAAGTCTAGCATTGTATACTCCTAAAACGTCCCTTGTATTACGTATTTAATGTTTCAGAGTAGAGAAAGAGCTCTTAGCTATCATTCCGATACAAAAACTAGTAGATTTGCGGCATTAATTTTCTTATGCTTATATAAATTTCGTTATCTACTGTATTTGTAAATAAAGTGTTGTACACTTTATCCTTTTTATTATTTTCGGCTGTTTCAAATATTATTTGCATGATGTTCGTATAAAATTACAATATTTCTAAAATAAATATTCTGTTTTTTCACGAGGAAGTAGATTGTAATGTAGATTGTGAGATTGTATTGGTAAAGCTTTTAACCGTACGTGATTTTTGCATTTATGCTTAAACATACCGTAATTTTTTTGCACATTTCTCTAGGGTGTACTTAAATATTACTATAAACAAACATGCAAATACAATGCCGATTCAATTTTTTTTATGAAATTTACTTATTTTACTGATTGTGACGGAAAACAAAGTATACCTTGTAAGGTGTGTCTTCCCATTATTGACACTCTTAATTGAGAGTGCTGAAGCAGCTAAAATCTTTGCTATAAAAGGAATAAAGCTGTGAATGTACAATGAATGAGTTTCAAATAATGACATATCTTAGTATTAGCGAAATAACGAAGAACTATTTGCATATTTTCGTCTAAAAAAAATTTTCGCAAAATGAAAGATTTTCATTTTTTAGCAAAGACGTATTTTCGTCAGCTAGAGACGGTTTGACGTTGTAAAATGTGCGAATGTGTCAACGAAATGTAAAGGATGTATTATGAGTGATCTATGGGGTTGTAACAGCAATGAGCAAATGCATGATATCGATAACGAAAAAGTAAAGGAAATGCTTATTGCGGGAGAACCAATCGCAAATGCCAAGGTCGAAAGTGTTGTTTTACGTAACTGTACAATCCAAAAAATTGCGCTGCACAATTGTGAGATCGGCGAGTTGGATTTGTCTGGAAGTACGTGCTTAGATACAGTGATTATCAAAAATTGCACTATCGGCAAAACAAAACTTTCCTTGCAAGATCGCAAAGAAATGATTCTGCAAACGAGATTTAAACAACATGTTCGTATTGAGCATTGTAACTTTACGGATACTTTTGACTGTGTCCAAGGCCAATTTGAGGGCGAGTTTTCGTGTACGGCCCACTTTGCAGAAGATTTCTTGTTTAGGTTCAATCACTTTTACCAAGACATTGCTCTCAACGAAAGTGTATTTGCGAAAAACGTTAAAATAATTGCGTGTAACTTTGATGGTAACGTATGGATGCGCAAATTAGATGTTAAAAGCAATTTGTCTCTTAGCCGTGTTATTTTCAGTAAAAAGATGAACTTTGGCCAATCGACTTTTGAAAACTTAGTGCACGTAAATGCATGTACTTTTCATGACCGTGCAGGATGGAATAAAGTGTATGCTAAACAAAAAGTCGAGTTTTTGAAGTGTGCATTTCATGGTGAATTTGCTTCGCAAGGAAGTCATTATTTTACTATTTTTAATATGAATAAATGTAATATCAACGGTGTTGTTTCTTTGGCGAATACGACATTTGATAAGAAATTTAACTTAAGTAAGTCTTTTATTGGTAACCAGATCAATACAAAGGATACATTGTTTAACGGTGGATTTTTTCTCGACAACGTGAGTTGTGAAGGAACCTTAAATTTTAACAATACCATTTACCACCAAGATGTATTTTTTCGCAATAGTTACTTTGGCGGTGATGATCAGCAACTCAACTTTGCAGGAACCACTTTTCACAAATCCATAAACTTCGAAGGTTCGCAACTAAAGTCGGCGTTGATCAACTTTCATGGAGCGTGTTTCCATAAAGTTGGTTTTGAACAAACGACATGGGGGACGCAGAGCAGTAGTGTCGATTTTTCCAAGTGCACATTTAAACATAATCTAAGTTTAAAAAACGCGGCGTTTGTGGGCGAAGTAACTTTTAACGGTAGTGAGTTTGTCAATCGCGCTTGTTTTGACAAGGCTATTTTTCACCAAACGGCGTTTTTCCGTTTTTGCAAATTTAACGCAGTGTGTTCTTTTGAAGAAGCACAGTTTGTGAAACAATCTTATTTTGTGGGTTGTAAGTTCGCAGATGTTAATTTTATGAATAGCGAGTTTGAAGGCGCGGCGCGTTTTGCCACGGAAACATCGATTTCTAACTGCCCCGAAGATCAAAATGCGACAGTGTTTGACGGCGACGCTAACTTTGCCAATGCACGTTTTAATAAAAAAGCACTGTTTCAACAGGTTCGATTTGCGAAGCAGGCAAAGTTTAATAACGTTTATTTTGGAGAACAAATTAGTTTTCGCAATGCACAGTTTGCCGAAGATGCCGTTTTTTCGGGAGCGTTTTGTAGTTTGGAGTTGGATTTGCGCAAAATAAATGTGGCGCAAGAACTGACTCTAAAGGGAGCGAATATCAATCGTCGCCTAAACCTTGCTGAGGCTTCTTTTGATCAAATCTCTTTCTACAATATGGTCACCGATGTGATCGCGATTGTTCCACAGCAGATCGATGGAAAACTACGTGGAGATAAGCATGACAATAATTCTATGGACGTAGAGAGAACCTCACAGGAGTACTTGGCGCTAAAGAAAAGTTTCTCCATCCAAGGTATGCATGATGAAGAAGATTGGGCGTACTGGAAATTCCGTCGTAATAAAAGACATCACAGTTCGATAAAAGCAAAGCAGAATAAGAATATTTTTGTTTTGGCAAAAAACACTTTTGAAAAAATTCTTATTGACTATGGAAGTAACTATGGTACGCACCCTTTCCGCATTACCTTTCTCGCCGGATTTTTGATTGCGGCATTTGGAACATTTTACTGGATGTTTCCCGATCAACTTATTCTCGAAGGGGATGAGATTACGAAGGGGCAGCATCCTACGTTAAGTCAATGTATTTATTTTTCGGTAATGGCCTTTACAACGATGGGTTTTGGAGACATACATCCTGATTTTTATGGTTGGCTAAAAGCTGTTGTCGCTTTTGAGGCGTTGGTGGGAATCATTACCATGACGTTGTTTGTTGGTACGTATGCAAGAAAAATAGTTCGTTAGGTTGGAAGAATGCAAAAATTAGCTATTATAGGCTCTGGAATATCTGGTATTGCTAGTGCTTATTATTTAAGAAACGATTATGATATTACGATTTTTGAAAAAGAAAATTATTTGGGAGGACACACAAATACCATTGCGGTCAAAGAAAATGGTAAAGAGTACAACATTGATACGGGATTTATCGTTTACAATGAGGTTACATATCCTAATTTGACAAAACTTTTTGAAGAACTAGAGGTCGAGACGCAAGCGAGTAACATGTCTTTTAGTTTGTATAACTTAAAAACGAAACTACAGTTTTGTGGTGCGGGTTTACCGGGTATTTTTGCACAGCGTAGCAATGCGCTGCGCTTTGAATACTGGCGTTTCATTGTACAAATTATGCGTTTTTTTAAAACTTCGGTAGAAGATCTAAAGCGAAGTAGTATGGACCTACCTCTTGGAGTATATTTGAAAAAAAGACGCTACACAAAATACTTTGTGGAAAATTACATCGTGCCAATGAGTTCGGCTATTTGGTCGACACCTATGGAAAAAATGATGGCGTTTCCTGCGCGCACTTTAATTGAGTTTTTTCGCAACCACGGTCTTTTAGGTGTAGACACTCATCATCCGTGGCGGACCGTGAAAGGCGGTTCTTGGAGTTATATTAAAAATATACGCGCGAAAATGCCGCAGATGAAAGTGCACAATAACAGTCCTGTGCAATCTGTGTGTCGTGATCGCAATGGTGTGGTGGTTTGCACAAAACATGAAAAATACAAATTTGATAAGGTGCTGTTGGCCACACATGCCGACCAAGCTTTGCGTATGCTGAAAGATGCCTCGGCGAAAGAACAAAATATTTTAGGATGTTTTAAATATCAAAAAAATAAAGCGGTTTTACATTTTGATGAGAGTACCATGCCGCCGTTGCGTAGTATTTGGAGTGCCTGGAACTACAAAATTCTTCCCAATTCTCCGGAACACACTACGACCACAACATACTACATGAATCGTTTACAAAATTTAAAAACAACGCGTAATTACTTTGTATCTATCAACGAATTCATGCCGATAGATCCACAAAAAATTGTATACGAAACAGATTATGAGCATCCTCTGTTCTGCATGGATGCCATCAACGCGCAAAAACACTTAGGAGAACTACAGCAAAATGGGCAAGTGTATTTTGCCGGTAGCTATTTTGGCTATGGTTTTCATGAGGATGGTTTACGTGCGGCATTAAGTGCCAGTAAACTTTTGAAGAGAAAAGACTAATGCAAAGCTCGTGTATATATGAAGGACAAGTTGTCCATAATCGCGTTTCTCCTTTAAAGAATAAGTTCACTTATAATGTGTATATGATGTATGTAGATTTAGACGAAATCACTTCTTTGGCAAAAGAAATGTGGTGTATAGGGCTAAATAAGTTGCGTCTATTCTCTTTTTATGAAAAAGACTATTTGTGGTGTGAAAAAAATGGGTTGCCTTTGAAGGAACGATTCCAAAAATTTTTGCAACACAACGGCATTACAAAAGCACATCGTGTATATTTATTGACGAATATGCGTATTGTTGGTTATGTGTTCAATCCTGTTAGTTTTTATTTTTGTTTTGATGAAAACGAAAATTTGTATCATATCGTTGCCGAAGTAACCAACACTTTCTCCGAACAAAAATATTATCATATTCCTACGCAAAAAAAAGAGGGAAATGTTTACCGATATCGCGACGTAAAGGACTTTTACATCTCGCCCTTTGTCGACAGTGAGACAAATTTGAAATTTTTTTTCCAGACACCCGATGAAGATCTCAAGGCGTGTATTCATACACTAAGTGACGATAAACCTATTGTAAAAACGGCTTTGTCTTTAAAAAAAATTGCAATGAATAATCGCTCTTTGGTGAGGATGTTTTTTAAATACCCTCATATGACGTGGAAGGTAGTTTTTTTTATTCATTACCAAGCCTTTCGCTTGTGGTGGAAAAAAGTTCCTTTTTTTACAAAAAAGGCCATTGATAATAAAATGACAAATGAACAAAAAGCGCAGATTGTTAAAAAGCAAAGTTAGGATGGCAGATGGAAGAAATTTCTATTGAAGAAGTTGCAATGTTATACGAGGCGATTGCCGATGAGTTAGAGATGGCAGCACGTCACTGTCACGCTGCCGCAAAACGTTTTCGCGAACAGCAAGTTCCGCGAGGCTGCTCGCATGGTTTTGCTGTGCACGGTCATTTACAATGTGCACAGAAAATTTTAAATAAAGTAGCGGAAATTCATGCTTCTAAATCTCATGTTTAGGAAATAGATTGTGAAATTTGTATTGATATTTTTGTTATTCACTGTCGTTTACAGTGATGATTTTGCATTTGTATGTACAAAAACAGTTGTTGCGGAAAATGAAACGCGTATGATCGCTATTCGCAGTAAAAAGAAAGCCGTGCAGAATCAACCTCTTGTTGTAAGTAGCACTAACCCTGAATGTGTAATGGTTATTGAACAACCTACTTTTCTTAAGGAATATGACTTAGCGTACGTACGTATAAGAGGTCAAAAAGTTGGTACGACAAAACTTACTTTGGCAAATAATCATCAGCTTGAGATCACTTGCACAGCAAAAAATAGCAATGTTCAACTCAATATTATCACTCCGATTACGGGGAGTAGCGTGTGTGGGAAGTTTACGGTCGCGGTTGATGTCAGTGCGTATGATGAATCACAAAAGGCAAGCGTATCGTTACATACAAATTCACATGTATTTACCGCAAACAAGATTTTGCGTTTAGATGCATACCACAGTCGTTACTTATTTAATGTAGACAGTTCGTTGCTACCCGAAACATGTGATTTATTTGCGCGATGCAATGATGTGGTGAGTGAGCGCGTCGCCGTTTCTGTGGCGAAGCATGTGGTAAAGCGCGGAGAGTGTGAAGATGACTATGTAACTAGTGCACAACAGCGTTTTGGTCGCGGTGGTAAGTTTAAAGTGGCATCACACCCCGAAGCTGGTGGAGAGAAGTACATTTTCTGTGCAAGCGTATATCCCGCATGGAGTTTTGAGTACAATTGTCCTTCTCCAGGCCGTTATCAGCTTTTGTTGCGCGCGAAAGGAGATTTGGCAGGAGGGGAATTTCCTGCGGTTAATATATACGCAAACGATCAACAAGCACTCCTCACAGGTGGGCAAATAGTGGATAGTAACTGGCATCGTGTTGCCATTGGCAAACCGTTTGCTCTCGACAAAGGAAAAAACGTAATCACCGTGTTTTTTGCCAACGACTTTTTTGCAACACCTTGGGCGGATCGCAATTTGATGCTGGATCAATACGAATTAGTTTCTGTGGACAACACGGCGAATAGTTCGATGATGATGATGCAAAAACCAACAAATCGTCACCAAGTGAAAATAGCTTTAGACAGTGTTTTTGACGGGGAAGTTGTGACGGGGTGTACTTTCCTGCAAGGAAATTGTATTACTTCATCGCAAATTGCTCCAATAGTGAAACTTCACATCAATGACAAAGTTTTTTGTGAGCAGCAGGGATATGACATCTTTTTTCCGGTATTTCGCGAAAGTTTACGCCAAGGAGAGAATAGCGTGTATCTTAGCGCCCAGATCGAAGGAGGGGTGACATATACAGGTGAAAAGCAAACTTTAATAAATCCACAAAAATTGAGTTCGCCCACACCGAAGTTTTATCGATTTCCTTCTGCGAGCCCCTACTGGAGTGACGAAAAGAAAATGGTAAAAACACAAGGGAAGAATCACCCGGTGTTGTTTTTTGCCACGAACAAAACATATACGCTAAAGCTTCCCGAAAACATCCGTGGAAATTTTCGCGTGTATGTCGAAGCCAAGGGGCAAGATTTTCGCGGACGAGCTAAGTTACAAGTCAGTGTTGACGATAAAAAGTTACCCGTGGTAGAAATACCTCGCTATTGGGGTATGCGCGAATTAGGTCATGTGCAAATTATTAAAGGTAATCTACAGCTTTCTTTTGTTAACGATGCTTTCGAAGAAGGAATTGGGGATCGCAATTTGTTTGTCAATGCCATTATGCTAGTAGAGATTATGCCACCAGATGAAACACCTCCTAATGTACGTATCGTACACCCACAACAAGACGAAGTAGTCCACAGCAGCGATGTTGTTGTCGCGGAGATTTGTGACAATGACTTGGTTGGTGTTACAAACATCTACGTGAACGGACAATCCAAAAACATGAGTTTGCAACGTTTGGGGCGTGCAGGCCACTATGTTTTTCCATTACCACTTACAAATTTAAAGCCCGGAAAACATCGCGTTTTTGTACGTGCGACGGACGTCGTTGGTAATGTGGCAGAAAGTAAGGAAGTCACCTTTATTGTTGCAGAAGAAAAGCCTGTAAGTGGTACAAAATATAGTCGTGCTGTGGCACTGCTCAATCGCTTTGCTCATGGCCCCGAGTTTTCGCAGTTGGCAAAGTTGTTGGCTGTGGGCGAAAAAAATTGGTTGACGCAGCAATTAGATGTATGTGAAGACGTTAGAGATCGAATAGTTTACACACGTGTCATGAAGCAGTTTCCTATTGGTTCATTGTATGCCATTCAACAACGCGCGTTGTTGCAACTACTACTTACGTCAAATCCTGTACATGCACGTTTTGTGATGTGGGCTCAAAATCATTTTTCCACATGGATTCGCAAAACACAGGCGGCAGAAAAGTGGAAAGAGCATCAACGTTTTTACCAACATGGTGTGGGTCGCTTTTACGATTTATTGTTACTATCTGCAACAAGTCCAGCGATGTTATTTTATTTAGATCAGGATGGTAGTTTCGCCAATCGCATCAATGAGAACTATGCACGAGAGATTATGGAGCTTCATACCTTAGGAGTAAATGGTGGTTATACTCAGCAAGATGTTACTGCCTTAGCTCGTCTCCTCACTGGTTGGACCTGTGCAGCAATTATACGCAGTAAGTTTGGTGGAATAAATCGCGAACAGCGTTTTGCGGCGATTTTGAATAGTGGCAAAGAAGAGGTGATTCTCGGTGTGCGTTTTCCTGTGGCTTCTGGTTGTGATAAAGCACCAAGAGTGTTGCGCGCTTTGGAACTTCTCGCGGCACACCCTAGTACCGCGCGGTTTGTTTGCCAAAAATTTGCCAAGCATTACGTTTCTTCACCTGTTCCCGAAGAGTTGGTAGATGATCTTGTGGAGGTTTTCCATGAAAGTTATGGCGATTTTAATAAGATTCTATTAACGCTTAGTGAACATCCACTTTTTTGGAAGGATGCCTTAAGGTGTAAGAAATTCGCTAATCCTCAAGACTATGCTATGCGGATGGCGCGTAGTGTTGAGCTAAAGTTTCCCGGGTTTCTGACGCGCTACTTGGCGAATAGCGGTATGTCCCTTTTTGACTGTGCAACCCCAGATGGTTATTCCGAAGATCCACAATCTTACACGGATTCCAATATGATTTTACAACGCTGGCGGTTAAGTAGCGATCTCGTCAATCAACTGTTTCAGTTAGTTCCTGGACCATGGCGTAGAGCATATGCCGTGAGTAATCGCGAATTTTTACAAGAGGCAATTGACATTATCGCTATGCGTATCACTGGTGATGTTTTGGGAGAGAAGTCGCGAAAACTCGCCGAGAAAATCATTGACAAACCGCATGAAAATCATCGCAAAAAATTACGCGAATTAATCATCTTTATTACCAAATTACCAGAAATGAATTTTAAATGATTAAGGTACTCTTTATTGTAAGTCTTTGTTGGTGTCTGGGCTGTCAGAGCCCAGCGCCGCAGAAACCACCCAAGCCTCTTTTCGAACATTTTGCCCCGCGTAAAGATACGAAAAACCCTGCTTGGGGAAATAAATTGCAAGATATTAAAAATCACGAGGTATTTTACGAAAATAATTTCGAAGACTTAGTGACGACAGCGCATGAAGCGACGCATGACATTAGCATACACTTTCGCATGAATGAGCAGAAATACTATGCGAATAAAATCAACGCTTTTTACGTTTTCGACAATCATGTGGCGATTATCGAAAACCCACCTGTCCCACTATCGAAAGTATATGCGTTTATTCCCAAGGTACTGCGAGGAGAATTATTCGCCCACTACTTTCCTAGCCCTGATTACGAAAATAATCCACTATATATTTGGGAAGAATGGGTCGCATACACTAATGGCGCTGAAGTGGGTTTAGATTTAGTGCAAAATGAGTTGTGGAAACAAGGACGTCGCGACACTTTGCTTGCTATGTTGGAATTTTTAGTATATTCAGCGGCCTTAGTACAAGCAGCACAACAGCTATCTCCACAGTACTACAAAGAGTATGAAAATTTTCGTAAATTTTTTGCATGGAATGCGCAGCGTACGTGGCGTGTTTATAAGCAAGCACGTGATCTTGCTCCATTTGATAACAAATCGCACCGCGAATATTTACAAATTTTGCAAAGTAATCAAAGTGCGGTGCCATTGTTTTCGCTTATACAAGAATATATGAAGTGAATGGTACACTAGATGAACTTCACGATTCTATTTTGATTTCCCTTTCGAAACAAATATGATTTCGACAAAAGTTTACCGCAAAGTTTTTATCACAAACTTCCACAAAGTTGTAATAAAAATAATTGACAAATATAAATTCTTATGATTTATTAGATAAACCTAACCGATCGGTCAAACCCGTATGAGACCCCTAAAATATACTAAAGGGGGATTTTTGTAGTGTATTCCTGACCGTTTGGTCAATAAATTTGAATATATGCTACAAAAGCTATTTGCTACAAAGATTTATCTACAAATACATGTGACGTAAAGGGATTGCTGTGAAAAATACTGCGGAAGCTGCGAATGTACTAGAAGCGCAAAAACAAATAGATATTACCCAGGTAGATAATGTTGTCAACTCTGCAATTCGTTGGTTGGAAGGCAAACAACACGACGAAGGCTACTGGGTGGGAATGTTAGAATCGAATTCATGTATGGAAGCCGAATGGATTTTGATGCAACATTTCTTAGGTGTAGAAGATGATCCTAAATATGATAAAGTTGTTCAATGTATACTTAATGAACAACGCGCTGATGGCTCTTGGGAAGTATTTTACGGCGCACCATCGGGTGACATCAACACAACTGTAGAAAGTTACGCAGCGCTTCGTGTCGCCGGTTTAGATCCGCATAGCGAAGCTTTGACAAAAGCGCGTGAGTGGATTTTACAGCGTGATTTTAGAGATTTACGTGTTTTTACCAAATATTGGTTGGCTCTTATTGGCGAATGGCCATGGGAGTGTACTCCACAACTACCTCCTGAATTTATCTTTTTGCCTTCTTGGGCTCCACTCAACATTTATCGTTTTTCGTCTTGGGCGCGAGGCACACTTGTCCCTATGTCTATTTTATCGGCAAATAGACCGGTACGGCATTTACCGCCCGAAAAACGTTTGGATGAGTTGTTTCCTAACGGTCGTGAGAATATAGACTACAGTTTACCGCGGGATAGCTCATTGGCATCGTGGGAATCGATATTTTTTGCCATAGACCGAGCGTTAAATATGTACAATAAACTACCGTGGAAACCGATGAGAAAAGTAGCGAAAAAATTGTGTATGGAGTGGATCATCGAACGCCAAGAAGCAGATGGAGCATGGAGTGGTATTCAACCACCATGGGTATATTCTTTGATGGCGCTATACACCGAAGGTTTTGCAATAGATCATCCGGTTTTGGCAAAAGGTCTTTCTGCATTTGACAAACATTGGTCGTATGAAAAAAATGGTGGGATTTACTTACAAGCAAGTGAATCTCCTGTATGGGATACGGTTCTTTCTGCCCTTGCGATGTTAGATTGCGATGTAAAGGTAAGTGAAAGTGAGCATTTGCAAAAAGCGATGCACTGGATTTTGCAGAAGCAAGTAAAGGAAAAGGGAGATTGGACAATATACTCTCCGCATGCACCTTGTGGTGGTTGGTCTTTCGAAAGAGCCAACAACTATTATCCCGATACCGACGATACTGCGGTAGCCTTAATGGTCTTGAGTAGAATGAGTAAGCAACTAGATGATCAAGATCAAGTGAAGAAAATGAAAGAGGCAATGGAGGTTGCAAGCCAGTGGTTACTAGAGCTACAGTCGTCAAATGGTGGTTGGGGAGCTTTCGATAAAGACAACAATAGCAAAATTGTGACAAAAATACCCTTTTGCGATTTTGGTGAAGCTCTCGACCCTCCAAGTGTAGACGTGACAGCACATGTGATCGAAGCCTTCGGCGAAATGGGTTACGATTTACATTATCCACCTGTTGCAAAAGCAATCAAGTACATAAGAAGTGAGCAAGAAGACGATGGATCGTGGTTTGGAAGGTGGGGAGTGAATTATATTTATGGAACAGCCGCTGTTTTACCCGCCCTCAAAACTGTGGGAGAGGACATGAATGCTGATTATATCCACGAAGCGGCAAAGTGGATTGTTTTACATCAGAACAGTGATGGCGGTTGGGGAGAAACTTGCCAATCGTATATTGATGAAGCCCTCAAAGGAAAAGGTGAGAGCACCGCATCACAAACAGCATGGGCGCTAATGGCTCTCCTAGCCGTAGATACAAATATTTACGATGATAGCATTCGCAAAGGCGTTTCTTGGTTAAACAATCAACATCTAAACAACACATGGGACGAAAAGCAGTACACAGGTACAGGCTTTCCCGGTTATGGTGTTGGCGAGAGAGTTTTTCTCAAAAAAGTGAAGGATACTTTACACCAAGGTTCTGAGTTGTCTCGCGCTTTTATGATTAACTATAACTATTACCGCCATTACTTTCCTCTGATGGCGTTGGGGCGCGCACAAAAACATTTTGCGAAACAGGAAATTTATTAGTAAAAGCGATCCCTGTGTTGACTACGATAAAAAGGCTTACCTCTGAAGGTAGGCCTTTTTTTATTGGAGTGGTGCTGTGAAAACGGCCTGATGGGTATTGTTGTCAGAGTAAAGCCACTTGTTCAAGAGTAAAAATTTTATTTAGTCGAAAGTGGAATTTTGTTATAGTAGAAGTATTCTGTAAGTCACTATTTTTTTTAAGGGAAGAGTTTATGAAAAATATTGTAATTCTTGTTGTTTTGCTTACTGCTGTTTCTACTTTTGCTGATATCAACCGCCTACAAGATGCTCACAAAGATTACATGTTGTACTTTGGTGACGCAGATTTCTTGCAAGGTAAAAACGAGTTTGTAGCTGTAAAGCGCGGCAAAGAAGTACAAGCTATGTCTGTATTCAAGACCGAAAATGGTTTTTGTACACTACAAATGAATGGTGATAGTGGTGAATACATTACTTGCAAAGCAACACAAGAAGATAATGTACTAAGTATTTCTTTTGTGAATAGAAAACTCACAGGCCGCAATGCAAAAACTGTGGCGTACAAAATTGAAGTCAAATTAGAAAAAGACAATTTTGCGATGAGCCTTTCTTTGGACAAAAGTCTTACTGACGCAGCACCTGACTTTTGGAAAGTTCTACAATGTGTTGGGCAATATGCTCCACACTTGATCGGCGCTATTCAAAAATGCAAAGATTCTGGTGACTTTATTCAATGTGTTTTAGATCTTATCGATCCAGCTAGCAACCTATTCAAATGTATTTTTGGTGGCGGACAAGCAAAGTAATTTTTACTTGTGATTAAGAGAGAGCTTACATAAAAGTAAGCTCTTTTTTTTTGGGTGGAAAATAGCATTCGCGTTATATATAAATATAGAGAATTGTGCCAATAGAATACTTATCATCTTCATATGTTCCTGGTCCTGTTCGCAATCCCGATCGAAACACGATTGGAATCGTATGATAATTTTAACTAGCACAAGTCGTAAATCTAGAAAATTTAGCGATAAATACAACTGGGAGTAATAAGCATATGCAGAAGTGGACACTACTTGGGATTGTTTCACTCATTTTGATTGTTGTTGGTTTAGGGATGAATTCGCTAATTGACCGCGTTATTAAAAACAAATTCTCGCAAGAACTAAATGTCAATTTGAGTAATACATACATGATGTTACAACTGTGGGTCGAGGCTCAGAAATCCGCAGCAGTTAGTAAAGGATTGGAACGAAAAGTTCGGACTCTTACCGAAGATTTTATGAACAAAAAATCGTCGAAGTCTCCCGATGAAATTCTCCAGTCTCATTTCCTGAAAGAAATTCGTCAACACTTACGGCCAATGTGTCGCGTGTATGGTTATACAGATTTTGCTATTATTACCCCACAAAAACGCATTGTTGCTTCTTTAAACGACTCGCTCGTTGGACAAAGTATTACTTCTCTACAAATAAAGTTTTTCGACCGCGTTTTACAAGGTGAAACGATTTTGACAGCACCTTTTTTGAGCGATTTTTTAAAAACACTTGACAGTAACTCCACAGAAAAACAAGCCTTAATACTTTCAGGTACACCTCTTTACGACAAACACGGGGAGATTATTGCTTCTCTTGTTTTCGGTATACAACCGCAAATGGACTTTTCTACGATTTTTCAGGTGAACAACACTAGCCATAACTATGCGTTTGATGGTGATGGCTGGATGTTGACGAGTAGCGTTTTGAATGAGCAAATCCGCGAGTTAGGGTTGATGGATTCCGAACACCCGATTTTTAATTTAAAAATACTCAATCCCAAATGTAATCTACTCAAAGGTGAAGAGGTCTCCCATGACGAGTTGGCATTTACTTATCTCGTTACTCACGCACTACGCAATCCCAAAGGAGTGAATGTGGAGGGATATCGCGATTTTCGTGGTGTACCTGTCATTGGTGCATGGATGTGGGTGGAAGATTTTAACATTGGCATTGCCAGTGAAATTGATTTAGAAAAAGCGTATGCTACCTTGTATAGTTTTCGCCGTTTGTTTTGGTACTTATTTGTTCTTGTCGGAATTTCGGGTTTTGTATTACTTATATCACTATACATCATAATGCATTTTTACAAAAAGGCAAAGGCGGCGGAGCAATTTGGACAGTATAAAATTATCGATAGAATTGGCAAAGGGGGAATGGGGGAAGTTTATAAGGCCTCTCATGCTACATTGCGACGCATTACCGCATTAAAACTCATCCAGCCACGCCAAGTCAGCGAAGACAATGTCAAGCGTTTTGAGCAGGAAGTACAATTAACAAGTCGCCTAACGCATCCCAATACAATTGCGGTATACGACTATGGGCGCACGCCTAAGGGCATTTTTTATTACGTGATGGAGTATTTACCTGGCATTACCTTGAGCGAACTCGTTTACAAGAATGGCGCTGTAAAGGAAGGGCGCGTTGTCTATTTCCTTACACAAGTATGTTCTTCCGTTGCCGAAGCTCACAGCATTGGTCTCATCCATCGCGATATAAAACCTGCAAACATCATGATTGGTGAACGGGGAGGAATTTACGATTTTGTGAAAGTTCTCGATTTTGGTTTAGCACGAGAAATTAATGATATCAGTAAAGAGTATGTTGCCAATGAAAAAGGTGCTATTTATGGTAGTCCACATTATATTGCTCCCGAGGCATTGGTAAATCCTGAAGATATAGATCAAAAATGCGATATATATGCTATTGGTGCAGTTGGTTATTTTCTATTGACCGGTAAACACGTTTTTAACAGTAAAGACCCCGCGGATGTTTGTCGCCACCAAGTGAAAACCAAGCCACGTCTACCTTCTGAAGTTTTGGGAAAACCAATCAACAAAGAACTGGAAGATATCATAATGCGCTGTTTGCGAAAAAAACCTCGCGAACGACCTCTCAATGCACAAGTTCTCTACAAGCTTTTAAAAAATTGCCAAACAGACTGGGGGCAAGAGAAGGCGAAACTATGGTGGCGAGAAAACGCAGAGCGAGTGTACACAGATCTTGATAGTAGTAAAGTTAAAGAAAAGCATCTTGATACGATCACTATTGACTTTACAACACGTACGTAATTTTTCATACAAAGTATGGCGATCATAGAAGATAATTGGTGTACCATGTAAGATAAGCTTTTGAGTGGCGGAACCAACACGAATGGTTAGTCGCTCTTTGTACGATAAAGCTCTTGCACTTTGTTATATGTTAAACAATCGCTGAGACTCAGGCGCGTTTTATTGCCAACATGAACTTTTCGACTCACAATAATGGGAATAATGAGACTTTTTTTGCGAAATATGGAAATCATTTTCATGACTGAATTCTTTGGAATTTTACTATCGAGTAACAAAAAATTAGGTCGTGCATTGTTTTTGAGCTTATCAACTAAGTCGCGGCAGCCTTTTACAAGAACGATTTCAAGATTCATTCTGGCAAACATATTTTGATAGTGTTTTAGATATTTTGTACTGGTGTCGGCAATAAATACACATCCCCCTTGGGACTCGTCTAATTTACTTGCCGAATATTTTTGTAAAGCCTTACGAATTTCGTGCGCCATGTCTTCGGCTTTTTGATAGCGATCCTGTGGTTTTTTCATCACGGCTTTTTGGTAGATGGGAATGAGCATTTTTTCCAAGCGGTTGAGCTTTTTTTCCTCAGGTATTGTTATTGGTTCCATGATCGTTGCTTTTGCCAAACGATACCCCGATGCATTGGGGAAAGGCAGTTGACGTGTAATCATTTGATAGAGCATAATTCCGAGCGCCCATATATCGGTACGTTCATCAATTGTTTCCTGCTCCCACTGTTCCGGCGACATGTACGGAGCACTACCAATAAGGTCTTCTGTTGCCGTAAACGGTTCAGGGTTGTCTTCTAAAATTTTTACCACACCAAAATCGGCAACTTTAGGCGTTAGTTTTTTTGATAATAATATATTACTCGGTTTTAAATCGCGATGTATGATGTTGTGTTTATGGGCAAAGGCCACTCCTTCGGTAACCTGTTGCAAGATTTCGACGGCAGTGTATAGAGAATAGTTCACCTTATTCATATAGCGATCAAGTGAATTGGGATAGTAGTCCATGATAAAGTAGTGATTTTTCGGATTTACCACCAAAACACGCACGATATTTTTATGTTTAAGACGCGAAAGTATGTCCATTTCCTTTGTAAAACGTATACTCGCTTTATGGCTACGCGAATCCAATAATTTTAACGCTTGGTATTTCTTATTTTTTGGTAAATTATTATTGCGCACCATCCACACGATTGCTTGGCCTCCTTGTCCGATTTGTTTTACGAATTCGTAACCAGGAGGTAACTCGATGTGTTGTTGCTCGTTTTCTGACAACATAGTTCCTATCCTCTTTCAAAAAATAGCTCATTACGCCATATAATAGCAAATACGCGTCTAATAACGAAGTAAATTTTCTAAAGAATGTCGAGGTTATCTTTGATGTACACCATGGCGTTTTTCGCGGCGATAGGTATACGTTTTTTTAATCGTGGTATATCAGAGCGCGACTGCAACCATCCCAACATAACTAGTTGACGTATTGCTTGAAAAGTTTTGACATGCTGTATGTCTTTTTCGTTCAAAGGCATGTGTTCCGCGTAACCCTCCAACAATGCGGCACATAACTGTGATAAATCACTACGCTTTTCATACTCTGTAAAAAAAGCCAGGGAACGCATAGGGATCGCAAGGTCGTAACTATGAAGTCCTACGCCACTATCATCAAAATCAATCGCCCCTAAGACACCTTTATTCACAACAAAGTTACCAAAATGAAGGTCGGCGTGCATGAGCCCTACTTTTTTGGGATTATTTTTTTCATAGAGAATCATCATTTCATAAATGCTGTCGCGCGCACGAATGAGTAAGTTGTGTTGTTTTCGTGGAATCCCAATAACATCTTCCAAATCACCAAATTTTGAGTTACGGCCAATAAGGCCGTCTATCGACCAATATTTGCGATGTTGTATTTTTCGTTTTTTTCCCGTTTTTTGTAATTGAGCAATCAAAGCACCTAGTTTATGCATGTAGTTTTCATTGGTATGTTTCCATAAAAATCGACCTTCTACCCAATGAAAAACCGCACAATGACGCGGATGAGACATCGCGGGATGTTTTACTATTACAAAATGTGTTCCGCTTTTGGATTTTATAGGCTGTGGAACTTGAATATCTGTCGATTTTCCGATAGAGATTAACCACTGTAGTTCTTCCTGTATTGCTTGCGTTGTATGATATCCGTAACGATGAACACGCAGTAAATACTTTTTACCTTTTTTATCGATTAACTGAAAAGTGGCATTTTCGCCGTTTTGAATGTAGTTTACTTTTTTGATCGCGAGAGGGTACTGTTCGATAACAGCCATCGCTAACTTTCGTAAACGATACGCCTGGGAACGTTCCGAAGCTTGTGCAAATGGAATCATATAGTTTGTTACCTTTAGAAATAAATATTATTAATAGCCACACAAATTGTTTATATTATAATCGCTAGACAACAGAAAAAAACTTAGTTTTTCGCAAAATTTACAAGTTCATTCTAGGACCGATATATGTACGCACATGATGATCGATCTTCACCGGCAGGGAAATCTCAACAAAAAACAGTTGAGTTTGGTCGCTACACTTTACAAAGTGAGTTGGGGCGCGGAGGCATGGGAATTGTTTATGGTGCTTACGATCGCAAATTTAAGAGACATGTGGCTTTAAAAGTTATGTTGAGTCAAGACAAGGAGCACATGGAGCGCTTTTTTCACGAAATGTCTGCTGTGGCCAAACTCAATCATCCAAATATTGTGCGATTTTATGAATTTGGCAGGACCCCACGGCCTTATTTTACTATGGAGTACATCGAAGGTGTTAGCCTGACGCATCTCATTTACAATCGTAAAATTCAAGTGCAGCAGCTTGTTGATTTGATGATTCCCGTATGTAAAGCGCTGCAATGTGCACATGAACATAATATTATTCATCGCGATATAAAACCAAGTAACATCATGATTCGTAAAGATGGTGTCCCAAAATTGATGGACTTTGGAGTGGCTAAAATTTCCGATGCAACCCAACAGCTGTCCAAAACAGGGCAAATGATTGGAACCATTTTGTACATGTCTCCGGAACAGGTACAAGGAAAAGCCACTTTTGAAAGTGATATCTATTCACTTGGGGCCACGATGTATGAGGCACTTACCTATCGTACGGTATTCCAGGGGGAAATAGAGGTCAATGTTATTTGTCAAATTATGGAGAAAGATCCCATTCCTCTGCGGCATCTAAACCCCGATATCTGTCCTTATTTAGAAGCAATATGCCTGAAGTGTCTACAACGCAATCCTCTGCGGCGCTACGCTTCTTTTACACAACTAGTGAAAGATTTTGAGAATTATAAAAACAATCGACCGATTATTGCTAAGAAATATAGTGCCGTGCGCCATTTTACTAATTTTATCTTACGCTACAAAGTTGTGTCATCGATCGTCGTGATTAGTTTTTTGCTGTTGATGACACTAATGGGAATGCTTTTGCATCACAAAAGCATTTTGCAAGATACCTTAAGTGAACTACAAGAAGAGAAAAAAGCGGTTGAGAAAGCGCATGAAATCGTACAGAAAGAACGTTTGGAGTCACAAAAAAAAGAGTACAACATGGCGGTGCGTTTAACAAAAATATTACTATCTAAAGCAAAGTCGGCACAAGAAAAAAGTCGTTGGAAGCAACTGGGAGCATTCGGAGGAACTGCTTTACAAACGCTTCACAACTACGAAGATAATCCAGAGGTTTCCCAGTTGCGTTCGCAATCCAAAAAGTATATTCGCCAAGCTTTTTTACATAGCGGAATACGTTGGCGATTTCCAGGTGTTTACTATTCTGATCGCGAAATCAGAGCTGTTTACGCCAAGCAAAATAGTGTGATTTCTGTTGATGATAATGAAGTGATTACTTGGGATTTGCATTCTGGAAAATTGAAAAAATCTTGTGCTTTTCGCGACCGGATTTCCCTATCGGCTATTGACCAAGATAAGAAAAAGTTAGCACTGACCATCCGCGATAAGATTTGTATTTTGGACATCGCTACGCAAAAAATGACAAAGTTTTCTTACAAGTCTATTACCGGTATTGCTTTGTATCGAACTATCTGTGTTTTTTCAAGTATGAATAAACTTCATTTTCTTGATATCACAAATGGTCACGTCGAAATAATAAAAACACCTGCGCCTGTAAGATCCTTGCGTTTCAACAACGATGGGACAAAGATTTGTGGAATTTGTGCAAAGCAAATTTGTATTTGGAGTGTGTCAGCAACAAAGTTGACTCATTCGTTTTCTGTAAGTGAAAAACTGTATAATGTGCAATTTCATCCACATAACTATCTTGTCTACCACTCAACTGAGGGGATCATTACTTGGGATATGAAAAAACGCAAAAAAATGAGTTCTTATGTAAGAGAGGATTGCGTTGATTTTTCCCTTTCTCCTTCTGGTCGCGAAATGGCGCTTGTCCGACGAAGACACATCGAGGTTGTTTCTATGGAGCAAGGGCGTATGCTACCTAAGAATGTGAGATTGCTATCATCACGCGCGATAGGGGTTATGTGTTTTTCTTCAGATGAAAAAAGACTTATAGAGGCGTATAAGTCAATTGTCTTGTGGGATGTTGCTACGCAAAAGAAGCTCTATAGTAAGATCGGCAACGCTCCCACGATACACTCTATTCATTGGAGTTTTGACAATAAAAAAATGGTCACTTTGAATTCCGGTGGGATTACAACTATATGGAACGCGCAAACCGGACAGGTGTTACATTGTATTGAGCAGTACCAGCCTTTCTACGTTAAATTTTTAGCGGATGGCAAGTTGGTTATGTACTGTTTTGATTCTAAAATTGGTCAAGTATATTTTTTGCTATGGGAATTAGAGCCCAAACTAAAGCTGATACAAAAAATATTGACGAATGAGCGACAACGCCGTGGAGATGTGCATTCACATTTAAAGCAAATAGTGAGTTTTTCAGGAAAAGATATAACTGTTTCTAGTTTTTCAGGAAAAAAATTAAAATCATTTACGGCACCAGGCGAAGCACACTATATTCAATATCACCCGAAAAACAGTAGTTTTTTTCTCTCCACCAAAAATCATGGCGTCTATTTGTGGCAGTCACAATGGAAAAAGATCACGACTCTGGAGACGAAGGTAAATTATATTCGATTCACAAAAGATCATCGTTACATGGGGATTGTTGCTTGGGACAATACGTTTACAAAGGTTGACCTGCAGAATTTGCGGGTAGTCACAAAAATTAACATCCCCCTGTCTTTTATAGAAAAAGTAGAGTTTAGTGATGACCATAACATCATTTATTGTTCAGGAACAAGCGAAGAGGTAAAAAGTTATACCATTGTTTTTGATACAGAGCGACAAAAGGTATTGCATTCTGTTTCAAACAGTTGTTGTATGGTGCCAAATCATGATTATTCTGCTGTGGCGACAGGTTTTCATGGTGGGGCAATTTCGGTTACGAATAGTCTTTTGCGAAGGCTTCCTGGCCACAGTTCTATTATCAATAAAGTACGCTTTAGTCCAGATGGAACAAAAATAGCGACAGGATCTTTTGATCAATCGATGTGTTTATGGGACGTAAAAACACGAAAAAAACTTCATACTTTTACAGGTTTCCATGGCCATGTAAAGAATATTGACTTTCACCGTCATTCTTCACAAATAATGGCAAACGATAGCCATCAAGTTACTATTTGGGACCTAGTTTCTAAAAAACAACTTCGTAGACAAGAAGTACAAAAGCCTGAGGAGTTTTCGGCGGTAAGGTTTTTGCAAAACAGGGATAATATCATTGCCTCAACAGTACCTAAATTTAGATTATTTACCTGGGATGCAAAGCAACAAAGAAAATTATTGGGACAGCACCAACGGTACATTATCGACTATATTGTTTTGCCGCGCGAGAAAAGAGTGATTAGTTTGGGATTTTCCGGCAAGGTAGTTATATGGGATTTGCAACTATCGCGTAAAATAACGGAATTTCATGGGGGAAAGTTGTCGCGGTTTTTAAGCTACCATCCGCAAAAAAGATTATTGGCTATCGCGGGAAAAAATGTAGTACTCTATGACTTTCGCACGATGAATAAAGTCAAAGAGTGGGCGAATATAGATTATGCGATTAAAGGTATATGTTTTTCTTTGGAAGGTGACAAAATATTCATCTTAGGTGATGAGATTTATTTGTGGAGTACAATCTCCGGTAAATTACTACAGAAGTTCCCGATAAACGCTCATTGTATTTATCGGCATCCTAAATATGACTCATACGCCATAGGGTGTGATGACGGTAGGTTGTATTTGTTGAATCTCAATTTGTTACGCTCGCCTTCATTTGTTGCTTCGTGGTTCAAAAATATTTTTGAACCATCCACCGTGTCCACAGAGAATTCCTATTTTGGTTTTCGTATGGATGTTCCTGGACAATATATAGAGTACGCATTAGAGCACTATCCTCAGAAGCTTGTTGAAATCTTATTTGGCGTGCATGTCAAAGATAGTTTAAAATTTGAAGATGAAAGAAAGCCGTTGTATTTATGGTACAAGTAAGAGGTCTATTGATAAATAGATACGTACACGCGAAACCTGACGTATTTTTTGGATAAAAAAATCCGATGCGGGTAGGTGGCCGTTTTCGTTTGTTGAGTTTAATGTTTCGAATATGCTAGCGACTAATGATGGCTATCATGATGAGTATACTTAGAGTGACACATATGGTTACGTACCAAGCAAAATAAGATTTTTGAGGTTTATGGCGGCGACGTGCGGAAGTTCGTTTCAGTTGTTCGTTAATTTTTCTCAACTCAAGACTGATCTCTTTGCTTTCAAACATTTCCAACATCACTCTTACCGAAGCAATTCTTTCCTCGGGCTTTTTTTGTAGAGCACTGTTTATAATATGAGACACTTCCATGAGCTGTGGATTCTTTTCGACAACGAGAGTGTGAATCTTGGGTAGTTTCATATTCACTATGCGATCAATTGTCGAGATGACACTTCCACCATAAAAAGGAGAATATTTTTCCCAAGTGAAGAATTGATAGAAAACCACTCCCAAGGAGAAGACATCCGTATTGCTCCCTACTTTCAGTTGTGGATCTATTTGTTCGGGGCTCATATATCCTGGAGTTCCTACAATACTCCCCGTCTTCGTCAGTTTAGATAATTCGCTGTTGATATTTTTTGCCATCCCTAAATCTAAAATTTTGGGAGTGTAATCTTTCGTTAACATAATATTGGAGGGTTTTATATCGCGATGAATGATTCCATGCTCATTAAGAGCTGCGATTCCTTGACATATCTTCTGGCTAATCTCTATTTGTTGGTCAAGTGACAATGAACGTGGATAACGACGTATAAGATCCTCAAGCGTGAGCCCTTTCACATACTCCATAACAATAAACAATTTCCCTTTGCCAGGAAAAAAGTCAAGTCCCTTTACAACATTAGGATGATTTATGGTTTTCATGAAGTGATATTCGCGTTGGATGCGCCGCGCCGTAACATCAGGTTCGTCTTTGTTTAACGAACATTCCTTTATGGCGACTTGTAAATTCGTTGTTGTGTCTAAGGCAAGGTAGACATTCCCCATACCACCGTGGCCTAACACTTTTTGTATATGATAGCGATTATTAGGTAATAGCATGTTTAGATTTTCTTTTTTGACAATACTGTTTTTAGATGATGTGGAGCTTTTTTAAAGTTAAGTGATGATTTCATTGCGGTTTGTTTTTGATGTTTTTCTAGTAGATATTCGCGAAAATAAGGATCTAACTTGGTGAAGCACGCTTTTGTTTGTTCTAGTCCTAGGTGTTTTGTCATGCCTAATAAGTGAAATTGTGCGTGTACGTAGTCGGCAAATTCAAGACGTTTTTTGCAAATTTGGCAATGGTGAATATGATGTAACGAATCATTTTCTAAAACGTGGCGGTTGAGTAAGTACATCTGGATTGACTCGGGAGGGGGGCACATTGCAATTTGCTCTTTGATATGCTTTTGTTTATCAATTTGTCGTTGCAACTGCTGTTTTTCTCGTTGAAGAATGTAGTCATTTAGGTATTTTGCTAGCCAGTAAATATTTGTTTCTATTTTCATTGTCCTCTCCCTGTGGTTAATTACATAGATTATATTAGAAAATTACGTTAATGAAAACGAAATTTTTTTATAAAAATGCATATGAGTTTCGACTCGAAACTTCCGTGCTATCTTCAAATTTTGTTATGGAAACTATAGCCGGTTATTTTAGGTTGTCATAGTAGTAAGGCAAAATTCTGCTTTAAAGAGGCCATTGCGAATGGCATGCATTTTGCATGTCTCTATTACTGTAAAGTATAGCTTACAATCTTACATTTTGATTTTTTATCAAAATAGCAGCGTGACACAACAAAGGAAATAGAAATGAGTATATCTTTTTCGTCACAAATTGTAATTGAATATCAACACTTTGATCAGCTTTTTGCCGCACTTAGTGAACTAGGCTATAAGATTGCGGCACCTACTGTTCGTGAAGGTGCTATTGTTTATGACGAAGTCACTTCCGTTCATGAACTCCCTTGCGGATGGACAGATGTACAAAATGCCGGTGGATATGAGTTGCAAAAAAGAGCGGACAACGCATTGTTTGGTTACAATGTTGGGCCGCATTCGTGGAAGAAATTTCTTCATCCACCATCTTTAAAACTTTGGGAAGCACAAAAAAATGAACAGGGATTCGAGATCTGCCCAGAGGTAAACGAAGTACCTAGGTATGCTTTTATTGGTGTAAGGTCTTGTGAACTTCACGCGATAAAAATTCAGGATCGAGTTTTCATGGAGGGACCATATGTCGATTCTACATATGAAAAACGTCGTAAGGAGAGTTTCATTGTTGCGGTGAATTGCGGACAAGCAGGAGAAACATGTTTTTGCTCTTCGATGAACACCGGGCCACAGGTTTCTGAAGGTTTTGATCTAGCGCTTAGCGAAGTTATGGAGGAAGAAAAACATTACTTTGTTGTTAGCGTTGGTTCTATCGAGGGGCAAGCGTTACTGGAAAAAATTGTGCACCGTGAAGCTCGTGCGGAAGAAATTCAATTGGCGATGGATACGGTTGATGAAGCACGAGAACAAATGGGGCGTAGTGTAGACACGTTCAATATTCAGAGTCTACTTATCGATAACCACGATCATGCACGGTGGGAAGAAGTGGCTGAGCGATGTTTGAGTTGTGGTAATTGTACAATGGTATGTCCTACCTGTTTTTGTACGGCGGTGGAAGACGTTACAGATCTTACAGGCGAAAAAGCGCAGCGCGTACGGCGTTGGGATTCTTGTTTTACGATGGATTTTTCTTATTTGCATGGCGGGAGTGTGCGCTCTTCGGTAAAATCTAGATATAGACAATGGTTAACACATAAGTTTTCTACATGGATAGACCAATTTGGTTCCAGTGGATGTGTTGGATGCGGACGCTGTATCACCTGGTGCCCTGTGGGAATTGACGTGACAGAAGAAATTACGCACATTTGCGATAAGGACAAAAATGATGGAATCACTTAAAAATGATTTACTGCGCCATCCTTTTTTTAAGGAACTCTCCGCGGAGCATTTTGACATTATTTTGCGTAACACTCAACTTTTGACTTTTGATGCAGGAGAGCGCATCTTTAAGGAAGATGAGGAAGCAAATACGTTTTACATCATCAAAGATGGCAAGGTGGCGATAGAACTTTTTACTCCTCGGCGAGGTCATGTTTGCATGCAAACGCTAGGAGACAATGAACTTTTGGGCTGGTCCGCTCTTATTAGTCCCTACCGGCGTGAATTTGACGGCTGCTGTGTGGAAAAATCACATATTATCGCCATTGATGGAAAGATATTACGTCAAGAAATGAATGAAAATCCTCGATTCGGTTACGAATTACTTAAACGCTTTTCTTACATTGTTGTACGACGTTTAAAACAATCGCGCCTACAATTGGCTGATCTTTACGGTGCGTCTTCATGAAAGGAATGAGCATGAGAAGTGATCCGATGTGCCCGAATATTTACACCGTGGAAAAAATGGCGTACGACACCCACGATACTTTTACGCTGGAGCTAGTTGCCCAGCAAGAGAATCAAATTGTCTCATTTATGCCTGGGCAATTTAATATGATGTATCTATTTGGGGTAGGAGAAGTACCTATCTCTATTAGCGGTGATTGCGAACGTCGCGACGCGTTAACACATACCATCCGTGCTGTGGGAACAGTAACCAATGAAATGAGCAAATTGCAAGTCGGACAACATTTAGGAATTCGCGGTCCTTATGGCAGTTATTGGCCGATCCATGATGCAACTGGGAAAGATATTCTACTCATTGCAGGAGGAATTGGTTTAGCTCCTTTACGTCCTGTGATTTATCATATTATCGCAAATCGCTCTTCTTATAATAATGTGACGGTGTTGTACGGGGCGCGCTCTTGTAAAGATCTTTTATATCAACAGCAATGGGAAGAGTGGCAGCAGAGTTTGAATTTCAAAGTAACGGTTGACAGCGGTAGTAATGGCGACTGGAACGGACACGTTGGTGTCGTGACAAATCTCATTACACGAAAAGATTTTGCACCACACAATGTAATGGTGATGGTTTGTGGACCAGAGATTATGATGCATTTTTCCATCCGTGAACTTTTAAGACGAGAGGTCAAGATGGATGATATATATGTGTCGATGGAACGCAACATGCAATGTGCTGTTGGTTATTGTGGCCATTGCCAATACGGAGCAAAGTTTGTGTGCAAAGATGGACCTGTTTTTTGCTACGCAGACATACAAGACAGCTTTAGAAAGAGAGAATTGTAATGGCAGGTACAAAGAAGCCAAAACTTGCGGTGTGGAAATTCGCTTCTTGTGATGGATGTCAACTTACTTTGCTTGATTGCGAAGATGAACTTTTGGCGATAACCGAAGCAATAGAAATTGCGTATTTTCCCGAAGCGACGCGTAATGTGGTAGAAGGTCCCTACGATCTTTCATTGGTCGAAGGATCTATTACTACAGAGCACGATGCGCAACGTATACATGAAATACGTCGTAATTCTAAGTTTTTGATTACCATCGGGGCATGTGCAACGACGGGAGGTATACAAGCGCTACGCAATTTGCAAAATGTCGATGACTTTGTACGCATTGTCTACGCACACCCCGAATATATCTCTACCTTAGAAACGTCTACTGCCATTTCGCAACATGTAAAAGTGGATTTCGAGCTACGTGGTTGTCCCATTAACAAAGAGCAACTACTCGAAGTAATCAACGCTTATTTAAATAAACGCAAACCAAATGTTTCCTCGCACAGTGTGTGTATGGAGTGTAAGTTGCGCGGTACAGTTTGCGTCATGGTGACAAAAAAGGCTCCGTGTTTGGGACCCATTACGCACGCGGGGTGTAAGGCGCTTTGTCCCGCATATAACCGTGGATGTTTTGGATGTTTTGGCGCAAAAGAAACTCCTAATGTCGCATCTATCAGCAAATGGTATGCACACTTAGGGGTAGAGCAAAGTGAAATTTCGCGTATTTTGAATACATTTAATGCCTATCCAGATTGTGAATCTAAGGAGGAAGAGTGTGAAAGGTAAGAAAAAAACCATTAAGGTTGATTATCTTGCACGTGTAGAAGGCGAAGGGGCATTACATATTGAAGTGCAAGATAATAAATTACAGGACGTAAAACTAAAAATTTTCGAGCCGCCACGTTTTTTTGAAGCGTTTTTGCGTGGGCGTAGTTATAGCGAGGCTCCAGATATCACCGCACGTATTTGTGGAATTTGTCCCGTCGCTTATCAAATGAGTGCCGTTCATGCCATGGAACAAATACTGGAGGTTAAAGTGGAAGGATCGTTGCGTGATTTGCGGCGCTTATTATACTGCGGAGAATGGATTGAAAGTCACGTTTTACACATTTATATGCTACATGCACCTGATTTTTTAGGTTATCAGGATGCCATTTCCATGGCCAAAGAGTATCCCGAAGAGGTAAAGCGTGGTTTGCGTCTAAAAAAAGTGGGAAATGAAATTCTCAAAGTCCTGGGGGGACGTGAAATTCATCCGATCAATGTGCGTGTCGGTGGTTTTTACAAAGTTCCAACAAAGCGTGAGCTGGAACCTCTTGCGGAAGAATTAAAATGGGCAAGAGATGCCGCACTGCAAACCGTGGAGTGGGCAGCGCAACTTCCCATACCAGATTTTCAACAAAATTATGAATTTGTTGCTTTGCGCCACAAAGATGAATACCCTTTTAACGAAGGACGTTTGGTATCAAGTCAAGGTTTAGATATTGATATTGCACATTTTAACGACCATTTTGTCGAGCAGCACGTGGCATATTCAAATGCATTACACTGCATTCACAAAGAGCGCGGTGCATACCTAGTTGGGCCATTGGCACGATATAGTTTAAATTTTGCAACGCTACCACAAGAAATTCAACAAGTCGCCTTGCAAAATAATTTGCAAAAAACATGTTGCAATCCTTTTCAAAGTATTATCGTGCGTGGTATAGAAGTTTTATACGCTTGCGAAGAGGCTCTACGTATTATAAGCGAATATGAACCGCCACAGCCAATGATGGATTTTAAGGTTCAAGCGGGCGTTGGACATGGATGTACAGAGGCACCGCGAGGAATTTGTTATCATCGTTATGAAATCGATGATGAGGGAATGATCCGCGATGCGCGCATTGTTCCCCCCACGTCACAAAACCAAAAAATGATCGAAGAAGATTTGCGGCATTTTGTCGCGCAGTACATCGATTTGCCTGAAAAAGAATTGACATGGCGTTGTGAACAAGCGGTTCGCAATTACGACCCTTGCATTTCATGTGCCACCCATTTTTTAAAACTGCACATTAAGAGATCTTGATATGCTTATTGTTGGCATAGGAAATAGCTACCGCGGGGACGACGGCATTGGCCCGTGGATTGTTCAGCAACTACACAAAATAGATTTGCCTGCGCATATAAAAGTTAAAGAATTATGTGGTGACGGCGCTGAACTAATGGAAATGTGGCGTGGCCACTCTAAAGTGATTGTGGTGGACGCTGTCCAGGCGGACTGCGATTGTGGAGAACTTTTTTGTATCAAAGCTCATGAAGAACAAGTTCCCGGAGATTTTTTTCATTATTCTACACATGCTTTTTCTGTCGCAGAAGCTGTAGAATTGTCAAAGGCTTTACAAGAGCTACCTGCGGAAGTGAACATTTATGGGATTGCTGGAGAGAATTTTGCCATGGGTGGTGAAATCAGTGATGCTGTAAGGGAAACCGCAAATAAAGTTGTAGAATTGATACTCGAAGATATAAACTTAACCAACTAAAGGAAATAAACATGCATGAATATTCATTGTTGGCCGACTTAATGCGTAAGATTCAAAATATTGCCCAAGAGCAACAAGCGGACAAAGTCACCTTAGTGAAAGTGAAACTAGGGGCATTGGCACATATTTCCGCAGATCACTTTCGCGAACACTTTGAACACTCCTCCAATAATACAGTGGCCGAAGGGGCAGAGTTAGAAATAGAGGTTTTAACCGATACCAATGACCCCAACGCCCAACAAATTATTTTAGATAGTATCGAAGTCATGGAAAGTGAATAAGCATTGCGCATAAAAGGAATACAAATATAGGATGGTGGAATGTAGGGGCGGACCCAGTGTCCGCCCGTTCCCCAAAATGAGATAGACGTACTAAACCGATCGCAACTATGAGTAACTTTATGCAAGAAGACTTTCATCATTTAAGTATCGTGGTTAAGGGAATCGTACAAGGTGTAGGATTTCGGCCGTTTGTGTATCACCTTGCAAAATCACTGAATGTACATGGATATGTGAGGAATTCGACACAAGGTGTTATGATTGAAATCGAGGGCCCAAAAAAAAATACACAAGAGTTTTTACAAAAACTCTCTACAGAAAAACCGCGTTGTGCATGGATTACTCACATCCAAAGTTGTGATAAACCAGTAGTTGGCTATCGTAACTTTGAGATAGAACACAGTACGCAGTCATCAATGATTGATACAGTGATATTGCCTGACATGTCTATTTGTGGTGACTGCCTCAATGAAATTTTTGACCCACTCAATCGTCGCTATCGTTATCCTTTTACCAATTGCACAAACTGCGGACCACGTTACAGTATCATTACTAAATTCCCTTATGATCGCGAAAATACCACAATGGATGTGTTCTCTATGTGTCAGGATTGTCGCGATGAATATACAAATCCGCAAAATCGTCGCTTTCATGCCCAACCCAATGCTTGCCATGCATGTGGCCCACATTTACAACTTTTAAAGGAAACAGGAGAGGTCATTTCTACACATGACGCGGCTTTGTGTAATGCCGTAGAGGCTATTCGCTGCGGAGAAATCGTGGCAGTTAAGGGGTTAGGAGGATTTCATTTTGTCGTAGATGCGACCAATGAGGCTGCGGTAAAAAAGTTACGCGAAAAGAAACAGCGATTTTACAAACCATTTGCCATCATGTATCCAAATTTGCAAAGTGTGAAAAACGATTGTTTTGTTTCGCAACTCGAAGAAAATTTACTGATTTCCCCCGAATCTCCTATTGTACTACTTAGGCATAAAAATGATGTTTATCCATGGGTGGCACCACAAAATTTGTATTACGGCGTGATGCTTCCGTATACGCCACTGCATGCGTTGATTATTCATGACCTGCAACGCCCTATAGTGGTGACGAGTGGTAACCGCTCGCATGAATGTATTTGTACACAAGAGGACTACGCGATCCAAACGTTAGGCAATGTGGCTTCGTTGTTTTTGGTGCACAACCGCAAAATCGCTCACCATGCGGATGACTCGATTGTGCGCGTTGTGATGGGCCGCGAAATGGTGATGCGTCGTGCGCGTGGCTATGCGCCACGTCCCATTTTATTAAAAAGAGATATGCCGTCAACACTTGCGGTCGGCGGCGATTTGAAAAATTCCATCGCTCTTTCCGTGGCGAATAACGTATTCATAAGTCCATATCTCGGAGATTTGCAGGTGAAAACAAATTATGAAGCCTTTTGCAATAACGTATCATTCATACAAAAAATATACGCCACGGCACCGCAAAGTTTGATCGGTGATGCGCACCCAGGTTATTGTTCCAACTATTTATTGAATGAACGTGAAAATGTGGTACGTGTACAGCATCACCATGCACATATTCTGTCATGCATGGCGGAATATCAATTGCATGGACCTGTTTTAGGTCTCGCTTGGGATGGTTCTGGATATGGACTAGATGCAACGGTGTGGGGAGGAGAATTTCTTGAGGTAAATAATGCCGACTTTCGCCGTACCGCACATTTTCGACGGTTTTGTCTACCAGGTGGAGAAAAAGCCGTTACCGAACCACGACGTTGTGCCGCGGGGTTGTTGTTTGAGATATATGGCGAACAAGTATTTGATTTAGATCTACCTGTATGGAAAACATTTTCCGCACACGAAAAACAAATTTTACAAGCTATGTTGAAAAACAAGATCAATGCTCCACAAACGTCAAGTGTCGGGCGTATTTTTGACGCCGTAGCCTCTCTATTAAACCTATGCCAACAACAAGAATTTGAAGGCCAAGCCGCCATGCTTGTCGAATTCTTGGCCGAGGAAAAAAATTGTACAGCATATCCTGTCGCTTTATCCAAAGGTGAGTTTATGGAAATAGATTGGGAACCAATGCTACGCGAAATTGTGGACGATATTACTAAGGGGGTTTGTGCAACTACAATTGCGACAAAGTTTCATCTTTTTTTGATCGAAGCGGCGGTACGTATTGCCCGTAGAGTAGCAATAAAAAATGTCGTTCTCAGTGGAGGATGTTTTCAAAATAAATATCTGTTGGAGGGGTGCATAAGGCAATTGCGACGTGAAGGATTTTCGGTGTACTGGCATCGTGAAATCCCGACAAATGACGAAGGAATTTCTCTTGGGCAAATATATGCCTGTTATCTGCAACAAAATAAAGGAGATTTATAATGTGTTTGGCAATTCCTGGAAAGGTACTCTACACAACAGGGGAAGATTTTGAACGTATAGGAAAAGTGAGTTTTGCGGGGATTGTAAAGAATATAAATCTCGCGTATGTGCCAGAGGCAGGTGTTGGTGATTATGTTCTCGTACATGTTGGGTTTGCGATTAGTAAAGTCGACGAAAAAGAAGCGCAACGCGTTTTTGAATATTTGCAGGAAATGGAAGAGCTTGTGGAAGACGAAATATGAAGTATATTGATGAATATCGCAAACGTGAAATTGCACTTAAATATAGTGAAGAAATACAACGTATCACTCGTGGAAATTGGACGATTATGGAAGTTTGTGGTGGGCAAACACATGCCATTGTAAAATTTGGCATTGATCATTTACTTCCGTCTAATATTACTCTTTTGCATGGTCCGGGATGCCCGGTGTGCGTTACGCCCATAGAAATTATTGATGTGGCACTACAAATTGCGGCACTTCCCGAAGTAATTTTTTGCTCTTTTGGCGATATGTTACGCGTACCAGGAAGTCGCGAAGACTTACTTGCGATCAAAGCGCAAGGTGGGGATGTTCGCATTGTGTATTCGCCACTAGACGCTTTGGAAATGGCCAAGAAATATCGCGATAAGCAGGTGGTGTTTTTTGCCATTGGTTTTGAAACGACGGCTCCCGCCAATGCCATGGCGGTATATCAAGCGCATCGGCAAAACATCGAAAATTTTTCGTTGTTGGTGTCTCATGTTCTAGTCCCTCCGGCGATGAAAGCGATTCTCGACGCACAAGAAAGTAATGTGGACGGTTTTTTGGCGGCGGGTCATGTGTGTACCGTGATGGGGTATGAAGAATACGAAGATATCGCGCAAAATTATGAAGTCCCTATTGTTGTTACCGGTTTTGAGCCGGTGGATATACTTCAGGGAATTTATATGTGTATTCTGCAGTTGGAAAAAAGGCAACACAAAGTGGAAAATCAATACAGCCGCGTTGTGAAGCGCGAGGGAAACACCACTGCGCAAAAGCTGATGGAGGAAGTATTTGCTGTCGTACCGCAAAAATGGCGTGGTATGGATGTGATCGCGCAAAGTGGTTTTGATTTGCGTGGCAAATACCAAACATTTTGCGCACGGCGGCGTTTTGCTGTCGAGGAGATTACCGTGCAAGAAAGCACACCGTGCATTAGTGGAGAAATTTTACGTGGAGTCAAAAAACCGTGTGACTGCCCTCTGTTTGCTAAACAATGCTCACCTGAAAACCCTCTAGGGGC
Source organism: Candidatus Uabimicrobium amorphum (assembly GCF_009002475.1). Lineage (GTDB taxonomy): Bacteria > Planctomycetota > Uabimicrobiia > Uabimicrobiales > Uabimicrobiaceae > Uabimicrobium > Uabimicrobium amorphum. The sequence goes on from NZ_AP019860.1 coordinate 9,394,620, forward strand.
GACGATGGTCTCTTCGGAAGGGGCCTGTGCTGCTTATTACCAATACCGACACTAAATGGAGATTTTTATGGATGACAAACAGCGTTTTACATGGCAATGCCCCGCTCCACAACAACAATCAAAAATTTCCATGGCCCACGGAGGGGGGGGCAAATTGATGCACGATTTAATCCACAATGCTTTTATTCCCGCGTGGGATAATCCTATTCTACAGCAAAATAGCGACTCCGCTGCGCTTGGTGTGGGGAAAACAAAGCTCGCTTTCACGACAGACTCTTACGTTGTGCAACCATTATTTTTTCCCGGCGGAGATATTGGCTCACTCGCCGTGAATGGTACCGTGAATGATTTAGCTGTAAGAGGAGCGCGCCCTCTTTACTTAAGTGTGGCGATGATCTTAGAAGAAGGACTTGAGGTGGAGACGTTGTTCCAAATTGTGGAATCGATGCGCAAGGCCGCTAATGATGCAAATGTGCAGATCGTTACAGGAGACACTAAGGTTGTCGATAAGGGAAGTGGTGATGGAATTTTTGTCAATACATCAGGCATAGGTATTATCGAAAACGATTTAGACGTAGCCCCCAAAAGTATTTGCGACAAAGATGTCATCATTGTAAGTGGTGATGTCGGGCGTCACGGAATTGCGATTATGGCCGTTCGCGAAGGGTTGCGTTTTGAGTCGACGATTGTAAGCGACTGCGCGGCATTCGCGAATGTAACACAGCAGTTACTCGAAGCAAGTATTGAAATACATTGTATGCGCGATCTGACACGTGGTGGATTGGCCACCGCGTTGATTGAGATTGCACAAGCGGCAAACAAAGGAATTCACATAACCGAAACATCTGTTCCGGTGGACGAAGGGGTTCGGGGAGCATGCGAAATTTTGGGACTTGATCCCTTGTACACGGCAAACGAAGGCCGTTTCGTGTGTATTGTGCCGCAAAAAGATGCGCAACATACCTTACAAATATTACAACAGTACAATGAGCGTGCCTGTGTGATTGGAGAAGTGGAAGAAGACGGGTGTGGGCTGCAAATTAGTAGTTGCCTTGGCGTAAAAAGGATTGCGCGTATGCTAAGTGGAACACAATTGCCACGCATTTGTTAATGGGATTCACAGATGAAAAACTCTACAAAGTATTTTTTTATTCCTGTCCATCCTGTTAATCCTGTCAAAACCCGTATCGTTAAAATTTAAATAAAAAATTTTCGAACCTTTTGCTTGTTTTTATCTCTTAAAAAATAAAACCACATTTTTTAGGAGAAGTATTATGGAAAATTTAGATAAAGTTAGAGAACAGGCTTTGAAAAAAATAGACCGTGCACAGCAAGACTTTAAGTTTTTTTTCGTGATGATGGCAGTTTTTGAAGGTGTTTTGCTGCTTACGTATTTGTTATGCATGGATTTTCACGAGCGTCTTCATTGGTTGATTCTTATTGCGGCACTACTAACGTATGGCACTATTGTGACCGGGCTATTTACTTTAGGAGCGTATTTAAAGTTAAATGTGATGCGCATTCTGAAAGCTTTGGAATTACATAGTGAATTAAACGATGAGAGCCTGGATGTGTGAAAATGGAAGACTCTGCCTTAGCACGCTTAGTTTTATTGGCACAAGCAGGCAAACGTAGTGAGTTGGATCGCTTGTTTGGCAAGATACAACAGCCTATATTTCGCTATATTTACGGAATAACGAAAGATGTGCATCTTGCAGAAGATTTATTGCAAGAAGTTTTTATGATTGCTTTTCGTAAACTATGGCTTCTCGAAGAACCAAAAGCCTTTATGACCTGGATCTACCGCATCGCTAGCCGTGTTACTTTTCGCCATCTGCGCAAGAAAAAAGTCCCTGTCGTCTTTGATGTTTCGCTTCTTGAGGAGCAAGTAGAGGTAAAAGAGGATTCTCTTCCACTTGATATTGATTTACAGCAACTCATTTCGCAAGTGACAACTGCAAGTCGCACGGTACTTTTTTTACGCTTTATCGAGAAAAAGTCTCTCAAGGAAATTTCTCTGATTTTGGAAATTCCCCTGGGGACAGTAAAGTCGAGATTAAACTATGGTATTTCCCAGTTACAGAAAATCAATGCTAAAAATTAAGGGAATCGCGATGGAAATGTAGGGGCGGACCTTGTGTCCGCCCGTTCTCCCAAATACAGTTGGATAAACGTTTCGAAGTCATAAAGCACAGTATATTTTCTGCCTAATATTTTTGCAAAAGAGCATTCACTTTTTCACTTAGCTGTGGATTTTGTTTTTGCGCTAATTCTAGAAGTTTCTTACCTTCCTGTTTGTTGCCCATCATTAGCAAACACTCTCCCCAATAATAGTAGGCTTGTGGGTAGGTGTTTTGCAATTTTACTGCGACAGCATATTGTTGGACAGCCGCATCGTATTTTTGTTGTGCTTGTAAAGCACGAGCTAGATAGAATGGAGCACTTGGTAAAGTGGAATCGTATTCACGTGCTTTACTTGCGCTGTGCTCAGCATCGCGATAGTTTTTGTTTTGTAAAAGTATGTACGCTTTACGTGAGTGCAAAAAAGCATCGCGTTCTGCACCGGTTTCTTCTGTGAATGTTTTCTCGATAAGATTTAGCGCTTTGTCGAGATGTTGCAGTTGAATGAGCGCATCTATTCTGCCGCTTCTTGCGAAACGCGAAGTTTTACATAGTTCTTCCATTTTGGTGAAGGCTTGTAGGGATTTGGCAAATTGTCCCATTTGCGTGTAGAGTTTACCGAAAAGCATCCACGCCATGATATTTTTGGGATCTTTGTCTACGATGATTTTTAAGATTTTCTCGCATTGGGTGTAGCGACGCAGGAACATCTGTGTTTGCGCGTTGGTGATGAGTTTGATAATGTCTTGCATTTCCACGGGATCTGGACCAGAGGTAGGGGCTATTTTGGGTTTGTGCCCTTGTAGATAGCCAATTGCGGAGAGTGCTGCTGCATTTGGATCATCTACATTCAATGTCTGCGACACACCGGTATTTTTACGCATTTTTGTTAACGTTTTGCGCATCTTTTTTACAAGTCCTGTGTATTTTTTTTCCTCAACTAAATTGTTTTTTTCGTGCATATCATGGACGATGTTGTATAATTCCCCTTCTTTTGTGCCGATGTATTTATAATCACCTTCAACAACACTTGTCATAATACTCCATCCAAAGACATGATAAACGTAGTACGCTTCACTGTAACAACGCAAAGGCGGAGGTTGCATATTTTCTTTAGAAGACGAAGTGAAATAAGGAGACAAATCGTAACCTTCACTTTGTTGCTCTCTTGTCGATTGATGGTAATCTGTAAGTTCGCTTTTATCCAATAACGCCATTACGGTGGGTAATATATCAATGGTGCGCACGGGAAAAGTATATCTTTTTTTGACCGCGCTCGGTACTTTAAACATCAGTGGCACATGTACGGTCGAATTGTAAATATAGTAACCATGGCTTAGTTCTCCGTGTTCACCTAGACCTTCACCATGATCGCTGACGAAAACGATGATGGTATTGTCATATTTACCTAGTTTTTTTAATTTGTCGAATAGTAGCCCCAGGCAATAATCGGTATAGGCGATTTCTGCGTCGTATGGATGGATGAATGATTCGGCAAAACGTTGTGGAGCCTTGTACTCTGCGTGAGGATCAAATAAATGTAGCCACAAAAAAAACGGATCGGATTTTTGTGTCATTTTTTCTAGGTAATCGTTGGCGATTTTTACACTGTGTTCGGCAGTACGCTCGGCAATAAATTTGCTATCTTCTTCAACAGTAATGTCTTCCACATCAGAGTACCAATCAAAACCTTTATTTAGGCCTTTGCTTTTGTTTAGAGGGGCAGCACTGACAACTGCGGCGGTTTGGTAACCATAAGCTTGGAGAATGCTGGCCATTGTTGGTAGATTTTTTTCATCTAGTTTATAGTACAGATTGTCTTTGATGTTGTGGGTTGTGGGATTTGTTCCGGTCATAATCGACACGTGAGATGGAAATGTGAGTGGTGCTTGGGCAAAACATTTTTCAAAAACGACACTTTCGCTCGCCAAGCGATCTATGTTTTCCGTTTGTGCTGTTTCATATCCGTAGCACCCGAGGCGATCGGCGCGAAGTGTGTCAACGGATATCAAAAGTAAATTGTAACTTGTGGCTTGTGTTGGCATAAATTGCCAGCGAATAACGGCGATCGTAAGTAACAATACCACAACAAAAGTAAATTTTTTCATGAGAAAACACCATTGTAATAGAGAATCATTCTATGAAAATTGTACAAAAATTTCCTGCAAATCCAAATATGGTCATTTTTTTTATACCACAACAACAAACTACTAAAATGGCAGAAATGTTTGCGACAGCGGCAAAAGCACGTACGCATCTCTTTGCCCATTATTTTTTTGAAATTGACGGTGTACGCCGTGTGCAAATTACTCGTTACGAAATTCGCGTTTTTAAGCGTAAAGATCTGCATGTATGGGATGAAATTCTACCGCAAATTGTAAAAACCATAAAGAACATTTTTCCACAAGCGCAGATTTCGCCGTGGCAAGAGAGTGCAGAGAAACTTACGCGTATATTCCCCGGCAAAAATGAAAAACGCGAGGTCTATGAAGGCGTTGAAGTGGCAAATGCACATCCTATCGCAAAGAGTCTTTTTCGTGTTTGTGGCGTCGAAAGAGTCATTTTGGATATCGATCATATAGAGGTTAAGCTTTGTAGTATATTTCCCGTAAGTGCTGTGTGGTCGGAAGTCGCGAAAGTCTTGGAATGAGAAATGATATCTATTTTTTTTGCTTTGAAAATAAGGCTTGTATGAGATGGATATCTTCAACTCTTTATGAATAAAGGCGGAAAAGCTTTGGGTGCTTTTTATTAAATTGTCATTTACAATAGCATAAACAATATCATTCTATAACAACTTGGAGTCAGAGTTCAATATGGATAGATGCGCACTAATTATAAAAAAAAACAACCACTTTATTATGTATTTTGATAACCTGGATGCATTAAAAAATAACAGTGATAAGGGACCACAGATATACTCGAAATTGAATTGCGCAAGTTCTTTCATGAATAAAGACAATACATATATCCGTTTGGTATGCATTATCGATTTTGATCGCAATTCTTATTTGATCTATAATACAGCTGACTTTAGTAAAGCGCGAGATTGGAAATATTTAGTTGCATAAATAAAATGCTTGAGGTATTCTAGCCAGAACTAACTTAATTTTTAGTTCTGGCTTTTTTTATAGGAAAAAATATGGCCAAACAATATCGATCACTCAAATCAGAAGAAATTGTCAAAACCATTACCCGTCTTCACGAAAGAGTTGGGGAACGTTTTCCAAATTCTGGTTTGGTAAATGTTACCAAAGAGGTAAGAGATGTTGCATCGGAGGCCAAAGATCTTCTAAACAAGATCAATAGCCCACACAAAATATATCGCACACTGAGCATTGTACTTATCATGGGAATTGTGGCACTGTTTCTATGGATTTTAAGTCAACTAGGCGAGGTGAAAAAACTACCGAGTACACTGGAGTTTTTAGAATTTTTAGAGGCGGGTATTAGTTCGATGGTGTTTATTGGCGCAGGAATTTTCTTTCTGTGGTCTCTAGAAACACGCTATAAACGACATTTAATTGTAAAAGCGATTCATGAGTTGCGTTCCCTGGCCCATGTTGTTGACATGCACCAATTGACAAAAGACCCTGAAACATTGTTCATGCGAAAAAATAAGACCAAATCTTCGCCGGAAAGAAAGCTCACTCCCTATCAAATACACCGCTATCTAGACTATTGCTCGGAATTACTATCCATTATTAGCAAAGTGGGTTCTCTTTACGTGGACGAATTCGCAGATCAAGCATCGCTAAATGCCGTAGACAGTTTAGAAACACTGACAAATGGTCTTTCACGTAAGATTTGGCAAAAACTCAACATCCTCACCCAAGGATTTATGCAGCAAAACCAACTTTTGTCTCAAAAAGCACCTGACGCAAATGGCGATTCCACCCAAGAAGAAAAAACAACATAGATATGCCAATAAAAAAAGCCAGGCAATATGACCTGGCTTTTCATGTGTAACTTCCATTTTATTTTTAGACGACGGAACATGATGTTGTGTTGGATATTTACTATTTTTCTTTTACAAAATACACAAAACCATTGTTGCTAGCAATTGCAATAAAGTTACCAATTTTGATCGGGGAAGTACTAATGGTTCCCGGGATAAAAACACGCCACAATGTTTTTCCTTGTGGGGTAATTGCTACAACTTCTCCAGCGACAGAAGTAAAGTAAATGCGTTCATCAATCACGGCAGGGGAAGCAATTATCTTTCCCGTCATTTTTTTGCGCCACAAAGTCTTCCCTTCATCATTTACGGCATAAATTTGTCTGTCGTCGTTGCCAAAATAAATGGTATTGTTGTGAATCGTGGGACGGCAATGTATTGCCCCTGTTGTTTTTGCATTCCATTTTAAACGTCGTCGTGTAAAGTCGATGGCGTACATATTGCCATCAGCACTTCCAAAATACAACGTATCTTTGACACAGATAGGCGTTGTCGTAACAGCGTTTTGAGCCGCAAACGACCATTTTTTTTGTAAAAAAGCAATATCGTCTTGTTTTGCCAAAGTAAGTTCGTGCACACCGTCTTCGCTGCCGATAAATATACTTTTGTTGTAAAAGTAGGGTGCAGATGAAAAAGACTTTCCCTTGAACTCCGAATATTCCAAATGAGACTTTTTACCTGTGGTAATGTTTAAAGCGGTAATTGTTTTATCGTAAGCAAAGAAAATCGCATTTTCACCTGTACATGCACCGAGGTATTTTTGGGCATTGATTTTATCCGCTTTCCATACCGGCCATCCGGTGATATTGTTACACAGTACGGCATGGTTTTCGCGATCTATGGTAAAAAAGTGCTCATTATCGATTGTTATAGGTGGTGCAAAGGCGGTATCTGTGGCGAGTACTCTGTAATTGATTTTGTTTTGTTTCGTAAAAATTTCGTGAATAGAGCCCTCTGTTGTTGTTAGATAGGTGCGTCCATCGTTTAGTTGTAAAACAGAATCATAGCATGAAGAGGCAAAAGAACGTTCCCATAACTTGACAGGTGTTCCTTCTTTGTATGCAAAGCAGTGAGCTGTGTAGTTATTTTGTTTTGCCGTTACGGTGAAAATCATTTCGCGTGTGCGCTGAATGGGCATGGGAATGTTTTGTTGTGAGTAATCTAACTCCCATTTTTTACGGACCACATCTATACGTTTTGTAAACAATTGGATATCAACGGCAAATAACTTCTGTGAACTAACGGTAAGCGAACGTCCCAAGTTAGAAAACTGCATGAAAGTTTGCGTTGTGTCTAACAAGATGGGAGAGGTCTTATTTAATGGAAAAATCGCCTCTTGTACATTTTTTGTATTTAGAGAAAACAATTGTAAATATTTGTTGGTGGCGATGGCCAAGTTCCCACATGACATCGCCGCAGGTGTTGACATCTCTCCTGGAATCGACACTGTTTTTAGCAATTGACTGTTTTGTTTACCAATTTTATAAAGATTTACATAACTATGTGTTTTATCTTTGGTAAAAGTACAAAGATAAGGAAAAACAGCTATTGTTGGCGCACATGGAGTTTTGTCGTAGGGAATTAAATAAGCGAGTTTGCCAGTGTCTTTGTTGTATACATACACATTGTCATGGCAAGGAATAAACATATAGTTTAATTTGCGATCCACTGTGGGGGCAAAAAGTGGTGTTTCTCCGGTACGATATGCACCAAGGAGGTTACCATTTTGCACATCTATTTCTAAACAGTGGTCATTAAAAAGTCCGACATAAATGCGTTGTTTGTAAATGAATGGTTGTGTACTGACTACGCCGGGAATTTTGGCTTTCCAGATGACAGAGCCGTCACTAGTTTTTAACATAACTAGCAAATTGGGGTTTTGCAAAAGTAAAACTCTGTCGGCTATTTTCATATTGAAGTTTTGTTTGGGGCCAGCGAGAAAAACAGGATGGATGGAGTTGTTTATGGTTTTTGTCACCCAACGTATTCTACCGTTTTGCCCATCAAAACAGTATAAGTGATTTTTGGCTATGGCAAAAAAGTTTGTACCACTAGACGGTAATTTACTAGCGTTGATTTCGCCTAAGGGCAGCATTTCAAGCGCAATGTTTTTTGAATTTTCGGGGAACGTAACACCTTTATATTTGGGAAGAGTATCGACATATACATAGGTTTGGGCGATAAATTTTTGTTTGTAATTTGCAAAGTAACTGCGTAGCTTTTGCAGGTCGCGTTTTGCCCAATCTTCCTTATATTGATTTGCGATGTTAGTGATAAATGTTTGGCTACGTTGCAAATCATTATTTTTCATCATGTTTTGTGCTTGTTGTAGGGCATCTTTGAAGTTACTTTTACGCAGAGCCAACTGTTGATAGTTATATATTTCGCGCCTTAAATTCGCAATGCGTTTTGTCGCGAAATCTCCTAATTGTGCCGCTTCATCTAAGGATGTTGATGCTTGAGAGATTTCTTGTTGGTTGAAAAAAATTTGCGCTTTGCGAACGAGTATATCTTGCAAATTTTCTTTGACTTTGTCACCTAGGTTACTGTCAGGGTAGCGTTGCAAAAACAAACGAGATTTTTTTTCGACTTCAGCATTTTCTTGGCGTTCCATAAGTTGTGATATAATCGCAAAGTCTTTTTCGTCTGTACTTTGGTTGAAATAAAAGACTCCTGCAATCACTGCGAGTATCACAATTGCAATGGCAAAACTTGTTAGTGCTAAGTTGTTGCCCTCTTTTACAGGGGGGCTTTTTTTGTGACTAGATGGATCAATAACAACAATTTTACTTGGAGGAATTGTTTCGTCTTTTGCCAAATCAGGAGAAGCGGCCTCATCCTCTTCTAGTTTACTAGGAGGAATTTGCGGTTGTTTGGCCGCAGATGTTTTTTCGATAGAAAATGTCGTTGGTTCCTCATGTGGCGTATCTTTTTCGAGTTTACTGGGAGGAGCTTGTAATTTGCTAGGTGGCGTATCTTTTTCGAGTTTACTGGGAGGAGCTTGTAGTTTACTAGGTGGCGTATCTTTTTCGAGCTTACTGGGGGGGGTGTCTTTTTCGAGTTTACTAGGCGGAGCCTGTCGTTTACTAGGCGCATCTTTTTCTACTTTATTAGATGCCATGCTTTTGTCTTTGCCATGGTTTTTACGCCACTTTAGATCTTGTTTGTCTTGTTTGTTGATTTCTGTTTGGTGTTTTTGCCACAGTTTGTCTAGTTTTTCTTGTGGTAGTGCTTTGATTTTGTCGATAATCGGTTGTAGTTGTTTTTCATTACAGACTTCTTTTATTTCAAAAATTTTTGCTAATGGAACAACCTTGTTATTGACTTCAAAAATCGCGCGTTGTGTGATGAGACTCTTTTCATATTGTTCTTGAGAAACCATGTTTTCTTCTATGGCAAATTGACTCAATAAACTGTCATAGGTTCGTGTGTTAAAAAATTCAATGAGTTGTTGCAGTTGGCTTAAGCGATTTTCACTAAACACTTTTTTGTATTGGAATATTTCCACCAACGTTTTTGGTAGCTTATTGTCTTGTAGCTTTTTTTGTAGTTCGCAGAGAGACTTTAATTTGCCTTGCTGTAGAAACTCGTGGCGAATAATGAGATCTTTTAAAAAACTGTCCGTTATGTGCATAGGTGAACCATTTCATACAGAAGTGCTTTATTTCTTTTTTTCCAGCTTGAGTTTAACGTCCTCAATTCCAGAACCTTTAATTTCATCTAATACCGAAATAATAAATCCCCAATCAATCGAGCGGTCCGCCGCCAAAATTACATCCTGTTGGATATTTTGTGCGGCCTTTTGCTTGAGTACTTTTTTGAGCTCTTGAAGGGTGACTTTTTGTTTGCCGATAAAAACATTTTTGTCTTTGTCCACAGATACCGTTGTTTTTTTGTCGGGACTTTTCTTGGTGTTTTTGGCTTTCGGTACTTTAATATTGGCTATTTCATGAACAGCAAAGGTCGCCGTGACCATAAAAAAAATGAGCAATAAAAATGTGACATCGATCATCGGAGTTAAATCGACATTTGTGCTCTCCTCATCTTCGGTGTTCCACCCAAAGCGTAGATCGCGACTAGAGATTACATCAGATCCCGTTGCCGATGGAGCAAAATAAGACTGGAGAATTTTTAGGGACGACGCTTTTGCCCATTTTTTCGTTTCGCTATTTGCGACATAATCATCTGCTTCAATACGCGCTTCTAGTATCCAAGTTTTAAGAGTCCCTAGATCTAAATCTTTGTAGACTTTGCCCGAGTCGCGTTTCTTGAGATGCCATTTTGCGTCACTCATTTATGAGGAAACCTCCTTGCGTCTACGTACCAGACGAATAAATTTCGTAAGGCAATTATAAGTATCGCGTTCAAAGTTGCGAATACGCGTTTTAAAATAAGCATGAACAAAAATAACCGGAATGGCGACCATCATACCTGCGGCGGTTGTGAAAAGTGCTAAGCGAATACCATTGGCCATTTTTTGAGGATCTCCGAGTCCCGCAGCGGCGATGACTTCAAACATTTGAATCATCCCCAATACAGTTCCCAGCAGTCCAAGCATTGGTGCTCCTTTGGCGATTGTCGATAGGATGTCCAAGTTTTTGTTAAGGCTGGGAAGGGCGTTAATTTGCACTTCGTCAATGAGTATTAAACGTATGTCTTCAACGCTTTCGTCTTTGTGTTTTAAACCCACACTTAGGATTCTCGGTATCAAGCCGCGGCTTTTTTGACAATGTTGTAGAGCATCATCCCACTTTCCTAATTTTAGAGAACTTTCCAGGTCGGGAAGAAAAGTTTCTAGGTTACACTTTGCTTGGCGAAAACTAATAAATCTTTCTATGGTAAAACCTAATGCCACAACAGAACAGAAGATTATTACGTAGAGGGTTGTACCTCCCGCTGCTAATATTTCACTCATGATTTTTCCTTAACGTTTGTAGTAAACTCCATCGTTTTGTCCTGCTAGAGATTCCAGGAATCCTTCATCTTGGTGTGCGCCGAGTCCAATGGTATGAATCGTAACTTGTTTATCGCTGTTCCACAGAGCCACTGTTTTTAAAAGTTGTTGTGGATTGGTCACTTTACCTGCGGTGGGGTGACCATCTGTCAGAAAGAAAATCGTATCCTTCCCGCCACGCGCAATTTCAAAAGCTTGGCGTAGCCCATCGTACATATTTGTACCACCGCGTCTTCGTCGTGCAGACAACCACTGATCGGCAAGTTCTTTGTTTTCTTGTGTCGCCGTTTGTATTTCACTTTGCCAGCGCACCGCATTATCTGAATAGAGAATAATATTAAAACTTTCCCCTTCTTTTAGACTATGATAAGCATTACGGAGCTGTAAGACGGCTTCGTAGATGTTCATACTACCGGAGATGTCGAGTACGAAAATCACATTGCGCGCAAAAATGCGTACGCCGTAAAACATGCGCGGGGTTAAAGGACCGTATTTACTGCGTTTTACAAGATTATTGCCAATGTTTTTTTTATCTTGATTGGCCTTGTTGTCTTGGTTGCGCAGTTTATCGTATTGTTGTTTGATGTATTCGGATTCATCGTAACTGTCATCGACGACGTCTTCTAAATCATTCTCTATATTTTCGATGTTTTCTGACAAATCTGGTTGATATTCTTCTGACGAACTTTCACTTGAATCTTGATTGTTATCATTGTCTTCTGTCGCAACACTTTCGAACGACACATCAATCATATCGTCTCCTTCGCTGCCACTAGCGGGCATCATTGCGATGTAGATAACAATAAGAAATAGTACATGGGCAGCCGTGGATATGCCCATGCACCGCAGTGATTTTTCATCCCAGAATTTCTTTTTCACCGAATTATTTTGTTCGTTCATAACTAAGTCCTTGTGGAATGTTTTTTTGTTCCTAAGCTTTTATTTTCTTAGGTGAAACGAGCGCGAATATTATGGTGATAAACACTGCGAGGTATGCAATGAGTAACCAATCGCTCGTTTGTAATTTTTGGGGAAAATTTATTTTTTCCGTTGTGGCCGTAGCTGTTGGTACCGCTGTTTTTTCGTATTCACTTGCCTGAGGTTCTAGTGCGGTCATAAGATCGGCACTTGCTACCCAGTGATTGTCTTGTTTTGTTAGGAGCTTTAATTGCAAAGGTTTTCCATCTGCCATTTGTGCGATAGTGTCACCTTTTTTGACAGCATCACCAAGTGCCCAATGACGTTTTTCTACAGGATGTTTTTGCGGATGGACATTGTAGTAGCCCCACGCTTGTTTACCGCGTAAGTTTTCAATAATGACATATCCTGGTTCATTTACGCGACTGTGAATAGCGACAATAACACCATCTTCAGCACTCACAATTGGTTGTTGTGCGGCGCCACGAATTAATAGCACATTGCTCTGAGTATCAAGTGCAATATCGGGAATTTTATTTTGTGGTAATAGTGGCCAGTTACCGACACCTTGGCTTTTTTCACTCACCTTAATGGTACCCAGCAATGTTTTTTCTAAGGTGTTACCGGCGAGATCTTGCACATTCTCTATGTACACGGAATACTCTCCAGGAGTAAAATCTTCGGTAATTAAAAGTTCTGCTGCGCAGCCATTATCTTTGTTTTCAATAACCTCAAAGGTATGCTGATTGTCACCAAGGTAAATTCTCGGCGCCACATCTTGAGAGATACCTGAAATACTGTCTTCATACGTTACGCTAATGTTCACAATACCGATTTGTAATTCCTGTGGGGTTATTTGAATATTTTGTACTTGTGGTGCGGTACGATCGTATATAAATTTCTGTACGGTACTTTTGCCTGTATTTCCGAGTATGTCTTTGCTTACGACATGAAAACTGTGCACACCTTCTGCTGTCAACTGCCCTTGCCATTGCCACGCATTTTCCTTATTTTCAAGAGCGGCTATTTGTTGTTCATCTTTGAACAACACAACCTCTGCGATTTGCGAAACATCGGTAACTTTCGCACGGATTGTTACGGTGTCGCTACTCGTAATACTTTCGTTTTCTGTTACAGTAATTACCGGAGGATTGGTGTCTATGCGTACAGGAAATAGTTGTTCTTTTGTTTTTCCATTTTCGGCTTCAAGAAATAGCACTAGTGTGTAAAGACCATCATCTTCTGGTGTCCAGGAAATTTCGTAGATACCTTCTGATTCTTGTATATCGGCGCGTACTTCGGGATTTTCGGAAAGGTAACATATTACGTTTTGTGCATTTGTTTTTATTTTACACATAACTTCGGCATTGCTCATTGTGGGGAATGCTTGTATTACTTCTAGTTCAATATCTTGTTGCTGTGGAGAAAACTCTATTTGCTTTGTGGAAACATTTTGCGCGGCATCCACAACTTCGATGTCTAGTTTGTATGTTTCTCCTGGTTGGACTTTCCATGTAAATGGAGCTGTATATTCTTGTTGAATAGCTCCGTTTACCGCAAGTGTAACAGTATATTGATTGTTATCGGTAACTTCGAGGTTGAGTTGCGCTTCTTGGGCAGATGTTTGCTCAACGCTAGCAATAATTTGTGGTGCAGTGTTATCCACATCACATTTTAGCGCTTCGCTGGTGGTTTTTTGCTGCTCTTTGCTTGCTACCGCTGTTAGTTCATGTGTGCCATCTTCTACTTGTGAAGAATCCCATGCGCACTGCCATTTTTCGCCTTGAAGTTGTGCATCGTTTATTTTTTCTCCGTCGCAAAAAAATTCGACGCTTTCAGCGTCAGCGCTTACTTGCAGTTGCACTGTACCTTTAACAAATTCAGCGCTAGGTTCTATGCTAATAACTATATTTTGTGCTTCAGGGGTTTCTTGTGCGTACAGTACACTGAAAACGATGAGTAGTACCAATATGTGTTTCACCTCTATCTCCTAAATTTTGGTGTTTTCTGAAACTGCGAGTTTTGGGTTATTACTGTTCTTTGGTAAATTCGCGTGCATTAATGGCCAGCTCGCGTAGTTTTTGCTGTAAACTTTGTCGGGGAATTCCTAGAGTATTTGCTGTTTGGGTTATATTTCCTTGATGTTTCTTTAGTTTTTCGACAATAAAAACTTTTTCGAATTCGCGCACAAAGGCTCTCTTGGCATTTTTAAACGACACTTTATTGGTGTTTATGTAGTTTTGCCATAAATTGAGAACTTTGTCGCTGGACGGAAAACTATAACTTTTCTTTACATTCCCCTGAACGATATTTTCAGGTAGATCATGTTCGTCAATGAGCGTGCTATCGGCGAGTACGACCATTTTTTCAATGGTATTTTTTAGTTCGCGGACATTGCCGGGCCAGCAGTAGTCCATCAAAAGTTGTAGACCTTTTGGAGTAATAGCTTCTATGTTCTTTTTGTGTTTTTTGCAAAAAAGTTTTAGAAAATGTTCCGTCAAAAGTGGTATATCTGTGGCTCTTTCACGTAGAGGCGGCATGACGATATCCACCACTTTGATCCGGTAGTAAAGATCTTCGCGAAAGTTTTCCTCTTCAATTTCAATATCGAGGTCTTTGTTTGTTGCCGAAATAAAACGTACATCCGCTTGGATGCTTGTGTTTCCTCCTAGGCGTTCAAATATGCGATCGTTGAGAACACGGAGTACTTTTGCCTGCATATTGAGCCCCATGTCGCCAATTTCATCGAGAAATAAAGTACCTTTGTTGGCTTCTTCTAATTTTCCTTTACGTTCTCGTGCATCGGTGAAAGCTCCTTTTTCAGTACCAAACAGTTCGCTTTCGATTAAATTTTCGGGAACAGAGGCGCAATTGAGTGGTACAAACTTGCCCTTGGTTCGCGAACTGCGTTTGTGAATCTCGCGTGCCACAAGTTCTTTTCCTGTGCCGTTTTCTCCGGTAATCAGTACGGTGACGTCGGTATTGGCGACTTTTTCAATCATGTCATAGACACTTTGCATTTCTTTAGATTCGCCGATGAGTTCCCCAAAAGAATCTTGAAGATTAATTTTTTCTTTTAGTTGAATATTTTCGCGGACGAGCGATAGTTTTTCGAGAGCGTTTCGCGTAATAATCCGCAATTCTTCTACATCATATGGTTTTGCAATGTAGTCATATGCCCCTTTTTTCATCGATTCAACAGCAATTTTTTCGGAACCATGTGCGGTAACGACGATGACTAAAGGTGGATTCTCCAGCTCGTTTATTTTTTGTAGAGCTGTTATACCATCCATTTGTGGCATATTGAGATCTAAAAATGCAATGTCAGGATGGAACACCGGAATTTTTTCCAGGGCAACAAGGCCGTTTTCCGCCTCTTCAATCTGATATTTTTCTTTGCTCAAGGCTTTTTTCATTGCAAATCGAGCGTTGTATTCATCGTCTACTATGATTATTTTTGGGTTCATAAACAATTCTTTGCAAGTTTTGTAGTTAGGGATTTTTCGACACGTTTATACCAGCGTATCATACGAAAATTTGACCATACGTTGAGCCGTGTGTACTTCACGATGTCAAGTACATCACCACGTGAAATTTTTACAGGATTGTCCTTGTCAAATAATTGTTCGTTCGCTGCGGCCTGTTCTAGGGTTTTTATTGCCATCATCAGTGGTAAAAAACAGAATACGCGAACTTTCATTGCGCGTTTGGGGAGAGCGCACGAGTAAAGTAAGGCGTTGTCTAGGTGTTCTTTCGCACGTTGAATGATGGTATGCATCAATTTGTAAGCATTTCCACGGCAAGAGTTGTCCAACAATCTTCCATCCGTAAGCGAAAGTTCTTGTAGAAGGTCTCCTGGTAAATAACACCACCCACGTTGATAGTCGACGATCGAGTCTTTTATGATATTTGTTAGTTGTAAACCAAGACCAAATGAAGTGGCTTTCTTCTCCATAAATGCATATTTTTTTGAGGAAATACAAGAATAATGATGGGCAAATAGCCCATTGAGTAAGTGTCCTACGGTTCCCGCGACGTAATAGCAATACTTTTCTAAATCATCAACGGACTGCAGGAACGTAACCGTGCTTGTTTGTTTACGTGTCGCGTATTCGCCCATTCCATGCGCCATTTCTTGTACCCATTTGCGAATATTGTCGCGTACCGTCTTAGGAAATTCCCAAAAACATTGCAGTACGTATTTACTGTGGTGTAGAAGTGTGATGTCGACTTCTTCCCCGAGCACTTCGTCACGACATTGTTTTTCGAAATCTCCATACATTGTAGACCATTGTTCCTCGGTGACGAGTTTTGCAAAATCATCAAGAAGCTCTTTTTTACGCTGTGCCGGTAGTTTGGCATTGTCTTCGATGGTGTCGGCGATACGACATAACAAATACGCGACGAGAACATGGAACTGCAATGGTTGTGGAAGACGTACCACATTTACCGCAAATGTTCGTGAAACTTGAGGGAAAATGAGTTCGCAAAAAGCTTTCTTGTCTACATCCTTATTTTGTTGTAAGTTCTGCTCTAGGGTGTTAAAGTCCACTAGTTATAGCCTTTCCAAATATGAGCCAGGAAAATCAGCTTTGATTTTTTCCAAAAGCTCTGCTACTTTTTCCTCATCCTCCAGCATTGCGTATGCACTTTTTGCAAAGAATATTTTGTTGTGTTTCTCGGCATTTTTCGCAAGTGTTCGCCACTCATCGTCACTAAGTGGGGCGAATTCATGGATTTTATTGGCAGAAAAGAAATCTCCACTTTCCACAGCTGCGGCCGTAAGTTTACCAAGTTCCTCGGCATCTTTTATTTTGCGGAAACAATCAATTGCGTCACTGAGTTGATCGTTTGCCAAGAATTGTTTTGCAATGTCTTTTACTTTGCTGTCCGCGATTTCTTTGCCATAAAGTACAGAGCGCTTTTCGAGAACATTTGGTAATTTTGCCATGAGTCTTTCCTTTTGAATTATTTCGTAAATGGTAGTTTTTGTTGTAATTATAGCAGTGAAAAACATTGTGGTCAAGTTTATGAAACATCGCAAACTAGAAATAAATCTATAACAATTTGTAGTTATGTAGGGGCGGACCTAGTGTCCGCCCGTCCCCCAATCAACGTTAGATAAACGTTTACCCACAACAACTATTTCTTTTTTTTCTTCTTTTTGTTATTGTTCTTTTCCTGTGGCCCATACCAATCTTGTACTGTATTGTATTTTCCACGTTGATCGCGACGCCACGGAATGCTTTTTGGAGGCAACTTTACGGCTTTTTTGTTAATACCCTGGTAGTTTTTGCGACTCCAATCGTCCATATTTTGTGTATTAGAAGCGCGAGCCATTGTCCGCCATGGTAACTGCTGCCTTGTCGGAAGTTGCGATATATCTGGCATACCATAATGCTGCGGATTGGCAATTTTCCACATGCCCTGTTCATGCATTAACAAAAATGCCGCTTCGAGTTTTTTGAGCTTTACGGTGACTTTTGCTAGGTCCTGACGATTAGGTAAATCAGGTGCTGGTGTTTCCACTTTTTGCACTTCCACTTGGCCGACGAGACTAAAGAGATTTGCAGCGAGTGCCCACGCAAATGTAATTTGACTTAGAGGAACTTGGCGTTTGATATAATCCGCCAAGCAGTAGTAGAAAGCCTCTGGGTCGTCATAACGCACAGTTTTCTTGACAAACTCAAACGTTTCCTGTGGTGTTTCCAATTTGGAATACTGGTCTTTGGGAATTTGGGTCGTCTGACAGCCAAGTAACGACGCCAAACATAACAAAATAACGATTCTCATAGTAACATCCTCGTATTGGTTTTAATAGTGCTAGTATTTATGGGTATTATAGCGTAATTTCGGGTGTAATGATAATAAAAAAATTCGCCGTTTTTAGAGAGAATATGGGGTTTCTGTTTTACTTCCTCTACCTTTAAGTGAGCGGCAAAGCCATAAGTGCCTCAAGGTAGGCAGCTCGTCTATTTTTGGCGGCAAAGTTCATATACAGATGGACGATGGGGGTGGTCTTTGCTGGATTCGTACATGGGCCACAATACTAGGTTGTTTGGTAAATCAATTTTGGATGTGGCAAACTCATCCGCGATACGTTTCTCCTTTTACGATGTTCATGTCTTCTGCATTCGTGGGCTCCGGGCAAACGAAAAGCGATACTGTTTTTTAGTTATGGCTCGATCTCATCAAATACATTATATCCTGCTAAAATACTTTCGTCCACGAGTCGAGGAGGAATTATAATATTTCCTTCGCGAGTTTGCATACGCGTTTCATTATTTGTATACTATTCTCAATCGTAACGTTTGAGATATATCAGTTGCGACGATGCGGAAGCAAAAAAAATAAAAATCATCGTTTATAAAAGTGAGAAATAAAATGTCTGAGTGGACTCATAAAAATATAAGAATTGTTTTTGTTATACTGGTGTTAGTGATGTCTGGGTGTGCCGGAGCTAAATCAAATTTGGAGATTGCGAAAACAAGCACATCGCAAAGTGAATTAGAAAATCTAATTAGCCGTCCATCGGTTCCTATGTTACGCATGCATGTTGCCGCAAATCCGCATGCTTCTAGTGGCACCCTAGAAAAATTAGCCAGTGACTCAGATGCGAGTGTACGCTACTATGTTGCCGCAAATCCCAATACTTCGAGTTCTTCTTTGGAAGAACTTGCCAATGACTCTGTTTCTCGTATACGCTATCGTGTCGCTGAAAACCCGAATACACCTATTGGCACGTTAAAAAAGTTAGCCCGTGACTTTGAACCTCGTGTACGATGTGGTGTGGGAGTAAACCCGAATACTCCAAAAGATTTGATCGAAAAATTAGCCAATGATGTTGACCCTGATGTACGCTCCTGTGTTGCAAAAAATCAAAAAACGCTCCGCAAAAAATAATTATAAGAACGAAAAAACAGTCGACATGTGCCACCCTTAATGGGTGTAATAATGCGAGGATCTTTTTAGCACACGTCCAACCTCTACTTCCTCTGTAATACCGTTATCTTTTTGACGTAGTTGTTTTTTTGAAAAAAAGTCGAATTTTTTGCGTGCCGAATAAATTTCTATGACCACAGAATAAGGTAGACCAGGAGGTAAAATTACCTTTTGTAATGTTGGGAATTGGTCAAACCAATGCAAATGCGTTTCGTTTTCACGATAGTTTTCGTATGCAGAGATGTCGATTATCTTTATTTTGGGTAGTGGGGTTTCTATTTTTATTCTTTTGGATGGTGTGTAGTATGGCTTTATTATCAAAGTGTTTGTTACTTCTAATAGAAAACTTATGCTTGCGCCGTTATAATCGATATCACCATCAATCATTTGCGCGCTTACTTCTTCACAATTAAAGCTACAGTTATCGAAAATAGGAAAATTAGACTTTACCTCCTCACTTTCCACGTAATGCAATTCTCCGCGAAAAGAGCAGTTGTCAAAAACGCAATCGTTGAAGTAATATGGTCGCTCTAAGTAAAAGGTGCAACCAAGGTACGTTGTGTACAGTTCAACGGCGTGAAGTGTCTTGTTTTTTATGATTTTCATTATGTTTTCTATTACCCAAACGGAGGCAAACGCATGAGTTCCAAGTGCGTTGCTATATCTTTTTCTGCATGTCTTAGAAGCATTAATTTATGGTGGATCTGTGACGATCTGATATTGGGAATATCTAGCGGCAAAATGACGCTCTGTAAAGTAGGGAATCGTTTAAACCACGCACAGGGTAGTTCCTTGTAGCTCTTGTATGCGGATAGGTCTATTGTTTTTATTTGCGAAAGTTTTGCGTTTAGGGCAATATAATTTTGTTCTGTAAGAAGTGGAGAGATCGTTAGGTTGTGCACCCACTCTAACAGCGCTCTCTCTTCACCTATAAAGTGCGATTCTATAATTTTCGCTGTGACTGTTTCGCAGTTGAAGGTGCAATTGTAAAAAGTAGGGTACAAACCACCTTTGCTCTCTTCATGATGTAACTGTCCGCGAAACGAGCAGTTTTTAAAAACGCAGTTATCTAGGCAGTGTGACCCCTCTAAATAGAATGTACACCCACGATACTCGGTATGTGCTTCTACTGCTTGTAGGGTTTTACTTTTTACTACGCGCATGTGTCCACCACTCTTGTATTGTAATCCGATAGAGTAAAACATATCTTGCCTTTTCTATTTAGAGCATTGAAACTTTCAAATGAATTCCATTGCCGATCCCGAAAATTTTATTGTTTTGTTCTATCTTTTCGGGAGCAGGAACAGAATGGCACGCTCTAAGGTATTTAAAATAACCTGGGTTATCTCAGCCTCTTCTTCTGCGTCTACGCCTTCCTTTTTTACGTTTTTTATCTGCTGTTGAACTGCCCTCTTTGAGAGATAATAGCTGGTCGCGCAATTTGGCGGCAAGCTCAAAATTTAGCTCTTGGGCGGCGAGCATCATATGTTTCTCTAGTTCTTGTATTTGCTCTTGGGCATTATAATCACTTGTGGATTCGCGTACAAGACCGTCTAGTTCGGATTGTTGCTCTTGGATTTCTTCGATACCCGAGAGTATTTTTTTGTTGATATCTTGTGGTTCTATACCGTGTTTTTTGTTGTAGGCTTGTTGGATTTCACGACGACGTTTAGTTTCCTCCATGGCGTTTTTCATCGCGGGTGTGATACGGTCGCCGTAGAGGATTACCTTCGCACGCGCGTTGCGCGCTGCACGCCCCATCGTTTGTATAAGCGCGGTTTCGGAGCGTAGGAAACCTTCGCGATCGGCATCGAGAATAGCAACGAGAGATACTTCGGGAAGGTCAAGACCTTCGCGTAATAAGTTAATGCCGATGACGACGTCGTATTTACCTTTGCGCAAGTCTTGTAAAATAGTTACGCGTTCAAATGCGTCAATGTCGCAGTGTAAGTACGCGACTTTAATACCGGCATCTTTCATGTAGTCGGTCAAATCTTCGGAGAGACTTTTTGTTAAAGTGGTCACCAAGACGCGTTCGTTGATTTCTGCTTTTTGTTTGATACGCTCGATAATGTCTTGTACTTGGTTTTCCGTAGGAATCACTTCTACTTCGGGGTCTAAAAGACCTGTTGGGCGAATGATGAGCTGTACAGCTTCGTGGTGACTCTGTTCAAGTTCATAGTCGTTGGGTGTAGCGGAAACAAATACCGTCTGGCCGGTAACATTTTCCCATTCTTCCAACTTTAGTGGACGATTGTCAAGAGCCGAAGGTAAACGAAATCCATGGTTGACCAAATTTTCTTTGCGTGCACGGTCTCCGCGATACATTCCGCGAATTTGTGGAATGGTTACGTGAGATTCGTCGATAAATGTAAGAAAATCCTCGGGGGCATAGTCCAGTAAACAAGCTGGTCGTTCTCCTGCTTTACGGCGTGAGAAATGTCGCGAGTAATTTTCAACCCCCGAGCAATAACCTACTTCGCGTAGCATTTCTAAATCGTGTAGAGTTCGCGTTTCTAAACGACTGGCTTCTAAAAGTTTTTGTTGTTCTTTCAGCACTTTTAGTTGTTCTTTGAGTTCTACTTGGATGCTGTCGATGGCTCTTTCCACTTTTTCGGCAGGAGTAACAAAGTGTTTGGCGGGATATATACTCACTTCGTCCACTTCTTTAAGTACTTCTTTACTCACGGGTTCGATGTAGAAAATTTTTTCAATAGTGTCGCCGAACATTTCTACACGCAGAGCAGCAGCTTCGTCGCTGGGGTAGATTTCAATAGTGTCGCCGCGTACGCGAAAAGTACCACGCGAAGTTTCGAAATCGTTGCGTTCGTATTGAATATTGACAAGTTGGCGTAGTAAGTCATCGCGCTCAATATCGGTATCTTTTTCAATGCGTACTACCATGCTACGATAATCTTCGGGATCTCCTAAACCGTATATACACGATACAGAAGCAACGATAATTGTATCGGGTCTTGATAGTAGCGAGGACGTGGAAGACAAACGCAGTTTATCCAGTTGCTCGTTAATCGAGGATTCTTTTTCAATATAGATATCACGTTGGGCGATGTACGCTTCGGGTTGGTAAAAGTCGTAATAGGAAACAAAATACTCAACGGCATTTTTCGGGAAAAAACTTTTAAATTCCGAATATAGTTGTGCGGCCAATGTTTTATTGTGCGAAATAATAAGCGTTGGCCGTTGCAATTTTTGAATGACATTTGCCATTACAAAGGTTTTTCCACTTCCCGTTACCCCGAGAAGAGTTTGATATTGTTTGTTGCTCTGTATACTCTGCGTTAATTTGTCGATGGCTTTGGGTTGGTCTCCTTGGGGAAGCCAGTCACAACATAGTTCAAACATATTTTTTGTCCTTGGAGTTTGGGGTGGTATCAGTTAAGTATGGAAATATGCTAGTAGTTGGTGTTCACCAACTACTAGCATATCACGATCATAAATAATACAACATTTTGCAAGCGATATGCCAGTGAAATTGCGCTGTTATGTTCCGCAAAAAGTAGCTTGGACTTTTTGCTCCTCACGCGGGGCTTTTTGATATTCCTCAAACTGCGGTTGCTCTTCGTAAGGTTTTTGTAATACTTTATTGAGTTCTTCAAATACAGAAAAGTCATCCTGCATGGCGTGGGATATCGCGCGTTCTACTTGGTGGTTGCGTGGAATAAATATGGGGTTTACCTGTTGCATTTTCTTTTGCGTTTCGTTGGCATCTTGTGTTTTTATTCTGTGCCGCCACATACTCAAAAAATCGCGAAACTCTACGTTGTTCTCAAAGAAATTATTTTGCGATACATTCACTAGCTTGGTGAGTTCGCGAAAGCTTATGGTGTAGTCGTATTTTTGCTTCTGCAAATATTGCAGCCATGCGGTGATCATTTCGTGATCTTCTTCACAACTATCCTCTATCCCCAGTTTTGCGGCAATCTTTTGCGTAAAACTTTTTTCCAGTAGGTTATGTGCCACTTCAAGTTCCTCTTCCAAAATAGATATGGCCTTTTTTTGGTCTTTGTGGACAAGTTCCAATAGACAATCCCCCAAGCGACTTAAATTCCACATAATAATCGCTGCTTGGTTGGCATAGGCATATCTTCCTTGGTGGTCAATCGAACTAAATACTTTGTGAAAATTAAATTCATCCATAAATGCGCAAGGTCCAAAGTCTATGGTTTCGCCACTAATAGAGGTATTGTCGGTATTCATTACTCCGTGAATAAATCCCAAGGACATCCATGTTGTAACTAGAGAAATTTGTGCTTCAGCGACACTACGAAAAAACGCGATGTAGGGGTTGTCATGCTCTTGGGCTTTTGGGTAATGGCGCGCAATTGCATAATCAGCCAACTGTTGAATGGCGTCTTTATTTCTACGCGAAGCAAAATATTCAAATGTTCCTACGCGAATATGGCTTTTGGCCACTCGTGTGAAAATGGCTCCGGGAAGTTTGCTATTGCGATATACAAAGTCCCCGGTGGTAACGATCGCTAACGCACGTGTTGTTGGGACACCTAGAGCATGCATCGCTTCACTGACGATATATTCGCGTAGAGCGGGCCCGAGTGGGCAGCGGCCATCGCCTCCGCGAGAAAAGGGTGTGCGTCCTGCGCCTTTTAGTTGTATGTCGTATCTTACTCCGTTTTTCGCTACGACCTCGCCAAGTAAAATGGCACGTCCATCACCTAGTTGTGGTACAAAATGTCCGAATTGGTGCCCTGCGTACGCCATTGCTATTGGTTGCGATCCTTCTAGGATTGTTTGTCCGGCAAAAATTTCAGCGAGTTGTTGTGAGGAGTATTCGCCATTTTTACCTAGCTCATGGGCAAGTGTTTCGTTGAACTTTATTAGTTTTGCTTGGGGAACAGTCAACGGATTTACGTTGGCAAAGAATTTACTGGGAAGTTTTGTGTAAGTATTGTCAAATTCGAACATGCCTTACTCCTTATGGATATTAGCCTTATCGTTTAATGGTGGATATCGCAAATGTTATTTTTAGTGGCCTAAAAACTTTAAGTGCTTTTTATCTTTGAACAGCTATAATAAAGGAAATGCAAATGAACTTAAAGGAGAAAAAAACAGATGAATATTTGGAAGACGTTGAAAATTTTTATAAGTTCTACGTTTAAAGACTTGGAGTTAGAGCGCGATTTATTGACAAACACTTTTGAGTCTATTAAGAAAAACATTTTTGATAGACGCCTTACGTTGATTCCTTATGACCTACGTTGGCGTGAACGTCATGAAGAGGAAGATCTTGTAAAGTGGTGTTTGAAAATGGTGGGGCAATGCCAATACTTTGTGGGGATTCTTGGATATCGCTATGGATGGCGTCCGCCGCATGATGTCGATGGCAAAGCGAACAATTTGTCAATTACCGAAATGGAGATTAACTATTCTCTGAAGCACATTCCGCGAGAAAAACGTTTTTTTTGCTTCGGCAATATCGAACAGTATTCCAATACAATTCACAGCGAAACAGCAGAAGATTTGGCAAGCCTTGAGTCTCTTAAACAGCGTTTACGTGACGAGGGCGAGACTATTTTTGAGTACCAAAATATTCATCAAGCACTAGACATTATTGTGAATCATTTACAAAAAATCATTGATGTTGAATATCCTGCGAATGAAAAAGTTGATTTTCATCAGCTGACACAACAGGAAATTTTTAACGATTGGATCGACGAAAAAAGAAATGGCTTTGTGGGGCGCAGCGATTCTTTGAAGATTCTAGAAAACTTTGCTATGGGAAGTGACGCCAAGAACTACTGTATTGTGGGAGCGGTAGCGGGCACAGGGAAATCAGCGCTTTTAAGCCAGTTTTATTGGCAATGGCAACAACAACCGCGTAAAAAAATACTGGCGCATTTTTTGAGCTTAGGCGGTGAGAATCGCGAAATAAATGGGGTGATGCGTTCGATAGGGGAGCAGTTAAAAAGCGTTGGTTTTGAAATGGAAAAAGATGCTTCACCAGCACAGATACGCAAAAAAGTACAACGCTTTCTCGAAGAGTATCGCGAACCGTTGGTGATGGTGATGGATGGCATTGACGAAGTCGATGACGCTGGACGAAATTTACAGTGGTTGCCACAAAATCTCCACGCGAATATTCGCGTAATTATTACCACGCGTTTGGTGGATACTTGGGAAATATTAAAAAAATTACCGCAGGCGCAAACACACGAACTTTCTCCCCTAACTACCGAGGGGATACGTAGCATCATCGCTTGGTACCAACAAATGAAAAACATTCATCTTAGCAATGAAGATGTGGCCATTTTATGTAAACGCGCTGCGGGAAATCCACTGTATTTGAAGGTGGCACTAGACGAAGTGGTTTCGTCGGGAATTGCTGTTGGGCAGTTAGCGCTTTCTGTCGAGGCATTATTTACACAGATATTAGAACGTCTCCAAAAAAAGTACAATCGTGAAGTGATTCAGCAGTATTTAGGGATGATTGCCGCGAGCCGCAACGGAATCACCGAAGAAGAGTTATGGGAAATTTTGAGTCGCAAAGCGCAAATCACCGATGATTTCTTACTTTCTGTACAAAATGCTCTCGATAATTTTATTGTGAGACGTTCGGGCGTTTTGTCTTTTTTTCACGCAGAATTCGAACGCAATATAAAGCAATCTCTAGGAAAACAAGACATGCGCAGCATGCACCAAACGATCGCAAAATATTTGCGAGACAAAGGTTGGGGATATACGCGTACGTTGGCCGACTTACCGTTTCATCTACAGTGGAGCGAACAATTCTCTCCTTTACTGGAACTGGTCACAAATATCGCTTTCCTGCAAGCCAAGAGTTCGGAAGGTATGACGTACTCTATTGTGGAAGATTTTTCGCGTCTACTTACCCAACCAGAGGTGATGCTTCCCGATATGAAAATAACCATGGCAAACGATATTGCGATTTCTCGCAAAACGATCACACTTTTGTTGCATGCTTTAGAACTCGATTTACAATTTATCCAACGCCATCCACAGTTATTGTTTCAATGTTTGTGGAACCGTTGTTATTGGCATGATGTTCCCAAGGCCAAAGATTACCATAAAACAATTGTCGATAGTGAGGTTGTTGCTCCCTGGGAAAGCGAAGACGACGAAAAATTATATCGTTTGGCGGAGTATTGGCAGCAACAAATGTCTGGAAAAAATGTGTGGGTAGAGAGTTTACGTCCTGTAGAGCCAAGTCTCGACTCACCACTTATTTCGACTTTAAAAGGTCATGAAGGCTGGGTAAGGTCCATTGCCTTTCATCCGCATAATACCGAGCAGATTGCTTCTGCTTCGGGAGACAATACGGCAAAGGTTTGGGACATCACTACGCGGCAATGTTTGTTCACGATGGACCATCGCGATTGGGTGAACAGTGTACAGTTTAGTAAAAATGGTCAGCAAATATTCACGGCGTGTCGTGATCGTATGATACATGTTTTTAACAGTCGCAATGGGGAAAAGTTGTTCCAATTATCTGGACACAATAACTCTGTACAAGATATCGCAGTTTATGGAGATACATTGGTTTCTGTTTCGAAAGATCACAGCGTGCGTATGTGGAAAATTTCGACACGAGAGTGTCTTAAAATACTCGAAAAGCATAAGACATCAATACGCTGTGTGGTTTTTCATCCCAGCGGTGAAATGTTTGCTTCTGGTGCAAAAGACGGAAATATTTGCGTATGGAGTAAAGAAGGAGAGTGCTTGTGGACGTTAAAAGGACATACAAAAGAGGTGCGAGGTTTATCATTTCACCCCACGCAGAATTATTTAGCCTCATCATCAGGTGATGCGACAATCCGCATCTGGGATTTGGCGACGGGAGATAATAAACATACCATTCGCGACCACAAACGCGATATCCGTTCCATCACATATAACAGCAACGGAACAAAATTGTTTTCGGCTTCTAAGGACCAAACCTTGCGTTGTTTTGACACAAAAACCAATAAGTGTTTGGGAGTATTTACCGGACACGAAGGAGAATTGCGTTGCGTGATTTGTGGAGACAAAGGCCGCATTGCTTCAGCAGCAATGGATCGTACAATACGCATTTGGAACAGCGAGGTAAATCCTCTTCCCTTTACGTTAGTTACACACAATGACTTTATTCGCAACCTAGACATCAATCGTGACGGAGAAAAAATAGCGTCGTGTTCTCGCGATAACGACGTGCGTATATGGGATGTAAAAAGCGGTTTGTGCATACACACACTACAAGGGCATTGCGACAACGTTAGCGACGTGGCTTTTGCACACAACGATAATAGGTTAGTTTCTGGATCGCATGACAAAACTTTAAAGCTTTGGGATATAGAAAAAGAACAACAAATATTTTCTCTAGAAGGGCATGAGGATTTTATTCGCGATTTTGTGTGGACAACAGATGATAAATATATCGTCTCGGTGTCTCGGGACGCAACCGTACGCGTTTGGGAGGCGGCAACCGGAGAATGTGTCAATATTCTCCGCGAACACCAAAGTTACTTACAATGTATTAGTTGTTCCCATGATAACAACTATATTGCTTCGGGAGCACGCGATGGAGTTAGTAAGGTATGGAAGCGCAATGAAAGTGGATACAGCACTCAAAGTTTGTATACTCTGGAAGGTCATCGTTCAGGTGTGACAAGCTTGGCATTTCATCCAAACAATATGCAACTTGCATCGGCGTCCGACGACAACACTGTGCGCATTTGGAATATGCTAACGGGTGAGTGTGAACAAATTTTAGAAGGGCACAGTGGATACGTCATTGAGGTTGCCTATAGTAAAGACGGTAGTAAAATAATTACTGTTTCTTGGGATCGTACCACACGCGTGTGGGACACTGGTACTGGGAAAACTGTTCATGTTAAACCAGGATACGCCAAGGCGGAGTCTATCGCTAAGGAGAACTTGATTCACGTCATCAACAATGGTTTGGAAATGGTTGTGGAGAAAGATAATGCTGTTGTCGGATACTTTGGCGAAGGATTAAACCATACCATGGTGCGCAATAATCTGTTTTTTGGAGGAGTTGGTACGGGTAACGTATATATTTTACGTGTGCATGGCATAAACGAAATATAGATCATCTTTGAATACATCACAAAATTTTTAAGGATTTCGTATGAGCAAACTGCTTTCTGAAGTTACATTACACAATTTACAACTAAAAAATCGCGTAGTAATGGCACCGCTAACGCGCGCTCGCTCCGGTAAAAGCCGCGTTCCCAATGATTTGATGCTCGAATACTACCTGCAACGCGTTTCCGCAGGACTTATCATTAGTGAAGCGACATCGATTTCTGAGCAAGGGCTTGGCTGGGTAGAAACACCTGGAATTTATAGCGATGCACATAGCGAAGGTTGGAAAAAAATCGTGCGTGCGATTCATGACCATGGGGGAAAAATCTTTTTGCAACTGTGGCACTGTGGGCGCGCGTCACATAGTAGTTTCCACAACGGTGAGCCTGCTGTTGCGCCTTCCGCAATTAAGATTAACGAAGAATACATTCATACTGCGGAGGGAAAACAGCCTCACGAAGTACCACGTGCACTAAAAACGGAAGAGATACCACTCATCGTAGAAGATTATCGCAAAGCGGCAATACGCGCTAAGGAGTGCGGCTTTGATGGCATTGAGGTGCACTCTGCCAATGGGTATCTTTTAGACCAATTTTTACAATCGAAAACGAACAAGCGTAGCGACATTTATGGTGGAAGTGTGGAAAATCGCTATCGCCTTCTCAATGAAGTGCTCGATGCGGTAACCACGGTTTATTCGGTAGAGCAAGTAAGTGTAAGACTTTCTCCTAATGGTGTTTTCAATGATATGGGAGCCAGTGATTATCGCGAGACATTTACCTATGTCATTGAGCAACTGAATAAATATAATTTGGCGTACTTACACGTATTAGATGGCTTGGGATTTGGGTTTCATGAGCAAGGGAGTCCGTTCACTTTAAAAGAAATACGCAAGATTTTTGATAAACCACTCATGGGGAATTGTGGATATTCTAAAGAAAGTGCGGAGAAGGCGATTGGCGAAGGCGACGCAGATTTAATTGCTTTTGGCCGTCCGTACCTCAGTAACCCAGACTTAGTGGAACGGTTTGCCAATGATTGGCCACTCAACCCCGAAGCGGACGCTTCGGTGTGGTACACTCCACTAGGAGCAAAAGGTTATACAGATTTTCCCACATACAACAAAAATAAATAATCGAGATTTTGCAATGTGAGTTTCTCAAGGCTCACATTGCACATCGCAGTGTTTTTTATGTGTACTCGCCGTTTTTTTCCCCAGGAATAAACACAAAAGGTCCGGGGCCCTCTGTTTCTTTGTCTAGCAAAGGGGTTATCATCGACCACATAATCACAGCAATAGAGGCAATCCATGTTTCATAGTATTGGGGAAACCATAGTTTGAGTGGCCCACCTAGGCAAGATACCCATAATCCGAAGGAAATAGCAACAATCACCGTTTGCTTCCATGTCAACTTACTTTGTTTTCTTTTTTGTCGGTTCTTATTACCAATGATAGGTGCAAGGATAAGTAAAAACGCGAAAATAATGGTGTAAATCCATTTAGAATTTTGTGAGCTAGGTGGAATTAAGCCGGAAATGAGAATATAAGCGCCAATAATTTGCGTGGGAATAAGGCGTGTTGTTTTTGCTAGATAATCCTGGAAGTTTTGTTTTGCCATTTCTTTTGACCTTAAATTTGAGTGTTTGAGATGGAGCACGTTACGCTTGTGTGGCTCGATTATAGGTCACAAATTTCTTAATTTCAAGTAAAACCGCCTACTATGATTTATTACGCTATTTTCACAAAAACAATAAGACAATCCAACATTAGAAAAATTTAACAGTTTTTTCTTAGCGACAAATCGCATAGAATGATACATCGTTTAAAAGGATCGGTTATTTGTGCGATTCATTTAAATTACCTCATAACCAGTCAGATGAAGCTTATGAAAAGAGGATAAACTATGGATCGCCCGGAAAAGCTCTCCACAATAAAAAAGCGCCGTTCCCTTTCGTTTCGCATTGCGAAATGGTGGATTCCTAAATTTTTCTATTGTACGTCTTACCTTATTTTTGGTACCGCACGTATGCGCTATTTCAGCAAGAACAATTTTGATGAACTTGTAGATAATAACAAATCGATTATCGTTGCTTGCTTCCATCAGGGAATATTATTTTTGCCATTCCTTTTGCGTCATAATCGTTATGGAAAAAGAATTGCGATGGTTAGCACCAGTCCTGAAGGGGACTATATTGCGGGTGCGATGAAAATGTTTGGACAAAGTGCCGCACGTGGTTCGAGTACTCGCGGAGGGAAAAAGGCATTGCAAGTTATGATCGATATGCTGAATGAAGGACACCAACAACCGCAAGCACATCATGGTCTCATTACTGTTGACGGTCCGAAAGGACCCGCTCATGAGGTAAAGATGGGGGTTGTGAAATTGGCGAAGGAAACAGGCTTGCCCATTGTTCCCATGAATTGGTATGCTGGCTCTGGAATCACATTACGCAATTGGGATCAAACAATGTTACCACGTCCATTTTCCAAATTGGCCATTGCTTATGGTGAACCTATTTTTGTCAGCAAAGATGCCTGTGAGAAAAAAATGGAAGAAACGCGCCAAGAGGTGGCGCGTAGCTTAGAAGATTGTTATCGCATTGTGCAAGAGAATGCGTAAGACATTTGATACAAAAATTTACGCTAAACGATACAGCCATTCCCCCAAAGATTCCAAACATCGACAACTATTTTATCTTTGGGGAGATTCATATCCTTGTATTGCGTATGCGGCACACCAAGAATAATAATGTCACTTTGTTCGATTAACTGCTCATGAGAAATAAATTTTTCATCGTTGATATAGCAATCGCTACACAGTACTTTTTTGCTTTCGAACATCAAGACTTTCTTTAACTTGTACGAGAGCGACTCACGCTTGTCGTCAATGTTCGCCTTGAATGCCATGCCCAGGATACCAGTGGTTAGCGTCTGCAGGGGATACTTTTCTTTTAGTTTGCTTACGATGTAATTCGGTAAACCTTCGTTGATCAACATCGCACTATGACCGAGGAAAAAGTTATTGTTGTTGAAGGCCGCGAGTTGCATGGCGTCTTTAAACAAACATGGCCCTGCGGCGAATCCCGGAGATGCAAAGTCACTGGCGCGTTTGTAGTTGTGGGTCATGGCATGGAGTATGCGGTAGAAATCTACATTGTGGTTGTTGGCGATCATAAAAAATTGATTTGAGGTCGCAAATTTGATGTAGCGCCATACGTTGGTAAATAGCTTTGACAACTCCGCTTCTATCGGTTCTAGACAAACAATGTCATCAGTCAGTAAAGAAAAAAGTTCGCGACAGCGCTCGAGACCCTGCGGTGAAAAAGAAGAAATAATTTGTGGAAGTTTCTGTAGTTCCTCCATTGCATAGCCTTCGGCAATGCGTTCCGGGCAAAATGCCACATCGACATTTTTTCCATACTGATGGAGCCAATTCTTAACTTTTTCGCTTGTTCCAGGATAGACAGTACTGCGCAAGATAATGAGTTGTTCGTCGTGAAAAAACTCAAGATAGTCGTCGATGAGCTTTATGATCGGGTCTAATTCTGGATTTAGGTGTTGGTCGACAGGAGTACCAATAATAACGATCACGGTGTTTGTTTCGCTAATTACTTTGGGATCGTACGCTAGAAACAATTGACGATTGATGACGCGTTGTAAGATCTCTTGTGCTCCGTGTTCGATAAACGGCATTTGACCTTTTTCGATTAGGTCTCCCACTTCGCGGTTGATATCCAAAGCACAGACTTTTTGTCCTTTGTCTGCCAAAGAAATCGCCAGTGGTAACCCGACGTGTCCAAATCCTCCGACAATAACAGAGTCATATAGCATATCGCTAGTCCTAACAAAGATAGTTATTGATTTTTTGTAAAATTCCCGCAACACTTTTTTCTTTAAATTTACGTGCTGTTGGCCAAGAGAACCATTCGCATGCTCCGTGTTCGCTTAGCTTTATTTCTGTCTCTACCTCTAACCAACCTAAGAATATTACCACCGTTTTGTGTACTTTTTGGTTGCCGAATCTTTTATAGCGTGTGACATAATCTGTTTCACAAGAAAATCCGTCTATGGTAATGTTTTCCGCCGTCAATCCTGTCTCTTCATATAGCTCGCGAAGAGCACATTGTAAATCAGATTCGCCATTATCGACGTGTCCTTTAGGGAAATCATAACGGTGTGGATGTTTTAATAATAAAAATTCTCGCGGTTCACGGCGAAAAATCAAAAAGCCACAACTTCTCACTTGTTTCATTGTTTTCTCCAAATACGCAAGTTTCCGTGGAATGGTTTTATATTTAGTGTATTATCGGCATAATAGTGAAATAGGTTGCGCACGGTTTTGCGTGGGGATTTTTGTAAATTTTTGATAAAATCTGTTTGTTTGAGAATAGAATTTTTTCGTAGTGGAAAGTGCAACAATTCAATTTCCTTGCTATCTTTTACTGCCGCGGCAATACCTTGTTGTGGCAAGAATGAAACTGCTGTGTATTGCCCTGTAAGAGTATACATTTTTTGTTGTGTGGCAATATCCCAAAAATAAAGATATCCGTCTTCTAAAATCGCCAATAAGCCATTTCGCGCGTCATGCCCTAAGTAAGCCATGTATGTATACCTATCTTTAGCGACAATTACCCGGGGATGTTTTTCATAAATCGAAAATGTATATATGCTTCTTCGATTTACCACAACAAAATACTCGTCGATAAAGAGCATTTTTGCAATATTACTATTTTCTAGTTGCCACATATTTTCACGAGAGTAGTTATTTTTTAGGTTGTATAAGGAAACTTTGTAGGTGTTGTCTATAACCGCTAAATACTTTCCTTTTGAATCCACAACAAACCTTTGGGCAGCAAAGGTTTTCGTCTTTTTTGTTTTTAAATCATGTATGATAACTTTGTGGGGAAATTGCAGTATAACCATGCTTGCGGAAGCAAATACGGTGTATTGCACATTGGTGCCATGTTGATATTCGTTTATCTGTTTTTGCAAAGTTACGTCGATAATGCGCAAGAAATGAAGGTGTTGCGTTGTCGTATATAGCGTTCCTTGTGGATTACCTCCCATTACTTTTTTATTTATTTTTTGCAGAGCGGTTTGCTTTCCTGTTCTTATGTCCCAATGCTGTAAAGTATTTGCTGTATAGGTGACTAAACGATCTCCATGTACAAACATTTGCCGCACACGATTTGTGTGTGACAATGAATATTGTCGCTCTGCGTTGTCCACATTCCATACCTCTACTTTATTGTTGTTATAGTTTATGGCGAGGAGGTTGTGGGAAATAAATATGAGTTTTTTGATATGACTGTCATAGCGGGTAAGTAATTTTTCTTCAAGCGTTTTGTGATTGAGAACAACTATTTTTTGTCGTGTGGCCATTACAATTACACTGTCGTTCATGGCAAGTCTGTAAATGTGCTTTTGGTATTTTTTTATGCCTCTGAGTTTGCGTTGTTCTATATCAAAGAGTTGTAGTTGTGGAAAACGGGCAAATGTTAGATAACGCCCCGAAATATCAAAACTAGCTGCGGCAGCTATACTGCTATCTACCTCAAGAGAATTTTGAGAAAGAATATCATAAAGGACAAGGCTTTTCCCCTGCACAGCTATTTTTTGGCTGTTGGGACTCCACGAAAAAGAAACGCGGTCTTTGTTGGGAATCTGGCGAATAAGATTTGCTTTTTCCACATCCCAAATCTCTATTTTGTTGTTGTTGATAACCGCTACGTATTGTCCATTGGGACTAAAAGAGGCTCCTTGTGATTTTACGGTGTCCGTATAGGTAAGGCGCATAACTCCCTTGTTGGTTTTTACATCATTTACAAAAATATACTTTTTATTTTCGGATATTGCTATGCGGTTTTCTTGTGGCGAAAAAGTGATTCGCGATTGTAGGTTTTTTTCCTGCCAGACTTGGGTGGCGTTGTCCACCTCAAGCACTCGCAAACTGTTTCCATCGTTAATGACAGAATATTTTCCTTTGGAACTAAACGCCACCGTTTGCGCATTGGTGGCTAAACCCTTTGTGAACTCATGCTTTGATGAACTGTATATGGCGAGTTCTTTATGGTGCACTAACAAGTTTTCGTTAGGCAAAATTTTTAGATTTTTAATTGGTTGTCGCAGACGCAATACCTGTGTAGGAGATTGCAGAAGTAGTTTGTAACACTGCATTGTTTGAAGACTTTGTGCTAATAGAAATTTATTGTCGGGGCTGAGGTAAAAATGGGCACGTGGATTGTTGTACTTTTTTGTATGTAGAAGTTTGTGGCTTTTCGCGTCGCAAATATGTATTTGACCATCGCGATTTACGGTAAGATAAAAGTGTTGATTTTTACTCAAAATAAAT
Organism: Candidatus Uabimicrobium amorphum; assembly: GCF_009002475.1. Taxonomy (GTDB): domain Bacteria; phylum Planctomycetota; class Uabimicrobiia; order Uabimicrobiales; family Uabimicrobiaceae; genus Uabimicrobium; species Uabimicrobium amorphum. The sequence continues at coordinate 9,428,947 of NZ_AP019860.1, forward strand.
TGACCTACTTCTTTGGCGTTTAGAGAAATTTTTTGTAGCTTACGGGTATGTAGATTGTAAGCATAGAGAATACCTTTGTAGGTTACACACATTACTTCATGGTTACCTTTAAACGTCAAAGCGACAAAGTTTGTATTTTTTTGGGGATTATCGCTTATTTGAAAGCGGTGTTCACAAATACCGTTTTTGGTGTTCAAAATTTTTACTTCCGTTGTATCGATATCTTCCACCGCAAGTAGAGATCCATCTTCGTTGAAGGCTAAGTTGACTAATGCGTAAGCTTGTGTTGCAGGGTATGTTTTATGAGTGTTCTTTTGTAAATCCCATAAAATAATGGCTTTGTCTTCGCAAGAGGCCAGCAGTGGACGGTGGGGATGAAAGACGACTTTACTTACGGTGCTCTTGTGACCTTTTAGTTGTGTAGAACTATTGTTTTTTGTATCCCAAAGGTAAATACGAGAGTCGATTAAATTGTATGACGCCACGTAGCGCCCATCATGACTGAATGCCACCTTCATTGCTTTTTTGGTCTCTGTGGAAAACGAACGGATTATGTCTCCGGTCTCTATGGCGCGAAATTCTATTTTACCATTTAACCAACGCACAAACTTAGTACTGGAATGATGAATGTCAAGGCCATAACTCATTACTGCCGAAGCTTTTGTGGACACCTCTTTTATTTCTTTGATCGTGCAAGCATAGTTTTCCCCGAACAACAATAGTTTGTCTTTTTGGGGATGAAATATGGCACGTTGTTCGAAATCGGCAAAAAGCTTTATTTTTTTTGCGATATGGAGTACGTTGGTTTTTTGCTGATATGTGTAATTTAATACCTCATCATCATCGGGGATATGCGTGCCTGTGTAACACAGTAGATGACCGTTTTTGTTGAAACTTGTCTGTGTGGGATTTATAGGAACTGGTATTTTGGCTAAGGATTTTTGCGATAAATTCCATATGTAAAACGCTTTTTCGCAGCCAATAGCCAATTGTTGTGTTGTGGAATGATATGTGAGTAACTGCGCTTGTTCATTTAGGTTTTGTACAGTCTGTTTTTGTGTGTGTAAATCGTGTACAACCACGTTGTTACCTGCGCAAAAAGCGATAGCGTTATCATTTTCCACAAATTGAAGGCTAAATGTTTGGTACACGGAATTTTTGTATCTAGACGGAAACTGGTAGACTATTTTTTTGTTTTGTATATCCCATACATGGATAGAGGAGTCTGCATAAGCAACTGCCAAGAGCATTTTGTTGTGGGCAAATTGCATTGCGCAGATCGTATGGTTGTGCGAGAAAGAAAAAAAGATTTGCTCGCGGTCTACGAGGGCTATGCGAACTTCGTTTTTACCTGTCTCGTCTGTGGTATAGGCTACATAACTGTTGTCATGGGATAGGTCGGCATATTCTACGGGTCTTTGATGAATCAATCGCAAAATTTTTCCGCTTTGTGTGTCCCACAAGGTAAGGTTTGGGCCATAGGATATGATCTTGCTGGCATCAGAAGTGTAAAGTGCGTTTGCTAGAGTCGCTGGATGACGTTTTTCCCATATAAGTCCGCTTTGCTTGACGGCAAGTGTCGCATAACTACTTAGTTTTTTCTTGAGAGATTCTATTTGGGGATCGGAGAAATCCTGAATAAAGTGTAGACCTTCTGCGGCGAGAACTCCACAATTTTGCCACTCTTTACGTTGAAAAGCCTCTTGCGCTTTTGCTAGAGCAATCTCCGCAAGTTGTTTGCGTGCTGCTTGTGATTCTTGACGACGTTGCCATTCTTGTTTTTCGGCATTTTTCCACGAAACAAAGGAAAAAATACCTAAGCCGATGATTATGCAAAGAATTAGAGAACTCACCGTCACCACGATTCGGTGGCGATAGACAAACTTTTGCAATTGTGTCCACCGTGTAATGGGCCGCGCGTTGACGGGCCGATTCATTAAAAAATTTTGTAGGTCTTCGATAAAGGATAGCATGTCTTGGTAGCGTTTGTGGCGATTTTTTTCTAGGCACTTCATACAGATGGCTTCCAAGTCCGCTGGTATGTCGGGATTTAAATCGCGCATTGGTACGGGTTCACTGTGCAACACTTGGTGGAGAATATTGTAGTACGACTCGCCTTGGAAAGGGGCGCGTCCCATCAAAATTTCGTATAATGTTGCTCCCAGTGAATAGACGTCGGCGCGCGCATCAACTTTTTCTCCTTGAATTTGTTCTACAGGCATATAGGCGGGGGTACCGATGGCATCTCCGGTGCGCGACAACCCATCGTCGCTGTTGGTGATCTTTGCTAGTCCGAAGTCCATGACAATGGGTTCATGACTGATGTTCACCATGATGTTACTTGGTTTTATGTCACGGTGAATAATTGCATTTTTGTGGGCATAGGATAGTGCTTTGGCTATTTTTACAATGAGTTTTACCTTTTGTGGAATTCCGATGTTGTGTTTTTCGGCGAATATTTTTAAAGTGGTCCCTTCAATGAAGTCCATGGTAAAAAAATTTTGTTCGTTTTGCGAGGCAATGTCGTGAATGGCAATGATGTTGGGATGGTGTAACTGCGCGATGGCTTTGGCTTCGCGCAAAAAACGTTCATTTTGTTTGACATTGTCTTGTGCGATGAGTGTTTTAAGAGCCACAATACGCTCTAGATGTGTATCGTAAGTTTTATAAACCTTTCCCATGCCACCTTGCCCAAGTTTTTCGATAATTTTGTAGCGATTTCCGATGTTGACCGCAGATGGAGCTATATCTTCTGTGATATCCGCAACCGTTTTATTGATCGAAAGGTGAACATCTGGAGTGAGGTTTGGGTTTTGTGTATCGACAACTGTATGGTCTATGGCATCGCTCTCGTGGAATGCTTTGTTGAAACTTATTTTTTTTAACGTCTGTTTTGCAAGTTTATCTTTGGGATTTATTACTAGAGCAAGCTTTAAGTCTTCTATGGCTTTGCGGCTTTCTTGTAATTTGATCCATATCATTGCGCGGCGTGTGTAGAAAGACGCTTTCTTTTCTACGGCAATCATATCATTGATCATTTCTAAGGCCATATACCAGTTATGATCGGCAATATACTGGTCGCGCATGGTACGCAATTTTTCCAAACGCTTTTTCTTATCCATAAGAGTACCTCTACTAAAAAGACTTGCTTGCTATTGCTTTACCACAAACCCATCCACTGCTCCATGCCCATTGAAAATTGTAGCCGCCAATGTCTCCGTGAACATTGACTATTTCTCCTACAACATACAATTGCGGGAAATTTTTTAATTCCATGGTTTTTAAATCTAATTCGCTAAACTCTACGCCACCACTGGTTACTTCGGCTTTTTTGTATCCAAGAGTATCGGTGACTTGAAAATTTTGTGCAAATATATTGTTGAGTAAACTTTTGCGCTGTTTTTTTGTAAGTTGTCCCACGGTTTGTTCTAAGGAGCAACTCATCGCCACTAATGTTTCGCCTAAACGGCGTTGGAAAAATTTATGTAGAAAGTTTACAATTTTGGTATTGTGTGGTTGTTGCATTAATTCCTTTTCAAAGACATCGCGTTGGTACTCGGGTAAGAAATTTAAGACAAGGGTGGTATCGGTATTCTGTTGTGTAAACCAATGACTAATATTTAAAATTCCCGGTCCGCTGAGTCCAAAGTGAGTGAAAAGTACCGAATTATGCTCTTGTTGTACTGTTTTCTGCTGTCTTTTTACCATGATTTGACATGGCAATGACAACCCCTTGAGCTTATGGAATAAGATATTTTGGGTTTTTACCGGTGTCAATGCGGGAATGGGTTTTTGCATTTTGATTCCCATTTGCTGAAGGTTTTGCCATAGTTTACCATCGCTTCCGGTGTGGGGATAAGAAAATCCACCGCTTGCTATGACTAGATAATCGCAACAGTACTGTTTGTCTTGTGCCGTAACATTCCACACGCCTTCGCGAAATGAAAATTCATCCACAACAACAGGATATTCTATTTGCACGTGGAGTTTTTTTAATTTGTTGAGTAGAGTATCTAAAACACTTTTCGCTTTGTTATCAACGGGGAAGTATTTATACCACGGTTCTTCTATTTTGGTTTTTAGGCCCTCTTCTTCAAAAAAGTCGATAACTTTTTGCGGAGGGAATTGTTTTATTATTTTTTTGATGGCATTTTGCGAGGCGCCGTAAAACTTTGGGTATTGTAGTTTGGCATTTGTGATGTTACAACGTCCTCCGCCAGACATCAATATTTTTAAACCCAATCGCGGCGTTGCGTTTACTACAAGTATGTGCTTTGCCCCATGACTTGCTGCGGCGATTGCGGTCATCATACCGGCAGCACCTGCGCCTATAATAATTGTCGTATATTTTGTCATATGAGTTACCAATAAAAAAAGCCACTTCTAGGAGAAATGGCTTTTGTAGTGTCTATATGCACAGATGGAAAAGTTACTCTGTGATCCAAATCGGAGATGATAGAGCTAAGTCTCCGTCTTCTTGAGTAGCTAGTACATAGTAATACTCAGTAGGTTGTGCTTCTACTTGTAGCTTGAGTTTCGGAGCACTATTTTTTACTTCATAGGTTTTGATAATTTCACCCATGCGATAAACATCTACGCGTTTGAAGTTTTCGCGATCCTGATCAGAAAGAGAAATTTCAAGATCCTTTACACCACTACGTAAGGTAGAACCCATTTGGGCGTTGTTCATGCGGAAATTAAGTATGAGATTGCGATCTTCTGTTGCATATGTTCTGCGTGCACGGTAAGCATCAAGAATACCTTCTCTGGTAAGTTCTTTCGCCCATACCGCGACTAGAAAATCGTTGCGCATTCCCCAGTCTTTGTCGTGGTTGTCTTGTCCACCAAGAACACCCAAACGCCATCCCTTTTTGTTGGCTTCATCCATATAGTTGGTTTCGCCAGAATAGCCTTTGTTGAAGAAGTATTTGGTGATACCTTTGGACTTACTAAACATTTCAAGACCAACCATTTGCTCTACAGCGTAAGAACGAAGTTTGAAATGATCGAATTCTAGTCCAAGGTGATCGCGACCAGGGTGGTTGAAACGCGCGATGAGCTCTGGATGTTTGGAGATCCATTTGCACATGTCTTTTACGCGAATTTCTTCGACACAGCTAGTAATATCATTGGCATGGGTAACGGTAATGTGTCCGAGAATCGGAGAAGACCATTCAAAACCGTGAAGTGCCACAAATTTGCCATCTTCATTGTATTTTGCGGCGGTGTCTTTGATTTTTTGCCACTTGTTGTCCCAAGGCCATAAAGTGAGTATTTCTGAGTGATCGGAAATACTGAAGAAATCCAATTTGGCTTCATCACGTGCCATGGTATACGCTTCGTCAGGCGTACCTTCGCCGTCAGAGAAAGAAGTGTGTCCGTGTAGGTTTCCAAAATAAACATTGTATTCTTCATTGTGAATTTGTACAGGGAAACTCTTGCGTTGCTCTGCGGCTTCTAATTCTTGCTCTTCTGCACGTGGTTGCCATAGTGGTGCAACATCAAGGTTCAAACCGCGTATTAGGCGCATGTTTTTTTCTAGAGATGCGTACGACAGCGAACCTTCTTTTTTACTAAGCAACAACGCCAATAATTGGCTACGAGAGATTCTTACGAAACATTTGTCATCGCAGTGATCTCCCTTCATCAAAAGCTCGATACTTCGCACTTCGTACATGGTAGGGTTTTTGCCCAGTATTTGTTGGAAAAGAGCAACAACATATTGGTCGTTACTGAGTGTTTGTGCGCGAGAACCATTATCGAGAGATTGAATGATTTGTTGCATTTCTTGTTTGACACTTACATTTGCCTCATCAGCAAAAAGAGTAACCGAAAGCACTAGCATTAAACATAAAGCGCTTTTAAACATACTCTGCCTCCAAATCTTGGTTATAGTTGTGTTAAATTTTGCTAACTTTATATAATAACAATAAATACCCACAAAACGCAATAGTTTCTTGCTATTCTTCGGTAGGATTTGATGTGACGCTTACTTTCTGTGTTTTATGTTGGTTTTTAGAGGGTGTCACGAGCCGTACTTTAAAATAAAAATCTTGCGAAAATGACGATGATGGAATATTATCATAAACAACGTTCCCACCATAGTTTCCAAGTTTTTGTGTATAACAGGGAATGAATCGTGGCTTTTAGTTCACTACTAGAATAACAGCATACACAAAAACGCAAACAGCACTTATAAAATTAATTAATTAGGCCTATGTAGTACAGGAGTTTCGCATGAAATTAAGCGTATGGTTTTGCCAACTGTTTTTGATTCTCCTCATTGGATGTGGAGGAGGCGGTGGTGGCGGCGGAGAAGGTGTGGAAGCAGGAATTGCTTCACAAAGTGGTACCATCCAAATTTCCGCAGATGACCAATTTGTATTCGCGATTAACCAAATAGATAGTGACGAAGCCAACACTCGTTTTGATCGTTTATCCGATTTAGATGGCTCTTTGTCCATCATCAACGTGGCCGGAGACGTCAATGTGGTAGACGATGAAGTAACAGTAGGTAAAGATCCACGTAGTGTATCGGTCAATGTCGACCGCACAACTGCTTTTGTCAGCAATGGTAAAGATGGTACTGTTTCTGTTATCGATTTAACACTCGTTCCTCCCCAAGAAATCGCCGAAATTGTCGTTGGTTCGGAGCCGCGAGGGACAGCCTTAACACCTAATGGTGATAAATTATACGTTGCCAACTATGGAGACGGTAGTGTTTCCGTGATTGACACCGCGACAAATACGGTTATTAATACCATCCGATTAGAATTTGATGGCAATGCTGAAGATCCGTTTGTGCTGGCCAATCCATTTGCGATCAGCGTTTCCAATGATGGCGACGAAGATGATGACGACGAGACGGTTTTGGTTGCCGATTTTTTTGCCCGTGGACGCCAAGATCTTGCGTTGGACGCTCGCGAAGGATTTGACGACGGCAAGGAAGGTCTTGTGGCGGTTATTGAATCGGGAAGTGATACAATTACTGTGGTTACTCAATTTTCTCCTGTAGAAAATACCGGCTTTACAGCAGACCGCACTAATTTTGACGGCACGGTGTTTGATGGTGGAAACAACGACCAACAAGGTGCATTCTTCAACCAACTGCATCAAATCGTGTTACGTACGGGGACCACACGCGTTTACATACCAACTATCGCTGCAAGTCCAGAGCCACCATCGCAATTTGATGTGAATACCCAAGCTCTTGTGGCGGTGATGGAGTTGGGAAGCAATGCCGAAGTCGCTAACGAACATTTTAATATAAACGATCAAGTTCAGGCAGAAGAACCGGCAATTCCTCCTTTTGACGAGGGAAATGTATTTCGTTTGCAGCGCGCTTTTTCTGGAGACACAGTGGCGATGGCGATTAATGCCGAAAAAGTTCTTTTTGTCAGTCGCTCTGGTGCATTTGTGACACGTGGTTTTTTTGTCGGTGACACTGTCAATTTTAATTTTCAAGATCCCGAGATTCGCATCCCTGTGGGAAATATGCCTAATGGTATCGTGATGAACAGTACCGGTACCAGAGCATATGTTAACTCTGAAGTGGCAGCAACTACGACCGTAATTAACCTAGATGATAATACCGTACTGGCTACAGTAGAAAATGCGAACCTACCGCCCGTAAATACAACAGAACATCAAATTCTTATCGGCAAATTAGCTTTCTATACCGGAATGGGTCTTGCTGCCGATGGTCTACTTGATGATAATGTACGCGATATCGACACGCACCGTTTTCGCAATATTGCTGCTAATAGTAACTGGAGTTCTTGTGGAACGTGCCATCCCGACGGACTGAGCGATGGTGTGACATGGATATTTGCGACGGGGCCACGACAAACAATACCTCTTGACGGCAGTTTTTCTTTTGCTGATCCTGATAACGACCGTCGCGCGATGAATTGGAATGCCATTCGTGGGAGTGTGGTGGATTTCAACAATAATGCGCGTAACGTTCAGGGAGGATTTGGCTTTACTCCCGATGCCCTACGTGCGGTAGACAGTAACCAGACCGCGGATCTAGTCGAAGATGCCGATGAAGTATTTAACCATGGCCCTATCGAAAATACAGTAATCAACGGAATTGCCGGAGTATCCGACGCTCTGAGTTCCATGACACTTTTCGTAAAAAAAGGTATACGTACTTTTTCCAGGTCGACGGATGTTGATCTTGGTGCTGCGGCAAGGGGACGACTTCTTTTTGGAGATAACTGTGCGAGTTGTCATGGGGGAGCAAAGTGGACATCTTCCCAGATTTTATGGGACCAACCACTGTTTGATATAAATGGTAATCAACTAGATGATGATGTTACCGTTGTTGGCGCTGATCGTAGCACTTTGGAAGTTAATGTTGGCGGTGACATAATTCTCATTATACAACAAAATTTTGACACTTTTGACGTCAACAATCCCATTGAGGTGTCGTCTAACGGAGGCGGAGAAGTCTCCTTGGGCCAAGATGTATCATTTAACCCTCCGTCGTTATTGGGAGTGCGTCATACAGGGCCATTCGGACATCATGGGCGTGCCGATACACTTCAGGAAGTATTTTTAACTGTCGCGGAAGATGGACTGGAACATCCCGATTTCGGATTAGATGCCAATCAAATAAATGACTTGGTTGAATTTTTGAAGACGATAGACGAGGATGAGCCTCCATTTGTGATTGTTCGTGAAAAATAAACTGTAGAATGGCGGTGATTTTCGCCTAAGAATGCAGTCAGATACATGTTTCTGAGTCGGAAGCAAATTTCCTAATCTTGATAGATCAAATACAAAATCTCACTCGTATTACTATGCGAAGTGAGATTTTGGTATGCTTGGAGTACTAAATGAAAAAAGTGTTTGCTGTGTTATTTCTTATTAGTTTTTGCGTTTTTGCCGATGACGGGCAAGATGTGGAAAAACTAAAAGAAGAAGTTGAATTTTTAAAACAAGCAGTGAAAGCACTCATTGAAAAAGATCAAAAGTCACAAAAGGAAGTACAGACACTCAAACAAGAAATTGAGCAGTTAAAAAATCGCGACGAACAACATACGAAAAATCATCAGAACCTTCAGCGGTTACAGCGGGAAGTCGAACAACTCAAAAAAAGCAAAGTCACCAAACCAGACCCTTTTGCCGACGAGTTTACGAATCCTTTTGTTGAAGAGGAAGAAACAACGCTAGAGGACCCCTTCACTGATTTGTTTACAGAAGAAGATATATTGTTGGAAGATGAGGTTGTGGATGATGATGAGGAGGATCCTGACAACATATCGGAATCGACCACGCTCGAAATTGAGGATGATTTTGGCGAAGAAGACGAAACCGAATTTTATTTGCGGAACTCAGGAAAAGATGTACAAGGTGGGTATCTTGCGCAACAATCACGACGTTTAACAGACAATGTTTTGACGCTTAGTGGTTTCTTTTCTCTAGAGTATAGTGATTTTCAGACCAATAGTTCTACTGTTGAGTCTCTATTTCCCAGTGAAGGGACCTTTAATAATTCGCATATAAACCTTTATTTGGATGCGCGGTTTCATGAGAGCTTTCGCTTTTTTACCGAACTGCGTTTTCTATATCAGCCATTCACCGAAGTTTTTGAATTAGGACAAGTAAATCGTTCTGGAGAAGTGATTATTGAACGTGCGTGGGCCGAGTGGGAATATCGCGATTGGTTAAAATTGCGCGGGGGAACGTTTTTCATACCTTACGGTATCTGGAATTTAGAGCACGGTGCACCGATTTTACTGTCGACGTTTACACCTATTCTACTACGGCGACAAATTTTTCCCGAGCGCACGACCGGTGTACAAGCCAATGGTTTAATTGATTTTGATTTTTTCGATGTAAAGTATTATGCGTGGATTGGCAATGGCAAAGTGCAAATTGAAGAGGCAGCGTTGCCTACCCAGGACAATCAAAACAACAAAGCGTACGGCGGAAGAGTCGAAATTCAATTTCCTTATACCGGCGTTTTTCGTGAATTGACATTTGGAATTTCTGGCTACACCGGCAAAGTGCAAGGTCAAGAATTCAATGGAGCAGACATCCAAAATCTCATCGCGCAAGTTTTTATTGCCGAAGGGAATCAGCAAGTGATTGTCGACTTAGAACTGGACGGAGTAAGTGCTATTGGCGAACCTCTCGATGAGTATCGCGACCGTGCAATTGGTTTTGATTTTCGTTTTCGTTTTCATAATTTCTTTTTCCAAAGCGAGTTTATCGTGAACTTTGTCAAACCACTCAAGACAGCTGTGGGCCCCGTTACTGGTTTACCAGTCAAGAGTGGCTCTTTTGAGGAATACGGTGGTTACATGCAGTTTGCCTATGAATTTGACATCTCACGTTATAATTTGGTGGGATTACTAACGCCGTTTGCACGATTGGGTATTGTCCAGGCGAATAACGATGTTGCAAAAGAACTCGGAAGTTTCAGCGAATATACTTTTGGGGTGAATTGGAAAGTAAATCCTGCGGTGGTTCTCAAGGCCGAATATATTATCATTCAATTTGCGGATGTCAAAGATCGTGATTTTGGTGCTTTCTTTTCTTCATTTAACGTTAGTTTCTAGGGAGATTATGATGATACTGCGTATTTGTATTGTGGTGGTATTTTTTGTTGCATGTGAAACTACACAGTATCAACAAAAACAATATGCCGAGGCACAAAAAAGAACTTTGTATTTTGTGGTCCACGAAACAAATCCATGTGAAAGTGTGACCATAAAACAATTAAAGAAATTCTATTTGGGGAAGAAAGGCCGTTGGGACCATCTAGTGATGGTGAAGCGTTATGACTATCCTCCTTTGCAAAAGGCTTTTTATGAGCAAGTTTTGCAGATGACCTCTGCAGAAGTTTCGCGCTATTGGAATTACCAAAAATTTATGGCGGGGCCTGCGCGGCCATTTGTGGTCGCTAGGGCGAAAGATTTATTGGCTATTTTGCAAAAAGAGCCTGGGGGAATTGGTTATGTAACAACAAAAAATATCCCCAAAAATCTCAAAATCGTAGCACAATTTGACGTGATACGTGAATAGTTGAGGGAAATGTCATGGAGACAAATACGGCAACTATCGAAAAACTAATGGATACACTACAAGGGTTGTGTAGTGTTGCAAAAGGTTCTCTGGAAATAAAAAATGCATACGTTATAAAACAATTTAACTTTGAAAATGGAGAGTTCACTTCGTGGTTTACCTCTAACCGCAATCGCCAGATGGGGAACATTGGCTTCTCTCTGTTACAAGAAGGTTTTATTTCCTGTAAAAATTTATACAACGCTTTTCTCGAACAAGTGGAGTTACGTCAGCACTATTGTGACATTCTCATCGAGAACCGTAGTTTGTCACCGCAGAATTTACAAGTGGCGATTAACGGTTCTATTTTTGAGGAAATTGCAGAAGTTTTTACGTGGAAAGAAATAAATTTCAAAGTTTTGGAACGACAAATAGAGCAGTCGAGTATGTATGGAAATCCCTACCTTCACTCCTTCAAATTTTCAACTTCCATTGCAAAAATTATATCGCAAATTCCGATGTATCTACAACGGTGGAGTATCGTTTGTGAACAATTGCAAAATTTGGATGTTATTCTGCGCATCAATCCTGGTTTAGAAGAAGACCTATATAAATATGTACAAGACCATTATATTTTGTATAAAAATGATTTGTCGGGAGATGAAAATAGTATCTTTTTAAATAGTATTTCGCAACGTCTAGAAAAAAACTTATTGTTTTTCGATAAACACATGACTTTACGTGAAGTTCTGCCGCTTCTGTCCATGGACCCTCTTGCATTTTGCAGTCTCACTGTGGATTTAGTTAAGTACAATTATCTCTCCGAAGTGTCCGTGGATGAGATTACTGCTCTTAGTAAAAAAGAAAACAATATGCTGGAGACCAAACGCTTAACTAATGTCGCCCTATCCGTCGAAAATGAATCGACTAGTCACAGACCAAGTACACCAAAGTACGGGGCAGAAACAGTGAAACTTGATAGTTCACAATCTCTAGAAGAACGTTTTCCCGGTTACGAAATTTTAGAAGAACTCGGACGCGGTGCCATGGGAACTGTGTACAAAGCGCGGCAGAAAAGTTTGAATCGAGATGTGGCGATTAAAGTTGTGCGCCCAAATTTGACCATTGACGATATGTACATAAAGCGTTTAGAACTTGAAGCAAAAACAATGGCGAAATTGCGCCACCCCAATATTGTGGCGGCCATTGACTTTGGATTTCATAAAAATTTGTGCTACATTGTTATGGAGTACATTCCGGGTGGTGTTACCTTGCAAGATATTATAAAAGAGCGAGACCATATAAGTGAAAAAGAAGCGCTACGTATTGGGATATTCATCGCCGAAGCATTGAAATACTTAGAGCACAACCATTTGGTACACCGCGACATAAAACCGAGTAATATTTTGCTCGACCGCGGACAAACGGCAAAGCTCGCTGACCTAGGTTTGATTAAAGATACTAAGTCAGACAGTGAGATCACTTTCCCAGGAGCTGCGGTGGGGACGCCAGCATACATGTCTCCTGAACAACTACAAATGGATGAAGTGATTGATGTTCGGTCAGATATCTATTCTTTGGGAGCCACGCTATTTTATGCCCTCACGGGAAAGTCACGTTTTAATAATGCGACGTCTCCGGGGGTGATATACCATAAAATTGTATCGCAGGGAAGCGCATATGTGAGGAAAGAAAAGTCTTTGTCACCCGTGATACGCAAAGTTCTTGTGAAAATGCTTGAACCGGATCGCGAAAAACGTTATCAAAACCCGCAACAATTGATCCGCGATTTGGAACTTGCGAGAAAAGGGAAAAACACCTCTCGTTCTTCTGCGAACAGTTGGAGGCGTCCACTACTCACAGCTATTGTATTTGGAATGATTATTGCCTTGTTACCATGGGGGCAATTTTTCGCTACAAATGTGGAAAAACAAAGTGTCGCACAAAAGAAAGATAAAGTAGAAGATAATAAACAATATCGTGCCAAAGATGTTGCTGAAAATATTGAGAAACCGGAACAGCAAAAAGACCAACTTCCGGATGTGCATATTACCATTGAGGATCCACAGGACGATTATTTACAAAATGAGATATTCGAAGAATTACTTGCGGAATTTAATGATAAAAAATACCAAAAAGTTATTTCGGAAATCGATTTGTTAGATAGCGAAGAAATAACCGATGAATTAATCAACCTCCAAGGTCAGTGCTATATTCGTCTTCGTAAGTATAAACAAGCACTCGTGAACTTTGAGCGCTTGGCTTCGCGTAAAGAAACGCAGCTTGCGCGTATTGGGACAGCAATGTGTTATTATTTGCAAAATAAATTTCCCAAGGCACTTGCCGTTTTACAGGACGGGCAAAATACGGAGAATATTGATTTTTTTTATCTTCGAGCGCGCATTTATTTTCAATTGCAAGAAATAGAAAAAGCACGCAAGGATTTAAACTATATATTGCAAAAATCACCTGATTTCTGGAAGGCCAACTATCTACTCTCTTTTATTTGGTTGAAACAGCAACCACAACGTGCCTTGGAGTCACTGGATATTTCTCTCGAAAATGGTGCTGAAAAAGAAGATGCGGTTACTTTAGGTTGGTTGTACTACTACAAGGGATTTATTTACTATCAACTAAAAGACTTGGTGGCGGCAAAAAAGTATTTCCGTCTTTCATATAAAAATCTAGCGACGCAAGATGCGCTTTTCTATCTTGGTTTACTCACGGAGAAACGCAATAAAAAACGCAGTATTGAGCTGTACACAAACGCTTTAACGCGGCAAAAGTTGAGCGCTTTAAATATTTATGATGTAGACATGGAAGACGCATTTCTTATTCCGCAAAAAGCGATACACTTACAACGTGGGAAAATGTTCGGTGAACTAAATAATTACCAACGGGCACAACAAGAATATCAACGAGCGATTCAGTTAGATACCAAATATCTTCCAGCGCTAAAAGGCGTATATGAGCTGCAAAAAAAGCGCAAAGAATTTGTACAAGCAATATCTTCCCTGGAGCTCATTATTGAATTGCAACCGCAAAACATAGATAATTACTGGCAACGTGCTAATTTGAACTACAAGTTAGGTAAGTATAAGAAAGTGTTGGTGGATTGTAAAAAGTTGCACGAGCGTTCTTTTGCAAAAGAGAAAATATTGTATTTGCGGATGAAGTCGTATATTGCACTCAAAGATAAACGAGCGCTGAACGATATCGAAACTTGGTTGAGAAAACACCCTAAAGATGTAAAGATTACTTTACATCAAGCGCAGTTGCAACATAGTTTGGGTAAAATAAATGAGGCAATAAAAAGTTACGAGAGTGTTTTTAAACAGCAAACAAAAAATCGCGAAGCGTATACATATTTAGAGAATGTGTATCTACAAAGAAAAGAATATGACAAGTTAGTCCATTTGTATGAAAAGCTACTCGACATTTATCCCGAAAATATCGAGTATTTGTATGGTGCTGCGCGATGTTATATTTCCTTAGAGGAGTATCGTAAAAGTGTTGGCCATTTGCAAGCTATTCAAAAATTGAAACCGGGTTATTTAGAATCGCTGTATTACCTTGGTTATGGCTATTATTTCACGGGAAATAAAGAACGGGCCTTGTCAGCTCTATCTTTGGCAATAAAACATCGAACAAAAAATGAAGAAGCTTACTATTTACGAGGCAATATTTATTACCGGGATAAAATGTACCGCAAGGCAGTGATTGATCTTTCGCGTTATCTTAAGTATTTTTCTCAAAATACGACCGCCTTGTCATTACGGGCCCAAAGTTACCAAAATTTAAGATTGTATGGCCGCGCACTAAAGGACTATCGCAGTTTGGTCATTTTATCTCCTCAAAAATACAAATATTTTGAGAAAAAGGGTTGTTGTGAAGTAAAGCTAATGCTGTATAAACAAGCGGTGGGGAGTTTTTCTCGGGCAAAAGAGCACATTAGTTTAGAGGCGGATAGCTATCAATATTTAGGATATTGTTATTCGCAATTAGGAAAACTAGATAAGGCGATTGCCAATTATCAGTTGGCTCTAAAAATGAATCCTTCTCACGCATTGGCACGGGCCAACTACGCGATTACTTTGTATTCCATGAAAAAATATAAGGCGGCTCTGCAACAAATATCAAAAGCAATCGCTCTTGATCGCAGCAATACCGATTCCTTAGAGAATCGCGGTAAAATTTATCTCAAATTGGAAGAATATCAAAATGCTGTTGTGGATTTCTCCACCGTAACACAGTTGGATCCCGAAAACAGAGATGCATTTTACTATCTCGCCTTGAGTCACTACAAGTTGCGCAATTTTTCACAAGCGGAGTTATATTTTAAACAGGCGTTATTTGGCAGTAAAAAAAAGGACTTGGCAAAAAAATATCTACAAATTATCTCTGAAATTAAAAGTAAATAACCATGATAGAATATTCAAAAGAAGTACGCGATGCCTTGCGCAACGATACGCCCATTGTGGCATTGGAGTCGACAATTATTGCTTTTGGCATGCCATATCCACAAAATTTATCTGTGGCACAGCAGGTAGAATCTACGGTTCGTAGTTGTGGAGTGACTCCGGCAACCATTGCTGTTGTCGAGGGCAAGATAAAAGTGGGTCTGACGGCCGAAGAACTAAATTTATTAGCTACCTCTGATGAGATCATCAAGGCAAGTAGCAAAGACCTCGCGTATTTAATGGCGACAAAAAAAAATGGTGCCACGACAGTGGCTAGTACCGCAAGATGTGCGCGTATGGCCAATATTGCTGTTTTTGCCACAGGAGGAATTGGCGGTGTTCACCGCGGAGTAAATACCACATTTGATATTTCTGCGGATTTGCTGGAAATGAAAAATAATAGTGTGGCGATTGTTTGTGCTGGTATGAAGTCGATACTTGATGTAGAAAAAACGATAGAGCAGTTAGAAACGTTAAGCATATTGGCCTTGGGCTATCAGTGCGATACATGGCCTCTTTTTTACAGTCGAGATAGTCATTATGATATCTTGCGTGTAGATAGTTGCGAAGAAATTGCAAGTGTCATGCACTGTAAATGGAACGAGTTACAGCAACAAGAAGGTTTGGTAATCGCAAACCCCATAGCTCAAGAGCAACAAATACCTTATGAAACGATTGATGGATACATAAAAGAAATCTCACAACAAGTTGTGCAACAAAAAATTACAGGTAAAAAAATAACGCCATTTTTTTTACAAGAAATTGTAAAAAAAACCAAGGGGAAAAGTCTCGAAGCCAATATTTCTCTGGTGATAAATAATGCAAAACTCGCTGCACAAATCGCAAAAGAATACGCGGTTGTAAAAAATCATTTTGCAAAAAATGTATAGCAAGATAAAATATTTAGAAGCTGCTAAAAGTGTGTTGCAATTATATTTTTGGAATATTGAACATCCAATACAATTATGACACACTACAAAAAAGATATACAGCGTTGTATTTCTGACTCGGAAAGGAAACAAAAAACAATGAACGCTATTGCTAAAATCACCATCCTCCTAATGTGCCTTGTTGTCACAAGTTGTTCTACATCAGCATATGTATTGGGATACAATGTATGGCATGAAGAAACTCAGATTCCACATCCTTACGGAGATGACAATCGTCCAGATCATCCATATTACAGCCCTTCTGCAAATAATATTATGTATGCCGAAACAGGTTTTGGGAACCCTGTTTTATCGGTATTAACTCTACCACTAGGTGTTGTTTTTGGACCTATTCTTTTGATTTCGGGCAATATTGCCGGAGCATCAGAACCAAAAGATGTCAAAGAATCTGATAAAATAACGCCAGAAGAATTGATCGACATGTACGACAAAGAGTTAAACGCACAAGAACAAGCGCAAAAGTAATTCCCCTACATAGGAGGGGAATTTCCCTCCTATTACCTCCCCAAACTTTTCACCATTTTTATCCCGTAAACCCTGTCAAAAAAACCTAAAAACTCGTAAGTCCTGTCAAAAAAATTCTGTTAATCCTTCTGAATCGAAAGAGTAAAACACATGATAAAAAATACAATCGTTTATTGTTTATGTATTATGGGTATTGCCGTATACGCACAAAATAGATTACATGGAAAATTCTCAACGCGATCAGAGGTAATCGCGCAGAATGGTATGGCGGCAACGAGCCACCCCTTAGCCACACAAGTGGCGTTGGACATTTTGAAAAAGGGCGGCAATGCTATGGATGCTGCGATTGCTGCCAATGCTGTTTTAGGTTTGATGGAGCCTACCGGTAACGGAATAGGCGGTGACTTGTTCGCCATTATCTGGGACAGTAAAAGCAATAAACTCCATGGATTAAATGCGAGTGGACGCTCTCCTAAAAGCCTCAGCTCTTCGTATTTTACGGACAATGGAATGAACAAAATACCTTCCTATGGTGCGTTACCGTTGTCCGTACCTGGTTGTGTGGATGGATGGTTTGCGATTCATGGTAAGTTTGGGAAGATTCCCATGAAAGATATTTTACAACCAGCGATCCATTATGCGAGTGAGGGGTTTCCGCTTACAGAACTCATCGCCTACTATTGGAATATTAGCGCAAAACACTTTGCGGAATATCCCAATTTTGCCGCAGTTTATATGCCGGAAGGCAAAGCTCCGAAAAAAGGCGAGGTTTTTCGAAACCCACAGTTAGCGAATACACTACGCATCCTTGGAAAAGAAGGACGCGATAGCTTTTACAATGGAGAAATTGCGCACAAAATTGTCGCAGAAGTACAACGACAAAATGGATTTTTATCTTTAGAAGATTTAAAAACGCATACTTCGACTTGGGTAGAGCCTGTGTCGACAAATTATCGAGGTTACGACGTATGGGAATTGCCGCCCAACGGACAAGGGATTGCTGTGTTGCAAATGCTCAACATATTGGAGAACTATGATCTCACCACAATGGGATTTGGTAGCCGTGAGTACATTCATCACTTTGTCGAAGCCAAAAAATTGGTGTACGAAGATCGCGCAAAGTTTTACGCGGATTTGGATTTCAATAACATTCCCATCACAAAGTTAATATCGAAGGAATATGGCAAAAAGCGCCGACAGCTCATCGACACAGAACGCGTGGCGACAAGTTACAGCCCTGGAAATTTAGAAGAAGGAGACACGATTTACCTCACCGTTGCCGATAAAGAGGGCAATATGGTATCGTTAATTCAAAGCAATTATCGTGGAATGGGTTCAGGAGTTGTCCCGAAAGATCTGGGCTTTATGCTGCAAAATCGCGGAGAACTGTTTACTCTAGAAAAAAATCACAACAATACCTACGAACCTGGCAAACGACCTTTTCACACCATTATTCCTGCGTTTATCACCAAAGAGGGGAAACCATTCATGAGTTTTGGAGTCATGGGTGGCGCGATGCAGCCCCAGGGACATGTACAAATCATTGTGAATATGCTCGACTTTGGCATGAATTTACAAGAAGCCGGTGATGCACCACGTATTCGTCACATGGACTCATCGCAACCAACAGGAGAAAAAATGCAAGATGGTGGTAGTGTTATCGTCGAGGTGGGGATTGACGAAAAAGTCCTGGAGGAATTGCGCAAAATGGGTCATAAGGTAAGCTACAGCAAAGGACTATTTGGCGGTTACCAAGCGATTATGTACGACAGTGTAAACAAAGTGTACTACGGCGCTTCCGAGTCGCGAAAAGATGGACACGCTGCGGGCTACTAAATTTTTCATGGATAGATGATCAAAATCTACAGTGATAGGTTTACGATTCATCGAAGTTGTACAACGCATAACATCAATATTTCTATAACACAGTGAATTGTAGGGGCGGACCCAGTGTCCGCCCGTGCCCTCAAATACAGATGGATACTCTCTACTTAAGAAAGTTTTCTCGTTTAGCTACATATGTGATTAAGTCAGGGATGACACGTGGCGTAAGTCTTTATTATAGTTTATTTACGATCACGATTACGGTCAAGGTCACGAAAGTTTGATGCAACACTTAAATGAAAAACTCAGAACCAATGTTCTAACTATCCACGATACTTTTTTGTGAAAACTTTACCATTTAAGCTATGAGTGCAACAAGCACAACTTGGCTCAAGATCACCTGGACCAATATGCGGAGCGGTGAGTTGCAGAATCCCTTGCTCGTCGACAAATAACCCACTGAAGTAAGAACTCTCTCCCACCAAAACCACATCCTTAGCGCTACTTTTATCTAGAGAGACGATATAATATATAGGTTCCTCTCTGTCTAAACGAGATACAGCTTCACTATGCACCTTGTCCCAAGGTTGTCCGACTTTTGACAATAAGAACTTAAACAGAGGCGTATAGTCCAATCCACGGCGTTTGCCCTTGCTCATTCCCACAACGTTGTTTTTGGAGTGTCTATTCGTGCTATAATCGCCGCCAAAATGGTGATGAACTCCTTTAGCCTTTGTATTTACTTTACGGTATAGTGGTTTTTTGTTTCTATTCATTTTGTTTTCGTTCTCTTGTAAATTTTTTGCTATATTTTGCGGGGCGTATCTATTACAGTGTAAACAGCAATTGTAAACTATGAATAACATAACTTATTTTAGGTAATTTTTGTATGAAAAATGTATGTATTGTACTACTTATGCTTATCGCACCACTTTTTGCCGAAGAATCTGCGGTAGATGTTGTGGAAGCGTATTTTAAGACACAAAAGAACAAAGAAGCAGAGAAAGCAGTCGAGTTGATTCACCCTGACGCGATTGAAAACTACAAGAAAGTTTTGCTAAAAGTACCTGCGGCACAACAAGGTTACATGTTACAGTCTTTTGGTTTTAAAGATCTTGAGGAATTCAAAAAAACGAGTGCTAAAGAGGTGTTTATTCGTACTCTAAAAAACGTTTTAGCGCAGTTAGGTCCAGATATTGAGTTTAAAACTTTGGGAGTAACGCTAAAGGAAGATACGGCGTACGTTGTATACGAAACCTCCATGAAGTTAAACGGCATGGACTACTACAAATTGTCTCCTCTTAGTTTGCAAAAACATGAAGGCAAATGGCGCATTTTGTTGACCAAGAACGTCGAAGACGAGGCTCCTAAACAAGTAGAGGCGCCAAAGGTAGAAGCAAATAGCCCGGAACAGCTAGTGATGAGTTCTTTTTCCGCGATGCAAAAAGGAGATGTGGCGGCGTGCGTGAAGCTATTTCACCAGAAAGACCTCGGTGATTTTTACAACAATATGGTCACAGAATTGAAGTCTATCTCTGCCGAAGGACAAAATCGCTTTATCAGTACTTTCTTGAAAACAATCAAGAGTATGAAAGATTTGGAAAGCGCCTCACCTGAGTTGTTTATGGAAGAGATCTTCACCAGAGTTGTCGCGCAGTTTCAGCAGCAATATCAAGGTGGAAGTTTACAGTTTTTAGGAAGAATTGAAGGAAAAGACGGTAAGGTCTATATTTTGTATAATATACTGGGACAAACTGCGATGTTTGCCAGCCGCGTAGAAGTCGATACACTGCGCTCAGACAATGGCAAGTGGTACCTTGCACTAGACGAAGAAATTCTTTTCGCCTTCAAAATGTCCATCAATAGTTTTAAGTAGACACATTGACATAGTGAAAATATTATCGTACATACGGTTTTGCGATCAAATACCGTATGTACGGTAAAAAACGACACAACACGAAAAGATAGACGCGACTAAATGTAGGCGACATCAAAAAAAGGCCGCACACCACAACTCAAAAAAAGCGAAAACAAACGTGTTACGCCTCTCCCTGTGGGAGAGGCATGAGAATTGAGGTTTTCAGCGGAGCTGAAACCTATAATTCGATGGTGAGGGCACCAACATGGAAGTGCCACAACAATAACAAAACCAAACCCCACGACACACCAAAACCAAACCCCACAACACACCAAAACCAAACCCACAACACACAAAACCAAACCCCACCAACCCTAAAAAAACCACCCACGCAAATAAATCCCAAAAAACTATTTGCATTCCGCGATATGTATATGTATACTAAAAAAACCGTAAGTTTTTCGTATATTGTGTCTTTATGAGAGGAGAAGGCTATGGAAGAGTATATCGAAAATCTTGAAAAGCTGTTTCTCGACAAGCGCAAAAAAGTTCTGGGAAAAAGTTTTTTTTCTGTGGAAAGATATAGTCAAAAAGAAAAAAAAGCTTTAGAAGAGCTGGTGGCAAAGAATTATCTTTGCGAGCAAATAGAGAGTAACAAAAAGTGGTATTTATTGGGCAAGAATGGTCTTGCTCTTCTACAGAACAACCCTTATAGATGGCAGGCGCTACAGCAACGAAAAATTTTGCAGATTCACGAATTTGAAAAAAATATTCACCCACTGCTTGAAAAAGTATTCATGCACTATGAAGAGCGCGTTGATGGTAAGTTTATTTTTGGCTATGCGCGTTTAACAAGTGAGCACAAAGAACTTCTTGAGGATATGATTTCCGATCACTACTTGCAAAAAAATAAAGGCAATACGTTTTCTTTGAGTAAAAAAGCATTGGAGTTTTTGCAGTCCGACACCGAACGCTGGGAAACTTTGTTGCGTAAAAAAGAGAGTGTCAAACTTGAACGCCAACAAAACTTTTTGCAAAAAATTGAAACGCTTCAGGGAAAAAAGAATATATCTTCTATGGTGAAAAATGATTTCGCCCAAGAATTTAAGTGGAGTTTAGACAATGGTCTTGTCACGAAGATTGCCGCGGATAAATATATCTTAACCGAGAAAGGGCAAAAGTTTTTGTTTGCTCTACGACCTCCGCAAGAAGTTATTGATGACCTGCGTCAAAGTTTTAAATTTTTGGAAAATAAGGTTGTGAAAACATGCGAAATTTTCACAGCAAAAGATGAGGTTATCGAGAATCTTGCAATTATAAAAGAGGACTTGCATGATAACTTCGAAGGCCTATGCTCCAATATAGAATTGTCGTTCCAACAATTAAATAAAATTGAAACATTGGTGGAAGAAAGTTCCATTGCCAGTAAGTGGAAACGAGATGTGGAAGAAAAGCTCAGTGTTTTGCGAGAGCAATTTGAAACCGAAAAACAAAATCTCAAATATAAATGGCTAGAGAAACAAAAAAAACACTTTGATTTGTTACAAGAGAAATTGGTCAAAAGTGAAGAGATGGTTCGCGAAAGTCAAGATCATCTCCAAAAAGATCTGAGTGACTTGAAGCAAAATATCAATAGTGTATACGAGATACTCAAAGAGAACAGCCACACCAAAACACCAAATAATTTTACTCCTGTGACTCATGGTGAAATATACAACAATGTTGTGTGGGATGCCGAAGAAAGCGTTGTCAAGAAAAACGATGAAAATCCAAGTCCCCCCTGGGAAAAAAATATCAAAGAATTAAATAAGCGTAAAGAATCTAGTGATACGCAAGTCGATGAATCTGATACGCAAGTCGATGACGATGATGAATTTGACCCACAATTTGATGAGGTGAATTCTCGCGATGTTTCCGATCCTCAAATTGATTTCAATGACGAGGGGGACTATGATATTGATGAATCTCAGAATGAATTTGCGATAGGGAAAGATGAAGAGGATTCTGAAGAGCTAGACGATGAAGAAGTCGAAGAGGATTTGGAAGAAGATACGGAAGAAGTTGAAGATGAACAACTTAAAACGTTGGGAACAGAGGGGAATACCCATGAAGACGCCTCCGAAGAGCTTGAAGACGATGTAGAAAAGTTAGACGCTGCCGAGGAGTTTGAAAACGATGAAGACGAAGTAGAAGATGAGTTAGACACTGCCGAAGAGTTTGAAGACGATGAAAACGCGGTAGAAGAGCTAGACGCTACCGAAGAGTTTGAAGACGATGAATACGCGGTAGAAAAGGATGAGGACGAAGTAGAAGACGATGAATACGCTACCGAAGAGCCTGAAGACGACGAAGTAGAAGATACCGAGGAAGAAAACGCGTTTGATAGTATCAGCGAAGACTCTGAAGATAACGATGAATTAGACGATTTAGATATCGATGAAGAACTGCCACAACAAATACTCGTATCGATTAAAAATTATTATCAACTCACCTATTTTCAGCATCGTGGTCTATTGAAGCTTGGTTTTTTGATGGATTACTTATGCGAAGAGTTTTCTGTAGATCGCGAATACATAAAATCTGTTATTAAAAACCTTGCGCGACAAGAGCACTTAATACTTTCTCCTGTAACGAAAACAAAGAATATTGATTTGGAAAATGTGATTTGTGACGGAACGAAGTTTTACGATGCATTGCAAATGCCATAGTTTTCATTTGAACATGAATACTTTAGCTTATATGACGAATAGTTTTGTTTACGTATAAAAATTACTACCTAAAATAATTTGCAGGATGTTTATTTTTTGACAAAGACAGAAAAAAACCATAAGATGGTTAATCATCTATGCTTTTACAATGCACATAACTCATAATATGGTTTTTAGAATGAAATACAAAGGTTTAGTACTAGATAAATTCCAACAAGAGGCAATATCATTAATCGATTCAAATACTTCGGTAATTGTTTCCGCACCAACAGGTGCAGGGAAAACAGTTATTGCGGAGTATGCTATTGAAAAATCTCTAGAAAAAGATAAATCTGTTATATACACGGCTCCTATCAAGGCGTTGTCGAATCAAAAATTTCGCGATTTTAAATTGCGTTACCCAAATCAAGTTGGGATCATGACAGGAGACCTGTCTTTGAATACATCGGCACCTATTTTGATTATGACAACAGAAATTTTTCGCAATGCCCTTTTGGAAGACCCGCAAAGGTATAATAATGTCAATTATTTAATTTTTGACGAAGTTCATTATTTACAAGACGAAGATCGAGGAACTGTTTGGGAAGAAAGCATCATATTTGCCCCCGAACATATCCAAATTTTAGCTTTGTCCGCTACAATCCCCAATGTTGATGAATTTGTCGACTGGATTCAATCTGTAAGAAAAAAACCGACAAAGGTTGTTCGCGAAACAAAAAGACCTGTACCTTTGCGAGAGTACTGCCACTTATTTGATCAACAAGTGCTTAACATAAAAGAGGCGCGCAAAAAAATTCCCAAGAAAGCCAAAAACTACTCAAAAGACTTTACACCCTTGAGTAAAAATGAAGCCGCACAATCTATCTTATCAGAGGTCTTGGCAAGGAATCACATTCCATGTTTGTACTTCGTTTTTTCACGCAAAGAGGCTCAAATAACAGCGGTAAAATGTAAGAACCGCCTGTCATTACTCTCCAAAGAAGAGCAAATTCACGCCAAAAAACGTATTGAAGAACTTGCGGAAATGTATGGCATTACCAATTTTTCTTCCCGAGAATTATACTCTCTACTTCTCAAAGGAATTGGCTATCACCATGCGGGTATGCTTCCTGCACTCAAAGAAATTATCGAGCTACTTTTCACCGAGGGATATTTAAAACTACTTTTCGCGACAGAAACGTTTGCCTTGGGAGTGAATATGCCCGCGAAGAGTGTCATATTTTCCAAAATTAAAAAATTCGATGGTACTTCGGTACGTCCACTGAAGCCTCTAGAATATCAGCAAATGTCTGGACGCGCAGGACGACGTGGTATGGATGAAGTCGGTCACGTCTACATTGACTTAACGCAAGATCCTATATCCGTAAACGAATTGAATAGAGTGGTTAGCGAACAACTTTCTCCTATCCAAAGTCGATTTAATCTTTCGTATTCGACAATTCTTAGTCTTTATGGGCATTTGGGAGAAGACATTCTCACTGCTTCTGACAAAAGCTTTGCCGTATTTCAGAAAGCGCGTGCGCTAAAACAACACGAAAAAAAGAAAAAACGTATGCTACTAAAGAGTCAGCGAAATTTGTTAAAGCAAAAACTTGCCTTCCTACAAGGACTTGGTTATGTACAAAAAGACGGCCTCACATCAAAAGGGCGTTTTGCCTCTCAAGTTTGTGGTCACGAGGTGGAGCTCACCGAGCTTTTCTTTGATGGTTTTCTCGAAGGAGCCAATGAAAGAGTTCTGTTTTGTATTGTCGTTGCTTTGACATTCGAAGGAAGAAAAGGTGGACGCTACAATAAAATTCCCAAAGAAGTACGAAAATTATCTAAACGCATAGAGAAACGTATTCTTAGCATTTGCAAATTAGAAAATATGTATGGTATACGCGATTGCATAAAAATGCCTGATTTTCGACTTTCTTCTGCGGCACTTGCGTGGTCGTCCGGTAAGTCATTTTCCTCCATTCAAAGTCAATTTCGTGTAGATGCCGGGGATATTATTCGCAATTTTCGTTTAGCAATTCAAATACTAAGACAATTGAAAAAGATATGTGTTGGCTACGATTCATTTGTTGGTTTAGTTGACAACTGTATTTTAGCGGTGAATCGCGATGAAGTAAATGCTTTGCGCCAATTACAAGTATTTAGCGATTTGACTCAACAACGATAAGAGAAAAATATGGCAAAAGTTATCATAAAAGGCTCTGTTGACAATACCGACATCATTGAAATTTCAGATGAGCTTACCGAACGCTACGTTTCCGATGCTCGCTCTAAGTTTATGGTGCGCTTGAATGCAAAAGTGAAAAATATTATCCTACTATGCAAGAATATCAAACGCGTCGATAGTAGCGGGGCTTCGTTGCTTGCGGAAATCTCATCTGAAATCAAGAAAAATGGTGGTAAAGTATTTTTGGTGAACTGTCCTTCTTCTGTGAAGATACTTATTAACTTTGTTGGTTTAGAACACTTATGCGAATTTCATAACA
Organism: Candidatus Uabimicrobium amorphum; assembly: GCF_009002475.1. Classification (GTDB taxonomy): domain Bacteria; phylum Planctomycetota; class Uabimicrobiia; order Uabimicrobiales; family Uabimicrobiaceae; genus Uabimicrobium; species Uabimicrobium amorphum. Next base: position 9,454,708 of record NZ_AP019860.1, read on the forward strand.
GTGAAGAAGAGGTCTGCTCTATTTTAAATATAAATCGACAAGATTTTTTGTTTTCGGCGACAGGCCGCGCCTTAAAAAGACAAATCACACTACATGATACAATTCGCGACAAGAAAATAAATTTACAGTACAACCAAACGATGACCATTGCATCGATGATTGAGTTTTTGCAAAAGCAGTTTATCCACCTACGCAATATAGATATTTGTCTGGAAATAGGTCATGAGCGCCTACCGGAAGATGCCACGGTCATTGATATATTTAATAAATACCATTATTCCCAAGAAAATGTCATTAAGATAAGCAAAGACGACAGTCCCCGAGAAGATGATTTCGACCTAGATAACCCCACGGAAAAAATTACCGATGACGTGTATACGGGTTTCGGGACACAGCTGATGGAATCTTTAGGCAAAAATGAACAATACGGACTTACAGGCGAAGGCACTGTTGTCGATGACACCACCGCAGAAGAAATGGCACTACAGGAACAAGTGGAAATCAAGGATGACTTACTGTGCTCTCAGGAGGTTGCATTGGAAGTATCCGGTACGTTGTCGCAAATACTAGAGCAAGCCCTGGGGCGTGTTCGCCGCGTCGAAAAAACCCTGGAGTTTGTGCTAGAACTATCGAGTAGTTTTTCCAAAACCAAAAACTTAAAGGAATCGTTAAAAAGGTTAATGGAGACGATTTATAATTTTGAGGATTATGGCTACGGAGTTGTTTTGCTATATGATCGCAAAACCGGTAAATTGGAAACAAAATGCGCCGTAAGTAACGAAGAAGATTCGTTTCAAAAAACAATGATTTCCAGACGCATTATTCAAGATACCGAAGAAAAACGTTCGCTAATGACTGCGGTTCATGAAACAAGTAAACGCATGCACATTTCGATTCCTCTACTATCGGGGAAACAGTTATTGGGCATCATTTACTTGATTGGCATTCCCAATAAACAATATGTTCGCGAAAAGCTACTGATGCTATCGACAATAACAAACTACGGAGCATTGGCAATCGAAAATGCTATTTTAATCGAAGAGCTGGACTCTTCCTTGTCTGGGTGATTGTTGAGGACCTACGATGATTGCAATTTCAAGCGCCGGATGCACCTCTTCTGCCGCAGAATACACACAACACTTATACCGCGAGGGACTTTTTAAAGACTTTGAATTCATGGTCGAAGATCACATTGTTTTAAAAGATTTAATGAACATTGTCTCACTGAACATGCAGCCTGAACTTGTGAAAAGTTGTGCAGGGTATTCTCTGTGCTCTAACGCGGAAAACGATCGCCAAAATTATTTGGCGAATGTGGCCAACGTGGCGAGTAAAGCGGTTCATTATAAATGCAAGAATGTGATTGTATGGCCGGGCTATGTACCGGTAGTAAACGGCTTCGAGAAACACAATCGCGCCTTAAATAACGGCGAAGAGTTCGAATGCCCGAAAAGAACGATGTATTTGCAAAATTTATGTCGTTCTTTGTACACGCTATGTAAAAAGTTTCCCGATATAAATTTTTGCATTCCCACAGGACGAACATTTTACGAAATTCCCACTTCTGTAGAAGAAGTGCAGTGGATTCTAGAAGACGTCAACGCACCTAACTTAAAATATTGGCATAACACCGCACACAGCCACTTGCTCGAAAAAATGAAACACGAAGCACAAGACAATTGGCTGCAAAGTTTGGGAGATCGCACCTGGGGAGTTCATCTCGAAGACGTTGTCGGAGTCGAGGCTCTCTGCCCACCAGGGACAGGTGAGGTAAAATTTCACCACATAAAATCCCACCTACCGAAAAATGCCCTCAAAGTACTACGCATCTCCGAACAATTTGGCGCCTTTGGCATACAAACCGCTTTGGATATGATACGCTTTTAGTAAATTATTTGATATGCTTTAGCTTAATCGCTAGTTAAAATTTGCAAGCATGTCATCCCCTTGAAAGCGCATATGTATAGATATATCTTAAAAAGTAGTTTTGTTGTTGTATTTTGGCAGCTAGGCTATTTTCTCAAAAAGCTCTGTAAGCGTTCGATAGTCTTTTCTTTATTGAGAGCTTTGTTCCAATAATCGCAAAAAACAGCGTCGAAATGTCGCAGCATTTGCGCTTGCATCTCCCCACATATCACCTCTCCATAGTACATATAACCCAGCCATAAATATTTATTGGCATATAGACGAAAATTTGTCGGAGGCATGGGGCATTGTGGTCCTGGTTGCAAAAGACGCAACTCGATGAAGTTGTGGGTATCAATGAAATCTAGCATATGTTCAATTTGCGGTTTGAGCAATTCGCGGGGTATCATGATACTTTTTTCTAGAATTGTGTCTAGAACAATGAATTGTGAGGTAATTCGCGCATCTATGTATTGTTGTTTGCGTTGTTGACGCGCGACAATGAATTTGTCGATTTCTTCTTCGGAAAACTTGTGGGGATCGTTGCGCCATTTGCGGCATAAATACTGCGTATATTCTGGCATTTCGATTTCGGGATCTAGCCAGGAAATGACCATGCTTTTGATAATGCCAATATTGCGACGTTCGTAAAACATATCGCCCATCACTTTTTGTGTTACCGCCAGACTATGATGCGCGTTTTCAAGTAGAGAGATATCGCGATTGGAATAACCACCATGTGCTAAGAGTATCTTTGCGGTGATGGGGTCAAGGTCAAGATTTACGATGATTCTTTTGATTTTGTCTTCACTTAGAATATAACCTTGTTTCTCTGCGCGATACCAGTGCGCTTGTGAAAAGCCCACTCTTTTTGCCATCTCGGTGGTGGTGATTTTACTTTTTCCCTCTTTGCGCGCTGTATTTTCACGAATTCTCTGCAAAAACAAACTAAAAGCTTTGTTGCCCATGACATTCCTCTAACCAACAAATGAAAATAAAAAAAATTTCGTACGTTTCTCTTCGTATTATAGGTAATACTTTTTTATTCATAAAATGAATAATTATTCATCATTGTACAAAAAAGATTTTTGAGGCTAGTCTTGGGGTAGGTGATTTGTGTTTGTGAAAGGAGAAGCGATGATGAGTACGCGACCACAAAAATATGAAAAGTTATTTGCCATACTTCGAGAAAATAGTCGTAAAGATAAAACGTATCGTGTTGTTAGCGATCACGAGTTAGAGATCAAAGTACCTCTGAGTAAGTCATTTATTTTTATTGGTGTATTTTGTTTATCTGCTAGCGTGCTGGCCATATCAAATTTGCTAGCGTTTCGCGCAGTTGTTGCATCTACGATATGGATGTTTCTTTTTCTATTTGCCCATTTGATGGCGATTCGCGAAAGTGGTATTTACGATTACATTTTGATATATATCAAAGGTTTGACAACAACGCGGGTATTGAAAATAGATGATGACGGAGTTTCGATTCAATTTGGTTACAAATTATGGCGATATTATATCGTTGATTTTCAAGCGAAGTTGAATGAAGTAGGTAGAGTTTCGTGGTACATGGGACAGGCAAGTAGTCGTGTGTGTGAAGATGTGAATGATTGGTTTTTGGGGATACATACGAAGAAAGAAGAGCGTAGCCATTCGTTTTTTATAAACGATAACAATTTGTCGCGTAAAGAATGTAAAAAACTTGGTTCTGCCATTATTATTTTTCTTTTGTATCACGGGGTAGATCTTACACAAACGGATGAAAATTGTTGGCAGCATAATGCCGATGCGGTTTTTGTGGAGGAAGACGATTCGGGAAAGGAAGAACCTAAAGAATATGCGAATGACCCAAATGTGGAAGAAATGGTTTTCTCGAAAGAAGGTTCACTGCTTATTTTTTCAGGGATCGTTATCATTTTTTTGTTTTACGTATCTCAATTTACTACGGCATTTTTGCCACTGCTATACTTGGCATTATTTAGTTTTTCCGTGCTGTGTTGCGGCTGTTGTGCTCCTATTTTTGCCACATTATTGATTGTTTTTGAGGCATCAATTTGGGTGTCATTTACCGTGCTTTTTATTGTACCTATCGTCGTAAAATTAATGACCGCGCGATATAAAGCACGAAGTTTTTATGAAGTGTTCGTTGATATGTTGACGCGAAAAGTGGTGGTAGTGATCAATAAAAATGACATAGCGCTTTTTTACAAGTGGGGCAAGTATCGTTATGGTTATTTTAAAGCAGCGGTTACCGATGTTGTTGCGGTAAATGAAATAAGATTTAGGGATAAATTTTGCTTGTGTATTTTAGACGGGAACGCAAAGGAGAGAAAGTTTTGCTTTTGTGTTAAAGAAGTTGACGACATCGAGCGATTTGTCAATTGGCTATTGGATCACAAATCTGTAATTGTGAGAAAAAATACTCACTGGCATCGTTGGCAGGCACCACACCGTGACGATGATGTTGTGTTGTATTATGAACTGGTAAATGCTTGTTAGGATAGCCCGATACCGTTCCGAAATTGTACTTTTTTTGTTGGTTTTCGGGAACGGGAACGGGATCGGGAACGGGATCGAGTTATTGTAGTTGCGCAATATGTTTATTAATACCTTTTAAATAGGTATCTTTGTGTACATAATACGCCATGCGCTCTAGTTCCATGTAATTGTAACCACCACGCATATCGGTAAGTCCGTTTTCTTTTTTCTTCTGTATTTTTTTCACACAACTCTTTTGCTCTTCTATGGCTTTGATAAAACAAGCAACGAGTTCCGCTTGTTTGTTTCTTCCTTCCCAACCAATACCTGTGGCTTCTATCATACCCAAAACAAATAAATTGTCGTATTTAGGATGAAATACATTTAGATACAAATTGGGAGTATGTCCTTGCCAATTTAAGTGCTCTTTATCGATAAATGGATAGTTGAGTTTGTAACCTGTGGCAAAAAGAACAATGTCGTAGTCTTGTTGTGTTCCGTCTTTGAAGTGCACGGTGTTGCCAGCAAATTTTTCGATATCTCCTTTGACACTCAAATCACCATGACCTAAATGGTAAAGTACCATAGAGTTGACGATAGGGTGGACTTCATACAACTTGTGGTCGGGTTTGGGAAAACCAAATTTTTCGGGATCTCCTGTAAAAAACTTGAGTAGCACTCCGTCGAGCTTTTGTTTGAAAAGACGCGGTAGTTTTATTTTTCCACCTACGGAATCGGCGGGTTTTCCGAATACATATTTGGGAACAAAGTGATATCCGCGTCTGACACTCATGTCTACTTTGGTGGCGTGGTGGACTGCGTCAACGGCAACATCACATCCGGTATTACCGGCTCCAACAATGAGAACGCGTTTACCATGGAATACGCTGGGATCTTTGAATTCAGAAGAGTGCATGATGCGTCCAGAAAATTCACCTTGGTACTTTGGCATATTTGGTTTGGAGAAAATTCCATTTGCTAGAATAACACCTTTATAAACCGATGTTTGTTCGGGTTGATCTTGTTGTTGATAAGTGACAGACCAACCGTCTTCAACAGGTTCTAACTTGGTGACTTTTGTTTGGAATTTGTAATGATCATAGAGAGAAAAATGCTTAGCAAAATCGCGAAAATATTGCTTCATTTCCGAATGATGCGGATAGTCTGCTACGTGTTCTTTCATCGGGTATTCAGCAAACTCCGTCATTTTTTTCGACGAGATGAGGTGTGCTGATTTGTACATAGTGCTATTGGGGTTATCAATGTCCCATAGCCCACCTACATCGCTGTGTAGTTCAAAACCATCAAACGGTATATTTTTCTTTTGTAAATTACGTGCCCCTGACAAACCTGCTGGGCCGGCACCAATAATTGCGTATTTTTCGCGTGTCATAGTTCTCTCCTTTATTGTGAACACTTACAAAATGCTCTGGTTATCATATAAACAGCCATTTGCCGCGATGTTGTTTCATCGAATTCGGTGGGGATAATGTCAAAATGACGATGAATCGCAAAAAAAGTAATGGTATTCACGACAAATCGAACACTGGCATTAATGTCAACTACTTGTGGTATATGACCTTGGGAAATACTTTTTTCGATATAAGAGGTCAGAAGAGTAAACATTTGTTGCCGGCGTTTTTTAAACCACAATTCTGCCAATTCTGGCCAATCAAGAGCGGAGCTCTCTATAAGTTTTATGCCGATGCGATATTTGGCAAGAACATCGTATATTTCACCGATAATTTGTGCAAATTGTTGTCTATGTTCACTTGTACAGTCTTGTTGTAGGGACTGAGTAAGCGTAGGAAAACGACGTTCTAGCAGTGTAGATTTTTGCAAGAAATTCAATGTGTCTTGCGTGGATGCAAGGGGCCATTTGATCTCTCCAAGGTCGATGTCTTCGATATTAACGCGTAGGATTAAATCAAATAACGCCTCTTTACTTTTGAAGTATCGATATATGGATCCTGTCGAAAGTCCAAGGCTCTTTGTGACATCTTCCATCTTGCTGCGTTTATATCCGTTGCGAATAAAAATATTTGTCGCGGTTTCTATAATCTGTACTGCTTTATTGATATCGTGTTTTCGTGGCATATGAAAATCCTATTTTTAGTGAGTGACTCATTCACTCATTTTTAATATCATAACAACTAAGAGACGAATGTCAATAGGGAGTAAAAAATTTTTTTTGATTGTGTAATTTTATTTCCATTCTATTTTTTAAAGCTTGTAGCATTATGACTTGCTGTGTCATATATATAATAGTGGTCTAGAGGTGATGACCGGCTGCGTCATAGTAAAATAAGGCATGACAAGCTGCGTTATGTAATAGCTTGCAGAAATTTTTTGCAAATCTTTTCAAAAAAAAAAAGTACCTAATTCTCTATTAGGTATGGACTTAGTAAAAAAGTGTAGTATTTTCTACAGGTTATTTGCAAAAGTATTATTGCTTTTCAAAATCAAAAAACTATACTTTTGATTTAAATAAAGTGCGACAAAGTGCATGTTGTGTTTTTGCCCTATTCGCATTTTGCCACACTTATGCTCTCTATCCTTTATTACGAAAATTACAGACATATCTAACATTTTGCTTGTGGATTTTAAGTGCAAGCAGTCACACATCTTATGTAGTGTTGTGTTCTACAATTTTGTCTATGAAAAATGATTGTATGCCAAGCTCCCCTACCACTACAACGATACCGTAAATTCCGATACATGTTTCAATAAGGGATAACAACCTGGTTATTTTTACATTAAGGAAATATAGTGAAATCTACAGATTATGTACAACCTTTAGCCATTGTGGGCATGGGTTGTATGTTTCCAAAAGCGGATAATATTGATGCTTATTGGAACAACATAAAAAATCGCGTTGATGCTATTACGGATATTCCAAAGACTCATTGGTCCATCGATGATTATTTCGATAAAGATCCTAAAAAGCCCGACCATACTTACGCAGCCAAAGGTGGCTTTATCTCTGATGTCGATTTTCCACCGCTGGATTTTGGTGTTCTTCCCAATTCCGTAGAAGCAACAGATACTTCACAACTCCTGAGCATGCTTGTTGTTGAACAGGCGTTGCAAGATGCGGGTTATGGGAAAAATATGAAGGAGTTTGACCGCAATCGCGTTAGTGTTATTCTCGGAGTTACGGGAGCATTAGAATTAGTTGTTCCTTTAGGGGCAAGACTTGGGCACCCTATTTGGCGCAAGGCGTTAAAAAAATACGGTATTGATAACGATATCGCGGAAGAAATAGTACAAGAAATTGGAGACTCCTATGTCGGCTGGCAAGAAAATTCATTTCCGGGATTATTGGGAAATGTTGTCGCGGGTCGTATTGCCAATCATTTTGATTTTGGAGGTTCCAATTGTGTGGTGGACGCTGCGTGCGCTAGTTCATTGAGTGCCTTACATATGGCAAGTATGGAGCTAACTTCTGGTGCATCAGATATGGTCATCACCGGAGGTATTGATACTTTTAACAGCATATTTATGTATATGTGTTTTAGTAAAACTTCGGCGCTATCCCCCCAAGGGCATGCCAAACCATTTGATGCAAATGGTGACGGCACTATTTTAAGTGAAGGTTTGGGGATCATGGTGGTTAAGCGTTTAGAAGATGCGGAGCGCGATGGTGATAAAATATATGCCGTTGTCAAAAGTATTGGTTCGTCAAGCGATGGAAAAGGCCAAGCGATTTACGCTCCCAGTGACCGCGGTCAAGCAAAAGCGATTAAACAATCACACAAAATAGCAGGGGTTTCTCCCGATACAATCGAGCTTGTCGAGGCCCATGGAACAGGCACTAAGGTGGGAGATAGCATAGAAGCGAATGCCCTGATCAAAGTATTTGAAGAAACAAAGAAAAAGGGGACATGGTGCGCGTTGGGATCGGTAAAGTCCCAAATTGGACATACCAAAGCTGCCGCAGGAGCGGCGGGCGTTATTAAGTCTGCTCTGGCACTTTACAATAAAACCCTACCGCCAACAATGAAAATAACAAAACCCATTCCACAACTACAAACGGGTAACTCACCTCTGTATCTCAATACAAAAACGCGTCCGTGGTTACCAAAAAATGAACATCCACGTCGTGCGGGAGTGAGTTCTTTTGGATTTGGTGGAAGTAATTTTCACTGTATTTTAGAAGAGTACAAAGGGCAACGCGTTTGTTGGGATGGTGAAACGCAAATATTGGCTTTTTCCGGCAATACACCACAGGATATTATCGCGCAGCTTCAAAATATACCACTCGAAGCTGATTGGCCACAGATGAGAGTATTTGCTGGTCAACAACGCGAGAAGTTTCGTGTAAAAGATCATTGTCGTTTGACATTCGTCATGAACTCCACAAGTAATATAAGAGCACTTAAGGATGCCGCAACGCAAATGTTTGCCAAGTATCCACAGAAGACGAATTGGCAAACCCCCACGGGAATTTTTTATGGAAGTGGTGCAGCTGAAAAACTTGGTGCTGTTTTTTGTGGGCAAGGTTCACAGTATGTCGGTATGTTCCAAAATTTAGCGGCACAATTTCCGCAAATGGCACAAGCCATCGCCACGATGGATGAAAATTTTCAGGCGTTTTATGAAAATGAAGCGCAAAAAATAAGCGATTTTATTTATCCATTATCTAAATTTGCTGAAAATGAAATTTTACAGGACGAACAAGAGTTAAAAAATACAAAAATAGCCCAACCCGCGATAGGTGCGGTCAGTCTCGGTTTACTGAAGATACTGCAATATTTTGGTATTGATCCTGATATTGTTGCGGGACATAGTTATGGTGAATTGGTGGCACTTTGTGCAGGGAATGTGCTCAGTGAACAAGACTTTTGCCAACTGTCACTTCTACGTGGCAAGTTGATGGCCGCAAGTAGTGAACAGAGCAGCTCAATGCTGGCAGTACAATCTAACCTTGACGAAGTAGCACAAACTATCGAGGAAAACAATTTGCAACTTGCGATTGCCAATAAGAATGCACCACAGCAGTTTGTACTTTCTGGTATCACTTCAGAAATTGAACGCGCAGCAAAAATCTTCAAAGAGAAGAAAATTCGCAACAAAAAACTCGCTGTTTCCAATGCTTTTCACAGTCCGTTGATGAAAAACGCACAGAAACCGTTCTTAGAAAAATTGAACACAATGCAAATGAACAAAAGTTCATTACCGGTTTTTGCCAACAGCACTGGGCAGGAATATCCTGACTCTGAGTCAGAAATGCGCGAAGTATTGGCACAGCAAATCGTAAAGTCGGTCGAGTTCATTGATGAAATCAATGCTATGTACACGCAAGGTGTACGCACTTTTCTTGAAGTGGGGCCAGGAGCGAGTCTTACAGGATTGATCAAATCGATTCTTGGTGAACGCGATTACAACGTTTTTTCACTAAATGCGAATAAAAACAAAGAACTTGAGGGACTTGGTTCGGGGATCGCCCATCTCGCAGCGCTGGGGCATGACGTTGCACTCAGTAAATGGGATGAAAACGCTCATTTACGACCGGTGGCCACAAAAAAGAAATCTGGCTTTGCCATACCTATTTGTGGGGCAAATTATGTAAAACCTAAGCCAGAGAGAGCGGTCAAACTACCTAAGAAACAAGTGAAACAACAAGCTCCTGCGATACCGAAGCAAGGCGTTGCAAGACCAAAACCGACTGTGCAAAAGGAAAGTCCGGTGCCTTCTGCAAAGACAAGGAAAAAAGTTGTGAATAGTCATCGTTCCACAGTGGCGACACCTCTGCAAGAGCGTCGCGTGAATGCTCCTTTACCAGGAGTGGTAGAGCAAATACAACAGAATATTGTCGCTTTACAAAAAATACAGCAGCAAAACTCTGAGCTACATCGCATGTATCTCGAGAACCAGGATAAGAGTCGCGCTTCTATTCAGCAGTTAATTGCACAGCAAAGCAATATGTTTGTGGGCAATGTGATTACGAACTACGATTCGGGAACCGCGAACCACGAGTCGGGAGCCACGAGCCACGAGTCGCGAGCCACGAGCCACGAGTCGGGAGCCACGAGCCACGAGTCGCGAGCCACGAGCCATGAGTCGCGCGTTGTACAGTCTAAACCACAAACGAAAATAGCGAGTTCTACCGCTGCCAAAACCACGCGTAAAGCACATACTTCCGTACAAAAGCGCAGTTCGCAAGACAAACAAGTGGAAAAGACACTGTTAGAGGTGATCGCAGAAAAGACAGGTTACCCGACAGAGATGCTTGAAATGAGTATGGAACTTGACAGTGATTTGGGAATAGATTCGATAAAACGCGTGGAAATATTTTCCGCACTGCAAGAACAGTTGCCAAATGCGCCAGAAATCCAATCACAGGATTTGGGTAGTTTGAAGACTTTGGGCGATGTGGTGAGCTTTTTATCCGCGGGGAGTGACGAAAAAGTCGTTGCTGCACCGAAAAGTGCCAACAACGACAAAGTGGAAAAGACACTGTTAGAGGTGATCGCAGAAAAGACAGGTTACCCGACAGAGATGCTTGAAATGAGTATGGAACTTGACAGTGATTTGGGAATAGATTCGATAAAACGCGTGGAAATATTTTCCGCACTGCAAGAGCAGTTGCCAAACGCGCCGGAAATCCAGTCACAAGACTTGGGAAGTCTAAAGACTTTAGGCGACGTGGTGAGCTTTTTGTCAGTAAGTGGCGAACAAGTAGCCGTCGCACCGACAAGTGCCAATAACGACAAAGTGGAAAAGACGCTGTTAGAGGTGATCGCAGAAAAGACAGGTTATCCCACAGAGATGCTCGAAATGAGCATGGAACTGGACAGTGATTTGGGGATAGACTCGATCAAACGCGTGGAAATATTTTCCGCATTGCAAGAGCAGTTGCCAAACGCGCCGGAAATCCAGTCACAAGACTTGGGAAGTCTAAAGACTTTAGGCGACGTGGTGAGCTTTTTGTCAGTAAGTGGCGAACAAGTAGCCGTCGCACCGACAAGTGCCAATAACGACAAAGTGGAAAAGACGCTGTTAGAGGTGATCGCAGAAAAGACAGGTTATCCCACAGAGATGCTCGAAATGAGCATGGAACTGGACAGTGATTTGGGGATAGACTCGATCAAACGCGTGGAAATATTTTCCGCATTGCAAGAGCAGTTGCCAAACGCGCCGGAAATCCAGTCACAAGACTTGGGAAGTCTCAAAACCCTCGGGGATGTGGTGGGCTTTTTGTCCGTAAGTGACGAACAAGTCGTTGCCTCAACGACAAGTGTTAACAACGAGGAAGTGGAAAAGACACTGTTAGAGGTGATTGCCGAAAAAACCGGTTACCCTACAGATATGCTTGAAATGAGCATGGAACTGGACAGTGATTTGGGAATAGATTCCATCAAACGCGTGGAGATATTTTCCGCATTGCAAGAGCAGTTGCCGCATGCACCAGAAATCCAGTCACAAGACTTAGGAAACTTGAAAACTCTGGGAGATGTGGTGGGTTTTTTATCTGTTGATCATGCACCGAGTACCTCTTCAATCCCAGCAGGTACGAGTAACAAAGAGGTCGAAAAAGTCCTTCTCGAAGTGATCGCCGATAAGACAGGTTATCCTGCGGAGATGCTGGAGATGGGTATGGAACTTGACAGTGATTTGGGAATAGACTCCATTAAGCGCGTGGAGATATTTTCTGCACTCCAGGAACAGTTGCCAAATGCACCGGAAATTCAGTCACAGGATTTAGGAAATTTAAAGAAACTCGGTGATGTCGCCGATTTTTTGTGTTCCGGTAACAATGATGTTTCCACCAGTCCTGTACCACAAACACCAGTTGTTACACATAACAACAAAAATCGCATTGAAAGAAGTATTTTAACTCTGACAGCTCTCAATGAACAAAATCGCAAAGAGATTTCACTTGCGAAAGGTGCTAAAATTGTTGTCACCAAAGATGACAACAAGCTGGCCGCGTCTATTTGTCAAAAGTTACAGGCACTTGGCTATGAAACCGTAGAGAAGTCACTGGATGAGGATTGCCCCAATGATTTGGATGCGCTAGTAATCGTTGCCCCTGTAAAAGGAACCGACGAATTTTTAGCGAAAAGCTTTGCATTTTTACAGAAGGCCCAACAATTGCGAGACAAGTCTGCGGCAATTTTTACCACGATATCGCGTATCGACGGGGCATTTGGTTTAATTGACGCCGATAAGGGAAACCCTATTTCCGGTGGTCTGGCGGGGCTTTTGAAAACAGCCTCCCATGAGTGGCCAAATGTTCATTGCAAGGCATTGGATGTCGCACCCGGTACTCCAGATCTTGATTCTACTATCGATAAGATTGTTGAGGAAATGTTCCGTGAAGGTCCTCTCGAAGTGGGAATCGCAACCAAGAAGTATGCATTGCAACTGCAACAAGCTTCTTTGGCCGAAACACGCAACGAACACACCCATCTTCAGCAAGGTGATGTTGTGGTGATTAGTGGTGGTGCGCGTGGAGTGACAGCCGAAGCGGCCGTTTCTCTAGGCGAAAAATTTCGCCCGACAATTGTGATGTTGGGTCGTACACAACAACAACCCATACCACAATGGTTTGCTACTCATCTAAGCGAAGGGGAAGTGAAAAAGAAGATTTTGCGTGAGAGCACAAAGAAATTAACTCCCAAGGAATTACAACAACGATATGCCGCGTTAAAATCACAGATAGAAATTGCTGCAAATATAAAACGTATTGAGAAGACAGGTGCCAAGGCCCAATACTATTCTGTAGATATTCGCGATAAAAACTCTATTGACAAATGTCTTGCCGAAGTCAAGGAAAAGTTCGGTGATATTAAAGGGCTTGTCCATGGTGCAGGAGTTATTGCCGATGATCTCATTGAAAACAAAACGCTTGAGCAGTTTACCAAAGTTTACGAGACCAAAGTGAGCGGTTTGCAAAATATTATGGAGTGTGTTGACTTCGCGTCATTAAAGTGGATGATTCTCTTTTCTTCTACAACAGCGCGTTTTGGACGAACAGGACAATTAGACTATGCCGTTGCCAATGAAGTGTTGAATAAAATTGCACAACAACAGGCGTGTTTGTACCCATCACTGCGCGTACTATCGATAAACTGGGGACCTTGGGAAGGCGGGATGGTAACTCCCGCGCTACGAAAAATCTTTGCCAAAGAAGGTGTTGGTTTGATTCCTTTGCGCGAAGGTGCCGATTATATGGTGGAAGAATTGTGTACAAACTCCAATAAACCGGTCGAAATCACGATACTCGGTGAGTTTGCAGACGTTAGTAAAGCAACATCTCCGCACGATAACAATAAAATGCAAACATCCAAATCGGATCTCAAAGTCAGTTTCTCACGTAAACTAACGATTGAAGACTATCCGTTTTTGAAGTCACACGTTATTAATAACCGCGCCGTTGTTCCCATGGCAATGATGATCGAGTGGTTGGGGCATGGAGCACTACACCAAAATCCCGGATTATCATTTGTTGGATTCAACAACTTACGCGTTCTAAAAGGCATTTTATTAGAAAAAGCCACCACGTACAATGTGAGTATTCTCGCAGGAAAAGCCAAAAAACACCAAGGACATTTTGTTGTTCCCGTCGAACTTCGCGGGGAAATGGGCGGTCGCGAAATCGTTCATGCTTCTGCCGAATTTTTGCTGGCAACAAAATTACCCAAGCGTTCTGCGGCTTTGAGTTTTGATAATTTACCGCACTACAAGCGCGATAGCGAAAATATTTATCGCGATATTTTGTTTCATGGAACTCATTTTCAAGGTATTCGTAAAATAGATGGGTACTTGGAGCAAAAAATTGTGGGAACGGCAAAACCAGCTCCGCGTCCCGCGGAATGGTTACATAATCCTCTTCGCAGCAACTGGCTGACAGATCCACTTGTTCTCGATGTGAGTTTCCAAATGATGATTGTATGGACTTTTGAAAAATATGGCTTAGGTTCTTTGCCGTGTTATATTGCCGAATATCGTCAGGTACAAAAATCATATCCACAAAGCGACACCAAAGTAGTCATTCAGATTACCAAAGACAATAAGTTACAAGCGATTGCCGATATGGAATTTGTCGATGATCACAATGAACTCATTGCCTATGTGAAAGGTTACGAATGTACTATGGATACCACTCTGCAAAATAGTTTTCGCAGCAATCAATTGATATAGAAAGGCTGAGATATGAAATTTTCTCAACCGATAGCAATTGTCGGTATGGGTGGCGTTTTCCCTGGGGGACTTGACTTTTCAAGTTTTTGGGAGACCATCATTTCTGCAAAAGACGTGGCCCAAGAGCCACCAGCAGGAAGATGGCTATTTTCTACAGATGAAATTTTCGATAAAAACAAAGGAGTTGCCGACAAAGTTTATTCCAAAAAAGGTTGTTTTATCGAAAATTTTATTCCTGATCTCGATGGGCTACAATTGGAGTCGATCGATGAGTTGGATATGTTGTTTAAATTATTGCTACATGCGGGCAAGCAGGCTTTTGAAGACGCGCAAATGGACAACATTGACCGCCGTCGTGTAAAAGTAATACTGGGCAACATTGTGTTGCCCACCGAAAAATCATCACAGTTGGCAACGCAAATCTTAGGGCGCGCTTGGCAACAAAACGCCTTTGGCAAAGTAGTTGAGGAGCCGTTGCCCACTTCCCACACAAATCGCTACGTGGCCGGTTTACCTGGAGGCCTTCTGGCGAAGGCCTTGGGGCTAGGCGCTGGTAGTTATACCCTAGATGCCGCATGTGCCTCGTCTCTTTACGCGCTCAAATTAGCTGCGGATGAGTTACTGAATCATCGTGTAGATGCGGTACTCAGTGGTGGACTGTCGCGACCAGATTGCCTTTATACGCAAATGGGATTTGCGCAACTTCATGCCTTATCCGCCCGCGGTAAATGTTCACCATTTGATGAAAAAGGTGACGGTTTAGTTGTCGGTGAGGGGTGTGGTATATTTGTACTAAAACGCCTCGAAGATGCTCTGCGCGATAAAGACCATATTTATGGTAACATCGTAGGGGCAGGATTATCGAATGATGTAGGGGGAAACTTACTCTCCCCAGATTCTGCAGGACAGTTGCAGGCACTGACCACCGCTTACCGTGAAGCTGGTTGGAAACCAAGTGATGTGGATTTGATTGAGTGCCACGCAACCGGGACACCTCTCGGGGACACACGCGAGTTTGAAAGTCTGTCAACCCTGTGGGAAGACGAGGCGTGGCAGAAACAGCAATGTGTGATTGGCTCGGTAAAATCCAACGTCGGCCATTTACTTACCGCCGCGGGAGCTGCGGGGCTCGCCAAAATACTTCTATCATTTAAGCACAAAACATTGCCACCTACGGCGAATTTTTCCCAGGCAAAGCAAGACATTGATCTTGAAAATAGTCCATTTCGCGTACTTTGTGACAGCGAAACTTGGGAGAAACGTTCCGCGGATACGCCGCGTCGTGCAGCGATCAACGCGTTTGGTTTTGGCGGGATCAACGCGCATATTCTTCTCGAAGAGTGGCAGGAAACAAATAAAATGGAGATTGCGGAGCCGCAGATTACGAATGAACCCATCGCCATTGTAGGAATGGGCGCTCACTTCGGAAAATGGGATTCTGTTTCGCAGTTTCAACGTAGAGTGCTAGGCGGAGATGTCGATGCGCACACAACATTGCCAAAGAAATGGTGGGGAATGGAAAAATCTCGACCGCACCACGGATACTTCATCGACGAGTTGGCGATTCCTTTTGGTCGCTATCGCATCCCGCCGAAAGAATTGCAGGAAATGCTACCGCAGCAATTGCTCATGCTACAAGTCGCCACGCAAGCTGTGGAAGATGCGAAATTAACGGAGCGACACAACGCCGGTGTTTTCATGGGCATCGCCCTGGATTTGAACACTACGAATTTTCACTTTCGTTGGCAAGCTCTGCACAAAGCGCAAAAATGGACAAAGAC
The DNA here is from genome assembly GCF_009002475.1 of Candidatus Uabimicrobium amorphum. Lineage (GTDB taxonomy): Bacteria > Planctomycetota > Uabimicrobiia > Uabimicrobiales > Uabimicrobiaceae > Uabimicrobium > Uabimicrobium amorphum. The sequence continues at coordinate 9,471,021 of NZ_AP019860.1, forward strand.
AAACCACGATGCTATTGCGGACTCCGCAAGCGAACCCTTGAGTGCTAACCGTACCATGGGGGCATTAGGAGGGATTGTTGCCAGCCGTATCGCGCGTGAACTCAACGTTGCCAAATCGAGTTTTACCATATCTAGCGAAGAGACTTCGGGGCTTTCCGCTCTTGAAGTGGCGATGCGCTCTCTACAAAACAACGATATCGATGCGGCAATTGTGGGAGCCGTAGATTTGGCCGGAGATATTCGTGCGGTACTCGCTGCCGAACATAGCATTGCGAAACCAGGTAACAATACCGCCTTTGATAAAAACGCCACGGGAAGTGTGATCGGCGAAGGCGCAGGTGCCATCGTCATCAAGCGCTTAAAAGACGCCGTTCGCGACAATGACCATATCCATGCTGTGATTCGCGGGGTGGGAAGCGCTACAACAACGGATATGTACAAAGGTACGAATAAAGAAGCCTATAAATTGGCGATGGAGCGCGCATACGCAGAAGCTGGTGTGGAGCCAAAAATGGTAGAGTATCTCGAAGCTCACGGAAGCGGAGAACTTCGCGAAGATCGTGTCGAGATGGAGTCAATTGCGGAAGTTTTTGATGAAAAATCACTGGCCATAGGCAGCGTGAAGGCAGATATTGGCCACACCGGAGCTGCTTGTGGTATGGCGTCCTTGATGAAGACTATTTTGTGTTTGCGCGAACAAATCACACCTGCTTTACGTGGTTTTTCCGAAATTCGCAATGAGCACACAGCACAACCTCTCATCCCTAAACATTCACAATACTGGTTGCACGACCGTGCGCAAGGCCCGCGTTACGCGGGGGTTAGTTGCATGAGTACCGATGGCAACGCAATGCATGTTGTACTGGAAGAGTATGCACAACAAAAAGTGACACCTTATCCTGTGGACATTGTGCATGAAAAATTATGGTGTGTGAATGGCAATACCACACAAGAACTAAAAAATGAGTTGGATAGCCTGGGAGTCTTTCTACAGAACAACAGCGATTTTGATGAATTGAGCAAGGCGTGGTGGCAAAAGTCGTATGACAAAAACGCTGAGTTGGCTTTGACAATCATTGCGCGCAATAAAGAAGAGTTGCAAAGTAAAATACCCGAAGCACAACAAGCGATTGTCTCGGGACATGGTAATGAAAAACGCCAAATTTTTTACACGAATACGCCACTACAAGGTGAAGTTGCCTTTGTATTTCCGGGTTCGGGAAATCATTATTGTGGAGCGGGAAGAACTATTTCTGCGATGTGGCCCGAAGTGTTGAGAGCCCAAGATAAACACAGTGAATCTTTACGCCGCCAATTTATTCCCGAAACCTTTTGGTACAAAGACGAACTTCCCAACGAGGATCACCAATCTCTGATTTTTGGTCAGGTGACGATGGGAATACTCGCCAGTGACTTGCTACGCAGCTTCTCTCTGAATCCTCAGGCGGTAATCGGTTATTCCTTAGGTGAATCCATAGGGTTGTTTTCACTGCGTGCATGGCAAGGTCGCGACACTATGTTGCAACGCATTAACGACTCGACGCTTTTTACCTCAGATCTCGCCGGAAGCTGCGAAGCAGTGAAGACCGCATGGAATACCACCGAAGATATTGATTGGGTAGTGGGAATTGTCAATTGCCCTCACGAACGAGTGCGCGAAAGTTTAGAAAACCATGAACGGGCATATTTGTTCATTGTCAACACTCATAATGAATGTGTTATTGGTGGAGACCGTCATCAAGTTGCCGAAGTGGTGAAGGCCCTAAAGTGCAACTTTTTTCCACTTTCTGGAATTACAACGGTGCATTGCCCCGTCGTAGAACCGGTGGCCGAGGCGTATAAGGACCTACACGTTTTTGATGTCACACCACCGTCTGATGTACGTTTTTACAGCGCGGCGTGGGGCGAATCTTATACTTTAGCTCCGCAAAAAACCGCACAATCTATTTTGCAACAAGCAACACATGGGTTTGACTTTCCCAAACTCATCGAAAAAGCCTACGCTGATGGTGTGCGTATTTTTGTTGAAGTGGGGCCTGGAAATTCGTGTACGCGAATGATTCACAGTATTTTACACGAAAAACCACACTGTGCAGCATCCGCTTGTTTTGCCGGTGCAAATGAAGTGACAACGGTTTTGACATTGCTTGCAAAACTAATAACGCATCGCGTGCCATTAGATTTGCAAAAGCTATACGATTATGAAGTTACCGTGAAAGACAACACGAAAAGTTTTTCGGTGAAAACAGGTCGCGAGAAATGGCCTGTCGTGCCCAAAGAAAAAAAACCTCAAAGACAACGCGCTGCCAAGCGTACGACTACGCCACAAAAAGTACACAATACGACTCCTAGAGTACATATTGTTTCACAAGGAGATAAAAAGGTGCACACATCTCATAAAGTTTCGCCACAAAGAAACGTTGTGACACCACAAATGCAAAGTTCGGGAACTCTAGCTCTCGAACAAGCGTTTCTGAACGAAGAACAACATATAAAAGCGCATGAAGCTTACCTCAAGCTTTCGCAAAATATGCTAGATGACATTGCGCAAATGATTTCGCAACAAATGCAACTATTGCAATCTCCATCCGCAGTGAACACAAATTTGGTGTCAGACTCAAATTTGGTGTCAGACTCCACAATGATAAATTCAGTACCAGACGCCACAGTGACAAATTTGGTGTCAGACTCTGGAGTGGTGCCAGACAAAATTGTTGCCGATAAAGAATGCGTGTTTGCCCGAGATATGTGTATGGAGTATGCCATTGGTTCTATCGCGAAAGTGTTTGGCGAACAGTTTGCCGCCGCAGATTCCTATCCTACTCGCGTGAGACTTCCCGATGCTCCGCTAATGTTAGTGGATCGCATTACACAACTAGAGGGCGAACCATGTTCGATGACGACAGGTCGTATTGTGACAGAACACGACATCCAAGAAGGGGCATGGTATCTCGACAACAATCGCATTCCCGTTTGTATCGCTGTGGAATCTGGGCAGGCGGACCTAATGCTTTCGGGGTACCTAGGAATTGATTTGCAGACAAAGGGACTGGCGGTATATCGCCTTCTTGACGCGGAAGTGACATTTCATCGCCACCTACCAGGACCTGGAGAAACCATTGAATATGACATTCAAATCTTGGAATTTTTCCGCCAGGGCAGCACGTATTTATTTCGTTTTCAATTTGAAAGTACCGTAAACGGTGAAAAACTGTTGACGATGCGCAAAGGATGCGCGGGCTTTTTCACGGACGAAGCGTTGAGTCGCGGGCAAGGAATTGTCCACACCAAATTGGATTTGCAAACACAACCGGGAAAGCAACCTGCTGACTGGCAAGATCTAGTCCCGATGAAGGTGGAAACTTACAACGATGCGCAGATTGAATGTTTGCGCACCGGAGATCTTGTAGGGTGTTTTGGTGAAGATTTTGCGCAACTGGCACTGGATAGGCCACCGTACCTTCCTAGCGGCAAAATGCGGCTCATAGATCGCGTGGTGCATCTCGACCCCAAAGGAGGTCGTTTTGGTCTTGGGATCATAAAATCTGAGGCCGATATCTACCCCGATGATTGGTTTTTGACATGCCACTTTGTCGACGATCAGGTAATGCCTGGTACGTTAATGTACGAATGTTGCCTACACACCTTGCGTATTTTATTGTGGCGCATGGGATGGGTGGCCAATTTTGAAGAACTCGTTTACGAACCAATACCAGGGGTTTCCAGTCAACTGAAATGCCGTGGTCAGGTAATTGCTTCGACAAAAAATGCGGCGTACCAAGTCGAAATAAAAGAGCGCGGTTATCGTCCACATCCATACGTCATTGCCGATGCATTGCTGTTTTCTGATGGGCGACCAGTGGTAAAGATTAGTAACATGTCGTTACAACTTAGCGGATTGACGCGTGAAGATATGGAAGATTTGTGGGGCGGAGTCGTCGAGGAAGAGCCACAACGCGCGCTATACGACTATGATAAAATCTACGCCTTCTCCAACGGTCTTCCGTCAGAAGCTTTTGGCGAACCGTATCGTATTTTTGATAAAGAACGCGTTATTGCGCGCTTACCGCGCCCGCCGTATCAATTTTTGGACCGCATTATCGATGTGACCGGAGCACCATGGGAAATGAAGGCGGGAGGCACCGCTACTGCGGAATATGATGTCCCCGTTCACGAGTGGTATTTCGCCAGCAACAGCGAGCAGGGAATGCCATTTGCCGTACTTTTGGAAATCGCCTTGCAGCCTTGCGGGTGGTTGGCCGCTTATGTCGGTTCTGCATTGACAAGTGATACTGATCTGTCGTTCCGCAATTTGGGCGGTGAGGCCATTCAGTATTGCGATGCGCTACCTGGGAAAACATTGACAACGAAGGTGAAAATGACCAGTGCCTCGCGTTCGGGAGGAATGATCATCCAACATTACAGTTTGGACGTGCGTTGCGAAGGAGAAAAGGTCTACGAAGGCAAAACGTACTTTGGCTTTTTCTCGAAAAAAGCGCTCGCCGACCAAGTGGGAATTCAGGAATCGAATTGGTATACTGCACCAGATATAGACGCAGACCCGACTGCTTTTCCACAAGGAGGACACTTTCCCGTAGATCGCATGAGTATGGTGGACAATGTCGACATACTTCTACCACAAGGCGGCAAGGAACAATTGGGTTTTATCCAGGGAACAAAAAAAGTGAATCCCGAAGAATGGTTTTTCGCAGCGCACTTTTATCAAGATCCTGTTTGCCCTGGGTCTCTTGGGCTTGAGTCCTTTTTACAACTATTAAAAGTTTTTGCGCACGACCGTTGGGGAATGGCGGAAGACGATATTTTTGAAACCATTGCTCTCGGAGAAAAACATCAATGGATTTACCGTGGGCAAATTATTCCTCAAGATGATCTTGTTACGATACAAGCCACCATCACTTTTATTGATGATGAAAACAAACTGTTAAAAGCCGATGGCTACTTGGGCGTGGATGGACGTATTATATACGAAATGAAAGACTTTTCTCTGAAGGTAAAGAAAAATTTATCATGAGATACCAAAATGTTTTTATGGAAGGCTTAGGCTATGAGTTACCACCCGTGGTGGTGACTTCTTCCGAATTGGAAGCGCAATTACAGCCCATGTATAAGGCGTTGCGCATCCCCCTTGGACAATTGGAAACTTTGACCGGCATCAGTGAGAGAAGATGGTGGGAAAAGGATTACGCATTGTCCGATGGCGCCGTTGCTGCGGCGCAAAAAGTTCTCGAAACGACGAGTTTCTCTCCCCGAGATATCGAAGTATTGGTTTATACCGGTGTGTGTCGCGAGAATTTTGAACCAGCAACGGCATGTAAAATTGCCGCACAGCTCGGGCTTGCTGACAATGCTTTTGTGTATGACATTAGCAATGCTTGCTTGGGGGTAATGAACGGTATTATCGATGTGGCCAATCGCATTGAGTTGGGACAAATTGAAGCGGGAATGGTCGTTTCTTCGGAAACAGCGCGCGAAATCAATGAAGTGATGATCGAGCGTATGCTACGCGAAACCAATATCGAAGCGTTTAAATACTCTCTAGCAACGTTAACCGGAGGCTCGGGATCTATTGCGGTATTGTTAACAAATCGCGCGCGGTCTAGTAATTGCCGACGTTTACTAGGTGGTGTTGCCCAAGCAGCCCCACAACATCATCAATTGTGTAAGTGGGGAATGGAGTTGGTCGAAGATCATTACGCCCCGGTGATGTTTACCGACTCAGTGGCCGTTTTAAAAAATGGAATAAAACTCGCGGAAAAAACGTGGCAAGCGTTTACCAAAGAGTTAAACTGGCAGCCCCAGAGCATCGATAAGGTCATTTGTCATCAAATTGGCTCGGAGCATCAGAGTTCGATATTGAAAGCATTAGATATTGACGAAGAGAAAGATTTTTGTACCTATCCGTATTTGGGTAACATTGGAACGGTGTCGTTACCCATTACTGCGGCAGTTGCTGAAGAACGCGAGTTCTTGCAAAAAGGCGACTTAGTGGGTTTTCTGGGAATAGGAAGTGGACTGAACTGTATGATGTTAGGATGGGAATGGTGAAAAATCTATATCCGTTTAAAAATAATTACTTAGAGGTAAATGGTTGTCGCTATCACTATGTGGACGAAGGCCAGGGAGATCCTGTACTGATGTTGCACGGTAACCCTACGTGGTCGTTTTATTATCGCAATGTGATTCTTGCACTGCGTGACAACTATCGCACCATTGCTCCTGATCATATTGGTTGTGGATTGTCGGATAAACCTCAGGACTACAATTACACATTTGATCAACGTGCGCAAGATGTGGCGACGCTCATTGAACATTTACAAATCGAAAAAGACATTACGTTGATTGTGCACGATTGGGGAGGGATGATTGGTATGCTGTTTGCAACGCGCTTTCCTGAAAAGATCAAGCGCATTGTGGTTTTAAATACCGCCGCTTTTCACCTACCAAAAAGTAAAATGTTTCCATGGCCGCTGTGGATTTGCCGCAATACAAGGTTCGGGGCGTTTCTAGTAAGGCATTTCAATGCCTTTGTGCGCATTGCTGCACGGGTGTGTGTAAAGCAAAAACCTTTGCCCAAAGAGGTGCGCGAAATGTACGTCTCTCCGTACGACTCTTGGGAAAATCGCGTTGCGGTACTGCGTTTCGTTCAGGATATTCCGCTCGTGAAAAAAGATCCAGGCTACGACTTAATTAGCGAGGTACAAGAGAAACTCAAACTTTTTGCCGATACTCCAATGTTGATATGTTGGGGGAAAAAAGATTTTGTGTTCGACTATCACTTTTTAGAAGAGTGGATCAAATATTTTCCGCAAGCGCAGGTCCATCGTTTCCCGAAATCTGGGCACTACATATTGGAAGACTCGGGAGAGGAAATTATTCCCCTCATTCAAAAATTTATTCGTGACGGAGAGTAACATGGCAAACATTGTGGAACATTTGCCAAAAATGGCGAATTTGCAGCCAGATAGCAAAGCGGTTATTATTGTAACTGGTAAGAATAAGCACACTTCGTATACTTTTCGCGAACTAGACGATGCCTCAAATGAAATTGCAGCAGGTCTAGAAAAAATAGGAATTACCCGCGGAATGCGCACCGCTCTTATGGTAAAACCCAGCCGTGAATTTTTTTCCCTTACATTTGCGCTATTTAAAGTGGGTGCTGTGCCGGTGTTAATTGACCCGGGAATTGGCATCAAGAACCTTGCGATATGCTTAAAAGAGGCGCAACCTAAGGCATTTATTGGTATTCCCAAGGCACACATTGCGCGTATTTTGTTTGGTTGGGCTAAGGACAGTTTGCAGTTGTATGTCACTGTCGGAAAACGCTTATTCTGGGGTGGGTACACTCTGAGTCAAGTGCAAGAGGTGGGACGTAAAAATCTACCCTACCAAATACAAGAAACCGCCGCGGAGGATATGGCGGCAATACTATTTACCAGTGGTAGTACCGGTGTTCCCAAGGGTGCCATTTACCACCACGGTAATTTTTGTGCACAAGTCGACATTTTAAAGCGCGTTTATGACATACGCCCTGGAGAAGTAGATTTGGCGACATTTCCACTTTTTGCCCTTTTTGGACCAGCGCTGGGGATGGCGGTTGTGTCACCACAAATGGATGCGACGCGTCCCGCTTCTGTAGAACCACGCAACATTATCGATCCTGTTGTGGAATTTTCCATTACCAATATGTTTGGCTCTCCGGCACTTATCAATACCGTGGCGCGCTATGGAGAAAAACACAATGTAAAACTCCCGTCGTTAAAGCGCGTTATTTCCGCCGGAGCGCCTGTTCCTGGGCATGTACTGCAACGCTTTTCGAGCATGTTAAACGAGGACACTCAAATCTTTACGCCTTATGGGGCGACAGAGTCTCTACCGGTGTGTTCCATTGGTAGCAAAGAAGTATTGCGTGAAACACAACAGTTGACCGACGAAGGTGCGGGCGTTTGCGTGGGAAAACCTGTGGATGAAATAGAAGCGCATATCATCAAAATAAGCGATGAACCGATCGCCACGTGGAGCGAGGATTTGCAAGTGTCGCGCGGAGAAATAGGGGAAATTATTGTAAAAGGTCCCCAGGTAACCACCGGATATTTCAATCGCTCTGGCTCCAATGAATTGTCGAAAATAACAACAGACGATGGTTTTTTCCACCGCATGGGAGACCTCGGATACTTTGATGAAAAAGGACGCATTTGGTTTTGTGGACGCAAAGCTCATCGCGTCGTCATGGAAGAAAAAACGCTATTTACCATTCAGTGTGAAGCGGTATTTAATACCCATTCCAAGGTATACCGCACCGCACTTGTTGGTGTAGAGCAAAACGGCAAGATGACCGCAGTATTGTGTGTGGAACTGGAAAAAGGCCAAAGTTCTTCACCGCAATTAACAGAAGAATTGCGTGAACTGGGGCGTAAAAAAGAACATACCAAAGATATCGGAACATTTCTCTATCATCCGTCTTTTCCGGTGGACATTCGCCACAATTCGAAAATTTTCCGTGAAAAATTAGCGGTGTGGGCCGCAGGGGAGGTAGGATGAAAATACTCGTAACCGGCGGCGGCGGCTTTCTCGGCCACGCAATTGTAAAACAGCTTGTCGAACGCGGTGACGAAGTGAGTAGCTTCTCACGTAGTAACCATGAAAAGCTACACGAGCTTGGTGTAGAGCAAATTGCTGGAAACCTGGACGACAGCGAAGCGGTCAACTCTGCTGTCTCAGGATGTGATGTGGTATTCCATGTAGCGGCAAAGCCAGGTGTATGGGGAGATTACCTCGAATACTACAACACAAACTTCGTGGGAACACTTAACATCGTAAACGCCTGCCGCGAATTTGGGGTAAAAAAATTGGTGTACACAAGTACCCCCAGTGTTGTGCATAGCGGAGACAACATTGAAGCGATTGACGAAAGCGCTCCCTACGCCACACATTACCTAACACATTATCCAAAAACAAAGGCCATGGCAGAGAAGTTGGTTTTAGAAAGTAACTGCGAAGACTTGGCCACCGTTGCCTTACGTCCTCATTTGATTTGGGGACCAGGGGATAATCATCTAGTACCACGGATTGTCGCGCGCGGAAAGGCCGGACAATTGCGACGTATTGGCACAGAGGAGTGTCTTGTGGATTCTGTGTACATAGACAATGCCGCAGACGCACATATTCTCGCAGAACAAAAACTCGAATACGATTCACCTGTGGCGGGCAAAGCATACTTCATTTCCAATGGCGAACCGATGTGCGTGTGGGAACTCATAAATAAGATTCTCGAAGCGGCGGATGTTCCCCCGGTAACGCGTACCATATCCCCCAAAGTGGCTTATGCCGCGGGGTGGTTAATGGAGATGATCTACGGCGCTCTACGCATCAAAAGTGAGCCACGCATGACGCGATTTGTCGCCAAGCAACTCTCTACTTCGCACTGGTTTGATATAAGCGCCGCGCGCAACGATTTTGGATACAATCCACGTATTTCTATTGCCGAAGGTTTACAACTTCTCAAACAAGATTTTGCCAAAAATTAGGAACTGATCACATGAAGATGATAGAGGCTTTGCACGACTATAAACGTGCAATTACCGTAGAAACAAAAGACCAAGATTTTACTGTTCACGATGGATTTGCTAACGTTGACAATGGTACGTTTGTACCTGCCATAAATCCACAACATCTGGGCGCTCAGAGTTTTCAAACCACACATGATGTTAAATTTCCGTATATTGCCGGAGCGATGGCCAACGGAATTGGTTCTGCGGATATGGTGATTGCGATGGCCAAAGAAGGTATGCTGGGCTTTTTTGGTGCCGGTGGGTTATCTCTGCCAAATATAAAGAAAAATATCGCAAAAATACAGGAAGCGCTGAGTAATGGTGAGAGCTATGGATTTAACCTACTACATAGCCCTTTTGAAACGCAATTAGAGCAGGATACGGTAGATTTGTATATTGCGCATGGAATTACCCGTGTGTCGGCGTCGGCGTATCTGAAAATTACACCACATATTGTGTATTATCGTGCGAAAGGCATGATACGTCAGGGAGACGATATTATTCCACAAAACCATGTTTTTGCGAAAATTTCACGTAGCGAATTGGCCAAAGCGTTTATGTCGCCTCCGCCGGAGAAGATTCTACAAGACTTGGTGGCTGCGGGAAAACTTACACGTGAAGAAGCCGATCTCGCGGCACAACTTCCCTTGGCCGAAGATATTACCGCCGAAGCCGATTCCGGAGGGCACACCGATCAGCGTCCTTTGGTTACTTTATTGCCTACGATTTGTGAGATTCGCAATGAGTACATGCGCAAATTTGACTATAAGCGCCCGATACGCGTAGGTGCTGCCGGAGGAATCTCCACACCGCAGTCGATGATTTCGGCATTCTCTATGGGAGCGGATTACGTGGTGACCGGTAGTGTCAATCAGTGCTGTGTGGAGGCAGATACCTCACAAATGGCCAAAGAAATGCTGTGCAAGGCCGAATCGCATGACGTGAAAATGGCTCCCGCCGCAGATATGTTTGAAATGGGAGTGAAGTTACAAGTTCTAAAACAAGGTACGATGTTTGCCATGCGCGCAGAGAAATTATACTCTGTGTACAAGACATACAACTCCATCGAAGAAATCCCTGACAAAGAACGTATGATTTTGGAAAAAACGATTTTTCGCCAACCACTTTCTGAAGTATGGGAAGACACCAAAACGTTTTTCACCAAGCGCGATCCCGTACAAATCGACAAAGCGGCAAAAAATCCGCACCACAAGATGGCTCTTGTATTTCGTTCGTACCTAGGACGCTCCAGCATTTGGGCAAAGACCGGTGAGCAAGATCGCAAAATCGATTACCAAATATGGTGTGGGCAAGCGATGGGGAGTTTCAACGAATGGGTGAAAGGCACTTCACTAGATGCTATTGACAACAGACAGGTGGCGATTGTGGCAAAAAATTTACTGCGCGGAGCGGTGATTTTGAATCGTATTAATATATTGCGTTCTCAAGGAGTGGAAGTTCCTGTTGACGCATACGCCATTCCTGCGGATGTGGATATTTGTTTGTAGTTCATTCGAAGGAAAATAGTTTTACAAAAGCCATTTATCCTTTTGGATAAATGGCTTTTTATTTTCATGTGATTTTCTTTTACGTTGTGCAGCGTATTTTCATGGATATTTACATTTGTTTGCGATTAAGTATGGAATGAGTTATATTGATTTACATAACAAATCGTAAATTGTAAAAAAGTGAGTCTTTATGCTGATTAACAACAAGTACAAAATTGAACAAGAACTTGGCCGCGGAGGAATGGGGACCGTATACCGAGCTTTTGACATAGATACGAACACTCTCGTTGCGGTGAAGGAAACCATTATCCTTCCTTCGGAAGGAGAACAGCGCAAACTAAAGCGTTTGCAAAGGGAGTATCAATTTTTAAAGAATATTCAACATCCAAATATTGTTCGGGCCATTGATTTTTTTGAATACCAAAATACTCACTACATTGTGATGGAGTATGTGGATGGTCACTCTTTAGAGTCTGTGGTTCAGGAAAAGCCCTATAGCTTGACGGTAGAACAACAGCTCGAAATCGCCATGCAAATTTGCGATGCTATTGCGACACTCAACGAAAAAGGTGTGGTTCATCGCGACCTGAAGCCCGCCAATATCATTGTATGCAAATATCGCGGTATACCAAAAGTGCTCGATCTTGGCATTGCAAAGGATGTGCAAAAGTCCATGACGATGCTGACGCGACCTGGATACGTGATTGGTACATTCGCCTACATGAGCCCAGAACAGTTCAACGCTGAGGCAAGTAGTAAGAGCGATACTTTTTCTTTGGGTGTTATGTTTTATCAGTTTTTTTTGTGGCTGCCGAAATCTCCCTATCATGCAACAAATATTAACGAAGCTCTGGAAAAAATAAACAACATGCAGCTACCACCTCTTGCGTTACAGACCAAAAACCCTCATGCACTTCACGCTTCCATTTCCGAAATTTTGGATAAGGCTCTACTCCACGATATTGACAAGCGGCTTAGTGTACGCGAAATGCACCGTTGTTTCGCCGCACTACTAGGTCGAGAAGTCAAAACTAGCGCACCAAAACAAAATCCTAAAACGAATAGAGTAAATCGCAGTAAAGTTACCTCTCGTTCGCGTCGGTTAGATGTTGCCAAAAAAAGACACACGGGAAAACAGCAAAAGTCATCAAACATAAACTCACTTTTACTTAAGATTCGCAGCCGTTTTCACACGCCACAAACCTACATTCGCATCGGATATATCGTCGTTATATTGATTTTGGCGTATTTTGTCAGTGATCATTACGTAAAATCAGAACCAAAGGATTATTTTCGGATGGGGCAAGCAGCGTTGTCGGCGAAGAAGTATCATAAAGCGATACGTTTTTATTCACTGGCACTACAGCAAGACCCGCAAAATGCGATTGCCTACCTTGGAAAAGGCAAGGCATACTTTGAATGCCAAGATTATAAAAGCGCACTCTCATACTTTTCCAAATCCATCGCGATAAAAAAAACTAGTGAAGTTTTGTTCCAACGAGGCAGCACGTATCGAAAAATGGCGCAATATGAAAAAGCAATCGATGATTTTCGCCAAGCGATCAACCTCGACAAACGCAATGTCGGGGCATACTATGCACTAGGTTTTATATTTGAAGAGAAAAAAAAATATCAAGAAGCGGTCGATATATGCACAAAAGGGATAGAGGTATTCCCGAAAAATTTTCATTTTTGGATAAATCGTGGTTTTTATCTTTCAAGGCTTGATAAAGATACACAAGCATTAGAGGCCTACTTAAAAGCGATTGCGTTACGAGAAAACGATGTTCTAGGATATCGCAACTGCGCCGCTACTTACAATAGCTTAAAGCAGTATAGTAAAGCGCTATCCTATATAACGAAAGCTATCGAGTTAGATAAAGATAGTACTATTTTACGCGAAATTAGAATGGAAGCGGCGGAAAAATTAGACAATACCGAAGTATTGTTGGAGGATTACGCCTACCTTTTGCAAGTTGCTCCGACAGTTGATCTTTACAAAAGAAGAGGTTACCTTTATTTTCGCCTAGAGAAGTATAAATCTTCGATAGAGGACTACTCTAAAGGAATCGCATTGCGACCCTTATCATATTCGTTGTATTTAGGACGCGCTTTGAGTTACGATGGCGATAAGCAATATAAAAAAGCAATCAAGGATTACCAACAAGTTGTCAAGTTATCTCCCGAAAACTATTTTGTCTATGCATACATAAGTCGTTCTTATACAGCGCTGGGTAATAGTTCGAAGGCAAGTTTGTATCAGAGATTGTATGAAAGGAAAAGGAAAAAATAATCATCCCGCGTGATCACGGAATGATTATTTTTATACATCTGTATTTGAGAATGACTGCGTTTATTTTGGTGTACTGTCCACTGGAGTTAATTCTTTTCCCTCAATGAGTGAATAGCGTTTATTAACTTGTACATTTTTCAATACCTGTTGTACTTTAGGAATAGGCCAATCAATAGTGATTCGTTCTATTTTTGTGAATTTGCCAAGTCCGATTTCCTGTTGCAAACTAGAAGAGCCAAAACTTCCTCCGCTACCAACAACGCGATAAAAATGCGCTTTTTCTCCTTGTTGATTAGCAGCTTCAATGCAAATGCGTGCTCCAATTGCTGCACGATTTGATTTTACTCCATGTAGACGTAGCGTGATCCAGTTATTATGATTGCCAGGGTTTTCAAATAGTGCATTATAAAACTTGTCGCCTTCGTAAGCACCGCCTAGCTGTGCGTAAACGTCTTGGTCACCGTCGTTATCAATATCAGCAAAGGCAATGCCATGCCCTTTTTGTAAATGGCCGAAACCGCTTGTTGTTGTTACGTCTTCAAAAAGTTTACCTTTTTTGTTACGCATCATTTTGTTCGGTACTAGAGTGTAATAACGTGGGTTTCCTGTTCCACAGTACACATCTAAAAAACCATCGTTATCAATATCTCCGAAATTTGCTCCCATGGTTAAGAATGCTTTGTTGATTTTCAATTTTTGTGCGACTTCGCTAAAACTACCATTGCCATTGTTTTTATAGACACAGATATCCTCTAATGAATGTTCTTTACCCAAATAGTTTGCGGCAATGTCGTGAACGATTGGTTTTATGGTATTTGCTTGTAGAAATCCACCATTAAACGAGGCTGCAAAGATGTCTAGCCAGCCATCGTTGTTGTAATCCCACAACCACGTTGCAAAACCACTCTTTGGTTTGGTAACGTTTTTTTCTTGCGCCATATTTGTAAAAGAGAAGCGATTATTTTGCTGGTGATTAATAAACAAATAGTTGTCTTCGTCCATGCAGGATACATATAGATCTAGTAATCCGTCGTTGTTGACATCACCCCATGAAGCACCTTTGACAAAAGCAACAATGTCTAGCCCAACGTGTTTTGACACATCGGAAAATGTGCCATCACCGTTATTTTGGTACAAACGACTTTGGTAATGCGTGGCCTTAAAACGTTTCCTGGATGGCCGTGCTTCGTTACCCACAAACAAATCGATCCAGCCATCATTGTTGTAATCTCCCCATGCGGCGGTTTGTGTAGGGGAATAATCTAATAAATTTGCTTCTACTGTGACATCCTCAAAGGTACCATCTCCATTATTTTTGAGCAATGAGTTGGGATAATGATTTTCTTGGTACCAGGCTCCCCGTGGAATAAAAATATCGAGAAAACCATCGTTGTTGTAATCTGTTTGGACAATATTAAGCCCACCAGTAATTCCCGTTAAGTTTGCTTGGTTCGTGCGTTCAACAAAAGTACCAGCGCCATCATTGACAAAGAAGCGGATTTGTTCACCAAATCCCCATCCTGAAGTGATGATGTCAATATTACCATCGTTGTCGAAATCATCGAGAATGACTCCTCCCGCTTTGGAAAGCACATCTACTTTTTTTTGTTTTGCCACATTGGTGAATTTCGTAGGAAAAGAGCTACCTGCAAAAAGATTAGGAGAGATTCGCCATTTTTTTGGGACAGAGTCAGGATATTGTCCCAATGTCATGTGGGCAAGATTTAACAACCATAGTGCCGCAAGGTCGTTTTCATTTTTGGTGAGCATCTTTTCTAAAAGTTCAATTGCTTTTGTCGATCCCTTTTTTTGTTGATGAATACCTGCACCTCGAATTGGGAAAATGCAGGATTGCTGGGTATTGTTACATAAACAGTTGTCAAATTCTCCCAAGCGTAGATAGTTACCGATTAAGGTATAATCCAATTTTTGTATAAAACGTCTCTTTTTTAGACTGGGAGTTTGAGGTAACAGAGCCTGAATCTTTTCTAGCAAAATATTGGATTTTTTCATCTCTCCGAGGGCGAGGTATAAACGTGCTAAGTGTACTTTGTATAAGGTTTTCTTTACACCAGAGCTAGTGGATATCTTTTGTTGTAAGGGAGAAATAGCAGAATGTTTAAAGGAAAATCGTGTGTTTTTATTTTGTAGCTGAGCGAGTTTGTCTACCATGGCTTTGGTACCAGGGGCAAGGTTTTCTGTGTATATGACAAATAACCATAGTACAACGCTCATAATCAGAATACAGAAAAACGTTCGTTTCATCACACGACTCCTTAAATTAAGCATACCATTACCAATACCTTATCGTAGATTACCATAAAATGTATTGTCTAAATTTTAAGCGTAGCAAATTTACCGTAGGAGTTCAACGTAAATGATGAGATCGTATTTAATCAAAACAAAATTTTTAGCAATACTTTTGCAAACGATTTAACTCGTAGAGGTTCGGGCTTGCAAAGGCAAAACCCTTATGCTACCATAAAACCCTTTATTAAAGTTACTTTGCTGAGAGATTTGTGAATGAAATACTACAAAATTATTTATGTTTTTACTTTTTGCCTATTGTGTTTTTTTGGATATAAGTATTTTCAAAAAAATATGATAAAGCGTGCCATCCACAAAGTGGAAAAGCAGGAAGCTCTGATTGACGATCTAAACTTGGTGTGGCGATCTCTGTCAAGAGATATTGAAAATTTGAGTTTGCCGGGTCTTTATAGTAAAAAGTTTTTTAAACGAAACATGCTTATTTACCCCATAAAAAAAATTGTGGAAGCAAATAAAGATAACCTGAGTATCCAAAAGTTTAAGATTAGCATAAAACAAAAGCCCGAAAAATGCGATGGTAGACCTATTTGGAAAACTTTATTTGATAAAATTAAGTATTTTGAACATGTACAGCTTGTTGTCGTAAAAGGGGTTTTATCAGATAAGTTTATTGTGGATCTCAAATTCGATGCTTTGGCTCGAAGTCGTAAAAATAAATTTTTGTCATTACAAGTTAAATTTTCAATAACTTTAGAAAATTTCTTGGATGTATCTAAAGTAAAAATAAGTGAATGGAAAAATAAAAAAATTACTATGCAGCATAGAGATCACCTGTTATTTGAAGATGTTACGGAACAAATATTGACAACACCAGATTTGGTTGATCTCGCTAACGGTAGCAAAAGAGAAAGTTTATTTGCTTTGTACTTAAAAAAATACAGAAATCCAAAAATGTAAAACTACCAGCTCTTGGGAAACCTTCAATGGGGGTAGTTGACATCGATGGAGATGGTTGGGACGATTTGTACATTTTTCCGTCTGTGGATAGAAATATATTCTTGAAAAACAATCGCGGAGTTTTTGAAGAACATCCACTCAAAGGTCTCGATACTGAAGATACCTCTGCTGGTATTTTTGCTGATTTTGACAATGATGGTGACCAAGACGTGTTTGTCGGTAAATTTCGCAAAAGAGGAGCATATTTTGTCAATAAAGAAGGGGTATATGTAGAAAGTAATTCAAATATTGATTGTGCATTTCCTTTTTTTATCACTTCTTTCTCAGTGGTAGATTACAACAATGATGGATTGTTGGATGTCTATATTTCCGGATAACAATAATAATGTTCTACTTGTTGATTTGGGATTACCTAGTATTTCGACGATTAAGAAGTTACTCGATAAGGATAAATAAGTTATGTCAAGGAAGTTTTTGTTCGTGTTCTCCGCGTTATGTGTGGGGTTTTATTTATTGTTTGTTGCATTTTTAAAATACCAAAAGCGGTATCACAACAACAAAGTGCTTGCTCAGATACAAAAAAACGAGGAAGTTTTAGATACTTTGAGTCCGGTGTGGAGAGCTTTAGAAAAAGATGTGAATAATCTGGAACTCCCCGGACATTACAGCTCATCGTATTTTTCGAAAGAACTGGTTGTTTATGCCATAACAGCCAATACTAAGAAAAGGCAACGAACGAGTCTTGAAAAGCTAGATTACACATGTTCATCTGTACCGCAGAAACTTGTACCTGTTTGGCAAGAAATTTTTTCTCAGGTACAATACTTTAAATACGCAGAAACAGCCCGAGTAGAAATTGAACTGGTAGATGAAAGTATTTATTCCATAGATTTGTACATGGATGCTTTAGGAAAAAGTCATGACAACCAATTTATTTCTGTCTATGCCGAGTTTTCAATAAAAGTGGATGTCAAAAACGAAGAGCCTTTACAAGTACTTATCACCGAATGGAAAAATACAAAAATAGACATTCGCAAAAGTAAACAACTTTTGTTTTCTGACGATACTGATGTTGTCATTCAGTCACCTAAAGCTATTATAGAAGCCAATGGTAGTTTTCAGGAAGAGCAGGTGATTAAGGCTTTACAAGGAGAAAAAGTACCATCTTTTTTCTTTGGTGATGGTGTAGATACCGGCAAAGTTAGTATTTGTGATATCGATAAAGATGGTTGGGACGATGTGTACATTACTTCTAAGGGAAGAAATGTTTTCTTAAAAAATAACAATGGGGTATTAGAAGAGATATCTTCTCAACATGGTTTGAACCTGAAAAAAAGTTCGTGTTCTTTATTTGTTGATGTTGACAATGATGGAGATGAGGATGCCATCATTGGTCGGTATCTAAAGAAAAGCTTACTTTTGATAAATGACGGTGGTACTTTTCGTATAAAAAAAGATGTTGAATTGCCACGTTTTGTTACTTCTATATCTTCCGCTGACTACAACAATGACGGCCTTTTAGATTTATATGTGTCAACATACTATGTCACAAAACTTGCAGGGACATACGATCAGTCTTTCTCTTCAGAGGAGATACGCGAATATCGTAGTCTTCTCAAAAAGAAGAAAAAGGGAGACTCACGTAATATCGCACGCAATATGTTGTTGCGCAACAATGGCTCGGGACAGTTTGTCTTAGAGAATTCATCTGTAAATGTACACACCTCTGGTCATCAGGGATGCTGGAGTGATTTTGATCAAGATAATGATGTTGATTTATATATCGCTAATGATTTTGGTAGAGATTTTTTGTTTCGCAATGACCAAGAAAATGGATTTAATGATGTTTCGCACCTATTAGGTTCTATTGGCTCTTTTTCAATGGGAATCAGTTGGGGAGACTACAATAATGATCAAAAAATGGACATGTTTGTATCGGGAATGTATAGTAAGGCTGGTTCAAGACTGACAAAACGTCTGATTCCCTTAGGTCTAGATCCACAATTTTTACGTATGGCACAGGGAAATTTTTTGTTTACACGCCACACAAATAATAACTTTCAACCCCAAAATATGAAAGGACTGTGGTCGTGGGGCGGTCAGTTTGGCGATTTTGACAATGATGGTTATCTCGATATTTATTTAGTAGATGGTTACTACACAGCCCCTAAACAATTTCGCCGAGGCGGAGATACGTGATCTACCTGGTGGCGGCGGTTCGTCGCTAAGAGAAATAAAGGTTTTGGAGCTACTAGCTCCATGAAAAGAACGCGCTACCTTTTGGAAAAGGGAGATTCGTTAAGTGGACAAGAACGCAATCACTTTTTTCTAAATCGAAAAGGCCAAGATTTTGATGATATCTCACTTCTTTCAGGTGTTAATCACATTGGAGATAGTCGTTCTTTTGCAAAGTGGGACTACAATCGCGATGGTAAGCAGGATATTGTTTTAGTGAATCGCAATGCTCCTTCGTTTCGGATTTATACAAACAATATTGATACGTCTAATAAATACTTTGTTGCACTGCGCTTTGTTGGTGGAAATCACAGTGCGCAACCCTCCAAAGAATGGAGTAGTCGCGATGCTTATGGCACAAGGGTAAAAGTGACTTTACCGGATACAACGCTGATTAGAGAATTGCGTTGTGGGGAAGGTTATGGTGCGCAAAATAGCTCAACACTGATTATTGGTATTGGTAACAATAAAGTAGTCCCAAAAATAGAAATATTTTGGCCTTCAAGTAAACAACATCGTTGGGAAAATATTAAGGCCGGTTCCCTTGCTATTTTTAAAGAACGTTTAGAAGAGCCGATTATTGAAAAATATCACAAAGAAACTCAAGTACCAGAAGTACAAAAACAAAAAGATATCTTGTCTTTACAAAAAGTAAAAAGAAAATCTAAGTTGACACTGTTTGTTTCTATGGCTACTTGGTGTAGTGTTTGTAAGAAAGAAATACCATACTTGAAAAAAATTCGTAAAACGTTTTCTACCAAAGACATTGAAATCGTAGGGGTACCTACAAGTGAAAAAGATGATATTGCAAAATTAAAATCTTACGTAAAACAGTATTCACCACCTTACAAGGTATATTTTGATATCACTGCGGACAATAAAAAGAATATTGCTCGCGTTTTTGAAAAATACACAGGCGTTTCGCAGATATTTCCAAGTTATATCATTATAAATTCTGCAAATGAAGTTCTAGAGGTTGACTTTGCTTTACCAAGCATATCAAAGTTGCACGGCTTATTGGATGAAAATGAGTCAAATACAAAATAGTGATCTAGTTATTGCAATAACAATATTGTTCTGTTTAATAGATTTGGACTGTCAAGTATCTATGCGATACAAGTTACTTATTTGCGAGATAGATGAATTATGTTGAAGAAAACTTTTTTAGTACTCACCGTATTGTGCATTTGTTTGTCTTTGTTCTCTACAAAATACCAGAAGTATCGTAATAACAAAATACTTGCTAAAATAGACAAAAATGAACAAACCTTAGATATTTTAAGTCCTGTATGGAGCGCTTTAGAGAAAGACGTAAACAATTTAGAACTTCCTGGGCATTACAGTGCACCATATTTTCCAAAAGAACTAGTTGTTTATGCCGCAACTATCAGTGCAAACAAAAATCAACAAGCAAGTATTACAAAACTCAACTACACATGTTCATCTGTTCCTCAAAAATCTACATCTGTTTGGCAAGAAATTTTTTCTCAAGTGAGATACTTAAAATACGCTGAAATGGCTAGAACAGAAATTGAGTTAGTAGATGAAAACCTTTACAATATAGATTTGTACATAGATGCTTTAGGAAAAAGCCATGACAATCAATTTATTTCTATCTATGCAGAGTTTTCATTAAAAATCAAAATCACAAGTGAAAAACCTTTACAAGCATTAATTGTTGAGTGGAAAAATACAAAAATAGACATTCGTAAAAGTGAACAACTTCTGTTTTCTGATGATACTGATCTTGTCATTCATTCACCTAAAGTTATTGAAATAGCAAATGGTAGTGTTCAAGAAGAGAAAGTAATTGCATTTCTACAAGGAAAAGAAATACCAGCCTTTTTTATTGGTGAGCCTCTAAAAACGAAAAAAGTAAATATTTGTGATATCGATAAGGATGGTTGGGATGATATATATCTAACTTCTAAACGAAAAAATATTTTATTGAGAAATAATAACGGTGTATTGGAAGAAATATCTTCTCAATGCGGTTTAGATCTGGAAAAGAGTTCATGTTCTTTGTTTGTAGATGTTGATAATGATGGAGACGAGGATGTTATCATTGGTAGATATCACAAGAGAAGTTTACTTTTTATAAATGATGATGGAGTATTTCGGGTAAAGAAGGATGTGACATTGCCACGTTTTGTTACTTCTATATCGGCTGCTGACTACAATAACGATGGGCTTTTAGATCTATATTTAACAACATACTATATAATAAAACTGGCAGGGATGTACAATGAGTCTTTCTCTCCTGCGGAAATTCGTGAATATCGTAATGCACTGAAAAAAAAGAGGCAAGGAGATTCTCGGAATGTAGCACATAATATGTTGTTTCGCAACAATGGTGCTGGGCAGTTTGTAGTAGAAGATTCACCGGTAAATACATATACTTCTGGTCTTCAGGGATGTTGGAGTGATTTTGACCAAGACAATGATGTTGATCTATATGTTGCTAACGATTTTGGCAGAGATTTTTTGTTCCGTAATGACCAAGAAAATGGATTTAAGGATGTTTCACACTTACTAGGTTCCATAGGTTCTTTTTCAATGGGAATCAGTTGGGGGGACTACAATAACGATCAAAAAATGGATATGTTTGTGTCAGGAATGTATAGTAAGGCTGGTTCAAGATTGACAAAACGTTTAATTCCTTTCGGTTTAGAAACACGATTTTTACGTATGGCGCAAGGAAACTTTTTATTTACAGGACAGGAAAATCGTTTTTTAGCTAAAAATATGAAAGGTTTGTGGTCGTGGGGAGGGCAGTTTGGCGACTTTGATAATGATGGTTACCTTGATGTTTATGTAGCCGATGGTAATTATACCGCTCCTAAGCAATTTCGCAGAGGCGGAGATACGTGATCTACCTGGTGGCGGCGGTTCGTCGCTAAGGGTGATCAAAATTTCGGAGTGAAGTCCATAAAAAGAGCGCGCGACCTATTAAGAAAGGGAGATTCATTTAGTGGGTTGGAACGCAATCATTTTTTTCTAAATCAACAAGGGAAAAATTTCGATGATATCTCACTTCTCTCTGGAATCAATCACATCGGAGATAGCCACTCTTTTGCAAAGTGGGACTACAATCGCGATGGTAAACAGGATATCGTTTTAGTGAATCGCAATGCCCCTTCGTTTCGGATTTATACGAATAACATTGACACATCTAATAAACACTTTGTTGCATTGCGTTTTTTTGGTGGGAATCGTAGTGCACAGCCATCTAAAGAATGGAGTAGTCGCGATGCTTATGGAACGCGTGTAAAAATAACTTTACCAAAAACAACAATTACCAGAGAATTGCGCTGTGGAGAAGGGCTTGCTGCACAGAATAGCTCTACATTGATTATTGGTGTTGGCAATAACAAAGTCGTTCCAAAAGTAGAAATATTTTGGCCTTCGGGGAAAAAGCATAGTTGGAAGAACATCAACACCGGCTCCCTGGTTACTTTTGATGAACGTCTCGAAGAACCAAAAATTGAAAAATACCAAAAAAAGACTCGAAGGCCTACAGGACAAAGACAAAAAGATATTTTGTCTCTACAAAAAATAGAAAAGAAATCTAAACTAACACTGTTTGTTACTACAGCAACTTGGTGTACTGTGTGTAAAAAAGAACTACCGTATTTGGAGAAAATTCGCAAACTATTCCCTACACAAGATGTCGAAATCGTAGGTTTACCCACAAGCGAAAAAGACAATACTGCAAAACTAAAGGCCTATGTAAAACAGTACTCACCATCTTATGAGGTGTACTTTGATATAACTGTCGCGGATAAAAAAATATTGCGCGTGTTTTTGAAAAGTACACAGGTACGTCGCAGATATTTCCCAGTTATATTATCACAAACTCTGCGAATGAAGTTCTCGCAGTTGATTTTTCTTTACCAAGTATATCAAAGTTGCACGACTTACTAGATGAAAATAAGTAAATGAAGAATAATGATATTGCCATTATTGGTATGAGTGTTTTGTTGCCAAAAATTTTCTCGATTCGCGATTTTTGGCAACACACAAAAACAGACAAAAACTTTTTTTGTCCCGTACCAACAGAACATTGGAACCACTTTCTTTACCAGGGAATTTGTCACGCCAATAACGGTGGTTTTCTCGATGAAATTGCCATGGATCTGGAGCAGTTTGGTCTCAAGGAACAACACATTCCATTTATCGATCCGCGGCAGTTATTGACGTTGGAGTGTGTCAGGTGCTGCTTCGAAGACGCTGGATATCATCATCGGGATTTTGATCGTGAAAACACGTCAGTTATTCTAGCTTGTGGAAGTAATTCGGGGGCATTGCGTGCGAAATACGAGTTTAGCGCGCAGTTAGCGCAACACCAAACTTTTTGCAAAAGTGAACTTCCCGAATGGAGCCAGCATTCGTACATTGGATCGTTGGACAACATTATTTCTGGACGTGTCGCGCATTGTTTTGGCTTGGAGGGAAAGAATTTCGTTGTCGATGCTTGTTGTGCCTCGGCAATGTCGGCAATTAGCATCGCGATTTCTGAGCTGCAAACAGGTCAAAGTTCTGTTGTTGTGACCGGTGGTGTAGATACACTTACGGAATATGAGTACCTTGGACTCGATAAAACTGGTGTACTTTCGCATTCGGGAAACAGCAGAAGTTTTTCTAGTGATGCCGATGGGAGTGTGATTAGTGAAGGCGCCGCCATTTTACTTTTAAAACGCAAAGAAGATGCCATACGCGATGGGGACAGTATTCATGCGATTATCAAAGGATTTGGTGCTTCTAGTAATGGCAAAAACAAATCATTGTCACTACCCTCTCCACAACATCAACTCAAGGCTCTGAATCGAGCGTATCAATTCTCAGGCGTTTCTCCGCAAGTCATAGAGTTCATCGAAGGGCATGGGAATGCCACAAAGATAGGTGATACCGCCGAAGCCGAAACGATTGTACAGTTTCTCGAAGACAACGATGTTGAACACTGCGCTTTGAGTACATGCAAAGCAACACTAGGTCATACTAGGGCGATTGCCGGAGTTGTGGGGATCATCCGCACAACACTTGCCCTGAAACACAAAGTGATACCTCTTCATGCGCAGCAGAAAAATATACTACCTGTGTTGCACAATGATCGCGTGCACCTTCCCGCTAAACCGCAACCGTGGCTTGGTAAGTATGAAAAGAGAAGTGCCGGTGTCAATGCCTTTGGTTTTGGAGGAACCAACTATCATGTTGTTCTTGAAGAGTATACGCCAAAAGATCCGGTATGCGGAGGGCAAGATTGGCCGTGGGAAATCTTACTGTTTGAATCACACACAACAGAAGATCTTGTAGATCAATTGCAGCGAATATCAACTGCGGATATGCGACTGGCAGAACATGCGTATCATTGTTGCATGAAGGTCACAGGAGAAAAGCCACTGCGATTGGCAATGCTTGCTAGTGATATTCACATGTTCGAAGAGTTGGTCCAAGTAACGCTTGACGCACTAACGCAAAACGATTCGCTTCCCCGAAATGTCTTTCTACAAAAGACCGAAGTCCGCAGACCCAAAATTGCCTTTTTATTTAACGGACAAGGCTCCCAATGTTTACACATGGCGCGCGAAATGTTCATGTACCTGCCACAGTTTCAGTTTGCTGACAACGCTGCACAAAGAAATATTATGCACCGTATCTTCGCAAATGGCGACTCTTCTGCTTCTACAATCCACAACACCGAAATTGCCCAACCTGCTCTAGCGATGATTCACCAGGGATATCATGCCTTGCTTCAGGACCTACAAATTAACCCTGATATTGCTGCTGGTCACAGTTTTGGGGAAATATCCGCCTTTTATTGTTCGGGGGCACTGACCGCGGAGCAACATTTTCAGATGAGTGTGGCTCGTGGGCAGGTAATGTCAGGCGACGGGGAAGGTGGCATGTTATCTGTTTTTGGCGAAATAGATCTAGTGGTGGACTGCATCAAAAACTTTTCCGATGTTGTGGTGGCCAACTACAACTGTCCGCAGCAAATTGTGCTATCAGGAAATATAAAAACACTAGAGAAAATTCACCACCAATTTCCCCAAAGTCAATTTATCAAAGTAAGTCACGCTTTTCATTCACCACAAATGCAGCAAGCGCAAACGGATTTTGCGAAGCACATTGAGGGATTCGATTTCAAAGAGCCGATCATACCTGTCTATACAAATACAACAGGGAAAGAGGTCCAGCGAGAGAACATGAAAACCACTGTTGTCGAACAGATCACATCACCCGTACTTTTCCATGATATGATTCAAAGAATGCATGATGAGGGAGTGGAGTTATTTTTAGAAATAGGACCGAAAAACGTTGTGCGTAATCTTGTCAAAAATATCGTTCCCCAAGCGTCGTCGATGGCGATAGATCCAAAAAACGGGGAAATACATGGGTTGCTGCAAACAATCGCGGAGTTGTATACACATGGAGTTGACATGCGTTTAGATGCCCTTTTTACTGCGCGACATCTCGATTTGTCCGAAGGAAAAACTTTGTCGTCGGAAAATATATGGTGGGTCAACGGAGTGAGGGCAAGAAAAGAAAAGATGAGTAAAGAACCGTCGCAATCGCTTCGGCAAATTCATCAATATTTTTCATCTTTACACAAAGAGGAAGACGAGCATAGACAGCCGATTTTTCACACGAGGAATGATATGAATGAAAAAGGGATAAATGAAAAAGATGATGTGATGTTGTCGTACCAAGAAACCATGCGTAAATTTTTAGAAACCCAACAACAAATCATGTCTTTATATCTAACAGAGGGTGGTAACGCATCGCTCTCTTTGCCACAAAATATTTCCACTGCCGTTTCTCCGCCACAGTTCGGTGAAAATACAGGCACAAGGCTTGGAGAATCGCGCGAAAAGATTAGTGAAGAGCCGCATGGGAAAATGAAATCGATGGAAAAAGTAACTCAAGAAATACATGAAGCCTACGACGAGAACGTCGAAAAGGCTTTTTTGCAAGTTGTGGCGCAAAAAACGGGATACCCTGTGGCGTCTTTGAGCTTACAACATATGATTGCCGAGGATTTGGGGATTGACTCTATTAAACGCGTCGAAATTTTTGAGGCATTGAAAGAAAAATTTGTCATTGTCGAAGAACAAAGTGGCTTTTCCGCAGTGACTCTAAAAGATATTTTTGATACGATACAAAAAAATAATGGTGAACATGTTGCAGCAAAAGACACCGATACGAGAACAACTATTATCGAAATTATTGCGGAATTGACAGGATACCCTCAATACTCTATACAAGAAAATCACATGCTTGCAGAAGAGTTAGGGATTGACTCGATTAAGCGCATGGAAATTTTTGATGCCTTAAAACAACGTTTTACTGTAGACGATGAAATTACCCACACCCTTCTCACGGCAAGTAGTGTCAACGACATTGCGAAAATTTTAAGCGCAAACACAAAAAAAAAATAAGTAGACAGTTGAGCTGCTTGGTTCGCGCGCCGCAGATGACTTCTCCCCATAAAGATTTGCCGAAAGGAATTTTTATATTTGTAGGGGAGAACGATGCCTTGTTGACAACACTGGCGGAAAAAATTCGTACTCTTGGACAAGAGCACATTTTTATGGATTGTGCGACACCCGTGGAAAATATCAAGGTGAATGATGAAGTCGCTGGAGTGTTTTACTTTTGCAAAGAGCCATGTGCGCAAAGCAGTCAATACGTATTTTCCCTATTAAAGCATTTGCAAAATCAATTCGTTCCCCACGCGATTATTTGCCATTTTTCCTGTGGTGGTCGCGTTTTCTCTCTGATTGACAAAAGTAATGTGTTTCATAGTGCAGAGACGGGTATTGTGAAGACCTTTGCGTTAGAGAATCCCGGTTTACAAGTGAAGAGCATCGATATAAGAGACCTGAACAATATGCCCGATGTCGATGTGTTGTGGAAAGAAATTTTGAGTGAGGACAATTTAGTGGAAGTGGGGTATGACCAAAATGAGCGCTATGTAATCGAAGCAAACTGTGTTCCTTATGAGGGAAATCCTCGTGATTTACCACAACCAAAAACGATACTGGCGATAGGAGGTCTTCGCGGTATTACCGCTGAAATCCTTCAATCACTTGTCTCTGCGCAGGATCATCTCATTGTCGTTGGGAAATCTCCGATTGTTGAGGATACGTTTGTTGATGTCAAAGATGAAAGAGAACTTTTTCGATTGATTCAAGAACGCGAACAACAGCTTTCTCCTGTCGTTATTAATGAACAAGTAAAAGAAATATTACTCCATCGAGAAAGAACGCGGGTTTTATCTACACTAAAAGATATGTGTGCGAAGGTGAGCTACTACAGCGTGGATGTTACAAATGACTCTGTTTTTGGTCCCATTCTCGACGCCATTGATATGGAGTACCCCAAAATCGATATTGTTATTCATGGGGCGGGTGTTATTCGCGACAACCTTATTGTAAATAAAAGTGAGCGAGAATTTGCTGAGGTTTTCGATACAAAAGTGAGGAGTTTATTTACTCTTGATAAACATTTGTCACTGAAAAACATACCGTACGTTGTTCTATTTTCTTCATTAGCGGCGCGTTTCGGTAACATCGGCCAAGTTGATTATGTCGCGGCAAATGAAGTGATGAATGCTTTTGCTCACGAATTAGATCGTAAAAGTGCCGGTCGCGTGATTTCTTTTAATTGGGGTCCATGGTCGCAAATCGGTATGGCGGCACGTTTGGAGAAAAATTTCCGCGATAAAAAAATATACGTGATTTCGCCACAACAAGGTTGTGATATTTTTTTACGAGAACTACATTGTGGACAAAAGGGAGATGTTGAGGTTTTCGTCGGAGAAGGCCATGAGTAAAAAAACGGCAATTATTGGCATGTCTGCTCTTTTTCCCCAGGCGAGAAACTTACAACAATTTTGGCAAAATATTCTAGAGAAGAGATACTGCATTACCGAAAAAAAGGAATGGGAAAAACACCATTTCGATCCTTCGCGACAGCAAAAAAACAAAATTTATAACCTCAAAGGTGGTTTCCTAGATGATCTAAAAACATTCTCTCCTATTGACTTTGGGGTTGTACCGAAATCTATTGATGGAGCTGATCCTGGACATTTTTTATCGTTGCACATGGCCAATGAAGCGATCAAAGATTCAGGGTACCACAATTGCCTTCCTCGGCGCACTGGCGTTATTATTGGGGCTAGCTTTTCTTCGCATCGCGGTATGGGAAGCTTGATGCAGCATGGACTCTTTGTGAAGCAAATGCTACAAAATGTGACGGTGCTTTTTCCTGGCTTATCTACAGAGCAGTTAGCGCAAATAGAGAAAAAAATTACCACGCATTTGCCACAACTAACACCGGACTCCGTCCCTGGCTCTGTGCACAATTTGTACGCGGGGCGTATTGCGAATCACTTTGGGCTAGAAGGACCCAACTATGTGGTGGATGCTGCATGTGCCTCTTCGGCGATTGCCATAAAGAACGCGATTTATGAATTAAATGATCAACAGTGTGAAGTAATGGTTGTCGGCGGAGTTAGTGCGACTATTGATTTTATGTTTTCTTTACTATTCTCTCTAATTGGTGCGCTGTCTCCTGATGAAATGAGACCTTTCGACGCTCGTGCCAACGGGATATTGTTGGGAGAAGGGCTGGGGTTTATTGTTCTCAAGCCTTATGAAAAAGCGGTCGCAGATAACGATCGCATTTATGCTGTGATTCGCGGCGTTGGTTGTTCTAGCGATGGCAAATCAAAGGGACTTTTTGTTCCGAACGTTCAAGGGGAAAAGCGCGCTATATTACAGGCATACGAACCAACGCAAGTTTCACCACGAAGCGTGTCTCTGATCGAGGCCCATGGAACAGGCACAGCGCTTGGTGACCCTACAGAAATTACAGCACTAACAGAAGTGTACGGCAAGCGAACAACTTTTTCTCCTTCGTGTGCCATTGGAAGTATTAAATCAATGATTGCCCATCCTTTGGCCGCTGCGGGAATTGCAGGTGTCATCAAAATGGCTCTATCTCTCTATCATAAAATTTTGCCCGCTTCTATTTGCGGGCAGGTAAACCCTAAGTTGCAATTGGATACAACGCCTTTTTATGTAAATACCACCAGCAAAATGTGGATACATCCCCAGCAACAACCACGACGCGCTGGAGTAAATATTTTCGGCTTCGGGGGAATAAATGCACATGTTTTTCTTGAAGAGAATACTCCTGAAGACCCTGAGGATCCGTTACACGCCAATCGTAAATGTGAAATTTTTGTTTTTAGTGAGGATTCCAAAAGCAAATTAATCGCGATTTTGCAAAAATATTTGCACGATGATCGCTTCTTACAGCTTAGTTTGGATCTCGTTTCTAAGAAAGTACGGAAACATCGGCTTGCAATTGTGGCATCGAACACAGAAGAATTACATCAAAAGCTAAGTTTAGCGATAGATAAGCTAAAAAGCACGAAGTGTTTGTGGCAAACGGTGGATGGGGTCTTTTATAATTCACAAAAAATAAAGGGGAAAACTGCGTTTGTGTTTCCCGGCCAAACGTCGGGGAGTGCAAATATGTTTGGTGAGTTGGGTTTGCATTTTCCTGTGGTGAGAAAATGGTTTGATTTTTTAAGTTCACTGGATGGTGGCGCGTTGCTTTCACAGGTAATATTTCCATGCGAAAATAGCATGAATCATCAACAAAAAAAAGTACAACATCAATTGCTAAATGACAGTCGTACGAAGATCCAAAGTGTTTTTGGTGCATCGCTGGCAATGTGGCAAATATTAAAATCTTTGTGCATTACATGTGATGGCGTGATTGGATATAGTAGTGGACAGTATGCCGCTCTTGTTGCTGCCGGAGCTTGCGATATTCATTATCATCAAAAAACGGGAATTGATTTTCTCAATGATGTGCCACTCACTACTTGTTCCACAGAGGGGAAGTTTTTAATTGTTACCGCACATGCCAACGACGACGGCGTTCAAAAAGTATTGCTTTGTTATCAAGATCAAATGTGTTTGGCGATGGACAATTGTACAAACCAAATCGTACTGTTTGTGCAACAGCAAATCATTGAAGACGTAAAAAAGACTCTAGATAAAGAAAGTTTGCCCTACTTGGTTCTAGACATTTCTGCGCCTATTCATACGAAGTGGTATCAATTTCAACATAATTATCCTCGTGTAAAGGAATACAATACACCTCTGTATTCTTGTTGTTCTGGTGATTTGGTTGCCAATGAACCTCAAAAAATCTTGGAGACAATGATCAAAGAGTGGTCGACAACGGTTCGATTTCGCGAGACAATTGAAAACATGTATCGCGATGGATATCGTACCTTTATTGAAGTTGGCCCCGGGAATTATGCGGCATCTTTTATCCGCAACACTCTGGCGCAAAAAACAGATGTGCAGGTTGTGGCAACTAATTCTCCTCACCAAAGTGATCTGTGGCAGTTGTTAAATACGTTGGCAAAACTATACACCACAGGTATTCCTATAGATTTTACCTCTTTGTTTCGTCGTCAATGGGAAAATAGCAAAACGAATGGTGTGGTTCTAGACAATTCCTTACCATTTGTTGAGCTATCCGAAGCTGATCAACTTCGAGAATGGAATACGCCGCAGAATAAGGGGGTGTGCGAGACAAAAAAACATCACGATATTTTTGACGAAAAGTGGCCTCTTCTAGAAAAGATCGTTCATAAGAGTAAGACGCGTTATGTTTTCTCGCGCCTTTTTTCACCTGATGTTGACACTTTTCTCTATGACCACACTTTCAGTGGGCGTGCTTCGGTTTATTGTGAGATAAAAAATCTACCTGTTTTTCCATTGGCAGTAGCTCTGGAGATGATTGTTGAGGCTTCTGTTTACTATGTCGGAGGAGGTTTTTCTGTCGCGGAGTTGGTAAATGTCTACGCGAAAAAATGGATGTTTTTCGAATCACAGAAGACCATTTATGTTCAGGTAGAGCAAGTTTCGCAACAAGAGACGTCTGTTGTGGTTCACGCACGTATATTTGAGGGATCTCTCGATCATTTACGTGTGGAAGCCGACGTCGTTTTAAAAGAGACTCTTGAAAAAAAAAGTTATTGTTTTACAGAACAAAAATTTTGTACTACTGGAAATATATATATCGATGAATCCCAGCCGTGTTTTCGTATCCCTGGAATTCCGCAAGGTAAGTCTTTTCATCGTATAAACAGTTTGGCTTCTGTTACTACGCAACATGTGAATGCGAAATTGAAAAAAAGACAGGATTGTTTTTTTCATAAGAATTGTGATCATTGGCAATTGGACATAACCGCTCTGGATTCGTGCTTTTCTTCTGGAGTATTATGGGCGATGCATTGTGGATTTGAAAATCTTTTTTTTCCGATAAAAGTGGATAAAATTTCTTTTTTTGATATAGCGGCGCAACATGATTTGCAGTGCCAAACACAATATCGTCCTTCGCCAGAAATGAAATGTGGTTTTTTCGATGAAAATGGAATTCAACTTTACCAAAAAGATATAGCGAATTTGCACCACAGTAGTAGTTATTTTCGCATAAATTTACTACCTATGCACTCGACCTTAAAGTACCACAGTAAAGTTGTGTCAGCAACGGAAGTTTATGCGGAAATAGAAGGGGCTTTGTACTTTGCAGGTACACCTCTACCTCTTTATCGCTTTTTTTGTTATCCACACCTTGTGACCCTCAGTGAAACAGTATCTAAAAACTGCTGCCGCATATCACTAAGCTTTATTGATTATATTTGCCATACACTCTCAGATTTTGATCGCAAACGTTTTTTGCATTTGATTCTGGCTCCGCAAGAGTTTGACGACAGAGATGAGTTGCATTGTGCGAAATTAATTTTGGCAAAAGATATAATTCGTGTGTGGGGAAAAGCAAAGTTTCTATTACACTTATCTCCGAGGGATATCGATACCCACACAAATCATCAACAGTTGTGGGGATATTGCCGTTATTTGCCGCAGTTTCTTTTTCGAATTTCTTTTGAGCAAAAACAAAAGCACCTCTATGCATACATAGAGATTAAATCCAGAGGTAAGTAACATATTGACTAACGAAGTAAATTATCTTATTCTATAGCACATCACAGCCAAAGTTTTCTTTGGTTACGACTCCTATAATCAGTAATTTGTGGTATTTTAATTTAGAGATGGATCATAAAAAACAATGAATTTACAGTTATACATATCTATTGTCGAAAAAATACTGGGAGTCGAAGGCGTACAACCCACCGATAATTTGTTTTCTTTGGGAGGGGACTCACTATCGGCGGTGAGTATATGCAATGAAGTCTATGAAACTTGTGGTGTGTCGGTCGATTTTCGTTTCATTTTTCGCTTTTCCACAGTGGAAAGCCAAGCCCTTTATCTTAAGAATTTATATGTGACAACCAACTATATGAATTCATCACAGGCACTTTCTACGGAAGTTTTAAAAAGTGGTTGGCCACCGAACCTATCGCTAGATGGTGAAGTGAAAAATAAAAATAGAACAGCAGCGTTTGTTCTGTCTTCGCCGCGCTCGGGCTCCACTTTATTGCGTGTCATGTTAGCGGGGCATACCAAATTGTTTG